>NZ_BNBI01000008.1 GCF_014655295.1 Streptomyces fumanus
GGTTACATTCCGAACCCGGAAGCTAAGCCTTACAGCGCCGATGGTACTGCAGGGGGGACCCTGTGGGAGAGTAGGACGCCGCCGAACAATTATTCAAAGGGTGGGACCCGGAACTTCCGTTCCGGGTCCCACCCTTTTTTATTGTCTGTCACTTGGTGTTCACGTACCGCAACCACCATCCCCACCATGGGTACTGCAGCGATGCTGAGGGCCGCGGGTGTCGGAGTCGGTGACGAGGTCATCGTGCCGGCCTTCGGGAACGCGGAAGTCGCCGAGGCCGTCGTCCTGGCCGGCGCGCTTCCGGTGTTCGCGGACATAGACCCGGTGACGTACTGCCTCGATCCGGTCGCCGTCGAGGCCGCGGTGGGTGGGCGGACCGCCGCCCTGGTCGCCGTACACCGCTTCGGGCGGCCGGCGGACATGGGGCGGCTGCTCGGGATAGGGCAGCGGCACGGGCTGCTGGTGCTGCAGGAAGGGGAGTCCGAGGCGCCGTACGACGAGGTCGCGCAACGGCGGCAGCGGGCCGCCTACCTGGATGCCCGGCTGCGGGGGGTGCGCACGCCGGACGGCGGGGACGGGCACACCTATCAGCAGTACGTGGTGCGGGTGCCCGGGAACGGGCGGCCGGACCGGGACGCGTTCGCGCGGGCGGTACGGGCCCGGGGCGTCGACTGCCGGGTGCCGGTGAAGACGCCGGTGCACCGGATGCCGGACTTCCGGCGCTGTGTGGAGCTGCCGGAGACCGAGCGGGCCGCTCAGGAGACGCTCGCGCTGCCGGTCGACGCCTCTTTGACGAAAAGGGACATGCAGCGCATCGTGTCCGCGTGCAATGCGCTCGGGGGACTGCTCCAGCCGGCTTTCTGAGCGTGGTTGGGAGCACGGCTGTGTTCGGGGTATGATCTATTCCGTTGCCGCGAGGGAAACCTCGAAAAGTGACCAGCCCCTATAGCTCAGTCGGCAGAGCGTCTCCATGGTAAGGAGAAGGTCAACGGTTCGATTCCGTTTGGGGGCTCCATAAAGAAGGCCCCGCCCATTCGGGCGGGGCCTTTCTGCTGTCCTAGTCGCGGTGCGGCTCCGGGACGCGCATCGCCAGGATCGCCATGTCGTCGGACGGGGCGTCCGAGGCGAAGCGCTCCACCGCGCGCATGATGCGGGCCGCCACCGCACCGGCCGTGAGGCCCGTGCAGGTCGTCAGGACATCGGCGAGACCGTCGTCGCCCAGCATGCGGGCGCCCTCCCGGCGTTCGGTCACGCCGTCCGTGACACAGAGCAGTACATCGCCCGGATCGAGGGTGACCGTCTGCTCGTACAGCTCCAGGTCCTCGATGACGCCGAGGAGGGGCTGCGGCTCGGCCGCCGGTTCGACCGTGCCGTCCTGGCGCAGGCGGAGCGGCAGCGGGTGGCCGGCGCAGACCACCTTCAGTTCGGCGCTGCCGTCCTCCTGGGGGCGCAGCTCGCCGTAGAGCAGGGTGAGGAAGCGGCTGCGGGCGCCCTCGTCGAGGATGGCGGAGTTCAGGCGCTCCAGCACCGCCGGGCCGCTGAGGCCCTCGCGGGCCAGCAGGCGCAGGGCGTGCCGGGCCAGGCCGGTGACCGCCGCCGCGTTCGGGCCCGTACCGCAGACGTCGCCGATGGCGAAGCCGTAGGCGCCGTCGCGGATGGGGAAGAGGTCGTAGAAGTCACCGCCGACCTCGTTGCCCTCGCCGGCCGCGCGGTAGATGACCTCGACCTCGACGCCCTGGATCTGCGGCAGCTCCGGGGGGAGCAGGCTGCGCTGGAGGGACTGGCTGATGGCCGTGCGCTCCGAGTACAGGCGGGCGTTGTCCAGGGCCAGGGCGGCGCGGCGGGAGAGGTCCTCGGCGAGTTCCAGGATCTCCTGGCGGAAGTGCTCGTCGGCGGGCTTGCCGAGGGTGAGCATGCCGATGACGCGGTTGCGGGCGACCAGGGGCAGCACCACGGTCTCGCCGCCGACCGCGGCGGCCGTGGCCAGGGTCGGGCCGATGCCCGGCGTGACCTGGCGGCCGGAGTTGCCGCTCAGGCCGAGGCTGCGCATGGAGGAACGCAGCGCCGCCTGGTGGGCGACCTCGCTGGGGGCCGTCCAGACCCGGGCGCCCGGCGTCGGCACCGGGTCCGGCGGGGGGACCTTGGACAGCAGGGACTTGATGCCGTCGATCAGTTCCTCGTCCTCGTGCAGGACGTACGACAGGTAGGGGTCCGAAGCCTGGTCGGCGATGGTGTAGACGGCACACCAGGTGGCCAGGGTCGGGACCGTCATCTGGGCCATCAGGGCGAGGGTCTGGTCGCGGTCCAGGGTGCCGGCGAGGAGGTCGGACGCCTCGACGAGGAAGCTGAGCGAGCCGCGGCGCAGCCGCTCCAGTTCGCCGAGGCGGGCCGACTCGACGGCCAGGGCGATGCGGTCGGCCGCGAACTGCAGGCGCAGCGCCTCCTCGTTGGAGTAGCGGGCCGGGGCCTCCGCGGCGACGCCGAGGGAGCCGGTGAGACGGCCCTCGACCTTGAGGGGGACGGTGACGACCGAGCGCATCCCGGTGCCGTTGAGGAGGGGGACGGCGCCCGGTACGGCGGTCAGGTCGTCGTGGACGGCGGGCATCCGGGCGGAGCCGTAGCGGCCGGGGCCGGCCTCGACGGGGACGCGGGCGAAGCGCTGGCGGGCGGAGGGCAGGCCGGTGGAGGCGCGGACCTCCAGTTCCGTCTCGTCGTCGGTGGCGAGGAGGAGGAAGGCGGCGTCGGCGTCGAGCATGTCGCGGGCCCGCTCGACCGTGCGCTGCAGGAGGCCGTCGAGGTCGTCCGGGGCGGGGGAGCCGATGAAGACCTCGAAGGGGTCGGTGCTCTGCCCCTCGGAGCCGGCGCCGGTGTCGGCGGGCACCCGGGTCGGGGACTGCAGGACCGCGCGTTCGTGGTCGCGGACCAGCAGGCAGACCGTGGAGGGCTCGCCGCCGGTGTCGCGGACGCGCAGGTGGGAGGCGTACACCGGGGTGACCCGACCGTGCGCGCCGCGGATGCCGTAGCTGCCCTCCCAGCGGGAGAGGCGGAGCGCCTCGGCGATGCCGGTGCTGGTGCCCGGGGTGTGCGGCCAGGCGGCCAGGTCGGTGAGCGGCTTGCCGACGACCTGCTCGGCCGGGTAGCCGAACAGCTCCTCGGCGTCCTCGTTCCAGGCGGTGATCGCGCCGGCCCGGTCGATCTGGACGACGGCGACGCGGACCCGGCCGTCGGCGAGCGGCAGCAGCTCGGCGGGGAGGCAGGGGCCGGCGGAGCGGGTGCCGACCGGGCGTTCGGGCAGGTCGAGCTGGAACCAGACGGTCTTGTGGGTCGGGGTGTAGTCCACGCCCCAGCGGGCGGCCAGGGCCGCGCAGAGCTGGAGGCCGCGGCCGCCCTCGCGGTCCAGGCTGCCCATGTCGGCGGGCGAGCCCTGGAGCGGCACCTCGCGCTCCGGGTAGCGGTCGCCGACCTCGATCCGTACGCCCTCGTCGGTGCGCAGGCAGACCACGTCGGCGGAGGTGCCGGCGTGCACCACGGCGTTGGTGACCAGCTCGCTGGTGAGCACCACGGCGTCGTCGACGATGTCGGCGTAGCCCCAGCCCTGGAGGGTGTCCCGGACGAAGGAGCGCGCGCCGGCGACCGATCGCCCCAGGGGCTCGAAGCTGGCGGCCGCGCGCGCGGTGATCACGGAAGTCCTCGATCCCTTTTCGCCGTGCAGGTCGGTCCCGTCGGCCGGCTGCTGCCGCTGCTGCGGCATGCCGCCCGTCGGCTGCGGGTCCGGGGGCTGTCCCCCCGGGACCAGTCCGGTGGTCATGTGTCCGGCCGCCCCTCCGTGCCCGCTCGTCTCGTGCCACCGCCCAGGCCGGACGGACCGGCACGGCTGGACAGCCGCATGCAAGGTTACTTACCTTCGCCGTCCATGCGGATGCCGGTCTGCAGTGTTTCCGCCCGAGGGTGTGCGGACGCTGTGCGAAGCTGCCGAACTGTTATGGCCTGGTTGGGCCAGGATGAAACACTGGGCAGGCTTCCTGTTGGAGGCCCGGTCGGGCCGGATGCCGGCCGGGTACGGCGGGCAGCAGCCCCGGAGAGGTCCGGCGGACCGGGCGGGTGATACAGGAAGTACCCGGTGGTAACCGGTATGTCGAGCAGTAGGACCCGGGCACGGCACGATGGTCGACCCCTGCGGGAGGGACACAGTGGAGTCTGGCGCGGCGACGCGGAGCACGAGGACGCGCGCGAAAGGCGGACAGTCCCCGGACAACCAGGGCGGGAAGCGCAACGGGACCACTGCCGTGGACACGGCGGCCCTGAACCGGCTGCTGGCCGCCCTGGTCTGCATGCGGGACGGCAACTTCCGCAAGCGGCTCACGGTGTCCGGCGACGGCGTGATGTCGGAGATCGCGGCGGTCTTCAACGAGGTGGCCGACCGCAATCTGCACCTGACGGGCGAGCTGGCCCGGGTCCGGCGGATGGTCGGACGGGAGGGAAAGCTCACCGAGCGGCTGGAGACCGGGGCCTGCGAGGGGTCCTGGGCGACCGCCGTGGACAACTGCAACGCGCTGGTGGACGACCTGGTGCGGCCGGTCTCCGAGGTCAGCCGGGTGCTGTCGGCGGTGGCCGAGGGTGATCTGTCGCCCCGGATGGAGCTGCGGACCCAGACGGCCGAGGGGGCCGGGCAGCCGCTGCGCGGGGAGTTCCTGAAGGTCGGCCGGACGGTGAACAACCTGGTCGACCAGTTGTCGACGTTCACCGACGAGGTCACGCGGGTCGCCAGTGAGGTGGGCACCGAGGGCAAGCTGGGCGGGCAGGCCCGGGTGCGCGGGATGTCGGGTTCCTGGAAGGACCTCACGGACTCCGTCAACACGATGGCGTACCGGTTGACCGCGCAGGTGCGGGACATCGCGCTGGTGACGACGGCGGTCGCCAAGGGTGATCTGTCGCGGAAGGTCACGGTGCACGTGGCCGGCGAGATGCTGGAGCTGAAGAACACCGTCAACACGATGGTCGACCAGCTCTCGGCGTTCTCGTCCGAGGTGACGCGCGTCGCACGCGAGGTGGGCACCGAGGGGGCGCTGGGCGGGCAGGCCCGGGTGCCCGGTGTGGCCGGCGTGTGGAAGGAGCTGACAGACTCGGTCAACACGATGGCCGGGAACCTGACCGCCCAGGTGCGCGGGATCGCCGAGGTGACGACGGCGGTCGCCAGTGGTGACCTGTCGCGGAAGGTGACCGTGCCGGCCCGCGGCGAGGTCGCGCAGTTGGCCGAGACGATCAACCAGATGACCGAGACGCTGCGGATCTTCGCCGACGAGGTCACACGGGTGGCCAACGAGGTCGGTGCCGAGGGGCAGCTCGGCGGCCAGGCGAACGTGCCGGGCGCGGCGGGCACCTGGAAGGACCTGACCGACTCGGTCAACACCGTCTTCCGGAACCTGACCACCCAGGTGCGGGACATCGCCGCGGTGACGACGGCCGTGGCCAACGGTGATCTGTCGCAGAAGGTCACCGTGGACGTGGCCGGGGAGATGCTGGAGCTGAAGAACACCGTCAACACGATGGTCGACCAGCTCTCCGCCTTCGGTGCCGAGGTGACGCGGGTGGCGCGCGAGGTCGGTGTCGAGGGTGAGCTGGGCGGGCAGGCGCAGGTGCCGGGGGCGGCGGGGACCTGGAAGGACCTCACGGACTCGGTCAACACGGCGTTCCGGAACCTGACCGGGCAGGTGCGCAACATCGCCCAGGTGACGACGGCGGTCGCCAACGGTGATCTGTCGCAGAAGGTCACCGTGGACGTCTCCGGGGAGATGCTCCAGCTCAAGAACACCGTGAACACCATGGTGGACCAGCTCTCCAGCTTCGCCGACCAGGTCACGCGGATGGCCCGGGACGTGGGCACCGAGGGCCGGCTCGGCGGGCAGGCCCGCGTGGACGGCGTGTCCGGTACCTGGAAGGAGCTGACCGACTCGGTCAACTTCATGGCCGGGAACCTCACGTCCCAGGTGCGGCAGATCGCCCAGGTGACGACGGCGGTGGCGCGCGGCGATCTGTCGCAGAAGATCGACGTGGACGCGCGCGGGGAGATCCTGGAGCTGAAGAACACCATCAACACGATGGTCGACCAGTTGTCGTCGTTCGCCGAGCAGGTGACCCGGGTCGCCCGCGAGGTGGGCACCGAGGGCCGGCTCGGCGGGCAGGCGCAGGTGCCGGGCGTGGCGGGCGTGTGGCGCGACCTCACCGACTCGGTGAACGGCATGGCCGGGAACCTCACCGCGCAGGTGCGCAACATCGCGCAGGTGGCGACCGCGGTGGCGCGCGGCGATCTGTCACAGAAGATCACCGTGGACGCCCGCGGGGAGATCCTGGAGCTGAAGAACACCCTGAACACGATGGTCGACCAGTTGTCGTCCTTCGCCCAGGAGGTCACGCGGGTGGCCCGCGAGGTGGGCACCGAGGGCATCCTCGGCGGCCAGGCCGAGGTGCAGGGCGTCTCGGGCACCTGGAAGGACCTCACGCAGTCCGTCAACGGCATGGCCAACAACCTGACCCTGCAGGTGCGCAACATCGCCGAGGTGACGACGGCGGTCGCCAAGGGCGACCTGTCGAAGAAGATCACCGTGGACGCCAAGGGCGAGATCCTTGAGCTGGTCACCACCGTCAACACGATGGTCGACCAGTTGTCGTCCTTCGCCGAGCAGGTCACGCGGGTGGCCCGGGAGGTGGGCACCGAGGGCATCCTGGGCGGGCAGGCGCACGTCCCGGGTGTGGTGGGCATCTGGAAGGACCTCAGCGACAACGTCAACCTGATGGCGAAGAACCTCACCGTCCAGGTGCGGAACATCTCCCAGGTGGCCGCCGCCGTCGCCAACGGCGATCTGACGCGGACGGTGACGATCGAGGCGCGGGGCGAGGTCGCACAGCTTGCCGAAACGTTCAACACGATGGTGAAGACGCTCAGTTCCTTCGCCGACCAGGTCACCAAGGTGGCCCGCGAGGTGGGCACGGACGGCATCCTGGGCGGGCAGGCGCACGTCCCGGGCGTGGCCGGCACCTGGAAGGACCTCACCGAGTCGGTGAACCAGATGGCGTCCAACCTGACCGGTCAGGTGCGCAACATCGCCATGGTGACGACCGCCATCGCCAAGGGCGACCTCACCAAGAAGATCGACATCGACGCGCGCGGGGAGATCCTGGAGCTGAAGACGACCATCAACACGATGGTCGACCAGTTGTCGTCGTTCGCCGAGGAGGTCACCCGGGTCGCCCGCGAGGTGGGCACCGAGGGGCAGCTCGGCGGGCAGGCACGCGTGCGTGACGTCGACGGCACCTGGCGGGACCTGACCGAGTCGGTGAACGAGATGGCCGGGAACCTGACCCGGCAGGTGCGGGCCATCGCGCGGGTGGCGACCGCGGTGACCCGCGGCGACCTGAACCTGAAGATCGACGTGGACGCCTCCGGCGAGATCCAGGAACTCCAGGACTACATCAACAAGATGATCGCCAACCTGCGCGACACCACGATCGCCAACAAGGAGCAGGACTGGCTCAAGGGCAACCTCGCCCGGATCTCCGCGCTGATGCAGGGCCGCCGCGACCTCCAGGACGTCGCCTCGTTGATCATGAGCGAGCTGACCCCGGTGGTCTCCGCCCAGCACGGCGCGTTCTTCCTGGCGATGCCGCTGCTGGACGGCCAGGAGCAGGGCACCGACGCGGACGACCAGTACGAGCTGCGGATGCTGGGTTCGTACGGCTACTCGATGGGGTCGATGCCGACCTCGTTCCGGCCGGGTGAGGCGCTGGTCGGGACGGCGGCCAAGGAGAAGCGCACGATCCTGGTGGAGAACGCGCCCAGCGGCTATCTGAAGATCTCCTCCGGGCTCGGGGAGGCGCCGCCCGCCCAGGTGATTGTGCTGCCGGTGCTGTTCGAGGGGAAGGTGCTCGGCGTGATCGAGCTGGCGTCGTTCACGCCGTTCACGCAGATCCAGAAGGACTTCCTCAACCAGATCGCCGAGATGATCGCGACCAGCGTCAACACCATCTCCGTCAACACCAAGACCGAGGTGCTGCTGAAGCAGTCGCAGGAGCTGACCGAGCAACTGCGGGAGCGGTCGGCCGAGTTGGAGCAGCGGCAGAAGGCCCTCCAGGCGTCCAACGCCGAACTGGAGGAGAAGGCCGAGCTGCTGGCCCAGCAGAACCGGGACATCGAGGTGAAGAACACCGAGATCGAGGAGGCCCGGCAGGTCCTGGAGGAACGCGCCGAGCAGCTCGCGGTGTCGATGCGCTACAAGAGCGAGTTCCTCGCCAACATGTCGCACGAGCTGCGTACGCCGCTGAACTCGCTGCTGATCCTGGCCAAGCTGCTCGCCGACAACGCCGAGGGCAACCTCTCCCCGAAGCAGGTGGAGTTCGCCGAGACCATCCACGGGGCCGGTTCCGACCTGCTCCAGCTCATCAACGACATCCTGGACCTGTCCAAGGTCGAGGCGGGCAAGATGGACGTCTCGCCGACCCGGATCGCGCTGGTCCAGCTCGTCGACTACGTGGAGGCCACCTTCCGGCCGCTCACCGCCGAGAAGGGCCTGGACCTGTCGGTGCGGGTCTCGCCGGAGCTGCCCGCCACGCTGCACACCGACGAGCAGCGGCTGCTCCAGGTGCTGCGCAACCTGCTGTCCAACGCGGTGAAGTTCACCGACTCCGGCTCGGTGGAGCTGGTGATCCGGCCGGCCCGGGACGACGTGCCGCAGAAGATCCGCGAGCAGTTGCTGGAGGCCGGTTCGCTGACCGACCCGGCCGCCGACCTGATCGCGTTCTCGGTGACCGACACCGGCATCGGGATCGCGGCCAGCAAGATGCGGGTGATCTTCGAGGCGTTCAAGCAGGCCGACGGCACCACCAGCCGCAAGTACGGCGGTACGGGCCTGGGGCTGTCCATCTCGCGGGAGATCGCGCAGCTCCTCGGCGGCGAGATCCACGCGCAGAGCGAGCCCGGCCGCGGTTCGACGTTCACCCTGTACCTGCCGCTGCACCTGAGCGAACTGCCGCCGCAGGGCTACCAGCAGCCGGCCGCCGCGCTGGAGGCCGGTGACCTGGTGGCCTCCGCGGGCGACGGGTCCGGCCGGGCCGAGGAGACGGACGTGCACGTGGAGACGCCGGCCGAGGTGAAGTCGTACCAGGAGACGCAGAACGGTGCCGCCGCGCTGTTCGCCCGCCGCCGGCGGTCGCTGCCGGGGGCCGCCGAGCCGCGGCCCGCGCAGCCGGAGCAGTGGGCGCCCGCCGGGGTGCAGGAACCGGTGGCGCAGGGGCGGCCGGGGATCCGGTTCGGCGGCGAGAAGGTGCTGATCGTCGACGACGACATCCGCAATGTGTTCGCGCTCACCAGCGTCCTGGAGCAGCACGGCCTGTCCGTGCTCTACGCCGAGAACGGGCGGGAGGGCATCGAGGTGCTGGAGCAGCACGAGGACGTCGCGGTCGTCCTGATGGACATCATGATGCCCGAGATGGACGGGTACGCCACGACCACGGCGATCCGCCGGATGCCGCAGTTCGCCGGGCTGCCGATCATCGCGCTGACCGCCAAGGCGATGAAGGGCGACCGGGAGAAGGCGATCGAGTCGGGCGCCTCCGACTACGTCACCAAGCCGGTCGACCCCGATCACCTGCTGACGGTCATGGAGCAGTGGATGCGGGGGGCATGAGGTGGCGGCGGCCCCCGCCGGGCACGCGCGGTTGCTGACGCAGTGTGCCCGACGCCGTGTAGAAGTACGGGATTCGGGGAACTTTCTGTTCCGCCGCTGCGTTTCTGCTACGTGCACAGTGACATCGCGGTGACAGGGTGTGGTGACCGGCGGGGTGCGGCTACGATGACCGGCACAAGGACGGGCGGCGCAAGGGAGTCGTCCCCTGGGGTGGCACCCGCCGGTGCTTCCCCAAGTCCTGCGGACAGGGGAGGCCCCACGCCGGGGCGAGGAGGGCGGGCCATGGTGCAGAAGGCCAAGATCCTCCTGGTCGATGACCGGCCGGAGAATCTGCTGGCGCTGGAGGCGATCCTCTCGGCGCTCGATCAGACGCTGGTGCGGGCATCGTCCGGGGAGGAAGCGCTCAAAGCACTGCTCACGGACGATTTCGCGGTCATTCTGCTGGACGTCCAGATGCCGGGGATGGACGGTTTCGAGACCGCCGCGCACATCAAGCGGCGGGAGCGGACCCGGGACATCCCGATCATCTTCCTCACCGCGATCAACCACGGCCCGCACCACACCTTCCGCGGGTACGCGGCGGGCGCGGTGGACTACATCTCCAAGCCGTTCGACCCGTGGGTGCTGCGCGCGAAGGTCTCCGTCTTCGTCGAGCTGTACATGAAGAACTGCCAGCTCCGGGAGCAGGCGGCCCTGCTGCGGCTCCAGTTGGAGAGCTCCGCGCACAAGGACGACAGCGGACCGGCCAAGGAGTCGGCGGGGCTGCTCGCCGAGCTGTCGGCCAGGCTGGCGGCCGTCGAGGAGCAGGCCGAGGCGCTGTCCAAGCAGCTCAACGACGAATCGACGGACGCCGCGGCGGTGGCCACGGCCGCGCATCTGGAGCGCAAGCTCACCGGGCTGCGGCGGGCGCTGGACGCGCTGGAACCGGGGACCTCCGGCGGTCAGGCCGCGATCAACTGAGCCAGGCGGCTGCGGCGGTCAGGCCGTCATCAACTGAGCCAGGCGCCTGCGGCGGTCAGGCCGTCGTCAACCGCACCGGGACCGGGCGCGGTCGTGAGGTCGCGTCAGTGGGCGCCCCGGGCGCGTCAGTTCGCGACCTCTCCGTGGGCGACACGAACGGGTGAAGCGGTGGGCACAGGTGTCCGCCGCTGTCTCCACCGGTAACCTCACACCTATGGCCTCACGTCCCTCCGCAGCCAAGAAGCAGCCCGCGAAGAAGGCGGTTCCCGCGAAGGCTCCGGCGAAGAAGGCCGCCGCGAGGAGGGCCCCGGCCAAGAAGGCGCCCGCCAAGCGGCCGCCCGCCAGGAAGGCCCCGGCCAGGAGGCCCGTGCCCGCGCCGGCGGCCAGCCCCACGGGGGGCGTCTACCGCCTCGTACGCGCCCTGTGGCTGGGACTCGCGCACGCCGTCGGCGCCGTCTTCCGCGGTGTGGGGCAGGGCGCGAGGAACCTCGACCCGGCCCACCGCAAGGACGGCGTCGCCCTGCTGCTGCTCGGCGTCTCGCTGATCGTCGCCGCCGGCACCTGGGCCGACCTCAAAGGCCCCGTCGGCGACCTCGTGGAGATCCTGGTGACCGGTGCCTTCGGCCGGCTCGACCTGCTCGTGCCGCTGCTGTTCGGCACGGTCGCCGTCCGCCTCATCCGGCACCCGGAGAAACCCGAGGCCAACGGACGGATCGCGATCGGCCTCTCCGCGCTGGTCATCGGCGTGCTCGGGCAGGTGCACATCGCCTGCGGCTCGCCCGCGCGGGGCGACGGCATGCAGGGGATAAGGGACGCCGGCGGGCTCATCGGCTGGGCGGCGGCGACCCCGCTGTCGTACACGATGACCGATGTGCTGGCCGTGCCGCTGCTGGTGCTGCTGACGGTGTTCGGGCTGCTGGTGGTGACCGCCACGCCGGTGAACGCCGTGCCGCAGCGGCTGCGGCAGCTCGGCGTGCGGCTCGGGCTGGTCCGCGACCCGGCCGTCGAGGAGGTGCCGGGCGACGACGAACGGTACGAGGAACAATGGCGCGAGGCGCTGCCCGCCCGGCCGCGCGGGCGCGGCGGACCGGCGCCGGAGGTGTACGACCCCGAGGACGCCGAGCGGGAGGCGCTGTCCCGGCGCCGCACCCGGGCGCGGCGGCCGGCCGCGGCGCGGCCCGACGGGCCGGACGCCGTGGACGTGGCCGCCGCCGCGGCCGCCGCGCTGGACGGGGCCGTCCTGCACGGCATGCCGCCGTCGCCGCTGGTCGCCGACCTCACCCAGGGCGTCGGCACGGGCGACCGGGAACCGACCACGCCGACCCCGACGCGCGCTCCGGCCCCGGCCCCGGCCCCGGCGCCGCAGCCGGTGGCCCGGCCCGCGCGGACCGGGGCCGACAGCGGGGTCCCCGACCTCACCAAGACCCCGCCGCCCCAGGAGCGCGAGCTGCCGGCGCGCGCGGAGCAGCTCCAGTTGTCGGGCGACATCACCTACGCGCTGCCGTCCCTGGACCTCCTCACGCGCGGCGGGCCGGGCAAGGCGCGCAGCGCCGCCAACGACGCCATAGTGGCGGCGCTGACCACCGTCTTCACCGAGTTCAAGGTCGACGCCCGGGTCACCGGCTTCACCCGAGGGCCGACGGTCACGCGGTACGAGGTCGAGCTGGGCCCCGCCGTGAAGGTCGAGCGGATCACCGCGCTGGCCAAGAACATCGCGTACGCCGTCGCCAGCCCGGACGTCCGGATCATCAGCCCGATCCCCGGCAAGTCCGCCGTCGGCATCGAGATCCCGAACACCGACCGGGAGATGGTCAACCTCGGTGACGTACTGCGGCTCGCGGAGTCCGCCGAGGACGACGACCCGATGCTGGTCGCCTTCGGCAAGGACGTCGAGGGCGGGTACGTGATGCACTCGCTGGCGAAGATGCCGCACATGCTGGTGGCCGGCGCCACCGGGTCCGGCAAGTCGTCCTGCATCAACTGCCTGATCACCTCGGTGATGATGCGGGCGACCCCCGAGGACGTCCGGATGATCCTGGTCGACCCCAAGCGCGTCGAGCTGACCGCCTACGAGGGCATCCCGCACCTGATCACGCCGATCATCACCAACCCCAAGCGGGCCGCCGAGGCCCTCCAGTGGGTGGTGCGCGAGATGGACCTGCGCTACGACGACCTGGCGGCGTACGGCTACCGGCACATCGACGACTTCAACCGCGCGGTGCGCGAGGGCAAGGTCAAGCCGCCCGAGGGCAGCGAGCGCGAGCTGCAGCCGTACCCGTACCTCCTGGTGATCGTCGACGAGCTGGCCGACCTGATGATGGTCGCGCCCCGGGACGTCGAGGACGCCATCGTGCGGATCACGCAGCTCGCGCGGGCGGCCGGCATCCACCTGGTGCTCGCCACCCAGCGGCCCTCCGTGGACGTGGTCACCGGCCTGATCAAGGCGAACGTGCCCTCCCGGCTCGCCTTCGCCACCTCCTCGCTCGCCGACTCCCGGGTCATCCTCGACCAGCCCGGCGCCGAGAAGCTGATCGGCAAGGGCGACGGCCTGTTCCTGCCCATGGGCGCGAACAAGCCGACCCGCATGCAGGGCGCCTTCGTGACCGAGGAGGAGGTCGCGGCCGTCGTCCAGCACTGCAAGGACCAGATGGCGCCCGTCTTCCGGGACGACGTGGTCGTCGGGACCAAGCAGAAGAAGGAGATCGACGAGGACATCGGCGACGACCTGGACCTGCTCTGCCAGGCGGCCGAACTGGTCGTCTCCACGCAGTTCGGGTCCACGTCCATGCTCCAGCGCAAGCTGCGCGTCGGCTTCGCCAAGGCGGGGCGGCTGATGGACCTCATGGAGTCCCGGAACATCGTCGGGCCGAGCGAGGGTTCCAAGGCGCGTGACGTTCTTGTGAAGCCTGATGAACTGGACGGCGTGCTCGCGGTGATCCGGGGGGAGTCTGAAGGGTAGGAAACGGGACACCGCGCCCCCGCCCGTCGGCCGGGACGCGGTGCCCGGGTGGTCGAGCGGGGCCGCGGCCGCGGGGGATCATTGGGCAACCGTTTCCCCTTGTCGTACGTCAAGTTGGGAAGAGCGACGAACACCTGCTCCACCATCGGTCTGCCGGGCCATTCCGATGGCGTACAAAGTGCGACCGCCCGGTTGCCCCACCCGTTCGTACCCCCCCTAGACTGAACGTCCAGCACAGGCGGCCAACCGCTCGAAAGGCGCCCCCGTGTCCATCGGCAACTCCCCTGAAGACGAGCGTCCGTTCGCAGACGTGTCCCGTGACGTCCCCGAGGAAGCCGGCCCTTCCATCGGCCGTGCTCTGCGGCAGGCGCGCATCGCCGCCGGGCTGACCGTCGACGACATCAGCAGTGCCACCCGGGTCCGGATCGCCATCGTGCACGCCATCGAGGCCGACGACTTCGGCCCCTGCGGCGGTGACGTCTACGCGCGCGGGCACATCCGTACGCTGGCCAGGGCCGTCGGACTCGACCCGGCCCCGTTGATCGAACAGTTCGAGGCCGCGCACGGCGGGCGTCCGGAGCCGACCCCGGCCGCACCTCTGTTCGAGGCGGAGCGCATCCGTCCCGAGCGGCGCGGGCCCAACTGGACCGCCGCCATGGTCGCCGCGATCGTCGTCGTGATCGGCTTCGTGGGCTTCACCCTGGTCAAGGGCGGCGACGACGGCGGCTCCCAGGCCAGCGTGGGCGAGGGGCCCACGGCCACCGCCAGCCGGTCCGCCTCCGCGTCGGCCAGGCCCGAGAAGCCCGCCGCCCCCAAGCCCGCCCCGTCCGACAGCGCCATCGCCGCCGCGCCCGCGGACAAGGTGACGGTCAAGGCCACCGCCACCGACGGCCGCAGTTGGATCTCCGCCAAGGACCACAACGGCAAGCAGCTCTTCGACGGCGTCCTCGAACAGGGCGAGTCCAAGACCTTCCAGGACAGCACGGAGATCAACCTCGTCCTCGGCGACGCCGGAGCGATCGAGCTGTACGTCAACGGCAAGAAGATCGAAGACGATTTCGAGCCGGGTGCCGTGGAGCGGCTGACCTACACCAAGGGCGACCCCCAGGTCGGATGACGGGCCCGCGAGGGGCGGGCCGGTAGCGGTCCGGTAGCGGTCCGGCCGGGATCGGCCAACCCCGTCGACAGGGGGTGTCGGCGGGACGAAGTAGTCTTGAGCCCATGCCTGAACGCCGTACCGTCGCACTCGTCACCCTTGGCTGCGCCCGTAACGAGGTGGACTCGGAGGAGCTCGCAGGCCGTCTGGAGGCGGACGGCTGGCAGCTCGTGGAGGACGCCGAGGACGCGGACGTCGCCGTGGTCAACACGTGCGGCTTCGTCGAGGCCGCCAAGAAGGACTCCGTCGACGCCCTCTTGGAGGCCAACGACCTCAAGGGCCACGGCAGAACGCAGGCCGTCGTGGCGGTCGGCTGCATGGCCGAGCGCTACGGCAAGGAACTCGCCGAGGCCCTCCCCGAGGCCGACGGCGTGCTCGGCTTCGACGACTACGCCGACATCTCCGACCGGCTCCAGACCATCCTCAGCGGCGGCATCCACGCCGCCCACACCCCCCGCGACCGGCGCAAGCTGCTGCCGATCAGCCCGGCCGAGCGGCAGCGGGCGGGCGCGTCCGTGGCGCTGCCCGGGCACGGCCCCGCGGAGCTGCCCCAGCCCGCGCCGGCGGACCTGCCGGAGGGCGTCGCCCCGGCCTCCGGGCCGCGCGCCCCGCTGCGCCGCCGGCTGGACGGCTCCCCGGTCGCCTCCGTCAAGCTCGCCTCCGGCTGCGACCGGCGCTGCTCCTTCTGCGCCATCCCCTCCTTCCGGGGCTCCTTCATCTCCCGCCGTCCGAGCGACGTGCTGAACGAGACCCGGTGGCTGGCCGAGCAGGGCGTCAAGGAGATCATGCTGGTCTCCGAGAACAACACCTCCTACGGCAAGGACCTGGGCGACATCCGCCTGCTGGAGTCCCTGCTGCCCGAGCTGGCCGAGGTCGACGGCATCGAGCGGGTGCGGGTGAGCTACCTCCAGCCCGCCGAGATGCGGCCCGGCCTCATCGACGTGCTGACCGGCACCCCCAAGGTCGCCCCGTACTTCGACCTCTCCTTCCAGCACTCCGCGCCCGACGTCCTGCGCGCGATGCGCCGGTTCGGCGACACCGACCGCTTCCTGGAGCTGCTCGACACCATCCGGAGCAAGGCGCCCGAGGCCGGTGTGCGCTCCAACTTCATCGTGGGCTTCCCGGGCGAGAGCGAGGCCGACCTCGCCGAGCTGGAGCGGTTCCTCAACCACGCGCGGCTCGACGCCATCGGCGTCTTCGGCTACTCCGACGAGGAGGGCACCGAGGCGGCCGGATACGACGGCAAGCTCGACGAGGACGTGGTCGCCGAGCGGCTCGCGCGGGTCTCCCGGCTCGCCGAGGAACTGGTCTCGCAGCGCGCCGAGGAGCGCGTCGGCTCCACCGTGCGGGTGCTCGTGGAATCCGTCGACGACGAGGACGGCGTGTACGGGCGGGCCGCGCACCAGGCGCCCGAGACGGACGGCCAGGTTCTGCTCACGAGCGGCGAAGGTCTGAGTGTCGGTCGTATGGTCGAGGCGAAGGTGGTCGGTACGGAGGGTGTCGACCTGGTGGCCGAGCCGCTGCTGGGGGCGCCCGCCTGGACCGAGGACGCGTCGACCGAGGAGGCGGGCAGATGACCGGAGCACCGGCGTCCGCGGCGGGGGGCTCCCCCGGCGCGCGGAGGGCCGGTCCGCCTCCGGCAGCGGGGGTGGGTGCGGGTGCGGGTGCCAGTGCCAGTGCCGGGGAGCGGGAACGGGGCGAGCGCGTAGAGCTGGTGAGGTCGGGCGACTCGTTCGGTGGTGCTGGTGCTGGTGCTGGTAACGGTCCCGGGGCTGGTGCTGGTGAGGGTCACGGGGCTGGTGCCGGGGGGCGCGGGGGTGCTCCTCGGGGTGGGAAGATCGCGGCGGCCGCGGTCAACCAGGCCAGCGTCTGGAACGTCGCCAACCTCCTGACCATGCTCCGGCTGGTCCTGGTGCCGGGATTCGTCGCGCTGATGCTGGGCAACGGCGGCTACGACCCGGCCTGGCGGTCGTTCGCCTGGGCGGCGTTCGCCATCGCCATGATCACCGACCTGTTCGACGGCCACCTGGCGCGCACCTACAACCTCGTCACCGACTTCGGGAAGATCGCCGACCCCATCGCCGACAAGGCGATCATGGGAGCGGCGCTCATCTGTCTCTCCGCCCTGGGCGATCTGCCGTGGTGGGTGACGGTCGTGATCCTCGGCCGGGAACTCGGCATCACCCTGCTGCGTTTCCTGGTCATCCGGTACGGCGTCATCCCCGCGAGCCGCGGCGGCAAGCTGAAGACCCTCACCCAGGGCGTGGCGGTGGGCATGTATGTGCTGGCGCTGACGGGACCGCTGGCGACCCTGCGGTTCTGGGTGATGGCCGCGGCGGTCGTCCTGACCGTCGCGACCGGGCTCGACTATGTAAGACAGGCCATTGTGCTGCGCAGGCGGGGAATCGCCGAGCGCAGGGCGGCGTTGAAGGAGACGGAAGGTTGAGTTCCGAGGCCGCCGACGTGGTGCGACTACTCACCGTGAGGGGTGGCACCGTCGCGGTTGCCGAGTCACTTACGGGCGGGCTGGTCGCGGCGGAGATCACCTCGGTCCCCGGGGCGTCCAAGGTCTTCCGGGGGTCGGTCACCGCCTACGCCACCGAGCTGAAGCACCGGCTGCTCGGCGTCGACGCGTCGCTGCTGGCGGCGCGGGGTGCGGTGGACCCGCAGGTCGCCGCCGAGATGGCGGCCGGCGTGCGGACCGCGCTGGGTGCCGACTGGGGCATCGCGACGACCGGCGTCGCGGGCCCCGACCCCCAGGACGGGCAGCCCGTCGGGACCGTTTTCGTGGCCGTGCACGGCCCCGGGAGCGCGGCGGACGGTTCTGCCTCTGGCGGAAAAGTGGAGGCGCTGCGGTTGAACGGCGACCGCGCGGAAATTCGTATGGAGAGTGTACGGAGCGTACTCGCGCTTCTCGTCGAGGAGATCGCGAGCGAACAGACCGGGAATGAGCGGGCACAGGATACGGAACGGAACGGGGGGTTTTGATGTTTGCAGCCCTGAGTGAACACGACATCGCTCCCCGCACGGCCGCAGCGCGAGGCGGTACGGTGGGGCGTGAAGGATGCGGCTACGCGGTCCGAGGAGGGAGCCACCGATGATTCTGCTCCGTCGCCTGCTGGGTGACGTGCTGCGTCGGCAGCGCCAGCGCCAGGGCCGTACTCTGCGCGAAGTCTCCTCGTCCGCCCGAGTCTCACTCGGCTATCTCTCCGAGGTGGAGCGGGGGCAGAAGGAGGCTTCCTCCGAACTGCTCTCCGCCATCTGCGACGCGCTGGACGTACGGATGTCCGAGCTGATGCGGGAAGTGAGCGACGAACTCGCCCTCGCCGAGCTGGCCCAGTCCGCTGCGGCCACCCCCAGCGAAACCGTGCCCACACCGGTCCGTCCGATGCTGGGTTCCGTCTCGGTGGCCGGCGTGCCACCGGAACGGGTGACGATCAAGGCGCCCGCCGAAGCGGTGGACGTCGTCGCCGCCTGAGCGACACCGCCGTCCCGCGGCAGCGCGGGCGTTCGTCCAGGCACCGAAGTGTGCAGGGCCCCGGCCGGGGCTCCTCCGGATCGCCGGAGGGGTGCGGTCGGGGTTTTCGCATGAGGGGGCGGGGTCGGGGGCGTTGTGTGTGTGGGGGCGTGGGGGCGTGGGGCGGCCGTGCGGTGGGCGGAGGGCGTGGGGCGGCCGTGCGTTTGCCGGTGGAGGGCGGTGCGGTCATCGTGGAGGGATGTGCGGGGGGCCGCTCGACGGAGGTGTGGATGTACGTCGTCAAGAGCCCGTTGTCCGACGCGAACCTCGCGACCGTGTCCGAGGCGTTGCAGGGCGCCCTCGTGGACCTGGTCGATCTCGCCCTCGTGGCGAAGCAGATCCACTGGAACGTGGTCGGCCCCCGCTTCCGCTCGGTCCACCTCCAGCTCGACGAGGTCGTGAGCACCGCCCGCGCCCACTCCGACACCGTCGCCGAACGCGCCGCCGCGCTGGGTGTCTCCCCCGACGGCCGGGCCGCGACCGTGGCCGTCGGCAGCGGGATCGGGGTGACGCCGGAGGGCTGGGTCGACGACTCGGCGGCGGTGAGGTCGATCGTGGACGCGCTGGGCGCGGTCATCGCACGGATGCGGGAACGGATCGCCGCCACCGGGGAGCCGGATCCTGTGACGCAGGACGTCCTCATCCAGGTCGCGGGGGATCTGGAGAAGCAGCACTGGATGTTCCAGGCCGAGAACGGGTGACGCCGGTCCTCCCGGGGCGCGCGGGGGCGGGGTCCGCGGGGCTCGCGTGGGCTCCGGGGCCGGGGGACGGAGGTGGCGGGGCATGCCGGGGCGAATAGTCGGGCGGGGGGTGGGCCCGGTCGTCGGCCGGGGGGTCGCGGTCGGGCTCGGGATGGTGTGGTGGTGGGCCGTGCTGCGGCTGGCCTTCGCGCCGGGGGCGGGGGTGCTGGAAGGGACGGTGGCGGCCGGGGGGTGGGGGCTGAGCCTGCTGCCGGTGCACTGCGCGGCCAAGGGGCGGGCGGCCGGGGCGCTGGGGGCGGGGCGGTGGCGGAGGGTGTGGGGGGCCGGTGGGGGTGAGCGGCGCGACGGGGGCGAGGAGGGGGGTTAGACGGGCTTACGGGGGTGGGGGTCGGCCTCGTTGGCGGGAGGGGCCGGGCGTTGGTGACGGGGTCGTCCGGGGGCGGGTCAGCCGTCCGCGCGAGGGCGGTGCTGTCGGAGAGGCGGGGGTGCGGGGCTCGGGGTCGGGCCCGCTTGGCAGGTGGGGCACCAGTACGTGGGGCGGTCGCGGGAGCCGTCGCCCTGGTCGGCCACGCGGATCGGGGTGCCGCAGCGCAGGCAGGGGCGCCGGGCGCGGCCGTAGACGAAGAGGTCGGGGGCGCGGCGGCCCGTGGTGTTGCGGACCGGGCGGTCCCGGTTGGCCTCCAGGAGCCGCTTGGCGAGGGCGGGCAGCGCGGCGGCGCGGTCGGCGGGCAGGTCGCCCGCGGGGAGCCAGGGCGTGACGCCGAGCAGGAAGCACAGCTCGCTCTTGTACACGTTGCCGATGCCGGCCAGGTTGCGCTGGTCCAGGAGGGCCTCGCCGAGCTGTCGGACCGGGTCGGACAGGACGTTCGCCAGGGCCCGCTCGGGGTCCCAGTCGGGGCCCAGCAGGTCGGGGCCGAGGTGGCCGACCGCGCGGTGCTCCTCGGCGCCGCGGAGCAGTTCGAGGACCGGCAGGCGGTAGCCGACGGCGGTGCGGTCGGCGGTGCCGAGGACGACGCGGATCTGGTAGGCGGGGCCGCCGTTCCAGCGCCGGCCGGGCTCGAAGATCCGCCAGGAGCCGTCCATCCGCAGGTGCGAGTGGAGCGTCACGTCACCCTCGATGCGGGTCAGCAGGTGCTTCCCGCGGGGCGTGACGTCCAGGACCGTGCGGCCGGTGAGATCGACCGTGGCGTACTGGGGCACGCGGAAGTCGGTGAGGGTGAGCACCTTGCCCGCGAGGGCGTCGTGCAGCCGCCGCGCGGCCTGCCAGACCGTGTCTCCTTCAGGCATCGGGGCCTCCCGCCTCGGTCATGCGCGCAGCCGCAGCCCGCGCGGGGTCGCGATGAACCCCGCGCTCTCCAGCAGGGCGCCGAACGGGGACGTCAGCGCCGAGGCGCCGTTGACCCGCTCCACCGTGACCGTGCCGAGGGCGCCCGCGCGGGCCGCTTCCGCCAGTGCCTCGGTGGCCGCGGCCAGACGGGGGTCGTCGCTCGCCGGGGTGTCGGCGTCGGAAGGCCAGGCGAGCAGGGTCTTGCCGCCCCGCTCCATGTAGAGCGCCAGGTCACCGTCGACCAGGACGACCAGGGAGCCCGCCTTGCGGCCCGGCTTGTGTCCGGCGCCGGTCGGGGGCTCGGGCCAGGGCAGGGCGGCGCCGTAGGCGTTGGCCGGGTCGGCGGCGGCCAGGACGACGGCCCGGGAGGCGGGGGACGGGCGGGTACGGCGGCCGGGGAAGCCGTTGCCGTGACCGCCGGGCGCGAAGCCGCCGCCGTAGGGGCCGCCGGAGTAGGGGCCGCCGGAGCGGGGGCCGCCGGAGCGGGGGCCGCCGGAGCGGGGGCCGCCGGTGCCGGGGGAGGCGTAGTCCCGGGGGGAGACGTACTCGTCTCTGGAGTAGGGCGGGCCGGGGGTGGTGGCGCCCGGGGTGACGAAGTCGGTGTCCAGGGCGGGGAAGGGGGCGGCCGGGGCGGACCAGTCGGGGTCCGGGGAGCCGCCGGAGCCGTCGGTGGGCGGCTGGGGTCCGCCGAGGCCGCCGCCCGGCAGTCCGTCGCCGCGGTCCCGGGCGTTGGCCACCGCGCGGAGGCGGTCCACGGCACCGTCCATGGCGAACTGGGCCGCGCCGAGGCCCTCCACCACGTAGCCGCGGCGGGCCTGTCCGCTCTCCTCGAAGACCGACAGGACGCGGTAGACGGCGGAGAAGCCGCCCTCGACGCCCTCGGCCGAGACGGCGCCGCGGGTCACCACGCCGTGCCGGTCGAGGAGCGTGCGGGCCAGGGCGTGGGCACGGACCGTGGTGTCGGTCCCGCGGGCCGGCAGCAGCGACCAGCGGCCCGCCACGGTCGGCGGCCCGGAGCGGGAGGCGGGGCGGGCGGCGGCCGTGAGGGAGCCGTACCGCCCGCGCGGGGCCGCGCGTTTGGCGCGGTGGGCCGTGGAGCCCGCGGTGCGGCCCGAGCCGAGGAAGGACCGCAGCGGCGCCAGCGTGTCGTTGGTCAGCAGGCCGGACCAGGCCAGGTCCCAGAGGGCGTCGGCCAGTTGGGGATCGGTGACCTCGGGGTGGGTGGTCGCGCGGACCTGGTCGGCGATCTGCCGGAAGAACAGGCCGTAGCCGCCGGACAGGGCGTCCAGGACGGACTGGTGCAGGGCGGTCGTCTCCAGGGGGTGCGGCGGCGGCAGGAGCAGCGGGGCCGCGTCCGCCAGGTAGAGGGAGATCCAGCCGTCCTTGCCGGGGAGGGAACCCGCCCCGGCCCACACCACCTCGCCGGCGGCGGTCAGCTCGTCCAGCATGGCCGGGGAGTAGTTCGCCACCCGGCACGGCAGGACCAGCTTCTCCAGGGCGGACGCGGGCACGGCCGCGCCCTGGAGCTGCTCGACGGCGCGCACCAGGCCGTCGACGCCGCGCAGCGAGTGGCCCTTGCCGATGTGCTGCCACTGGGGGAGGAACTGGGCGAGCGCGGGCGGCGGCACCGGCTCCAGCTCGTGCCGCAGCGCGGCCAGGGAACGGCGGCGCAGCCGGCGCAGTACGGCCGCGTCGCACCACTCCTGGCCGATCCCCGCCGGGTGGAACTCGCCCTGGACGACCCGGCCCGCCGCCGACAGCCGCTGCAGAGCGCCGTCCGTGACGGCCACGCCCAGGCCGAAGCGGGCGGCGGCGGTGGCCGAGGTGAACGGGCCGTGGGTGCGGGCGTAGCGGGCCAGGAGGTCGCCGAGCGGGTCCTTGACGGGCTCGGTGAAGGCTTCGGGCACGCCGACGGGCAGCGCCGTGCCCAGCGCGTCGCGCAGACGGCCGGCGTCCTCGATGGCCGCCCAGTGGTCGGCGCCCCCGATACGGACCTTGATCGCGCGGCGGGCGGCGGCCAGCTCCGGCGCCCACCGGGGCTCGGCGCCCCGCTCGGCCAGCTCGGCGTCGGTGAGCGGGCCGAGCAGCCGGAGCAGGTCGGCGACGCCCTCCACGTCCTTGACGCGGCGGTCCTCGGTGAGCCACTGCAGCTCGCGCTCCAGCTCGGTCAGCACCTCGGCGTCGAGCAGTTCGCGCAGCTCCGCCTGGCCGAGCAGCTCGGCCAGCAGCCGGGAGTCCAGGGAGAGGGCGGCGGCGCGGCGCTCGGCGAGCGGCGAGTCGCCCTCGTACAGGAACTGGGCCACGTAGCCGAAGAGCAGGGAACGGGCGAACGGGGACGGCTCGGGGGTGGTGACCTCCACCAGGCGGACCTTGCGGGCCTCCAGGTCGCCCATCAGCTCGACCAGTCCGGGCACGTCGAAGACGTCCTGGAGGCACTCGCGGACCGCCTCCAGCACGATCGGGAAGGACCCGAACTCGCTCGCCACCTCCAGCAACTGGGAGGCGCGCTGGCGCTGCTGCCACAGCGGGGTCCGCTTGCCGGGGTTGCGGCGCGGCAGCAGCAGCGCGCGGGCGGCGCACTCGCGGAAGCGGGCCGCGAACAGGGCCGAGCCGCCCACCTGGTCGGTGACGACCTGGTTGACCTCGCCCTGGTCGAACACGACGTCGGCCGCGCCGACCGGGGCCTGGTCCGCGTCGTACTCGGTGCCGGCCCTGCGGGGCTCCTGGTCGAGGAGGTCCAGGCCCATCAGGTCGGTGTCCGGCAGCCGCAGCACGATGCCGTCGTCGGCGTGCATCACCTGGGCGTCCATGCCGTACCGCTCGGACAGGCGGGCGCCGAGGGCGAGCGCCCACGGGGCGTGGACCTGGGCGCCGAAGGGGGAGTGGACCACCACCCGCCAGTCGCCCAGCTCGTCCCGGAAGCGCTCGACCACGATGGTGCGGTCGTCGGGGATGTGGCCGCAGGACTCGCGCTGCTCGGCGAGGTACGCCAGGACGTTGTCCGCGGCCCAGGCGTCCAGGCCGGCGGCGAGCAGGCGCCGCCGGGCGTCGTCCCCGGGCAGCGAGCCGACCTCGCGGAGGAACGCGCCCAGCGCGCGGCCCAGCTCCAGCGGGCGGCCCAACTGGTCGCCCTTCCAGAACGGCAGCCTGCCCGGCACCCCGGGCGCCGGGGAGACCAGGACGCGGTCGCGCGTGATGTCCTCGATCCGCCAGGAGCTGGTGCCGAGGGTGAAGACGTCCCCCACGCGGGACTCGTACACCATCTCCTCGTCCAGCTCGCCGACCCGGCCGCCGCCCTTCTTGGGGTCGGCACCGGCGAGGAACACTCCGAACAGGCCGCGGTCGGGGATGGTGCCCCCGGAGGTGACGGCCAGCCGCTGGGCCCCCGGGCGGCCGGTGACCGTGCCGGCCACGCGGTCCCACACCACGCGCGGGCGCAGCTCGGCGAACGCGTCCGACGGGTAGCGGCCCGCGAGCATGTCCAGGACCGCCGTGAAGGCCGACTCCGGGAGCGAGGCGAAGGGCGCGGCGCGGCGGACCACGGCGAGCAGGTCGTCGACCTGCCAGGTGTCCAGGGCCGTCATCGCCACGAGCTGCTGCGCGAGGACGTCCAGCGGGTTGGCGGGGATCCGCAGGGACTCGATGGCGCCGGTGCGCATCCGCTCGGTGACCACGGCGGCCTGCACCAGGTCGCCCCGGTACTTGGGGAAGACCACGCCCGTGGAGACCGCGCCGACCTGGTGTCCCGCGCGGCCGACGCGCTGCAGGCCGGAGGCGACCGACGGCGGGGACTCCACCTGGACGACGAGGTCGACCGCGCCCATGTCGATGCCCAGCTCCAGGCTGGAGGTGGCGACCACGGCGGGCAGCCGGCCCGCCTTGAGGTCCTCCTCGACCTGGGCGCGCTGCTCCTTGGAGACCGAGCCGTGGTGGGCGCGGGCGATCACCGGCGGAGCGCCCTGGGCGGCGCCCGAACCGCCCATCAGCTCGGCCGGGGAGTGGTGTTCGCCGAGGGACTCGCCGGTGGCCCGCTCGTAGGCGATCTCGTTCAGCCGGTTGCACAGGCGCTCGGCCAGGCGGCGGGAGTTGGCGAAGACGATCGTGGAGCGATGGGACTGGACGAGGTCGGTGATCCGCTCCTCGACGTGCGGCCAGATCGACGGGCGCTCCGCTCCGTCGTCGGAGTCCGCGACCGGGGAGCCGCCCAGCTCGCCGAGGTCCTCGACCGGGACGACCACGGAGAGGTCGAACTCCTTGCCCGAGGGCGGCTGGACCACCTCCACCTTGCGGCGGGGGGAGAGGAAACGGGCGACCTCGTCGACCGGGCGGACGGTGGCGGACAGGCCGATGCGGCGGGCGGGCCTGGGCAGCAGCTCGTCGAGCCGCTCCAGGGAGAGCGCCAGGTGGGCGCCGCGCTTGGTGCCGGCGACCGCGTGCACCTCGTCGAGGATCACCGTCTCCACGCCGGTGAGCGCCTCGCGGGTGGCCGAGGTCAGCATCAGGAACAGGGACTCGGGGGTGGTGATCAGGATGTCCGGCGGGCGGGTGGACAGCGCGCGGCGCTCGGCGGCCGGGGTGTCGCCGGAGCGGATGCCCACCTTGACCTCGGGCTCGGGCAGGCCCAGGCGGACGGATTCCTGCCGGATGCCGGTCAGCGGGCTGCGCAGATTGCGCTCCACGTCGACGGCGAGGGCCTTGAGCGGGGAGACGTACAGGACCCGGCAGCGCTTCTTCGGGTCGGCGGGCGGGGGCGTCGAGGCCAACTGGTCCAGGGCCGCGAGGAAGGCGGCCAGCGTCTTGCCCGAGCCGGTGGGGGCGACCACCAGCACGTCCGAGCCCTCGCCGATGGCCTGCCACGCGCCGGCCTGGGCGGCGGTGGGCGCGGAGAAGGCACCCGTGAACCAGCCGCGGGTGGCGGGGGAGAAGCCGTCGAGGGCTCGGTGTGCGGAGCTGACCATGCGTCCATCGTGCACCCGGCCACTGACAATCGGGCCGGGAGCGGCCCCGGCGGGGGTCCGAGCGGGTCGGGGAGGGCGGGCCGGGGGTGCCGCACGGGGTCCGAGACAATGGAGGGCATGGCGGGGCGGACGGAGCGGGCGCGGCACTGGCGGTACGCCGAACTGCCCGGGGTCGACCTGCTGCGGGCCCGGTACGTGCACAAGACGTTCGTACGGCACACGCACGAGACCTTCGTGATCGCCGGCATCGCCGACGGGGTGGAGGTCTTCCACCACGGCGGCGGCGACCAGTACGCGGGGCCCGGGTCGCTCGCGCTGATCAACCCGGACACCCCGCACACCGGACGGGCGGGGGTGCCGGAGGGGTGGCGGTACGGGGCCGTCTACCCGGCGCCGGAGGTGGTCGCGGCCATCGCCGCCGAGACCACGACGCTGCGCGGCACGCCGGGCTTCGTCCGGCCGGTGCTGGACGATCCGTACACCGTCGAGCT
This sequence comes from Streptomyces fumanus, assembly GCF_014655295.1. Taxonomy (GTDB): domain Bacteria; phylum Actinomycetota; class Actinomycetes; order Streptomycetales; family Streptomycetaceae; genus Streptomyces; species Streptomyces fumanus. Next base: position 25,750 of record NZ_BNBI01000008.1, read on the forward strand.
GGTGCACCGGGTGCTGCGCGCCGCCGACGAGGGCAACGCGCTGGCCGCCGACACCCTGCTGCGGGTGGCCGTGACCCGGCTGCTGCGGCTCAACGGCGGCCCGCTGCCGCGCCGGGAGGTGCGCACGGCCGGGGCCCGGACCGCCGCACGCGCGCGTGCCGTGCTGGAGGAGCGGATGGCCGAGCCGCCCAGCCTGGAAGCGCTCGCCCACGACCTCGGCACCAGCCCCTTCGCGCTGCTGCGCGCCTTCCGCGACGCCTACGGACTGCCGCCCCACACCTGGCTGACGGACGCCCGGGTGCGCCGCGCGCGGCGACTGCTGGACGCCGGGATCCCGCCCGCCGAGGCCGCGGTCCGGGTGGGCTTCACCGACCAGCCGCACCTGAACCGGCACTTCACCCGCATCGTGGGCGTGCCGCCCGGGGCGTACCAGCGCGAGCGCAAGAACGTACAAGATGCGCGGCCGGCGTCTCGCCTAGCGTCCGGGGCGTGGCAGAACAGACAGCAGAGCCGGTGACCGCCGGCAAGCCGGACGCCGCCGTGGTGCGGGACGCCCTGGGAGTCGGGATCGCCGTGGGACTCTCCGGGTTCGCCTTCGGCGTGACCTCGACGGGCGGCGGACTCACCCTCGCGCAGACCTGCGCGCTCAGTCTCCTGGTGTTCACCGGGGCGTCCCAGTTCGCGCTCGTGGGGGCGCTCGCGGCCGGCGGGAACCCGTTCACGGCCGCGGCGGGCGCCTTCTTCCTGGGCGTGCGCAACGCCTTCTACGGGCTGCGGCTGTCGCAGTTGCTGGCCCTCCCGCGCGTGCTGCGGCCGCTCGCCGCGCAGTGGGTGATCGACGAGACCACCGCGGTGGCGCTCGCCCAGCCCACCCGGCGCGGTGTCCGCATCGGGTTCACCGTCACGGGACTGACCCTGTACGTCCTGTGGAACCTCACCACGCTGCTGGGCGCGCTCGGCGCCGAGGCGATCGGTGACACCGACGCCTGGGGCCTGGACGCGGCCGGGCCGGCGGTCTTCCTGGCGCTGCTCGCGCCGATGCTGACCGGCGCCGTCGAGCGGCTGGTCGCCGGGCTCGCCGTGGTGCTCGGGGTCGGTCTGCTCCCCGTCCTGCCGGCCGGGCTGCCCGTGCTGGTGGCGGCGCTGGCGGCGCCGGCCGTCCTGTGGGCCCGGGGCCACCGCGCGGGGAAGGGGGGCCGGTGAACGCCTGGATCGCCATCGCCCTGACCGCGGTCGGCTGCTACACGGTCAAGCTGGCCGGCCTGATGGTGCCCGCGGGCGCCCTGGAACGGCCCCTGGTGCGGCGGCTCGCCGCCCTGTTGCCGGTCGCCCTGCTCGCCGCCCTCACGGCCCAGCAGACCTTCGCCGACGGACGGACGCTCATGCTGGACGCGCGGGCCGCGGGGCTCGCCGCGGCGGCCGTGGCGCTGCTGCTGCGCGCCCCGTTCCTGCTGGTCGTCGCGGCGGCCGTGGTGGTGACCGCCGGGACCCGAGCGCTGGGCGGGTGATCCTCAGCCGACGGGGCGGCCGTACGCCCGCAGGACCCGCAGGGCGTCGAGCGTCACCCTGGGGCGTGCCTCAAGGACGGCGGCCGGCGTCCACTCCGGGCGGCGGGCGGGCCAGCCGCCGTCCTGCCGCTGCTCCGCCGCGAGGAAGTCCAGCGACCGCGCCATCTCCTGGTCGGTGAACCACGCGCGCGCGAGGGAGCCCGGGAACGGCGCGTAGTCGTGCGGGAGGCGGCGCCCGCCCGGCGCGTCACCGCGCGGCAGCGGGTCCGCGTCCGGGCCGTCCGGGTCCAGGACCGCCAGGCGCCGCTCGCGGACCAGCCGGCCGAGGCGGTCGGCGACCGCCCGCGCGCGCGGGCGGTCGGGCACGGCGTCCAGGAAGGTCACCGCGGCCTCGACCTCGTCCGGGTGGGTGACCCGCAGCGACTCCACCGCCTGCCAGCAGAAGTCGGTGGCCCGGAAGAGCCAGGCGTGCCACACCCCGTTGCGGTGCAGCAGCCCGACCACCGGGCCGGTGACGAGTAGATCGCCGCGCGGGCCGCCCGCACGCGGGGCGGACGGGAAGCCGTCCTGGCCGGGCAGGACCGCCGGGAGCGCCCCCTGCGCGGTGGAGACGGCGGTCAGGTACCGGCACACGCGCTCCGCGCGCTGCCCGCCGCAGCGGCCCACGGCGTCCAGCACGCGCAGCGCGTGCGCGATGTGCTGCGGCCGGCTGACCGGGCCGCGCAGATCGGGCTCCAGCGCGTGGCCGTACCCGCCGTCCTCGTTGCGGTAGGCGTCGAGCGCCGCCTCCACCGGGTCGGCGTCACCGCCCCGGAAGTGGTACGCGAACAGGCGCTGCTCCAGCACCCGCGCGGTGAGCCAGACGAAGCGCTCCGCGCGTGCGAGCGCGGTGTCCGCCAGGGGCGTCGGAGGGAGAGGGGAGGTTCCGGTTTCGGCCATGGGTCAGACCGTAGGGCGCGAAGCCGCCCCGGGTGCGGGCCCGGCCCCGGCCCTTACCCGCGGGCGGGATACTGGAGGCATGCGGTTGACGGTCTTCTGGCAGCGGATGGCGGAGCACTTCGGTCCGGGGTACGCCGACACCTTCGCGCGCGATCATGTGATGACGGAGCTGGGCGGACGGACGGTGCACCAGGCGCTGAACGCCGGCTGGGACGCCAAGGACGTGTGGCGCGTGGTGTGCTCGGTCATGAACGTGCCACAGGAGAAGCGCTGATCCGTCACGAAGATCGCCGGGCGGTCTCCGGCTGTCGGTGGTGTGGGCGAGACTGGTTCCGTGGCATCCACTGACGAGACCGGGCAGCCGGCCCAGCAGGCATCCCCCTCCGGCCCCGTGCCGCCCGCCCGGCCCCCCGCCGGGGGCGCCGCCGGGCCGGCCGCCCGTATGCCGCGGTGGCTGCCCCGGGCGATGGTGCTCGCCCTGACGCTCTACGCGCTGTTCCAGCTCAGCAGTTGGGCCTTCCACCAGCTCACCGGCCTGCTGATCAACATCCTGATCGCGTTCTTCCTGGCCCTGGCCATCGAGCCCGCGGTGAGCTGGATGGCCGCGCGGGGGATGCGCCGGGGGCTGGCCACCTTCCTGGTCTTCCTCGCCGTGCTGATCGTCACCGCCGGGTTCGTCACCCTGCTTGGCTCCATGCTCGCGGGCCAGATCGTCAAGATGGTCGAGGACTTCCCCGACTACCTCGACTCGGTGATCAACTGGATCAACAGCCACTTCCACACCGAGCTGAAACGGGTGGACATCCAGGAGGGCCTGCTCCGCTCCGACTGGCTGCGCAACTACGTGCAGAACAGCGCGACCGGCGTCCTGGACGTGTCCGCCCAGGTCCTCGGCGGCCTCTTCCGGCTGCTGACGATCACGCTGTTCGCGTTCTACTTCGCCGCCGACGGCCCCCGGCTGCGCCGCGCGCTCTGCTCGGTGCTGCCGCCCGCGCGGCAGGCCGAGGTGCTGCGCGCCTGGGAGATCGCCGTCGACAAGACCGGCGGCTACCTGTACTCGCGCGGCCTGATGGCGCTGGTCTCCGGCGTGGCGCACTACGTCCTGCTGGAAGTCCTGGCCGTCCCCTACGCGCCCGCGCTCGCCGTGTGGGTGGGCCTGGTGTCGCAGTTCATCCCGACCATCGGCACCTACCTCGCGGGCGCGCTGCCGATGCTGATCGCTTTCACGGTCAATCCCTGGTACGCGCTGTGGGTGCTGGCCTTCGTGGTGGTCTACCAGCAGTTCGAGAACTACGTGCTGCAGCCCAAGCTGACGTCGAAGACCGTCGACATCCACCCGGCGGTCGCCTTCGGCTCGGTCATCGCCGGCACCGCGCTGCTCGGCGCGGTCGGCGCCCTGATCGCCATCCCGGCGGTCGCCACGCTCCAGGCGTTCCTGGGGGCGTACGTCAAGCGGTACGCCGTCACGGACGACCCCCGCGTCCAGGGCCACCGGCGAGGGCGGCGGGACGGGGGCTCCGGGCCCGGTCTCCTCACCCGGGCGCGGCGCCTGCGGGACCGGCGCCAGGGGGAGCGGCGGCCGGCCGGGGAGCCGGAGGGGTCCCCGGACTCGGGGGACGGCTCTTCCTGAGGCCCGTGGGGCTCGGCGGTGCCGTGGGGCGCGCTTGACACGAAAATCGAACATCCATTCTTATGGAGGCTCCGGCCGGAGCTCACAACGGGTGATTCGACTGGGTTTGGACGGAGATGCGCCCGAGTTATCCACAGGCCGGACCTGCGTCGAGGCGCATTGTCAGTGGCAGGCGTTAGCGTCTTTGACGTGAAGCGATCGACTCAAGCAAATCGGGTGGAACCCATGGCAGGAACCGACCGCGAGAAGGCCCTGGACGCCGCTCTCGCACAGATTGAACGGCAATTCGGCAAGGGCGCGGTCATGCGCATGGGCGACCGGACGAACGAGCCCATCGAGGTCATCCCCACCGGATCGACCGCGCTCGACGTGGCCCTCGGCGTCGGCGGTCTCCCGCGCGGCCGCGTCGTGGAGATCTACGGCCCCGAGTCCTCCGGCAAGACGACCCTGACCCTGCACGCGGTGGCCAACGCGCAGAAGGCCGGCGGCCAGGTCGCCTTCGTGGACGCGGAGCACGCCCTCGACCCCGAGTACGCCAAGAAGCTCGGCGTCGACATCGACAACCTGATCCTCTCCCAGCCGGACAACGGCGAGCAGGCCCTGGAGATCGTGGACATGCTGGTCCGCTCCGGCGCCCTCGACCTCATCGTCATCGACTCCGTCGCCGCGCTCGTCCCGCGCGCGGAGATCGAGGGCGAGATGGGCGACAGCCACGTCGGTCTCCAGGCCCGGCTGATGAGCCAGGCCCTGCGGAAGATCACCAGCGCGCTCAACCAGTCCAAGACCACCGCGATCTTCATCAACCAGCTCCGCGAGAAGATCGGCGTGATGTTCGGCTCCCCGGAGACCACGACCGGTGGCCGGGCGCTGAAGTTCTACGCCTCCGTGCGCATCGACATCCGGCGCATCGAGACCCTGAAGGACGGCACCGAGGCGGTCGGCAACCGCACCCGCTGCAAGGTCGTCAAGAACAAGGTCGCGCCGCCCTTCAAGCAGGCCGAGTTCGACATCCTCTACGGCCACGGCATCAGCCGCGAGGGCGGCCTGATCGACATGGGCGTGGAGCACGGCTTCGTCCGCAAGGCCGGCGCCTGGTACACGTACGAGGGCGACCAGCTCGGCCAGGGAAAGGAGAACGCCCGCAACTTCCTGAAGGACAACCCCGACCTCGCCAACGAGATCGAGCGGAAGATCAAGGAGAAGCTGGGCGTCGGAGTGCGTCCCGAGGAGCCGGCCGCCGAGCCGGTCGCGGACGCCGCCGTCCCGGCCGCCGCTGCCGCCGGTGCCGCCACGGCGGTGCCCGCCCCCGCGGCCAAGGCCGCCAAGTCCAAGGCCGCGGCGGCCAAGAGCTGACCCGTGACACGACGAACCGACTGGGCCGAGTACGCCGCCCCGGACCCCGCCGCGCACCGGCGCCGACGGGGCGGACCGGACGACGAGGGCTCCGCCGGGGCGGGTGGCAGCGGATACGGCGGTGACCTCACCGGGTCGGACGACGGCACCGGCCCGGCGCACGACCCCTCGGGGCCGTACGGGGCGGACAGACCGTACGGCACCGGCACGGGGCACGGGGGACATGGGGCATACCCGGACGGAACGGGGGAAGCGGACGGGGATGCCGAGTACGGTTCCGGGGCGCGCCGGGGTGACGCCCGGCCCCGGGGCGCGGACGGCACGCGCGGTCGGCGCCGGCGCGGCCGGCCTGACCGCGGGGGACCGTCCGATCTGGACGGAGGCGCCGCTTCCTCGTCGAGGGCCGAGCGGGCGGAGCCTCCGCGGGACCCGGTGGAGCAGGCCAGGGCGATCTGCCTGCGCCTGCTCACCGGGACCCCGCGCACCCGGAAGCAGCTCGCCGACGCCCTGCGCAAGCGGGAGATCCCGGACGACGCGGCCGAGGAGGTGCTGTCCCGGTTCGAGGAGGTCGGACTGATCGACGACAGTGCCTTCGCCGACGCCTGGGTGGAGTCCCGCCACCACGGACGCGGCCTCGCGCGGCGCGCCCTCGCCCGGGAACTGCGCACCAAGGGCGTCGACTCCACCCTCATCGACGCGGCGGTCTCCCAGCTCGACTCCGAGCAGGAGGAGGCGACCGCGCGGGAGCTGGTCGGCCGGAAACTGCGCTCGACCCGGGGGCTGGACCGCGACAAGCGGCTGCGCCGGCTCGCGGGGATGCTCGCCCGCAAGGGCTACTCCGAGGGCATGGCCCTGCGGGTGGTCCGGCAGGCACTGGAGGAGGAGGGCGAGGACACGGAGTTCTTGGACGACGAGCCGTTCTGACCTCGCCGCGCCCCCGCCGGCTCCGACCGCCGCACGCTGGGGCCGACTGCGTGCGCCGGCCCCGACATGCCGGCGCCGGCCCCGACCGTGCCTGCCGAGCCCGACGTGCCCGTCAGGCGGCCACCACAGGCAGCCCCGCCGCCCGCCACGCCTGGAACCCGCCGATCAGATCGGTGGCCCGGCGCAGCCCCAGGCGGTGCAGGGACTCGGCCGCGAGGCTGGAGGCGTACCCCTCGTTGCAGATGACGACGGCCCGTACGTCATGGCCGGTGGCCTCGGGGACGCGGTGACTGCCCTGCGGGTCCAGCCGCCACTCCAGTTCGTTGCGCTCGATCACCAGGGCGCCGGGGATCAGCCCGTCCTTCTCGCGCAGGGCGGCGTACCGGATGTCCACCAGGAGGGCGTCCCCGGCCCGGGCGGCCTCGTACGCCTCGCGCGGGCCGACGCGTATGTAGCCCTGGCGGACGCGTTCCAGCAGCGCGTCGATGCCGACGGGTCCCCGTCGCTCGCTCACTGCCAGTCCTCGGGGCGCTCGACCTGCTCCAGCCGGAGGATCTGCCCGGTGCGGCTGTAGCGGCGGATCTGCGGCAGCGGCGGGTAGTAGGCGTGCACCGAGACGGCGTGCCGGTCGGGGGACTCGTTGAGCACCTCGTGCACATGGTGCCGGCCGAACGCGCGGCCCTGCCCGGCGGCCAGTGTGCGGTGCCGGTCCACACCGTCGGACAGTTCGAGGGTCCGCCAGCCGTCCGTGGGGAGCCGCGCGGCGAGGGCGTGCTCCTTGAGTTCGCCGGCCGCGGTGACGAAGGCGCCCACCGAGTCGGCGTGGTCGTGCCAGCCGGTGCCCGTGCCGGGCGGCCAGCCGATCAGCCACGCCTCGCTGCCGCCGGGACCGTCCAGCCGTACCCAGGTGCGGCCCTCCGGGTCGAGGGGGAGCGAGGCGATCAGCTCCGCGTCGGCCGCGATCCGCTGCGCGAAGGCGAGCAGTTCGGCCTGGGTGGGTGCGGAGACCGGGGCGGGGGAGGTGGAAGAAGCGGGGACAGACACGGCTACCGTCCTGAAGGAGAGTTCGCGGGAGCGCGCGGCAGCGGAAAGCGGCGCGCGTGGAGGGAAATGAGGCGAATTCAGCAGGACGTGCGACACACGCAGCCCGCGTAGCGGACGAGGTCCATATGGACCCTCCGCCACAGGCGCACATCGGTGTCGGTCACGGTCCGGAGTACACCATGACGGTGCGGACCGGTCAACTCACCGTCGCCGAGCGGACCTCCGGCTACGGTGAGTCACCCCACCGTCCCTCAGGTCGAGCGCGATCCCGACCCAGGACCCGGACCGGAACCCGGACCAGACCCCGAGCCCGCTGCCGCTCCCGCCGAGGCCGCCCCCGCGCCCGCGCCTGCCCCCGCCTTCACCTGTTCCGCCCCGCCCAGCGTCGCCTGGGCCGCCGTGTACAGGTCGGCCGGACGCACCCCGCCCAGCGCCGTGACCAGGTGACCGTCGGGCCGCACCAGCAGCACGGTGTGCGCGGCGGCGCCCGGGTAGCTCTCGGCGACCAGCAGTTCCGCGCGGCACGGCAGCGCGGTCACCGCCGCGGCCAGCCGGGGCATCACCCCGGCGGACACCCAGTGCCTGCGCTCCCACACCCCCGTGCCCGGCGCGATCAGCACCACCAGCAGCGCCCCGCGCCCGAGCCGGTCGCGCAGCCGTACGAAGGTGCCGTCCTCCGCCGTGACCCGCACGTCCTCGACCAGCGCCCCCGGAGGGGTGCCGACGGGCACCTCCCCGTCGAGGTGCGGAGGCGCGAGCGGCGAATCGGGGTACGCCCCCGGCGCACCGAGCGCGCCGCGCCCCAGGTGACTGTCCGTGAGCAACGCCTCCTGGCCACGGGCCGCGCCGGGGACGTACCCGCGCAGTCCGCCGCCCCCGCGCAGCAGCGGCAGCGCCTGGTCGGCGGCGCGCAGCTTGGCGGCGACGGCCGCGCGCCGCTCCGCCTGGAAGCTGTCGAGGAGGGCGTCGTGCGGCCCCTGGTGCCAGACCAGGGCCAGTTTCCAGGCGAGGTTGTCGGTGTCCCGCAACCCCTCCACCAGGCCCTGCGTGCCCAGCGCGCCGAGCAGGTGCGCCGCGTCTCCGGCGAGCAGGACGCGGCCGTTGCGCCAGCGCCGGGCGAGCCGGTGGTGGACGGTGTGGACGCCGGTGTCGAGCAGCTCGTACGAGGGCACCGTGCCGCCGTTCCAGCCGCCGAGGGTTTCGCGGACCCGGGTCACCAGCAGGTCGGGCGTGACCAGGTCCTTGCCCGGCGGCAGCAGCCAGTCCAGGCGCCAGACGCCGCCCGGCAGCGGCCGGGCCGTGACCTCGCCCGCCGACGGGCCCGCCGTACGCCACGGCGGGGACCGGTGCAGCAACGCTTCTTCACCCCAGGGCAGTTCCACGCGCAGCGCGGCGACGGCGTGCCGTTCCACCGCCGTACGGCCGGGGAAGCGGATGTCCTGGAGCTTGCGCACGGTCGAACGCGGGCCGTCGCAGCCGACCAGGTAACTGCCGCGCCACCAGGTGCCGTCGGGGCCGCGGGTGTGGGCGGTGACGCCGGAGGGTTCCTGTTCGACGGTGTCCAGGCGGGCGTTCACGGCGACCTTGACCAGCGGCTCGCCGGCCAGGGCGGTGCGCAGCGCGCCGGTCAGCACGTGCTGGGCGAGGTGCAGCGGGGCGGGCTCGGTGTCGTCGAGGGTGATCTCGCGCGTCACCTGCTTGCGCCGCATCGACCGCCATCCGGCCCAGCGCAGGCCGGCCCGGGCGAGCGGGGCGCCGGTGAGCCGTTCGAGCAGGGTGACGGTGTCCTCGGGCAGGACGACGGTGCGCGCGGGGCGCGGTTCGTCCTTGCCCGGGCCCTCGTCCAGGACGACACAGGGCACTTCCTGACGCGCCAGGGCCAGCGCGAGCGTGAGCCCGACGGGCCCCGCCCCCACGATGATCACCGGGTCCACGGCGCGGCGCCCCCTGCTCGGTGCGGCGTCCCGGGGGACACAGGTGAACAGGATGTTGGAGCAGGGTGCACGATCACAGAACGTATGCAACCCATTGCCGCTGCTTGCGTCAAGTGACGGAGGCAGCGGCGATCATGCCACTGCCTCCGGAAATGGTCACACGAGTTGACCGGGTGTCAGATGCCGGGTCCGGCACCCGCTCCGGCGTTCGGCTGGTTGTCGTTGGCCGGGAGCACCGCCCCGGTCGACTTCTTGCCCCGCCGCAGCCGCCGCTCCAGCCAGCTCGCGAAGCTCGTCAGCGCGAAGTTCAGCGCGATGTAGAGCACGGCGACCACGGTGAAGCTGGCGATCACGTTGGCGCCGTAGTAGCCGCTCATCGTGTTGGCCGAGGCGAGCAGCTCGGGGAAGGTGAGGACGGCGCCGCCGAGGGCGGTGTCCTTCAGGACGACGACGAGCTGGCTGACGATGGCCGGCAGCATCGCGGTGACCGCCTGCGGGAGCAGGACGAGCCGCATGAGCTGGTTCTTGCGCAGGCCGATCGCCATGGCCGCCTCGGACTGGCCCTTGGGCAGGGCCAGGATGCCCGAGCGGACGATCTCGGCGAGGACGGAGGCGTTGTAGAGCACCAGGCCGGTGACGACCGCGAACAGCGGGCGGTCGTCGGAGCTGACGTTGGTGTACTCGGCGAACAGCGCCAGCCCGAAGATCATCAGCACCAGTACGGGGATGGCGCGGAAGAACTCCACCACGATCGAGACCGGGATGCGGACCCAGGCGTGGTCGGAGAGCCGGGCGATGCCCAGGACGGCGCCGAGCGGCAGCGCGATGACCATCGCCAGCGCGGCGGCCTTGAGGGTGTTCTCCAGACCGGGCCAGATGTACGTCGACCAGGGCTCGGTGCTGGTGAAGAACATCTCCCACTGGACCCACTCCAGTTGGCCCTTGTCCTTCAGGGTGCTGATCACCCACCACACCACGGCGACCACGGCGGCCAGGAAGACGACCGTGAGGACGACGTTGCGCCGCTTGGCGCGGGGCCCCTGGGCGTCGTAGAGAACGGAGCTCATCGCTTCACCGCCACCTTCTTGCCCACCCAGCCCAGGATCAGGCCGGTCGGCAGCGTCAGAATCACGAAGCCCAACGCGATGATCGCGGAGATCAGCAGCAACTGCGCCTCGTTCTCGATCATCTCCTTCATCAGCAGCGCCGCCTCGGCGACGCCGATCGCGGCGGCCACCGTGGTGTTCTTGATGAGGGCGATCAGGACGTTGGCCAGTGGTACGACGGAGGAGCGGAACGCCTGCGGCAGCACCACCAGGCTCAGCACCTGGCCGAAGCTCAGCCCGATCGCGCGGGCGGCCTCCGCCTGGCCGACCGGCACGGTGTTGATGCCGGAGCGCAGCGCCTCGCACACGAAGGCCGAGGTGTAGAGGACCAGACCGAGGACGGCGAGCCGGAAGTTGGTCGTCTCGATCTCGTTCGAACCGAGGGTGACGCCCAGCGTGTTGTTCAGGCCGAGCGACGTGAACAGGATGATGACGGTGAGCGGGATGTTCCGCACGATGTTCACGTACGCGGTCCCGATACCGCGCATCAGCGGCACCGGGCCGACGCGCATGGCGGCCAGCAGGGTGCCCCAGATCAGGGACCCGACGGCGGAGAGCACAGCGAGCTGCACCGTCGTCCAGAAGGCCCCGAGCAGGTCGTAGTCTTCAAGAAAGTCGAACACGATCTCCCGCGCTTCCGCGTGTAGGGAGGCCCGCCCCGGTGCGCCGCCCCGCACCCGGGACGGCGCACCCTGTCAGGCGTTGCCTCAGCTCTTGATCTCGCCGATCTTCGGCGCGGGGTCGTTCTTGTAGCCGGCCGGGCCGAGGTTGGCGTCCACGGCCTTCTGCCACGAACCGTCGGAGACCATGGCCTCCAGCGCGTCGTTGATCTTGTCCTTGAGGTCGCTGCCCTTCTTCAGGCCGATGCCGTAGTTCTCGTTGGTCATCTTGAAGCCGCCGAGCTTGAACTTGCCCTTGAACTGGGACTGGGCGGCGTAACCGGCGAGGATCGAGTCATCGGTGGTCAGCGCGTCGATGGCCTTGTTCTGCACACCGGTCAGACACGCGGAGTACGTCGGGTACTGCTGGAGCTGGGCCTTGGGCGCCAGCTTCTCCTTGACGTTCTGCGCCGAGGTCGAGCCGGTCACCGAGCACAGCTTCTTGTCGTTGAGGTCCTCCGGCGACTTGATCGAGTCGTCGTCGGCGCGGATCAGCACGTCCTGGTGGGCGAGCAGGTACGGGCCGGCGAAGTCGACCTTCTCCTGGCGCTCCGGGGTGATCGAGTACGTGGCGGCGATGAAGTCGACGTCACCGCGCTGCAGCATGGTCTCGCGGTCGGCGCTCTTCGACTCCTTCCACTCGATCTGGTCCTCGGAGTAGCCGAGCTTCTTGGCGACGTACGTGGCGACGTCCACGTCGAAACCGGCGTAGCCCTGCGGGGTCTTCTGGCCCAGGCCCGGCTGGTCGAACTTGATGCCGATGGTGATCTTCTTGCCGCCGCCGGAGGAGGAGCCGCCGTCGTCGCCGTCGTCGGAGCCGCACGCGGTGGCGGTGAGGGCGAGGGTGAGGACGGCGGCCGAGGCGGCGGTGACCTTGCGGAGCTTCATGGTGGACATCCTTTGACTGTGATCGGACGATCAGACGGGCCGTCAAGGGCGGGTGACGCGGGGCCGCCGGGAGCAAGCCCTGGGGCGGGCCCGGGCCCCGGCGGCGGGCCCCGCCGGAGCCCTCGGCCGCCGGACTGGCGGGGGCGGGGCGTCAGGGGGCGGGCGTCAGTGGTGCAGGATCTTCGACAGGAAGTCCTTGGCACGGTCGCTGCGCGGATTGCTGAAGAACTGGTCCGGCACGGCCTCCTCGACGATCCGGCCGTCCGCCATGAACACCACCCGGTTGGCGGCCGAGCGGGCGAAGCCCATCTCATGGGTGACGACGATCATCGTCATGCCGTCCCGGGCCAGTTGCTGCATGACCTCCAGGACCTCGTTGATCATCTCCGGGTCGAGCGCCGAGGTGGGCTCGTCGAACAGCATGACCTTCGGGTCCATGGCCAGCGCGCGGGCGATGGCGACGCGCTGCTGCTGGCCGCCGGACAACTGCGCGGGGTACTTGTCCGCCTGCGCGGCCACGCCGACCCGGTCCAGCAGGGCCCGGGCCTTCTCCTCGGCCTTGCTCTTGTCGGCCTTGCGGACCTTGATCTGGCCCAGGGTGACGTTCTCGAGCACCGTCTTGTGCGCGAAGAGGTTGAAGGACTGGAACACCATGCCGACGTCGGCCCGCAGCCGGGCCAGCGCCTTGCCCTCCTCGGGCAGCGGCTTCCCGTCGATGGTGATCGTGCCGGAGTCGATGGTCTCCAGGCGGTTGATGGTGCGGCACAGGGTGGACTTGCCGGACCCCGAGGGTCCGATCACCACGACGACCTCACCGCGGGCGATCGTCAGATCGATGTCCTGGAGCACGTGCAACGCGCCGAAGTGCTTGTTGACGCTCTTCAAGACGACCAGGTCGCCGGTCGCGGCCACGTCTTCCTTGGCCACCGATACTTCGGTCATCGCTCTCAGGCTCCGTCCTCCTCGGTTTCGGAGGACAGTAGTTACCACCCGCGACCTGCGTCATTACATCTGAGGGGAATCTGAGCATCACGATCCGGTAGCAATCGGACACGAGTCGTAGCACTTGTGAGCAGGGCGCATATCGGCCGGATAACTTCGGGCGATCGGCAACCGGAACCCCCTTGACGCCGTCCCTGTCCATCAGCGTCACTGCACAGGGCACGCGCGCGTGGGCACGTGCTCCACCCGTTTTCTACCCGTCCCGAGCGTACGGCCGATGAACCGAAGGGGGCCCGGATGAGACTGCTGCTCGTCGAGGACGACAACCATGTGGCCGCGGCCCTGTCCGCGGTCCTGGCCCGCCACGGCTTCGACGTCACCCACGCGCGCAGCGGCGAGGAGGCCCTCCAGGCGCTCGTCCCGGAGAGCGACGGCTTCGGTGTCGTCCTGCTCGATCTGGGCCTGCCCGACCAGGACGGCTACGAGGTCTGCGGCAAGATCCGCAAGCGCACCAGCACCCCCGTCATCATGGTCACCGCCCGCGCCGACGTCCGCTCCCGCATCCACGGCCTCAACCTCGGCGCCGACGACTACGTGGTCAAGCCGTACGACACCGGGGAACTGCTCGCCCGGATCCACGCCGTCAGCCGGCGCACCGTCCACGAGGACGCGCCGGGCGCCGCCGAGAGCGAGGTGCGCCTGGGCCCGGTGCGCATCGAGCTGCCGACCCGCCAGGTGACCGTGGACGGTTCGGTCGTCCAACTGACCCGCAAGGAGTTCGATCTGCTGGCACTGCTCGCCCAGCGCCCCGGGGTGGTCTTCCGCCGGGAGCAGATCATCAGCGAGGTCTGGCGCACCAGTTGGGAGGGGACCGGACGCACCCTGGAGGTGCATGTCGCCTCCCTGCGGGCCAAGCTGCGGATGCCGGCGCTGATCGAGACCGTACGGGGCGTCGGCTACCGGCTCGTCGCCCCCGCCGCCTAGCGGGCCCGGGTGCGCACCCGTCTGCTGCCGCTGCTGATCGTCCTCATGGCGGCCGTGCTGCTCGCGCTCGGCGTCCCGCTCGCCGTCAGCGTCGCCCGCGCCGAGCAGCAACGGGTCGTCGTCGACCGCATCGACGACACGGCACGCTTCGCGGCGCTCGCCCAGTTCGTCGGCGACGCGCCCTCCGGGTCGCGCACCACGCCCAGCGAGCGCCTGGCGACCCTGCAGAGCGAGCTGATCAACTACTACGAGGTCTACGGCATCCGGGCGGCCGTCTTCTACACCGACGACATCCCCATGGCCAACGCCCCGACGACCTGGTTCCTCCCGCGGACCGGCGAGGTGCGGGACGCCTTCGACGAGGCGCTGCTCAGCCGGCGCAGCCACGACCCCGAGCAGGTGTGGCCCTGGGAGCGGGGCCGGCTCGTGGTCGCCTCGCCGGTGATCCGGGACGGGGACGTGATCGCCGCCGTCGTCACCGACTCGCCGACCGGCGCGATGCGCTCCCGGATCCTGCACGGCTGGCTGGTCATCGGCGCCGGCGAGATCGCCGCGATGCTGCTGGCCGTCGGCGCCGCCCTGCGGCTCACCGGCTGGGTGCTCAGGCCGGTACGGGTGCTGGACGCCACCACCCACGACATCGCCACCGGCCGCCTGAAGTCCCGGGTCGCCTCCTCCGGGGGACCGCCGGAACTGCGGAGGCTGGCCCGCTCGTTCAACGAGATGGCCGACCACGTGGAGGACGTGCTGGAGCAGCAGCGCGCCTTCGTCGCCGACGCCTCCCACCAACTGCGCAACCCGCTGGCCGCGCTGCTGCTCCGCATCGAGCTGCTCGCCCTGGAACTGCCCGAGGGCAACGAGGAGATCGCCTCCGTCCAGGCCGAGGGCAAGCGCCTGGCCCGCGTCCTGGACGACCTGCTGGACCTGGCGCTCGCCGAGCACACCGAGGCCGACCTCCAGATCACCGACATCGGCGCGCTGGCCGCCGAGCGGGTGGCCGCCTGGGCGCCCACCGCCGAGGCCAAGGGCGTACGCCTGGTGGGGGACTGTCCGCCGGTCACCGCGTGGGCCGACCCCGTGGCGCTGTCCAGCGCGCTGGACGCGGTCATCGACAACGCGGTGAAGTTCACGCCGGAGGGCGAGACCGTGCGGGTCGCGGTCGCGTCCAACGGCACCGCGTCCACCGTCGTCGTCACCGACCGCGGGCCCGGTCTCACCGACGAGGAACTCGCGCGCGTGGGCGACCGTTTCTGGCGCAGCGGCCGCCACCAGAACGTCAAGGGCTCCGGCCTCGGCCTGTCCATCTGCCGGGCCCTGCTCGCGGCGGGCGGCGGCACCCTCGCCTTCGACCACCACACGCCGCACGGCCTGAAGGTGACGGTGACCGTGCCGAGGCAACGGCCCTAAGGCTTGACGGACGCGTAGTAGCGCCGGGCGCCCTCGTGCAGCGGGACCGGGTCGGTGTAGATCGCGGTGCGCAGATCGACCAACTGGGCGGAGTGCACGTGCTTGCCGATGCCGTCCCGGCTCTCGATCACCGTCCGGGTCAGCCACTCGGTGAGCCGGGGATCCACGTCGTCCCGGGTCACCAGCAGGTTGGCCACCGCCATGGTCGGCACCGCGGCGGTGTTCTGGACCGTCGGGTACGCCGACTGCGGGATGCTGGTGGCGCGGTAGTACCGGGTGGCGCCGCCCTGGTCGTGCAGCGCGGCGACGAGGTCCTCCCCGATCGGCACGAACCGGAAGGACGGCGTGTCGGCGATCTGCCGCAGCCCGTCCGTCGGCAGCCCGCCCGACCAGAAGAAGGCGTCGATGTCGTGCCCGAGCCGCTTCGGCCCGGTGTCGATGCCGTACGACCGGGGCGTGATGTCCTTGCCCGGGTCGAGGCCCGCCGCGCGCAGCAGCCGGTTGGCGATCAGCCGGACCCCCGAGTCGGGCAGGCCGACGGCGACCCGCTTGCCGCGCAGATCGGCGACCGAGTGCACCTGCGAGTCGACGGGGACGACCAGTTGCACATAGTCGTCGTACAGCCGGGCGACCCCGCGCAGTTGCCCGGAGCCGGGCCGCTCCTGGTACGTGTACGTCTCCACCGCGTCGGCGGCGGCGATCGTGAAGTCGGCCTCGCCGCTCGCCACCCGCTCGACGTTCTCCTGCGAACCCGCGCTGGTGCGCAGCGTCACCTTCAGTCCCGGCATGTCCTCGCGCAGCGCGGTGCGCAGCATCTCGCCGTACCTCTGGTAGACGCCCGCGCGGGTGCCCGTGCTGAACGTCACCGTGCCGCCCGGCGGCTTCTCGCCCAGCGGCAGCAGCCACCACAGCAGCAGGCCCAGCACGACGGCGCCGGCGGCCGCGGCCGTCAGCGCCCGGTGCCCGCCGGTACGGGACAACAGCGTGGACATGGGCGCGATCCTGCCAGTCGGGAGGCCCGCCTGACCAGGGCCGGGACCCACCGCCCGGGAGCCGGTGGGCACGGATGTTCGGGCGTGGGCGGTGTTGTCAGTGGTGGTCTTTAGAGTCGTGCGTATGAGTGCTTCGCCCGCCGACCTGGTCCGTGCCTTCCACCACGCCTTCGGGCTGGACGTCCGCAGTACCCCGACGCGGGTGCCGCCGGAGCTGGCCGCCCAGCGCGCCCGGCTGCTCGCCGAGGAGGCCGCGGAGGTGGCCGAGGTGTCGGCCGACGGCCCCCTGGACAAGCTGGCGCACGAGCTGGCCGACGTGGTCTACGTCGCGTACGGCACGGCCCTGGTCCACGGCATCGACCTCGACGCGGTGATCGCCGAGGTGCACCGCTCCAACATGACCAAGCTCGGCCCCGACGGCCAGGTCGCCCGCAGAGCCGACGGGAAGGTCCTCAAGGGGGAGCACTACGAGGCACCGGACGTGGCCGGTGTCCTGCGCGGGCAGGGATGGACACCGGCGCCCGCGGAGGTCTGAGGCGGGCGCCGGGCCCGGCCTCGGACCTCCCGGGGCGTGCGGGGCCGCCGGCGTCCGGTTCAGGCGTCCGCCGACGCCCCCGCCTCGGCCGCCTGCGGCACGTTCTCCGGCGCGTCCGGGCGGCGGTCGGGGTCGCTCCGGCGCCGGGAGAGCCGGGACGCCACGGACTCGGTGTACCGCGCGGTGAGCGGACCCACGATGACCAGGATCAGCACGTACGCCGTGGCCAGCGGGCCCAGGGACGGTTCGATGCCGGCCGTGACCGCCAGCCCGGCGATCACGATGGAGAACTCGCCGCGGGCCACCAGCGCCCCGCCCGCGCGCCAGCGCCCCTTGACGGAGATCCCGGCCCGCCGCGCCGCCCAGTACCCCGTGGCGATCTTCGTCAGCGCGGTGACGACGGCCAGCGCGAGGGCGGGCAGCAGGACCGGCGGGATGCTCGCCGGGTCGGTGTGCAGCCCGAAGAAGACGAAGAACACCGCGGCGAACAGGTCCCGCAGCGGACTGAGCAGCGTGTGCGCGCCCTCCGCGACCTCCCCGGACAGCGCGATGCCCACCAGGAAGGCACCCACCGCGGCCGACACCTGGAGCTGCTGGGCCACGCCCGCGACCAGGATCGTCAGCCCCAGCACCACCAGCAGCAGCTTCTCCGGGTCGTCGCTGGAGACGAACCGCGAGATCAGCCGCCCGTACCGCACCGCCACGAACAGCACCAGACCGGCCGCGCCCAGCGCGACGGCCAGGGTGATGCTGCCGGTCATCAGCCCGGCCCCGGCCACCAGCGCCGTGACGATCGGCAGGTACACCGCCATCGCCAGGTCCTCCAGGACCAGCACGCTCAGGATCACCGGGGTCTCCCGGTTGCCGACCCGCCCCAGGTCGCCCAGCACCTTGGCGATCACACCGGAGGACGAGATCCAGGTGACGCCCGCCAGCACGACGGCGGCCACCGGACCCCAGCCCATCAGCAGCGCCGCCACCGCGCCCGGCAGCGCGTTGAACGCGCAGTCGACCACGCCCGCCGGATAGTGCGACTTCAGATTGGTGACCAGATCGCCGGCCGTGTACTCCAGGCCCAGCATCAGCAGCAGCAGGATGACGCCGATCTCGGCGCCGGTCGCGACGAACTCCTCGCTCGCGCCCAGCGGCAGCAGCCCGCCCTCCCCGAACGCCAGCCCGGCCAGCAGGTACAGCGGGATCGGGGAGAGCCCGAAGCGGCCGGCGAACCGCCCGAGCAGGCCGAGGCCGAGAATGATGGAACCGAACTCGATCAGCAGTACCGCGGAGGAGTGCACCGGGTCACTCCCGCCCAAGTATCGCCGCGGCGGCGTCGACACCCTCACGGGTACCGATCACGATCAAGGTGTCACCGCCCACCAGCCGGAAGTCCGGCGCGGGCGACGGGATCGCCTCGGCGTGCCGCAGCACGGCCACGATCGACGCGCCCGTCTCGGTACGCATCCGGGTCTCGCCCAGCACCCGCCCGTTCCAGCGCGAGGTCGCCGCCACCTCGATCCGCTCGGCCACCAGCCCCAGGCCGGAGGTGGTGTGCAGCAGGCTCGCGCTGTGATGGGACGGCTGCAGGGCATCGATCAGGGCGCCCGCCTCCGGGCCGGTCAGCTTCAGTGAGTGCGCGCAGGAGTCGGGGTCGTCGGACCGGTACACATTGACCGTGCGGGCGCCGTCGCGGTGCGCCACCACCGACAGATGCCGGCGGTCCCGGGTCACCAGGTCGTACTGCACCCCGATACCCGGCAGCGGCGTCGCCCTCAGGCGTGGAGCGGACACGTGTCTTCCCCTCGTTCGTCTCGCGTCGTACCGCGCCCCGGCCGTTCCACGGGTCCGGCGGCGCCTCGCCATGCTGTCACCCGCGCGTACGGTGGCGATATGGGTGTCGTGACGGATATACGCAGCCGGGCGCGGGCGGCGAGGCTTGCCCCGGCGGTGTCGTGCGCGAAGGCCGGGAGGAGCGGAAAGAGGACCGTGTCGCTGTTCTGGCGGATCTTCTCGCTCAACGCCGCCGGCCTGGTCGTGGCCACCGCGCTGCTCCTCGGCCCGGTCACCGTCTCCACCCCCGTACTGCCGCACGAGGCACTGATCCTGCTGACCGGGCTGCTGGTGCTGCTGGCCGGCAACGCGGTCGTCCTGCGGCTCGGCCTCACCCCGCTCAAGCGGCTCGGCCGCGCCATGGCCACCGCCGACCTGTTGCGCCCCGGGGCCCGCCCGACGGTCGCCGGACCCGCCGAGGCCGCCGAGCTGATCGCCACGTACAACACCATGCTCGACCGGCTCCAGGCCGAACGCGCCGCCGGAGCCGCCCGCGCCCTGCACGCCCAGGAACGCGAACGGCACCGCATCGCCCGGGAACTGCACGACGAGGTCGGCCAGACCCTCACCGCCGTCCTGCTCCAGCTCAAGCGGGTCGCCGACCGGGTCCCCGCCGACCTGCGCGACGAGGTGACCCTGACCCAGGAGGCCACCCGGGCCGGCCTGGACGAGATCCGCCGCATCGCCCGCCGGCTGCGCCCCGGCGTCCTGGAGGAACTCGGCCTGGCCAGCGCCCTGCGCTCGCTCGCCACCGAGTTCACCCACCACGGCCTGACCGTCCGCCACCACGTCCCCGGCGACCTGCCCCCGCTCACCCCGGAGATCGAACTCGTGCTCTACCGCGTCGCCCAGGAGGGCCTGACCAACACCGTCCGGCACTCCGGCGCCGACCGCGCCGACCTCAGCCTGCGCCGCCTCCCCGACGGCGTCGAACTCGTCGTCGCCGACAACGGCACCGGCATCGGCGACGCCCCCGAGGGCACCGGCATCAGCGGCATGCGGGAACGCGCCCTGCTGATAGGCGCCGCGCTCACCGTGGTACCCGGCCCGGACGCGGGCACCGAGATCCGCCTGCGCGTCCCCGCCGCGACCGGAGGCCACTGATGCCCGCACCGCCGCCCCCGATCCGCGTCCTGCTCGCCGACGACCACACCCTGGTACGCCGGGGCGTACGCCTGATCCTCGACGGCGAACCCGACCTGACCGTCGTCGCCGAGGCCGGGGACGGCGCCGAGGCGGTCGCCGCGGCCCGCGCCACCGACGTCGACCTCGCCGTCCTGGACGTCGCGATGCCCCGCATGACCGGCCTGCAGGCCGCCCGCGAACTCTCCCGCCGCCTGCCCGCCCTGCGCATCCTCATCCTGACGATGTACGACAACGAGCAGTACTTCTTCGAGGCCCTCAAGGCGGGCGCCTCCGGCTTCGTCCTCAAGTCCGTCGCCGACCGCGACCTCGTCGAGGCGTGCCGGGCGGCCGTCCGCGACGAACCGTTCATCTACCCGGGCGCCGAACGCGCCCTGGTCCGCGCCTACCTCGACCGCCTGCACCGCGGCGACGGCCTGCCCGAACGGCCGATCACCGAACGCGAGGAGGAGATCCTCAAGCTCGTCGCCGAGGGCCACACCTCCAAGGAGATCGGCGAACTGCTGTTCATCAGCGCCAAGACCGTCGAACGCCACCGCGCCAACCTGCTCCAGAAACTCGGCGTCCGCGACCGGCTGGAACTGACCCGGTACGCGATCCGCGCGGGCCTCATAGAGCCCTGACCTGCGGGTACGGCAGTTGTCCACAGGCGGCCCGGGACACCGCCGCCGACCGCCTACCCTTATTGCCATGAGCAGCATCGACCGGAGCCAGTCAGTGGGCGGCACACGCACGTACGAGGTACGCACCTACGGGTGCCAGATGAACGTCCACGACTCCGAGCGATTGTCCGGTCTGCTGGAGGACGCCGGGTACGTCCGCGCCCCCGAGGGCTCCGACGGCGACGCGGACGTGATCGTCTTCAACACCTGCGCGGTACGGGAGAACGCCGACAACAAGCTGTACGGCAACCTCGGCCACCTCGCCCCCAAGAAGGCCCGCCGGCCCGGCATGCAGATCGCCGTAGGCGGCTGCCTGGCCCAGAAGGACCGCGACACCATCGTCCAGCGCGCCCCCTGGGTGGACGTCGTCTTCGGCACGCACAACATCGGCAAGCTGCCGGTCCTGCTGGAGCGCGCCCGCGTCCAGGAGGAGGCGCAGGTCGAGATCGCCGAGTCCCTGGAGGCGTTCCCGTCCACGCTGCCCACCCGCCGGGAGAGCGCCTACGCCGCCTGGGTCTCCATCTCGGTGGGCTGCAACAACACGTGCACCTTCTGCATCGTCCCCGCGCTGCGCGGCAAGGAGAAGGACCGCCGCCCCGGCGACATCCTCGCCGAGGTCGAGGCCCTGGTCGCCGAGGGCGTCTCCGAGATCACCCTGCTCGGGCAGAACGTGAACGCGTACGGCTCGGACATCGGCGACCGCGAGGCGTTCAGCAAGCTGCTGCGGGCCTGCGGCACCATCGACGGCCTGGAGCGGGTCCGCTTCACCTCCCCGCACCCGCGCGACTTCACCGACGACGTCATCGCCGCCATGGCCGAGACGCCCAACGTGATGCCGCAGCTCCACATGCCGCTGCAGTCCGGCTCCGACCCGGTCCTCAAGGCGATGCGCCGCTCCTACCGCCAGGAGCGCTACCTCGGGATCATCGAGAAGGTCCGCGCCGCCATCCCGCACGCGGCGATCACCACCGACATCATCGTGGGCTTCCCCGGCGAGACCGAGGCGGACTTCGAGCAGACCCTGCACGTCGTCCGCGAGGCCAGATTCGCCCAGGCGTTCACCTTCCAGTACTCCAAGCGGCCTGGCACCCCGGCCGCCGAGATGGACGGCCAGATCCCCAAGGAGGTCGTCCAGGCCCGTTACGAGCGGCTGGTCGCCCTCCAGGAGGAGATCTCCTGG
Organism: Streptomyces fumanus; assembly: GCF_014655295.1. GTDB lineage: Bacteria > Actinomycetota > Actinomycetes > Streptomycetales > Streptomycetaceae > Streptomyces > Streptomyces fumanus. The sequence goes on from NZ_BNBI01000008.1 coordinate 47,407, forward strand.
AAGGAGAACAAGAAGCAGGTCGGCCGCACCCTGGAGCTGATGGTCGCCGAGGGCGAGGGCCGCAAGGACGGCACCACCCACCGCCTGTCCGGCCGCGCCCCCGACAACCGCCTGGTCCACTTCACCAAGCCCGACCAGGAGATCCGCCCCGGCGACGTGGTCACCGTCGAGGTCACCTACGCCGCCCCGCACCACCTCCTCGCCGAGGGCCCGGTGCTCGACGTGCGCCGCACCCGCGCGGGCGACGCCTGGGAGAAGCGCAACGCGGCCGAGCGGCCGGCACCGTCCGGCGTCATGCTGGGCCTGCCGAAGATCGGCGCACCGGAGCCCTTGCCGGCCGTGGCGAGCGGCTGCGGCTGCGACTGACCCGCCGGCGCCCGGTCAGCTATCGGCTCGACCCCGTGGCCGGGCGCGGGGCGGCGGTCCGGCGGGGTTACGCTGCCGATCATGCTTGTCGCCGCCGCAGTCTGCCCCTGCCCGCCCCTGCTGGTCCCCGAGGTCGCCGCGGGTGCCGCACCCGAGCTGGACGCCGCGCGGGCCGCGTGCGCGGACGCGCTGGGCGTGCTCGCCGCCGCCCGGCCCGACCGCCTGCTGCTCGTCGGCCCGGCCGAGGGCACCGGCCCCGAGACGTACCCGGAGGGCACCCGGGGCACGTTCCGCGGCTTCGGCGTGGACGTGGACGTACGGCTGGGCGCGGACAAGGGCGAGGGGCCGGGGCCGGAGCTGCCGTACGGGCTCGCCGTGGGCGCCTGGCTGCTGGAGCGCGCCGGATGGTCCGACGCCCCGGTCGAGGCGCTCGGCGTGGGCGAGGCGCTCCCGGCCGGGCGCTGCGCCGATCTGGGGCGGGACCTCGCCGCGCGGCCGGGGCGGACGGCGCTGCTCGTGCTGGGCGACGCCAGCGCGTGCCGCACGGTCAAGGCACCCGGGTACCTGGACGATCGGGCCGAGCCCTTCGACGCGGAGGCGGCCCGTGCCCTCGGCTCGGCCGACCTGGCCGCCCTGGCCGCGCTGGACGCCGGTCTGGCCCGCGAGCTGAAGGTGTCCGGCCGCGCCCCCTGGCAGGTCCTCGCGGGCGCCGCCGAGGACGCGTCCCTCGCCGGGACACTGCTGTACGAGGACGCGCCGTACGGGGTGGGATACGTGGTGGCGGCCTGGTCGTAGGGACGCGCCTGCGGGACGCCTGCGTCTCGCTGTGGCCCCACCCCGCGGCGGCCTCGGAGAGACAGCCACCCGCACCCCGCGGCGCCCTCCCGGCCCGAGCCGCCGCACACACGACGGCGGACGGCCGGGAAGCGAGTGCTCCGCGGCCGTCCGCCGTCGAGTGTCCGGTGCTGTCCGTCCCCCGGGCGTGCCGGGGGACGCGCCGCTCAGGAGACCGGGGGCCTGGGCCCGTTCGGCGTACCGCCGCCGGCGTCGGGACCGGCGCCCGGACCCGGACCGGTGCCCTCCTGGTGCGCGAGGCGCTCCATGGCGTCCTTGGCCTTGCCCGTACCGGACTGGATCCGGTCGCTGTACTTGCCCTTGGTCTTCTCGTCGACGGCCTTCGCCGCCCGGTCGAGCCCGTGCTGGATCTTGTCCCCGTGCTGCTGCGCGAGGTCCGAGACCTTGCCCTTGGCCGGGCCCAGCTTGGCCTTCAAATTGTCCAGGAGACCCATGGTTCGCCTTCCCTCGCGTGCTTCGCGGTGGTTATGTGCGGGCGCCCTCGCCGGCCTCGTTGTCGGCGGCCTCGCCGGAGGACTGCTGCTGGGGGATGTCGACGCCGTCGGACCCGGCGGCCTCCTCCGCCTCCGGCCGCGCCGCCCTCTGCTCACCCGTGCCGGCCGCACCCGGTGCCGCTGCCGCCCCGGGCGTGGGCTCCGGAACCGCCGCCCCGGTCCGCGCCTCGGCGGCCGTCGCCTCCTCCGTGGCCTTCGACCTCCGAAGAAGTCGTGCAAAAACGCCCATATCAACTCCATACCGTACTCGTGCGGGCGAATTCCCGCGTCACCCGGTGCGTCCGATCGCGCCACCGGGCCACCGCCCCCGGATCGGGAGGCGGAAACCTCGCAACGGGCAACGACCCCGAAAGCGTGCCGTCACGTAACTCGTTCGAGACCGCGGCGGCGGGTTTGCGAGACTGGGGCGGTGAGCAGTGCACCCCCCGCCCCCCGCGTCATCGCCGTCGTCGGACCGACCGCGGCCGGAAAGTCCGATCTGGGCGTCTTCCTGGCCCAACGGCTCGGCGGCGAGGTCGTCAACGCCGACTCCATGCAGCTCTACCGAGGGATGGACATCGGCACCGCCAAGCTGACGCCCGAGGAACGCGCGGGAGTGCCGCACCACCTCCTGGACGTCTGGGACGTGACCGTCACCGCCTCCGTCGCCGAGTACCAGCGCCTCGCCCGGGAGCGGATCGACGCCCTGCTGGCCGAAGGCCGCTGGCCGATCCTCGTCGGCGGCTCCGGCCTGTACGTCCGCGGGGCCGTCGACAACCTGGAGTTCCCCGGCACCGACCCCGGGGTCCGGGCCCGCCTGGAGGAGGAGCTGACCCTGCGTGGCTCCGGGGCGCTGCACGCCCGGCTGGCCGCCGCCGACCCGGAGGCCGCGCGGGCGATCCTGCCCAGCAACGGCCGCCGGATCGTCCGCGCCCTGGAGGTGATCGAGATCACCGGCCGCCCCTTCACCGCCAATCTCCCCGGCCACGACTCCGTCTACGACACCGTGCAGATCGGCGTCGACGTGACCCGTCCGGAACTGGACGACCGCATCGCGCGCCGGGTCGACCGGATGTGGCAGGCCGGCCTGGTGGACGAAGTACGCGCACTGGAGGCGCGAGGGTTGCGAGAGGGGCGTACGGCCTCGCGCGCGCTCGGCTACCAGCAGGTGCTCGCGGCCCTGGCCGGCGAGTGCACCCTGGAGGAGGCCCGGGAGGAGACCGTCCGCGCCACCAAACGCTTCGCGCGCCGTCAGGATTCATGGTTCAGGCGCGATCCCCGGGTGCACTGGTTGAGTGGGGCCGCGGCGGATCTGACGGAACTTCCGCGGCTCGCCCTGTCGTTGGTCGAACGACCGGTTACAGCCTGATCACGTCATGGCATCGGGACGCCCCGGCCGTCATCCCGCCCTGCGGCGGCGTGCCATCATCGAGCTTCGATCGACCAAGTGGAGTCCAAGTTGGGAGGGCGCGTGGCGATGGAGGCCGGCCCTCGCGACACCGCACCGGGCACCGAACCGGTGACCGCCGACCGAGGCGAACCGGAGCCGGACGGAGGCCGTCTGAGCCCCGACGGTCCGGACCAGACGCCGGACGGTGTGACGGCCGACGGCCCCGCGCCCGACGAGATGTACCCGGGCGGCGAGGAGGTCGAGGTCGAGCTGCGCCCGCAGCGACGGCTGCGCCTCTGGCAGCTCGCGCCCATCGTCTGCCTGGCAGCGGTCGGCTCCCTGATGTTCGCCTTCCCGCTCGCCTTCGACTTCGGCGACAGCGGCGCGGTGATCGCGATGCTCGGACTGCTGATCTGCTCCTGCGCGGCCGGCTGGGGCATGATGGCCGCCCGCCGCGTGGGCCACACCTGGCCCGGCCTGCCCCAGCGCGGTTCCGGCCGCCGCCCCGACTGGCGGGTCGTCCTCGGCTACGCCGTGACGGTCGCCGCGGTCGTCGTCCTGGCCGTGTGGCGAGTGGCCCGCCTGCGCGGCTGAGGCCGGCGTACCGGCGCCGTACGGTTCAGGTACGCGCACGCCGTGGCCGCCTGGGCGGCCGGGGCCGCCGCCGTACGGCCGAGGAACGCGCACGCCGTGGCCCCCCTGCGCGGGCCGAGGCCGCCGCCGCGCTGTCGTACCCACGCCGTACGATCGAGGAATGAGCACGCGGATCGCCTTCCTCAAGGGTCACGGGACCGAGAACGACTTCGTGATCGTCCCCGACCCGGAGAACGCCGTCGACCTGCCCCCGGCCGCCGTCGCCGCCCTGTGCGACCGCCGCGCCGGCATCGGCGGTGACGGACTGCTGCACGTGGTGCGGTCCGCCGCCCATCCCGACGCCCGGCACCTGGCCGCCGAGGCCGAGTGGTTCATGGACTACCGCAACGGCGACGGCTCGATCGCCGAGATGTGCGGCAACGGCGTACGGGTCTTCGCGCGCTACCTCCAGCGCGCCGGGCACGCCACCGAGGGCGACCTCGCCGTCGCCACGCGCGGGGGCGTGAAGACCGTGCACATCGCGAAGGACGGCGACATCACCGTCGGCATGGGCCGGGCCCTGCTCCCCGAGGGCGAGGTGACGGTGAGCGTCGGCGAGCGCAGATGGCCCGCGCGGAACGTGAACATGGGCAACCCGCACGCCGTCGCCTTCGTCGCCGACCTCGCGCACGCGGGCGACCTGCTCGCCCCGCCCCCGTACAGCCCGGCCGGCGCCTACCCGGACGGGGTGAACGTCGAGTTCGTGGCCGACCGCGGCCCCGGCCACGTCGCCATGCGCGTGCACGAGCGCGGCGCCGGGGAGACCCGCTCGTGCGGCACGGGCGCGTGCGCCGTCGCCGTCGCCGCCGCCCGCCGGGACGGCGCCGACCCGGCCGTCACCGGCACCCCGGTGACGTACCGGGTCGATGTCCCCGGCGGCACACTGGTGATCACCGAGCGGCCGGACGGCGAGATCGAGATGACCGGTCCGGCGGTGATCGTCGCCGAGGGCGAGATCGACGCGGAGTGGCTGGCGGGGGCCGCCGTCTGAGGCGGCGACCGGAGTGCGGCGCTCCGTACGGAAACGTAAACCCGATGGCCTTCGCTCGAATGGGTGATCCGTTTCACGCTCGGCGAGAGGCGGTCGGCCGCACGTGATGGGCTCGATAGCATCAAGCACCGGCCCGGACGGGGGACCGATGCCGTCCCCTGAGCCGTGTCCGCCCTGGGGCGCCCCGTCCGCCGGTCGACGCAGCCGGAGGTGCCCATGAACGCGGAGGCCGCGAAACCCGCGACCCCAGGCCCCGTGACGCCCGCAATCGCCGGTGCCGTCACCCCGCCGGCGCCCCGCAGGAGGACCCGCTCCCGGCTCGACCTGCGCCGCCTGGGCCGCGCCGCGCTGCTCGGCCCCGCCGCCCGCCACCGGCTGCCCGACGCCATCGGCCACGTCGTGGAGGCCCACCGCGCCCACCACCCCGACGCCGACCTCGACATCCTGCGCCGCGCCTATCTGCTCGCCGAGTCCTCGCACCGCGGCCAGATGCGCAAGAGCGGCGAGCCGTACATCACCCACCCGCTCGCTGTGACCCTCATCCTCGCCGAGCTGGGCGCGGAGACCACCACCCTCACCGCCTCCCTGCTGCACGACACCGTCGAGGACACCGACGTCACCCTGGAGCAGGTCCGCGAGCAGTTCGGCGAGGAGGTCCGCTACCTCGTCGACGGCGTCACCAAACTCGAGAAAGTCGACTACGGCGCCGCCGCCGAGCCCGAGACCTTCCGCAAGATGCTCGTCGCCACCGGCAACGACGTCCGCGTGATGTCGATCAAACTCGCCGACCGGCTGCACAACATGCGCACCCTCGGTGTGATGCGCCGCGAGAAGCAGGAACGCATCGCCAGGGTGACCCGTGACGTCCTCATCCCGCTCGCCGAACGGCTCGGCGTCCAGGCCCTCAAGACCGAGCTGGAGGACCTCGTCTTCGCGGTCCTGTGCCCCGAGGAGTACGCGCACACCAGGGAGCTGATCGCCCGGAACGCCGCCCGCGCGGACGACCCCCTCGCCAGCACCGCCGACGAGGTGCGCGCCGTGCTCCGCGAGGCCGACATCCCCGCCGAGGTGCTGATCCGGCCCCGCCACTTCGTCTCCGTGCACCGCGTCGCCCGCAAACGCGGCACGCTCGGCGGCGCCGACTTCGGCCGCCTGCTGGTCCTGGTCAACGAGGACGCCGACTGTTACGCCGTCCTGGGCGAACTGCACACCTGTATGACGCCCGTCGTCTCGGAGTTCAAGGACTTCATCGCCGTACCGAAGTTCAACCTGTACCAGTCGCTGCACACCGCGGTGGCCCGCAAGGACGACGGCCAGGTGGTCGAGGTCCTCATCCGCACCCACCAGATGCACAAGGTCGCCGAGGCGGGCGTCGTCGCGCTCGGCAACCCCTACGCCGCCCCCGCCGAGGAACAGTCCGCGGGCGACGGGGAACGGGTCGACCCCACCCGCCCCGGCTGGCTCTCCCGGCTCCTCGACTGGCAGCGCGCCGCGCCCGACCCCGACACCTTCTGGTCCACCCTCCGCGAGGACCTCGCCCAGGACCGGGAGATCACCGTCTTCCGGCCCGACGGCGGCACCCTGGGCCTGCCCGAGGGCGCCACCTGCGTGGACGCCGCGTACGCGCAGTACGGCGACGACGCCCACGCCTGCATCGGCGCCCGGGTGAACGGCCGGCTGGCCACCCTGAGCACGGTCCTCAAGGACGGCGACACCGTGCAGCTCCTCATGGGCCAGGACCCGGCCTCCGAGCCGTCCCGGGAGTGGCTGGAGCACGCCCACACCCCCGCCGCCCGCATCGCCATCCAGCGCTGGCTCGCCGCTCACCCGGCCGCCGACGCCGCCGCCCCCGCCGCCGATACCGTCGGGGATGGCGCCCGGCCCGGTGCCGAGCGGCGGGCCGACGGGGGGCCGCTGGTCCGCCGTGCCGCCACCGGGGCGCCGGCCGGCCGGCCCGCCACCCCCGACGTCCTCGTCGACCTTCCCGGCGTCACCGTGCGGCTGGCCCGCTGCTGCACACCCGTACCGCCCGACGAGGTCACCGGCTTCGCCGTACGCGGGGGCGTGGTCACCGTGCACCGCGCGGGGTGCGCCGTGGTGGCGCGCATGAAGAGCGGGGGGCGCCCGGAGGTCGGTGTGCGCTGGGGGGACACCACCGAGTGCCGGGTCACCCTGCTTGCCGAATCGTTCGTCCGTCCTCATCTCCTCGCCGATCTCACCGAGGCCATGGCCGCCGAGGGCGCCCAGATCGTCTCCGCCACCGTCGAACCCCCGGACCGCCAGCGCGTCCGCCACACCTACACCGTCCAGCTCCCGGACGCCGCCCACCTCCCCGCCCTCATGCGCGCCATGCGCGACGTGGCGGGCGTGTACGACGTGAGCCGGGCGCAGCCGCAGCCGTCGGGGGTTTGAGCGGGGGAACGGACCGACCCGGCGTGCGCCTCCCGGCACGCGCACGCCGGGACGCGTACGCCGTGACGCGCGTGCCGCGACGCGTACGCCGCGATGCGCGCGCCGGGACGCGTGTGCCGGGACGCGCGTGCGGGGTCGCCCCGCGCTCCGGGCACAACCCCCGTTCGGGTGCGATCGGCGCGCGCCGTCGCCGTCGGGCACGTGCGCGCTGGTAGCCGTGGGGGATGCCGCACACCCCCGACACCCCGACCGTCCGTCCCCGGCGACGGCTCCGCGCCGTGGCGCTGCTCGCCTCGGCCGCCTCCGTCTGCCTGGTCGCCGCGAGCGCCCCGCCGGCCCCGCTGGGCATCGGCGACCGCCTCTTCCCGCACCTCGGCAACCCCGGCTACGACGTGACGGCGTACGACCTGTCCTTCACCTACGCCGGCGACAACAGCAAACCGCTGCGGGCCGTCACCACCATCGACGCCCGGATCACGGCCGACCTGGAGCGGATCAACCTCGACTTCACGCACGGCACGGTCGACTCGGTCGAGGTCGACGGCGAGCCGGCCGGCTTCACCACCGCCGGTGAGGACCTGGTGGTCACGCCCCGGGACGCGCTGGACGAGGGGGAGCGGACGCGGATCACCGTGCGGCACACCAGCGACCCCGTGCACTCCGGCGGCCACGAAGGCGGCTGGGTGCGCACCGCGGACGGCCTCGCCATGGCCAACCAGGCCGACGCCGCCCACCTGGTCTTCCCCTGCAACGACCACCCCTCCGACAAGGCGTGGTTCACCATCCGCGTCACCGCCCCCGACGGCCACACCGCCGTCGCGAACGGCCTCCCCGCCGGCCGCGAGCGGACCGGTGGCGCGACCACCTGGACGTACCGCGTCCAGCACCCCATGGCCACCGAACTCGCCCAGGTCTCCATCGGCCGCTCCACGGTCCTGCACCGCGCCGGCCCGCACGGGCTCCCCGTACGGGACGTCGTGCCCACGAAGCACCGCGCGGCCCTCGAACCCTGGCTGAAGGAGACACCCGGCCAGATCGCCTGGCTGGAGGAGAAGGTCGGCCGCTACCCGTTCGAGACGTACGGCCTGCTCCTGGCCGACGCGGACACCGGATTCGAACTCGAGACGCAGACCCTCTCCCTCTTCGAGAGGGAACTGTTCACCGAGCCCGCCTACCCCCGCTGGTACGTCGAGTCGATCATGGTGCACGAGCTGTCCCACCAGTGGTTCGGCGACAGCGTCAGCCCGCGCACCTGGTCCGACCTGTGGCTCAACGAAGGACACGCCACCTGGTACGAGGCCCTCTATGCGGAAGAGACGGCGGGCAAACCGCTCGTCGAGCGCATGAAGGCCGCGTACGGCGCATCCGACCGCTGGCGCGCCGCCGGCGGGCCCCCGGCCGCCCCCAAGGCGCCCGATCCGGGCCGGAAGACCAGCATCTTCCGGCCCAACGTCTACGACGGCGCCGCCCTCGTCCTCTACGCGCTCCGCCAGGAGATCGGCCGCCCCGCCTTCGGACGCCTCGAACGCGCCTGGGTGACCCGCCACCGCGACGGCACGGCGACCACCGCCGATTTCGTCCGCCTCGCCTCCGACCTCGCCGGCCGCGACCTGAACGGCTTCTTCCACGGCTGGCTGTACGACGAGAAGACCCCGCCGATGCCGGGCCACCCGGACTGGAAGCCGACCACGACGACCGCCACGCCCGCGCCCACGCACTGAATCCCCGCGGTCTGAACGGGTGTGCGCCGAATGCCGGCCCACCCAATGCCCAGGTACTACCGCCTCGCCGCGACCGCATTTCTCCGGCCGGCGGGGGAATAAGCCGATGACGAGACGGCCCGTGCCGTGCGACCATTTCCGGGACGACGCGGCACGAACGCGGGAATCCCCGCAGCGTCTCGTGCGTTGTCATCTACGACGCGGGAAAGCGCCGCGCGATTCATCCCCCAGACACTAAGGATCCAATGACCTCCTCTTCTTCCCCTTCCCAGGACACCACGCGCCTCGCGCACACCTACCCCGAGGGTCTTCGGGCCGATGCCCTGATGGAAGAGGACGTCGCCTGGAGCAACGGAAACGACGGAGCGTGGGACGGCGACCAGTTCGACCGCTCCGAGCGCGCGGCCCTGCGCCGGGTCGTGGGCCTCTCCACCGAGCTGGAGGACGTCACCGAGGTCGAGTACCGGCAGCTCCGCCTGGAGCGGGTCGTCCTCGTCGGCGTCTGGACCTCGGGCACGGCCCAGGACGCGGAGAACTCCCTCGCGGAGCTGGCCGCCCTCGCCGAGACCGCCGGCGCGCTCGTGCTCGACGGTGTCATCCAGCGCCGCGACAAGCCCGACGCCGCCACCTACATCGGCTCCGGCAAGGCCGAGGAACTGCGCGACATCGTGCACGAGACGGGCGCGGACACCGTCATCTGCGACGGTGAGCTGAGCCCCGGCCAGCTCATCCAGTTGGAGGACGTCGTCAAGGTCAAGGTCATCGACCGGACGGCCCTGATCCTCGACATCTTCGCCCAGCACGCCAAGTCCCGGGAGGGCAAGGCGCAGGTGGCGCTCGCGCAGATGCAGTACATGCTGCCGAGGCTCCGCGGCTGGGGTCAGTCCCTGTCCCGGCAGATGGGTGGCGGTCGCGGTGGTCTGGCGACCCGCGGCCCCGGTGAGACCAAGATCGAGACGGACCGGCGCCGGATCCGCGAGAAGATGGCGAAGATGCGCCGGGAGATCGCGGAGATGAAGACCGGCCGCGAGATCAAGCGCCAGGAGCGCCGGCGGAACAAGGTGCCGTCCGTCGCCATCGCGGGCTACACCAACGCCGGCAAGTCCTCCCTGCTCAACCGCCTCACCGGCGCGGGCGTCCTGGTCGAGAACGCGCTGTTCGCGACCCTCGACCCGACCGTGCGCCGGGCCGAGACGCCGAGCGGGCGGCTGTACACGCTGGCGGACACCGTCGGCTTCGTCCGGCACCTGCCGCACCACCTCGTCGAGGCGTTCCGCTCCACCATGGAGGAGGTCGGCGACTCCGACCTGATCCTGCACGTGGTCGACGGTTCGCACCCGGCGCCGGAGGAGCAGTTGGCCGCCGTACGCGAGGTGATCAGGGATGTCGGTGCCACCGGCGTACCCGAGATCGTCGTGATCAACAAGGCCGACCTGGCCGATCCGCTGGTCCTCCAGCGGCTGATGCGGGTCGAGAAGCACTCCATCGCCGTCTCCGCCCGCACGGGCGCCGGCATCGAGGAGCTGCTCGCGCTCATCGACAACGAGCTGCCCCGCCCGTCCGTCGAGATCGAGGCCCTGGTCCCGTACACGCACGGCAAGCTGGTCGCCCGCGCCCACGACGAGGGCGAGATCCTCTCCGAGGAGCACACCGCCGACGGCACCCTGCTCAAGGTGCGGGTGCACGAGGAACTGGCGGCGGAACTCACTCCGTACGCCCCGGCGCCCCTCGCCTGACCGCGAGCCCGCCCGACCTGACGACCGAGGGCCCGTCTCCTGCCGACGCAGGGGACGGGCCCTCGGTCCTGCACCGGCCGCTGCCTCACCGCGCGTTCCGCGTGCGGCGCCGGCCGGGGCGCCGCACGCCGCCGGTCACTGGCCGGCGAACTTATCGCTGACCGCGTCGTACACGCCCTCGGCCTCCTTGCCCAGCCGCGGACCGGCGAGCCAGCCCGCGGTCACCGGACCGATCGAGGTGTTGGACACCAGCGCCGGCTTCCCGTCGGAACCGGCCGCGACCCAGCCGCCGCCCGACGAACCGCCGGTCATGGTGCAGCCGATCCGGTACATCGTCGGGTCCGCCGCGGCGATCGACAGCCTGCCCGGCCTGTCCTCGCACTGGTACAGCGTCTGACCGTCGTACGGCGGCGCGGCCGGGTAGCCGATCGCCTTCACGCTGGGCACCTTCTGCACCGAGGGCGCGTCGAAGTCCACCGGCAGCGCCGAACCGACCGTCTCCTCCAGCGACTTGCCGCCACTGCCCTCCTCCGGCGTCACATGGATCACCGCGAAGTCGTACGAGGCGCCGTCGCCGCCCGTCGAGCCGCCCTGCTCGATCCACTGCTGCGAGGTCCCCGCCCAGTCGGCCCACCACACACCGTAGGGAGCGACCTCCTCCTTGGAGGCGGTCTGCAGTTCCTCGTTCGACATACCGGTGTCGTTGTACGACGGCACGAACGCGAGGTTGCGGTACCAGCCGCCCTTCTTGCCGGCGTGCACACAGTGGCCCGCCGTCCACACCAGGTTGGACTTGCCGGGGTTCGCCGGGTCCTCCACCACCGTCGCCGAGCAGACCATCTGGCCCTCGGGCGAGTCGAAGAACACCTTCCCGGCCGTGGCGGCGCTGTCGTGGTACTTCGGCGGCACGGCCTTCGCCTCGACCGGCCGGGGCTCCGGGTCGGTGACACCCGAGTCATCGGCGAGGTCGCTGTCGCGGACCTCCTGGTCCGGCTCCTCGGCGTCCCTCATACGGTCCGGGTCCCACAGGTCCTCGATGATCGGGTTGACGAAGTCCTGCGCCTCCCGCAGCCAGTCGTCCTTGTCCCAGTCCTTCCAGGCGCCGTCCTTCCACCGGTCGACGTCGATCCCGTGTTCCTTCAGCTTCTCCTTGATGTGGTCCGGGATCCTGATGCCGCCCTTGCCGTCGTCCGCGGCGGTCGCGGAAGCCTCGCCACCCGCCTCGGCGTCGCCCGAGTCGCAGGCCGTCGCGGTGAGCAGCAGCGCCGAGGCGAGCACGGCAGCGGCCGGCCCGCGGGAGGTACGGCGGCGCCCACCTCTTTGTCCGCGAGCGGTGAACGACGGCCGTATGGAACGCATGGTGTGACTCCCCCTGCTGTGAACGTACTCGGCGCCGACCCGACCTCAGCCCGAACCCGCACCGGGTTCGACCGGGCCTCACGGCAGCCCTGGAACGGCCTCACACACTATGCGTTCGCTGTGGGGGAGTTCCGGCGGTACGGCAACGGTTCGGACACAAGCCGCCTGACCAGGCCATCTGCTGAAACCGCAGGGACGATAGCCCGCCGTGGACAGCCTGGTCGACGCCCACCGCGCACACCCCGCTCCACCGGCCGACCCCGGACACGCAACGCGGAGCGACCCGTAACCCGGTGAACGGTCGCCGGTTGTAGCGATGGGGGACACCCCGCCGCGTGGGCGGGACCGCAGACCGGTGGTCCCGCCTCGGCCACGCTTCCTCCGCATCACATCACCCAAGTACCGCCACCACAGCGTCGGCAGACCCCACCACGCTGCTGCCGCCCACCCACGTACCCCAGTTCACCCCGAGGATTCACCGTGACCTCCTCTCTCGTCTCCGAAGCCCGCGCACCCGGACAGCCGCCCAGTTCTGCCCCCCTCTCCGAACCGCCGTCGCGGAGACCCGACTTCGCACCTCCGCAGACCCTGCCGACCCCCGCCACCGCGCAACCCGGCCAAGCCCCGCCCACCGACCCACTGACGCATATGAACCCTGATGTCGCAGCACAGGCCGCAGCCGTGGAGAACCTGCTGCGCTGCTGGACCCGTGAGACCGACACCCCCGCGCCGGCCGACGGCGTGCTCCGCATCCCGCTCCCCGCGAGCGGCACGGCCCTGTCCGTCCCCGTCCGGTACTGGTCGCCGACCGGCTGGCACCGCTTCGGACAGCCGTACCTGAAAGGCGCCCCCGACCCGGCCCGGCCGGCCGACGCGGTGACCGTCGCCGCACTGCTCGCCCGGGAGACCGCGGACGGCACGGCGGATGACGCCGCCGACCTCGTCGCACGCGTCGCCGACTCCGTCCGCCGAACCGCCACCTTCATCCGGGACCGCCGCGAGCACCTCACCGGCGACCCGTCCGGCATCCGGCACGGTCTTGAGCACTCCACCGGCGATCCCCGACGCCGTCACGAACACCCGACCGACCTACTCGACCGCTTCCTCACCGCCGAGCAGGCCCTGCTCCTCGGCCACCCCCTGCACCCGACCCCGAAGAGCCGGGAGGGCCTCACCGAACCGGAAGCACAGCACTACTCGCCAGAGCTACGCGGCTCCTTCCCCCTCCACTGGCTGGCTGTCTCTCCTTCCGTACTCGCCACCGACTCCGCCTGGACCGAGCGCGGTCGCCCCGTCACCGCACCCCGACTGACCGCCCGCCTCGGTCCCGGCCCGGGACCAGCCCTGCCGGACGGCTACGCGACCCTCCCTCTGCACCCATGGCAACTGCGTCAACTCCTCCTCCGGCCAGAGATCACGCACCTACTGGACACCGGCCTGCTGCGTGACCTCGGCACCCATGGCGCCCCCTGGTACCCCACCTCCTCCTTGCGCACCGTTCACCGGACCGGCGCTCCCGTCATGCTCAAGCTGTCCCTCGGTCTGCACATCACCAACTCCCGCCGCGAGAACCTCCGCAAGGAACTCCACCGAGGCGTCGAGGTGCACCGCCTGCTGCGCAAGGGCCTGTCTCGGCAGTGGCGGGCGGCGTACCCGGGGTTCGACATCGTCCGCGACCCGGCCTGGCTCGCGGTCGACGGACCGGACGGCAGCCCCGTACGCGGCCTGGACGTCGTCATCCGGCACAACCCCTTCAGCCCCGCCGATGACGTCTCCTGCGTCGCCGCACTGGTCGCACCCCGACCCGACACGGCCACCGGGGACTCCGCCGACGGCACCGAAGCGCACGCCTCCGACCCGCCGTCCCGGCTGTCCGAGATCATCACGCGTCTCGCTGTCGTGACCGGCAGCCCGCTTCCGGCCGTCTCCACCGAGTGGTTCCTGCGCTACCTCGAACAGGTCGTACGTCCCGTGCTGTGGCTGGACGGAGAAGCGGGGATCGCCCTGGAGGCGCACCAGCAGAACACACTGCTCCTCCTGGACGCCGACGGCTGGCCCGCAGGCGGCCGCTACCGCGACAACCAGGGCTACTACTTCCGCGAGTCCCGGCGGGCGGAACTCGACGGCCGGTTGCCCGGCATCGGCGAGCGGAGCGACACGTTCGTCTCCGACGAGGTGACCGACGAGCGGTTCGCCTACTACCTCGCCATCAACAACGTGTTCGGCCTCGTGGGTGCCTTCGGCTCCCAGCGCCTCGCCGACGAGCGACTGCTGCTCGCCGCCTTCCGACGCTTCCTGGGCGAGGCCGCCGCCGGACCACGCCGGCTGCGCGGCACCCTGCCCGCCCGGCTTCTCGACTCACCCGTGCTGCGCTGCAAGGCCAACCTGCTGACCCGGATCCACGGCCTCGACGAACTGGTCGGACCCGTCGACACCCAGTCCGTCTACGTCACCATCTCCAACCCCCTCCACCACTGACCACTGACCGAACCACCCGAGGACCCCTACCGCCTCCACCTCCCGACAGGAGCGATGTCGTGCCACCCATTGACGCGAGCGCCCACGCCGGCCACGCCTGGCCCGCCGACCTCGGCCCCGACAGCAGCCTCGGCGATGACACGAGTCCTCGTACCGACCAGGACCCCGGCGGCACGGACGGCGAGGACACCCTGGACCTGCGCCTGCCCGACGACTTCTTCGCGCTCCCGCCGTCACCGGACACCGTCTTCGGCGGCTCACGGGACCGCGGTGACGACCTGCTCGACCGTGTGGCCGACTGGGGGCCGACCTCCACACCCGCGGGGGTGTTCCACCTCGTTCCGGTCCGCGTCGAACAGGACCTGCCGCTCATCAGCCGGTGGATGAACGACCCGATCGTCGCCGAGTTCTGGGAACTGACCGGACCGCCGAGCGTCACCGAGGAACACGTCCGGGCACAGCTCGCCGGTGACGGACGCAGCGTTCCGTGTATCGGCGCACTGGACGGCACGCCGATGAGCTACTGGGAGATCTACCGGGCCGACCTCGACCCACTGGCCCGGCACTGCCCGATCCGACCTCATGACACCGGCATCCACCTCCTCATCGGCGATGCGGGGGACCGCGGGCGCGGACTGGGCAGCACCTTGATCAGGGCCGTCGCCGACCTCGTACTGGACAAGCGGTACACCTGCGCACGCGTTCTCGCAGAACCCGATCTCCGCAACACCCCCTCCATCACCGCCTTCCTCAACGCCGGCTTCCGGCTCTGTGCCGAGGTCGAACTGCCGGCCAAGCGCGCCGCCCTCATGGTCCGAGACCGCCCTCCGCGTCATCTGCCGTAGTGCGGTGCCGCGGGGAGCAGCACCATCACTTCTGGTACACCGCTCGCGCCGCAGCGGTTCCCACCCGCGCGGCTCATAATTCGCCGGGCTTTCTCCAGCCCCTCCCGCCCCCTGCCCGGGCGCCCTCCCGGTCCCCTCCGCCCTTCTGCACCCGCGCCTCCGCTCCTCGCATCCCGCCCCTCCGCCCCTCCGCCCCTCCGTCAAGGAGCGCCTCCCATTGACCCCGCCTCCGGCCCCTACGCCTCCCCCGGCCCCGCACCCTCCAGCCCCGCATCAGCCGGCCCCTGACCCACCGCCCCCCCCACCCTTCCGCCCCGCACCCGCCATCGATCCGCCTCCCCACCTCCCCGGTGATCGCACGATTGTCAGTGCAGGGCCGTAGGGTGGTCGCGCTATGACGAAGCCCTCACTCCCCGAACTCCTGCATGCCGCCGTCACCGCTGTCGGCGGCACGGAGCGCCCCGGCCAGGTGGCCATGGCCGAAGCCGTCGCGGAGGCGATCGACGACGGCTCCCATCTGCTGGTCCAGGCCGGCACCGGCACCGGCAAGTCGCTCGGTTACCTCGTGCCCGCGCTGGCCCAGGGAGAGCGGGTCGTCGTCGCGACCGCCACCCTGGCCCTGCAGCGGCAGCTCGTCGAGCGGGACCTGCCGCGCACGGTGGACGCCCTGCACCCGCTGCTGCGCCGCCGCCCGGAGTTCGCCATGCTCAAGGGCAGATCGAACTACCTGTGTCTGCACCGTCTGCACGAGGGCGTTCCGCAGGACGAGGAAGAGGGGCTCTTCGACCAGTTCGAGGCCGCCGCCCCCAGCAGCAAACTGGGCCAGGACCTGCTGCGCATGCGCGACTGGGCCGACGAGACCGAGACCGGTGACCGGGACGACCTCACGCCCGGTGTCTCCGACCGGGCCTGGTCGCAGGTGTCGGTGTCCTCGCGGGAGTGCCTGGGCGCCTCGAAGTGCGCCTACGGCGCCGAGTGCTTCGCCGAGATGGCCCGGGAGCGCGCCAAGCTCTCCGAGGTCGTCGTCACCAACCACGCGCTGCTCGCCATCGACGCCATCGAGGGCGCCCCGGTCCTCCCGCAGCACGAGGTGCTGATCGTCGACGAGGCGCACGAGCTGGTCTCCCGGGTCACCGGCGTCGCCACCGGCGAGCTCACTCCCGGCCAGGTCAACCGCGCGGTGCGCCGGTCGGCGAAGCTCGTCAACGAAAAGGCCGCCGACCAGCTCCAGACCGCCTCCGAGGGCTTCGAACGGCTGATGGAGCTGGCGCTGCCCGGCCGGCTGGAGGAGATCCCGGAGGACCTCGGCTACGCGCTGATGGCGCTGCGCGACGCCTGCCGCACGGTGATCTCCGCGATCGGCGCCACCCGCGACAAGTCCGTGCAGGACGAGGACGCGGTCCGCAAGCAGGCGCTGGCCTCCGTGGAGAACGTGCACGACGTGGCGGAGCGCATCGTGAACGGCTCGGAGTGGGACGTCGTCTGGTACGAGCGGCACGACCGCTTCGGAGCCTCCTTGCGGGTGGCGCCCATGTCCGTCTCCGGCCTGCTGCGGGAGAAGCTCTTCTCCGACCGCTCGGTCATCCTGACCTCGGCCACCCTGAAGCTGGGCGGCGACTTCAACGGTGTGGGCGCCTCCCTGGGACTCGCCCCGGAAGGCACCCAGGGGGACGACGTCCCGCAGTGGAAGGGCATCGACGTCGGTTCACCGTTCGACTACCGCAGACAGGGCATCCTGTACGTCGCCAAGCACCTGGCCCGCCCCGCGCGGGACGGCGACCGCGCCGACATGCTCGACGAGCTGACCGAGTTGATCCAGGCGGCCGGGGGGCGCACGCTGGGGCTGTTCTCGTCGATGCGGGCGGCCCAGATGGCCGCCGAGGACCTGCGCTCCCGTATCCCCGAGTTCCCCATCCTCCTCCAGGGCGAGGAGACCCTGGGCGAGCTGATCAAGAACTTCGCCGCCGACCCGAAGACCTGCCTGTTCGGCACCCTGTCGCTCTGGCAGGGCGTCGACGTACCGGGCCCGAGCTGCCAGCTCGTCGTCATGGACAAGATCCCGTTCCCGCGCCCCGACGACCCCTTGATGAGCGCCCGGCAGAAGGCGGTGGAGGAGGCCGGCGGCAACGGCTTCATGGCGGTCGCCGCCACCCACGCCGCGCTGCTGATGGCCCAGGGCGCGGGCCGTCTCGTCCGGGCGTCCGGTGACCGGGGAGTCGTCGCCGTGCTGGACCCGCGCCTGGCGACGGCCCGCTACGGGAGCTATCTCAAGGCGTCGCTGCCGGACTTCTGGTACACCACCGACCGCAACCAGGTACGGAAGTCGCTGGCCGCCATCGACGCGGCGGCCCGGCAGGCGGAGGCCGGCTGATCGGTGGCTGGTCTGACGCGGCGCAGCGCCAGACCAGCCGCCGATCCTGCGGCCGCCCGCTCCGGGGCCCGGCTCCGTGGCCCGGCGGACAGCACAGGGCCCCGGAACCGGCGCAGAGGTCCCGGGGCCCGGTCAGGGCGGCGGACGTCCCGTACGGGCCCGCCCGCCGTGCCGCTCAGACGCGGCGCAGTACGGCCACCACCTTGCCGAGGATCGTCGCGTCGTCGCCGGGGATCGGCTCGTACGCCGCGTTGTGCGGGAGCAGCCAGACGTGGCCGTCCTCGCGCTTGAAGCGCTTCACGGTGGCCTCGCCGTCGAGCATCGCGGCCACGATGTCGCCGTTCTCGGCGACCGGCTGGCGGCGGACGGTGACCCAGTCACCGTCGCAGATGGCGGCCTCGATCATCGAGTCGCCGACGACCTTGAGGACGAACAGCTCGCCGTCGCCGACGAGCTGCCGGGGCAGGGGGAACACGTCCTCGACGGACTCTTCGGCGAGGATCGGGCCGCCGGCCGCGATGCGCCCGACGAGCGGTACGTACGACGCGGCGGGCTTGCCCGCGGTGTCCGTGGGCTGCACGGAGGCGGCCTGGTCGGAGCCGCGCACCTCGTAGGCGCGCGGGCGGTGCGGATCGCGGCGCAGGAAGCCCTTGCGCTCCAGCGCCATGAGCTGGTGAGCGACGGAGGACGTGCTGGAGAGGCCGACGGCCTGGCCGATCTCCCGCATCGACGGCGGGTAGCCCCGGCGCTGGACGGAGTCCCGGATGACTTCGATCACCCTGCGCTGGCGATCGGTGAGTCCGGAACTGTCCGCCCGGATGCCTGGAGGTCGCCCTGGCAGGGAGCGCTTGGGCCCCTCAGGGTTCGTGGCTTCGTTCATCGCATGCACCGGCTCAAGTCGGCCCGGGGAGCGGTCCTGGGCGGTGATGGTGGCACTGTCTGCGGTGGTGGTCACGTCGGCCCCTCTCGATGGTCTCCCTGCTGCACAACGGTAGATGCTTTCGAAAGGTTGCGCCAAACACACGTTCGAGTGAAAAACCGCGAAATGCCTGCCGGGATCAAGTCTCCAGGTGTATGGCTACCGGGGACCGACGGACAAAAGGGTCTATTGCTACTCTTCACCGCCGGGGTGGCCACCTCGTGGGTTGTTGCCCCAGTCTGCCATCCGGTGTCCCGTCCGGCGGGGACCGGTCCCCATCTGTGCGGGAGTCCCACGTCCCCTCCTCGCGGCGCCCACGGTATCTCCGTATGTGTCGCGGGACGCGGCTTGGGTAGCGCGCGTGCCGTGTCGATTCGCGGATGTACACGCCCGGCGTGCCCCGTGGAACACCCCGCGCGCACGCGCGCGTGGCCCTGTTACGGGCGCCTTCCCGGCACCCCGGCGGGCGCCCCGCCGCGTCCCGCGCGGGGCCCGGACGGTGGTCCCGGACGGCCGTACCCCTGTTCGCCGGGGCGAACGGGCCCGGCGGTGCGAGCGTGACGGGCGCGACACGCGTGATGGCGTGGATGTATGGGCCAGTCCCCACATCTAGTGGTTGGATTGCATCCGTGGCCCACAAGTTGTGGTGACCCGGGTCCTGGGGCCTATGACGATCGCCTATGCTTGGGGCTGCTTCGAGGGGCCTGAGCGGCCTGTCGAGGCTATTGAGTCTGCTGTGAGGAGGGTTGGGAGTTCATGCACTGCCCCTTCTGCAGGCACCCCGACAGCCGGGTCGTCGACAGCCGTACGACCGACGACGGCACGTCGATCCGCAGGCGCCGCCAGTGCCCTGACTGCTCCCGTCGGTTCACGACCGTGGAGACCTGCTCGCTGATGGTGATCAAGCGGTCCGGGGTCACCGAACCGTTCAGCCGCACCAAGATCATCAACGGCGTGCGCAAGGCGTGTCAGGGCCGGCCCGTCACGGAGGACGCGCTCGCCCAGCTCGGCCAGCGGGTCGAGGAGGCCGTGCGGGCCACCGGAAGCGCCGAGCTGACCACCCACGACGTGGGGCTGGCCATACTCGGTCCGCTGCAGGAGCTGGACCTGGTGGCCTATCTGCGGTTCGCCTCGGTCTACCGGGCGTTCGATTCGCTCGAGGACTTCGAGGCCGCCATCGCGGAGCTCAGGGAAGTGACGGGACCACCCGGCGGCGACGGCGACGAGGCCGGCGCGGGGGGCCAGGAAGACGACCGCGGGCCGGGAGGGGCGACGCACGTCCCCGAGCCCGCGGGTGCCGCCGACTGACCGGCGGGCCGGACCGGACGCAGGACCGGACCCGGCCGGGCGGCGGCGAGGAGAAGACCTGTCGCGGGCGGCGCGCGAGGTGCCCGCGACATCAGACAGAACACCGTGCCACGGGAACATCGGGGCACTTCAGGGCGTTTACGCCCGTACAGGGAGGCGGCATGACAGAGACGGCGAGCGGTCCGGCACGGAGTTCCCGCGCCAAGGGCACGAAGGCGAGCAAGGGGCTCCAGGTCGAGCGCATCCACACCACTCCCGGGATCCACCCCTACGACGAGGTGTCCTGGGAGCGTCGTGACGTCGTCATGACCAACTGGCGCGACGGCTCGGTCAACTTCGAGCAGCGCGGCGTCGAGTTCCCCGACTTCTGGTCGGTGAACGCGGTCAACATCGTCACCAGCAAGTACTTCCGCGGGGCCGTCGGCACCCCGCAGCGCGAGACCAGCCTCCGGCAGTTGATCGACCGCATCGTGAAGACGTACCGGAAGGCCGGCGAGGACTACAAGTACTTCGCCTCGCCCGCCGACGCCGAGATCTTCGAGCACGAGCTGGCGTACGCCCTCCTGCACCAGATCTTCAGCTTCAACAGCCCCGTCTGGTTCAACGTGGGCACGCCCCAGCCGCAGCAGGTCTCCGCCTGCTTCATCCTGTCCGTCGACGACTCCATGGAGTCGATCCTCGACTGGTACAAGGAAGAGGGCATGATCTTCAAGGGCGGCTCCGGCGCCGGCCTGAACCTCTCCCGGATCCGCTCCTCCAAGGAGCTGCTGTCCTCCGGCGGCAACGCCTCCGGCCCGGTCTCCTTCATGCGGGGCGCCGACGCCTCCGCCGGAACGATCAAGTCCGGTGGCGCCACCCGCCGTGCCGCCAAGATGGTCATCCTGGACGTCGACCACCCGGACGTCGAGGACTTCATCGAGACCAAGGTCAAGGAAGAGGAGAAGATCCGCGCCCTGCGCGACGCGGGCTTCGACATGGACCTGGGCGGCGACGACATCACGTCCGTCCAGTACCAGAACGCCAACAACTCGGTCCGGGTCAACGACGAGTTCATGACCGCGGTGCAGCAGGGCGGCAAGTTCGGCCTGCGCGCCCGGATGACCGGCGAGGTCATCGAGGAGGTCGACGCCAAGTCCCTCTTCCGCAAGATGGCCGAGGCCGCCTGGGCCTGCGCCGACCCCGGCATCCAGTACGACGACACCATCAACCACTGGCACACCTGCCCGGAGTCCGGCCGGATCAACGGCTCCAACCCGTGCAGCGAGTACATGCACCTGGACAACACGTCCTGCAACCTGGCCTCGCTGAACCTGATGAAGTTCCTCAAGGACGACGGCAAGGGCAACCAGTCCTTCGAGGCCGACCGCTTCCAGAAGGTCGTCGAGCTGGTCATCACCGCGATGGACATCTCGATCTGCTTCGCGGACTTCCCCACCGAGAAGATCGGCGAGAACACCCGCGCCTTCCGCCAGCTCGGCATCGGCTACGCCAACCTCGGCGCCCTGCTGATGGCCACCGGCCACGCCTACGACTCCGACGGCGGCCGCGCCCTCGCCGGCGCCATCACCTCCCTGATGACCGGCACGGCCTACCGCCGCTCCGCCGAGCTGGCCGCGGTCGTCGGCCCGTACGACGGCTACGCCCGCAACGCCGACGCCCACAAGCGCGTCATGAAGCAGCACGCCGACGCCAACGGCGCGGCCGTCCGCATGGACGACCTCGACACCCCGGTGTGGGCCGCGGCCACCGAGGCATGGCAGGACGTGCTGCGCCTCGGCGAGAAGAACGGATTCCGCAACTCCCAGGCGTCCGTCCTCGCCCCGACCGGCACCATCGGCTTGGCGATGTCCTGCGACACCACCGGTGTCGAGCCCGACCTCGCGCTGGTCAAGTTCAAGAAGCTGGTCGGCGGCGGCTCGATGCAGATCGTCAACGGCACCGTCCCGCAGGCCCTGCGCCGCCTGGGCTACCAGGAGGAGCAGATCGAGGCGATCGTCGCCCACATCGCCGAGAACGGCAACGTGATCGACGCCCCCGGTCTCAAGCAGGAGCACTACGAGGTGTTCGACTGCGCCATGGGCGAGCGGGCCATCTCCCCGATGGGCCACGTCCGCATGATGGCCGCGATCCAGCCGTGGATCTCCGGCGCCATCTCCAAGACGGTCAACATGCCGGAGTCGGCGACCGTCGAGGAGGTCGAGGAGATCTACTTCGAGGCGTGGAAGCTCGGCGTCAAGGCGCTCGCGATCTACCGCGACAACTGCAAGGTCGGCCAGCCGCTCTCCGCCAAGACGAAGGACTCCAAGGAGGAGAAGGCCGAGGCGCCCGCCGCCGTCGAGGCCAAGGTCGAGAAGGTCGTCGAGTACCGCCCGGTCCGCAAGCGGCTCCCGAAGGGACGTCCCGGCATCACCACCTCCTTCACCGTCGGTGGCGCCGAGGGCTACATGACCGCCAACTCCTACCCGGACGACGGTCTCGGTGAGGTCTTCCTGAAGATGTCCAAGCAGGGCTCGACCCTCGCGGGCATGATGGACGCCTTCTCCATCGCGGTCTCCGTCGGCCTCCAGTACGGCGTGCCGCTGGAGACGTACGTCTCGAAGTTCACCAACATGCGCTTCGAGCCGGCCGGCATGACGGACGACCCGGACGTGCGGATGGCGCAGTCGATCGTCGACTACATCTTCCGCCGCCTGGCGCTGGACTTCCTGCCGTTCGAGACGCGCTCCGCGCTCGGCATCCACTCCGCCGAGGAGCGCCAGCGGCACCTGGAGACCGGTTCGTACGAGCCGTCCGACGACGAGGTCGACGTCGAGGGCCTGGCCCAGTCGGCGCCGCGCGCCCAGGAGCTGAAGGCCGTCGCCACGCCGAAGGCCGAGGCCGAGGTGGCCAAGCCCGCTCCCAAGGAGGCGCACACCAGCGCCGAGCTGGTGGAGATGCAGTTGGGCATCCAGGCCGACGCCCCGCTGTGCTTCTCCTGCGGCACGAAGATGCAGCGCGCTGGCTCCTGCTACATCTGCGAGGGCTGCGGCTCGACCAGCGGTTGTAGCTGACGCTCAGCACTCATGAGTGCTCAGCACCCCTGAGTGCTCAGCACATATGAGTAAGGGGCGCCGACCATGGTCGGCGCCCCTTACTCATGCGGCGGGTTCAGGGCCGGCGGATCGAGCCCATGGTGCTGGTGAACGTCACGGGATCATCCTCGTAGCCGTGGACGCCGGGACGGAACTCCCACACCCCGGTCTCGTCCCGGGCGAACTCCGCGACGATCGCTGCCGTGGCGCCCAGAACCTCGCCGAAGTCGGTCGTGGCGAGGTCCGTGTAGTTCTCGCGGACGCGCAGTCCCGGGCGGGTCACGTTCACGAAGGTCCGGTGCCCCGAGCGCTGCTGGATGATCACACCGACCACCACGCGCGCGTACCGGGTGTCCAGCCGGTCGAGTTCCAGCGTCATGACCTCGTCGAAGCCGAAGCCCTTGCCGTCCTTGCTGTCCCGGTTCAGGTAGATCGTGCCGTCGGGGGAGCGGCTGTCGAAGTGCACCACATAGGCGGGGTCGCCGTACGGCGCGTCCGCCAGGTACGTCGCGGCGACCAGGTCCAGGTCGGCGGGCGGCTCGCCCGCCGGGCTCGGGTCCCACCTCAGTGCGACCTCGACCTTGCGGATCCCCTTGCTGACGGCGTTCACTCGCTTCCCCTTCCCGGTCCCCGCCCCGCCCGTCCACCCCAACTGCCGAACGGTGACGGCCGGTTGTCCATCCTGCCACGCGCCCGGGCTCGGATGCGGGCAGCGGGCCGCCCGGGAGCGACCGGTGCCGTGCGCCCTGGCCTTACGATGGCGCGGTGCTGGTCAAGTGGATTCGCTGCACCGTGGTGGACCGTCGCGGGTTCGAGCGGGGGCAGCGGAAGTGGGCGGGGCTTCTGGGGGAGCCGGGGTTTCGCGGGCAGGGCGGCGGCTGGAGCCGGACCCGGCCGGGCGTGGCGCACGTCTTCGCGTTCTGGGAGAGCCGCGCGTTCTACGACTCCTTCATGGCCCGCTCCCACGACCGGCTCGCCTCGGCCCAGTCCGGCACCTTCAAAGACGCCCACGCCAGGCTCTTCGACTACAAGTTCGATGTGAAGACCGGCTTCGAACCGCGTTTCACGGACGCCGATCTGCTGAGAGTCGCGCTCTGCCGCGTCCACCAGGAGCGCGCCGAGCACTTCGTCCTGATGCAGGAGAAGGTCTGGAACCCGGCGATGGCCGGCTCGCCCGGGATGCTGCGCGGTCTGTTCGGCGAGGCGCCGGGGAACGAGTTCCTGGTGCTGTCGATGTGGCGGTCGGCCGCCGAGCACGGCAAGTACCGCACCGAACGGATCGAACGCCTCGCCCTGCGTGCCCAGACCGAGGCCGACATAGCGGCCCTCACGGGGGACATCGTGGAGCTGGAACCCTCCTGGACCGTTTGACATCCGGACGCACTCGCCGTGTGCCTGGAGCCGCCCGTGCGGGAAGGGTGTGAGCTACGCCGTATGGGGCCCGTAGGAGTGCTCGACCGTCCCCGACTCGATCTAGGGTTCTGACATGGCACGACCACGGCGCATCGTCCTTGTCCGGCACGGCGAGTCGACGGGCAACATCGACGACTCCGTGTACGAGCGCGAACCCGACCACGCGCTGGCCCTCACCGAGCAGGGCCGGCGGCAGGCGGAGGAGACGGGCAAGAAGCTGCGCGACCTGTTCGGCCGCGAACGCGTCAGCGTGTACGTCTCCCCGTACCGACGCACCCACGAGACGCTGCGCGCCTTCCACCTGGACCCCGAGCTGATACGGGTGCGCGAGGAGCCCCGGCTGCGCGAACAGGACTGGGGCAACTGGCAGGACCGCGACGACGTGCGCCTCCAGAAGGCGTACCGGGACGCCTACGGTCACTTCTTCTACCGCTTCGCCCAGGGCGAGTCCGGTGCGGATGTGTACGACCGGGTGGGCGGCTTCCTGGAGAGCCTCTTCCGCAGCTTCGAAGCCCCCGACCACCCGCCGAACGTCCTGCTGGTCACGCACGGGCTGGCCATGCGGCTGTTCTGCATGCGGTGGTTCCACTGGACGGTCGCGGAATTCGAGTCGCTGTCCAATCCGGGGAACGCCGAGATGCGGATGCTCGTTCTCGGGGAGGACGGCAAGTACTCCCTGGACCGCCCGTTCGACCGCTGGCGAGATCCGGAACCCTACGGGATCACTGGTTAAGGTGGCAGGGCGATGACCGCTCACTCCTCTCCCGAGGGGCGCCTGGACCGCGCCCTGGCCAGCCTCCGCGGACTCTCCGTCGGTGACGCGCTGGGCTCTCAGTTCTTCGTGCCCGCGCACTACCCCCTGCTCAGGCGCCGGGAGGTCCCGTCCGGCCCCTGGCAGTGGACCGACGACACGGAGATGGCCTGCTCCGTGGTGGCCGTCCTCGCCGCCCACCAGCGCATCGACCAGGACGACCTGGCCCGCTCCTTCGCCGAGCACCACGACTTCGACCGGGGATACGGTGCCGCGGTCAATCGGCTGCTGCGGCTGATCCGCGAGGGCGGTGAGTGGCGGGAGCTCTCCGCCGCCCTCTTCAACGGCCAGGGGTCCTGGGGCAACGGTGCCGCGATGCGGATCGCCCCGCTGGGCGCCTGGTACGCGGACGACCCCGAGCAGGCCACCCACCAGGCCGAGATCTCCGCCTACCCCACGCACCAGCACCGGGAGGCCGTGGTCGGCGCCATGGCCGTCGCCGCCGCCGCCGCGCTGGCCGCCGCTCCCGGTGGCCCGCCGGGCGCCGAGGCGCTCCTCGACGGCGTGATCGCGCTGGTGCCGGCGAAGAGCGCGGTCGGCGCGGGGCTGCGGCGCGCCCGGGACATGCTCGACTACGGCGACGCCGACACGGTCGCGGCGGTCCTGGGACGCGGACGGCGTACGAGCGCCCATGACACGGTGCCGTTCGCCCTCTGGTCGGCCGCGCGCTGCCTCGGCGACTACGAGCGGGGCTTCTGGACGACCGCCCTGGTCGGCGGGGACGTGGACACCACCTGCGCCATCGTGGGCGGTGTGATCGCCTCCGAGGGGGCCGGGGCGCCGCCCGCCGAGTGGGTGGCGCGGACCGAAGCGCTGCCGGACTGGCTGGCGCCGCAGGGCCCGGCCACCGCCTGAGAACTCTCCGTGTCCGCCGGGAACTCTCGGTGACGGTGCGCTCGTTGTCGTGGCAACCGCTGTGTGAGACCTGGGAGCTCATTCCGGAGAGCCCGGCGCGGCGAGGGGGGTGGTCATGGGGGTTTCGCTGCTGTTCGTCGTCCTGCTGTTCGTCGTCCTGCTGGTCGGCCCACCGGGCCTTGTGCTGCTCGGGCGGCTGAGCGACCGCCTGCCCGGCCCACGCGCCGCGGGCCGGCCGGGGAGGGGGCGGCGGACTCCTCCTGCGAAGTCCGCGGCCCGGCCCCGGCCGGCCCGAAGGCCGGTCTGGTCAGCCGATCGCCGGCCCGCTGGCGCCGGAGAGGGCCTCCAGGTCGCTCTTGCGGACCCGGATGACCAGCCAGGCCGTGACCAGGGCCAGCACGGCCATCGCGGCGGCCGGGATGAACGCTCCCGATATGCCCTGCGCCAGCACTTCGTGCCCCCACGGGGCGGGCAACTGGTGGGTCTTGGCGAACTCCGCCTGCTGTTCCGGCGAGGCGTTGGCGAGGAAGTCCGGCAGTTGCTTCTCCGCCTCGTCCCTGCTGGCCGTGCCGAACACCGTGGTCAGGATGGACAGGCCGAGCGATCCGCCGACCTGCTGCATGGCGTTGAGCAACCCGGACGCCGCGCCCGCCTCGTGCTGGGCGACGCCCGAGACCGCGGTGAGCGTCAGCGTCACGAAGTTCAGCCCCATGCCGAAGCCGAAGACGAGCATGGGGCCCAGCACCCCGCCGACGTAGGAGCTGTCCGAGCTGATGAGGGCCTGCCAGGCCAGACCGATCGCCGCGAGCCCCGAGCCGACCAGCATGAACGGCTTGGGTCCGAGGACGGGCAGGAACCGCTGCGACAGACCCGCGCCGAGCGCGATCACGACGGTGACCGGCAGGAAGGCGAGACCCGCTTCTATCGGGCTGTAGCCCAGTACGTTCTGGACGAACAGCACGATGTAGAAGAACATGCCGAACATCGCCGCGGCCAGGCTGAGCATGATGATGTACGTGCCCAGACGGTTGCGGTCGGCGAACATCCTCAGCGGGGTGATCGGCTCCTTGGCCCGGGACTCGATGAGGGCGAAGGACAGCAGCAGGACCACGGCGGCGACGAAGGACCCGATGGTCAGGCTGTCCCGCCACCCTTCGTCCGCCGCCCGGATGAAGCCGTACACCAGGGACGCCATGCCGGTCGTCGACGTCACGGCGCCGGCGATGTCGAAGCGGCCGGAGTGCCGCGGCGACTCGTTGATGTAGAGCGGCGCGAGCACCGCGATGAGCACGCCGATCGGTACGTTGACGAAGAGCACCCACCGCCAGTCCAGCCACTCGGTGAGCATGCCGCCCGCCAGCAGTCCGATGGCGCCGCCGCCCGCCGAGACGGCGGCGAAGACACCGAAGGCCCGGTTGCGTTCGGGCCCCTCGGGGAAGGTGGTGGTGATCAGCGCCAGAGAGGTGGGCGACGCGATCGCGCCACCCATGCCCTGCAGGACGCGCGCCGCGAGCAACTGCCAGGGCTCCTGGGCGAAGCCGCCGAGCAGCGAGGCGAAGGTGAAGAGCAGGATGCCGGTCATGAAGACCCGGCGCCGACCCAGGATGTCACCGGCTCGGCCGCCCAGAAGCAGCAGCCCGCCGAAGGTGAGCGTGTAGGAGCTGACCACCCATGTCAGGTCGGTCGTACTGAACTCGAGCGCGCCTTGAATGTGCGGGAGTGCGATATTCACAATCGTCGCGTCGAGGACCACCATGAGTTGGCAGGCCGCGATGACGGCGAGCGCGATGCCGGGATGTCCCTGCCGGCGGGCCGCGCCCGGCTTCTGGTCTTGGATCAACGGAGAGGTTGTCACTATGGATCCCCCATGAGTGCCTTAGTGAACGCTCGCGTTCACTGTCCCGCCAACCGTAGTGACTCTCGTACAGTGAACGCAACCGTTCCTTTTGCGCGTCGCCGAGTGGACCCTCCCCCTGTTGCGGCCACGCGGCGCCGTCCCCCGTTGTGGAACGACTGCTTCCTTCGCCCCTGGAGGCGCCTGAATGGTTACTTCGCACTGGGAGACCGCCTCCGCTCAGGCGGCCTCACGCCGTCGTGGCGCGGTGCTCGAGCGTGCGATCCTCGAGGCCGCGCTCGACCAGCTCAGCACGGTCGGCTGGAAGGGCCTGACCATGGAGGGCGTGGCGGCCGGCGCCCAGACCGGCAAGGCCGCCGTCTACCGGCGCTGGCCCTCCAAGGAGGACCTCGTCGCGGACGCGCTGCGCTCCGGGCTGCCGAACTACGACACCGCGCCCGACCTTGGGAGCGTGCGCGAGGACCTCCTCGCCCTGTGCCGTCGGGCCCGCGACGCGATGTTCTCCCGCTCCGGCTCCGCCCTGCGGTCGGTCATTCACGAATGCGACGATCTCCAGACGGAACGCTTCCACGCCGTGATCTACGACGGCGTCATCGAGCCGACCATCAGGATGCTGCGCGAGGTGATAACCCGCGGAATCGAGCGGAAGGAAGTCCGAGCCGAAGCCGCGAACGGATACGTCTTCGATGCCATTCCGGCCATGATGATGTACCGGTCGAAGCTCTGCGACTGCGAATGGAGCGACTCCGAACTCGAGGAGATGATCGACCAACTGATGGTTCCGCTGCTGCGTCCCGACCGCTCGTGACCCTGCCTCCCGGAGGCTCCGTCCCGGCTCGGGGAACCGGGGTGTCGTAGAGGGTTCGGGGCGGCGTACGCTAAGGACGCCATGCCGTACGAACCACCTACTCACACCGTCGAGCGCTCTCTCCGCGCCACGACCGGGGCGAAGATCATTGCCGGTGTCGACGAGGTGGGGCGCGGCGCCTGGGCCGGCCCCGTCACCGTCTGCGCGGCGGTGACCGGGCTGCGCCGGCCCCCGGTCGGCCTCACCGACTCCAAGCTGCTCACCGTCAAGCGGCGCACCGAACTGGCCGAGGAACTGCGGACCTGGGTGACGTCCTACTCCCTGGGCCACGCCTCTCCGGAGGAGATCGACGACCTGGGGATGACGGCCGCACTGCGACTGGCGGCGGTACGTGCCCTGGAGACCTTGCCGGTCCGTCCGGACGCGGTCATTCTCGACGGCAAGCACGACTACCTCGGGGCGCCGTGGCGCGTACGCACGGTGATCAAGGGTGACCAGTCCTGCGTGGCGGTCGCGGCGGCCTCGGTGATCGCCAAGGTGCAGCGCGACAAAATGATGGCCGAACTGGGTGCCGACCATGCAGACTTCGGTTTTGCGGACAACGCCGGGTATCCGTCGCCCGTGCACAAGGCCGCACTGGCGGAGCGGGGCCCCACCCCGTACCACCGGTTGTCGTGGGCGTATCTTGATGCGCTGCCTCAGTGGCGGCACTTGAAGAAGGCCCGCATGTGGGCGGAGAACAAGGTTCCGGAGATCGAGGGTCAGCTCGGCTTCGATCTCTGACCTTCCGCTCGCACGTATGTGCCACCCGCTGACGCGAGCCGCACCAACGTTTGATAGACATCAGCTCATGCCTCTCATTCCCGAGGAGCCTCAGATTCACGAGAGTGCCCAGGGTCCCCGCGCCACTCCGGCCACCGGCCGCACCGCGCCGACCCCTCGTCCCGTACCCGGCCCCCGTCCCGTGGCTCCGCCGCGCCCCGGGCGTCCCGGCCCCAACCGGCCGACGCCCCCGGCGCAACGCACCCCGCGTGACGTGACGGCCGGCAAGCCCGGACCGTCCGGGCCCGCCGCCCCCGCCGCCTCGGCACCGCAGATCCAACTGGTCCCGGCATCGGCGGAAGGCGCACTCGACGCCGCCGAAGAGGCCGTGGACCTGCTCCTGGACTCGGGCCGCGCCCCCGGCGACGTGCTGGTGCTGACCACCGGCGAGCCGCATCCGTGGGCCACCCACGAACTGTCCTTCGGCGAGACCGCCTACTGGGCGCAGCACGACGCGCGCGACGACGTCTTCTACGCGGACGCCGCCGTCGCCGACCGTGCTGGTTCGCGCCCCGTGGTGGTGGTCGCGCTCAACGGCGGGCCGGAAACCGCTGCCGCCACCGCTCTGACCCTGGCCCACTCCCGCGCGGGTGCGCTGCTCATCGTCTGCGGCGATCCTGAGCGCATCAACTCGGTACTGGGCGCGGGCGTCTGAGCCGAGACCGCTCTCGTCGCGCCCGGCCGCCCGCGCCGGGACGACGTGGAGGCCGTGGTGCGGCATCCGTACGGAGGCGGTTTCGGCCTGCCCTGCGGCAGGAGCCGTAGGGGGACGGGTGACGGGGTCGCTGCCGAACGTGGGTGGCGTGTCACCCGGACCGATCCGGGAGGCGTCGAGGCGTGCGCCGGACCGGCCGTCAGTGTCGTACGCGCTCGATCTCGGGCGCGGACCAAGGGCGTTCGCTCCGGACACCGCAAGGCGGCACGGTCCGCAGGGTGTCCGCAGGCGTACCGGAAGCACTCACCGAGCAGCGGCGCGGCGCAGCACCTCAGAGGCGACACCGCCCGTACGCGGCGGCGGGATCGGTGTCTCCGACGTGGCGAACGGCTCCGGCTCCGACGTGATGTTGGGGCGACGCCCGCCCCGGCCCTCACCCAGCACCTGCCAGCCGTCACGGGTCAGCGTGATGTACGCCCCGCAGCGCAGTCCGTGCAGGGTGCACGCGTCCCGCAGCCCCCACATCCACGCCCCGTCCTCCTCGGTCCAACGCGCGTCGCCCTCGCGGCAGTAGAGCAGCACGGCGGTGCGCACCGGGGTGCGGCGGCGCAGATCGTGCGGGATGACGCGGCGCAACTGGGCGAGCAGCACGTTGCGGAACATCCATCCGTCGGCCTGGTCCGGACGGCAGGTGAACGAGGCGCTCGCACGCAGCCGTTCGTCAGGGTCCAGTACGGCGACGATCGCCGTGGCCGGCCGGGGACGGTGCCGGGAGTGCAGTCCGCTGACGACCTCCCGGGGGTTGCGCAACAGCGGGATGCCGGCAGCGGCCCACTCCGCCGGTTCGAGCACTCGGGTGGCGGAAGCGGCGGACGACGACAGCGACGCCGCTGGGGACGGAGCGAATCCGAAGGTCACGTTTCTCCCTTCGGCTACGCGCCCACTCTGCGGGCAGGGTCGGATTCGGGGGAGCGCGCACCGCAGTGAAGCCCTGCCGGATCACGGACGAGCCGTGCGGGGAGCGGACTTCAATTCTTCCTGTCGAACTTGGTTGCGGCAACGAGCAATTGGGACGGTCGACCGTTATCGGACGATCCGCGTTTTATATCCCTACCCAGGGTGTCTGCACACGACGCATGCGCCTCCGGGTACGGCCATTCGGGTACGGACATCTGGTACGGACATTCGGTAGGGACATTCGGTAGGGACATCTTCGACACGTCATCGAGTTCCCGGCTTCGTCCATCCATCACCCGGTGCAGGAGCCCTCGGGAATCAGCCCTGTACCGCCAGGACCAGTGGCAGCACCTCCTGGGCGCCGGCACGGCGGAGCAGCCGGGCCGCGACGGCGAGGGTCCAGCCGGTCTCGGTGTAGTCGTCCACCAGCAGCACCGGTCCGCGCTGCTCGGCCAGTGCCGAGGCGAGGGCGGGCGGCACGGTCAGCGCCCCGTCGAGCGCCTTGAGTCGCTGGGCGCTGTTGCTGCGGGACATCCGGGGCGCGTCGCCCGCGTACGCGAGCGAACCCAGCAGCGGCAGCCGGCCGATCTCGGCGATGCGGGCCGCGAGGGAGTCGATCAGTTGCGGACGGGTGCGTGAGGGGACGCTGACGACACCGACCGGTCGTGGCCTGCTGTCCGGCGCCCCCGAAACCCAGCCGTCGGGAGCCTTCGCCCAGTCCGCCAGGACTCCGACGACGGCCTTGG
Source organism: Streptomyces fumanus (assembly GCF_014655295.1). Taxonomy (GTDB): domain Bacteria; phylum Actinomycetota; class Actinomycetes; order Streptomycetales; family Streptomycetaceae; genus Streptomyces; species Streptomyces fumanus. Next base: position 79,257 of record NZ_BNBI01000008.1, read on the forward strand.
CCACGTCGTCCGGTACCGGGCCGTCGGGAGCCTGGGGCGCCAGCATGGGCCGCAGCCGGTTGCCCCAGCCGATGTCGGACAGTCGCCCCAGGGCGCGGCCGGGCGCCGCCTGTTCACCGGCCGGGATACGGCCCTTCAGGTCGACGCCGATCGCGGGCAGGCCGGTGGGCCACATGCGGCGCGGCTCCACCTCGACGCCCGCCCGGACCAGATCGGCGCGAGCGGCGCCGAGCGCGTCGGCGGACGTCTCGGCGGTGAAGCGCGGGCCGGCGCAGTTGTCACAGCGGCCGCAGGGCTTGGCGCCCTCGTCGTCCAGTTGCCGCTGCAGGAACTCCATCCGGCAGCCCGGTGCCGACACGTAGTCGCGCATCGCCTGCTGCTCGGCCTTGCGCTGCCGCGCGACCCACTCGTACCGCTCGGCGTCGTAGGTCCACGGCTGTCCGGTGGCGATCCAGCCGCCCTTGACGCGCTTCACCGCACCGTCGACGTCGAGGACCTTGAGCATGGTCTCCAGGCGGGAGCGGCGCAGCTCCACCAGGGGTTCCAGCGCGGGCAGCGACATGGGGCGATCCGCGCGGGCGAGGATGTCGAGCGTGCGCCGCACCAGGTCCTCGGGGGGAAAGGCGAGTGAGGCGAAGTACTCCCAGATCGCCTCGTCCTCCTTCCCCGGCAGGAGCAGCACCTCGGCGTGTTCGACGCCGCGTCCCGCACGGCCGACCTGCTGGTAGTAGGCGATGGGGGAGGAGGGCGAGCCGAGGTGCACCACGAAACCCAGGTCCGGTTTGTCGAAGCCCATGCCGAGCGCCGAGGTGGCGACCAGCGCCTTGACCCGGTTCGCCAGGAGGTCTTCCTCGGCCTGCTGCCGGTCCGCGTTCTCGGTCTTGCCGGTGTAGGCGGTGACCGTGTGTCCGCGTCGGCGCAGGAAGGCGGTGACCTCCTCGGCGGCGGCCACGGTGAGCGTGTAGATGATCCCCGAGCCTGGCAGCTCGTGGAGGTGATCGGCCAGCCAGGCCATGCGCGCCGGGGCGTCCGGCAGGCGCAGCACGGCCAGGCTGAGGCTCTCCCGGTCCAGCGGTCCGCGCAGCACCAGGGCGTCCGAGGTGCCACCCGTACCGAGCTGCTCGGCGATGTCGGCGGTCACGCGCGCGTTGGCGGTGGCGGTGGTCGCCAGGACCGGCACGCCGGCCGGCAGATCGGCGAGCATGGTGCGCAGGCGCCGGTAGTCCGGGCGGAAGTCGTGGCCCCAGTCGGAGATGCAGTGGGCCTCGTCCACCACGAGGAGGCCGGTCGCGGCAGCCAGCTTCGGCAGCACCTGGTCACGGAAGTCCGGGTTGTTGAGCCGCTCCGGACTCACCAGCAGGACGTCGACCTCTCCCGCGGCGATCTCGTCCTGCACCGCGTCCCACTCCTCGGTGTTGGACGAGTTGATGGTCCGGGCGTGGATGCCGGCCCGGGCCGCGGACTCGACCTGGTTGCGCATCAGCGCGAGCAAGGGGGAGACGATCACGGTCGGGCCGCTGCCCCGGGCCCGCAGCAGGGCCGTGGCCACGAAGTAGACCGCGGACTTGCCCCAGCCGGTGCGCTGGACCACCAGGGCCCGGCGCCGGTCGGCGACCAGCGCCTCGATCGCCCGCCACTGGTCCTCGCGCAGCCGGGCCGCGCCGGAGGCGTCCCCGACGAGGCGGGCGAGGACCGTGTCCGCGGCCGACCGGAGGTCCGCGTTGCTCGTGTGCTCCATGCGTCCCATACAACAGCACGGCACTGACAAACGGGCACGGATCGTAGTCGAGCGACGGGCGGAAGGCGGTCGGGCAGCGGTCGGACGGCGCGACGAGAGAGGTCTCGCGGGGCCTCACATCTCCGGTGCCCTGCCCCGTCCGGACCCGGTGCCGTGCCCCGCCCGGACCCGGTGCCGTGCCGGTCGCCGCGCCAGGTGTCGTGTCCCTGATCGGAGTTATCCACAGGGCGAAGCGGAATCTCGTGATCCGCGAGATCGTCGGGCCATGACGCATCACAGCGAAACGACAGGACCCTCCGACAACGGCGACGACGGCGGCATCGGCCGAGGTCAGCGCCCGGACAGCCTCGCACACACCGCCTACGACGGTCACACCGACGAACACCGGATCACCCTGCGCACCCCGGCCGAACTGGCCGACGCCCTTCCCTACCTCCTCGGCTACCGCCCGGAGGACAGCATCGTCCTGGTCGCGCTGCACGACCGGGACGGACGAGGCCGCTTCGGCGGCCGGGCCCGCCTCGGCGTACCCGCGAACCCGGACGACTGGGACTCCGCGGCCCGGCAACTGGTGCACGGTCTGGTGACCGGCAGTGAACGCAGGGGCGCCCGGCCCGAGCAGATGGTCGCCTACCTCTGCCAGGAACCTTCGAAGGGGGAAACGGGCCGGCAGGTGATGTCCCGGCTGCGGCCGCTGGCACAGAAGCTCCGCGTCGAGTGCGGCACCTTCGACGTCCCGGTGGTCGAAGCCCTGTGCATCTCCGACGGACGCTTCTGGTCGTACTGCTGCGACGACCGGTCGTGCTGCCCGGCCGAGGGGGTCCCGATGGGCCTGCCGGGTACGTCCGTGCTGGCGGCGGCCGCCACGTACGCGGGCATCCAAGTGCGAGGCACCCTCCGCGAACTGCGGGCCAGGCTGCTGCCCCGGGACGACTTCGCCGCGGAACAGCAGGCCGCCCTGGACCGGGCCGGCCTGGCGCTGATCCCCCGCATGCTCGGCGAGCAGGAGGGCGCGGACGTGGCGCGGGAGACCCTGGCATTGGCGGACCGTGTCATGAAGCGGCTGGGCGAAGCCCCGTTCCTGGTGGGCGCGGCGGAGTCGGACGTTCGCGACGACGGGCTGCTGGACCACGACGAGGCCGCGAAGCTGATCATCGGGCTGCAGGACCGCACCACGCGCGACCGCGCGGCCGAGTGGATGGAGGCCGACGAGGCCGGCCCGGCCCTGCGCCTGTGGCGCGCGCTGGCCCGCCGCTGCGTCGGTTCGTACGGCGAGCACGCGGCCGCGCCCCTCACCCTGGCGGGCTGGGTCGCCTGGTCCGCCGGAGACGAACTGGAAGCCCGCGAAGCGCTGGCCATGGCCATGGGCGCGGACCCCGAGTACCTCTTCGCCCGTCTGCTGCACCAGGCGTGCAACGAGGGACTCGACCCGGAAGCGGTACGTCACTGTCTGCGCGCGGCGCGGGGAGACCGGCTCCGGAGCGGTGCCGAGGAGGCGGAAGATGCCCAGGGAGCGGCGGCTCCCGCGATCGAGCCGGCCCCCGGCGCAGGGAAACCTCCGGTGTCCGAGCCGGCCCCCGGCGCAGGGAAACCTCCGGTGTCCGAGGTGGCCCCCGGCACAGGAAAACCCCCGGTGTCCGAGCCGGCCCCCGGCGCAGAGAATCCCCGACTTCTGGCGTCCGATGTGGTCCCCGGCACCCGTCGTCGACGCACCCGTACGGCAGCCCCGGCTGACAACCGCCATCGCCCCGGAGTACCTGGAGTACGACGAGGCCGGGAGCCGGGGACGAACACCGTGCGCCCGCACGCTCCCGCCGGTAGCGCGCGTCCGGGTGGCACGCCGACCGGCCGTACGACGCGTCCACGTGCCGCGTCCAAGGGAGAAGGCACCCGACGGGACGCCCACCCGGGGACGCACGGCGCGGAACACCCCGGGAGCGAGGAGTGACCGCGCTCCCTGCGGAACGCCCGCCGGTCCAGCGCGGGCCCGCCCGCCCGACCGGCGCCCAGCCCTCGGCTGCGCCGACGACACGACATGAGCGGCGCCCGCTGCTGACGAGGGCCGTCCGGATCGGCCGGATTCTCCGCCGGGTATCCGGACGCGGGCGTGACTCGAAGGACATCGGCTCCGTTCACCTGAGTGGCGGAGCGCCCGTACGGGCCCTGCTGCCGCACCGCTCCCGCGGCTCCGGAGCCCGCACCCGGTCCCGCTTCTGCCCGAGGCGTATCGAGCGCAGAGGAAGCCCTCCCATGCATCAGCCGACTCCGCCGAACGGCGCCGACGACCCAAGGTCTGCCATGAGCGGTGCTCCTCTGCCCCGTGGGCCGGCCGGGGGTCCGACCGGCCGACAGCGTGACCTGACCCGTGGACCGGCCGAGCACCCTCCGGCGCCCCGCAGGTCCGGTGACCTACCGCCCACCCACCTCGGCATGGTCTGTGTCGCTCTTCCCGGCCTGGCCATCTCCACGGAACAGGGACAACTGACCGGCCGCGGTCTGGAAGGGTTCTACCGCGCGGGCGTGCGGCTGCTCTCCCGGTGCCGGCTCCTCATCGGCGGGCGGGAACCCGTCCCCGTGCAGGCCCGGATGACCGCCGCCGACCGTGCCCGCTTCGTCGGGACCCTGCGGGTGACCTCGCCGTCGGCACCGGACCCGGACGTGATGATCGAGCGGATCCGCCACGCGGACGGCACGGAGCGGATCACGCTGCGCAACTGGACGCAACGCCCCCTGCGGTTACCGGTCGAAGTGGCCCTCGGCACCGACCTGGCCGACCTGGGCGCGATCGCGGCGGGCGCCGATCTGCCCGAACGACCGGCGACGGTCCACGCATCGGGTCTGCGATGGTCCGGCCCCGCGGGAACCTCGTCCGTCACAGCCGACCCGCCGCCCGCCGACGCGCTTGCCTCGGCCGGACTGCTGCGCTGGGAGTTCACCCTGCCACCCGGCGGCAGCTTCTGCTTGGAGCTGAGAGTTCGACCGGACGGGGCGGAACCGGTACGGGCCGTGGGGCGTGCGGCGACCAGCCCGTTCTCCCTGCCGGAGGCGACGGGCGACGACCCCCGGGCGCGGGCGCTCCTGCGCACGAGCGTCGAGGACCTCCGGGCCCTGCTCCTGCGGGACCCCACCCACCGAGCCGACGTTCATCTGGCGGCCGGCGCACCATGGCGTTGCGGTCTGTCCCCTGCCGAGGCACTCACCGCCGCTCGTATGACGCTGCCCCTCGGCACCCGCCTCGCCGCCGGCACCCTTCGTATCCTCGCCCGCGCGCAGATCTCCACCCCAGGACCGCGGTACGGCATGATCCCGGGGGCCCGACGCGATGCCGGCCCGCACCTGCCACCTGGTTGTACCGGCATCGAGGCCACCTTGCTCTTCCCCGTCCTCCTCGCGGAAGCCCGTCGCTGGGGACTACCGGAGCAGGACACGGGAGAACTGCTCCCGGCGGCCGAGCGCTGCCTGACCTGGCTGCGCACCACCGTGGGCGACGGCACCTATGTGCACGATCCACACCCCGGCGGCCCCGCCCGCTGCGACACGCAGGCCCACGCCCACCGGGCAGCCCTGCTCGGCGCCGATCTGCTCGACGCCCACGGCAGACCGGGCGGTGCCGGACTGCGGCAGTGGGCGAGCGAACTGCGGACCGTCTTCCGGCGCGACTTCTGGATCAGCGACCCCGGTGGCGGCCGACCCGCCGCCGCCCGCGCCCAGGACGGACGCCCCGTGCCCCACCTCAGCTCGACGGCGGCTCACCTCCTCGACACCGGATTGCTGGGCGGAGGTGCGCACGCCCTGGGCCTGCTGGACAAGAGGCAGACCGACCACCTCGCCCGGCTGCTGGGAACCCCGGCCATGGACTCCGGCTGGGGACTGCGGAGCCTCGGCGTCAAGGAGGCCGGCTACAACCCGTTCGGCCACCGCTCGGGCGCCGTGCGGGTCCACGAGACGGCGATCGCGGTGGCGGGACTGGCCGCCGCCGGCTACGAGAAGGAGGCGGGCGCGCTGCTGCGCGGCGTCCTCGCAGCGGCCGAGGCGTTCGGCCACCGGCTGCCCGAGATGTACGCGGGAGAACAGCGCACCGACGGCAGCGCCCCCCTGCCGCACCCCGCTGCCTGCCGCCCCGCCGCCACCACTGCGGCAAGCGGCGTCCTCCTGCTGACCGCCCTCGCCGGCATCCGCCCGGACGCCCCCGCCGGCACGGTCACCCTGCGCCCGGTGCGCAGCGCCCCCCTGGGTGAGATCGCCCTCACCGGGCTGAGAGTCGCGGGCGCGTCCTTCTCCGTACGGGTCAGCAGACTCGGACTGGCCATGGTCGAGGAGGCCGCCGACGGGCTGCAACTGGGGGTATGACCTGCGCTGACACAGCACCGCCCGGAGGCTCGGAACAGGGGATGCGAAACATGCCGGTCATCGGCGGGCCACCCACCGGCGGTGCTGCCGAACGACGTGTTTATCGTCAGGCAGACGACTATGATCGCGGCATGCCCTACGACCCGTCAGCCTTTCCGCCTTTCGCCGTCACCGTGGACCTGGTCGTGCTGACCGTGCGCCGTCATTCCCTGTGCGCGCTGGCGGTGCGCAGGGGCGAGGCGCCGTATCAGGGACGCTGGGCCCTCCCCGGCGGCTTCGTCCGGGCCGACGAGGACCTGGCGCAGGCCGCGGCACGCGAACTGGCCGAGGAGACGGGACTGTGCGTCCACGACCCCGCGGTGCCCGTGCAGGACAACGGAGCCCACCTCGAACAGTTGGCGACGTACGGCGACCCCAAGCGCGACCCCAGGATGCGGGTGGTGAGCGTCGCCCACCTCGCTCTCGCTCCCGACCTCCCCGCGCCGCGCGCGGGCGGCGACGCGAGCAACGCCCGCTGGGCACCGGTCGAGGAACTGTTGGAGCAGGCCGGATACGGCCGCGACGGCGAACCCGTGGCACCCCTGGCCTTCGACCACGCCCAGATCCTCGCCGACGGCGTGGAACGAGCCCGCTCCAAGATCGAATACTCCTCGCTGGCCACGGCGTTCTGCCCGCCCGAGTTCACCGTCGGCGAGCTGCGCCGCGTCTACGAGGCGGTCTGGGGCGTGGCGCTCGACCCGCGCAACTTCCACCGGAAGGTCACGGGCACCCCGGGGTTCCTCGTCCCCACCGGAGGGACCACCACACGCCAGGGAGGCCGCCCGGCCCAACTCTTCCGCGCCGGCGGCGCGACGCTGCTCAACCCGCCCATGCTGCGCCCCGAGGTCTGACGCGACGTACCGGGGCGTCGGTACTGCCCCCATGTACCCCGAACGACTCGGACAGCGGCAAGGGACCAGCAACCAGCAACCAGCAACCAGCAATCAGGAACCAGCAACCGTCGACCAAGAACTGGCGATCAGCAACTGACGATCAACGATCAACGACTGACAGTCGATGGCCAATGATCGACAGCCGACGACCAGTAACCGCCACCCGATGACCGGCGACCGACGACCGGTACGACCAGCGATCGACGGCTGACGACCGATCACGAGAAACCGCCCCCGAGATCCCCCGAGACCTCCCAGACCGCCCCCCGAGACCGACGAGAGCAGCAACCGTCGGGCACAGACCCCGCAGCACCGGCCCGCGCCCCGGCGATGCGGGCCCTGCGGTGCCCGCAAAACCGGACATACCGCGCTATCTTGCTGCGGGTGATCCAGGCCATCGGACTGACCAGCAACCCTCGCAAAGAGCTTCCGCCCGCCGTCGACGACGTCTCCTTCGAGGCGCACGCGGGCCGCGTCACCGCACTGCTCGGAGCCCCGGGCGCCGGCAAGACGACAGTGCTGAGACTCATGCTCGAACTGCAACGCGGCCGTGGCGTCACCCACTTCAGAGGCCGCCCCCTGCATCGCATCGCCTACCCGTCCCGGGAAGTCGGCGTCCTGCTGGGCGAGGTACCCGGACACCCGGGCCGTACGGTCCGCGGACATCTGCGCATGCTGTGCGCGGCGGCGGGAGCCCCGATCCGCCGCGCCGACGAGATCCTGGAAGCCGTCGGACTCGTGAGCCTGCGCGACGAACGCCTCGGCAGCCTGTCCCGCGGCACGGACCGCCGCCTCGGCCTGGCCTGCGCCCTGCTCGCCGATCCGCACACGCTCGTGCTCGACGACCCGGCGGGCGGCCTGTCCACCTCCGAGAGCCGCTGGCTGCACGACGCCCTGCGCGCGTACGCCACCCAGGGCGGCACCGTCCTGTACGCCACGGCCGACCCGAAGGAAACCGCGCGCACCGCCGACCGCGTGGTGACCCTGGAGCGGGGCAGGCTCGTCGCCGACCAGGAAGCCGCCGACTTCTCCCGCACCCGGCTCCGCCCCCGCGTCGCCGTCCGCACCCCGCACGCCACACGCCTCGCCGCCCTCCTCGCCAAGGAGGCCCGCACCACGCACCGTTCCATCGAGGTGGTCCGCGAGGGCGGCAACCGCCTCTCCGTGTACGGCAGTACATGCGCCGACGTCGGCGAAGTCGCCTTCCGGAACGGCGTTCCCGTGCACCAACTGGCCGACGAGACGGGGGACATGGGCCCGGGTGCCGGGGTGCCACAGGCCCGGGCGGCGCAGGCCCGATCCTCCGCCGCCCCGCAGCCGTCCACAGGCGGCCCGCACGAGCCTCCGACGCAGGCACCCTCCTTCGTCGCCCCGCGGTCACCCACAGCCGGCCCGCGCGAACCCTCGACGCAGACGGCGCCCTCGTCCGCCGCCGCCCCCAAGGCACTCACAGGCGGCCCGCACGAGCCTTCGACGCCGGCACCCACGTCCGCTGCCCCGGAGCCACCCACGGACGGCCTCCCGAAACCCCAGCCGTCCCGCGCGTCCCAGAAGACACACCAGACGCTTCAGCCTCAGCAATCACCCGAGCCCCTGCACACACCCGGCCCGTTCAACCCCGCCGTCCCGGCTCCCGGTGCCTCCTCCCCCCTCCCGCCCCCCATCTCCGTCCGCTCCGCCCCCAGCCCCCTGCGTCCCCTCCGCTACGAGTTCCGCCGCGCGGTCGGGATCGCCACCGGGTTCGTCACCGGGGCCGTCGTGCTCGTCGCCTCCGCCGTCACCGCCGTACTCCTGGCCCGCGTCGGTCACACTCCGCAGCCGCGGCTGCTCGCCGCGTGGCCGCGAGAGCTGCCTCTTCCGCCCGCGGCGCTCGGGGCGGGACTGCTGGGCGCGCTCGCCTTCGGGGACGAGTTCCGCCACCCCGCGCTGGCGGCGGACCGCGGCACGGTGCCCCGCAGACTGGGGCTGCTGACCGCGAAACTCCTGGTCGCGGCGGCCACCGCGCTGCTGCTGGCAGTCCTCACGGTGGGCTGCGACGCCCAGGTGCTCTACCTGTTCTACGGACGGGACCTCGCGGAGGTTCCCGCTGACTGGCCGACGCTCGGTGCCGGTTGGATCTGCCTGGTGGTCGGCTGCGCCTGGGCCGGTGTGCTGGCGGCGGGCGTCTTCCGGTCGACCACGGCCGGGCTGGCGGCCGTGGTCGCCGTACCCGTCCTCGTCGTGCCCCTCGTACAAGCGGTCTGGGAGGGCCACTCCGTGCGGACCGCGGCGGACTTCCCGCTGCGGCTGCGCGAAGTGCTCCTGACGCAGTGGCCCTTCGGCGGGGAGCGGTACGTGGAGGCCGTGATGCTCGCGCTCGCCCAACCCGTCGGCAGTGCGCTGATGTTGTCCCTGGCCACCCTGCTCTGTGCGTATCTGGTGACGACCCTGCGCGGCAGGGTCCGATGACCACCCTCCGTGACCTCCCGGTCCGGCCCTGTGCGCAACTCCCCGGGGAAAGCCCATTTCTTTCCGATAAGGCGTCAATTGCGACGGGGTGATCGATCACCCTTTCGTGTGCTTTTCACCAAAGACCTCAAGGGAGTTGGGAACAGCGCCGACAAAGGATGCGTGAGTACCCTTGCGCACACCATGATGACCGCCGCCCGCTCCGCCGATTCCGGCCTCGCGAACCCGGGCGAACTCGACCGCTACCCCTACGCCGAGGCGCCCGCCGTCGACCGCGTCGGAATCCCCGCCTGGGAAGGGGCGGACTCGGAGCTGGGCCGCGTGGGCCGGCGTGCCGCGGGCAGCCGCGGACGCGGGCTGCACGGGCAACTCGTCCAGCAGCTCGGCCAGATGATCGTTTCGGGCGACCTGGGTGCCGACCGCCCGCTGGTGCCGGAGGAGATCGGCCAGCGTTTCGAGGTGTCCCGTACCGTCGTCCGCGAGTCGCTGCGCGTGCTGGAGGCCAAGGGCCTGGTGAGCGCCCGGCCGAACGTCGGCACGCGCGTGCGTCCCGTCAGTGACTGGAACCTCCTCGACCCGGACATCATCGAATGGCGGGCGTTCGGACCGCAGCGCGATGACCAGCGGCGGGAGCTGAGCGAGCTGCGCTGGACGATCGAGCCGCTGGCCGCGCGCCTCGCCGCCGGGCACGGGCGCGAAGACGTGCAGCAGCGCCTTACCGACATGGTCGGGATCATGGGCCACGCCATGGGCCAGGGCGACGCGCTCACCTTCGCCCGCGCCGATGCCGAGTTCCACTCCCTGCTGATCCAGGTCGCGGGCAACCGCATGCTGGAGCACCTCTCCGGCATCGTGTCCGCCGCCCTCCAGGTCTCCGGCGGCCCGGTCGCCGGCTGTGACCGGCCGACCGAGGCGTCGCTGGCGCAGCACGCCCGGATCGCCGACGCGCTGGCCGCGGGTGACGGCGGCGCGGCCGAGACGGCCATGCGCCAACTGCTGACCGTCCACCCGGAGGTGGAGCGCGTGGTGCCCGCCCCGCGTGAGCACTGACCGCCCCACCGAAGCGGCGCGGGCCGGGCGGGCCACCCCCTCCTGTGGCGACGCCCGGCCGGTTCGTCGCGGCCGTCGACCCCGCAGCGCCGCCACGGCCCTGCGGGGTCCGGTGGTGTGATCACACAGCTCCCCGGCCTGCTCGGGCCGTCATCATCGACGATCACGTTTGTACGCGTTTGAGCACTGATGAGCGCTTACGGGGTGTGACTCGGGCCACGCGGATTGGGCGTAACGCTCGCGGAAACAACGCGATGACCTAAGAGGTGACAGCCGAGGAGGGAATACGGACGCCGTTCACGGCGCTGTGCATCTCCCGGCCCCCGCCCGCGCCGTCGGCCCATCCCCAAGCCGGCGGTCGGCTCCTGTCCACCATGGACGGGGCCGGAAGCCGTTTTCAACGTTCCGAGAGGTTGTTCGTGTCGGCCAGCACATCCCGTACGCTCCCGCCGGAGATCGCCGAGTCCGTCTCTGTCATGGCGCTCATTGAGCGGGGAAAGGCTGAGGGGCAGATCGCCGGCGATGACGTGCGTCGGGCCTTCGAAGCTGACCAGATTCCGGCCACTCAGTGGAAGAACGTACTGCGCAGCCTCAACCAGATCCTCGAGGAAGAGGGTGTGACGCTGATGGTCAGTGCCGCAGAGCCCAAGCGCACCCGAAAGAGCGTCGCAGCGAAGAGCCCCGCCAAGCGCACCGCCACCAAGACGGTCGCGGCGAAGACGGTGGCCACCCGGAAGACCGCCACCGCCGCCACCCCGGCAGCGCCCGCCGCCGACCCCGCCGCCGAGGACGAGACGCCTGCCAGGAAGGCGGCCGCGAAGAAGACGACCGCCAAGAAGGCGGCCGCCAAGAAGACCGCCACCGCGAAGAAGACGGTGGCCAAGAAGACCACGGGCAAGAAGGACGACGCCGAGCTCCTCGAGGAAGAGGTGCTGGAGGACACCAAGGTCGCCGACGAGCCCGAGGGCACCGAGAACGCCGGCTTCGTGCTGTCCGACGAGGACGAGGACGACGCGCCGGCCCAGCAGGTCGCCGCGGCCGGTGCCACCGCCGACCCGGTCAAGGACTACCTCAAGCAGATCGGCAAGGTCCCGCTGCTCAACGCCGAGCAGGAGGTCGAACTCGCCAAGCGCATCGAGGCCGGTCTGTTCGCCGAGGACAAGCTGGCCAACGCCGACAAGCTCGCCCCGAAGCTCAAGCGCGAGCTGGAGATCATCGCCGAGGACGGGCGCCGCGCCAAGAACCACCTCCTGGAGGCCAACCTCCGCCTGGTGGTCTCCCTGGCCAAGCGCTACACCGGCCGCGGCATGCTCTTCCTGGACCTCATCCAGGAGGGCAACCTCGGTCTGATCCGCGCGGTCGAGAAGTTCGACTACACCAAGGGCTACAAGTTCTCCACGTACGCCACCTGGTGGATCCGTCAGGCGATCACCCGCGCGATGGCCGACCAGGCCCGCACCATCCGTATCCCGGTGCACATGGTCGAGGTCATCAACAAGCTCGCGCGCGTGCAGCGCCAGATGCTCCAGGACCTGGGCCGCGAGCCCACCCCGGAGGAGCTGGCCAAGGAACTCGACATGACCCCCGAGAAGGTCATCGAGGTCCAGAAGTACGGCCGTGAGCCGATCTCGCTGCACACCCCGCTGGGCGAGGACGGCGACAGCGAGTTCGGTGACCTCATCGAGGACTCCGAGGCGGTCGTCCCGGCCGACGCGGTCAGCTTCACGCTCCTCCAGGAGCAGTTGCACTCCGTCCTGGACACCCTCTCCGAGCGCGAGGCGGGCGTCGTGTCCATGCGCTTCGGTCTCACCGACGGTCAGCCGAAGACCCTCGACGAGATCGGCAAGGTGTACGGCGTCACCCGCGAGCGCATCCGCCAGATCGAGTCCAAGACCATGTCGAAGCTGCGCCACCCGTCGCGTTCCCAGGTGCTGCGCGACTACCTCGACTAGGTCACGCCCGTACGGCCGGCAAGGCCCGGTTCCCCGTGGGGGACCGGGCCTTCACGCGTGTCCGTGCGGACACCGCCGCCGGTCCGGGGGTGCGGGGTGCCGCCAATTGGATCACTCTGGGTGTCTCATCGGCACCCAGAGTGAGGAGTCTGCATGCGCCACCCTTCTGCTCGGGCACTGGCCCGGCCGTTGGCCCTGGCGGTCGCCGCGACCGTCATACCGCTGATGTCCGCCGCCCCCGCGTCCGCCGACAGCGTTGTCGTCGGAGGCTTTCCCGTCGAGGTGTCCGAGAGTCCGTGGACGGTGGCCCTGACCAGCCGTGACCGGTTCGGGGGTACGAGGGCGGGGCAGTTCTGCGGGGGAGTGGCCGTCGGCCGGACCACCGTGCTGACGGCGGCGCACTGCCTGGGCGCGGAAGCCCTGGGCGGGCCACCCGAGCAGGTACGTGACCTGAAGGTCGTCGCGGGGCGCGGCGACCTCCTCTCGGGGGAGGGGCGCGAGATCGCGGTCCGTGACATCTGGGTGAACCCCGGACACGACGACGTGGCCAACACCGGCGACTTCGCCGTGCTCACTCTGGGCGAGGCGCTGCCGCCCGGCTCCGCCATAGCCATGGCGCCCGCCGGTGATCCCGCCTACGAGCCCGGCACGGCGGCCGTCGTCTACGGGTGGGGGGACACCTCGGGCGCCGGCGACTACCCGACGACCCTGCACGCGGCACGCGTGCGCGTACTGTCCGATTCCGTCTGTGAGCAGGCGTATCCGGGCGGTGAGGTGGGCCAGTACCGCCCCGACACGATGCTCTGCGCGGGCGAGGAGCACGGCGGCCGGGACGCCTGCCAGGGGGACAGCGGCGGGCCGCTGGTGGCCGGCGGGAAGCTCATCGGCCTCGTCTCCTGGGGCGGCGAGTGCGGCCGGCCGGGCAGTCCGGGGGTCTACACGCGCCTGTCCGCCGTCCTGCGGACCCTCGGGTGGGACGGCGGGGCCGACGCGGCCTCCTAGGGCGTCACACGGGCGGCCAGGGGCGGTCTGAGGCCCGCTGGGGCATGAGCGAGGGCGGCTCCCTCCGGGTGTGGAGGGGGCCGCCCTGGTTCCCGGCCTGTGCCGGGTTCGCTCGTCGTGGGACGCGATATATCAGCGCTCTTCTTCGGGGGCGCTTGTCTGGTCGGCGGTCAGGCGCTCGGTCTCGTCCTGTATCTCAGCGGCGATCTTCTTGAGTTCCGGCTCGAACTTGCGCCCGTGGTGGGCGCAGAAGAGCAGTTCTCCGCCGCTCAGCAGGACGACGCGCAGGTACGCCTGGGCGCCGCAACGGTCGCATCGGTCAGCGGCCGTCAGCGGGCTCGCGGAAGTCAGAACAGTAGTCACGTCGCCTCTTCTCTAGCTCGACGAGCTGTCGTACCAGGGTCAACATCCAACCAGCCCCAAAACGTTCCCGCTCGTGGCATTTCCTCGAAAAAAACTTCCCGAGGAGGCTGGCTGTTGCCGGTTGGCGGCGAATGTGCCGTATTGCGTGTCTATGTGTCGTACGGGTTCGCGCTGTCGGTCAGTGTCAGTAGTCCCGGCCGGCTGGGTTGCCGGTTTGTTCAAGAGGACGTGCCCGGAGCCTAAATGGTTCATGCCTCGAAGGGAACGTGATGTGTACTTCACTCCATCGAAGGATCGAACACGCATGCGACTGTGGACTAGGCTGAGCCGTCGACGAGGGTGGCGTGACAACGGCTCTACCAGGCATCGGTACCCTCTGACCGGTGAAAGACCCCGCGCCCTTACCCACCAGGGCCCCATCTGAAATTCAGCGAGGAGCGAACCGCGTGACCGCCGAGACGTCCGTGCCGTCCACAGCTCTGCTGGCAGGAGCAGACCGGGACGGTTCCAACTACACCGCGCGGCACCTGCTCGTCCTCGAGGGGCTCGAAGCCGTGCGCAAGCGCCCTGGCATGTACATCGGGTCCACGGACAGCCGCGGCCTGATGCACTGCCTCTGGGAGATCATCGACAACTCCGTCGACGAGGCCCTCGGCGGCTACTGCGACCACATCGAGGTCATCCTCCACGACGACGGCTCGGTGGAGGTCCGGGACAACGGCCGCGGCATCCCCGTGGACGTCGAGCCCAAGACCGGCCTGTCCGGCGTCGAGGTCGTCATGACCAAGCTGCACGCCGGCGGCAAGTTCGGCGGCGGCTCGTACGCCGCTTCCGGTGGTCTGCACGGCGTCGGCGCCTCCGTGGTGAACGCCCTCTCCGCGCGTCTGGACGTCGAGGTGGACCGTGACGGGCACACCCACGTCATCAGCTTCCGGCGCGGCGTGCCCGGCGCCTTCGCCGCCGCGGGACCCGACGCCGGGTTCGAGGCCAAGAGCGGGCTGCGCAAGGCCAAGAAGATCCCCAAGACGCGCACCGGCACGCGCGTGCGGTACTGGGCCGACCGGCAGATCTTCCTCAAGGACGCCAAGCTCTCCCTGGACAACCTGCACCAGCGCGCCCGCCAGACCGCGTTCCTGGTGCCCGGCCTGACCATCGTCGTCCGCGACGAGTACGGCCTCGGCGAGGGCGGCAGCAAGGGCGAGGAGTCCTTCCGCTTCGACGGCGGCATCAGCGAGTTCTGCGAGTTCCTCGCCACCGACAGGCCCATCTGCGATGTGCTCCGCTTCACCGGGCAGGGCACCTTCAAGGAGACCGTCCCCGTCCTGGACGACCGCGGCCAGATGACCCCGACCGAGGTCACCCGCGAACTGGGCGTCGACGTCGCGCTGCGCTGGGGGACCGGCTACGACACGACGGTCAGGTCGTTCGTCAACATCATCGCCACGCCCAAGGGCGGCACCCATGTGGCCGGCTTCGAGCAGGCCGTCACCAAGACGATGAACGAGGTGCTGCGCGCCAAGAAGCTGCTGCGCGTCGCCGAGGACGACATCGTCAAGGACGACGCCCTCGAAGGGCTCACGGCGGTCGTCACGGTCCGGCTCGCCGAACCGCAGTTCGAGGGGCAGACCAAGGAGGTGCTCGGCACCTCCGCGGCCCGCCGTATCGTGAACAACGTCGTCACCAAGGAACTCAAGGCGTTCCTGACCTCCACCAAGCGGGACGCCGCCCAGCAGGCGCGGGTCGTCATGGAGAAGGCCGTCGCCGCGGCCCGTACCCGGATCGCCGCCCGCCAGCACAAGGACGCCCAGCGTCGCAAGACGGCCCTGGAGTCCTCCTCGCTGCCGGCCAAGCTCGCCGACTGCCGCAGCGACGACGTCGACCGCAGCGAGCTGTTCATCGTCGAGGGCGACTCCGCGCTGGGCACCGCCAAGCTCGCCCGGAACTCCGAGTTCCAGGCGCTGCTGCCGATCCGCGGCAAGATCCTCAACGTTCAGAAGTCCTCGGTGTCGGACATGCTGAAGAACGCCGAGTGCGGTGCGATCATCCAGGTCATAGGAGCCGGCTCGGGCCGGACCTTCGACATCGACGCGGCGCGCTACGGCAAGATCATCATGATGACCGACGCCGACGTGGACGGCTCCCACATCCGTACGCTGCTGCTGACGCTCTTCCACCGCTACATGCGGCCCATGGTCGAGGCCGGCCGCGTCTTCGCCGCGGTGCCGCCGCTGCACCGCGTCGAGCTGGTCCAGCCGAAGAAGGGCCAGGACAAGTACGTCTACACGTACTCGGACCGGGAGCTGCGCGACAAGCTCATGGAGTTCCAGACCAAGGGCATCCGGTACAAGGACTCCATCCAGCGCTACAAGGGCCTTGGCGAGATGGACGCCGACCAGTTGGCCGAGACGACCATGGACCCGCGGCGCCGCACCCTGCGCCGGATCAACCTCACCGACCTGGAGTCCGCCGAGCAGGTCTTCGACCTGCTGATGGGCAACGACGTCGCCCCCCGCAAGGAGTTCATCTCGAACTCGGCGGCGACGCTGGACCGGTCGCGCATCGACGCGTAGTCGCCGACACGCGGGACGGACGGGGCAGACGGGACGGGCGGGACGGTCTTGGGGGAGCGCCCCGGGCCGTCCCGCGAAGCTCTGTACGGGGCTTCCGCTGCGAGGACCAGGCGGTTCCGTACGGGGCTCCCGCTGCGAGGCCCAGACGCCTTCTCCACCCGTGGGTGGAGGTCCGCCGTGTGACGATCCACCCGTGATCCACCCTGGCTCCGATCCCGTGACCTGCCGCTTTCCGTAGCGTCGAAGGCGTCGGCAGAACGCTCCGCCGGCACCCCTTCTCTCCTACGGAGGCCGTGATGCCCGGGCTCGCAGACGCGCTGGTGATCGTCGCTGTGGCCGGTCTGGTGATCGCTCGCCAGTTCCGTCCCAGCCGGATGAACGCCGAGAGACGCTGGTGGATCGTGTCGGCGGTCCTGGGCATCGCCGCATTGCGCGACCCCGGCATCCTCGGCCCTCAGCACCACGCCGCGGCGATGGGCCTGCTCGCGACCGCACTGCTCCTGGGCCTGGTCATCGGGGCGGGCCTGGCCTGGACCACCCGCATATGGACCGAGGCCGACGGCACTGTGTGGAGCAGGGGCAGCAAGGCGACCGTCGCGGTCTGGATCGTCGGCATCGGAGTGCGCGTCGTGCTCTTCGCGCTCGGCTCCGTCCTGGGCGTGCACCAGGACGCCTCCGCCGCGCTCCTCGCTCTCGCGGGCACCCTGCTGGTCCGCTCCGGAGTCCTGGCCTGGCGCGCCCGCACCTCCATCGCGGTCGCCGCACCGGTGACCGGGCCGGTGGGTGCTCCGGTCACGGCGTACGGTGACGCCATGGCCCGGCCCGCCTGGA
Organism: Streptomyces fumanus; assembly: GCF_014655295.1. Lineage (GTDB taxonomy): Bacteria > Actinomycetota > Actinomycetes > Streptomycetales > Streptomycetaceae > Streptomyces > Streptomyces fumanus. The sequence continues at coordinate 96,493 of NZ_BNBI01000008.1, forward strand.
AGGAGCCCGTGTGACGGAGAACGTCTGGACGCGCTGGCCGTCCAAGGAGGCACTCGGTCGGGAGCCACGCCCAGCACACCGCCGGCCGCTTGCCTGGGCCGTACGGATCTCGCTCCTGGCGGTACTGCTGTGGGGCGCGGCCACCAGCGCGCGGGGACACGGGTGGTGGTCCCCGGCGGGGGCGGTGGGGGCCGTCGTCCTGGCCGTCCTCGCGATCCGGGCCGTCCTGCGGACCACACGCGCGCAGCGGTTCTGGCCGTCCGTGTCCCTCTTCGCCGGACTCATCGGCCTGGCGGCAGCCGCCCATGCGGCCGGCATCGAAGTCCCGACACTCGTCGTCTGGTGCGCCTGCGCCGTGATCTCGTTGCAGCGGTTGCCGCTGGTGGCCGCCCTGCCGGTGACCGCGGCCGCGCTCGCCTCGTACGCCGTGGTCACCCATGACGCCTGGCTCCCCACCGTCGCCACGACAGCGGGGCTGGCCCTGGGCGGATACGTCCTGCGGCTGGACGCCGAGGCCCGGGGCAACGCTCGGCGGCTGCTGGCACAGGAGCGCGCCGCGCGGACGGCCGAGGCGGAGTCGGCGGCGCTCACGGAGCGGGCCCGGATCGCACGGGAGATCCACGACGTGCTGGCGCACAGCCTCTCGGCCCAGTTGGTGCACCTGGAGGCGGCACGGCTGCTGATCGAACGGGACGCCGACCGGGAGCAGATCCTCGAACGGGTGGTGGCGGCACGGGGCATGGCCCGGGACGGACTCACCGAGACCCGGCAGGCACTGTCCGCGCTCCGGGGGGAGCTGACACCGCTGGAGGACTTCCTGACCCAGCTCGTCGATGCCGCCGACGATGCGGAGGTCGCCATTACAGGTGATCGCAGACCGCTGCCCGTCGAGGCATCACAGGCCGTACGCAGAGTCGCTCAGGAGGCCATGACCAACGTCCGCAAGCACGCCCCGGACGCCAAGGTGCGCGTGTCGCTCGACTACGGCGCGCACGAGGTGACCCTGGACGTCCGGGACTCGGGTGGCTCGCCCGGCGCACTGGCCGGCTCCGGAGGCGGATACGGTCTCCTGGGCATGCGGGAGCGTGCCGAGCTGCTGGGCGGCTCGCTGCGGGCCGGGCCGGGTGAGGAGGGGTTCGTGGTGACGTTGAAGGTGCCCGTATGACGCAGACGGGTGGGGGGAAGGCCGCGCGGGTGGTGGTCGCCGACGACCAGACGGTCGTGCGCGAGGGCATCGTGATGCTGCTGGGCCTGCTGCCGGGGGTCGAGGTCGTGGGCGCGGCGGGGGACGGGGAGGAGGCGGTAAGGCTCGTCGCCGAACTCGCCCCGGACGTGGTGCTGATGGACCTGCGGATGCCGCGCTGCGACGGAGTGGAGGCGACCCGCAGGATCCGCTCCGAGTACCCGGGCACGCAGGTCGTGGTGCTGACGACATACGCGGACGACGAGTCGCTGTTCCCGGCGCTGAGCGCGGGGGCCCGTGGATATCTCACCAAGGACGCGGACGGCGACGAGATCGTCCGGGCCGTGCACAGTGTGCTGTCCGGTGACGCCGGGCTGTCACCGAGCATCCAACGACGGCTGCTCGAACGCCTGTCGGATCCCGCACCGACCCCACCGGCGGCGCCGACCGCCCCGCCCGACGGACTCACCACCCGGGAGGCGGAGGTGCTGGTGCTGATCGCCGAGGGGCTCAGCAACCAGGAGATCGCCCGGAGACTGCATGTGTCGACGGCGACCGTGAAGACCCACATCAACAACCTGTTCGGCAAGACGGGACTGAAGGACCGGGCGCAGGCGGTGCGTTACGCCTACAGGAAGGGGCTGGTGGGGCCGACCGTGGAGTGAGTCACCTGATGGGGTGAAGCGCGAGAGGAAGAAGAGTCAGGGATCTTCCCGTTCTGCCCATCCTTGGGCATGCAGTCGAGCAACGATCGCCTCCACGGCGACCGGGGCGATCCGGGGAGCGCGAGAAGCCGGCGCGCCGGTCAGGTCCCCGTCCCGGCGCGGGCGCCCGCGAGCCCCGGATACGACGATCCCTGGTACGACGCCCCGGCCTCCGGATGGGGTGAGCCGGCGGGACGGGCGGCGCCGGTGCGGCCAGCGGGACGAGCGGCGGGACCGGCGGCGGCGGACGACGGAGTGCGGGCCTCGGCCGATGCCTACCTGGAGGTTCAGCGCAGCGCGGCGTTCCAGGAGGTGCGCAGCCGGTACCGACGGTTCGTGGTGCCCGCGGTGATCGGCTTCTTCGCGTGGTACGTCGCCTACGTGGTGACGGCGACGACGGCACCGGGGCTGATGGCGCGGCCGGTGGCCGGAGCGGTGAACGTGGCGATGCTGGCGGGGCTCGGCCAGTTCCTCACCACCTTCCTGCTCACCTGGGCCTACGCCCGGCACGCCCGGCTGCGCAGGGACCGGGCGGCGCTGGACCTGCGCTGGACGACACAGGAACTGACCCGGACCCGGGGCGATGCGCCGTGACGGGGGAGCATCAGACGCTGGCGTTGCTGCTGTTCAGCGCGTTCGTGGCGGTCACCTTGGGGATCACGACCTGGGTGAGCCGGCACCGGCGCGGCTCGGCGGAGGAGTTCTACGCGGGCGGCCGTCTCTTCTCCCCCATGGAGAATGGTTTTGCCATCGCGGGTGACTACATGTCCGCCGCGTCCTTCCTCGGCATCTCCGGTCTGATCGCCCTCTACGGCTACGACGGGATGCTGTATTCGGTGGGCTTCCTGGTGGCGTGGCTGGTGGTGCTGCTCCTGGTCGCCGAACTGGTGCGCAACTGCGGCCGGTTCACCCTGGCCGACGTGGTCGCCGCGCGGATGAGGGAACGTCCGGTGCGGATCGCGGCGGGAACCTCTTCGGTCACCGTGTCCGTTCTCTATCTGGTGGCGCAGATGGTGGGGGCGGGCAGCCTGGTCGCGCTGCTGCTCGGTGGTACGGGTGAGGCGGCGCGGACCTGGACCGTCATCGGGGTCGGCGCGCTCATGGTCGTCTATGTGTCGTTGGGAGGGATGCGGGCCACCACCTGGATTCAGATCGTGAAGGCGGTCCTGCTGCTCGGCGGTACGGTGGCGCTGACCGCGCTCGTCCTGGTCCGCTTCCACGGCGACGTCAACCGGCTGCTGCTCACCGCCGCCGAACGCAGCGGGCACGGCGAGAAGTTCCTCGCGCCGGGGCTCATCTACGGCGGTGACTGGACCTCCCGATTCGACTTCATCAGCCTCGGGCTCGCCCTGGTGCTGGGCACGGCCGGACTGCCGCACATCCTGTCCCGCTTCTACACCGTGCCCACGGCCCGTGCCGCCCGGCGGTCGGTGATCTGGTCGATCGGACTCATCGGCGGTTTCTACCTGATGACGATCGTGCTGGGCTTCGGAGCCGCCGCGATCGTGGGGACCGGCACCGTCCGGGAGTCGAACGCGGCCGGGAACACCGCGGTTCCGCTCCTCGCCCTCGACCTGGGCGGCGGTGCGGACTCCACCTGGGGGACGGTGCTGTTCGCCGTCGTCGCCGCCGTGGCCTTCGCCACCATCCTCGCGGTGGTCGCCGGGATCACGCTGGCCTCCTCGGCGTCGGTAGCCCATGACCTGTACGCGTCGCTGCGCCGCCATGACGCGGAGCCGCGCAGCGAGGTGGCCGTGGCACGTCTCGCCGCCGTCGGCGTCGGCGCGGTCGCCATCGCGCTCGGCCTGCTCGCCCGCGACCTCAACGTCGCCTTCCTGGTGGGCCTCGCCTTCGCCGTCGCCGCGTCCGCGAACCTCCCGGTGCTGCTCTACGCGCTCTTCTGGCGCCGCTTCACCACCCGCGGCGCGGTGTGGGCGGTCTACGGCGGCCTGGTCCCGGCCGTCGTGCTCGTGCTGGTGTCGCCCGTGGTGTCGGGCAGCCCCGCCGCGCTGTTCCCGGGCGCCGACTTCCAGTACTTCCCGCTGCAGAACCCCGGACTGATCTCGATCCCCCTGGGCTTCCTGGCCGGCTGGCTCGGCACGGTCACCTCACGGGAGACACCGGACGCCGCCCGGCACGCCGAGACGGAAGTGCGGTCGCTGACGGGGGCGGGAGCCGTTTGACGAGCGGACGTGCAGGGAGAGTTGTGCGGGTGACGGGTGGCGTTCAGGTGCGGGTCGCCCACAGGTAGCGGTGTTCCGGGCGGCCCGCGTCGCCGTATTTGAGGGTCAGGCGGGCTCTGCCGGTGCGTTCCAGGAGCTTGAGGTAGCGCTGGGCGGTCTGGCGGCTGACTCCCGTGCGGTCGGCGATCTCCTGGGCCGACAGCGGTCCGTCGGCCCGCATCAGGCACTGGCGGACCAGTTCCGCGGTGGTGGGGGAGTGCCCCTTGGGCAGCTCCGGCTCCGACGTGGTCGACAGAGCGCCGAAGATGCGGTCGACCTCGGCCTGTTCCGCCTCGCCGCCGCTGTCCAGGGTCCGGCGCAGTTCCGCGTACGCCTCCAGTTTGGCGCGCAGCCCAGCGAAGGTGAACGGCTTGACCAGGTACTGCAACGCGCCCTGCCGCATCGCCGCGCGTACGGTCGCCACGTCCCGCGCCGCCGTCACCATGATCACGTCGGCCGGGTGGCCGCGCCGCCGCATCTCCTGGACGACCTCCAGGCCCGTACGGTCGGGCAGGTAGTGGTCCAGCAGGACCAGGTCGAGGCGGGGGAGCGACTCCAGGGCACGCAGCGCGTCCCCGGCGCTGTGCGCCGCCCCGGTGACACGGAAGCCCGGCACCTTCTCCACGTAGGCGGCGTTCACCCGGGCGACCCGGGTGTCGTCGTCCACGACCAGGACCTCGATCATCGGGCTTCCTTCTCGACGGCGGGGTCGACGGGCGCGGTGAGCGCCGGTTCCAGTTCCGCGGGAGCCAGCGCCTCCGGCAGGACGACGGTGAACTCCGCGCCGCCGCCGTACGCCGCGCCGACCGTCGCGCTGCCGCCCTGGCGCTCGGCGAGCCGGCGCACCAGGGAGAGGCCGATGCCGCGCCGCCGGTGGGCCGGGGCCTCCTTGGTGGACCAGCCCTCGGTGAAGACCGCCTCCCGGTGCTCGGGCGGCACCCCGGGACCGGTGTCGCGCACCTTGAGGGTCGCGGTACGGCCCTCCGCGCGCAGTTCGACCTCCACGCGCGCGTGCGTGGTGCCCGCGGCGGCGTCCAGTGCGTTGTCGACCAGGTTGCCGACGATGGTGACCAGCCCCTGGGGATCGACCAAGCGGTCCGGCAGCCGGGTCCGGTCCGACACCCACAGGGCGACCCCCCGCTCGGCCGCCACGGTCGTCTTGCCGACCAGCAGGGCGGCGAGCAGCGGGTCGGGGATGCGTTCGGTGATCTGTTCCGCGGTGGCCCGGTGGTCGCCGACGACCTCACCGACGTACTCCACCGCGTCGTCGTACATCTCCAGCTCCAGCAGGCCCAGCAGGGTGTGCATGCGGTTGGCGTGTTCGTGGTCCTGGGCGCGCAGGGCGTCGATGAGGCCGCGCGTGGAGTCGAGTTCGCGGCCGAGCTGCTCCAGTTCGGTGCGGTCGCGCAGGGTGGCCACGGCACCGCCGTCGTCGGTGGGCATGCGGTTGGCGATCAGGACCCGCTGGCCGCACACGGTGAGCAGGTCGGTGCCGGTGACCCGGCCGGCCAGTACATCGGCCGTACGTCCGGCGCCGAGCGCCTCGGCGGGGGACCGGCCGACGGCCTCGCCGCCGATGCCCAGCAGCCGCTGCGCCTCGTCGTTGAGGAGCCGGATCCGGCCGCTGCGGTCCAGCGCGACGACGCCCTCCCGGATGCCGTGCAGCATCGCCTCGCGCTCCGCGAGCAGCGCCGCGATGTCCGAGAAGGCCAGGTCACGGGTCTGCCGCTGCACCCGGCGGGAAATGAGCCAGGCGGCCAGCGCGCCGACCGCCAGGGCGCCGCCCGCGTACGCGAACAGCCCCGGGATGGCGTGGATCAGCCGCGCTCGCACACTGTCGTACGCGATGCCGACCGAGACCGCCCCCACGACCGCGCCGTCCGCGTCGCGCAGCGGCACCTTGCCCCGGGCCGAACGGCCCAGGGTGCCGTCGTCGATCTCCATCACCTCGTGCCCGGCGAGGGCCTCGCCGGGGTCGGTCGACACGGGCTCGCCGATCCGGCGCGGATCGGTGTGCGACCAGCGCACGCCCCGCCGGTCCAGCACCACGACGTACTCGGCCCCGGTGGCCTTCCGGACACGTTCGGCCTCCCGCTGCACCGGGCCGTGCGCCGTCGCGGGGGTGGTGCGCAGGTCCCGCGCGATCTGCGGCTGCTGCGCGGTGGCCTGCGCGATGGCGAGCGCGCGCCGCATCGCCTGGTCGTCCAGTTGGTCACCGAGCGGCGCGAGGAACAGCCCGGTCGCCAGCACCGCGACTCCGGCGGCGATCGCCACCTGCATCAGCAGCACCTGCGAGAACACCCGCCGCGGCAGCCCGAGGCGCCGGCGACGTGCGGGGGGAGTGGGGCTCATGTCTTCGACGGTACGTGGCCGGGGGGCCGGGACCGTAGGCAGGTGTGAGGTGGATCTCCCGTACGAGGGGCGAGGGCGCGCGGAGAGGGGCGCGGGGCATGAGGGGCGCCTGGGGGAGGTGCGGGTGCGCGGGGGTGCGGGTCTTCCGTACGCCCTGGGGAGCGCGTGCCCGGTGTGACGGGGTGGCTGGGCGCGGAGTTCTCGGGTGTCGCGTACGCCCAGGGGAAGCGCCCGCACAGGATCGCAGGGCGGCTGGGTGCGGGCGGGCCGCGGAGCTGCCGTACGCGCGGAGTACGGCCCGTCAGCTCGCCAGGGACGAGGTCAGCGTCAACTCGCGGAGCTCGGTGACCTCCATGCGCGCGGGTGAACCGAGCGCCGACGTCCCGCAGCTCTCCGGGCGCGGCGGCTGGGACGCACCCTGGGTGACGACGACCCGCCAGTGCCGCCCGTCGAGATGCGCGAGGGTCACCTCCCAGCGGGGTGCCGTGCCGTCTGTCCGTACGACGCTCAGGGCTCGGGCGGCGTCCTCGCCCACCGCCGTGCGCACGGCCAGTTCGGCCGCCTGGGCGGGGCGGTCCCAGGCCGAGCTGCCCCGGCAGCCCGCCGTGACGATCCGTCCGGCCCGCACCCCGCGCAGGATCTCCCGGACGGCGTGCGCGTCGGCCCGCCCGTACGCGTAGCCGTACGGCAGCACGAGCAGCGTCGGCGAGAAACGGTGGCCGCCCAGGTGGGTGACCTCCCAGACGCCCTCGGTGCCGGCGGCGGCCAGTTCGGCGGCCAGCGGGCGGCCGAGCAGGGCGCAGCACCGGTCGCGCTTGCCGTTGGTGCAGACCAGGACCAGCGGGTCCCCGGTGTGGGGGGCGCCTTGGAGTACGGAGTCGAAACGGCGGTGGTCGCCCCTGCCGAGCGCGGCGAAGTCCAGGTGGAGCAGGCGTGTGGGGTCGGTGACCGTGGTGGTGTGCACCCAGGTGTTGCCGGGCACCGTGTGGGCCACATACACCCGCCGCTCGGCGGGCGTGCCGTGGTCCACGTGCCGGCCGGGGCGGCGGATCAGGGCGATGCGTACGCCCGTCCCCTTGGCGGCCTTCTCCAGAGCACGGCCGAGGGCGGGGTCCAGGTGGCTCGATGTGAGCGCCTTGACGCCCCACGGTCCGGGCTGTTCCAGGAGCAGCCACGTCCGCGCGGTGGCCGCGGTGCCCGCGAGGGGCTCGTCGAGGTCCCGGGAGACGGTTGAGCACGTACTCACAGAGGTGAGCCTAACCTGACTTGCGCGGTGACGAATCCCAAGCCGCGCCCGGGAGGCCGCCGACGGAGTGACGCGGGACGACCGCCCCCCGGAGGCGCCCCTTGGCTACTCCGGCAGCGGGCGGGGTGGCCGCGGGCCGGTGTAGTGGCCGCGCGGGCGCATCCGCAGGGGGCGTTCGGCGTACTCCTCCAGCGCGTGTGCGATCCAGCCCGCCGTCCGGGCCACGGCGAAGATCGTCTCGCCGGCGGTGGCGGGCATCCCGGACGACGCGGTCAGGACGGCGAGCGCCAGGTCGACGTTGGGGTGCAGCGGCGCGTGGCGGGCGGCGGTGGCCGCGACGTCCCGGGCCGCCGCGAGCGCGGGTGCCGCCCGGGGGATCTCCTCCAGGGCGGCGAACAGGGCACGCGCGCGTGGGTCCTCGCCGGAGTACAGACGGTGGCCGAGCCCCGGAACGCGCCGCCCGGCCCGCAGTTCCCCGGCGACCACGGGGGCCGCGCTGCCCTGATCGAGGACCTCCAGCAGCATCTTGTGGGCGAGGCCGCCGGCCGCCCCGTGCAACGGGCCCTCGATCACGCCGAGCCCGGCGGACACGGCCGCGTAGGCGTGGGCCCGGGCCGACGCGGCGACCCGCACGGCCAGCGTCGAGGCGGCCAGGTCGTGGTCGGCGAGCAGGCCGAGGGCGAGGTCCAGGGCGCGCAGTCCCGCCTCGTCCGCGGGCCAGCCGCTCAGCCGTGCCCACAGGCGGTGGGCGAGGGGACCGTCGTCGACGTGGTCGCGGCGCACGGTCGGCAGGGCGGCCACGAGGGTGGGGAGGAGCGTCCGCGCGGTGCCCAGCACCGCCTCCTCGGCCAGGTCGAAGCGGAGCGGGTCGGCGGTGGCGGCGGCGATCACGGCGACCCGGAGCCGGTCGGCGGGCCCGGCGTGCTCGGGCAGCGCGTCGACGGCACGGCGGGCGACGGCGACGGAGGTCTCGGGGGCGGCGAAGGTGACTCCGGGGCGGAGCGTCCCGGTCCACAGCCACTCGGCCACCTCCTCGTAGGTGTGCCGCTCGGCCAGCTCCACCGCGTCGATCCCCCGGAAGTAGTACCGGTCGCCGTCGATGAGCGTGATGCGGGTCCGTACCGACAGCTCGCCACCGGCAGCCGGGTCGGTGCCGCCGCCACGCCTGTTGCGGCGGGCCAGCGCCTGGACCTCGTCGGCGTCGAAGGTGCTGCCGCGTCCGCCGGGGGCACGCCGGCTGCTGAGCTGACCGCGGCTGACGTACGCGTACACCGTCTCCGGCTTCACGCCCAGGAGTTCGGCGGCCTCCTTGGTGCTCAGCCGCCGCTCGGCGTCGGCGGGACGGCCGGGCTCTTGATCGCGCATGGGGGTCACCGTATCCATCCTCGGCGGGCATCTGGACGTTCGGCCGGACACATGTTGACTGGATCAATATTGACAGATCCTCGATCAATTATGGACAGTCGAGTCAAGCCGAGGGAGGCAATCATGTCCGTCAACAGGTCCACAGCCACACTTGTCGACGTACCGCGAGGACTCGCGGGTGTCGTCGTCACCGACACCGAGATCGGCGACGTCCGGGGGACCGAGGGCTTCTACCACTACCGGCAGTACTCCGCCGTCGACCTGGCCCGCACCCGCGGCTTCGAGGACGTCTGGCACCTGCTCGTGCACGGCGCCCTGCCGGACGCCGGCCGGAGCGCCGCCTTCATCGCCGAGACCGCCGCGCTGCGCCGCCTGCCCGAGGAGGTACGGGCGGCGCTGCCCGCGGTCGCCGCGGCCGGCGCCCGGTCCGGCCCGCTCGCCGGGATGCGCACGGCCCTGTCCCTGCTGGGCGCGGCGCACGGCTTCCGGCCGGTCTACGACATCGACGCCGACCGGCGCCGCCACGACACCCTCGTCGCGGTCGCCGCCGTGCCCACCCTGATCACCGCGCTGTACCGGCTGGGGCGGGGGCTGCGTCCGGTGGAGCCGCGCGAGGACCTCCCCTACGCCGCGAACTACCTGTACATGCTCACCGGTGAGGAGCCCGACGAGCGGCGGGCGCGGGCCATCGAGCAGTACTTGATCTCAACCATTGATCACGGCTTCAACGCGTCAACGTTCACGGCACGTGTCATCGCGTCGACAGGAGCGGATGTGGCGGCCTGCCTGGCCGGTGCCGTGGCGGCGCTGTCCGGACCGCTGCACGGCGGGGCGCCCAGCCGTGCGCTGGACACCCTGGACGCCATCGGCACCCCCGACCGCATCGACTCCTGGATCCGTGAGCGGGTGCTGGCGGGCGAACGCGTCATGGGCTTCGGTCACGCCGTCTACCGCACCGAGGACCCCCGTTCGCGGATGCTGCGGGAGGTGGCCCGGGGGTTCGGCGGCCCCCGGGTCGAGTTCGCCGTCGAGGTCGAGCGCCGGGTCGAGGCGATCCTCGCGGAGCTGAAGCCGGGCCGGGAGCTGCACACCAACGTGGAGTTCTACGCGGGTGTGGTCATGGAACTCTGCGGACTGCCACGGGAGATGTTCACCCCGACGTTCGCCGCGGGGCGGGTCGTGGGCTGGAGCGCGAACATCCTGGAACAGGCCCAGGACTCCAAGATCATCCGCCCGGCGGCGCGGTACGTGGGCCCGCCGGCACTGGTGGCGGTGCCCGAAAGGGGCTGAGCGTTCCGTCATGCACCGGAAGTGGGTGCAGGAAGTGCCTCAAGGCGCGTAGCTGCCCAAGAACCCCCGAAGAAAGCGGGCGGCCTGGTGCCGTTCTGGGGCGCCAGGCCGCATCCACGGGGCGTCGAGCAGGGACCGGGGTGGCGGGCTGCTCGCCGGAGGGACGGTCCGGGCATCGGTGGGTGCGGCCGGGGACGTGGACGGTGACGTCAGGCGTCGGGGATGTCCGCCTTGGCGCGGATCAGGGTTTCCCGGCTGACGACGACGATGCGTTCGTAGTCCGCGCGGGAGGCGTCGGCTGGCAGCTCGCGCTCCAGCGCCTCGGTGGCCTCGGTGCCGATGACGGCGAAGTTGCCGTCGCTCAGCTCGAACACGTCGGGGCAGTTGGCTCCTGAGTTGCTGCCACGGGCGCTCGGAGGCACACCAATACGGCGCACGATCTTCAAGGGGTGTCCTTAAGGCATGGGTGGACTTGGTGCGGGCAGAACGCTACTGGGTTTACATGACGCGCGTGTGTACAGACGTGCAAAGCGTGTCCCGTGGTGTCATGTGCAACCCGGAGGGTTGACGAGGCGTCAGTCGGACGGCGGGGTGCCCACCACCCACCACTCGTCCGTATCGGCCTCGTCCAGCTCCTTCACCAGGGCATCCACCATGCGCCCGATCCTCGCCTCGTCGGAGGTCTGCTTCAGCGTGGCGCGTTGGGCTCGCGACGCCTCCCAGTACTCCCGGAACAGCGGGCTCTGGAAGAACTCCCGCAGATACGTGTACAGCTCCTCCCGGTCCAGGAGCCCGGCTCGGTAGACGTGGTACAGGTAGGCGTACCAGGCGTTGGCGTACAGGAACTGCCTGCGCTTCTCCGCCGGTATGGACTTGTCGTACGTGTCGATGACCGAGGCGAGGGAGGGGTCGTCGATCGCCCTCGCCAGCAGCTCCCAGTGCATGCGCTGCTGATGGGCCAGGGCCCTGCGGCGCGCGGCCAGTTCCTCCACTTCCAGCAGTCGCTCCTGCAGCCGTGCCGCGTCCGCGCGACGCCGACGCCCGGTCAGCTTCGCGGTGGCGGCGGCGAGCACAAGACCGAACGCGGCGGGACCCACCCCCCTGGCGAAGGCATTTCGTGTGGCCATGTCAACCCCCGATTCAAGGCGACCGTCCGCCGGTCGTCGAGTGCGGGTCGGCTGACGGGGACCGGCGAGCGGTGGGCGGCGCTTGCCACCTCCAGGGTGCCGAGCGGCTCTGATCGGCGGGGAGGCGGAGAGGAGGCGCACGGAGGGAAGCGGGGTCGCACACACCGGCGCCTTCTCCAACGTCTGCCCCAGGGACGCTGCTAACAATCGTTCACTTCGCCATGATTGCCGGGGCTCGTATCCTGGGTCGGCACCCGGCCTCCGCGCGGTCGGCGAGCCGGGTGCCGGTGTACGCGCAGGCGTGAGAGAGGTCGCACAGTGGGGCACAGCCCGAGCCCGCAGATCCCGGTCGTCATCCTCGCCGGATTCCTCGGCTCCGGGAAGACCACCCTGCTCAACCACCTCCTCCACCGCTCCGGAGGCAGCCGCATCGGCGCGATCGTCAACGACTTCGGCGCCATCGAGATCGACGCCATGGCGGTGGCCGGAGCGCTCGGCGACTCCACCGTCTCGCTCGGCAACGGCTGCCTGTGCTGCGCCGTCGACCCCGGCGAACTCGACGTCTACCTGGAGCGGCTGGCCCGCCCGGAGACCGGCATCGACGTGATCGTCATCGAGGCCAGCGGCCTGGCCGAACCCCAGGAACTGGTGCGCATGCTGCTCGCCAGCGAACACCCCGGGATCGTGTACGGCGGTCTGGTCGAGGTCGTCGACGCCGCCGAGTTCGACGACACCCGGGCCCGGCACCCCGAGATCGACCGGCACCTCGCCCTCGCCGACCTGGTGGTCGTCAACAAGCTCGACCGGGTGACGGACGAGGAGCGCGTGCTCGCCCTGGTCGGCTCCCTCGCCGACGGCGCGGCCGTCGTCCCGGCCACGTACGGGCGGATCGACCCCGAGTTCCTCTTCGACTGCCGGCCGAGCGAGGAGCGCGTCGGGCAGTTGTCCTTCGACGATCTGCACGACCACGACCACGCCGACGACGGGGAGGCCGGCCACGCCGAGCACCTGCACAGCGCCTACGACAGCCTGTCCTTCGTCTCCGACGTCCCGCTCGACCCGCGCCGGCTGATGCGGTTCCTCGACGGCCGGCCGGAGGGCCTGTACCGGATCAAGGGGTACGTGGACTTCGGGCCGTACGACCCGCGCAAACGGTACGGCGTCCACGCGGTGGGGCGGTTCCTGCGTTTCTACCCGGAGCGCTGGGCGCCCGGCGGCGAACGCCTGACCCAGCTCGTCCTCATCGGTTCCGGCCTCCACGGGGCCGCGCTCGCCAAGGAACTCCAGGAGTGCCGGAGCGAGGACGCCGCACACGCCGACGAGCACGGCATGTGGGGCGTCCTGCGCTACGTACAGGACCCGGACGGTCCCGATCCGGATGGTGCTGATCCGGACGGTGCTGATCCGGACGGTGCTGATCCGGACGGTTCCGATCCGGACGGTCGGGAACCGGACGGTCGGGAACCGGACGCGGTGCTGGACCCGGAGAGCTACCAGGACCCGGACTAGGCCGGACCCGCCACCACCGCCACCGTCTTGGGCAGGGACACGCCCGAGCCGTCCCGGCGGGGGTCGATCTCCGGGAGGGAGACGGGTGTGCCGTTCTTCTGGGCGGCGCGGGCCGGAGCCGGGCCCGCCCAGGCCAGGGACAGGCAGTCCTCGCCCTTGAGGAACCGCTGGCAGCGCACCCCGCCCGTGGCCCGGCCCTTGCGCGGGAACTGGTCGAACGGCGTCATCTTGGCCGTGGTCTGCACCGAGTCGTCCAGTGTGCCGCGCGAGCCCGCCACGGTGAACACCACCGCGTCCGCCGCCGGGTCGACGGCCGTGAAGGAGATGACCTTCGCGCCCTCGCCGAGCTTGATGCCGGCGACACCGCCCGCCGCGCGGCCCTGCGGACGCACCTGGGACGCCTGGTAGCGCAGCAGTTGTGCGTCGTCCGTGATGAAGACGAGGTCCTCGTCGCCGGTGCGCAGTTCGACCGCGCCGACGATCCGGTCGCCCTCCTTGAGGGTGATGACCTCCAGCTCCTCCTTGTTACCCGGATAGTCGGGCACCACCCGCTTGACGACGCCCTGTTCCGTGCCGAGGGCGAGGCCCGGGGACGACTCGTCGAGGGTGGTCAGGCAGACCACCGTCTCGTCGTCCTCCAGGGAGACGAACTCCGCCAGTGGCGCGCCGCCCGCCAGGTTGGGTACCGGCATGTCCTCGGGGAGCTGCGGCAGGTCGACGACGTTGATCCGCAGCAGCCGCCCGGCGGAGGTGACCACGCCGATCTCGCCCCGCGCGGTGGCCGGCACCGCGGAGACGATCACGTCGTGCTTGATCCGCTTGGCGCCGGCGCCGGACGGAAGGGGCTCGCCGTTCGCCGTGCGGGCCAGCAGGCCGGTGGAGGACAGCAGCACCCGGCACGGGTCGTCGGCGACCTGGAGCGGCACGGCGGCGGGTGTCGCGGCCGACTCCAGCAGCACCGTACGGCGGTCGGTGCCGAACTTCTTGGCCACCGCCGCCAGTTCGGCCGAGACCAGCTTGCGCAGCTCGGCGTCCGAGTCGAGGATCCGGGTCAGCTCCTCGATCTCCGCGTTCAGCCGGTCCTTCTCGGCCTCCAGCTCGATGCGGTCGTACTTGGTGAGCCGGCGCAGCGGCGTGTCCAGGATGTACTGGGTCTGCACGTCGCTCAGCGAGAACCGCTCGATCAGGCGCTGCTTGGCCTGCGCGGAGTTCTCGCTGGAGCGGATCAGCCGGATGACCTCGTCGATGTCGACCAGCGCGGTGAGCAGGCCCTCGACCAGGTGCAGGCGGTCCCGCCGCTTGCCCCGGCGGAACTCGCTGCGGCGGCGTACGACGGTGAAGCGGTGGTCGAGGTAGACCTCCAGCAGCTCCTTCAGGCCCAGGGTGAGGGGCTGGCCGTCCACCAGGGCGACGTTGTTGATGCCGAAGGACTCCTCCATGGGCGTCAGCTTGTAGAGCTGCTCCAGGACCGCCTCCGGCACGAAGCCGTTCTTGATCTCGATGACCAGGCGCAGCCCGTGCTCACGGTCGGTGAGGTCCTTGACGTCGGCGATGCCCTGGAGCTTCTTCGCGCCGACCAGGTCCTTGATCTTGGCGATGACCTTCTCCGGGCCGACCGTGAAGGGCAGCTCGGTGACGACCAGGCCCTTGCGGCGGGCCGTCACCGTCTCCACGGACACCGTCGCGCGGATCTTGAAGGTGCCGCGGCCGGTCTCGTAGGCGTCCCGGATGCCGGGCAGGCCGACGATCCGGCCGCCGGTGGGCAGGTCCGGGCCGGGGACGTGCTTCATCAGGGCGTCGAGGTCGGCGTTCGGGTGCCGGATCAGGTGGCGGGCGGCGGCGATGACCTCGCGCAGGTTGTGCGGCGGCATGTTCGTCGCCATGCCGACGGCGATCCCCGAGGCGCCGTTGACCAGGAGGTTCGGGAAGGCGGCGGGGAGGGCTTCCGGCTCCTGCTCCTGGCCGTCGTAGTTGGGGGCGAAGTCGACGGTGTCCTCGTCGATGGACTCCGTCATCAGGCTGGTCGCCTCGGCCATCCGGCACTCGGTGTACCGCATGGCGGCCGGCGGGTCGTCGTTGCCCAGCGAGCCGAAGTTGCCGTGGCCGTCGACCAGGGGCACCCGCATGGAGAACGGCTGGGCCATGCGCACCAGGGCGTCGTAGATGGACGCGTCACCGTGCGGGTGGAGCTTGCCCATCACCTCGCCGACGACCCGGGCGCACTTGACATAGCCGCGCTCGGGCCTGAGGCCCATCTCGTTCATCTGGTAGACGATGCGGCGGTGCACCGGCTTGAGGCCGTCCCGGGCGTCCGGCAGGGCACGGGAGTAGATGACCGAGTACGCGTACTCGAGAAACGAGCCCTGCATCTCGTCGACGACGTCGATGTCGAGGATCTTCTCCTCGTAGGCGTCGTCGGGCGGCGGGGTCTTCGTACTACGGCGGGCCATCGCTGCCGGCTCCTTGCTGAAGCGTGAACGGTGATCTGACGCGGTCCATTGTGGACCGCGGCACTGACAGCGACCGACCAGGACCCTTCGCGGTCGGTCGGCCCGGTGCTGCCCGCAGGGTACGCCCTCGGCCCCGCCGCCCCGGTCACCGCGTGCTCGCTCTGGGCGTAGCGGCACCGGGAACCGCACCGGTCGTCCGCGCGCTTGCATACAGTGGCAGGACCGGCAGGAATGGCACGGTTCCGACCGGTGAACCAGCACAGTGAATCCGTCCAGGTTTCCGCGATCGAAGGGACGTACATGCCCATGGGTCACACGGCCACAGCCGAGGCAGGCTCCGGCGGCCTGACAGCGACCGAGCACCGCCTGGCCAACGGCCTTCGCGTGGTGCTCTCCGAGGACCACCTGACCCCGGTCGCGGCGGTGTGCCTCTGGTACGACGTCGGCTCCCGTCACGAGGTCAAGGGCCGCACGGGTCTGGCCCACCTCTTCGAGCACCTGATGTTCCAGGGCTCCGCCCAGGTCAAGGGCAACGGCCACTTCGAACTGGTGCAGGGTGCCGGCGGCTCGCTCAACGGCACCACCAGCTTCGAGCGCACCAACTACTTCGAGACCATGCCCGCCCACCAGTTGGAGCTGGCGCTCTGGCTGGAGGCCGACCGCATGGGCTCCCTGCTGGCCGCCCTCGACGAGGAGTCGATGGAAAACCAGCGCGACGTCGTCAAGAACGAACGCCGCCAGCGCTACGACAACGTGCCCTACGGCACCGCGTTCGAGAAGCTCACCGCCCTCGCCTACCCGGAGGGCCACCCCTACCACCACACGCCGATCGGCTCCATGGCCGACCTGGACGCGGCCACCCTGGAGGACGCCCGCGCGTTCTTCCGCACCTACTACGCGCCGAACAACGCGGTGCTGTCGGTGGTCGGCGACATCGACCCCGAGCGGACCCTGGCGTGGATCGAGAAGTACTTCGGCTCCATCCCCTCGCACGACGGCAAGCCCGCCCCCCGGGACGGCACGCTGCCCGACGTCATCGGCCAGGAGCTGCGCGAGGTGGTCGAGGAGGAGGTCCCCGCCCGCGCCCTGATGGCCGCCTACCGCCTGCCGCACGACGGCACGCGCGCGTGCGACGCGGCCGACCTCGCGCTCACCGTCCTGGGCGGCGGCGAGTCCTCCCGCCTCTACAACCGGCTGGTGCGCCGCGACCGTACGGCGGTGGGCGCCGGGTTCGGCCTGCTGCGCCTGGTCGGGGCGCCCTCCCTGGGCTGGCTGGACGTGAAGACCTCCGGTGACGTCGAGGTGCCGGTCGTCGAGGCCGCCATCGACGAGGAGCTGGCCCGCTTCGCCGAGGAGGGGCCCACGGCCGAGGAGATGGAACGCGCCCAGGCCCAGTTGGAGCGCGAGTGGCTGGACCGCCTCGGCACGGTCGCCGGCCGCGCGGACGAACTGTGCCGGTACGCCGTCCTGTTCGGCGACCCGCAGCTCGCCCTCAGTGCGGTGGGGCGGATCCTGGAGGTGACCGCGGAAGAGGTCCAGGAGGTCGCCAAGGCCCGGCTGCGGCCCGACAACCGCGCGGTGCTCGTCTACGAGCCGACCGCGCCCCAAGCCGCCGACGCCGATGCCACCGACGAGACCGAGGAGGAGGCCAAGTGACCGAGCTGGCCCCCATGGAGTTCCACCCCCAGCCGCAGGCCGGCGAGCCCAAGCCCTGGGCGTTCCCCGCCCCCGGGCGCGGCACGCTCCCCAACGGGCTGACGGTGCTGCGCTGCGACCGCCCAGGCCAGCAGGTCGTCGCCGTCGAGGTGCTTCTGCACGCCCCGCTGGACGCCGAACCGGCCGGCCTCGACGGCGTCGCCACCATCATGGCGCGGGCCTTCTCG
The DNA here is from genome assembly GCF_014655295.1 of Streptomyces fumanus. Lineage (GTDB taxonomy): Bacteria > Actinomycetota > Actinomycetes > Streptomycetales > Streptomycetaceae > Streptomyces > Streptomyces fumanus. Next base: position 113,824 of record NZ_BNBI01000008.1, read on the forward strand.
GAGGGCACCGACAAGCACTCCGCCGAGGAGTTCGCCGCCGAGCTGGAGCGCTGCGGCGCCACCCTCGACTCGCACGCCGACCACCCCGGCGTACGGCTCAGCCTGGAGGTGCCGGCCTCCCGCCTGGCCAAGGCGCTCGGCCTGATCGCCGACGCCCTCCGGGCGCCCGCCTTCGCCGACAGCGAGGTCGAACGGCTGGTGCGCAACCGGCTCGACGAGATCCCGCACGAGCTGGCCAACCCCGGGCGCCGGGCCGCCATGGAGCTGTCCAAGGAGCTGTTCCCGGCGGACTCGCGGATGTCGCGCCCCCGCCAGGGCACCGCGGAGACGGTCGCGAACATCGACGCCGCGGCGGTCCGCGCCTTCTACGAGAAGCACGTCCGCCCGGCCACCGCCACCGCCGTGGTCGTCGGCGACCTCACCGGCCTGGACCTGGACGCGCTGCTCGCCGACACGCTCGGCGCCTGGACCGGCTCGGCGGCCGAGCCCCGGCCGGTGCCGCCGGTGACCGCCGACGACACCGGCCGGGTCGTCATCGTGGACCGTCCCGGCGCCGTCCAGACCCAGTTGCTGATCGGCCGCACCGGCCCGGACCGCCACGACCGCGTCTGGCCCGCCCAGGTGCTCGGCACGTACTGCCTGGGCGGCACCCTCACCTCCCGCCTGGACCGCGTCCTGCGCGAGGAGAAGGGCTACACCTACGGCGTCCGGGCGTTCGGCCAGGTGCTGCGCTCCGCGCCGGACGGCACCGGCACCGCCATGCTCGCCATCAGCGGCTCGGTGGACACGCCGAACACCGGACCGGCCCTGGACGACCTGTGGACGGTGCTGCGCACGCTCGCCGCGGAGGGCCTCACCGACGCCGAACGCGACGTCGCCGTGCAGAACCTGGTGGGCGTGGCACCGCTGCGCTACGAGACCGCGGCGGCCGTCGCGAGCACGCTGGCCGACCAGGTCGAGCAGTACCTGCCCGACGACTACCAGGCGACGCTGTACCGGCAACTCGCCGCCACGGGCACGGTGGAGGCCACCGCGGCGGTCGTGAACGCCTTCCCGGTCGACCGCCTGGTGACCGTCCTGGTCGGTGACGCGGCCAAGATCAAGGAGCCCGTCGAGGCCCTCGGTATCGGCGAAGTCACCGTGGTGGCGGCCGAGTAGCGGCACACGCGCGTGGCGGCCCCGGTGACCCTTGTGTCACCGGGGCCGCCTTTTGTCCGGATTGGGGGAGAGGTTGCCCCTCTGGGCTGTGGGATGCGCTACAAAATCGCGGTTGCGTTTGGGAATTGAACGCGGACCCGCTTAGCGTCTTCCGGGCTGTCCGTCAGGCAGTGCGCCGCACCCGCGGCACCGGACAGCCATCGCCGAGTCCCCGTACGGCGCGAGCCAGGGGAGCCGGGGACCCACCGCAGTCCCTGGGGTGAATCGGACGCCCGCGCGCCCAGCGAGGGGGTCCGTAGGAGACCTTCCTGCTCCGAACCCGTCAGCTAACCCGGTAGGCGAGAGGGAAGGAAAGGACGAGCCCGTACATGGCGTTCACGCGCGCCACCGGCAAGCACCGCCGGCCCGGCCGGATGCACCGCACCACCGCCCGCGCGGCGGGTGTCGCCGCCCTCGCCACCAGCGGAGTGGTCGGCACCCTCGCGGCCCCGGCCCTCGCCGCCGAGCCCGCCCCCGAGCAGACCGGCCTCACCCCGGTCGTCACCCTCGGCGACTCCGTGGCCGAGCAGATAGACGCCCAGGCCGCCGCCCAGCGACTGGCCGCCGAAGAAGCCGCCGCCGAGCGCGCGGCCGAGGAAGCCGCCCGCCGACAGGCCGCCGAAGCCGCCGAGAAGGCCGTCCAGAAGGCCCGCGAGAACAAGGAGCGCGCCGCCCGGGAGGCCGAGCGCAAGCGCCTGACCGCCTACGTGGCGCCCATCAGCGCCTCCTACGTGTCGACCGCCTACCGGGCCAGCAGCGGCCTGTGGTCCTCCGGCAGCCACACCGGGATCGACTTCCACGCCGCGTCCGGCACCCCCGTCCACGCGGTCGGCGCCGGCACCGTCGTCGAGGCCGGCTGGGGCGGTGCGTACGGCAATCAAGTCGTGATCAAGATGCTTGACGGTACGTACACCCAGTACGGACATCTGTCGTCCATCGAGGTCTCGGTCGGTCAGAGCGTCACCCCCGGCCAGCGGATCGGACTCTCCGGCTCCACCGGCAACACCACCGGAGCACACCTGCACTTCGAGGCCCGCACCTCCCCGGAGTACGGCTCGGACATCGACCCCGTGGCCTACCTCCGCTCGCACGGCGTCGACGTCTGACGGCAGCCCTCCCGGCACCCGCGCCACCCCGCCCCGGCCCCCCGAGGGAGCCGGGGCTTTCGGCGTTCCCGGGCTCTTCCGGGAGCACGGCACACCCGCCGCACCCGCTTTTCCCCGGCGCCCCGATGTCCAAAAAATATCCATGGATTCCGGCCGCCCGTCGGAAATTCCCGCGCATTGCCATAGAGTCACTGAACACGCGTCAATCGTCGACGTTGCACGGGGATTAAGGCGGAGGTCGGTCATGCGTATTCCGGCGCACTCGGTATGCACGGCGATCCGGGACGACATCGTCGCCGGTGTCCACGAGCGCGGCAGCCGGCTCACCGAGGAACTGCTCGCCCGCCGCTACGGCGTCTCCCGCGTCCCCGTGCGCGAGGCGCTGCGCACCCTGGAGGCGGAGGGCTTCGTGGTGTCCCGGCGGCACGCGGGCGCGTGCGTGGCCGAACCGACCGAGCAGGAGGCCGCCGACCTGCTGGAGATGCGCCTGCTGCTGGAGCCCCTCGGGGCCGCGCGGGCCGCCCAGCGCCGCACCGAGGCCCACCTCAAGGTGCTGCGCGGCCTGGTCAGACTGGGGCAGGAACGGGCCCGGCAGGGCCACAGCGAGGATCTGCGCGCCCTGGACGGCTGGTTCCACGAGACGCTCGCCCAGGCCGCCGGCAGCGCCGCCCTGACCGCCACGCTGACCCAGTTGCGGCACCGGATCGCCTGGATGTACACCGTGGACGCGCCCGCCAGCCCGCCCGACACCTGGGCGGAGCACGGCGCGATCGTCGACGCGGTGGCCCGCGGCGACAGCGAGCGCGCGCGGGCGCTCACCGCGCTGCACACCGAGCGGGCGACGGCGGCCCACCGGCTGCGCTTCGGCTCGGGCGCCCAACGGGCGGAGCCTGTGAGGAACTCGCAACATCCAGTAAACACACCGAGTCTCCGGAATTAACACGGCCGCCGTATACAAAGAGAGAGTAATTCGGCGGGGGGTTATTTTTGCTGCCCCATTACGGTCGCTACCGAAGTGGTGCCGATGACATATCCGGGAGTCCGGAAGCCCGTCCGGTCAGAAGTTCGGAAGTCTGCGCCGGAAAAAGACGAAGCCGTGCCGACCCGCAAGAGGTCGGCACGGCTCCGCCGATTTCCGGCGTTCCGGCTCAGACGGTCTCGGGAAGCTCCTCGAGCCCCTCGGCGACCAGCTTCGCCAGGCGGTCCAGGGCGGCGTCCGCGCCCTCGGCGTCCGACGCGAGGACGATCTCCTCGCCGCCCTGGGCGCCCAGGCCCAGCACGGCCAGCATCGAGCCCGCGTTGACGGGGTCGCCGCCGGCCTTGGCGATCGTGACCGGGACGCCGGTGGCCGTGGCGGCTCGGACGAAGATGGAGGCGGGGCGGGCGTGGAGACCCTCGGCCCAGCCGACGTTGACGCGGCGCTCAGCCATGTGTTGCTGCCCTTCGGTGTTCAGGGTTGTCTAGACCAGTTTCCCATACGGTGGAGCGTGCCCGGAGCGGCCCGTCCCCGCGCGGACGGGCGGACCGGACCGCGACCCCGTTCCGGCCCGGTTCCCCCATAGACTGCCTCGCGCCGTTGTCGTAGGCGAGCCGTACCCTGGGGCCCATGCAGACCTCGTCGGACCGGCACGAGTACCCCGCCCACTGGGAGGCCGACGTGGTGCTGCGCGACGGCGGCACCGCGCGGGTCCGCCCGATCACCGTCGACGACGCCGAGCGCCTGGTCAGCTTCTACGAGCAGGTCTCCGACGAGTCGAAGTACTACCGCTTCTTCGCGCCGTACCCCCGGCTGTCCGCCAAGGACGTTCACCGCTTCACGCACCACGACTTCGTGGACCGGGTGGGACTCGCGGCCACGGTGGGCGGCGAGTTCATCGCCACCGTACGCTACGACCGGATCGGCGCCGACGGAACACCCGCCACCGCACCGGCCGACGAGGCCGAGGTCGCCTTCCTGGTGCAGGACGCCCACCAGGGGCGCGGTGTCGCCTCCGCCCTCCTCGAACACATCGCGGCCGTCGCGCGGGAGCGCGGCATCCGCCGCTTCGCCGCCGAGGTGCTGCCCGCCAACACCAAGATGATCAAGGTGTTCATGGACGCCGGGTACACCCAGAAGCGCAGCTTCGAGGACGGTGTGGTCCGCCTGGAGTTCGACCTCGAACCCACCGACCGCTCCCTCGCCGTGCAGTACGCGCGCGAACAGCGCGCCGAGGCGCGGTCGGTACGGCGGCTGCTGACGCCCGGCTCGGTCGCCGTCATCGGCGCCGGCCGCGCACCCGGCGGCGTCGGCCGGGGCATCCTGGGCAACATCCGGGACGCGGGCTTCACCGGCAGGCTGTACGCCGTCAACCGGGCCTTCCCCGAGGACCAGAAGGAGCTGGACGGCGTGCCCGCCCACCGCTCCGTCCGGGACATCGACGGGCCCGTCGACCTGGCGGTCGTCGCCGTCCCCGCCGAGCACGTCCCCGAGGTGGTCACCGAGTGCGGCGAGCACGGCGTGCAGGGCCTGGTGGTGGTCTCCGCCGGGTACGCCGAGAGCGGCCCCGGCGGACGCGAGCGCCAGCGCGCCCTCGTGCGGCACGCGCGCGCGTACGGGATGCGCATCATCGGCCCCAACGCCTTCGGGATCGTGAACACCTCACCCGAGGTGCGGCTCAACGCCTCCCTGGCGCCCGAGATGCCGCGCCCAGGGCGGATCGGGCTGTTCGCCCAGTCCGGCGCCATCGGCATCGCCCTGCTCTCCCGGCTGCACCGGCGCGGCGGCGGCGTCACCGGTGTCACCGGCGTCTCCACCTTCGTCTCGTCCGGCAACCGGGCCGACGTCTCCGGCAACGACGTGCTCCAGTACTGGTACGACGACCCGGACACCGATGTCGCCCTGATGTACCTGGAGTCCATCGGCAACCCGCGCAAGTTCACGCGGCTGGCCCGCCGGACGGCCGCCGCCAAGCCGCTGGTCGTCGTGCAGGGCGCCCGGCACGGCGGCGCGGCACCGCAGGGGCACGCGGTACGCGCCACGCGCCTGCCGCACGCCACGGTCTCCGCGCTGCTGCGGCAGGCCGGCGTGATCCGCGTCGACACGATCACCGAACTGGTCGACGCGGGCCTGCTGCTGGCCCGCCAGCCGCTGCCCGCCGGGCCCCGGGTGGCGATCCTCGGCAACTCCGAGTCCCTGGGCCTGCTCACCTACGACGCGTGCCTCTCCGAGGGCCTGCGCCCGCTGCCGCCGCGGGACCTGACCACCGCGGCCACCCCGGAGGACTTCCGCGCGGCGCTGTCCCGCGCGCTGGCCGACGACGCCTGCGACGCCGTGGTGGTCACCGCGATCCCCTCGCTGGGCGAGGGCTCGGCGGGCGACGCGGCTCTGGCCCACGCCCTGCGGTCGGCGGCGGCCGCCGCCCCCACCAAGCCGGTCCTGGTGGTCCACGTCGAACTGGGCGGCCTCGCCGAGGCCCTCTCGGCCGCCACCAGCACGGCCCCGCAGCCGCCGACACCCGCCGCGCCGCCCGCGCCCGGGTCCGCCGCGCCGCCCGCGTCCGGTCCGGTCACGCCGCCCGCGCCCGCTCCCGGGCCCGTCACCCGGCCCGCGTCCGGGGCCCTCGCGGCGACCGACCACCCCGCCGGCAGCGAGGCCCCTCCCACCGGAACCCCTCCCACCCCCAACCCCCCCGACGGCACCCACCTCATCCCCGCCTACCCCGCCGCCGAGCGGGCCGTCCGGGCGCTCGCGCAGGCCGTCGCCTACGCGCAGTGGCGGCGGGACGCCGCCGACCCCGGCAAGGTCCCGGAGTACGAGGACATCGACGAGAAGGGCGCCGCCGAGCAGATCGGCACCCTCCTCACGCGCGGGCAGGGCCTCACGCTCGGCCCGGCGGAGACCTGCGCGCTGCTCGGCCGCTACGGCGTCCAGGTCCACCGCGCCCTGCCCGCCCCCACCCCCGACGAGGCCGTCGCCGCCGCGGCCGCCCTCGGCTACCCGGTCGCCCTCAAGGCCACCGCCCCGCACCTGCGGCACCGCGCCGACCTGGGCGGCGTACGCCTGGACCTGGCGGACGAGGGGCAACTGCGCCGTGCGTACCAGGAGCTGACCGGGCTGTTCGGCACGCCGGCTGAGCTGCGGCCGGTGGTGCAGCGGATGGCACCGCGCGGGGTGGACACGGTCGTCCGCGCGGTCATCGACCCGGCGGCCGGGGCGGTGCTCTCCTTCGGTCTCGCGGGGGCGGCCACCCAGTTGCTGGGCGATGTGGCACACCGCCTGATCCCGGTCACCGACCGGGACGCCGCCTCGCTCATACGTTCCATCCGGACCGCTCCGCTGCTGTTCGGCTGGCGCGGCTCCGCCCCCGTCGACAGCGCCGCCCTGGAGGAACTGCTCCTGCGGGTGTCCCGCCTGGTCGACGACCACCCCGAGGTCGTCGCGGTCACGCTGGAACCGGTGGTCGTCGCCCCGCGCGGGCTCAGCGTCCTCGGCGCCTCGGTCCGCCTGGCCCCGCCGCCCGCCCGGGACGATCTCGGTCCCCGTACGCTCCCGGCCTACTGACCCCGGTCCGGGGCGCACGACCGTGTCTGGCAGTCAGTGGTCCCCCGTAGGATGGACGGCATGGCCAAGACCAGTACGACGACCCAGGGGCTGCGTGCGGCGATCGAGCGCAGCGGCTACTACCCGGCCCTCGTGGCCGAGGCGGTGGAGGCCGCCGTGGGCGGCGAGCCCATGCGGTCGTACCTGGTCCACCAGGAGACCACGTTCGATCAGAACGAGGTGCGCCGGCATGTGACGGTGCTCGTCCTGACCGACCACCGCTTCATCGTCAGCCACACCGACGAGCAGGCCGCCGACGACACCTCCCCGACGCCGTACGCCACCACGTCCACGGAGTCCGTCAAGCTCGGCCGGATCTCGTCCATCGTGGTCAGCCGCGTGGTCGCCAACCCCGAGCAGTACACGCCGGGCACGCTGCCCCGCGAGATCGTGCTGACCATCGGCTGGGGCGCCGTCTCCCGCATCGACCTGGAGCCCGCCGCCTGCGGCGACCCCAACTGCGAGGCGGACCACGGCTACACGGGCAGCTCCACCGCCGACGACCTCAGCCTGCGGGTCAGCGAGGCCGGCGACGGCCCCGAGACGGTCCGCCAGGCGCTCGCCTTCGCCCAGGCGCTCTCCGAGGCGACCGCGGACACCGGCCGCTGATGTCCCACCCCTCCGCCGCCCACGACCGGGGACGCCCCGCTTCCGCCGCGCCGCTGACCACCGCCTGGGACACCGGCCCCGAGCCGCTCCCCATCGGCTCCGCGCCCGTGCCCGAGTACGGCAGCGGCTCGCTCGCCGACCTGCTGCCCACCCTCGCCGCCGGCATGGCCGTCCCCGGCATGAGCGCGACGATCGCCGAGCTGGCCCCCGCCGACCGCGCGTGCGTCTTCCTGATCGACGGCCTCGGCTGGGAGCAGCTCCGCGCCCACCCCGAGTACGCGCCCTTCATGACCTCGCTGCTCGGCAGCTCGCGCGGCGGCACCGGGCGCCCCATCACCGCCGGCTACCCGGCGACCACCGCCACCTCGCTGGCCTCGGTCGGCACCGGCCTGCCCCCCGGCGCCCACGGCCTGCCCGGCTACACCGTGCGCAACCCCGACACCGGCGAGCTGATGAACCAGTTGCGCTGGCAGCCCTGGACCGACCCGCACGTCTGGCAGCCCCGCCCCACGGTCTTCCAGTTGGCGCACGACGCGGGCGTGCACGCCGTGCAGGTCTCCGCCCCGACCTTCCAGAACACCCCGCTGACCAAGGTCGCGCTCAGCGGCGGCACCTTCCTCGGCCGGCTCCCCGGCGAGGAGCGCATGGACCTGGCCGCCGAGCAACTGGCGGCCGGCGACCGCTCCCTGGTCTACACGTACTACTCCGAGGTCGACGGCGCCGGCCACCGCTTCGGCGTCGACTCCGACACCTGGCGCGGCCAGCTCGGCCGGGTCGACCTGCTCGTCCAGCGGCTGGCCGAGCAACTGCCCCCGCGCAGCGTGCTCTACGTCACCGCCGACCACGGCATGATCGACGTGCCCTTCGACGAGGAGCACCGCATCGACTTCGACGAGGACTGGGAGCTGCGCGCGGGCGTCGCCCTGCTCGGCGGCGAGGGCCGCGCCCGCCATGTCTACGCCGTGCCGGGCGCCGCCGGCGACGTACTGGCCTGCTGGCGCGAGGTGCTCGGCGACCGGTTCTGGGTGGCCTCGCGGGACGAGGCGATCGCGGCGGGCTGGTTCGGCCCGCAGGTGGACACACGCGTGTACGACCGCATCGGCGATGTGGTCGCCGCCGCCCGGGACGACGTGCTGCTCATCGCCTCCGAGCGGGAGCCGAAGGAGTCGGCGATGGTCGGCAACCACGGCTCGATGACCCCCGCCGAACAGTTGGTCCCCCTCCTCGAAGTACGCTCCTGAAGCCGCAAACGCTTACGCCGACCCCCGAATCCCCATAACGCGACGTCCCGTCCGATCCCGCCGAAAGGTGTCCGCCCCGTCATGCCCGAGCTGGTGTTCTTCTCCGGAACGATGGACTGCGGGAAGTCGACACTGGCTCTCCAGATCGAGCACAACCGCTCGGCGCGCGGCCTGGCCGGCATGATCTTCACACGCGACGACCGCGCGGGCGAGGGCAAGCTCTCCTCGCGGCTCGGCCTGGTCACCGACGCGGTCGAGGTCGAGGACGGCACGGACCTGTACGCGTATCTGGTCGACCACCTCTCGCGGGGCGGCCGGGCGGACTACGTGATCGCCGACGAGGCGCAGTTCCTGGCGCCCGAGCAGATCGACCAGCTCGCCCGCGTGGTCGACGACCTCGACCTGGACGTGTACGCCTTCGGCATCACCACGGACTTCCGCTCCAAGCTGTTCCCGGGCTCCCAGCGGCTGGTCGAACTCGCCGACCGCGTGGAGGTGCTCCAGGTGGAGGCCCTGTGCTGGTGCGGGGCCCGCGCCACGCACAACGCCCGTACGGTGGGCGGCGTCATGGTCGTCGAGGGCGCCCAGGTGGTCGTCGGCGATGTGACCCACTCCTCCGACGAGATCGGCTACGAGGTGCTCTGCCGGCGCCACCACCGGCGCCGTATGACCGCGGCCTCGGCCCGCGCGGCGGCCCTGTCACCGGACGTCCTCCCGATGTCGAACGCCTGAACGACCGCTACCCGAGCGCCGGCCGCTGCAGCAGCGCGAACCGCGCCCCCTCCGGGTCGGCCACCATGGCCACCCGCCCCTGCGAGCCGTCCCGCACCGGCCGCAGCACATGCCCGCCCAGGTCGATCAGCCGCTCCACGCTCGCGTCGACGTCGGCCGCCTCGAAGTACGTCACCCAGTGCGGCCCCCGGTCGCGCGGCAGGGCGCTGCCCACCCCGTGGATGCCGGCGACGGGCCGGCCGCCGACGCGCAGGGTGACGTAGTCGTGGTCCGCGGAGACCGGCGCGTCCCGGGTGTGCCCGAAGACGTACTCGTAGAAGGCGGCGACCCCGGTCGTCGCGTAGGTCATCAGCTCGTTCCAGGCGGGGGTGCCCGGCACGCCGGTCAGGGTGGTGCCCGCGTGCGCCGCGGCCTGCCAGATGCCGAAGACGGCGCCCGCCGGGTCGGAGCCGATCGCCATCCGCCCGGCCTCGGCCGCGTCCAGCGGCCCCACGCCGATCGTGCCGCCGCAGCTCCGGACCGCGGCGGCCGTGCGGTCCACGTCGTCCGAGGCGAGGTACGGCGTCCAGGCGACGGGCAGATGCCGGTCGGGCGGCAACTGGCCGATGCCCGCCACCTCCCGCCCGCCGAGCAGGGCCCGCACATACGGGCCGAGCTGCTGGGGGCCGGGCCGGAACTCCCAGTCGAACAGTTCCGCGTAGAACGCCTGGGTGGCGGCCAGTCCGCGCACCATCAGACTCACCCAGCAGGGCGTGCCGGGCGCGCGCCGGGCGGGCGGATCGCCGGTCCGGCCGGCCGGTTCCCGTGCGTCGGTCATCGTCACTCTCTCCCCGGCCCCTCCCGGTGGCCGTGTCGCTTCCGCTCGGACGGACCTCCGTGCCGATGCCGGCACCGGCCCCGCTCACGCGTGCTCCGGCCCGCGGGGGCGCGTCCGCCGGAGGACGCCGCCGGGCGGTTCCCGGTCCGGTTCCGCGCACCGGCTGACAGATACCGCCCGGATGTACAGCACGTGCCCGGTCCCGCACGCCGGGTGACCGGGCCTGCCCGGCGGGCAGAGTAGTCCGACAACGCCCCGGCGGCCACCCGGTGGGCCAGGATGGTGGCCATGAACGTCATCATCTCCGCATCCGAACTCGCGAGCGACCTGGCGGGCGCCCGGCCGCCGGTCCTCCTCGACGTCCGCTGGCAGCTCAGCATGGCCAAGGCGACCGGCGAACCCTCCTTCGACGGCCGGGCCGAGTACGCGGCCGGTCACCTTCCCGGCGCCGTCTTCGTCGACCTCGACCGGGAGCTCGCGGCCCCGCCCGGCCGAGGCGGCCGGCACCCGCTGCCGGACCTCGGGGAGTTCGGCGCCGCGATGCGCCGCGCGGGCGTGTCGGCGGACCGGCCGGTGGTCGTGTACGACGGCGGGCAGGGCTGGGCCGCGGCGCGCGCCTGGTGGCTGCTGCGCTGGACGGGGCACCCGGACGTACGGGTCCTCGACGGCGGCCTGGCGGCCTGGCAGGGCCCGCTGTCGACGGAGGTGCCGCGGCCCGAGCCGGGCGACTTCGAGCCGGTGCCGGGCGAAACGGGCCTGCTCGACGCGGACGCCGCCGCGGCGCTGGCCAAGTCGGGGCTGCTGCTGGACGCCCGCGCGGGAGAGCGGTACCGGGGCGAGGTCGAGCCGATCGACCCGGTGGGCGGGCACATCCCGGGCGCGGTCTCGGCGCCGACCACGCAGAACGTGGGCCCGGACGGCCGCCTCCTGCCCGCCGACGAGCTGCGGGCCCGGTTCGCCGCGCTGGGCGTCACGGACGGCACCGAGGTGGGCGTCTACTGCGGCTCGGGCGTCTCGGCCGCCCACGAGGTGCTGGCCCTGGCGGCGGCGGGCGTACCGGCCGCGCTCTACGCGGGCTCCTGGTCGGAGTGGTCAGCGGACCCGAACCGGCCGGTCGCCGTGGGGCCTGACCCGCAGTAGCGCGGGGGTCGCGCCGCGGGGTGGGCTCTGACCTGCGGCAGTACGGAGGGGCGCGCTCCGGGCGGCAGTACGGTGGGGCGCGCTCCGGTCCGGGTCCGGATTTCGCACCGGCCCGGAGCGCCACGCCCTGGCCGGTGCCCGGCACAGAAGCGCCGCACCCGGTCGCCACCTGGCCGGGACCGTCACACCTCGCCCCGCCTCGACCCGCACAAAAGGGCCGCCCCCACCCAGGAAGCGGCCCCTCACCCCACACGGCCCCTCACCCCACAGGGCGGCGCGTCACGGCACTCCCCGCGTCACTCCTGCTTCTTGCGCCGGGTCCCGAAGACGATCTCGTCCCAGCTCGGGACCGCCGCCCGGCGTCCCGGACGGACGCCGTCCGCCTCGGCCTGGCGGTCGGTGGAGCCGGTGAGCCGGTCGCGGTGGCTGCTGACGGAACGCGGCATGAGCACGTCCGCGTAGGCGGACCCCGCGCCGGCCGACGCCGCGGGAGCCGGGGGCTCCTCGACGACCGGTTCCTCGACGGGCTCGTCCGGGGGTTCCGGCGCGGACGCCGGGCGCTCGGGGACGACCAGGTCGCCCCGGAAGCTCGGCACCGCCTCCAGCAGACTGGTCAGCGAGTCCCGCTCGCTCGCGCTCTCCTCGGCGGCCGGTTCGCTCGGCGGCGCGGGCAGGCCGGGCCGGTCCAGCGGACGGTCGCGCGGCAGCCGGGCGATGCGCGGGACGAACGGGAAGCTGGGTTCGGGCGCGGCCAGGTCGTCGGACTCGCCGATCAGCGCGCGGGCCTCCTCGTCGACGGCCTGGACGAGCCGCCGGGGCGGGTCGTAGGTCCAGCTCGCCGAGTGCGGTTCGCCCGCGACCCGGTAGACGAGGAGGACCTCCCAGGTGCCGTCGTCGCGGCGCCAGGAGTCCCACTGGACGGTGTCCTTCTCGGCGCCGCGCAGCAGCAACCGCTCCTGGACGGCCTCGCCGAGGGGCGGGCCGGAGTTCTCACCGGGGCGGCGCACGGGGGTCTTGCGGGCGCGCTCGGCCATGAAGGCGCGCTCGGCGAGCACGGGCCCTTCGAAGCGGCGTACGCGGTCGACGGGGATGCCGGCCATCTGGGCGACCTCTTCCGCGGTCGCGCCGGCTCGTATCCGGGCCTGGATGTCGCGGGGGCGGAGGTGGCTCTCCACCTCGATCTCGATCTGGCCGAGGCGGGGACGGTCGCCGCGCACGGCGGCGCGGAGCCGTTCGTCGATCGGAAGCGTGTACTCCGTGCTGTCCGCAGCCTTCAGCACCAGCCGTGTGCCGTCATTCGAGACGGCCACGACACGCAGTTCGGGCATGGGGACCTCCCGGGTGGTGCCTGCCGACGTCACGTGCGTCGCTGCTTCCGCTCTGTCGAGTGTGGCCTGCCCGGGTGCAGCCTGCCACAACCTTGCCGAGTTGCCCGGCGTGTCGGGCGCGGGCCCGGGATCGCCGTTATGGCACGGTTACCTGTTCGCAACGCTAAGTGACCAACTCCGTCACCCTGTGCACCTTGCCCCCTCCCGGCGGACCTTGCGGGCCCCGTGCCCCCGGACGGGAGACCGGACCCAGGGCTCGCAACAGTACTCCATTTGGGCCACGTGCGTGGATTGGCACGCCGTCGAACTTCCGCGTGGCGATCTTGTACGTGGTCTACTTCACGGAATCACCAGAAACGGAACTAATGATTCCGTCCGTACGTCCCCTTCTCGTGCAGCTGTTGGATCACATACGGAAAGACAGGCAAGGTCCGTAGATGCGTGAAAGGTCCGGTGTCACAGGCGAGGCGGAGACCCGGGAGGAGAGTGGTACGGCGGTTGACGGCCCGGCGGGGCGGGGGCGGATCGACCTGAGCGTGCCCCAGGTCGCGGGCAGCGCGCTGGCGGCCGTGGTGGCCGCCAAGCTGGCCTCCTCCTTCGGGGTGTACGGCACGATCCTCGGCGCGGGCCTGGTCAGCGCCATCGCGACCTGCGGCGGCACGGTCTTCCAGCACTTCTTCCGGCGCACGGGCGAGCAGTTGAAGGTCAAGCGCGCCGCCGAGCGGCCCCGGGCGGCGGCCCTGGCGTCCGGCCCCTCGCTGACGGGGGAGTTCGGCGAGGGCACGGTCTACCGCGCGCGGGTCCGGAGCTGGAAGCGTCCGCTGATCGCCGCCGCCTTGGTCTTCGGCGTGACCATGGGCGGCATCACCGCCTACGAGCTGATCTCCGGCCACAACCTCAGCGGCGGCGCCAGCACCACCGTCGGTGACGCCCTGTCCGGTCACCACACGTCCCCGTCGGACCCGGGCGACGCGGACGACTCGGGCGACTCCGGGGGGCCGGGCGGCTCCGGCGGCTCCACCGTCTCCCCGAGCCCCGGCTCCGACGGCACCGGTTCCGGCACCGGCCCGGGCGGCACCCCGGCGGCCACCCCGTCCGGCTCTGCGAGCGCGGACGACGACGGCGCCTCGCCCGAGGACACCGCCCAGGAGGACGGCGGTACGCGGTCCACCACACCGGCGCCGACCGCCACCGGCGGCGAGGACCCGACCACCGGGCCCGACGGTTCGGCTACGGCCCCAGCACCCTCCGCAAGTAGTCGTTCGCAAAGCGGCGATCAGGGTCAAGACGCTCCCTGAGCGCGGTGAACTCACCGAAGCGCGGGTACACCCGGGAGAAGTACTCGGCGTCCCGGGTGTGCACCTTCCCCCAGTGCGGCCGCCCCTCGTGCGCGGCGAACAGACGCTCGGCGGCGGTGAAGTACGCGTGGTAGGGCGTCCCCCGGAACATGTGGACGGCGATGTAGGCGGTGTCCCGGCCGGACGCGGTGGACAGCGTGATGTCGTCGGCCGGGGCGGTGCGCACCTCGACCGGGAAGCTGATCCGCAGCGGCGAGCGGTCCACCATCGCCTTCAGCTCCCGCAGCGTCTCCACCACGGCCTCGCGCGGCACCGCGTACTCCATCTCCACGAACCGCACCCGGCGCGGCGAGGTGAAGACCTTGTACGGGATGTCGGTGTACGTCCGCGCCGACAGCGCCCGGCTGGAGACCCGGGCGAACGCCGGGATGGTGGCCGGCACCGCGCGGCCCACCCAGTTGACGGCCTGGAAGGCGCCGTTGGAGAGGAACTCGTCCTCGAACCAGCCCCGGAACCGCCCCACCGGCCGCTCGGGGCCGGCGCTGCGGTTGTTGCGCTTGGTGATGGTGCTGCCGGTGTGCGGGAACCAGTAGAACTCGAAGTGCTCGTTCTCCGCCCAGAGCTGATCGAACTCGGCGAGGACCCGGTCCAGCGGCATGGGTTCCTCGCGGGCGGTGAGCAGGAAGACCGGTTCGACGGCGAAGGTGATCGCGGTGACGACGCCCAGCGCGCCGAGCCCTATCCGGGCGGCGGCGAAGACGTCCGCGTTCTCGGTGGGGGAGCAGGTGAGAACCGAACCGTCGGCGGTGACCAGCTCCAGCGCGCGGATCTGGGCGGCGATGGAGGCGGAGTCGCGGCCCGTGCCGTGGGTGCCGGTGCCGACCGCCCCGGAGACCGTCTGCTCCATGATGTCGCCCATGTTGGCCAGCGACAGGCCCTCCCGCGCCAGCGCCAGGTTGAGCCGCTTGAGCGGTGTGCCGGCCTCCACCGTGACGGTCATGGCGGTGCGGTCGATGTGCCGTATGCCGGTCAACAGTTGAGGGCGGATCAACACCCCGTCGGTGGCCGCTATGGACGTGAACGAGTGCCCCGAGCCCACGGCCTTGACGGTCAGCCCGTCCTCGGCGGCCCGGCGCACCGCCTCGGCCAGTTCCTCGACGGAGGCGGGAGCGACCTCCCGCGCGGGGCGGGCGGAGACGGTGCCTCCCCAGTTACGCCAGGTTCCGTTCTTCCCGCTCGCCGTGCGTGTGCTGCTCAACGGTCCCTCCCCGACCCGGGGCCGGCCGCTTGAGCCGGCGGTACCCGAGGAAACCGACCGCGGCCGCGACGGCACCGGCCACCGCCGGCACCCCGTACCCGGCGCGCGCCCCGGCCGCGTCGATCACCCAGCCCCCCGCGGAGGAGCCGAGCGCGACGCCGACCGCGAGTCCGGTGCTCACCCAGGTCATGCCCTCGGTGAGCTGCGCGCGCGGTACGTGCTCCTCGATGAGGGACATCGTCGTGATCATGGTGGGAGCGACGGAGAGTCCCGCAACGAACAGCGCCACGGCCAGAAACGGCAGGTTCCCGACCAGTAGGAGGGGGATCATACTCACGGCCATCGCACAGACACCCAGCAGCCAGCGCCGCTCCGGCGCCCCCGCGGTGCGCAGCAGCCCGAAGACCATGCCCGCCACGCAGGACCCGCCCGCGTACACGGCGAGCACGACGCTCGCGGCGGCCTTGTGCCCCTCTTCCTCGGCGAAGGCGACGGTGACCACGTCGACCGACCCGAAGATCGCCCCGGTGGCCGCGAAGGTGGCCACCAGGACCCGCAGACCGGGGGCGCGCAGCGCGCTGCCACCGCCGCTGCGCGTGCGCGGGTGCGGCTCGGGCTCGGTGGCGCGCTGGGCGGTCAGCCAGAAGACTCCCACCGCCAGGAAGCAGGCGGCCAGCAGCGGCCCGGCCTCCGGGAACCAGGCGGTGGACAGGCCGATGGAGATGATCGGCCCGAAGATGAAGCAGACCTCGTCGATGACGGATTCGAAGGAGTACGCGGTGTGCAGGTGCGGGGTGCCCCGGTACAGGGCCGCCCAGCGGGCCCGCACCATCGCGCCGAGGCTCGGCACGCAGCCGATGCCGACGCAGGCGGCGAACAGCACCCAGTCGGGCCAGCGGTAGGAGGCCGCGAGCAGCAGCAGCGCCGACGCGGCCAGGGCTATCAGGGTCACCGGACGCAGCACCCGCCGCTGCCCGTACTGGTCCACCAGGCGCGAGACCTGGGGGCCGATCAGCGCGGCGGCCAGCGCCAGGGTCGCGGAGAGCGCGCCGGCCAGCCCGTACCGCCCGGTGAGCTGGGAGACCATGGTCACCACGCCGATGCCCATCATCGACATCGGCATCCGGCCGAGGAAGCCCGCGGCGGAGAAACCCTTGGAGCCGGGGGCGGCGAACAGGGCGCGGTACGGGCTGGCCAACGGTGTCTCCGGAGGAAAACGGCTCGGTGCGGCTGGGCGCGGACGGCCCCCCGCGGGCGCGGACGGCCCAGCGCGGCCCGGACGGGCCCAGTAAGGTCCGAACGCAGTCGATACAGCTTACTGGTCAGGTGACCCTAACGCACCCTTCCGGACCAGTCGGCGCACAGGTGACGCCCCCGCCGTTTCCCGGCTGTCAGTGCCGGGTGGCAGGATCGAGACATGCCAGACGTGCTTGACGCCACCCCTTACGACGCCCTGCTGCTGCTCTCCTTCGGCGGCCCGGAGGGCCCCGACGACGTGGTCCCGTTCCTGGAGAACGTGACGCGCGGGCGGGGCATCCCCAAGGAACGCCTGAAGGAGGTGGGGCAGCACTACTTCCTGTTCGGCGGGGTCAGCCCCATCAACGACCAGAACCGCGCGCTGCTGGACGCCCTGCGCAAGGACTTCGCCGAGCACGGCCTGGACCTGCCGGTCTACTGGGGCAACCGCAACTGGGCGCCTTATCTGACGGACACCCTGCGCGAGATGGTCCGCGACGGCCGGCGCCGCGTCCTCGTCCTCGCCACCAGCGCCTACGCCTCGTACTCGGGCTGCCGCCAGTACCGCGAGAACCTCGCCGACGCCCTGGCCACCCTCCAGGCGGAGGGCCTGGAGCTGCCGAAGATCGACAAGCTGCGGCACTACTTCAACCACCCGGGCTTCGTCGAGCCCATGATCGACGGCGTCCTGCGCTCGCTGGCCGACCTCCCCGAGGAGGTGCGGGACGGCGCCCACATCGCGTTCACCACCCACTCCATCCCGACCTCCGCCGCGGACACCTCCGGCCCCGTCGAGGAGCACGGCGACGGCGGCGCCTACGTCCGCCAGCACCTGGACGTGGCCCGGCTGATCGCCGACGCCGTCCGGGAGCGCACCGGCGTGGACCACCCCTGGCAGCTCGTCTACCAGTCGCGGTCCGGCGCCCCGCACATCCCGTGGCTGGAGCCCGACATCTGCGACCACCTGGAGGAGCGGCACGCGGCCGGCGTCCCCGCCGTGGTGATGGCCCCCATCGGCTTCGTCTCCGACCACATGGAGGTCCTCTACGACCTCGACACCGAGGCCAAGGCCAAGGCCGAGGAGCTGGGCCTGCCGGTGCGCCGCTCGGCCACCGTCGGCGCCGACCCGCGGTTCGCCGCGGCCGTGCGCGACCTGGTCCTGGAGCGCGCCGCCGGTGAGCGCGGCCAGGCGGTCACCCCGTGCGCCCTGGGCGCGCTGGGCGCCAGTCACGACCTCTGCCCGGTGGGCTGCTGCCCGGCCCGCGCCCCCCGCCCCGCCGCCGCGGGCGCCGACAGCCCCTACGCGTGAGGAGCCCCGTGACCGACGTGACCGACCCCCTGCACGCCGAACTCCTCGACATAGCGCGCGAGGCCGCCCGCCGCGCGGGCGAGCTGCTGCGGGACGGCCGCCCGGCCGACCTCGCGGTCGCCGCGACCAAGTCCAGCCCGATCGACGTGGTCACCGAGATGGACATCGCGGCCGAGAAGCTGATCACCGGCCTGATCGCCGACCGCCGCCCGGACGACGGGTTCCTCGGCGAGGAGGGCGCCTCCTCGGACGGCACCAGCGGCGTCCGCTGGGTGATCGACCCGCTCGACGGCACGGTCAACTACCTGTACGGGCTGCCCACCTGGTCCGTCTCCATCGCCGCCGAGCAGGACGGCGAGCGGGTCGTCGGGGTGGTGGCGGTGCCGATGCGCGGGGAGACGTACCACGCGGTCCGCGGCCGCGGAGCCTGGGCGACCGGCCCCTGGGACGGGGAGCGGGCCCTGGCCTGCCGCCCCGCGGCCCCGCTGGAGCAGGCCCTGGTCTCCACCGGGTTCAACTACGTCACCGCCGTGCGCACCCACCAGGCGGAGGTCGCCCGGCGGCTGATCCCGCGCCTGCGGGACATCCGGCGGGGCGGCTCGGCCGCGGTCGACCTGTGCGATCTGGCCGCCGGCCGGCTCGACGGCTACTACGAGCGCGGACTGCACCCCTGGGACGTGGCCGCGGGCGACCTGATCGCCCGCGAGGCGGGCGCGCTGACCGGCGGGCGCCCTGGGGAGCGCCCGTCCTACGACCTGACGGTCGCGGCCACCCCGGGCGTCTTCGAACCCCTCCAGGCCCTCCTTGAGGACCTCGGCGCCTGGCACGACTGACCCGGCCGCGCCGGTGCGCACCGGCCCCGCGCGCACAAGCGGGAACCCCGGCGCTGGATCCCGCCGGGGTTCCACAGCTCACGGGCCGGTCAGAGGCTGGGCGCGCTCACCTCCACGCCGTGTTCGGCGGCGAGTCGGCGGAGGTCGTCCAGTTCGCCGAGTTCCACCTCGACGAGGAAGTCGTCGCCCTCGTCACGGGCCCGCGAGAGGTCGGACTCGGTCGCCTTTATGCGCTGCAGAAGTCCTGCGGTGAAAGCGTCCATGCTGCGCCCCCTCGTCCTGGGTCGTGTGGGTCTGTGGCACGGGGGTGTGCCGTCGGGAAGGGGCGATCACGTCTGCTACAGGTGCCCAGCGCCGCGCGGCCGGGCGGCGACGGTGCCGGACACCCACGCCCGCCCTGCGGCGAACGGTCGCTGCGCACCGCTGGTCCTGCGGTACGGGCAGAGCGTGATCGCGGGGTGTAAAGCCGTCCTCCCCCCGCTCCCTTCCGCGGAAACCTCAACCGGGCGAGAAAATCCCGCATTCCCGTCCGGCCCTCCTTCCCCATGACGCACCGGTGAACACCGGGCGCCCGGGCCGTTGCGGGCGCGGACCGCCTTACCCCCGACTTATGGCCGAAAAGGGCAGGATGGAGGCAACACACTCACCCGGACCCCTGCCCGCGCGTGCCCCGAACGCCGCCCGGGCGGACACAGGAAGGACAAGCGACGTGCGCGTACTCGTCGTCGAGGACGAGCAACTGCTCGCCGATGCGGTGGCCACCGGACTGCGCCGGGAGGCCATGGCCGTCGACGTCGTGTACGACGGTGCGGCCGCCCTGGAGCGCATCGGCGTCAACGACTACGACGTGGTCGTCCTCGACCGCGACCTCCCGCTCGTCCACGGTGACGACGTCTGCCGCAAGATCGTCGAACTGGGCATGCCCACGCGCGTGCTGATGCTCACGGCCTCCGGCGACGTCAGCGACCGGGTCGAGGGGCTGGAGATCGGCGCCGACGACTATCTGCCCAAGCCCTTCGCGTTCAGCGAGCTGATCGCCCGCGTGCGCGCCCTGGGACGGCGCACCAGCGTGCCGCTGCCGCCCGTCCTGGAGCGGGCCGGCATCAAGCTGGACCCCAACCGCCGCGAGGTCTTCCGCGACGGCAAGGAGGTGCAGCTCGCCCCGAAGGAGTTCGCCGTGCTGGAGGTGCTGATGCGCAGCGAGGGCGCGGTGGTCTCCGCGGAGCAGCTCCTGGAGAAGGCGTGGGACGAGAACACCGACCCGTTCACCAACGTCGTCCGGGTGACCGTGATGACCCTGCGCCGCAAGCTGGGCGAGCCGCCGGTGATCGTCACCGTCCCCGGCTCCGGCTACCGGATCTGATCACCCGTGGCCACCACACCCGCGCCTCCCCAGGCGCCCCCGAAACCCACCTGGGACCCCCCGTCGGCGGCCCCGTTCCCCTGGCTGCGCCCGACCATCCGGATAAGGCTCACGCTGCTGTACGGCGGCATGTTCCTGATCGCCGGCATCCTGCTGCTGTCGATCATCTACCTGCTGGCGGCGCAGGCGCTGAACCCCGGCAGCGACCTCCCGTTCAAGATCACCTCGGGCAGTGTCACCAGCGACACGTGCAACCTGCCCACCAAGGCGACGCC
This sequence comes from Streptomyces fumanus, assembly GCF_014655295.1. Lineage (GTDB taxonomy): Bacteria > Actinomycetota > Actinomycetes > Streptomycetales > Streptomycetaceae > Streptomyces > Streptomyces fumanus. The sequence goes on from NZ_BNBI01000008.1 coordinate 134,145, forward strand.
CGAGGTCTTCAACACGGCGATGAACGACTGTGTGAACGAGCAGCGCCAGCACGCCCTGGACAGCCTGCTCAGCCGCTCCCTGCTGGCCCTGCTGGGGCTGGCCGTGATCGCCTTCGCGTTCGGCTACGCCATGGCCGGCCGGGTCCTGTCACCGCTGGGCCGGATCACCCGCACCGCCCGCGCGGTGGCCGGCTCCGACCTGTCCCGGCGGATCGAGCTGGACGGCCCCGACGACGAGCTGAAGGAGCTGGCGGACACCTTCGACGACATGCTGGAGCGCCTCCAGCGGGCGTTCACCGCCCAGCAGCGCTTCGTCGGCAACGCCTCCCACGAACTGCGCACCCCCCTCGCCATCAACCGCACCCTGCTGGAGGTGCACCTCTCCGACCCGGGCGCGCCCGTGGAGCTCCAGCAGCTCGGCAAGACGCTGCTGGCCACCAACGAGCGCAGCGAGCAGCTCGTCGAGGGCCTGCTGCTGCTCGCCCGCAGCGACAACCAGATCGTCGAGCGCAAACCCGTGGACCTCGCCGAGGTCGCCGGGCAGGCCATCGACCAGGTGCACGCCGAGGCGGAGGCCAAAGGCGTGCGGATCCACGGCGAGCGCGCCTCGGCCGTCGTCCAGGGCAACGGGGTGCTGCTGGAGCGGATCGCCCTGAACCTGGTGCAGAACGCGGTGCGGTACAACGTGCCGGAGGACGGCTGGGTGGAGGTCACCACCGAGCTCCAGCACGGCCAGGCGGTGCTGACCGTCACCAACACGGGCCCGGTGGTGCCGGCGTACGAGATCGACAACCTCTTCGAGCCGTTCCGGCGGCTGCGCACCGAGCGGACCGGCAGCGACAAGGGCGTCGGTCTGGGGCTGTCCATCGTGCGGTCCGTGGCCCGGGCGCACGGCGGGCACATCTACGCCCAGCCGCGCGAGGGAGGGGGCCTCGTGATGAGGGTGACCCTGCCGCTGTGACCCGGCGGCTCCGCGCCCGCCCGCCGATCTGAGATCATGGCGCCGATCACCTTCGACGCTCCCGGGGATGTTCGCTTTGCGCGGAATTTTCGGACCGTCGCCGGGCCGTCGTCCCGGCGCCCGCGTGTGTGATCGATCACAGAGACGGTTTTCCAGCCATCTACTCTCCGTGATCATGCGGCCCGCCGGAAAGCCGGGAAAATCCTGGTTTTCGAGGGTCGTGATCACGGGAAGTACACGGTGAGACGCCTTTGGCGTGCGGCATCGGGACCGTGTACGGTCCCCATCGCCATCCAACCCGATCACTCAAGCGGAGTCCGGTTGGGTGTCGATTGAGTAACAGACCTTGATGTGAGGCAAAATCTCCGCCTCGGGTCGGGCACAAGTCCGGCCTCTCACGCGTTACGTGCGCTGGAGACACCGCAGACACCCAGAGGGGGAGAGCGACCATGGCAACCGATTACGACACTCCACGCAAGACCGACGACGACGTCGACTCGGACAGCCTCGAAGAACTGAAGGCCCGCCGGAACGACAAGTCGGCCTCCGCCGTGGACGTCGACGAGTTCGAGGCCGCAGAGGGCCTGGAACTTCCCGGAGCCGACCTCTCGAACGAGGAGCTGGCAGTCCGAGTACTGCCCAAGCAGCAGGACGAGTTCACTTGCATGAGCTGCTTCCTGGTGCACCACCGCAGCCAACTGGCCAGGGAGAAGAACGGCCAGCCGATCTGCCGCGACTGCGACTGAGGCGGGGTCGGCCGTGACTGGCTCGACCCCTCCCTGGAAGCGCCGCTTCCCCAGGCGGGGAGCGGACCTGGGGCCGTCCGACGGCCCCGACCGCGCGCGTGACGACGAGCGAGGCCCGACCACCTCGGGAGCGGCCTCGCTCGGACCGGCGAGCGACCGGGCCGACCTCCCGGCGCCCGCCGCGGCCCCCGCGCCCGCTGCCCGTCGCCGGGCGGCGGCGTTCCGGACCAAGGCCGCCACCGGCGTCCGCAAGGGCGGCGGCCGCGCCAGGACCGCCCTGGCGCACCTCGCCGACCGCGTCATCGACATCGCCCCGCGGGTCCCCGTACGGGACCTGGCGACGCTGCGCAGACAGTTCCCCGGTCTCACGCCGGAGCAGCTCGCCGACCGGCTGGTGGCCGGCGCCACCAAGGGCACGGCGACGATCGGCGCGGGGATCGGCGCGGCGGCGATGCTGCCGGTACCACCCGCCATGCCCACCGAACTGGCCACCGAGGTCACCGGTGTGGCCGCGATCGAGCTCAAGCTGATCGCCGAACTCCACGAGGTCTACGGCGTCCGGCCGCCCGGCAACCTCGCCCAGCGCAGCACCGCGTACCTCGGCTCCTGGTCGGACGAGCGCGGCATCGACATGACCAAGCCGTCCACCTTCGGCGCGGCGATGAACGGCCCGATGAAGCGCCAGCTCCGCCAGCAGATCATGAAACGCATGGTGCGCAATCTGCCGAACCTGATGCCGTTCATGGTGGGAGCCGCCGTCGGCGCGGTCATGAACCGCCGCGACACCGCCAAGCTGGCCGCCCGCATCCGCGAGGACCTGCGCAAGGTCCAGGTGCCCTGGGACGCCCTGCCGGAGCTGCCGCCCCTGGAGCCCCCCAAGGACGCCCTGGAGCTGGGCGACGGGGAGCACTGAGGGCGCCCCCGAAGGAGGCCGGGAGCCTCAGGCCCGCGCCTGTGCCTTCGCCGCGTCCAGGGCCGCCGCCAGGCGCTCGGGCTCGCGGGTCGACAGGTACAGGTACGGCGTCGGGTCCTCGGGGTCGGTGACCTCGACCTTCAGCGCCCCCGGGATGTAGGCCCGCAGCAGCAGGAAGGCGCGGGTGTCGGCCTTGTGCGTACGCCAGGCACGGGCCTCGGCGGCGTCCAGCACCTCCGCCTCGCCCAGCGCCGTCACCGGGATCTTCGCCTCGCCCGCGATCAGCGAGCCGCCCACCACCCGGATGCGGACCGAGCCGTACGCGCTGGCGACCACGGCCGCCGCTGCCGTCCCGCAGGCCAGCCCGCCGAGCATCGGCAGGGTGCCGAACGGCAGCAGGACCAGGGCCAGCGAGAGCCCCACCAGAAAGCTGACCAGCCACCAGGACCGGGGCGCGGTGAGGCGTTCTTCGTACGGGGCGGCGGAAGGCTGCATGACGTCAAGCTTGGCATGGGATCGGCAGGGAGCCGACGCGCGGGTAAGGTCTGCGGCTGTGAAGAGTGGTACATCCGCGGCCCTGAGCCCGCCCGCCGACGCCACGCCGCCCGTACGGCACCCCGAGGCCCCCGCCCCCGGCGAACCGCTCGGCGCCCACTACGGCCAGTGTTTCGGCTGCGGCGGCGACCAGCCGCACGGACTGCACCTGCAGGCACGGGCCGGCGAGGGCGTGAGCGTCACCGCCGAGTTCACCGTCCGGCCCGCCCACCAGGGCGCCCCCGGCCTCGCCCACGGCGGCGTGCTGGCCAGCGCCCTGGACGAGACCCTCGGCTCGCTCAACTGGCTGCTGCGCACCATCGCCGTCACCGGCCGGCTGGAGACCGACTTCGTACGGCCCGTGCCCGTCGGCGCCACCCTGTATCTGTCCGCCGAGGTCACCGCGGTGGCCGGCCGCAAGATCTACTGCACCGCCACCGGCCGGACCGGCGGCCCCGACGGCCCCGTCGCGGTGCGCGCCGACGCCCTCTTCATCGAGGTCAAGGTCGAGCACTTCACCGAGAACGGCCGTCCCGAGGAGATCCGGGCCGCGCTGGACGACCCCGACCAGGTCCGCCGGGCCCGCGCCTTCGAGGTGAACCCGTGAGCCGGGCGCCCCTGGAGGTCCTCGTCCGCCGCGTCGACCCCGACGTACCGCTTCCGGCGTACGCGCATCCCGGGGACGCGGGGGCGGACCTGCGGACCACCGTGGCCCGCGAGCTGGCGCCCGGAGAGCGGGCCGTGCTGCCCACGGGGGTGTCTGTGGCGCTCCCGGAGGGGTACGCGGCCTTCGTACACCCCCGTTCGGGCCTCGCGGCCCGCTGCGGTGTCGCCCTCGTGAATGCCCCGGGGACGATTGATGCCGGGTACCGTGGGGAGATCAAGGTGATCGTGGTGAATCTCGACCCGCGCGAGACGGTGCGGTTCGAGCGCTTCGACCGGATTGCCCAACTGGTCGTCCAGCAGGTCGAGAGGGTCCGCTTCCGCCAGGTCGCGGAGCTTCCCGGCTCGGCGCGGGCCGAGGGGGGCTTCGGGTCCACCGGCGGGCACGCCGGGACGGACCCGGCAAGCGGCACAAGCGGTCAGGCCGCCGAGGGCGGCCCGACGGGTGGGAATCGATACGCTTCGGTCGTATCCGACCGGGAAGGACAGTGACGTGTTCGGACGTCGCAAGAAGAGGGATGCCGCCGAGGGCGCGGCCGGCGAGGCCGAGCAGGTCGTCGACAGCGTCGACACCGAGGCGGACGACGAGGGCGGACGGCTGAGGCTGGAGCCCGGACCGCGACCGGACGGCCCCTGGGACAGCTCCGAGGTGAGCGACCCGGCCGAGGGCCGCGTGGACCTGGGCGGCCTGTTCGTACCGGGCGTCGACGGCATGGAACTGCGGGTGGAGGTCGCGGGCGACGCGATCGTCGCCGCCACCGTGGTGCTGCGCGACAGCGCCATCCAGCTCCAGGCGTTCGCCGCGCCCAAGCGCGAGGGCATCTGGGGCGAGGTGCGCGAGGAGATCGCGGCCGGCATCACCCAGCAGGGCGGCATCATCGACGAGGTCGAGGGCCCCCTCGGCTGGGAGCTGCGGGCCCAGGTGCCGGTGCAGTTGCCGGACGGCACGAGCGGCTTCCAGGTCGTGCGGTTCGTCGGCGTGGACGGCCCCCGCTGGTTCCTGCGCGGGGTGATCTCCGGCCAGGGCGCGGTGCAGCCACAGGCCGCCGGGCTCCTGGAGCAGATCTTCCGGGACACGGTCGTGGTCCGCGGCGACGGCCCGATGGCGCCCCGCGACCCCATCGTCCTCAAGCTGCCGAACGACGCGCAGATGGTGCCCGAGGGCGTCCAGCAGGAGGAGGGCTCCCGTTTCTCCGGCGGCATGGGCCAGCTCCAGCGCGGCCCGGAGATCACCGAGGTCCGCTGACCGGCCGCGCCCCCGTGAACAGGGCCGCGCTCCAACGGGGTACGCGGCCCTTCGGCGTCTTCGCGCCCGGTTGCCTCCTGCTGCCCGGCCATTGAACGGCCGCGCGCCCGGTGGGGATACTGGCGCCCGGTTCCAGCGGGGGAGGGTCCATGCGGCAGGTGACGACCGAGACCATGGTGCGCGTCGAGGACGTGCACAAGTCCTACGGCGGCGGCAGCACCGCGGTGCACGCGCTGCGCGGTGTCTCCTTCGAGGTGCCGCGCGGTGAACTCGTCGCCCTCAAGGGGCGTTCCGGCTCCGGGAAGACCACGCTGCTGAACATCGTCGGCGGCCTGGACACCCCGGACCGCGGACGGGTCGTCGTCGACGGCCTGGACCTGGCCGGGCTGGACGAGGACGGGCTGCTGGCGCTGCGCCGGGACCGGATCGGCTTCGTCTTCCAGTCCTTCGGGCTGATCCCCATCCTCACGGCCGCCGAGAACGTCGGCGTGCCGATGCGGCTGCGCCGGGCCGACCCCCGCGCCCGCGAGGAACGCGTCGCACTGCTGCTGGCCCTGGTCGGCCTCGCCGAGCACGCCGCCCAGCGGCCCGGCGAGCTCTCCGGCGGCCAGCAGCAGCGGGTCGCCGTGGCCCGCGCCCTGGCCAACGAGCCCGCGCTGCTCGTCGCCGACGAGCCCACCGGCCAACTGGACGCCGAGACCGGGCACGGCGTGATGGAACTGCTGCGCGCGGTGGTCCGCAGCGAGCACGTCACCGCCCTGGTCGCCACCCACGATGCCACCCTGCTCGACCTGGCCGACCGGGTGCTCGAACTGCGTGACGGGGAGATCGTCCAGGTCTGAACGCGGAACCCCGTCAGGGTTGCGTCAAAGACCGTTCCCGCTCGTTCCGTGCCCTGATTCGACGGGTTCGTTGGCCGTAGGGTCGACGCTGCGGTCGGCAGCGGCCGGAGGACCGGGAAGACAATGAGGCCATGGGACGCGGCAAGCTACGGATCTACCTCGGCGCGGCACCGGGCGTCGGCAAGACGTACGCGATGCTGTCCGAGGCGCACCGCAGGGTGGAGCGCGGCACCGACTGCGTGGTGGCGTTCGTGGAGCACCACGGCCGGCCCCGCACCGAGGTGATGCTGCGCGGCCTGGAGGAGGTGCCGCGCAGGGAGATCGAGTACCGCGGGGCCCGCTTCACGGAGATGGACGTGGACGCCGTACTGGCCCGGCGCCCCCGCGTGGCCCTGGTCGACGAACTGGCGCACACCAACGTCCCCGGCACCCGCAACGCCAAGCGCTGGCAGGACGTCGAGGAACTGCTGGCCGCCGGGATCGACGTGGTCTCCACCGTCAACATCCAGCACCTGGAGTCGCTGGGCGACGTGGTGGAGTCCATCACCGGCGTACGGCAGCAGGAGACCGTGCCGGACGAGGTGGTGCGGCGCGCGGACCAGGTCGAGCTGGTCGACATGTCGCCCGAGGCGCTGCGCCGCCGCATGGCGCACGGCAACATCTACCGGCCCGACAAGGTCGACGCGGCCCTGTCGAACTACTTCCGCCCCGGCAACCTCACCGCGCTGCGCGAGCTGGCCCTGCTCTGGGTCGCGGACCGGGTCGACGCGTACCTGAAGCAGTACCGCAGCGATCACCGGGTCTCCCGGATCTGGGGCTCGCGGGAGCGGATCGTGGTCGGCCTCACCGGCGGCCCCGAGGGCCGGACGCTGATCCGGCGGGCCGCGCGGCTGGCCGAGAAGGGCGCCGGCGGCGAGGTCCTGGCCGTCTACATCGCCCGCAGCGACGGCCTGACCGCCGCCTCCCCGAAGGAACTGGCCCTCCAGCGCACCCTGGTCGAGGACCTCGGCGGCACCTTCCACCACGTCGTCGGCGACGACATACCGGCCGCCCTGCTCGACTTCGCACGCGGGGTGAACGCCACCCAGATCGTCCTCGGCTCCTCCCGCCGCAAGACCTGGCAGTACGTCTTCGGCCCCGGCGTCGGCGCCACCGTGGCCCGCGAGTCCGGACCCGACCTCGACGTGCACATCGTCACCCACGAGGAGGTCGCCAAGGGGCGCGGACTGCCCGTCGCCCGGGGCGCGCGGCTCGGCCGGTCCCGGATCGTGTGGGGATGGACCGCGGGCCTCGGCGGCCCGGTGCTGCTGACCCTGGTGCTCAGCGGCGTCCACCTCGGACTCGCCAACGACGTGCTGCTCTACCTCGCGCTGACCGTGGCCGCGGCCCTGCTCGGCGGGCTCTACCCGGCCCTGGCCTCGGCCGCCGTCGGATCGCTGCTGCTCAACTGGTTCTTCACCCCGCCGGTCAGCCGGATCACCATCTCCGACCCCAAGAACATCCTCGCCCTGGCGATCTTCGTGGGCGTCGCCGTCTCCGTGGCCTCCGTCGTGGACCTCGCCGCCCGGCGCACCCACCAGGCGGCCCGGCTGCGCGCCGAGTCGGAGATCCTCTCCTTCCTCGCGGGCAGCGTGCTGCGCGGCGACACCAGCCTGGAGGCGCTGCTGGAACGGGTCCGCGAGACCTTCGCCATGGAATCGGCCGCCCTCCTCGAACGGGAGAACGACGTGGCCCCCTGGACCTGCGCCGGCCGGGCCGGCTCCGGACCGCCCGTGGACCGGCCCGAGGACGCCGATGTGGACATGCCGGTCGGCGACCACATGGCGCTCGCGCTGACCGGCCGGGTGCTGCCCGCCGAGGACCGCCGGGTGCTCGCCGCCTTCGCCGCCCAGGCGGCCGTCGTACTGGACCGGCGGCGGCTGCGCGAGGAGGCCGAGCGGGCCCGCGCGCTCGCCGAGGGCAACCGCATCCGCACCGCTCTGCTCGCCGCCGTCAGCCACGACCTGCGCACCCCGCTGGCCGGCATCAAGGCGGCGGTCTCCAGCCTGCGCTCCGACGACGTGGCCTGGTCGGAGGAGGACCAGGCCGAGTTGCTGGAGGGCATCGAGGAGGGCGCCGACCGCCTCGACCACCTGGTGGGCAACCTGCTCGACATGTCCCGGCTGCAGACCGGCACGGTCACCCCGCTGATCCGCGAGATCGACGTCGACGAGGTGGTGCCGATGGCGCTCGGCGGCGTCCCCGAGGCCGCGGTCGACCTGGACATCCCCGAGTCGCTGCCCATGGTCGCCGTCGACCCCGGCCTGCTGGAGCGGTCGGTGGCCAACCTGGTGGAGAACGCCGTCAAGTACAGCCCGCCCGGCGCCCGCGTCCTGGTCGCCGCCAGCGCCCTCGGCGACCGGGTCGAGATCCGGGTCGTCGACGGGGGGCCGGGCGTGCCGGACGAGGGGAAGGAACGTATCTTCGAGCCCTTCCAGCGGTACGGCGACGCCCCGCGCGGCGCCGGGGTGGGGCTCGGCCTCGCCGTGGCCCGGGGGTTCGCGGAGGCGATGGGCGGCACCCTCGCCGCCGAGGACACCCCCGGCGGCGGCCTCACCATGGTCCTCACCGTCCGCGCGGCCGGGCGCCCGTCCCGGCCCGCCGCCCCGTCAGCAGAAAGGCAGGCTGCCCGATGACCCGGGTGCTCGTGATCGACGACGAGCCGCAGATCGTGCGGGCCCTCGTGATCAACCTCAAGGCGCGCCACTACGAGGTCGACTCCGCGCACGACGGCGCCACCGCCCTGCACCTGGCCGCCGCCCGCCACCCCGACGTGATCGTCCTCGACCTGGGCCTGCCCGACATGGACGGCGTCGAGGTGATCAAGGGGCTGCGCGGCTGGACCCGGGTGCCGATCCTGGTGCTCTCCGCCCGGCACTCCTCCGACGAGAAGGTCGAGGCGCTGGACGCGGGCGCCGACGACTACGTCACCAAGCCCTTCGGCATGGACGAACTGCTCGCCCGGCTGCGGGCCGCCGTCCGCCGCGCCGAACCGGTCCCCGGCGGGGAGGGCGAGGTGATCGTCGAGACCGCGGGGTTCACCGTCGACCTGGCCGCCAAGAAGGTCCGCCGGGACGGCCGGGACGTCCGGCTCACCCCCACCGAGTGGCATCTGCTGGAGGTGCTGGTCCGCAATACCGGCCGCCTGGTCGGCCAGAAGCAGTTGCTCCAGGAGGTGTGGGGGCCGTCGTACGGGACGGAGACGAACTACCTGCGGGTCTACATGGCCCAGTTGCGCCGCAAGCTGGAGGCGGACCCCTCGCACCCCCGGCACTTCATCACGGAGCCGGGCATGGGCTACCGGTTCGAGAAGTGAGCGGTCCTGTTCGGTACTCCGGCCTTCCGGTCTTTCGGTTCTCCGGTCACCCGGGCAGGGCCCGCATGGCTGTCGGCGCGTCCCGGTACGCTTCAGATATGAGTGCTGTTCCTCGTTCCGGCAAGCCGGTGGGCCGGTTCCGGCGCATGTTCGACCGGCTCTCCTCCTCGCAGGAGGACCTGGAGTCGGAGGAGCTGCGGGAAGACGCCGCGACCACCGGCTGCACACGCATCGGTGACTGCCAGGACCGCCAGATCGTGACGGTTACTGGTACCTTGCGCACGGTCACGCTGCGACCACGCGCCGGAGTCCCGGCCCTGGAGGCCGAGCTGTTCGACGGCTCCGCCGCTTTGGACGTGGTGTGGTTGGGCAGGCGTTCCATCACGGGTATAGAACCGGGGCGCAAGCTCATCGCATCGGGCCGGATCTCCCTGAGCCGGGGCCGCCGGGTGCTGTTCAACCCCAAGTACGAACTGCGACCCCTCGGACGGGAGTAGCCGGTGACGTCCCTCGACAAGCCGACCGAAGACACGGAAGCGGACGCCAGGGCGGTGACGGAGGCCGCCCTCTTCGAAGCCTTCGGCGGCGTGCGGGGCATGATCGAGACGGTCCTGCCGGGTCTCCTCTTCGTCACGATCTTCACGATCAACAACGACCTCCACCTGTCGGCGATCGCCGCGCTGGCGGTCTCGCTGGTGCTGGTCGTGGTCCGCCTGGTGATGAAGGACACCGTCAAGCACGCCTTCAGCGGCGTCTTCGGGGTCGCCTTCGGCGTGGTCTTCGCGATGATGACCGACAACGCCAAGAACTTCTATCTCCCGGGCATGCTCTACACCCTCGGCCTGGGGCTGGCGTACATCGTCACCACGCTGGCCGGGGTGCCGCTGATCGGGCTGATCCTCGGCCCGGTCTTCAAGGAGAACCTCTCCTGGCGGACCCGCAATCCCGGCCGCAAGAAGGCGTACGCCAAGGCCAGTTACGCCTGGGGCCTGATCCTGCTCGCCAAGTGCGCGATCCTGTTCCCGCTGTACTGGTGGGCGGACACCGCGTCCCTCGGCTGGGTCCTGGTCGCCCTGAAGATCCCGCCGTTCCTGCTCGCGGTCTGGCTGACCTGGGTCTTCCTGGCGAAGGCGCCCGCGCCGATCGACGTCTTCGCGGAGATGGAGGCGGCGGAGCGGGCGGAGAAGGCAGCGGCGGAGGCCGCGGAGGGGGAGCCGGCGGGCCCGGCGGAACCGGCCGGGGAACCCCGGCCCGCCCGGCACCGGAAGGCTTGAGGCGGGGCGAACGGGCCCGGCCCGAGCCTTGATACGGGGGGCGGCGGGGCCGGGGTGGAGGCTTGGCCGCCTGTTGCTGTGAACCTTGAGGCGGGGGCGGCGGGACTGGGCCGGGATGCCCGGGCCGCCCGCCACCGCAAGCTCTGAGCCGGTGTGGCCCCCGGGGCCCGAGGTCCGGAGCCGGTGTGGCCCCCGGAGCCCGGAGCCCTGAGCCGGTGTGGCCCCCGGAGTCCGGAGCCGGTGTGGTCCCGGGGGCCCGAGGCCCGGAGCCCGGAGCCGGTGAGGCCCCCGGAGTCCGGAGCCGGTGTGGCCTCCGGAGCCCGGGGCCCGGAGCCGGTGTGGCCCCCCGGGGGACGGCGTCCCCGGGGGCCCGCGCGGTCAGCCGTCGGCGCTGACGCGCCGCGCCGACAGCAGGTCCTCCAGTTGCTCCTCGCGGGCCTGCGCCGCCACGAACAGCAGCTCGTCGCCCGGCTCCAGCGAGTCCTCCGGGGACGGCGCCATCACCCGCGTACCGCGGATGATCGTGACCAGCGAGGTGTCCTCCGGCCACTCCACGTCGCCGACCTGGGTGCCGGCCAGCGCGGACTCCTCGGGCAGCGTCAGTTCCACCAGGTTGGCGTCGCCGTGGCTGAAGCGCAGCAGCCGTACCAGGTCGCCGACGCTCACCGCCTCCTCGACCAGGGCCGACATCAGACGCGGGGTGGAGACGGCGACGTCGACGCCCCACGCCTCGTTGAACAGCCACTCGTTCTTGGGGTTGTTCACCCGGGCGACGACGCGCGGAACGCCGTACTCCGTCTTCGCCAGCAGGGAGACGACCAGGTTCACCTTGTCGTCGCCGGTCGCGGCGATGACGACGTTGCAGCGCTGGAGGGCGGCCTCGTCCAGGGACGTGATCTCGCAGGCGTCGGCGAGCAGCCACTCCGCCATCGGGACGCGCTCGACCGAGATCGCGGTCGGCGCCTTGTCGATGAGCAGGACCTCGTGGCCGTTCTCCAGCAACTCGCCGGCGATCGAGCGGCCGACCGCGCCGGCTCCGGCAATGGCGACCCTCATCAGTGACCGCCCTCCTCTTCGGGACCCTTGGCGAACGCCGCCTCGACCTTGTCGACCTCGTCGGTGCGCATCATCACGTGCACCAGGTCGCCCTCCTGCAACACCGTCTGGGAGCTGGGCAGGATCGCCTCCCCGAGCCGGGTGAGGAACGCCACGCGCACGCCGGTCTCGTCCTGGAGCCGGCTGACCTTGTGGCCGACCCAGGAGGCGGCCGTGTGCACCTCGGCCAACTGGACGCCGCCGGTGGGGTCCCGCCACAGCGGTTCGGCGCCCGAGGGCAGCAGGCGGCGCAGCATCTGGTCGGCCGTCCAGCGGACGGTCGCGACGGTGGGGATGCCCAGGCGCTGGTAGACCTCGGCGCGGCGGGGGTCGTAGATGCGGGCGGCGACGTGCTCGACGGCGAACATCTCGCGGGCCACCCGGGCGGCGATGATGTTGGAGTTGTCCCCGCTGGAGACGGCGGCGAAGGCGCCGGCCTCCTCGATGCCCGCCTCGCGCAGCGTGTCCTGGTCGAAGCCGACACCGGTGACCCTGCGACCGCCGAACGAGGAGCCCAGGCGGCGGAAGGCGGTGGGGTCCTGGTCGATCACGGCGACCGTGTGCCCCTGCTGTTCCAGGCTCTGGGCGAGAGCGGAGCCCACTCGCCCGCAGCCCATGATGACAATGTGCATCGTGTCACACCGCGCTTCCTGCAGGCTCGGTGACCGTGGTGGCTGTCGTGCTCATGTCTCTCTTTCGGCTCGCCGGCGAAGGGTCGCGGCCAGGGTGCGGGCCGCCGGGGAACATCATGCCGGTGCCGGCCGGGCTTGACTCCTCCCGGGTGCCCGGACGCCCCGGGCGGACGCGTCACGGCCCCCGGACCTCCCGGGCGGACGCGTCACGGCCCCCGGCCCCACCGGCCCCCCGGGGAAACTCACCGCCCCCGGTTCTCCCCGCCCGGCCTCACCGGTCCCCGGTCTCACCCCCCGGTCGAGGACCGGCGGCGGCCGATGCTGCGGATGCTGGCAAGTGTCAGGAATCCGAGGCCGGCGAGCGCGGCGGCGGCGCCGATCAGCTCTGCGGGGGCGGGCATGGAACCTCCTGAGGACGGCGAAGGACGGCGGAGGGCAGGAGCGGGGCGGGTTCCGGCGGGCGGCGGCCGGGTTTTGTCATATAGGCATGCCACCCGCGTCACCTGCGGAATCCGCAGCCGCGCGGCCCGCCGGATTCACCCGGAGGGCGGAGGGGAGCCGGAACGGGGGTGGCGGGTGGGCGGCCCCCCGTTCGAACGCTTACGATCCTCTGTTGTGTCCAAACTGACCGACGTGCCCAAACGGATCCTCATCGGGCGCGCACTGCGCAGCGACCGGCTGGGTGAAACGCTCCTGCCGAAGCGCGTCGCCCTTCCCGTCTTCGCCTCCGACCCGCTGTCCTCCGTGGCGTACGCGCCCGGCGAGGTGCTGCTGGTCCTGTCCATCGCGGGCGTGTCGGCGTACCACTTCAGTCCCTGGATCGCCGTCGCGGTCGTCGTGCTGATGTTCACCGTGGTCGCCTCCTACCGGCAGAACGTGCACGCCTACCCGAGCGGCGGCGGCGACTACGAGGTCGCCACCACCAACCTCGGTTCCAAGGCCGGCCTGACCGTGGCCAGCGCTCTGCTCGTCGACTACGTGCTGACCGTCGCCGTCTCCATCTCCTCCGGCATCGAGAACCTCGGCTCCGCGATCCCGTTCGTCGTCGAGCACAAGGTCTTCTGCGCGGTCGCCGTCATCGTGCTGCTGACGCTGATGAACCTGCGCGGCGTCAAGGAGTCCGGCAAGCTCTTCGCGATCCCGACGTACGTCTTCGTCGCGGGCGTCTTCATCATGATCGCCTGGGGCGCGTTCCGCGGGGTGGTGCTCGGCGACCACATGCGGGCGCCGACCGCCGACTACGAGATCAAGCCCGAGCACCAGGGGCTGGCCGGCTTCGCCCTGGTCTTCCTGCTGCTGCGGGCCTTCTCCTCGGGCTGCGCGGCCCTGACCGGCGTCGAGGCGATCTCCAACGGCGTCCCCGCCTTCCGCAAGCCCAAGTCCAAGAACGCGGCGACCACGCTGGCCATGATGGGCCTACTCGCGGTCACCATGTTCTGCGGCATCATCGCGCTGGCCTCCGCCACGCACGTACGGATGGCCGAGAACCCGGCGGCCGACCTGATCCACAACGGGGTCGCGGTCGGCGCGGACTACGTCCAGAACCCGGTGATCTCCCAGGTCGCCGAGGCCGTCTTCGGCAAGGGCAGCTTCCTGTTCGTGGTGCTGGCCGCCGCCACCGCCCTGGTCCTCTTCCTCGCCGCGAACACCGCGTACAACGGCTTCCCGCTGCTCGGCTCGATCCTCGCCCAGGACCGCTACCTGCCCCGCCAGTTGCACACCCGCGGCGACCGCCTCGCCTTCTCCAACGGCATCGTGCTGCTGGCCGGCGCTGCCGCGCTGCTGGTCTGCATCTACGGCGCCGACTCCACCCGGCTGATCCAGCTCTACATCGTCGGCGTCTTCGTCTCCTTCACGCTCAGCCAGACCGGCATGGTCCGCCACTGGAACCGCCACCTGGCCACCGAGAAGGACCAGGCCAAGCGCCGCCATATGGTCCGCTCCCGGGCGATCAACGCCTTCGGCGCCTTCTTCACCGGCCTGGTGCTGGTCGTCGTCCTGTTCACCAAGTTCACCCACGGCGCCTGGGTCGCGCTGCTCGGCATGTGCATCTTCTTCGCGACGATGACCGCGATCCGCAAGCACTACGACCGGGTCGCCGAGGAGATCGCCGCCCCCGACACCCCCGACGACGACATGGTGCGGCCCTCCCGCGTCCACTCCGTGGTCCTCGTCTCCAAGATCCACCGCCCGGCGCTGCGCGCCCTGTCCTACGCCAAGCTGCTGCGCTCGGGCAGCCTGGAGGCGCTCAGCGTCAACGTCGACCCGACGGAGACCAAGGCGCTGCGCGACGAGTGGGAACGCCGCGGCATCGACGTACCCCTCAAGGTGCTGGACTCGCCGTACCGCGAGGTCACGCGGCCGGTCATCGAGTACGTCAAGAGCCTGCGCAAGGAGTCGCCGCGGGACGCGGTCTCGGTGATCATCCCCGAGTACGTGGTCGGCCACTGGTACGAGCACCTGCTGCACAACCAGAGCGCGCTGCGCCTGAAGGGACGGCTGCTGTTCACCCCGGGCGTGATGGTGACCTCGGTGCCGTACCAGCTCCAGTCCTCCGAGGCGGCCAAGCGGCGGGCCCGCCGGCAGCAGGAGTGGAACGCGCCCGGCGCGGTCCGGCGCGGTCCGGCCCACCACCTGCACCACCAGGACCGGACGAAGGAGTCCTCGGACCCGACGTAGACTGGACGGCTGTTGTCCGTTGTCGTCCCGTTCCCGTCACTGGAGTCACCCCGCCATGCAGGCAGAAGAGAAAACGTCGCTGGTCGGGGAGGAGTACGAGGTCGAGATCGGCCCCGTCGCCCACGGCGGCCACTGCATCGCCCGTACGTCCGAGGGGCAGGTGCTGTTCGTCCGGCACGCGCTGCCCGGTGAGCGGGTCGTGGCCCGGGTCACCGAGGGCGAGGAGGGCGCCCGCTTCCTGCGCGCGGACGCCGTCGAGATCCTCTCCGCCTCCAAGGACCGGGTCGAGGCCCCCTGTCCCTTCGCCGGGCCCGGCCGCTGCGGCGGCTGCGACTGGCAGCACGCCAAGCCGGGCGCCCAGCGCCGCCTCAAGGGCGAGGTGATCGCCGAGCAGTTGCGGCGGCTGGCCGGGCTCACGCCCGAGGAGGCGGGCTGGGACGGCACGGTGATGCCCGCCGAGGGCGACAAGGTGCCGGCCGGCGAGGTCCCGGCGTGGCGCACGCGCGTGCAGTACGCCGTCGACGCCGACGGCAACGCGGGGCTGCGCAAGCACCGCTCGCACGAGGTCCAGCCGATCGACCGCTGTCTGATCGCGGCGCCCGGGGTGAGCGAGCTGGGCATCGAGAAGCGGGACTGGGCGGGCATGGCCTCGGTCGAGGCGATCGCCGCCAGCGGTTCGCAGGACCGGCAGGTGATCCTCACCCCGGAGCCGGGCGCGCGGCTGCCCCTGGTGGAACTGGACCGTCCGGTCTCGGTCCTCCGGGTCGGCGAGAAGGACGGGGGCGTGCACCGCGTCCACGGCCGCCCCTTCGTCCGCGAACGCGCCGACGGCCGCACCTACCGGGTCGGCAACGGCGGCTTCTGGCAGGTCCATCACAAGGCGGCCGACACCCTGGTCACCGCGGTCATGCAGGGCCTGCTGCCCCGCAAGGGCGACATGGCCCTCGACCTGTACTGCGGCGTCGGCCTCTTCGCCGGCGCGCTGGCCGACCGGGTCGGCGAGACCGGCGCGGTCCTCGGCATCGAGTCCGGCAAACGCGCCGTCGAGGACGCCCGGCACAACCTCGCCGACTTCGACCGGGTCCGCGTCGAACAGGGCAAGGTCGAGGCGGTCCTGCCGCGCACCGGCATCACCGAGGTCGACCTCATCGTCCTCGACCCGCCCCGAGCGGGCGCCGGCCGCAAGACGGTCGCCCACCTCACGTCCCTCAACGCCCGCCGCATCGCCTACGTCGCCTGCGACCCGGCGGCCCTCGCCCGGGACCTGGGGTACTTCCAGGAGGGCGGGTACCGGGTGCGGACGCTGCGGGCGTTCGATCTGTTTCCGATGACGCATCATGTGGAGTGCGTGGCGATCCTTGAGCCGGTCACAAAGGGCGCCTGACCTGCGGGTTTGGGTGGTGTGCGCTATGTGCATTGTGGGCGTTACGGCGATATCTTGACGCTGCGATGACGCTTTCAGAGGCATGGTGACGCTCATTTGACGCTCGTTACGATGGGCCGTCAGGCGCATTGCCCCGCTGATCAGGCGGCCTCCTGACTGCGGGGTGCGGCAAGGCGCCGGGAATCCCGTGGTGCTGAGCGATCCCACTCAGCCACCTGCGCAGAGTGCCAGTAGGTTCTTGGTCTGCTGGTGGTACATGCCTGACCTCGCTCCTGACTTGCGACAAGGAGTGGAAACGTCGAGTGTCAGGACGGCGGGTGGTGTCGAAGATGGGACCACCCCCGCGTGCGCGGGGACCACGGCCACGTCACGCCGGCGAACTGGGTGCCGCTGGGACCACCCCCGCGTGCGCGGGGACCATGCGCTGGACGCAGCCGAGCAGCCGGGGGTCCGGGGACCACCCCCGCGTGCGCGGGGAACACAAATTCGGGCAAACCCCAAGATGGATCGTCTCGGGGACCACCCCCGCAGAGGCGAGGATCCCCCACGTGCAGCTTGGTCGACTTCGTCGGGGTCAGCGTGTACATAGGCCACCGTACCCACCATGGTCCGACTGTTGCAGGCCGTCAGCTCGGAACCGTTGAGATGGTGGCATCGGAGCCATGTGGTGCTGGCCACGGGGAGTAGGCGTTTAGAAGGCGCCTGCTCTGTCCTCGTCTTTCCCGGCCACCGAGGTACAGGTATGTGTGGGTTCATGTCGATTCGCCGACAGCAGACACATTGGGTCCTGTACGGACTGGATTGACTCGGCGAAGGAAGCAAACCTAGAGCGGTCTTCGGAAAGTGGAACCTGCTCTCTGCGTGTCAAGGGAGGCGGCAGGTGAGGAATGCGTCGGGCGCCCAGGGGCGGATCTGGGGTGACGACGGAGCGCGTGCCGGAGGAGTCTCCTAGCCGCTCCCGGGACGTCACCCGCACGGACTCGTGCGCGGCACGTCCCGGCTGTTCCGATCCGCTTCAGTGGTCGATGGGCGTGCCCCCTGAGGGAGCCGGGACCAGTCGGTACCCGTCGTTCTCGCGTCGTACGTGTCCGGCGGTCGGCGGCGGGAAGTGGCTGCCCAGCAGGAGAGTCGACGTACCGGCCAGTGAGCCGAGCACCTGGTTGCGGGTCCTGGCCGCGAGGTCGGGGGCGATGTCCACACAACTGCACAGCTCGGGATGCGCCATCTGGACCGGGTGGTGGATGCTGTCGCCGGTGACCAATGCGGTCTCGCCACGGCTGCTCAGTTCCACCGCTACCTGCCCCGGTGTGTGGCCGGGGGTGGGCAGCAGACGGATGCCCGGCGCGACGTCCGTCCCTTCGTCCGCGACATCGATGAGGTCGAGCAGACCTGCTTCCCGGACGGGATGGACCGAGTCCCGGAACATCTGCCGGCGCGCCTCCTCCATGTCGACACCCGCCCAGTAGTCCCACTCGGTGCGTGAGGTGAGGTAGCGCGCGTTCGGGAAGGTGGGCACCCAGGCGTCGCCCTCGGCACGCGTGTTCCACCCCACGTGGTCGGCGTGGAGGTGGGTCAGGACCACGATGTCGACGCTCTCCGGCGCGAAGCCCGCAGCCCGTAGCCGTGCTTCGTAGTCGCTGTTCAGGTTGTGCCAGGCGGGGTTGGCGCGCCGCTTCCCGTTTCCGATGCCGGTGTCCACCAGCACCCGCATGCCGTCCACCTCGACGGCGAAGCTGTGACTCGTCAGGCGCAGGACGCCTTGTTCGTCGGCGAATTCGGGGCTCAGCCAGGGAGTCCGGGTCACGAGGTCGGTGGTTGCTCCGGGCAGCAGCCACGGACCGGTCTGGGCGGGCAGGACCACTTCGTCGATGCGTCGTACGGTGTGGTCGCCCACCGTCCAGGAAGAGGCGGGGGGAGTAGGGGACTTGGTCGTTCGGGATGAGGTGAACACGGCGACTTTCCTTATCTGTCATGGGTCGCGAGGACGGAGATGTCCGGAGCGGGCGTGTCGGGTGAGGCGGATGTGCAGGTGCTCCTCGGCGGGCGGGAGTGGGCGTCCGGGGACGGTGTCCGGCGCCGGCCGCGCGGCGTGGCGGTCAGCGTCGCGGCCGCGACGGTCGCCAGTACGGCCACGCAGCCGGCACAGGCCAGTGCCGCCGCACGCAGCCCGAAGCCGGCGGCGAGGGCGCCGGCGCCGATGGCGGGCAGACTCATCGCCAGGTAGCCGAGTACGTAATAGGAGGCGAGCGTGCCGCCCTTCTCCCGGGCCGGGACCGAGTCGACGACCGCGCGCAGCGCACCCTGGGAGACGGCTCCGAAGCCGAACCCGGCCAGGGCCGCCCCGGCGAAGAGAAGTACGGGGCCGGCGAGATGGAGGGCACCCAGGGTCAGGACGGCCGCCAGAAGCACCGCGCAGCTCCCGAGAAGAGCGGAGACGTCGGCACGCATCCCGCGCGTGAAGTACACCGTCGGGGCGGCGACGGCCGTCAGCGTGAAGAAGACCAGGCCGCCGGCGTATTCGGGGCCACCGGGGGAGACGAGCCGTGTGAAGCCCGGTCCCAGGGACGAGTAGAAGCCGCCGAATGCCCAGACGGCGACGACGCCGGCGCCGTGGCGCAGCGAGGCATGGGCGGCCGCCGACGGCAGCGCCGGGCGGGGCCGCATCGAGCGCAGTGCTCCGGGACGGCGACGGACGGTCTCGGACGTCGGGACGAGGGCGATGGCCTGCGTGGCGAACACGGCGATCAGGGCCGCGTACACCGTGATCGTCGGAACGGGGGCGAAGCGCACCATGAGGGTGGCCGCCAGGACGCCGGCCGCCATGCCCGCCACCGGCGCGATGGTGTTGGCCAGAGCGGGGCGACCCGGCCGGGCGGGGTCTTCCAGGTCGAGGAGAGCCGCGCCTGCCGCGCTGGTCGCCGCGCCGGTCGCGATGCCCTGCAGCACGCGGGCGCCGATCAGGGCGGTCAGGCCGCCGGCCGTCGCGAACAGTGCCATGGCGGCGATCTGGACCGTGAGCGCGCCCAGGAGCACGGGGCGGCGTCCCACATGGTCGGAAAGGGTGCCGGTCGTCAGCAGTGCGGTCAGGAGCGCCAGAGCGTAGGCGCTGAAGACCACGGTGATGTCGAGGGACGACAACTGCCACTGGGCCTGGTAGCGGGGGTACAGCGGGGTCGGCGCGCTGGACGCGGCGAGCAGCGCGATCAGGATCGAGGCGTGCAAGGCGAACGGCAGACGTCCGGAGGGGGAGGTGCGGGGCGGCGCGAGGCCCGCGGGGACGCTCTGCATGAGGGTCCTTCCCGTGCTTAAAGCGATTCGTTTGCTTTAAGCCACCGTAGATCCTACGATCGACTAAAGCAAACCATTCGCTTTTACGGTGGTCGGGGGTCCCGTACCAGCCCGGTCCCGTCGCGCCGCACAGATCCGGAAGGAAGCCATGACCAGCGAACTCACCCCCCAAGAGGCAGCCCGAGGGGCGCTGCGGGCGGGACTCCCCCTCGGGGACGGCCGACACGAAGAAGTGGCCCTGACGGCCAACCACATCCACTCCGTGATCAGCACGTTGCGCGAGCTCGACTTCGGCGAGATCCCGCCCGCGTCCTCCTACCGAGCCGGACAGGGGAACGCCGATGCAACCGTTTGAGCTGTCGCTGACCGAAGCCTCCCGTGCGGTGCGCGCACGGGAGCTGTCCCCCGTCGAACTCACCGAATCGGTGCTCGGCCGTATTGCCGCCGTCGAAGGACGGCTGGGCGCCTACGTCACCGTCGCCGCCGACGCGGCCCTGGCCGCAGCGGTCCGCGCCGAACGGGAGATCTCCGGAAGCGGACCTCGCGGGCCGCTGCACGGGATCCCCATGGCGCTCAAGGATGTGATCGACGTCGAGGGGATGCCCACCACGGCGAGCTCGCGCGTCCGGGCGGGGCACGTGGCGGAACGCGACAGCCGGGTGGCCGAACGGCTCGGCACCGCCGGGGCCGTCCTCCTGGGCAAGACGCACACGCACGAGTTCGCCTACGGTCTGACCACTCCGCAGACGCACAACGCCTGGGACCACGGCCGGGTCGCGGGCGGGTCGAGCGGCGGCTCGGCGGTGGCTGTCGCCGCCGGCGGGGCGACGTTCGCCATGGGCACGGACACGGGTGGTTCCATCCGCGTCCCCGCGGCCCTGAACGGAGTGGTGGGCCTCAAGCCGACCTACGGCCTGATCCCGCGCACAGGCGTGACCTCGCTGTCCTGGTCCCTGGACCACGTGGGCCCCCTCACCCGCACCGTCCAGGACGTCGCGCTGGTGCTGTCGGCGACCGTCGGCCACGATCCGCGCGACCCGGCGAGCGTGTCCGGCCCGACGCCGGACCGCTTCCCGGGAGGCGACCTGCGAGGAGTGAAGGTCGGCGTACCGCGGAACCACTACTTCGACCGGGTCACGCCCGAGGTCGAGGAGTCCGTACGCGGCGCGATCGAGCGGCTGGCGGAGCTGGGGGCGGAGCTCGTCGACGTCGAGATCCCGATGGCGCGTCACCTCCAGGCCGTCCAGTGGGGGCTGATGGTTCCCGAGGCCACCGCCTACCACGAGCGGTCGCTGCGGGCCACTCCCGACCTGTACGCGGCGGACGTCCGCATCCTGCTGGAGGCCGGCGAGCTCACCTCCGCGGGCGACTACCTCCGCGCCCAGCGGGCCCGCACCATGATGCGAGACGCCTGGGCTCGCATGTTCGACGACATCGACGTCCTCGCCGCGCCGACGGTGCCGATGACCGCCGCCGGGGCGGGGCAGGAAGCCGTCGAGTGGGCCGATGGCACGACCGAGTCCGTGTCGGACAGCTACGTCCGCCTCTGTGCCCCGGCCAACATCACCGGCGTCCCGGCCCTCACCCTGCCGGTCGGTCAGGACCGCGCCGGACTGCCGATCGGCATGCAGTTGATGGCGCGCCCCTTCCACGACGCGACGGTGCTTCGTGTGGGTCGGGCCTACGAGGAGTCGGTGGCCGGCGCGGGGCGGCTCGCTCCCCTCGCCGCCTGAGGGAAGGCGGACGTTCCAGTTGGCACGCGGTCGCGTCGCCGCAGGGGCGTCCGCCGTGCTCGGCCACCTGGATGCGTAGCCCCGCGGGCCGCCGACGCCGGCCACCGCCTAGAAGCAACAAAATCGCATTAAGGTGGACCGCATGAGTCCCAGGCCCATGGCTCGCCCCGGCGGGCGCAGCGCACGCGTACAGGAGTCCGTCCATGCGGCGGTACGTGAACTCGTAGCGGAGGTGGGCCGCGACGCGCTCACCGTCCCGATGGTGGCCACTCGGGCGGGCGTGACCCCCTCCACGATCTACCGTCGCTGGGGCGACCTGCAGGAACTCCTGTCCGACGTGGCCGTCGAACGACTGCGCCCGGAAACGGATCCGGCCGATCTCGGAAGCCTGCGGGCCGATCTGGACGCGTGGGCGGAACAGTTCCTCGAAGAGATGGCCTCGCCGCCCGGGCGCGCCTACATCCGGGACGCCCTGCTCGGCGATCCCGACGGCACCAATGCCGGTCAGTGTTCGGCGTATGCCGCACAGCAGATCGACGTCGTGCTGGCCCGTGCGGTGCGGCGGGGGGAGCCGGTGCCCGAGAGGGAACTGCTGATCGACCGTATCGTGGCGCCGATCATGTACCGCATCCTCTTCCGCCCTGGCCGCCTGGACGCCGCGTACGCGCGCGAGCTCGTGACGAACGCCGTGTGCGCCCAGCAGACCGCGGCCGGCGCTCGGCATCCCCAGCGATGACCGACCGGGACGTCGCTTTGGGCGCCGCCAATCCGATGACGCTTCGAATGAGGACACCAGGACGTCCCGGATTCGGCCGTCGTTAGAAAAAGGGCCGATTCTTTTCGGATGGTGCGAGGCTGGCGGAGCTCTCTGTGCTGGTGTAAGATCGGCGGATCTTCATCGATTGGGGAGTTCTGTTGTACTCATTCGGTCGGAACGTGTGCGACGAGCTGTCGGTGGAATTCCATGCCGACCCCTCAAACATCTCTCGGGAATGGTGGGAAAGCCTTTCCCGGCCGTCCCCTTATTTAGGATACGACTGGCTGCGGGCGCGGAGCGCTACCATTCATGGCGAACCTTCTTTCCTGGCGGTCTCGGGAAAGGACGGCGAGGCGCTCCTTGGAGCACCCGGCTATGTCACCGACAGTTCGTCCCATCCCGGCTACCGGCCTGCGGAGTTCCTTCTGGATGAAGTCGAGGACGAGGACGTGGCGGATCGGTCCGGAGCGCGGGCGAGGCTGGCCGGCATCCGGCAGCGGCTGACCGCCCTGGATTCCGGCAAGTCTCTGGTGTTCGGCGCTCCCGGCCGCATGGGAGGTGTCGGCTACGCCGCCCGGCTGTCCCAGGCTGCCCGCGCGGAAGTGCTGGACGTCGCCGCGGCCGAGGCGGAGAAGCGGGCCGCCGCGGTCTCCGCGGGCATGATCTGCTGGGTCTACGCCCTCGAAGGGGTCGACGAGGCGCTCGACCAGGCGCTGCGGGCCCGGGGGTATGCGCGGGTCTCGGTGGGTGCGGATTGTCACCTGCCGATCCAGTGGGGTTCCTTCGACGAGTATCTGCACTCGTTCAGCGCGAAGCGCCGCTCCTCGATCGTGCGGGAACGGCGCGCATTCGCCGAGGCGGGCGTGACGGTCGAGCGGCACGGACCGGGGGTCCTCGGGCCGGAACTGGCAGCACTGGAACTTCAATGGCGACAGAAATACGGTCGGCAGGCAGATCTGGACGAAACCGTCGCCGACTACCGAAAGCTCCAGGAACACGTTGGTGACGCGCTTTCGGTGTTCGTGGCCCGGCAGCGCGGACGGACTCTGGGATTCATGACGTTCATCGTTGACGGGCCGGTGTGGTGGGCGCGTTTCCCGGGATTCGATTATTCCATGGCAGCCGAGGTGTACCTGTACTTCAACCTTCTCTTCTACCACCCGATCGAGCTGGCCATCGGCGAGGGCGTCTCGTCGATCTCCTACTCGATGGGGTCGTACGAGACGAAATGCAGCCGGGGCTGCCGACCGCGCCACTTCCTGGCCTATGTGCGCTCTCCGGGAGATCCCTCGCTCGCCGCGGAACTGGAACTGGTGGACCAGGTGCGGCGCCACAGGTTCGACCGGATCGAGCAGAAGTACGCCAGGCACGGAAAGGGCTGAGGGGCGTGGAAATCAAGCACGAGGCGGGGTTATCGGTCGGATTCCTGACACTCGACGAGGCGCTGGCCGGGGACTGGCGAGCCGTCGTGCCGCCGGGGCAGGCGGCCCCGGAGATCGATGTGCTGCGCGTGGCCGAACCGTCGCGCGACGCCTGGCCGATGCTGCGGGCGGCCGGATTCGTACCCAAGCCCGCGAAGATCAGTTGGATCACCGGGACCGGGGCCGATGACGGGGAGTTCCTCGCCAAGCTGCCGAAGGGGGAGCGCTGGAGCATACGCAGGGCCCGGCGCATGGCCGTCGAGGCAGGCATCCGGATCACGGTCCAAGACCCCGTCGGCCCGGGTCCACTGGGGGCCTTCCTGGAGATCTACCGTGCCCGGATCGGCCGAATGCGGCACGGCATCCCCTACGCGGACAGCCAGCACGAGCAGATCCTCGCGGAGCCCTACCTCGCGGTCTGGGCGTACCTGGGCGAGCAGTTGGTCGGCGGCTGTCTGGTGGTCGCCGCCCCCGACGCGCGGTTCACCAAGATCCGCTACTCCGCGGTCGCCGAGCGGTTCCGGGAGACCGCCCTGTCCAGAGCGCTCTACGTGGAGGCCGTCCGGGTCAGCCGGGAGCGCGGGTTCACCGCGACCAGCCTGGGCACTGAGCCGAACCTCTACGGCCATGTCGCCAAGGCCGGCCTGTTCAGCTTCAAACGGCGGATGGGCTTCGAACCCCTGCCGTCCCAGGACATGGGCAACTCCGGGGGTGTCGAGGCCGACCGTCTGCTACGACTCGACGGCCTCGACAGCCCTGCCCTGATCCTCGGGTTCCCGGAATCCTCCGACTGGCGAGGAGGCTGGGGGCACTTCTACACCACGGACCCGAACCTCGATCTCGGCCCCTACCGCACCGATCTGATGGCCGACGTCACCGTCACTCGGATGTCCGCTGGGCGGCCAGTGTCCGGTCGGCGTGAATGACGCGGTAACGCTCGTCCCGGCCGAGCCACTGGTGCACCGCCTTGCGACACCCGCTGTAGACGACGTAATCGTCGAAGAGGATGATGCCGCCGACGCTGACCCGGTCCGCGATCCGTTCGATGCACAGCCGTACCGAGTCGTACCAGTCGCAGTCGATGTGGGCGAAGGCGACCGGCTCCTCGACCACCAAGGTGTCTTCGTAGAGTCCCTTGACGAAGGTGATGCGCGACTTCTCCGGGTCGACACCGGCTCTGCGCATGTTCTCCCGGGTGAAGGCGAGCAGGTCGTCGACGTGCTGATGGTAGATCCGGTCCTGCTCGCGCTCGATGACCTGGTTCAGCAGTGCCTGGTGATCGGCGTGCGACTTGGCGTCGTCCTGGTCGCCTGGCGCGGGCATCATCGCGAACACGTCGTACAGGCGCAGCGGTCGGTCCGCCGCCTTGGTCTGTGCGATGACGATGGCCGACCCGCCCATCGCCACGCCGGCCTCCAGGAAGATGCCCGGCACACCGGCGGACTCGACCCGGGCGGCCATGTCGTGCACCACTTCCAGCTTGCCCGGACGCCCGGAGAAGGTGAGCGAGTTGCTTCGCAGGAACTCGATCGTCTCGGTGATGTTCACGGAACCTCCAATGGCCGGCGGGCCTCAGCAGGGAGAGTCGAGAGGGCGGGGCGAGGGCTCGAAGGGGGCGGACAACACGGTGTCCAGGTGGGACATCACCTTGTCGAAAGCCTGGGCGTACTGGTCCATCAGTCCGGCTTCCTGGACGTACAGCGGGTGCTTGACGCTGCCGACCGACAGGGTCGCGTCGCACAGGGCGGATGCCACGGGGAAGTCGGCCGGGTCCCAGGGCCGCAGCGGCTCGCGCTCGGCCCTGGGGTGCCACACCTGGGTGGCCCGGCGGAACACGGGCTGAGCGGGAACGGGCTGCGGCTGCCACATACTGACCTCGACTCCTTCGGCACGCAGCGCCCCCATGATCCGGTCCCGCAGGTCGCGGGGGTCACCGTCGAAGCCGAGCTCCTCCGGCCGCACCCGCACGGCGTACTTCCAGTAGGAGCAGCCCGCGTCCGGGCTCGGGCGGGGCGGGGCGAGACCCTTGATCCCCTCGATGGCCGCGGTCAAGCGCTCCGCGTTGTCCTGGGCCCGCGCGTTGTAGTCGTCGAGCCGGCGCAACTGGCTGCGTGCGAGGGCACACACCATCTCCTGGCCCCGGTAGTTGTACCCGACGCCATGGGACCAGTAGGGACGTACGACCTCGGGCAGGACGTCCTCGCCGTAGAGGACGAGCCGGCGGGCGATCAACGCCAGTTCCTCGTCGTCGGTGGTGAAGAGACCGCCCTCACCGCCGGAGAGATTCTTGGACTGGTTGATGCTCGCCCCGGACGCCAGGCCGAAGGAGCCCGTCGTCTTCCCCCGGTAACGGATGCCGTGCGCCTGGGAGTTGTCCTCGACGACGGGGATGCCGTACCGGCCGGCGACGGCGAGGATGGCGTCCAGGTCGGCCGGGCGGCCGTGGATGTGGACGGCCATGATCGCCTGGGTGCGGTCGGTGATGAGGGCCTCCAGCCCCCGCGGGTCGAGGTTGTACGACTCGGGCTGGACGTCGCCGAAGACGACCTCCGCCCCTTGATGGACCACCGCCAGGGCCGAGGCGACGAAGGTGTAGGCAGGCACGATCACCTGGCCGCCGGGGCGGACTCCGACGGCGGCCAGCGCGGCGTGCAGAGAGGCCGTTCCCGCGCTGGTGGCCACGCAGTGCCGCACCCCGACGTATGCGGCGTACTCCTCCTCCAGCGCGCGGATCTCGGGGGCGTTCGGCCCGGCGGTGATCCCGCGCCGAAGCGCACGGTCCACCGCGCGGCGGTCGTCGTCGGTGATGTCGGGCCAGGACCGGTGCCGGTGCCGGTCCACGAGCGGCGGGCCGCCCTTGAGGGCAAGAGTGGACATGGGTCAGTACCAATCGGCTCGGCGGTGCACGTCGAACGGCTCGTACTCCGGACGTTCGGGGTGCAGCACAGGCAGTTGTGGCGCGCCGTGCTCGTGTGACGGCAGCAGCACGGTGGCGTAGCCCAGGCAGTGCACCTCCCCGCGCTGATTGGTGCCGACGAGTTCGACGGCCACCGCGGCGTAGACGGCCGTCCGGCCGGCGTCGTCCGCCTTCTCGGCGAGGTACTTGCGCACCACCTTGCCGTGGAAGAACACGGTGTCGCCGTAGAAGACGGGCTTGCGCATCGAGGTGTACATCCGGTGCACGAAGGCGGTGTCGCCGCCCCAGTTGGTGAGCAGCCGCAGCGGGATCTGCGCACGCTGAATGCCGAAGTCGAAGGGCAGCGGCTCGCACCGGTAGGCCGCCAGGTACCGGTCCTCGTGCTCGTCGTAGGCGGTGTACGGCCAGCCGGTGAGGGGGTGGGTCCGGGCGAAGTCCGGGTTCAGCCGGCACCGCTGGTAGGCGGGGCGGAAGGCACGTACCAGACGGGTGCGGTCGAAGGCCGCGGTCAGGCCGTGGTGCAGCGACTGGTAGGTCAGCTCGTCGCGGATGCCGTAGGGCGGCTGGACGATGCGGGGCAGTTGCTCGCCCTCGGTGACGTCCTCCCACCACAGCGGTGCCGTGCCCCGGCGGCGCTCGTCGCGTAAGGCCGCCATGATGTCCTCGACCTCCCGGGCGTCGTACCGGTAGGGCTCGTAGTCGTAGAACATCCGCTCGCCCAGGCGCTGGACGGGCATCACCCGGGTGCCGCCCATCTGCTCGACGGGCAGGTGAATGAGGCGTCCGTACGCCTTGGCGACCAGTTCGTCGCTGTTGTTCCAGTAGAAGGTCTCGGAGTGATGGGAGATCACATCGGCCTGGAGGCCCTTTCCGATCACCATCTCCCGGGGGATCTTCGACGACCTGAACCGCATGCCCGGCCGGAGGGCGTCGTAGAACTCCCAGGCCACGCCGGAGAGGAAGTTGGCCACGGGGTACCCCTGGGCCCGTTGGGCGCCGTGGTCGCCCGGGTACCGGACGTGAACGAGGATGGTTCCGGGAGCCACCTGGCTGCCGTACCACGACCGCTCGCCGTGGGCGGGGTCGGTGTAGAGCGGGTTGTCGTCACCGATGGTGTAGGCATAGCGCCGGATCAGCTCGTCAGTGAGGATGAGGGCGCTCGGGACCGGGACGGAATCCCGGTCCAGCGGGGCGGGGTGCGGCGGCGGCCGGTCCTCGGGACTCTCCTGGTGGAGCAGTGCGCGACTGCGGTCGATGAACTCGGTCAGGGCTTCGTCGAACGTCTGCACAAGGGTTCTCCGGTGGTCTCGAAAGACAGTCCGCCGGTCACGGGAAGCGCGACGGGCTTGCCCCGGTCAGGCAGGAACACGGTCGAAGTGGCGCTCAGGACGGTCTCGCCGAGCTGGTTGTCACCGGTGACCCGCAGGGTGACCGCGTGATAACGGTGGGCCGCCTCGTCGGTCACGGTGTACCGGTCGACCACCGTGCCGGAGAGCCGAAGCGCGTCTCCGTAGAGCAGCGGCCGGAGGATGTCGACGTCAAGGCGGCGCAGGAAGGCGTCGTCGCCCATCCAGTGGGTGACGTACTGGCCGGCCAAGGAGTAGAGCAGTCCGCCCCGGGCGGCGGGAGCGGGCAGGCCCTCGCTGGGTGCGGTCGCCGAGTCCAGCCACGCCTCGGCCCGGTCCCAGGCGGGCCAGCCGGTGACCGGGTTGACGCTCCGCCGCCCCGGGAATCCGGCCAGCCGTTCGTGGTGGAGGTTGCCGGCCCGGACCGGCCTTCCCTCGGCGAACACCCATACCATCAACTCCGCGAGGGACAGGGGCCCCTTGAGCAGGGTGGGCCCGGTCTCGCCGATCGGGGTGTCACCCCAGAAACGGGGGCGTCCTCCCCTCGGCGGTTCCTCGCCGTCCAGTTCGCGCACCATGCGGTCGACTTCGTCGGGCTCGTAGTGGTGGACGGCGCGCTCGGGAGGGTGGGGGCCCACCGGAGCCAGCTCCACCCGGCAGGTTCCGTGGGCGAGCGGCACACCGTGACGCCAGTACTGGACGGCCGTCGTGACCCGGGCGAGTGCACGGCCGGACCCGTCGTGGCCACGGGTGAGGTCCGCCACCTCGGCGCGCCCGGTCAGCGGGTCGGCCAGCCGAATGGTGTCGTTCCAGGTCAGCGAGAGCGACCAGCCGGTCTCGACCAGCCGGTGCCCCTCGAGGGCCAGCCCGCCGTGGGAGTCCGGCATGCGTACCGCCAGCACGAAGGTGGGCGGTGCCAGCATGGTGTGGTGGGCCGATCCGGCGCCGTACTGGACATCTGTGAACAGGGGGTTCTCGTCTCCGGTCGCCTCGACGAACCGGCTGACGTTGATCCAGCTCGCCACGTCGAGTCCGGGGTCGATGTCGGGGGCCACACAGCCGACCCGTGGCCGGCCGGTCGCGATCAGTTCGTCGACCGCCTCGTCCGGCAGGGGGTCCGCCGTCGGCCGGCTCTCGGTCTCATCGGTCATCGACACTCAGCTCACCCTCCAAACGCGCGTAGTTCGTCTTGCCGGAGCTGGTCGTCGGGATCCGTTCGACCTCGTGCACCCGGATGAACCGGGCGGGGATACGGAGGAGGTCGCGCAGATGCGCCCGGAGTTCCGCCGGGGGCGGGTCCGGACCGTCGCCGGGAGCACGGACGACGATCAGGCGCTCCTTCAGTTCGAGGGCCGCGATCGGTCCCCAGTTGGTGAGCTGAGACTCCAGTTCGTCGAGGTTGACGCGCTGGCCGCACAGCTTGGCCAGGCGGCTCTTGCGCCCCACGACGGAGAACATCCCCTCGTCGTCCACCCGGCCGAGGTCACCGGTGTGCAACTGCCCGCCCAGATCGTCACCGCGGGCCAGGTCGGCCCTGCTCTCGGCGTAGCCCAGCATGACGTTGGGGCCGGTGTAGACCAGCTCGCCGTCCTCGGCCAGGGACAGGCTGCCACCGGGAACGGGGACGCCGATCCGGTCGGGCTTGTCCAGGACGTGCTCCGGGGGGAGGTACGCCATGCGGGCGGTGGCCTCGGTCTGTCCGTACATGACCACCAGCCGGCCGCCGCGTCCGCGCATGACCCGGGCGAAACGGAGCACGGTCTCGGGCGGCATCCGTCCGCCCGCCTGAGTGAGCGTCGTCAGCGCGGGCAGGTCCAGATGCTCGAACCCGATGCGGTCGAGGATGGTGTAGGCGTACGGCACCCCCGCGAACGAGGTGCAGGCGGTGTCGCGGACCGCGTCCCAGAACTCCTTGGCGACCAGGCCGGCTCCGGTGAGGACGACGGAGGCACCGGCGAGCAGGTGGGAATTGAGGACGGACAGGCCGTAGGAGTAGTGCAGGGGCAGACTCTGGACGGCTCGCTCGTCCGGACCGAGCCCGAGGAACTCCACGATCTGCGCGGCGTTGGCGTCGAGGGCGGCTGAGCTGATCCGGACGAACCTGGGGCTGCCGGTGCTGCCGGACGTGCTCAGCAGGACAGCCAGATCCGGGTGGGGCGCACGGTCCGGTTCGTGGATTCGGTCGATCCGGTCGCCGTCGACCAGGAACTCGGGCCGGTAGATGTGCAGGGCGTTGGCGACGAACGACGGGGCCGTCGCGCCGTCGAGCAGCATGACCGCGTGCCCGGCCGCCAGCGCGGCGAGGTAACCCGTGACGGTACCGAGGTCCGGACGGGCCAGACAGAGCACCAGCGCCTTGTTCCCGGAACTGAGGGTCTTTGCCCGCCGTCGTACCTGGCGGGCGAGTTCGGGGTACGTCCACACCTGGTCGGTGCCGGCATCCAGCACGGCCGGCCGGGGCGGTGGGGTGTCCAGCCAATGGAGCAGGGCCGGCCTCATGACAGCGTGGACCGATGCGACCTGACCACCTCCGCCGCGGCTGCGTAACTTCTGAGTTCCATCACGTCGGAGCCGGTCAGATGCAGATCGAACTCCGCCTCCAGCGCGATGACGAGCTGGACATGGCCGAGCGAGTCCCAGTGGTCGTGCTCCCCGAAGACCAGCCCGGTCACGTCGGTGTCCGGTGGCAGATCCAGTCCTTCCCGGAATGCCTCTGTCAGCCGACGGTCGAAATTGGATGCCGGTATTCCTCGTTCAGGCGAAGACATGATGCCCCTTCTGCGAGTCATAGGCGGATTCCTTTGACCCGGCAATCCCTGGGCCGACGCGGGGAACTTTCCGGAGCCCTTCGGAGTTGCCTTATTTTCGGCCTGCCCTGGAAACCCTGATCCAACCTAGGCACGGCACTGCGGGGAGTCAAGGGTCATTCACGGAAGCCGTTCGAGGCCAACCTCCGAGAGGGGTACCCGTTTTTGGACAGCCTCGCGGACAGTCATCGGGCTAACCAGGGAAGTTCCGGAGCCGGGGAGCGTCCCTTCCGGCGGAGAAACCCCGGTCCGCCTGGCACAAGCCCGGACTTCCGTACGCCTCGCGTAATTCGCCGAGGTGGAGCACCACCCCCCTCTCATTCGAAGACGTGGTACGCAGTGGATCACGCGGTCGTCACCCGTCGGGGCGATGCGGCCGGGACGCGGCCGGCAGGCGGCCCTGCCCCTCCTTGGCATCCGCACTGGCCGGGGACCGGTCCGCGGCCAGCGACACCATGTAGGTGACCCCGCCCGCGGCGGCCGTGACGCCGCACACCACCAGGGTCGCGCTGGTGCCCATCCGCCCCGCCAGCGATGTCACCAGGAGGGCGCCCAGAGGTGTGGTGCCGGTGAACGCCATCGCGTAGAGGCTGCCGACGAGTCCGCGGCGCTCCTGGCTGACGCCGACGGCGAGCACCGCCTCCGAGGACGCGGTGAACATCAGCCGGCCGAACCCGCCGGCGAAGAGCAGGGCGAGCGTGACGGCCCACGAGTTCGTCAGCCCCAGGCCCAGGAAGGTCGCGCCGAACAGCAGGAGACCGAAGAACGCCGAGACGGACGGGCTGGTGCGGAGCCAGGCGCGTAGCGCGCCGCCGAGGAACGAGCCGATCCCGAACGCGATGTTGAACGCGGCCAGCGTCCTGGGGTCGTTCAGGTATTCCTCCTGGACCAGCAGGGGGATCATGGTCGCCACGTTGAAGGACACCAGGCTGACCGCTGCGAAGACGAGGAGGAGGTTGCGGACCCGCGGCAGGCCCCAGATGTCCCTCAGGCCCTCGCGGAGCGTGCTCGGTCCCGCGATCCGCACCTCGTACCTGGGCCGGGGCAGCAGCAGCGCGGCGAACACGAAGGTCGAGGCGTCGACGGCGAAGCAGAGTCCCGACGGACCCAGTGTCAGCACAGCGCTGGCGACAGCCGGGCCGGCGATCCGGCCCAGCGTGCTGGCGGAGTTGGTCGCCCCCGCGAATCTGGCCCGTAGCTCGTCCGGGACGATCGCCGCGACGTACGCCATCCGCCCGGCGTGCTCCAGCATGGCGAAGATCTGGCTCACCGAACCCACCACGATGAACGGCACCAGCACCAGCGATGCCGGCGTGAACGCCAGGCCGACCAGTGCCAGGGCCAGCACCGCCTGGGCGTAGTTCGCGATCTGCACCAATCGGCGCGGGTCCCTGCTGTCGACGTACTTCCCGATAGCCGGTCCCAGGAGCGCCGCCGGCGCGTACCGCGCGGCCATCAGAGCACCCAGCGCCAGCGGTTCGTGAGTGCTCTCGAGCACGATCCAGCTCTGGGCCGTGACCGACAGGTACGTACCGCTTTGAGACAAGAACTCGCCCGACATGTAAGAAAGCGCCGGACGGCTCCACAGACTCAAGGCCGGGTCCCCCGCTCCACCACGCATGTTCCCCAGACCTATCACCTGGCTGCCCCGCTGTCCATGTAATCAGCACGGACACCGCGCCGGGCCCAGTTCCGGCCAGTAACCGCCCGGGGCCGTGCCAGATTGCGGGCCATTTCGGCGCACTTTTCCCGCAGCGGTCCGTTGCGGGTTTCCTTGGCGCGGTCAATGTGGCCGAAAGACGCCCGATCACGTCTTGCGCGGCAAACGCTCGTCGGGTTACCTGGAAGACCAGTGATCTCGGACACCTCGACGACAGGATCTCCAGGCGTTCGATGATCCCTTATTCCTGTGCTCGCGGATCGGTGCTGACTCCTATGCCGCGTGCCTGTTCACCGCGATCTGATTGGCGCGTCCCGCCGAGCGGTGCATGAGAGCACCCCGAATTGTGGAACCCCTCGGCGGCCTTCGTACGACATGGATCGGTCAAAAAGAAGGAGCACGGCATGAGGCTGGCTGTCGCAGGCGTCGGCAACAATATTTCCGCCTTGGTCCAGGGCATCGGTTTCTACCGGCAGCTCGACGATGAGGAGGAGCTGCCCGGCATCGCCCACCCCGTGCTCGGCGGACTGAGGGTGACGGACATCGACGTGGTCGCCGCGTTCGACGTCTCGGAGACCAAGGCCGGCCGGCCGCTGTCCGAGGCGATCTTCGCCGCACCGAACAACTACCCGGTGCTGGGTGCGCCGCAGATGACCGAGGA
Source organism: Streptomyces fumanus (assembly GCF_014655295.1). GTDB lineage: Bacteria > Actinomycetota > Actinomycetes > Streptomycetales > Streptomycetaceae > Streptomyces > Streptomyces fumanus. The sequence goes on from NZ_BNBI01000008.1 coordinate 167,059, forward strand.
CCCCGAGGTCCTGCCCGGCATCGCCGATCCGGACGACGAGCAGCAGCTCACCTCGGTGACGAAGATCCTGCGGGAACTGGACGTGGAGGTCCTCCTCTATTCGCTGCCGACGGGGCTGCCCGAGGTCGCCCGCGCCTACGGTCGTGCGGCCATCGCAGCGGGGGTCGCTGTCGTCAACTGCACGCCCGACCCGGTCGCGGGCCTGCCCGACCTGCAGGCCGAGGCGCGGGCTCAAGGCGTCCCGCTGGTCGGCGACGACCTGCAGAGCCACCTCGGCAGCTCCATAGTCCACGGGGCGCTGCTGGCCCTGCTGGAGGAGCGCGGCCTCACGCTCAGCGGCTCCTACCAGGTCAACATGGGCGGCAACGCCGACTTCGCCAACCTGCGCAAGCACGGCGCCAACAAGGAGGCGTCCAAACACCGGGCGCTGCGCCAGAAGGTCAGCCGCACCGACCGGGTGACCGTCATTCCCTCCGCCGGGTTCGTCTCACACCTGGGAGACCGGAAGGTGGCGCACCTGTCCATCGAGGCCCGCGGCTGGGCCGACATGCCGGTCAAGCTCGACGTCACGCTCCAGGTCCAGGACTCCAGCAACGCGGCCGGCGTGATCATCGACCTGATCCGGATCGCGGCGATCGCCCGACGGCGCGGCGAAACCGGCTTCCCGGTGGCGGCGACGACGCTGCTCAAGTCGCCCGCCCTGGTGGAGGATCCGCTGCGCCAGGGCGACCACGCGTTGGAGCTGCTCGCGGTTCTGGCTGCCGAGAACGCGGACTAGGGCGGACTCATGAGTGATCTCGTCTCCGTCGACCTGCTGGCCAGGGTCAAGCACATCCCCGTCGAGGTACTGACCGGGTTCGGCCTGCGAGACATCCCCGGCGGAGGTGTCCGTATCGCATACCCGACGCCGGACGGTGGGCTCGGCCGGGCCAGGCATCGCTGGCAGATCACCGGCCTGACCGGGTCGACCTTCGAGGACTCCGATCGGCCCGTCCGCGCCTACTGGCGTCCGGAGAACCGGGAGTTCGCCGAGCGGCGCGGCATCGTGCTGCTGGCCGAGGGGGAGTCGACCTGCTGGACCCTCTGGTACCAGGGGTTCGCGGCGGTGGGGTTCCCCGGTGCCGAGAACGTCGACTGCTTCGACCGCGATCACCTCAGTCCGGCGAAAACGGCGGTGATCATCGCCGAGCGGGACGATCCGGACACCTACGCCGACGGCGTGGCGGACTTCGTCGAGCGTGTGCGCCGGCACCTGGACGCCTGCGGCTACCCGGGTGAGGTACGGCTACTGGACTTCGCACCGGTCGCGGAGGACGTCAACGCGCTCTACCGGAACGACCCGGCCGCATTCGAAAAGGCCCTCCTGAAGCTGGTCGCCGAAGCGCCACGACGGTGAGCGGCACCCGAGAAACGAGGTGGCACACATGACCCCAACCCCGGCCCTCCGGGTGGCGGTGCTCGGCACCGGCACCCTGGGCGCGCCGATCGCCCGGAACGCCGGCGCGGCCGGCTGCACGGTCGCCGTGTGGAACAGAACCGCCGAGCGGGCCAAGCCTCTGGAGGCCCATGGCATCCGGGTGTGTTCCTCGGTGGCGGAAGCGGTGGCCGACGCCGACATAGCGGTGAGCGTGCTGTCGGACGGCCCCGCCGTCGACGCGGTGGCGCCCGGCCTCCTGGACGCGATGCGGCCCGGCGCCGTCTGGGTGCAGTCGAGCACCGTCGGCGTCACCGACACCGGCCGCTACGCCGAGCTGGCCGACGCCGCGGGCGTCGCCTTCGTCGACTCCCCGCTGCTGGGCACCCGAACCCCCGCCGAGAACGGCCAACTGGTGCTGCTGGCCTCCGGGGCGGACGAGGCGCTGGACTCCTGCGGGCCGTTCTTCGACGCGATCGGCAAGCAGACCCTGCGGGTCGGGACCGCAGGCGCCGGCACGCGCCTCAAGCTGGTGGTGAACACCTGGCTGCTCTCGCTCGTCGAGGTGCTGGCGGAGTCGGTGGCCTTCGCGAAGGCGATGGGCTTCGAGCCGGAGACCTTCTTCTCCACCATCGAGCAGGGCGGTGTCAGCCTCCCCTACGTCCGGCTCAAGGGCGGTGCGATGGCGCGGGAGGAATTCCCGCCGGACTTCACCCTGCGGCTGGCCCACAAGGACCTGCGGCTGGTGCTGGACGCCGCGGCCGGGGCCCGTCTGCCGGTGCCTGTCGTGGACACCGTGGTCCGCCAGTTCGAGCGTGCCATCGGGCTCGGGCACGGCGAGGCCGACTATGCCGCGACCTACCTGGCCACCCGGAGCGGTTCATGACCGCGACGATCGCCGTCGTCGGCCTCGGCCGTCTGGGCGCAACCGTCGCGCGCCGCCTGGTCGAAGCGGGGCACCGGGTGAGCGGGTTCGATGTGTCGGCCGACGCCGCGGGCCACGCCCGCGGGCTGGGCGTGCAGGTCGCCGGGAGCTGTCCGGAGGCGCTCCGCGGGGCGGAAACCGTGATCACCGTCCTGCCCGACGCGGCGGTCGTGGAGGCGGCGGCTCCCGAGATCCTGGCGGCGGCAGAACCGGGCTCGTGCTGGCTGGAGATGAGCTCGTCGCACCCGGAGACCACCCGGGCACTGGCCGCCCGGGCGGCCGAGCACGGGATCGCGCTGCTGGACATCCCGGTCGCCGGCGGGGTCGCGGGTGCCGAGAAGGGTGTTCTCACGGTGATGGCCGCCGGGCCCGCCGCGCTGGTCGAGCGGACCCGGCCCGTCCTGGAGGTGTTCGGACAGCGGATCATCCACATCTCCGAACGTCCGGGTGACGGCGATGTCGCGAAGACCATCAACAATCTGCTGGCCGCGGCGAACCTCGCCGCCGCCTCGGAGGGACTCGCGCTCGGCCTCGCGGCCGGGCTCGACGTGGACATCCTGCTCGACGTGCTGAACGCGAGCAGCGCGACGTCGTTCGCGACCACCACGCAGATCCCCACGTTCGCACGCGCCGGTGAGTACTCCGCCCGGTTCACCATCGGCCAGTACGCCAAGGACGCCCGGGTCGCCCTGGACGTGGCGCACCGCCACGGCATGGAACCGGCGATGCTGACCCGGGCCCATGACCTCTGGAACGCCCTCGCCGACGACGGGCACGCAGGGGAGGACTACACGCGGATCACGCCCCTGACAGCCGAAGCGAGTGGGGTCGAATGGCCGGAGCGTGGATGAGGAGGAGTCGATGAGCACAGGGATCGCCGTGGTCACGGGCGCGGCGCGGGGGATCGGCGCGGCCACCGTGGACCGGCTGATGGAGGACGGCTACACGGTCGTCGGGATGGACGTGCTGCCGGCGGCCGAGCCCTCGCCCATGGCGGCGAAGTACCCGGAGCGGTACCGCTACCGGGTCGCCGACGTCAGTGACGAGGCGGCCGTCGGCCAGGTCTTCGGCGACCTGGACCGGGTCGACCTCCTGGTGAACGTGGCCGGGACGGTGGTGGTCAAGCCGTTCCTGGACACGACCTGGGACGACTACCGCCGGGTCGTCGACGTCAATCTCGGCGGGACGATCCTCACCTGCCGTCACGCTGTACCGCTGATGCGGGACGGCGCCGTCATCGTCAACGTGGCCTCCGTCTCGGGCCACATCGGCCAGACCCAGCACGTCGTCTACGCGGCCAGCAAAGGCGCCGTGCTGTCGATGACCCGGGGTCTCGCCTGGGAACTGGCACCGCTGGGCATCCGGGTCAACAGCGTCTCGCCGGGCTCGGTCGACACGGCCATGCTGCGGGAGGACATCGGCATCGAGGCGCGTCGGCTCGGGCTCCCGTTCGAGCAGGTGAAGGCCGAACGGGAGCGGGAGCAGGCGCTGGGCCGGTGGGCCAGGCCGGAGGAGATCGCCCACGCCATCGCCTTTCTCGCCTCCGACCGGTCGTCCTTCATCACCGGCACCGACTTGCTGGTCGACTCCGGGTGGGTGGCGAAGTGAGCGCGTCCAGCAGGCTCGGCATCGGTGTCATCGGGCTGGGCCGGGTCAGCCCGGCCCATCTGGAGGGGTACCTCGCACTGCCGGACGAGGCGTTCGTCGCCGCCGTGTGCGACATCGACAAGAAGAAGACCGCCGCGGTCTCCACGGAACTCGGCGTGCCGGGATTCACCGACTACCACGAGCTGTTGGCTCACCCCGAGGTGGACGCTGTCGTCGTCCTCCTCCCGCACCTGCTGCACCACACGGTGGTGACGGCGGCCGTGGCAGCGGGCCGGCACGTGACGGTCGAGAAGCCGCTGGCGGTGACCGAGGACCAGTGCCGGGAGCTGATCAGGGCCGCCCAGGACCGCGGGGTCGTACTCTCCGTGTCGGAGAACAGCCGTTTCGTCGCCGGCTACCTGCGGATCAAGGAGGAGCTCGACTCCGGCCGGATCGGCGGCATCCGGCTCGTCCGGGCGTTCATCTACGGATCGGCCGTCGCGGAGCTGGCCGATCCCGAGGAATCGTGGAAGCACGAGGAGTACGGCTTCGCGGCCGTCCTCGACGCCGCCACCCACTTCTTCTACGTGCTGCGGTGGATGTTCGAGCCAGTGGTGTCGGTCCAGGCGACCACCCGGCGCTGGTCGGTGGAGCACGGAGTCCCGGAGTCGGAAGTGGAGGACGGTGCGGTGGTGACCGGCCGCTTCGCGAACGGCGGGCACTTCTCCATCGAGGTCGCTCTGAACGTCGAGGTGCCATGGGGCGAGCGGTTCGAGGTGTACGGCGACCGCGGATCGATGGTGTGCGACCAACTGACCGACCCCGTGGTGACCTTTCACCGGAACGCGGCCGACTTCGGGAGCCCGCTTCCCGGCGTCCCAGCCGATCCGCGCAACTGGCGCGCGGCGTCGATGCACCGGGGGGCGGCCGACTTCGTCCGTGCGGTCCGCGGTGGGCACGCACCCGCCGTCACCGCCGAGGACGCGACCTACGCGGTGCGTCTGGCGGAGGCGGCGTACCGCTCGGTCCGGGCCGGCGGGATCGAGGTCGCCCTGTGACACGGTGACGGTCGGGTGACCGATCGCCGGGGCCGGCGGCCGCTCAGGGGGCCGTCGGTCCCGGCGCGTACGCGTTCCCGGCCGAGCGATGGTGGGTCAGGGCACCGGCACAGGCGTGTCGGCGCCGAGCAGACCGACCGACCGGAGGTCGTCCCAGAGGGCCGGCGGAATCGGAGCCGCCATCCACTCGGCCGCGTCGGTGATCTGCTCGGCCGTGCGGGCGCCGACGACGACGGAGGTCACAGCCGGGTGGGCGAGCGGGAACTGGATCGCCGCCTGCGGGAGCACCACATCGTGGCGGGCGCAGACGGCCGCGAGCGCACGGGCTCGGGCGACCTGCTCCTTCGGCGCCTGGGCGAAGTCGTAGCGCGCGTCGTCACCCACCTCGGGCCTGGACATCAGTCCCGTATTGAACACGGCCGCGGCCACCACGGACACGCCGCGCTCGACGCACAGCGGCAACAGCTCATCGAGGGCCGGCTGCTCGAGCAGCGTGTACCGGCCCGCGAGCATCACCTGGTCGATGTCGGTCTCCCTCACGAAGGCGGCGGGCATCTCCCACTGGTTCATGCCCACCCCTATCGTCCCGACGACGCCTTGGTCCCGCAGCGCGGCCAGGGCCGGGTACGCACCCTCGACCGCCTCAACCCAGTGGTCGTCGGGGTCGTGGATGTAGACCGTGTCGATCCGGTCCGTCCCCAGCCGCTCCAGCGAGGCTTCCAGCGACCGTTTCACACCGTCCGCGCTGAAGTCCCACACTCGCCGGAAGTCCGCCGGAACGTCGTAGCCGCCGATGGCCAGGTCGCTCCCTCCCTGGTCGGACGGTTCCAGCCACCGGCCGACCTTGGTGGACAGGACGAACGCGTCCCTCGGCCGCTCGGCCAGTGCGGCGCCCAGCCGCCGCTCCGAAAGCCCCAGCCCGTAGTGCGGAGCGGTGTCGAAGTGCCGGATCCCCACCTCCCAGGCGGCGTCCACGGTCGCTCGCGCGGTCTCGTCGGAGATCGCGCGGTAGAGGTTGCCGATGGTGGCGGCCCCGAGCCCTAGCGAACCCAATCCCCTCTCCCTCCGTTCGTCGGCCCGGCCGGGCCGAGGACGTCGTGCCGGACCAGAGCCACCTTAGGGACAACCACCGGCGCGCATGAGGGGGTCACCCAGGTCCGCGAGGCTGCTCCTGCTCAGTGGCTGCCCCGATGAGGGACCTCGACGGCTCAGCGAGCATCGCCCGGGTGGGACGCGAACACCTGGTCCGCGACCGGCTCGGTGGCCGGCCGCGGACCAGGTGCTGTGGAACGGGCCGAGGCTGATCCGCATCACTGGGGACTTACCCCGTCACGGTCACTGGAACTGCGCGAAGAACCTCCAGATCTCTGCCTTGACCCAGGTCGCGGCGCCGTTGTCGGCGGTGGAGCCGTCGACCGGGGAGGCGATGTGGTCGCCGTCGAAGGCGGCCCACTGGACCGGGTACCCGGCGCGGCAGCCGGTGTAGGTGGTGGTGATGTGGGTACGGCTGCCGGGCGCGGGTTCGCGCGGATTCTGCGGGGTGCAGCCGTTGTTGGCGACGAACTTGTCGCGCAGGGCCCGTCCTTGCGAGATGTTGAGGACGGAGTCGCTGATGCCGTGGATGCCGAAGTAGGCGACGGGCTGGCTGCCGCCGTCGCATCCGCTGATCTGGGCGCCGGAGAGGACCGCGACGGCCCGGAAGGAACCGGCCCGGCCGCAGGCGAGGGCGTAGCTCATGCCGCCGCCCCAACTGAACCCGGTGGCGAAACGCTGGGCCGGGTCGACACAGAGGCCCGACTCGATGCGCCGGATCATGTCGTCGACGAAGGTGACGTCCTCGCCGCCGGAGTTGGCCCAGCCGTTGCTGAGGCCCTGGGGGGCGACCAGGATGGCGCTGTTGTTCGACTGCTGCTGCTGGCCGTAGTAGGACCAGGAGGTCCCGCTCGCGCCGCCCGAGGCCACGTCGACGGCGGTGCCGCCGCGCCAGTGGAAGGCGAAGATCAGCCGGTAGCGGTGGGTGTTGTCGTAGTTGTCGGGGACACGGAGGATGAAGCTGCGGCTCTTGCCGCCGCTCTGGATCGTGTACGTACCGCTGGTCAGGGTCGGGGCGGTGCCGCAGCCGCCGGCGCCGCCGTCGCCGCCGGAGGACAGCTTGACCAACTGCCACTGCTGGTTGGTGCCGCCCCAGTCGGCGTACTGGACGACGTTGCCGCCGTCGGCGGTGGAGGCGCCCTGCACCTCGACCGCCTTGCCGCTGGCGCGGTTGAGCAGCCGTACGTAGCCGCCGTCGGAGTCGGCCAGGCGGAACTGCTGGTTGGTCCCGCTGTGGTCGGCCCACTGCTGGATCTGGGCCCCGTCCGCGGCCGAGGAGCCGGCCACGTCCAGGACCTTGCCCGAGTGCCGGGCCTTGAGGCGGTAGTAGCCGTCGCCGGAGTCGACGAACTGCCACTGCTGGTTGGCCTGGTCGTGCCGCGTCCACTGGTTGACCCGCGCGCCGTCGGCGGTGGAGGTGCCGGAGACGTCCAGCGCCTTGCCGCTGTTGCGGTTGACCAGGACGTACCAGGCGTTGGTGTCCACCGTCGCCGCCGCGGCGGGCGTGGGACGCACCGCGGAGAGCATGCCGATCGCGAGGGTCACCGCCACCAGCGCGGCGATCCGGGACCACCAGTGATGCCGTCCCGCCGGGGCGGGGGGAGCCGCACCGTAGGTCGTCATCGATGCACCCTTTCGTACGAGGAGGCCGGGGTCATCAGGTACGGGACCAGCGCTGGTTGCCGCTGCTGGAGCAGGTGTAGAGCTGGAGCAGGGTGCCGTTGGCGGTGCCGGCCCCGACGGCGTCGAGGCAGAGGCCGGACTGGACGCCGGTGATGGTTCCGTCGGAGTTCAGGCGCCACTTCTGGTTGTCGCCGCCCCAGCAGGTGTAGATCTGGACCTTGGCGCCGTTGCCGGTGCCGGCCGCGTCCAGGCACTTGTTGTCGAACACCCGCAGCTCACCGGCGTCCGTGGACGTCCACGTCTGGTTGGTGCCGCCGTGGCAGTCCCACAACTGGACCTGGGTGCCGTCGGTGGTGCTGCTGCCGGGCACGTCCACGCAGCGGCCCGAGGCGACGCCCTTGAGCGGTCCGCCGCCGGAGGGGTTGCCGGGGTTGCCGGGGTTGCTGCTGCCGTTGAGGGCGTTGAGCACGGCGGTGTAGGCGGGCTTCTTGCTGCCGTCGTTGTTGAACAGCAGCGGGGTGTCACTGGCCCGCCAGGAGTCGCTGTCGCGCACGCCCCAGACGGTGATGCCGAGGCAGCGCGAGACGGCCAGGCAGTCGTTGGTCACCGCGGCGTAGGTCGAGGACGAGGCGCCCTGGATGTCCAGCTCGGTGATGGCCACGTCGACGCCGAGCGCGGCGAAGTTCTGCAGGGTGGTGCGGAAGTTGCTGTTGTACGGGCTGCCGCTGTTGAAGTGCGACTGGAAGCCGACGCAGTCGATCGGCACGCCGCGCTGCTTGAAGTCGCGGACCATGTTGTACACGCCCTGGGTCTTGGCCCAGGTCCAGTTCTCGATGTTGTAGTCGTTGTAGCAGAGCTTGGCGGCCGGGTCGGCGGCGCGCGCGGTGCGGAAGGCCACCTCGATCCAGTCGTTGCCGGTGCGCTGGAGGTTGGAGTCGCGCCGGCCGCCGGAGTTGCCGTCGGCGAACGCCTCGTTCACCACGTCCCACTGGGCGATCTTGCCCTTGTAGTGGGCCATCACGCCGTTGATGTGGTCGATCATCGCCTGGCGCAGTGAGCTGCCGCTGAGGTTCTGCATCCAGCTCGGCTGCTGGGCGTACCAGGCCAGGGTGTGGCCGCGTACCTGCTTGCCGTTCTGGACCGCCCAGTTGTAGATGCGGTCGGCGTTGGTGAAGTTGAACTGGCCCCGCTGCGGCTCGGTGGCGTCGATCTTCATCTCGTTCTCGGCGGTCACCATGTTGAACTCACGGTTGGCGATCGACGTGTACGTGGAGTCGCCCAGCCTGCCCGCGGCGATGGCGGTGCCGAAGTAGCGCCCGCTCTGCGCCGCCGCGGCGCCGAGCGTGCTCTCGGCGGCCTGTGCGGCCGGCGGCGCGACCAGCGCGGCGACCACGCCGAGGACGCCGGCGACCAGCATCAGCAGCAGGCCGCGGGCTGTCCGGCGGTTGACTGGTCTGGGAAGGGCGTACGAGCCCATGACTGTGCCTCCAGGGTTGGAATCACGGAAGACTGAAGCGCGGGGAGTGCGTCGTCCGGTCATGGCACCGACCTCACCGGGATGTGAGGGGGCGGCGCGGGTGCTTGCCCAGGCGACCGAGCGGTTCGGTATGCCGAACTTCGGCCGGTTGTTCAGACAGGGATGATTGAGGTGTTGACGGTGGATCGTCAATACGCGGTACAGAAAAAGTTTCTGTCAGTTGTCCGAAAGTTTCGAAGAGGGGGATACGAGTGTCGCCCGTAGGCCGCATCAGCCGCGAGGTCGTGGCTGGCGGGGTCGGCCTCTGGGTTCGGAACGGCCGGGATGCCGGGAGCGTAAGCGAAAGTTTCGAAGAGGGGCGCGGGTGACGGAGCGGCCAGGCGGAGCGGGGCGGGTGCGGTGGCCGGCTGCCGTTTCCCGATCGTGACGTCGAGGGTTGTACGGGTTCGGGTGATCTTGATACCTGGTCCGCCCGGGGAAAAGTGAATACCCCCCTTGAAAACCCATGATCATGTGTGTGTACTGAGGTCTGTACCAGTCACCGCAAGCGCATTCCGTGCCATCTGAATCCAGGTGCGGAGTGGGTACACGCATGCTCGCGTGCGGGCTAAACCCAAGGGAGGGTAAAATGTCACCTGAGCAGGGTGATGGTGGCCGCTGCGAGGGCCGCCGCCCTTCCGGATGGATGGTCGTCGCATTGGCCGGCGGGTGAGGGGAATTCCGCGTTCGCGTGCGATGGTCACGCCTTCTCTGCTCATTTCCTCTATTGCGGCACTTTCGGCGCCGCATATGCCTTGAATACCCCTTGACTTGATCTCCCTCGTGTCACCTTTCCCTGGCTGACCGCCACCGTGCGGACGCCGGTCTCGAAACCGGGCTGCCGGCCGGTCTCCGTCCCTCCTGGCGCGCGAGCCGTGTCCAGCCCGTCGAGGCGCCGCGGCGCTGAACGTCCCTTGCTCCGTGCGGCCCGACCGGGCCGCGCGCCCACCAGTGCGTACGACGATCCGTGCGCACGGACGAAAGGAAGCCGCTGTGGCGGACGCACAAGTCCTCAGGGCCCAGAAGTGGGTCAACTCCAAGTACGGCAGCGTCTCCGGCTATGTGGCGTGCCCGGAGAACGGATCGGTCGGCTGGGGCACCGTGAACTCCCTGGTGATGGGTCTCCAGCACGAGTTGGGCATCAGTCCGGTGGTGGCCTCCTTCGGGCCCACCACGTCTACGAAGTTCGAGGCCCTCGGCGAGATCGGCTTCGAGTGGGACAAGAACCGCAATATCGTCGCCATTCTCCAGTTCGGGCTCTGGTGCAAGGGGTACTGGGCGGTCGAGCCCGAGAGCGAGGGCTGGTTCACCGGCGTCACCCGGGACGCGGTCGAGAAGCTGCGCTCCAACATGGGCATCGGCGGCCCGGGCGTCATCAACGCCAAGATCGCCAAGGCGATCCTGAACATGGACGCCTATGTCGTGGTGGCCGGCGGCACCGACAAGATCCGCGGCATTCAGCAGTGGCTCAACCAGAACTACTGGACCAAGAGCGCCGCCAGCATCGGCCCCTGCGACGGCATCTACTCGCGGGACGTCCAGAAGGCGCTGATGATCGCCCTCCAGTACGAGCTGGGCATCTCCGCGCCCAACGGCAACTTCGGGCCGGGCACCCAGGCCGCGCTGCGCAACGTCACCCTCTCCGAGGGCAGTTCCGGCACGCTCGTCAGCCTTTTCACCGCGGCCTGCGTCTTCAACGAGCCGGTGCCGATCGGCGACGGTGTGCGGACGACGTTCAAGTCGACGTTCGACGCCAAGACCACCGAGTACGTGAAACTCTTCCAGGAGTTCTCCTACATCTCCCAGACCGGAAAGGGCGACTACACGACCTGGGCGCAGCTCCTGGTCTCCATGGGCGACCCCGACCGGAAGGTCACCGGTTCGGACACCCGCTATGTCATCAGCGGCGCACGGGCCAAGTGGCTGTACGACAACGGCTACCGCATCGTGGGCCGTTACCTCTACCACCCGGACCCCAGCTACGAGAAGCAGATCCAGCCGGGCGAACTGGAGACCATTCTCGCCAGCGGACTGGCGGCCTTCCCGATCTTCCAGGTGCACGGCCGCAATGTCTCCGAGTACAACTACCCCACCGGCTACCAGCACGGCCTGAAGGCCCATGAGATGGCCGAAGGGTTCGGCATCAACCGGGGCACGACGATCTACTTCGCCGTCGACTACGACACCACGCAGGAAGAGATCGACGCCAACGTCATCCCGTACTTCCACGGTGTGGCCTCCGCGCTCGCGGCCCAGGGCAAGAAGTACGTGCACGGCGTGTACGGCTCGCGCAATGTGTGCATCAACGTCACCAACAAGACGTACGCCCGGTACTCCTTCGTCTCCGGAATGTCCTGGGGCTTCTCCGGGAACCTCGGTTTCCCGCTGCCCGCCAACTGGTCGTTCAACCAGATCAAGGAGACCGGTGGGATCGCGATCCCCGGCAGCGATCCGATCGACCTCGACAACGACGCCTGGCGGCCGAAGTCCGACCCGGGCATCACCTCCCTCAACCGTGACGCCTCGCCGGCCTCGAACTTCATCACCCTGATCTCGAACCTCTACAACGCGGCCGTCGACTACAAGGCGTCGCACTCCTCGGACCGGACCGCCTCCAAGCTGGTCATGGAGTTCATGCGGCACAAGAGCTACGGCGGCGTGCAGTGGAAGGCCCTGATCGGCGACTACGACCACGATTTCGTGTCGTACGCGAACGGCCGGGGATTCGACATCCTCCCGGAGTTCACCGACCCGGTGACCGGTTACCGGATCGGCGCCGAGCACATGCTCGCCACCGCCGACGGCCATTACGTCGTCGATCAGCCGTCCAACGCGATGAGCGTCAACGTGGGCGACATCACCGGCTGGGGCGGCGACCTCATGACCTTCTACACGGACTGGCGGAACTCGGAGGAGAAGTACGCGTCCGGAAAGGCGTTCTGCGACGCGAAACTCGCCAAGCCGGGCGTCTCGTCGTCCTTCGGATTCGCCGACCTCATCGAGGACGCGGACGGCTACCTGATCGCCCGGGCGGTCCGCGGCGGCAAGGACATCGCGACCGCCGTGCGCGAGCGGTACAGCAACGGCGGCACCGCCCTCAAGCGGTTCAGCGACTATTTCGCGCAGCGCTGGGGATCGGCCGGGAACTGCAAGCAGGCCGCCTGGAACGTCCTGACCAAGGAAGACCCCATCTTCGACCTCGCCCGGGGATACTTCATCACCCTCGACGGCGCGATGTACCCGGCCGTCATGATCAACGCGCCCGGCGGCTCGGATAAGCTCGACAGCTTCGTCCAGGGATTCACCGACGCCCTCCTGGCCCGGGTCGGCGCAGAGTAACCAGCGAGAGAGCGTTTCGTGGGAATGTCATTCACCGGGGTAGTGCTGCTCTGGATGCCGACCGCGGTCGTGAGCGCCGTCATCGTGCTGCTGCTGCGCCGCGGGCGGCGGGGCCGGGGATTCCTCCGGCCCTCGACGCTGGTCGCGCTGTGCTGCGTAGCCCTGCTGAACGCCGCGACCTGCTGGTTCATCGGCCTGTCCCAGGCCGGCCTGGACCTCAGGGAGGCGTGCGAGTACGACCACGGCGTCCGCTTCGACGACAAGTGGAACGACGCGCACTACGCGGAGTCGCAGCAGTTCTTCCCGCTGCACGCGCGGTGCAACGCGGACGTGGATCTCGTCCCCGCATGGATCAACCCCACGATCATCGCCCTCGTGCTGCTCGCCGCCGCCCTGCTGGGCGCGGCCCTCTTTCTCGCAGTCCGCACCTTCACCGAGGGAAGAAAGAAGACCCATGCCTGACATCGAGATACCCGCACCGACCCGGCGCCGCGTCCTGACCGCCGGCACCGCCATAGCCGCCGGCACGGTGCTGTGGAACCCCGGCACGGCCGCCGCCGCGACCCCGGCCGAGGGCGAGAGACCCGCCGCCGAGTGGACGGCCCGCAAGAGCGCCAACGACTGGCCCGTCCTCGACACCGCCCCCGCGCACCGGGTGGAGGGCGCCGGCAAGCTCAGCGTCCGCCTCGCCGAGGGCGACGCCGCCACCGTCCTGCTGTACGTGCTGCGCCGCTACTGCTACGAGATCGAGATGCTCGAACTCCTCGACGTGCAGGGGTTCACCGCGGACCGCACGGTCCGGGCCGACCTGGAGAGCAACCAGCTCTCCGGCACCGCCCTCACCGTCAAGCAGGTCTACTACCCGCTCGGCGCCCCGGCCGGCAACGGCATGAGCGCCGACCAGATCACCGTCATCGAGGACATCCTCGCCGACTGCCAGGGCGTCGTCGCCTGGGGCGGCGAGATGGACCCGCTCAAGCAGTCGCACTTCCAGATCGACGTCCCCCCGCACGACTCGCGGCTGAAGAAGCTGGTCGCGAAGCTCAACGGCTGGGAGGAGCACCCGGGCAAGGGCGCCGGCGCCATCGACGCCTTCCAGCCCTCCCGCCTCACCCGGGCCCGCAAGGCCCGCAGCGCCCGCTAGGGCCGTCCGCCGAGCAGTGCCGTGCCCGTACACCGCGTCGGCGTACGGGCATGTTCGGTGGACGGTGCGCCGCCCGGTCCGTCACTCCGGGTGCGTCGAGGCCGCCGTCACCGAGCACGCCGTGCGCGTACGGGACGCCGAGGACGTCACGCGGGCCGGCCTCGCGGTCGGGCGGGACGGGTGGGCGCGGTCCGTGCGGCACACGGCGCGGCGGGAGCGCTGAGCGGGAGACGGGCTTCGGGCGGCGCCGGCCTGGCGGACCGTCACGCCGTGGTCGGTGCCGTCTCCTTGCCCGCGTGCGCCGCGTCGTACTCGGCGTGGGCGCGGGCGATGTCGGCGCTGTGGCGCTGGGCCCAGCCGACGAGGGAGAGCAGTGTCTCGTACAACTCCAGTGCCATCTCGGTGCACTCGTACTCGACCTTGGGCGGCACGGTCGGGTGGACGGTGCGGATCAGCAAGCCCTCGCGCTCCAGCTTGCGGAGGTTCAGCGTGAGCATCCGGCGGCTGATGCCCTCGATGGTGCGCTCCAACTCGGTGAAGCGGACCGGTCCCTTCGCGGCGGCGACGAGGATGCCGATCGCCCACTTGCCGGCGACCCGTTCCAGGACCTCGCTCACCGGGCACGCAGGGTTCTCCACCTGGACCGTCACATCTGTGTGACCCCGGGACATAAAAGTGCCTCCTTCCGCGGGCCGTCATGGTTACACACCATGGAGCCCGTAACAAAGAGGAACTTTTGGAAGGAGCTCCCATGTCCGCTCACGCCGTGCCCCCGCGCGCCGGCGGTACCACCTCGCGCCTGCTCGCCCTGGCGATCCTCTGCGCGGGCCAGTTGATGGTCATCCTCGACGGCACCATCGTGAACGTGGCGCTGCCGGCCATGCAGGAGAGCCTCGGCCTGTCCGCGTCGGGCCTGGGCTGGGTGGTGAACGCGTATCTGATTCCGTTCGGCGGGTTCCTGCTGCTCGCGGGCCGCTTCGGCGACCTCTTCGGCCGCAAGCGCGTCTTCGTCACCGGTCTCGTCCTGTTCACCGCGGCCTCGCTGCTGTGCGGCCTGGCACAGAACCCGGCGATGCTGCTGGGGGCGCGTTTCCTCCAGGGCGTGGGCGGCGCGGTGACGTCCTCGGTGACCCTGGCCATGATCGTCACCATGTTCACCGAGCCCGGCGAGCGGGCCAGGGCGATCGGCGTCTACAGCTTCGTGCAGTCCGCGGGCGGCACCCTCGGCCTGCTCCTCGGCGGAGTGCTGACCCAGGCGGTCGGCTGGCACTGGATCTTCATCGTGAACGTCCCGATCGGCGCCGTCGCCGTCCTCCTCGCCCAGCGCCACCTCCGCGCCGAGCGGGGCACCGGCCGGGGCCAGAGCACCGACGCGCTCGGCGCCGCCCTGATCACGGGCGCGCTGATGCTGGCCGTCTACACCATCGTCGGGGCATCCGACCACGGCTTCGGCTCCGCCCACACGCTCGGCTTCGGCCTCGGCGCGCTGCTCCTGCTGGCCGCGTTCGCCGCGCGCCAGGGCCGCGCCGCGGATCCGCTGCTGCCGCCCCGGATGTTCCGGTTCCGCAATGTCTCCGGAGCGCTGGGCACCCACACCCTGATGATCGCCGGGATCTTCAGCTTCCAGTTCCTGACCGTGCTCTACATGCAGCGCGTCCTCGGGTTCGACGAGGTGCGCACCGGCTCCGGGCTGGTCCCGGTCTCGCTGCTGATCGGTGTGCTGTCGCTGTTCCTGGCGCCACGGCTCATCGCCCGGTTCGGCGCCCGTCCGGTGCTGCTGGCCGCTCTGGTGCTGATCGCCGGCGGGCTGGCCCTCCTGGGGCAGGTGTCCGCCGGCGGCACCTACTGGGCCGACATCTTCCCCGCGACCGTGCCGCTCGGCATCGGCTTCGGCCTGGCGATGCCGGCGCTGGCCGGGCTCGCCATGTCGGGGGCGACACCGGCAGACTCGGGGCTGGCCTCGGGCATGTTCAACACCATGCAGCAGGTGGGCGCCTCCTTGGGCCTGGCCGTGCTGAGTACCCTGGCCGCCTCCCGCACCGCCACGCTGCTCGGCGAGGGCACGCCCGCACCGGCCGCGCTGACCGAGGGCTACCGGCTCGCCTTCCGGATCAGCGCCTGCTTCGTCCTGGGCGCCCTGATGGTCGCCGCGACCGTCCTGCGCGAGCCGCCCCGGCCCGCGGACACCCCGGCCGCCCGGCCACCCGCCCCCCGCTCGCCGGCATCGCGAACCGCCTCGGCCTGACACCGCCTTCCTGCGCGCCCGTTGAGCGCTCCCGTACAAGCGGCCTTGCCGGGGGGCCTGTTCCCGGCCCCCGCCCGCGCCGAACCCGGCCCGCGCCGGGCGCCGCCCCGACGCCGGTACGGCATCGACCCCCGCCTCACCCCCTTGGCCCTCGCGCCCACGGCCCCCGGTGCTACCGCCGGACGCCGTGGCCGGCCGGGCCGCTTTCCGGCAGGCCGGATCCGTGCGGGTGTCCGGCGTGCGGGGTGTGGTCCGGTGCCGGGGTGGTCCCGGCCGGGCGGTGCGCGAGGTCCGGCAGGACGGTGGCCAGACCGGCCACGGCCAGCGCCGCGCCCAGCCAGAGCGGGGCGCGCAGCCCCCAGGCGTCGATCACCACCGCGCCGAGGGAGGAGCCGAGGATGACGCCGAGCGTGATGAAGGAGGAGTGCACGGTGTTGACCAGCGGTCCGGCGTTCCCGGCGCGCTGGACGCGGGTCACCATCGCCGGGTTCATGGTGACGCCGACCAGGCCGATGCCCACCACGCAGACGACGGCGCCGGCGGGCAGGCTGGCCAGCAGCGCGAACCCGGTCAGGAACACGGCGTTGAGCGCGAGACCGGCGGCGAGCACCGGGGCGGTGTGCCGGTCGGCGAGCCGGCCGACCACGGTGTTGCCGACGACGGTGGCGGCACCGTAGGCGATCAGCAGCAGCGGGACGGTGCCGGCGGCGAAACCGGTGACCTCGGTGAGGATCGGGTTGAGGTAGCTGAACGCCGAGAAGGTGGCGCCGATGATCAGCGTGCTGCCGGACAGCACCAGCCACAGCCGGGGCCGGGTGAGGACCCCGGCCTCCTGCCGCAGGTTCCCGCCCGCCATCGGCTCGATGCGCGGGACGCCGGCCAGCGTCGTCGCGGCGGCGATCACCGTGATCAGCGTGATGACCCAGAACGCCGCGCGCCAGCCGAACCGCTCGCCGACCAGCGTGGACAGGGGCAGGCCGAGCAGGGTGCCGAGCATCAGCCCGTTCATCGCCACCGCGATCGCCCGGCCGCGCACCTCGGGCCGGGTGCTCCGGGCGCACACCGAGACGGCCACGCCGAAGAACGCCTGGGAGGCGACGCCGGTGATGATCCGGGCGGCCATCATCGTGCCGTAGCCGGTCGCGGTGGCGGCCAGGACGTTGCCCGCCAGGAAGACGGCGAACAGGGTCAGCAACGCCGTGCGCGGGGTGAACCGGGTCAGCGCCACGGTCAGGAACGGGCCGCCGACGGCCATGGCGACCGCGAAGGCGGTGATGAGGTAGCCGATCTGCGGGATGGTCGCGTCCAGTCCGGCGGCCATCTGCGGCATCAGCCCGGCGACCACGAACTCGCTGGTCACCATGGCGAAGATGCCGAGCGCCAGAACGTATACGGCACGGGGCACGGTCGGTTCTCCTCCGCTGTCGTTATGGATTGTTCGGTACAAAATTATGGATCGCCCGGTACAAAACTTGGGTGCGCGAGGACCCGGCTCGCGGCGGGGTGCCGTCAGTCCGTGAGCGCGTCCAGGGCGGTCGCGGCGATGGCCTCCAGCGCGGCCCGGTCGGCGCCGCCCCGGCTCGCGACGCGCATCCCGCCGATCACCGCGTTGACGAAGCGGGCGAGCGCCGCGGCCTCGCGGCGGGAGGTGATGCTGCCGTCCCGGCGGCCCTGTTCGCACACCGCGCTCAGGGCCGCCAGCCGGCGGGTGGTGTCCCGCTCCAGCAGGCGCGCGGCACGCGGGTCCCGGGCGGCCAGTTCGACCGTGGTGTTCACGCCCAGGCAGCCGGGGCCGTGTCCGTCCCGCCGGCCTTCGGTCTCACCGTCGACGACCAGGGCGAACAGGGCGCGCAGCTTGTCGGCGGCGCTGCGGCCGGGCTCCTCCAGGACGGCCAGGTGGGCGGCCGCCATGGTGTCGAGGTAGCGGGCGAGGGCGCGTTCGAAGAGGTCGTGCTTGCTCTTGAACGTGTTGTAGATGCTGCTGCGCCCCAGTCCCGTGGCCTCGCACAGATCCTGCGTGGAGGTGGCCTCGTAGCCCTTCTCCCAGAACGTGCGCAGCGCCGAGTCCAGGGCCCGCTCCTCGTCGAACATCCTCGGTCGGGCCATGCGTCGACCGTAGCAGTTTTGGACCAGCCATTACAATATCTGCTGTCGCGGGCCGCCTCCCCGGAGTCCGCACCCGGGGCCGCCCGTAGGCTCGGGGCAACCGTGGGAAGGGACCCGCACCACCGTGCACGTACTGATCCTGGGCGGCACCACCGAGGCCCGCCGGCTCGCCGAACTGCTGACCGCCTCGCCGGGGCTGAAGGTGACCACGTCCCTGGCGGGGCGGGTGACCGCGCCCCGGCGGCCGCCCGGTGAGGTGCGCGAGGGCGGGTTCGGCGGCGCGGCGGGGCTGGCCGCGTGGCTGGCCGCGCACGCCGTGGACGTCCTGGTCGACGCCACGCACCCGTTCGCCGCGCGGATCAGCTTCCACGCGGCGCGGGCCGCCGCGAGCGCCCGGGTGCCCCTGCTGGCGCTGCGGCGGCCGGGCTGGGTGCCCGTCGAGGGCGACCACTGGCACGAGGCCGGCTCCCTGGACCGGGCGGCGGAGCTGCTGCCCGCGCTGGGCCGGCGGGTCTTCCTCACCACCGGCCGGACCGGCCTGGCCGCCTTCGCCGGCCGCCGGGACGCCTGGTTCCTGGTCCGGTCCGTCGAGCCGCCCGACCCGCCGCACCCTCCGCACCTGGAGGTCCTGCTGGACCGGGGCCCGTTCACCCTCGACGGCGAACGCGCGCTCCTGCGCCGGCACCGCATCGACGTCCTGGTCACCAAGGACAGCGGCGGGGCGGCCACCGCCCCCAAGCTCACCGCCGCCCGCGAGGCCGGCCTGCCCGTGATCGTCGTTCGCCGGCCCCCGGTCCCCGACGGCGTGCCCACCGTGCCGGACCCCGCGGCGGCGGTCCGCTGGGTCCGGGAGGTCAGTCGGTAGCCGGGGCCCCGGCCGCCAGCGCGGCCAGTTCCTCCGCCGTGCGCGGAGCCGCCGCCGTCGCCCCCAGCAGGCCGTGCGCGCGCAGCAGACGGGCCGCCGCGACGCCCCACGGCAGCCGCAGCCCCGCCCGGGCCAGCAGCTCCGGGCGGGCCAGCGTCCCGGCGGCGGGCCCGGTGCGCACCCCGTCGGGGGTGAGCAGCGCCGCGTCGTCGGCCCAGCGCAGGGCGAGGTCCACGTCGTGGGTCGCCATCACCACCGTCGTCCCGTCCGCGCGGAGCCCGTCCAGGGTGGCGAGCAGCCGCTCCTGCCCGTCCGGGTCGAGCCCGGCGGTCGGCTCGTCCAGGATCAGCACCCTGGGCCGCATCGCCACCGCCCCCGCGATCGCCGTCCGCTTGCGCTGCCCGTACGACAGCAGGTGGGTCGGCCGGTCGGCCAGCTCCGCGATGTCCAGCGCGGCCAGCGCCCGCGCCACCCGCGCCCGCACCTCGGCGTCGGACAGCCCCAGGTTGAGCGGCCCGAACGACACGTCCTGCCCGACCGACGCGGCGAAGAGCTGGTCGTCCGGGTCCTGCACCACCAGTTGCACGGTGGTCCGCAACCGGGTCAGCCCCGCCCGGTCGTACGTCACCGCCGTCCCGTCCACCGTCAACCGCCCGGCGTCCGGCCGCAGTCCGCCGCTGAGCAGCCTCATCAGCGTCGTCTTGCCACTGCCGTTGCGGCCCAGCAGGGCGAGCGCCCGCCCCTCGCGGACGTCGAAGTCGAGTCCGTCGAGCACCCGGGGCCCGTCCTCGTATCCGAACGACGCGCCCCGCAGGGACAACACGGCCGGCTCGCTCATGTCAGCGGCCCTTCCAGTACGTGGGTGAGGGCGGCCAGCGCGCACAGCAGCGCGAGGCTCGCCGCGGTGAAGCGGACCGAGACCCGGGCCTCGGGCACCAGGACCCGCAGGGTGCCGTCGTAACCGCGCCCCGCCAGCCCGGCCTGGAGCCGCGCCGCCCGGTCGAAGGCCCGTACGAACGCGGTGGCGCCCAGCCCGCCCAGCGAACGCCACGCCGCCGCCCGCGTGGTCAGCCCCAGCCGCGCCGCCTGCGAGGCCCGGACCCGGCGCACGGAGTCCAGCAGCAGAAAGCTCATCCGGTACGTCACCAGGGCCACGTCCACCACCGGCGCGGGCACCCCGGCCCGCACCAGGCGCGGCAGCAGGTCGGACAGCGGAGTGGTGAACGCGAACAGCAGCACGCCCAGGGAGGCCGCCGAGGAGCGCAGCAGCAGCTCACCGGCGCGCACCGCCCCGCCGTCGGCGAGGCCCACGCCCCCGCCCGGCCCGCCGACCCGCACCAGCAGCGGCAGCGCCCCGGTCACGCAGAACCCCAGCGGCACCCGGGCGGCCCGCCACAGCTTGCGTCCCGGCACGCCCGCCGGGCCGAGCAGCACGGTCAGGGCGGCGAGAAGGACCAGTGCGGCGCCCGGCCAGGCGGGCAGCGAGATCGCGAGCAGCGTCAGGCCCAGTCCGAGGACGGCCTTGTCCACGGGGTGCCGGTGGCGCCAGCGACTGCCGTGCGCCGCCGCGTCGATGGGCAGCACTCAGCCGCTCCCGGGCGCGGGCGAGCTGCCCCGACCCTCGTCCTCGCCCCTGGCCAGGGCCCGTTCCTCGCCCTGGCGGCGGCCCCGGCGCAGGCCGAAGTAGTACGCCAGGACGCCCGCGCCGAGCGCCGCCTGCGCGGCGAACAGCGCCGACTCGATCTCCCCGGACGGCGGTTCGTACAGCGGCGAGAACCACGGCCGGTAGTCCGGGTCGAGTTCGGTGACCGCCGTCTCCGCCTCCGCGTCGGCCCCGGCGAACGGCTCCTTCTTGTGATCGCCCAGACCGAGCGCGAGCGGCAGCACGGCGAGGGCGGCCACCGCGAGCAGCAGCAGGAGGTTGATCCTGGTGTTCCGCTTCACCGGGCCACCGCCTCCCGCTTCCCCGGCCGGTCCGGGAGCACGCCGAGCCGGGCCAGTTCGCCCCGGCTGGACTGCGCCAGCAGCCGCATCACCAGCACCGTCAGCAGGCCCTCGCTGACGGCCAGCGGGATCTGGGTGACGGCGAAGATGGAGCCGAACGTGCCCAGCGCGCCCCAGAACCCGCTGTGCGGGTCGGGGAAGGCCAGCGCGAGCTGGACGCTGGTGACGCAGTACGTGCACAGGTCGGCGACGAACGCCGCGCTGAACACGGTCACCATCAGCGGCACGTCCCAGCGGCGCAGCAGCTTGTGGACGGCGTAGCCCGCCCACGGTCCGGCGATCGCCATGGAGAAGACGTTGGCGCCGAGCGTGGTCAGCCCGCCGTGTGCCAGCAGCAGCGCCTGGAACAGCAGGGTGATGGTGCCGAGCACCGCCATGACCGGCGGCCGGAACAGGATCGCGCCCAGCCCGGTGCCGGTGGGGTGGGAGCAGCTCCCGGTCACCGAGGGCAGTTTCAGGGCCGACAGGACGAAGGTGAAGGCCCCGGAGGCGCCGAGCAGCAGGGTGCTCTCGGGGTGCTCCCTGACCTCACGGGTGAGTGACCGGACTCCGTGGACGACGAACGGCGCGGACGCGACGCCCCAGGCGATCGCGTGCGCCGGGGGCAGGAACCCCTCGGCTATGTGCATGACTGGGCAGACCCTCTCCAGCACCTCGTGGATGGACGACGCGCCTTGGCCGGTCTCCTGGCTGACGGGTACCACCGCCCGTGCTCCGCCTTCCCGGGCCGCGAGGACCCAGTGGCTGCCCCGTGCGGGGCGGGAGCCGGACTTCCCGATCACAGTGGCGAGGGCCGCACCGGTTCCGCACCGGATTTCCCGTTCACCAAGGCGTGGCGACAGTAGTGCGCCCCCGGGGGTGGTGACAAGCGGACCCCGGGGTACGCGAGCGGCGGCCGCCGGACCGGTGCCGGGCACCCGGTTCACCCGTTCGGCCCACCCCGCATGGCCGCCCGGAGCGGTCCGCGCGCACGCTCGGTGCAACCGTGTGAAAGGACGTCAGCCATGGCTCAGCACGCCGCTCCCACCCCGGGCGCCCCGGGTCCCGGGTCCCCGCACGCCGCCGACCGGCACCGGAGCTGGGTGACCGGAGGCGTCGTCTTCGCGGGCGTCCTGCTGCTGTGCAACGGCGCCCTCGCCGTCCTCCAGGGCATCGCCGCGGTCGCCGAGGACGACGTGTACGGCCGGATCGGCTCCTACGTCTACGAGATGAATCTCACCGGCTGGGGCGTCGTCCACATCGTCCTCGGCGCCCTGGTCCTGATCACCGGGTACGGGCTGCTCAAGGACCTGGCCTGGGCGCGTCTCGCGGGCATCGTGCTGGCCTCGCTGAGCCTCGTCGCGCAGTTCCTCTTCCTGCCGTACGCGCCGGTCTGGTCCGTGGTCGTGATGGCGCTGGACGTGTTCGTCATCTGGGCGCTCGCCAGCCGTCAGGAGGAGGCCGGCACCGGACTGTGACCGGACACGGGCGGTCGCGCACCGTGTCGCTGTTGGGCCGAACAGGTGACGTGGCGTAAGAATTGGCTGGTGCAGGCATTGAAGGCGAGTCGGAGCGGGGGGAGCCGGTGAACAGCCACGACGTCACCGATGAACAGTGGGAGGGGCTCGCCCAGGTCGTTCCGTTGCGCGGACGCGACGCCTGGCCGTCCTCGGTCGGGCACCGGTCGCTGCCCGACGCGGAGACCGAGACGCGCCGCCGCTTCGTCGTGCTGCGGGTCAATGTGTTCGCGGACGCCCGCGAGGTCGCCGAGACGCTCATGTCCGGCATCCCGGTCCTGCTCGACCTGACCGGCGCGGAGACCGAGGTCGCCAAGCGCGTCCTCGACTTCAGCACCGGCGTGGTCTTCGGCCTGGCCAGCGGCATGCACCGGGTCGACCGCAACGTGTTCCTGCTGACCCCGGCGGACACGGAGGTCACGGGGCTGATGGAGGGGGCGGGAGGGCCGGGAGGGCCGGTGTGACGGCCAGGGCGGGCCATGGTGCGGCGGGCCGTGCCGCGGCGCGGCGTGGTGACGCCGTACGCCGGGCCGCGGTCGTCCCCGGCGCGGCAACCCCGTACGCCGGTTGTCACCCGATCGTGGGGTGCGGTGGAGGGTGGAACGGTTCGGCGGGGGAGCGGCGCCCTAGCGTCCGGGCACATGACCGTGCCCCCCGACCCGGCCGTCCCCGTCCCGCCCGCCGGTGACGGCGCGGGGCACCCGGACCGCCGCCCGCACGTCACCGAACTGCGGCTCTCCGCCTTCGCCGGGCACCGGGGCACCGCGCTCCCGCTCGGCCCCCTCACCCTGCTGACCGGCCCCAGCGGCAGCGGCAAGACCAGCGCGCTGCGCGCCTTCGAGGCCCTCGCCCGGCTCGGCGGCGGCGCCCGGCTCGCCGCGGTCTTCCCCGACCCGGCCGCCCAGGTGCCCGAACGGGCCCGCCCGGACGCCCAGCACCGGCGCGGCTTCCGCATCGGCTGTACGGCCGACGGTCCGGTCGGCCCGGTCCGCCTGGACGTCGCCGTACAGGCCGAGCCCGCGCTGCGCGTGGTCGGGGAGCGGCTGTCCGCGGGCGGCCTCGTCCTGCTGCAGACCGCCCTGCGCGACCCCCGGCGCCGTACCGTCCAGGCCGCCTGGCACACCGGCGGACCGGCGCCCGTGATCCGCGCCCCGCTGCCGGACGACCGGCTCGGCACCGCGCTGCTGCCGCTGCGGGTGGCCGGCGCCACCGACGGGCAGCGCCGGGTGCTCGCCGCCGCCGAGCAGATGGTGGTCGCCCTGCGCTCGGTCTTCGCCTGCGACCCCCTGCCCGCCCGGATGCGGGACCCCGCCCCGCTCGGCTCCGGGCGGCTCCTCAAGAACTGCGCCAACCTCGCCGACGTGCTGCGGCGCACCCGCGCGGACTGCGCGCGGCGGCACGCGCAGTGGGTCGCGGCGGTCCGGGCGGGCTGCGCCGGCGAGGTCGCGGACGTCGTCACCGAGCCCGGCGCCGGGGCGGTGCTCGCCGCCGCCCTCGACCGGGGCGACGGCGTACGGACCGGTCTGGCCCGCCTGGGCTACGGCGAACTGCGCTACCTGGCCTTCGCGCTGGTGCTGGTCACCGGCCCCGGTGTGCTGGTGGCCGGCCCGGCGGACGAGGCCCCCGCGGCGCCGCGGACGCTCACCGTGCTGGCCGACGGGTTCGACCGGGGTCTGGACCCGGGGCAGCGGGCCGAACTGCTCGGCCTGGCCGCCCGGATGTGCGCCCTGGGGCACGTCCGTCTCGTCGGGGCGGTCGCCGACGCCTCCTGGGCGGCCGGGACCCGGGGCGTCACGGTGGTACACCTGGTGCCGTGACCGATCACGACCTCGCGGCCCTCCAGCACCGGCTGGCCGAGTTCGCCGCCGCCCGCGCCTGGCAGCCGTACCACACCCCGAAGAACCTCGTCACCGCGCTGAGCGTCGAGGCGTCCGAACTCGTCGAGATCTTCCAGTGGCTGACGCCCGAGGAGTCGGCCCGGGTGATGGACGACCCGGACACCGCGTACCGGGTCAGGGACGAGGTCGCCGACGTGCTCGCGTATCTGCTCCAGTTCTGCGCGGTGCTCGGCGTCGATCCGCTGGCGGCGCTGGCGGCGAAGATCGACCGCAACGAACGGCGGTTCCCGCGCCCGGCCGGCCCCGGCTCGGAACCACCTGCTCCGTAATTACTCTCCGCAGTCGAAAACCCGCCAACAATCGAATTGTTGTCCACAGATTTCGGTCTTCCTCTAGCTTTTCACCCTCAACGCCTTCACTCTGGGTAGTGAACAGCGGAGTTCGGGCGGACGCGTGACGAGCGCGTCGGACAGACGGGGACAACCCATGGACGCGGTGCGGCTCATCGTGACGAGCAGGCGTGCCCTGACCGCCGGCGGCGACGTCCGGCAGATCCTGACGGAGGTGTGGCAGGCACAGGCCCTGGCTCAGGCCATAGGCAGCCGTCTCGCCGTCACCGGCCCGCCGGAGCTGCGCGGCGAGGCGCTCGGCCTCACCGAGCTGGCGGGCCGCGGCTGCGGGGTGCTGAGCCGGCCGGACCTGGCCCCCGGTGAGCTGCGCGCCGCCCAGCTCACCGAACTGGGCGACGCCCGCCAGGCGCTGATGCGGCTGGCCGCCCTGCTCGCCGAGACCGGCATGGCCCTCGTCGCCCTCGCCAGCGCCGCGGCCGACGAGGGCACGTACTGGCAGTGCATGGAGGCCATCGACGCCGCCGACGAGTCCCGCGACCGCGTCCTGGAGATGCTCCGCAGACTCGCCGACCGCGACAAGGCGATGACCGGTCCGGTACCGGAATGCGAGGCGGGCTAGCCGCGCCGCGCCCTCCCCTCGCGGCGCCCGGTGGACGCCCCGCCGTGCCCCGCCCTCGCGGCGCCCGGCGGCGCCCCGCCGCGCCCCGCCCTCGCGGCGCGCGGCGGACGCGTGGGCGCCGGCCCCGGGCCGGTGAGCCGCGGGGTCCGTCCGAGCGTGCAGGATGGAGGCATGGATCTTCGCATCTTCACCGAGCCCCAGCAGGGCGCCACCTACGACACCCTGCTCACCGTCGCCAAGGCCACCGAGGACCTGGGCTTCGACGCCTTCTTCCGCAGTGACCACTACCTCCGCATGGGCAACGTGGACGGCCTGCCCGGCCCCACCGACGCCTGGATCACCCTGGCCGGCCTCGCCCGCGAGACCAAGCGCATCCGCCTGGGCACCCTGATGACCGCCGGCACCTTCCGGCTCCCCGGCGTGCTCGCCATCCAGGTCGCGCAGGTCGACCAGATGTCCGGCGGCCGCGTCGAACTGGGCCTCGGCGCCGGCTGGTTCGAGGAGGAGCACAAGGCGTACGGCATCCCGTTCCCGAAGGAGAAGTTCGCGCGGCTGGAGGAGCAGCTCGCGATCGTCACCGGCCTGTGGGCGACGGAACGGGGCAAGACCTTCGACTTCCACGGCACGTTCTACGACCTCACCGACTCGCCCGCGCTGCCCAAGCCCGCGCAGGCCAAGGTCCCCGTCCTGATCGGCGGCCACGGCGCCACCCGCACCCCCCGGCTGGCCGCCCAGTACGCGGACGAGTTCAACATCCCCTTCGCCTCCATCGAGGACACCGAGCGGCAGTTCGGCCGGGTCCGGGCCGCCGCCGAGGAGGCCGGCCGCGGCGCCGACGCCCTGGTCTACTCCAACGCCCTGGTCGTCTGCGTCGGCCGGGACGACGCCGAGGTCGCCCGCCGCGCCGCCGTCATCGGCCGCGAGGTCGACGAGCTGAAGGCCAACGGCCTGGCGGGCTCCCCGGCCGAGGTGGTCGACAAGATCGGCCGCTACGCCGAGGCCGGCTCCCAGCGGATCTACCTCCAGGTCCTCGACCTGCACGACCTGGACCACCTGGAACTGATCTCCTCCCAGGTCCAGGCCCAGCTCCCGCGATAACGCGAGGAGAGGAAAAGGCGCCGAAAGAAGACGCCGATAAACGAAGGCGCCGGTCCGCACCCTTGTGCGAGGGTATGACCGTCGTCCTGCCGAGCCCCCAGGATCATGCCCTCCTGGGGGCTTTCGCGTACGACGGCACCCCATGTCCGTGTCCGAGCCGGAGAGGCCCTCCGCATGTTCCTGACCATCACCACCACCGGCACGCCCGCCCGCCCCGCCACCGACCTCGGCTACCTGCTGCACAAGCATCCGGACCGGGCGCAGGCGTTCTCCACCTCCTTCGGCACGGCCCACGTGCTCTACCCCGAGGCGGAGGAGCAGCGCTGCACGGCGGCGCTGCTGCTGGAGGTGGACGCGGTGGCGCTGGTCCGGCGCGGCAAGGGCAAGGGCCGGGGCGGCGCCCCCGACGCGGCCCTCGCGCAGTACGTCAACGACCGCCCGTACGCGGCCTCCTCGCTGCTCGCCGTCGCGCTCGGCAGCGTCTTCTCCAGCGCCCTGCGCGGCGTGTGCAAGGCCCGACCCGAGCGCGCCGCCGCGCCGCTGCCGCTGCGGATCGAGGTGCCCGCGCTGCCCGCCCGCGGCGGCCCCGGCCTGGTCCACCGCCTGTTCGAGCCGCTGGGCTGGGCGGTCACCGCCGAACCGGTGCCGCTGGACACCGGGTTCCCCGAGTGGGGCGACTCCCGGTATGTGCGGCTCACCCTGGAGTCCGGGGCGCTCACCCTCGCCGAGGCCCTGCGCCACCTGTACGTCCTGCTGCCGGTGCTGGACGACGCCAAGCACTACTGGGTCGACGCGGACGAGGTGGACAAGCTGCTGCGGGCGGGCGAGGGCTGGCTGCCCGGCCACCCCGAGCAGAAGCTGATCACCAGCCGCTATCTCTCCCGCCGCTGGGCGCTGACCCGCGCGGCGCTGGAGCGCCTGGAGCTGATCCGGCTGGCCGAGACCGACGACAGCGCGGTCGAGGAGATCGACAACGCGGTGGCGGAGGAGCCCGAGACCGAGGGGCCCGAGACCCCGGGGTCCGCGGCCGAGGGGCCCGGCGCCGAGGGGCCCGGGACCGGAGAGCCCGGCGCCGAGGAGCGGCCCGTCCCGCTCGCCGTGCGGCGCCGGGAGGCGATACTCGGCGTGCTCCGCGAGTCCGCCGCCGCCCGCGTCCTCGACCTCGGCTGCGGCGAGGGCCACCTGGTGCGCGAGCTGCTCAAGGAGCCCCGGTTCACCGAGATCGCCGGCGTCGACGTGTCGGTGCGGGCCCTCACCATCGCCTCCCGGCGGCTGGGCCTGGACCGCATGAGCGAGCGGCAGGCCGCCCGGGTCCGCCTCTTCCAGGGCTCACTCGTCTACACCGATCCCCGTCTCAAGGGCTACGACGCCGCCGTGCTCAGCGAGGTGATCGAGCACCTCGACCTGCCCCGGCTGCCCGCCCTGGAGTACGCGGTGTTCGACGCGGCCCGCCCCCGCACGGTCATCGTGACCACGCCGAACGCCGAGTACAACGTGCGCTGGGAGACCCTCCCGGCCGGCCATGTCCGCCACCGCGACCACCGGTTCGAGTGGAGCCGGGAGGAGTTCCGCGGCTGGGCGTCGGCGGTCGCCGAACGGCACGGCTACGAGGTGGGGTTCCGCCCCGTCGGCCCCGACGACCCCGAGGTGGGACCGCCCACCCAGATGGCCGTGTTCACCGCCACCACCCGTACCGAGCAGAACACCCGGACCGAGCAGAACTCCCGTACCGAGCAGAACTCCCGTACCGAGCGGACCACCCGTACCGAGAAGGAGGCGAAGGCCGCATGACCGACACCGACACCGTCACCACCGCCGCCGAGGCCCGCGTCCTGCCCGTCACCGACCTCTCCCTGGTCGTGCTGATCGGCGCCTCCGGCTCCGGCAAGTCCACCTTCGCCCGGCGGCACTTCAAGCCGACCGAGGTGATCTCCTCCGACTTCTGCCGCGGACTGGTCGCCGACGACGAGAACGACCAGAGCGCCAGCCGGGACGCCTTCGACGTCCTGCACTACATCGCGGGCAAGCGCCTCGCGGCCGGCTGGCGCACCGTCGTGGACGCCACCAGCGTGCAGTCCGAGGCCCGCGCCCAGCTCGTCGCGCTGGCCAGACGGCACGACGTGCTGCCCGTCGCCATCGTCCTCGACGTGCCCGAGGAGGTCTGCGCCGAGCGCAACGCCGCCCGCGCCGACCGCGCCGGCATGCCCCGCCGGGTCATCGGCCGGCACATCCGCGAACTCCGCCGCTCCCTGCGCCACCTGGAGCGCGAGGGCTTCCGCAAGGTGCACGTGCTGCGCGGCGTGGCGGAGATCGAGCGGGCCACCGTCGTCACCGAGAAGCGGTACAACGACCTCACCCACCTCACCGGCCCCTTCGACATCATCGGCGATGTGCACGGCTGCGCCTCCGAGCTGGAGACCCTGCTCGCCCGGCTCGGCTACACCGACGGCGTCCACCCCGAGGGCCGCACCGCCGTCTTCGTCGGCGACCTGGTGGACCGCGGACCCGACAGCCCCGGTGTGCTGCGCCGCGTGATGTCCATGGTGAAGTCGGGCAACGCGCTGTGCGTGCCCGGCAACCACGAGAACAAGTACGGCCGCCACCTGCGCGGCCGCAAGGTGCAGCACACCCACGGGCTGGCCGAGACCATCGCGCAGATGGCGGACGAGAGCGAGGAGTTCCGCGCCGAGGTGCGGGAGTTCATCGACGGCCTGGTCAGCCACTACGTCCTCGACGGCGGGCGGCTCGTGGTCTGCCACGCCGGGCTGCCGGAGAAGTACCACGGCCGCACCTCCGGCCGGGTCCGCAGCCACGCCCTGTACGGCGAGACCACCGGGGAGACCGACGAGTTCGGGCTGCCGGTGCGCTACCCGTGGGCCGAGGAGTACCGGGGCCGCGCCGCCGTGGTGTACGGCCACACCCCGGTCCCCGAGGCCACCTGGCTGAACAACACCATCTGCCTGGACACCGGTGCCGTCTTCGGCGGCAGGCTGACCGCGCTGCGCTGGCCGGAGCGGGAGATCGTCGACGTACCCGCCGAGCGGGTCTGGTACGAGCCGGTGAAGCCGCTGCGCGCCGGGGCGCCCGGCGGGCGGGAAGGCCGGCCGCCGGCCCTGGCGGACGTGCACGGCCGCCGCGTGGTGGAGACCCGGTACGCCGGACGCGTCACCGTCCGGGAGGAGAACGCGGCCGCGGCCCTGGAGGTCATGAGCCGCTTCGCCACCGACCCCAGGCTGCTGCCGTACCTGCCGCCGACCATGGCGCCGACCGCCACCTCGCACCGGGACGGCTACCTGGAGCACCCCGAGGAGGCGTTCGCCGGGTACGCGGCGGCCGGGGTCGCCCGGGTGGTGTGCGAGGAGAAGCACATGGGCTCCCGGGCCGTCGTCCTGGTCTGCCGGGACGCCGCGACCGCCGCCGCCCGCTTCGGGGCGGACGGCCCCACCGGGTCCCTCTACACCCGCACCGGCCGCCCGTTCTTCGACGACGCCTCCGTCACCGAGGCGGTCCTCGGCCGGCTGCGCGCGGCGATCGGCGAGGCCGGCCTGTGGGAGCGGCTGGACACCGACTGGATGCTGCTCGACGCGGAGCTGATGCCCTGGTCGCTGAAGGCGTCCGGGCTGCTGCGCGCCCAGTACGCCGCCGTGGGCGCCGCCGCCGGCGCGGCCTTCCCCGGCGCGCTCGCCGCGCTGGAGGGCGCCGCCGCCCGGGGCGTCGACGTCACCGGCCTGCTCGCCCGCCAGCGCGGCCGGGCCGCCGACGCCGCCGCCTTCACCGCCGCCTACCGGCGCTACTGCTGGCCCACCGACGGCCTCGACGGCGTCCGGCTGGCCCCGTTCCAGATCCTCGCCGTCCAGGGCCGGAGCCTGGCCGCCCTGCCGCACGACGAGCAGCTCGCCCTGATCGACCGCCTGGTCGAGCACGACGGCACCGGTCTGCTGCGCACCACCCGCCGGCTGTACGTCGACACCGCCGACCCCGAGTCGGTGCGGGCCGGCGTCGACTGGTGGCTGGAGATGACCGGCCGCGGCGGCGAGGGCATGGTCGTCAAGCCCGTCGGCGCGCTGGTCCGGGACGGCGAGGGGCGACTGGTGCAGCCGGGCGTCAAGTGCCGGGGCCGGGAGTACCTGCGGATCGTCTACGGTCCCGAGTACACCCGCCCGGAGAACCTGGCCCGGCTGCGCAAGCGGTTCCTGAACCACAAGCGGTCGCTCGCGCTGCGCGAGTACGCCCTCGGCCTGGAGGCGCTGGACCGGCTCGCGGACGGCGAGCCGCTGTGGCGGGTGCACGAGGCGGTCTTCGGCGTGCTGGCGCTGGAGTCGGAGCCGGTCGACCCCCGGCTGTGAGCCGGTCGACCCCCGGTCGTGAGCCGGTCGACCCCCGGCTGTGAGCCGGGCCCGCCCCGGGTGGCGGGCGCCGGCCCGCCCCGGGCGCCGCGCGCCGGGCCGTCCGCCGCCCGGGACCGGGGACGCGTGAAGAAGCGTTTCCCCGGTCAGGATGGAGTCATGGGATTCCATGTCGACTCCGAGGCCGGGCGGCTCCGCCGCGTCATCCTGCACCGACCGGACCTGGAGCTGAAGCGCCTCACCCCCAGCAACAAGGACGCCCTGCTCTTCGACGACGTGCTCTGGGTGCGCCGGGCGCGCGCCGAGCACGACGGGTTCGCCGACGTGCTGCGCGACCGGGGCGTCGAGGTGCACCTCTTCGGCGACCTGCTGGCCGAGACCCTGGACGTCCCGGCGGCCCGGGAACTGGTCCTGGACCGGGTCTTCGACGAGAAGGAGTACGGCGTCCTGGCCACCGACCACCTGCGGGCCGCCTTCGAGACGCTGCCCGGCCGGGAGCTGGCCGAGGCGCTGGTGGGCGGGATGACCAAGCGGGAGTACCTGGACGCGCACCCCGAGCCGGTCTCCGTGCGGTTCCACGCCATGGAGCTGGACGACTTCCTGCTCGGCCCGCTGCCCAACCACCTGTTCACCCGGGACACCTCCGCCTGGATCTACGACGGCGTCTCCATCAACGCGATGCGCTGGCCCGCCCGGCAGCGCGAGACCGTCCACTTCGAGGCGATCTACCGCCACCACCCCCTCTTCCGGGACGAGCGCTTCCCCCGCTGGTCCGAGGGGCAGGCCGACTACCCCTCCACCATCGAGGGCGGGGACGTCCTGGTCATCGGCAACGGGGCGGTGCTGATCGGGATGAGCGAGCGCACCACCCCGCAGGCGGTGGAGATGCTCGCCCACAAGCTGTTCGCGGCCGGCTCGGCGACCACCATCGTCGCCCTGGACATGCCGAAGCGCCGGGCCTTCATGCATCTGGACACCGTGATGACCATGGTCGGCGGCGACACCTTCACCCAGTACGCCGGGCTCGGCATGCTCCGCTCGTACACCATCGAGCCGGGCGCCGGGGACAAGGAGCTGAAGGTCACCGACCACCCGCCGGAGCACATGCACCGCGCGATCGCCGCCGCGCTCGGCCTGAGCGAGATCCGGGTGCTGACCGCCACCCAGGACGTGCACGCCGCCGAACGGGAGCAGTGGGACGACGGCTGCAATGTGCTCGCCGTCGAGCCGGGCGTCGTCATCGCCTACGAACGCAACGCCACCACCAACACCCACCTGCGCAAACAGGGCATCGAGGTGATCGAGATCCCGGGCAGTGAACTGGGCCGGGGCCGGGGCGGGCCGCGCTGCATGAGCTGCCCGGTGGAGCGGGACGCCGTACCGGGGTTCTGAATAAGAATTCAGCGGATCGTATAGTATTCCAGAGTCCCTGTTGCCGTATCCCTGGAGCGCCCCCATGGCGACTGTCCCGACCGCCCTCGCCGGCCGCCACTTCCTCAAGGAGCTGGACTTCACCGCGGAGGAGTTCCGCGGCCTGGTCGAGCTGGCCGCCGAGCTGAAGGCCGCCAAGAAGGCCGGGTCCGAGACGCCGTACCTGCGGGGGAAGAACATCGCGCTGATCTTCGAGAAGACCTCGACCCGCACCCGCTGCGCGTTCGAGGTCGCCGCCGCCGACCAGGGCGCCTCGACGACCTACCTGGACCCGGCGGGCTCGCAGATCGGGCACAAGGAGTCGGTGAAGGACACCGCCCGGGTGCTCGGCCGGATGTACGACGGCATCGAGTACCGGGGCGACAGCCAGGCCAAGGTCGAGGAACTCGCCGCCCACGCGGGCGTGCCCGTCTTCAACGGCCTGACCGACGACTGGCACCCCACCCAGATGCTCGCCGACGTGCTCACCATGACCGAGCACACCGCCAAGCCGCTGACCGGGACCGCCTTCGCCTACCTCGGCGACGCCCGCTTCAACATGGGCAACTCCTACCTGGTCACCGGCGCCCTGCTCGGCATGGACGTGCGGATCGTCGCCCCGAAGTCCTACTGGCCCGCCCAGGACGTGGTCGACCGCGCCCAGAAGCTGGCCGCGGCCAGCGGCGCCCGGATCACCCTCACCGAGACCGTGGCGGAGGGCGTGCGCGGCGCCGACTTCGTGGCCACCGACGTCTGGGTCTCCATGGGCGAGCCCAAGGAGGTCTGGGCCGAGCGGATCACCGCCCTCGCCCCGTACGCGGTCACCATGGACGTGCTGCGCGCCACCGGCAACCCGGAGGTGAAGTTCCTGCACTGCCTGCCCGCCTTCCACGACCTGGGCACCAAGGTCGGCCAGGAGATCCACGACGCCTACGGCCTGGACTCCCTGGAGGTCACGGACGAGGTCTTCGAGTCGGAGCACTCCGTGGTCTTCGACGAGGCCGAGAACCGTCTGCACACCATCAAGGCCGTGCTGGTCGCCACCCTGGCCTGACCCGGCCCCCGCCCGACCACGCCGGTCGCCCCACCGACCGGCCCCGCTGTCCTGACCGGCGGCCCGGACCACCCCGTGCCGGCGCCACCGGCCGCGACCACCGTCGCGCCCCGCACCACCAGAAACGAGCACCACCCGCATGCCCCGCGTCAAGTCCCCCCACCTCCTGGTCGCCGAGTCCGGCGCCGACCGCGAAGGCCACGGCCTCAAGCGCACCATGGGGCTGTTCCAGCTCGTGTGCTTCGGGGTCGGCGCCATCGTCGGCACCGGCATCTTCGTCGGCCTGTCCGACTCGGTCGCCGAGGCCGGCCCGGCCGTCGTCGTCTCCTTCGTCCTCGCGGCCGTCACCTGCGTCTTCACCGCCTTCGCCTTCGCCGAGCTGGGCGGCGCGATCCCGGTCTCCGGCTCCTCGTACTCCTTCGCCTACGCCGGGCTCGGCGAGACCACGGCCTTCCTGGTCGGCTGGTGCCTGCTGCTCGAGTACGGGGTGTCGGTCTCCGCGGTCGCCGTCGGCTGGAGCCAGTACGTCAACGAACTGCTGGACAGCGTGCTGGGCGTCCGGTTGCCGCACGCCCTGTCCGCCGGGCCCGGCGACGGGGGAGCGGTCAACCTGCCCGCCGTGATCGTCATCGCCCTGGCCTGCCTGCTGCTGGTGCGCGGGGTGCGCGAGAGCGCCCGCGCCACCGCCGCCATGGCGGTGCTGAAGCTGGCGGTGCTGGCCGCGTTCGTCGCCATCGGCCTCACCGCCTTCCGGGACGGCAACCTCACCCCGTTCTCCCCGGCCGGCCTCGGCGGCATCGGCGCGGGCACCACCGCCGCCTTCTTCTCGTACATCGGCTTCGACGCGATCACCACCGCCGGTGAGGAGGCCAGGAACCCGCGCCGGGACGTCCCCGTGGCCATCCTGGTCTGCATCGGCCTGGTCACCCTGCTGTACTGCGCGGTCGCCCTCGCGGCCATCGGCGCCATCGGCGGCGACGCCGTCGGCGACCGCCCCGCCGCCCTGTCCTACGTGGTCGACGAGGTCACCGGCTCCTCCGCCGGCGGCGCGGTGGTCGCCTTCGGCGCGGTGGTCGCCATCGCCTCGGTGGTGCTGGCGGTGATGTACGGCCAGACCCGCATCCTGATGTCGATGTCCCGGGACGGACTCGTCCCCCGCGTCTTCGAGAAGGTCTCCCCGCGCACCGCCACCCCGGTGGCCGGCACCCTGATCGTGGGCGTCGTCTTCGCCCTCCCGGCCGCCTTCGCCTCACTGGACGCGGTGGTCAACCTCTGCACCATCGGCACCCTGGCCACCATGGCCGCCGTCAACATCGCGGTGATCGCCCTGCGCCGCCGCGAACCCGGCCTGGCCCGCACCTTCCGCGTCCCGCTCTACCCGGTCCTGCCGGTCCTCGGCGTGGTCTGCTGCCTGTACCTGATGTACGAGACGGGCGCCGCGACCTGGCTCCAGTTCGCCGTGTTCCTCGCCGCCGGCCTGGGGGTGTACGCCGCCTACGGCCGCCGCCACTCGCGGCTGGCCCGCACGGCCGACGTCACACCCGGCGCCGCTGAGCGGGTACCGCGGGGAGCCTGAACCAGACCGCCTTGCCCGACCCGGTGGCGCGGTGGCCGCAACTGGAGCTGAGGGCGCGGATCAGCAGCAGCCCGCGCCCGCCCTCCTGCCACGGGTCGGGCTCGGCGAGCACCGGCCGGGTCAGCTCCACCGGCGGCGCCGGGTCCGGATCGTGCACCTCGACCTGGCAACTGGTCGGCAGCAGCTCCACCACCAGCTCGATCGGGGCGTCGCCGGCGGTGTGCTCCACGGCGTTGGCCACCAGCTCGGCGGTGAGCAGCTCGGCGGTGTCGCAGTCGGCCGTGTGCGCCAGCTCGGTCAGCGCGGTGCGGATCAGGGCACGGGCCACCGGCACGGCCGCGGCGGTGTGCGGCAGCGCGACGCGCCAGGAGGCGGGAGCGGAGGAACGTTCGTGCACGGGGGGTTTCCGTTCATGGAGCAGGCGGTGCTGTCCTGCTTTCAACCTTATGAATGGTACGACCCCGCCCGACAGGGTCCTTCGACGGGCACCGGCCGGGACCTTCGGCGCCCGGCCCGTCCGGTCCGCTGCTGTCTCGCACTCGTGACGGCAGTCACGGACCGGTGATAGCTTCGGAGGTTCCGAGGCCGTGCCCGCCCCTCCGAGGAGGCCGCCCGCCATGAGTCCCTTCACCGGCTCCGCCGCCCGCACCCCGGCCTGGCACCACCTCCGCGTCGAGCGCGCCGACGGCGTCGCCACCGTCACCCTCGCCCGCCCCGAGAAGCTCAACGCGCTCACCTTCGGCGCCTACGCCGACCTGCGCGACCTGCTGGCCGAGCTGTCCCGGGAGCGGGCGGTGCGCGCCCTGGTGCTGGCCGGCGAGGGCCGGGGCTTCTGCTCCGGCGGCGACGTGGAGGAGATCATCGGCGCGACCCTGGCGCTGGACGCCGCCGGGCTCCTCGACTTCAACCGGATGACCGGCCAGGTGGTCCGCGCGGTACGGGAAGCCCCGTTCCCCGTGATCGCCGCCCTGCACGGGGTCGCCGCCGGGGCCGGCGCGGTGCTCGCGCTGGCCGCCGACTTCCGCGTGGCCGACCCCACCACCCGGTTCGCCTTCCTCTTCACCCGCGTCGGCCTCTCCGGCGGCGACATGGGCGCCGCCTACCTGCTGCCCCGCGTGGTCGGCCTGGGCCACGCCACCCGCCTGCTGATGCTCGGCGACCCGGTCCCCGCCGCCGAGGCCGAACGCATCGGCCTGCTCACCCACCTGACCGCACCGGGCCGCGCCGACGACACCGCCCGGGAGCTGGCCCGCCGCCTCGCCGAGGGCCCCGCCCTCGCCCAGGCCCAAACCAAGGCCCTGCTCACGGCGGAACTGGACATGCCGCTGCCGGCCGCGGTCGAACTCGACGCGGCCACCCAGTCCCTGCTGATGACGACCGAGGACTACAAGGAGTTCCACGCGGCCTTCACCGCGAAGCGCCGCCCGAAGTGGACCGGACGGTGACCTCCCCGGCGGCGCGCGAAGCCGCGCGACCGGCCGTGGCGGACCCGCCCCCGACCGCGCACCGCATAGCCGTCACCGGCGGCGGCCCCGGCGGCCTCTACACCGCCGCCCTGCTCAAACGCCTCGACCCCACCCGGGACATCACCCTCTGGGAACGCAACCCCCCGGACACCACCTTCGGCTTCGGCGTGGTCCTCTCCGACGAGACCCTCGGCGGCATCGAACACGCCGACCCCGCCGTCCACGCGGCCCTGCGCGCCCACCTCGTCCGCTGGAACGACATCCACATCGTCCACCGGGGCACCCGGCACACCACCACCGGCCACGGCTTCGCGGCCGTCGAGCGGCGCCGCCTGCTGGCCCTGCTCCAGGCCCGCTGCCGCTCCCTCGGCGTGCGCCTGCGCTTCGCCACCGAGGCCCCGCCCCCGCCCCGTCTCTCCGCGGCGTACGACCTGGTCGTGGCCGCCGACGGCATCCACAGCACCACCCGCCGCACCTACGCCCACGCCTTCCGCCCGCACCTCACCGCGCACCGCTGCCGCTACCTCTGGCTGGCCACCGACTTCGCGTTCGACGCCTTCCGCTTCGAGTTCGCCGAGACCGAACACGGCCTGATGCACCTGCACGGCTACCCCTACGCCCCCGACGCCTCCACGGTGATCGTCGAGATGCGCGAGGAGGTCTGGCGGCGGGCCGGCTTCGACACCCCGGACACCGCCGCCTCCGTCGACCGCTGCGCCCGGATCTTCGCGGAGGCGCTGCGGGGCCGGCCCCTGCGGTCCAACGACTCCGCCTGGACCACGTTCCGCACGCTCGTCACCGAGCGCTGGTCGCACGGCAACGTCGTCCTGCTCGGCGACGCCGCCCACACCGCCCACTTCTCCATCGGCTCCGGCACCAAGCTCGCCGTCGAGGACGCCGTCGCCCTGGCCGCCGCCCTCGCGGAACAGGACACCCTCGCCCGGGCCCTGACCGCCTACGAGGAGGAGCGGCGCCCCGTCGTCGCCTCCACCCAGCGCGCGGCCCACGCCAGCCTGGAGTGGTTCGAGGAGCTGCCGTTCCGGCTGGACCAGCCGCCCCGCCGGTTCGCCTTCGACCTGCTCACCCGCAGCCGCCGGGTCACCCACGCCGGCCTGCGGCTGCGCGACCCCCGCTTCACCGCCTCCGTCGAGCGGGAGTTCGGCTGCCCGCCCGGCACCCCGCCGATGTTCACCCCGTTCTCCCTGCGCGGCCTCACCCTGCGCAACCGCGTCGTGGTCTCCCCGATGGACATGTACTCGGCCGTCGACGGCGTCCCCGGCGACTTCCACCTCGTCCACCTCGGCGCCCGCGCCCTGGGCGGCGCCGCGCTGGTGATGACCGAGATGGTCTGCGTCAGCCCCGAGGGCCGGATCACCCCGGGCTGCGCCGGCCTCTACACCGCCCGGCAGGCCGAGGCGTGGGCACGCGTGGTGGCCTTCGTGCACGACCGGGCCCCGGGCACCGCGATCGGCGTCCAGCTCGGCCACAGCGGACGCAAGGGCTCGACCCGCCGGATGTGGGAGGGCAGGGACGAACCGCTGCCCGACGGCAACTGGCCGCTGGTCGCCGCCTCCCCGCTGCCGTACACCCCGCGCAGCCAGGTCCCCCGCGAGCTGACCGGGGCCCGGCTCACCGAGGTGCGCGAGCAGTTCACCGCCGCCGCCCGGCGGGCCGCCCGCGCCGGGTTCGACCTGCTGGAGCTGCACTGCGCCCACGGCTACCTGCTGTCCGGGTTCCTCTCCCCGCTCACCAACCGGCGCACCGACGCCTACGGCGGCACCCTGGCCCACCGGCTCCGCTTCCCGCTGGAGGTCTTCGACGCGGTACGGGGCGTGTGGCCCGGGGAACGGCCCATGACGGTACGGATCTCCGCCACCGACTGGGCCGAGGGCGGCACCAGCGCCGAGGACGCGGTGGAGATCGCCCGCGCCTTCGCCGCGCACGGCGCCGACGCCGTCGACGTCTCCACCGGTCAGGTCGTCGCCGCGGAACGCCCCCGGTACGGACGGTCGTACCAGACGCCGTACGCCGACCGCGTCCGGCACCAGGCACGGGTGCCGGTGATCGCGGTCGGCGCGATCTCCTCCTGGGACGACGTCAACTCACTGATCCTGGCCGGGCGCGCCGACCTGTGCGCGCTCGGCCGCCCGCACCTGTACGACCCGCACTGGACCCTGCACGCGGCGGCCGAGCAGGGCTACGACGGTCCGGGCGTGCGCTGGCCCGACCCGTACCGCGCGGGCAGCCGCCCGCCGCCTACCGGCCGCGCCGACGCGCCCCGGCCCCGGTTCACACCGGGGCGGTGAGCGCGACCATGCCGGCGGTGAGCGTCGCCCCGTCGGCCGGGTCGATCAGCAGGAACGCGCCGGTGCGCCGGGAGACCGCGTAGTCGTCCAGCGGCAGCGGCTCGGCGGTGCGCAGGACGATCCGGCCGAGGTCGTTGACGGCCAGGCGGTCCGCGCCGCCGAGGTCCCGGACCACCGCCCGTACCGTGCGGGTGCCGTGCCGCAGCAGCACCCGGTCCCCGGTCGCCAGCGGCCGGTCGGCGAGATGGCAGACGGCGGCGCGGACGTCCTGGGTGAGCGTCGGCGCGTCCACCCCCGCCGTGATCAGGTCGCCGCGCGCGATGTCCCGCTGGTCCGTCAGACGCAGGCTCACCGACTGGGAGGCGTGTGCCGCGCCGGCCGGTGTGCCGAGGACGTCGATGCCGGCGATCTCGGAGGTCTCCCCGGACGGGTGCACGGTCACCCGGTCGCCCACCCGCAACACCCCCGAGGCCACCTGCCCGGCGTAGTACCGCCGCTCGCCGTGCCGGATCACGTACTGCACCGGGAACCGGGCGGGCGCGTCGGCCGGCCCGGCCGCGACCGGCACGGTCTCCAGGTGCTCCAGGACGGTGGGCCCGCCGTACCAGTCCATGCGGGCGGAGGGCTCGACGACGTTGTCACCGGCCAGCGCCGAGACCGGGACGGCGGTGACCTCCGGGACGCCCAGCTCGATGGCGTACTTGGCGAACTCCTCGGCGATCTCCTCGAACACCCCTTCCTGGTAGCCGACGAGGTCCATCTTGTTGACGGCGAGGACGACGTGCGGGACGCGCAGCAGCGCGGCGATGGCGGCGTGCCGGCGGGTCTGCTCGACCACGCCGTTGCGGGCGTCGACCAGCACCACGGTCAGCTCGGCGGTGGAGGCGCCGGTGACCATGTTGCGGGTGTACTGCACGTGCCCGGGGGTGTCGGCGAGGATGAACCGGCGCCGAGGGGTGGCGAAGTAGCGGTAGGCCACGTCGATGGTGATGCCCTGTTCCCGCTCGGCCCGCAGGCCGTCGGTGAGCAGCGCCAGATCCGGTCCCTCGCCCCGGGACGCCCGCCGCACCGCCTCCAGTTGGTCGGCCAGCACCGACTTGGAGTCGTGCAGCAGCCGTCCGACGAGGGTGGACTTGCCGTCGTCCACCGAACCGGCGGTCGCGAACCGCAAGGTGTCCACAGTGGCCATGGCTAGAAGTACCCCTCCCGTTTGCGGTCTTCCATCGCGGCCTCGGAGAGTTTGTCGTCGGCGCGGGTGGCGCCGCGTTCGGTGAGGCGGGAGGCGGCGATCTCGGCGATGACCTTGTCGATGGTGTCGGCGTCGGAGTCGACGGCGCCGGTGCAGGACATGTCGCCGACGGTGCGGTAGCGCACCCGGCGCTTGTGCACCGTCTCGCCGTTCTTGGGGCCGCCCCAGGCGCCGGGGGTGAGCCACATGCCGGCGCGGGAGAAGACCTCGCGTTCGTGGGCGAAGTAGATCTCGGGCAGGGCGATGTCCTCGCGGGCGATGTACTGCCAGACGTCGAGTTCGGTCCAGTTGGACAGGGGGAAGACGCGGACGTGTTCGCCGGGGGCGTGGCGGCCGTTGTAGAGGTTCCACAGCTCGGGGCGCTGGCGGCGGGGGTCCCACTGGGAGAACTCGTCGCGCAGGGAGAAGACACGTTCCTTCGCGCGGGCCTTCTCCTCGTCGCGGCGTCCGCCGCCGAAGACGGCGTCGAACCGCTCGCTCTGGATCTTCTCGGTCAGGGGGAGGGTCTGGAGGGGGTTGCGGGTGCCGTCGGGGCGTTCCTTGAGCACACCGCGGTCGATGTAGTCCTGGACGGAGGCGACATGGAGGCGCAGCCCGTGGGCGGCCACCACACGGTCGCGGTACTCAAGGACTTCGGGGAAGTTGTGTCCGGTGTCCACATGGAGCAGGGCGAACGGCACCGGCGCGGGTGTGAACGCCTTGAGGGCGAGGTGGAGCATGACGATGGAGTCCTTGCCGCCGGAGAAGAGGATCACCGGCTTCTCGAACTCGCCCGCCACCTCGCGGAAGATGTGCACCGCCTCCGACTCCAGCGCGTCCAGGTGCGACAGGGCGAAGAGGCTCACACCAGCCCCCGCTCCGCCAGCACCGCGAACACCGCG
This sequence comes from Streptomyces fumanus, assembly GCF_014655295.1. GTDB lineage: Bacteria > Actinomycetota > Actinomycetes > Streptomycetales > Streptomycetaceae > Streptomyces > Streptomyces fumanus. The sequence continues at coordinate 207,666 of NZ_BNBI01000008.1, forward strand.
TCGGCCGACTCCTGCGGCGTCTGGTCCTGCGTCGGCAGCACCAGCGCCGGGTCGACCGGCGGCTCGTACGGGTCGTCGACCCCCGTCAGCCCGGTCAGCCGGCCCTCGGCCTGCCGGGCGTACAGCCCCTTGACGTCCCGCTCGCTGCACACCTCGACCGGCGTGGCCACGTGCACCTCGATGTACGGTGTCCCGCTCGCCTCGTGCCGCTTGCGGACCGCCTCGCGGCTGTCGGCGTACGGGGCGATGACGGGGACGACGGAGAGCACGCCGTTGCGGGCGAGCACCTCGGAGACCAGACCGATGCGCTGCACATTGGTGTGGCGGTCCTCGCGGCTGAAACCGAGACCGGCCGAGAGGAAACGGCGGATCTCGTCGCCGTCGAGGACCTCCACGCGGCGCCCCCGCGCCGTCAGCCGGTGGTCGAGCAGTCGGGCGATGGTCGTCTTGCCTGCGCTCGGCAGCCCGGTGAGCCAGACGGTGGCTCCCCGCGGCCGTGCCGTGGTGGTCATGCGCAAAGTCCTCTTCTCCCTACTTCCCCCCGCGGACGACACTTCGGACAGTAGGTAAGAAACTTGAGAGCAGGGACAGAGGAACCTGAGGGTTTTCTAAGGGCATGTCCGGTGTGCCCGGCCGCGCGGGGGCGGCGCACTGCCGGTCAGCGCCTGGTCAGCGGCCCCCTGCGGGACCGTACGGGCGCCTTTCACAGAAGTGACCGAGCCGCGTTCACAACCGCGCCCGGCGGACAGCCCGTTCACAGCCCCGCGAAGGCGGCCCCCGCGTCCCGCAGCCGTTCGTGCAGGGCCCGGAAGACGGCCGCCGAACGGGTCCCCGGCCAGTCCTCGGGCAGCAGGCGCGCGGGCAGCCCCGGGTCGACGTAGGGCAGGTGCCGCCAGGAGTCCAGGGCCAGCAGGTAGTCCCGGTAGGCGTCCTCCGGCGCGGCGGCGGCGTCCCCGCGCTCCTCCCAGTCGCGCAGCACGCGCGCGTGCCGGTCGAGGAACGCCTGGTGCTCCTTGGCGATCGCCGCCAGGTCCCACCAGCGGGCCACCGCCCGCGCGGTCGGGGTGAAGCCGAGGTGCTCGCCGCGGAAGAAGTCCACGTACCCGTCGAGTCCGAGCTGCCCGAGCGTGTGCCGGGTCTCCTCGTAGAGCCGGGCGGGGGCGATCCAGACGCCCGGCGCGGCGGTGCCGAAACCCAGCGCGGCGAGACGGGACCGCAGTATGTGACGTTTCTGCCGCTCGGATTCCGGGACCGAGAACACGGCGAGCACCCAGCCCTCGTCCGCGGGCGGCTCCGTGGCGTAGATCCGCCGGTCGCCGTCCTCCAGCAACTGCCGGGCCCGCGCCGACAGTTCGTACCCGGCGGCGCCCTCGGCGGTGCGGGCCGGCAGCAGCAGGCCGCGCCGCTTCAGCCGGGACACCGAGGAACGGACGGAGGGCGCGTCCACGCCCACCGCGGCCAGCAGCCGGATCAGCTCCGCGACGGGCACCGGGCCCGGCGCGAAGCGGCCGTACGCGCCGTAGAGCGTGACGATCAGGGACCGTGGAGCATGCTGGTCGGACACGTTGATCATCTTAGGTCGTCGGCATCACTGCCGGTCGCCCTCGGTCCGGGCGGCGGCCGACAGCCTGAACCGCTGGAGCTTGCCGGTGGCCGTGCGCGGCAGGGCGTCCCGGAAGACGACCTCCCGTGGACACTTGTACGGCGCCAACTCCCGCCTGACGAACGCCCGCAGCGCCTCCGGGTCCCGCTCGGCGCCCGCCCGCAGCACGGCGTACGCCACCACCACCTGCCCCCGCTCCTCGTCCGGGCGGCCCACCACCGCCGCCTCGACCACGTCCGGGTGCCGCAGCAACGCGTCCTCCACTTCCGGTCCGGCGATGTTGTACCCGGCCGAGACGATCATGTCGTCGGCGCGGGCCACGTACCGGAAGTACCCGTCGGGCTCGCGGACATAGGTGTCCCCGGTGATGTTCCAGCCGTCGCGCACGTACTCCCGCTGCCGGGGGTCGGCGAGGTAGCGGCACCCGACCGGTCCGCGCACCGCGAGCAGTCCGGGCGTCCCGTCCGGCACCGGCACGCCGTCCGCGTCCTGCACCCGCGCCTGCCAGCCCGGCACCGGCACGCCCGTGGTACCGGGCCGGATCCGCTCGTCGGCGGCGGAGAGGAAGATGTGCAGCAGCTCGGTGGCGCCGATGCCGTTGATGATGCGCAGCCCGGTCCGGGTGTGCCAGGCGTGCCAGGTGGCCGCGGGCAGGTTCTCGCCGGCCGAGACGCAGCGCCGCAGCGACGACACGTCGTACCCGGCGACCTCGCCGAGCATCGCGCGGTACGCGGTCGGCGCGGTGAACAGCACCGACACCCGGTGCCGGGCGATCGCCGGCAGCAGCTCCCGGGGCGTGGCCCGCTCCAGCAGCAGCGCGCACGCCCCGGCCCGCAGCGGGAAGACCACCAGGCCGCCCAGCCCGAAGGTGAACCCCAGCGGCGGGCTGCCCGCGAACAGGTCGTCCGCGCGCGGGCGCAGCACGTGCCGCGAGAAGGTGTCGGCGATCGCCAGCACGTCCCGGTGGAAGTGCAGACACCCCTTGGGCCGGCCGGTGGTGCCCGAGGTGAACGCGATCAGCGCCACGTCGTCGGCCGCCGTGTCCACGGCCCGGTACGGCGTGCCCGGCGCCGGCCGGTTCAGCAGGTCGCCGGGGCCGCCACCGCCGTACGGCACGATCCGCAGCCCCGGCACCCCGGCCGCGGCGAGGTCGGCCACGTACCGCGCGTCGCACAGGGCGTGCCGGACCCGGGCGATCCGGCAGACCGTGCTCAGCTCGTGCGGCCGCTGCTGCGCCAGCACGGTCACCGCGACCGCCCCGGCCTTCAGCACCGCCAGCCAGCAGGCCGCCAGCCACGGGGTGGTGGGCCCGCGCAGCAGCACCCGGTTGCCGGGGACCACGCCGAGGTCGCGGGTGAGCAGGTGGGCGAGCCGGTCGACCCGGGCGCGCAGCTCGCCGTACGTCCACCGGGTGCCGTCGGCGGTCCGGAAGGCCGGGCGGCCGGGGCCGGTGCCGGCCAGCAGCTCGGCGGCGCAGTTCAGGCGCTCCGGGTAGCGCAGCTCCGGCAGGTCGAACAGGAGCCGGGGCCACTGGCCGGGCGGCGGCAGGTGATCGCGGGCGAAGGTGTCGACGTGGGCGGTGCCCCGGGAGGTCATCAGCGGCGCCCCCTCGACGCGGTGGGCTCGTCACGTTCGCTGCGCGGTGGCTCGTCCGTGGAGCGTAGCGCCTTGGTGACGGCAGTCAACGGTCCGCGATAGTCTCGGGGGAGCCGTGCACGCCGGGACAGGCGAGACGAGGGGACCGGTGCCGATGACCGCGTTCGCGCTCCAGCCCGAACAGTCCGCCTGGTGCGCCGAGTTGCGCACGCTCGCCGCGCGCCGCCTGCGCCCCCTCGCCGAGCGGGGCGCCCCCGGCCGGGTCAACCGCCCCCTCGTCGCCGCGCTCGGCGATCTCGGCCTGCTGGCCCGCCTGTTCGGCTCCGGCGCCCTCGACCTGTGCCTGCTGCGGGAGTCCCTCGCGTACGCCTGTACGGAGGCCGAGACCGCCCTCGCCCTGCAGGGCCTGGGCGCGCATCCGGTGCACGCCCACGGCACCGCCGCCCAGCGCGAGCGGTGGCTGCCCCGGGTCGCCGAGGGCAGCGCGGTGGCGGCGTTCGCGCTGACCGAGCCGGACGCCGGGTCCGACGCGGCGGCCCTGGCGCTGGCCGCCCGCCCCGACGGTCCCGGCCGCTGGCGGCTCACCGGCGACAAGTGCTGGATCTCCAACGCCCCCGAGGCCGACCTCTACACCGTCTTCGCCCGGACCACCCCCGGCGCCGGGGCCCGCGGCGTCACCGCGTTCCTGGTCCCCGCCGACCGCCCCGGCCTCACCGGCAGCCACCTGGAGATGCTCTCGCCGCACCCGATCGGCACCCTCGCCTTCGACGCCGTGCCGGTCACCGCCGACGACGTGCTCGGCAGCCCCGGCCACGGGTTCCGCGTCGCGATGGGCACCCTCGACCGGTTCCGGCCCAGCGTCGGCGCCTTCGCCGTCGGCATGGCCCAGGCCGCGCTGGACGCCACCCTCGCCCACACCGCCGCCCGGGACGCCTTCGGCGGCAAGCTGCGCGACCTCCAGGCCGTCTCGCACCGGGTGGCGGAGATGGCCGTGCGCACGGAGGCGGCCCGCCTGATGGTGTACGCGGCGGCGACCGCGTACGACGCCGGCGACCCGGACCTGCGCCGGCGCGCGGCGATGGCGAAGCTGCTGGCCACCGAGACCGCGCAGGAGGTCGTCGACGCGGCCGTGCAGTTGCACGGCGCCCGCGCGCTGCGCCGCGGCCACCTCCTGGAACACCTCTACCGTGAGGTCCGCGCGCCACGCGTCTACGAAGGCGCCAGCGAGGTGCAACGCGGCATCATCGCCCGGGAGTCCTACGCCCGCGCGGGGGAGCGGGCGTGAGCGCCGAGCGCCTGAACCCCGCCGCCCTCGCCCCGCCCGCCGGCTTCTCCCACGCCGTCGTCGCCACCGGCACCCGCGTGGTCTTCCTGGCCGGGCAGACCGCCCTCGACCCGGCCGGCGAGGTCGTCGGCGGCACGCTCCCCGCCCAGTTCGAACGGGCCCTCGCCAACCTGCTGACGGCCCTGCGCGCGGCCGGCGGCACCCCCGCCGACCTGGCCCGCGTCACCGTCTACGCCACCGATGTGGCCGCCTACCGCGCCCACGCGGGCGAACTCGGCCGGATCTGGCGGCGCGCGGCGGGCCGGGACTACCCGGCGATGGCGGTCGTCCAGGTCACCCGCCTGTGGGACGAGACGGCCCTGGTGGAACTGGACGGCATCGCGGTGTTGCCGTGACGCGCGGGTCCACCCCGATTACGGCGGGGTCCGGGCCGGTCATGGTCCGGGCGGCGGCCCGGTTCAGCGGCGGCGGCCGGTGCGGAACGCCTCCCGGACGCGCGGCCGGTCGACGTACATCGTCAGCAGCGTGCTCAGCAGGGCCACCCAGAACACCGTCCGCGGCACCTCCCGCGCGGTCCACGGGACCAGCACCAGGACCAGCGCGCACACCGTCACCGCCGCCGCCTGCCCGGCGGCCAGCCGCGCCCACCCGTCGCGGCGCAGCAGCGACCGCACGTTCAGCCGAACGCCCTTGCGCCGCTTGCGGTAGCGCACCAGCGCGCCCAGCACCCACACCGCGGCCATCAGCAGCACGTCCCACAGCCGCTGGGCCAGGGAGAGCGGCAGGTCCCGGGGCGTGCCGTCGTCGCCCGGCCCGACACCGAGGGACAGCGCGGCGAACACCACGCAGAGCAGCGCCAGCCAGCGGGTGCCGCGCAGCAACCGGTACGTGGCCGCGTCCAGTTCCTTCCGCATCGACGACGAATCGGGGGCGGCGCCCAGGGCCTCGGCGATCAGGTCGGCGGCCCGGGAGGCCCGTACCCCCGGGGTGTTCGCGGCCCGCCGGGTGCGGCTGCTCAGCGCCTCGCTGTGCGTGGGGTCGAGCCGCAGGATGGCCTGGTCCATCGCGTCGATCGTCGCGTCGTCGCCGGTCAGCCCGGCGATGAACCGGCGCACCTCGTACGGGCGCACCTCCTCGGGCGCGAGGCGTATCGCCTGCTCCGCCATGGCGATCGCGCCCTCGGCCACGGCGGCGACGTCCTCGTGGGTGAGTTCCCGGCCGCCGGTCTCCTTGGCCCGGCGCAGGATGGCCTGCCGCAGCGCGTAGTCGGCCAGCATCGACCAGCAGCCCCAGAACTGCGGCCGGATGCGGACCGCCTCGCGGAGCGTGTCCACCGCCGCGTCGACGCCCGCGCCGCTGCCGACCAGTGCCTGGGCGCGCAGCAGCAGCGCGTTGACGTTCTCCGGCTCCAGCCGCAGCGCCTCCCCGGTCGCCGTCAGGGCCTCCTGGGGAGCGCCCAGCTTGGCGTGGCAGCGGGCGAGTTCGGTCCACGCCGCCGCGTCCTCGGGCGCGGCGGCCACGCGCCGCGCGAGCAGCGTCCGGGCCTCGTCGTACCGTTCGAGGGACAGCAGCGCCTCGGCACGCTCCATCGCCTGGTCCGTGCTCACAGCTTGCGCTTCCTCTTGAGGTAGGTGACGAGGTCGTCGTACTGGCCGCCTTCGTTGGCGTACATCGCCACATTGCGGGCCGAGGCGAACCACGGTTCGGTGGAGGGCGTGATCTGCCGGGCGGCGCCGAGCAGATCGGGCATCCCGATCATGCGGACGGTGCCGGTGCGGGCCGAGTCGAGCAGCGCGGTCTCGGCGGCGCTCTCGCACACATGGGCGAGGTCGGCGCCGGAGAAGCCGTCGGTCAGCTTCACCAGTCTGCCCAGGTCGACCCGTTCGATGGGGCGGTCCCGCAGGTGGTAGCGGAGGATCGCCTCCCGGGCCGGGGCGTCGGGCGGCAGCACGAGCAGGGTGCGGTCGAAGCGGCCCGGGCGGCGCAGGGCGAGGTCGACGTCCCAGGGCGCGTTGGTGGCGGCGAGCACGAAGACGCCCTCGTTGGCGGTGGCGTCCACGCCGTCCAGTTCGGTCAGGAGCTGGTTCACCGTGGTGCGCATCCCGCCGGACCGGGTGCGCGAGCGCTTGCCGCCCAGCGCGTCCAGCTCGTCGAGGAAGACCACGCAAGGAGACCGGCGCCGGGCCGTCTCGAAGACCTCGTGCATGTTGCGCTCGGAGTTGCCGACCCACATGTCGAGCACGTCGTTGACGGACACCGACAGAAAGTGCGCGCCGAGTTCCCCGGCGACCGCCCGTGCCACGAAGGTCTTGCCGCAGCCCGGGGGGCCGTACAGCAGGAGCCCGCCGCGCAGGCTCTTGCCGTAGAGGCGGCGCAGCTCCGGGTTGCGCAGCGGGGCGAGGAACGCGGCCTCCAGCCGGTCCTTCACCTCCGTCATGCCGCCGACGTCCGCGAGGCGTACGGCCCCGGGGTCCTCCACGTCCCAGGCTCCGGGCCCCGAGCCGTCGTCCGCGGCGAGCGGCTCCGGTGCGGTGTCCGGCGCGGTCTGCGGTGCGGTCTGCGGTGCCGTCACGAACCGGGGCGTCACCGCGTCCCCGATCTCCTCCTCGGCGGCCTTCCAGTCGAACCCGGGCCGCCGGTCGGCGGATTGATCCGCCGGGGACTGCGGGGCGGGTGGAGTGGCCACCGGGGGCTGCGGCGCCGCCGCCGGTACCCCCATCGCCCGCGCCATCAGCTCCCGCGCCTTCGTGTCCCCGGGCGCGTGCTGGAGGGCGACCGCCACCTCGGTGACGGCGGCCTCCGCGGCCCCCGCCGCCAGCAGCAGTTTGGCGAGGTGGAGTCGTAGCGGAACGTCCTGCGGCGCGGCGGCGACCGCCGTCCGCAGGCTCTGGATCAAGGGCGAGTCGGCCGACATGGCGGCCACTCTACGAACCGGTCGTCCCCCGGGGCACAGGAGCCCCGGGGGCCACCGCTCAGATGTCCCGGAACGTCTCGATCTGCGCCCCCACCGAGTTCAGACGCTCGGCGAGGTCCTCGTAACCCCGGTTGATGACATAGACGTTGCGCAGCACCGACGTGCCCTCGGCGGCCATCATCGCCAGCAGGACGACGACGGCCGGGCGGAGGGCCGGCGGGCACATCATCTCGGCCGCGCGCCAGCGGGTGGGGCCCTCGACCAGCACCCGGTGCGGGTCCAGCAACTGGAGCCGGCCACCGAGGCGGTTGAGGTCGGTGAGGTAGATGGCGCGGTTGTCGTAGACCCAGTCGTGGATGAGGGTCTGGCCCTGCGCGGAGGCGGCGATGGCCGCGAAGAACGGCACGTTGTCGATGTTCAGGCCGGGGAACGGCATCGGGTGGATCTTGTCGATGGGCGCCTCCAGCTTGGAGGGGCGCACGGTCAGGTCCACCAGCCGGGTACGGCCGTTGTCGGCGACGTACTCGGGCGTGCGGTCGTGGTCCAGGCCCATCTCCTCCAGGACCGCCAGCTCGATCTCCAGGAACTCGATCGGCACCCGGCGGACCGTCAGCTCCGACTCCGTGACCACCGCGGCGGCCAGCAGGCTCATCGCCTCGACCGGGTCCTCGGAGGGGGAGTAGTCCACGTCCACGTCGATGACCGGCACGCCGTGCACGGTGAGGGTGGTGGTGCCGATGCCCTCGACCTGGACGCCGAGCGCCTCCAGGAAGAAGCACAGGTCCTGGACCATGTAGTTGGAGGAGGCGTTGCGGATGACGGTGACGCCGTCGTGCCGGGCGGCGGCCAGCAGCGCGTTCTCGGTGACCGTGTCGCCCCGCTCGGTCAGCACGATCGGGCGGTCCGGGCGGACCGAGCGGTCCACCACCGCGTGGTACTGGCCCTCCGTCGCCGCCACGTCCAGGCCGAACCGGCGCAGCGCGATCATGTGCGGCTCGATGGTGCGGGTGCCCAGGTCGCAGCCGCCGGCGTAGGGCAGCTTGAAGCGGTCCATGCGGTGCAGCAGCGGGCCCAGGAACATGATGATCGACCGGGTGCGCACCGCGGCCTCGGCGTCGATCGCCGCCATGTCCAACTCGGCCGGCGGCACGATCTCCAGGTCCACGCCGTCGTTGATCCAACGGGTGCGCACACCGATGGAGTTGAGCACCTCCAGGAGGCGGTACACCTCCTCGATCCGGGCGACCCGGCGCAGCACCGTGCGCCCCTTGTTGAGCAGCGAGGCGCACAGCAGCGCCACGCACGCGTTCTTGCTCGTCTTGACGTCGATGGCCCCCGACAGGCGCCGGCCGCCCACCACCCGCAGATGCATCGGGCCCGCGTAGCCCAGGGAGACGATCTCACTGTCCAGCGCTTCGCCGATCCGGGCGATCATCTCAAGGCTGATGTTCTGGTTGCCGCGCTCGATGCGGTTGACGGCGCTCTGACTGGTGCCGAGCGCCTCCGCGAGCTGCGACTGCGTCCAGCCGCGGTGCTGCCGGGCGTCACGGATGAGCTTGCCGATGCGTACGAGGTAGTCGTCTGCCATGAGGTCGAGGCTATCTCAGATATGAGATGGCGCCTCTCGGGGGGTCTGTTCGAGTGACAGCCCGTCAACGCCGTCCGGCCGAACGGGTGCGCCGCCAGCCGAAGGGGCCGGGCAGATCCATCGACGTCGTACGGCGTCCGGTGCTGCTGTGGGTGTGCCGGGGACCGCTGCTGCCCCCGGTGGTGATCGACCAGGACCGCTTGTTGATGTTCAGCCGCACCCCCGGCAATATCCGGAAGCTCTTGCGGAACGTGAGGGGCATCGTGCCTCCTTGGCGGGACGAGCCGGGCCGGTCGGTCCCGGCCCAACTCGCTTACCCCGCACGGGCGCGGTGATGGCCGGGCGGGTCCGGAATCCCGGTCGGGACCGGTCGGGAATCCCGGTCTGGACCGGTCGGGAACCCCGGTCGGGACCGGTCGGGAATCCCGGTCGGGGCCGGTTCGGGATTCCCGGTCCGGACCGGTCAGGAATCAAGAAGCACGGGTCCGGCGCCGCGATTAGCGTGACGGCCATGGACATCACCATTCACACCGCCTTCCTGCCGCAGGACGACCCCGAGGCCGCCCTGGCGTTCTACCGCGACACCCTCGGCTTCGAGGTCCGCAAGGACGTCGGCTACCAGGGGATGCGCTGGATCACCGTCGGCCCGCCCGGCCAGCCCGGCACCTCCATCGTGCTGCACCCCCCGGCCGCCGACCCCGGCATCACCGACGACGAGCGCCGCACCATCGCCGAGATGATGGCCAAGGGCACCTACGCGAGCATCGTCCTGGCCACCCACGATCTCGACGGCGTCTTCGAGCGGGTGCAGGCCACCGCCGAGGTGGTCCAGGAGCCGACGCAGCAGCCGTACGGCGTCCGTGACTGCGCCTTCCGGGACCCCGCGGGCAACATGGTCCGCGTCCAGGAACTGACCTGACCCACGCCGGCCGGGACCCCGTACCCGCGCCCCGCCGCCACCGGCCGGGCCCGTACCCGGGCCCCGCCACCGGCCGTAACCGCGGAAATACCCGGCCGGCCCCCGCGGACCGCGCATATCCTCATGGCCGCTCCGAACCAGCCCGACGGCGCCACAGGCATGCCGCAGTTAGGGAGAGACGATGACCACGGACACCCCCTCGCCCGCCCCGCACCCCGCCGACAGCCATGACCTGATCCGGGTGCACGGGGCGCGGGAGAACAACCTGAAGGACGTCAGTGTCGAGATCCCCAAGCGGCGGCTGACGGTCTTCACCGGGGTCTCCGGCTCGGGCAAGAGCTCCCTGGTCTTCGACACCATCGCCGCCGAGTCCCAGCGGATGATCAACGAGACGTACAGCGCCTTCGTACAGGGCTTCATGCCGACGCTGGCCCGGCCCGAGGCCGACCTGCTGGAGGGGCTGACCACCGCGATCATCGTCGACCAGCAGCGGATGGGCGCCGACCCCCGCTCCACGGTCGGCACCGCCACCGACACCAACGCCCTGCTGCGCATCCTGTTCAGCCGGCTCGCCGAACCGCACGTCGGCCCGCCCGGCGCGTACTCCTTCAACGTCGCCACGGTCTCCGCGAGCGGCGGCTTCCGGGTGGAGCGGGGCGCCGAGAAGACGAAGACCGAGAAGGTGACGTTCAACCGCACCGGCGGCATGTGCGTGCGCTGCGAGGGCCGCGGCAGCGTCTCCGACATCGACCTCACCCAGCTCTACGACGACTCCAAGTCGATCGCCGAGGGCGCGTTCACCATCCCCGGCTGGAAGTCGGACAGCGTCTGGACGGTCGGGGTCTACGCCCAGTCCGGCTTCCTCGACCCGAACAAGCCGATCCGCGAGTTCACCGAGAAGGAGATGCGGGACTTCCTCTACGGCGAACCCACCAAGGTCAAGGTCAACGGCGTCAACCTCACCTACGAGGGCCTGATCCCCAAGATCCAGAAGTCCTTCCTGGCCAAGGACAAGGAGGCCCTGCAACCGCACATCCGCGCCTTCGTGGAGCGCGCGGTCACCTTCACCACCTGCCCCGACTGCGACGGCACCCGGCTCACCGAGGCGGTCCGGGCCTCGAAGATCGCGGGCATCTCCATCGCCGACGCCTGCGCGATGGAGATCCGGGACCTCGCCGAGTGGGTCCGCGGACTCGACGAGCCCTCCGTGGCCCCGCTGCTCACCGCGCTCCGGGGGACCCTGGAGTCCTTCGTGGAGATCGGCCTCGGCTACCTCTCCCTGGACCGGCCGGCCGGCACCCTCTCGGGCGGCGAGGCCCAGCGCGTCAAGATGATCCGCCACCTCGGCTCCGCCCTCACCGATGTCACGTACGTCTTCGACGAGCCCACCATCGGACTGCACCCGCACGACATCCAGCGCATGAACGAGCTGCTGCTGCGCCTGCGGGACAAGGGCAACACCGTCCTCGTGGTCGAGCACAAGCCGGAGACGATCGCCGTCGCCGACCACGTCGTGGACCTCGGCCCCGGCGCGGGCACGGCCGGCGGCACCGTCTGCTTCGAGGGCACCGTCGCCGGTCTGCGCGCCTCCGGCACCGTCACCGGCCGGCACCTCGACGACCGGGCCGCGCTGAAGGAGGAGGTCCGCAAGCCCACCGGGGCCCTGGAGATCCGCGGCGCCTCGGCGAACAACCTGCGCGACGTCGACGTCGACATACCGCTCGGCACCCTGGTGGTCGTCACCGGCGTGGCGGGCTCCGGCAAGAGTTCGCTGGTGCACGGCTCGATCCCGGCCGACGAGAACGTGGTCTTCGTCGACCAGAGCCCGATCCGCGGCTCCCGGCGCTCCAACCCGGCCACCTACACCGGGCTGCTGGACCCGATCCGCAAGGCGTTCGCCAAGGCCAGCGGCGCCAAGCCCGCCCTGTTCAGCCCCAACTCCGAGGGCGCCTGCCCGGCCTGCAACGGCGCCGGGGTGGTCTTCACCGACCTGGCGATGATGGCGGGCGTCGCCACCACCTGCGAGGAGTGCGAGGGCCGCCGCTTCCAGGCGTCGGTCCTGGAGCACCGGCTCGGCGGCCGGAACATCAGCGAGGTGCTGGCGATGCCGGTGACCGAGGCCGAGGAGTTCTTCTCCGCCGGCGAGGCCCGCACCCCGGCCGCGCACCGGATCCTCCAGCGGCTCGCCGACGTGGGGCTCGGCTACCTCAGCCTCGGCCAGCCGCTCACCACCCTCTCCGGCGGCGAGCGGCAGCGGCTGAAGCTCGCCACGCACATGGGCGACAAGGGCGGGCTCTACGTCCTCGACGAGCCGACCACCGGCCTCCACCTCGCCGATGTCGAGCAGTTGCTCGGCCTGCTCGACCGGCTGGTGGACGCCGGCAAGTCGGTCGTCGTCATCGAGCACCACCAGGCCGTGATGGCCCACGCCGACTGGATCATCGACCTCGGCCCCGGCGCCGGCCACGACGGCGGCCGGGTCGTCTTCGAGGGCACCCCGGCCGACCTGGTCGCCGCCCGCTCCACCCTCACCGGCGAACACCTGGCGGCGTACGTGGGGGCGAGCGGGGCCTGACGGTCCGGTCGGGCGCCCGACGGTCCCGGGCGGGTGTCAGCGGGCCGCCGTACGATCGGTCGGGTGACGAGCAGACCCACCCAGGAACAGCGGCTGAAGGACCTGGCGCGGCTGCGCCGGGTCCGGGACCGCATCGACCGCGAGTACGCCCGCCCGCTCGACGTCGAGGCACTCGCCCGGGGCGAGCACATGTCGGCCGGGCACCTCAGCCGCGCCTTCCGCGCCGCCTACGGCGAGTCGCCGTACTCGTACCTCATGACCCGGCGGATCGAGCGGGCGATGGCGCTGCTGCGCCGCGGCGACCTCAGCGTCACCGAGGTCTGCTTCGAGGTGGGCTGCGCCTCGCTCGGCACCTTCAGCACCCGCTTCACCGAACTGGTCGGGATGCCCCCCAGCACCTACCGGCAACTGGCCGCCGACGCCACGGAGGGCATCCCGTCGTGCGTGGCCAAGCAGGTCACCCGCCCGGTCCGCACCAAGGACCCCCGGCCGCCCGCCCCGGACCGGACCGGCGCCCCCCGGTCGCCCGCCCGAACCTGACCGGCGATCCCCGACCGCCCGCCCCGGACCGGACCGTGATCCCCGGCCGCCCGGCCCGGACCGGACCGGCGCCCCCCCCGGCCGCCCGCTGTCACCGGAGCACCTTGGAGCTGCGACCGCCCGCTGTCACCGCAGCACCTCGGAGCTGCGACCGCCCGCTGTCACCGCAGCACCCCGCCACCCCGGCCCCCGCTGTCACCGCAGCACCTCGGCGCCCCGGCCGGCCGTGACCACCGAGCGCAGGGGAAACGCGATGAGCAGCGCGGCGGCGACGAGCAGTCCGCTCGCCCACAGCGGCCCCAGGGCCCCGACCTCGGTACGGAGCGTGGCCGCGCCGATGAGGGGGCCGGCGGCGGCGCCGATGTTGAGGGCCGCGGTGGCGTACGAGCCGGCCATGGTGGGGGCTCCGGCCGCTTCGTAGAGGACCCGGGTGATCAGCGTGCTGCCCAGCGCGAACGACAGCGCGCCCTGCACGAACACGAGGGCGAGCAGGGCGACCGGCCGGTGGGCCAGCACGGCCAGGGCCGGCCAGCCGAGGAGCAGCAGCGGACCGGCGACCGCGACGACCGGACCGGGACGCCGGTCGGACAGCCGGCCGGCGACGGTGACGCCGGCGAAGGAACCGGCACCGAAGAGCACCAGCGCGACGGGGACCCACAGCTCGTCCAGCCCGGCGGTGCCGGTCACCACCGGGGCGAGGAAGGTGAAGCTCGCGAAGGTCGCCGCGTTCACCAGCGCGCCGAGCAGCATCACCACGAGCAGCCGCGGCCGGGCGAGCCGGGCCAGCTCCGCTCGCAGGGCCGGCCCGTCCGTCGCCCCCGCCGTCGCCCGTCCCGCGGGGATCCCCTTCAGGATGCCGAGAGCCGCCGGCAGGCAGAGCGCGGCGACGGCCCAGAAGGCGGCCCGCCAGCCGAGCAGCGCGCCGAGTACCGACCCGCCGGGGACACCGGCGATCGTGGCCACCGTCGTGCCCGACAGCAGTACGGCCAGCGCACGTCCCTTCTTGCCGGGCGGGACCAGCGTGGCGGCAGTTGTCAGAGCGACGGCGAGGAACCCCGCGTTCGCGAGCGCGGCGACGACCCGGGTGGCGAACAGGACCGGGAAGCTGGTGGTGAGGGCGCCCACCGCGTGGGCCGCCGCGAAAGCGAGGACGAACCCCAGAAGGCCGGCGCGCCTGGGCCGGTCGCGGGCCAGCGCGGCCACCAGGGGCGCGCCGACGACCATGCCGACCGCGAAGGCCGAGGTGAGCACGCCCGCCGTCCCGACGGTGACGTCGAGCTCCGAGGCGATGTCCGGCACCAGGCCGGCGAGCATGAACTCCGAGGTGCCCATGGCGAAGACCGCCAGGGCGAGCAGGTACAGCGGGAGAGGCATCGAGTGGCTCCGAGGTGAGGAGAGGCACGAGAAGGTCGTCTCGTCACCGCGGCCAGCCCCAGGGGCACACCCGCCCGGCCGCGGAACGCGGCGCGACGGCAGGGTCAGGAGCTCAGTGGTTCAGGGGGCTGACGGCGTGACCGTAAGCCCCCACCTCGTCCGACTCGGGGCTCGACATGGCCCGCACGCTACCCGACCGGCGCGCGTCGAGGCACCCCGGTTCCCCCGGCATCGGCTTGTATCGGCGGGGTGCGGGCATGACCAGGACGCCCCCATGTACTAGAGTTATCTCGACATCGAGATATCTGCCGAGGCGTACCGCGGTCGCCACCCTGGTAAGGGAAGCCTAACTTAGCCTTACCTCAGCGGATCGGCCAGGGCGGCGTGGCGGCAGGATGCGGTGGTACGCGCACATGAATGAAGGAGACTGTCGTGTCGGCGAACAGCTTCGACGCCCGCAGCACGCTGCAGGTGGGCGACGAGTCGTACGAGATCTTCCGGCTGGACAAGGTCGAGGGCTCCGCGCGCCTTCCCTACAGCCTGAAGGTGCTGCTGGAGAACCTCCTCCGCACCGAGGACGGCGCGAACATCACCGCCGACCACATCCGCGCCCTCGGCTCCTGGGACTCCCAGGCCCAGCCGTCGCAGGAGATCCAGTTCACGCCCGCCCGCGTGATCATGCAGGACTTCACCGGCGTGCCCTGCGTGGTGGACCTCGCCACCATGCGTGAGGCCGTCAAGGAGCTGGGCGGCGACCCGGCGAAGGTCAACCCGCTCTCCCCGGCCGAGCTGGTCATCGACCACTCCGTCATCGCCGACAAGTTCGGCACCGCCGACGCCTTCAAGCAGAACGTCGACCTGGAGTACGGCCGCAACAAGGAGCGCTACCAGTTCCTGCGCTGGGGCCAGACCGCCTTCGACGACTTCAAGGTCGTCCCGCCCGGCACCGGCATCGTCCACCAGGTCAACATCGAGCACCTGGCCCGCGTCGTGATGATCCGCGACGGCAAGGCGTACCCCGACACCCTGGTCGGCACCGACTCGCACACCACCATGGTCAACGGCCTGGGCGTACTCGGCTGGGGCGTCGGCGGCATCGAGGCCGAGGCCGCGATGCTCGGCCAGCCGGTCTCCATGCTGATCCCGCGCGTGGTCGGCTTCAAGCTCACCGGCGAGCTGCAGCCCGGCACCACCGCCACCGACCTGGTCCTCACGATCACCGAGATGCTGCGCGAGCACGGCGTCGTCGGCAAGTTCGTCGAGTTCTACGGCGAGGGCGTGGCCGCCACCAGCCTGGCCAACCGCGCCACCATCGGCAACATGTCCCCGGAGTTCGGCTCCACCGCCGCCATCTTCCCGATCGACGACGAGACGCTGAACTACCTGCGCCTGACCGGCCGCAGCGACCAGCAGGTCGCCCTGGTCGAGGCGTACGCCAAGGAGCAGGGCCTCTGGCTGGACCCGGCGGCCGAGCCGGACTTCTCCGAGAAGCTGGAGCTGGACCTCTCCACCGTCGTGCCGTCCATCGCCGGCCCGAAGCGCCCGCAGGACCGCATCGAGCTGTCCCGCGCCGCCGAGCAGTTCGCCGCCGACGTGCTCAACTACGTCGACGCCGGGGTGACCGGCGGCGACGACCGCAAGGCCGGCGTCCCGCAGCAGGAGCAGCCGCACGGCGTGCAGTCCCCGGTCGACGAGGCGTCCGCCGAGTCCTTCCCGGCCTCCGACGCCCCGGCCTACGGCAGCGACGACAACGGCGCCGGCGCCCCGCAGCACTCCGCCGTCGTCGCCGGCTCCGGCCCGTCCAACCCGGTGCGCGTCACCGCCCCCGACGGCACCTCCTACGAGCTGGACCACGGCGCGGTGACGGTCGCGGCCATCACCTCCTGCACCAACACCTCCAACCCGTACGTGATGGTGGCCGCCGCCCTCGTCGCGAAGAAGGCGGTCGAGAAGGGCCTGACCCGCAAGCCGTGGGTCAAGACCACCCTCGCCCCGGGCTCCAAGGTCGTCACCGACTACTTCGAGAAGGCGGGCCTGACCCCCTACCTCGACAAGGTCGGCTTCAACCTCGTCGGCTACGGCTGCACCACCTGCATCGGCAACTCCGGCCCGCTGCCGGACGAGGTCTCCCAGGCCGTCAACGACCACGACCTCGCCGTCACCTCGGTCCTCTCCGGCAACCGGAACTTCGAGGGCCGGATCAACCCCGACGTCAAGATGAACTACCTGGCGTCCCCGCCGCTGGTCGTCGCCTACGCGATCGCCGGTTCCATGAAGGTGGACATCACCCGCGACGCCCTGGGCACCGACCAGGACGGCAACCCGGTCTTCCTCAAGGACATCTGGCCCACCGAGGCCGAGGTCAACGAGGTGGTGGCCAACGCCATCGGCGAGGACATGTTCGCCAAGTCCTACTCCGACGTCTTCGCCGGCGACGCCCAGTGGCAGGCGCTGCCCGTCCCGACCGGCGACACCTTCGAGTGGGACGCGGAGTCCACCTACGTCCGCAAGCCCCCGTACTTCGAGGGCATGACGATGGAGACCACCCCGGTCTCCGACATCACGGGCGCCCGCGTCCTGGCCAAGCTGGGCGACTCGGTCACCACCGACCACATCTCCCCGGCCGGCGCCATCAAGGCCGACACCCCGGCCGGCAAGTACCTCACGGAGCACGGCGTGGAGCGCCGCGACTTCAACAGCTACGGCTCGCGCCGCGGCAACCACGAGGTCATGATCCGCGGCACGTTCGCCAACATCCGCCTGCGCAACCAGATCGCGCCGGGCACCGAGGGCGGCTACACCCGGGACTTCACCCAGGACGGCGGCCCGGTCTCCTTCATCTACGACGCCTCGCAGAACTACCAGGCCGCCGGCATCCCGCTGGTCGTCCTGGCCGGCAAGGAGTACGGCTCCGGCTCGTCCCGCGACTGGGCCGCCAAGGGCACCGCGCTCCTCGGCGTCAAGGCCGTCATCGCCGAGTCCTACGAGCGCATCCACCGCTCCAACCTCATCGGCATGGGCGTCCTCCCGCTCCAGTTCCCGGAGGGCCAGTCCGCCGCCTCCCTCGGCCTGACCGGCGAGGAGACCTTCTCCATCACCGGCGTCACCGAGCTGAACGAGGGCACCACCCCGCGCACGGTGAAGGTCACCACCGACACCGGCGTCGAGTTCGACGCGGTCGTCCGCATCGACACCCCCGGCGAGGCGGACTACTACCGCAACGGCGGCATCATGCAGTACGTCCTGCGCAGCCTGATCCGCAAGTAAGCGGCACGCACCACGGCGAAGGGCCGCACTCCCGGCGACGGGGGTGCGGCCCTTCTCCCTGCGCGGGTCAGCCCAGCAGTTCCACCTCCGCCAGCGTGTGCTCACCGTCGAGGACCAGCCGGTACTTCGCGTACGCCCCCGGTGTCCGTACCGAGAACGCGCGGGTCTGCCGGTCCCAGGCGAAGGACTGGCCGGAGCGTTCGTCCAGCGTCCGCCATGTCGTGCCGTCGGCCGAGCCCTGGAGCTTCCAGCCGGTGGGCGCCGAGGCGCGGTCCTTCGGGGAGGTCAGCGTGTACTGCACCGCCTTGGTCCCCTCGGCCACCGGCAGGTCCACCGAGGTCACGGCCGCCTCCGTCGCCGAGGTGTCGTCGAAGAGGGCGCCGTCACCGGACAGGGCGTCCTTGCGCGGCGCCGGCACCTCGTCGTCCTGGGTGATCGACACGGGCGCCGCGTTCCTGCCCGTGCCCCACGAGGAGGGCCGCGCGGCCATGTCGAACTCCAGCACCCCGCCCCGGGCGATCAGCGAGTGCGGCAGGGACGTGGAGTTCCAGGACCGGCCGTTGACCTTCAGCCCCCGCACGTACACGTTCTTCGCGGAGTTCTTCGGCGCCTTGACGACCAGGTCCCGCCCGTTCTCCAGGTGGACGGTGGCCTTGGTGAACAGCGGGGAGCCGATGGCGTATTCGCCGCTGCCCATCACCAGCGGGTAGAAGCCCAGCGCGGAGAAGAGGAACCAGGCCGACTGCTCGCCGTTGTCCTCGTCGCCGTGGTAGCCCTGCCCGATCTCGCTGCCGGTGTAGAGCCGGGAGAGCACCTCCCGCACGTTCCGCTGCGTCTTGTACGGCTGCCCGGCCGCGTCGTACATGTACAGGGCGTGGTGGGCGACCTGGTTGGAGTGCCCGTACATGCCCATCCGGACGTCCCGTGCCTCGGTCATCTCGTGGATGACGCCGCCGTAGGAGCCGACGAACTCGGCGCCGGCCGTCTCCGGGGTGGCGAGGTACTCGTCCAGCTTGTCGGCGAGGCCGGAGCGACCGCCGTAGAGGTTGGCCAGGCCCCGGCTGTCCTGCGGGGCGGTGAAGGCGTAGCCCCAGCCGTTGGTCTCGGTGTAGTCGTAGCCCCACACCCGCGGGTCGTACTTCTCCGACTCCACGCGCCACTTGCCGGACGCGTCCTTGCCCTGGAAGAAGCCCGCCTTCGCGTCGAACAGGTTGACGTAGTCCTGGGCGCGGTTGAGGAAGTACGCCGACTCCTCCTTGTACCGCTTCTCGCCGGTCTCCCGGTAGAGCTTCTCGCCCATCTTGGCGATGCCGTAGTCGTTGAGGTAGCCCTCCAGCGCCCAGGACAGTCCCTCGTGGGTCTCGGTGGAGGTGTAGCCGAGGAACGGCGAGGTCTCCATGCCCTTGCGGCCCACCCCGGAGGAGGGCGGCACCACGGTGGCGTTCTTCACCGCCGCGTCGTACGCCGCCTCGGCGTCGAAATCGACGCCCTTGACGTACGCGTCGGCGAAGGCGACGTCGCTGGAGGTGCCGGTCATCAGGTCCGCGTAGCCGGGGGAGGACCAGCGCGAGGTCCAGCCGCCGTCCTTGTAGTGCTGCACGAACCCGTCCACCAGCTCACCGGCCTGCGCCGGGGTGAGGAAGGAGTACGCCGGCCAGGTCGTCCGGTAGGTGTCCCAGAAGCCGTTGTTGACGTACACCTTGCCGTCGACGATCTCCGCGCCGGTGTGCGTGGCGGTGTCCTGCCGCGGCATCTTCCGGAACGGCGAGGCGTACTGGTAGACGCCGTCGACCTTCTCGTGGCCCGCGTTCGGGTACAGGTAGAGCCGGTACAGGCTGGAGTAGAGCGTGGTCAACTGGTCCCGGGTCGCGCCCTCGACCTCGACCTTGCCGAGCAGCCGGTCCCACTGCTTGCGGGCGTCCCCCTTCACCTTCTCGAAGGAGGCGCCCGCCGCGATCTCCTGGCGCAGGTTGTCCTCGGCCTGGTCGACGCTGATCAGCGAGGTCGCCAGCCTCAGCGTCACCGTGCGGTCGTCGCCCGCGTCGAAGCGCAGATGGCCCTTGACGCCGCTGGAGTCGCCGCCGGTGACCTTCTTGTCGAACTCGCCGTAGACGAAGAGCCGGGTCGCGCCGGTCGACAGGCCGGACTTCACGTCCGAGTAGCCGGTGAAGGTGCCGTTCTCCCGGTCCAGGGTCAGGCCCGCCTGGTCGGTGACGTTGTCGAAGACCACGCTCGCGTCGTCGCCGGGGTAGGTGAAGCGGAGCATGGCCGCGTGGTCGGTCGGCGCCATCTCGGCCTTCAGGCCGTTCTCGAACGTGACCCCGTAGTAGTAGGGCCGCGCGGTCTCGTTCTCGTGCCGGAACGGCAGCTCGCGGGCCTCCCGGCCGGTCTCCGGGGCGCCGGCCGCGGCCGACGGCATCACCTGGAAGGTCTGCCGGTCGCCCATCCAGGGACTGGGCTCGTGGCTGGCGCTGAACGCCTGGATCGTCGGCAGGTTGTCCGCGTTGTTGCCGCGGGCGTAGTCGTACAGCCAGCTCAGCGAACCGGCGTTGGTCACCGGCGTCCAGAAGTTGAAGCCGTGCGGGACAGCCGTCGCGGGGAAGTTGTTGCCGCGCGAGAAACCGCCGCTGGAGTTGGTGCCCCGGGTGGTCAGCGCGTAGTCGGAGAGGTGGGCCGCGGGCCGCTCGGGCTCGGCCCGGGTGAGCGACACGTCGTCCAGCCAGCCCCGGAACTTCGCCGGGCCCTTGGGGGAGTCGTACCCGACGAGGATGCGGTCGACGGTCTTGCCGGCCGCGACCGAGCCGATGCTGGACTCCACGGCGTTCCACTGGTTGACGTACAGCACCTTCGAGGCGCCCTGCCCGCGCGGCGTCAGCGGGAAGCCGTGGCTGTCGGTCGCGCCGAGGTCGCTGAGGTAGGTGCCGTCGGTGAAGGCGAGGTCGACGGCGACGTTGGTGGCGTCGTAGTCGAGGTCGCCGTCGGCCATCGACGGGAAGATCTTGTAGGAGAGTTCGGTACGGCGGTCGACCTTCACATCGACGTCGAACACCTTGTTGTACGAGTAGGCCCGCCCGTCGGCGGTGTGCCGGCCCGCGTAGCGCAGCGCCCGCTTGCCGGTGAAGCCGGCGCCCGCCTTGGCCGTGGGGGAGCCGGTGGGGCCCTTGTCGACCAGGGAGAGCATGTCCGCGGGGACGGGGGTGTCGTCGCCGCCGGTGGAGAACTGCACATCGGCGAGCTGGAGGGCGTCGCCCGCCCCGGCGTTCCGGGTGAACTCCAGCCGGAAGTGCCGGAATTCGGCCGTCTCGGCGAGGTCGTACGTCCTGGTCTGGAACCGCTCGGCGAAGGACTGCCCGGAGCGGGTGTCCACGGTGGTCCAGTCCTCGCCGTCCGCCGACCCCTTCAGCGTCCAGTCCACCGGGTCGCGTTCGGCGTGGTCGTTGGCGGAGGTGAGCGCGTACCGGGTCACCCCGGCCGGGGCGTCCAGGTCGAACTCGACCCAGCCGGTGGGGGCGAAGGTCAGCCATTTGGTGGCGGGCTCGGTGTCGACCAGGTTCTCCTTCACCTCGCCGGCACCGGTGTTCTCCCCGCTCGCCCGGACGTCCGTGACATGGTCGGAGATGTTGCCCGGGATGCCGGTGCTGTAGCCGCCGTCGACGCCGGAGGCGCGCTTGCCGCCGCCCGGCGCGGTGTCGACGGTGCTGAGCCAGTCCGGGGCCGGATCGTCCGCCTCGAACGAGGACGAGAACTCCTTGGCCGGCGCGGCGGGCGCCCGCGGCACGGCGACCGCCGCGCCCTGTGAGCCGGCCGCCAGTGCGAAGGCGGTCGTCAGCACGACCGCCGGACCCCATCTGTGCCGAGTGCTGCGCTGCATGGTCGAGAACCCTCCCTGCGCGCTGGACAACGTTGTCAATTCCTGTGCGCAAGGTCCAGTAGTGGGGCAAGTGGCAGGGGATGTCAAGGTGTTGACGACGGTGTTCAGGGGCGATGTCGGCAATTCTTCCGGCCGACGGCACTTCCGCCACACATATGTCCGTCAGGTCTCAACTCGGAAAAGACCCATGGCCAACCTTGCGTTCGATCTTGCTCCGCTGGCGGAAAGTGGACTATACCTGTCGGCCACCGGGAGATCCTCAGTACCGGGCCCGTACGTACGATCCGCACTGCCTGCACGAACCAGCTCGACCCGATCGCGGTGCCGGGACGGATGATCCGGTTCACCGCCTGAGTCCTGGAGAAGGCGAGGACTTGAGCATGGGATCCACGTCCGCCGAGAAGTCCGCCGAGCACCACGGCCCCACCGGCGTCGGCCGCCGCGATCTGATCAAGAGGTCGGCCGCGCTCGGTCTGATCTCGGTCCCCACGATGAGTTTCCTGTCCGCCTGCGCCAGCGGCGGCGGCGGTGACGACCAGGACAAAGCGGAGGCGGGCGAGAAGACCGCCAAGAATCCCCTGGGCGTCAACAACAGCGCCCAGATGGAATTCGTCCTCTTCGACGGCGGTTTCGGCAAGGAGTACGCCGAGGACGCGGTGAAGATCTACCAGAAGAACTTCCCCAAGGCGACGGTGAAGTTCTCCGCCACCCAGAAGATCCAGTCCACCCTCCAGCCCCGTTTCAACCAGGGCACCCCGCCGGACCTCATCGACAACTCCGGCGCCGAGCAGATGGACATGGGCGTCCTGGTCGGCAAGAACCAGCTCGCCGACCTCACCCCGCTGCTCGACGCGCCCTCCTACGACGACCCGGCCAAGAAGGTCCGCGACACCCTGCGCCCCGGCATCGTGGAGATGGGCCAGTTCGACGGCGACAAGGTGTGGATCCTGTACTACGCCTACACCGTGTACGGCGTCTGGTACTCGCGCAAGGCGCTGGACTCGCTGGACGCGGAGTACCCGAAGACCTGGGACGAGATGCTCGCGGTCTGCGCCAAGGCCAAGAAGAAGGGCATGGCGGGCTGGACGTACGCGGGCAAGTACCCGTACTACATCCCCTTCTCGCTCTACCCGATGATCGCCAAGGTCGGCGGCGCCGAGGTGCTGGACGCCATCGACAACCTGGAGCCGAACGCCTGGAAGCACCCGGCGGTCAAGGCGTGTTTCGAGGCGTACTACGAGCTGTACCGCAAGGGGTACGTCCTCAAGGGCACCCCCGGCCTGGACCACATCCAGTCGCAGACCGCCTGGGCCAAGGGCGACGCCCTGTTCCTGCCCAACGGCTCCTGGGTGGAGAACGAGTCGGCGAAGGTCATCCCCGCCGACTTCGACCTCGCCGTCGCCGCGCCGACCGGCCTGGACTCCTCCGACAAGCTGCCGTTCGGCACCATCTGGGCCTCCGGCGGCGAGCCCTTCGTGGTGCCCGCCAAGGCGAAGAACGGCACCGGCGGCATGGAGCAGTTGCGGATCATGCTCGGCGAGGCGTCCTCGAAGAACTTCACCGCCAAGGTGAAGTCGCTGACCGCGTTCAACGGCGGCACCGACGGCATCGAACTGACCCCCGGCCTGAAGTCCGGCGTCGAGGCCCTGGACCTGGCCGGCGACAACGTGGTGAACCCGCGCATCCAGGACTGGTACGTCAAGCTCCAGAAGGAGCAGATCGGCGTCGGCGGCCTGGGCGAGATGATGGCCGGCCGGCTCACCCCGGCCGAGGCCGTCAAGAAGATCCAGGCGTACGCCGACGAGGCCGCCAAGGACTCGTCGATCAAGCACTACAAGCACCAGTGAGGGAGCGCCGGCGGGGCCCGGCCGGCGCGGACAGGCCGGCCGGGCCCCGGTGGCGCGGACCGCGCGCAGATCGGGGTCGGTAGCAATGCAGCACGGCAAGTACCGGTTCATCGTGGGGTTCCTGGCGCTGCCGCTGGGGGTGTACGCGCTCTTCGTCGTCTGGCCGTTCGTCCAGTCCATCTATTACTCGTTCACGGACTGGACCGGGCTGAGCCCCGACTTCAAGATGGTCGGCTTCGACAACTACTCGCGGATGCTCGACGACGACATCTTCTGGAAGTCGCTGTGGCACAGCGTGCTGTTCGCGCTGCTGGTGCCCCTGGTGACGCTCGGCCTGGCGCTGTTCCTGTCGTTCATGATCAACGTGGGCGGCCGGCACCGCCGGGGCGGCCCGGTGATCACCGGGGTCCGCGGCTCCGCCTTCTACAAGATCGTCTACTTCTTCCCGCAGGTGCTCTCCATCGCCATCGTGGCCCTGCTGTTCCAGTTCGCGTACAACCCGGACAGCGGGGCGATCAACTCCCTGCTGCGCGGCATCGGGCTGGACGGGGTGCAGCCGCTGTGGCTGGGGGACCCGGACCTGGCGCTGTGGTGCGTGACGGGGGTGCTGGTGTGGTCCACGGTCGGCTTCTTCGTGGTGCTGTTCTCGGCCGGCATGGCCTCCATCCCGGCCGACCTGTACGAGGCCGCGCTGCTGGACGGGGCGGGCCGGGCGGTCACCTTCTTCCGGGTCACCCTGCCGCTGCTGTGGGACACCGTGCAGTCCGGCTGGGTCTACATGGGCATCCTGGCGCTGGGCGCCGAGTCCTTCGCGGTCGTGCAGATCATGACGACCGGGCCGGGCGGCCCCGACTACTCGACCACCGTCATGGTCCTGTACGTGTACCAGAAGGCGTTCCGTGACGGCCAGGCCGCCTATGCCACGACCATCGGCGTCGCCCTGCTCGTCGTCACGCTGGCCTTCGCGGCGCTGGTGATGAGGCTGGGCCGGCGCGAGCGGCTGGAGTACTGAGGATGAAGACGACCGACGCTCCCGCTCCGGCTCCGGTGAAGGAGCGGCCGGCCCCCGCACGGCCGGCCAAGGAGGGCACCACCCTCAACGTGTTCTCGCACGGCATGCTCGTCCTGTGGGCGGTCATGGTCGTGCTGCCGCTGGTGTGGGCGGTGATGACCTCCTTCAAGGACGACGCCTCGATCTTCCGCTCGCCCTGGTCGCTGCCGGACAAGCTGCACTTCGACAACTGGTCGCGGGCCTGGACCGAGGCCAACATGAGCGACTACTTCCTCAACACGGTCCTGGTGGTGGGGGGTTCGCTGATCGGCACCCTGGTGCTCGGCTCGATGGCGGCCTACGTACTGGCCCGCTTCGACTTCCCGGGCAACCGGTTCGTCTACTACCTGTTCGTCGGCGGCATGAGCTTCCCGATCATGCTCGCGCTGGTCCCGCTGTTCTACGTGGTGAACAACATGGGGCTGCTCAACACCATCCACGGGCTGATCCTGGTCTACATCGCCTACTCGCTGCCGTTCACGGTGTTCTTCCTGACCGCCTTCTTCCGGACCCTGCCGACCTCGATCGCGGAGGCGGCGTTCGTGGACGGGGCCTCGCACACCCGGACGTTCTTCCAGATCATGCTGCCGATGGCCAAGCCCGGCCTGATCAGCGTCGGCATCTTCAACTTCCTGGGGCAGTGGAACCAGTACATGCTGCCCACGGTGCTGAACACCGACCCGGACAAGCGCGTCCTCACCCAGGGCCTGGTGCAGCTCGCCGTCAGCCAGGGGTACAAGGGGGACTGGTCGGGCCTCTTCGCGGGCCTGGTGATGGCGATGCTGCCGGTGCTGGCGGCGTACGTGATCTTCCAGCGGCAGGTGGTCCAGGGGCTGACGGCGGGTGCCTTGAAGTAACCCCTTGACGCCGGCCCGGTGTGCCGCTCCCGATGCCTCGGGGGCGGCACACGGCTGTCCGGAGCCGGGTACCCGGATGCGGTTCAACCTCTTGACGGGAGGCGACCCGAACGGCTCAGCTTAGAGTTCACTAGTTGGACATGGACGGGACCTCATCGAAGCGGTCCCGCGCGCAGGAGGTCGTCGTGGAGACTCCGGGGTCGCAGTCGTCGCTGCACCGAGCCAACCTGGAGCGGGTGGTACGAGCCGTACGGCTGGCCGGATCGCTGACGCAGGCGGAGATCGCGAGGACGACGGGACTCTCCGCGGCGACCGTCTCCAACATCGTGCGGGAGCTGAAGGACGGCGGCACGGTCGAGGTCACGCCCACCTCGGCGGGCGGCCGGCGGGCCCGCAGCGTCTCGCTGAGCGGGGACGCCGGCATCGTGATCGGGGTGGACTTCGGCCACACCCATCTGCGGGTCGCGGTCGGCAACCTCGCCCACCAGGTGCTGGCCGAGGAGTCCGAGCCGCTGGACGTGGACGCCTCCGCGACCGAGGGCTTCGACCGGGCCGAGGAACTGGTCAAACGGCTGATCGAGGTGACCGGCGTCGACCCCGCCAAGCTGGCCGGGGTGGGGCTGGGCGTGCCCGGCCCGATCGACGTGGAGTCCGGGACGCTGGGCTCGACCGCGATCCTGCCCGGCTGGGGCGGCACCCGGCCCGCCGAGGAGCTGCGGGGGCGGCTCGGCGTGCCGGTGCACGTGGACAACGACGCCAACCTCGGCGCCCTGGGCGAGCTGGTCTGGGGGAGCGGCCGGGGGGTGCGGGACCTGGCGTACATCAAGGTCGCCAGCGGTGTCGGGGCCGGCCTGGTGATCGCCGGGAAGATCTACCGGGGGCCCGGCGGCACGGCGGGCGAGATCGGGCACATCACCCTGGACGAGGCCGGCCCGGTCTGCCGCTGCGGCAACCGCGGCTGCCTGGAGACCTTCACGGCGGCGCGCTACGTCCTGCCGCTGCTCCAGCCCAGCCACGGCACCGAGCTGACCATGGAGGGCGTGGTCCGGCTGGCCCGGGACGGCGACCCCGGGTGCCGCCGGGTGATCGCCGACGTCGGCCGGCACATCGGCAGCGGCGTCGCCAATCTCTGCAACCTGCTGAACCCCAGCCGGGTCGTGCTCGGCGGCGATCTGGCGGAGGCGGGGGAGCTGGTGCTGGGCCCCATCCGGGAGTCCGTGGGCCGGTACGCCATCCCCAGCGCGGCGCGTCAACTCTCCGTGCTCCCCGGGGCACTTGGCGGCCGTGCCGAGGTGCTCGGCGCGCTCGCCCTGGCGCTGAGCGAGATGGGCGATTCGACCCTTCTCGACGGTAGTGCGACGGGCTCGCTGCCCACCGCCACCCCCGCCTTCACTTAGAGAACGGATGGCACCGTTGCCATCTCGTTAAGGATTTACTTCTTGACGTCGCACGTGCGGCCGAGTTGACTTCCAGCCACCTCGGCCGCAACGACGCGGCCTCGTCAGGGAGGTTTCTGAAGTGAACACGCGTATGCGTCGTGCCGCCGTAGCCGTTGCCGCCACCGCGATGGCCGTCTCGCTCGCCGCCTGTGGCAGCGCCAAGGAGTCCGGCGACGGCGACAAGTCCTCGGACTCGGCCGCCAAGAAGGGCGACGCCATCAAGGTCGGCCTGCTGCTGCCGGAGAACCAGACCGCTCGTTACGAGAAGTTCGACAAGCCCTTGATCGAGAAGAAGGTCAAGGAGCTGACGAACAACAAGGGCAAGGTCGTCTACGCCAACGCCAAGCAGGACGCCAGCCTGCAGAACCAGCAGGTCGACACGATGGTGACCAACAAGGTCGACGTGCTGATCGTGGACGCGGTGGACTCCAAGGCCATCGCGGGCTCGGTGAAGAAGGCCAAGGAGGCCGGCATCAAGGTCGTGGCCTACGACCGCCTGGCCGAGGGCCCGATCGACGCCTACACCTCGTTCGACAACGTGACGGTCGGCAAGACCCAGGGCGAGGCCCTCCTGGAGGCCCTCGGCGACAAGGCCAAGGACGGCCAGATCGTCATGATGAACGGCTCGGCCACCGACCCGAACGCCAAGCAGTTCAAGGACGGCGCCCACTCCGTGCTCGACGGCAAGGTCAAGATCGGCCGCGAGTACGACACCAAGGAGTGGAAGCCGGAGAACGCCAACGCCAACATGGAGGGCGCCATCTCCGCCCTCGGCAAGGACAAGATCGTCGGCGTCTACTCCGCCAACGACGGCATGGCGGGCGGCATCATCACCGCCCTGAAGGCGGCCGGCATCGACGACATCCCGGTCACCGGCCAGGACGCCGAGCTCAACGGCGTGCAGCGCATCGTCACCGGCGAGCAGTACATGAGCGTCTACAAGCCCTACCCGCAGGAGGCGGACGTCGCCGCGGAGATGGCCGTCGCCCTCGCCCAGGGCAAGTCGCTCGACTCCATCGCCAAGGACACGGTCGACAGCCCCACCACCAAGGGCGTCCCGTCCGTCCTCGTCCCGGTCGTCTCGCTGACCCAGGACAACATCAAGGACACCGTCGTCAAGGACGGCATCTACACCATCGACGAGATCTGCGGCGGCAAGTACAAGTCCGCCTGCGACAAGATCAAGCTCAGCTAAGGCCGCCCCCGCCTCCCGTACCCATGACCCGTACGGGAGCAGGCCGCACCAGCTCCTCCGGCGCCCCGCACACATCAGCCCCGCAAGCTAGGCGGGGCGCCGGACGGAACACCGGCGGGCACCCCCCGCCCACCCCCAACTTTCTGCACTACCTTCCGCCGGGTCAGGCGGCGAAGGAGATGGTTCACGTGTCCGCTACGCCCGTGCTGGCGTTGCGCGGGGTCTCCAAGCGATTCGGTGCCGTCCAGGCGCTCACCGACGTCGAGCTTGAGGTCCACGCCGGTGAAGTGGTCGCCCTGGTGGGCGACAACGGCGCCGGAAAGTCCACGCTGGTCAAGACGATCGCCGGCGTGCACCCCATCGATGAAGGCGCCATCGAGTGGGACGGCAAGGCCGTCACGATCAACAAGCCGCACGACGCCCAGAACCTGGGCATCGCGACCGTCTACCAGGACCTCGCGCTGTGCGACAACATCGACGTGGTCGGCAACCTCTACCTGGGCCGGGAGATCCGCAAGCGCGGGGTCCTGGACGAGGTGGAGATGGAGCGCCGCTCCCGCGAGCTGCTGGACACGCTGTCCATCCGCATCCCCAGCGTCCGCATCCCGATCGCCTCGCTCTCCGGCGGTCAGCGCCAGGTGGTGGCCATCGCCCGCTCCATGCTGGGCGAGCCCAAGCTCGTCATCCTCGACGAGCCGACCGCCGCCCTCGGCGTCGAGCAGACCGCCCAGGTCCTCGACCTGGTCGAGCGGCTGCGCGAGCGCGGCCACGCCGTCATCCTCATCAGCCACAACATGGCCGACGTCAAGGCCGTGGCCGACAAGGTCGCCGTGCTGCGCCTCGGCCGCAACAACGGCGTCTTCGAGGTCAAGTCGACCTCGCAGGAAGAGATCATCTCCGCCATCACCGGCGCCACGGACAACGCCGTGACCCGCCGTGCGGCGCGCACCACTGGGGAGGTCCAGAAGTGAGCATCGACAAGACCTCCACGCCCGCCGACGAGAGCGCCGTGGAGAACCCGGAGGCCGCCTCCGCCGCCGTGACCGTCGTCGACCCCCGGCTGCTCGTGCGCGAGCAGGGCTTCGCCGGCTACCTCGGCGAGTTCAAGCGGAAGATGAAGTCCGGCGACCTGGGGTCCATACCCGTGGTCGTGGGCCTGGTGGTCATCTGGCTGATCTTCCAGAGCCTGAACTCCAACTTCCTCACCGCCGGCAACCTCTCCGACATGTCGGTGGCCATGGTCGGCACCGGCATGATCGCCGTCGGCATCGTCTTCGTGCTGCTGCTCGGCGAGATCGACCTGTCGGTCGGCTCGGTCAGCGGTGTCGCCGGCGCCGTCTTCGCGGTGCTCGCCGTCAACCAGGGCATGAACGAGTGGCTGGCGTTCGTGCTGGCCATCCTCACCGGCACGGTGGCCGGCGCGCTGCACGGCTTCTTCTTCGCCAAGATCGGCGTCCCGGCCTTCGCGGTCACCCTGGCCGGCCTGCTGTTCTGGAACGGCTTCATGCTCCAGGTGCTCGGCGACAACGGCACCATCAACCTCGACTCCGAGGGCGTCGTCGCCAAGCTGACCAGCTACTACTTCTCCGATGTCGCCGCCGCCTACGGGCTCGCGGTCGTGGTGACGGCCGGCTACTTCCTCAGCGCCTACTTCGGCAACCGCCGCCGGGAGGCCGTGGGCGTGCCGTCCCGGCCGCTGAGCGAGATCATCGCGCGGACCGTGCTGCTGGCGGTCCTGGCCTTCGCCGTGGCGATCGTCTTCAACCAGTACAAGGGCCTGCCGCTGGCCGTGCTGATCTTCGTCCTGGTGCTGCTGCTCACCGACTTCGTGCTGCGCCGCACCGCCTACGGCCGCAAGGTCTTCGCGCTCGGCGGCAGCGTCGAGGCGTCCCGCCGCGCCGGTATCAACGTGACCGCCGTGCGCATCTCGGTCTTCGCGATCTCCGGCACCTTCGCCGCCCTCGGCGGTCTCTTCATCGCCTCCAAGATCGCCTCGGCCAACCAGGGCGCCGGCGCCGGCGACCTGCTGATGAACGCGATCGCCGCGGCGGTGATCGGCGGCACCTCGCTGTTCGGCGGCCGCGGCCGCACCTGGAACGCGCTGCTCGGTGTGATGGTCATCATCTCGATCCAGTACGGCCTCGCCCTCCAGGGCGTCGCCTCGCCGGTCCAGTACATGATCACCGGTGGGGTGCTGCTGGTGACCGTCGTCATCGACGCGGTGACCCGCAAGACCCAGAAGACGGCGGGCCGCGCCTGACCACGCCGTTTCCCGAGACCTGTGCCCGGCACCAATGGCGGTGCCGGGCACAGCCGTGCCGTGGCACCGCCGGTGACCGGGCGGAGCCGAACGCGTGACGTACGACGCACCGCCCGGACACGCGCCGCCGGGGCGGAACATTAGACTCGACAGGCCCGGCAACAGCTCGAACAGCTCTACTGCAAGGAGGCACGGGTGCCGCTGCTGACCCGCATCGGGGGACCGCGCGATCTGGACCGGCTCAGCCTGGAGGAGCTTCAGGAGCTGGCCGGGGAGATCCGGACCTTCCTCGTCGACGCCGTCTCCAAGACCGGCGGCCACCTCGGCCCCAACCTCGGTGTGGTGGAGCTGACCCTCGCCCTGCACCGGGTCTTCGAGTCGCCCAGGGACAAGGTGCTCTGGGACACCGGCCACCAGTCCTACGTGCACAAACTGCTCACCGGCCGGCAGGACTTCTCCCGGCTGAAGATGAAGGGCGGCCTGTCCGGCTACCCCTCGCAGGCGGAGTCCGAGCACGACGTCATCGAGAACTCCCACGCCTCCACCGTCCTCGGCTGGGCCGACGGCATCGCCAAGGCCAACCAGGTCCTGAACCGGGACGACCACGTCGTCGCGGTGATCGGCGACGGCGCCCTGACCGGCGGCATGGCCTGGGAGGCGCTGAACAACATCGCCGCCGCCAAGGACCGCCCCCTGGTCATCGTCGTCAACGACAACGAGCGCTCCTACGCGCCGACCATCGGCGGCCTCGCCAACCACCTGGCGACCCTGCGCACCACCGACGGCTACGAGCGCTTCCTGGCCCGCACCAAGGAGGTCCTGGAGCGCACCCCGGTGGTCGGCCGCCCGCTCTACGACACCCTGCACGGCGCCAAGAAGGGCCTGAAGGACTTCATCGCCCCGCAGGGCATGTTCGAGGACCTGGGCCTGAAGTACGTCGGCCCCATCGACGGCCACGACATCGAGGCCCTGGAGTCCGCGCTGACCCGTGCCAAGCGGTTCGGCGGCCCGGTCATCGTGCACTGCCTCACCGAGAAGGGCCGCGGCTACCAGCCCGCCCTCGCCGACGAGGCCGACCGCTTCCACGCCGTCGGCAAGATCCACCCCGACACCGGCCTGCCGATCTCCACCTCCGGCGCCGACTGGACCTCCGTCTTCGGCGAGGAGATGGTCCGGCTCGGCGAGGAGCGCCCGGACATCGTCGCCATCACCGCCGCCATGCTCCAGCCGGTCGGCCTGGACCGGTTCGCCAAGCGCTTCCCCGACCGGGTCTACGACGTCGGCATCGCCGAGCAGCACGGCGCCGTCTCCGCCGCCGGCCTCGCCCACGGCGGACTCCACCCGGTCTTCGCCGTCTACGCCACCTTCCTCAACCGGGCCTTCGACCAGGTCCTGATGGACGTGGCCCTGCACAAGTGCGGCGTCACCTTCGTCCTGGACCGGGCGGGCATCACCGGCACCGACGGCGCCTCGCACAACGGCATGTGGGACATGTCGATCCTCCAGGTCGTCCCCGGTCTGCGGCTGGCCGCCCCGCGCGACGCCGACCAGGTCCGCGCCCAGTTGCGGGAGGCCGTCGCCGTGGACGACGCCCCGACCGTGGTCCGCTTCTCCAAGGGCGCCGTCGGCCCCGCCGTCCCCGCCGTCGGCCGGGTCGGCGGCATGGACGTGCTGCGCGAGGCCGGCACCGACCGGCCCGACGTACTGCTGGTCTCCGTCGGCGCGCTCGCCCCGATGTGCCTGGAGGTGGCCGGCCTGCTGGAGCGGCAGGGCATCTCCACCACCGTCGTCGACCCGCGCTGGGTCAAGCCCGTCGACGAGGCCCTGGCCCCGCTCGCCGAGCGGCACCGCGTGGTCGTCACCGTCGAGGACAACTCCCGGGTCGGCGGTGTCGGCTCGGCCATCGCCCAGGCCCTGCGGGACGCCGGCGTCGACGTACCGCTGCGCGACTTCGGCATCCCGCCGCGCTTCCTCGACCACGCCTCCCGCGCCGAGGTGCTCGCCGAGATCGGACTGACCGCGCCGGACATCGCCCGCCAGGTCACCGGCCTGGTCGCCAAGCTCGACGGCCGCTACGACCGGGCCGCCGCACCGGTGGAGGCCGCCCGCGACTGAGGTGCCGCCAATGGGCCGGTTCCGCCACTCGTTGAAGTGGCGGAACCGGCCCATCGGCGTGATGTCCGCCCGCGCCGGGCACACGTTCTGCGCGCCCTCTCGATCCTGTCGAGGACGACACAGCGTGGGAGGTCCCGTGAGCAGCACGTTCTTCCGGACGAAGAAGGTCGAGCAGTCCATCCGCGACACAGAGGAGCCCGAGCACGCGCTCAAGAAATCCCTGTCCGCGCTCGATCTCACCGTCTTCGGCGTCGGTGTCGTCATCGGCACCGGCATCTTCGTCCTCACCGGCACCGTCGCCAAGAACAACGCCGGCCCCGCCACGGCCCTGGCCTTCGTGGTGGCCGGCGTGGTCTGCGCGCTGGCCGCGCTCTGCTACGCCGAGTTCGCCTCCACCGTCCCGGTGGCCGGATCGGCGTACACCTTCTCCTACGCCTCGCTCGGTGAGCTGCCCGCCTGGATCATCGGCTGGGACCTGGTACTGGAGTTCGCGCTCGGCACGGCGGTGGTCGCCGTCGGCTGGTCCGGGTACATCCGCTCGCTGCTGGACAACGCGGGCTGGCAGATGCCGGCCGCGCTCGGCGGGCGGGACGGCGCCGACGGGTTCGGCTTCGACATCCTGGCCGCCGCCCTGGTGCTGGCCCTCACCGGCATCCTCGTCCTCGGCATGAAGCTCTCCGCGCGGATCACCTCCATCGTCGTCGCCATCAAGGTCGCCGTCGTCCTCGTCGTCATCATCGCGGGCGCCTTCCTGATCAAGGGCGCCAACTACGACCCGTTCATCCCCGCGTCCAAGCCCGTGGAGGCGGGCGGCGGGCTGCACTCCCCGCTCATCCAGTTGATGTTCGGCTGGGCCCCGTCCAACTTCGGCGTGATGGGCATCTTCACCGCCGCCTCCGTGGTCTTCTTCGCCTTCATCGGCTTCGACATCGTCGCCACCGCCGCCGAGGAGACCCGCAACCCCCAGCGCGACATGCCCCGCGGCATCCTCGGCTCGCTCGCCATCTGCACCGTCCTGTACGTCGCGGTGTCCATCGTCGTCACCGGCATGCAGCACTACAGCGAGCTCTCGGTGGACGCCCCGCTCGCCGACGCGTTCAAGGCGACCGGGCACCCCTTCTTCTCCGGCGTGATCAGCTTCGGCGCCGCGGTCGGCCTCACCACCGTCTGCATGATCCTGCTGCTCGGCCAGACCCGGGTGTTCTTCGCGATGAGCCGGGACGGACTGCTGCCCCGCTTCTTCTCCCGGGTCCACCCCAAGTTCAAGACGCCCTACCGCCCGACCATCCTGCTCGGCGTC
The DNA here is from genome assembly GCF_014655295.1 of Streptomyces fumanus. Classification (GTDB taxonomy): domain Bacteria; phylum Actinomycetota; class Actinomycetes; order Streptomycetales; family Streptomycetaceae; genus Streptomyces; species Streptomyces fumanus. The sequence goes on from NZ_BNBI01000008.1 coordinate 241,262, forward strand.
GTCATCGCGATCGTGGCGTGCTTCACCTCGCTGAGCGAACTGGCCGAGCTGGTGAACATCGGCACCCTCTTCGCGTTCGTCATCGTCGCCATCAGCGTGATCATCCTGCGCAACACCCGGCCCGACCTGCCCCGCGCCTTCCGCACCCCGCTGGTGCCGGTGCTGCCCATCGTGTCGGTGTGCGCCTCGCTCTGGCTGATGTTCAACCTGCCCGCCGAGACCTGGGTCCGGTTCGCCGTCTGGATGGCCATCGGTTTCGTCGTCTACTTCCTCTACGGCCGCACCCACAGCGGACTGGCCCGCGCCGAGGCCCAGCCTCACAAGGAGTAGTCGTCCGGCGCCGCTAACGTGCGGGTATGCACGCCCCGCCGCTCGCCCCGTCACCGTCCGTGTCCGCCCGGCGGGCCGGGCACCGGTACTGGGCGCGCCTGCTGCCCGCGCTGGCGGCGCTGGCCTGCCTGACCCGGCTGCCGTCCTTCGCCCGCCCGCTGTGGAACCCCGACGAGGGCTACCTCGCCGTCCAGTCCCGGTTGCTGGCCCAGGGCGGCCGGCTCTACGAGACGGTCGTGGACCGCAAGCCGCCACTGGTGCCCTGGCTCTACCAGGGCGCCTTCGCGCTGACCGGCTCCGAGTCGCTGCTCTGCGTACGGCTGCTGGCCGTCCTCGCCCAGTGCGCCACCGCCGCCCTGCTCGCCTCGCTGGCCCGCCGCCGCTGGGGCGACGGGCCCGGCCGCACCGCCGGGGTGCTGTACCTGCTGGTCTCCGTCGGCCTGAACCCGCAGGACGCCCAGGCCGCCACGTTCGAGGTGTTCATACTGCCGGGCACGGCGGCGGCCCTGTGGTGCGCCGACCGCCGCCGCTGGCGGGCCGCCGGGGCCGCCGTCGCCTGCGCCTTCCTGGCCAAGCAGACCGGCGCGGCGGTGCTGCTGCCGGTGCTGTGGCGGTGCGGCGCCCGCCGCGGCCCGGTGCTGCGCCTGGCGCTGGGCGCCGCACCCCCCGTCCTGGCCGCCGCCCTGCTCACCGACCCGGCCGGCTTCCTGTTCTGGACGGTCACCGGCTCCGGCGCCTACGCCTCCTTCTCGGGTTCCCCCGCCCATGTCCTGGCCCGGGCGGCCGGCAACGCGGCGATCCTCGCCGTCGGCTGCGCCGCGCTGCTGCCCCCGCTGGTCCGCCGGGCGGCCGGCCGCGCCGACCTGTGGGTGTGGCTCGCCGCGTCGGCGGTGGCGGTCGGCACCGGCCTGCACTTCTTCGGCCACTACTACCTCCAGCTCCTGCCGCCGCTGACCCTGCTGGCCACGGCCGGGCTGCGCACCCTGCCCCCGGCGCGCACCGCCCGTACGGTTCTCGGCGCGGCCTGCTGCTGCGTGCTGTTCCTCACCTGGGGGCTGCTCGCGCCGCGCGGCGAACTCGACCACGCCCGCCGCCTGGCGGACACCGCCGCGCGCCGCACCGCGCCGGACGAGCGGGTGCTGTTCTGGGGCATGCACCCGGAGACGTACTGGCTGGCCGGCCGCGCCCCCGCCAGCCGCTACCTCACCGCCGGCCTGCTCACCAACCACAGCGGCGGCCGGTCCGGCGCCCGGGTCGGCGAGCGGTACGCGGTCCCCGGCGCCTGGGCCGTCTTCCGCCGGGAGACGGCCGCCCGGCCGCCCGCCCTGATCGTCGACGACTCCCGCGGCGCCCCCTACGCCCCCGAGCACCTGCCCACCCTGCGCCGGCTGCTGGCCGCCCGGTACCAGGAGGCGGGGACGGTGGACGGGGCGGTGCTGTACGTCCGGGTACGGCGGGACTGAGGGCCCCGGCCCCGTGGGGCGCCCGCCCGCGCGGTCAGCCCCTCGCCGCCCCGTCCCGCCCCGGCCGCACCGTCCGGGGACCCGTCACCTCGGCGCCCAACTCGCTCACCCGGCGCCGAAGTTCACGGTCGGCCGTCACCACCAGGACCCGGCGGTCCCCGGCCGCCGCCACCAGGTCGACCATGTGGTCGTCCCCGGCGCCCGGCGCGTCCTCCACCCGTACCCCCGGCACCGAGGCCACCCCGCGCGCCGCGCCCTCCACGACCAGGACCAGCTCCAGCGGACCGCCGCGCCCCGGCACCCCGTCCGCCGCCAGCCGGTCCCGCAGCTTCTCCGCGGCCCCGCGCCGGTCCCGCCACCAGCCGTCGGGCACCGACCCGACGACGTTGGCGGCATCGACGATCACGAGCAGGGGGGTGTTGTCGTCCATGCCGTCAGGGTCGCACGGCCGCACCCGCCCGGGGCCGGCCGGACCGCCCCGCTTAGAGTGAACCGGTGAACGGCGACTGGCTCCTGCGCGGCCGCGACGGCCGCCTCTGCGTCTATCTGCCGTCCGGCGACGCCGTCCTGTGCCGCGCCGAACGGGTGCCCGGCGGCCCCTGGGAGGCCCCCCGCAGGATCGGCGGCGACCAGAAGCTGCGTCCGGGCCTCACGGCCGGGCGGGGCGCCGACGGGTACGCCCACCTCGTCGCGTGGCGGCCCACCGGCTCCGGCCAGTCCGGGCTCGTGCACTCCACGCACTACCGGCCGCTGCTCGCCCCCCTGGACTGGCAGCCGGTCGGCCACCCCGACAAGAAGGGCAAGCGGACCGGCACCCCCGCCGTCGCCGTCGACGCGCGGGGGTGCGCCCATGTCTTCGTCCGCTCCACCGGGGGCGGCTTGAGCATGCTGGCCCAGAAGGAGAAGGGCGGCTGGGACCCCTGGCGCGGCCTGGGGGGCGAGCGGGTCGAGGACGCACCGGCCGCCGTGACCGGCGAGTCGGGCCTGGTCGAGGTGTACGCGGCGGCACCCGGCGGGCTCCTGCACTGGCGGCAGGAGAAGCCCGGCGCCCGGCCGGTGCTCGCGGAGACGGTCGACGCACCGGTCCGGCCCGGCACCCTGCGCGCCCTGGCCACCTCGCCCGAGCACACCACCCTCTTCTACACCGACGCCTCCGGCGGCCTGTGCGCCTGGCGCCCCGGCACCGACCCCGTCCCGCTGGTCGCCGCCGCCGGACCCGGCCCGGTGGCCGCCGTCCGCTGTGTCATCGAGGGCCACGACTGCACGCTGCTCGCCCAGCGCTCGGCGAGCGGCCGGGTCGCCTTCGCCGCCTACCCGACCGAGGCGGAGCAGGCCGGTGCCTGGTGGGCCGAGTCCGGGCCGGACCTGGCGGCCGACGCCGAGGTGGCGCTCGCCGAGGACGCGGCCGGCCGGGTGGTCGCCGCCACCCTCTCCCCGTCGACCGGCCGGCTCCTGCTGACCCGCCGCAAGGACGAACCGGGCCTGGCCCTGACCGCCTGGCAGGAGGTCTGACCCCCGCCCCCGGGGAGACACGCGTACGAGCGCTGGCCGGACGCCCCCACCGCCGACCGTAAGGTTGTCCGGGTATCCGCACATCCGCCCTTTCGGTGAGGTCGTGTTCGATGAGCAGGGACCCGGTGCGCCCGTCCTCCGCCCCCGGCGTGGACCTCGTCGTCGTGGGACTCGGTTACGTCGGTCTGCCGCTGGCCCGCGCGGCCACCGCGGCCGGGCTGCGGGTCGCCGGCCTGGACCGCGCCCCGCGCGTCGTCGAGGGCCTGAACGCCGGCCGGTCGCACGTGGACGACATCACCGACGCCGAGGTCCGGGCGATGCGCGCCCGCGGCTTCGAGGCCGTCGGCCGGCCCGAGGTGATCGCCGGGGCCGCCGCCGTGGTGGTCTGCGTGCCGACCCCGCTCACCGCCCACGGCGCCCCGGACCTCGGCGCCGTGCGCCGCGCCGTCGACGACATCGCCGCCCACCTGCGGCCCGGCACCCTCGTCGTGCTGGAGTCCACGACCTACCCCGGCACCACCGACGAGGTGGTCCGCCCCCGCCTGGAGGCCGGGGGACTGCGGGCCGGCGCCGACTTCCACCTGGCCTTCTCCCCGGAGCGCATCGACCCGGGCAACCCCGCCCACGGCCTGGAGAACACGCCCAAGGTGGTCGGCGGCATCACCCCCGACTGCGCCAAGGCCGCCCGCGCCCTGTACGAGCGGTTCGTCGCCCGCGTGGTCGAGGCCCGCGGCACCCGGGAGGCCGAGATGGCCAAGCTGCTGGAGAACACCTACCGGCAGGTCAACATCGCCCTGGTCAACGAGATGGCGATGTTCTGCCGGGAACTCGGCGTCGACCTGTGGGACGCGATCCGCTGCGCCGCCACCAAGCCGTTCGGCTTCGCCCCCTTCCACCCCGGCCCCGGCGTCGGCGGGCACTGCATCCCCGTCGACCCCGCCTACCTGGCGTACAAGGTGCGGTCGCTGGGCATCCCGTTCCGGTTCGCCGAGCTGGCGCAGGAGATCAACCAGCGGATGCCGGGGCATGTCGTGGACCGCGCCGCCGGGCTGCTCAACGACGCCGGCAAGGCCGTGCGCGGCGCCCGGGTGCTGCTGCTCGGCGTCACCTACAAGCCCGATGTCTCCGACCGGCGGGAGAGCCCCGCCCTGGCCGTCGCCGAGCACCTGCGGGCCCGGGGCGCCGACCTCGTGTACTTCGATCCGCACGTCCCCCACTGGTCGGTGGCCGGTGCCCCCGTCGAACGGGCCGGCGACTACCTGGCCGCGGCGCGGGAGGCCGACCTGACGGTCCTGCTCCAGTTGCACCGGGAGATCGACCCCGGGTTGCTCGCGGACCGCGCCCACCTGCTGTTCGACACCCGGGGCGCGACCGCCGGCCACCCCCGGGCGGTCCGGCTCTGACCGGTACGCCGACGGGCCGCACGGCGGTGTGCCGTGCGGCCCGTCACCCGGTTCCGGCAGGGGTTACGCCGGGACGCTCGCCACGCCCGGGGCCAGGAACCGCTTGCCGGTCACCCGCTCGGCGACGCCCTCGCGGTCCAGGTACGGCGTGATGCCGCCCAGGTGGAAGGGCCAGCCGGCGCCGGTGATCAGGCACAGGTCGATGTCCTGGGCCTCGGCGACGACGCCCTCGTCCAGCATCAGCCCGATCTCCTGGGCCACCGCGTCCAGCACCCGGGCGCGGACCTGCTCCTCGGTGAGGACGGAGTCGCCCTGCTTGAGCAGCGCGGCGACCTCCGGGTCCAGCTCGGGCTTGCCGCTGTCGTAGACGTAGAAGCCGCGCTTGCCCGCCTCGACGACCGCCTTGAGGTTGGGGGAGACGGTGAAGCGGTCCGGGAACGCCCGGTGCAGCGTCTCGGAGACGTGCAGGCCGATCGCCGGGCCGACCAGCTCGAGCAGGACCAGCGGGGACATCGGCAGGCCGAGCGGCTCCACCGCCTTCTCCGCGACCTCGACCGGGGTGCCCTCGTCGATGACGTTCTGGATCTCGCCCATGAAGCGGGTCAGGATGCGGTTGACGACGAACGCCGGGGCGTCCTTGACCAGCACGGCCGTCTTCTTCAGCTTCCTGGCCACCGCGAACGCCGTGGCCAGCGAGGCGTCGTCGGTGCGCTCACCGCGGACGATCTCCAGCAGCGGCAGCACCGCGACCGGGTTGAAGAAGTGGAAGCCGACCACCCGCTCGGGGTGCTTCAGCTTCGACGCCATCTCGGAGACCGACAGCGAGGAGGTGTTGGTGGCGAGGATCGCGTGCGCCGGGGCGACCGCCTCGACCTCCGCGAACACCTGCTGCTTGACGCCGATCTCCTCGAACACCGCCTCGATGACGAAGTCGGCGTCCGCGAAGCCCTCGGCCTTGTCCAGCACGCCGGTCACCAGCGCCTTGAGGCGGTTGGCCTTGTCCTGGCCGATCCGGCCCTTGCCGAGCAGCTTGTCGATCTCGGCGTGCACATAGCCCACGCCCTTGTCGACGCGCTCCTGGTCGATGTCGGTCAGCACGACCGGCACCTCCAGGCGGCGCAGGAACAGCAGCGCGAGCTGGGAGGCCATCAGACCGGCGCCGACCACGCCGACCTTGGTGACCGGACGGGCCAGGTTCTTGTCCGGGGCGCCGGCCGGGCGCTTGGCGCGCTTCTGCACCAGGTTGAACGCGTAGAGCCCGGCGCGCAGTTCCCCGCCCATGATCAGGTCGGCGAGGGCCCGGTCCTCGGCGTCGTAGCCCTGCTGGAGGTCGCCGTTCTTCGCGGCGGCGATGATGTCCAGGGCGCGGTAGGCGGCCGGGGCGGCGCCGTGCACCTTGGAGTCGGCGATGGACCGGCCCCGCGCGACGGCCTGGTCCCACGCCTCGCCGCGGTCGACGGCCGGGCGCTCGACGGCGATCTCGCCCTTGAGGACGGCCGCCGTCCAGATCAGCGACTGCTCCAGGAAGTCGGCGCCCTCGAAGATCGCGTCCGCGATGCCGAGTTCGTAGACCTGCTCGCCCTTGAGCTGGCGGTTCTGGTTGAGGCTGTTCTCGATGATGACGGTGACGGCCTTGTCGGCGCCGATCAGGTTCGGCAGCAGGGTGCAGCCGCCCCAGCCGGGGACCAGGCCGAGGAAGACCTCCGGCAGCGAGAACGCCGGGACGGCCGCGGAGACCGTGCGGTAGGTGCAGTGCAGGCCGACCTCGACGCCGCCGCCCATCGCGGCGCCGTTGTAGTACGCGAACGTCGGCACCGCCAGGCCCGACAGCCGCTTGAAGACGTCGTGGCCGCCCTTGCCGATGGCCAGCGCGTCCTCGTGCCGCTTCAGCAGCTCGACGCCCTTGAGGTCGGCGCCGACGGCGAAGATGAACGGCTTGCCGGTGATGCCGATGCCGGTGATCTCACCGGCCGCGGCCTCCAGTTCGACCTGGTCGACGGCGGCGTTGAGGTTCGCCAGCGACTGGGGGCCGAAGGTGGTCGGCTTGGTGTGGTCCAGGCCGTTGTCCAGGGTGATGAGCGCGAAGCGCCCGGCACCGAGGGGCAGGTCGAAGTGGCGTACGTGGGCGGTGGTGACGACCTCGTCCGGGAACAGGTCGGCCGCGCCCTTCAGCAGCTCGGCGGTGGTGCTCACTTGTCCCCCTCGAAGTGCGGGTTCTCCCAGATGACCGTGGCGCCCATGCCGAAGCCGACGCACATGGTGGTGAGGCCGTAGCGGACCTGCGGCTGCTCCTCGAACTGGCGGGCCAACTGGGTCATCAGCCGGACACCGGAGGAGGCCAGCGGGTGGCCGAAGGCGATGGCGCCGCCGTACTGGTTGACGCGCTCGTCGTCGTCCGCGATGCCGTAGTGGTCCAGGAAGGCCAGGACCTGCACGGCGAACGCCTCGTTGATCTCGAACAGGCCGATGTCGGAGATCGACAGGCCCGCCTGCGCCAGCGCCTTCTCGGTGGCCGGGATCGGGCCGTAGCCCATCACCTCGGGCTCGACGCCCGCGAAGGCGTAGGAGACCAGGCGCATCTTGACCGGCAGGCCGTGCTCGCGGGCGAAGTCCTCGGCGGCGATCAGGGAGGCGGTCGCGCCGTCGTTCAGACCGGCCGCGTTGCCCGCGGTGACCCGGCCGTGCACCCGGAACGGCGTCTTGAGGTTCGCCAGGTTCTCCAGCGTGGTGCCCGGACGCATCGGCTCGTCGGCGGTGACCAGGCCCCAGCCCGTCTCGCCCGCCTCCTCGTTGGTGCGGCGCACCGAGATCGGCACCAGGTCGGCCTGGATCTTGCCGTTGGCGTACGCCTTGGCGGCCTTCTCCTGCGAGCGCACCGCGTACTCGTCGGCGCGCAGCTTGGTGATGTGCGGGTAGCGGTCGTGCAGGTTCTCCGCGGTCATGCCCATGAACAGGGCCGACTCGTCGACCAGCTTCTCGCTGACGAACCGCGGGTTGGGGTCGACGCCCTCGCCCATCGGGTGGCGGCCCATGTGCTCGACACCGCCCGCGATGGCGATGTCGTACGCGCCGAAGGCCACCGAGCCGGCCACCGTGGTGACCGCGGTCAGGGCGCCCGCGCACATCCGGTCGATGGCGTAGCCGGGCACCGAGGTGGGCAGGCCCGCGAGGATGCCGGCGGTACGGCCGATGGTCAGGCCCTGGTCGCCGATCTGCGTGGTGGCGGCGATGGCGACCTCGTCGATCTCCTTGGGGTCCAGGCCCGGGTTGCGGCGCAGCAGCTCCCGGATCGCCTTCACGACCAGGTCGTCGGCGCGGGTCTCGTGGTAGATGCCCTTCGGGCCCGCCTTGCCGAACGGGGTGCGGACGCCGTCGACGAAGACGACGTCCCTGACGGTACGAGGCACGATGGCTCTCCTCCAGGGTGCGGGACGCTGAGCGCTTGCTCAACCCATGCTACTAACCAGTAACGTAGCTGCCCAGTCTCATGGGGTACAGCGGCGCAGGTCACATGAGAACAGGCCCGGGTAGAGCGTCCCTGGAAAGGGCGCGCGGGAGCGCGCGACCTGCCCCGACGCCTCCGCACATCCCGACGGCCGTCACCGGGGCGGCGCAGCGGTCCCCCGGGGATCTTGGCGTGATCTCGACGCCGCGGGTCCGCCGCGAGGGACCCGCCGGGGCGCGCCGGGGCGCACCGGGAGGCGGTCCTGGCGGGAGCGGTCCCGCTCGTCCCGGCCGGGCGGCCGCTCCGGTCAGGCGCCCGGGTCCGCCGTCAGCGCCGCCACCAGGACCGGCGTGACCTGCTCCACCTGCCAGGGCCGGGCCCCGTGCCGGGCCAGCGCGGCGGCCACCGACGCGGCGTCGGCGGGCTGGGGCGGCTCCCAGCAGACCCGGCGCACGGTGTCCGGGGTGATCAGGTTCTCCTGCGGCATGGCCAGCCGCTCGGCCAGCGCCGTCACCGCGGCGCGGGCCGCCGACAGCCGGGCCGCGGCGGCCGGGTCCTTGTCGGCCCAGGCCCGGGGCGGCGGGGGCCCGGTCACCGGCTGCCCGGGCGGCGGCAACTGCGCCTCCGGCAGCGCCTTGGCCCGGTCGACCGCCGCCTGCCACTGCTCCAACTGCCGCCGGTTGACCCGCCCGAAGCCGTTCAGCGCGGCCAGCGCGTGGGCGTTGGGCGGCAGCGCCAGCGCGGCCTCGACGATGGCCGCGTCGCCGAGCACCTTGCCCGGGGAGACGTCCCGGCGGCGCGCGATGCGGTCCCGGGTCTCCCACAGCTCCCGGACCACGGCCAGTTGCCGCCGCCGGCGCACCTTGTGCATCCCCGACGTACGGCGCCAGGGGTCCTTGCGGGGCTCGGCGGGCGGGGCGGCGGCGATGGCGTCGAACTCCTGCCGGGCCCACTCCAGCTTGCCCTGCCGCTCCAGCTCGGCCTCCAGCGCGTCCCGCAGGTCGACCAGCAGCTCGACGTCGAGGGCGGCGTAGCGCAGCCAGGGCTCGGGCAGCGGCCGGGTGGACCAGTCGACGGCGGAGTGGCCCTTCTCCAGGACGTAGCCGAGGACGGACTCGACCATCGCGCCGAGGCCGACCCGCGGGAACCCGGCGAGCCGCCCGGCCAGCTCGGTGTCGAACAGCCTGGTGGGCACCATCCCTATCTCCCGCAGACAGGGCAGGTCCTGGGTGGCGGCGTGCAGCACCCACTCGGCGTCCTTCAACGCCTCGCCCAGTCCGGACAGGTCGGGGCAGGCCACCGGGTCGATCAGGGCCGTCCCGGCGCCCGCGCGGCGCAACTGCACCAAGTAGGCGCGCTGGCCGTAGCGGTATCCGGAGGCCCGCTCGGCGTCGACGGCGACGGGGCCGGTGCCGGCCGCGAAGGCGGCGACGGCCTCGGCGAGCGCGGCGGCGTCCGCGATCACCGGGGGAATCCCCTCGCGCGGCTCCAGCAGCGGGATCGGCGCCTCGGTAGCAGAAGATCCGGCCTCGTCCGGAGGGGCGCCTCCGGTGGTTCGCAGTGAACGGTCTGCTGCGGTTTCGTGGGCGTCGGTCACCTGTCAAGAGTATCCGTGGATCGACGGAACCCGCCGACGGAACGTTCCGTCGGCGGGCTCCGGGGGGTCGTAAACCAGTCAGGTCGCCGCGGTGGGGGACGCGGGGGAGGGGCGGACGCGAGGCGGGAGGGGGCGGGTCAGTGGATGATGCCGGTGCGCAGCGCCACCGCGACCATGCCGGCGCGGTCGCCGGTGCCCAGCTTGCGGGCGATGCGGGCGAGGTGGCTCTTGACGGTCAGCGCGGACAGGCCCATGGAGACGCCGATCGCCTTGTTCGACTGGCCCTCCGCGACCAGCCGCAGCACCTCGACCTCGCGGCCGGACAGCTCGCGGTAGCCGCCCGGGTGACTCGGGGCACCCGGGGGGCGGCGGTGCAGCCGGGCGGCGGCGGCACCGATGGGGGCGGCACCGGGCCGGGTGGGGAGCCCGACGTTGGTACGGGTGCCGGTGACGACGTAGCCCTTGACGCCGCCGGCGAGGGCGTTGCGCACCGCGCCGATGTCGTCGGCGGCGGACAGCGCGAGCCCGTTGGGCCAGCCCGCGGCGCGGGTCTCCGACAGCAGGGTGAGGCCGGAGCCGTCGGGAAGGTGGACGTCGGCGACGCAGATGTCGCGGGGGTTGCCGATGCGGGGACGAGCCTCCGCGACGGACGAAGCCTCGATGACGTCGCGCACACCGAGCGCCCACAGATGGCGGGTGACGGTGGAACGGACGCGCGGGTCGGCCACGACCACCATCGCGGTCGGCTTGTTCGGGCGGTAGGCGACCAGGCTTGCGGGCTGCTCGAGGAGAACGGACACCAGGCCTCCTGGGGTGCGGGGACGGGGGGCCGGCTCATGGGGAAGAAGCCGGGGGGAACCGTGCTTTCAAGGTCACAGTCGTCTTCGGCACCGATCGGGTCCGCCTTTAGAGAATGATCACTATCTGGTGAGTAACAATCCGAGCAATTCGGACACGCGGTCGATCACTCGAAGACCGAACGGTTTCGGTTCGAACCACTACCTGCCCGGAAGTGGCCGTATCGACAAAGTGACGGGACGAACCGGTACGAAAAAAGGGGGAGTGCGGACCGCTCCGCACTCCCCCTGCCGAGACCCCCGACTACCGGGGCCGCGGCCCCCGCCGCTGCGGCAGCGTCACCACCGACGCGTCGCCCGGACCGGCCGGCGGCAACCCGCCGACCTGGGCCAGCAGATCGCACCACGCGGCCAGGTGCGCGGCGGTGTCCGGGACCCCGCCGAGCCCCTCCCGGGGCGTCCAGGAGGCGCGGATCTCGATCTGCGAGGCGGCGGGGCGCGCGGACAGCCCGCCGAAGTAGTGCGAGGAGGCCCGGGTCACCGTGCCGCTGGGCTCGCCGAACGCCAGCTTCCGGCCGTGCAGCGCGCCGGTCAGCCAGGACCAGCACACCTCGGGCAGCAGCGGGTCCGCGGCCATCTCCGGCTCCAGCTCCGCCCGTACCAGCGTCACCAGGCGGAACGTGCCCCGCCAGGCGTCGTGCCCGGCCGGGTCGTGCAGCAGCACCAGCCGCCCGTCGGCCAGATCCTGGTCGCCGTCGACGACCGTGGCCTCCAGCGCGTACGCGTGCGGCGCGAGCCGCTGCGGCGGGCGCGTGGGCTCCACCTCGACCTGGGGCCGCAGCTTCGCGGTGCGCAGCGCCTCCACCGCGGTCCGGAACGGGGGCGGCACCGGATCCTGCTGCCGGGCGCCCGCCGCGCTGTCCGTACGTTCCTTGGGTTCCGTGGGTTCGTCCATTCCGTCAGCGCCGTCCGACAATCGTCCCTGAGCCGCAGCCATGCCGGGAAGGTTAAGCGGAACGCGGCCCCGGCGCGGGGAGAGACACCCGCGTGCGGGCGCGATGGCCGGATCACGCGCCGCGCGGGCCGGACCCCGTGCCGGAGCGGGCCCGCCGGGGTGCGCCCCCGTGGTCCGGGACGGCGGGCGGGGCGTGCGAGACTTTCCGTCGTGAGTGCCAACCAGAGCCCCGCGGGCAAGCAGCCGACAGCCACGTACGACTCCGCCTTCCTCAAGGCGTGCAGGCGTGAGCCGGTGCCGCACACGCCGGTGTGGTTCATGCGGCAGGCCGGGCGCTCGCTGCCGGAGTACCGCAAGGTGCGCGAGGGCGTCCCCATGCTGGAGTCCTGCATGCGGCCGGATCTGGTCACCGAGATCACCCTGCAGCCGGTGCGCCGGCACGGCGTGGACGCGGCGATCTACTTCAGCGACATCGTCGTCCCGCTCAAGGCCATCGGCGTCGACCTCGACATCCGCCCCGGCGTCGGCCCGGTCGTGGAGCGGCCGATCCGCACCCGCGCCGACCTGGCCCGGCTGCGCGACCTGACCCCCGAGGACGTCTCCTACGTCACCGAGGCGATCGGCCTGCTCACCGCCGAGCTGGGCGGCACCCCGCTGATCGGCTTCGCGGGCGCCCCCTTCACCCTGGCCAGCTATCTGGTGGAGGGCGGCCCGTCCCGCAACCACGAGAACACCAAGGCGCTGATGTACGGCGACCCGCGGCTCTGGGCCGACCTGCTGGACCGCCTCGCCGACATCACGGCCGCCTTCCTGAAGGTGCAGATCGAGGCGGGCGCCAGCGCCGTCCAGTTGTTCGACTCCTGGGTCGGCGCGCTCGCTCCGGCCGACTACCGCCGCTCGGTGATGCCCGCCTCCGCGAAGGTCTTCGAGGCGGTCGCCGGGTACGGCGTGCCGCGCATCCACTTCGGCGTCGGCACCGGCGAACTCCTGGGCCTGATGGGCGAGGCCGGCGCGGACGTGGTGGGCGTCGACTGGCGGGTCCCGCTGGACGAGGCGGCCCGCCGGGTCGGCCCCGGCAAGGCGCTCCAGGGCAACCTCGACCCGGCCGTCCTGTTCTCCTCCCGCGCGGCCGTCGAGGCCAAGACCGACGAGATCCTCACCGCCGCGGCGGACCTGGAGGGCCATGTCTTCAACCTCGGCCACGGCGTCCTGCCCACCACCGACCCGGACGCGCTGACTCGGCTCGTGGAGCACGTCCACACCCGCACCGCCCGCTGACCCCGACGCCCCCACCGGCCCGGCGCCGCCGCCCGCGCGGCGCCGGGCCGGCGCGTCGGCACGCCCGGACCGGCGGCGGCACCCGGGGCCGTGTGCCGTCAGTGCGCCGTCACCGGCGTGTCATCGGGGCTCCGTAGGGTTCCGCGGACGAGCCCTTCTGCGGGGACGGGGCCGGAACGCCGGGGGTGTGCGTGGAGTACCGAATTCTCGGGCAGGTCGAGGCGCGGCACGAGGGGCGCCCGCTGCCGCTGCCCGGCGCCAAGCCGCGCACCGTACTGAGCGCCCTGCTGCTCGCCGGCGACCAGGTGGTCTACGACTCGCAGTTGGGCGACCACCTGTGGGGCCACCGGGCGCCCGCCACCATGAACGCCCAGATCTACACCTACGTCTCCCGGCTGCGGAAGCTGCTCGCACCGCACGCGCGGATCACCCGCCGGTCGCCGGGCTACCTCATGGAGACCGGGTCCGCCTGGTTCGACCTGGCCGAGTTCACCGACCGGTCGCGGCGCGGGCACCGGGCGCTGGCCGCGGGCGACCACCGGGGGGCCGTCTCGCTGCTCGACTCGGCGCTGTCGCTGTGGCGCGGCCCCGCGCTCGCCGATGTCTGCGCGCCGCTCGCCGACGCGGTGCGACCGCACCTGGAGGAGGCCCGGATCACCGCGCTGCACGGCCGGTTCGAGGCCGGCCTCGCGCTCGGCGGGCACGCCGCGCTGGTGCCGGAGCTGACCCGGACGGTCCGCGCGTACCCGTTGCAGGAGCGGTTCCGCGCGCAGCTCATGACGGCCCTGTACCGCTGCCACCGCCAGGCGGACGCCCTGGCCGTGTACGAGGAGGGCAGGGCACTGCTGCAAGGCTCGCTCGGCGTCGACCCGGGCGCGCTGCTGCGCGAGGTGATGCTCGCGATCCTGCGCTCCGATCCCGCGCTGCTCGGCCCGGCCCGCGAACGCGCGCCGGCCGGCGCCGGGCACCCGGTGCTCCCGGAACCCGCCGTCCGCTGAGCGGCGGCCGGACCGGCACCCGCGGGGCCCGGCATCCCGTCCGCGCCCCGACCCACCTCACAGGAGGCACTGCCATGACCGCACCCCTGCCCGAGACCGCCCTGCCCGAGGAGGCGCGCGCCCGCGTCAAGGACGTGGTGTGCGAGGTGCTGGAGGTCGAACCGGAGGAGATCACCCCCACCGGGTCGTTCACCGGGGCCTACGGCGCCGACTCGATGGCGCTGGTGGCCCTCGGCGCCACGCTGGAGCGGACCTTCGACATCGAGCTGGACGGCTGGAAGGTCGACCAGATGGACGACCTGGAGAACGTGTACGCGGTGGTGGGCGAGGCCCTCGCCGAGAACCGCTGATCCGGTTCCACGACGCGAGGAGGGCGAAGTGAACGCGGACGGGGACAGGGAAAGAGTGGTGATCACCGGCCTGGGCGTGGTCAGCAGCATCGGCACCGGGGCCGCCGAGTTCTGCGCCGGGCTGCGCGAGGGGCGCAGCGGGGCCAAGCCCATCACGGCCTTCGACACCACCGGCTTCGCGCACTCGGTCGGCTGCGAGGTGACCGGGTTCGACCCGGGCCGGTGGCTGGAGCGCCTGGAGCCGGCCGAGGCCGGCCGGGCCACCCGGTTCGCGGCCGCCGGCGCCCGGATGGCCCTCGCGGACGCCGGGCTGGACGTCGCGGAGCTGCGGCGCCGCCGGGTTCTCGTCTCCGTCGGCACCAGCGACGGCGAGAACAACGACCTGGACACGCTGGCCGGGCAGCACCTGGCCGGCGGCGCCGGGGCGCTCGACCCCGCGCTGGCCGGGCGTGTCGACCCGGGGCGGCTCGCCACGGGCGTGGTCCGCGAACTGGGGCTGCGCGACGTGGAGGCGATGACGCTCGGCACGGCCTGCGCGGCGGGCAACTACGCGATCGGCAGCGCCTTCGACGCGCTGCGCGCCGGGGACGTGGAGTTCGCGCTGTGCGGCGGCGCGGACGCCGTGTGCCGCAAGACGTTCACCGGGTTCTACCGGTTCGGCACCATCGCCCCCGAGAAGTGCCAGCCCTTCGACCGGGACCGCAAGGGCCTGCTGGTCAGCGAGGGCAGCGGCATCCTGGCCCTGGAGACGCTGCGCTCGGCGCGGGCCCGGGGGGCGCGGATCTACGCCGAGGTGCTCGGCTACGGGCTCAACTGCGACGCCCAGCACGCGGTCGCCCCGGACCAGGACAGCCTGGCCCGGTGCATCCGGCTGGCGCACCGCAACGCCGGAATCAAGCCCGAGGACGTGGACCTGATCTCGGCGCACGGCACCGGCACCCCGACCAACGACGTGGTGGAGACCGGCGCGATCCGCCAGGTGTTCGCCGACCCGCCGCCGACGGTGTCGGTGAAGAGCATGATCGGGCACGCGATGGGCGGGGCCAGCGCGCTGGCCGCGGTCGCCTGCGCGCTCGCCGTCCGCGAGGGCTTCGTACCGCCCACCATCAACCACGAGCACACCGACCCCGACTGCGGGCTGGACTGCGTGCCCAACCACGCGCGCCCGGCCGAACTGAACGTGGTGCAGAACAACGCGCTCGCGTTCGCCGGCAACAACGTGGTCCTGCTGCTCGGCCGGCACCGGGAGACGACGTGACGACGACGATCGAGGCGACCGGGCCGCTGGGCCCGGGCGCGGCGGACACCGGCCGGCCGGCCCTGGTGCTGTCGGGGTGGTCCGCCGTGACCGGCTACGGGGTGGGCCGCGAGGCCCTGCGCGAGGGGGTGTTGTCCGGCCGCCCGGCGGCGGAACGGGACGGGCGCCCGGCCGTGACCGTGCCGGAGTTCCGGGCCGCGGACCACCTGGGGCGCAAGGGCACCCGTACGATGTCCCGCTCCACGGCGTTCGCCGTGACCGCCATCGACCTGCTGCTGCGCGAACTCGGCCCCGAGGTCGTCGAGGACCCGGCGGCCATCGGGCTGGTGCTCGGCGTCGGCCAGGGCAATGTGCAGGCCGCCGTGGACTTCACCCAGGGGGCGCTCACCGCGTCCCGGCCCTACCACGTGGACGCGCTGCGCTTCCCGGACACCTTCCTCAACCGGGCCGCCGGGCAGAGCGCGATCTGGCACCGCCTCAAGGGCCCCAACACCACCGTCGCCGGCGGCCGGCTGGCCGGGCTGCTGGCGCTGGGCTACGCGGCCCGGCTGTTCCGCGGCGGGCACTGCCGGAAGCTGCTGGTCGGCGCCACCGAGGAGTACTCGCCCGCGCGGGCGATGCTGGTGGAGGCGGCGGGCGGACCGGACGGTACGGCCGCCGCGCTGGGCGAGGGCTGCGTGGTCGCGCTGCTGGAACCGGCGGCCGACGCGGCGCGGGCCGGGCGCGTCCCGGTGGCCACGGTCGAGGCGACGCACGTCCGGGCGGCCGGGGAGCCCGGGACGGCCGGGGCCGAACTCGCCGCCTGCGTACGGGCCGCGCTGGCCAAGGCGGGCGCCACCGCCGACCGGATCCGGCTGGTCGCGCCGCTGGGGGAGGACGCGGAGCAGGAGGACGCCGCCCTGGACGAGGTGACCGGCGCGCACGCGCCGCACCGGCTGCGCTGCCGGCCGCTGCTGGGCGACGCGTTCGCCGCGTCGGCGGCGCTGCAGATGTCGGCGGCGCTGGCCGCCGAGCGGTACTGGCCGGAGCGCGGGGACCTGGCCCTGGTCACCGGCATCGACCGCGACGGCACGGTGGGCTGCGCCCTGCTGGGCCGCCCCGCCTGACCGGCCCGCACGCCCGCACCGGCACCCCGGCACCGCGCTCCCGCACGGGCCGGGGTGCCGGGCGCGTATGCGGGGCGGGGTGCCGGGCGCGTGCGCGGGGCGGGCGTGCGGTGCCCCGCGCGCCCCGCGTACCGCCCCGGGTCCCCGGCCGGTACGGCACCCGGCCGCGCGGGCCCTTCCGGAGAACACCCGCTTCCGGGCCGGTCCCGGGAGCCCCTTCCGAGACGAACGGAGTCGATCACCATGACACGTACCCGCATCTGGGCGGCCGCGGCCGTGGCCGCCGTGGGTCTGCTGGCCGCGACGGCCGGTCCCGTCGCCGCCGACGCGCCGGCCCGGGCGGCGGCCACCGTCCCCTGGTCGGTGTCCCTGGACACGGCGAGCGCCGCCGGGGAGCGGTGGACCGAGCCCACCCAGTACCCGTCCTCCCCGGACCTCGTGGTCAGCGGCACCCTCACCAACACCGGCAGCGGCTGCTACGCGGTGTGGACCCGCTTCTTCCGCGACTTCTCGGCCGGCCCGGTCACCAAGCGGGCCGAGCTCTGCGGCCCGGGGACCGCCGCCGTCGCCGCGCGGCAGCGCTACGACTACCTCACCACCGGGTACGTGACGGTCTGCCGGGGCACCGCGGACACCTCCGACTGCGCCCCCTGGACGAACATCACCTGGTGGCCCATCGCGTCCCGCTGACCCGGGCCGACGACACCGAGGGCCAGGAGCCGTCCGACCGGCTCCTGGCCCTCGGTGCGCACCGGCCGCGCGGCCGGTGTCCTTCCGCTAACTCGTCCTGCCGTGCAGCTTGCGCAGGTAGTCGTAGGTCGACGGCAGGGTGTCCAGCAGCTCCCGCTGCTTGGCCTTGATGCCGTCGAACACCGGCTGGGCGCGGTCCATCATGTCCGGCCGGGCCGCCAGCATCGGCAGCGTCTGGTCCGGCAGATGGTCCAGGCCGGCGAAGATGCAGTAGTAGTTGCTGTTGTTCCAGAAGTTGCGGAACTCGGCGTCGAAGTTGCCGTAGTAGGTCGACTCGTCGGTGATGGGCATGTTCACCGGGAGACCCACCCGGTACATCTCCATCTTCTCCTTGATGTCGTCGGACAGCTCCAGGTCCTTGCAGGCCCGCCAGAACGCCGTGTCGTTGCGCGGCGCGAAGCTGAAGTGGGCCTGGAGGAAGTCCCGGGTGTCGTCGAACATCGTCTCGATCTCGGCGTTGAACCGGCGCTGCAGGATCGGGTCGAACCGCTTGTCCGGGAAGTGCTTCGCCAGTTGGTACAGCGCCGCGTAGGTGAAGTAGATGCCGGTGGACTCCAGCGGCTCCACGAAGCAGGAGGCCAGGCCGATGCTGACGCAGTTGCGCACCCAGGCGCGGCGGTTGCGGCCGACCCGGAACTTGATCTGGTTCAGCGGCTGGGTCTCCGGGTCGAGCCCCCACATCCGGCAGAACTCCAGGGTGGCGTCGTCGCGCGACTGGAAGCGGCTGGAGAACACGTACCCGGTGCCGAACCGGCCCAGCATGGGGATCTTCCAGGCCCAGCCCGAGGACATGGCGATGGAGCCGGTGTACGGCTCGACGCCCTCGGCCTCGTCGTCGTGCTCGACGGCGGTGGCCACCGCGCTGTCGTTGAGCAGGTGGTCGCTCATGTCCAGGAACGGCTCGCGCATCACGCCGTTGATCAGCAGGGCGCGGAACCCGGAGCAGTCGATGAACAGGTCGCCCTCGATGACCCGCCCGGTCTCGGTTTTGATCGAGGTGATGTACCCGCGCTCGTCGACCTCGGCGCCGGTCATCTTGTCCTGGATGTGGATCGCGCCCTGCTTCTGCACCGCGAACCGGCACAGGAAGGCGGCGACCAGGTTGGCGTCGAAGTGCCAGGCGTAGTTGGTCCACTTGGTGCCGTCCATGAACCGCGGCGACAGCTTCCGGTCCATGACCGGGGGCTCGCGGTAACAGGCGTAGTCGAACGGCTCGTCGGTCTGGCCGGTCAGCTTCTGCTGCGTCCAGTGGTGCGAGATCGGCAGGTTGTCCGAGTTCGCCAGCAGGCCGAACAGGTGGTAGAAGTGGTCCGTTCCGTCGCCCAGCGGGCGCGGGGTCGCCTGCCCCTCACCCGGGGTGCGCCAGTTGGTGAACTTGATGCCCATCTTGAAGCTGGCGTTGCACTCGCGCATCCACTCTTCCTCGGTGAAGCCGAGGAAGTCGAAGAACGTCTTGTGCAGGTTCGGCACCGTCGCCTCGCCGACGCCGATTCGGCCCACCTGCGGCGCCTCCAGCACCGTGATGGTCACGTCCGGACCGAGCGCCTTGCCGAGGTACGAGGCGGACATCCACCCGGCCGTTCCGCCACCGAGGACGACGACCCGCTTGATGCGGTGATCCTCTACCACTGCTCACCCTTTCCGCGCCGTCGCACGACGCCGGCTCATTCGTTTTGCTGAATGCGAGAACCGCCTATTCCAGAGGCGTTCGCTGAATTTCTCACGGGTATCTGCGAGTGTCAACAAATACCGGCGGATGCTCCCTGCGGAAGCCTTTATTCCCTCTATATTGCCTGGTCAGAGAGGCCCGTCAGTGCTGCGTCATCGCCCTGTCAGCGCGGCCAGCAATCATCGTCGAGAATCGCGAATCAGGGAGTAGGGGTTCGGGACAGATGGCGATAATTTCCGGGGGTCGGAGCCAACGGCTAATTCCCGGGCGCGGAAAAACAATGGCGGACTTCCGGGAGACGCGATGACGGTGATCACCCGACCCGAGGAGTTCAACGTCGGGGACCTCTACGTGGCCATGCGGCCCATGTTCGGACAGTCCCTCTACCTCAAGTGCGAGGGCTTCAACTTCGCGGGCTCGGTCAAACTGAAGGCGGCCCTGGAGATGATCGGCGCCGCCGAACGGGCCGGCGTGCTCGGCCCCGGCAAGACCATCGTGGAGAGCTCCTCGGGCAACCTCGGCGTCGCCCTGAGCATCGTCGCCGCGAGCTGCGGCTACGGCTTCGTGTGCGTCACCGACGCCCGCTGCACGCTGAGCGCCCAGCGGCTGATGCGGGCGCACGGCGCCCAGGTGCACGTGGTCACCGAACCGCACCCGGAGGCCGGCCTGCTCGGCGCCCGGCTCGCCCGCGTCCAGCAGATGTGCCAGGACGACGACCGGTACGTCTGGCTCGACCAGTACAGCAACCCGGCGAACTGGCTGGCGCACGCGCGCACCACCGGCCCGGAGATCCTCAAGCAGTTCCCCGAACTGGACGTGCTGTTCGTCGGCGCGGGCACCACCGGGACGCTGATGGGCTGCGCCCGCTACCTGCACGAGGAGAAGCCGTCGGTGCGGATCGTGGTGATCGACGCGGAAGGGTCGATCACCTTCGGGTTCCCGCCCGCGCCCCGGCTGATCCCGGGCCTGGGCACCGCGGTGCGGCCCGCCCTGCTGGACCGGTCCTACGTCGACGAGGTGGTCCTCGTGGCCGAGCTGGACACCGTACGCGCCTGCCGGACGATGCAGCGCAACGGATTCCTGTTCGGCGGCTCGACCGGGACCGTGGTGGCCGGCGCGCTGCGCTGGCTGGGGGAGCACGCGCCGGACGGGGACCTCACCGCCGTCGCCATCGCGCCCGACCTCGGCGAGCGCTACCTGGACACCATCTACGACGACGAATGGGTGACCGAGCACTTCGGGACCGGCGCGCTGGCGCCGTCCGTGGAGCGGAACGCCACCACGAGGAGGCAGCCGTGACCTCAGCGCAGCAGCAGCGGACGGTGTTCCCGCTGATGCCGGGCCAGGCGGAGATCTGGTACGACGAGCAGTTCTCCGGCGGCACCCCCGCCTACAACTCCGGTGTCTGCGTGGACATCAGCGGCCCCGTCGACCCCGGCGTGCTGGAGGCGTCCGTACGGCAGCTCGTGGACGAGGCCGAGTGCACCCGCATCCGGTTCACGGAACGCGACGGGCTGCCCCGGCAGTCCGTCCAGCCGCTGCCCGAGCTGCCGCTGACCTGGCACGACCTCTGTGCCGAGGCGGACCCCGAGGCCGCCGCCCGGCGCTGGATGGACGCCGACCTGCTGCGCCCCTTCACCCTGGCCGACTTCCCGCTGATGCGGCTGGCCGTGCTGAAGCTGGGCCCCGCCCGCACCCAGCTCTACCTGTGCATCCACCACGCGATCAGCGACGGCTACAGCCACGTCGTCTACTGGCGCCGGTTCGCGGAGATCTACGCCGGCCGGGCCACCGGCACCGGCACCGACCGGGGCGCGCTGCCGCCGCTGCGCCTGCTGATCGAGGAGGAGGAGTCCTACCTCGGCTCCCGGTTCGAGGAGCGGGACCGCGCCTACTGGCGCGACCGGTTCCCCCGCCCCACCGCACCGGCCACGCTCTCCACCCGCTCGCCGGTGGACTCGCTGCCCCGCGCCTTCCTGCGCCGGACCCGCGTCCTCGACGAACGGGTCTCCGGCACCGTACGCGCCGCCGCCGCCGACGCCAAGGTGAGCACCGGGGCGCTGCTGATGGCCGCGACCGCCCTCTACACCCACCGGGTCACCGGCGCCCCGGAGGTCACGCTGACCGTCGCGGCCAGCGCCCGCACCAGCGCCGCCGCCCTGAAGATCCCCGGCATGACCGCCAACTTCCTGCCGCTGGGCGTGCGGATCGACCGGGCGGCGGGCCGCCCCGAGCTGCTCCGCCGGACCGCCGCCGACCTCGGCGGGCTGCTGCGCCACCAGCGCTACCGGGTCGGCGCCGTCCGCCGCGACCTCGGGCTGCGGGCCGACGACCGGTGGCCGGTCGGCCCGTTCGTCAACATGCTGCCGCTGCTGACCGAGCTGGACCTCGGCCCCTGCACGGCGACGGTCGAGAACCTCACCACCGGCCTGGTCGGCGACCTGATGGTCACCACCGTCGACAACCCCGGCGCGAACCTGCGGCTCAGCGTCAACGGCAACCCGGACCTGTACGACCCGGACGAGGTCACCGACCACCTCGACCGGTTCGCCGCGTTCCTCGACCGGTTCGCCGCCGCCCCGGCGCACACCCCCGTCGGGGAGGTGCCGCTGTTCGACCCCGCCGAGGCCGGCGACTACCGGCGGATGTCCGCCGGTCCGGTCCGCGAGGAGCCCTACCGGAGCGTGGCCGGGACGATCCGCGCGCTCGCCGCGCGGCAGCCCGACGCGGTCGCCCTGGTCGACGGCCCGCCCGACGCGCCCCGCCGGACCACGTACGCCCAACTCGCCGCCCGCGCCAACGCGGTGACCCGGCGACTGCCCGGCGCCGGGCTGGTCGGGATGCTCGCCGGGCCGGGCGCCGCGTTCGTCGCCGGTGTGCTCGGCGTCTGGGGCGCGGGCGGAGCCTACGTACCGCTGGACGTCCGGGCCCCCGTCGCGCGCACCGCCGGGCTGCTCGCGGCGAACGGGATCGGCCTGCTGCTGGTGGACGCCGCACACCGCGACCTGGCCGCCCGGGTCACCGCCGGCACCGGCACCCGCGTCGTGCCGCTGGACGACACCGAGGACCCCGACCTCGCCGCACTGCCCGAGGACCCGGACGAACTGGCGTACGTCATCTTCACCTCCGGCTCCACCGGGACGCCGAAGGGCGCGATGGTGCACCACGGCGGCATGGTCAACCACCTGCGCGCCAAGGTCGAGGACCTGGCCCTGACCCCGGACGACACGGTGCTGATGAACGCGCCGCTCACCTTCGACATCTCCGTCTGGCAGATGCTGGCGGGCCTGCTGGCCGGCGGCCGGGTGCGCATCGTCTCCCGCGAGGTGGCCGGCGACCCCAACCTGCTCTTCCCGCTGGCCGTGGCCGAGGGCGTCACCGTGGTCGAGGTGGTGCCGTCGCTGCTGCGCGCCGCGCTGGACTCCTGGGACGCCCTGGGCGACGGCCCCCGCCTGCACACCCTGCGCCGCCTCCTGGTCACCGGCGAGGCGATGCCCGCCGACCTGTGCCGCCGCTGGTTCGCACGCGAACCGGCGGTGCCCGTGATCAACGCCTACGGCCCCACCGAGTGCTCCGACGACGTCACGCACGCCGTGCTCACCGCCGGGGACGGCACCGCCGCACCCGCCCGGCACCGGGTCCCGATCGGCCGCGCGGTCCGCAACACCGCGCTGTACGTGCTGGGCGACGACCTGGCCCCGCTGCCCCGCGGCGCCATCGGCGAGCTGTACGTCGGCGGCCACGGCGTCGGCCGCGGCTACCTCGGCGACCCGGCCAAGACCGCGGCGGCCTTCCTGCCCGACCCCTTCGCGGGCGGCGGCGCCCGGATGTACCGCACCGGCGACCGGGTGGTGTGGCGGGCCGGCGGACAGCTCGAGTTCGTCGAGCGCCGCGACCACCAGGTCAAGCTGCGCGGCAACCGCATCGAACTGGCCGAGGTGGAGGCCGCCCTGCAGGCCCTGCCCGGGGTGCGGGACGCCGCCGCGGCCGTCCTCGGCGACCTGGGCGGACAGCGGCTGGTCGGCTACGTGGTGCCCGCGGACGCCACCGGCGCCGACCCGGCGGCCCTGCGCGAGGAACTCGCCGGGGTGCTGCCCGAGTACATGGTGCCGTCCGTGCTGGTGCCGCTGGAGGCGCTGCCGCTGACCGCGCACGGCAAGGTGGACCGCAAGGCGCTGCCCGAACCGGCCCCCAACGGCGGGGCGCGGGCGGGCACCGGCCGGAAACCGGCGACCGAGCGCGAGGAACTGCTGTGCCGCCTGTTCGCCGAGGCGCTCGCCCTGCCCGCGATCGGCCCGGACGACAACTTCTTCGACCTGGGCGGGGACAGCATCGTCTCCATCCAGGTCTCCGGCCGGATCGGCCGGGAGGGCCTGCTGGTCACCCCCCGGCAGATCTTCCAGTTGAAGACCCCGGCCGCCATCGCCGCCGCCGCGGTACCGGCCCGGCAGACCCCGGCCCGCCCGGCGGACGGCGTCGGCGAGGTCGAACTGCCGCCGGTCACCGCCCAGCTCCGCGCCGACCTCGCGCCGCTGGCCGGGGACGGCCTGCCCGAGGCGGTGCGCCGCTACGGCCAGTACGTCGTCGTCGAGATCCCGCCCGGTGTGGACGCCGACCGGCTCGGCCGCGCGCTCCAGGCCGTCCTCGACCACCACGACGCGCTGCGCACCCAGGTGAGCGCCCCGGTGCCCGGCCAGTGGCTGATGGAGACCCTGCCGCCCGGGTCGGTCAAGGCCGGCGACGTGCTCACCGAGACGGCCGCCGCGCCGGTCCCGGCCCTCGCCGCGGCGGCCCAGGCCCGGCTGGACCCCGAACGCGGGCTGGTCACCCAGGCGGTGCTGGTGCGCGGCGCCGACGGCACCCCCGACCGGCTGCTCTGGCTGGTCAACCACCTGTGCGTGGACGGTGTGTCCTGGCGGGTGCTCGTGCCCGACCTGCGCGAGGCGTGGGAGGCCGCGGCGGCGGACGAGGAGATCGCGCTCGCCCCCGTCGGCACCTCCTACCGCCAGTGGTGCCGCACCCTGGGCCGCAACGCCCGCTCCCGGTCCCGGCTCGCGGAGTTCCCGCTCTGGCTGGACCAGGTGAGCGACCCGGGCCCGCCGCTGGCCGTCCGGCCGCTGGACCCGGGGCGCGACACCTACGCCACCGCGCGCCGCCTGCGCCTGGAACTGCCGCCGGAGACCACCGCGCCCCTGCTCGGCGTCCTCCCGGCCGCCCTGGGCGTCGAGGTCAACGACGTGCTGCTGACCGCGCTGGGCCTCGCCGTCACCGACTGGCGGCACCGCCGGGGCGACAGCGCCGGGCAGGTCCTGGTGGAGCTGGAGGGGCACGGCCGCGAACCGCTCGCCGACGAGGATCTGGCCCGTACGGTGGGCTGGTTCACCAGCGTCTTCCCGGTCCGGGTGGACCTGACGGCGGACGGCGCGGCACCCGGCCCCGAGGACCTGTTCGCGGGCCCCGCGCTGCGGCGGCTCGCGGCCCGCAGCCACGCCCTCCCCGACCGCGGCCTGGGCTACGGCCTGCTGCGCCACCTCAACGCCCAGACGGAGGCGGCGCTGGCCCGGTTCGCACCGCCCGAGCTGGGCCTGAACTACCTGGGGCGGTTCACCGCCGGGACCGGGACGGGCGCCTGGCGACTGGACGGCGACGGCGCCGTGATCGCCACCGCCACCAGCACCGACATGCCCCTGCGGCACGTCCTGGCCGTCACCCCGGTCACCGAGGACCGGCCGGACGGGCCGCACCTGGTGGCCGACTGGCTCTGGGCGGGCCGGCTGTTCGACGACGCGGACGCCGAGGACATCGCGCACACCTGGTTCCGGGCGCTGCGCGCCCTGGTGGACCACTGCGGACCCAACGCTAGGGAGACATCGTGACACAGCCGGAGACAGCCGTCGCGGGCGGAGAGTACGACGTGCGCGATGTCGAGCTGACCCCCGCGGCGCACCGCCTGCGCGACCGGGCCGGAGCGCTGCCGGGCCCCGCCGCACGGCTCGGCGGGTACCTGCTGGTGGACGCCCCGGAAGGCACCGACCTGGCCGCGCTGACCGCGGCCGTACGGGCGCTGCTGGACCGGCACGAGGCGCTGCGGCTCTGCCTGACCGAGCCGTTCGAGGGCCTGCTGACGGCGGAGCTGCGCCCGGCCGCGGCGGTCCCCGCCGAACTGCTGGTCACCGAGGCCGCCGCGGACGCCGACCCGGCCGCGCTGGCCGCCGCCGCCCGGGACCGGCTGGCGCTGGACCAGGGCATCGCCCTGCAGGTGGTGCTCACCGGGCGGCGCGTGCTGGTGCTGGCGCACGAACTGGCCGTGGACGCCGCCTCCTGGCGGATCCTCGTGGACGACCTGCTCGCCGGGTGCCGCGACGCCGTCGCCGGACGCCTGCCGGTAGCCGGCGAGGCGCCGACCGCGTACCGGACCTGGGCGGCCGAACTGGCCGGGCAGGCGCGCGCCGCCCGCCGGGTGCGGGAGCTGCCGCTGTGGACGGAACAGCTCGACGCCGACGCCCAGTTGCTGCCCGACGCCGTACTGGACCCGGCCCGGCACACCACGGGCGCCCTGCGCCACCTGCGCCAGGAGGTGTCCGTCGGGACCAGCGCCGCGCTGCTGTCCGCGCTGCCCGCGGCCTTCCACGCCGGCCCCGAGGACGCGCTGCTCACCGCCCTGGCACTGGCCTGCTCCGCCCACCGCGGCGAGGCCGACGCGGGCCGCACCGCCGTCCTCGTCGAACTCGACGGACACCCCCGCGAACGCCGGGCCGGCGACCTGGACCTGGGCCGCACGGTCGGCCGCTGCACCAGCGGGTTCCCGGTCCGCGCGGACGCCGCCGTGCCGTACGTGGAGGACCTCGCCCCCGGCGACCCGGACCTGGACGACGCCGTCAAGCGGGTCAAGGAACAGCTTCGGGCGCTGCCCGACGGCGGCTGCGGCTACGGTCCGCTGCGCCACCTCAACCCGGGCACCGGCCAGGTCCTCGCCCGGCGCGGTACCCCGCAGGTGAGACTGCGGTTCGACGGCGAGCTGCCGGCCCCGGTGACCGCCGCCGCGGACCCGGCCACCCCGGCCGGCCAGGTGGTCACCGTGACGGTGACCGTGTGCGACGGCCGGCTGATCGCCGACTGGGCCTACCTGCCCGACCTGCTGCCCGACGGCGACGCACTGGCCGCCGAGTGGCTGCGGCTGCTGGACCTGCTGGCCGCGCACACCGCCACCCCGGGCGCGGGCGGCCGCACCCCGTCCGACCTGACCGTCGGCACCCTCACCCAGCGGGAGATCGAGCACCTGGAGGCCGACCTCGGCCCGTTGCAGGACGTGCTGTCGCTGTCCCCGCTGCAGAAGGGCATGCTCTTCCACGCCGGCCTGCACAAGAACGAACTGGACGTCTACCACGTCCAGGTGCTCGCCGACCTCACCGGCCCGCTCGATCCCGGCAGGCTGCGCGCCGCCGCGGCGGGCCTGCTGGACCGGCACGTCAACCTGCGCTGCTGCTTCCGCTACAGCGCCACCGGCGAACAGCTCCAGGTCGTCCCCGAGTCGGTCGAACTGCCCTGGTACGAGACGGACATGACCGGCGCGTCCGAGGCGGAGCTGGCCGAGTATGCCGCCGCCGACCGGGAACGCGGCGTCGACCTGGCGGTGCCGCCGCTGATGCGGTTCACCCTGATCCGCCTCGCCCCGGACCGGCACCGCCTGCTGTGGACCTTCCACCACATCGTGGCCGACGGCTGGTCCACCCCGATCGTGATGCGCGAACTGCTCACCGGATACCGCGAGGGCCCGGCCGGGCTGCCCGCCCCCCGCCCCTACCAGGACTACCTGACCTGGCTCGGCGACCGGGACCTGCCCACCGCCGAACGGGCCTGGCGGTCGGCGATGGCGAACGTCACCGAGGGGACCCTGGTCGCACCGCACGGCGAGGAGACCCCGCCGGTCCGCCCCGAGCACCTCTTCTTCGACCTGCCCGCCGAGCTGACCGGGGCGCTCACCGACTTCGCCCGCCGCAGCGACCTCACCCTGGGCACCGTCATGCACTGCTGCTGGGCGCTGCTGATCGGCCGCCTCACCGGCAGCCGGGACGTGGTGTTCGGCAGCGTGCAGTCCGGGCGCCCGGCCGGCCTGGCCGGGGTGGACGAGATGGTCGGCATGTTCGTCAACACCCTGCCGGTGCCGGTGCGCCTGGACCCCTACCGGACCTTCGCCGAGGTGGCCGCCGAGGTGCAGGACCAGCAGATGGGCCTGGCCGAGCACCAGCACCTCGGCCTCGGCGACATCCAGCGGCTGACCGGCATCCGCAAGCTGCTGGACACCTCGGTGACCATCCAGAACTACCCGATGGACCTCGCGGAGCTGAGCGCGATCGTGCCCGGTCTGGCCGTGGACGACATCCGCGCCGACCTCTCCGGCGAGTACTCGATGGCCCTGCTGGTGCACCCCGGCGCCCGCATCCGGCTCCAACTCGCCTACCGCCCCGACCTGTTCACCCCGGCCGCCGCCGACCGGGTGGCGCAGCGGCTGATCGGCCTGCTGGGCACCGTGACCGGCCACGCCGACCGGCCGCTGGGCACCCTCGACGCCCTCACCGACGCCGAGCGCGCCGACCTCACCGGGCCGTGGGCGGGCGCGATCGCCGAACGCCGGGTGTGCGACGTACCGACGCTGTTCGCCGAGCGGGTCGCCGCCGCCCCCGACGCCCCGGCGCTGAGCTGGACCGGCGGCACCATGAGCTACGCCGAACTGGACGCGCGGGCCGCCCGCACCGCCCGCGAGCTGATCGCGTGCGGCGCCGGCCCGGACACCGTGGTCGCGCTGGTGCTGCCGCGCACCCCCGAACTGCTGGTGTCGCTGCTGGCGGCGCAGCAGGCCGGGGCCGCCTACCTGCCGGTCGACCCGCAGTACCCGCCGGACCGGATCGCCTTCATGCTCGGCGACTCCCGGCCCGCCGTGGTCGTCACCACCACCGAACTGGCCGCCGCGCTGCCCGCGCACGACGGGGAGACCATCCTGGTCGACGACCCCGCACGGGCGGCCCGCGTCGCCGCCCGCCCGGCGGGCACCGTCACCGACGCCGACCGCACCCGGCCGCTGCTGCCCGCCGACGCCGCCTACGTCATCTACACCTCCGGCTCGACCGGACGGCCCAAGGGCGTGGTGGTGGACCACCTCGGGTTCACCAAGATGGTCTTCGACCTGATCGAACGCTTCGACGTGGCCCCGGGCACCCGGATGCTCCAGTTCGCCCCGTCCAGCTTCGACGCCTCCATCTGGGAGTGGTCGATGGCCCTGCTCGGCGGCGGCACCCTGGTGCTCACCGACGAACTGAGCCGGCTGCCCGGCCCCGAGCTGGTCGACCTCATCGCCGCGCAGCGGGTCAACCTGCTGGCCTTCCCGCCCGCCGTCGCCGCCGCCCTGCCCGAGGGCAGCACCCTGCCCGCCGACCTGACCATGGTGGTGGCCGGCGAGGCGTGCCAGAAGGAGGTCGTCACCCGCTGGTCGGACAGCGTCCGGATGTTCAACGGCTACGGACCGACCGAGACCGTGCTCGCCGCCACCGCCGCCGGCCCGCTGCACGGACCCGAACGCCCGGCCATCGGCCGCCCGCTGGGCGCGCACCGCGTCTACCTCCTGGACTCCGCGCTGCGCCCGGTCCCGGCCGGGGTCACCGGGGAGATCTACGTCAGCGGCGGCCTGGCCCGCGGCTACCTCAACCGCCCCGGCCTGACCGCCGCCCGGTTCGTGGCCTCCCCGTTCGACCCGGCCGGGGAGCGGATGTACCGCACCGGCGACCTGGGCCGCTGGGACCCGCACGGCGTGCTGCACTACGCCGGCCGGGTCGACGACCAGGTCAAGCTGCGCGGCTACCGGATCGAACTCGGCGAGGTCGAGGCCGCGCTGCGCGACGCTCCCGCGGTCGGCGACGCCTCCGTGGTGCTCGGCGCCGACGCCGGCGGCGCCCGGCTGGTGGGCTACGTCGTCCCCGTACCCGGCGGCGAACTGCCCGACGTGGACCTGGTGCGCGAGCACGTGTCCGGGGCGCTGCCCGACTACATGGTGCCCGCCGCGCTGGTCGCCCTGGAGACCCTGCCGCTGACCCCGAACGGCAAGGTGGACCGCGCCGCGCTGCCCGAGCCCGGCGCCGTCGCCCGGCCGGCCGGCCGCACCCCCCGCACCCCGCTGGAGGAGACCCTCGCGTTCGTCTTCGCCCGGGTGCTGGGCGTGGACTCGGTCGGCATCGACGACGACTTCTTCGTCCTGGGCGGACACTCGCTGCTGGCCACCAAGGTGATCGCCCGGCTGCGCTCGATGCTCAACCTGGAGGTGCCGATCCGGGCGCTGTTCGAGGCCCCGACCGTGGCCGGCCTGGCGCTGCGCATCGGCGGCGCCGCGGCGGCCCGCCCGCCGCTGGCGGCGGTCCCCCGCGAGGACGGCGCCCCCGGCCCCCTGTCCTTCGCCCAGCAACGCCTGTGGTTCCTGGACCGGTTGCAGGAGGAGGAGGCGGCCGGCCTCTACAACGTGCCGATCGCCATCCGGCTCTCCACCGCCGCCGACCGGCCCGCGCTGCGCACCGCCCTCGCCGACGTGGCCGCCCGCCACGAGGTGCTGCGCACCGTCTACGCCGACGTGGGCGGCACCGCCGTACAGCGCGTCCTGGACCCGCTGCCCGAACTGCCGGTCACCGTCGTGCCGATCGCGGCCGGCGACCTGGACGAGGCCCTCGCCGCCCAGGCGGACACCCGCATCGACCTGACCGGGACCCCGCTGCGCTGCGTGCTGTACGAGGTCGACGGCGGCGAGCACGTCCTGCTGCTGGTCATCCACCACATCGCCTTCGACGGCGGCTCGATCACCCCGCTGGTCCGGGACCTGTGCACCGCCTATGAGGCCCGCACCGGCGGGCACGCCCCCGAGTGGACGCCGCTGCCCGTGCAGTACGCCGACTACGCGGTGTGGCAGCGCGACCTGCTCGGCGACCCCGAGGACCCGGACAGCGTCTCCGCCCGGCAGCTCGACTACTGGCGCAAGGCCCTCAAGGACATCCCCGAGGCCCTGGACGTGGCGACCGACTACCTGCGGCCCGCCACCGCCGAGTACGCCGGTGAGGAACTGCCGTTCGAGATCCCGGCGCCGCTGCACCGCGAGCTGACCCGGCTCGCGGCCGACCTGGACGCCAGCCTCTTCATGGTGGTCCAGGCCGCCTTCGCCGCGCTGCTCACCCAGCTCGGCGCGGGCACCGACATCCCCGTCGGCACCCCGGTCGCGGGCCGGGACGACGAGGCGCTGGAGGACCTGATCGGGTTCTTCGTCAACACCCTGGTGCTGCGCACCGACACCAGCGGCGACCCGACCTTCGCCGAACTCGTCGAGCGGGTCCGGGAGACCGACCTGGCCGCCTACGCCCACCAGGACCTGCCCTTCGAGCATCTGGTCGAGGCGCTCAACCCCAGCCGCTCGCTCACCCGGCAGCCGCTGTTCCAGTACCTGCTCACCCTGACCAGCCGGGAGGACACCACCGCGGACGCGGCCGAGCTGTTCGGGGCGGTCGAGCCGGTCCCGCTGCGCCGCGCCAAGTTCGACCTCTCGCTCCTGCTCGACCAGCGCTTCCGCGACGGCGAACCCGACTCCATGGTCGGCGTCCTGGAGTACCGCACCGAGCTGTACGCCCGCGCCACCGCCCAGCGCACCGTCGACCGGTTCCTGGCCCTGCTGGCCGCGACGGCCGCCGACCCGCACGCCCCGCTCAGCTTCCTGTGCGCGCTGCCCGAGGCGGAGCGCGCCCACCTGCGCGCGCTGGGCAGCGGCCCGGTCACCGCGGAGCCCTACCAGGGCGTGGTGGCCCGCGTCCGCGCCCAGGCCGCGGCCCGGCCCGAGGCCCCCGCGGTGATCGACCCGGACGGCACCGTCACCAGCTACGCCGCCCTGGCCGGCCGGGCCAGCGCGGTGTCCCGCGGGCTGGCCGGCGAGGGACCGGTGGCCGTGCTCACCGACCGCGGCGCCGGTCACCTCGCCGCCGTCCTGGGCGTGCTGGGCGCCGGCCGGGCCTACGTACCGCTGGACGGCACGGCCGGCCGGGACGCCCTGCTCGGCACCCTGCTGGACTGCGGGGCGGAGCACCTGGTCGTCGACGACGCCCACCGCGTGCTCGCCGACGACCTCCTCACCGAACTGGCCGCCGACCACGGCGTCCTGGCCGAAGCCGTACCGCTCGGGCAGCAGACCGACGACCTCGCCGATCTCGCGCCGGACACGGACCTCCCGCAGGCGCTGGCGTACGTCGTCATGACCTCCGGCGCGACCGGCCGGCCCAAGGCGGTCGCCGTGCACCGCGCGGGCATGGTCGACCGCCTGCTGGCCCGGGCCGAGGCGCTGCGGCTGACCCCGGCGGACCGGGTCCTGCACCACGCGCCGGTCAGCTCCGACACCTCGGTGGGGCAGACGCTGGCACCGCTGCTGGCCGGCGCCGCCGTCCAGGCCGCCGGCCCGGCCGCCGCCCGCGGGCCGCGCGCCCTGTTCGAGACCGTACGGGCCGAGGGCGTCACCGTACTGGAGGTGCTCCCGTCCCTGCTGTCGGCCGCGCTCGACGCCTGGGAGAGCGACGGCGCGGGAACCGACCCCGGGGCCCTGCGCCTGCTGGCGGTCACCGGCGAGGCCCTGCCGCGCGACCTGTGCGACCGCTGGCTGACCCGGTTCCCGCACGTGCCGCTGCTCAACCGCTACGGCCTGGCCGAGTACGCCGGCGACGTCGCCCACGCCGTGCTCCGCGCCCCGCTGCCGGCCAACCGCCGGGTGCCGGTCGGCCGGCCCGCGCGCAACACCACGCTGCACGTCCTCGGCCCCGACCTGCGCCCGGTCCCCACCGGCGTGCCCGGCGACCTCTACGTCGGCGGCCCCGGGGTCGGCATCGGCTACCCGGGCCTGCCCGCGCCGACCGCGACCGCGTTCGTGGCCGACCCGGACGCGGCGGACGGCCGCCGCCTGCACCGCACCGGCGACCTGGTCCGCTGGGGCGCCGACGGCCACCTGGAGTTCCTCGGCCGGCGCCACGACCAGATCCAGGTACGCGGCTTCCGCGTCGAACCCGGCGAGATCGAGGCCGCGCTGCGCGCGCTGCCCTACGTCCGCGAGGCCGCGGTGCGCGTGACCGGCGACGCCGACGGCACCCGGCTGTCCGGGTACGTCGTCCCGGTCCCGGGCGCGCCGCTGCCGGAGCCCGCCGTCGTCCGGGCCGACCTCGCCGCCGTCCTGCCCGACCACATGGTGCCGGCGGCGGTGGTCCCGCTGGACGCGCTGCCGCTGACCGCCGACGGCAAGCTGGACCGCGCCGCGCTGAGCGGGGCCGAGCCCGAGGCCGCCGGGGAGAGCCGGGCCCCGCGGACCCCGATGGAGCGGCTGGTGTGCGCCGTGTTCGCGGACGTCCTCGGCCGGACCGGCCTGGGCATCGACGACGATTTCTTCGAGCTGGGCGGGCACTCGCTGCTGGCCATCTACGCCCTGGGCCGGCTGCGCGCCGAGACCGGCGTCGGCCTGCCGGTGCGCGCCCTGTTCGAGGCCCGCACCCCGGCCGCGCTGGCCGCGCTGCTGCCCGAGGCCGAGCGCACCGACCGGCCGCCGCTGCGGCCCGCGCCGCCGCTCGCCGAGGGGGAGCACTGGCCGCTGTCGTTCGCGCAGCGCCGGCTCTGGTTCCTCAACCACATGTCCGAGGGCGGCACCGGCACTTACAACGTGCCCAAGGCGGTGCGCTACTCGGGCGTGCCCGACCCGGCGGCCTTCGAGGCGGCCCTCGGTGACGTGGTGGCCCGCCACCAGGTCCTGCACACGGTCTTCCCGCAGGACGCCGACGGGGTCCCGCACCAGGTGCCCCGGCCCGGCTTCCGGCCCCGGTTGCGGGTGGTGGACCTGCCGGCCGCCGCGCTCGCCGCCGAGCTGGCCCGCGAGGTCGACCGCGGCTTCGACCTGGAGACCGAGTGCCCGGTACGGGCCGTCCTGTACCGGCTCGACGACGGCGAGTCGGTGTCGCTGACGGTCTTCCACCACATCGCGCTGGACGGGGTGTCGACCGGGCCGCTGATGCGGCAGTTCGCCGAGGCGTACACCGCGCGGCTGGCGGGCCGGGACCCGGGCTGGGCGCCGGAGCCGCTGCAGTACACGGACTTCGCGGTCTGGCAGCGGGACCTGTTCGGCTCCGAACGGGACCCGGACGGCCCGCTCTCCGCGCAACTGGCCGAGTGGCGCGAGGTGCTGGCCGACCTGCCGGATGAGCTGGAGCTGCCGCGCGACTTCCCCCGGCCCGCGGTCCCCGGCCACACCGGCGACATGGTCCGCTTCGACCTCGGCGCCGATCTGCACCGCGCGCTGGCCGACCTGGCCCAGCGGCACAACAGCACCCTGTTCATGGTCCTGCAGGCCGCCGTCGCCGCCCTGCTCACCAAGCTGGGGGCGGGCACCGACATCCCGCTGGGCAGCACGGTCGCCGGCCGTGACGACGAGGGCCTGCACGAGATGGTCGGGTTCTTCGTCAACACCCTGGTGCTGCGCACCGACACCGGCGGCGACCCGAGCTTCGCGGAGCTGCTGGACCGGGTCCGGGAGACCGACCTGGCCGCCTACGCCCGCCAGGACGTGCCGTTCGAGTTCCTCGTGGAGGAGCTGAACCCGGCCCGGTCGCTGGCCCGGCACCCGCTGTTCCAGGTGCTGGTGCAGTTCACCGCGGACGACGGCGCCCCGGCGGCGGACCTGCCCGGCCTCACCTCCCGCGAGGAGCCGCTCAGCACCACCCGGCCCAAGGTGGACCTCGCCTTCGACCTGTTCGAACGGCGGGCGGACGGCGACCCGGACGGCATCGCCGGCGTCCTGGTCTTCAGCGCCGACCTGTTCACCCGGGCCTCGGCCGAGGAGCTGACCGAACGGCTGACCGGGCTGCTGCGCGCGGTCGCCGACCGGCCGGACGAGAGGCTGGGCGCGATCACGCTGCTCGCACCGGAGGAGCGCCGCCGCATCCTCGTCGAGCGCAACGCCACCCGCGCCGCCGTACCGGACGCGCTGCTGCCCGGCCTGTTCGCCGAGTCGGTGCGCCACCACCCGGACCGGCCGGCCCTGCGCTGCGGCACCCACGCCCTCACCTACCGCCAACTGGACGCGCGGGCGGGCGCGCTGGCCGCCGCGCTGCTCGCCCGGGGCGCCGGCCCGGAGACGGTGATCGGCGTCGCGCTGCCCCGGGTGGCCGACCTGGTGGTCGCCGCGCTCGCGGTGGTCCGCGCCGGGGCGGCCTATCTGCCGCTGGACCCCGACCATCCGGCCGAGCGCATCCGCTACATGCTCCAGGACGCGCGTCCGCTGCTGGTGATCACCGACGCGGCGACCTCCGCCGAGCTGCCCGACACCGACGTCGCCCGGTTCCTCACCCAGGAGCTGGACCGGCCGGACGCCCCGGCGGCGCCGGCCCCCGCCGAGCCCGCCGGGCTGCTGCCGGAGCACGCGGCGTACACCATCTACACCTCCGGCTCGACCGGCCGCCCCAAGGGCGTCACCGTGCCGCACGGCGCGCTGCGCAACCTGCTGGCCGACATGCGCGGCCGGCTCGCCGTCGAGCCGGGGGAGCGGTTCCTGGCGACCACCACGTTCGGCTTCGACATGGCCAACCTGGAACTGCTGGTCCCGCTGCTGTCGGGCGCCGAGGTGGTGCTCGCCGACCGGGCGGCGGTGCGCGACGCACAGGCGCTGGCGGCGCTGGTCACGGCCGAACGCGTCGACGTGATGCAGGCCACCCCGAGCCTGTGGCGGGCCCTGCTGGACGCGGACCCCACCGCCCTGCGCGGCGTCCGCGCGATCACCGGCGGCGAGGCGGTCAGCGCCCCGCTCGCCGCCGACCTGGCCGCGGCGGCCCGCTCGGTGCTCAACGTCTACGGCCCCACCGAGACCACCATCTGGTCCACGTCCGCCGCGCTGGACCCGGCCCGCACCGGGGCACCCCCGATCGGCCTGCCGATCGCCAACACCCGGGTGTACGTGCTGGACACCGCGCTGCGCCCGGTACCGGACCGGGTGCTGGGCGAGCTGTACATCGCCGGCGACGGGCTCGCCCGCGGCTACCACGACCGGCCCGGCCTGACCGCCGACCAGTTCACCGCCGACCCGTACGGCCCGCCCGGCTCCCGCATGTACCGCACCGGCGACCTGGCCCGCTGGGGCCGCGACGGCCTGCTGGAGTACGTCGGCCGCCGCGACCACCAGGTCAAGATCCGCGGCTACCGGATCGAGCTGGGCGAGGTCGAGACCGCGCTGCGCGCCCTGCCCGGCGTCCGGGACGCCCTGGTCACGGTCGACGGCGAACGGGCCCGGCTGCTCGGCTACGTGGTGCCCGAACCGGGCGCCGCCCCGGACCCGGCGGAGCTGCGCGCCGCGCTGGTCGCCTGGCTGCCGGAGTACCTGCGGCCGTCGGTGCTGACCGTGCTGGACGCCTGGCCGCTGACGCCCAACGGCAAGGTCGACCGGTCGGCGCTGCCGGCGCCGGAGGCGGCGGACACCGGCCGGCGCGGCCCGGAAACGGTGCTGGAGGAGCTGCTGTGCGGGGTGTTCGCGGAGGTGCTGGGCCTGCCCCGGGTCGGGGTCCTGGACGACTTCTTCGACCTCGGCGGGCACTCACTGCTCGCTCCCGGGCTGATCGGCCGTGCCGTGCGGGCCGGGCTGCGGCTGGACATCGCCGACCTGTTCACCCACCGCACGGCGGCCGGCCTGGCCGCGGTCGCGGCCGAGCGGCAGCCCCCCGAGCGGGCGGCGGCCTGGCGCGGCGAGGCGATGGGCCGCGTCTTCGAGGACGCCGCCGGCGCCGGGGACTTCGACCCGGTCGCGCCGGTGCTGCCCATCCGGCCGGACGGCGACCGGCCCCCGCTGTTCTTCGTGCACAGCGGCGTCGGCTTCGCGCTGCCGTACATCGGCCTGGCCCGGCGCCTGACGGCCGGCCACCCGGTGTACGGCCTGCAGTCACCGGCCCTGTCCGGCGCGGCCGAACCGCCCGTCAGCATGGGCGAACTGGCCGGCGACTACCTCGCCCGGATCCGGCGGATCCAGCCCGAGGGCCCCTACCACCTGTTCGGCTGGTCGTTCGGCGGCCTGGTGGTGCAGGAACTGGCGGTCCGGCTGCGGGCGGCGGGACAGGAGGTCGCCCTGGTGGTCGACCTGGACGGCTACCCCGAGCACGGCCGGGCGGCCGAGCAGCGCTCGGAGTCGGAGATGCTGGTGAACGTCCTGGAGGTGATCGGCCACGACCGGTCCCGCTTCGACGGCCGGGTGCTCACCCCGGACGACGTCCTGGACGTGCTGCGCGCCGACGACCACCCGCTGCTCGCCCTCGGCGAGGACACCGTACGCCGGATCATGGCGCTGTCCCACCGGCACGGGGCGCTGCTGCGGGAGTTCGCGCCCCGGCCCTACGACGGCGAGCTGCACCTGGTGGCCGCCACCGCCGACCGCGACGACGCGCAGCAGGCGGCGCTGGCCGACCGCTGGCGGCCGTACGTCGGCCGGCTCACCCAGCACACCGTGGACGTCGGGCACGAGTACCTCATGCACCCGGCGCCGCAGGCATGGCTCGCGGCCGTGATCAACCGGCTGCTGAAGGACGGTGCCGCCTGATGCCCGAGCAGCAACCCGAGGCCGTACCCGGACGTCCGGGGGCCCAGACGAAAGGCGGTGCGGGATGACCGCGCACGCGGTGCCGGTCCGGGAACGCCCCCTGGCCTCGGCCCTGATCGAGATCGAGACGGTGGCGGCCCGGCGGCTGCGCAGACTGCGCCGGGCGCCGGGCAGGCTGGTCGGCATCATCATGAACCCGATCATCGTGCTGGTGGCCTTCGGCTATCTGCTCGGCGACTCGGTGGTGGCGCCCGGCAACGGCGAGTACACCGAGTACATCTTCGCCGGCGGGCTGATGCAGGTCGGGCTGGCGGGCATCACGCCGACGGCGGTGGCGGTGGCGCTGGACCTGCGCAGCGGCCTGGTCGACCGGCTGCGCTCGCTGCCGATCTCCCGGGCCACCGTCCTGGTCGGCAACTCGCTCGGCGACCTGGTGATGGGACTGCTGGGCATCGCCGTGGTCACCCTCGCCGGCCTGCTGCTGGGCTGGCGCCCGCACACCGACCCGCTCTCCGTGCTCGCCGGGTTCGGGGTGGCCGCCGTGTTCGTCTACGCCATGGTCTGGGTCGGCATCATGCTCGGCCTGCTCTGGCGCAACCTGGAGACCATCGAGTCCGTCGGCGGCCTCATCGCGGTGGTGTTCTCCTTCCTGTCCACGGGGTTCATCTCGCCCGACCGGATGCCCGCGCTGGTCCGCCCGATCGCCGAGTGGAACCCGGTCAGCGCCGTGGTCACCGCGGTGCGCGACCTGTGGGGCAACCCGCAGAACGTCTCCGGGTTCGCCGCCACCCACTCCGCCCTCGTGGTCGTGCTCTCCCTCGCCGCCGTACTGGCGGTGACCGGCACGATCAGCATCCGCCGCTACCGCTCCAGCAACCGCTGAGCCGTCCCACCGAAGGAGCCGACGATGTCGAGGCAGCCGTCATGACCGCGCACCCGGCCGAGCGGGCCGACCCGCGCTTCCCGGACCTGGCCGACCCGCGCACGTTCATCGACACCGACCTGCCCGCCCTGTGGCGCACCCTGCGCGCCGAGGCGCCGGTGCACTGGAACCCGCCCGCCGAGGACCGGCCCGGCTTCTGGGCCGTCACCCGCTACGAGGACGTACTGGCGGTCTACAAGGACAACCGCAGGTTCACCTCCGAGCAGGGCAATGTGCTCTCCACCCTGCTCCAGGGCGGTGACTCCGCGGCCGGCAAGATGCTCGCCGTCACCGACGGGCCCCGGCACCGCGAGACCCGCAAGCTGATGCTGAAGTCGTTCTCCCCGCGTGTCCTGGAGCACGTCGGCCACCTGGTGCGCCGCCGCACCCAGCGGCTGATCGCCGAGGTGGTGGCCCGGGGCGAGGCGGACTTCGCCACCGATGTCGCGGACCACATCCCGATCAACACCATCGGCGACCTGATGGACATCCCGGTGGCCGACCGCGGCAAGCTCGTGGAGTGGAACAACCGCACCCTGTCCCGCTACGACGAGCAGGACTCGCAGTTGGAGGAGTGGCTGGCCCGCAACGAGATCCTGCTGTACTTCGGTGAACTGGCCCGCGAGCGGCGCAGATCGCCGGGGGAGGACGTGGTCAGCGCGCTGGCCACCGGGCTGGTGGACGGCGAGCCGCTCACCGAGGACGAGATCGTCTTCAACTGCTACAGCCTGGTGCTCGGCGCCGACGAGTCCAGCCGGATGTCCTCCATCGGCGCCCTGATCGCGCTGGCCGGACACCCCGACCAGTGGCGGGCGCTGAAGACCGGCGAGGTCAGCATCGCCGAGGCCACCGAGGAGGTGCTGCGCTGGACGACGCCCGCGATGCACTTCGGCCGCCGGGCCCTGGAGGACGTACCGCTGGGCGACCGGGTGATCCGGGCCGGTGACGTGGTGACGCTGTGGAACTCCTCGGCCAACTTCGACGAGGAGGTCTTCCCGGACGCACAGCGGTTCGACCTCGGCCGCAAGCCCAACCGGCACGTCGCTTTCGGCCACGGCCCGCATTACTGCATCGGCGCGTTCCTGGGCCGCGCGCACGTTTCCGCGGTGCTGGAGGCATTGCGCGACCAGGTCGCCGCGGTGGAAATCCGCGGCGAGCCGCGGCGGCTGTTCTCCAATTTCGTCTACGGATATCTGGGACTGCCGGTCGCTTTGACCGAAGAACGGTGACGACGCGTACAGAAGGAGTGGGGAAATGAGCGGCAATCCTTTCGACGACGAGAACGGTACGTTCCTGGTGCTGGCCAACGCCGAGGAACAGCACTCGATCTGGCCGGCCTTCGCCGAGGTGCCCGACGGCTGGACGGTCGTGCACCCGGAGAGCGGCCGGGCCGAGGCGCTGGAGTACGTCGAGCGGCACTGGAGCGACATGCGGCCCCGGTCGCTGCGGGAACGCGCGGCCCAGCGGTGACCCACGCCATCAGGGCCGAGGGCCTCGCCCGGCACTACGGCGGGGTGACCGCGCTGGCCGGCATCGACCTGGAGGTGGCGGCGGGCACCGTGCTGGGCCTGCTCGGCCCCAACGGGGCGGGCAAGACGACCGCGGTGCGCATCCTCACCACGCTGCTGAAACCCAGCGGCGGCCGGGCCGAGGTGGCCGGCTACGACGTGGCCCGCGAACCGGCCCGGGTGCGCTCGCGGATCGGGCTGGCCGGGCAGTACGCGGCGGTCGACGAACTGCTCACCGGCCGGGAGAACCTGGTGATGTTCGGCCGGCTGCTGCACCTGAGCCGCGCCGTGGCCCGGGACCGCGCGGACGAGCTGGTGCGCCGGTTCGAACTGACCCAGGCCGCCGACCGGCCGGCGGGCACCTACTCCGGCGGTATGCGCCGGCGCCTGGACCTGGCGAGCTGCCTGATCGGCTCGCCGGAGGTGCTCTTCCTCGACGAGCCGACGGTGGGCCTGGACCCGGCCAGCCGGATCGTGCTGTGGAGCACCGTCCGCGCCCTGGTCGACGACGGCATGACGGTGCTGCTGACCACCCAGTACCTGGACGAGGCCGACTGGCTGGCCGACGAGGTCGCCGTGATCGAGTCCGGCCGGACCATCGCGGCCGGCACCCCGGAGGAGCTCAAGCGCAAGGTCGGCGAGGACCGGCTGGAGGTGCAGCTCGTCGCCTCGGCCGGCCCCGGGGAGACCGCCGCCGCCACCGCGTCGGCGGTGCGCGTGCTCACCCCCATCGCCCAGGCGCCGCCCACCGTGGACCAGGTCACCGGGCGGATCTCCGTACAGCTCAACGACGGCGCCCAGGGCGTCGGCGCCGCCGCGGTCGCGCTGCGCGAGGCGGGCGTGGACGTCGCGGACTTCGTGCTGCGCAGGCCCACGCTGGACGACGTGTTCCTCAACCTGGTCGGCCACTCGGCCGACAACGGCTGACGCCCGTATCCGCGCGGCGGTATTTCCAGTGCCTCGTCGCATCCGGTCGAGGCGAATCCCGAAGAACCCGGAGGACGGGGTATGAGCGAAGTGAGCAGCAGCATTCGGGTGCGTGAGGACATGTACGCGGGCTGGCTGAGCGCCGCGGTGTACAGCGCCGCGCGACTGCGGGTGGCCGACCACCTGGCCGACGGCCCGCTCGGCGTCGACGAGCTGGCCGAGCGGACCGGCACCGACGCCGGCTCGCTGTACCGGCTGCTGCGCGCGCTGGCCGGCGCCGGGTACTTCCGCGAGGAGGAGGGCCGGCGGTTCGCGATCACCCCGCTCGCCGGGTACCTGCGCAGCGACACCGAGGACTCGGTCAAGGACCTGGTGCTGTTCTACGGCCGGGAGGTCTACCGGGCCTACGGGGCGCTGGCCGACGCCGTGCGCACCGGCGAGCGCGCGTTCGACATGGAGTACGGCATGCCGCTGTGGGACTACCTCAACACGGTCCGGGACACCGGCGACGCGTTCCGCAAGGGCATGGGCGCCGCCACCTGGACCGAGCAGTTGCCGCTGCCCCGGACGTACTCCTTCGACGGCATCGACACCCTGGTCGACGTCGGCGGCGGCACCGGCTCGATGCTCGCCGCCGTGCTGCACGAGCACCCCGGCATGAAGGGCGTGCTGGTGGAGATCCCCGCCGGGATCGACCACACCATGCGGCACTTCAAGGAGGCGGACGTCCAGGACCGGGTCGAGGTGCGCGAGGGCAGCGCCTTCGACGAACTGCCCGAGGGCGACGCCTACCTGATCAGTTGTGTGCTGCACGCGATGGACGACGAGCAGAGCGTGCGGGCGCTGCGCCGGATGCGGGAGTCGATCCGGCCGGGCGGCCGGGTGATCGTCCTGGAGCGGATCGTGCCGCCGGGCAACGAGCCGGGGCTGGCCCGGATGCTGGACCTGACCATGATGCTGATGAACGGCGGCAAGGAGCGCACCGAGCAGGAGTGGCGCGACCTGTTCACCGCGAGCGGCTTCCGGTTCACCCGCGCGGTGGAGATGCCGTACTTCCAGGGCGGGGCGGAGCTGTACGCCATCGAGGGCGTCCCCGTCGAGGACTGAGCCGGCCGGGCCCGACCAGGCTCCCGTGCCGCGAGCCGAGACGCACCCGTGGTCTCGGCTCGCCGGACCGGGAGCCTCGTCATGTCCGAAGGCCGGAAGACGTCCCTGACAAATGGCTGACAAGAGGCTGACGAGCGGCTGACACGGGGCTGACGCATATCGGCGGGTTGTCCACCGCGGAAAAGGTAGGGCTAGCCCCATGTTCCGCACGGACCACGGCTCGCTAGGGTCATTTCCGTGCCGGCGACCTTGCTTCCGGCGGATCGGCTTTCCGCACGATTTTCCGAGCATTCGTATCCGCGGTCGGCCCGAACCGGTGGAATTACCAGGACCTAGGAGATCTTCATGCGTGCGAAGCAAGGGCGACCGACCTCGGACGAGCTGTTGCGCTTACAGGACGTCCGCAAGGTGTACGGACGCTCCCGCAACAGCGTGGAGGCGCTGGCCGGTGTGACGCTGGGCTTCCGGCGGCACACCTTCACCGCCGTGATGGGTCCCTCCGGCTCCGGCAAGAGCACCTTCCTGCACTGCGCGGCCCTGCTGGACCGGCCCACCTCCGGCAGCGTCCTGCTGGAGGGCGAGGACCTGACGACCATGAAGGAACGGTCGCTGACCAAGCTGCGCAGGAACCGGATCGGGTTCGTCTTCCAGAGCTTCAACCTGCTGCCCGCGCTCAACGTCGTGGACAACGTGACGCTGCCGCTGCGCCTGGCCGGCAAGCGGCCCAACCGCCGGCTGGTCGACGAGGTCATCGAGCGCACCGGACTGACCGCCCGCCGCAAGCACCGCCCCGGCGAGCTGTCCGGCGGCCAGCAGCAGCGCGTGGCCATCGCCCGCGCCCTGGTCACCCAGCCGGTCCTGCTGTTCGGGGACGAGCCCACGGGCGCCCTGGACACCGAGACCGCGCTGGAGATCCTGGGGCTGCTGCGCTCGGCGGTCGACACCGGCGAGCAGACCGCGGTGGTCGTCACCCACGACCCGGTGGTCGCCTCGCACGCCGACCGCGTGGTGTTCCTGGTGGACGGCCGGGTCAGCGCCGAACTGGAGCGGCCCACCGTCCAGGAGGTGGCCCGGCAGATGACCCAGCTCGGCGCCTGGGCCCGCCGGCAGC
Source organism: Streptomyces fumanus (assembly GCF_014655295.1). Lineage (GTDB taxonomy): Bacteria > Actinomycetota > Actinomycetes > Streptomycetales > Streptomycetaceae > Streptomyces > Streptomyces fumanus. The sequence goes on from NZ_BNBI01000008.1 coordinate 283,371, forward strand.
AGCCCACCCGCCCGGAGCGGGTGATCTGATGCTGCGGCTCGCGCTCAAGACCCTGCGCTACCGCAAGGGCGGCTTCCTGGCCTCGCTGATCGCGCTGTTCGTCGGCGCCGTGGTGGTCCAGGGCTGCGGCGGTCTGATGGAGACCGGCATCCGCGCCAACGTGGCGGCGCAGCGGCTCGCGGCGGCGCCCGTGGTGGTGACCGGCGACCAGGACTACCCCGGCCACGCGGTCGGGACCGCGACCGACCCGATGACCGAACGCGTCCTGCTGGACGAGGACCTGGTGGCCACCGTCGCCGGGGTGCCCGGCGTCACCGCGGCCGTACCGGACGTGTCGGTGCCGATCACCTCGCTGGCCGGCCGGCCCGCCGAGGCGTTCGGCCACGGCTGGTCCAGCGCCCGGCTCGCACCGTACAAGCTGGTCGACGGCGCCGAGCCGGCCGCCTCCGGCGAGGTCGTGGTGGACCGCGGCACCGCGCGGAAGCTGGACCTGCGGCCGGGCGCGAAGCTGTCGGCGTCGGTGCGCGGCGTCCCGCACGACTTCACCGTCAGCGGGGTCGCCGAGAGCCGCACGGCCGGCGGGGCGGCGCTGCTGTTCACCGACGACGAGGCCACCAGGCTGTACGACCGGCCCGGACGGATCGACGACATCGGCGTGCTCGCCGCCGCCGGCACCGACCCGGTGAAGCTCGCGGCCGCGGTCGACAAGGCCGTCGCCGGCCGCGGCGCCCAGGTGCTGCACGGCAACGACCGCGGGATCGCCGAGTTCCCGGACGCGATCAGCGGCAAGCAGAACCTGATCCCGGTCGCGGGCGCGTTCGGCGGCCTGGCCACCATGGTCGCGATCTTCGTGGTGGGCAGCACCGTCGGCATGCTGATGCAGCAGCGCCGCCGGGAGATGGCGCTGCTGCGCACCACCGGGGTCACGCCGGGGCAACTGCGCCGCATGGTGATGGCCGAGACGTTCGTCATCGCGGTGCTCGCGGCCGCCCTCTCCCTCGCCCCCGGGCAGGCGTTCGGCCGGTTCATGTACGACATCCTGGTCGACCAGGGCCTGATCCCCGGCGAGATGATCTTCAGTCAGGGTTTCGTGCCGCGGCTCACCGGCTTCGGCGCCACCCTGTTCGCGGCGCTGGCCGCCGCGTTCATCGCCTCCCGCCGGGTGTCGAAGGTCCGGCCGACCGAGGCGATGGCCGAGGCGACGCTGCAGACCCGCTGGATGAGCCCGATCCGCGGCGTCCTGGCGTTCCTGTTCCTGGGCGGCGCGACCGCGCTGGCGATCGTGACCGCGTCGGTGATGACCGGGCCGATCGCGGCGAGCACCGCCGGGCCGGCCGCGATGCTGTGGGCGGTGGGGATCGCGCTGGTCTCCCCGGGCCTGTGCCGCTGGCTGGCGGCGCTGCTGCGCTGGCCCATCGGCTGGTTCACCGGGCTGTCGGGTCGGCTGGCGATGCTCAACGCGTCGGTGCGCAAGGTCCGGCTGGCCTCGGCGGTCATCCCGATCATGCTGGCGACCGGGCTGGCCACGGCGCTGATCTATCTGCAGACCAGTCAGGAGGACGCCAACAGCCGGATCTTCGCCGAGGGGCTGAAGGCCGACGCGGTGGTGAGTTCCGCCTCCGGCGCGCTGCCGCCCTCGCTGGTGGACACCCTCGCGGGGCTGCCGGAGGTCTCCGGGGCGTCCGCCTCGGTCTCCAGTGAGGCGCGCCTGGAGACCGTGGTGAAGCCGGGCAAGGGCGAGGACGACCTGACCACGGCCCGCGAGGTCGAGCCCAGCCGGATCGACCTGCAAGGGGTCACGGCGGCCGGCGCCCGCCAGACCCTCGGGCGCCCGACGGTTCAGGGCGACTACTCCCGGCTGACCGGCGACAGCATCGTGCTGCCCACGGACGTGCTCAAGGACCGCGGCAAGCACATCGGCGACCAGGTGCGCCTGCGCTGGGGCGACGGCGAGGCGAGCACGATGACGGTGGTCGGATCGTTCGACCCGCCGCGCGGCTTCGGCTACGCGATGGTGCCCGCTGACGCGCTGCTGCCCCGCACCACCACCGGCCTGCTGCCGCAGATTCTGGTCAAGGGCGAGCGGGGCGTGTCGACCGAGGAGCTGAAGACGGCGGTGCGCAAGGCGGCCGGCGATCTGCCCGGGGTGGCCGTCGTGGACCGTCAGGAAGCCACCGTGGCGCACACCGAGAGCGACCAGAGCGGCCGGGTGGCGAGCTATCTGCTGGCCTCGGTCGTGGTCGGCTACGCGGTGATCGCGCTGGTCAACTCGCTGATCGTGGCGACCGCCGAGCGGCGGGGCGAGTTCGCCCTGCAACGGCTGATCGGCTCCACCCGCAGCCAGGTGATGTGGATGATGTCGGTCGAGGCCCTGGTGACCGCCCTGGTCGGCATCGTGCTCGGCACCGGGGTCGCGGCCGGCTCACTGGTCCCGTTCGGCATGGCCCTGGACGGGTCGGTGCTGCCCAGCGGACCCGGGTGGATCTATCCGACGATCCTGGTGACCGCCGTGGCGCTCACCTTCGCCACGATCCTCTTCCCGACCTCGGTCGCGCTGCGGGCCAAGCCCGTGGAAGCCGCGGTCGCCCCCTGACCGGGGTCCGGCCACCCCCCGGCCGGACCCCTACCGTGCGGCAACCCCCCGGTGTCCGGGGGGAGTCCGCGCCGGAGCACCGCGGCGGCAGGTGAATCCCCCGGCCTGCCGCCGCGGTCCGATCACGACACGCAGGAACTGTCCGCCGGCATCCAGCACGACGGGTCGGGGACCTCCGGCGGCCCGTCCGGCAGGTCGCCCAGCCACGACCGGTAGCTCGGGAAGGACCGCGCATAGTGGTAGTAGAAGCCGCGAATGATCTCCACCAGCCGGCGTGCGGTACCGCTGCTCAAGGCGTCCCGGTGCCACACCAGCGTCAACTCCGTGTACTGGGTGTCGGCCAGCGGGACGACCCGTACGTCGGAGGTGGCCCCGGTCAGCGGGGTGAGCGCCGCCGCCCCCACGTGCCGTACCCAGCTCATGGCCTCGTGATGGCCGCCCGCGTAGTGCGAGACGCGGCGGTCGCGCCGGCCGAGGGCGCCGAGCAGATGCCGTTCGACGGGAGAGAACCAGTGCTGCTGGGCATAGCCGATCCACCACAGTCCGTCCAACTGGGAGGCGCTGAGCACCGCGTGGTCCGCCAGCGGGTGGGAGACGGGCAGCGCCAGCCAGACCGGATCGCGCACGATGGTCTCCTTGGCCAGGTCGCGGTCGCGCAGCCGCACCGGTGCGACCGAGCCCATGCCGGAGACCATCGCCGCGCCGAGCGCACCGCGCTGCACCTTGTCGACGGCGTCCGCCGACAGGATGGTCTCGGTCTGCATGTCGATCTTGGGGAGCATCGTGCGCAGCGCGCTCCGCAGGGTCGGCGGCGTCCACTCCGCGGTGCCGAACCGCAGGGTGCCCGAGGTGTCGACGGCCGCCTCCGCGATCACCGCGTCGGCCTGCTCGGCCAGCGCGGCGAGCTTGGGGATCACCCGCTCGCCGAGCGGGGTGGGGATGACGCCGTTGCGGGTGCGCACGAACAGGCTGCCTCCCACGGCCTTCTCGATCCGGCGCAACTGGGCCGACAGGCTCGGCTGCGGTATACCGATCTTCATCGCGGCTTTCGACAGGCTCCCCGTCGCGTTGATCATCTCGACGACACGCGCATGCCGGACCTCGATCTCCATGCCCCCGTACCTTCCCCATGGCAGCCAGAAGCTGCTGCGAGCGAAGCGATGCCCTGTTCGGTCCCTGGCCGGACGTTTGCGGCGGCGGCACTCACCAAGTCGTGCGGCGGCGCGTCTCCTCAGGCGGCCGGGAGTCAACGGGTTTCTCGGCGCCGCTGAACCGGCCCGGTACGGCCTCCGGAGGACAGCGGTTTCCAGAGACCCCAAGCCCATAATAATAATGGCGTTTCTTTTTTCAAGGAGCCCAACAGGGCCGCCCGTTGGGCACCTGCCGGCCCGCTCCGGGAAGGATCACGGTGACGCGACCAAGGGCGGCGGGCACCCGGCGGGCACCGGCCGGCGCGGCCGCCGGGGACCGGCCGTGCCGCTGACCGGGCCGGGCGCCGGTGTCACACGGCGGTGCACCCGCCGTCCACGGGCACCGCCGCGCCGGTGACGAAGGAGGCATGGTCACTGAGGAGCCAGGCGGCGGCCCGGGCGATCTCCTCCGGTTCCGCGAACCGGGGCTGGACGGCCCGCGCCACGGCGGCCTGCTCCAGAGGCGGCACCCGGGCGATGGCACCCTCCATCAGCTCGGTGCGGGTCGCGCCGACCACCAGCGCGTTGACCCGGATGCCCCGCTGACCGTACTCGGCCGCGGCCGCCCGCGTCAGACCCAGCACGGCGTGCTTGGCGGCCACATAAGGCGATACCGCGCCGGTGGCGAACACACCGGCGGTACTGGAGGTGTTGACGATCGCTCCGCCCCCGCCCTGCCGCAGCATGACCGGGATCTCCCGTTTCAGGCAGTTCCACACGCCCCGCACGTTGACGTCCATGATCTGGTCGAAGACGGCGTCGTCCGTCTCGTGCAGCTCGCTGCCGATGCTCCCCCAGCCGGCGTTGTTGAACGCCCCGTCCAGCCCGCCGAAGTCGCGCACCGCGGTGCCGACCGCGCGGTCCACGTCCGCCGGGACGGTCACGTCCCCCGCCGCCACCGCGGCCCGGCCGCCGGCGGCGGCTATCTCCTCGGCCAGGGCGCGCAATCGCTCCTCGCGCCGGGCCATCAGCACCACCGCCGCCCCCTCGGCCGCGAACAGCGTGGCGGCGGCGGCCCCGATCCCGCTGGACGCCCCCGTGACCAGCACTGTCCTGCCCCGCAGCGATCCCGTACGGTCCTCCATGGCGGCTCCCCTCACCGGTACCGGTCGGCTGATCGTAGCCGGACGGCGTCAGGGCGCCGGGCGCCCGCGGCCCGCGCCCAGCTCGATCCTGCGGGCCGCACTGGGCACCGCGACGGCCGGCAGCAGGCACCGCCAGATCTCCTCCACCCGCTGGGGCAGGTCCCGGTGCCGGGCCTCGACGTACGAGTGCATCTGGGCGCCGGTACAGGCGTTCACCACCAGCCGGGCGACCGCCTCCACGTCGGTGCCGGTGCGCAGCTCCCGCAGCCGGCGGGCGGCGCGCAGCTCCGGCAGCAGCAGTCCGGCCCACTGGTCGTGCGAGTTCCGCTCCGGCTCCATGAACCGCTCCTGCTCCCACACCAGCCGGGCCCCCGCCTGCAGCACGGGGTCGTCCAGCAACTGGTACGCCCAGGTCAGCGTCACGTCGACGACGCGCTGCAGACCGTGGGAGGGGTGCGGGGGGACCACGAAGTCCGGCTGCCGGGACACGATGTCACGGGCCAGCTCGTTCTTCGACGGGAAGTGGAAGTACACCGCTCCCAGGGTGACACCGGCCCGGTCCGCGATCCGCGACACGCTGGCACCGGCGAAGCCCCGCTCCTTGAACTCCTCGGAGGCCGCCAGCACCACGGCGGCGCGGGTCCGTTCGGCCCGCTCCTGCTTCACTACCCGACCAGTCATGCGCCGCCCCCGAGGGCACCTCCCGCGAAGAGAAGAGAAAAGTTCTCATCATTCTATCCGCGCCGGCCGTGCCGACCGGCCGCGCGACCCGCGCCGATCCGCGCATCCCCACCGACCCCTATCCGCGGAACCGACCGTTCCGCACCGGAGGTTCTCATGACCGTCGAACGCATGGTGATGGAGTTGTTCCAGCAGCAGGCAGCACGGTGGCCGGACCGCCCGGCGGTGGTCGGGGACGGGGGCCGCCTGACCTACGCGGAGCTGGAGGGGGCCACGGCCCGTGTCGCCCACGCGCTGGCCGGCCACGGCGCGGGCACGGACCAGCCGGTGGCCGTGCTCACCGGCCGCGGCACCGGCCAACTGGTCGCCCTGCTGGGCGTGTTACGGTCCGGCGCCCCCTATGTCTGCCTCGACGTCGAACAGCCGGAACACCGGCTGACGGCGCAACTGGCCGACTCGGGCGCCCGCATCCTGCTCACCGACCGTCCGGCGCCCGGCTTCGGCGGTACGGTGCTCCGCCCCGACGCGCTGCCGCCCGCCCCGGCCGTCCGCCCCCGGCCCCCCGAACCCGCCGACCTGGCCTGCCTCGTCTACACCTCCGGGTCGACCGGTACGCCCAAGGGCGTGGCGGTCACCCACGGTGCGCTGGCGAACTACGCCCGGCACGTGGTGTCCCTGCTCGACTGCGCCGACCGGCCCCGGTCGTTCGCCAGCGTCACCAGCCTCGCCACGGACCTCGGGAACACCGCCGTGTTCCCCGCGCTGATCTCCGGGGGCTGCGTCCACCTGGTCCCCGCCGAGGTGGTGCTCGACCCGGACAGCTTCGCCCGCTACGCGCGCACCCACGGCATCGACCACCTGAAGATCACCCCGTCCCACCTCGCGGCGCTGCTGAGCTACCAGGACGCCGACGTGCTGCCCAGGGAGGCGCTGCTGCTCGGCGGGGAGGCGCTGCCCTGGGAGCTCGTCGACCGGGTCCGCGCTCAGGGCCGGTGCCGGATCATCAACCACTACGGGCCCACCGAGACGACGGTCGGTTCGCTGACGTACGAGGTGGGGCCCGCGGAGGCGGCCCGGCGGGCGGGCGCGACCGTGCCCATCGGCCGGCCCGTGCGGGCCACGGAGGTCCGGGTGGTCGACGCCCGACTGGAGCGGGTCCCGGACGGGACGGCGGGGGAGCTGCTGATCTCGGGTGCCGGGCTGGCGCGCGGCTACTGGCGGGCGCCGGAGCAGACCGCGCGGCGCTTCGTCACCCTCGACGACGGCACCCGGGCCTACCGGACCGGGGACCGGGTGCGCCGCCTGGACGACGGGTCGGTGGAGTTCCTCGGGCGGCTCGACCAGCAGCTCAAGATCCGCGGGCACCGGGTGGAGCCGGGCGAGGTCGAGGCGGCGCTGCGCGGCCATCCGGCGGTGGCCCGGGCCGCCGTCACCCCGGTCCGCGACGGCATGGGGCAGCAGGTCCTGGCCGCCTTCGTGGTGCCGGCCCCCGCCGCCGCGCCGAGCGTACGGGAGCTGCGGGTCCACCTGAGCGGGCTGCTGCCGCCGCACATGGTCCCGACGAGCGTGGAGGTCGTCTCCGCGCTGCCCTTCACCCTGAGCGGCAAGCTCGACCGCCGCGCCCTGGCCCACCGGGTCCACCGCACGGCGACCCCGGCGGAGCACCGCTGACGACGCACCGGCCGGCCCCGGGATCGGGGCCGGCCGGTCCACGGGGGCAGGCGGGGCGGCGGTCCATGGGTCGTCAGGATCGGCCGGCCCGGCCGCCCCGCACGGGAGTCGGTGCGGGCGGTGGTCCGAGGACCGCCGGGGCCGGGCGCCCGTACGGCCCGTGGCCGCGGGGTCCGGTGTGCTGCGGGCGGGGCCGGTCGCCCGTACGACCCGTGGCCGCGCGGCCCGGTGTGCCGCGGGCGGGGTCGGGCGTCCGTACGGCCCGTGGCCGCGGGGTCCGGTGTGCTGCGGGCGGGGCCGGTCGCCCGTACGACCCGTGGCCGCGCGGCCCGGTGTGCCGCGGGCGGGGCTGGGCGTCCGTACGGTCCGTGGCCGCGCGGCCCGGCGTGCCGCGGGCGGGACCGGGCGACCGGGGCCCGGTGCGGGCGGCGACGTTCGCACGCGGACGGGGCCGCGAGGCCCGGCGTGCCGCGGGCGGCCCCGGTCGCGCGGGGCCCCGTGCGGGCGGCGGGGTTCAGGCGCGGACGGGGCCGCGTGGGGCGCGGGCGGTGAGCCGGGGCGTCGGTCCGGGTCGCGTACCGGAGTCGTGGCCGTCGAGGAGGGCGAGGCCGAGCGGCGTCACGGTGTGCAGCACCGTGTTGCGGAAGCGGCGGGTGGTGATCAGACCGGCCTCGCGCAGCACCGACGCGTGCTGGCTGGCCCCGGCCACCGAGATCCCCAGCCGGTCCGCGAGCTGACTGGTGGTGCAGCCCACCCGCAGCACCCGCAGCGCCGCCGCGCGGGTCCGGCCGACCAGGGCGTTCAGCGAGGCGGACCGCTCGCGCGAGGGCACCCCCCAGATCCGCTCGGCGGTCCGGGGGTCGAGCTGCACCCCGAAGACGAGCAGCGGCCGTGCGTCGCCCGCGTCGCCGGCCGGGCGGGGCCGGACCACCATCCCGGGGCGGTGGCTGAGGAACACCGACGGGCAGAGCACCAGCCCGCGCCCGTGCAGCCGGATGTCCTCGTCCGGCCCGCCGGGCACGCTCAGCACCGAGTTCCGCCAGGTGATCCTCGGGTGCAGCGTGGCCAGCAGTTGCTGGACGCCGCCCGCCATCGCGACGCGTCCGCGGGCGTCGCACTCCGCCTCCAGGTGGGCGAGCAGCCGGTCCCAGTGGGGCGCGATGGCCCGGCGCCACACCTCCGGCAGGAGACCGTCGCCGGACAGACCCGTCCCGGCCGGGATCTCCGGGTCCCCGGGCGGCGGACCGGCCGGGGCGGCGGCGGCCACCCGCCGCGGCAGGCGCGCGGCGGCCTGCCGCCGCCACACGGCGGCCGAGGCGCCGGTGCCCGCCGCGAGCTGGTGCTGGGCGAGCGCGGTCTCGACCGCCGCCCCGGCGGTGGCTCTGAGGCCGACCCGGAGCAGGTCCCCGCTGCCGAAGTGGATCCTCTGCATGAACCTGCCTCTCGAAGACGCGGACCGACCGGGTGCGTCAGCCGACCGGGCGACCCGCGGATTCCCACGGCCGGTCGGGGCAGGAGTCGTCGACAGGCCGGGCCGTGGTGATCAGGGCGGGAGGAGGAGTCCGCGGGGGACGGCAACCCGTAAGGAGCACTCTCTCCTTGTCACCTGACACCACGCTGACCGGTCACTGATGCTCACCAGGTCCGCTCGTCGCCGATCACCGCCGGGGTGGCGCGGCCGACCCGGGTGGGCGGGGCCGGGGCCGGTCCGCCCACGGCCCGCAGCAGGGGACCGCTGAGCACGGTGGTGACCAGCGCCATCACCACCAGGGCGAGATAGAGCCGGGGCGTCAGCACGCCCGAGGCCAGCCCGGCCTGGAGGACGACGAGTTCGGTCAGGCCGCGGGTGTTCATCAGGGTGGCCAGGCGCAGCGCGACCGGGCGGGGCAGGGCGCCGGCCCGCGCCCCGGCGTAGGAGCCGATCAGCTTGGCCGCGATGGCGGCGACGGTGACCACGACGATGGCGGTCCACGGGACCCCGGCGCCCGCGCCGGTCAGGAAGGTCGCCCCGGTGACCACGAAGTAGACCGGCAGGGTACGGCGTCCGGCGACACCGACGGTCCGGCCCACCCGCTCGAACGGCCCGTCGGCGGGCAGTGCGAGGCCGACCAGCGCGGCCCCGAGCACGTCGGTGCAGCCCAGCTCCTGGGTGGTCGTGGCGGCGGCGACGGAGAGCGCGGCGGCGGTGACGACGGCGAGCACCGGGTACCGTACGGCGGCCCGGCGGACCGCCGGTGCGGTGGCGGCCCGGCGCGCCACCAGGGCGACCACGGCGCCGCCCCCGAGCACGGCGGCGGTGCGCAGCGGGCCGCCGCCGCCCTTGGCGAGGGCCACGGCGACGGCCAGCAGCGGCCAGGTGATCGCGTCGATGGTGACGGCGGCGGTCAGCGAGAGCCGGCCGGTGAGGGTGCGCTCCAGGCCGTGGTCCTGGAGGATCCCGGCGAGCACGGGGACGGCGGTGACGGACAGGGCGACGGCGAGCATCAACGTCAGCGCGGGGGCGGGCGAGTCGCCGCGCAGCGCCGAGTCGCCGGAGCTCATCACCCAGGCGGCGACCCCGACCCCGGCCGCCATCGGCAGCAGTACGGAGCCGAGGGCGAGGCCGACGACCGCGCGGCCCACCGGGCGGGCCCCCTCGGTCCGCATGCCGTGGACGGCACCGGTGACGAACAGGGCCAGGCCGGCGTGGCCGACGGTACGGACGACGGTGTCGGCGGAGTCCAGCAGGTGCAGGCCGGAGGCGGCGAGCACGGCGCCGAGCAGCAGGCACAGCACGATCTCGCCGACCATGGCGGGCTGCCGGGCGAGGCCGGCGATCCGCCGGCCCAGGACGGCCGCCGCGAGCGCCGCCACCACGACGACCGCTGCGTCGAGAAGAGTCATGTCCTCCCTTTCCGGGGATGCGGGGATACCGGGGGTGCGGGACATACGGGGGTTGCGCAAGCCACGGGGAGGCCCGAACCGTGGCGGGCGGGGGACGGGCAGGGGTGGGCGACGGCGGACGACGGCGGGCAGCAGCGGACGGCGGCGGGCGCCGCCCCGGGCCGGATCAGCCGACCGTCCAGGGCCGGAACTCGCGCAGCCCGTACAGCAGCGGAGCGCGCCGCTGGTGACGGGTGATCTGCCGGGTCCGGGCGAAGACGGCGACGTGGTCGCCCACCCGCTGGGTGAGCGTCACCGCGCAGTCCGCGACCGAGTGCGCGTCCCGCACCAGGTGGGGGCCGCCGGTGGTCGGGGAGGAGTGCCAGGGCGTGGTGTCGAACCGCCCCGGGTCGCCCGAGGCGAACAGCACGGCGACCGACTCGGCACCGGAGTGCAGCAGGTTGAGCGCGAAGGTCCCGCTGCCGAGCACCCCCTCCAGGGTCGGGCTCCCGTACCGCAGGCAGACGACGATCGTCGGGGGTGCCAGCGAGACGCTGCACACCGAGGAACAGGTCATGCCGCGCGGCCGGCCGTCCGGCCCGACCGCGGTCACCACCGAGACACCGGAAGGGAATCCGCTCATCATGTCGCGGAAATCGTCGGGGCCGGCCTCTTCGGCCGACAGCATCGTGTGATCGGTCATGTCTTCGGGCTCCGCCTCCGGAGTCGGACGGCAAACGCAAGGACGGGTACAGGGCCGGACCGGGCGATACGCGTCTTCCGTATCCGCCTGCGAAAGGAATGTCCCGGCGTGTCCGCCGTATCGACACACGCCCGGCGTTCCAGGTCGCGTCGTTCGAAAAGGGAGCCTAGGCGGGCCGATCGGGGACCGGCCAGGAGTTTCAGTCCTGCGTGAAAGACCTCGGTGCGCCTCGCCCGGCGGGCGGCCGGCGCGGGGTGCGCGGCGCCCGCGCCGGACCCGTACGCGCCGCCTCCGCGCCTCGATCCCGCAGCCCGCGGCCCTCCATACCGTTCGATCCCCGGGGCGCGGCGCACATGGTATGTCCGTGATCCGGCCGTCAGGAGGCAGACTTTGACTCGATCATTTGGTCGATTTCTGATGGGGGATCATGCAGATCAGAATACTCGGGCCGCTGGAGATATCGACAGCCGAGAAAGAGAAACCGGTGGCCTCCAGACGGGCCGGAATGGTCCTCGCGCTGCTGGCGCTCTCCCCGGGACGGGTCATTCCGTTCGAGCAGCTCGTCGACGAATTATGGGCGGACAGCAGCATGGCGAACGCGCGGAACGCGCTGCACGCCCATATCGTGCGCATCCGCCGCGCGATGTCGTCGACCAGTCCGGGCGGCGGAAAGAAACTCTGCACCACACGCAACGGCTATGTGCTGGACGTGCCCCCCGACGCGGTGGACGCGGTCCGCTTCACCTCGCTGGCCGACGCCGGCCGGGAACGCTCCGCGGACGACCCGGTGGCCGCCTGCCGGCTGCTGGTGGAGGCACTGAGCCTGTGGCGCGGCCCGGCGCTGATGGAGGCACGGGACGGGGTGCGCTGCCGGATCAGCGCCGCCGACCTGGAGGAGCGCAGGCTCACCGTCTATGAGGACCTGACGGAGCTGCGGCTGGCGGCGGGCCTCGGCCGGGTGGCCATCCCCGAGCTGCGGCAGTTGGCGGAGAGCCACATGGAACGCGAGCGGCTCACCGAGCTGTTCATGCTGGCGCTGTACCGCGAGGGCCGGCAGTCGGAGGCGCTGGCCGCCTTCCAGGCCGCCCGCCGGCGGCTGGCCGACGGCCTGGGCGTGGAGCCCGGCCGCTCGATGCGCAAGCTGCACCAGGCCATCCTCCAGCAGGCCGAGGTCCTCGGCGAGCCCCGGGGCGTCACCCGGGCCGACGCGTACTCATGACGGGCAGGTGGTTCCGGACGCACCCGGCCGCCGGACCGCCCCGCAAGCGGGTGCTGGTGCTGCCGCACGCGGGGGGCACCGCGAGCTTCTACCACCCCTGGGGCCAGGAGTCCGGCGCCGGCACCCAGGTCCTGGTGGCCCAGTACCCCGGCCGCCAGGAGCGGTGGGCCGAGCCGCGGATCGAACGCATGGAGGAGCTGGCGGACGAGATCACCGCCGCGCTGCTGCCCTTCCTGGACGTGCCGGTCACGCTCTTCGGGCACAGCATGGGCGCCTCGCTGGCCTACGAGATCGCGGTGCGCCTGGAGGACCGGCACCGGGTGGCCGCGCACTCCCTGCACGTCTCCAGCCGCAAGGCCCCGCACCGGCTGACCCCCCGGGCCTGGCACCTGGCGGCGGACGACGTGCTGGTCGCCGAGGTGCGCGCGCTGGGCGGCACGGACGGCGCCCTGCTCGACGACCCGGCACTGCTCGAACTGGTGCTGCCCGCGCTGCGCTCGGACTTCACCGCGGTGGGCACCTACGGGCCCCGTGAGCCGACCCCGGTGAGCTGCCCCGTGCACGCCTACGTGGGCGACAGCGACCCGGTGGTCACCGCGGCCGACATGGCGGCCTGGGCCGACGTGGCGCCGGGCGGCTTCACCCGGCGGCAGTTCCCGGGGGGTCACTTCTACCTCGTCGAGCACCGCGCCGAGCTGCTCGGCGCGGTGGACGGACCGCGGTGAACGGGCTCCCCGGTCACCGCCGTCCGCCGGGCGCGTAGCGGTCCACCTCGTGGAAGAAGCCCTCGACGACCTGGGCCTCGCCGCGCCGCCGCACCTCGTCGTAGACGTACTTGCCGACCGCGAGGTCGAGCACGCCGAGGCCGAACGGCGAGAACACCACCGGCCGGTCGGCGGGCAGCGCCGTCCGGCCGGTCAGTACGTCGTACAGGGTGCCGTCGATGAAGTCCCGGCCGCCGGTGAGCTGTTCGGTCAGGTGCGGGGAGGTGTCGGCCTTCAGGCAGTGCTCGATGTCGTCCACCACGTTGGCCGAGGCGAGCAGCACCTCGGGGGCCAGGTCGCGCAGGGAGACGTTGAGGACGAGCGGGGCGTGCCCGAACCACTCCGGTGCGTGGATGTGCGGAGCGGCCGCGACGGTGGCGAGGACGACCAGGTCCGAGGAGCGCACCAGCTTCTCGGCGCTGTCGTGCACGGTGACGTGCCCGGTCTCGCCGGCCGCCGCCAGATAGGAGCGGAAGCCCGCCGCGTACTCGCTGGACAGGTCGTGCACGCCCACCTCGTCGAAGGTCCAGCCGGTGCGGGCGAGGAAGGTGTGGATGTGCCGGGCGATGAAGCCGGTGCCGATGAAGCCGACCCGTGCGGGGCGGGCCCGTCCGCCGGCCCGGGACAGCCGGTCCGCGGCGAGCGCCGCGGAGGCCGCGGTGCGGGCCGCGCTGATGATCGAGCTCTCCAGACAGGCGATCGGGTACCCGGTGGCGTGGTCGTTGAGCACCAGGACCGCGGAGGCCCGCGGGATGCCCGCGGCCACGTTCTGCGGGAAGCTGGAGATCCACTTCAGCCCGTCGATCCGGTTGTCACCGCCGAGGGAGGCGGGCAGCGCGATGATGCGGGAGGAGGGGCGGTCGGGGAAGCGCAGGAAGTACGAGGGCGGGTTGACCGTGTCGCCCTCGCCGTGCACCCGGTAGGCGGCCTCGACCAGGTCCACGACGGTCCGCTCGCGGCCGGCCAGGACCTCGTGCACCTGCGATCCGGGTATGACGGAGAACGGCGGGACGGCGGCTTCCGTGGGCATCCACGACTCCCTTGCGGCGAACGGACGGGGTCGGCGTCATGCTTCCCGGCGTCACTGACAGGGCGCTGACGGGGCGTCGGGCGCCGGGCCGGCGCGGCCGGTCCGCTCCCGGTACATCTCGGCCAGCAGGAAGGCCAGGTCCAGGGACTGGGTGTGGTTCAGCCGGGGGTCGCACGCCGTCTCGTAGCGGTGGTGCAGGTGCTCGGGGCGGACCTCGTGGCCGCCGCCGACGCACTCGGTGACGTCGTCCCCGGTCAGTTCCACGTGGATGCCGCCGGGGTGGCTGCCCAGCGCCCGGTGCACCTCGAAGAAGCCGCGCACCTCGTCCATGACCGCGTCGAACCTGCGGGTCTTGTGGCCGCTCGCCGCGGTGATGGTGTTGCCGTGCATCGGGTCGCAGACCCAGCCCACCTGGGCGCCCTCCGCCTGGAGCTTCGCCACCAGCGTGGGCAGCACGTCACGGACCCGCTCGGCCCCGGCCCGGACCACCAGGGTGAGCCGGCCGGGCTCGCGGGCCGGGTCCAGCCTGTCCAGCAGGCCCATCACCTCGTCCGCGCCGGTGGCCGGGCCCAGTTTGACCGCGATGGGGTTGGCCACCCGCGAGAAGAACTCGATGTGCGCCCCGTCGAGGTCCCGGGTCCGCTCGCCGATCCACAGCATGTGCCCGCTGGTGGCGTACGCCCGGTCCGTCCCCGGCTCGACCCGGGTCAGCGCGGCCTCGTACTCCAGCAGCAGGCCCTCGTGGCTGACGAAGAACTCCGCGGTGTCCAGCCCCCGGGTGCCGGCGCCGCAGGCGTGCATGAAGGCCAGGCTGCGCTCGATCTCCTCGGCCAGGCGCTCGTAGCGCTCCCCGGACGGGGAACCGGCCACGAACCCCTGGTTCCAGGTGTGCACCCGGCGCAGATCGGCGAAGCCGCCGGTGGTCAGCGCCCGGATCAGATTGAGCGTCATGGCGGAGTGCTCGTACATCAGCCGCAGCCGCTCCGGGTCCGGCCGCCGGGCCTCGGCGGTGAACTCCGGCCCGTTGACGGCGTCGCCCCGGTAGACCGGCAGCACCGTCCCGCCGCGCTCCTCCGCGGCGCGGGAGCGGGGCTTGGCGTACTGCCCGGCCATCCGTCCGACCTTGACGATCGGCAGCGCGGCGGCGTGGGTGAGGACGACGGCCATCTGCAGCAGCGTCTTCAGCTTGCCGCGGATGGACTCGGTCGTGGTCCGCGCGAACGTCTCCGCGCAGTCGCCGCCCTGGAGCAGCACCGCCTCACCGCGGGCGACCGACGCCATCCGGCGGCGCAGCGTCTCGCACTCGGCGGCGAAGACCAGCGGCGGGGCCAGCGACAACCGCCGCACCACGGCCCCCAGGTGGGCCCGGTCCGGCCAGTCCGGCTGCTGTGCCGCCGGGCGGTGGCGCCAGGTCCCGGCCGCCTGCCGTCCCGCCTCGGATTCCTGCGTGGCGTTTCCCATCGGCTGCCTTTCGTAGGGCCGGAGAAGAACCGTAGGAACAGCCGGGGGCGGCGGGCCACCTTATTCAGTGTCGGATGAAACTGGCAGGTGGACCCGGCGGTTCACGCTTCGGTCCGGCCGGTGGCCGGAATCCCTTCCTTGCCGCCGGTACTGCCGGGACACGATAATTATAGTGAGGTTTTTTATTTTCGACGCCGGAAGTTCGCGTCCGCGGGGCAGGCCCCGGGCGCGTCTCGCCGGAAGGGACCACGGTGATGCAGGAGCGAGCCCTCCGGACGCGGCGAGCCGTGACCACAGCGGCTGCCCGGGAGTTCGACCGGCACGGATACGCGGGCACCTCCCTGACGCGGATCGCCAGCTCCGCCGGGATCTCCGTCGGCGCCCTGACCTTCCACTACGCCAACAAACGGGAACTGGCGGACGCGGTACGGCGCAAGGCGCACGCCGACACCGTGCCGGCCGTCGGCCGGGCGGCCGCGCGGGAGGCCGACCCCGTGGAGGCGGTGGTCCGGCTGACGCTGACCCTGGCCGAACTGCTGGAGCAGGAGGTCGCGGTGCGCGCCGCCGCCCGGCTCTCCCGGGAGCAGCCGGGCCCGCTGGACTGGACCTCGGCCTGGACGCCCACGCTGCGCGAATGCCTGCCCGACCACCCCGGGGAGACGGCCGGCGCCGGGCCCGACCCCGCGGCGCTCGCCTCCCTGGCCACCTATCTGGTCACCGGCGTCGAGGCGGAGATCCGCCGCCGCATCATTCACCAGGAGGAATCGGCGGAGCAGGCCAGGGTCCAGCTCGCCCGAATATGGACCGTCGTTCTCCAGGGGCTTTCGCCGTCCGCCTGATTGCCGGCACCGGGACCCTACTGCGGAAAAAGAACTCTCATTATTCTTTGGCACCACGGGGGCCCCAGAGGTCCCGCAGCACGCGTGTGCCCGCGACCGGTGCGCACGCGTCGACCAGGGGGGTAGGTCGCCAGTGAGCCCGGAGAACGACGCGTGCCGCGAGAGAGCCGGCTCGTCACCTTCCGCACCCGGCATCGGTGCGCTGGTGCGCAAGTCCGTACCGGAAGCGGTGCTGGTCACGGAGTGGGACGAGATCGACGGCAAGGACCAGCGGGTGACCGTCCGCTGGCCGTCCGAGCACTCCTTCCACGTCCAGGAAGGTCACTACAGCCCGCTGCTGTTCGTCGAGAGCCTGCGCCAGGCGCTGGCCCTGCTCAGCCACGACGTGCACCGCATACCCCTCGGCCACCGGCTCGGCTGGGAACAGCTCCGCGCCACCGTCAACCGGGAGGCCCTGCGGGCCGACGGGAGCCCCGCGCGGGTGGTGCTGCGGATCACCCACCCCTCGGTCGGGCGCCGGCGGCTCGGTTCGGTCCGGCTCACCTCGCGCATCGAGGCACAGCGCGCCGGGGTGCCGCTGGGGACCGCCGAACTCGACTACACCGCCCATCCCCCCGCCCTCTACGACCGGCTGCGCGGCAGCCACCGCGACGCCGCCGAGGCGGTGGCCCGCGCGCTGCCGCCCGGCCCGCCGGTACCGGCCGCCCGGGTGGGCCGGGACCAGGCGCGCGACGTGCTGCTGTCGCCGGCCGGCCCGCCGGACACCTGGCGGCTGCGGGTGGACACCGGCCACCGGGTCTTCTTCGACCACCCGCACGACCACGTGCCGGGGATGGTCCTGCTGGAGGCCGCCGCCCAGGCGGCCCGGTCGCTGGTGGGGCAGCCGGTGACACCCGTCGCCTTCGACACCCGCTTCCTGCGGTACGTGGAACTGGACCGGCCGTGCCTGCTGACCGCCGAGCCGGGGCCGTCCGGCGACCCGCGCGGCCATCAGGTGCACGTCACCGCCGCCCAGGACGGCAGGCCCGTCTTCTCCTCGGTCCTCATCGCCGCCCGGCACTGACACCGGCCCGGACGCGCCGGCCGGGCCCACCGGCCGCCGCGTCCGGTGCCCCGCCCTACCAGGACCGCCGGGTCCGCCGGCCGAAGAGGATGCCGCGCGGCTCCGGCGGCGGGGGAGTGCCGGGCTTGAGGGGCCAGGCGAGCAGCATCCCGGCGACGAAGCCGACCACGTGCGCGACGTAGGCGACGGTGCCCGCCTGGGCGACGCCCTGGCCCGCCGAGTAGAACGCCTGGAGGACGAACCACAGGCCGAGCACGATCCAGGCGGGCAGCCGCAGCGGCAGGAAGATCAAGAACGGCACGAGCACCCAGACCCGGGCCCTGGGATAGAGGACCAGGTACGCCCCGAGGACACCGGCGATCGCCCCGGACGCGCCGATCAGCGGGGCGGCCGACCCGGCGTCGAACAGCGCGAAGCCGTACGTCGCCGCGTAGCCGCAGACGCCGTAGAACAGCAGGAACCGCAGGTGGCCCATGCGGTCCTCGATGTTGTTGCCGAAGATCCACAGGAAGAGCATGTTGCCCAGCAGGTGCAGCCAGCTCCCGTGCAGGAACATCGCGGTCAGCACGCTCAGCTCGGGCGACTTGTCGTAGCCGGGCGCGGCCACCACGCAGCCCGGCCCGTGCGGGCCGACCCCCACCTCACCAGTGGGCACCAGCCGTGGCATCCGGTGGTGGATCAGCTCCTGGGGGACGGCCGCCCAGTGGTCCAGGTACGCCTGGAGATCGCACTGCCGGGCCAGGCCGGCGGCTCCGGTGAGCGAGTCGGCCATGCCGGGCATGGACAGGAACACGGCGACGTTGGCCGCGATCAGCGCGTAGGTGACCCAGGGGGTGCGGCGCACCGGGTTCACGTCATGGACGGGGATGACCACGCAGGACTAGTGCCCCCGACGGCCGGGGCGAACCGGCGGACCGGGCCGGACGCCCCGTACGGCTCCCCGGCGTCGCGGGGCGGGTCCCGTCAGCCGCGCTGCTCCACCGCCCGGACCGCCTTGCGGGCCGCCACCAGCACCGGGTCCCACACCGGGGAGAACGGCGGGGCGTACCCCAGGTCCAGGGTGGTCATCCGCTCCACCGTCATACCCGCCGTCAGCGCCACCGCGGCGATGTCCACCCGCTTGCCCGCGCCCTCCCGGCCGACGATCTGCACACCGAGCAGCCGGCCGGTGCCGCGCTCGGCGAGCATCTTCACCGTCATCGGGGAGGCCCCCGGGTAGTAGCCCGCGCGGCTGGTCGACTCGACGGTGACCGTCACGTACTCCAGGCCCGCCCGGCGGGCGTCCTTCTCGCGCAGCCCGGTCCGGGCGATCTCCAGGTCGCAGACCTTGCTGACGGCCGTGCCGACGACGCCCGGGAAGGTCGCGTGGCCGCCGCCCACGTTGGTGCCGATGATCTGGCCGTGCTTGTTGGCGTGGGTGCCCAGCGCGATGTGCCGTTGCTGCCCGGACACCAGGTCCAGGACCTCGACGCAGTCGCCGCCCGCCCAGATGTTCTCGTGCCCGCGCACCCGCATCGTCCGGTCCGTCAGCAGCCCGCCGTGGTCGCCCAGGGGCAGCCCGGCGTCCCGCGCCAGGGCGGTCTCCGGCCGCACCCCGAGGCCGAGCACCACCACGTCCGCCGGGTACTCCGCGTCCCCGGTGACCACCGCGCTCACCCGTCCGTCGGCGCCGGTGCGCACTTCGGTGACCTCGGCGTCGCTCACCATGGTGATGCCGAGGCCCGTCATGGCCCGGCGCACCAGGCGGCCCATGTCGGGGTCGAGGGTGGCCATCGGCTCCGGGCCGCGGTCCACGACGGTCACCTGGTAGCCGCGGTTGATCAGCGCCTCGGCCATCTCCACGCCGATGTACCCGGCGCCGATCACCACCGCCCGGCGGCCACGCGCGTGTGCCAGCGTGTCCAGCAGCGCCTGCCCGTCGCCGAGCGTCTGCACCCCGTGCACCCCGGGGGCGTCGATGCCGGGCAGCTCCGGCCGGACCGGGCGGGCACCGGTGGCGATCACCAGATGGTCGTACGAGGTCCAGGACTCGGCCCCGGAGCCGAGGTCACGCGCGCGTACCCGCCCGCCCGCCACGTCGACGGCGGTGACCTCGGTGCGCATCCGCAGGTCGATGCCGCGGGCGCGGTGCTCCTCGGGGGTGCGGGCGACGAGGTCGTCCCGGTCGGGGACCTCGCCGCCCACCCAGTACGGGATGCCGCACGCGGAGTAGGAGGTGAAACGGCCCCGTTCGAACGCCACGATCTCCAGTTCGCCGGGTGTCCGCAGGCGGCGGGCCTGTGACGCCGCGGACATTCCCGCGGCGTCGCCGCCGATGACGACCAGTCTGCTCATGCGCCCACGCTACGACTCCTCGGTGCCCGCGCCGCCCTCGCTCCCCCCGGCCGGCCGGGGCGCCGGCCGGGCCGACGGCAGCGGGCCGAGCGCGGTCGCGGCGGGCGCGGGGGCCGGGCGGCGCGGCAGTTGGGGCCGGACCACCCGCCGCCACACCACCACCAGCAGCAGCAGCGCCGCGGCGAACGGCAGCACCGCGGCCACCGCCACCACCACCCAGCGCAGCACGGTCACGAACGCGTCCCAGCCGCCCGTCAGGGCGTCGGTGAAGCCGGGGTCGTCCGACCCGTCGTCCCGCCCCGCCGGCCGCTCGGACAGGGAGAGCGTGATGGTGGCCAGGTCGGTGCGGTCCTTCAGGGACGCCTGCCGGGCGAGCAGCGACTCCAGTTCCGCCTGACGGCTGCTCAGTTCGCCCTCCAGGGTGACCACGTCGCTGAGTTTCGTCGCGCGGTCCATCAGCTCGCGGATCCGGGCGACGCTGGCGCGCTGCGTCTTCACCCGGCTGTCCACGTCCACCACCTGGTCGGTGACGTCCCGCGCCTCGGCGTTGCGCTCGACGAGCCTGCCGGTGCCCTCCAGGCCGGCCAGGACCTTGTCGTAGGCGTCGACGGGGACGCGCAGGACGACCTCGGTGTACTCGGCGCCCTCCTCGTCGCGGGCGGTGCTCTCCTCGCCGACGTAGCCGCCCGCGCTCTCGGTGGCGGCACGCGCCCGCGCCAGGGCCTTGGGGACGTTCTCGACCTCGACGGTCAGCGAGGCGGTGTGGATGACGTGGTCGGGGGTGAGCTTCGGCGGCGCGGACGCCTTGCCGTCGTCCGCCGCACCGCCCTTGCCCTCCTCGTAGCCGGCCCCGGAACCGGCCCCGGAGTCGGCCTGGGAGTCGGCGCGCGCGCCGGCCGCCTTGTCGGCGCCGTCCGCCCCGGAGTCGTCCGCGGCGGAGCATCCGGTGAGCGCCAGGGCCGCGGCCAGCAGCAGCCCGGCCAGGGCGGAGACGGGTCGTGCGGATCGAGCGGAACGGCGTACCTGCATGAAAGGCCCCCGAGGGTCGCGGCGAATGACGCTCCTAGGACGCCGCGGCCTGCCGGAACGATCGCGCGGAAAGGTCCCGAAGCGGTCACGGTCCGGACTCGGCACCGCCTCGCCGGGCCCCGTCCGGCGCTGTCGGTGCCGTCTGAGAGGCTGGACGCATGGACGTGAGCGAGACCCCCGCGGGCGCGGGGCAGGTCGTGGTCGTCGGCGCCGGCATCGCCGGTCTGGCCGCCGCCCACCGGCTGCTCGGGCGGGGCGCCCGGGTGACGGTGCTGGAGGCGTCGGACCGGGTCGGCGGCAAGCTGCTGCCCGGCGAGATCGCCGGTGTGCGCGTCGACCTCGGCGCCGAGTCGATGCTGGCCCGCCGCCCCGAGGCGGTCGGCCTGGCCCGCGAGGTCGGGCTCGCCGACCGGCTCCAGCCGCCGACCACCGCGACGGCCGCCCTGTGGACCCGGGGCGCGCTGCGGCCCATGCCCAAGGGCCACGTCATGGGCGTCCCCGGCACCGCCGCCGCCCTGTCCGGCGTGCTCTCCGCGGAGGGGCTGGCCCGCATCGGCCGGGACGCCGAACTGCCCCGCACCGAGGTCGGCGACGACGTGGCGGTGGGGGAGTACGTGGCGGCGCGGCTCGGCCGCGAGGTCGTCGACCGTCTGGTGGAGCCCCTGCTGGGCGGCGTGTACGCGGGCGACGCGTACCGCATCTCGATGCGCTCCGCCGTCCCCCAGTTGTTCGAGGCGGCCCGCGCGCACACCTCGCTGACCGAGGCGGTCCGCGCGATCCAGGGCCGCACGGCCGCCGCCCCGGCGGCGGGCCCGGTCTTCATGGGCATCGAGGGCGGCATCGGCACCCTGCCCCCGGCCGTCGCCGACGCCGTCCGCGCGCGCGGCGGCGAGATCCTGTTGAACACGCCGGTGACCGCCCTGCGCCGCACCGGGCCCACCGGGTGGCGGGTGGTCGCCGGGGACCGGGTGCTCAGCGCCGACGCGGTCGTCGTGGCCGTCCCGGCGCCGGCCGCCGCCGCGCTGCTGCGCGCCGAGGCCCCGGCCGCCGCCGCTGAGCTGGCCGCCGTGGAGTACGCCTCGATGGCGCTGGTCACCCTCGCCTACCGCCGCGCGGACGCCGCCGCGCTCCCCGAGGGCAGCGGCTTCCTGGTGCCGCCGGTCGACGGGCACACCATCAAGGCGTCCACGTTCGCCTCCCGCAAGTGGGGCTGGATCGACCGCGAGGACCCCGGCCTGGTCGTGCTGCGCACCTCGGTCGGCCGGTACGGCGACACCGAGATCCTCGGCCGCGACGACGCCGGTCTGATCGACGTCTCCCGGCGCGACCTGGCCGAGGCCACCGGTCTGGCCGCCGCCCCGGTCGCCGCCCGCGTCACCCGCTGGACCGACGGCCTGCCCCAGTACCCGGTCGGCCACCACGCGCGGGTGGCGCGCATCCGCGAGCAGGTCGCGAAGCTCCCCGGCCTCGCCGTCTGCGGAGCCGTCTACGACGGTGTCGGCATCCCGGCGGCCGTCGCCAGCGCCCACGCGGCCGTCGACCTGCTCGCCGGGGACGCCTCCGGTGTGCAGCGGCTCACGGCCCACCCGGTGCAGAGCCTGCACGGC
The DNA here is from genome assembly GCF_014655295.1 of Streptomyces fumanus. Classification (GTDB taxonomy): domain Bacteria; phylum Actinomycetota; class Actinomycetes; order Streptomycetales; family Streptomycetaceae; genus Streptomyces; species Streptomyces fumanus. Next base: position 305,502 of record NZ_BNBI01000008.1, read on the forward strand.
GGAGCGGGAGAATGAGGGCATGAGTGACGACGCCTCCACCCCCGCAGCCGAGCGCATCCCCAACAAGGGCAAGCTGGCCAAGGACCTCAACGAGGTCATCCGCTACACCCTCTGGTCCGTCTTCAAGCTCAAGGACGTGCTCCCCGAGGACCGCGCGGGCTACGCCGACGAGGTCCAGGAGCTGTTCGACCAGCTCGCCGCCAAGGACGTGACCGTCCGCGGCACGTACGACGTGTCCGGGCTGCGCGCCGACGCCGACCTCATGATCTGGTGGCACGCCGAGACCAGCGACCAGCTCCAGGAGGCGTACAACCTGTTCCGCCGGACCCAACTGGGCCGGGCGCTCACGCCGGTCTGGTCGAACATGGCGCTGCACCGCCCCGCCGAGTTCAACCGCTCGCACATCCCGGCCTTCCTCGCCGACGAGACCCCGCGGAACTACGTCAGCGTCTACCCGTTCGTCCGCTCCTACGACTGGTACCTGCTGCCCGACGAGGACCGCCGTCGGATGCTCGCCGACCACGGCAAGATGGCCCGCGGCTACCCGGACGTGCGGGCCAACACGGTCGCCTCGTTCTCGCTGGGCGACTACGAGTGGATCCTCGCCTTCGAGGCCGACGAGCTGTACCGCATCGTCGACCTCATGCGTCACCTGCGCGGCTCCGAGGCGCGGCTGCACGTGCGCGAGGAGGTGCCGTTCTTCACCGGCCGCCGCAAGGACGTCGCCGAGCTGATCGCCGGCCTGGCCTGACCGTCACCCGGCGCCCGCCCGGGACCGGCCTCCCGGGCGCGGCCCGGCGCACGTCGACGGCAGCAGGCCGTCCGGCGCACGACCGTCCGGCCGGACGGACGGAAGAAGGCCGACGCCGGCCGGGCGGAGGCCGGCCCCCGTGCCGCTCAGCCCGGCCCGTTCCACGACTCCTCGCGGTGCGCGAAGGCCGCGCGCAGATCCGGCTCGCCGACCGCCCGTACGCCCCGCACGGCGACCGAGGTCAGATACGCCCGCTCGTCGGCGGGGCCGTACGCCTGCCGGACGAACGCGCCGAGCAGCCGCTGCCCGGCCGGCGAGGCCCACGCCGAGTACGGGTGGACCTCGATCCGCGCTATGGCGAGGCAGCTCACGGTGAGGATCAGCGGCAGCGCGAACCACAGGGCGATCAGACCGCGCGGCACGTCCGTGGGCACGGGCAGCGCCAGCGCCGCCGCGCCCAGCGCGCACACCGCCAGCGCGGCCCGCCGCACCCGGCGTACCCCGGCCGCCACCGTCCGGGTCTCGTCCGGCACCGCCAGACCGGCACTGACCAGGCGTTCCGCCAGGTTCCGTACCGCCTCGGCCGCCGCCGCGGAGGCCCGTACCGGCGCGATGCGGGACTGTCCCCCGGGTCCGATCGCCCCGATCACGGACCGTTCCATCTCGTCCCGGCCGCGGGGGTCGACCACGGTCGCCCAGCCGGTGTGTGCCAGCAGCAGCCGCCGCTGCCGGGCCATCGAGACCAGCGTGAGGTCGGCGACCCGCGCGGGGCCGCCGGACAGGAACGCGGCCTCGTACAGGTCGAGTTCACGTCCCCGCTCCGGGTGCGTGTCGGCGGAGGCCGCGCGGACGGCGGCCAGACACAGCCGGGTGCACGCCGCGCCCGCGACGAACCAGGCCGGCAGCAGCAGAAGGACCCAGACCATGCCGCTTTTCTATGCCGAACGCCGCCACCTCCGCCATGCCCCTTTCACCATCCGGACGTGAGTGTGGCCGGTACGTGACCTTCCGCCCGGGCGGATCAGCGCCCGAGCACCACCCGTCGCGCGGCCCGCGCCAGTCGCACCGCCGGACGCCGCGCGGGCGGCACCGGACCGGACCGCTCGCGCCACCACCGCCGCACCTCCCGCCGCGCGGCCGCCTCCCGGAGCTCACCGGAGCGCAGCAGATGCCCGGCGAAGTCGAGCGCGTCCCTCCGGTACCCGCCGGACATCGGATGGCGCTGGGCGTACGCCAGGAAGGCCGGCCGGTACGCCGCCCCGAGGATCTCCGGCAGTTCGGGCGCGACCTTGGCCACCACCCCGGCCCGCTTGGCGGCGAGCGCCCGCGCCTGCACCGCCAGCCGGCCCCGGTCGAACCCCTCCGGCGCGGGCGTCCCCGCGACCAGCGCGGACAGCAGGGCGGCCTGCGCGAGTCCCAGCCGCAGCCGCGCGGGCCCGGTGTCGGACGCCACCGGCGCGCCCCCGGCCCCCCGGGCCCGGCGGACCGGCGCCCCGCCCTGTGCCCGCCCCTTCTCCACCGCCTCCCGGATCGCCGTCAGCTCGCCCGCCAGCTCGGCCGCACCGGGGAAGTCCTCGTCCCGCTCCAGCAGCACCCCCGGCGGGGCGACCCGGGCGGCCAGGTCGGTCAGCACGTCCAGCACCGGCTGCGGCACGGGGTGGGCGTGGCTGTCGTGCCAGACGCCGTCCCGTTCGAAGCCGCCCGCGACATGCACGTACGCGAGCGCCTCCAGCGGCAGCCCGGCCAGCGCCTCGGCCGGGTCCTCGCCCTGGTTGACGTGGTTGGTGTGCAGGTTCGCCACGTCGATCAGCAGCCGTACGCCGGTCCGGTCGGCCAGCTCGTACAGGAACTGCCCCTCGGTCAGCTCCTCGCCCGGCCAGGCCAGCAGCGCGGCGATGTTCTCCACGGCGAGCGGTACGGGCAGCGCGTCCTGGGCGATGCGGATGTTCTCGCAGAGCACGTCGAGGGCCTCGCGGGTGCGCGGCACCGGCAGCAGGTGCCCGGCCTCCAGGCGGGGCGAGGCGGTCAGCGGCCCGCCCGCCCGGACGAACGCGATGTGCTCGGTGACCAGCGGCGACCCCAGCGCCTCGGCCCGCTCGGCGAGCGCCGCGAGCCGCGCCGGATCGGGCCGCTCGGCGCCCCCGAGGCCCAGCGAGACACCGTGCGGCACCACGGTCACGCCCCGCTCGCGCAACCGCAGCAGCGACGCCGGCAGATGCCCGGGACAGACGTTCTCCGCCACCACCTCGACCCAGTCGATCCCCGGCAGCCCCTCCACGACGTCCGCGATCTCCGGCCGCCACCCGATCCCCGTCCCCAGCTTCTCCATGTCCCGTCCCCCTCCTTCGTTCCCGGGGGATATGGCCCGGCCGGGAACGGGCGAACCTCGGGGGTGGCAGGTTCAGAGCAACACTTGAGGTTTCCGCTACCGCAGCCCCGGATGATCCGCCACCACCGTGCACGACCCCGGGGCAATCTCCGTGAAGCCGGCGTCGCGGACCACCGGGAGGCCGCTGGTGGTGAGGGTCTTCCAGTGGCCGGGGGCGGCGGTGCGCACCGCGAGGGGGAAGCCCGCGGCGTGCCAGGCGGCGCGCTGGGCGCCGGTCAGTTCCCACCAGGCCAACTGGGCGCCGTGCCCGGCCTGCGCCATCGCCTTGCCGGCCGACATGTCGAGGTCGGGGCTGAGCCAGAGCACCGGCGCGGACGGGTCGGGGTCCACCGGGGGCTCGGGGTCGTCGAGGTCGGTGCCGGAGACCTGGAGCCGGGCGAGGTCCCGGGGCCAGTCGTCGACCGGGACCGGCGGGAAGACGCGCACCTCGGCCGTGGCGCCGGTGACCGTGATGCCGGGCAGGGCCTCGGCGCGCCGCCACTCCGCGCCCCGGGCCCGCCGGACCACCTTGCGGATGCGGGCGTCCTGCCAGTCCCGGACCGCCTTCGCCCAGGGGCCGTCGCCGGTCGAGCGCTCGTCGGTGAGCATCACCAGGACCGCCCGCGCGGCGGTCTCCAGGGCGTCGGTGCGGGCCGGGGGCGCGGCCCGCTCGATGCGTACCACCAGCGGCAGCACGAACTGCGGCGCGAGGTCGCGGTCGCCGGGCTCGGAACGGAAGGGGCCCTCGGGGGCGGGTGCCGGATCAGTGTTCACGCCCCCAGTCTGCCAACCCCGCGCTCAGCCCGAGCAGGCCGTCCGCTGGGCCTCCTGCCACTCGCAGACCGGGCAGAGGGTCACGCCCTTGTACGACTCGGGGTACTCGGTCGGCTCCCGGCACAGTATGCACTCGGCGTACGGCGGCCCGTCGGCCCTGGGGGGCCTGGCCGCGTCGTCGATCAGGCAGTCGTCGTCGTCGCTCATACTTCCAGCGTAGGACGGCCGGGCGGCGGTCAGCGGCGGCCGTCGGCGGCGCCGATCAGTTCGGAGACCTTGACGAACCGGTAGCCCTGGCGGCGCAGTTCCGGGACGATCCGCCGGACCGCCCGCTCGGTGGCCGGGGCGGCGCTGCGGGTGCAGTGCAGGACGACCACGGACCCGGGCCGGACCCCGTCCAGCACCTGCCGGGCGACGGCGTCCGCGTCGGTGGCGAAGGCGTCGCCGCCGACCACGTCCCACTGCACGGCGGTGACCCCGGCGGCCGTCAGTTCCCTCAGCGCCGTCCGGTCGTGGCAGCCGCCGGGGAAGCGGAAGTACGGCATCGGCTCCGCCACCCCGGCCGCGCGGAACGCCGCGTACGCCTGTTCCACCTCCGCCCGCATCCGGGTGCGGGCGACGGTCGGCAGGCCGTAGCAGCCGCCGGTGAAGGCGTAGTGGCTGTAGGAGTGGTTGGCGACCTCGAACAGCGGGTCCCGGCCGATCGCGCGGGCCTGCCGCGGGTACTCCTCGGCCCACCGGCCGGTCATGAACACCGTGGCGGGCACCCCCAGTTCGCGCAGTGCCGCGATCAGCTCGGGGTTGTCGAACCGCTCGCCGGCCGCCGCCCGGCGCCCCTGGTCGGCGGTCATGTCGGCGTCGAAGGTCAGCGCCACGGTCCGCCCGCCGGTGCGCGGACCGTGCGCGAAGACGGGGGTGAGCCCCGCCGGGCCGGGCGCCAGCGTCGGCGGCCGGGACTTCGCGGGGGAGGGGGAGGCGGCGGTCGGGGAGGCCGGGCGGGGGGCCTGCGGGGCGGGGGCGGTGCCGCAGCCGGTGAGGACGGCGGCCCCCAGGACCCCGACGGCCACCGCACGTCGTACGAGAGTGATCATCGTACGAACGTATGGGGGTGTTTGTCGGCTTTCGCGGCGAGGCCGGGTGACCGGGCCGTGCGGTCACCCGGGCGGACGGACCGGGGTCAGATCTCCCGGCGCTCCAGCGGCTTGGTCGCCGGGCCCTGGACGACATTGCCCTCGGTGTCGAAGCGGGAGCCGTGGCAGGGGCACTCCCAGGCGCGTTCGGCCGCGTTGAAGCCGACCAGGCAGCCCAGGTGGGTGCAGCGCGGTGAGACCGCGTGCAGGGCGCCGTCCTCGTCCCGGTAGACCGCGACCCGGTGGCCGTCGACCCGGACGACCGCGCCCTCGCCGGGCGGCAGCGCGTCCACCGGCGGGGCCGGCTTGAGGCGGTCCCCGACGAAGTGCCCGGCCACCTCGGCCTGCGTCTTCAGGAACTGCGGGGCCTCGCGCACCTGCGTCCGCAGCCGGCGCGGGTCGTACAGCCCGCTCCAGGCGCACTCCGCGCCGGTGATCTGAGCGGTCAGCAGCCGGCCCGCCATCAGGCCGCCGCTCATGCCCCAGCCGCCGAAGCCGGTGGCCACGTAGGTGTGCCGCGCGCGCGGGTGCAGCGGGCCCACCATCGGCACGGTGTCGGTGGGGTCGATGTCCTGCGTGGCCCAGGAGTGGGTGAGGCCGACGCCGGGGAAGTGCTCGGCGGTCCAGGCGCCCAGGCGGTCGAAACGCTCGCGGGTGTCGCCCGTGCCGGGCGTGAAGTGCTCCCCGGTGACGATCAGCAGCTTCTGCCCGGCGTCCCCGGCGAGCGGGGCGGTACGGACCGAGCGGGTGCCCTCCTCCGGCGTGATGTACATGCCGTCGACCTCGCGGTCGGCGGAGATCGGCCCGGCGACCACCAGTTCGCGGCGCGGGGAGAGCCGGGAGAACAGCAGCGCCCGGTCGAAGACCGGGTAGTGCGTGGCGACCACCACGTCCCGGGCCCGTACCGTCGCGCCCGTCCCGGCCGACACCCGGCACGGCTCGCCCTCGTCCAGGCCGTGCACGGTGGTGTGCTCGAAGATCCGCCCGCCGCGCGCCTCGAAGTCCTCGGCGAGGGCCAGCAGGAACCTGCGCGGATGGAACTGCGCCTGCCCGGTCACCCGCACCGCCCCGGCCACCGGGAACGGCAGCCCGGTCTCCGTCACGAACGCGGCCGGCAGCCCCGCCTCCTTGGCCGCCGCCGCCTCGGCCCGCACCTCGTCCACCCGGTTGGCGTCCCGGACGTAGGTGTAGGCGCTGCGGGTCTCCCAGTCGCAGTCGATGCCCAGTTCGTCCACCAGCGCGGCGGCGTGCTCGATCGCCTCGGTCTGCGAACGGGCGTACAGCTTCGCGCCCTCCGGGCCCCGGGTGCGGCGCAGCTTGGCGTAGACCAGGCTGTGCAGGGCGGTCAGCTTGGCGGTGGTGTGGCCGGTGACGCTCGCCGCGATCCGGTCCGCCTCCAGCACCGCCACGCTGCGCCCGGCGCGGGCCAGCCCGTACGCCGTGCACAGCCCGGCGATGCCGCCGCCGATCACGGCGACGTCGACATCCAGGTCCTCCGTCAGTGCGGGGCGGGGGGCGCCCGGTGCCGTCTGAAGCCAGTACGAGCCGCTGACCTGCGCGTTCTCCGTCATACGGCACCGGGTACCCCGTTTACCGGCGCTTCACCGGCGCCAGGGGCCGGTGACGGCGAAGGTGGTTCCGGGGGTGTAGCAGTTGACGTACATCGTGCCGCCGTCGGGGGAGAAGGTGACGCCGGCGAACTCGCCGTACTCCGGGGCCTCGGCGGTGCCGGTGTTCTGGGCGTTGCGGGCCATCGGGTAGACCTCGCCGTGCCGGGTGACGCCGAAGACGTGCTGGGCGCCGTCGCCGTCCTCACAGACCATCAGGCCGCCGCTGGGCGCCAGGCAGATGTTGTCCGGCGACTCCCCGGGGAGCTGTACTTCGGTGTCCGGGCCGAAGACGATCACCAGGGTGAGGCGGCGCCGGTCGGGCTCGTAGCGCCAGATCTGCCCGTAGTGGTCGGCCGCCGAGCCCTGTGCGCTGCGGGCGAAGGAGGACACGAAGTACACGCTGCGCCCGCCCCAGTAGCAGCCCTCCAGCTTCTGCGCGTGGGTGATGCCCCGCTTGCCGAAGTCCTGGAGCCGGACCGGGGTGCCGGTGGCCAGCGGGTCGGGTACGTCGGCCCACTCCACGCCGTCGAACACGGCGCCGGTCTCCTGGATCGAGGACAGGTCGGGCACGCCGGGGACGCGCATCGCCTGGAGCCGGCCGCCCGCGCGCAGCGAACCGGTGCCGCCGAGCGGTTTCTCGGGCAGGAACCGGTAGAAGAGGCCGAAGGGCCGTTCGAAGGCGTCCTCGGTCTCGTAGACCACGCCCCGGCGGGGGTCCACGGCGATCGCCTCGTGCTGGAAGCGGCCCATCGCGGTCAGCGGGACCGCGCCGGTGCGGTGCGGGTCGGCCGGGTCGACCTCGAAGATGAAGCCGTGGTCCTTGGTGTAGCCGTTGGTGCCGGCTCTGTCCTCGGTCTCCTCGCAGGTCAGCCAGGTGTGCCAGGGGGTCGGCCCGCCCGCGCAGTTGACGGCCGTACCGGCGATGGCGACCCGCTCGGCGAGCACCCGGTCGTGGGAGTCGAGGGTGAGGGCGGTACAGCCGCCCTTGCCGGCCGGGTCGTAGGTGAGGCCCTCGACGGTGGGGACGGGGACGCGGCCGCCGGCCCGGTTCTCGTGGTTGCGGACCAGGTGCACGCCGCCCCGGCGGGCCGGGAAGGCCGCCATGCCGTCGTGGTTGGAGGGGACCGGGCCCTCGCCGGAGCGCAGCGCCTCGCCCTCCCGGGAGAGCACCCGGTAGCGGAAGCCCTTCGGCAGGTCGAGCAGTCCGTCGGGGTCGGGGACGAGGGGGCCGTAACCGCGGTGGCCGAGGGACTGCGCGGCGGCGGTGCCGGCGAAGAGTTCGCCGAGGGCGCCGGTGAACGCGATCCCCGCGGCCACCGCACCGGACCGGGCGAGGACCTGACGGCGGGAGGCGGACCCGGGGGCAGGCTCGGGGACGGACCGGGGGGCGGGCTCGGAGACGGACATGGCGAAACCTTCCTGCTGGCGGACAGGACAGTGACCCCGCCGTGTCTATCACTCGCGCGGACCCCCGGGAACCACGCGCGCGCCCCTGCGTGTCCCTTGCACGTTCCCCCGCCCGGCCGCTTCCGACCGGTACCCGGTCCGGGGCGGTGCCGCCGGACCGGGTACCGCGCGGGGGTGTCCGGGGCCGTGCCGCCGGACCGGGTACCGCGGCGGGCGCGGGCTACCGGGCCGGTGCGGCCGGTTCCGTGACCGTCTCCGGTTCCGCGGCCCCGCCGGGTCCCGCGGCCTTCGCCGGCCCCGTCACCTTCACCGGTTCCGCGGCGGTGGCGCCGTGCCGCTCGGCCCAGTTCTCCAGCGCCGTACGGCAGGCGTGGTCCAGGTGGTGCAGCCCGGTCAGGTCCAGCTCGACGGGCCGCTCCTCGGGCAGCGACTCCAGACTGTCGAGGATCTTCGGAAGCCGCAGGAAGGTGGCGTTGCCCGTCAGGTACACCTGGATCGGCCCGGCGCCCTTGTCGACGACCTCCGTGCGCAGGTGCGACGCCTCCCAGGCGGTCTTGACCACCGACAGGGCCATCCCGATCAGCACGCCCTCGAACATGTTGACCGCGACGATCGACACGGCCGTGACGACGAGGATCACCGCCTCGCCCCGGTGCCGCCGCCACAGCGCCACGAGTCCGCGCAGCGGGATCAGCTTCCAGCCGGCGTGCACCAGCACCCCGGCCAGCGCGGGCAGCGGGATCAGGGCCAGCGCGGACGGCAGCAGCGCGGCGAACAGCAGCAGCCAGACGCCGTGCAGGACCCGGGACGCCTTGGTCTTCGCGCCCGCCGCGACATTGGCGGAGCTGCGCACGATGACGGCGGTCATCGGCAGCGCGCCGAGCACACCGCACACGGTGTTGCCCGCGCCCTGCGCCATCAGCTCCTTGTCGTACTGGGTGCGTGGACCGTCGTGCAGCCGGTCCACCGCGGCGGCGCTGAACAGGCTCTCGGCGGACGCGATCAGGGTGAAGGCGACGATGGTGCCGAGGAAGCCGGGGTCGGCCAGTTCGCCGAAGGCGTCCGCGCCGGGCACCTGTACGGAGTCCAGCAGGCCGTTGACCTCGACGGTGGCGACCGGCAGCCCGAAGACGAGCGCGGCGAGCGTGGCCAGCACGACCGCGGCGAGCGCGCCCGGCACCGCCGACGCCCGCCGGGGCAGCTTCCTCCACAGCACCATCACGGCGATGGTGCCCGCGCCGACCGCGAGCGAGGCCGCCGCCTCCGCGCTGCCGATCACGTCGACGGCGGCACCGGGCAGCCCGAGGATCTTGTCCAGGCCGGAGGCGGGCGCCTCCAGGCCGGCCGCCGCGTACAACTGGCCCGCGATGATGACCAGTCCGATGCCGGCGAGCATGCCCTCGACGACCGACAGGGAGATGGCCCGGAACCACCGCCCCAGTCGCAGGGCGCCCATGGCCACCTGGAGCAGGCCGGTGGCCAGCACGATCACGCCGAGCGCGGCCAGTCCGTAGCTGTCGACGGCCTCGTAGACCAGCACGGTCAGTCCGGCGGCCGGGCCGGAGACCTGGAGGCTGCTGCCGCGCATCAGGCCGGTGACGATGCCGCCCACGATGCCGGTGACCAGGCCGACCTCGGCCGGGACCCCGGAGGCGACGGCGACGCCCACGCACAGCGGCAGGGCGACCAGGAAGACGACGAGGGAGGCGGCGAAGTCCTGCCGCAGGTGGGGGTACTTGGATATCGCGGTCATGGCGCGGCTCACAGCAGCTCGAAGGTGTCGGTGTCGGCGCGGTGCTCGCGCACGGTGCCGGTGTGCACTTCGTAGAACCAGCCGCGCAGCTTCAGCTCGCCCGCCGCGAGCCGGCGCTCCACGCACGGGTAGGAGCGCAGCCGGAGCACCTGGGCGAGCACGTGGTTCTGCACCGGCTCGGAGACGGCCGGGTCGGCGGGGTCGGTGCACTCGGGCGGTTCCGCGCCGTACGCCAGCCAGTCGCGCACGGCCGGTACGGCGGTCAGGTCGTCGCCGCGGACCAGGGCGCCGACGGCGCCGCAGTGCGAGTGGCCGCAGACCACGATGTCCTGGACGCCGAGCACCTGCACGGCGTACTCGATGGTGGCCGCCTCGCCGGTGGGACGGCCGGCGGTGTACGGCGGGACGACGTTGCCCGCGGTGCGCAGCTCGAAGAGCTGGCCGGGGCGGGCGCCGGTGATCAGGGCGGGCACGACCCGCGAGTCGGAGCAGGTGATGAACAGGACGTCGGGGGACTGGCCGTCGGCGTACCTGGCGAACTCCTCAGGGCGCTGTCCGAACGTGCGGGCGTGGTCGATGAGGGGCTGCATGATGGGTTTCCTCCTGGCGCGCGGTGGGGGCGCGTCGGATGAGCAGGACAGAGGTGGGGGTGCCGCTGGGCGCGAGGCTCAGCAGCGGAAGACCTGCAGGACCGCCGGGGTGCGGTCCGCCGAGGGTCTCGACGGGTGCGGGTGCCCGGCGGGGGACACGGAGGAGGAAGGGACGGCCGGCAGGTGCCGTCCGGTGAGCGGCCGCTCGGCCGTCCCGTGGCCCGGGGCGGCGGCGGCACGGTGCCGGTCGCGGGTGCGCGCGGGACCGCTCGGGTCCCCGGGCCGGCCGGCGTCGGGGCACAGGACGGTCTCGCGCTGGACCGTGGCGGCGGGAAGCAGCCCGGGGGTGGCGTTGGCCACGACTTCACGGCCGGTGTGCGCGGATGCGAAGGAAGCCTCGGGCGCGAAGAGGGAGAAGGCGAGCAGGACGGCGGTGAGGAGCGCGATCGCGGTCCGGGCCGCCGCACCTCGCATCATGCGCCCCCTCCCGGTCGGCTCGTACCTCTGGTGCAGACCAACATTTGGTCAACGATTGGTCAAGAAGCACGGTAGCCCGGGGTGGGCGTTTGCAGGGTTAACTGCGTGTTACCAGGCGAAGAGAGCCCGAAAAATGCGGGGTCCTTGGCTTGAACCCGGTCAGTCGCGGGGCGGCTCGACCAGCCGGGCCCCGTCCCGGGCCAGCGCGGTGAGCCGGGATATCGCCCGGAAGTACTTCTTGCGGTAGCCGCCTTCGAGCATGTCTTCGCTGAACAGGCGGTCGAAGGGCACCCCGGAGGCCAGCACCGGCACCTCTCGGTCGTACAGCCGGTCCGCGAGCACCACCAGGCGCAGCGCCGTCGACTGGTCCGGCACCGGCCGCACCCCCGTCAGGCAGACCGCCCCGAGGCCGTCGGTCAGCGCCCCGTACCGGCTCGGGTGGACCTTGGCGAGGTGGTCCAGCAGGGCGTCGAAGGCGTCCAGGGAGGCCCCCTCGGTCGCCCGCGCCGCCGCCGTCACCCGTTCCTCGGTGAACGGCGCGGGCGCCTCGGGCAGCCCCCGGTGGCGGTAGTCCTCGCCGTCGATGCGCAGGGTGCGGAAGTGGGCGGACAGGCCCTGGATCTCCCGCAGGAAGTCGGCCGCCGCGAACCGGCCTTCGCCCAGCTTGCCGGGCAGCGTGTTGGAGGTGGCGGCCAGCGCCACGCCCGCCTCCACCAGCCTGCTCAGCAGGGTGGAGACCAGCACGGTGTCGCCCGGGTCGTCCAGCTCGAACTCGTCGATGCACAGCAGCGCGTGCCCGGACAGGGTCCGCACGGTCTGCTGGAAGCCGAGGGCGCCGACCAGGTTGGTCAGCTCCACGAAGGTGCCGAACGCCTTGCGGGACGGCTCGGCCGGGGCGGCGTGCCACAGCGAGGCGAGCAGATGGGTCTTGCCGACGCCGTACCCGCCGTCGAGGTACACGCCGCGCGGGCCCGCCGGTGCCTTCGGCGCCCGGCCGAACCCGAACAGGCCGCGCCGCCCGCCGCCCGCCGGGCGCCCGCCCAGCCCGGCCGCGAAGTCCTCCAGCACCCGCACGGCCTCGCGCTGGCTGGGCTGCGCCGGGTCCGGGACGTAGGTGCCGAAGCGGACCGAGTCGAAGCGCGGCGGCGGCACCATCTCCGCCACCAGACGCTCCGCGGGGACGTGCGGCTCACGGGCGCACAGGGACAGCGGGGCGGAACCGGAGGGCGCGGGGCCGGGGGCGGCGGAGGGAGAAGACACGGTTCACCATGCTAGTTGGCGTGGAACACTGCACGGCATGCGACGCCTGTTCCCTGTGACCGACCAGACAGCAGCGCCGGACCCCGACCGGGAGTGGAGCCTGGCCGAGCTGGCCGCCGCGTACGCCTACCCGGACGGGGACGGCGGCGGACCGGGGGTGTGGCTGCGGGCCAACATGGTCGCCTCCCTCGACGGGGCCGCCCAGCACGACGGCCGCTCCCAGCCCCTCTCCAGCGCCGCCGACATGCGGATCTTCGGCATCCTGCGGGCCCTGGCCGACGCGGTGGTCGTCGGCGCCGAGACGGTCCGCGCGGAGGGCTACCGCCCGGCACGCGCGCGTGAGGGGCTCGCGGGGACGCGGCGGGCCGCCGGGCAGGGTCCGGTGCCGGCGATCGCGGTGGTCAGCGCCGGACTGGACCTGGACTTCTCGCTGCCGCTGTTCACCTCGCCGCTGGTCCCCACGCTGATCCTGACCGGGGCCGGCGCGCCCCCGGAGCGGATCGCCGCCGCCGAGAAGGCCGGCGCCCGCGTGGTGCTCGCCGGGGACGGCACCGGCGTCGACCCCGCCCGCGCCGTCCAAGCCCTCGCCGGGCTCGGCCACACCCGGCTGCTCACCGAGGGCGGGCCGAAGCTGCTCGGGCAGTTCGTCGCGGCGGGCGTGCTGGACGAGCTGTGCCTGACCGTCGCGCCGATGCTCACCGCGGGCGACGCCCAGCGGATCGCCGGGGGGCCGGCGATGGCGGTGCCGCGCCGGTTCGTGCTGGCGTCGCTGCTGGAAGAGGAGGGTTTCCTCTTCAGCCGCTACCGGCGCGACCTGCCGTGAGCGGACCCGGTGCCGGGAGTCCGGTCACGGGGCAGGATGGTTTCGGCAGGGCCGGGTAGCGGCTCACGGAGGGTGGGGCCGCAGTGGCCCTCGAAGGAGAAGGGGCGCCTGGTGTTCACAAGCGTTTTGATGATCGAGAAGGCCCTGACGTCCGCCGACGTGGAGTTCGTCACCACCTTGCACGGGGAGGAGCCGGTCACCTTCCAGGTGCTGCTCCAGCCGCGCGGCGACCAGGCCGACCGGTTGCTGCGGGCCATCGACGACGTCGCCCTCGGCGAACTGGACGAGGCCGTGCGCGAGGGCGAGACCCCCGAGGGCGAGGAGGCGCTGACCGTCGGGCAGCGCGCCCTGGAGGTCTCCCTCACCGCCCTGCACGCGGCGGGGCACCGCGCGGAGGGCAGACTGGTGGCGGACCATCCGCTGGACGAGCTGAAGTCCCTGGTCGCCGAGTGCGGCGCCGACGAGGTGATCGTCCTGACCGACCCGCACTACGTGGAGGAGTTCTTCCACCGCGACTGGGCCTCCCGGGCCCGCCACAAGGTCGGCGTCCCGGTGCTCAAGCTGTTCTCCCACAGCAAGGCGTGAGGCGGGGCCGGACGACGCCGTCAGGGGCGCGGGCACCCCGCACGGCCACCCGGCCCCCCGCACACCCCGGCCGAGGTCGGCCCCCGCGCCCCGCACCGCATAGGCTGACCGCCGCAGACAGCACGTACCGACCCGCACGCACAGGGAGACAACATGGCACCCGGCCTCCCCACCGCCATGGACCGACCGCACTTCATCGGCATCGGCGGCGCCGGAATGTCGGGGATCGCCAAGATCCTCGCGCAGCGCGGGGCCAAGGTGGCCGGCAGCGACGCGAAGGACTCCGCGACCGCCGAGGCGCTGCGCGCGCTGGGCGCCACCGTGCACATCGGGCACGCCGCCGAGCACCTCGCCGACGACGCGAGCTGCGTGGTCGTCTCCTCCGCGATCCGCGCGGACAACCCGGAGCTGGCCCGCGCCGCCGAACTGGGCGTCCCGGTCGTCCACCGCTCCGACGCCCTGGCCGCCCTGATGGACGGCCTGCGCCCGCTCGCGGTGGCCGGCACCCACGGCAAGACGACCACCACCTCGATGCTGGCGGTCTCCCTGGCCGAGCTGGGCCTGGACCCCTCGTACGCCATCGGCGGCGACCTGGACGCGCCCGGCTCCAACGCCCTGCACGGCACCGGCGAGATCTTCGTCGCCGAGGCCGACGAGTCCGACCGCAGCTTCCACAAGTACGCCCCCGAGGTCGCGATCGTCCTCAACGTGGAGCTCGACCACCACGCCAACTACGCCTCCATGGACGAGATCTACGAGTCCTTCGAGACGTTCGCGGGCCGGATCAGGCCCGGCGGCACCCTGGTGATCTCCGCCGACCACGAGGGCGCCCGGGAGCTGACCCGGCGGCTGGCCGGCTCGGTGCGCACGGTGACGTACGGGGAGGCGGCCGACGCCGACGTGCGCATCCTGTCGGTGACCGCGCGGGGCCTCAGCAGCGAGGTCACCGTCCTGCTGGACGGCACCGAACTGACCTTCACCGTCTCCGTGCCCGGCCGGCACTACGCCTCCAACGCCGTCGCCGCCCTGGCCGCCGGGGCCGCGCTGGGCATCCCCGCCGCCGAGCTGGCCCCCGCGCTCGCCGCCTACACCGGCGTCAAGCGGCGGCTCCAGCTCAAGGGCGAGGCGGCCGGCGTCCAGGTGATCGACTCCTACGCCCACCACCCCACCGAGATGACCGCCGACCTGGAGGCGATGCGCGCGGCGGCCGGCCGAGGCCGCATCCTCGTCGTCTTCCAGCCGCACCTGTTCTCCCGCACCCAGGAACTCGGCAAGGAGATGGGCCAGGCCCTCGCCCTCGCCGACGCCTCCCTGGTCCTCGGCATCTACCCGGCCCGCGAGGACCCGATCCCCGGCGTCACCAGCGACCTGATCGTCCAGGCGGCCCGCGCGGCCGGCGCCGAGGTCACCCCGCTGTCCGACCAGGCCGGGGTCCCGGCGGCGGTGGCGGGAATGGCCCGGCCCGGTGATCTCGTTCTCACCATGGGCGCGGGCGACGTCACCGACCTCGGCCCGCTCATCCTGGACCGTCTTGCCGAAGTAAGGGGCTGAAGTCTCATGTCGTACGCCGTCGAGAAGCCGGACGAGCAGTGGCGCGCGGAGCTGTCCCCGGCCGAGTACGCCGTGCTGCGCCAGGCCGGCACCGAGCCCGCGTTCACCGGTGAGTACACCGACACCAAGACCAAGGGCGTCTACTCCTGCCGGGCCTGCGGCGCCGAGCTGTTCACCTCGGACACGAAGTTCGAGTCGCACTGCGGCTGGCCGTCGTTCTTCGACCCGAAGGACACCGACGCGGTCGAGCTGATCGAGGACCGCTCGCACGGCATGGTCCGCACCGAGGTGCGGTGCGCCCGCTGCGGCTCCCACCTCGGTCACGTCTTCGCGGGCGAGGGCTACCCGACCCCCACCGACCAGCGGTACTGCATCAACTCCCTCTCGCTGCGGCTGACGCCCGCCGAGAGCTGACCCTCACCGGGCCGCGCGCAGCGGCAGCGTCACCGTGAACACCGTCGCGCCCGGCGCGCCGGTCAGCGTCACGGTGCCGCCGTGCGCCTCCACCAGGGAGCGGGCGACGGCCAGGCCCAGGCCGCTGCCGCCCCGGTCCCGGCTGCGGGCCTTGTCGACCCGGTAGAACCGGTCGAAGACCCGGTCCCGGTCGGCGGCCGGCACCCCCGGCCCCGTGTCGGCGACCCGCACCTCGGCGGTGTCCGCGCCGGCCGTGACGGTCACCGACACCGAGGTGCCCGGCGGGGTATGCACGGCCGCGTTGGTCAGCAGGTTGTCCAGCACCTGCCGGATCCGCTGCGGGTCCAGCGGCAGCGTCAGCGCCTCCGGTCCCGCCGTCACCGTCAGCGGGCGCCCCGGGTGGGAGGCGCGGAACGCGTCGGCCGCCTGCCGCACCAGCTCCGTCAGATCGGTGTCGGTCCGCCGCAGCGGCGCCTCGACCTCGGCGGCGTCCAGCCGGGCGAGCAGCAGCAGGTCGTCCAGGAGCACCCCCATCCGCGCCGCCTCGGCCCGCAGCCGGGCCAGGTGCCGCTCCCGTTCCCCGGGCTCGTTGGCGGCCGCGTACTGGAAGAGGTCGGCGTAGCCCCGTACGGACATCAGCGGGGTGCGCAGCTCGTGCGAGGCGTCGGCGACGAACCGGCGCAGCCGCCGCTCCGCCTCGGCGCGCACCGCGAGGGAGTCGTCGATGTGCTCCAGCATCGCGTTGAACGCGGTGCGCAGCTCCTCCACCTCGCGCCCGCCGGGCCGGCCGGCCGCGCGCAGCGGCAGTTGGGCCGCGGACCGGGTCAGGTCGTGCGAGGCGATGCCGTGCGCGGTGCGCGCCATCTCGCTCAGCGGGCGCAGCCCCCGCCGCAGCATCCGCCGCCCGAGCACCACCAGCGCCAGCAGCGCCAGGCCGTAGGCGACCACCTGCACGGCGATCAGCCGGTCCATGGTGTTCTCGACGTCCCCCAGCGGCGCGGCGCTCACCAGCACCACCCCGGGCCGCACCTCGCAGGCCCGCAGCAGATAGGGCCCGCGGCCGTCGATCCGCACGCTGCGGGTCAGGTCCTGGCCGGCCCGGGCCCGGGTCTCGGCCAGGTCGGTCAGCGCCCCGCTGTCCGCCGGTACGTCGGCGGGCCGGCGCAGGTCGGCGGAGCCGCCGGTGACGTCGTACACGGCCGTGTACCAGCCGTAGTACGGCTGCCGTTCGACCGTGCCGTGGGTCGCCGCGTCCTTGGACTGCACCACCTGCACCAGCTTCATCTGGTCCACGAGCCGCGCCTGGAGGTACTCCCGCATGGACGCGGTCAGCGCCGTGCCCACCACGGCGAACACCGCCAGCGACAGCACCCCGAGGCCGAGCGCGAGGCGGGTGCCCAGGCGCAGCCGGCGCCAGCTTCGCCACAGCCGCCGGATCACGGGGCGGTCCGGCGCAGCGCGTACCCGAAGCCGCGCACGGTGTGGATCAGCGGCCCGCCGGCCTCCCCGGCCTCGTCGAGCTTGCGGCGCAGCCGGCTGACGACCAGTTCCACCACGTTGGACCGGCCGCCGAAGCCGTACTCCCAGACGTGGTCGAGGATCTGCGCCTTGGTCAGCACGGCCGGCGACTTGCGCATCAGATAGCGCAGCACCTCGTACTCGGTCGGGGTGAGGGCGATCAGCGTCCCGCCGCGCCGCACCTCGCGGGTGTCCTCGTCCATCGTCAGGTCCCCGACCCGCAGCACCGAGCGCGGGAAGCCGGGTCCGGCGCTGCGCCGCAGCACGGTCCGCAGCCGCGCCATCAGCTCCTCCACCGCGAACGGCTTGACCAGGTAGTCGTCGCCGCCCCGGGTCAGCCCCGCCACCCGGTCGGCCACCTGGTCGCGGGCGGTGAGGAACACCACCGGCACCATCGTCCCCGAGCGGCGCAGCTCGTCCAGGACGCCGAAGCCGTCGATGTCCGGCAGCATCAGGTCGAGCACCACGATGTCCGGCCGGAACCAGCCCGCGGTGCGCAGCGCGTCCGTGCCGGAGTTGGCGGTGACCGCCTCCCAGCCCTCGTACCGGGCGACCGTGGCGACGAGATCGGCGATGGGCGGGTCGTCGTCCACGACCAGGAGTCGAACTTTGTCCACCCGCTCATATTGCGCCACCCGCCGCCCGCCGCCGACCCCCCGGATGCCACGGACCGTGATCGACAGTTGGACGACAGCCCGCCGACAGGGAAACGACAGGCGGGCCGGGCGCGGACCGGGGCATGGCGGCGGCGGCTCCGGGAAGGGTTGTCCGAGGCAGCACGTCTAGACTCGGGCGGCAACTGCCCGTACGACCCCGGGCCAGGTGTCCTGGAGTTGTCCGCCCCACCCGAAGGGTTCTCGGCGTTTTGATACGGATGGAATCAGTCACCAAACGGTATCCGGACGGGACGGTGGCGGTCGACCAACTGTCGCTGGACATACCCGACGGCTCGATCACGGTCCTCGTCGGACCCTCGGGCTGCGGCAAGACCACCACCCTGCGCATGATCAACAGGATGGTGGAGCCGACCGAGGGCACCATCCTCCTCGACGGCACCGACATCCAGCGCCGGCCCGTCACCACCCTGCGCCGCTCCATGGGTTACGTCATCCAGAACGCCGGCCTCTTCCAGCACCGCACCATCGTCGACAACATCGCGACCGTGCCCCGGATGCTGGGCTGGGGCAAGCAGAAGGCCCGCGCCCGGGCGGCGGAGCTGATGGAACGGGTCGGCCTCGACACCTCCCTGGCCCGGCGCTACCCCTACCAGCTCTCCGGCGGGCAGCAGCAGCGCGTCGGGGTGGCCCGCGCGCTGGCCGCGGACCCGCCGGTGCTGCTCATGGACGAGCCGTTCTCCGCCGTCGACCCCGTGGTCCGCAAGGGGCTCCAGGACGAACTGCTGCGCATCCAGGCGGAGCTGGGCAAGACCATCGTCTTCGTCACCCACGACATCGACGAGGCCATCAAACTCGGCACCATGGTCGCGGTGCTGCGCACCGGCGGCCGGCTCGCCCAGTTCGCGTCCCCCGCCGAACTGCTCTCCGCCCCCGCCGACGCCTTCGTCGAGGACTTCCTCGGCGCCGACCGGGGCGTGCGGCGCCTGTCCTTCTTCCCGTCCGCCGCGCTGGAGCTGACCACCGCCCCGGTGGTCCGCGCCGACGCCGGCGCCGAGCGGTTCGCCGCCGCCGACGCCCCGTACCTGCTGGTCACCGACGCCGACGGCCGCCCGCTGGGCTGGGGCACCCCGGCCGGCCTGGCCGCCGGGGACACCGCGCCGGACCGGCTGCTGCCGTACGGGCGGCCCTTCGTGCCCGGCACCGACTCGCTGCGCGCCGCCCTGGACTGCGCGGTGCTCTCGCCGACCGGCTGGGCCGTCGCCGTGGACCCCGACGGCCGGGTCACCGGCGTCGCCTCGCAGACGACCATCGGCGAGGCGATCCGCGCCGCCCACGCGGCCGGCCCCGCCGACCGCGCCGGGGTCGCCCCGTGAGCGGTTACTTCGACATCCCCAGCGACCTGCAGAACACCTGGGCCGGGCTGATCGGCCTGCATCTGCGCGAGGCCCTGCTGCCCGTGCTGGCCGGGCTGGTCCTGGCCCTGCCGCTGGCCCAGCTCTGCGTCCGCTTCCGCTGGCTGTACCCCCCGGTGCTCGGCGTGACGACCGTGCTCTACGCCGTGCCCTCGCTGGCGTTCTTCGTCGTGCTCATCGACTACACCGGCCAGACCGAGCTGACCGTGATGATCCCGCTGGCCGTCTACAGCCTGGTGGTGCTGGTCCCGGCCATCGTCGACGGGGTCCGCTCGGTGCCCCAGGAGACCCTGGCCGCCGCCACCGCCATGGGCTTCGGGCCGGTACGCCGCTACCTCCAGGTGCAGTTGCCGATCGCCGTGCCCGCCCTGGTGGCCGGGCTGCGGGTCGCCACCGTCTCCAGCATCTCCCTGGTCAGCGTCGGCGCCCTGATCGGCAACCAGGGCGCCCTGGGCAACCTGCTGGCCGCCGCGCAGAAGTACGACCGGCCCGAACTGGCCGTCAACTCCGTCGTCACCACGGCCGTCCTCGCCATCGCCTGCGACGCCGCCCTGGTCGGCCTGCGCCTCCTGCTCACCCCGTGGATGCCCCGCGGCACCGCCACCCGGCGCCCGGCGGTGGTCAAGTGAACGTCCTGAACTTCGTCGACGCCTTCTTCAGCGACAGCGCCCACTGGCACGGCTACGACGGCATCCCGCGACGCCTGCTGGAACACGTCCAGTACTCGCTGCTCGCGCTCGGCCTGGCCGCCGCCATCGGCCTGCCCGTCGGCCTGCTCACCGGGCACACCGGGCGCGGCGGCAACGTGCTGGCGTTCCTGGCCACCGCCGCCCGCGCGCTGCCCAGCTTCGGCCTGCTGGTGCTGATCGCCATCGCGCTCGGCTTCAACCTGCTGCCGGTGATGATCCCGCTGGTCGTCCTCGCCGTCCCGCCGATCCTGGTCACCACCTACGAGGCGGTCCGCTCCGTCGACCCCGCCCCGGTGGACGCCGCCCGCGGCATGGGCATGCGGGAGTCCCGCGTCCTGTTCCAGGTCGAACTGCCGGTCGCCCTGCCGCTGATCCTCAGCGGACTGCGCTCGGCGGCCATCCAGATCGTCTCCACCGCCACCATCGCCGCCTACGTCAGCCTCGGCGGCCTCGGCCGGTACATCGTCGACGGGCTCTACCAGCGCGACTACGAGAAGGTCGTCGGCGGCGCCACCCTGGTCGCCGTCCTCGCCCTGACCACCCTCGCCCTGTTCTGGGCGGCGGGCCGGTTCGCGGTCTCCCCCGGGGTCCGGCGGCGCTGACGGCCCGTCGACGGTGACGGAAAACCGTAATCAGGCCGTTCTTGACGCATCGAACACCGGCTGGATTGGATCGTTGAATGACTTTCACCGCGCGAAGCAGCAGGTCCAGGACGAGGCACACCGGTGCGGCGGCCGTCGCACTCGCCGCCGCGGCGGCGCTGCTCGCGGGCTGTTCCTCCGACGGCACCGACGACGGCGACGACCCGCTGGCCGGGGAGAAGGCCGAGGCCGGCACGGTCGTCGTCGGCTCCAACAACTTCGCCGAGTCCACCCTCCTCGCCGACCTGTACGGCGAGGCGCTGCGGGCCAAGGGCGTCAAGGTCACCTACAAGCACAACATCGGCAGCCGGGAGACCACGTACGGCCTGATGAAGAACGGCTCGGTCACGGTGCTGCCGGAGTACAACGGCTCGCTGCTGGCCTACCTCGACGCCAAGGCGGAGCAGAAGTCCGCCGACGCGGTCGACGAGGCCGTCAAGGCCAAGCTGGACAAGTCCCTGACGCTGCTCGACTCCTCGCCCGCCGAGAACAAGGACTCGGTGAGCGTCAACGCGGCCACGGCGAAGAAGTACGAGCTCACCGAGTCCAGCACGCTCGCCGACCTCAAGGACATCGCCCCCGACCTGGTGATCGGCGGGTCCCCGGAGTTCCAGACCCGCCAGCAGGGACTGAAGGGCCTGGAGTCGGTCTACGGGCTGAAGTTCAAGTCCTTCAAGGCGCTGGACGCGGGCGGCCCGCTGACCCAGGCGGCGCTGGCCAAGAACACCGTGCAGGCGGCGGACATCTTCACCACCGACCCGGCCATCGACAAGGAGGGGTTCGTGGTCCTGAAGGACCCGGAGAACTTCTTCGGGTTCGCCAACGTCACCCCGCTGGTCCGCGAGGGCGACCTCTCCGAGAAGG
This sequence comes from Streptomyces fumanus, assembly GCF_014655295.1. Taxonomy (GTDB): domain Bacteria; phylum Actinomycetota; class Actinomycetes; order Streptomycetales; family Streptomycetaceae; genus Streptomyces; species Streptomyces fumanus. The sequence continues at coordinate 326,736 of NZ_BNBI01000008.1, forward strand.
CCGTCGCCGCGCTGAACGCCGTCTCCGCCAAGCTCGACACCGAGACCCTCCGCGACCTGGACAGCCAGGTCCAGACGGACAAGAAGGACCCGCTGGACGTGGCCAAGGCGTGGCTGCAGTCGGAGGGCCTCATCTGATCCGCCCGCCCTCGTCGGCCCGGCCGTCCGCGTCCGCGATCAGCCGGTCGACGAGGGCGATCAGCACGTCCCGGGCGGAGGCCCGCTCCCGGGCGTCGCACAGCACCACGGCCACCCGCTCCGGCAGCGCCAGCGCCTGACGGATCTCCTCGGGCGGATACGGGTGCCGTCCGTGGAAGCCGTTGACGCCCACGACGAACGGGATGTTCCGCCGCTCGAAGAAGTCGATGGCGGCGAAACTGCTCTCGGGGCGCCGCACGTCCAGCAGCACCACCGCGCCCAGCGCCCCGACCGCCAGGTCGTTCCACATGAACCAGAACCGCTGCTGGCCCGGGGTGCCGAACAGGTACAGCACCAGGTCCCGGCCGATGGTGATCCGGCCGAAGTCCAGCGCCACCGTGGTGGACCGCTTCTCCTCGATCCCGGCGAGGTCGTCCACGCCCAGCCCCGCCACGGTGAGCGGCTCCTCGGTGCGCAGCGGGGCGATCTCGCTGACCGACCCGACCATGGTGGTCTTGCCGACGCCGAAGCCGCCGGCGATGAGGATCTTCACCGCGTCGGGTGCCGCCGGGGCGGCGTGCTCAGAGCCGGCCAAGGCCCTCCCTCACTTTCTGCAGCAGGTCCAGGTCCGGGGCGGACCGCGTGACGGGATGCGGCGCACGGGCGGTGATCCGGCCCGCCTCCAGCAGATCGCAGAGCAGGATGACGACCACGCTCACCGGCAGGTCCAGCCGGGCGGCCAGCTCCGCCACGGCCATCGGCTCGGCGCACAGCTTCAGGATCCGCAGGTGCTCGGGCTGCGGACGCGGGGCCCGGGCGGGCGGCGGGTCCACCGCGGTCACCGTCGTGATCAGGGCGAAGTCGGCGCGGCTGGGCCGGGTCCGGCCGCCGGTCAGGGTGAACGGGCGGACCAGCCGGCCCCCCGCGTCGCCTTCGCTCACCTCACGCGCCGGGGCCCGCGGCGGCCCGCGGTGCCGCGCTCAGATGGTCGCCGATCTTCTTCACCAGCATGTTCATCTGGTACGCCACCACGCCGACGTCGGCGTCGGCCCCGGTCAGCACGACGAGGTGGGCGCCGGGACCGGCGGAGGTGAGGATCAGATAGCTGTTGGCCATCTCGATCAGCGCCTGCCGGACCGGCCCGCCCCGGAAGTCCATGCTGACGCCCTTGCTGAGGCTCATCAGACCGGAGGCGGTCGCCGCCAGCCGCTCCGCGTCGTCGCGCGGGAACCCGATCGACTTGCTGACCACCAGCCCGTCCTCGGAGAGCACGACGGCCCGGTCCACGTCCGCGACCCGGTCCACGAGTCCGGTGAGCAACTGGTCCAGTCGGGTGTCGGTGGCGGGCGTGGGGCGTGTCATGGCGTGTCCTTCGTGAGCGGTCTGCGGGCGGAGCGGTCGTCGGTCCCGTCGGTCTCCTCGTCGGCCTCCCGGCCGCGCGCCTTGAGCGTCCCGCGCTGGAATCCGCCGAGGGAGGCGGCGGCGCGCTCGGCGCTGAAGTCGCCGTGTCCGCCGTCCGGTTCGTCCGGTCCGCTCGCGGGTTCCTCCCGCAACTCGGCGACGAGACTGGTCCCCGGCACCCGCCGGGGGAGCGGGGCGGGGGCAGCGGGGTCGACGGGAGCGGGGGCGGGTGCGCAGGGGGGTGCGGCGGGCTGCCGTGCGGGCAGGGCACGCTCGTCCCCGGGCCCGTCCCCGGGTCCGGCCTCCGGCACCTCCCGTACCACCACCTCCGGCGGCACCAGCACGACCGCCGTGGTGCCGCCGTACGGCGACGGCCGCAGCGTCACCTGGATGCCGTGCCGGTGGGCGAGGCGGGCGACGACGAACATGCCGAGCCGCAGGTCGTCGGCGAGCGCCACCACGTCGAACTGCGGCACCACCGCCAACTGGGCGTTGAACGAGGCGTACTCCTCCTCCGACAGCCCCAGCCCCCGGTCCTCGACCTCCACGGCGAGCCCCTTGCCCACCATCGCGGCGCGCACCTCGACCGGGCTGGGCGCGGGGGAGTAGGCGGTGGCGTTGTCGATCAGCTCGGCCAGCAGATGGATCACGTCGGCCACCGCGGGCGGCGCGAGGGACACCTCCTCGTCGGTGTGCACCTCCACCCGCCGGTACTCGGCGACCTCGCCGACCGCGCCGCGCAGGATGTCGACCAGCGCGACCGGCTCCCGCCAACTGCGCCGGGGCTGCTCACCGGCGATGATGACGAGATTCTCCTCGTACCGGCGCAACTGGCTGGCGGTGGAGTCCAGTTCGTACAGGCCCTGGAGGACCTCCGGGTCGGTGTGCTCGCGTTCCAGCGCGTCCAACCTGGCGAGCTGCCGGTTGACGAGGTTCTGGCTCTCCCGGGCGATGCCGAGGATGACCTTCTGGAAGCCGCGCCGGTTGTCGGCGAGTTCGACGGCGGTGTTGACGGCCGTGCGCTGCGCGGTGTTGAACGCCTGCGCGACCTCGCCGAGTTCGTCCCGCCCGTAGTCCAGCGGCGGGGCCGCCGAGTCCACGTCGACGGTCTCGCCGCGCTCCAGTTGGGCCACCACGTCCGGCAGCCGCTCCCGGGCCAGGCTCAGGGTGGCCCGGCGCAGGCCGCTCAGCCGGCGGGAGAGCGAGCGGGTGATCCGCCAGGACAGCACCACGCACAGCAGCAGGGCGAGCAGCCCGCCCGCGCTCAGCCAGGCGGCGGTCAGCAGCAGCCCGTGCGCCTCGTCGGCGCTGCGGTCCAGCAGCAGCCCGGTCTGCCGCTCGATCAGCGCCGCGTACCGCGCGGAGACCCGGTCCATCGCGGCGGACCAGCGCTGCCGCGCGTCCGGCAGCCGGACCGAGCCGTCGCCGCCCGCCGCGCGGGCCGCGAGCACCTGGTCCTCGACCGCCTCCAGGTCCGTCCACTCGGCGCTGCGCAGGATGGCCTCGGCCTCGGTCCTGGCGCCGCCGCGCAGCGCGGGCATGATCTGGTCCTGGACCAGCCAGCGCCGGGTGTGCACCAGTTGCGCGAAGCCGGCCCACCCCTCGGCGTCGAGCCGCCCGCCGGGCCAGGCGAGGGTGAGCGCGGCGTCCTCCCGGGAGGCCAGTTCGGCCGCGTGTTCCAGGGCGACCAGCGGGCCGGCCCGCGAGGTGAGGTCGCCGTCGTCGACCTGGGACAGCTCCTGGAAGGCGTGGATCTGCCCGTCGATGATCGACGTGTACTGGTCCAGCGCCTGCTCGGCGGTGATGTCGGTGGGGTCGTCGACCTGGTCGCGGTAGTACTCCAGGCTGCCCAGCGCGCCCAGCACCGAGTACAGCTTCTCCGAGACCCGGTCGGGTGCCTCGCCGATGGCGTCGGACCGGCCGGTCAGCTCGGCGACCGCCCGGTCGGTCGCCGCGCGCCGGGCGTCCAGGGCGGTGCGGGGACCGCCGGGCGCGGCGAGCCACTCGGCCGACGCGGCCCGCTCGCGCTGGAGGGCGAGGGCGGCCTCGGTGCCCATGGCGCCGGTGGACCGGCTCAGCTCCGTCTGCGCCCGCAGCCGCAGGCCCTCGGCGAACATCTGGGTGGTGGTCACGCCCCACATCGCGGCCAGGGTGACGCTGGGCACCACCGCCAGCAGGATCAGGGAGAGCCGTATCGAGCCCAGGCGCCGCCGGGCCCCCGTCCGTTCAGACATCGCGGTCCCGGTGGGTCGGTGGGCAGGGCGGTGTCACCGGGTGCCGCCCGCGGCGTGGCGGGCGACCGCGTCGGCGTTGGCGCGGGTGACGAACGCCGGGCCGGTGAGCACCGGCGCGACCCCGCCGCCGCTGACGTTGCCGTTGGTCCGGTACAGCCACAGCGCGTCCACCGCGAGGTACCCCTGGAGGTAGGGCTGCTGGTCGACGGCGAACTGCACGTCCCCGCGCTTGACGGCGGCCACCAGGTCCTCGCTGAGGTCGAAGGTGGCGACCCGGGCCGCGCTGCCCGCCTCCCGGACGGCGTCCACCGCGGTGAGCGCGAACTGCGCCCCGTTCATCACCACCTCGTCGATACGGGCGTCCTGCCGCAGACGCGCGGTGAGCGCCGCGCCCACCGCCTCCCTGTCGGTGCCGTCGACGTACAGCATCTCGGTCTCGCCGCCGAAGGTCTTCTTCACCCCGGCGCAGCGGGCCTCCAGGGCGACGTTGCCGCGCTCGTGGATGACGCACAGGGCGTACCGGGCCTTCAGGTCGTCCAGCTTGTCGCCGACGGCCCGGCCCGCGACGCTCTCGTCCTGCCCGAAGTACTCCAGCAGCCCGGCCGGACGCCAGTCGTCGATCCCGGAGTTGAGGCCGACCACGGGGATGCCGGCCGCGCGTGCCTCGGCGACCGCGGCCTTCATCGCCTGCGGCTTGGCCAGGGTCACCGCGATGCCGTCGGCCTTGTCGCGGACCGCGTCCCGCACCAGTTCGGCCTGGCCGGCGGTGTCGGCGTCCCCGGCGTACGTCAGCTCGACGCCGTCCTTGGCGGCCGCCGCCTCGGCGCCCTTGCGCACCCGCTCCCAGAAGGCGTCGCCCGCACCGCCGTGGGTGATCAGGGCGATCCGCAGCCGTCCCGCGCCCGGCCCGGCGGCGTCCGCGGCCCGGCCGTCCTCGCCGGCGTCCGAGGCGGAGCAGTCGGCCAGCAACAGGCACACCGCCACCGTCAGCACCGCGGCGCGCAGGCGCCGGGGCCGGGCGGGCGGCGGGGGAGGAGTGTTCATGGTGGTTCGCGGCACCTCGCTGTGCGGCCGAGCAGGATGAACGGCGAGCCGTGCCGCGGCCGCGCGACGGGGGCTGCGCCGACCGGGTGATTCTCGCTCGCCCGGAGCAAACCGCGTGTGACCACCGGTAGTCAAGTGACCGGAGACCCGGCGTGAGCCGTCGCCACCGCATCGTGATGATCGGCCGCCGGGGAGGGTGACCGGAGCGGCGCCGAGCGCAAACATACCGGGCAACCGGTTTTACCCAGGAGCGTACGCCGTTCTTTCCTGCGTCTCTTCAAATAGGCTGATCGGAACGTGAGTTATGGTCTACACCGGGTCAAAACAAACGGCATGGCCCGTCGGTTCCCGCCCAGGAGAGAGTACAAGTCGATGGCGAGGCAGTTACGCGCCGAGCAGACCCGCGCGACGATCATCACGGCCGCCGCCGATCTGTTCGACCGCCACGGCTATGAATCGACGAGCCTCAGCGACATCGTGGAACACGCCCACGTCACCAAAGGCGCCCTGTACTTCCACTTCGCCGCCAAGGAGGACCTCGCCCAGGCCATCATGGAGATCCAGTCCCGGACCTCGCTGCGGCTGGCCCGGGAGATGGACGGCCGGGGCTACTCCTCGCTGGAGGCGCTGATGCGCCTGACCTTCGGCATCGCCCGGCTCTCCGTCGAGGGGCCCGTGCTCCGGGCCGGCCTGCGGCTGGCCACCGGGGGCGTGCCGGTGCGGCCGCCGCTGCGGCACCCGTTCAGCGAGTGGCTGGAGCTGGTCTCGGCCCGGCTGCTCGGCGCGGTCGAGGAGTCCGACGTCCACCCGGACGTCGACGTGGACTCCGTCGCCCACACCCTGGTCTGCTCCTTCGTCGGCACCCGCGTGGTGGGCCGCTTCGTCGAGCCCGTCGCCCGCCAGCCGCGCCGGGTCGCGGAGATGTGGCGCGTGCTGATCCGCGGCCTGGTGCCGGTGACCCGCCGACCGCGTTATCTGGGGCTCACGGCGCATCTGGAGCGGGAGGCCGGTCGGATCTGAGGGGGGTGCGCCGGGACTTGGCGGGGAGGTCCGTACGCAGGGCTCGTGCGGAGGTTCCGCCGCGCCTGGCCGCGTGCGTCGCCGCCGCGCCTGGCCGCGTGCGTCGCCGCACCTGGCTGCCAGCGTCGCCGCGCCTGGCTGCGAGCGTCGCCGCGCCTGGCTGCGAGCGTCGCCGCGCCTGGCTGCGAGCGTCGCCGCGCCTGGCCGCGTGCGTCGCCGCGCCTGGCCGCCAGCGTCGCCGCACCCGGCCGCGCGGGCCCCCGCGATAGCGTCGGTGGTATGCCCGACGCACCTGACGCCTCCGACGTACCCGGCGCTCCTGACGCTCCCGGCGCTGTTGACGCCCCCGGCGCCCCCGGCGCCCCCGGCGGGCGCGGCACCCCCGCCCCGCCCGTCATCCTCGGCGACGAGCCCGGCTCCTTCCCGCACGCCGTCCTGGCCGAACGGCACCCGGCGATCGTCCGGCAGGTGGCGCGGGACCTCCCGTACGACCCGGCCCGGCGCCGCGCGCTCGACGCGCTGCTGGAGAACTGCCTCAAGGGCAGCATCGAACCGCTGCCCGCCGACGCCCACGACCACGCCCGCTGGACCGCCTGGGACATGGACGCGCACGCCGGCCGCTCCTGGTTCGAGGTGCCCTGGCTGTGGTCCGAGAGCTACTTCTACCGCCGCCTCCTCGACGCCGTCGGCTACTTCGCCCCCGGCCCCTGGCAGGGCGTCGACCCCTTCCGCCCGGCCAAGCTCGCCGACCTCGACGCCCCGGAGACCGACGCCGAACTCGCCGCCCTGGACGCCCTCCCGCCCGACGGCCTGGCCGCCGCGCTGCTGCACGGCTCGGTCTGGGGCAACCGGGCCGACCTCGGCTTCCGCCTCTCCGCGCCCGGCGCCGCGGACCGCGCCGAGGTGCCGCCCCTGGTCGCCGACGACAGCGAACGCCTCTGGTCGCTGCTGCCGCCCGCCGGCGACGCCACGCTCTGCCTGGTCGCCGACAACGCCGGCCGCGAACTCGTCCCCGATCTGCTGCTCATCGCCCACCTCCTCACCCACGGCCGGGTCCGCCGCGCCGTCCTGCACGTCAAACCCCACCCCTACTACGTGTCCGACGCCACCCCCGCCGACGTGCTCGACGCGCTGCGCCGGCTGACCGGCGCCGGGGGCACCGCCGCCCGGTACGGACACGCGCTGCGGGAGGCGCTCGCCGACGGCCGCCTCACCCTGCGCGCCCACCCCTTCTCCTGCGCCCCGCTGCCGTACGCGCGGATGCCCGAGGACCTGCGCGCGGACTTCGCCGCGGCCACGGTCACCGTCCTCAAGGGCGACCTCAACTACCGGCGGCTGGTCGGCGACCGGCGCTGGCCCCCGACCACACCCTTCGCCGACGTCACCGCGTACTTCCCCGGCCCGGTCGCCGCGCTGCGCACCCTGAAGTCCGATGTGATCACCGGCCTGGCCCCCGCCACCCAGGCCGCCCTCGACGCCACCGAGGGCGACCGCTGGCGGACCGCCGGCGCGCACGCCCTGATCCAGGTACGGCACTGACCGGGGCGGAAGTTCCCCGAAACGGCCCCGATTCACGCGATGGTGTGACCATCGTTCGATCCGGGGATGCCGCCCCGGGGCCCTGGGTAGGGCCCCGGCCATGACGCAGCAGCCCTTCGAACTCCCGCACTTCTACCTGCCGCACCCCGCGCGGCTGAACCCGCACGTCGACGAGGCGCGCGCCCACTCGACGGCGTGGGCGCGCGACATGGGCATGCTGGAGGGTTCCGGGGTCTGGGAGCAGTCCGACCTGGACGCGCACGACTACGGCCTGCTCTGCGCCTACACCCACCCCGACTGCGACGGCCCGGACCTGTCCCTGATCACCGACTGGTACGTGTGGGTGTTCTTCTTCGACGACCACTTCCTGGAGAAGTACAAGCGCTCCCAGGACCGCGCCGCCGGCAAGGCCCACCTGGACCGGCTGCCCCTGTTCATGCCGCTCGACCTGGCCACGGGCGTCCCGGAGCCGGAGAACCCGGTGGAGGCCGGCCTCGCCGACCTCTGGGCGCGCACGGTGCCGGCGATGTCCGCCGGCTGGCGCCGCCGGTTCGCCGTCGCCACCGAGCACCTGCTCAACGAGTCGCTGTGGGAGCTGTCCAACATCCACGAGGGCCGGATCGCCAACCCCGTCGAGTACATCGAGATGCGCCGCAAGGTCGGCGGCGCCCCCTGGTCGGCGGGGCTGGTGGAGTACGCCACGGCCGAGGTTCCCGCGGCCATCGCGGGGACCCGCCCGATGCGGGTGCTGATGGAGACCTTCGCCGACGCCGTCCACCTGCGCAACGACCTGTTCTCCTACCAGCGCGAGGTGGAGGACGAGGGCGAGCTGAGCAACGGCGTGCTGGTGCTGGAGACCTTCTTCGGCTGCACCACCCAGGAGGCCGCCGACCTCGTCAACGACGTCCTGACCTCCCGGCTGCACCAGTTCGAGCACACCGCGTTCACCGAGGTCCCGGCCGTCGCCCTGGAGAACGGCCTGACCCCGGCCGAGGTCGCCGCCGTCGCCGCGTACACCAAGGGGCTCCAGGACTGGCAGTCCGGCGGCCACGAGTGGCACATGCGCTCCAGCCGCTACATGAACGAGAACGCCCGTACGTCCGGCTTCCCCTGGCAGTCCCTCGGCGGCCCGGGCACCTCCGCCGCCGACGTGGGCGCCCTGCTCGCCGCGGCCGGTGCCGAGCGGCTGCGGGCCCACACCCATGTGCCGTTCCAGCGCGTCGGCCCCTCCCGCATCCCCGACATCTACATGCCCTTCCCGCTGGAGCTGAGCCCGGCCCTGGAGGGCTCCCGCCGCCATCTGTTCGACTGGTGCGCGCGGATGGGGATGCTCAGCGAAGGCGTGTGGGACGAGGACAAGCTCGCGAGCTGCGACCTCCCGCTGTGCGCCGCGGGCCTCGACCCGGACGCCACCCAGGACCAGCTCGACCTCGCCTCCGGCTGGCTGGCCTTCGGCACCTACGGCGACGACTACTACCCGCTGGTCTACGGCCACCGCCGGGACCTGGTCGCCGCCCGGCTGACCACGGCCCGCCTGTCGGCCTGCATGCCCCTGGCCGGGGAACCGGTCCCCCCGCCGGTCAACGCGATGGAGCGCTCCCTGATCGACCTGTGGGCGCGCACCACGGCGGACATGACCCCGGAGCAGCGCCGCCCGCTGCGGACGGCCATCGACAAGATGACCGAGGCGTGGCTGTGGGAGCTGTTCAACCAGATCCACCACCGCGTCCCCGACCCGGTCGACTACCTGGAGATGCGCCGGTCCACCTTCGGCTCCGACCTCACCCTGGGCCTGTGCCGCGCGGGCCACGGCCCCGCCGTCCCGCCCGAGGTCTACCGCAGCGGCCCGGTCCGCTCCCTGGAGAACGCGGCGATGGACTGGGCCTGCCTGCTCAACGACATCTTCTCGTACCAGAAGGAGATCGAGTACGAGGGGGAGATGCACAACGCGATCCTGGTCGTGCAGAACTTCTTCGGCGTCGACTACCCCACCGCCCTGCCCGTGGTGCACGACCTGATGACCCAGCGCATGCGCCAGTTCGAGCACGTCGTCGAGCGCGAACTGCCCGTCGTCTACGAGGACTTCGACCTCTCCGAGGAGGCCCGGCAGATCATGCGCGACTATGTGGCGGACCTGCGGAACTGGATGGCGGGCATCCTCAACTGGCACCGGAGCGTCCCCCGCTACCGGGCCGAGTACCTCGCCCGGCGCGCCCACCTCTTCCTCCCCGACCGCACCCCGGCGGTACCCGTCCTCCACTGAACCCGGTCCCGCCCCCTTGGACCGCCCCGGCCCGGCCCCCGTTCCGGAACGCTCTCTGCCTTTTGGTGCGGAACGGGATATTCAGGGAACTTCCCGGCGGTTGCGCGAGTCTTCTCCTGTGAGGTGAACAAGCAACGGAACACGGGGGGTGTTCGACCTTGACCGAGATCATCGACAGGCCCGTCCGCACGACCGCGCGACCGGTGGGGGAGCCGGCCGCGGCGGTCACCGAACTGACGCCGTACGTCGCGCCGCTGACCGTCCCGCCCGTCCTGCGCCCGGCGTCCGGTGACGCCCCGCGCGTGACCGAGATCGCCGTGCGCCCCACCTGGGTGCGGCTGCACCCGCAACTGCCGCCCACCCTGATGTGGGGCTACGACGGACAGGTGCCGGGCCCGACCATCGAGGTCCGGCGCGGACAGCGGATCCGCATCGCCTGGACCAACCGCGTCCCCAAGGACAGCGAGTACCCGGTGACCTCGGTGGAGGTCCCGGTGCGCGGCCGGGGCGAGCCGCCCGCCGGCACCGAACCGGGCCGCGGCGGCGCCGAACCGAACAAGGACGTCACCGCCCTGCCCGCCTGGACCGTGACCCACCTGCACGGCGCCCAGACCGGCGGCGGCAACGACGGCTGGGCGGACAACGCGGTCGGCTCCGGCGACGCCCAGCTCTCCGAGTACCCGAACGACCACCAGGCGGTCCAGTGGTGGTACCACGACCACGCCATGAACATCACCCGGTGGAACGTGATGACCGGGTTGTACGGCACCTACCTGGTCCGCGACGACGAGGAGGACGCCCTGCGGCTGCCCCGCGGGGACCGCGAGATACCGCTGCTGCTGGCCGACCGGAACCTGGACACCGACGAGGACGGCCGGCTCAACGGACGGCTGCTGCACAAGACGGTGATCGTCCAGGAGAGCAACCCGGAGACGGGCAAGCCGGTCACCCTGCCCTTCACCGGCCCGTACACCACGGTCAACGGCCGCATCTGGCCGTACGCCGAGGTGGACCCCGCCTGGTACCGCTTCCGGCTGGTCAACGCGTCCAACGCGCGGATCTACGACCTGGTGCTGATCGACGAGGACGACAACCCGGTGCCCGGCGTCGTCCACCAGATCGGCAGCGACGGCGGGCTGCTGCCGCGCCCGGTCCCGGTCTTCGGGCCCGAGCTGCCGACGCTGCCCGCGGCCCCGGCCGAGCGGTTCGACCTGCTCGTGGACTTCCGGGGGCTGGCCGGGCGCACCCTCCGCCTGGTCGACAAGGGGCCGAACCAGCCGGCGGGTGTGCCCGACCCGGAGGGGGACGTGCGGTACCCGGACGTGATGGAGTTCCGGGTCGGCGAGGACTGCGCCGAGGACGCCTTCGAGTTGCCCGAGGTGCTCTCCGGCTCCTTCCGGCGGCTCACCCACGACATCGGGCACGGCCACCGGCTGGTCCTGCTCACCCCGCCCGGCACCAAGGGCGCCGGCGGCCACCCGGAAATCTGGGAGATGACCGAGGTCGCCGACCCCGGCTCGGTCCCGCTCCCCGCCGAGGGCGTCGTCCAGGTCACCGGCCCCGACGGCACCACCCGCACCTACCGGCGCACGGCACGGACGTTCAACGACGCGCTCGGCTTCACCATCGCCGAGGGCAGCCACGAGCAGTGGAGCTTCCTCAACCTGGCGCCGATCGTCCACCCCATGCACGTCCACCTGGCCGACTTCCAGCTCCTGGGCCGCGACGCCTACGACGTCTCGGGCTTCGACCCGGCGCTCGGCGGCACCCGCACCCCGATCCGGTACGACGCGGGCACCACCCTCACACCGGCCCCCAACGAACTGGGCAACAAGGACACCTACCGGGTGCCCGGCGGCCAGATGCTGCGGATCATGGGCCGGTTCGACGGCGCCTACGGGCGGTTCATGTACCACTGCCACCTGCTGGAGCACGAGGACATGGGCATGATGCGGCCGTTCGTCGTGCTGCCCCCGGAAGCGCTGAAGTTCGACCACGGCGGGCACGGCGGGCACGGCGGACACGAGGAGGGCCACACCGGCTGACCCGCACCGGCTGACGCCGGGTCAGTCTCACTCGTTCGTGGCTCGTCGGCCGCCGGCGGCCCGGGTAGGGCTCCCGGCGGAGGCGAACCATGGAACAGACAGCGCTGCGTCCCAAACCGATCCCCGGTCAGGGCCCCGGTGACCGCGCCGGGCGGGCACCCGCCCGGCGTCCGGGGCCCGTGCGCCGCCGCCGGCGCCGGCTCACCACCGTCCTGACCGGTCTGCTCGTCGGGACCGTCCTGGTCCTGTCGGGGGCCGGGCTCGGCGCGCTGGGCACCACGGTGATCGGCATGAGCCGGCTCGCCGAACTGCGGCAGCACACCGCGGCTCCCGCCGCCACCGCGTCCCCGGCCGCCGTGACCGCCCCGCCGTCCGCCCGCGTCACCGCGACGCTCGGTGTGGAGGCGGTGGACGACGAGGGGCCCGGCGCCCGCGTCGTCGGGGTCCATGTGCCGGGCCCGGGATACGCGGCGGGCCTGGTCCGGGGCGACGTCCTGCTCGCGGTGGGCCGCGCCCGCGTCGACTCGGCCGCCGACCTCGCGCGTGCCGTCGCCGGGGCCCGTCCGGGCAGCGCGGTGCGGCTCACGGTGCGCCACGCGAGCGGCGGCTACCAGCAGTTGACGGCCGTTCCGGGGGTCGTCACCTGACGGGCCCCGGACGGACCGGCGGACCCGGCCTCGTCAACCGGCTCGCGCCGCCTCCCCGCTGCGGGCAGGATGCTGCGTAGGACCATGGCCGGACCATGACCCGGTCACGGCCGTGGTCCCGTCCCAGTTCCCAGTGGTTCCCTCGCAGCGGTCCCAGCGCAGTGGTTCAGGAGGCCCGGATGACCGGTGGCACGCCCGCTCCCTTCACCGCCGACGACTACCGGGCGCGCATGGAGCGCGCCGTCCGGGCGGCGGCCGACGCCGGGCTGGCCGGGCTGCTGGTGGCACCGGGCCCCGACCTGGTCTGGCTCACCGGCTACGCGCCCACCGCCGTCACCGAACGGCTCACCCTCCTGGTGCTCACCCCCGGGCAGGACCCCGCCCTGGTCGTCCCCGCCCTGGAGGCCCCCGACGCCGCGCGGGCCCCCGGTGCGCCCGCGCTGACCCTGCGCGACTGGACCGACGGCAAGGACCCGTACGCCGTCGCCGCCGCGCTGCTCGACGGCTCGGGGCGGTTCGGGATCAGCGACAACGCCTGGGCGATGCACCTGCTGGGCCTCCAGCGCGCCCTGCCCGGCACCTGCTACGCCTCCCTCACCGACGCGCTGCCGATGCTGCGCGCCGTCAAGGACCCGGCCGAGCTGGAACTGCTCGCCGCGGCGGGCGCGGCGGCCGACGCCGCCTTCGAGGACCTCCGCGCGCTGCCCTTCCGGGGCCGCCGGGAGTCGGAGGTGGCCGCCGACCTCGACGGGCTGCTGCGCGCGCACGGCCACTCGGTGGTCGACTTCACCATCGTCGCCTCCGGCCCCAACGGCGCCGACCCGCACCACGAGGCCGGCGACCGGGTCATCGAGGACGGCGACATGGTCGTCCTCGACTTCGGCGGCCTGCTCGGCGGCTACGGCTCCGACACCTCCCGCACCGTCCACGTCGGCGAGCCCACCGCCGAGGAGCGCCGGGTGCACGATGTGGTCCGCGCGGCCCAGGAGGCCGGTTTCCGGGCGGTACGGCCGGGCGCCGCCTGCCAGGACGTCGACCGGGCCGCCCGCGCGGTGATCGAGGAGGCCGGGTACGGCGCGTACTTCATCCACCGCACCGGGCACGGCATCGGCGTCACCACCCACGAACCGCCGTACATGATCGAGGGCGAGGAGCGGCCCCTGGTGCCCGGCATGTGCTTCTCGGTGGAGCCGGGGATCTATCTGCCCGGCCGTTTCGGGGTACGCATCGAGGACATCGTGACGGTCACCGAGGACGGCGGGGGGCGGCTGAACGACACCGTGCGGGAACTGGTCGTCGTGGACTGACCGTTTCCCCCGTCCGCTTCCCCGACCGTCCCGGAAGACAACGGCGCGACCATGACCCAGGCACCGACACCCACCGCGGACACCGTCCGCAGACTGGTCCGTTCCCTGCTCGGCGGCGGCGACCGCGACGGCGGGGGCGGTTCCGGCGGCACGGGCGCCGGGACCGAGGTGCGGCCCGTCAGGGAGGGCGCCGCGCCGGTCGCGTGGTGGGTCGGCACCGGCCATGTGCTGCGGCTCGCCCCCGACCGCGAGGCCGCCGTCCGCCAGCGCCGCGAGCTGCGCCTGCGCGACCTGGTCCGCCCGCACCTACCCGTCGCGGTCCCGGTGAGCGTGGCGCACGGCGAGTGGGTGCCCGGCCTGACCTGCACCCTCGACGCCCGGGTCCGGGGCGGCCGGGCCGACCGGCACGAGGTGTCCGCCATCGGCGAGACCGACCTGGCCGGGCTGCTCACCGGGCTGCGCGAGGTGCCCGTACGGCAGGCCGAGGCCCTCGGAGTGCCGCGCACCGCGCCGCGGTCCCTGGAGGCGCTGCGCCGGGCCGCCGAGCGGGCCGCCCGCCGGCTCGCCGCCGCCGACGAGTTCGACCCGGCCCGGCTGGCCCAGCTCACCCCCGCGGCCACCGCCCAGTTGGCCGCCCAGCCCGGCACCGCGGTCCTCGTCCACCACGGGCTCACCGGCGAGCACCTCGTGGTCAGCGCCGACGGCCGGGTGCGGGGCGTCCTCGGCTGGTCCGACGCGGTGATCGGCGACCCCGCGGAGGACATCGCCGCCCTCGCGCTCGCCGTCGGCTCCCCCGCCGCCGTCCGCGCCGCCACCCTGGCCGGCTACGGCGCCCGCCCCTGCCTGCGCGGCCTCTGGCTGGCCCGCTGCGACGCGCTCCTGGCCCTCGCCGCGGCCCACGCCGACCTGCGCGCCGCCGACCGGCTGCGCCGCGCCTGGGAGCCGATCCTGCTGGAACGCGTGACGGAACTCCGCGAGGCAACCCCGGACTCGGGCCCCGGCCCGGACCCGGACCCCGACTCGGACTCGGGCCCCGGCCCGGACTCGGGCCCCGGCCCGGACCCGGACCCCGGCCCGGACCCGGACCCCGACTCGGACCCCGGCCCGGACCCGGACCCCGACTCGGACCCCGGCCCGGGTTCAGACCCCGACTCGAACCCGGACCCGGACCCCGACTCGGACCCCGATCCGGGTCCGGACCCCGACCCGAACCCGAACCCGGAACCCTGACGCTGGCCGCCGACCGACCGGCCGCCGACCGACCGGCCGCCGACTGCCCGGGCGCCGACTGCCCGGCCGCCGACTGCCCCAGCCGCCGACCGCCTGGGCGCCGACCGTTCGACCGCCCGACCGCCGACTGCCCCAGCCGCCGACCGCCTGGGCGCCGACCCTTCGACCGACCGGCCGCCGACCGCCCGGCCGCCGACCGCCCGGCGCCCGGCGCCCGGCGCCGGGACGATCGGGATCCCCTCCTACGGTGGGGATCCCCGCCTACTCCTGCACCAGCACCACCGCCGACTCCCCAGGCACCCGCAGCGCCCCGTCCGCCCCCGGTGCCTCGACCGGTTCCCACGCGGCGAGTACGCGCGCGGGGCGGGTGCCGAGGGGGATGGCCGCCGGTTCGGGGCCGAGGTTGACGGCGACCCGGATGTCCCCGCGCCGGAAGGCGAGCCAGCGCGCCGCCCGGTCGTACGCCACCTTCGTGCCGGCCAGGTCCGGGTCGGTGAGGTCGGGCCGCTCGTGCCGCAGGGCGATGAGCCGCCGGTACCAGTCCAGCACGCGCGCGTGGGGCTCGCGTCCGGGCTCGGACCAGTCGAGGCAGGAGCGGTCCCGGGTCGCCGGGTCCTGCGGGTCGGGGATGTCCTCCTCGCGCCAGCCGTGCGCCGCGAACTCCCGGCGCCGCCCGCGCCGTACCGCGTCGGCGAGCTCCGGGTCGGTGTGGTCGGTGAAGAACTGCCAGGGCGTGCCCGCCGCCCACTCCTCGCCCATGAACAGCATCGGGGTGAACGGCGAGGTCAGCGTCAGCGCCGCCGCGCAGGCCGCGAGGCCGGGGGAGACCAGGGCGGCGAGCCGGTCGCCCTGGGCGCGATTGCCGATCTGGTCGTGCGTCTGGCTGTAGCCCAGCAGTTGGTGCGCGGCGATCCGGGACCGGTCCAGGGGGCGGCCGTGCCGGCGGCCCCGGAAGCTGGAGTACGTGCCGTCGTGGAAGTAGCCGCCGGTGAGCGTCTTGGCGAGCGCGGCCAGCGGGTCCTGGGCGAAGTCGGCGTAGTAGCCCTGCGCCTCACCGGTCAGCGCGGCGTGCACGGCGTGGTGGAAGTCGTCGTTCCACTGGGCGTGCACCCCGAGGCCGCCCGCCGCGCGGGAGGTGATGACCCGGGGGTCGTTCAGGTCGGACTCGGCGATCAGGAACAGGGGGCGGCCGGTCTCGGTGGCGAGCGCGTCCACGGCCCTGGACAGCTCCTCCAGGAAGTGGCACGCGCGCGTGTCGGCCAGCGCGTGCACCGCGTCCAGGCGCAGCCCGTCGATCCGGTAGTCGCGCAGCCAGGCCAGGGCGCTCTGGGCGAAGTAGTCGCGGACCTCGTCCGAGCCGGGCGCGTCCAGGTTGACGGCCGCGCCCCAGGGCGTGTGGTGGGTGTCGGTGAAGTACGGGCCGAAGGAGGGCAGGTAGTTGCCGGTCGGGCCCAGGTGGTTGTGGACGACGTCCAGGACCACCCCGAGGCCCCGCTCGTGCGCCCGGTCGACGAACCGTTTCAGCGCCTCGGGTCCCCCGTACGGCTCGTGCACCGCCCAGAGCGAGACGCCCTCGTAGCCCCAGCCGTGCCGGCCCGGGAACGGGCAGAGCGGCATCAGCTCGACATGGGTGACGCCCAGCTCGACCAGGTGCTCCAGCCGGTCGGCGGCGGCGTCCAGCGTGCCCTCGGGCGTGTACGTGCCCACGTGCAGCTCGTACAGCACCGCGCCGGGCAGCGGCCGCCCGGTCCACTCGGCCCGCCAGGTGTACCGCCCGTGGTCGACGACCGCGCTGAGCCCGTCCGGGCCGTCCGGCTGCCGGCGGGAGCGCGGGTCGGGCAGCACGGGGCCGTCGTCCACCGAGAAGCCGTACCGCGAGCCGTCCCGCGCCTCCGCCTCACCCCGCCACCACCCCGGGCGCTCCGGATCGCGCTCCAACGCGCGCGTGACGCCGTCGCACTGGAGCCTGACACTGCCGGCCTCAGGTGCCCACACCTCGAACTGCACGGGCGGTTCCCCTTCGTCTGCACACGGTGACGTAACCCGTCCATGGTCCCGCGGAAGCGATCGTTCCGCCGGTGAACGCGCCTGTCGGCACAGGTGTCACCGGCCACGCGCGCGTACCGGCCGTCCGGCCTTTCCTGGACACCCCGCCCGCGCTGACCGACAATCACCTGCGTGACGTCGTCCTTCGAGTTCAACACGTACCCCGCGGAGCGGTTGTCCGACGCGGAGCGCGACAAAGCGCTGAAGGTGCTCCGGGACGGGGTCGCCCTGGGCAAGCTGTCGCACGACACGTTCATCCGCCGGATGGAGCTGGCGCTGACCGCCCGCAGCCCCGAGGAACTGGCCGTGCTCACCGCCGACCTGCGCACCGAGGGCCGCCTCTCCCGGCTGGTGTTCGGCGCGGTGGAGGCCGTCTCGGGCTTCACCGTGAAGCTGCGCCGGGCCTGGCAGGCGGAGAGGCTGCCCAAGCTGCTGCTGCCGCACCCGGGCACCGGCCACCCGCTGCGCATCGGCCGCGACCCGGCCAACGGGCTGCGGCTGACCCACGAGACGGTCTCCCGCGTACACGCCGAGCTGAGCCGCCAGGGCGGCCTGTGGGTCCTGCGCGACCTCGGCTCCACCAACGGCACCACCGTGAACGGACGGCGGGTCGTCGGCGCCGCCGTGGTCCGCGAGGGCGACCAGATAGGTTTCGGCCAGATGGCGTTCCGGCTGGCGGCGCACTGAGCCGTGCTCCGCAGGGGCCGCCACCCCGGGCAGGGTGGCCGAAAGCCTGCTGCTGGTCGCGGTGTTGACGTACCCCCGGTCTCGTGACTGACTGTGCGTACGCCGTGCACACCCGGTGGACCGTCGGCACCGCATCGTGGAGGTGTGTGCCCTGCCGCGCCTCCTGCGCTACCCGACCGTCGACGAACTGGGCGCCGCAGCCGCCCTGCTCGCCGCCCGCCACCCCGGCCGGGCCCGGCTGCGCAGGATCGGCACCTCCCGCGCGGGCGACCCGCTGCTGCTGCTCAGCGTCGGCCGCGGCGACCGGCAGGTGCTCGTCGTCGCCGGACCGCACGCCAACGAACCCGTCGGCGGCGCCACCGCCCTGCGGCTGGCCGAGCGCGCCCTGGCCGACCCCCGGCTCACCGACGGCGCCACCTGGAACCTGCTGCTCTGCCTGGACCCCGACGGCCTGCGCCGCAACGAGGGCTGGCTGGCCGGGCCGTACACCCTGGACCGGTACGTCCGGCACTTCTTCCGGCCCGGCTTCCTGGAGCAGCCCGAGTGGCTGCCCGACGGCCCGGCCGGCGCCGCCCTGCCCGAGACCCGGGCGCTGCTCGCCCTCCAGGACGAGCTGCGGCCCTTCCTCCAGTGCTCGCTGCACGGCGTCGACGTGGGCGGCGGCTTCGTCGAGCTGACCCACGACCTGCCCGGCCTCGCCCAGCGCCTCGCCCACACCGCCGCCCGCCTCGGCGTCCCGCGCGAGCTCGGCGCCTACGACGCCCTGTACTGGCCGGAACTGGGACCGGCCGTCTACCGGATACCGCCGCCGCGCCGGGGCGACCGCAGCGCCGCCATCACCGAGGCCGCCGTCGACTCCACCTGGACCCACCCGCACCGGTACGGCACCGTCACGGCCGTCGTGGAGGCCCCCATGTGGGGCGTGGCCGCGGTGGCGGACGGCTCCCCGCCCGCCGACCGGGACGCGGCCCTGCGCTCCGTCAGCGGCGTCCTGCGCCACGACACCCGGGTGCTGCGCCGCCTGCTGACCGGGCTGCGGCCGCACCTGCCCGCCACCGAGGACACCGCCCGGCTGCTCGCCCCGGTCGACGACTACCTGCTGGTCTGCCCCGGCCTCGCGGACGCCTGGGACCCCGACACCGACGACGGCACCGGACGCCCGCTGCCGCCGCTCACCACCGCCCACCTCGTCACCCTGCGCATCGCCGGGCGCCGCCTGGCCCTGCGCACGGCCGGACTGCTGCACCAGGCGGTCACCGGCGCCGGCCGCGACCCGGCCGGGGCGCTGCCGAAGCTGGAGCACCTGCTGGACCTGTGGTGCGCCGACTACCGGGAGGGCTGCGCGGCCCGCTGGATACCGGTCGCGCGGCAGGTCGAGTACCAGGTGCGGGCGGTGCTCATGGCGTTCGAACTGGCCGGGCGGCCCCGCGCCCGCTCCCGTTCGGGTGAGCGGGACTGGGGTTCCGGGGCCGTCGTGCCGATGCACCGGGAATGACGCACACCACCACAGCGAGAGCGGTACGGGGCGGTCTGCTGGCGGCGACCGCCCTCCTCGTCGCCTGCGCCGCCCCCGCGCAGGCGACCGTACGCGGTCCGGAACCGGCGGGCGACTGGCTGCTCCTGACGGTCACCCGGGGCGACACCCGCAGCGGCAGCACGGAAGGCACCCTGCTGCTGTGCGACCCGCCCCGCGGCCACGCCCACGCCGACCTGGCCTGCGCGGAACTCGACCGGGCGGGCGGCGACATCGCCGCCGTCCCGCTGCGCGAGACCCACTGCCCGATGATCTACTCCCCGGTCACCGCCCACGCGCGCGGGCAGTGGCGGGGACGGCCGGTGGAGTACACCCGGACCTTCCCCAACACCTGCGTGATGGCGGCCCGCACCGGCGCGGTCTTCGCCCTGGCCGAGGACCCCCCGGCCGCCCCCGCCCCGGCGCCCGCGCCCGCGCCGGCCTCCTAGGCTTCGACCCGCTCCAGCAGCGCCACCGGGAGCCGTTCGAGCACGTCCGCCACGCGCGCGTGGCCGGTGTACTCGCGGCCCGGGGCGAGCAGGTCGGTCCAGCGGCCCGGCGGGAGCGGCAGCGCGGTGTCCCGCCAGCCGCCCGCCTGCGCAAGCTTCAGCGACAGCCGGGTCACCACGGTGACGACCTCGCCGGAGCGGACGTACGCCGCGCAGTGCCCGGCCGCCGGGCCCTCGGCGGCCAGCGGCTCGTACGTCGCCGAGGCGCCGAACAGCTCCGGCCGCCGCGCCCGCAGCGCCAGCGCCGCCCGGGTCACCGCGCCCTTCTCGCCGGTGTCGCCGGGCGGGAAGGCGGCCGGGCGGCGGTTGTCGGGGTCGACCAGCGCCCGGTACTCGCCCTCGGTGCCCTGGTAGAGGTCGGGGACGCCCGGCATGGTCAGGTGCACCAGGGCGGTGCCGAGCACATTGGCCCGGATGTGCGGCTCCAGACCGGCCCGGAGCGCGGCCACCCGCTCGCCGGGCGCCCCGCACGGCCCCGCCGTGACGAACCGGGCCACCGCCTCCTCGTACGGCGGCTCCTGCTCGGTCCAGCTCGTGTACATGCCCGCTTCCCGTACGTGCTTCAGCAGCGCCTCCCGCACCCGCCCGGCGTCGGCCGGGCCCAGCCCGAACACCGTCTGCCAGGCCGCCCACGCCAGTTGCCCGTCGGGCGCGGCCTCGCCGCCCTGCGCGACCTCGGCGAGGAGGTCCGCCCACCGCTCCGGGCACTCCGTCAGCACGGCCAGCGCCGCGCGGACGTCGGCGCTGCGCTTGGTGTCGTGGGTGGAGACCACCGTGCCGGTCAGCGGCCAGTCGCGCTGCACGCGCGCGCAGTACGCGTGGAACCGCGCGGGCGACACCGCCGGGCGCCCCGGCTCGCCGCCCACCTCGGTCGCCGACAGCAGCGGCACATAGCGGTAGAACGCCGTGTCCTCGACCGACTTGGCCCGCAGCGCGGACGCGGTCTGCGCGAACCGGGTGCGCAGCTCCGCCGCGTCCGGCCCGTCACCCGCCCGGCCCAGCACCAGGTCCCGTACGACGGCCACCACACCGGCCTCCTCCGGCACCGCGAACGCCGGCCTCGCCTCCTGGGCCGCCTCCTCGGTGACCACCTGGGCGGCGTCCTGCGAGGCGTAGGGCCGGTAGACCTCCAGGCGGACCAGCAGCTCCTGGAACGCCGTGCGCAGCGCCCAGGGCGCCCGGTCGCGCAACCGGGGGTCGGGCGAGCCGGCGCACAGCCGGTGCGCCACCCGGACCAGCCGGTCCAGCTCGGTGGCCAGCTCGTGCGTGAGCACCTTGTACGCCGCCCGCCGGACGGTCGCCGCCCAGTCGCCGCCCCGGTCGGTCTGCGGGGCCGCGAAGCGCCGGTAGTGCCCGACGAGTTCCCCGTGCCCCTCCGGGTCGGTGAACAGGCCGTCGACGTGCCGCAGGGCGTCGTACCCGGTGGTGCCCGCGACCGGCCAGGAGCCGGGCAGCTCCTCGTCGTCGGCGAGGATCTTCTCCACCACCGTCCAGCGGCCCCCGGTCGCCTCGTGCAGCCTGCGGAGGTAGCCGTCCGGGTCGGCGA
Organism: Streptomyces fumanus; assembly: GCF_014655295.1. Lineage (GTDB taxonomy): Bacteria > Actinomycetota > Actinomycetes > Streptomycetales > Streptomycetaceae > Streptomyces > Streptomyces fumanus. Next base: position 347,904 of record NZ_BNBI01000008.1, read on the forward strand.
GCCCGTCGGGGTGGTCCACGCGCAGCCCGTCGATCACGCCCTCGTGCAGCAGCCGCAGGACGGTGGCGTGGGTGGCCTCGAAGACCTCGGGGTCCTCCACCCGGACGCCGATCAGCTCGGAGATGCTGAAGAACCGCCGGTAGTTCAGCTCGGTGCGGGCCAGCCGCCACCACACCGGGCGGTACCACTGGGCGTCCAGCAACTGCGGCAGCGGCAGGTCGCCGGTGCCCTCGCGCAGCGGGAAGACGTGGTCGTGGTAGCGCAGCACGTCGCCGTCGGGCCGCAGGTCGCCGAGCACGTCCCCCAGGGGGCCGCCCAGCACCGGCAGCAGCACCTGGCCGCCGTGCGCCTCCCAGTCGATGTCGAACCACCGCGCGTACGGCGACTTCGGGCCCTCCCGGAGCACCTCCCACAGGGCGCGGTTGTGCCGCGGGGACATCGCCATGTGGTTCGGCACGATGTCCACCACCAGGCCCAGACCGTGCTCCCGCGCGGTGCGCGCCAGCGCCCGCAGCCCCTCCTCCCCGCCCAGCTCCTCGCGCACGCGCGCGTGGTCCACCACGTCGTAGCCGTGCGTGGAGCCCGGGACCGCCTCCAGCACGGGGGACAGGTGCAGATGGGACACGCCCAGCGAGGCCAGGTACGGCACGGCCGCCGCGGCGGCCGCGAAGGGGAACTCGGGCTGGAGCTGGAGCCGGTAGGTCGCCGTGGGGGCCGGGTGGGGGCGCTCAGGTGTCATGCAGAGCTAGGTACCCCCGTGGCCGCGTTTCGTGTCATCCGCGCCTGAACGGGCGTACCCGCGCGGGTACGCCCGTTCCGCCTCACACCGGCCGCTGGAGGACCGTCATGCTGCGGTCGACCAGGGTCAGCCGGTCCCCGGCCTGCACCTTCTGGCCGGTCCCGGGCGGTACGCCGTCGGGCAGGGCGGTGTCGACGACGACCTCCCACTGGCGGCCGTGGTCGACCGGCACCACGAATTCCAGCGGCTCGGGCGAGGGGTTGAACATCAGCAGGAACGAGTCGTCCGCGATGCGCTCGCCGCGCGCCCCCGGCTCCGAGATCGCGTTGCCGTTGAGGAACACCGTCAGCGCCGAGACCTGGGCCGAGTTCCAGTCCTCCTGGGTCATCTCCCCGCCCTGGTGCGTGAACCAGGCGATGTCCGACAGCTCGTCGTGGGTGCCCTCCACCGGGCGGCCGTGGAAGAAGCGCCGCCGCCGGAAGACCGGGTGGTCCTTGCGCAGCCACACCATCGCGCGCGTGAAGTCGAGCAGCGGATGGCCGTCCTCGGGCCACTCCACCCAGGACAGCTCGTTGTCCTGGCAGTAGGCGTTGTTGTTGCCCCGCTGGGTGCGGGCGAACTCGTCGCCGTGGCTGATCATGGGCACGCCCTGGGAGAGCAGCAGCGTGGCGATGAAGTTGCGCATCTGCCGCGCCCGCAGCTCCAGCACCTGCGGGTCGTCGGTGTCGCCCTCGGCCCCGCAGTTCCAGGACCGGTTGTGGCTCTCGCCGTCCCGGTTCTCCTCGCCGTTGGCGTCGTTGTGCTTGTCGTTGTACGACACCAGGTCGTGCAGGGTGAAGCCGTCGTGGCAGGTGACGAAGTTGATCGAGGCCAGCGGACGCCGGCCGTCGTCCTGGTAGAGGTCGGAGGAGCCGGTCAGCCGGGACGCGAACTCCGCCAGCGTGCGCGGCTCGCCGCGCCACAGGTCCCGCACGGTGTCCCGGTACTTGCCGTTCCACTCGGTCCACAGCGGCGGGAAGTTGCCCACCTGGTAGCCGCCCTCGCCGACGTCCCAGGGCTCGGCGATCAGCTTCACCTGGGAGACCACCGGGTCCTGCTGCACCAGGTCGAAGAACGACGACAGCCGGTCCACCTCGTGGAACTGCCGCGCCAGCGTCGCCGCGAGATCGAAGCGGAACCCGTCGACGTGCATCTCGGTGACCCAGTACCGCAGCGAGTCCATGATCATCTGTAGGACGTGCGGGGACCGCATGAGCAGCGAGTTCCCGGTGCCCGTGGTGTCCATGTAGTACCGGGGGTCGTCGGTGAGCCGGTAGTACGAAGGGTTGTCGATGCCCTTGAAGGAGAGCGTCGGCCCCAGGTGGTTGCCCTCGGCGGTGTGGTTGTAGACGACGTCCAGGATGACCTCGATGCCGGCCTCGTGCAGCGCCTTGACCGCGGACTTGAACTCCAGCACCTGCTGGCCGCGGTCGCCCCAGGAGGCGTAGGCGTTGTGCGGGGCGAAGAAACCGATCGTGTTGTAGCCCCAGTAGTTGTTCAGCCCCATGTCGACCAGGCGGTGGTCGTTGACGAACTGGTGCACCGGCATCAGCTCCAGCGCCGTCACCCCCAGCTCGGTGAGGTGCTCGATGACCGCCGGGTGCGCCAGGGCGGCGTAGGTGCCGCGCAGCTCCTCCGGGAGGCCGGGGTGCCGCATGGTGAGGCCCTTGACATGGGCCTCGTAGAGCACCGTGTGGTGGTACTCCGTCCGGGGGCGCCGGTCGTCGCCCCAGTCGAAGTACGGGTTCACCACGACCGACGTCATCATGTGCGGCGCCGAGTCCAGGTCGTTGCGCCGGTCGGGGTCGTCGAAGTGGTAGCCGTACACCTCCTCGCCCCACTGGATCGAGCCGCTGATCGCACGCGCGTACGGGTCGAGGAGCAGCTTCGCCGAATTGCAGCGCAGCCCGCGCTCCGGGGCGTACGCGCCGTGCACGCGGTAGCCGTACCGCTGCCCGGGCATCACGCCGGGCAGGTACGCGTGGCGGACGAACGCGTCGCTCTCCCGCAGCTCGATCGCCGTCTCCGAGCCGTCGTCGTGCAGCAGACACAGCTCTACTCGGTCGGCGGCCTCCGTGAAGACCGCGAAATTGGTGCCGGCGCCGTCGTACGTGGCACCGAGTGGATATGCCTCTCCAGGCCAGACCTGCATGAATATGACTCTTTCAGGTGAGCGGTGCCGGTGGGGACGCCTTGGCTCCGAGTCTCCCGAAAACGGCCGGAGCCACCTAGCAATTCCTCCCCCCTCGCCGGGTGATCGAGTCCCCGACGCGCGCACCGGGTGATGAATCCGCTCACACCCGTACCACCCCGGGGGCGGAACATACGGGGGGATGCGGTCAGTTGGGCGACGAGCCTGCGCATCAGGCTGCGTCACGGACCGCTCCCGGAGTACCCTTCCTTGATCGTTGGGACGGGGTGAGTCCGGGGGAGCGGAAGGCGGTGCGCGGGTGGGCTCGGGAGGGCTGGAGCTGCCCCCTGGTGACGAGGGTCACGAGGGGAACTCCACGGACGTCCCGCCCGGTGCGGTGTCCCTGGCGCGGCCGATGGACGCGGGCGCGATCGGGCCCGAGCTGGAGTGGGACGCCGACGCCTGGCACGAGGTGCGCACCCGTGCCCAGCGGGCCGGCCGGGCCTACATCTGGCTGAACCTGGTCGAGCAGCGGCTGCGCGCGGTGGTGGCCGCCGTGCTCCGCCCGGTCTACGAACCGGTCCACGGCGACGACTGGGTGGTCGCGGCGGCCGGGCCGGCCGGGCAGGAGTGGGTGCAGCGCGCGGTCGCCGTCCGCGAGGTCAGCCGCCGCAAGGGCTATCTGCTCGACCCGGCCGACGACAACGTGCTCAGTTTCCTCACCCTGCCGCAGTTGCGGGAGCTGATGGTGCAGCACTGGCCCTGCTTCGAGCCCTACATGGACGAACGCCGGGACGTGGAGCTGGCCCTGGACGAGCTGGAGGTCACCCGCAACGTCGTCTCCCGCAACCGGGCCCTGTCCGAGGCGGTCCTGGCCCAGGCCGAGCGGGCCGCCGCCCGGCTCCTGGAGGTGCTCGGCGCGGGCGGTGACGTGCCCTCCGCGCACCGGCTGCCGGTCGACGCGGTCGAGGACCTGGTCGGCGACCGGTACGCGGACGTGGTCGCGGTCCACCCGGACCGGGTGCGGCTGCTGCGCCAGTTCCCGGCCGAGGACATCTTCGGCGGCGCCCGCCGGCTCGACGCCATCGGCATCGGCCTGAACCTGCTGGTGCAGAACTTCTCCGGGCGGCGCCTGGTCCGGCTCGCCCAGTCCGGCGGCCGGGTGCGGCTGCTGTTCCTGAACCCGGCCTCCAGCGCCGTCAAGCGGCGCGAGCGGGAACTCGGCATCAAACGCGGCGAGCTGAGCCGGGCGGTGGAGACCAACATCCTGCACATGCGCCGGGTCCGCGCCGCGCTGCGCGACCCCGGGGCCTTCGAGATCCAGGTCTTCGACGAGACGCCCCGCTTCACCGCCTACCTCGTGGACGGCGACGGCGCCGACGGCATCGCGGTCGTCCAGCACTATCTGCGCCGCACCCGGGGCATGGAGGCGCCCGTACTGGTCCTGCGCAACGGGAAGAACGGCGGCCGGCTCGTGAAGTCGGGCGAACTGGACGAAGGCGGTCTTTTCCCTACGTACCGCGAGGAGTTCGAGCAGATGTGGGCGGATGCCCGCCCGGTGTCCTGACCGGCCGGGGCCCCGGGCAGGGGCGGTGAGCGGAAGGCGATCCTCGGATTGTCAGTGGCCCGTGCGAAGGTGGGGACCACTGGGGGAACGCACCACCGAGAAGGGGGACGGCCCATGGGCTGGCACCGGGAGCCGCTGATCGGCTTCGACCTGGAGACCACCGGCACCGACCCGCGCCGGGCGCGCATCGTCACGGGTGCCGTGATCGAGGTCAGAGCCGGCGAGCCGCTGGGCCGGCGGGAGTGGCTGGCCGACCCCGGCGTGGAGATCCCGGCGGACGCGGTCGCGGTGCACGGCATCAGCACCGAGCGCGCGGCCGGCGAGGGCCGCCCGGCCGACCAGGTCGCCGACGCCATCGCCGCCGTCCTGGTGGACCACTGGCGCCTGGGCGTCCCGGTGGTCGCCTACAACGCGGCCTTCGACCTCACCCTGCTCTCCGCCGAGCTGCACCGGTACGGACTGCCGTCCCTCCGCGACCGCCTGGGCGGCCAGGACCCCGCCCCGGTCATCGACCCCTACACCATCGACCGCTCCATCGACCGTTACCGCCGCGGCAAGCGGAACCTGGAGGCGGTCTGCGCCGAGTACGGCGTGCCGCTGGACACCGCCCACGACGCGGCGGCCGACGCCCTCGCCGCGGCGCGGCTGGCCTGCGCGATAGCCGACCGCCACCCCAAGGTCGCGGCCCTCGGCCCGGCGGAGCTGCACCGCCGTCAGATCGAGTGGCACGCCGAGTGGGCGGCGGACTTCCAGGCGTTCCTGCGCCGCAAGGGCGACGCCACGGCCGTCGTCGACGGCCTGTGGCCGCTGCGCGAACCGGCCGGCGAGCGGGTCTGAGCCACCGTCCGCGAGCGGCCGGCCGGCCGGGTCAGAAGGGGTACCAGCGCACGGCCGGGTCCCCGTCCCGCAGCGACGCCACCCGGCGCTCGAACTCGGCCAGCGCCTTGGGGTTGCTCGGCGCGTGCTGCGCGACCCAGGCGCAACTGGCGGTCTCGCGCGCCCCGCGCAGCACCGCGCACCCGTCCCAGTCCCGCACGTCCCAGCCGTAGGTCCCGGTGAAGGAGTCGTACGCCTCGGCGGGCAGCCCGTAGCGGTCGCGGCTCAGGGCGAGCACGACCAGGTCGTGTTCGCGCAGGTCACCGGAGAAGGTCTCCAGGTCCACCAGGACCGGCCCGTCGGGGCCGACGTGCACATTGCGGGGGAGCGCGTCGCCGTGGATCGGGCCGGGCGGCAGCGCGGGCACCAGCGCGGCGGCGGCCGCCGCGAAGCCGTCGCGGCGGGCGCGCAGATACTCGGCGTCGGCGGGGTCGATCGCGTCGCCCGCCAGCTTCAGCCAGCGTTCCACACCGCCCAGCAGATCGCGGGGCGGCAGCGGGAAGGACGGGGAGGGCAGCGCGTGGACGAGACGCAGCAGTCGGGCCAGGTCCCGGGGTTCGGCCGGGCGCACCGGGTCGGGCAGCCGGTGCCACACGGTCACCGGGTGGCCCGCGACCGACCGCGCCTCGGCCTCGGCCGCCCGGACGGCCGGGACCCCGGCCTCCGCCAGCCAGCGGGCCACGGCCAGTTCCCGGCGGGCCCGGTCGAGCAGCCCGGCGTCGCGGCCCACCTTGACCACCAGGTCACCGGCGGCGAACACGGCGTTCTCGCCCAGGGCGAGCAGCTTCGCCTCGCCCGCCGGGCCGGGCAGCACCTCCGCCGCCGCCAGTACCTCCCGCGCCCGAGCCTCGTCCATCGTCCCGCTCCGTCCGTCCCGTCGACCGTCGTCCACCGGCCAGTGTCGCATTCGCACAGGTCGCGGGGGGCGCACGGGTTCTTGACCGAGCGCCCTGCGGTCACGACCATGACCCAGGCCCGACCGAGCCGCGCAGAAGGGGCTGACGACGTGACGAGACCGGCCGAGGCGAGCGGGCCCGCGCACCGCGCGGCCGGCCCCGGCGCCTGGTTCCTGGTGCTGCCCGCGCTCCTCCCGATCCTCGTGCTCAGCGTCGGCCCCCTGCTCTACGGCGTCCTGCTGGCCTTCACCGACGCCCAGTCGGGCCGCACCGAGCCCACCCGCTGGATCGGGGCGCTCAACTTCCGGGACCTGCTGCACGACACGCTGTTCTGGGAGTCGTTCCGGATCGGGCTGGCGTGGGCGGTGGGGGTGAGCGCGCCGCAGTTCCTGCTCGCCCTCGGCCTCGCGCTGCTGCTCGACCAGAGGCTGCGGCTGCGCTGGCTGGCCCGCGCCCTGGCGATCGTGCCCTGGGCGATGCCCGAGGTCGTCGTCGGCATCATGTGGCGGCTGGTCTACCACCCGGACGCGGGCGTGCTCAACGAGACCCTGCGCGACCTCGGCCTGGGCGACGGCCGGGACTGGCTCAGCGGCCTGGCCACCGCCCTGCCCGCCGTCATGATCGTCGGCATCTGGGCCGGCCTCCCGGGGACCACCGTGGCCCTGCTCGCCGGGCTGCAGAACACCCCGCAGGAACTGCACGAGGCCGCCGCGGTCGACGGCGCCGGGGCCTGGCGCCGGTTCCGCGCCGTCACCTGGCCGGCGCTCAGACCGGTCGCCCTCGCCATCACCGCGCTCAACCTCATCTGGAACTTCAACTCCTTCGCCCTGGTCTATGTGCTGACCGGCGGCGGCCCCGGCGGCCGGACCCGGCTGCCGATGCTCTTCGCCTACGAGGAGGCGTTCCGCTATGGGCAGTTCGGCTACGCGGCCGCGATGGGCTGCGTGATGGTCGCCGTCGTCTCGGTCCTGCTCGCCGTGTTCCTGGCCGGCCGGCTGCGCGGAGGTGGGGACGCGTGAGGACCCCGGCCCCGGCCCGCGCCGCCCAGTACCTCGCGCTGCTGGCGTACCTGGTCTTCCTGGCCTTCCCGTTCCTGTGGCTGCTGTCCACCGCGTTCAAGCCGCCGCGCGAACTGGGCAGTGCGCACCCCACCTGGATCCCGGAGGACCCCACCCTCGACAACTTCCGGCAGGCGTTCGACGAGCAGCCGCTGCTGCGCGCCGGGGCCAACTCGCTGCTCGCCGCGTCCGGCGCCGCGGTGCTCGCCGTGCTGATCGCCACCCCGCTGGCGTACGTGACGACCCGGTACCGGTCCCGGCTGGGGCGGGCCCTGACCGGGTGGGTGGTGGTCAGCCAGGCGTTCCCGTTCGTGCTGGTGATCATCCCGCTGTTCCTGGTGCTGAAGAACCTGCGGCTGATCGACTCGGTGCCCGGGCTGGTGCTGGTGTACGTGGTGTGGGCGCTGCCGTTCGCGCTGTGGATGCTCGCCGGGTACGTGCGGGCCGTGCCGGCCGAGCTGGAGGAGGCGGCGGCGGTCGACGGGGCCGGCAGGCTGCGGACGCTGGTGTCGGTGACCGCGCCGCTGCTGGCGCCGGGGATCGTGGCGACGGCGCTGTTCGCGTTCGTCACCGCGTGGAACGAGTTCTTCTTCGCGCTGGTGCTGCTGAAGACCCCGGAGAAGCAGACCCTGCCGGTGGTGCTCACCCACTTCATCGGCGCCGAGGGCGTGGCGGACCTCGGCCCGCTCGCCGCGGCGGCCTTCCTCGCCACCCTGCCCTCGCTGGTGGTCTTCGCGATCGTCCAGCGGCGGATCACGGGCGGCATGCTCGCCGGGGCGGTGAAGAGCTGATGCGCGCCAAGGCGGCCCTGCTGCTCGCCCTCGCCCTGCTGCTCACCACCGCCTGCACCGGCGGGGACGGCGGCTCCGGCGACGGCCGGATCACCCTGCGCTTCCAGTCCCTGGCCTGGCAGAAGGAGTCGGTCGAGGCCAACCGGGAACTGGTGGCGGAGTGGAACGCCACGCACCCCGATGTGCGGGTCGAGTACGTCCAGGGCAGTTGGGACAGCGTCCACGACCAGCTCCTCACCTCCTTCGAGGGCGGCGAGGCACCCGACATCATCCACGACGCCTCCGACGACCTGGCGGACTTCGCCTACGGCGGCTACCTCGCCGACCTGACCGAGCTGCTGCCCGCCCGGCTGAGGTCGGACATCCCGGACCGCACCTGGGAGACGGTCACCTTCGGCGACGGGATCTACGGGGTGCCGTTCCTCCAGGAGCCCCGGGTGCTGATCGCCGACGCGAAGCTGCTGCGGCGGTCGGGGGTGCGGATACCGACGCCCGAACGGCCCTGGAGCTGGGCCGAGTTCCGGCGGGTGACGAAGGCACTGAGCGGACCCGGGCGGTACGGGGTGGCCTGGCCGCTCAAGGAGCCCGTCTCGGCCACGCTCAACCTGTCGCTCTCGGCGGGCGGGCGGTTGTTCCACCGGGGCCCGGACGGCAAGGTCACCGTCCGCTTCGAGGCGGCCGACGAGGTGGTGCCGCGCACCGTCCACGACCAGGTCACCACCGACCGCAGCGCCGCCCGGTCCACGCTGGGCAGCGGCGGCTCCGACACCCTGCCGGGGTTCTTCGCGGGGAAGTACGCGATGGTGCCGCTCGGGTTCTCCTACCGCCAGCAGGTCGAACAGCAGGCGCCCGAGGGGTTCGAGTGGCGGGTGCTGCCCGCCCCGGCGGGAGCGGCCGGGCTCGACCAGGGCGTCAGCCCGCAGACGCTGTCCATCGCCGCGGACAGCCCGCACCAGCGGGAGGCCGCCGCCTTCATCGGCTTCCTGCTGCGGCCGGAGAACATGGTGCAACTGGCCCTCGGCGACTGGATGCTGCCGACCGGGACCGAGGCATTGCGGCACCCCGCGCTGCGCACCGAGGAGCGGGGCTGGTCCGTCGGCACCGCCCTGGCCGGCCACCTGCGGTCGGCGCCCGCGCAGGCCGTGCGCGGCTATCCCGAGTGGAAGGACAAGGTGGCGACACCGGCGTTCCAGGAGTACTACAGCGGGGCGATCGGCCTGGGCGAGCTGCGACGGCGACTGGAGGAGGACGGGAACCTGGTACTGGCCCGCTACCAGCGGTGAGGCACCTGGGACCGGAAGCTGCCGGAAAAAGAAGTTGTACGAGACGTATCGTCTCGCTTACCGTCTCCGCATGACCAGTCGCTCCCACATCGCCATGTTCTCCATCGCCGCGCACGGCCACGTGAACCCGAGCCTGGAGGTGATCCGGGAGCTGGTGGCCCGGGGGCACCGGGTGACGTACGCCATCCCGCCCGCCTTCGCCGAGAAGGTGGCCGCGACCGGCGCCGAGCCCAAGCTCTGGCACAGCACACTGCCCGGCCCCGACGCCGATCCGGAGGCGTGGGGCAGCACCCTGCTGGACAACGTCGAGCCGTTCCTCGCCGATGCGATCCAGGCCCTGCCGCAGCTCATCGAGGCGTACCGGGGCGACGAACCGGACCTCGTGCTCTACGACATCACCTCCTACCCGGCCCGTGTCCTCGCCCACCGCTGGGGCGTCCCCGCGGTGTCGCTCTCCCCGAACCTGGTCGCCTGGGAGGGGTACGACAAGGAGGTCGGCGAGCCGATGTGGGAGGAGCCGCTGAAGACCGAGCGCGGACAGGCGTACTACGCCCGCTTCCGGGCCTGGCTGGAGGAGAACGGGATCACCCTGCACCCGGACGAGTTCTCCAGCCACCCCGCCCGTTCCCTCGTACTGATCCCGAAGGCGCTCCAGCCGCACGCCGACCGGGTCGACGAGCGCGTGTACTCCTTCGTCGGCGCCTGCCAGGGCGACCGCTCGGGCGAGGGCGACTGGACGCGGCCCGCCGGGGCCGAGAAGGTCGTCCTCGTCTCGCTGGGCTCGTCGTTCACCAAGCAGCCGGCGTTCTACCGGGAGTGCGTGCGGGCCTTCGGCGCGCTGCCGGGCTGGCACACCGTGCTCCAGGTCGGCCGCCATGTGACCCGGGACGACCTCGGTGACGTGCCCGCCACCGTGGAAGTGCACCCCTGGGTGCCGCAGTTGGCGATCCTGCGCCAGGCCGACCTGTTCGTCACGCACGCCGGGGCGGGCGGCAGCCAGGAAGGGCTGGCCACGGCCACCCCGATGATCGCCGTACCGCAGGCGGTGGACCAGTTCGGCAACGCGGACATGCTCCAGGCGCTCGGCGTGGCCCGCAAGCTGCTCACCGAGGAGGCGACCGCCGAGGCGCTGCGCACCGCCGCCCTCGCCCTGGTCGACGACCCGGAGGTGGCCCGGCGGCTGGCCCGGGTCCAGGCCGAGATGGCCGAGGAGGGCGGCACCCCGCGCGCCGCCGACCTGATCGAGGCGGAGCTGGCGGCGGCGGGCCGGCGGGCCTAGCCGAGGCTCCGCCGCATGGCGAAGGGCCCGTCGGCCACCCCCGCAGCCGACGGGCCCTGTCCCTCAACGGGCGGTCACACCCCGACCCGTTCGCCCTCGTCGTCCCGGGAGTCCCGAGCGTCCTGGGTGCCCCGCGTCACCGCCTCCGGCGACTCGTCGTGCGTCAGGTCGGGCAGCCGGTGCAGCCACTTCGGCAGGTACCAGTTGCGCTCGCCCAGCAGCGACATCACCGCCGGGAGCAGCACCCCCCGGATGATCGTCGCGTCGATGAGGACCGCCGCCGCGAGGCCGACGCCCATCTGCTTCATGGACTGCATGGACAGCGTCCCGAAGATCGCGAACACGGCGACCATGATGACCGCGGCGCTGGTGACCACCCCGGCCGTGGTGACCACTCCGTGCCGGATGGCGTCCGGTGTCGACCGGCCGCGCAGCCGGGCCTCCCGGATCCGGGAGACCACGAACACGTGGTAGTCCATGGACAGCCCGAACAGGATCACGAACAGGAACAGCGGCAGCCAGGTGATGATCGCCCCGACGCCCTCCGCGCCGACCAGCGAGGCCCCCCAGCCGTGCTGGAAGACGGCGACCAGGATGCCGTAGGCCGCGCCCACCGAGAGCAGGTTCAGCACGATCGAGGTGAGCGCCACGGTCAGCGACCGGAACGACAGCAGCATCAGCAGGAACGCGAAGGCCACGACGAAGGCGAAGACCGGCAGGACCGAGCCGACGAGCTGGTCGTTGAAGTCCTTGGAACCGGCGACCTGCCCGCTGATCGGCGCCTGTACGCCGTCGACCTTGCCGAGGGTGGCGGGCCGTACCTCGTCGCGCAGCTTGTCCAGGCTGGCGCCCGCCCGGTCCTGGTCGGAGCCGCCGACCAGCGGTACGTAGACCAGGGCGACGTCCTGCGCGTCGTGCAGCTTGATCTCCACCGGGCCGCGCGAGGCGCCCGAACTGATCGCCCGTTCCCGGAAGTCGGCGAGCGCGGACTTCACCTCGGGCGCGTTGATGTCGTCGGCCTTCACCACCACCTCGGCCGGTTCCGAGCCGCCCGGGAACGCCTCGTTGACCCGGTCGTAGGTCTGCACGATGGGCAGCGAGTGACCGAACTCCTGGTCCAGGGTGAGGTTCTGCGTCTTCATGCCGACCGCGGGCGCGGCCACCGCGAGCAGCGCGCCGGTCGCCACCAGCACCGAGAGCACCGGCCGGGCCAGCACCCGGTCCAGTACGGCGCTCCAGAACCGGCTGCCCCCGCTCGCCCGGCGGGACCGGCGGCGCAGGAACGGCAGGCGCCCCTTCTCGACCCGCTCGCCCAGCAGCGACAGCAGCGCCGGCAGCACGGTCACCGAGCCGACCATGGCCACCGCGACCACCATCAGCGAGGCCAGGCCCATCGCCTCGAACTCGGCGATGCCGGTGAACAGCATGCCCGCCATCGCCACGCACACCGTGACCCCGGAGACCACGATCGCCCGGCCACTGGTCGCGGCGGCGATCCGCAGCGCGGTCCGCGCGTCCCGCCCGGCGGCGCGTTCCTCGCGTTCGCGGCGCAGATAGAACAGGCAGTAGTCGACGCCGACCGCCAGACCGACCAGCAGCATCACGGAGTTGGCGGTGTCGCTCATCGGCATCACATGGCTGACCACGCCCATCAGGCCCATCGTCGCCATGATCGCGGTGATCGCGAGCAGCACCGGCAGCAGCGCCGCCACCAGCGCGCCGAACGCGATCAGCAGGATCCCCAGGGCCACCGGTACGGCCGACAGCTCGGCCTTCTGGAAGTCGTCGCCGAACGCGTCGTCGAACGTCTTCATCATGCTGGCGCCGCCGATCTCGGCGATGCGCAGCTCCCCGTGGTCCTTCTGGACGCCCTCGACCGCCTTCAGCACCGGCTCGACCCGCTCCCCGGCGGTGTCCGCGTCGCCGCGCATGTCGAACCGGACCAGCGCGCTCCGCCCGTCCCGGGAGATGGTGCCCGTGTCGTACGGGGAGGTCACGTCCGTGACCCGCCCGGTGTCCCGCACGGCCCGGACCACCTCGGTGACCGCGGCCCGGAACCCGGCGTCCGTGGCCTTCAGGGTGCCGTCCTTCGCCTGGATCAGGACGGTCTCGCTCGCCGGTTCGTCGATCCCGGCGTCCTCGATGATCCTGGCCGCGGTGTGCGTCTCGCCGCTCAGTTGGTCGCTGTCCTTGACGTCGACCCGGCCCGCGGCCGAGCCGGCCCCCATGGCCAGGACCACGAACAGCACCCAGATGCCGACGGCAGCCCATCGGTGCCGGGCGCTCCAGCCCCCGGCCCGCGCGGCCAGACCCCGCACCCGTATCTCTCCGTTCCCCATGACGGGCTTGCCCCCTCGTGTGCGGTGACGACCCCCTGCCGCCACCTTCCGTAACGACGGTAGGGGCCGGATAAAGCCAACTCGTCGTGCTCCCTGGTGAGGTGGGGCGGGCCCGGATCATCCCGCCGTACCGGTCCGGTCACCGCTGGGGAGGACACCGGTCCCTTACATCTACCGGTGGTTGTCGGGGGCGCCGCCTCCGGGTACCGCCCGGCCGCCGCCTAGGGTGGGGGCATGACGACGAGGTACGCGGCGCTGCTGCGCGGGATCAACGTGGGCGGCAGCCGGAAGCTCCCGATGGCCGAACTCCGGTCGCTGCTCGCCGATCTCGGCCACCAGGACGTCGGCACCCACCTGCAGAGCGGACAGGCCGTGTTCACCTCCGGCCACGGCGACGAGGAGTCCCTGGCCGCCGAGCTGGCGGACGCGATCGAGCGGCGGTTCGGCTTCGCCGTGGACGTGATCGTCCGCGACCACGCCTATCTGCGGGCGGTCGTCGAGGCGTGCCCGTTCCCGGCCGCCGGGCTGGCGCCCAAGCAACTCCACGTCACCTACTACTCCGCTCCCGTCGACGCCGGGCGGTTCGCGGAGATCGACCCCGCCGGGTACCTGCCGGAGGAGTTCCGCCTCGGGGACCGGGCGCTGTACCTGTACGCCCCGGACGGCCTCGGCCGTTCCAAGCTGGCCGAGGCCCTCGCCCGGCCCCGCGTGACCCAGGGCCTGATCGCGACCAGCCGCAACTGGAACACCGTACGCAAGCTGGTGGAGCTGACCGCCCCCTGACGGCTCAGGCCGCCGCCCGCAGCGGAGTGCGGGCCGCCTCGTACCGCTCCACCACCACCCGCGCCACCTCCGGCGCCGGGCCCAGCACCCCGGCCAGGACGTCCGCCCCCACCGCGCCCCGCGCGATCCGGTCCGGCAGCCGGCCGGGGGCCAGCACGTACGGGGCGACGGCGACCCGCGCGCAGCCCAGCTCGCGCAGTTCCCGTACCGCCTGTTCGGTGCGGGGAAGGGAAGCGGAGGCGAACGCAGGCCGCACGGCGCACCAACCGGTGTGCCGCCACTCCCGCGCGATGTCAGCGATCACTGCGATCGCCTCCGGGTCGGTGGACCCCGCCGAGGCCAGCACGACCCCGGTCGAGGACTTGTCGGCGGGCGTCAGCCCCGCCTCGTACAGCCGCCGCTCCAGCGCCGACAGCAGCAGCGGGGAGGGGCCGAGCACCTCGGCCTGCCGGATCCGCAGCGTGCGCGGGGCCTCGGCGAGCACCGCCGGGATGTCCGCCTTGGCGTGGAAGGCGCGGGTCAGCAGCAGCGGGAGCGCCACGACGTCCCGGACGCCCTCGGCCGCCAGGGACGCCAGCACGCCCGGCACCGAGGGCACGGTGAAGTCCAGGAACCCGGTCTCGACCCGCAGCTCCGGGCGGAGCGAGCGGACCCGGCGGACCAGGGCGTGCACGGTCGCGGCGTGCCGCGGGTCGCGGCTGCCGTGGGCGACGACGAGGAGGACCGGCGCGGCCATGGCCCTCAGCCCCGCACCAGCAGACCGCGGCTGCGCAGCACCCAGCGCTCCAGCGGACTGAAGATCAGCAGGTCGATGGCGATGCCGACGACCAGGATGAGCAGGATGGCCTCGAACACCATGGCCATGTCGCTGGCGTTGCGGCCGTTCTCCAGCAACTGGCCCAGGCCCACGCCCAGGTCGGGGTAGGAGGCGATGATCTCGGCGGCCATCAGGGACCGCCACGCGAACGCCCAGCCCTGCTTGAGTCCGGCCACATAGCCGGGCAGCGCGGCCGGCAGCACGATGTGCCAGGTCCCCTTCAGCCCGGTCGCGCCCAGCGTGCGCCCGGCGCGCAGGAACAGCGGCGGCACCTGGTCCACGCCGGACACCAGGCCGTTGGCGATGGACGGCACCGCGCCCAGCAGGATCACCGCGTACATCATGGAGTTGTTCAGGCCCAGCCAGATCACCGCGGGCGGCACCCAGGCCACCGACGGCAGCGACTGGAGCCCGGACAGGATCGGCCCGATGGCCGCCCGGACGAACCGGACCCGGGCCACCAGCAGCCCCAGCGGGGTGCCGATCACCAGCGCCATCAGGAAGCCGGACAGGCCGCGCGAGACGCTGGTCCAGATGTAGCCGAGCAGTTCGCCCTGGAGCCAGGCGTCGCGGACCACGTGCCACACGTCGGCCGGGGCGGGCAGCTTGGTCGGGTCGTCGACGATCTTCAGGGAGATCAGCGCCTGCCACACCGCCAGCACCAGCAGCACGGCGACGACCGGCGGCAGCACCTTCTGCGTCAGCGTCTGCCGCCACGGCGTACGGCCGCTGTGCTGGGTCTCCAGCGCGTCCAGGCCCGCCTCCAGGCCGGCGAGGTCGCCCGCCTCCCTGGTGGGCGGGGGAGTGTCAGTGCTGGCCATGGCGACGGATCTCTCCCCGCAGTTCTTCGGTGATCTCGACGGACAGTTCCGCGACCTCGGTGTCCTCGATCCGGCGCGGGTGCTCGATGCCGACCGTCCACTGGCGGGCGATCCGCCCGGGACGGGAGGACAGCAGCACCACGCGCTCGGCGAGCCGGACGGCCTCGCGCACGTTGTGCGTGACGAACAGAACGGACAGCTTCGTCTCCCGCCAGATCCGGGTCAGCTCGTCGTGCAGCACGTCACGGGTGATCGCGTCCAGCGCGGCGAACGGCTCGTCCATCAGCAGCAGGCCGCTCTCCTGGGCGAGGGCGCGGGCCATGGCGACGCGCTGGCGCATCCCGCCGGACAGCTCGTGCACCCGCTTGCCGTACGCGCCCTTCAGCCGGACCAGTTCCAGGAGTTCCTCGGCCTTGCCGCGGCGCTCGGACTTGGGCACGCCGCGCAGCCGGAGGGCGAGTTCGATGTTCTTGCCCGCGGTCAGCCACGGGAACAGGGCGTGCTCCTGGAACATCAGGGCGGGCCGCCCGTCCGTGGTGATCTGCCCGGCGCTGGGCCGGTCCAGCCCGGCGACCAGGTTGAGCAGCGTGGACTTGCCGCAGCCGGAGGCCCCGAGGAGGGTGACGAACTCGCCGGGCGCGACATCGAGGCTGATGTCGTCCAGCACGAGCTGGGGTCCCGCGGGTCCGGCGAACGACTTCGAGACGTGCTCGATCCGGGCGGCGTGGGTGGCCGTGCCGGTGCCGTCGGCGGCCTTGGCGAGGGTCGTGGCCATGGTCGTCACCTCCTGGGTCTGGGTCTGGGTCGGTCGGGGTCGGGGATACGGGCGGGCGGGCCTACGGCACGCCGAGTCCGGCGTCGTCGACGGCCGGTTCGCCCGCGCTCCGCAGGACCTTGTTGAGCGGGGCGAGGTCGTAGATGCCCCGGAGGTCGGGCCGGTCCAGCAGACCGGCCTCGACCGCGTGGCCGGCCTGGGTCTCGAGGGTCGCGGCCAGCGGGTCGTCGGTGACCTGGATGGACCGCCACGCCGGGTCGAGGACGGCGGCGGGCAGCGCCTTGCCGGTGTCGGCGGCCAGTTGCTCGTTGGCGGCGGCCTTGGCGGCGTCCGGGTGGGCCTTGATCCACCGGTTGGTGGTGACCGAGGCGCGCAGCACCGCCTCGACGGCCTCGGGGTGCTCGTCGAGGAACTTCTGCGACACGATGACGTTGGTGATCACGAACTTCTTGTCCGGCCACAGGTCGGCCTCGTCGAGCAGCACCTCGCCGCCCGCGGCGACCAGTTTGGACGCGGTCGGCTCCGGGACCCAGGCCCCGTCGACCGATCCGGACCGGTAGGCGTCCGGGGTGACCTTGTTGTCGCTGCGGACGACCGTGACATCGCCCTTGCCGCTCTGCGCGTCGACGTGCCAGCCCTGTTCGGCGGCCCAGTCGAGGAAGGCCACGTCCTGGGTGTTGCCGAGCTGCGGGGTGGCGATCCGCTTGCCCTCGACGTCCCGCACCGACCTGATCTTCTCCGGGTTCACCACCAGCTTCACCCCGCCGGACGCCGAGCCGCTGACGATCCGCAGGTTCCGGCCGTCGGACCGGGCGTAGCCGTTGATCGCGGGGGACGGGCCGATCCAGCCGATGTCGAGGGAGCCGGAGTTGAGCGCCTCGATCTCGGAGGGACCCGCGTTGAACACCGCGTACTTCGCCTCGGTGCCGCCCAGCGCCCGCTGGAAGAAGCCCTTGCGGGCGCCGACCAGCGCGGTGGCGTGGGTGATGTTGCCGAAGTAGCCGATGCGCACCGAGTCCAGGCCGTCGGTCTTCGGGGCACCCGCGACGGCCCCGGCGCGGGCGTCGTCCTTGGCCTGCGAGCCGTAGCCGCAGGCGGCCAGGGCGAGCAGGGGCAGCACGGCGAGCACCGCGAGGGCGCGGCGCGCGGCGCTGGTGGCGGGTCTCGGTGTACGGGGGTGGCGCCCCGCGCGGGCGAGACCCTCGGTCAGAAGTCCCACCCGTCGTCCTCGGTCGCGTCCGTGACCGGCTCCGGCGAGGCGAACGACTCGCCGACCATGCCGGCGGTGAGCGTGGTGCCGTCGCTGGGGTCGATCAGGATGAACGACCCCGTGCGCCGGGAGTCGGCGTAGGAGTCGGCGGGCAGCGGCTCGGCGGTGCGGATCTTGACCCGGCCGATGTCGTTGGCGACGAGCTGTCCGGGGTGCGGGTGCAGGGACAGGTCGGCGAGGGTGAGCCGGGCCGGGATGTCCTTGACGATCGCCTTGACGGTGCGGGTGCCGTGCTTGAGCAGCACCCGGTGGCCGACGGTCAGCGGCTGGTCGGCGACGTGGCAGACGGTGGCCTCGACGTCCTGCGTGGTGGCCGGCGCGTCCTTGCGGGGGACGATCAGGTCACCGCGGGAGACGTCGAGGTCGTCTTCGAGCAGCAGGGTCACCGACTGCGGGGTCCAGGCCACCTGGACCGGCTCGCCGAGCAGGTCGATGCCGCTGATCCGGGTGGTCCGCCCGGACGGCAGCACGGTGACCTCGTCGCCGACCCGGAAGGTACCGGCGGCGATCTGGCCCGCGTACCCCCGGTAGTCGGGGTGCTCGGGGGTCTGCGGCCGGATCACGTACTGCACGGGCAGCCGGGCGTGGCAGTGCGCCAGGTCGTGGCTGACCGGCACGGTCTCCAGGTGCTCCAGGACGGTGGGCCCGCCGTACCAGTCCATGTGCGCGGAGGGTTCGACGACGTTGTCGCCGACCAGCGCCGAGATCGGGATGGCGGTGACCTCGGGGACGCCCAGCTCGGTCGCGTACGCCGTGAACTCCTCGGCGATGGCGGCGAACACCGGCTCCTGGTAGCCGACGAGGTCCATCTTGTTGACGGCGAGGACGACGTGCGGGACGCGCAGCAACGCGGCGATGGCGGCGTGCCGGCGGGTCTGCTCCACGACGCCGTTGCGGGCGTCGACCAGCACCACGGTCAGCTCGGCCGTCGAGGCGCCGGTGACCATGTTGCGGGTGTACTGCACGTGCCCGGGGGTGTCGGCGAGGATGAACCGGCGCCGGGGGGTGGCGAAGTAGCGGTAGGCCACGTCGATGGTGATGCCCTGTTCCCGTTCGGCCCGCAGGCCGTCGGTGAGCAGCGCGAGGTCGGGGGCGTCCTGCCCGCGGGAGGCCGAGACCCGCTCCACGGCCTCCAGTTGGTCGGCGAGCACCGACTTGGAGTCGTGCAGCAGCCGTCCGACGAGGGTGGACTTGCCGTCGTCCACCGAACCGGCGGTGGCGAACCGCAGCAGGGTGGTCTCCGCGAGCACCTCTGGCGTGGTGCTGGACGTCGTGATGCTGGTCATGGCTAGAAGTACCCCTCGCGCTTGCGGTCTTCCATCGCGGCCTCGGAGAGTTTGTCGTCGGCGCGGGTGGCGCCGCGTTCGGTGAGGCGGGAGGCGGCGATCTCGGCGATGACCTTGTCGATGGTGTCGGCGTCGGAGTCGACGGCGCCGGTGCAGGACATGTCGCCGACGGTGCGGTAGCGCACCCGGCGCTTGTGCACCGTCTCGCCGTCCTTGGGGCCGCCCCAGGCGCCGGGGGTGAGCCACATGCCGGCGCGGGAGAAGACCTCGCGTTCGTGGGCGAAGTAGATCTCGGGCAGGGCGATGTCCTCGCGGGCGATGTACTGCCAGACGTCGAGTTCGGTCCAGTTGGACAGGGGGAAGACGCGGACGTGTTCGCCGGGGGCGTGGCGGCCGTTGTAGAGGTTCCACAGCTCGGGGCGCTGGCGGCGGGGGTCCCACTGGGAGAACTCGTCGCGCAGGGAGAAGACACGTTCCTTCGCGCGGGCCTTCTCCTCGTCGCGGCGTCCGCCGCCGAAGACGGCGTCGAACCGCTCGCTCTGGATCTTCTCGGTCAGGGGGAGGGTCTGGAGGGGGTTGCGGGTGCCGTCGGGGCGTTCCTTGAGCACACCGCGGTCGATGTAGTCCTGGACGGAGGCGACATGGAGGCGCAGCCCGTGGGCGGCCACCACACGGTCGCGGTACTCAAGGACTTCGGGGAAGTTGTGTCCGGTGTCCACATGGAGCAGGGCGAACGGCACCGGGGCGGGTGTGAACGCCTTGAGCGCCAGGTGGAGCATGACGATGGAGTCCTTGCCGCCGGAGAAGAGGATCACCGGCTTCTCGAACTCGCCCGCCACCTCGCGGAAGATGTGCACCGCCTCCGACTCCAGCGCGTCCAGGTGGGAGAGGGCGTACGGGCTGTCGGTCTCCTCGGTGCGGGTCACCGCGGTGGTCATGCCAGTCCCCTTTCGCTGAGCAGGGCGTACACCGCCGCGGCGGACTCCTGGACGGTCTGGTCCTGCGACTCGATCCGCAGATCGGGCGCGACCGGCTCCTCGTACGGATCGTCGACGCCGGTGAGCCCGGTCAGCTCACCGGCGGCCTGCTTGGCGTACAGGCCCTTCACATCGCGCACGGAGCACACCTCGACCGGCGTCGCGACGTGCACCTCCAGGTACCCGGTGCCGTTCTCCTGGTGGCGCTTGCGCACCGCCTCGCGGCTGTCGGCGTACGGGGCGATCACCGGGACGAGGGCCAGGACGCCGTTGCGGGCGAGCAGTTCGGCGACGAAGCCGATGCGCTGCACATTGGTGTGCCGGTCCTCGCGGCTGAAGCCGAGGCCCGCCGAGAGGAACTCGCGGATCTCGTCGCCGTCGAGCACCTCGACGCGGCGGCCCTCGGCGCGCAGCCGGCCGGCCAGCTCGTGGGCGATGGTGGTCTTGCCGGCGCTCGGCAGACCCGTGAGCCAGACGGTGGCTCCGCTCGTCACGTGATTCTCCTGAAGGTGGGGGGTCGACGTCATCCGTGCAGCCCGCACTCGGTCTTGGCCCGCCCCGCCCAGCGTCCGGCGCGGGCGTCCTCGCCCGCCAGGACCCGGCGGGTGCAGGGCGCGCAGCCGACGGAGGCGTAGCCGTCCATCAGCAGGGGGTTGGTCAGTACGCCGTGCTCGGCCACGTAGGCGTCCACGTCGTCCTGGGTCCAGCGGGCGATGGGGGAGATCTTGACCTTCTGCCGCTTCTCGTCCCAGCCGACGACCGGGGTGTTGGCCCGGGTCGGGGACTCGTCGCGGCGCAGCCCGGTCGCCCAGGCCAGATAGCCCCGCAGCCCCTCCTCCAGCGGCCGCACCTTGCGCAGCTTGCAGCACAGGTCGGGGTCGCGGTCGTGCAGCCTCGGGCCGTACTCGGCGTCCTGCTCGGCGACCGTCTGCCGCGGGGTGAGCGTGATGACGTTGACGTCCATGACCGCCTCCACCGCGTCCCGGGTGCCGATGGTCTCGGGGAAGTGGTACCCGGTGTCGAGGAACACCACGTCCACACCGGGCATCGCGCGGGAAGCGAGGTGGGCGACCACCGCGTCCTCCATCGAGGAGGTCACGCAGAAGCGCTTGCCGAACGTCTCGGCGGCCCACCGGAGGATCTCCGGCGCGGAGGCGTCCTCCAGCTCGTGGCCCGCCCGCTCGGCGAGCGCCTTGAGATCCCCGGTCGTCCGCTCGTCTTCCTGAGTAACCGTCATATCTGTTCCCCTTCCGAGGGGTCGGCCCGAAGCCCGCGGGCCAGCAGCCCGAGGAACCTCAACTGGAATGCGCGGTTGCACGCCGCGCATTCCCAGGCCCCATGGCCCTCTTCGTTCGGACGCAGGTCCTCGTCGCCGCAGTAGGGGCAGTAGAAGGGCGCGGCCCGCTCGGTCACGACAGCGCCTCCTCGGAGGCGCGCGCGGCCCAGGTGGCGAACCGTTCGCCGTCCTCGCGCTCGGCCTGGTAGCGGCGCAGGACCCGCTCGATGTAGTCGGGCAGTTCGTCGGAGGTGACCTTCAGCCCCCGGACCTTGCGGCCGAAACCGGGGTCCAGGCCGAGCGCGCCGCCCAGGTGCACCTGGTAGCCCTCGACCTGCTCGCCCTCGCTGTTCACGACCAACTGGCCCTTGAGACCGATGTCCGCCACCTGGATACGGGCGCAGGCGTTCGGGCAGCCGTTGAGGTTGATGGTGAGCGGCTCGTCGAACTCCGGCAGGCGGCGCTCCAGTTCGTCGATGAGCTGGGAGCCGCGGGCCTTGGTCTCGACGATGGCCAGCTTGCAGAACTCGATGCCGGTGCAGGCCATGGTGCCGCGCCGGAAGGTGGACGGCCGGGCGGTGAGGTCCAGCGCCTCCAGGGACTCCACCAGCGAGTCGACCCGCTCCTCCGCGACATCGAGGATGATCATCTTCTGTTCGACGGTGGTGCGCACCCGGCCCGAGCCGTGCGCCTCCGCCAGGTCGGCGATCTTGGTGAGGGTGGTGCCGTCGACGCGGCCGACGCGCGGGGCGAAGCCGACGTAGTACCGGCCGTCCTTCTGCCGGTGCACGCCGACGTGGTCGCGCCAGCGCGCCACCGGCTCCTCGGGCGCGGGACCGTCGATGAGCCGGCGCCCGCCGAGGTACTCGTTCTCCAGCACCTCGCGGAACTTCTCCGGGCCCCAGTCGGCGACCAGGAACTTCAGCCGGGCGCGGTTGCGCAGCCGCCGGTAGCCGTAGTCACGGAAGATCGACAGCACGCCCTCGTAGACGTCCGGGACCTCCTCCAGCGGCACCCACGCGCCCAGCCGCACGCCCAGCTTGGGGTTGGTGGACAGCCCGCCGCCGACCCAGACGTCGAAGCCCGGCCCGTGCTCGGGGTGCCGTACGCCCACGAAGGCCACGTCGTTGATCTCGTGCACCACGTCCAGCACCGGCGATCCGGAGATCGCGGTCTTGAACTTGCGCGGCAGGTTCGAGTACGCCTTGTTGTTCAGCACCCGGCGCTTCATCTCCTCCAGCGCCGGGGTGCCGTCGATGATCTCGTCCTCGGCGATGCCCGCGACCGGGGAGCCGATCATCACGCGGGGCGTGTCGCCGCACGCGGTGACCGTGGAGAGGCCGACAGCTTCCAGCCTCTGCCAGATCTCGGGCACGTCCTCGATCCGGATCCAGTGGTACTGCACGTTCTGCCGGTCGGTGATGTCGGCGGTGCCGCGCGCGAACTCCTGGGAGATCTCGCCGATCACCCGCAACTGCCGGGTGGTGAGCCGGCCGCCGTCGATGCGGACGCGCAGCATGAAGTACCGGTCGTCCAGCTCCTCCGGCTCCAGCACGGCCGTCTTGCCGCCGTCGATGCCGGGCTTGCGCTGGGTGTAGAGGCCCCACCAGCGCATCCGGCCGCGCAGGTCGTTCGGGTCGATCGAGTCGAAGCCCCGCCGGGAGTAGATCGTCTCAATACGTGTCCGTACGTTGAGACCGTCGTCGTCCTTCTTGAACTGTTCGTTGCCGTTGAGCGGGGTGTGATGACCCACGGCCCACTGACCCTCGCCACGGTGACGGCTCACCTTGCGGCGGGGAGTCGCGGCAGCGGGGTTCTGCGGGGTGGCGGCCATGGTTGACACGTCCTTCGGGACAGGCGGGAAACGACTCTGACCTGCGCGTACGGGCGCATGGGCATGGGTGCGCGGCGTCGCGCGGGGACAGGCGTACGAGAAGGGGGACCGGTGCTGCTGGAGAACTCTCAGCGCGCCGGACAGATGGCGCTGGACATGCGGCCGAGGTCGACGTGCCGCCGACTCACCAAGGCGATTCCGTATCCAGGCATGACGGAAGCGTGGCACGGCGATCTGAACAGAGTCCAGCTTCGTCCGAGATGCGGACACCCTTGTCTCGCTGGACGAGACAAGGGTGTGCTGGGTCACATCTGCCGGCCACGGTGTGTCGGCGCAGGTCAGGCGGGTCGGACGGGGGTCAGACGGGGTAGGCGCCGGGCCAGGGTCCGGGGGTGGGGGCCGCGGGCTCCTCCGCGACCTCGGTATCGAACAGCCGGAAGCCCCGGCGCTGGTAATTGGCCATCGCGTGCTCGCCGTCCTTGCTGCACGTGTGCAGCCAGACCCGCTTGGTCGGGGGCAGTTCCGGCCAGCGCTCCCCGAGGTCCCAGGCGCGGGCGGTGCCGTACGACAGCAGGTGCCCGCCGATGCCGCGGCCCCGGAACGCCGGGATCAGGCCGAAGTACTCGATCTCCACCGACCCCTCCTCCCCGGGCGTCAGCTCCACGTACCCGGCGGGCGTGCCGCGGTCGTAGCAGACCCAGGTCTCCACGCCGGGCCGGGTCAGGTGCTCCTGCCACCGCGCGTACGTCCAGCCCAGCCGGTCGGTCCAGTGGATGTCGCCGCCGACCGAGGCGTACAGGAACCGGCTGAACTCGGGCGAGGGCACCTCGGCGCGGACGACGCGGACGTCCCCCTCCGGGGCGGGCGCCGGGAGCAGGTCGCTCGGCGCGGTCTGCTCCAGGGACCAGGTGGTCACGGGGATGGTGGTCATACCGGACACCCAATCACCCGGCCCCGGCACGTGTCGACGGGCCCCCGCGCGGCTGCCGGTCATCCCGTACGGCCCCTGGTCGTCCCGTACGGCCCCTGGTCGTCCCGTACGGCCCCTGGTCATCCCGCGCGGCCCCTAGTCGTCCCGCGCGGCCCTCGGTCGTCCCGCACGGTCCTCGGTCGTCCCGCGCGGCCCCCGGTCGTCCCGCGCGGCCCTGGGCGGGCCCGGCGGCCCGCACCGGCTACCCCAGCGCCCCGTCCACCGCCGACAGCGGCAGGGCGAACAGCATCCGTCCCGACTGCGACCAGATCTCGCCGGTCTCCGGCCAGTACGACAGGGAGCCCGCCCGGCCGCTCCAGCAGCGCTGGGAGTGGTCGGCGCCGCACTCGGTGGTGTGCGCCCCGGCGGTGTTCTGCCGCCACAGCGTGCCCCGCCCGTCCCAGGCCCCGGCCGTGCCCAGGTACCAGTCGGCGCGGTCGGCGCCCACCGGGCGGTGGGAGAGCACCCCGCCGACCGCCGTCGCCCGGGTCTCGTACGCCTCCCGGGCGTCCACGTGCCCGTCGGCGTCGGCGGCGGGCAGGCCCCGGCGGGCCGGGTCGGCGCTGAGGGCGTACCGCCACAGCCGGGTGGGCCGGCCGGCGTCGGCCGGCACCGACTCGCCCGCGACCAGGCTGGCGGGCGAGGTCCCCCGGTCCAGGGAGAGCGCGGCGGGCCGGGCGGCGCCGGGCGCGGCGGACATCGCGTAGCTGGCGACGGCGGGCAGCACGTACCGCTCGCCGTACGCGGCCCAGCCGCCGGGCACCCGGCCGACGGCGGCGCCCTCGGCGGTGGCCCGCTGGATGCGGTCGAGGTCGTAGACGTAGAGCCCGGCGCGGTCCCCGGCGCCCGCGGTGACCAGCAGCTTGTCCTGGTACCAGACCATGCCGGAGACGGGCGAGGACAGCGCCCGGTAGTCCTGGCCGCCGTCGACGGGGACGACGAGCAGCGCGGAGGCGTAGGCCGGCCGCGCGGTGTGGTCGGCGTCGACGAAGGAGACCCGGGCCAGGCCCTGCCCGGCGGTGCCGTCGGCGCGGCTCCAGGCGGAGAGGATCACCCGGTGCCGCCCCCAGCGGCCGTCGTCGTCGGCGTCCCCCGAGGTGGTGACCGCGCCCGGGGACCAGCCCCGGGTGTCGGCGTCGGCGAAGCAGTACGCGCGGGTGGCCGCCGGGGCGACGGGCAGCGCCTCCCGGTCCTCCTCGGTGCACCCGTCGCCGTCGCGCAGGGTGCGGTCGGCGTGGGCCAGGACGGTGCCGACGCCGACCGGGTCGCCCATCGCCGAGCTGAGCCGGCCGAGCCAGCGCCGGGGCACCTGGTGCTCGGTCAGCCGCAGCGGGCCGGTGTCGGCGGCGGTGAGCGGTTTCAGGCCACCGGTGTCCTCGACGACCTCGGCCTGGGACGCGCTGATCATCGTGGCGGCGGCCGTGAGGGCCAGCGCGGCCCCGGCCAGGGTCGCGCGCAGGGCCGTACCGCGCCTGCGCCGGCGGTGTCTGCCGCGATGCGTCATAGAACCTCCACGGACGCCGGACCAACTGCGCCCGATGATCCTCGCGTTGACCGAGAAGCAGATGGGACGGCCCGCAGCGATGCTACGGCAGGCGGGCGGGCCACGGGTGCGGACCCCGGGAATACGTGGCAGAAAGCGCCGTCACACCCCACGTGTGGGTGCCGGTTCGGCCCCCCGGAGGGAAGGCGCGCCGTCACACCCCGCCCGCGGGCGCGCTGACCCGCCGCTGTTCCGTCACGACCGGTCCGGTCGAGTGGGGGAGCAGGTCGCGGGGGTCGGCGGGGAGCAGCACCTCGACCTCCGCCGCCTCGCAGAAACGATACGGCCGGTGTTCGAGGAGCCCGCCGAGATACCGCCGCACCCGGGACATCTCGGCCCGGACGGTCACCGTGCGGGCCGGGTCGCCGAACATGTCCTCGGCCAGTCCCGCCGCGCTGCGGCCGGTGCGGCGCAGGGCCAGCAGGTAGAGCAGTTCGGCGTGCCGGGGACTGAGTTCATGGGCCCAGGCGCCCGCGCCGCCGCTGACCCGCACGCGCGGGCGGCGCGGCTGGGCCAGGTCCAGCTCGATCCGGGTGGCGCCGCCCGGTTCGGGGGTGCCGCCGGCCCGCACCAGCCAGCCGTCGGCGAGCGGCTCCAGCGTGCAGGGGCCGAGCGCGGGCAGCCACCGCGGGCCCGGCGAGGGCGAGGCGGGCAGCCCGATCCGGGGCGTGTACGGCATCCCGGTCACCGCCGCGGTCCAGCCGTTGCGGTCCACCGCCAGGGCCGGACCGTCGATCCGGGCGAGGACCGGCGCGGCCACCGCGCGCAGCCCTTCCAGTGTCCGCGCGTGCAGCTCCCGCAGGGTGGCCTCGGCGAGCTTGGCCACCGAGGAGACCCAGGACAGGGTCGCCGGGTGCATGGTCTCCAGCGGGCCGCTGACGTCGACCACGCCGATCAGCCGCCCGTCGCGCGGGTCGGTGATCGGGGCGCCCGCGCAGGTCCAGGTGGCGTGCGTGTGGACGAAGTGCTCGGCGGCGAAGACCTGGACCGGCCGCCGGGTGACCGCCGCGGTGCCCACGCCGTTGGTGCCGACGATGTCCTCCCGCCAGTCGGCGCCCACCTCGAAGCCGAGGCCGTCGGCCTTGCGGAGCACCGGCAGGCTGCCCTCCCGCCACAGCACCCGGCCCTCGTCGTCGGCGACCACCATGATGTGCTGGGCGGCGTCCGCGACCGTCAGCAGGCTCTCGCGCAGCACCGGCAGGACGTGCCGCAGCGGTGAGGTCTCCCGCCGCCGACGCACCTCGTCCGGCGGCAGCAGCCCGGCGTCGACGCCCCGGTCGGGGTCGACGCCCCGGCGCAGCAGCCGTTCCCAGGACTGCTCTATCACCGGGCGCGGCGCCAGGGACGCCCGTCCGCCGGACAGCCGGGCGGAGCGGACCTCGCTGAGCACCCGGGCCGCGAGCGCCGCGTTGCCGGTGGCGACCCGTGCCGAGCCCATCTGCACCACGTCCGCCTGGGCCACGTCCGCCTGGGCCACGTCCGCCGGGGCCGCGTCCGCTTCGGCCGCGTCCGCCTGCGCCGCTTCCGCCGGTGGCACCTCCCCCCGCGGCACGTCCGCCCGTGCCGTGTCCGCCTGTGCCACGTCCATCGGCGAGAGCGCCACTGGTCCTCGTCCTCCCCTAAGACGGTCTGAAAAGACTCCGAAAAGACTCTTATGCGCACGCCCATACTGACTGGTTGCGCCTGTCCACGAACACCCTCCGCACACAGTCGTCGACAAGTTGCAACCCTTTGCAACTCTGGTGGGCCGCCCCGGGAAGGACCAGACTTGGGGCCGTGTCGCCAAGAGCGGCGCCCGTGCCCTGTGACGGGCCGGGAAGACGGGGGTGGTGCCGTGTCGGCGCAGCACCACCCCCGTCGTCCGTCCCGGTCAGGCCACCGGCCGGGCCCGCTCCACCACGGACGCCAGGTCGAGGGTGGCGGGAAGCGTCCCGAAGGCCGCCCCGGCGTCGCCGCCCAGCCGCCCGGCGCAGAACGCGTCGGCGACCTCCGGCGGCGCGTACCGGACCAGCAGTGAGCCCTGGAGGACCAGCGCCAGCCGTTCGGTGAGGCGCCGCGCCCCCGCCTCGGCGCCGGCCAGGTCGGCCAGGTCGGTCAGCAGCCCCCGGATCGCCGCGTCCAGCCGGTGGTCGGCACCGCGCGCCGCGCCCACCTCGGTCAGATACGCGTCCAGCGCCGCCGGTTCCCGGCCCAGCGCCCGCAGCACGTCCAGCGCCTGGACGTTCCCGGCGCCCTCCCAGATCGAGTTCAGCGGCGACTCGCGCACCAGCCGGGGCAGCCCGGACTCCTCGACGTACCCGTTGCCGCCCAGGCACTCGGCGGCCTCCACCGCCACCGGCGGACAGCGCTTGGTCACCCAGTATTTGGCGACCGGCACCGCCAGCCGCAGCAGCGCCCGCTCGGACTCGCCGCCGTCGTCGAGGGCCGCCGCCAGCCGCAGCCCGAGGGCGGTGGCCGCCTCCGATTCCACGGCGAGGTCGGCCAGTACGTTGCGCATCAGCGGCTTGTCGATCAGCTTGCCGCCGAACGCCTCGCGGTACGCGGTGTGGTGCACGGCCTCGGCGACCGCCCGCCGCATCAGCCCGGCCGACCCGAGCACGCAGTCCAGCCGGGTCGCCGCGACCATCTCGATGATGACCGCGACCCCCCGGCCCTCCGCGCCGACCCGGCGGGCCCAGGTCCCGGCGAACTCGACCTCGGCGGAGGCGTTGGACCGGTTGCCCAGCTTCTCCTTGAGCCGCTGGATCAGGAACACGTTGCGGGCCCCGTCGGCCAGCACCCGGGGCACCAGGAAGCAGGTCGGGCCGCCCGGTGCCCGGGCGAGCACCAGGAAGCCGTCCGACATGGGCGCCGAGCAGAACCACTTGTGCCCGGTCAGCTCGTACGTCCCGTCCTCGGCCAGCGGCCGCGCGGTGGTCGTGCCCGCCCGTACGTCGCTGCCGCCCTGCTTCTCCGTCATGCCCATCCCGAACAGCGCCCCGGCCTTCTGGTGGGCGGGCCGCAGCCCCCGGTCGTACACGGCGGAGGTCAGCCGGGGCTCCCACTCGGCGGCGAGGGCGGGTTCGTGCCGCAGGGCGGGCACCGCCGCGTGGGTCATGGACAGCGGGCAGGTGGTGCCCGCCTCGACCTGCGTCCACAGCAGGAACGCCGCCGCGCGCCGCACCTGCCCGCCGGGGCGGTCCCAGTTGCCGGTGAGCCCGGCGGCCACGCCCTTGCCGAGCAGCCGGTGCCAGGCCGGGTGGAACTCCACCTCGTCCACGCGGTGCCCGTACCGGTCGTGGGTGCGCAGGGTGGGCGGATTGTCATTGGCCTGCGTGGCCCAGTCCCGGGCCTGGGCCGAGCCGCAGCTCCGGCCGAGCCCGGAGAGTTCCTCCCGGGCCTCCTCGCGCAGCTCCGGTGCCAGGTGCCGGTCGACGGCCGCGGTCAGCGCCCGGTCGGCGGTGAACACGTCGTACCCGGCCAGCGGCGGGGGCTGATTCGTCACGGTGTGGGTGCTGCCTGCCATGACGCGAACCTATCCCGCTCGGGCCCCCGGGGGCGGCCGGTCCCGTCCGCGGGTGAGTGCCGCCCGGCGCGGCGGATACCTTTAGCTCGTGCAGCCAGCAAGTGAATCCCCCGAGCGGCCGTCCGGACGGCTCCACCGGGCCCGTGCCCTCTACCGGAACGTCTCCAAGCGCAGGACCGCCTGGCTGCTGCTCAAGGACACCGTGAACTCCTGTATGGAGTACCGCATCCTGGGCCTGGCGGCCGAGGCGGCGTTCTTCACGCTGCTGTCGGTGCCCCCGCTGCTGCTCAGCCTGCTCGGCCTGCTCGGGTACGTCGACCTGTGGATCGGCGCGGACACCACCGACAGCCTGCGCGCCAACATCCTGGACGCCTCCCGCACGGTGCTCTCCGAGCGCGGCGTGAAGGAGATCACCGAGCCGATCCTGGACGACGTGATGGAGGGCGGCCGGCCCGACGTCATCTCCATCGGATTCCTGTTCGCCCTGTGGTCGGGCTCCCGCGCGGTGAACGTCTTCATCGACACCATCACCGTGATGTACGGCCTGGACGGCGTCCGGGGCATCGTCAAGACCCGGCTGCTCGCCTTCGGCCTGTTCGTGGTGGCGCTGCTGATCGGCTCGGTGGCGCTGCCGCTGATGGTGGCGGGGCCGGACGCGGTGGTCCGGGTGGTGCCCTGGTCGACCACGGTCGTACAGGTCCTGTACTGGCCGGTCGTGATCATCCTGTCGATCGCGTTCCTGACCACGCTCTACCACGTGTCCGTGCCGGTGCGCTCCCCGTGGATCGAGGACGTGCCGGGCGCGCTGGTCGCCCTGGCCATGTGGGTGCTGGGCAGCTTCCTGCTGCGCATCTACCTCACCAGCACCGTCGAGGGCCCCACGATCTACGGCTCGCTCGCCGCGCCGGTCGCGGTGCTGCTGTGGATCGGCGTGTCCGCGTTCGCCGTGCTGGTCGGCGCGGCGGTCAACGCGGCCATCGACCGGGTCTGGCCGGCCGCCGCCACCGCCGCCGCCCGCGAGGCCAACGAGCGCATCCGCCAGGCCCAGGTCGCCGAGTACGTGGCCCGCGCCGCCGCGACCGGCGAGGCGGACCCGGACATGCCCTCGGAGTTCCCCGAGCGCTGGTCCCGCTTCCTCCCCCCGGAGGACGTCACCTCCCGGCTCCGCACCCACGTCAAGACCCCGCCCCGGGCCGGCGGCGACGACTCCCGGCCGCAGGACCACTGACCCGCGCTCACCGGCCCGCCGGAACCGCCGCCCCCGCCGGAACCGCCGCGTCCGCCGGAACCGCCCCGGCGTCCTGGTGTGCCAGGGACTCGCGGTAGGCCCGTGCCACGGCGGTCATCCGGTCCAGGGTGTCCCGGGCCCGCAGCAGGTCCTCGATCTGCGCCGTGATCCGCTCGCGTTCGCGGGCCAGCCGCTCCAGCGTGGCGTCGGAGTTGTGCGTGCTCGGCGCCTCCCGGCACGGCATGAGGTCGGCGATGGTGCTGCTGGAGAGGTTGGCCGCGTACAGGTCCTGGATGAAGCGGACGCGGTCCACGTCGTCCTCCGTGTACCGCCGCTGGCCGCTCGCCGTGCGGGTGCTGGAGAGCAGGCCCCGCTGCTCGTAGTACCGCAGTGACCGCACGCTCACCCCGGCGCGCGCCGCGAGTTCCCCGATCCGCATGTCCGCCTCGATCCGCCGTCGTCTTCCGCTTGCCTCTGACACCGGTGTCAGGTTTTAGCGTACTCGTGCGCTCCGGCGGCCGGAGCACATGTGTACGAGGAGAATCGACATGCCGTCCCTGTTCAGCAGCTTCCGCCTCGGCGGCGGACTCACCCTGCCCAACCGGATCGTGATGGCCCCGATGAGCCGGGTCCGGGCCACCGCCGACGGTCTGGCCACCCCCTCGATGGCCACCTACTACGCGCAGCGCGCCACGGCCGGACTGATCGTCACCGAGGGCGTCCAGCCCAGCCGCATAGGCCAGTCGAACCCGGGCACCCCCGGCCTGCACACCGACGAGCAGACCGAGTCCTGGCGGCAGGTGACCGACGCCGTGCACGTCAACGGCGGACGCGTGTTCGCCCAGATCATGCACGGCGGCCGGGTCTCGCACCCGGAGACCACCGGTTTCCAGCCGGTCGGCCCGTCCGCCGTGGCCGGCGAGGGCAACGTCTTCACGCCGAGCGGCCCGCAGCCGATGCCGGTGCCCCGGGCGCTGGCCACCCACGAGATCCCCGAACACGTCCGGTCCTACGCCGACGCCGCCCGCCGCGCCGTCGACGCGGGCTTCGACGGGGTCGAACTGCACGGCGCCAACGGCTACCTGATCTCCCAGTTCCTGTCCTCCAACGCCAACCTGCGCGAGGACCGCTACGGCGGCTCGGTCACCAACCGGATCCGGTTCGCCGTCGAGGTGGCCGCCGCCACCGCCGAGGCCGTGGGCGCCGCCCGCACCGGCATCCGCCTGTCGCCCGGCGGTGGCTTCTGGGGCGTGACCGAGGACGACCCGGCCGAGCTGAACACCGCCCTGCTGACCGAACTGGCCCGTCTCGACCTCGCCTACGTCCACCTGGAGGCCACCACCGACGAGGAGACCCTCCTGCTGCTGCGCAAGACCTGGCCGGGCACCCTCATCGTCAACCCGACCATGCCGCTGGGCCCGACACAGACCGGGCGGGCGGAGGCCGACCACTGGCTGGACCTGGGCGCCGACCTGATCGCCTTCGGCCGCGCCTTCCTCGCCAACCCCGACCTGGTCGAACGCCTGCGCACGGACCTGCCCCTGGCCACCGCCGACGAGAGCACCTACTACCAGGGCGGCGACGCCGGCTACATCACGTACCCGGCATACCAGCACACGGCCTGACCCTCACCGCTCCAGCGGCGCGAACAGATCCACCCCGTGCCCGTCCGGATCATGGACGACGGCGTACCGCTGCCCCCACCCGGCGTCCCACGGCTTCAGCTCGCCGTGGACGCCGGCCCGGGTCAGCTCCTCGCCCAGCGCGTCCACCGAAGAACGGACGCCTCAAGAGATCTGAGCGGTTCGTCCCCGCCGCCTTCCTCTCAGACGGGCCCCGTGCTGGCCCGTTTCACCAGCCTCGTCGACAGCTCCGTCCGGGTGCTTTCCGGGCGGGCGCCGTCCATCATGCGGAGCAGCAGGCGCAGGGCCGTTGCCGCCATTTCCGACAGGGGGCGGCGTACGGTCGTCAGGGCCGGGGTCGCCCACCGGGCCTCCGGCAGGTCGTCGAAGCCGACCACGCTCATCTGGTCCGGCACCCGTAAGCCCCGCTCCGCCAGCGCCTCGTACACCCCAAGCGCCATCGGGTCGGAGCAGACGAACACGGCCGTCGGCGGCTCGGGCAGATCGAGCAGCTCCCGCATCCGCCGCGCCGCCCCCCGGTCCGCGCCCGCGTGCCGCACGTACTCCGGCCGCTCCGGCACCCCCGCCGCCGTCAGCGCCGACCGGTACCCCGCGATCCGCGCGCTGCTCACCGGCGTCCCCCGCCGCCCGGCGATCACGGCGATCCGCCGGTGCCCCAGCTTCAGCAGGTGCTCGGTCGCCGTCACCCCGCCCTGCCAGTTCGCCGCGCCCACCGACACCACCCCCGGCGGCGGCTCCACCGCCGGATCGATCATCACGAACGGCACGCGGTGCTGCGCCAGCCACGCGTAGTGCGCCGCGGGCAGCTCCGCCAGATCGAACAGCACCCCCGACGACCCCCGCGCCGCGATCCGGTCCAGCCCCCCGCGCCCCCGGGCCGGACACGCCGACACCAGTACGTCGACACCCGCGTCGTACGCCGCCGCCTCCACCCCGTGCAGCACCGCCCCCGACGCGGAACTCTCCAGCGACCGCACCACCAGATCCACCAGCCGGGGCGCCCGCGCCGTGTCGAACCGGGGCCGGCGCACGTACCCGAGCCGGTCCAGCGCCTCCACCACCCGGCGCCGCGTCTCCGGCGCCACGTCCTCCCGGCCGTTGACCACCTTGGACGCGGTCGGCACCGACACGCCCGCCTCCCGGGCCACCACCGCCAGGGTCGGCCCGGCCGCCGTGCTCGCACGCGCCGTACGGACCATCGGGCAACCACCTTCACAGAGCACCCACGCGGGCTACGGGATAGAAAGCGCTTCCTAATCTAGATCGGCCGCCGATCCGGCGGAATACCCGTGCACGCCGGGGCGCTCAGTCACACATGACGGCGGACCGGACGGACCCCGAGGTCCCCACCCCGTACGGCGTAGTGCGCGGCCGGTGGGAGCACGGCGTCGCGGTCTTCCGCGGCATCCCGTACGCCGCCCCGCCCTTCGGCCCCCGCCGCTTCCGCCCGCCCGTCCCGCCGGACCCCTGGGACGGCGTGCGCGACGCGGGCGCCTTCGGCCCCACCGCCCCCAAACCCCCGTACTCCCCGGCCTTCGCCCGCTACCTCTCCGACCCCGACATCCCCGGCGACGACTGCCTCAACCTCAACGTCTGGACCCCCGATCCCGCCCCCGCCGCCCGCCTGCCCGTCCTCGTCTGGCTGCACGGCGGCGCCCTCACCAGGGGCTCCTCCGCCGTACCGGTCTACGACGGCCACTCCTTCGCCCGCGACGGCGTGGTCCTCGTCTCCCTCAACTACCGCCTCGGCATCGAGGGCTACGGCCTCTTCCCGGACGCCCCCGCCAACGCGGGCCTGCGCGACCAGATCGCCGCGCTGGAGTGGGTACGGGAGTCCATCGCCGCGTTCGGCGGCGACCCCGGCCTGGTCACCCTCGCCGGTCAGTCCGCCGGGGCCATCAGCGCCGGCGCGCTCCTCGCCGCCCCCCGGGCCCGGGGCCTCTTCCGCCGGGCCGTCCTCCAGAGCGGCGCCCCCGAGGCCACTGAACGCGCGAAGGTGCGGCGGATCGTCCGCCGCATGGCCAACCGGCTCAAGATCCCCGCCACCGCCGAGGCGTTCGCCGCCGTCGACCGCGCCCTGCTGCTCCGCGTCCAGGGCGAGGTCGGCCGGCTCAGCAGCCCCGTCCTCGGCGGCCCCGCCTTCGGCATCGTCGTCGACGACGACGTGCTGCCCCGCGACCCCCTCGACGCGCTCGTCGCCGGGGACGCGGCCCCCGGCACCGACCTGCTGCTGGGCTGGACCCGTGACGAGTACCGGCTCTGGCTCGTCCCCGGCGGCCTCCTCCAACGCGTCGACCGGCTCGGCGCGGTCGCCCTCGCGGGCGCGCGGGCCCGCTGCCGCTGCGGCCACGACGTACCGCGCGGCTACCGCGCGCTCCATCCCGACGCGGGCACCGCCGAGATCGTCGGCCAGATGATCACCGACCATCTGCTGCGGGTGCCGCTGCACCGCCTCGCCGACGCGCGGGCGGGTACGTCGTACGTCTACGAGTTCGCCTGGCCGTCCAACCTGCCCGACCTCGGCGCCTGCCACGCCCTGGAACTCGGGTTCGTCTTCGACAGCGGGGACCTGCCGGACGCGCGGCGGCTCGCGGGGGAGGGGGCGCCCCGTTCCCTCGCCGAGGCGATGCACACGGCGTGGGTCCGCTTCGCCGCGACGGGGGACCCGGGGTGGGAGGCGTGGGACGCCTCCCACCCCGTACGGATCTTCGACGGGGCCGGGTCGCCGCACACGGTACGGGGGCTGCGGGACCGGGAGGTGGCGCTCAGCGGGTCAGGCGGAGGAAGGCGGTCCAGGCTTCGGGCGTGACGGTGAGGTGGGGGGTGGCGGGGGTTTTGGAGTCGCGGATGTGGATGGCGGTGGGGTGGGTGGCGATCTCTACGCAGGCGCCGCCTTCGCCGCTGCTGTGGCTCGACTTGCGCCAGGTGTAAGCGAGTTCAACGCAGTTGCCGCCGTCGCTGCCGCTGTAACTCGACTTGAACCACCGAAGTGCAGTGCTGCTCATTGGTCTCCTAGCAGACGGTCCAACAGGTCCCTCGACTCCTCTGTGTTGAGAGCCTGCGTCCGCAGCATCGCACACCTTTGCGTGAGGATGGCCACCTCGTCCGGACTCGCGATCAGTTGGCTACCACGCTGGGTCTCCGTGTAAGCCAGGCGCTGGTGTTCGGGTGTTTCCAAGAGAACGAACGGACCGTCGAGGGCCGCGTGAGTGCTGCGTCCGAGTGGCAGGATCTGCACGACGACGCCCGGGATCTCGGCCTGCTGCCGCAGGTGGCGCAACTGCGTGAAGTACACCTCGTCGCCGCCCAGGCGGTCTCGTAGCACCGACTCCCAGATGACGAAGCACGTGAGCGGCGGCTCCTTGCGGCGAAAGATCGTCTGCCGCTGGATGCGTGCCGTCACGAGGTGCTCGATCTCATCCTCGTCGAGGACCGGAATGCGGCTGCGGAACACCGCCCTCGCATACGCCTCCGTCTGAAGCAGACCAGGCAGCACTTGGTTCTCGTAGGAGGAGATGACGATGGCCTCTTGCTCCCGGTCCAGGAACTCCTCCGCCCACAACGGAACCAGGTCGACCTCTGGCATCCGGCTGACGGCAGTCGCCAACGCCCCCTTGGTCTCCAGCCGTTCATCAAGTTGCTCGGCGAGATCCGGCTTCAGTGGGCGGCGGCCCTGTTCGATGGACGCGATCTGCTGTTCACTGATGTTGAAGACCTCACTGAGGGACCTCTGCGTGTGGCCCGCCGCCTCGCGATAGAGGGCGAGCAGCGCACCCACCATCTTCATCGCGGACGCGTTCCGTCGAGTCGTGGCCATGCGGTCGAACTCCCCACCAGGGCGCGTACGTTCACTGGGCGGCCCCCGTACGGAGAAGCCGTACGGGCGCACGCACTGTTTGATGATGGCCACGGAGTGTGACTCTCGTCACGTGAATGGCAAAACTCCACCCTTGTTCCACGCACCTGCTCAGCGTGAGCGCTTCTACCGCCGTGAGCGCCGGTCCGTGCCGGCCGCGCGGGAGTTCACGCGCTGGGCGCTCGACGACTGGGGCGCGCGGCGGCGCGCGGACGACGTAGTGCTGTGTGTCAGTGAGTTGACGACGAACGCGTTGCTGCACGGCGTACCGCCGGGACGCGGCTTCCTGTTGCGGCTGCTGGCGTACGAGGACGGGCTGGTCCGGGTCGAGGTGCACGACAGCGGGGGCGGTGTACCGGCGGTGCGGGAACCGGGGGAGGGCGGACGCGGGCTGCTGCTGGTGTCGATGCTGGCGGACAAGTGGGGGGTGGGGGAGCGGGACCCCGGCAAGACGGTGTGGTGCGAGTTCGCGGCGGAAAATGAGGGGCGTACGGAGGGGGCGCGAGCCATCATGCGGCATGCGCCCTGATGACTGGCACCTCACCGAGAACGTCGATGAATTCCTCGCCCGCGCGGGCGACTTCCTGCACTCGCGTCCGGCGCTGCACACCGTGACGCTGACGGTGACGGAGGCGCTGCGCACGCGGGGGCCGGACGCGTTCGGGGCGGGGGCCCCGGTGTTCGGCTGGCTGGAGGAGGAGGGCGAGGTGCGGGCGACGTTCTTCCGCACCCCGCCCGCCGGGCTGAACCTGACGCCGCTCACCGGTGAGCAGGCCGACCTGCTGGCGGTCCGGCTGGCCGGCGCCGGGCACGTACTGCCCTGGGCGAAGGCGGAGGAGGCGACGGCCACCGTGTTCGCGCGGGCGTGGCGGCGGCACGCGGGGGTGACGCCCGTACTGAGGGAGCGGCAGCGGCTGTACCGGTTGGGGCCGCTGACGCCGCCGGAGCCGTTGCCGGAGGGCCGGGTGCGGTGGGCGGGGGAAGGGGACGTCGAGCGACTGGTGCGCTGGAACCGGGAGTTCATGATCGACGTGGGGGAGGACGGCGAGTCCGTGGACGAGCGCCGGGTCGGCCACCGGCGTTACGCGTTCTGGGAGACCCCGGACGGCACGCCGGTGTCGATGGCGGGCGTGAACCCGCTGGTGGCCGGCCAGGTCCGGGTGGGCCCGGTCTACACCCCGGCCCGGTTCCGCGGACGCGGCTACGCGGGCGCGGTGACGGCCGAGGTGAGCCGGGAGGCGCTGGCCGAGGGCGCGAAGGAGGTCGTCCTCTTCGCGGACCTGGCCAACCCGACCAGCAACGCCCTCTACCAGCGCCTCGGGTACGTCCCGGTGGCCGACTTCGCCGACTACGACTTCACGTAGAGGCGGCCCAGCGGCTCGGGGTCCGCCTCCAGCGCCGCGGCCTCGGCCTTCCAGGCGGGGTCGCCGGGGTGCAGGGTGTCGCGCAGGAAGGCGGTGCTGAGCCGCTGGATCAGGGCGACGCGGGCGGGGCTCTCGTCGGTGGTCTCGGCGACCCGTTCGCCCGGTATGCCGCCGAGCGAGTGTTCGGCCCCGAAGAGGGTGAGCAGGCGCTTGTCGCCGGGGCTGTGGGTGTAGCCGTCGGTGAACCAGTCGGGCCCGCGGGTGGACAGCGCGGAGTCGTCGTGGTCGCCGGCGACGATGAGGGCGGGTGCGGTCATGGTGGAGAAGTCGGGTCGCATGAAGGGCAGGTGCTCCTCGGCGAACGGCGTGAGGCTGTCCCCGAGGCCGGTCAGCGCGAGCAGGACGCCCGCCGTGACGCGGGGGTCGGAGAGGTCCTCGCCGGGTACGCCGTCGGCGTCGAGGACGCGGGCGCCGAGCAGGGTGCTGGCGGTCTGCGCGCCCCAGGAGTGCCCGGCGACGGCGATCCGGTCGCGGTCGACCCGCCCGGCGAGGCCGGGTACCGCGGCCTCCAGGACGTCGAGCCCGTCCAGTATCCGCTTCAGATCCTCGACGCGGAACCGCCAGATCCGGGGCGTACGGGGATCGTCGGCGGGGATGCCGAGCGTGCGGGAGTCGAGGTGGGTGGGGCGCAGGACGACGAAGCCCTGGGCGGCCCAGTGGTCGGCGAGGGGCGCGTAACCGTCCATCGACCAACTGAAACCGTGCGAGAAGACGATGACGGGCAGACCGCTCCCGGACGCGGGCGCGGTCACGGCGACCTGGAGGTCCTCACCGCGCCCGGGGGCGGGCAGGACCACGGGCTTGGCGGTGATCACCGTAGGGACAGGGGAGGTCGAGATCGACATGGGGGTGCCTCTCAGGCGGAGTAAGCGGAACAATGCTCCGGTAACACCTCCGACGATACGGAGCAGCGTTCCGCTTTGCAAGCCGGGGAGGTCAGGGGGATGTGCCGGCGCCGCCGGCGCGGGCATGATGCAAGCCGGGCGGTAGCGGCGTACGGGGTGGCATACCGGCGGCATACGGGGGCGGCGCATGGTCGACGGCGTGCGGGAATTCCTGCGCTCGCGCTCGGTGTGGGTGGCGGCGGGCAACGCGGGCACGCTGCTCGGTGCCCTGGCCGGGCTGGTGTCCTACTGGTCGCGTCCGCTGTCGTTCGCGGGCTGTGCCGTCGTCGCCCTGGTCTGCCTGGCCGGCCAGGCGGTCGCCGTGATCCCGGTCGCGTGGCCGGGACGGGCGCCCTCGGACCTCCACCAGAACCTGACGGTGGCCACTGTGTGCGGTTCCTGGATCTTCGGGGTGCTCCCGGGCGCGGGCCTGCTCGCCCTCTTCGACGTGGACGTGGACAGCCCCCCGTGGGCCGCCCTGTACTTCTCGGGCACGGTCCTCATGGTCGCGTGCGTCGCGGGCCTGATCACCGCGACGGCCGTCTCGGACAGGACGGGGACACCGCCCCTCGACGCACCCGGGCCGCCGGGCGTGCTGGACGAGGGCGCGGGCGGCTCGGACGGCTCGGACGGCTCGGGCGGCTCGGACGGCGACTGAGCGGCTACAGGGTGCGCGCGATCCGGGTGATCGTCTCCGGCCCGACCCGGCAGCAGCCGCCGATCAGCCGGGCCCCGGCGTCCCGCCAGCCCCGTACCCGCCCGGCGTCGAACCGGGAGCCGCCGGCCCAGGCGCGGGCGGCGGCGTCCCAGGTCTCGCCGCTGTTGGGGTAGGCGACGACGGGCTTGCCGGTCACCCGGGCCGCGACGGCGACCGCGTGGTCGACCTCCTCGGGGGCGCAGCAGTTCACGCCGACGGCGATCACCTCGTCGGCGTCGGCGGCCAGTCCGAACGCCTCCTCCAGCGGCTGCCCGGCCCGGGTCCGCCCGCCGTCTACGGTGTACGACAGCCAGGCCGGCACCCCGAGCCCGCGCACCGCCCGCAGCAGCGCCGCGGCCTCGTCGGTGTCGGGCACGGTCTCCAGCGCGAGCACATCGGGCCGGGCGGCGGCGAGTACTTCGAGGCGGGGCCGGTGGAACCGCTCCAGCTCGCCGACGCTCAGCCCGTACCGCCCCCGGTACTCGGAGCCGTCCGCGAGCATGGCCCCGTACGGCCCGGCGGACGCCGCCACCCACCGCGCCCGCCCGGCACCGGCCCGTCGGGCCGCCTCCCGGGCCAGTTCCACGCTGAGCGCCATGAGCCCGGCGGCACGCTCCCGCCCGATGCCGCGCCCCGCGAACCCTTCGAAGGTCGCCTGATAACTGGCGGTGATCGCCACGTCCGCCCCGGCCCGGAAGTACGCCAGATGCGCCTCGACGAGGGCCTCGGGCCGCTCGACCAGCAGCCGGGCCGACCACAGCTCGTCCCCGAGGTCGTACCCGCCCGCCGCGAGCTGATTGGACAGGCCGCCGTCGAGGACGAGGGCCGACGTGCTGAGCGCCTGGGCGATTCCACTGGTCATGCCGTCGACGCTAGCCGCAGCGCGTCGACCGCGCGGGCCTGCGATGCTGGGAAGTGGGTACCCCTTTGCGCGGCCGGACGATCGATCACGACAAGGCGGTGGACATGTGCCGTTGGCTCGCTTACTCGGGCTCCCCGATCCTGCTCGAAAACATGATCTACAAGCCGGCGCACTCACTCATCGACCAGAGCCTGCACGCCAAGATGGGCGTCGAGACGACCAACGGCGACGGCTTCGGCGTCGGCTGGTACGGCTCCGCCAAGGACACCCCGGCGATCGTCCGCGAGATCGGCCCGGCCTGGAGCAACCGCAACCTGCGCGAGATCGCGGGGCACGTCCGCTCCCACCTGTTCTTCGCGCACATCCGCGCCTCGACGGGGTCGGCGGTGCAGCAGACCAACTGCCACCCGTTCCGGTACGGCCGCTGGATGTGGATGCACAACGGGGCGATCGCGGAGTACCCGCGGCTCCGCCGTGACCTGGTCATGGCCGTGGACCCGGAGCTGTTCCTGCACATCGAGGGCTCGACCGACTCGGAGGTGATGTTCTACCTGGCCCTCACCTTCGGCCTGGAACAGGACCCCCCGACGGCGGTGGCCCGCATGGCCGGCCTGGTGGAGGAGGTGGGCCGCGCCCACGGGGTGGAGTACCCCCTCCAGATGACGGTGGCGACCACCGACGGCGAGTCCGTCTGGGCCTTCCGCTACTCCACGCAGAAAGCCTCCCGCTCCCTCTTCTACAGCACCCGCGTGGAGACCCTCCGCTCCCTCCACCCCGACCTCGCCTTCCTCCGCGAAGCCTCCGACTCCACCCGCCTCATCGTCTCCGAACCCCTCGGCGACCTCCCCGGCGTCTGGAACGAGGTCCCGGAGAGCACGTACGGCGTCGTCCACCCGGGCGGCGGCGAACGCTGGTCCTTCGCGCCGCAGACGCCGTAGGAGCACCAGGTCGGTATCCCGCCAGCGTGGCGGGGCGGGGGCGGCGAGGCTCGTGGGCATGAAGCGACTCGACGGAAACGTGGCGTTGGTGACGGGTGGAAGCCGGGGGATCGGTGCGGCGGTGGCACTACGCCTGGCGGAGGATGGAGCGGACGTTGTCCTGACGTACGAGAGCAATGCGGAACGGGCCGCCGAGGTGGTCGAGCGGATCAAGGCCACCGGGCGCCGGGCGCTGGCCGTCCAGGCCGACAGCGCGGACGCGGAGGCGCTCACCGCGTCGGTGGACCGGGCCGCCGGGACGTTCGGCCGGCTCGACATCCTGGTCAACAACGCGGGGGCCTTCCTCGTCGGCCCGCTGGAGGACATGGGCCCGGCCGAGGCCGACCGCACGCTGGCGGTGAACGTCCGGGCGCCCTACCTGGCATCCCGGGCGGCGGTACGGCACATGACCGACGGCGGCCGCATCATCAGCATCGGCAGCAACATGGCCGGGCGCACACCCTTCCCGGGCTTCGCGCTGTACGCCATGAGCAAGACGGCCCTCATCGGCATGACCAAGGGCCTCGCCCGTGAACTCGGCCCCCGCGGCATCACCGTCAACCTCGTCCACCCCGGCCCCACCGACACCGACGCCAACCCGGCCGACGGCCCGAACGCCGCGACGATCACCGCCTTCACGGCCCTCGGCCGCTACGCGTCCCCGCCGGAAGTCGCCGCCACGGTCGCCCACTTGGCGGGCCCGGACGGCCAGTACATCACCGGCGCGTCGATCGCGGTGGACGGGGGATTCACGGTCTGACCACCCTTGTGCTGCGGCAGCAACGGCTCCCGACGGTTGCACCTGATGGAAGTCGCGCAGGTGGGCCTGCCAAGGCAGACGTCCCTTGACAGGCCCTGGATCCTGCGGTGCCGTTCACCCCCACGGTCATCTATCCGGAGGCGTCTCCGGACGGATGCCCCGAGGTGGGTGCCCGGGGTGTCCATCAGCCCAGCACATTCGTCCGGGCTCGCTCACGCTCTCAGCGGCTAGGTCCCTTGGGGCTTGCCTGCTGTGTCGCCGCCCGCACCGGGTCGTAAGGCAATCCTCCGCTGGCCCCGGCGCGGGGGGTGGCCGGCCTGCCGGCAGGCAGATGCTGATTGGCAGCCTGCGCCACCTGCGTCTGACCGGGGACGGCAGCCGCGGGATTCTGGAAATCCCGCGGCTGCTGCGAGATGTTCAGCATGGTCTGTGCGGCATCAAGCGTGGCCGCCGCTGCGGCTGCCCGAGTCCTCTGCTCTTCGAGCGTCTGGTCCAGGCGCGCCAACGTGCCGGGAGACATGGCCCTGTCCCAGGGGCTCGGCTGAGGGGCGGAATTCTTACCCGTGGGTTGCTTCTTCGGCATCGGATGCCACTCCATTCCTTTACCGGATCGTCGCTGAATCCCTGTCTGCCGGACTGGGGAGCACCCAGGCTGTCGTGAGTGTCGCTGCCGCTTCACTCGACTAGCGGCAGCAACGCACCCTCAGTCAGGCTGACAGCGCCTTCGGTCGATCGCATGCGAACTTTTCAGTGATCGCAACGGCACCCGTGGGCAAACGGTTCAATGCCTGATGTTCTCCTCGAACCCCTTGCTTCGGCCGCTGTCGCCTCACCCGTCGCCGCATCTGCGTAAGGCGGCGGTCGAAGCGGAAGTTGCACCAGGTCAGCCAGGTGACGAAGACGGTGCCGAGGACGAGCATGCCGATGCCCGTCGTCGTCGAACCGGTGGTCAGGCCGAGGGCGGCCGTGCCGCAG
The DNA here is from genome assembly GCF_014655295.1 of Streptomyces fumanus. Classification (GTDB taxonomy): domain Bacteria; phylum Actinomycetota; class Actinomycetes; order Streptomycetales; family Streptomycetaceae; genus Streptomyces; species Streptomyces fumanus. Next base: position 390,065 of record NZ_BNBI01000008.1, read on the forward strand.
AAGAGGACGGCCATCAGCGGGAGCGCCCACCAGCGGTTGCGCCGGATTCGGCGCCGACGGGAGCCGACCAGGGCGGCCAGATGCTACCGGCGGTGCGGATGTCGTCCGGCGCGGCGCCCGAGGTGCCGCGACCTTGAGGCGGACGCGCGTATGAATCGCCCGCTCAGTGCGACCTGTCGGCCTGACGGTCGCGAAACCAGTCCGACGAACACCAGCGTCCCGGACGCCGGGACGATCACCGCTCTCGCCGCCCTCGGCTGCTGCGCGACCCCGACGGAAGTCGCCGCCACCGTCGCCCACTGGCGGGCCCGGACGGGCAATACACCACCGATCAAGGAATTGTTGGGCCACGCCCACCTCGGCGTCACCGCCGGCGACTACGCCCACGCGCGAGTAGCCCCACCGGAAGGACTCTCCGGTGGGGCTACTGCTTATTCATTCAGAAATACCTCGACGGCCCGAGCCACCGACGCCGGGGTCGACTCATCATGTGGATCATCCATTCCGAGCATTGGTAGATCCAGCGCCACGCTTACCGAGTCTCCCAATTCATCCCTCACTGCCCTGAGAGAATGGAGTACAGCATGGTAGGCGGGGCTGATTCGCTCGAAATCTTCCCTGATGGAAAATCTCCCGTCCCGTTCAGCGATCGGACGAAACGGCGGGACGACGATCCACTCCGGCAAGCCGTCATCTCTTGAGTTCGGCAAGACCTGCGCTGCCTCTCTGTTCGGCCTGCCGCCGTAGCGGTCGAATGCCCAAACTCCAGACATAACAAGCGCGTCAGCCCGAACCGAGCGGCTACTTTCGTTGACGAACTCAATCCCCATCGATTCAGGCAGCACCCTTGACCAGTGGTCCAGGGTCGATTGCTGGAGAGACGTCACGTAAATCTTCATCGATTCACCTAAGGGATCGGCATGGAGGGAAGGATGCGAACTCGGCCGATCGTACTCATTGAGTCCTCCCAGAGTGCGAAGGCATCGATTCCGCCGCCCCCGTCCGCGAGATGCTCAATCCTGCTCTCCGCAGGAATGTGTTCAGTTCTGATCACGCCACGCACCAGCGTGTAAGCACCTTCGTCAGGGAACTTCGCATGGGCGGACCTGGCATAGAGAGCTGCACCCTCTGGTGTCGAAGAGAAATACTTCGATTCGATACCCCGGGGATCTGGAAGCGTCGAGTGTCCAAGAGTTGCTTCAACTCGTCGTCCTTCACGGCGCGGTAGACGTATTGCTCACCTTCTTTGAGCTTACTTCCCCCACAATTGTGAACGAGGACCGGGGTTTCCCCCGCCAGCACATAGTACGTATGCAGATCGCTGACAGTCAGGTTGTGGACCGTCGCGTGCCGGGTCGTCCGGTGGGTGATCGCGGTGATCTGGACGTACGTGCCGGCGCTGGTGCGGAGCCACTGGCCGGGGTTCAGGTCGGTGGCGTCGATCCGTTCGCCCAGTTCCGAGACCCAGAAGGGGTGTCCTTCCGTGGCGGTGACCTGGGCTTTCTTGCCGTCGGTGGTGGTGATCTCGACCTTGACCAGGTGCTTTAGGCCCTTGCCGAGGATCTCGGCGGTGACCGTTTCGACGGCGGTCTCGCCGGTTTCCGGGTCGGTGGCGAGGACCTTGTCGCCGTTCTTGATCTCCTCGATGGGCTTGGTGGTGCCGTCCGCCATCAGGACCAGGGTGCCGGGGACGAAGCTGTTGGCCTCCGTGGTGCAGCCGCCGCCACCACCCGACGACTCCGACGGCTTGCCCGACGACTCGTCCTTCGCCTTCGTCTGCCTCGGCTTCGACTCCGCCTTCTTGGCCGCCGCCTTCTGGGTCTTCTGGACCGCGTTGCCCGTCTTCCGCGCGGCCGCCTTCGCCTTGCGGGTCGCCGCCTCCTTGGCCTTCTTCCTCAACTGGGCGGCCTTCTCGGCGGCCTTGCGCTTGGCCTCCTTCGCCTTGCGGGCCAGTTCACGGGCCTTCTTGGCCATCTCGATGATCTTGCGGGCCTTCTCCTTGGCCTTCATCCAGGCGTTGACCGCGCTGGCGATGCGCTTGGCCGCCCCGATGACCGCGGGGATCTTGCCGAGCTTGGTCCAGGGGATGGCCTGGATGAACAGGCTGCCGCACGCCCAGAGGTCGCCCCGGGAGAAGCAGCCGACCACGTCGTTCCAGCCGATGAAGTCCTTCAGCGCGGCCCAGCCGACCGAGAGGATGACATCGGCCAGGGAGGTGTTGAGCTGCTTCTTCGCCCACGCCTCGGCCGACGCCGACGGACCGCCGTACTCGCTGGTCCCGCCCTCCGACGCCAGGCCGGAGGGGTCGGCGAAGGTGACCGGGTTGTTCTCGCAGTAGACGTACCCGTTCATCTGCACCGCCAGGTCGTGGCCTCGGTGCGCTCGACACCGAACGGGTCGGTCTTGTTACCCGGGGTGCCGGGCCGATGCGCGGGTGAACCGGCGCGGCGGCGCCGGGGTGCCAGGGGCTGGTGCCGGTGATCAATCGCTGAGTACTGTGCGCCTTTCGACTACGGGCAACTCGCCCCACGGGGCCGGAAAGTGGGCAGTCAGATGGGACCGACGTTCGTCCTGGTGCACGGAGCGTTCGCCAATTCCTTCTCGTTCGCGCCGCTTCAGGCCGAACTCGGGCTGCTCGGGCACCGGTCCGTCGCCGTCGACCTGCCGGGGCACGGGTTCTCGGCGACGTACCACCGGGCCTACCAGGCGCCGCAGGATCTGGACGGGCTCGCCGCCGCGCCCGGTGACGTCAAGGGCGTCACGCTCGCCGACAACGTCGCGCACCTCGTCGGGGTGCTGGAGCGGGCCAAGCGGAACGGGCCCGTCGTCCTGGTCGCGCACAGCCGGGGCGGGCTGACGGCCACCCTCGCGGCGAACCAGCGGCCCGACCTCATCGACCGCATCGTCTACGTCTCCGCCTGGTGTCCCGTCGACCTCGACGTCAACGCCTACTACGCCGAGCCCGAGATGGCCTCTGTCGACGCCGCGTCCCTCGGCCTGGCACTGGTCGGCAACCCGGGCGAACTCGGACTGCTGCGCGTCAACTTCCGTACCGCCGACCCCGCCGCCCTCGCGGCGTTCAAGGCGGCCTTCCTCGCCGACGGGACCGAGGAGGAGTTCCTGGTGTTCCTCAACACCTTCCAGCCCGACGAGAACCTCGACACCGGCACCCCCGAGGACCGGGCCCGCGCCGGCACCTGGGGGCGCATCCCGCGGACGTACGTCCGGCTGAGCGAGGACACCAGCATCCCGCTCGCCATGCAGGACCGGATGATCCGCGAGGGCGACGCGCTGACGCCGGAGAACCCCTGGGACGTGCGGACGCTCCCCGGCAGCCATCTGAAGTGGCTGGTCGACCCGGCCCCGGCGGCCCGGCTGCTGGGCGGTCTCGCCGCGCTGGAGCCGATCGGGTCATGAGCGGTCGGCGCCGGGCCAGTGGGACAGCGCCACGTGCAGCGCCTCGATCGCCTTGTCCCAGGAGGCCCGCACGTCCCGGGGGTCGTTGAACGCGCCGGCCGCCTCCAGGGCGCAGTACCCGTGGAAGGTGCTGCGCAGCAGCCGTACCGCGTCGGTGAGGTCGGGTTCGGTGAGGCCGTAGGCGCGGAGCATGCCGTAGGTGATCTCGGCGGTGCGGCGCGGCGCGGGGGAGCCGGCCACCAGGGCGGGGTCGAGGCGGATCTGCGTGGCCGCGTACCGGCCGGGGTGGCGCAGCGCGTACGCCCGGTAGGCGCCGGCGAAGGCGGCCAGCGCGTCCTTGCCGGCCCGGCCGGCCACCGCCCGCGCGATCTCCTCGATCTGCTCGGCGCCCGCCCGCAGCGCCATCCGGGTGCGCAGCTCCTGGAGGTTCCTGACGTGCGAGTACAGGCTCGCGTCCTTCACACCGAAGCGGCGGGCCAGCGCGGACAGCGTCACCTTCTCGAAGCCCACCTCGTCGGCGAGTTCGACGGCGGCGGTGACGACGCGGTCGGCGCTGAGTCCGGCGCGGGGCATACGGGACCTCCGGGTACCGGGGACAGGGTCGAGGCGCAGCCTATAGCGGGGTGCGTGACGTATAGCGGGGCGCGCGACCTGCTTTGCCGTGTCCGGTACGGCCGCCCCTCACCCCCAGGCCGTTCAACGTTCATCTTCTGCCTCGATCCTCCTCGGGCGGCGCGGCTCGCGCCGGAAAGACGAGGAGGGGCGACATGGGCCACGGACACGGACACACCCACGGGCAGCATCACCATCACGGCCACGACCACGGTCACGGACACGAGCACCAGGCCACCGCGCCGCTGCCCGCCGCCTTCGACACCTCCGTACCCGACGAGGCGCTCAGCCCCGAGCAGCAGTCCCGCCGGACCCTGCTGCGCCGCGCCGGTCTGCTCGGCGCGGGCCTGGCCGCGAGCAGCGTGCTGGCCGGTGCCGGCACCGCGCCCGCGTACGCCCGCGGCGGCGGCAAGAAGGGGTTCCTGTGGCTGGCCGGTGACCACCACATCCACACCCAGTACAGCAGCGACGGCAAGTACCGCGTGATCGACCAGGTCCGCCAGGGCGCCCGGCACGGCATGGACTGGCTGGTCATCACCGACCACGGCAGCGGTACGCACGCCAAGATCGGCGTGGAGAAGGTCAACCCGGACATCCAGGACGCCCGCCGCGCCCACCGGGACACCCTCGTCTTCCAGGGCCTGGAGTGGAACATCCCGGCCGCCGAGCACGGCACCGTCTTCGTCCACCCGGGCAAGAACGAGGTCTCCGTCCTCAAGCAGTTCGAGTCCGGCTACGACGGCGCGGTCAAGGCCGCCACCGGCTCCTCGCCCGCCAACGAGGCCCTCGCCATCGCCGGTCTCGCCTTCCTCTCCGAGCAGGTCAAGCGGCGCAAGGTCAAGGACGCCCTGATGCTCGCCAACCACCCGGCGCGCAAGGGCATCGACTCCCCGCACGAACTGCGCGCCTGGCGCGACGCCACCTCCGCGAGCCACCGCATCGCCGTCGGCATGGAGGGCGCCCCCGGCCACCAGGCCGGCGGCCTGCCCAAGCCGCTCGGCCCCGGCGGCGCCCGCGGCATCTACAACAACAGCCCCGGCGCCGACTCCTTCGCCGCCTACCCGCTGGAGTCGTACCGCACCTGGGGCGGCTTCGACTGGATGACCGCCACCGTCGGCGGCCTGTGGGACAGCCTGCTCGCCGAGGGCAAGCCCTGGTGGATCACCGCCAACTCCGACTCGCACCAGATCTACGGCGACACCGCGGCCCGCGGCGGCGGCGACTTCAACGCCAACGGCCGCTACGACGACCCGGTGTACGGCGGCCAGATCGACATCACCGAGAACGACTACTGGCCCGGCTACTACAGCCGCACCCACGTCGGCGCCGAGGGCTTCTCCTACGCCGCCGTCATGGACGGCATCCGCGCCGGCCGCGTCTGGGTCGACCACGGCCAGCTCATCTCCGGCCTCGACGTCCGGGTCAGCGGCGGCAGCCGCTGGGCCACCCTCGGCGGCGCCCTGCACGTCAAGAAGGGCACCCGCGTCTCCCTCACCGTGGACGTGGCCCTGGCCGGCGGCCCCAACTGGGCCGGGTTCCAGCCCACCCTGGCCCGCGTCGACGTCATCCAGGGCGATGTCACGGGAGAGGTCAAGGACAAGGACACCTTCACCGCGCCCACCGCCAAGGTGGTCAAGTCCTACGAGGTGAACAAGAACGCCGGCACCGTCACCCTCACCTACGACCTCGGCCGCGTCGACCGCCCCGTCTACCTGCGGCTGCGCGGCACCGACGGCAACCGGTCCGCGGTCGGCGCGATGGGCGCGGCCGTCGACCCGCACGGCCCGGCCATCGACGTGGTGGGCGACGCCGACCCGTGGAAGGACCTGTGGTTCTACTCCAACCCGGTCTGGGTCCTGCCCTCGTGACCCCGCCGCCGTACGCCCTCGGGGTCGACACCGAGGAGACCGGGCTCCGGGCCGCCGACCACCTGCTCCTGGACCTGGCGGCCCGGCTCGGCCTGCCCGAGGACGTGTTCGGCTGCACCCACCTGGTGCGCGACGGCGGCCCACGCCGGGTGGCGCTCTCCCTGGCGGCGGCGGACGCGGCGGTGCTGGACGCCGCCCGCGCGGCACTCACCGACCAGGGGTACGCGGTGACGGACGGCGCTCCCGACCGGAGCGGACGGGCGGTGCTCTACCCGGGCGCCGCCCGCCTCACCGGCACCCTCACGGTCGCGGAACTGCTGGAGCGGTCCGCGATCGAGCGGGTCCGCGTGCTGGGCACCCCGGGACCGGCCGACCCCGGACTGCATCTGGTGACCCGGGAGTTCGTCCGCCCGCAGTGGGAGGACGGTGTGCTGGTGCTCGCCGCCATGCCCCATGCCGGCGGCACCCTCGTGCCCTTCGAGGACCCCGACCCCACGCCCTGCTGCGCCGACCACTGACCCCGCCGGAAAACCCGTACCGTCCCCGTCCCCGCGTGTCCTAGGGTGACCCGGCACCTCGTCGGGGAAAGGGACCGGATGACGCACGAGGCACACCGCCAGGCGACCGGCGGGGACACCGCTTCCAGCGCACGGCCGCTGTGGCGGCAGCGGGACTTCGGGATCTTCTGGGCCGCGCAGACCCTCTCCGTCCTCGGCGACTCCTTCGCGCTGATCGCCCTGCCCCTGCTGGTGCTGGAGGCCACCGGCTCGATCGCCAGCATGGGCCTGCTCACGGCCGTCGGCGGCGCCGCCTCGGTGGGCGCGGCGGTCTTCGCCGGGGCCGTCGTCGACCGGGTCGACCGGCGCAAGCTGCTCGTCGGCTGCGACCTGGTCCGCATGGTGCTGTACGGGGCGGTCCCGGTGGTGTGGCTGGCGGGCCCGCAGCTCTGGCTGCTGTACGTCGTGCTGCCGCTGTGCGAGGCCGTCGGCATGTTCTTCGCCGTCGGCTACGTCACCGCCGTGCGCGGCCTGGTCGGCACCGGGCAGCTCACCGAGGCCAACGGGCGGCTGAACGCCACCGCCGCCGCGGCCGGGGTGCTCGGCCCGCTCGGCGCCGGGATGGTGGCCGCCTGGTCGGGGCCCGCCGCCGCGGTCGGCGTGGACGCCGCCAGCTTCGGCGTCTCGGCCGCCTGTGTGCTGCTGGTCCGGTTCCGGGCCCGCGCCGCGGACGACGCCCCCGGCGAGCGGCGCCCCGGCCTCTGGGCGGACCTGCGGACCGGGGTGGCCTTCCTGTACGGGCATCCGGTGCTGCGCGCCCTCACCGTGCTGCTGGCCGTGTTCAGCTTCCTCACCCTGGGCCTGAACGACCTGGTGATCTACCACCTCAAGCACGACCTCGGCCACGACGACGGCACGGTCGGCACCGTCATGGCGGCCGGCGCGGTCGGCACCATCACCGGCGCCCTGCTGGTCGCCCGGGTCCGCCGGCGCCTCGGCTTCGGCCGGACCTGGACCGGCGCGGTCGCGGGGTGCGGGCTGGCCTTCGCCGGACTGGGCTGGGTGCGCGAGGTGCCCGCCGTCGCCGTGCTCAGCGCGGCCTTCCTGGCCTGCGTCGGCATGGCGGGCACCTGCTCGATGTCCCTGCGCCAGGAGGTCACCCCGGAACACCTGCTGGGCCGGGTCACCTCCGCCTTCTGGACGCTGCACTACTCGGCGGCGCCCGTCGGCGCCGCCGTCCTCACTTGGGCGGCGGAGCACCACGGCACCGCACCGGTCGCCCTGGTGGCGGGCGGCTGCTGCGTCCTGATCGCGGTCGTCGCGCTGGTCACACCGATCCGCCGGCCGGGCCGGACAGCACCTGCCTGACGAACGCGTTGGTGAACACGCCCGCCGGGTCCAGCTCGCGGACCAGCGCCGCGAAGTCGCCCAGCCTCGGATACCGGGCGGCGAGCACCGCCGGGGCCGTGGTGAACACCTTGCCCCAGTGCGGCCGGGCGTCGAACGCGTCCAGCGCCTCCTCCACCCGCCGCACCACCGGCAGCACCGCCGCCGTGTCCGCGATCCAGGTGAAGTGCAGCGCCACGGTGTCCCGCCCGTACGCCGGGCTCAGCCACTGCGCGTCGGCGGCGACCGTGCGCACCTCGCAGGTCTGCAGCACCGGCGCGACCTCCTCGCGGATCGCCTCCAGCGCGCGCAGCGCGTCCAGGGCGTGCTCGCGCGGCAGCAGGTACTCGGACTGGAGTTCGTCGCCGCTGCTCGGGGTGAACTCGGCGCGGAAGTGCGGCAGCCGCTCGTGCCAGGGCCCCGGCACCCCGAACTGCTCCGTGCAGTTCACCGCGGGCATCCCCGGCACCGGGTGCATCTTCTCGGCGGCCGGGGCGGCGTACGGGAAGTCGGGCAGAAGCTGGTCGGTGCGGCGCTTGAGCCACACCTGCCGGAAGCCGGGGGAGCGCCAGTCGGTGAACAGGCTGACGCTGTACGCCGCCGACAGCACCGCGGCGAGGGTCCCGGCGTCCAGCGCGGCGAACGGCAGCTCGGTGAAGACGTGCTGTTCGACCTCGTAGGCCGGCTCCAGGTCCAGGGTGAGCGCGGTGACCACGCCCAGCGCGCCGAGCGAGGTGACCGCCCCGTCGAACCGCCGGTCGCCCCGGGCCAGGGTCACCGTCGTGCCGTCCGCCGTGACCAGCTCGACCTCGCGGACCACCGACGCCAGTGAGCCGTTGGTCACACCCGAGCCGTGGGTGCCGGTCGCGACCGACCCGGCCACCGAGATGTGCGGCAGCGAGGCCATGTTCGGCAGCGCCAGCCCGTGCGCGTGCACCACCCGGGCCAACTCCGCGTACCGGACGCCGCCGCCCACCCGGACCGTACCGGCCGCGGTGTCGACGTCGACCTCGCCGGGCAGGCCGGCCAGGGACAGCAGCACGCCCTCGGCGCCGGGCTCGGCTATCTCGTTGAAGGAGTGCCCGCTGCCCAGCACCCGCACCCGCGCGCTCCCGGCGACCAGCGCCCGCAGCGCCTCCAGCGAGTGCGGCCGGTGCACTTCCTTGGCCGTGTACGTGATGTTGCCGGCCCAATTGGTCACGGCGGTGTCGGTCATACCGCAGCCCTCCCATCGATCGTGCGGACCCGAGGTCCTCCGCGGAAACCTACCTGGCGCCCCGGGAGGGGCCCCGGCGGGGAAGCCGCACCAGCGGGGGCATACCGTGAGAAGTCGAACGCCTGACCCGGGAGGAGACACGGATGGGCAGCCGCACCGCGCTGGTCGAGGATCTGATGGAGCGCTTTCCGCACGTACCGCGGGAGGCGGTCTTCAAGGAGGACCTGCTCCGCGGCGGAGTGGCCTTCGACCCGAGCGCGCTCAGCGACAACGAGGACGGCGAGGTCAAGCCCAAGTCGTACTTCATCTTCTCCTTCGACCACGGCACCCTGCCGGAGCTGGGCGAGGCCGCGCTGCGCCGCCCGCCCGAGGAGATCATCCTCACCGGCGGCCCCTACGACCTGCGCCGCACGGTCGTCTCGGTGCGGGTGAACCCCTCCTCGCCGTACCGCGTGGCCGCCGGCGAGGACGGGGTGCTCGGCCTCTACCTCGACGGCCGGCGGATCGCGGACGTCGGCGTGCCGCCGATGCCGGAGTACTACCGGCACACCCTCTCCAACGGCAAGTCGGTCATGGAGGTCGCCCCGACCATCCAGTGGGGCTACCTGATCTACCTGACCGTCTTCCGGGTCTGCCAGTACTTCGGCGCCAAGGAGGAGTGCCAGTACTGCGACATCAATCACAACTGGCGCCAGCACAAGGCGGCCGGCCGCCCCTACACGGGCGTCAAGGACGTCGAGGAGGTGCTGGAAGCCCTGGAGATCATCGACCGGTACGACACCCAGAAGGCGTCCACCGCCTACACCCTCACCGGCGGCGCCATCACCTCGACGGTCTCCGGGCGGGACGAGGCCGACTTCTACGGCCACTACGCCAAGGCCATCGAGGAGCGCTTCCCCGGCCGCTGGATCGGCAAGGTGGTCGCCCAGGCGCTGCCCCGCGACGACGTGCAGCGGTTCAAGGACTACGGCGTGCAGATCTACCACCCCAACTTCGAGGTGTGGGACGAGTACCTGTTCAAGCGGTACTGCCCCGGCAAGGAGCGCTACGTCGGCCGCGACGAGTGGCACCGGCGCATCCTGGACTCCGCGGAGATCTTCGGCGCCCGCAACGTCATCCCGAACTTCGTGGCCGGCGTGGAGATGGCCGAGCCCTTCGGCTTCAAGACGGTCGACGAGGCCATCGCCTCCACCACCGAGGGCCTGCGCTTCTTCATGTCGCACGGCATCACGCCCCGGTTCACCACCTGGTGCCCCGAGCCCACCACCCCGCTCGGCAAGGCCAACCCGCAGGGCGCCCCGCTGGAGTACCACATCCGGCTGCTCCAGGCGTACCGGCAGACCATGGAGGACTTCGGTCTCTCCTCGCCGCCCGGCTACGGCCCGCCCGGCGCCGGCAACGCGGTCTTCTCGGTCAGCTCCTTCATGGACAGCCTCCCGGCGGACGAGCCCGTGGAGGTCTGACCGGACGCCCCGGGGCGGGCGGGCGGCACCCGCGCGCTCGCCCGTACGGCGCTTGTCAGTCCCGACGGGGACGTGAAAGGCTCGGCGCCTGCCGCGAGGTTCCCCCCAACTCCGTCGCCGCCCTGGCGAGTTGGCCTCGCTCGTGGACGCGGGAGACCCATGCCCGACCTGCCGATCCCCGAGGACGCCGCCGAGGCAGCGCTGTTCTCCGAGTGCTGGGACGCCGTGCTCTCCTACGCCGACCTGTGCACGGCCGGGTCGGCCGCCGCGGGCAGGCTGGCCGCGGAGGCGTTCGCGCGGGGCATGCGCGAGGCCCGCACCACCGGCCGCCGCCCGGCCAGACTGCCCCGCGTCCCCCTGCTGCTGACCGCGGTACGGGCCACCGCGGCGTCCTGGGAGGCCGCCGGGCGCGGCCAGGACCTCGACCCGGACCTGAAGCTGTGGCTGCACTCCCCGCGGGCCGCCCGGTACACCGGCCCGCCCCGGCGCCGCCCGCTCGCCCTGCGCGCGCTCGGGGAACTGCGCGCCCCGGACGCCGAACTGCTCTGGCTGGCCGACGTGGAGGCGCTGCCGCTGACCGTGGTGGCCCGCCGCCTCGGCCTGGACCCGGCCACCGCGGCCGGCCGGCTCGACGGGGCCCGCGCCCGGTTCCGGGACCGCTGCCGCCGCGCCCACCTCGACACCCCCGCCGACGGACCCTGCCACGGTTACGCCGCGCTGCTGGACGCGGCCACCCGCACGCCCGGCGCCGGGCTGCCCGAGGACCTCTCCCGCCACCTGGCCATCTGCGCCGACTGCGCCGAGGCCGCCGCCTGTCTGCGCCCGCACGGCACCGCCCCGGCCGCCGCGCTGGCCTCCGGCGTCGTCGGCTGGAACGGCGCGGCCTACCTGGAGCGCCGCCGCCGCGCCGCCGACGCCCGCCTCGGGACGCCGGGACCCGGCCCGGCCGGCCCCGGCGACGACCACCACGACCGGCCCGGTCCCGGCGGCCACCGCGCCAAGCTGCGCCGCGGGGGCCTGCTGGGCGCCGCCGCCCTGGTGTCCCTGCTGGCCCTCGGCGTCACCCTGATGCCCTTCGGCTCCGCCGCCGGCCCGGGCGGCGCCGAGCCCGCCGGCACCACCGGCCGCCGCACCGGGGCCGAGCCCGAGGCCGCGCCCCCGCCGCCGCCGGTCACCGCGCGGGCCCGCCCGTCCGCCGCCGGCACCACCGGGGCGCCCGAGGCCACCCCCGGCCGACGGCCCTCCGACCCCGACCCGGCCCCCGCGCCCCGGGACACCGCCACCGCCCCGCCCCCGGCCACCGGCCCCGCGACCACCCCGGCCGCCTCCCCGGACTGCCGGATCCGCTACGAACTGGTCGACCAGTGGCCCGACGGCTTCCAGGCCGCCGTCACCCTCACCACCGCCCGCGCCCTCGACACCTGGCGGGTGAGCTGGACCTTCCCCGACGGCCAGCGCGTCACCCGGATGTGGGACGCCACCGCCGACCAGGACGGCCCCCGCGTCACCGCCGACGCCGCCGACTACCACCGCGCCGTCCCCGCCGGCGGCAAGGTCGGCTTCGGCTTCCTCGCCTCCTGGCGGGACCGCAACTCCCCGCCGCGCGACTTCACCCTCAACGGGCGCGCCTGCGCCGCCGACTGACACCCCCGCCCACCTCGAACGGGACCGTGCGAACGGAACCGGACACCCCCGGCCGGAATGGAAGCGTTCCGCTCCGCCCCGGACCCGGTGAATGGACCGACCACCGAGGCGGCCGGGTGCGGGGGCTGACCGGTGCGGTGTGCCCCCGGCCCGTTCCGTGCGGGCTTCGGGCCACTTCTGCGCGTCCGCGACCGACCCCGCGGCCGGCACCGGTTGCCCGGTTCTTCCCTGTACCGGGGGTGCCCGGCTGCCGGAGCCTGGCCGTGAGCAGGCGCTCCGGACCGTGGGCGCCTGCGGGAACGGGGGTCTCGTGGACGAGCCCAGGACAGCGGCGAGAGCGACGGACCCGGAGGACGCCTTCCGCGCGGTGCGCGTCGGCGACGCGGTGCCCGGCGGATCGCTCCCGAAGGGCGGGGGAGCGATCCGGGCGATCGGGGAGAAGTTCGCGGCCGACCCGGCGCGCGGGACCGGCCGGATGACCGTGCCGCTCACCCTCAGCGCCGCCCGCGACCTGACCCCCGCCCTGACGCTCACCTACGACTCCGGCGCGGGCAACGGGCCGTTCGGCATGGGCTGGCAGTTGTCCCTGCCGGCCGTCACCCGCCGCACCGACAACGGCCTGCCCCGCTACCTCGACGACGACCCCGACGCGGAGACCACCGCCGACGTCTTCCTCCTCACCGGCGCCGACGACCTCGTACCGGTGCCGCCCGGGCCGGACGGCGACGGCACCGCCCACCCCGGCTACCGGGTGCGCCGCTACCGGCCCCGGGTCGAGGGCGACTTCACCCGGATCGAGCGCTGGACCCGCACCGCGGACGGCGACGTGCACTGGCGCACCCTGTCGGCGGACAACCTGCTCAACGTCTACGGCCGTGACACCGCGAGCCGGATCGCCGACCCCGCGGACCCGCGCCGGGTCTTCGGCTGGCTGCTCTGCGAGACCCGCGACGACCGGGGCAACGCCGTGCACTACCGCTACCTGGCCGAGGACGCCACGGGCGTCGACCGCACGGCACCGCACGAGCGGGGCCGGGGCGCCGCCGACGACCCCCGGCGGCACGTGGCCCGCTACCCGTACAGCGTCCGCTACGGCAACCGCGTACCCCTGCTGGACGCCGACGGGCGCCGCCCGGTGGACGTGTCCGCGGAGCAACTGCGCGACGCCCGGTGGATGTTCGAACTGGTCCTCGACTACGGCGGGCACGACGACGCCGCCCCCACCCCGGCCCCCACCGGGCCGTGGGCGTGCCGCGCCGATCCGTTCTCCACCCACCGCCCCGGCTTCGAGGTGCGCACCTACCGGCTGTGCCGGCGCGCGCTGATGTTCCACCACTTCCCCGGCGAACCCGGAGTGGGCGCGGACTGCCTGGTCGCCGCCACCGCCTTCGGCTACCGCGCCGGCCCCGACGCGCAGGGCGTACCGGGCGACACCGCACGCGGCCACGTCGGCGGCTCCTTCCTGGAATCGGTCACCGTCAGCGGCTTCCGGCGGGCCCCGGGCGGCGGATACACCACCCGGTCCCTGCCGCCGCTCACCTTCACCTACACGCGCGCCGAGATCGACACCCGGGTCCGCCGCCTGGACGCGGGCAGCCTGGAGAACCTGCCCGCCGGCCTGGACGAGACGGCGTACGACTGGGTCGACCTCGACGGCGAGGGGCTGTCCGGCGCGCTCAGCGTCCGGGACGACGCCTGGTACTACAAGCCCAACCTCGGCGGGGGCAGCCTCGGCCCGCTGCGCCGCCTCGCCACCCTGCCGTCCCCGCCGGCCGGGCCGGGCCGCGAGCTGACCGACCTCGACGGCGACGGCCGGCTCGACCTGGTCCGCCTCGACGGCGAGCCGCGCGGCTTCCACGCCCGCACCGCGGACGGCGACTGGGAGCCGTTCGCCCCGTTCGCCTCCGCCCCCGCGCCCGTCCTCGCCGCCGAACCCGGCACGGGCGCTGCGCCCCCGCGGCTGGTCGACCTCACCGGGGACGGCCTCGCGGACCTGCTGACCGCCGACGACACCGGCGTCGTGTGGTACCCGTCCCTGGGCGCCCGGGGCTTCGGCGGACCGCGCGGCGCCCCGCACCCCGACGAGGACGGCACGGGCCCGCGCCCGCTGCTCGCCGACAGCACCCGGACGCTGTTCCTCGCCGACATGTCCGGCGACGGCCTCACCGACCTGGTGCGGATCGGCAACGGCGAGATCCGCTACTGGCCCAGCCTCGGCCACGGCCGCTTCGGCGCCCCCGTCGTCATGAGCGACGCCCCGCCGCTGGCCACCCCCGAGGAGTACGACCCCCGCCGGGTGCGGCTCGCCGACGTCGACGGCTCCGGCACCACCGACCTGCTCTACCTGGCCCCCGACGGCGTACGGCTCTGGTACAACCGCTCCGGCAACGGCTGGAGCCCGGCGAACCGGCTGCCCGACCTGCCCCACCTCGGCCACCCCGCCCAGGTCCGGGTCGCCGACCTGCTGGGCAACGGCACCGCCTGCCTGGTCTGGTCCTCGCCGCTGCCCGCCGACGCCGGTGACCCGCTGCGCTATATCGACCTCATGGGCGGCACCAAACCCCACCTGCTGACCGGTGCCGACAACCACATGGGCGCCGAGACCCGGGTCCGCTACGCCCCGTCCACCGCCTTCTACCTCGCCGACCGGCGGGCCGGCCGGCCCTGGCACACCCGCCTGCCGTTCCCGGTCCACGTCGTCGCCGAGCAGGAGCACCTCGACCACGTCCGCCGCACCCGCTTCACCACCCGCTACTCCTACCACCACGGCCACTACGACGGCGTGGAGCGCGAGTTCGCCGGCTTCGCCCTGATCGAGCGGCAGGACACCGAGGCGTACGAGGGGTACGCCGCCGAAGTGGCCCGCACCGGCGGCGCCCAGGAGACCGACCCGGCCCTCTACCAGCCGCCGGTCACCACCCGGAGCTGGTTCCACACCGGCGCCCACCCCGACGGCCCCGGGCTCCTGGAGAAGCTCACCGCCGGGTTCTACCTCGGGCAGCGGCACCTGCCCGACCCCGAACTCCCCGACGGCCTCGACCCGGGCGAACTGCGCGAGTGCCTGCGGGCGCTGCGGGGCCACCCGCTGCGCACCGAGGTCTACAGCTTCGACGGCTCCCCCGACCAGGACCACCCCTACACGGTCACCGAGACCGCCTACGCCGTGGAGCGGCTCCAGCCCCGGGGCCCGGCCCGCCCGGTCTTCCTGGTCGAGGAGCGGGCCACGATGACCCGCGGCTACGACCGCGACCCCGCCGACCCGCGCGTCACCCACACCGTCGTCCTCGAACACGGCCCGCACGGCGAGGTCCTCAGATCGGCGTCCGTGGTGCACGGCCGCCGGGTCGCCGACCCCGCGCTGCCCGCCGAGGTCACCCGCGACCAGTGCCGCACCCACATCGTCTGCACCGAGACGCGGTACACCCCCGACCTCGACACCCAGGCGCCCGTACCGGTCCACCGGCTCGGCCGGCCGTTCGAGACCCGCAGCTCGGAGATCACCGGCCTGGTCCCGGCCGGGGCCGCCTTCACCCTGCGCGAGCTGCGCGAGGGCATCGACCGGGCCGCCCCCCTCGCCTACGAGGACGACCCGGACGGCACCGGCGTCCAGCGGCGCCCGCTCGCCGTGCGGCGCGCCCTGTTCCGCGACGACGCCCTGGCCCCGCTGCCGCTCGGCCACTGGGACACGCTCGCCCTGCCGTACGAGGAGTACCGGCTGGCCTTCACCGCGCACCTGGTGGCGGACCGGTACGGCGGGCAGATCACCGACGCCGATCTCACCGCCGCCGGGTACGTGCGCCTCCCGGACGGCGACGACTGGTGGATCCCGTCCGGCACCGGGGTCCACCCGCCCGGCGACCCCGCCGGCCGCTTCTACCGCACCGTCGGCACCAAGGACCCCTTCGGCGTGACCACGGTCGCCGACTTCGACGCCCACGACCTGCTGCCGGTCCGCCGCCGGGTCCTCCAGGCCGACTGGAACACCGTCGAACTGGCCAACGACTACCGGGTGCTGGCCCCGGTCCGGCTCACCGACCCCAACGGCAACCGCTCCGCGGTGGCCTACGACGAACTGGGCCTGGTGGTGCGGACCGCGCTGCTCGGCAAGGAGGGCGCGGGCGAGGGCGACACCCTGGACGACCCGACCACCCGCCTGGAGTACGACCTCTTCCGGTGGGACCGGCACCGCGCCCCGAACACCACCCGCGTCCTCGCCAGGGAGCGGCACGGCGACCCCGGCTCACCGCTGCGCGAGTCGTACACCCACCTCGACGGCGCGGGCACACCGGCCCTGGTCAAGACCCGCACCGCCCCGGGCGAGGCGCTCGTCCCGGGCCCCGGCGGCACCCCCGGCACGGTCCAGGCGTCCCCGCGCTGGATCGGCACCGGACGGACCGTCGTCACCAACAAGGGCCTGCCGGTCAAGCAGTACGAGCCGTACTTCAGCCCCACCCATGAGTACGACCCCGAGGAGGCGATGCGCGCCATCGGCTCCACCGCGATCCGCTACTACGACCCCGTCGGCCGCCCGGTCCGCACCGACCTGCCGGACGGCACCTTCACCCGCACCGGCTTCCGGCAGTGGTCCACCGTCTCCCACGACGCCAACGACACGGTTCTGGACAGCCGCTGGTACGCGGAGCGGGGCCGCCCCGACCCGCGCACCGAGCCCGAACCGCAGGACCCCGGCCGGCGGGCCGCCTGGCTCGCCGCCCGGCACGCCGGCACACCCGCCGAGGCACACCTGGACAGCCTCGGCCGCCCGGTGCTCACCGTCGAGCGGCACGAGGACGGCACCACGGTCGCGGCCCGCACCGAGACCGACCTGACCGGCCGCCGCACCGCCCTCTTCGACGCCCTGGGCCGGACGGTCGCCTCCGGCTTCACCGGCATGGCCGGCACCCCCGTCGTCCTGGACAGCGCCGAGCGGGGCCGCCGCTGGACCTTCACCGACATCGCCGGCCACCTGGTGCGCACCTGGGACGAGCACGGCCAGGTGCTGCGCGCCGAGTACGACGCGCTGCGCCGGCCGGTGACCGGGCTGCGCTCCGACGGCGGCGGCCCGGAGACGGTCTTCCAGCACGCCGTCTACGGCGACCGGCACCCCGAGGCCGCCGAACGCAACCTGCTGGGCACCGTCCACCAGGTCTTCGACACCGACGGCAGCACCCGGGTGCACCGCGCCGACCTGCACGGCATCCCCACCGAGGTGGAGCGCGTCTTCACCCGCGACCACACCGCCGACCCGGACTGGCGCCCGGTGACGGCCGCCACCGGCTACCAGGCCGTCCAGTCGGCCGCGGCCCCCCTGCTGGACACCGGCGCCGCCTTCACCTCCACCACCGCTCACGACGCCCTCGGCCGCCCGGTGAGGCTGACCCTCCCGGACGGCACCGCCCTGGTCCCCCGGTACGACGAGTCCGGGCTGCCCGCCTCCCTCGCGGCCCATCTGCCCGGCCGGGCCGAGCCGGTCACCTTCCTCCAGGAACAGGACTACGACGCCCTGGGCCGCCGCCGCTCGGCCCGGTTCGGCAACGGCGTGCCGACCAGCTTCGCCTACGACCCGGCGACCAGCCGCCTGACCGGCGTGCTCACCGGCCCGGCCACGGCCCCGCTGCAGGACCTGCGCTACACCTACGACCCGGTCGGCAACATCACCGAGGTGCGCGACGACGCCCAGCAGACCCACTTCTTCGCCAATCAGGTCGTCGCCCCGGGCAGCCGCTACACCTACGACGCCCTCTACCGGCTGGTGCGGGCCACCGGCCGGGAGCACGCGGGCGGCGCCAACGACACCACCCGCACCGACACCGACACCGAGGCGGTCAGCGGGCTGCCGCACGCCAACGACGCGGCGGCGGTGCGCGCGTACACCGAGACCTACGCGTACGACCCGCTCGGCAACCTCACCGTCCTGCGGCACCGGGCCGCCCAGGACCTGTGGACCCGCCGCTACCGCTACACCTACCAGGACGACCCCGCCGACCGCACCAACCGCCTGCTGGCCACCAGTTGCCCCGGCGACCCGGAGGCCGGCCCGTACACCGCCACCTACGACCACGACGCCCTCGGCCGCATGACCCGGCTGAGCGGCACCGCCCCCGGCGAACTGGTCTGGGACGCGTTCGACAGGCTGCGCCGGGTCGAACTGGGCGGCGGGGGAACGGCGTACTACCGCTACGGCGCCGGCGGCGAGCGCACCCGCAAGGTGACCGAACGCCCCGGCGGGGAGGTCGTCGAACACCTCTACCTGGGCCCGCTGGAGATCCGCCGCCGCCGGCAGGGCACGGCGGCCCCCTTCTACGAGCGGCACACCCTGCACCTGTCCGACAACACCGGCCGGGTCGCCCAGGTCGACATCAAGCGCCGCGACGACCGCGGAGCGGACCCGGCCAACCCCCTCGACGTGCCCCTGGTCCGCTACCAGTACGGCGACCACCTGGGCTCCGCCGTCCTGGAGACCGACGACACCGGCCGCCCCGTCTCCTACGAGGAGTACCACCCCTACGGCACCACCGCCTACCGCAGCGGCCGCCCCGACGCCGACCTGAGCCTGAAGCGCTACCGCTTCGCGGGCAAGGAACGCGACGAGGAGACCGGCCTGTACCGCGTCGGCGCCCGGTACTACGCCCCCTGGCTGGGCCGGTGGACCAGCCCGGACCCGGCGGGGTTCGCCGACGGGCTGAACCTGTACCGGTACTGCGGCAACAACCCGGTGATGTTCACCGACCCCGACGGGCACGGCAAGAAACGCAAGCCGCAGCCCGGCGACCTCAACCCGGCGGGCAACGTCACCAACCTCCTCTACAAGCTGCCCAAGGGACGCAAGGCACCGGTACTGACCGGAGCGGACTTCGAGAAGATCCTGCCGCCGAACAACCCCCAGCACCCGTACACCCCGGGCAGCGCGGTCTTCGTGCGCTGGGAGACCAGAAGCGGCGGCGTGCGCGTCCCCATCTTCAACGCCGAGTGGCTCGACCCGGAGACCGGCAAGCCACGGCTGCCCCGGGTGGGCGAGCCGGGCTACGTGGCCACCTGGTCGAGCCAGCACCCACCCGAGTACGGCACCCCGGGCGATCCGAGCACCATCAAGACGATCAAGGAGCATGTGTCGCCGCGCGCCCAGGACGCGCTGGTCGGCGACGCCGCCCGGGCCCAGTCCGGCTCCACCCCCACCATGGTGTCGCCGAAGGCGGTGTCGGACACCAAGACCCCCGGCGACAACGCGGCCACCCGGGCGCTGAAGGCGCAGCTCGCCGCGGGCAAGCCGGTCGACGAGGTCGAGGACATCGCCCTGCCCAGCCTGGCCCGGATGAACCAGGCCAACCAGGCGCACGGCTCCCCGGTCCCGAAGGGCTCCGCCGAGCGCGCCACGCTGGAGCAACTGGGCTACAAGTTCCAGGAGGAGCGGCTCGGCGAGGTGGAGGACAAGATCGCCGCGCACACCGGCGGCGGCTCCGGCGGCGGCACCGCCCCCGGCTCCGCTTCCGGCCTCGCCCCCAGCCGTCTGCGGCGGTTCGGGGCCGGAGCTAGCGGCGTGGGCAACACCCTGGCCGAGGCGGTGGTCCCCGGGTTCGGCGAGGCGGTGCTCGTCGGCACGTACGCGGAGTCCTTCGTGATCGGCACCCTGGGCTACACCTCGGGCGCGCTGCCCGCCGTGGCCTCGGCGATCTCCGCCGCGCCGGCCACCTTCGCCTGGGCGGTCACCCTGCCCGCCATGGGCGGCGCGGCCGCCGGCACCGCCGTCGAGGAGACGCTGCGCGGGGCGGGGGCGGGCCAGGCGGTCTCCCTGGGAGCGGCCGTCGCCGGAGCGGCCCTCATGGGCGCGGCCATCGGCACGCTGGTGCCGATCCCCGGCGTCAGCACGGCGGTGGGAGCCGGCATCGGCGCGCTGATCGGGGTGGCCGGCTACGCGCTGAGCAAGTGGCTGTGAGCGCACAGCACCACGACCGAACAACTGAGCACCCGTCAGGCTGGGAGAGCGACCGATGCGGACGACGACCGACAGATTCCATGTCAGGGGACGTGTCATCAGCGTCTCCGGAGTGCCCTTCCCCGGTCTGACCGTCCGGGTCTTCGTCAAGAGCGGGAACTCCGCGCAGGAGCGCGAGGCCGGGGAACCCGCGACCACCGACGAGGACGGCCGCTACGTCGTCTCCTTCCAGGGACTGGGCGGCGGCAAGGGGGCGGCGACCCCCCGGTTCCTGTGCCGCGTCAAGGCGTTCGACGGGGAGGAGCAGCTCGGCGAGAGCCCGTACGAGGAACTGGAGGAGGACACCGTCATCGACCTGACGGTCGACCGCGAACCGGCCCGGCGGCCGCTGCGGGTGTACGGCGAGGTCCGCGACCGGACCGGCGCCCCGCTGACCGAGGGCGCCGTCGAGGCCGCCGACCGGGACCTGCGCGGCGAGGAGCCGCTCGGCCGGGCGGAGCTGTGCGACGGGCGGTACGAGATCCGCTACGGCCCGGACCAGTTCCGCCGCTCCGAGAAGGACAGCGCCGACCTGGTGCTCAAGGTCCTCGGCGAGGACGGGACCGAACTGCTGCGCACCCCCGTCCGCTTCAACGTCCCCGACGAACTGGAGTGGAACCTCACCCTCGGCCCCCGCGACTACCCCGGCCCCTCCGAGTGGGAGACCCTCACCGCGGAACTGACCCCGCTGCTGGACTCCGTCGCGCCGGTGGACCTGCGCGAGGACGACCGGTTCCAGGACGTCTCCTTCCTGGCCGGGGAGACCGGCCGCACCCCGCTCGGCATCGGCGTATGGGCCGGCTGCCACCGGCTCGCGGCCAAGACCACCCGGGAGGAGGTCCCCCTCGCCCCCGAGGAACTCTTCGCCTTCCTCGGCCAGGGCCAGCCCTCCATCTTCAGCGAGAGCCTGCTGGACGACCTCAAGGACCCCGAGCGGATGGCCCGGCTGGAGGACCGGACCCTGCGCGCCCTGGCGGACCTCACCGCCGAGACCCAGCAGGCCCTGCTGGACAAGGCGCTCGCCGACAACCTCGTACCGGTCGCCGTCGAGGACCGCGTCCCGGCGATCCTGGAGACCCTCGCCAGGATCAAGCTGCGCTACACCGGCGACACGGTGCTCGGCGACGGCCAGGGCACCGTCGGCGAGCTGATCGACCTCACCCCCGGCGCCGCCGAGCACAAGACGGCCTTCCTGGAGGCGTTCACCTCGTTCTCCGGGTCGGCCGACGACTTCTGGGACCAGGTGAGCCGGGACGAGGTGATCCCCCCGGCGACCGTGCCCCGGGTCCGGCTCTCCCTGGAGCTCGGCGGCCTCACCCGCAACCACGTCCCCCTGGTCGGCGCCCTCGCCGAGCGGTTCAGCGACCGGACCGAAGGGGGCGCCGGCACCGCCCCGGCCGCCGACGACCGCACCGCCTTCGAACGGTCCCTCGCCCGGCTCTCCCGGGACGACTGGGAGCGGCAGCTCCAGCAGCCCGCCCTCGGCGGCGGGCCCATCGGCGTCCCCGAGGACACCGAGGGCGACACCGAGGAGGAGAAGCGCCGCGCCTACGCCACCACCCTCGACCGACAGTTCGAACGAGCCTTCCCCACCGCCTCGTTCACCGGCAAACTCGACCGCGCCCAGGCCACCGGCCGGGCCCTGGCGGCCGGAGGGGACCAGCAACTGGTCCACTTCCTCGACCACAACCCCGGCTTCGAGCTGGACCGCGTCCGCGTCGACCACTACCTCGACGCGACCCCGGGCGCCCTCGACGGCATCGAGGACCCCGACGCCCTGGTCACCGATCTGAAGTCGGTGCAGCGGGCGTTCCAGCTCGACCCCACCTACACCGCGGTCGCCGCCCTGCGCGACCGGGGACTCGACTCCGCGCAGGCCGTCTACTTCCTGGGCCGCGGCCAGTTCGTCGCCGCCGTCACCGGCGCGCCCGAGGCACGCACCGGCCTCCTCGCCGACCGGGTCGCCGCGGCACAGGACGCGGCCCCGCTGTCCGACACCGCCGCCGAACGGCTGTACCGCAAGGCGGAGACCGTCTACGCCCAGTCCCTCGCCCTCTACGGCGAGTACAACCTGGCCCTGACCGGCGCCACCCCCTTCGCCCTGCCCGACCAGGCACCCGACGCCGCCACCGAGGCGCGGATCAGGGCCCTGCCCAACCTGCGCACCCTGTTCGGCTCCGTCGACTACTGCGCCTGCGCGGGCTGCCGCTCGGTGCACAGCCCCGCCGCGTACTTCGTCGACGTCCTGCGCTTCCTCGGCCAGCGCGGCACCCAGGGCACCGGCCCGCACGCCGGCCGGAGCGTACGGGACGTGCTCCTGGCCCGCCGCCCCGACCTCGGCGCCCTCGAACTGGGCTGCGAGAACACCGAGACACCGCTGCCCTACGTCGACCTGGTCAACGAGATCCTGGAGGACGTCGTCGCCCCCGAGGCGCCCGTCGTCCTCGACGTCGCCCTCGCCGGGGAACTCGGCGCCGGCCAGATCTCCCCGGTCCTGCGCGACGCGCTGGCCGCCCGGGGCGTCACCGTCGCCGCCGACGCCCGGATGCAGGCCCCGGACAGCCGCAACTGGTGGACCGTCCGGGACAGCGGCCACGCCTGGACGATCTCCCGCGACCCGGTCGAGGGCGGCGAGGAACTGCGCGTCCGGGTCTCCCGCCAGACCTTCGCCTCCGCCGCCGAACTGCTGGCCAACCCCGAGTACACCAACCAGGGGGCCTACCGCAGGCTGCGCCAGGAGGTCTTCCCGCTGCACCTCCCCTTCGACCTGGCCCACCTCCAGACCCGCAGCTACCTCGACCACCTCGGCGTACCCCGCCCGGACCTGCTGGAGCTGCTGCGCCGCTCCGGCCCCGGCGCCCTCTCACCGACCCAGCTCGCCGCCGCCCGGCTGGGCCTGACCGAGACCGCCCGGATGATCGTCACCGGCACCCTGCCCGGCCGCGCCCCCTGGGAGTTCTACGGCCTCGCCGAGACCGGCAACGACATCCCCGACCCCGACGACCCCACCCGCCGCGTCACCGGCACCTGGACCGAGGTCCTCGCGCACGTCCCGGTCCTGCTGCACCGCACCGGCCTGGCCTACACCGGGCTGCTGCAACTGCTGGAGACCGCCTACGTCAACCCGCAGGGCGCGCTGCGGATCATCCGGTCGGGCGAGGGCCCGGGACCCGAGTGCGACGTCTCCGCGTTCGTCGTCACGGAGCTGGACACCGACGCCCTCGACCGCCTCCACCGGTTCGTGCGGCTGTGGCGGGCGGGGGAGTGGACGATGCCCGAACTCGACCTGCTGCTGCCGCCGAACGAGAACACCGCCGCCGCGGAACCCGGAGTGATCACCTCCAGGGCGCTGCGCGAACTGGCCGGCCTGCTGAAGCTGCGCACCCGGCTGGCGCTGGACTGGACCGAGGTCCGCAGCCTCTTCCGCGGCATCGAGCACCGCCCGCACCGGATCTGGGGCGACGAGGGCGCGACCGAGGCGGAGACCCAGTACCAGAGGCTGTTCCGCAACCGGCTGGTCGGCGCCGTCGACCGGTTCCCCGCCGACCCGGCGGACATCACCGGCACGGTCGGCGACCACGTGCCCGGCATCCTCGCCGCGTTCCGCATCCGCGAGGGCGACCTCCAGCTCGTCCTCGACGACCTGGGGGCCACCGCCGCCACCCCGCTCGACCTGGCCCTGCTCGGCCGGGTGCACCGCGTCGCCGTGGCCGCCAAGGCGCTGCGGCTGACCGTGGACCAGTTCCTGCGGCTGGTCCGGCTCTGGGACGAGGACCCGTTCGGCGCCCCGGCCGACCTGCTGGACCTCGCCGACCTCGCCGCCCTGGTCGCCGGGTCCTCCCTCACCGTGGCCCAGCTTGATCACCTGCTGGCCCACCGGATCGTCCCGCACTCCGCCACCGCCCTGGAGTCCAGGACCGTCACCGCGTTCCTCACCGAGCTGCGCACCGGCCTGGAGAAGATCACCACCGAGCTGCGGCGCGCCGCCGAGGAGAGCCCGGAGGCGTACGTCCGGGCCCGGCTCGGGCTGCTCGGCGCGCTCGTCACCGACGCCGACCAGGTCGCCGCCCTCGCCCTGGCCGACGGCACCTGGCAGGGCCCCCAGGCCCAGCGGGACGCGCTGATCGGGCAGTACTTCACCGGGGTCCTCGATCTCACCGAGGCCCGCGCCCGGCTGGCCGCCCTGCCCGCCGGGCTCGACCCGCTCCAGCGCCAGCAGGCCGTCGACGCCCGCTTCGGCTACCTCCAGCCCGCCCTGGAGACGTATCTGCTGACCACCCGGCGCGAGGCGTACATCGCCCAGAGCTGCGCCGACCTGCTGGCCCTGGACGTGCCCACGGCCACCGTCCTGCTCGGCGCGCTGCACCGGCCCGGCGCCACCGGCACCCTGCTGGCCGACCTCGACGACCCCCGCCTGCTGGAACGGCTGCCCGACGGCGGCTACCGCTACCCGCCCGCCGAGGCCGACTTCCCGAACGCCTTCGGGGCGCTGCGGCTGCTGCACAAGGACGCGCTGCTCGTCGGCGCGCTGAAACTGACGGCGGACGACGTGCGGTGGTGGCTGGCCGACGGCCGGGCGGCGGCCCTCGGCTGGCCGCACCCGGGGGACTTCCCGGTGGACGACACCGGCACGCCCGTACCGCTCCAGCAGTGGGTCGCCATGGCCCGGTACTTCACCTGGCGGGCCGCGCTGCCCCCGGCCCCGCTCACCGCGCTGGAGTTCACCGCCCGGGTCCTGGACCCCGCCGTGTCCTCCGCCGCCGTCCTGGCCGACCTGGCCGCCCTCACCGGCTGGCCGCCCGCCGACCTCGACGCCCTGGTGGCCGCCTTCGGCTGGCGCGGCACCGGCACGGACGTGGTCAAGGAGCGGCTCGCCGACTCGGCGTCGCTGCTGCGCCTGGCCGGTGCCGCCGCCGTGCTCCGGCGGGTGGGCGTGGCCGCCGAACGGGCCCTGGCCTGGGCCGTCGCCGAGCCGGGGGAGGAGGTCGCGGAGAGCCTGAAGCAGACCGTGAAGGCCAAGTACGACCTCGGCCAGTGGCAGGAGGTCATCCGGCCCCTCCAGGACGTCTTCCGGGAACGCAAGCGCAAGGCGCTCGTGGACTGGCTGGTCGCCCACCCCGACGAGGGCTCCGGCCAGAGCTGGGGCGACAGCAACGGCCTGTACGCGCACTTCCTCATCGACGTCGAGATGAGCCCGTGCATGCTCACCTCCCGCCTCAAGCAGGCGGCCGCCTCCGCCCAGTTGTTCGTGCAGCGCGTCCAGTTGAACCTGGAGACCGACATCCTGGCCGCCACGGACCTGGACCCGCGCTGGAAGCAGTGGACCTGGATGAAGCGCTACCGGGTCTGGGAGGCCAACCGGAAGGTCTTCCTCTACCCGGAGAACTGGCTGGAGCCGGAGCTGCGCGACGAGAAGTCCCCGTTCTTCCGCGACCTGGAACAGGAGCTGATGCAGAACGAGGTCACCGCCGAGAGCGCCGAGGACGCCTTCCGCACCTACCTGGAGAACGTCGACCGGATCGCCAACCTGGAGATCCGGGCCCAGCACACCGAGGTGGCCGGCCCCGACGAGACCTATCTGCACGTCATCGGCCGCACCCGCTCCAGCCAGGGCGCCGAGTACTACCACCGGCGCCAGGTCAACGGGGCCCGCTGGACCCCCTGGGAGCGGATCGACCTGGAGATCAACGGCAACCACCTGGTGACCGCCGTGCACCACCGCCGGCTCCACCTGCTGTGGCCCCAGTTCCTGGAACGGGCCGTCGGGCCGAGCACCATGCGCACCCCGAGCGCCAACTCCTCGGCCGCGCTGCCCCAGCCCGACCGGTACTGGGAAGTACGCATGTTCTGGAGCGAACTGAAGAAGGGCGGCTGGAGCCCCAAGGTGCTCTCCGACCGGTCGGGCACCATCTGGCAGTACGCGGCGGGCGCGAACACCCCGTACAACGTCGCGCTGCGCGCCCGTGCCCTGCCCGACGGCATCCGCACCCAGCTCCACGTCAGCCGGGACGCCGCCGAGACCGCCCCGCGCAGCAGCCTCGCCTTCGACAAGACCGGACGCCAGATCGACCCGGTCGACCTCGCCCCGTTCTACGAGCACCTCTCCTCCCCGGCCGGCAGCCGGCTGCGCGACGGACTGATCCAGCACACCACCGGGACGCTGTACTTCTCGTACAACTCGCAGTTCGAGACCGACAGCAAGCCGCACTCCCTCCCGGCGCACTTCCAGGCCCTGTCGCTGTGGCTGGCCGGCGCCATCGAGCCCGGCAACACGTACTCCGTGCTGGACTCCTCCGCCCAGGACATGCCCAGGGACGGCTCCGGCACCTCCTTCCTGTGGGACTCGCGGCACACCTACCTGATGTCCTTCTCCACCTGGACCTGGTGGTTCTGGTTCGGCTTCGACTGGGTCGGCTGGACCTGGTCGAGCGTCCGCTTCGCCATCCACTACCACCCGTACACCGACCTGTTCGTGCGCGAACTCAACACCAGCGGCGTCAAGGGCGTCCTCAACCGGCGCATCCAGACCGCCCCGCACAGCCTGCCCGGAGCCCCCGCCCCGTTCGACTTCGGCCGCTACCGGCCGACCGAGTTCTACGTCCCTGCGCCCTGGCCCGCCGAGGACGTCGACTTCGGCTACCAGGGCGCCTACGCCCCCTACAACTGGGAGCTGTTCTTCCACGTCCCGCTGCTGCTGGCGCAGAAACTCGCCGCCAACCAGCGGTTCGAGGAAGCCCTGGAGTGGTTCCACCACATCTTCGACCCCACCAGCACCGACACGGCCACCCCCGATCCGGACACCCCGCAGCAGAAGTTCTGGATCACCAAGAAGTTCTACGAGACCACGACCGCCCAGTACCAGGCCCAGCGGATCGAGAACATCCTGCGCGCCGTCGCCCAGGGCGACGCCGAACTGCGCGCCCAGGTCGCGGAGTGGCGGAACAACCCGTTCAACCCGCACCTGATCGCCCGGATGCGCACGGTCGCCTACCAGAAGAACGTGGTCATCAAGTACATCCAGACCCTGATCGCCTGGGCCGACCAACTGTTCGAGCAGGACACGTTGGAGACCGTCAACGAGGCCACCCAGCTCTACGTCCTGGCCGCCTCCGTGCTCGGCCCCCGCCCGCGCGGCGTGCCCCGCACCACCCCGGACCCGACCAGGACGTACTACCAGCTCCAGACCGAGCACATCGACGACTTCGGCAACGCCCTCGTGGAGATCGAGAACCTCCTCGCGGACGCCGACCCCGGCGGCGTCGAGGGCGACCAGGACGGACCCGAACTGCCCCGCCTGGACGTCCCGTACTTCTGCGTCCCGAACAACGCCAAGCTGCTCGGCCTCTGGGACACCGTCGAGGACCGCCTGTTCAAGATCCGCCACTGCATGAACCTGGCGGGCGTCGAGCGCACCCTGCCGCTGTTCGAACCCGAACTCGACCCCGGTGCCCTGATCGGCGCGGTCGCGGCCGGGGGCGACGTCCCGGCCGCCCTCGCCGACCTCAACGCGCCCCTGCCCCTGTACCGGTTCACCTTCACGCACCAGCGGGCCCAGGAGATGTGCGAGGAGGTCAAGTCCCTCGGCGCCGCCATGCTCACCGCCCTGGAGAAACGGGACGAGGAGGCCCTGGCCCGGCTGCGCTCCACCCACGAGCAGCGGGTGCTCGCCCAGGCCCGGCTGGTCCGGGTCGCCCGCGTCGAGGAGGAGACCCGCGCCCGGGAGAGCCTGGAGGAGGCCCAGAAGGTCGCCGTCCGGCGCCGCGACCACTACCAGGGCCTGCTGGCCGACGGCTGGAACGGCTGGGAGAAAGCCTGGCTCGGCCTGACCGTCGGCGCGATGGGCCTGGAGACCGCCGCCACCGTCCTGAACTTCCTCGCCTCGCCCATGTCCCTCATCCCCCATGTCACGGCCGGCGCCTCCGGCTTCGGCGGCTCCCCGCACCTGACGCTCAGCGTCAGCGGCAAGCAGGCCAGCGACGCCCTCGGCAAGACCGCCGAGGCCCTGCGGGGCCTGTCGAACATCGCCCAGATGGGCGCGGGCATGACCAACACCATCGGCTCCTACGAGCGCCGCGCCCAGGACTGGCGGTTCCAGTGCGACCTCGCCGTCCAGGAGATCGCCCAGGCCGACCGGCAGATCGCCGCGGCGCAGGTGCGCATCCGCGTCGCCGAGAACGAACTGACCGAGCACGACCGGCGCATCGAACAGGCCGCCAGCGAGGACGAGTTCCTGCGCGGCAAGTTCACCAACCGGGAACTGCACGACTGGACCGTCACCCAACTGTCCGCGCTGTACTTTCAGAGCTACCGGCTCGCCCACGACATGGCCCGCCGCGCCGAACGCTGCTTCCGCTACGAACTCGGCCTCGCGGGCTCCGACTACGTCCGCTTCGGCTCCTGGGACAGCCTGCGCAAGGGCCTGCTCTCCGGCGAGCGGCTCGCCCACGACCTGCGCCGCCTGGAGACCGCGTACTACGAGCAGAACCGCCGGGAGTACGAACTCACCAAGCACGTCTCGCTGGCCCAGCTCGACCCGGTGGCGCTGCTGAAGCTGCGGCAGAACGGCGAGTGCTTCATCGACATCCCGGAGTCCGCCTTCGACCTGGACTACCCCGGCCACTACTTCCGCCGCCTGAAGACCGTCGGCCTGACCCTCCCCTGCGTCAGCGGCCCCGCCACCACCGTCGCCTGCACCCTCACCCTCACCGGCAACCGGCTGCGCAAGGACGCCACCCTGCTGGCCGGGAAGTACGCGCGGGACACCGCCGGGGAGGACCCCCGCTTCCGCGACGAGATCGGCGCCGTCCAGTCCATCGCCACCAGCGGCGCCCAGGCCGACCAGGGCCTGTTCGAGCTGAACTTCCGCGACGAGCGGTACCTGCCGTTCGAGGGCGCGGGCGCGGTCAGCTCCTGGCATCTGCGGCTGGGCAAGGACCTGCCGCAGTTCGACTTCGCGTCGATCTCCGACGCCGTGCTGCACCTGCGCTACACCGCGCGGGAGGGCGGCGCGGTGCTGCGCGCCCAGGCCGCCGCCGAACTGCGCCAGACCCTGGGGGAGCTGGCGCTGGCCGAGTCCCGGCACGGCCTGTACCGGGTCCTCGACCTGCGCCGCGAGTACCCGGACGCCTGGTACCGCTTCCTGCGCCCGCCCGGCGCCGACGAGGACCAGCAACTGGACCTGGGCGACCTGACCGCCCGGCTGCCCTTCTTCACCCGCGGCTTCGCCTCCCGCAAGGCCCGGGGCGTCGAGGTCGTCGTGCACCCCGCGGACCCGGCCGGGACCTTCGAGGCCCAGCTCACACCCCTGGGCACGGCCCCGCAGGACCTGCTCCCGATCCTCCCCGACCCCGCCTTCCAGGGGCTGCACCGCGGCGCCCGGGACCTCACCGGCAGCGAGGCGGACCTGGACGACTGGACGCTGAGGCTGCGCCGCACCGGCGCCACGGACTTCCGGTCGCTGCCGGTGGACGCGGTGACGGAGGTGTTCCTGATCCTGAACTACACGGTGGCCTGAACAACCGCCGGCTGACGACACCAGCGCGTCCGCGCGCGCCGGAGCCGCCCCTTCGAACGGTTCCCGGCGTCGGCCCGGGTGAGCGCCGTCCGAGCCCGCTCCTCAGCTCTTCGCCTCCGGCACAGCGGTGTACATGACGGAACGCTGCTCCTTGTGGCGGCGGATGCGGCCCTTGGCGACCAGCGACTCCAGGGTGTTCCGCACCACCTGCGGCGTCGGGTTGCGATCCGGGTGCGCCTCCAGCAGTTCGTCGCGCAGGTCCGCGGCCGTGCAGGCGTCGTCGTGCCGGCCGAGCAGCTCCAGCAGCAGGTCGCTGAGGAGGGGCCGCTGCTTTTTCCCCTTCGCACCGGTCTTCGTCCTCCCGCTCACCGGAGCGGCGGTCCTGCCGGAGCGTCGGGAAGCCGTGCCCCCGCTCGTCCGCTGGGTCTTCGCGGTGACCGACTCGTCCCGCAGTTGCTCAGGGAGCGGGGACCGGTCCGCGATGCCCTCGTAACGCTGGGCGAGGTTCAGGATGTCCGTCAGGAGGGCTTCCTCCTGCTGCAGCACCGCCATCCGCTCGGTCAGTTCACGCTGCTGACGGCGGTTCTCCTCCAGGTCCGACGCGGCTTGCTCCACCAGCCGCGATCGGACGGTGGCTGTCGACTGGCTGGTCACGACGTTTCACTCCCTCGGTAAGGACGGTGGTGCGCATGCTACCCACCTCGGAAGCACACGTGGGCCGGTGTCCGCGCGGGTGACACTGCGGACATGCTCGTCTGTCACGACCATCATGGCCGCGGCCTCAGGGTGTCGCGAGGGAAGCGGTCCGTGCAGGCCGGGCACACGTGTAGGTGACACGGGTCGGTCAGGTGTGCTGGACGCATCCGAGGAGCAGGAGCCATGTTCCGGCCGACGTCCGTCCCCGGCGTGTCACCGGCCGCGCCGGGCCTCCCAGGAGGTCGCCTGCCGTGCTCCGCGTCCCCGCCGGCCCGAGCGCGACACCGAGGTGTCCAGTGCAAGTCCGGGGCGGGCGGGAGTCTTGACGAAGTCAAGCAGACCGGCCATATTGGATAGATGCCCCAGGTGAGCGTCAAAGGAAAGCTGATCGAACACGCGGAGACCGTGTTCCGTCGCCAAGGTTTCAACGGCGCCAGCGTGCAGGACATCACCAGTGCGGCAGGGGTGCCGAAGGGGTCGTTCTACAACCACTTCAAGAGCAAGCAGGAGCTGGCCGCGGAGATCGTCCGCCGCTACAGCGACGCCACGGACTTCACCATGCTGACGGCGGCCGACGACCGCCCGGCGGTGGAGCGGCTGCGGGCCCACTTCGCCGGACAGGCGGCCCGGACCAAGGACACCGGCGTGGAGTTCGGCTGCCTGCTGGTCACCATGGCCAGTGAGACGCCGACGGCGGGCGACGAGGTCGGCTCGGCCGTGCGCGGCAGTCTCAGCGAATGGACCGACGCCTTGGCCGACGTCGTCGAGCAAGGGCGCGCGGCAGGGGAGATCACCTCTCCGGAGCCCGCCCGCGACCTGGCGGCCTTCCTCATCGACGCCTTCGAGGGCGGTGCCCTGCGGGGCAAGGTCACCGGGGACGCCGACGCCTCCATGCGGTCACTGGACCTGGCGCTCGGCGTCCTCACCCGCTGAGTCCCCGCCGGCTGCCCCATCGGGCACCGTTCGGCGTCTTCCGGCCCTGCCCCGGCTGAACCCGGGAACGTGCGGGTAGGTGTGACCGCGAGGCGCCGCCCGCCATCCGTCCCCGTGGGAGTCGCCAGTCGACTGACAGATGTGCCGTGGTCCCGGGCCCTCGCACAATGGCGTGTCGGCGGGGAAGACGTCCGCCGGCGCGGGAGGAACGGTGTCTTTGATAGGCCGTGCGTCCGAACTCAGCGCGCTGGAAGCGGTGCTGGCGGACACGGAGAACGAAGGGGCGGCCCTACTGCTCCAGGGCGACCCGGGAGTCGGCAAGAGTGCCTTGCTGGAAGCCGTGGCGGACAGGGCCAGAGAGCGCGGGCTGCGCCTGTTGCACGTGGTCGGTGTCGAGAGCGAGCAGGAACTGGCGTTCTCGTCCCTGC
The DNA here is from genome assembly GCF_014655295.1 of Streptomyces fumanus. Classification (GTDB taxonomy): domain Bacteria; phylum Actinomycetota; class Actinomycetes; order Streptomycetales; family Streptomycetaceae; genus Streptomyces; species Streptomyces fumanus. The sequence goes on from NZ_BNBI01000008.1 coordinate 421,711, forward strand.
ACCAACTGCTCCACCCCCTGTTCGAGCACGTGACGGAACTGCCGGACTTCCAGCGCGGCGTGCTGGAGCAGGTGCTCTCCGTCCGGGACGGGGCGGCGCCCGGACGTTTCGCCATCTCGGCGGCCGCCCTCGCGCTGATCCAGGCCGCCGCCCGGCGCCGGCCCCTGTCGGTGGTGGTCGACGACGTGCACTGGATCGACCGCTCCAGCGCCGAGGTCCTGACGTTCATCACCCGCAGGCTCACCGGCTGCCGGGCGGCCTTCGTCATGGCCGGCCGCAGCGGATCGGGCGGCGCCTTCGACGCGACGGGCCTGCGTGTCCTGCCCGTCGGCCCGCTGCCGGCGGCGGACGCCCTGGCACTGCTGGACAGCAACCACCCCGGCCTCGCGGAGTCGACCCGCCGACGCCTGCTGGACGAGGCGGAAGGCAACCCGCTGGCCCTGGTGGAACTGCCGACCCAGCTCACCGAGGCGCAGCGGGACGGCGAGGAGTCCCTCCCGGTGACCCTGCCGCTCGGCAGCAGGCTGGAGAGCGTCTTCGCCGACCGTATCCGCGCCCTCACCCCCCAGGCACGTTTCGCACTGCTCCTGACCGCCCTCGCGGGAGAGCGCCGGGGCAACCTGCGGGACATCTTCGGCGCGTCGACCCAGGCCGGTGAGAAGTGGGACGAGGGCATGCTGGAGACATGTGTGCGTGCCGGGCTGGTCCGCCTCGACCACCTCGCCGAGCAGATCACCTTCCGGCACCCCCTGGCGCGTTCCTGCGTCGTCCACATGTCCCCGGGAGGACGGCGCCGGGCGGCACACCGGGCCCTGGCCGAGGCACACAAGACCGACCCGGAGCGCCGGGCGTGGCACCTGGCGCACGCCGCCGACGCACCGGACGAGGCCGTCGCCGCGGAGCTGACCCGGGCCGCCCAGCGGGCCCTGGCCCGCGGCGGCGCGGCGGAGGCCGCCGCGGCCTTCCGCCGGGCGGCCGAACTGAGCGAGGACCCCTCGGAACGGTCCCGCCGCGTGGACGAGGCCGCGTTCGCCGCCGGTATCGGCGGCCTGCTGGAGACGGCGCACGAACTGGCCGCCGCGCACAGCGCGGAGTCGTTCCGGGCCGCCACGACCGCGGCGTACGTGCAGTTCCACCGCGAGGGCGACGTGGACGCGGTCTTCCGCATCCTGCTGCCCTTCATGCGGGCCGCCGCCGCGAGCGAGTCCGCCGAGGACCCGGAGGCGTCGGACGACGCCTTCTACGTCCTGCTCAACGCCGCCGTCTGGGGCGGCCGGGCGGAGTTGTGGCCCGGGGTGTACGAGGTGCGCGACAGGATGTCCGAGGCCGCCCGCATGTGCTTCGACGCCGTGGCCGACCCCGCGCGCACCGCGCACGACGTCCGCGCACGACTGGAACGAGTGGCCGACACCTTGTCGCCCACCACCTCCCTGTGGCGCGTCAACTGGCTCATCTACACGGCGATGTACATCGACTGCTTCACCTTCTACGACGCCCAGTGGCGGGAGCGCATCGGGCCCGCCCGGTACGACAGCCTGCGCTTCGGGCCGGTGGCACGGACCCACGAAGCGTTCATGCGGGGCGAATGGGACAAGACCGAGGCCATCGCCTCCCGGGGCATCGCGGACGCCACGGAACACGACTACCAGCTCATCCACGTCATCCTCACCTACGCCCTGGCCATGGTCGCCTCCGGGCGCGGCGACGAGGAGGCGCTGCGCAAGCACTGCGACACCATCATCGCCTGGGCACAGCCCCGGCGCATGCAGCTCCTGCTGGCGGCCGTACCGGAGACCCGGGCCCGCGCCGCGATCGGCCGGGGCGACTTCGAAGAGGCGTACCAGCAGGCGGTCGCCGTCACCCCGCCGGGCGAACTGCCCTCCCACTTCCCCCACTACCAGCGCGTGTTCGTGGACCTCGTCGAGTCCGCGATGCGGACCGGCCGCACCGCCGAGGCCCGCGCACACGTGGCGGCGGGACAGCGGGCCCGACTGGACACCGTCTCCCCGCACCTGGCGGTCATCCTCGCCCTGGCCACCGCCATCGCCGCCCCAGACGACGAGGCGGGCGCCCGCTACGAGGCCGCGCTGGCGCTGCCCGACGCCGACCTGTGGACGTACGACTACGCCCGGCTGCGCCTGCTGTACGGCGAATGGCTGCGCCGCCGCCGGGAGTACACGGCCGCCCGGGTCCACTTGAGCACCGCCATGGAACTGTTCGAGCAGCGGCTGAAGGCACCGCTGTGGGCCCAGCGGGCCCGCAACGAACTGCGCGCCGCCGGTGTGGGCGTCGGGGTGCCCGACTCGGGGAACGGCGTCGCGATGAGCGCGCAGGAACGCCGTATCGCCGAACTCGCCGCCAGCGGGCTGTCGAACAAGGAGATCGGCCGCCAGCTCAACATCTCGCCGCGCACCGCCGGCGCGCATCTCTACCGGGTCTTCCCCAAGCTGGGCGTCACCTCGCGCGCCGCGCTCCGGGACGCCCTGGACGCCTACGACGAGTCCTGCGGCACGCCGTGGGGGACACCGCAGCGCAGCCGCTGACACCGGGGCGGGGCGGCTCACCGGGCCCGGCGGCCGTGTCCGCGCGTACACGGACCCGTCGCCGACGGGGCCGCCGGCAGGGCCAGTTCGAGAATGTCCCCGTCGACGCGCAGGGTGCGGGAACCGAGTGTGCGGCAGATGGCCCGCATGCGGTGGTTGGACCAGCCGGTCATCACCAGCACCGTGTGCAGGCCCAGGCACCGGGACCGGTTCAGCACGTGCCGTACCAAGGCCGTCCCCAGACCGAGGTCCTGCCAGGCGTCCTCCACGAGGATGCCGAGTTCGCCGACGCCCTCGGTGGGCGTGTGCAGCAGGTGGCAGACCGAGACGACGCGCAGCGGCTCGGTGTCCGGCCGGGAGACGTAGCTCTCCCCGGTGCCGGGGCGGATCAGGGCGGACCACTCACGTCGGCTGGGGCCACCGCGGGCGCTCTGGTAACGGTTGTAGCGGGACTCCAGACTGGAGCGCGTGTGCATGGCACCGACGGCCTCGTGGTCGGTGATCGCGGCCGGGCGGGTGGTGACGGAACCGCGGTGGGTCGAGAAGGTGAAGACCCGGCCGGACGGTACCTGACAGGTCACGGGGGCGGAGGGGGACACGTCGGTGCTCCAGTCGCTAGGGGGAAGGGGCGGCCGCACCGGTCGGGCGGGGTGGAGCCGGGCCCGCAGCGCTCCGGTGACGCCGAGGGAGAGCGCTCGCCAGAGCGTGTCCCCGTCGATGGAGCCCGCCACGAGCAGGACCGGCCGGCCCGGGTCACCGGTGGCCTCGCCGACCGGGCGCAGGTCCGGTCTCCGGCCGCGTCGGCGAACACGACGGCGACGCGTCGCCAGGTCGAGGGTGCGCCGGCCCCTCGGGGGGCTGCGCCGAGTCCGTGTTCATCTGCCCATCACCGCGTTGTCGACATGGCCGAGTGATCGCGTGACCGGGGGCACCGCTGCAGGTGCCGTTTCCGGACGATCGCACCTTAGGCGACCGGCACACACCTGCCATCGGTCGTACGACTGACACGCCGGTGATACGTGGCATGTTTCCGAGGAACCCGCACATGTGGGTTCGGCGGGCCGCCCCGCTCACAGCCGGCCCAGCAGCTTCCCCTCCAGCCCGTCCCAGTCCAGCCGGTCCGACTCGGTGCCCCTGGGCACCCGTGCGAACGTTCCGTCCAGCCAGTCCAGCACCTCGGCCCGGTCCGCCTCGAAGGTGACGCGCTCCGCGGGGGTCTGGAAACTGAAGTACAGCCTGGGCCGCGAGGACGCGAAGGAGCGCCGCGACGGCCAGATCCGGTAGGTCCCCGCCCCTCTGGGACCGTGGGCGGCCTGCGCCAGCAGGTCCCGTGAGAGTTCCCACCGGACCGGTGCCCGCCACAGTTGGTGCAGGGCGACCAGCACGGAGTACGGGGCGTCCGGGTCGTAGCGCAGGGAACAGGTCTGCCAGGCCGGCCCGCTGCTCGTGAACAGGCGGCGTACCCGCATGCGGTGCACGGGGCGGAAGCCGCCGGCGGTCCTTCCGCGCTCGTTCCCCGACTCCTGTGTGCCCATGCGGTCTCCGCCCTTCGGTGTGCTGATGACGGACGTCATCCTCCGGTGTGCAGACCGGGGGCGCATCGGTTGAACGACTGCCCATCCGGGCTTGCGGCACATGTGTGCAGCGCCGCCCCGGGGCGGTACGTACCGGGGCATGTGCCCCGGCAGGGCGCGGCGGTCGCTTCGCAGTCATGTGACGGATCACGGCGAACCGCGGGTCGCGCAGGCTGGCAGCCCGGACGCCGTGCGCGTCCCACCGCCGACGCCGGCTCCCCGCCTCCTGAGCGAAAGGCTCGTCACCCATGGTCTCCTCCCCTCCACCGCCGCTCGCGGTCGCGGCACCGCCCACCGCGAGGCTGGGCCGCGTCACGTTCATCGCCGCCGTGGCCGCCCTCGGCGGCTTCCTGTTCGGTTACGACAGTGCCGTCATCAACGGCGCGGTCACCGGCATCCAGCACCACTTCGGTGTGGGCGCGGGACGGACCGGCACCATCGTCGCCGTGGCCCTCCTCGGCTCGGCACTGGGCGCGGCCGTCGCGGGCCGGCTCGCCGAGCGCGTCGGACGGCTCCGTGTCATGCGGGTGGCCGCCGTCCTCTTCGCCGTGTCCGCCGTCGGCTCAGCCCTGCCGTTCTCCGCCTGGGACCTGGGCGCCTGGCGTTTCGTCGGCGGCATCGCCATCGGCCTGGCCTCCCTGATCGGGCCCACCTACATCGCGGAGGTCGCGCCACCGGAGTACCGGGGCCGGCTCGCCTCCTTCCAGCAGGCCGCCATCGTCCTCGGCATCACCGCCTCCCAGCTCGTCAACTGGGCCATCGCCCAGGGCGCCGACGGGCGCAGCGAGGGCGCGCTCGGCCCCCTCGACGCCTGGCAGTGGATGCTGCTCGCGGCCTTCGTCCCCGCGGTCCTGTACTTCGTCCTGTCCACCCGCATCCCCGAGTCCCCGCACCACCTGGTGGCCCGGGGCCGGCTCGCGCAGGCCGCACGGGCGGTGCGGGACATCGAGGGCCCGGACACCGACGCGGACGCCCGGCTGGCGGAGATCGCCCGTTCGCTGCGTGACACTTACCAGCCCCGTGTCCGTGACCTGTTCGGCGGACGCGCCGGGCTGCTGCCGGTGGTGTGGGCCGGCATCGGCCTGGCGGTCTTCCAGCAGATGGTCGGCATCAACGTGATCTTCTACTACTCGTCCGTGCTGTGGCAGTCCGTCGGCATCGACCAGTCCGGGTCGCTGCTGATCAGCCTGTCCACGTCCGTCATCAACATCGTGGGCACGGTCGTCGCCATGCTGCTCATCGACCGGGTCGGCCGCCGGCCGCTGGCCCTGGCCGGCTCCCTGGGCATGGCCGTCTCCCTGGCGTTCGCGGCGTGGGCCTTCTCCGGCACCACCGGCAGCGGTGACGACATCGCTCTTCCGGACCTCCAGGCGGGCGTCGCGCTCGTCGCCGCGCACACCTTCGTGTTCTTCTTCGCGGCGTCCTGGGGCGTGGTGCTGTGGGTCATGGTGGGCGAGATGTTCCCGCTGCGCATCCGCGCGGCGGCGATCTCGGTGGCCACGGCCTTCAACTGGATCGCCAACTGGGCGGTGAGCGAGTCGTTCCCGGCGCTCTCCGAGTGGAACCTGTCGGCCGGGTACGTGATCTACGCTGTCTTCGCCCTGCTCTCGGCCTTCTTCGTGGCCTTCGCGGTCACCGAGACCAAGGGCACCAGGCTGGGCGGCGGCTGAGGCGGGCCCCGGCCGGTCCGTGCTTCATATCCCCCGTGCGGACCGGCCCGGGACGGGGCCGCGGTCTCCGTCAACGCGGTGTCCGGGCCAGCCGTTCCCGGGCCGTGACGGCGACCGGCGCGTCCGGATCGTCCGTCAGCTCCAGCACCTCGTGCCACGCGCGGCGTGCCGCCTCGGGGGCGCCGGCTTCCAGATGCAGCTCCCCGAGGAGCAGCAGGTCCTCCGCCGCTCCGCTCACATGGCCCTGGCGACGGGCGAGCTCGATGGCGCGCAGCCGGGCCGCGATCGCCGCCCCGAGGTCCCCGCGCCGCTGGTGCACCTTGCTCACCACGCCCAGGGCGGGCCCCTCTGCGTCGACCAGGCGTAAGCGCCGGGAGATGCCGAGCGATTCCTCGGCCAGCTCCAGAGCCCGGTTGGTGTTCCCCAGGTCCAGGTGCGCCTCACCCGCCCAGACCAGGGTGGTCGCCTCCAGGTACGGATGGCGATGGACGCGCAGCAGGCGCAGGGCCCGGTCCAGGTGTGCGAGGGCCCGCCCGGAGCTGCCCCGGGCGATGTACACGGAGCCGATGTTGCGGAGGGTGTGCACGAGTTCGAGGGTCATGCCGAGGCCCGCGAACGCGCGTTCCGCCTCGTGCAGGAGGGGCAGCGCGGCGTCGGTGTCGCCCCGGAAGAGCAGGGCGCCCGCCAGCCCCCGGCACGTCCGCGCGATCCCCTCGGTGTCCCCGGCCCGCCGGGCCGCCACCAGGGCGCCGCCCATGCCGGCCGCCCATTCCTGCCACAGGCCGAGCCGCTGCTGGAAGAGCTGCATCGACACGGCCGTCTCCCACGCGGCACGGGCGTCACCGCGTGCCGCCATCTCCTGCACGAGGGTGTTGAGGACCGGCCGCTCGGCGCCGAACCAGGCCATGGCGGCGGCCTCGTCGGACAAGGACTCGACCTGGACGCCGTCCAGCGGTGGGGGCGGCTCGGGTTCGTACACCCTGGACCGCAGCAGCCGGTTGGCCGCGCTCACCGTCTGCCGGTAGTGGTCGTGCAGCCGCGACAGCGCGGCCGCGCGCGCCGCGCCGCCGGAGCCGCCCAGCTCGCTCGCGTAGGCGAGGATCAGGTCGTGGAACCGGTACCGGTCGCGTCGCAGCACCGTCAGCAGCCGGGCGCGTACCAGCTCGCCGACGGCCGCGGCGGTGTCCGGCAGGGTGGTGCCCGCGAGGCTCGCCAGGGCGCTCACGCTCGCGTCGTCGCCCGGGTGCAGCGGCAGGAGCCGGAAGAGGCGGGCGGCCGGTTCGGACAGCGTGCGGTAGGACCACGAGAAGACGGCGCGCACGTCGTTGTCGAGGTGGTCGTCGCTGAAGCCCTCCAGGCTCCGGCCCGCGCGGGCCAGTTCCGCCGCGATCCGCGGCAGCGGGTGCTCCGGGTACGACGCGGCGCGGGCGGCGACGATGGCCACGGCCAGGGGCAGCCTGCCGCAGCGGTCGACGATCCGCCGCACGGAGGTGTCGTCCAGGTCCGTCCTGAGCCCCTTGACACGTTCGACGAAGGCCGCCGCGGCCTCGTCGGCGGAGAGCGCCTCCAGCGTCGTCAGCCGGGCGCCGTGCGAGGCGGCCAGCCCGGTCAGCCGGGCCCGGCTGGTCACGATGACCATGCACTCCGGCGTGCCGGGCAGCAGCGGTGCGATCTGCTCGGCGCTCCAGGCGTTGTCCAGGACCACCAGCACCCGGCGGCCGGCCAGGACGCTGCGGTACAGCGCGGCGCGCGCGTCCAGGGTGTCCGGCATCCGCTGCCGGGGGACGTCGAAGGCCCCCAGGAACCCGGCGAGGACCTCGTGGGGGTCGGCCGGATCGCCGTTGGGGGTGAAGCCGCGCAGGTCGACGTAGAGCTGTCCGTCGGGGAAGTCGGGCACGGCGCGGTGCGCCACGTGCACGGCCAGAGCGGTCTTGCCGACGCCGGGGATGCCGTCGATGGCGAGGACGCGCAGGGCACCGCCGCGCTCTCCCGCCAGTGCGACCGCCTGCCGCACCGCCTCCCGGCGGCCGGTGAAGCAGGCCAGGTCGGCCGGGAGCTGCGAGGGCGTCAGGGGAGCGGCGGCGGGCCGTTGGGCCGGCCGGTCGTCCCGGCCCGTGCCGTCGGCGTGACCGCCCGCCCCGGCCGCCGTGGCCGCCCGCCCCCGCAGGAGGTGTTCGTACGCCGCGGACAGTTCGCGGCCGGGGTCGACCCCCAGTTCCTCCGCCAGGCGGTGGCGGACGTCCTGGTAGAGGGAGACGGCCTCGGCCTGCTTTCCGTCGTCGGCGAGGGCGAGCAGCAGGTGGGAGACCAGGGCCTCGTCCAGCGGATGGCGCTCCACGGCTTGGCGCAGCGGGGTCAGGACGGCCGGCGCGCGCCCGCAGCGGACGGCCGTCTCGGCCGCCTCGCAGACCACGGACACGTACTCGTGCTCCAGCATCACGAACGTGGGATGGCTCCGGCCGACGGGTTCGAGACCCGCGGCGCAGCGGTCCTGCCACAGCCCGAGGGCGGTGACGTAGAGGTCCACGGCCGCGGCCGGTTCGCCGGCCCTGCCTGCCTCGCGGGCCCGGTCGGCCAGGTCCCTGAACCGCAGCAGGTCGAGGCTGTCCGCGTCGACCCGGAGGCGGTAGCCGCCGGCCTGCCGGGTGAGCCACCGCCCCGCCGACCTGGCGGGAAGATCCGGTTCCAGCAGCCGGCGCAGGGCGCCGATGTACCGGTGCACCGAGTTCGCGGCACTGGCCGGCGGCCGGTCCTGCCACAGCAGCTCGATGAACTCGGCCAGGGGGACCGGCCGGCCCCCGCGCGCGAGCAGCGCCGCCAGGACGAGCCGTTGCTGCTTCGGCCGGACCGGCAGTTCGTCGTCGCCGCGCCAGACCCGGACCGGGCCGAGGACCGAGAAGCGGACCGCCGTCCGGTCCCGCGGTGCCGGGCCGGCGGGCGCGGTGGAGGACACCGGAGCGGGAGCCGGATCGCCCGTCACGGATCGGGGCCTGGGCAACGGTGGTCTCCCCTCGGACGTCGGCTGGTGCACAGTCGCTGTTCGACCGGGCGGAGACGGCCGTGCCGGGCAGTGCTGTGAACGCGAGTGTGACAGTGCGAATATGGCCGGTCAGTTTGACGGGTGTCAAATGGTCCGCCACTGCCGCGGACCCCGTCGTCCGCGCTCGGCGGGCGTACGGCTTCCCCGGCCTCAAGCGCGAATATAGGTCGGTCGGGCAGCGGCCGTATAAGTAACCTGACTGGTCTGCCGTCGGCCCGGGAGGCCCACTGGTCGTCCGGCCGCGTCCCGGCCCCGCGCCTCCGGTCGCCAGAGGCGGGGAGGGACGTTCCCCGCGTAAGCGCCGAAGAGTGCGAGCGGTGGCGAACCGCAGAAAACCGCTTGATAGTGTCGCGCCCCCAACGATCTTCGAGTCCTTTGGGACGCGGCGGGAAGGAGCCATGGTGACCGGCGGCGAGCAGGCCCCGCCGACGACGGAGATCTTCGGCCGCGACGCCGAACTGTCCCGTCTGCGCGACTTCGTCCTCACCCCCCGGCGGGAAGGGCCCCCGTCCCTGGTCCTCCTGGGGGAGGCCGGGACCGGCAAGAGCACCCTCCTCGACGCGGCGGCCCAGGAGGCCGCGGCGCACGGCAGGCGCGTACTGCGGTGCACCGGGCACGAAGGCGAGCGGGAACTCGCCTTCGCCGCGCTGCACCAGATGCTGGCCCCCCTGCTGCCGGAGGCGGCCGGTCTGCCGGACGCCCAGCGCCGTGCGCTGCTGGGCGCCTTCGGACGCGCCGAGAACGCGCCGCCGGCGGCCGACGACCGGCCCGAGCGGCTCCTGATCAACCTCGCCGCGCTCACCCTGCTGTCCGACGCCGCCGCCCGCCGGCCGGTGCTCCTCGTCGCCGACGACGCGCAGTGGATCGACGCCTGCTCCCTGGACGCGCTGGCCTTCGTCGCGCGCCGGGTGACCGGTGAGCCGGTGACCCTGCTGTCGGGCGTACGGGGCGACACCGTGCCCCGGCAGTTCGGGACCGACTTCGTGCGCCTGCCGGTACGGCCACTGGACGACCGGGCGGCCGAGCGGCTGCTCGACGCCCAGCCGCACGCCCCGCGCGGCCCGCTGCGCGAGCGCGTCCTGCGGCAGGCCGACGGCAATCCGCTGGCGCTGGTGGAACTGGCCCGGGCCGGCGCCGGGGACCCGGCGGCCCGGCCCGTCGGACCGGTCGGCGCCCTGCCGCTCACCGAACGCCTGGAGGGCGTGTTCGCCGAGCGGCTGGCGGGGCTGCCGCCGCTGACCCGCCGGATCCTGCTGTACGCGGCCGCCGCGGACGCCCCGGACATGCCGGCCGCGCTCCTGGCCGCCTCCGCCTCCGGGGGGCCGGACGCGTGGTCGGTGGCGGAGCAGGCCGGCCTGGTGCGGGTGGAGAGCGGCCGGGTCGTCTTCCGGCACCCGCTGGTGCGGTCGGCCGTCTACGGCTCGGCCCCCTTCGAGGAGCGCCGGCAGGCGCACCTCGCACTCGCCGGCCTGCTGAGCGACGACCCCGACCGGCAGGCATGGCACCGGGCGGCCGCCACCCTGGTCCCGGACGAGGACATCGCGGCGGCGCTGGTGCGGACGGCGGGGCGCGCACGGCGACGCGGCGGCTACCGGGTGGCCGCCGCGGCCCTGGAGCGGGCCGCGGAACTGAGCCCGGACGGTCAGGCACGGGCCCGGCGGCTGCTGGACGCCTGCGACCTGGCGATGAACGCGGGTGAGCCCCTGTGGGTGGAGAAGCTGGCGGGCGGGGTCGCGGCGGCCACCGACGACCGGGCGATGCTCAGGTCGGCCACCCTGTGGACGGGCTGGGCGCTCGCCGCCACCACCCGGCAGAAGGCCGCGCTGTCCCACCTGCTGCCCCTGGCGGACGAGACGGTGGACCGGGCGCCGGACGCGGCGCTGGTCGCCCTCGGGCACGCCGCCATCATCGCCTACAACACCGGTGACGACACCTACCGGCAGCGCATGCTCGGGCTCCTGGCGCGCATCCCCGTCGACGTGGGCAACGACCACGACCAGCTCTGGACCCGCGCCTGCTGCGACCCTCACGGGGACCGCGAGGGGCTGCTCGCGTTCCTCCGGGACTGTCTGGCGCGGCCGGAGCGGAACGCCGAGCAACTGACCGTGCTGGGCGCCGGTGCGTGGGTCCTGGACGAGACCACCGTCGCGGTCCGGCTGCTCGGCGAGGCGATGGAACGGCTCAACGCCGTGACCACGGCCGGGTCCAACGCCACCCTCGGGCAGGCGCTCGCCCTGGCCCAGTTCGAGGCCGGTGCCTGGGAGGCCGCCTGGTCCTGCGCCGAGGACGCCCGGCGGGTCGCCGCCGAGAACGGCCTCGACATGGCGGGCCGCGCCGCGATGTACGTCACCTCGGCCCTGCTGGCGCTGCGCGGCCGGGCCGGCGAGGCCAGGGAGATGATCGACCGGGCCGTGGCCGGGGTGGACCCGGCCCAGGGCCGCGCCCTCTGGGTCCGCGCCCGCTGGGTCCGCGCGCTCGTGGCCGGCGTCGAGGGCAACCACCCACTGGAGTACGAACTGCTGCGCGGACTGTTCACCGTCGGACCCGAGCCGAGCCCCGTGCACTACCACGCGTCCTACTACGCGCTCGGTGATCTCGCCGCAGCCGCCGTGCGGGTCGGCAAGCGGCAGGACGCGGCAAAGGTGCTGGCCGCGGCGCGGCGGCGGCTGGACGGGCGGATGTCCCCGCGGCTGCTGCTGCTCACCCGCCGGGCCGAGGCCGTCCTCGCCGAGGACGACCGGGCGGCGGAGCTGTTCGGGGCCGCGCTCGGCGATTCCGCCACGGAACAGTGGCCCTTCGAGCGGGCGGTCGTCCAGCTCGAGTACGGGCAGTGGCTGCGGCGCAGACGGCGTACGGGGGAGGCGCGCACGGAGCTGTCCCGGGCACTCACCGTCTTCGAAGCGCTGAACGCGCGGCCGTGGGAGGAGCGGACCGCCGCCGAACTGCGGGCCTGCGGTGTCGCCGTGCGCGGGGGCGACGGTGCCTCGCGGGGAATCGACCGGCTCACGCCCCAGCAGTTGCAGATCGCCCGGCTGGCGGCCACGGGGCTGACCAACCGGCAGATAGGGGAGCGGCTGCTGCTCTCCGCCCGCACCATCGGTTTCCACCTGTACCAGACGTATCCGAAGCTGGGCATCACCAACCGGGCGCAACTGCGCGACGCGCTCGGTGACACGGGGACGCCCTGAGGACGCCGCGGAGGTCAGTCCCCCGGCGGGAACTGGGCGGCTGCGGAGACGTACAGGGTGTAGGGGTTGCCGCGGTCTCCGTGCGCCCGGTTCATCGCCCGGACCACGTCGCGGGCATCGGCGCCGGCCTCCACCGCCGCCTCGAAGTCGGTCAGGTAGCGGCGGGAGGCGGCGATGACGGCGGCGGCGTCCCGGTCGTCGGCGCCGGGGGGCTGGTGGCCGGCGACCAGCCGGGCCGGCCGGAGCGCCTCCAGCGTGTCCAGGGCCCCGAGCCAGCGCTCGCGCGCTCGGCTGTCTGTCTGCGCCAGCCACATGTGGATGCCGTTGTAGGCGACGTCGCCGCCCACCACGGCGTCGAGGTCCGGGACGTGCAGGACGGTCGACGGGTCGGTGTCGCTCTGCCCGACCCGTACCGGCCTCAGCTCGTGTCCTTCCAGCTCGATGACGTCCCCCGTCAGCGCCCGGGGTGCCACGGGCGCGGCCGGCAGGGCCCCGGGGAACAGTGACTCCCAGTACGCCAGGACCGGCCCGGTGAGCTGCGCCTCGGCGTGCGGCACGACCTCGGGCAGCGCCACCGCGACGGCCTCGGGGAAGGCGTCCAGCACGACCGGCAGGCCGAGGAAGTGGTCGGCGTGGCCGTGGGTGACGTAGACGGTCGTGAGGACCTTGCCGGTGGCGCGGACGAAGTCGGCCAGGCGGTGTGCCTCGGCGACGGTGATGAGCGCGTCGACGAGCACGGCCTCCCGCCGGCCGTGGACGAGCGTCGCCGTACTGGCCGGCCAGGTCGCTCCCACGCCGCTGTCCCAGCCCGGTGCCGTGGCGGCGATGGGCTTGTAGTCACTGGTGAAGACGTCGATGGCCAGCATGGCGTGGGCTCCGTTCGTCGGCGGACCGGCGTGGCCGCGGGTGCCGGTCCGCCGACGGCGGACGGTGCGGTGACCGGGTCGGCCCCGACGGCCGCGCACGGGGCGGCGGCCGGGGGGATACGGCGCGGGTGCGCCGCCTCGGCCACCCTAGGCACCGGAAGTGGAAGGACTGTGGAGTGTCGCGTCCGCGCCCTCCCCGTGGTGCCCAGGACGGCCCCGGGACCGTCAGAAGCCGGTCATCGTGATCTTGCCGATGGCCTTGCCGGACTCCAGGACGCGGTGCGCCTCCCGCAGGTTCGCCGCGGTGATCTTCCCGAGGTCGGTGGTGGCCGTGGTGGTGAGGATGCCGGCGTCCACCAGCCGGGCGATCTGGTCCAGGATGCGGCCCTGCTCGGCCTGGTCGGCGGTGCGGTGCAGCGAGCGGGTGAACATGAACTCCCAGTGGAAGGAGATGCTCTTCGACTTCAGCAGGCCGATCTCGACCGAGCCGAAGTCGTCGATGGCCACGATCCGGCCGAAGGGCCTGACGATGTCGGCGTAGGCGGCCAGGTTCTGCTCCGTGCCGGTGGTGCCGAAGACGAAGTCCACGCCGTCCGGGGCCACTTCGCGCACCTGCGGGGCGAGGGGCCGGCGGTGGTCGACGATGTGCGCGGCGCCCATCCGCCGGGCGAACTCGACGGTCTCGGGGCGGGAGGCGGTGCCGATCACCGTCAGGCTGGTCAGGGCGCGGGCCAGTTGGGAGACCATGGCGCCGACACCGCCCGCGGCGGCGGTGACCAGCAGGGTGCCCGACTGCTTCAGGGCGTCGGTGTGCAGCCCGAGGTGCTCGAACAGGCCCTCCCAGGCGGTCAGCGAGGTCAGCGGCAGGGCGGCGGCCTCCGCGAAGGAGAGCGAGGCGGGCTTGTGCCCGACGATGCGCTCGTCCACCGCGTGGTACAGGGAGTTGGCGCCGGGCCGGTCGAGGGCACCGGCGTAGAACACCTCGTCGCCGACCTGGAACGACTCGACCTCGGCGCCGACGGCGACGACCGTGCCCGCCGCGTCCCAGCCGAGGACCTTGGGCTCACCGCCCGGGTCGTTGCTCTGCCGGATCTTGTAGTCGACCGGGTTGACCGCGACGGCCTCGACCCGCACGAGCAGGTCGCGCGGCCCTGGCTGCGGCACCGGCAGGGTCGTGTCGAGGAGACTCTCCGCGTCGTCCACCGGCAGGCTCTTGCGGTAGGCGACGGCCGGCATGGTCTCGGGGAGCTGGTTCATGATTGTTCCTCCTGGTATGGCACGGCGGGCTTCCGCCGTGCCCGTAACGTAGCTCTGAGGAGGTAGTAACCTGCAAGGGAGACTACTTCCCCAGGGGAAGTAAGCTGGTGGGACAGGTGATTCAGGAAAGGGAGACCCCATGGTGACGCTCTGCGAGTCCCAGCGGCACGACCATCACGACGTGTACGCCGCCCAGTGCCCGTGCCGCGAGGTGCTCGACCTCCTGGCCAACAAGTGGTCGGCGCTGGCCATCGGCGCCATGGAGGAGGGACCGCAGCGCTTCGGGGCCCTGCAGAAGCGGCTCGAAGGGGTGAGCCCCAAGGTGCTCACCGCCACGCTGCGCCGCCTGGAGGAGCGGGGCTTCGTGGAGCGGACGGTCTACCCCGCGGTGCCGCTGCACGTCGAGTACGAACTGACCGCGCTCGGGCACAGCGTGGCGCAGCCCCTGGCGCAGTTGCGCGACTGGGTGGAGGACCACATGGACGAGATCGCCTGACGGACACCCGCGACCCCCGGTGTCCGGCGCCGGTCACCGGCCCAGGAACCCGTTGACCTCGCGGGCGAAGTCCTCGGCGTGCTGGAAGAGGAAGCCGTGCCCGGCGTCGCTGTAGAGGACGACCTTGGCGTCCGGCAGCCGCTGGGACATCGCGTACGTGGCGTAGGCGTGGATCATCACGTCGTGGGCGCCGTTGGCGACCAGCACCGGAAGGGTCAGCTCGGCCTGCCGGTCCCAGTACCCGCGGAAACCGCCGATGGCCGCGATCTGGCCGCGGAACGCCTCGGGACCCACCGCGGCCTTCGACTCCCTCAGCCGCCGGTCCAGGCGGCGCAGCGAGGCCAGCCCGGCCGCCCGCGCCTTCTCCGTCTCCGGGTAGAACAGGTAGAGGAAATCCTCGTCGTCGTTGGCCCCCTTGCCGGTGATCTGCGCGACGCGCGCCGGCGGCGCGGGCAGGTCGGGCACACCGCCGGGCGAACTGCCGGCCACCACCAGCCGGTTCACCAGACCGGGGGCGGTCAGGGCCACGCCCTGGGCGACGATGCCGCCCATCGACCAGCCCAGGACGTCGATGTCCGTCAGCCCCAGGGCGCCGATGAAGGCCAGGGAGCCGTCGACCAGGCCCTCCATCGTGGACGGCGGCTCACCGGTGGAGAAGCTGGTGCCGCGGTTGTCGAAGACGACGACCTCCCGCTCGGCCGCGAGCAGGTCCAGCAGCGCCGGGTCCCAGTGGTCGATCGTCCCGCGCAGACGCATGTGCAGGACCAGCGGCCGGGTGCCGGCCCGTCCGAAGCGTCGGTAGGCGAAGCGTTCGCCGCGCGGCCCCGTCACGTACTGGGTCTCGGCCTGGTCGGCCAGGTAGGCGGACATGGGATCTCCTGTCGGTTCGGATGGTGCCCGGCCGTGCGGCCGGGCGGTCACGGTGCGCCGGCGGACGACCGGGCCGGGCGGGAAACGCCCTCCCGCCGGACGTGCCACCAGCTTGGAGCCGCCTTGTGGACGGTTAGTGGGCGGCGCCTTGAGGCGGGGGCGGGGGCGTCCCTACCACGCGGCCCGCTCCCGGGCCCGTGCGACCGCGTCGTGGACGGAGCCCCGGTGCAGGGGCCCGTGGCCGGGCAGGACGGTGTCGGCGTCCAGCGTCTCCAGCGCCGACAGGGCGTCGAGGGCGGTGGGCACATCGGCGTGGAACATGCCGGGCAGCATCTGCGGACCGGTCTTCCGGGACGTCGGATGGGCCGTGACCAGCGCGTCCCCGCTGACCACGACGCCCAGCGAGGGGAGGTGGTACGCGCAGTGGCCGCCGGTGTGCCCCGGCGTGTGCACGGGCACCGGCGCGCCGGGCAGGTCGAGGGCGCCCGTCGTACCGAACGCCTGGGGCTCGGCCACGGGCACGTGCGCCGTGCCCCCCGAGCGGACGGCGTGCACCGCCCACGGCACCACGCCGGGGCGCCAGGCGTTGGCGAGCACCGCGCCGACCGACACCTGGTGCAGGAACTCGCGCCGCGCGTGCGGCACCTCACGCTCGTGCATGAGGACCGGAACGCCGTGCGCGGTGCGCAGCCGCTCGGCCGCGCCGATGTGGTCGTTGTGCGCGTGGGTGACGAGGATCGCGGCAAGACCGCCCGGCCGGACACCCACGGCACCGAGCGAGGCGACGACCCGGTCGTGGTCACCGGGGTAACCGGTGTCGATGAGAAGGGCCGCGTCGCCCTCCTTGACGATCACCCAGTTGGTGTTGCTCCCCGAGACCAGGAACACCCGGTCGTCGACGCGGACGATGCTCTCACTGAGCGGGACGTCGGGCATGAGCCCTCCTCCTGTCGGCGCACCGCACGCACACCGCACGGCCGAGGCCGGCGGACACGCCGTCCGGAAAGCCGGCACGTGTGCGTACGGCGCCTATGTATCGGCATATGTATCTGCGAAGGTATCGAAGGCCGGGAGCTTGCCCTACTCCCGGTGCAGAGGTCGAAGTGACACACGTATCCGTGTGGGGCCCACCGGCACACGGGCGCTCCGGGGCGGCGCGCCGGTGACCGGTCAGGTCCGGGCGGACAGGGCCAGGTACTGGTGCACCGACCGGACGGCGCTCGCACCGTCGCCGGCGGCGGCGGCCACCCGCTTCAGCGACGCGGTCCGCACGTCCCCCGCGGCGAACACACCCGGCACGCTCGTCTCGTAGGGCAGCGGCGCGCGCCCCGCGTCCCGCCAGCGGGGCCCCAGGTCCGTGTCCGACAGCGCGAGGTCGGTGCGGACGAACCCGTTGTCGTCCAGCGCGACCCCGGTCAGCCAGTCGGTGGCCGGGGTCGCGCCGATGAAGCAGAACAGTCCGGCGCAGGAGATCCGGCGCACCGGGCCGCCGTGCCGGGCCAGCGTCACCGCCTCCAGCCGCTCGGCACCGTGCAGCGCCGAGACCTGGGTGTCCGTCAGGACCGTGATGCGCGGGTCTCCGAGGATGCGGTCCACCAGGTAGGCGGACATACGGGTCCCCAGGCCGGCACCGCGCACCACCAGGGTGACCTTCCGCGCGTGGCGCGCGAGGTGCAGCGCCGCCTGCCCCGCCGAGTTCGCCCCGCCGACGACGGCTACCGGGGCTCCGGCCACCGTCTGCGCCTCCATGTCCGTGGCCGAGTAGTGGATGCCGCGCCCGGTCAGCTCGCTCCACCGGTCGACCGGCAGGGCGCGGTAGGCGGCGCCGGTGGCGAGGACCACGGCCCGGGTCCGGATCCGTGCCCCGTCGGAGAGGGTGACCAGGTGCTCACCGGTGCCCGGCTCCAGCGCGACGACGGTGCACGGACTGGCGATCCTGGCGCCGAACTTCAGGGCCTGCACGGCGGCGCGCGCGGTGAGGTCCGCGCCGCTCAGCCCGAACGGGAAGCCGAGGTAGTTCTCGATGCGCGCGCTGGTGGCGGCCTGGCCGCCGGTGGCCACCGCGTCGAGCAGTACCGTCTCCAGCCCCTCGGAGGCCCCGTGCACGGCGGCCGCCAGCCCGGCGGGCCCCGCGCCCACCACGGTCAGGTCGGCCGTACCGCTGCCGGTGTCGCGGAAGGAGAGGTTCAGCCGCTCGCTGAGCGCGCCGGGGGTGACGCCCGTCAGCACCTCGGCCCCGATCGAGGCGACCGGCAGGTCGGCCGCGGTCAGTCCGGCGGCCCCGAGCAGGGCCGTCCCCTCCGCTGAGCCGTCCGGCACCCAGGAGTGGGCGACCCCTTGGCGGGCCAGGAAGGTGCGCAGCCGCAGGCCCTCGGCCGATTCCGGGTCGCCCACCATCCGCAGCGTCTGGGCGGTCGCCTGCCGCAGCAGCCGCCGCCGGGCCAGGAAGGAGCGCAGGAACAGGTCCGACAGCTCGGTCTCCCGCGCCATCAGCAGCCGGAACGACCCGGCGCCCACCCGGTGCACGGTGCCCGGCCTGCGCACCCGTACCCGCAGGTGCCGGCGCTGCCCCGTGAGCAGCCCGAGCTCACCGACGAACTGGCCGGGCCCGTACCGCAGCAGGACCTCGTCCCGGCCCGGCGCCGGGGACGGCCGCACCGCCTCCAGCCGGGCGCTGCCGCACAGGAGGAGGTCGCCGCAGTCGTCGCCGACATCGAACAGCACCTGTCCGCCGGCGACCTCCTCCGGCTCCGCGTACCGGACCGCCCGGGCGAGCTGCTCGTCGGTCAGCCGGACCGAGGCCAGGCCGACGAGGTCCTCGGGTCGGTCGCCGATCTCGGGAAAGGAGGTCGCCATGGAGGTGATCCCTTCGACGCGCGTCGCGCGCCTTGCTCGTGCTGTCGGGGAAGGGGGGCCGGCCGGGGGACGGACGCGTCCGTGCCTCAGAAACCGGCGCGGGACAGCAGTTCCTCGGTGGTGAGCACGTCGTGGGCGATGAGCGCGTAACGGTTCACCATCTGCTCGTAGGAGTCGGCGCCGCCGTCGGGCGCGGTGGCGTCCTTCACGAGGGTCACCCGGTAGCCCCGCTCCATGGCGCTGCGGGCGGTGGACTCCACACACATCGTCCCGATCATGCCCGCCACGGCGATGTGCTCGATGCCGCGGCGCTTGAGCTGGATGTCGAGGTCGGTGGTGGCGAAGACGTCGAGGTTCTTGTGCGGGGCGATCGTCACGTCACCGGGGCCGGGCCGGAGATCGGGGTGGAACTCGGCTCCCCAGCTACCCGCCTCGAACATGCGGTTGTCGAACATCATGCGGTGGATGCCGGAGCGGTGCTTCCAGTCGTCGTACTCCTCGTCGGTGTAGGACATCGGCGAGAAGAAGGCGGGGTAGCCCTTGTTCCGGAAACCGGCCAGCAGCCGCCTGAGGTTGTCCAGGGTGCCGATGCGGTCGAACTCCGCCTTGAAGCCCGGGTAGCCCTTGCCTCCCTCGGCGAAGACCTCGTTGACGGTGTCGATCAGGACGAGACCGGTCGGGGCGGACGTACTGGTCATGTGGTTGTTCCTTTCGTTCTTCCGCACCGCCGCGGTGCGGACGGGCGGCCCCGGGGGGGGGGCCTGCCGCCGCCACCGTGTCAGCGGGCGGCGGGAGCGGCATCGGTTGTTTGACTGCCGACCGGTGCCACGCCGTACGTCTCCGCACCACGCGACACCTGGAGGCGGGCCCGGTGCGGTGCCGGGGGAGCCGTCGGAGCGGCCGGGGCCGTGGCGTTGGCCGTGGCCGCGAGGACCGCGAGCAGGGTGATGCCGCCGAGGGCGGCGAGCTGCCGCCGGGCGGTGGAGAAGCGGCGCGGGACGGCACGGCGGCCGGGGCCGTCGGGCGGCGGCGCGGAGAAGGCGGAGGGGGCGGGCACGGAAGGCTCCCGTCTGGCTGTCGGCCGCCCCGTACCCGGGGCGGACGCGTCGGTGATCCGGGACCGAGTGAACCCGGGGGCGGATCACCGCGCTTCGGTCGATCGACCGACGTACCGGACGAAACCCGTGCCCCTGGCACGGGCACATGTCTCAAACCCCTCTATGCACACACGTGTGAATCGGCGACGATGGACACGGCCTGGGCACACGTCCACGGAACGCCCAGGCCGCCTGCTTCCCCCGGCAGCAGCAACTGGTCAGGCGGGACGTCCGCCGCGTCCCAGCAGAGCGGCTTCCAGGGCGTCCCAGTCGAGCAGCCGGCTCTCGTGGCCGGCCGGTACCAGGGCGTACGTGGCGTCCAGCCACCGCCGTACACCGTTCAGCCCGGTCTCCAGGCACACCCGGCCCTCGGGACGCAGAAGGGTGAGACGGAGGGCACCGGCCGTCCCGTACCGGTCGCCGACCGGCCGGACCCGGAAGTCGCCGACCCCGCTGGCGCCCCGCGTTCCCCGGTCCAGCAGTTCGCGGGAGACGACCCAGGTCACGCGCAGGTCGGTCGCCGGGTCCACGAAGAGGTCCAGGGCGACGGCGTAGGGATCGTCCAGGGTGTAGCGCAGGCGGCAGCGCAACGTGTCGGGACCCGTGGGGGCGAACAGCCGCCGGACCGTCGTGACGAGGACCGGCGGAACACGGCCGTCCCGGGTCCCGGGGCCGGCGAAGGCACTTCTGTCGCTCATCGGGTGCTCTCTCTCCCGTCGGGTGCGCGCTTTTCGGTCAGGTGCGCGTATTCACGTCCTCCATCCTGGGCAGCCCCCACCCGGCCGCGCATCGGTAGAACGACTGCGGATGAATCGGTGCGAACACCGGTCCCGTGACGCATGCGGAGGCCGGGCCGGCCTGGTGGGCGAGGGGCTGATCCTGGCCATCGGCGGCGTACCCGACGCGCCGGCCCGCCCCCCCCCAGCGGCCACCCACCGCGAGAGCCCCCCGGGCAGGTGTCCCGGGGGGCTCTCGCGGTGCGCGGCCGGCGGCGTTCCCCTCCCGGGAAGGCCGCCGGCGCCGGATCACTTGGCGAGGAAGGCGAGGAGCGCCTCGTTGACCTCGGCGGCGTGGGTCCACAGCAGGCCGTGCGGGGCGCCGTCGATCTCGACGTAGTCGGCGTGCGGGAGGGCCTTGTGGAAGGGGCGGGCGGTCGAGTCGATGGGCAGGATGTTGTCGGCGGTGCCGTGCAGGATCAGGGCCGGCACGTCGATCTTGGGAATGTCGGCACGGAAGTCGGTCGGCCAGGTCAGGGGCGCGGCGGAGGCGGCGTAGGAGCCACCGGCGGCGGCCGTGTTCCAACTGTTGCGGACGGCCTCCTCGCCGATCCGGGTGCCGAGGTTGTCGTCCAGGTTGTAGAAGTCCCGGTAGAAGGCGGTGTAGTAGGCG
Source organism: Streptomyces fumanus (assembly GCF_014655295.1). Lineage (GTDB taxonomy): Bacteria > Actinomycetota > Actinomycetes > Streptomycetales > Streptomycetaceae > Streptomyces > Streptomyces fumanus. The sequence continues at coordinate 442,557 of NZ_BNBI01000008.1, forward strand.
TAGCGGTCGTTCTTGACCGTGTCGGAGATGTCCTGGAAGAACGCCTGGTCGGCGGCGCCGTCGGGGTTGTCGTCGGTCTTCAGCAGGAAGGGCTCCAGGGAGGCGAGGAACGCCGCCTTGGCGACACGGGCGGAGCCGTAGGTGCCGAGGTAGCGGCCGACCTCGCCGGTGCCCATGGAGAAGCCGACGAGGGTGACACCCTGGAGGTCGAGGGTCTCCAGGACGGTGTTGAGGTCGGCGGCGAAGGTGTCGTAGTCGTAGCCGGTGGTGGGCTGCGAGGAGCGGCCGAAACCGCGGCGGTCGTAGGTGATGACCCGGTAACCGGCGTCCAGCAGCGCGGCGGTCTGCTTCTCCCAGGAGTGTCCGTCCAGCGGGTAGCCGTGGATCAGGACGACCGGACGGCCGGTGCCGTGGTCCTCGTAGTACAGCTCGATGTCGGTGGTGTTCTCCTGGCCGACGGTGATGAACGGCATGGTTCTTTCCCTCCACGGTGGGCGGGCCGCGGGTGCGGCGCCGAGTACGGGTCCAGCTTCACGGGGCTCGGCGGCGCGGGAATCCGTCTAACGACTTACGGGCCGGGGCGGCGTGACTCATGAGGGACGGTCAGGGCCGGGGGCCAGGAGCACACCCGGTGGGGCACATGTGTTTCACTTTGGCGGTCCCCGTAGAACATGTATCTCGGGCTCCGGGGATCGGAGCCCGGCGCACGCCGATGCCCAGGAGCCGGGTGCGACGACCTGTCGAGGAGTCTTCCCATGAGACCGGTGGTGTGGATCCCGTACGAGCCGAAGGACCTGCCGGCGCTGCCCGACGGACTCGACTGCCATTACTGGGACGGCACGGAGACCTGTCCCACGCCGCCCGAGGAGGTCCGCTTCCTCACCGGTCACCCCGGGGCGGGCGGCTACGAGACGCTGGTCGCGATGGTCGCCCGTGCCAGGCGTCTCGAGGTGCTGCAGGTCCTCAGCTCCGGCCATGACTACCTGACCCCGCACCTGGGCCTGCTGCCGCCGGGCGCCCTGCTGTGCACCGGGCGCGGTGTGCACGCCGAGGCGACCGCGGAGCTGGCGGTGACCCTGCTGCTGGCCGCGGCGGGCCGGATTCCCCGCTTCGCACGCGGGCAGCGGACAGGTGCCCGGGCCCCGGCCGGCCGCCTGACGCTGCGCGGCAAGCGGGTGGTCGTCGTGGGGGCCGGAGCCGTCGGGACCGCCGTCGCGCAACTGCTGGAACCCTTCGGCTGCGACCTCGTCCGGGTCGCGCGCTCCGCCCGGCCCGGTGGTGACGCACCCGTGCACGCCGCGCGGGACCTGCCGTCCCTGCTGCCCGCGGCGGACGCCGTGCTGCTGTGCGCGCCGCTGACCGAGGAGACCCGCGGCATGTTCGGCGCCCACCGGCTGGCCTCGCTCAAGGACGGCGCGATCCTGGTGAACGTCGGCAGGGGCGAACTGGTCGACACCGACGCCCTGACCCGTGAGGTGGTTTCCGGGCGGCTGCGGGCGGCACTGGACGTGGTGGCACCCGAGCCGCTGCCCGACGCGCATCCGCTGTGGCAGCAGCCGGAGGCACTGATCACCCCGCACGTCGGCGCGTTCACCGACGCCTTCGCGGAGGACTCCGCGGCCTTCCTGGTGCGGCAGTTGCGGCGCTACGCGGACGGGGCACCCCTGCTGAACGCCGTCGTCGGCTGACCACCGCCCCCCCGCCTGCCGTCCCGCTCACACGTGTCCGCTGCCATGCGCGCAGTTCATGGATTCCCGCAAAAACAAGCATTGGCCTCATCGCCCTAGCCGGGCGAGAGTTGATCCCGCCCCGCACACCGGCCCGGTGCCGGTCCCGCCGAAGGAGAACCCCGTGAGCAGCAGCACGTCCACCACCCCCGCCGACGCCCCCCTCAAGCGCGCCGGCCAGCGTCTCGTCGTCGTCGGGGCCGGCTCGGCCATCGGACGCCACCTCGCCCGTACCGCCTCCGCCGAGGGCGCCGACCTGGTCCTCGCCGGCCCCGACCTCGCCAAGCTGGAGCAGACGGCCGCCGAACTGCCGGGCACGGCCCGTACCGTCCGCTTCGACATCACCGACGAGGCGTCGATCGCGCACCTGGCCGAGGAGGCCGGCGCCTTCGACCACTTCGTGTCCACGGCGGCCGTGCCGGCCAACGGACCGCTGTCCGAACTCGTCCCCGAGGACGTCCAGCGGGCCTTCGCGGCCAAGGTGACCGGCCCCCTGTTCCTCGCCAAGCACCTGGCCGGGCAGGCCCGGGAGGGCGGCTCCCTCACCTTCTTCTCCGGCGTGGCGGCCTGGCGCCCCGCACCGGAGCGGACCGTGATGGCCACCACCAACGGCGCCCTCGCCTTCCTGGTGCAGGCCCTCGCCGTGGAGATCGCGCCGCTCCGGGTCAACGCCGTGTCCCCGGGTATCGTCGACAGCGGCGCCTGGGACAAGCTCGGCGCGGACAAGCGGGCGTTCCTTCAGTCGGTGGCCGCGAGCAACCCGGCCCGCCGGGTCGGCACCCCGGACGACCTCGTCGCCGCGGTGCTGTTCGCCATCGACAACCCGTACGTCACCGGCACCGTCCTGCACGTGGACGGCGGCGGACGCCTGGCCTGATCCACCGGCCGCCCCCTTCCGACGGACCACCCCACTCAGGAGAAGCACATGACCGACCGTCACACCGGGCCCATCGTCCTCGTCGCCCGCATGAAGGCCCGCCCCGGCAAGGAACAGGAACTGCGGGACGCGCTGCCCGCCCTGGTGGCCGCCACCCGCCAGGAGGACGGCTGCCTCACCTACGTGCCGCACCAGGGGCTGGACGACCCCGGCCTGCTCGTCATGCACGAGGTGTGGCAGAGCGAGGAACACCTGCGGGCCCACTCCGCCAGCGCCCACCTGCGGGCCTTCGCCGAACGGGCGGCGGAGCTCACGGTGAACGGCATCGAGATCGAGCGGCTGGCCGAGATCGAGCTGTAGACCGTCCCGCCGGGGGACCGCGAGCTCCCGGCGGTCGACGGGTTCTGGCACTCAGTCATTCGACGGAAGCGTGCCGGGTCCGCCCGCGGTCCACTGGACCGGTACCGACCGGCACCTCACGACCCCCGCGGTCACGAGGGCGACGAGAAACACTGGAGACACCCATGTCCACACCCTCCCCCACCTCGCACACCGGCCCTGGCCGCAGGGCGGTCCTCGGCCTGTCCCTCGTGGTCGGAGGGGCCCTGGCGGCCGGCGCCGCGCCGGCCGCGGCCCGCCCCGGCACGGGCGGCGGCCACCGCCGGCCCCGGCTGGAGACGGTCGCGACCTTCGACGGCGCGATGCCCACCGGGGTCACGGTGTCCCGCTCGGGCCGGATCTTCGTCAACTTCCCGCGCTGGGGCGACGAGGTCCCGTTCTCCGTGGCCGAGATCCGGGACGGCAAGGCCGTCGCCTACCCCGACCGGGCCGTCAACCGGCCGGACACCTCACGCCCCGAGCGGCACTTCCTCGGCGTGCAGAGCGTGGTCGTCGACGCCGCCGAACGGCTGTGGGTCGTGGACACCGGCCGCATCGAGTGGGCCGACGCGCCCTACGGCGGGCCGAAGCTGGTCGCCATCGACCTCGCCACCGACCGGATCGTCCGCACCATCCCGCTGCCCCGCTCGGTCGCCGGGCCGCGCAGCTTCATCAACGACGTCCGCTTCGACCTGAGCCGCGGCTACGCCTACCTCACCGACGCCACCCCGGACGGCCCCAACGGCCTGATCGTCGTCCACCTGGCGAGCGGCACCTCCTGGCGGTGCCTGGACGACGCGCCGTCCACCCGGCCGGTGCCCGGGTTCGTCCCCGTGGTCGAGGGCCGCCCGCTGACGAACAGCCCGGACGCCACCACACCGGCCACGCCCGTCGACATCGGCGCGGACGGCATCGCGCTCAGCCCCGACGGTGAGTGGCTGTACTACTGCCCGCTCTCCAGCCGCCGCCTGTACGCGGTGCGGACCAGGGACCTGATCCGCGCGCGGTCGGACCGCCGCGCGTCCGCCGTCCCCGTCCGCGACCTGGGCGTCAAGGGCATGTCCGACGGCCTGGAGACCGACCGGGCCGGCCGCGTCTACGCCGGGGACCTGGAGAACAACGCCATCGTCCGCCGGGAACTCGACGGCACCTACCGCACCCTGATCCGTGACGAGCGCCTGGTGTGGCCCGACACCCTGTCCGTCGGCTACGACCGGCACCTCTACGTCGTCGCCAACCAGCTCAACCGCCAGGCCGCCTACAACGGCGGCGTGGACCTGCGGGTCAAGCCGTACGCGCTGTACCGCTTCCCCATCGGCAGCGGCCCCGCCCGCCGCTGACCCGGCGGCACGACGACCGGCGGCCGCACCCGTGGGTGCGGCCGCCGGTCGTCGTGTGTCCCGTGTTCCCAGGCCGGGCACAAGCCCCTCGAGGGCCGGGGAGGTCGCACCGTCCGGCTGGTCCACCAGGACCGCGCGGACAGACGACATGACAGGAATCTCCCGCTGGTTGATGACGGGGGAGACCGCGGTACGGCCTTCAGCCCAGGACCTCGATGGTTCCGGTCAGGGCGAGCGGGGTGCCGTCCGGCAGGGTGATGCGCGAGTGGACCCGGCCGCGTTCGAAGTCCTCCAGGTGCGTGATGGTGGCACCGGACTCCTCCTTCCACGAGGTCAGGAACACCTCGGGACGGATCTCCGCGGAGGTGATGTCCACGGTCTCCGTGTGGCCGTTCGGTACCAGGTCCCCGCCCTCGACGACGGTGAAGGTCATCCGCCCGCCGGCCTGGAACCGCATCTCCAGGGTGAGCCGTCCCAGATCGACGAAGATGTGCCGGCCGGCCACCTGATCCTGTGTCATGACATGCCTTTCCGTAGGGACCCGAGCGGGTCCCCGCCAGGATCACGCCGCCCGGCGGCGGGACCATCCGTCATCCGACGTACGGCCTCGCGGGCCGGTGTCCGCGCCCTCCGCCTGACACCACCGGGCGGGCGGCGGCGGGTGGTCCGAGGACGGCGCATCGGCACACCTTTCCCGCTCACACATGTCCCGCCCGGACCGGTAGTCGTTTGACGGATGCCCGGCAACACCCGCCGCTCGCAAGCTATTCCCGGCAAACACGACAGAAGCGAACCCCGCCAAGGAGGAGCAGTGGCCACCAAACGCGACATGATCGTGCGCCCCGCACACGATCTGGGCGGGCTGCCGGCCGGACCGGTCGTCCCGTCCGACCACGAGATGACGCCCTTCGAGAAGAGCTGCCACGCGCTGCTCAACGTCCTCGCCGCGCACAAGCTCGTCAACACCGAGGAGAAGCGCCGGGGAGTGGAGGACCTCGGGGCCGAGATCATCGGCGAACTCACCTACTACGAGCGGTGGGCCGTCTCCGCCTCCAAGGTGCTGATCGAGAAGGGCGTCATCACCTCGGAGGAACTGGGCGCCAGGATGAACGAGATCCGGGACCGGCTCACAAAGGCCGCCGCATGAGCACCCGCTTCGTACCGGACCAGAGGGTCCGCATCGCCGACCGCGACGCTCCGGGCCATGTCCGCACCCCGGTCTACGTGCGCGGCAAGGAGGGCCGGATCGAGCGCGTCCTGCCCCGCTTCCTCAACCCCGAGCGGGAGGCGTACGGCGTCAACGAGGGCGGCGAGGTCCGCCTGTACCGGGTCCGCATCGAGCAGTCGGCCCTCTGGCCCGACTACGACGGGCCGGCCGACGACGTCCTGGAACTGGAGATCTACGAGCACTGGCTGGAACAGGTCGACGACCGCTCCGGCGCGGAAGGACGATGACGTCGATGACGAACGCCCACGAGACCGGCACCGTCGACCACGGTGACCACACGCACGGCACCCCGGGCGCCCCGGACCCGCACGCCCCCATCGAGACGGCCGCCGAGGAACCCGACTACTTCGACGTCCTGCACCAGGCCATCCGCGAACTCCTCGTCGACAAGGGCCTGATCACCGCGGACGAGGTACGCGCCATGGTCGAGACGCTCGACGCGCACCGGCCCGCCCTCGGCTCCGCCCTGGTCGCCCGCGCCTGGACCGACCCCGACTTCAAGGAACGCCTGCTCGCCGACGGCACCGCCGCCATCGAGGAGTTCGGCATCGACAACTACGACGGCACCAGGCTGATCGTGCTGGAGCAGACACCCGAGGTGCACAACCTCGTGGTGTGCACCCTCTGCTCGTGCTACCCGCGTCCCGTGCTCGGCCTGCCCCCGGACTGGTACAAGAGCCGCCCCTACCGGGCCCGCGCGGTCCGTGAACCGCGTGCGCTGCTGCGGGAGTTCGGCACGGACGTGCCCCAGGACGTGACCATCCGCGTGCACGACAGCAACGCCAACATGCGCTACCTGGTCCTGCCGATGCGCCCCGCCGGGACCGAGGGCCTGAGCGAGGAGGAACTCGCCGCCCTCGTCACCCGGGACACGATGATCGGCGTCACCACGCCCAGGTCGCCGTGACCGGGTTCCGCCGGCGGCCGGACGGCCCCACGGCGGCGGACACCCACGGCCCGCCCACCGCGCGGTGGGCGGTCCGGGGCCGGCCGCTGTCCTCGTACCTCGCGGAGGCGCTGGGCTCGGCCTGGCTCGTGCTGGCCGCGCTCACCGCGGTCTCCCTCACCATGCGGACCGACGGCGCCTACCTCTCCTCGTGGCCGCTCCTGCCGCGCCTGGCCGTCGTCGGCGTCTCGGTGGGCGGCGCGGTGGCGGTGTTCGCCCTCACCCCGCCCGGCAAGGAGTCCGGCGCCCACCTCAACCCGGCGATCAGCCTCTTCATGGCCCTGCGCGGCGCTCTCGGCGCCGCCGACCTGATCGCCTACGGCGTCTTCCAGATGGCCGGTTCCGTCCTCGGGGTGCTGCTCGCCCGGACGCTGTGGGGAGAGCGGGTCGCCGAGGTGCGCTACGGGCTGATCCAGCCCGGCGCCGGCTGGGACGACCCCGTGGCGGTGGCCCTCGGCGAATCCCTCAGCACCGCCGTCCTGCTAGGAGTCCTGGCCGCCATGACCAGCCGGCCCCGGCCGCGCTCCACACCCTGGGTGCTCGGCGCCGTCGTCGCGGCGCTGATCACGTCCACCGGCTCCCGGACCGGGGCCGCCTTCAACCCGGCGCGCAACTTCGGCCCGCACCTCGTCTCGGGCGACTACCACCTGTTCTGGGCCTACATGCTGGCACCCCTGGCCGGAGCCGCGGTGGCCGCCTCCGTACCGGCCCTGCTCGGTGCCCGCCGGGCCTGGACCCACCGGGTCTGCTGCGCCCACGACATCCACCGCTACCACCTGCGCCCGCCGCGCTCGCGGCACCGCCTACCCACTTCCTCCCGGTGATCCCATGCCCCACACCCACCACGGCCCCGCGACGGCCGTATCCGACCACACCGACGACGCGCTGCGCCGGCAGGCGCGCCACATCGTCACCACCCTCGACCTCCACGACGTGGAACTGGCACCCGACCTCGTCCACGCCCTGCTGCGCGCGGGCTTCGGCATCCAGGCCGACACCCCCACCGGAGGCGCCCTGACCGGAGGAGTGGAGATCCGTTCCTGCCCCGAACACTACGGGCCGGGGTCCCTCCTCGTGAGCTGGGCCCCGCACGAGATGGCGTACACCCCGCTGGACCCGCGCGTCACCCACGTCGAGGGCCTCATGACGTGCGCGCTGCTGGACAGCGTGCGGGCCCTGGGCTTCCGGGCCAAACGGCTGGGCGCCTCCTACTCGGTCCAGGTCCAGCCCTGGGGGTCCGGTGCCACGGACTGAGACGGCCGTCCGGTCCGCCCGGTCGCCCGCGACCCACCGGAGCACGATCCTGCTGGTCTGCGCGATCGTCGCCGTCACCGTCGCCGCCTTCGCCGGGTTGGCCGGCGCCGTGTCCGGGCACCGCTTCTCCGTCGGCGCCCAGGTCTTCGGCACCGGCCTCGGCCTGACGGCGTACATGCTGGGCGTGCGGCACGCCTTCGACGCCGACCACATCGCGGCCATCGACAACACCACCCGCCGGTTTCTGGCCGAGGGGCGGCCCTCGGCCCACCTCGGCTTCTGGTTCGCCCTGGGCCACTCCTCGGTGGTCGTGCTGCTCAGCCTGCTGACCGCCCTGGGGGCCCGCCTGGCCTCCCGGCTGACCGACGACTCCTCCGCCGCCCACCAGGCCCTCGGCGTGCTCGGCACGTCCGTCTCCACGGCCTTCCTGCTGCTGCTGGGCGTCCTCAACCTGCTGGCCCTGCGCCGCATAGCGGCCCTGTACCGGTCCGCGCGCCGGGGCGAGCACGACGAGGCGCGCCTGGACGAGGTCCTGGACGGCCGGGGACTGCTCTCGCGCCTGCTGCGCCGGCTGACCGCGTCGACCACGCGTGGCTGGCACCTCTTCCCGCTCGGCCTGCTCTTCGGCCTGGGCTTCGACACGGCCACCGAGGTGTCCCTGCTGGTCCTGTCCGGCGCGGGTGCCGCCTCCGGCGTCCCCTGGTGGGCGCTGATGCTCCTCCCGCTCCTGTTCACTTGCGGGATGACGCTCTTCGACACCCTCGACGGAGCCTTCATGTCGGCCGCGTACCGGTGGGCGTTCGTCCACCCGCTGCGCCGCATCCACTACAACCTCACCATCACCGGCCTCTCGGCCGCCGCGGCCCTCCTGGTCGCCGCCGTGAACCTGGTGACGCTGCTGGCCGACGGCGTCCCCTCCCTCGGCCGGGCCCTGCCCTGGCTGGTCGGCATCGACCTCAACACCGTCGGCTACCTGATCGGCGCCCTCTTCCTCACGGCCTGGCTCGGTTCCTTCCTGCACTGGAGGACCGTCGGGGGGCGGGCCCTGACCCCGTCGCCGGACCCGGAGGCATGAGCCGCGTCCGCCCGGCCGGCCTACCGCCCGGACACGGGCAGTTCGCCGTACTGGCCGCCGCGCACGCGCTCCGGCGCGAACAGCGCGCCGAGCGCGGCGACCTCGCCGGCGTCCAGGGCGAGGTCCGCCGCCGCGGCGTTCTCCCTCAGGAACTCCGCCCGTTTCGTGCCCGGGACCGGGACGACGGTGTGCGGCTGGGCCAGCAGCCAGGCCAGGGCGACCTGGCCCGGGGTGGCCCCCCGCTCCCGGGCGAACCGCTTCAGTCCGTCCACCAGCCGCAGGTTGTGCGGCAGGTTGGCGGCCGAGAACTTCGGCAGGGTGCTGCGGAAGTCGTCACCGTCCAGGCGGGTGCCGGGACCGACCCGGCCGGTCAGCGCGGCCCGGCCGAGCGGGCTGTACGGCACCAGTGCGATGCCCAGTTCCCGGCAGAGCGGCAGGATCTCGTCCTCCACGCCCCTCTCCCACAGGGAGTACTCGCTCTGCAGCGCGGAGACGGGCGCGGTACGGGCCGCCCGGCGCAGCTCGTCGGGGCCCGCGTTGCTCAGCCCGAGCGCCGTGACCTTTCCCTCCGCGAGCAGTTCGGCCATGGCGCCGACGGTCTCCTCGACCGGGACGGCCGGGTCGAGCCGGTGGCAGTAGTACAGGTCGATGTGGTCGGTGCCGAGGCGGCGCAGGCTGGCCTCGCAGGCCGAGCGGACGTACGCGGGGGTGCCGTCGTAGACCACCCGGCCGTCGCCCGAGGGCCGTGCGCCGAACTTGGTGGCGATCACGGCCCGGTCCCGGCGGCCCCGGACCGCCTCGCCGAGCAGTGTCTCGTTGTGGCCGAACCCGTTGGTGTCCGCCGCCGCCCCGACGGCACCGTAGACGTCGGCGGTGTCGAGGAGGGTCACGCCGAGGTCGAGGGCGAGCCGCACGGTGGCGATCGATTCCGCGCGGTCGGCGGGGCCGTAGAACTGGGACATGCCCATGCAGCCCAGGCCGATGGGGCCGACGCGCAGGCCGCCGGCGCCGAGGGTGACGTGTGAGGTGCGCACGGTGTTGCTCCCGTCCGCGCGGTGGAGCAGGGCGTGCCCGCTCGGGCACGCCCTGCCCCACCGCGCTGTGTGTATGGGGGACCGGTCAGACGGAGATCGTCTTGTACTCGATGTACTGGGTGAGCCCGGCCGTGCCGAACTCCCGGCCGATGCCGCTGTCCTTGAACCCGCCGAAGGGCCCGTCGAGGGAGGGCGGCGCCCCGTTGACGGAGAAGGTGCCGGTGCGGATGCGCCGGGCGATGGCCAGGGCCCGGGTCTCGTCGGCCGTCCAGACCCCGCCGCCGAGGCCGTACGGGGAGTCGTTGGCGATGCGGACGGCGTCCTCGTCGTCCTCGAACGGGATGACCACCAGAACCGGGCCGAAGATCTCCTCCTGGGCGATGCGCATGGAGTTGTCGACGTCGGCGAAGAGGGTCGGGGTGACGTAGTAGCCGCCCTCCAGACCGGCCGGTACCCCGGGGCCGCCGGTGACCAGCCGGGCGCCCTCGCGGATGCCGGTCTCGATGTAGGACCGGACGCGCTCTTGCTGGTCGGCCCGGACCATCGGCCCGATGAAGGTGTCCGGGTCGGCCGGGTCGCCGACGGTCAGCGACTCGACCAGGTCCTTCAACCGGGCCACCGCCTCGTCGTAGCGGCTGCGGTGCACCAGGATCCTGGTGTGCGCGACGCATGCCTCCCCGTTGTTGGCGAAGGAGAGGAACTTCAGCCCTTCCGCCATCGCGTCCAGGTCGGCGTCCTCCAGGACGATGGCGGCGGACTTGCCGCCGAGTTCGAGGCTGACCCGCTTGAGCTGACGTCCGGCGATCGCCGCGATGGTGCGTCCGGCGCCGGTCGAACCGGTGAAGGCGATCTTGTCGATGCCGGGGTGCGAGATGAGGTACTCGCTGGTGCTGCGGTCGGCCGGCAGGATGCTGACCACGCCCTCCGGGACGCCCGCCGCGCTGAAGATCTCCCCCAGCAACAAGGTGACCAGCGCGTTCTCGGGTGAGGTCTTCAGGACCACGGTGCAGCCCGCCAGCAGTGCGGGGACGAGCTTGGTGAGCGCCGACTGGTGCGGGGCGTTCCAGGGGATGACGGCCGCGACCACGCCCACCGGCTCGCGGTGCACCAGGGTGCGGGCCGTGCTGCCCTCGGTCCGCGGCAGCTCCTCCTCCCACGGCAGGGCCGCGGCGGCGCGCAGATAGGCGTCGGTCTGCTCGGGCAGGGCGGCGGCGGTCCAGCCGGTGAACCAGCGGGCGCTGCCGTTCTCCGCGGTGGTGAGGTCCGCTATCTCCTCGGCGCGCTCGGCGTACAGGGTGTTGAAGCGGGCGATGACCTCCTGCCGGGCGGCCGGGGCCAGCCGGGGCCAGGGGCCGTGGTCGAAGGCGTTGCGGGCGGTGGCCACGGCGAGGTCCACGTCGGGTTCGGTGGCTTCGGCGGCCCGGCCGACCAGGGACCGGTCGTGCGGGGAGCGGACCTCCAGCAGTTCCTTCTTGGCGGGCTCGGTCCAGCGACCGCCGATGTACAGCTTCTCGTAATCAGGCATGCCGAGAACTTAAGACAACAGCGTTCTCTAAGTCAAGAGAACGCCGTTCTGTTAAAGTGGGCGCATGGACAGGCTGCCTCCTCACGTACGGCGCGCCCGCAGGCCGGAGCACAAGGAACTGCGGCTTGCCTCGATCGTCGACGCGGCACGCTCGCTGGCCCTGGAGAAGGGCGTCCGCGAGGTGACGCTCACCGACATCGCCGCGCGGGCCGGCATCAACAAATCCGCGGTCCTGCGCTACGTCGAGACCCGCGAGGAGATCTACCTGCGCCTGACCGCCGAGTGCTGGACCCGGTGGGCCGCCGCGCTGGCGGGCGCGCTCGGCGGGCGCACCGACGGCACCCCCGACGAACTGGCCGCGACCCTGGCCCGTACGGTCGTGGAGCAGCCCCTGCTCTGCGACCTCCTGGCCCACGCCCCGCTCCACCTGGAACGGCATGTCTCGGCCGACGCGGTCCTGACCTACAAGCTGGCCGCCCTCGGCGCCCTGGACGACATGGCACGGACCGGCTCCGCCTTCCAGCCGGTCCTGGACGAGGCCGCCACCCGGGACCTCGTCAGCACGGTCAGCCTGCTCGCCGGTTCCCTCTGGCAGATCTCCACCCCGCCCGAGGCCCTCGCCCGGCTGTACGCCGAGGAGCCGCGCCTGGCCCACGCGGTGGTCGACTTCCTGCCCCGCCTCACCCAGACCGCCCGCACCATGGCCGCCGGCCTGGCCGCCCGCGCCGGCCTCGGCTGAACCCGTCGGCGTCCGCTCCCGCGCCGGGTCCTTCCACACACGTTCCACTGACGTTCCACAGAGCCACGGCACAGTGGTGTCCCGGACGAGGGGACACCCACCGAACGACAGATGTGCGAGGGACGCCGTGCACCCGGACGCTTCCAACGACTCGGCCCAGAGTTTCTACCGGGGACTCGGCGCGCACTACGACGCGATCACCCGGGTCCAGGACTACACGAGGTGGGCCCGGCTCTACCGAGACCTCCTGGAGAAACACGGCGTGCCGGGCCGCCGGCTGCTCGACGTGGGGTGCGGGACGGGCAGGTCCGCGCTCGAACTGGCCCGGCTGGGCTTCACCGTCACCGGGGTGGACCTGTCGCCGGAGATGATCGCGGCCGCGCGGCGCAAGGACGGCGCCGACCAGGTGGTCTTCGTGACGGCCGACGCCCGTTCGCTGCCCGCGCTCGGCACCTTCGACGCGGTCGTCACCATGGGCGAACCGCTGACCTACCTGCCCGGTGAGGACGAACTGGCGCGCGTCTTCCCGGGCGTACGGCGCTCCCTGCGGGCCGGTGGCCTGTTCCTGTTCGACCTGCCCACCGCGGGGTTCCAGGACCGCGCGGCGGCACGGCAGACCATCGACGAGACGGACGCGATGGTGGTCCTCACGCGGGGCCGGTCCGCCGACCCGGCCGCGCACACGACCGAGCTGACCGTCGACCTCTTCACGGCCACCGGGCGGGCGGGCCCGTGGTCCCGCGTCCAGGAGCGGGCCCGGCTGCACTGGTTCGCGCCGCAGCGGGTGACGGAACTGCTCACCGCCCACGGTTTCGCCGTGGAGCACGTCTACGGCCTGTACGACGGAGAGCTGACGCAGTGGGCCGACCAGGACCTGCACCGCAAGTACTTCGTGCTGGCCCGCGCGCTTCCTTCGGCCGGTCACGCGGACGCGTGACGGACACCTGCCGAAGGCACGTCGACCGCAAGGAGGTGATCGGCATGATGTTCCCCGACTGGAAGGAGTAGTCCCCGCGACCACCTGGCTCCCGGCCCTCACCGGGATCCGTCCCGGCCCGTGGAGCCGGAGTGACGCCGGGTGGTGAGCGTCCCGCCGGCGGTGGCCCGCCCCCCCCAGGGCCGCCGCCGGCTCGCGCGTGCCCGCCCCGCACCGGTCCGCGCACGTCACCTCCCCAGGACCGCCGGAAGCTGTTTGCGGGAGGTCACCCCGGCTTTCGCGAAGACGCGCGACAGGTGACTGGCGACCGTCCGGTGGGTCAGCCCGAGCTGCCACCCGATGCCCTGGTTGCTCAGCCCTTGCGCGGCCAGCCGGGCGACCTCCGCCTCACGCGGCGTCAGCCCCAGCCCGGCCGCGCCCCGCAGCGGGTCCGCCGCCGTCGCGTCACCGGCGGCCAGCAGCTCGGAGTCGGCCCGTCGTACCCACACCGCCGCACCGGCCGACGCGAAGGCGTCCCGGGCCCGCTGCAACTGGTCCCGCGCCTCCAGCACCCGCCGCCGTCGCCGCAGCCACTCCCCGAACGCCAGTCGCGTACGGGCCCGTTCGTACCGCAGCGCACCGGTCCCCGGTACGGCCAGCGCCCGGGTGAAGTGCTCCTCGGGCGCGTCGCCCTCGCCGAGCAGTGCCAGCGACCGGGCCAGCAGGTGCTCCAGCGCAGCCGACCGCAGCGACCGGTTGACCTCGGCCGCCCACCGCACCCGGTCCCGTACGGCGTCCTCCCTGCGGGAGGCGACCGCGGCGGCGACCAGATCGCCCAGCGCCCAGGCCGCCACCACCGGGTGCCGCGCGTCACCGCCCGGGTCCGACAGCATCCGCAGCTCCTCGTACGCGTCCTCCGGCCGGCCGTGCGCGAGCGCCATCGAGCCCCTCGCCCAGCGGGCCCTGGACGCCAGCAGGGGCAGGCCGCGGGGCAGGGCGAAGGCCAGGATGCCGTCGGTGAGCGCCGTATGCCCTTCCTCAGCGCCCTCCCACGCCCGCACCTGCGCCACACCGCACCGGAAGACGGCGGCGGCGTGCGGATCGTCCGCCGCCCGGCTCCAGCGCTCGCCGGTGTCGCCGTCCCGCAGCACGCCCTCCCGGTCACCGAGGTGCAGCCGGGCGAGCTGGCGGTGGGCCAGGACCGCCCGTGCGGTACCGAAGTACCCGGGGCCGGTCAGCGAGTCCAGCACGGCCCCGCCCAGGCGTTCGGCGGCGAGCGGGTCGTCCAGCGCCGTCGCCACCGAGACCAGCGCGGCGTCACGGAGCGGCTCCAACGGGAACCGCCCCCGCGCGAGCGCGGCACCGGCCGTCGCCAGCAGGGCCCTGCCCCGGTCGGCGTGGGCCGTCCGGTCGGTCCAGCACAGCGCGGACAGCAGGGCGGGGTGCCGGTCGGTGCGCGGGTCCGGCGGCCGGGCGTCCGACGCGCGCGGGGCGGACGGCCCGCCGCGGGCGGGTCCGGCGGCCGGCGGCGGGAACGGCGGCCACGGCAGGACCGGCCCACCGGCGGGCCCCGGCGAGCCGAGCGCGGCGACGGCCGCGGCGGTCTCGGGGCACCGGCCGGCGGACAGGGCGGTGATACGGGCCACGAGCCGCCGCACCTCCCCCGTCTGGTCCCGCACCTGGGCCGCCCACGCGGCCCGGACCAGTCCCCGGGCCCGGTCCGCGGGCCGCGGGCTCAGATCGGCGGCCAGTTCGTGCACGGCGGCGGCCTCGGGCAGGTCCTCGGGCACACTGTCCTCCAGCTCGCGGGCCGTGGCCTCGTCCGGGGCGGTGGAGGCGAGGGCCCGGTGCAGCGCTCGCCGGTACGAGCCCGGCCCGTCGCGTCCGGCCAGCGCCAGGTGCGCACGCCGCCGCCGGGCCCGGGACGCCTCCCAGTACACCGCCGAGCGCAGCAGCGGATGGCCGAAGCGGACCGTTGCGGACTCCGTCCGGAGCAGGCCACGATCCTCGGCCGCGTCCAGGGCGCGGTCCGCCGGGTCCACGGCGCGGGCGGCCTCCCGCAGCAGCTCCGGCTGGACGGTGTCCGCAACGGCGGCCAGCAGCAGGACGTCCCGCACGGATTCGGGCACACCGGCCAGCAGGCTGGTCACCCGTGTGTGCAGGGCGTCGCCGAGCGGGAGCCGTGGGGCGAGCAGCGCCTCGGCGGCCGGCGGGGCGGCGGAGGCGAGCAGTCCGGTGACGGAGACCAGCCCGGCCGGATTGCCCTCGGTCTCCCGGAGCACCCGGTTCGCCAGCAGGGGCGGCACGTCCGGGCCGTGCCGGCGCAGCAGCCGCTCGGCGTCGGTTCCGGCGAGCGGGCCGAGGACCAGGTCCGGCACGGGCCCGGACGCGTGGCGCGCGTCCCCGCGCGGCAGCGGGCGGCCCGCCATGAGCAGCGCCGTGCCGGCGGTTTCGCGGCACACCATGAGCAGGGCGTCGAGCGAGGGACCGTCGAACCACTGCGCGTCGTCCAGGACCACCAGCAGGGGCCGCCCGGCGCGGGTGTGCCGACGAAGCGCCTCGGCGGCGGCACTCCTCGCGTCCGGACCGCAGGCCGCGACCGGCAGGAGCTGGGTGAGACCGGCACCGGGCAGCCCGGCCTCGCTGCGGTACCCCCGGAGGGCGACGACGGTCCGGCCCCGGGCCCCGGCGGCCCGCCGGACCTCCCGGAGCAGCGCGGACTTGCCGCTGCCAAGCTCCCCGTGGACGGTGAGGACACCGCCCGACTCACCCGGCCGCTCCAGGAACGCCCCGATCGCGGCGAGTTCCGCGCCGCGGCCGAACAGGGCGTGCGGCAGCGCCGCGTCGTCCGGCGTCACAGCGCATCACCGCCGCCGATCAGGGCGTCCCGGAGTTCCCGGCGCGAGCTGATGCCCAGCCGGGGGAAGACCTTGTACAGGTGTGAGGCGACCGTCCGCGGCGAAACCAGCAGCCGCTCCGCGATCTCCCGGTTGGACAGGCCGGAGGCCGCCAGGCGGACGATGCGCCGCTCGTGCGCGGACAACGCCCGGCCCGAGGCGGTGGCGGTCCGCGCCGTGCCCGGCGGGGGAGCCCCGATGGCCCGCAGCTCGGTGCGGGCCTGCTCCTGCCAGGGTGCCGCCCCGAGCCGGCCGAACGTCTCATAGGCGGCGCGCAGGCGGGTGCGGGCCGCCGCGGGGTGCCGTCGGCGGCGCAGCCACCCGCCGTGGTCCAGGGCCAGCAGCGCGCGGTCGAACGGACGGGCCGACGCCGTCGCCGCGTCCTCGGCCAGGGCGAACAGCTCGGCGGTGCCGGGCTCGTCGGTGTACGCGGCCAGCAGCGCCCGGCCGTGCCGTACCAGCAGGGTCGTCCCGTCGGAGAAGCGCGTCAGCCCGGCCCGCTGCGCGCGCGCCTGGTGCGCGCGGGCCGCTTCGGGATCGTCCCGCAGCAGGGCGCCGCGCACCAGGACGGCGTGGGCCTGCCGGGTGACCGCGTCCCGGCACGGGTCGGCGTCGGCCGGCCAGTCGGCCCCGTCCGCCGGCCCCGTGTCATCGGCCTGGGCCAGCAGGAGCGCGGCGTACGCGGCCAGGCCCGCGTGGTGGGCCGAGCGGCGGTCGCGCGCCCATCGCCGGACCTCCCGCGCCGGCTCCCGCGCCTCCTCCCGGCGGCCCTGGTACGCGCAGACCAGCAGCAACTGGGACGTCAGGGCGACGGCATGCCGGTCGGGCAGGCCGGCCCCGCCCTCGGCCGACCGCCGCGTCACCAGGTCGCGCACTTCCTCCCAGCGCCCCGCGGCGGTCAGGAGCTCGGCCCGCAGCTCCCGGCAGTGCGGGAGGTGTCCCCGCTCGCTGCCCGACCGTTGCAAGGCGGCGGACAGCAGCCGGCCGCTCGACACCGGGTCGTCGACCTGCCACGCGGCGTCCGCGAGCCAGGTCAGCTCCCAGGGCCCGGCGCCGGGCGTCCGCAGGGCCCGCTCGGCCGCGCCGACGAGCCCCTCCCGGATCTCCCGCGCCCGGGACACCGGGTCCGACCGGGCGGCCACCGCGATGCGCAGGGCCTCGCCGGCGTCGGCCGGCAGCGCCTCCAGTGCCGTCCTGGCCGGGGCGGGGTCGTGGGTGAGGGACGTCAGGACCGACATCTGGAACGCGGCCAGGTCCCGCGCGTCGGTGCCGGCGACCGGTCCCGCCTCCAGCGCGGCGCGGAGGTCGCGGAGGCTGTCGTCCGCGTGGAAGGCGACGTCGAACAGCGCGGCGGCCCGGACGGCGCGCACCGCGTGGGCCGTGGCTCCGGCCGGGCGGGCGTCCGGTCCCCGGGTCAGGGCCAGCGCCAGCCGTGGCCGGCCGTCGCTCAGGGCGGCGGACGCCGCGGCCGTGTGCAGGCGGGAGCGCTCCCAAGGAGCCGGGCCGAGGTCACCGGCCATCCGGAACGCCCTGATCGCCGTGGACCAGCGCCGGCCCGCCACGGCCGCGTGACCGAGCGCCTCCAGCCGGGCCGCGTCCTCGTGGTGCGGTCCTGCCCCGCCGGGGTCCGGTGGCGCCTCGCCGGGTGAGGCCGGCCCGTCGGGGCGGGCGCCGGCCGGGCCGGCAGGTCCACCGCCGAGCCGGGTCAGGGCCAGCTCGGCCCAGGCGCGGCCCGCCCGTCGCCGCACGGCGGCCGGCGCGGTGGCGTGGGCCAGGCACCGGTGGACCCGGCGGACGAAGCGGGGCGTCCTCTCCGAGGTGACGAGCCCCGCCTCCTCGGCCGGGGCGAGGGCGTCGAGGTCGTGCCCGAGCGCGCCGGCCAGCCACGCGACGTCCCCGGCCTCGGCATCGTCCTCCAGGAGGGCCAGCGCGGCCAGCAGGGCACGGGTGCCGTCGGGCAGCGCGCGGAATCGCCGGCCGAGGCAGCGTTCCAGGGCCGCTCCCGGCAGCAGGGGGTCCGGCAGTGCCGCCCGGCCCGCCCGCTGGTCGGGGGTGAGCGCCGTGGGCAGGTCCACCAGGGCGCGCGGGTTGCCCTCCGCCACGGCGAGGACGGCGGCCACGGCGTCGGCGGCCAGCCCCGGGTGACGGTCCGCCAGCACCTCCCGGGCGGCCTCCTCGCCGAGCGCGGGCAGCGACAGCTCCGCCGTGCCCCGGTCCGCCGACAGGACCGGCCCCGGCCCGTCGGAAGCGGCCAGCAGCAGCACCCTGGTCCCGTCGAGCCGGCGGGCCACGAACGCCAGGGCCCTGGCGGAGGCGGGGTCGAGCCACTGCCAGTCGTCCACGGTGAGCAGCACGGGACGCCGCTCGGCGGCGGCCAGCGTCCGCCACAGCGCCGAGCAGACGGACGTCTCGTCACCGCCCCGGGCATGCCCGCGCAGCGCCTCGGGCAGCGCCGCGCGGACCGCGCCCGGCAAGGCACCGGACACGGCGGCCGGCGGGACCGTCAGCGAGCGGAGCGCGGAGTACGCCGACGTAGCACCTTCGGCGCGAGGGGCGACCCGCAGCACCTGCCCACCGGCGTCGGCGGCGGCCCCGGCCGCCCAGCGCAGCAGCGTGCTCCTGCCGCTGCCCCCCTCGCCCCGGACGGCCAGTGCCGTGCCGTGCCGGTCACCGGCGCCCGCCAGGGCCGTGCGTACCGCGGTGAGCACGTGGTCCCGGCCGCGCGGGTGTTCCACCGTCCGCGGCCCGCCCTCGCGGACGGGACGCGGCGCACTGCCGGCGCATACGACTGGCCTCATGTCAGCCTCCTGGGGAACGAGACGATCGTCCGCCCGGTGCCGCACGCGTGGTCACACGTGTGTCGTGCGCGGCCCGCCGTGGACCGACGGGCGCATGGGACGGAACGTGTCCCAACCTAGGAAAGGAGGCCGGAAAGAGCCCTAGGTAATTCGACCGTGATTCGCCTTGCCCCCGAGACCGACCGGGGGCCGGCCCCGCCCCGGAGCGGGCTCGGTCAGTCGGACGTGCCCGCGAGGGCGGCCGGGAGCTGCGCCCGCCGGTTGATCTGCAACTTGGCGTAGGCGCTGTACAGATGCGCCCCGACGGTGCGGTGCGAGAGGTACAACTGGTCGGCTATCTGCTTGTTCGAGTACCCCTCGGCGGCCAGCCGGGCGACGTGCAGTTCCTGGGCGGTGAGCACCGCGTCGGCGGCGACGGCGTGCGGCGACCGGGCCGGCCGGACGCTGCCTGCGGCACCCAGTTCCCGTGCCGCCCGCCGGGCGAGCGGCGTCATGTGGTGCGACTCGAAGACGCGCAGGGCCGCGGCCAGGTGGTCGCGGGCCTCCATGATGTGGCGTTCGCGCCGCAGCCACTCACCGAAGAACAACCGGGTCCTGGCGAGGTCCAGGACGGCGGAGGTGCGCTCGCCGTGCGCTATGGCCCGCTCGAAGTGGTCGCGCGCCCCGCCGTCCGGTGACAGCAGCGCCCGGGTCCGTTCGACCAGCATCGCGAGGCGGTCGGAGCCGCTGGACGCGAGGGCGGCCGTGGCCATGCCGAGCCAGCCGTCCACGGCCTCCGGACGTCCCGCCCGTACGGCCGCGTCGGCCAGGCCGCCGCCCGCCCACAGACCGATGGGCGGATGCTCCACGCTGCGCAGCAGGTGGGCGACCGTGTCCTCGGGGCGGCCCTCGTTCGCCGCCAGCTCGGCCGAGGCCCAGGAGGCGATGGCGGCGACCCTGGCGAAGGGGGCCGGCCCGGACAGCTCCGCGGAGGTGGCGAGGGCGGTGGCCGCGAGCGCGTCCTCACCGCGCCACGCGCGGGCGAGGGCGATGCTCGCCGCGCAGATCGCCCCGACGACCGACAGACCGAGGTCACCGCTGAGCCGCAGGGCCTGCTCACAGTCGGCGAGCCCGGCGGCGACCGCCTGGGCGTTGAGGCGGACCGTGCCGCGCCCGGCCAGGGCCACCGTCTCGTCGCTCGTCCGCGCCGACCGGTGGAACAGCTCGACCTCGGCGCTCCACACGCGTTCGGCGGCTTCGAGGTCGTGGGCGTCCTCGAAGGCGAACGCGAGACAGTTCATCAGCGTCGCGTCGGTCTCGCGCACCTGCGGCCGGAGCACCGACAGCGCCTCCTCCACGGAGGGCAGCCGGTCGGCCGAGCCGACCAGGGCCAGCGCGATGCTCCGCAGCAGCCGCCGCCGGTCGGTGCCGGCGAGGCCGGGGCGTCGCAACTCCTCGGTGACCACCGCCGTGACCTCGGCGGAGAGGTCCTGCCGGGTGTAGCCGCGTACCGCCGCCCAGGTAAGGACCTCGACCCGGTCGTCCGGGTCGCTCAGGGCCCGTGACAGGGCGACCAGCTCGTCACCGCCCCGGTCCGGGAGCGTCGTACTGGTGCTGGCGAGCATCCACTCGGTGCGGGCGAGCTGCATGACCGACGCCTCGTCCTCGGCGGGCGGTCTGGCCTCGGCGAGCAGGGCGACGGCCTCGGCCGTGGCACCGGCCTGCCGCGCCGCCTCCGCCGCCATCACCGTGCGCCGGGCCCGTTCCCTCGGCACCGGTGTCAGCGTGACCGCGCGCCGCCAGGCGGCGGCCGCCTCGGTGCGCGCTCCGCGCCGCCCGGTCGCCACGGCGAGCCGTTCCAGCTCGGCGGCGACGTTCTCGTTCCAGCCGGTGACCGCGGCGGCCCGGTGCTGGACGGCACGCGCCGGATCGACGACGACCGCCGCCAGCTCGATGTGCACCCGGGAGCGCAGGTCGGAGTCGGCGTTGTCGTACACCGCCGAGCCCACCAGCGGGTGGCGGAACCGGAAGGAGCCGCCGCTGAGTGTGATCAGCCCGAACTTCTCGGCCGGCGCGAAGTCGCTCTGCTCCAGGCCCAGGCCGCGGGCCGCGGTCAGCACCTCGTGGCTGCTGGAGTCCTGTCCCGCGGCGGCGACGAGGAGCGCTCGCCGCGTGGCCGGCGGGAGCAGGGCGACCTCGGCGAGGAACGAGTCCTCCAGGCGTTTGCCCATCGGTACCCGGCCGCGCTCGGTGCTCGGCGCGCCGTCGAGAAGGGACGGGCTGGCCGACCACTCGGTCAGGGCGAGCGGGTTGCCCATCGCCCGCTCGACCAGCCGCTGCCGCTGCGGCTCCGTCAGCGCGGGGGCGTGCCGGGCGAGCAGCCGCAAGGAGTCCTCCCGGCCGAGCGGGGCCAGCGGCACCTGGTGCCGGAAGCGGGGACTGCGGTCGGGGTAGATGCGATCGGCACGGCTGGTGGCCAGCAGCAGCGCCGGCATGACGCTCATGCGGGCGGCGAGGAAGGTGACGATGTCGGCCGTGGACACGTCGAGCCAGTGCAGGTCCTCGACCAGCACCACCAGGGGTCCGTGCGCCGCCGCCTCCTCCAGCAGCCCGAACGCGGCGAGCCCCGTGACCAGCCGGTCGGCCGGCTCCCCTGCCGCGCCGAAGGCCACGTCCAGGGCGGTCCGCTGGCGCGGTGACAGGGCGTCCACGCGGTCCAGGAGGGGCAGCAGCAGCTCGTGCAGCCCCTCGTAGCCCACCGCGCCGGTGCCGCGTACCCCGTGGCAGGAGAGCACCTGGAAGCCCGACGCGGACGCGGTGTCGACGACCGCGGAGACGAGACTGCTCTTGCCGATCCCCGCTTCGCCGTACACCAGGGCCGAGGACCCGTGCCCTTCGCGTGCCGCCTCCAGGAGAGCGGACAGCCGCTCGACTTGCGATTCGCGCCCGATCACGTACCCGTACCTACTCTTCCGAGCTTCCGGACGTGCGGTGGCCCGAGGCCACTCACCGTCAGTGCTGCCGCGCCGGGCAGGCTCGCATCTTACCTCTTTGCACACGTATGACCAGGGGAGACGGGGTGGCCGCCGGCGGTCGTCGCGCGCCGGGCACCTGGCACCGGTAGGTCACGGGGCAGTCGGACGACCGATGCCGACCCGGCCCCGGCACCGCACAGTGGGCCCGCACAGGATCGTATTTCCGGCGTCGAGGAGGACGGATGACGACCACCATGGCACGGCCCGCGCGGCGGCTGCCGTGAGGAGCGCGCTCGCGCGGCCGATCTGGGAGGAGGCACTGTGCCGCACCGTGGACCCGGAGCTGTTCTTCCCGGTGGGTGAAGGGGGGCCCGCGGCCGTCCAGACGGCGGAGGCCAAGCGCATCTGCGGACGGTGCCCGCTGACCCGGGACTGCCGGGAGTGGGCGCTGAGCGAAGGGGAGGACAGCGGTGTCTGGGGAGGTCTCAGCGAGCAGGAGCGCCGGGTCATGCGCCGCGCCGCCGCGCGGCGGAGGTACCGCCGGTCCGCCCGTGGAGCCTGATTCCGGGGTTCCACTTTTTTTCCACTGCGCTCAGGGACACTCTCGTGGGCCGATGGCCCACCGAGTCGCGGCACCCGGGCAGGCTGCCCCGGCAAGCGGGGTGCCGATCAGTAGCGCAAAGGAACGGACCTATGAGTCAGCAGTCGTGGGCACGCGGCACCGAGGGGGCCGGCCCCCTGACGCTGGACGTCACCCTCCACAACCTGTTCGCGCCGGCGGCGAACGCCTCGGTGTCCTGCCGGTTCACCTTCGACCCGGCGGCCCCCTTCTCCGTGCGGCTCGACCTCATGACGCCGTCGGCACCGCGGATCTCCTGGGTCGTCGGGCGCGACCTGCTGATGCAGGGGACCGAAGGGCTCAGCGGCGAGGCGGACGTCAAGATCTGGCCGTCCCGGCGGCACGACGACACGCCGTTCCTGTACCTGCGCCTGGAGCGGACCGACGCCTCGGCCGCGTTCATGACCGAGCTGGCTCCGATCCGGGCGTGGCTGGAGCGGACGTACGACCTGGTACCCAGGGGCGGCGAGAGCCGGCTGGTCGACTGGGACGCGCTGGCCTGCGGCCTGCTGCCGCCCCGCTGACGCGGTCGCCGGGGACACCGGCGCGGACGGTCCACGGTCAAATGCCCTATGGCCGCCGCCGCCGGCAGCGGCACACTCGGAGCCGTCGCGCCCCCCCCATGATGAGGATCCGAGATGTATGTCGACGCCCCGAACCAGGTGATCGAAGCCGCGAGCGGTGTGCGGTACGCCTACCGCCGTACCGGCGCGGCCGGCCCCCCGTCGCCGCCGCTCCTCCTGCTCCAGCACTACCGGGGCACACTCGACGGCTGGGACCCGGCGCTCATCGACGCGCTGGCCGCCGAACGCGACGTCATCACCCTGGACAACGCCGGGGTCGGGCTCAGCACCGGACAGGCGTGCCGCACCGTGCGCGACCTGGCCCGGGACACCCTCGCCTTCATGGACGCCCTCGGCCTGCGGCAGGCGGACGTCCTCGGCTACTCCATGGGGGGCTTCACCGCACAGGAGATGGCGCTGCTGCGCCCGTCCGCGGTCCGCCGGCTGGTCCTCGCGGCCACCGCACCGCGCGGCGGCCCCGGCATCGAGGGGTACCCCGAGGACATCGTGGCCCACACCGGCGTCGACCGACTCAACATCCAGGACTACCTGTACGCGTTCTTCAACCACACCGAGACGAGCCAGCGCAGCGGCCTGGGCTTCGTCGGCCGGTACATCGAGCGCGAGGAGGACCGGGACCTGCCGGTTCCGGCGGGGGTCCGGGCGGCGCAGTACGAGGCGGTGGTCGAGTGGGGCGTCCCCGACCCCGCCGCCCTGGAGCGGCTCTCGGCGGTCACCCACCCCACGTTCGTGGCCGGTGGCGACAACGACCGCGTGATTCCGTCGAGTGCGGCCCATCTGCTGGGCGGACTGCTGCCCCGGGCCCGGGTGAAGGTCTACCCGGACTCGGGCCACGGGTTCCTCTTCCAGCACCACGAGGAGTTCGCGCGGGACGTACGGGACTTCCTGCGCTGAGCGGCGCGCAGACCGGCACACCGGCATGACGGCATCGCACGTCGGACGCCACAGACGAGAGGACAGAGGACATGAGGGTGGTCATCGCGGGCGGGCACGGGCAGGTGGCCCTGCGGCTGGAGCGGCTCCTGGCGGAGCGCGGCGACACGGCGGTCGGGCTGGTACGCCGTCCCGAGCAGACGGGCGACCTGCGGGCGGCCGGCGCGGAACCCGTGCTCTGCGACCTGGAGTCGGCGTCGGTGGCGGAGGTCGCGGCCCGTCTCCGCGACGCCGACGCGGTGGTCTTCGCCGCCGGCGCCGGGCCGGGCAGCGGAGCGGGACGCAAGGACACCGTCGACCGCGGGGCGGCCGTGCTCCTCGCCGACGCCGCGCTGGCCGCCGGCACCGGCCGCTTCCTGATGGTCTCGGGGAAAGGGGTGGGCAGCAGTCCTCCGGCCGGCACCGACCCGGTGTTCGCCGCCTACCTCAGAGCCAAGGCGCAGGCCGACGACCACGTCCGGGCCCACGCGTCGCTGGGGTGGACGATCCTGCGGCCCGGACGCCTCACCGACGACCCGGGCACCGGACACGTGACGCTGGCTCCCTCGACCCCCGAGGGCAGCGTGACCCGGGACGACGTGGCCGCCGTCCTGCTGGCGCTGCTCGACGAACCGCGCACCGCAGGCCGGACGCTGGACCTGGTGGCGGGCGGCACACCCGTGGCAGCCGCCGTACGCGCCGCGGCGGACGGCTGAGCGTTCTCCGGGCGCATGGTCACCGGGGCACGCCGGGCAGTCGTCCGACGGATACGTGTGTCCACGGCTGCGGATCACACCGCATGTGTCGGTCGCCGCTCGCGGAGCAGCGCGCGGGCGGCGACCGGCGTCCGCCGCCGCCGCGCACCGGCGGGGAGAGCGACGCACCACCACCGGGAAGCTCGTGCTCACGGCCGAATGACCGTACGGCACACGTCAGTCGATCGACAGATCACCCGAAGCCGTGCCGCCGCGAGGATGGCCGGTGCAAGCCACTGAAAGGAACAGTCATGTCCACCCCCTACGACCTCATCGCGACGGTCCCGTCGTTCACCGTCACCAGCGCCGACTTCGCCGACGGCGACGTCCTCCCGCTCGCCCAGGCCAGCGGCATCTTCGGAGCGGGCGGCGAGGACATCTCCCCGCAGCTCGCGTGGTCCGGGTTCCCGGCGGAGACCAAGAGCTTCGTCGTCACCGTCTACGACCCCACCGCGCCGACCGGCAGCGGCTTCTGGCACTGGGCCGTCGCCGACATCCCGGCGACGGTGACCGAGCTGCCGGCCGGCGCCGGTGACGACCCGGCCGAGGAGCTGCCGGAGAAGGCGTGGCAGCTCGCCAACGACGCCGGGCTCAAGCGCTACCTGGGTGCCGCGCCGCCGGCCGGCCACGGCGAGCACGTCTACTACATCGCCGTGCACGCCGTGGACGTCGAGACCCTCGGACTGGACCGGGGTGCCACGCCGGCCTTCCTCGGCTTCAACCTCTCGGGCCACACCCTGGCCCGCGCCGTCATCACCGCGCGCTTCTCCGCGAGCTGAGTCCGGCGGGCGCCGTCCCCCGCGCGGGCGGCGCCCGGTGGGCCGGCCGTCAGGAGGTCCGGGGCCGCAGACCCAGCCGCCGGGCCACGTGCCGGGGCATCAGGGCCGCGTGTTCCTCCAGCAGGTCCAGGAAGGAGGCGGCGACGGAGTCCGGGCTGGTGCGGGTGTACCCGGTCAGAACCCGGGTGACCGGCGGGTCCGGACGCAGCACCGCCTCCGGGAAGTGCCGGGGAACGCTGCTGGCGGGCACCAGCGTAGGTCCCAGACCGGCGGCGGCGTAGCCGACGGCGGCCGCCGCCTGCTCGGTGCGGACCGCGGCACGGGGCCGGAAGCCCGCCCGCGCGCAGGCGTCGTCGAGGAACCGCGCGAGCCCGCTGTCCGGGGTGAAGTGCACCCACGCCCGGTCGGCGAGGTCCGCCAGCCGCACGCGCGCCGCGGTCCCCTGACCGGCCAGGGGGTCGTCGGCGGCGGTGACCACCACGAACTCCTCGGTGCCGAGATGCCGGGCAGTGCCCTCCCACCGGTCGGGCAGCGGCCCCACGGCGAGATCGGCGACGCCGGCCACCATGCCCTGGGCCAGCTCGTCCGAGCTGCGGTACTCGAACAGCCGGACCCGGACGCCCGGATGCCGCTTGCGCCAGCGACCGAGGACGGCGGGCAGCACGCCGGCGCTGACGGAGTACAGCGTGGCCAGATGGAGTTCGCCCGTCGACACACCCGCCGCGCGGCGCGCGGAGAGCGTGGCCCGGCCGGCCTCGGCGAGGGCGGCGCGGGCGTGCGGGAGCATGGACCGTCCGGCGGACGTCAGCCGCACCCCGCGGGGCAGACGCTCCAGCAGGGGGCCGCCGACCTCCCGTTCCAGAGCCTGGAACTGGTGGGAGAGCCCCGGTTGCGTCACGTTCAGCCGCTCCGCGGCCCGCGTGAACGAGCCGGCGTCCACGATCGCCACCAGATACTCCAGTTGTCGCAAGGTCGCCATGCGCTCAGCATATGGGTCGCATGAGAAACATGTCTTGGACTTATGAGCCGGTCAGGCACAGGATCGTGGGCACCGCGCACACCCGTGCTCACCGGATCATCGAAAGGTTGCCATGTCCGAGTACCGCAACGATGCCACCGTCACCGTGGGCAACATCGCGCTCTCCTTCCACCGGGCGGCCGCCGCGGTCACCCGCCGCATACTGGAGAAACACGGCCATCAGGTGCGCAGTGTCGAGGCACCGCACGAGCGCATGTTCCGCCTCCAGGAGGAGGGCGCGGTGGACGTCCTGGTGTCCGCCTGGCTGCCGTCCAGCCATGACATCTACCTCTCCCGGTACGCCGACCGCGTCCGCGTACTGACGCCGCACTACGAGCCGTACTGTGTCTGGGCGGTACCGCCGTACGTGCCCGAGGAGACGGTCGGCGAGGTGGCGGACCTGCTCCGGCCCGAGGTGGCGGAACGGATGACGCATACCGTCCAGGGCATCAACCCGGGAGCCGGCATCAGTCGCTTCTCCGCCCGGATGGTCCGCGAATACGGCCTGGACGGGGCGGGATACGCGTTCGTGCCGGGGACCGAGAGCGACTTCGTCGCCCGTGTCGACCGGGGGGTCGCCGACCGGGAGTGGTTCGTCGTCCCGCTGTGGCGGCCCCAGTACCTGAACCGGCTGCACGGACTGCGGACCCTCGCCGAACCGAAGGGACTGCTCGGCACCGTCGACGGCGCCGCGCCCGTCATCACGCACGAGGCACTGGACCGGATCGACCCCGCCGCCGTCACCGAGCTGGACGCCCTGCACCTGGGCAACGAGGGCGTGGAGGAGATCGACAGCCTCATCAACGTGGACGGTCTCACCCCCCTGGAGGCGGCCGACCGCTTCCTCGCCGCACGCCGCTGACACCACCCGCCGGTGGGGTCGCCTTTCCCTGTGCCCCGGCCCCGGCCCGTGACTGCTCACACGGACCGTAAGTCAATCGACGGATCTTCCCCGGACGGCCCCCCCGAAAGGATGGGTGGGCAGCGCCCGGCCGGCCCGCTGACCACCGCGGCCGGGCACCCCCATCGCGAGGAGTTCACCGTGAGCATCATCTCCAGTCCGCTGCCGGACGCGGAACGCGCAGTGGCCGGAACGGCCCTCCAGGGCACCCTGGTCGACCTGCTCGACCTCTCCCTGGTGGCCAAGCAGGCCCACTGGAACCTGTACGGACCGCGCTTCCGCACCATCCACCAGCAACTGGACGAGGTCGTCACCACCGCACGCGACTACGCGGACCGGGTGGCCGAGCGGGCCGCGGCCCTGGGCATCAGCCCGGACGGTCGGGCCGTGACCGTCGCGGCCGGCAGCGGACTCCCGGAATTCCAGCAGGGGTGGATCACCGACGACGACGCGGTGGAGGCGCTGGTCCGTTCCTTCGCGGTCCTCGTCGGACGCCTGCGCGCACGCATCGAGGCCACGGCGGCGGCGGACCCCGTGAGCCAGGACCTGTTGATCGGGCTGACGGCCGAGATCGAGAAGCAGAGCTGGATGTTCCAGGCGGAGAACCGGGGCTGAACCGGCTCCACGAGCCACCCGAGGACCCGAGGACCCGAGGAGAGGAATCATGAAGAACCCCGAGATCCTGCACCGGATCAGCGAAATGGCGGAGGAGGAGCGCAGGTTGCGCGACTCCCTCGGCCCCCGCGGCTCCGGTGGGCCGGACGAGCGGAGCCGGCTGGGCGAGCTGGAGCGCGAGCTGGACCAGTGCTGGGACCTGTTGCGGCAGCGCAGGGCCAAGTCGGAGTTCGGACAGGACCCCGAAGAGGCCCACACCCGGCCCCAGTCCATGGTCGAGGGCTACGAGTCCTGAGCACCGCGCACACCCGCGTCCCGGCCGACCGACACCACCCAGGAGCCACCGTGAACATGCCCCGCCGGGGCAGGCACCCCTCATCCACGGGCCGCACCGCGGCCCGCACACCCGCGAGCGGCAATCCGCTGCGTGACCCCGCGGACCGGCGGCTCCCGCGTATCGCGGGGCCGTCGGGCCTGGTCATCTTCGGCGTCACCGGCGACCTCTCCCGCAAGAAGCTCATGCCCGCCGTGTACG
>NZ_BNBI01000009.1 GCF_014655295.1 Streptomyces fumanus
GGCGGCGGTGACGCGGCCGGTGCAGTGCGGCCGCGGCGCGGCGGCGACGCGGCCGGTGGCGCAGTGGTGACGGCGCGGCAGTGGCGCGGCGTCACCAGCGCGGCGGCGCACCAGCGCGGCGGCGCGGCGGCGCGGCGGCGCGGCGGCGCACCAGCGCGGCGGCGCACCAGCGCGGCGGCGCGGCGGCCGCCCGGGTGACCCGCTCGGGCGCCCGGCGGGCCGGTTCCCCACGGCACGGCGGGGACACCGCACCGCTCCACCCCCGGGTGCCCCTTCCCACGACGAGACCGGAGAACCGACATGCCCTTCGCCCCCGCCCTGGACTTCGTCTTCGAGATCCGCGCCGAGGTGGCCGCCCCGCTCCACATCGGCCACGGAGACGGCGAGCGGACCGTGTTCATCCCCATCACCGGCGGCAGCGTGGACGGCCCCCGGCTGCGCGGCACGGTCCTGCCGGGCGGCGGGGACTGGAACACCACCCGCGGGGAGGTGAGCGAGCTGGAGGCGCGGTACCTGATCCGGGCCGAGGACGGCGCGGTGATCGACATCGTCAACCGCGGCTACTACCGCCCCGACCCCGGCAGCGCCGACCGGTTCGACGGGGAGCTGCGGGTCGCCGAGGCCGGCCACTACTTCCGGACGTCACCGGTCTTCCGCACCGACGCGCCCGCGCACCGCTGGCTCGCCGGGACGGTCTTCGTCGGCCTCGCCCGCACCGAGGGCGAGCAGGTCATAGCGATCCGGGTCTACGCCCTCCGGTAGCCGCCTGCCGCTCAGGACAGCACCCGCCAGGCGTGCTGGAGGGCCTCCCGGAACCGTTCCACGTCCTTGTCGCCCAGCCCCGCGGTCATCCGCTCCTCCAGCGCGCGGGCGGGCCCGGCGTACTCGGCCAGCAGCCGCCGCCCCGGCTCGGCGAGCAGGATCAGCCGCTCGCGGCGGTTGCCGGGGTTGGGCTCGCGGCGGATCAGCCCGCGCCGCTCCAGCCCGCGGACCATGTCGGCCATGGTCTGCGCGGTGACGAAGGAGTCGCGGGCCAACTGGGCGGCGGAGATGCCGTCGTGCCGCTCCAGCACCGTGAGGGCGGTGTACTGGAGCGCGGTGATGCCGGCGGGCTTGAGCAGCTCCTCCAGGCGGGCGCGCACCACCAGCTCGGCCCTCTTGATCAGGTAGAGCAGCGAGGTCTGCGCGGGTCGTTCCATGGCGTTCTTCCTCCCGGGTGGCCGCCCGGCGCCCGCGGGGCGGCGGCGGGTCCAGCCTAAGCCATTGACAGGAATCCTGTTGGTTGAGAAGACTGCATTCATCAGGATTCCTGTCGGTCTCCGGCGCGTCCTCGCGCGCCGGTGCCCCCGGCAGTGGTCACCCTGCGCACGAGAGGCATCCGCCATGGATCTGCACGGGAAGGTCGCCGTCGTCACCGGGAGCGGGCGCGGCCTCGGCCTGGCCTACGCCCGCGCCCTGGCCGCGTCCGGCGCGGCCGTCGTCGTCAACGACCTCGACCGGGCGGCGGTGGACGCCGCCGTCACCGCCATCCGGTCCGCCGGGGGCCGGGCCGCCGGAGTGGCCGCGGCGGTCGGTGACAGCGCCGCCGCGCAGGCCCTGGTGGACACGGCGGTGGCCGAGTTCGGGCGCCTGGACGTGCTGGTCACCAACGCCGGCATCCTGCGCGACCGGGTGCTGTGGAAGATGACCGACGAGGACTTCGACGCGGTCGTCCGGGTCCATCTGCGCGGCACCTTCACCTGCGCCCGCGCCGCCGCCGTACGGATGCGGGAGCAGGGCACCGGCGGACGGCTGATCCTGATCTCCTCGCCGGCCGGGCAGCGCGGCAACTTCGGCCAGACCAACTACGCCGCCGCCAAGGCCGGCATCGTCGCCATGGCCCGTACCTGGGCGATGGAACTGGCCCGCGCGCACATCACCGTCAACGCGGTCGTGCCGGTCGCCGCCACCGAGATGACCCGGACCATCCCCGCGTTCGCCCCGCTCATCGAGGAGGCCGAACGCACCGGCCGCCCGCTGCCCGGGTGGCTGCGCAGGGACGAGGGCCTGGGCACCGTCGAGGACGTCACCGGCCTGATCACCTTCCTGGCCTCGGACGACGCCAAGGACATCACCGGCCAGGCGATCGGCGTCGGCGGCGACCGGCTCGCCCTGTGGGCGCACCCGAAGGAGAAGGCGGTCGCCTTCGCCGACGGCGGCTGGAGCGCCGAGGCCATCGCCGCGCACTGGCCGGCCGGCGTCGGCGCCGAGCCGGAGACCTACGGCATCCCCGCGCCGCGGGTCCCGGAGGACGGCCCCGCGCCGCAGGCCCCGGAGGACGGCGTCCCCGCGCCGCAGGCCCCGGAGGCGTGACATGACCGGCCTCGCGCTCGACCTCGACCGGCTCACCGCCATCGACGTGCACACCCACGCCGAGATCTCCAAGGACGGCCACGGCGCGCTCAGCCCCGAACTGCTCGGCGCCTCCGAGTCGTACTTCAAGGCGCACGGCCACCGGCAGCCGACGATCGAGGAGATGGCCGCCCACTACCGCGAACGCCGCATGGCGGCCGTGGTGTTCACCGTCGACGCGGAGCACGCCACCGGGCACCCGCGGATCGCCAACGAGGAGGTCGCGGAGAGCTGCGCCGCCCACCCGGACGTCCTGATCCCGTTCGCCTCCGTCGACCCGCACAAGGGGCGCGCGGGGGTGCGGGAGGCGCGGAGGCTGGTGACGGAGTACGGCGTCCGCGGCTTCAAGTTCCACCCCAGCATCCAGGCGTTCTCCCCCGACGACCGGCTGGCCTACCCGCTGTACGAGGCCATCGAGGAACTCGGCGTGCCCGCCCTGTTCCACACCGGCCAGACCGGCATCGGCGCCGGCCTGCCGGGCGGCGGCGGCATCCGGCTGAAGTACTCCGACCCCATGCTGGTCGACGATGTCGCCGTCGACTTCCCGGAGCTGCGGATCATCCTGGCCCACCCGTCCTTCCCCTGGCAGGACGAGGCCCTGGCGGTGGCCACCCACAAGCCGTACGTCTACATCGACCTGTCCGGCTGGTCGCCGAAGTACTTCCCGCCGCAGCTCGTGCGCTACGCCAACACCCTGCTCAAGGACAAGGTCCTCTTCGGCTCCGACTACCCCGTCATCACCCCCGACCGGTGGCTCGCGGACTTCGCGAAGCTCGACATCAAGCCCGAGGTCCGGCCGAAGGTGCTGAAGGAGAACGCCGCCCGTCTGCTCGGCCTGCTCAGGTGAGGGAAGGAGTCGTCGCCGTGTTGAACCAAGGCATCGGATCATGGTCGGCACGCCGGGCCCGCAAGACCCCCGACCGGATCGCCCTCGTCCACGAGGACCGCACCTGGACCTACCGCGACCTGCACGAACGCGTCCTGCGCCTGGCCCACGCGCTGCGCGCCCAGGGGGTCGGCCGGGGCGACCGGGTCGCCTACCTCGGCCCCAACCACCCGACGTTCCTGGAGACCCTGTTCGCCACCGGCGCCCTCGGCGCGGTCTTCGTCCCCCTCAACACCCGGCTGACCGCCCCGGAACTGGCGTACAACCTCACCGACTCCGGCACCAGGATCCTGATCCACGCGGAGCCGCAGGGCGGGACGGCCCGCGAGGCGGCCCGGCAAGCGGACGCGCCGCGCCTGATCCCCCTGGGCCCCGCCTACGAGGACCTCCTGACCACTGCCACCCCCACCCCCCTGGACGAGCCGGTCACCCCCGACGACCCCTGCATGATCATGTACACCTCGGGGACGACGGGCCGCCCCAAGGGCGCCGTCCTCACCCACGCCAACATCACCTGGAACAGCGTCAACGTCCTCGTCGACACCGACCTGGCCGGCGACGAGGTCACCCTGGTCGTGGCCCCCCTGTTCCACACCGCCGGCCTCAACATGACCTGCCTGCCCACCCTCCTCAAGGGCGGCCGGGCGATCCTGCACAGCGCCTTCGACCCCGACCAGGTCCTGCACACCATCGAGACCCACCGCGTGACCTGCATGTTCGGCGTCCCCACGATGTACGACGCGATGGCCGCCCGGCCCCGCTGGGCCACCACCGACCTGACCAGCCTGCGCACCCTCAACTGCGGCGGCGCCCCGGTCCCCGCCCGGACCATCGCCGCCTACCTCGCCCGCGGCCTCGCCTTCAGCCAGGGGTACGGCCTGACCGAGGCGTCCCCCGGCGTCCTCTACCTGGACGCGTCCCAGACCTCGGCGAAGGCGGGCTCCGCCGGCGTCCCGCACTTCTTCACCGACACCCGGCTGGTGGCCCCCGACGGCACCGACGCCGCCCCCGGCGAACGCGGCGAGATCCTCGTCCAGGGCCCGCACGTCATGACCGGCTACTGGAACCGCCCCGCCGACACCGAGGCCGCCTTCGCGGACGGCCGCTGGCTGCGCACCGGCGACGTGGCCCGCACCGACGCCGACGGCTACGCGTACATCGTCGACCGCGTGAAGGACATGTACGTCTCCGGCGGCGAGAACGTCTACCCGGCCGAGGTCGAGGACGCCCTCCTCACCCACCCGGCCGTCGCCGAGTGCGCGGTCATCGGCGTCGCCGACCCGGTCTGGGGCGAGTCCGGCCGGGCGATCGTCGTCCTGCGCCCCGGCACCGACGCGACGGAGACCGACCTCCTGGACCACCTCCGCGCCCGCCTCGCCAAGTACAAGATCCCCAAATCCGTCGTCCGCGCGGACACCCTCCCCCGCACGGCCTCCGGAAAGCTCGTCAAGCCCGCGCTCCGCCGGACCTACGGCGACCCGACCCCCTAGTCAGATCAGGAAGGCTCCCCATGCCCACCACCGTCCACGGCCTCGACGGCCTGAAGTCCCTCACCGGCACCGACCTCGGCCGCACCGACTGGCGCGAGATCACCCAGTCCCGCGTCGACACCTTCGCCGACGCCACCGACGACCACCAGTGGATCCACGTCGACCCCGCCCGCGCCGCCCGGGGCCCCTTCGGCGCCCCCATCGCCCACGGCTACCTGACCCTCTCCCTGGTCATCCCCCTCTTCGGCGAACTCCTCGACATCACCGGCGTCACCATGAGCGTCAACTACGGCCTCGACCGCGTCCGCTTCCCGGCCCCGGTCCGCGTCGGCGCCAAGATCCGCCTGCACGCCACCGTCGGCACGGTGGAGGACGTCAAGGGCAACGGCGTCCAGATGCCCCTGACCTTCACGATCGAGATCGAGGGCGAGCCGAAGCCGGGGTGCGTGGCGGAGGTGGTGTACCGGCATTACGCGTGAGGGGCGGGCGTCATCGACAACACGGCGACCGCCCTGGTGTGCTCGGCAGCGGCACGGGCGGCGCTGTCGGCGGCACGCTCCAGACGGTCCCGGTGCCCGAAACCTTGCCCTGGGCGCTCAAGAGGTCTTGTCGGCCCAGTAGTCCTTCAGCATCTCCCCAGGCCAGGAGGGCTCGCGTACGGGTCCTCGCGGTCCCATCCGCTCGAAGTACGGCGAGAGGTCGTAGATCTTCGTGCCGACGACGGCGTCCAGATCGGTCACATGCAGCCTGAGGCCGTCGACCCGGAGGAGCCTGGGGAAGCTTTGCGCGAGTTGGTTGGGGCGGCGGTGATTGCGGTGCGCGAACGTTCCCGTGGCCGGCCAGTCCGGGTTCCCCCTCGGACTGCGCGCGTGGTACTCGACGTCACTGGGCGAAGCCTTGTCGAAGTGCCACACGACCACCAGGTGCGAGAACTCGTCCAGCCCCTGCACGGAGTCGAGAGGGAACTCCGACTCATCGAGCTGGATCACGGACTCGACGCCACCCCAGTAGTCGTCCGCCACCTCGGTGCGTCCTTCGACCACCGTTCCGATCGGCCTGATCTCCAGCACCACGGCGCCACCTCTCACACTCGTCCCCAACGACGCGCCTGATCAATCTACTTGCGCGAGACACGTGGCAGCGCGGGCGTCCAGAGCAGTGACCGCGCGGATCCCGCGCTTGCGGTAAGGCGACAGCAGATGCCGCATGTCGACCACCGTCCGCCGGGCCCGGCCGGAGTGGATGCCGTCTTCCATGGCGTCCAGAACACTGGTCCAGGTCGCACACGCTTCCTCGACTGCGCCTTGGGCGATCTGGGTCGCTCCCAGGTACCCGAGGGTGACGGCATGGGTCCGCCGGAACGCCGCTCCGCGGGTTCGCACGGACCGCCGGAACTCCTTGACCGCACGCTGGTGGTCGCCGAGGTCGCGGAGGGTGCACGCAGTTTCATGGGCCAGGGAAGCCTCCCCGAAAAAGAACGTCCTGTCCGGCTCCCGGATACCGTCGTGCGCGTTCGAGAGATCGTCCTCGGCCCGCAACAGCGCTCGGGCGGCTTCGTGACGGCGGTCGTTCGCGGCCAGCGTGCGGGCGTGCACCACACCGAGCAGAGCCCGCTCGCGCGGGGTGGCGGCCGCGTACCGCTGACCGTGCACCGACGCCTGGGCGATCCGCAGGGCTTCGCGCCGGAATCCGAGATCGAGGGCTTGGTGTGCCATCGCTCGCAGAATGTGTCCGCTCAAAGGAGCGTCACCGGCCCGCGCCGCGAGTTTCACCGCAGTGTTGAAGCGCTGGAGAGCCACGGCGTGTTCGCTGTTGTCGAAGGCCATCCAGCCCGATACGTAGGCCAGTTCCGCGGTGGCGGAGAACATGGCACGTCGGCTCTGCTCGTCGGTGAACCGCCCGCGAAGGAAGTCCAGGGCCTCGTGACGCAGGTACTCGTCGACCGCCCGACGTCCATGGCCACCACCGCGCCGCTGGTCCATGCGCGAAAACGCGAGAGTCAGTTCCTGAACGGTCTGGACGTCTCCCTGACCGGCACGTCTCCCCCCGGCTCCCGCGTCCGCCGGCGGCCGGGACATCTCCTCCCACCACGTCTCGTCCGGGAGGACCAATGCCGCCGCGGAGTAGACCCCGTCCCTGAGCAGCCGACGCCGGTCCGTGTCCAATCCGCTCCCCACATTCTTCAGCGCGATCAAAGGGTCGCCGTGCCAGTCCAGCGCTCCGTGCGCCGGTGAGGTGGAAGCCGCCAACCCGGCCTCCTGGGGCGTGATCGCACGCTTCAGACGACGGGACAGCGCCTCGCACAAGATAGCGGGCGCAATGCCCGACGGGCGCGTTCCTGCCACCCACATGCTCACGTGGGAGCGTCCGATCCTGGAGTTCTCCCGGACCTCGCCATTCAGTGTCTCGGCGGTGACCCGGTTGTACGCGGTGGCCGTCTGCGCCCGTGTCCAGCCGGCTTCCAGCAACAGCGCGGCCAACCGCTCGTTCCGCTCGCGCGCCACCCCTCCGCCCCCAGCATCGAAAGCGATATCCGACCAGGTTCTCCGGCCCGCACCAGCAACGGCAATGCGGAACCGGATACGCGTCCACCGTAGACGCTGGCCTGCCGTTCGGTACCCGTAAGTGCTCGGAACGTCACTCAGTAGTGGCTTGGGATGCGTAGCACCGCCCGGAACGGCACCGGCACGATCTTTGACCACGTTGACCATCCCCGACCTCTTGTCCCCATGCCGGGTTCCCGGATCGAGCGGTTCGCTCTTGTAAAGCCAGCTACTCGAACGAGCGGAGCACTCGCATGCACCTCTCCACCGGGCAATACGGCGCCCGGTCCCCAGCCGAGTTCCAGGTCGCCCTGCCCTCATCTCCGGCATGCGCCGGCCAGGCGAGACGTATCGCGGACACGCTGATGCGGGAGTGGGCCGTCTCTCCGCTCTTGGTCGGCGATGTCCTGCTCGTCGTGTCCGAGTTGGTCACCAACGCCTTCCTGCACAGCGGCACCGACCTGATCACCGTGTCCGTGGGGATCCAGAACGGCGTCCTGCGGATCGGCGTACGTCACCACGTGACCAGGCACCGACCCGTTCTCCGCAGACCCCGGAATGACGACGAGCACGGCCGCGGCCTGCTGCTCGTCAAGGCGATCGCGGACAGTCGGGAGGGGGCCTGGGGAGTCAGTCGCGACGGCACCACCACCTGGTGCGAGTTGAGCCTCGCGGTGAGCCGATGACGCACGGTGTGTCCTTCGGAACCAGCCGCTGCTCGGCAGCTCGCGGCTTCCACACCCCAACCACCGCGCTCGGAACGGGAGTTCGACATGTCACAGGAGATCGTGCAGACCGTCACCACCACCGGCGACAGTGTCCGCCGTGGTGACGTGATCAGCGTGGGAGGAATCCCTCACGTCGTCGCCGACGTACGCGAGGTCCACGGTCGGCGCAAGCTGCTTCGATTCCAGGACGGAAACGCCTACGTTCTGCCACGCGCCATGACCATCGAGGTCACACGTGTGTACACCCCTCGTCGCGCCGCCACACCGGCGCAAGGGAGAGTAACGGTGCGCGGCGAGGCCGACCAACCACATCGACTGCGGACGCGAAGGCGGATCACGTGACGTCGCGGCATCGGTCTCGCGAGGCTCTGATTGCGGACTGGCCCGGGAGTCCCAAGGTTGAGAAATCCATGGCACATGGGCGGAACCTGCAACGAAACTGCGCGGGTGAGCAACTCCTGCCCCTGCCCGTGCTGCGGACACCCCGTGCTGAGCGCGGTGCCCGGCTCGTACGATATCTGCCCCGTCTGCTTCTGGGAGGACGACGGGGTCCGGTTCCGCTGGCCGAGCATGGCCGGCGGGACCAACGAGGTCTCCCTGATCGAGGCCCAGCGCAACTACCAGAACTTCGGCGCCTGCGACGAGCAAGGCCAGCGGTACGTCCGCCCTCCGGCCGAGGACGAGCCGCTCGACCCCGCTTGGCCCCCCATCGCTCCGGCACAGGACTCCTTCGAGGACTGGTCGGCCGAGCACCGCGCCCCCTGGCCCGACGACAGCTCGGTGCTCTGCTGGTGGCTCCCGACTTTCTGGCGCCGGGACCACTGCCCGTCGTGACCTCCCACATCGAAACACTCGTCCAGCAACTCGACGCCAAGGCCGACGAATCCTACGACGCCCGTGCGGAGCTGATCCGGCTCGGCGCCGACGCCGTACCCGCCATCGTCGACGGCCTGCCTTCCCTCAGTGGCTTCGGTCGGCTGACCGCCATCGAGGTCTTCGAAGAGGTGGGTGATCCCCGTTGCGGCCCCGCGCTCATCGGCCTGCTGGACAGCGACAACCCGACCGTCCGTGAATGGGCGGCCATGGCCCTGGCGAGCCTGAAGATCGACGGCGCCGTCGAGCCCCTGCGCCGCGCATACCTCGCCTGCTGGCAACAGGCGATCCCGCCGGACTGGAGCGAGCCCGTCGGCATCCGCTGGGCCCTGACCGAACTCGGCGCACGCACCCCCGTCGTCCCACCGCTCACCGCACGCCTCCGCCCCACCGACGCTCTTGGCTGGCCCTCGGCCGATTTCACCGAGATCATCAACGACCTGGCCGACCACGCCCAGGTGATCCTCTACTCCCAGTTCTGGCGGGTGGATGCCAGCGGCATGTACGGCGTCCCCGGCCCCGACCTGGCCTGGGAACTCGACTGGACCGCGCCCTGGGAGCACCTGGTCGAAGAGTCCCGCACCTGGTCCTTGCTGGAAGCTGCCCAAGCCCCCACCGGTCCCAGCATCTTCGTCGCCCCCACCTGGATCGACCGTACCGACCTGTGCCCGGAGACGTGACCTATGTCGTTCCAGCACCCCGAGGAGATCGGCTACGGCTACGTGATCGAGCGCTACGTGACGCGGAAGGACTCGGACCACCCGCGATACCGCGATCTGAAGAGCGGCCGTCTCCTGCGCCCCGGGTGGCCGCACGCCGAACGCTTCGCCCAACACCTCGTCGCCGACGCGGCCACGATTACCGATGCTGAGTTGGAGGCCCTCCTCGGCTACGAGTGGCGCTCACGTCTCACCGCCGCATGGCTGATCGGCGCCGGTCGCCGCGATCGGTTCCGCGAACGCATCGGCGACCTGCTCCTGACCAGCGAGGTCTGCTTCTCCGGCAGCGCCTACTGCTTCGCCCTGGCCCGCTTCTGCACCCACGCGGACGCCGAGATCCTCGCCACCTACCTGAACCGCTACCTCCCCCGCACCGACCTCCGCTACGACCAGCCCGCAGCCCTCGGTGCCCTCCTCCGCCTCGACGCCCACCTCGGCACCCACCATGCGGAACGTTTCACCCAGCCCCATGGTCTCTGGGACCGGTGGGTCAATGCCCTGGACCACCTCCGCGACCACCCCGATTACACCCCCGCCGAGCGGCGCCGCTTTACGGACCTGCAGCGCGAGTTCGCCGACAGTTGGGCCCACGCATAGCCGGCACTATCTCGACGACGAGAAGGACATCTTTCTCATGCAGGGGTGGAAGGTGGAGGACATCGAGCGGCTGAGGCAGATGGACATCCCCAGCCACGAGACGGTGCCGGAGGCCCCCGGCGCACGGTGCAGTTCTTCCAGGAGGTGAAGCAAGGTGGCGAGGACCCCGACGTTTGAGGAGCTGTTTCGTGACTGCCAGAGGACTGCCGTCCATCTGGAGATGCGCGACGCCTACATGAAGTCGGACCCGGCCTTCATCGATTGGAAGGCCGGTCAGACCTTCGACCCTGCCGAGCGCTGGGCCGACTGGCACGCGATCGTCACCGAGGCGACCGGGCGAGGCGTGGAGGTCCGACGTGCCCGTATCGTTTCGACGCCCGTCAGCGAGTACATCCGCTTCGAGTACGACGTGACGGACAGGCTGAACATCGCCGCCGGCGAATCCGTGCGCTGGCTGTCGCGGCGGGCCGCCACCGACCTCGCCCTTCCGGGCAATGACTTCTGGCTGTTCGACTCCTCGCTCGTCCTCGTCAACCACTTCGACGGCGAGGGCGAGACGCTGGAACTGGAGCTGGCGGAAGATCCGGAGGTGGCGAAGCTCTGCGAGTCGGCCTTCGAGGCCGTGTGGAAACGGGCGACGCCGCACGCCGAGTTCGAGTTGGCCTGACGGCCTGATCCGCCCCCCACCGCACATGACATCGCCGTCTTCGAGCGTCCAAGGAGCCCGCAAAAAAACGCTCGGGAAACGCCTGGCCGGGAGCGCGACCTTCGTGATCGGTGTAGCGCCTGTGGCGCGGAAGGCGAGGCGAAAAAGCCCATCTCGACCGCCCGAGGCATCGAGCATGTACCTCTAGTAGCGCGATATGGACACGAACCACATCCCCGCACGGAAAGACCAAGGGTCCGACCCCGGCGAGTCGGACCCCTTCCAACCTGCGTGTTGCCAGGCCGGCGCTGTGGTGGTGTGCCCCCGCTACACGTTGAACCTGAACTCCACCACGTCCCCGTCCTGCATCACGTAATCCTTGCCCTCCATCCGCGCCTTGCCCTTGGCGCGGGCCTCCGCTACCGAACCCGTTTCGATCAGGTCGTCGAAGGAGATGACCTCCGCCTTGATGAAGCCCTTCTGGAAGTCGGTGTGGATGACTCCGGCGGCCTCGGGGGCGGTGGCGCCCTTCTTGATGGTCCAGGCGCGGGACTCCTTGGGGCCGGCCGTGAGGTACGTCTGGAGGCCGAGGGTGTCGAAGCCGACGCGGGCGAGGGTGGCGAGGCCGGGCTCCTCGGCGCCGACCGACTCCAGCAGCTCCATGGCGTCCTCCTCGTCCAGCTCGGCGAGGTCCGCCTCCAGCTTGGCGTTGAGGAAGATCGCCTCGGCGGGGGCGACCAGGGCGCGCTGCTCGTTCTTGAAGTCCTCGTCGACCAGCTCGTCCTCGTCGACGTTGAAGACGTAGAGGAAGGGCTTGGTGGTGAGCAGGTGCAGGTCGTGAAGGAGCTCGGCGCGCTCGCTGCCCTGGACGATGCCGTGGGCGAAGAGGGTGTCGCCCTTCTCCAGGATCTCCTTGGCCTCCTCGACGGCCTTGACCTTCGGGGCGACGTCCTTCTTGATCCGGGACTCCTTCTGGAGGCGCGGCAGGACCTTCTCGATGGTCTGGAGGTCGGCCAGGATCAGCTCGGTGTTGATCGTCTCGATGTCGTCCTTGGGCGAGACCTTGCCGTCGACATGGACGACGTTCTCGTCCTTGAAGGCGCGGATGACCTGGCAGATCGCGTCGGACTCGCGGATGTTGGCCAGGAACTTGTTGCCCAGGCCCTCGCCCTCGGAGGCGCCGCGCACGATGCCCGCGATGTCGACGAAGTCGACCGTGGCCGGGAGGACGCGCTCCGACTTGAAGATCTCCGCCAGCTTCGCCAGCCGCGGGTCGGGGACGCCGACCACGCCGACGTTGGGCTCGATGGTGGCGAACGGGTAGTTGGCCGCCAGCACGTCGTTCTTGGTCAGGGCGTTGAACAGGGTCGACTTGCCGACATTCGGCAGGC
The DNA here is from genome assembly GCF_014655295.1 of Streptomyces fumanus. Classification (GTDB taxonomy): domain Bacteria; phylum Actinomycetota; class Actinomycetes; order Streptomycetales; family Streptomycetaceae; genus Streptomyces; species Streptomyces fumanus. Next base: position 12,265 of record NZ_BNBI01000009.1, read on the forward strand.
CGACGATTCCGATCGTGAGCGACACGTTGCGACTTCCCGTACGTGAGATGAGGACTGGCGAGTGGGCCGATCCACCAGTCTACGGGGTGTGCGGCAGGGATCACGCGGGCAGTCGAACGGTTGGCCAGGCTCCGGCCCTCGGCGTGTCCGAGGGGCGATTCTGCACATTAAACGACCTAAGTTGGACCAGTGGAGCAACCCAGGACGCGACCTGCCGAGGACGGAACGCGACGCGGCCGGCCCCCGCTGCCCCCGCAGGCCCGGGGCGCGGCACCGGTCCGCCGGCCGGGAGTGCGGCGCCCGTCCGCGCCCCCGGCGCCGGGCACCGGGCGGACGCTGCCCGGCCCCCGGCTGACCGGGCTGGGCGGCGGGCTGTTCTGCGCGGCGCTGATGCTCGTGCTGGGCTTCCTCGACCAGGCGCTGTTCGGGTCGTCCCGGACGGTGTACGGCGTGCTGTTCCTGCCGGTGTGCGTGCTGACCTCGGTGTGGGTGCGGCCGGGCGACCTGCTCATCGCCCCGATCGTGGTGCCGCTCGCCTTCGCCCTGGGGCTGACCCGGATCAGCGACGGCGGCGACGGGCTCTCCGGCCAGGTGGGCGGCTATGTCACCACCCTGGCCACGGAGGTCGGCTGGCTGTACGGGGGGACCCTGATCGCCGGGGTGATCGTGCTGGTTCGCCGGGTGCGGGTGGTGCGCCGCCGGGTCGCGGCGCGGGGTCGTACGGCGGCATAAAGGGGTTGTACCGGGGCCGGGGGACCCTGCGTCAGGGTCCCCCGAGGTTTCCGGGTCCGTACGCCCTACTCGCCCCGGTCCGTCGTACGCCTCACTCGCCCCGGTCCGTCTCCGCCGCCCGCATCGCCGCGCCGACGATGCCCGCGTTGTTCTGCAACTGGGCCGGGACGATCTCCGCGCGGATGTCCTCCAGGTAGGGCAGGAACTTGTGCGCCTTGCGGCTGACGCCGCCGCCGATGATGAACAGCTCGGGCGAGAACAGCATCTCGACATGGGCGAGGTACTTGCGCACCCGGTGCCCCCAGTGCTCCCAGGACAGGTCGTGGTCCTCCTTGACCTTGCTGGAGGCCCGCTTCTCCGCGTCGTGCCCGTCCAGCTCCAGGTGGCCCAGCTCGGTGTTGGGCACCAGGACGCCGTCGGTGAAGACGGCGCTGCCGATGCCGGTGCCGAAGGTGAGCAGGACGACCGTGCCCTTGCGGCCGCGTCCGGCGCCGAAGTGGGCCTCGGCGACGCCGGCCGCGTCCGCGTCGTTGACGACGGTCACCGGCAGGCCGCCCAGGCGCTCGCTGAACAGGGCCCGGGCGTCGGTGTCGATCCAGCTCTTGTCGACGTTGGCCGCCGTACGGATCATCGCGCCGCCGGTGACCACGCCCGGGAAGGTGAGTCCGACCGGGCCGGTCCAGCCGAAGTGCTCGACCACCTGCCGCACCCCGTCGGCGACACTCTCCGGGGTCGCCGGGTGCGGGGTGAGTACCTTGCAGCGCTCCTCCGCCAAGTCGCCCCTGTCCAGATCGACAGGGGCGCCCTTGATCCCGGAGCCGCCGATGTCCACGCCGAAGATCTGCATGGCACCACGTTACGGCCCCGGACCGGGCCTCACGCCTCGGAGGTGCCCGAACCGCCCCGGCCCGCCGCCAGGGAGGCGGCCTCCTCGCGCAGGTCCCGGCGCAGCTCCTTGGGGAGCGAGAAGGTGATGGACTCCTCGGCGGCCTTGACGATCTCCACGTCCGCGTAGCCGCGCCGGGCGAGCCACTCCAGGACCTGCTCGACCAGGACCTCGGGGACGGAGGCGCCGGAGGTGACGCCGACCGTGGTCACGCCGTCCAGCCAGGTCTCGTCGATCTCGTCGGCGAAGTCCACCAGGTGGGCGTCGCGGGCGCCGGCCTGCTTGGCGACCTCGACCAGGCGCTTGGAGTTGGAGGAGTTGCGGGAGCCGACGACGATCACCAGGTCGGCCTCGGCGCCCATCTGCTTCACGGCGAGCTGCCGGTTCTGCGTGGCGTAGCAGATGTCGTCGCTGGGCGGGGAGACGAGCCCCGGGAACTTCTCCTTCAGCGCGTCGACGGTCTCCATGGTCTCGTCCACCGAGAGCGTGGTCTGGGAGAGCCAGACGACCTTGGACGGGTCGCGGACCTCGACCTTGGCGACGTCGCCGGGGCCGTCGACGAGCTGGATGTGGTCGGGGGCCTCGCCGGAGGTGCCGATGACCTCCTCGTGGCCCTCGTGGCCGATCAGGAGGATGTCGTAGTCCTCCTGGGCGAAGCGGACCGCTTCCTTGTGGACTTTGGTGACCAGGGGGCAGGTCGCGTCGATGGTGGCGAGCCGGCCGCGCTGGGCCTCCTCGTGGACGACGGGGGCCACGCCGTGCGCGGAGAACATCACGATGTTCCCCGGCGGGACCTCCTCGGTGCGCTCGACGAAGATCGCGCCCTTCTTCTCCAGCGTCTGCACGACGTACTTGTTGTGCACGATCTCGTGCCGGACGTAGACCGGGGCGCCGTACTGCTCCAGGGCTTTCTCGACGGCGATCACGGCGCGGTCCACACCCGCGCAGTAGCCCCGGGGGGCGGCGAGCAGGACACGGCGGCCAGACGAAGCAGTCATGGCACCCATCGTAAGGCCGCGTTCGGCGGGTCAGAGATCGCGTGCTCCGCGCGATGCCGGGGAGACTGATGTGATCGGCACGCGTACGGCTGGGAGGCAGGATGTCGGAGACCGGTACGGCGGCCCGCGAGGACGCCGGACGGCACGCGCTGCGGCGCACGCTCGGCTTCCGTGACCTGGTGGTCTACGGGCTGCTGTTCATCGCGCCGATGGCGCCGGTCGGCGTGTTCGGCACGCTGGACGCGAAGTCGCACGGCGCGGTGGCGCTGGTGTACCTGGTGGCGACGGTGGCGATGGCGTTCACGGCGTTCAGCTACGCGCAGATGGTGCGGGTGGTGCCGCAGGCGGGGTCGGTGTTCGCGTACGCGCGGGCGGGGCTCGGCAAGGGCGCCGGGTTCGTCGCGGGGTGGATGGCGATGCTGGACTACGTCCTCATCCCGGCGGTGGCCTACCTGTTCTCCGGCATCGCGATGAACGAGCTGGTCCCCGGGGTGTCGCGGTGGGTGTGGACGGCGCTGGCGGTGCTGGTGACGACCCTGCTGAACCTGTGGGGGGTACGGGCGGCGGCCCGGGTGGGCTTCGCGGTGCTGGCCATGGAGATCGTGGTGCTGCTGGTGTTCGTGGTCTCGGCGGTCGTGGTGCTGGCGCGGGACGGGGCCGAGCGGGGCTGGCTGTCGCCGCTGTCCGGGGACGGCTCGCAGGGCGCGTTCGCGCTGTCCGCGGTGGTGGGGGCGGTGTCGGTGGCGGTCCTGTCGTACCTGGGCTTCGACGCGATCGCGGCGTTCGCGGAGGAGGTCACCGGGGGGTCGGCGAAGGTGGCCCGCGCGCTGCTGTTCTGCCTGGCGCTGGCGGGCGTGCTGTTCGTCGCCCAGACGTACCTGGCGGCCCTGCTGGCGCCCATGTCGTCGGCGGAGCTGGCGGCGGCGCCGGAGGGCCAGGGGTCGGCGTTCTACGACGCGGTGGACGCGTCGGTGGGGACGTGGCTGCACGATCTGGTGGCGGTGAGCAAGGCGATCGGGGCGGCGTTCGCGGCGCTGGCCGGGCAGGCGGCGGCCGGGCGGCTGCTGTTCGCGATGGCCCGGGACCGGCGGCTGCCGCGGGTCCTGTCCCGTACGTACGCGGGCGTGCCCCGGGTGGCGCTGCTGGTGGCGGCGGTGATCACGCTGGTCGCGGCGGTGTGGGCGGCCCGGCGGGACGACGGCATGGACCACCTGGTGTCGGTGGTCGACATCGGCGCCCTGACGGCGTTCACGCTGCTGCACGCGAGCGTGGTGGGCTGGTTCGCGGTACGCCGCCGGGAGGGCGCGGTGAGCTGGTGGCGCCATCTGCTGGTCCCGGCGATCGGCGCGGCGATCACGGTCGCCGTGATCGTGGAGGCGTCGGCCACGGCCCAGGTGGTGGGCCTGATCTGGCTGGCGGTGGGGCTGATCGTGCTGGTGGCCCAGCGGAACCGGGTCGAGGGCTAGCGCCTCGCCCGGCAAGGGCACGCGCGGTGCTGCGGCACCACCCACGCGCGCGTGCCCGGCCGGCCCGGCACGCGCGCGTGCCGGGCCGACTCCGGGCCGGACGGCCGGGGCGGGCCGGACGGTCTGGGGCGCCCCCCGAATGTCGGCGCGTCGCCCGCGCGCCTGCCCCAGGGGCTCGCAGCGCCGGGGCCCGTCGTCGGCGCCCCCGCGCGCGTGCCCCGCGCTCGGGGAGCCGGGGCGTCTTCGCCGGACGGTGCCCGGCGTCGTTGTCGGTGGGGGCGGTTACGCTCGCGGCATGGCGGTGAACACGAGTCCTGAGGCGGCCCTGCCCGTGGGTGAGGTCTCCCGGCTGATCGGGGGCTGGATCGACCGGCTCGGCGCGGTGTGGGTCGAGGGGCAGATCACGCAGCTCTCCCGGCGGCCCGGCGCGGGCGTGGTGTTCCTGACGCTGCGCGATCCGTCGTACGACATCTCGGTGAGCGTCACCTGCTACCGGCAGGTGTTCGACGCGGTGGCCGACGTGGTCGGCGAGGGCGCCCGCGTCGTCGTGCACGCCAAGCCGGAGTGGTACGCGCCGCGCGGCCAGTTGTCGCTGCGCGCCGCCGAGATCCGCCCGGTCGGGGTCGGTGAGCTGCTCGCCCGGCTGGAGCAGCTCAAGAAGGCCCTCGCGCGGGAGGGCCTGTTCGCGCCGGAGCGCAAGAAGCCGCTGCCGTTCCTGCCCCGGCTGGTCGGCCTGGTGTGCGGGCGGGCCTCGGCGGCCGAGCGGGACGTGCTGGAGAACGCCCGGCACCGGTGGCCCGCCGTCCGTTTCGAGGTGCGCAATGTCGCCGTGCAGGGCGTGCACGCCGTGCCGCAGGTCGTCCAGGCCGTGAAGGAGCTGGACGCGATGGACGAGGTGGACGTGATCGTCGTGGCGCGCGGCGGCGGCAGCGTGGAGGACCTGCTGCCGTTCTCCGACGAGCAGGTGGTGCGGACGGTGGCGGAGTGCCGTACGCCCGTGGTGTCCGCGATCGGCCACGAGCCCGACAACCCCCTCCTGGACCACGTGGCCGACCTGCGGGCGTCCACGCCGACCGACGCGGCGAAGAAGGTCGTCCCGGACGTCGGCGAGGAGTACGAGCGGGTGCGGCTGCTGCGGGACCGGGCGCGGCGGTGTGTGGCGGCGTTCGTGGAGCGGGAGGAGCGGGGGCTGGCCCACGCGCTGGCCCGCCCCTCGATGGAGGACCCGCACCGGATGATCGAGGAGCGGGCCGGGCAGGTGACCGCCCTGCTCGACCGGAGCCGGCGCACGCTCCGGCACCACCTGGACCGGGCCGACTCCGAGCTGACGCACACGCACGCGCGCGTGGTGGCCCTGTCCCCCGCCGCGACCCTGAAGCGGGGCTACGCGGTGCTCCAGCGGGCCGACGGCCACGCCGTCCGGGACCCCGCCGAGGTGGCACCGGGCGAGTCGCTGCGGGCCCGGGTCGCCGAGGGCGACTTCTCCGTGTCGGTCGACGCATAGGGTGAGGGAATGACCAGCGAGGTGGAGCAGACGGCGGCCCGTGCCGAGGCGCTCGGCTACGAGCAGGCCCGGGACGAGCTGATCGAGGTGGTACGGAAGCTGGAGGCGGGCGGCACGACGCTGGAGGAGTCCCTCGCCCTGTGGGAGCGCGGCGAGGAACTGGCGAAGGTCTGCCGGCAGCGGCTGGACGGCGCCCGCGCCCGCCTGGACGCCGCCCTCGCCGAGGATGCCGGGGACGGCGAGGAGCGGGCTCAGTAGCGGGCGGTCACTTCTCGGCGAGTGTGTGGGCGACGAGCGCGTTGGCGTGGCCGTGGCCCAGCCCGTGCTCGGTCTTGAGCCAGGTGACGAGTTCGCCGTGCCGGGTGAGCGGGGAGGAGCGGATCAGCTCCTTCCACTCCGCTATGGGACGGCCGTACTTCTGCTCGATGGAGGGGAAGTAGCTCGCGGGGCCCTTCACGGTGTTGCCGCTGGTCATGGTGGCCGGTTCCTTCGGGTGCGGGGTGCGTTGTCACCGTTTTCGACCGGCGGACCGGCGTGAAGTGATCGCCGGGCGGATGTGATCCGCGTCACTCGACCGTGAGTGAGGTGAAGGCGGGCCAGTGTCCGCTCCGGTCGTCGTCGCGTACGTCGAGGGCGAAGCCGCCCGCCCCCTCCGCCTCGTCCCGCCGGTGCGCCCGCAGCAGCGCGCAGGGCCGGCCGTCGACGGAGACCCGGACCTGCGCGGGCGTGACGGTGACGGCGAGGCCGTGCCCGGCGGCGGGGTCCAGACGGCAGCTCCGGACCCGTCCCTGCCCGGCGAGGCGGGCCGCGCCGCGGCCGACGGTCAGCTTGACAGGGTGTCCGCTGCCGGCCCGCACGGTGATGCCCGCGCCGGTGCCGGGCCCGCGCAGCCCGCTCACGGCGGCCCGCAGCCGGTACGAGGTCCAGTCCGCGGTGGCCACCGGCCGGTGCCCGGCCCAGATGTAGCGGTGGCCGGGCGGATAGGGGCCCTTCCCGGTGAGCGCGCCGACGCCGGTCCCGGCCATGTCGTCGGGGAACTCCCAGTCGCCCGCCCGCTCCAGCGGCCGGCCCGCGGCACCGGGCGCGACCGGCGCCTGGCGGGCGATGCTGCGCAGCAGGGCGGCGGCGGTGGTGCCCCGGGTGACCGCCGTGCGCTGCACCTGTCCGGCCGCCGCCGCCCGCGGGCCCGGGGGCAGCGGGCGGCGGGCGCTGTTGGTGAGCGCGGCGGTGAACCGCTCCCGCAGCACCGCGTCGAGCACCCGGGCGTCCGTGCCGTCCGTCGCCTCCGAGAACGGGTGGGCGAACAGTTCCGGCCGGGGCAGCCCGTGCGCGGTGACCGCCCGGACCGACCGGTCGAGGTCGGCGGCGATCCGGCGCCGGTACTCCCGTACGGTCTCCCGGCGCCGCTCGGCCGCCAGCCAGAGGCGGTGGCCGAACACCGACGCGCGGTGCCCGGTGGCGTCCACGGGGGCGCGGTCGTGGCCGTCGTCGGTGTGCGTCTGGAAGTCCCAGCGGCCGGATTCGGCCATCCGTCCGATCTCCGGCCAGGTCAGGTAGTAGGGCCGGTGGGTGCCGACCCGGCCGGTGATCAGGAAGGCCGCCGCCCGCATCCCGTACCGCCGGAGGATCGGGTCGGCGTGCACCCACAGGCCGTGGGCGCCGTCGTCGAAGGTGAGGTAGACGCTGCGCGGCGCGGGGGCCCGGCCGGTGCGCAGGTACGCGGTGAACTCCCGGGTCGACAGGGTGCGGTAGCCGGCCTCGCGCAGGGCGCGCAGGTGGGTGTCGAGGCGCCGCGGGGAGACGGTGAACCGGCCGTGCCGCTCGTCGCCGACGTCGTGGTAGGCGAGGACGACCGGCGGCGCGGCGGCCGGGGCGGCGACACGCGGCACCGGGGCGGCGCCCGCCGCCGGGGCGGGGGCCTGGGCGGCGACGGCGCGGTGCAGCGCGTCGTACCGCCAGGCGAGCGTGAAGGGCAGCGCGACGACGGCGACGCAGAGCAGCCCCAGCGCACCCCGCACCAGCGCGCGACGCCGGGGCCCGGCCCCGGTCCGCCGCCCCCTCACAGCGCGTGCCCCCGGGTGATGACGAACACGTAGAGCAGCGCGATCGCGGCGGCGGTGGCCGCGACGGCGAGCACACGGACCGGCCCGCGCAGCGGCGCTCCCACGCGGCGCCCCTCGGCCCCGGCGACGGCATCCTCACACGGCCCGGCACTCCCCCGGCCCCCCACCGCACCCTCTCCCCCGGCACAGGGCGTTCCCATGCGCCGCTCCCCGGTCCCGGCGACGGCGTCCCCGCCCGGCCCGGCACTCCCCCGGCCCCCCACGGCACCGTCTCCCCCGGCACACGGCGTTCTCATGCGGCGCTCCTCGTCCAGACGTTCCGGCGCAGGGTGAGCAGGGCGTACGGCAGCAGCCAGGCCAGTACGCAGCAGGAAAGCAGGCTCATCAGGGGGCGGCAGCGCCAGGCGCGGTCGGCGGGGTGGTCCAGCCGGTAGGCGAGGCCCCAGACGCAGCCCTTGAGGACGACCCCGCCCAGGTAGAGCAGGGTGAGCAGCCCGGCCAGGTGCAGCGGGGCCCACACCAGATGGCGGGCGACCAGGACGGGGGCGGCGAGCACCCACAGGGCGTGGGCGTAGTAGAGCGCGGCGGCGGCCGGGCCCCGGCGCCACATGAACCGGCCGGTGAAGAACAGGTTCCGGACGAAGCTCTTCTTCCAGCGGATCTGCTGGCGCAGGAAGGAGCCGGGCCGGGACGGCACCCGCGTCCAGACCCGGGCGGACCGGCTGTAGCCGACCTCCCACCTCCGCTCGGGGTAGTCGTGGTCGCGGACGAAGGGCGAGTCGGCGTACCGGCGTTTGAGGGCGCGGCCGAGCCACTTCTGGCCCAGCACGTACCCGGTGAGCTGGCGGTCGGTGGCGAAGCGGAAGGGCGCGCCGAGGAAGCGGTCCCCGGCCCAGGCGGGCAGGTAGTTCCAGACCGCCTCGCGGCGGAACGCGGCGAGCGGCCCGGACACGCAGCACACCGACCCGAACGCGGCCTCCGCGGCCTTGGTGATCCGGAACTGGCCCTCGTACCAGACGTCCTGGACGCGGGCGAGCAGCCCGGCGTCCGCGTTGAGCGCGCGGCAGTGGCCGCTGACCGCGCCCAGTTCGGGGTGGCGGACCATGGCGTCGACGCAGGCGCCGACAGCGTCCGGGGCGATGACGCAGTCGGAGTCGGTGAACACCAGTACGTCGCCGTCGGCCCGTTCGCAGGCGCGCACCAGCGCGGCCTTCTTGCCGAGGTTGCGCTCCAGGCGGATCAGGGTGACCGGCAGTTCGCCGGCGAGCCGCCCGAGGACCTCGGCGGTGCCGTCGTCGGAGGCGTCGTCGACCACGACGATCTGTACGTCCGGGTGGTCGGCGGCGGCCATGGAGCGCACGCAGGTCTCGATGTGGGCGCGTTCGTTGCGCACGGCGAGCAGGAAGCTGACCCGGGGCCGGGCGGGCAGCGGCGGGAAGGCGGCGAGGTCGCGCGGGCGCCGGCGCAGCAGCCGTACGGCGGGGTCGTCGTAGCGGCTGTAGGCGGTGTGCAGGAGGGCGATGGTGGCGGTGAGGACGGTCAGCCCGTAGAGCACGGGCAGATCGAAGCCGTACGGGAGGCGGACCGTGCGGCGGGCCAGCAGGAACAGCAGGGGCAGCAGCGCGACGAGGGTGAGCAGGCTCACCACGCCCCGGCGGACGTCGGTGTCCAGGGCGTCCAGCCGCTCGCGCAGGGCGCGGGCCCCCGGCCGGGCGGGGCGGGCGTTCACGAGGTCGGACACACCGTCATATAGACCTGACGATCCGATCGGCCGCCCTCCCGACACGCGGGCACGCGGGGATCGGCGGGGCGGCCTTCACCCCGGCGGGGGTGTACGACGGGTCGCGCGCCCCTCCCGCCACCGGCACCCGCCCCCGTTCTAGTTGAATCTTGAACTTCCCTGGCGTACGGTCGGAGACGTCAACGGACCTCCGCGCACCGCGCGGACCGTCCGACGCACGTACCGAGAAAGATCACGCATGTCTCTCGTTCTTGACCCCGCCGCCCAGGACCTGCTCTTCCGCGAGGCCCGGACCGCCAACACCTTCACCGACGAGCCGGTGACCGACGAGCAGGTGCAGGCGATCTACGACCTGGTCAAGTACGGCCCGACCGCCTTCAACCAGTCCCCGCTGCGCATCACGCTGGTCCGCTCCCCCGAGGCCCGCGAGCGCCTGGTGCGGCACATGGCCGAGGGCAACCGGCCCAAGACCGCCACCGCCCCGCTGGTCGCGATCCTCTCCGCGGACAACGAGTTCCACGAGGAACTGCCGCAGCTCTTCCCGCACTTCCCGCAGGCCAAGGACGCCTTCTTCAGCGAGCGCGTGGTCCGCGAGAACGCCGCCGCGATGAACGCCACCCTCCAGGCCGGGTACTTCCTCATCGGCGTGCGCGCCGCGGGGCTGGCCGCCGGGCCGATGACCGGGTTCGACTTCGAGGGCGTCCGCAAGGAGTTCCTCGACGACGACCACACCCCGCTGATGATCGTCAACATCGGCAAGCCGGGCCCCGACGCCTGGTTCCCGCGCTCCCCGCGTCTGGCGTACGACCAGGTCGTCACCACCGTCTGAGCCACCGCCGCGGCGGCGTCCGCACGCGTACCGGGGCCCCCGCCCGCGCGGGGGCCTCTCCGCGTGCCAGGCCGTCTCCGTGCCGGGCCGTCTCCGTGTCAGGCCGTCTCCGTGTCAGGCCGTCTCCGTGTCAGGCCATCTTCAGCGCCGCCGCCATCTTCTCCAGGCGCGCGAAGGACGCGGTGCCGGAGACGACGGTGGTCGCGCCCTTCACCCCGCCGGTGTCCTTCAGCACCAGGGCGTCGTACCGGCCGCCCTCGTACCGGGTCCAGGTCCGGCCGCCGATCTCCTCGGTCACCTCGGTGGCCTTCGCGCCCTGACTGGCCTCCTCGATGAACGCGGCCGGCTTCCCGGTCGACTGCTGGACCTGCACGTAGTCGCCGTCGGAGGTGTGGAAGCCCAGGTGCCAGGTGTCGGAATCGGCGCCCTGGTAGCGCACCGAGGTCGGCTTCCAGTCCGCGGCCAGCCCCTCGGGCGCGGCCACCGGGTACGGGGCGGCGCGGCGGGCGGTGAGCAGCTCGACCCGGTAGTCGACCCGCCGCAGCTCCGGCTCGCCGTCGTCGTGCGGAACGAAGGCCCACATGACCAGTCCCGCGACGATGGTCACGCCCAGGGAGTAGATCATGCTCCGGGCCGTCTTCTGCTTGCCTTGCGTACCTGCCACGCCCTCCATCGTCGCAGGTCCCCGCAGCGCTCATCCGTGGGGTCCCCTGCTCATTCTGCCGGTGTGACGATAGAGTCGGCGGTACACCCTCATCCGGCCGTCGTCGTACAGAAAGGTGCGCTCCGATGACCGAGCATCATCATCTGCCGTCCGAGCTGGACGTCCCCGCCGAGGCCCCCGACCGCAACCTCGCCATGGAACTGGTCCGCGTGACCGAGGCCGCGGCGATGGCCGCCGGCCGCTGGGTCGGGCGCGGCGACAAGAACGGTGCCGACGGCGCCGCCGTCCGTGCCATGCGGACCCTCGTCCAGACCGTGTCGATGAACGGCGTCGTCGTCATCGGCGAAGGGGAGAAGGACGAGGCCCCGATGCTCTTCAACGGGGAGCGCGTGGGCGACGGGACCGGCGCCGAGGTCGACATCGCCGTCGACCCGATCGACGGGACCACGCTGACCGCCAAGGGCATGACCAACGCGATCGCGGTGCTGGCCGCGGCCGAGCGGGGCTCGATGTTCGACCCGTCGGCCGTCTTCTACATGGACAAGCTGGTCACCGGGCCCGAGGCCGCCGACTTCGTGGACATCAACGCCCCGGTGCCGGTGAACATCCGCCGGGTCGCCAAGGCCAAGCGGTCCACGCCCGAGGACGTCACGGTCGTCATCCTGGACCGGCCCCGGCACCAGGGCCTGATCGAGGAGGTCCGGGAGACCGGCGCCCGCATCAAGCTGATCTCGGACGGCGACGTGGCCGGCTCCATCCTCGCCCTGCGCGAGGGCACCGGCGTCGACCTGCTGCTGGGCATCGGCGGCACCCCCGAGGGCATCATCTCGGCCTGCGCGGTGAAGTGCCTGGGCGGCACCATCCAGGGCAAGCTGTGGCCCAAGGACGAGGCGGAGCGGCAGCGGGCGCTGGACGCGGGGCACGACCTGGACCGGGTGCTGACCACGGAGGACCTGGTCACCGGGGAGAACGTGTTCTTCGTGGCGACCGGCATCACCGACGGCGAGCTGCTGCGCGGGGTCCGCTACCGGTCGGAGACGGCCACCACCGACTCGATCGTGATGCGGTCCAAGTCGGGGACGGTCCGGCGGATCAACTCCGAGCACCGGCTGAGCAAGCTGCGGGCGTACAGCGCGATCGACTTCGACCGGGCGAAGTGACGCCGCCCCGGCCGTCCCGGCCGTCCCGCCGGGCATGACAAGAGGCACCCCTTGTGCGGAGGGGTGCCTCTTTTCTGTCGCTCACGGCTAGCCGGCCGCCGCTATCTGTCCCGCCGCCCGGGCCGTCTTCTTCAGCTCCAGGTCGCGCCGGCGCCGGCGGGCCAGCACCACGCGGCGCTCGGCGGCGGTGAGGCCGCCCCAGACGCCGTAGGGCTCGGGCTGGAGCAGGGCGTGCTCGCGGCACTCGACCATGACCGGACAGCGCGCGCAGACCCGCTTCGCCGCCTCCTCGCGGGAGAGCCGGGCCGCGGTGGGTTCCTTGGAGGGTGCGAAGAACAGGCCGGCCTCGTCACGCCGGCACACCGCCTCGGTGTGCCAGGGGGCGTCTTGGTCCCTGTCTCGCGCCGGTACCCGCTGGGCCGGAACGGCGGCTACCTGCAGGGACGAACGCGGCGGTTGCAGCACGGTCTACTCCTGACGACGGCTTCGCGAGCGAGAGACGATGCAGCAAGCCCTACCCGCTGTACGCGCGCCTATGCACTGCGTCCCGATTCCCCCGATTCACGTTCACATTCGTCAACGGTCACAGATGCTTGCGCAAACTCCGGTCCACCTTGCGCTGCACCCGGTCGAGGATGTCCGCGACCAGCTTGCCGCGCTTGGGCCGCGCCTCCACACTGCCCAGGACCGCCCACCCGTCCACGTAGACGACGGGCGCCCCGGCGTCGGCCGAGTCGGAGGTGTCCACCTCGAAGGAGCCGAGCACGCCGCCGCCGGTGCCGCGCAGCGTCACGTTCTCCGGGACGCGGACCTCGACGCTGCCGAAGACGGAGACCGCCTTCACCACGACCTGCTCGTACTCGAAGAGCGCCTCGCTCAGATCGATCTCGACGCTGCCGAAGACCGCGTACGCGTGGATACGGCGGCCCGCGCGCCAGCGGCCCCTGCGGACGGCGCTGCTGAACACCGCGACCACGTTGTCGTCGGCGCCGGCGGGTATCGCGCCGGCCGGGGCGCGCGGCGGCACGGTGTGCGGCGTCCGGGGCCGGTGACCGGCGGGCAGGTCCCGGACGAACACGTCCAGCTCCCCGACGGTCTTGGCGGCCAGCACGCCCTCGACGCGCTCGGCGTGCTCCTCGGCGGTCAGCCGCCCCTCGGCGAGGGCCTCGCGCAGCATGTCGGCGATGCGATCGCGGTCGGCGTCCGAGGCGCGCAGCTCGGTGACGGGGGTGGGCGCGTCCTGCTGGGCGTGCTGGTGAAGGTCCACGGCAGCAGCGTACCCAAACGCGATAGATCGCGACCAGAGGGCGGGGCCCATGAACTGAGCCCAACCTCACAAGTTCCCCCTCACCGGCAGGTTCTACGCTGGTGAGCGCTGTGGGCGCGGCCAAAGGAGGCCGGCGGCCGTCTGTCGAGTGAGGAATGGGCGAGATGCCTGAGTTCGCGTACACCGATCTGCTCCCCATGGGAGAGGACACCACCCCGTACCGGCTGGTGACCTCCGAGGGTGTCTCCACCTTCGAGGCCGACGGGCGGACCTTCCTCAAGGTGGAGCCGGAGGCGCTGCGCAAGCTGGCCGAGGAGGCCATCCACGACATCCAGCACTACCTGCGCCCCGCGCACCTGGCGCAGCTCCGGCGGATCGTCGACGACCCCGAGGCGTCGGCCAACGACAAGTTCGTCGCCCTGGACCTGCTGAAGAACGCCAACATCGCGGCGGCGGGCGTCCTGCCGATGTGCCAGGACACCGGCACGGCGATCGTCATGGGCAAGCGCGGGCAGAACGTGCTCACGGCGGGCCGCGACGAGGAGGCGCTGAGCCGGGGCATCTACGACGCCTACACCAAGCTCAACCTGCGGTACTCGCAGATGGCCCCGCTCACCATGTGGGAGGAGAAGAACACCGGCTCCAACCTCCCGGCGCAGATCGAGCTGTACGCCACCGACGGCGGCGCGTACAAGTTCCTGTTCATGGCGAAGGGCGGCGGCTCGGCCAACAAGTCGTTCCTGTACCAGGAGACCAAGGCCGTGCTGAACGAGTCCTCCATGATGAAGTTCCTGGAGGAGAAGATCCGTTCGCTGGGCACGGCCGCCTGCCCGCCGTACCACCTGGCGATCGTCGTGGGCGGCACGTCGGCGGAGTACGCGCTGAAGACCGCGAAGTACGCCTCCGCGCACTACCTGGACGAGATCCCCGCCGAGGGCTCGCCGCTCGGGCACGGGTTCCGGGACAAGGAGCTGGAGGAGAAGGTCTTCGAGCTGACGCAGAAGATCGGCATCGGCGCGCAGTTCGGCGGCAAGTACTTCTGCCACGACGTGCGCGTAGTGCGGCTGCCCCGGCACGGCGCGTCCTGCCCGGTCGCCATCGCGGTGTCCTGCTCGGCCGACCGGCAGGCCGTCGCGAAGATCACCGCCGAGGGCGTCTTCCTGGAGCGGTTGGAGACGGACCCGGCGCGCTTCCTGCCCGACACCACCGACGAGCACCTGGAGTCGGACGGCGACGTCGTCCGGATCGACCTCAACCAGCCGATGGACGCGATCCTCGCCGAGCTGACCAAGTACCCGGTGAAGACCCGGCTGTCGCTGACCGGCCCGCTGGTCGTGGCGCGCGACATCGCGCACGCGAAGATCAAGGAGCGGCTGGACGCGGGCGAGGAGATGCCGCAGTACCTGAAGGACCACCCGGTGTACTACGCGGGCCCGGCGAAGACGCCGGAGGGCTACGCGTCGGGTTCCTTCGGGCCGACCACCGCCGGGCGGATGGACTCCTACGTCGAGCAGTTCCAGGCGGCGGGCGGCTCCAAGGTGATGCTCGCCAAGGGCAACCGCAGCAAGCAGGTCACCGACGCGTGTGCCGCGCACGGCGGCTTCTACCTCGGCTCCATCGGCGGGCCGGCCGCGCGGCTGGCGCAGGACTGCATCAAGAAGGTCGAGGTGCTCGAGTACGAGGAGCTGGGCATGGAGGCGGTCTGGAAGATCGAGGTGGAGGACTTCCCGGCGTTCGTGGTCGTCGACGACAAGGGCAACGACTTCTTCCAGGACCCGGCGCCGCAGCCGACGTTCACGACGATTCCGGTGCGGGGGCCGGGGCTGGCGTAGCGCCTTCCGGGGGCGGCGGGACGGGTTCTCGCCCCCGCCGCCCCTACCCGTCCCATCCCCAGGGGCTCCGCCCCTGCGACCCCACCGGGGCTGCGCGCCTCGGCCCCGCCAGGCTTCGCACCCTCGGCCCACCGGGGCCCCGCCCCGACCCCCGCCGGGGCTTCGTACCGTCGGCCCCGCTGGGGCCGCACGCCCCGGACGCCCGCCCGGGCTCCGCCCCCAACTTCACCGGGGGCCGCGCGCCTCGCCCCGCTGAGGGCTTCGCGCCCTCGACCCTGCCGGGGCTTCGCGCCGCCGGGGCCCCGCCACCGACCCCGCCAGGGCCACGCGCCCCGGACCCCCTCCGGTCCGGGCGGCCTCGGCCTACGCCGCCGGACGGGCCGGGGGTTGCCGGCGGACGAGGACAGGTCGAACCCGGCCGGCGGGTCACCCGTACGGCCCCGGGCAGGAACAACCGACCCCCGCCGTTCGCTGTACCCGGTATGAGCGAATACCGCATCGAGCACGACTCCATGGGCGAGGTCAGGGTTCCCGTCGACGCCAAGTGGCGGGCGCAGACCCAGCGGGCCGTCGAGAACTTCCCGGTGTCCGGGCAGCGCATCGAGCGCGCGCACATCGAGGCGCTGGCCCGGATCAAGGGGGCCGCGGCGAAGGTGAACGCGCGCCTGGGGGTGCTCGACCAGGACATCGCCGAGGCGATCCAGGAGGCGGCCGGCGAGGTCGCGGAGGGCAAGTGGGACGCGCACTTCCCGGTCGACGTGTTCCAGACGGGCTCGGGAACCTCCTCGAACATGAACGCCAACGAGGTGATCGCCACCCTGGCCACCGAGCGGCTCGGCCGGGACGTGCACCCCAACGACCATGTGAACGCCTCGCAGTCGTCCAACGACGTCTTCCCCTCCTCGATCCACATCGCCGCCACCGCCGCCGTCAGCCGCGACCTGATCCCCGCCCTGGACCACCTCGCGGCCTCGCTCGCCCGCAAGTCCGAGGAGTTCGCGGACGTGGTCAAGTCCGGGCGGACGCACCTGATGGACGCCACGCCCGTGACGCTGGGCCAGGAGTTCGGCGGGTACGCGGCCCAGGTGCGGTACGGCGTCGAGCGGCTGCGCGCCTCGCTGCCCCGGCTCGCCGAGCTGCCGCTGGGCGGCACCGCCGTCGGCACCGGGATCAACACCCCGCCCGGTTTCTCCGCCGCCGTCATCGAGGAGGTGGCCCGCGCGACCGGGCTGCCGCTCACCGAGGCCCGCGACCACTTCGAGGCGCAGGGCGCCCGGGACGGCATCGTGGAGACCAGCGGGCAGTTGCGGACCGTCGCGGTCGGCCTGACGAAGATCGCCAACGATCTGCGGTGGATGTCCTCCGGGCCCCGCACCGGCCTCGCGGAGATCGCCCTGCCCGACCTCCAGCCGGGCTCCTCGATCATGCCGGGCAAGGTCAACCCGGTCATCCCGGAGGCGGTGCTGATGGTCGCCGCCCAGGTCGTCGGCAACGACGCCACGGTGGCCACCGCGGGCGCCGCCGGCAACTTCGAGCTGAACGTGATGCTGCCGGTCATCGCCAAGAACGTCCTGGAGTCGATCCGGCTGCTCGCCAACGC
This sequence comes from Streptomyces fumanus, assembly GCF_014655295.1. Taxonomy (GTDB): domain Bacteria; phylum Actinomycetota; class Actinomycetes; order Streptomycetales; family Streptomycetaceae; genus Streptomyces; species Streptomyces fumanus. The sequence continues at coordinate 29,007 of NZ_BNBI01000009.1, forward strand.
CTCCCGGCTGCTCGCCGACCGCACCGTCGACGGCATCGTGGCGAACCGGGAACGGGCCCGGGAGTACGCCGAGTCCTCCCCGTCCGTGGTCACCCCGCTCAACAAGTACATCGGGTACGAGGAGGCCGCCAAGGTCGCCAAGAAGTCCCTCGCCGAGCGCAAGACGATCCGCGAGGTGGTCCTGGAGAGCGGGTACGTCGAGCGCGGCGACCTGACGGAGCAGCAGCTCGACGAGGCCCTGGACGTGCTGCGGATGACCCGTCCGTGACGAATGCCGCAGCGGCCTGTGCCAGGGGCACCTAATATCTGTCCATGGCAGACGGCGAAGCGGTGAGTGCGGCGGAACGAGCGGGCCCCCCGGCCGACTTCTGGGCGCCCGGCAGCCACATCCTGTGGCGGTACCGGCAGAACGGCGGTGCGCGGATACACATCGCGCGCCCCGTCACCGTCGTCCGGGACGACCCCGAACTGCTCGCGGTGTGGCTGGCGCCCGGCACCGAGTGCGTGCTGCCGGTGCTCGCCGACGGCACCCCCGTGCACCAGGAGCCGCTGGAGTCGCGGTACACCAAGCCGCGGACCGTGCGGCGCGGCCGGTGGTTCGGCACCGGGGTGCTGAAGCTGGCCCGGCCGGGCGAGCCGTGGTCGGTGTGGCTGTTCTGGGAGCCGGGCTGGCGGTTCAAGAACTGGTACGTGAACCTGGAGGAGCCGCTGACCCGCTGGGCGGGCGGCGTCGACTCCGAGGACCACTTCCTGGACCTGACCGTGCAGCCGGACCGGAGCTGGCTCTGGCGGGACGAGGACGAGTTCGCGCAGGCCCAGCGGGACGGGCTGATGAGCCCGGAGCTGGCCGGGCGGGTGCGGCGGGCCGGGCGGGCCGCGGTGGAGGCGGTCCGCGCCTGGGGACCGCCGTTCTCGGACGGCTGGCAGGACTGGCGCCCGGACCCGTCCTGGCAGGTACCGTCACTCCCGACGGACTGGGATCGCACGCCCGCGCGGGTCTCCTCGTGAGACCCTTGATGCGCCCCCGGGCGGGAAACGTAGGATCGTCCTCCGCAAGGGCGCGCGGCGGCAACGGGCGGGGCACGCGCTGAGCTTGACCGATCGTCACCGAGGGGCGGCTGGACGTGAGCGAGGGGTACGAGGGCAAAGCCGTTACGGGCCGCGGCCGGCCCGCCGGTGGCACAGGCAGAGCTGCTGACCACGCGGAGATTCCGTTCCTGGGGCACCGGTTCCGGGTATCGGGACTTCTGCGGGACGAACTGCACGCGCGGCGCGCAGTCGCGGACGGATGGATTCGACACGCGTGACGGAGCACCCGACCTCCTTCGAACGCCCCCAGTCGGGCGTCGCCCCCGCGGATCCCCGTGGGGCGCTCTTGCCTACCCCGACCGGTTCCGCCTTACCGGCACAGGGCCGCGCCGGGGACACCCCGACGCCGCCGGCCGCCGCGGGCCAGGACCCGGCCGGCGTCTCCGAGCACGCCCCGCTGGGCGCCGGGCACCCCGCCGAGCCCGGCGCGCACCGGACCCGGCCGGCGCCCGGCCCGGCGGCCGGTGCCGCCGAGCAGCCGGTGGCGGCGGAGCGCCGCAGCGGTCAGGGCCTGCCGCCCGGCCGGCCCACGCCGATGCGGCGGGACGGGGACCGGCTGCGGTTCGTCGGGGCGGCGACCCGGCGGATCGCCCGGGGCATGGACCTCGACGAGATCGTGATGGGGCTGTGCCGGGCCACCGTGCCCACCTTCGCCGACGCCATCCTGGTCTATCTGCGCGAGCCGCTGCCGGTCGGCGACGAGCGGCCCACCGGTCCCCTGGTGCTGCGGCTGCGGCGGACCGACCGGATACCGGCGGAGCGGGACACCGAGGGCGGGTTCATGCCGCCCGTCCAGCCCGAGCCGACCGAGCTGGACTCGGTCGGTGCCGAGCTGTGCGAGGTGCGGCCGGGCAGCGCGCTCGCGGAGGTGCTGCGCGGGGTGCGGCCGGTCTTCACGGACGCCCCGGCCGCCCGTGCCGCGCTGCCCGAACTCCTCGGTGACACCGCCGACTTCGCGCTGCCCGGCGGACAGCGGGCGATCCTCGCCCCGCTGCGGGGCCGGCGCCGGGTGATCGGGGCCGCGCTGTTCCTGCGCCGGCCCGAGCGGTTCGCCTTCGAGGCCGACGACCTGCTGGTGGCGGCCCAGTTGGCCACGCACAGCGCGCTCGGCATCGACAAGGCGGTGCTGTACGGCCGGGAGGCGTACATCGCCGACGAGCTGCAGCGCACGATGCTCCCGGAGAACCTGCCGCGCTGCACCGGCGTCCGGCTGGCCTCCCGGTACCTCCCGGCCGCCGAGACGGCCCGGGTCGGCGGCGACTGGTACGACGCGATCCCGCTGCCCGGCAGCCGGGTCGCCCTGGTCGTCGGCGATGTGATGGGCCACTCCATGACCTCGGCGGCGATCATGGGCCAGCTCCGCACCACCGCGCAGACCCTGGCCGGTCTGGACCTGCCGCCCCAGGAGGTCCTGCACCACCTCGACGAGCAGGCCCAGCGGCTGGGCACCGACCGCATGGCGACCTGCCTGTACGCGGTGTACGACCCGGTCTCGCACCGCATCACCATCGCCAACGCCGGCCATCCGCCGCCGGTGCTGCTGCACCTGGGCGGCCGGGCCGAGGTGCTGCGGGTGCCGCCGGGCGCCCCGATCGGCGTGGGCGGCGTGGACTTCGAGGCGGTGGAGCTGGACGCCCCGGCGGGCGCGACCCTGCTGCTCTACACCGACGGTCTGGTGGAGTCCCGGCTGCGCGACGTGTGGACCGGCATAGAGCAGTTGCGGGAGAAGCTCGCCGCGACCGCCCAGCTCACCGGCCCCGACCACCCGCCGCCGCTGGAGGCCCTCTGCGACGAGGTGCTGGACATGCTGGGGCCCGGTGACCGGGACGACGACATCGCGCTGCTGGCCGCCCGCTTCGACGGGATCGCGCCCAGCGACGTGGCGTACTGGTTCCTGGACCCGGAGGACGCCGCGCCCGGCAAGGCCCGGCGGCTGGCCCGGCACGCGCTGTCCCGCTGGGGCCTGGAGGAGCTGACCGACTCGGTGGAGCTGCTGGTCAGCGAGGTCGTCACCAACGCGGTGCGGTACGCCTCCCGGCCGGTGACGCTGCGGCTGCTGCGGACCGATGTGCTGCGCTGCGAGGTCGGCGACGACGTCCCGCAGTTGCCGCGGCTGCGGCAGGCGCGGGCCACCGACGAGGGCGGGCGCGGCCTGTACCTGGTGAACCGGCTGGCCCGGCGGTGGGGCGCGACCCGGCTGAGCACCGGCAAGGTGGTCTGGTTCGAGCTGAACCACACCTGAGCGCGGACGGCGAAGGGCGCCCGGTCGGCGACCGGGCGCCCTTCCTCGTGCCGTGGGGCCGCTAGCGGTTCTCCCGGTCCGGGAGGAGCGGTTCGTCGTCCGTCTCCTCGCCGGTCGCGGGCGGCGTCGTCGTCTCCTCGTCGGTGGGCGGGGCGGAGGTGGTCTCCTCGTCCGTGGGCGGGGCCGAGGTGGTCTCCTCGTCGGTCGGCGGGGCGGAGGTCGTCTCCTCGCGCGTCGGCGGGGCCGAGGTGGTCTCCTCCTTTGTGGGCGGAGCCGACGACTCCCGGGTCGGCGGGGCCGAGGTGGGGGGCCGGACCGCCGCGCCCTGGGTGGTCTCCAGGTCGAACTTGGTGACCTTGTCCATCACCCCGAAGGTGTACTCCGCCCAGATCGCCGCCGGGAACCCGCCGCCGTTGACGCGGTCCTCGCCGCCCGCCCCGTACATCGGGACCTGGCCGTGGGTCTTGGCGTCCTCGCCGAACAGGCCGACGGAGGTGACCAGGCCGGGCGTGTAGCCGGTGAACCAGGCCGACTTGTTGTTGTCGGAGGTACCGGTCTTGCCCGCCACCGCCTGGCCGTTGCGCAGCGGGTTCTCCCGTACCGACCGCCGCGCCGTACCGTCGTCGACCACGCCGGTGAGCACCGAGGTCACCGTGTCGGCGGCCTCGCGGCTGATCACCTGCCCGCCGACCGGGTCGGGCAGGTCGACCACGCGGGAGTTGTGCTCGACCGACTTCACCACGGCCGGGGTGACCTTCTTGCCGTGGTTGTCGAGGGTGGCGTAGACGCCGGCCATCTCCAGGGGGCTGGCGCCCATGCTGCCCAGGGTCTGGGCGGGCACGGCCTCCATGCCGTCGGTGTCCATGCCGAGCTTGCCGGCCACGTCGACCACCTCGTCCATGCCGACGTCGACGCCCATCTGCGCGAAGACGGAGTTCACCGACTTGTTCATGGCGGTCTGGACGGTGATCTGGCCGTAGTCGGCGTCGTCCTCGTTCTCGGGGGCGAAGCCGACCTTGGTGCCGTGGTCGACGACCGGCCGCTTGCTGGTGCCGTCGTACATGGTGTCCGCGGTGATCGGCCGGCCGTCCTGGGTCTCGGCGGCCTGGTCGACGGCGGCGGCGAGGATCACCGGCTTGAAGGTGGAGGCGGGCTGGTAGTCCTCGCGGGTGGCGTTGTTGACGTAGTGCTTGAAGTAGTCGACGCCGCCGTACATCGCCACGACCGCGCCGGTCTTGGGGTCGACGGAGACCGCGCCCGCCTGGACATCGGCGTCCACGTCCCGCTCGCCGGGGTCGAGCCTGCTGGTGAGCTGGGCCTTGACGGACTTCTCCAGCTCGGCCTGCTTCTTCTTGTCGATGTTCAGGGTGACGGTCCAGCCGCCGGCGTCGACCATGGCCTCGGCCTGCTTGAGGTCCTCGGCGGTGCCGTCGGCGACCAGTTGCCGCTGGAGCTGGGCGTTGGCGGCGTTCACCAGGTAGCCGGTCTGCCCCTTCATGCCGGGGGCGGCCTTGGGCTCCTTGGGCACCGGGAACTTCATGCCCTGCCGGTCGGAGGCGTCGAGCCAGTCCATGTCGACCATGTTGTCCAGCACGTAGTCCCAGCGTTCCCGGACCAGCTTCTTGCCGGTCTCGCTGGCGATCGCCCAGTCGTACTGGTTCGGCGCCTGCAGCAGCGCGGCCAGGTAGGCGCCCTGCTCGACGGTGAGGTCCGAGGCGTCGACGCGGTAGTACGCCTGGGCGGCGGCCTGGATGCCGTAGGCGCCGCGGCCGTAGTAGCTGGTGTTGATGTACCCGGCGAGGATGTAGTCCTTGGACTTCTCGCGGTCCAGCTTCAGGGAGATGACCAGTTCCTTCAGCTTGCGCGAGACGGTCTGGTCCTGGGTGAGGTAGTAGTTCTTGACGTACTGCTGGGTGATGGTCGAGCCGCCCTGCGCGCCCTTGCCGGAGACGGTGTTGAGCAGACCGCGGGCGGTGCCCTTGAAGTCGACGCCGGCGTCCTTGTAGAAGGTCTTGTTCTCGGCGGCGACGAAGGTGTGCTGGACGTCCTTGGGGATCTCCGCGAGGTCGACTATCTCGCGGTTGCGGTCGCCGTCGCGGGCCATGATCGAGCCGTCGCGGTACTTGTAGACGTTGCTCTGCAGCCGGGCGTCGGCGTTGCCCGCGGGGATGTCGATCATCATGTAGAGCACGATGAAGGCGCCCATGCCCAGCAGGCAGAGCCCGAAGAAGGTGCCGAGGATCTTCTTCCAGGTGAACAGCCGGCGTATCCGGCCCTTGCCGTCCGCGGGCGACGAACGGCGGCTTCTGGGCGCGGCGCGGTGTCCACCGCGCTGCCGCGCTCTTCTCTCTTCCGCTCGTCCCATGGGTCCGAATCGCTCCGCTTCGCTCATGTGTGCTCACGCGTCACACAGGTTTCGTCGGCAGGTCAGCTCAGAAAGCTAACACCGTCACATGTGGCAAAGACCTGCCGATCCGGCCTTTTACGGACGTGAGAATCAGCACCCACCCCATAGAACCGACGTCCGGAGGGGGTCGAGGGTTGCCGTGGGCGGAAAAAGTGATATCACTTAGTCATCGGCATGACAGCGCAGCCACGACATCACGGGGGATCACTCATGACCACCACACCCGACCACCACCAGGTCGACGCCGACCTGCCCGACATGCCCGCTCCGCGCGTGCGGGAGTTCCCGGCGCACAGCATCGGCGGCGGGCTGGCCCTGCTGCTGGGGCTGGCCGGACTGCTGGCCGGCGCCGGGCTGATCGCGGCCGCCACGGCCGTCACCGCCACCGGGGCCAAGGCCGCCCTGATCATCGCCGGCGTCCTGGTCGCGATCGCCGCGTTCCTCGCCATGTGCGGGCTGAACATGGTGGCGCCGGGCGAGGCCCGGGTCGTCCAGCTCTTCGGCCGCTACCGGGGCACGATCCGCCAGGACGGCCTGCGCTGGGTCAATCCGTTCACCTCGCGCACCAAGATCTCCACCCGGGTGCGCAACCACGAGACCGCGGTCCTCAAGGTGAACGACGCCTACGGCAACCCGATCGAGCTGGCCGCGGTCGTGGTGTGGCGGGTCGAGGACACCGCGCAGGCCACCTTCGAGGTCGACGACTACATCGAGTTCGTCTCCACGCAGACCGAGGCGGCCGTGCGGCACATCGCCATCGAGTACCCCTACGACGCCCACGAGGAGGGCGGCCTCTCGCTGCGCGGCAACGCCGAGGAGATCACCGAGAAGCTCGCCGTCGAACTGCACGCGCGCGTGGAGGCGGCCGGGGTGCAGATCATCGAGTCCCGGTTCACGCACCTCGCCTACGCCCCGGAGATCGCCTCCGCGATGCTCCAGCGGCAGCAGGCCGGCGCGGTCGTCGCCGCGCGGCGCCAGATCGTGGACGGCGCGGTCGGGATGGTCGAGATGGCGCTCGCCCGGATCGCCCAGGAGGACATCGTGGAACTGGACGACGAACGCAAGGCGGCGATGGTGTCCAACCTGATGGTCGTGCTCTGCGGCGACCGCTCCGCCCAGCCCGTGCTCAACACCGGGACCCTCTACCAGTGACCGGGCCGACCGGGGAGCCGGCCCCGCGGCACCGGCCGCGGCAGCGCAAGCAGGTGCTGCTGCGGCTGGACCCGCTGGTGTACGAGGCACTGGCCCGCTGGGCGGGCGACGAGCTGCGGTCGGCCAACGCACAGATCGAGTTCCTGCTGCGCCGGGCCCTCGCGGAGGCGGGCCGCCTGCCCGGCGGCACCGGCCCCCTCCCCCGCCGGGGCCGGCCGCCCGCGTCCGCCGGCCCCGACCCCGAGGACCCCGTCGCTGAACCGTGACAAACGGCCCTGACCTGCGGGGCCGTCCCCCTTACCGGTCACTGTGCACTCGGCGTATACACACCGCGTATACACCGTGTGTAGAGTGCTCGGCATGTCCATCGGTCACACGCTGCTCGGCCTCCTGGAGGCCGGGCCCCGCCACGGTTACGACCTCAAGCGGGCCTTCGACGAGAAGTTCGGTCACGACCGGCCGCTGCATTACGGCCAGGTCTACTCGACCATGTCCCGGCTGCTGAAGAACGGCCTCGTGGAGGTCGACGCCGTCGAGGCCGGCGACGGCCCCGAGCGCAAGCGGTACGCCATCACCGAGGCCGGCGTCACCGACGTCGAGCGCTGGCTGACCACCCCGGAGAAGCCCGAGCCCTACCTCCAGTCGACCCTCTACACCAAGGTCGTCCTCGCCCTGCTCACCCAGCGCAACGCCGCCGACGTCCTCGACGTCCAGCGCGCCGAGCACCTGCGCGGCATGCGCATCCTCACCGACCGCAAGCGCAAGGGCGACCTCGCCGACCAGCTCATCTGCGACCACGCCCTGTTCCACATGGAGGCCGACCTGCGCTGGCTGGAACTGACCGCGGCCCGGCTCGACAAGCTCCGTCAGGCGGTGACCCGATGACCCCGCCCCCCGGTTCGCTGCTCTGCGCCGAGCAGCTCCGCAAGGTCTACGGCCCGACCGTCGCCCTGGACGGCGCCGAGTTCTCCATCCACCCCGGCGAGGTCGTCGCCGTCATGGGCCCCTCCGGCTCGGGCAAGTCCACGCTGCTGCACTGCCTCGCCGGGATCGTCACGCCCGACTCGGGGACGATCATGTACCAGGACCGGGAGCTGTCCGCGATGAGCGACGGCGAGCGCAGCGCGCTGCGGCGCAGCGACTTCGGGTTCGTCTTCCAGTTCGGCCAGCTCGTGCCGGAGCTGACCTGCGTGGAGAACGTCGCCCTGCCGCTGCGGCTGAACGGCACACCGCGCAGGCCGGCCGAGCAGGCGGCGCTGAAGTGGATGGAGCGGCTGGAGGTCGACGACCTGGCGAAGAAGCGCCCCGGCGAGGTCTCCGGCGGCCAGGGCCAGCGCGTCGCGGTGGCCCGGGCGCTGGTCACCGAGCCCCGGGTGCTCTTCGCCGACGAGCCGACCGGCGCGCTGGACTCGCTCAACGGCGAGCGCGTGATGGAACTGCTCACCGACGCCGCCCGGACCACCAACGCCGCCGTCGTGCTGGTCACGCACGAGGCACGGGTGGCCGCCTACTCCGACCGCGAGATCGTCGTCCGGGACGGCAGGTCCCGGGACATGGAGCGGGCCGTATGAACGCCCGGCAGTGGTACCGGGACCTGGTCATGGGCGTCCGCTTCACCGTCACCGGCGGACGCGAGGGCTGGACCCGGGCCGTGCTGACGGGCGTCGGGGTCGGGCTCGGGGTGGCGCTGCTGCTGCTGACGACGGCGATCCCGAGCGCGCTGGACGCCCGGCACGCACGGGAGGCCGCCCGCACCGACATCACCTTCTCCGCGTCCGCCCCCATGCCCCGGGCCGACGACACGCTGATCGCCGCCAATGTGGACACCGAGTACGGCGACCGGACCGTACGGGGCCGGGAACTGGAGCCGGAGGGCCCCCGGGCGCCGCTGCCGCCGGGCGTGGCCGAGTTCCCGGCCCCCGGCGAGATGGTCGTCTCCCCCGCGCTGAAGGAACTGCTGGCCTCGGACGCCGGGAAGCTGCTGCGCGAGCGGCTGCCGGACCGGATCACCGGCACCATCGGGGAGAGCGGCCTGGTCGGCTCCGCCGAACTCGCCTTCTTCCGGGGCGGCGACGGGCTGGCCGCCTACCTCGGCGACCAGCGGGTGCAGCGCATCGACCACTTCGGCGACCGGGACTCCGGCGCCGAGCCCCTGGACCCGGTGCTGCTCCTGCTGGTGCTGGTGGTCTTCGTGGTGCTGCTGATGCCGGTCGCCGTGTTCATCGCCGCGGCCGTGCGGTTCGGCGGCGAGCGGCGCGACCGCAGGCTGGCGGCGCTGCGGCTGGTCGGCTCGGACAGCCTGATGACCCGGCGGATCGCGGCCGGCGAGGCGCTGGCGGGGGCCGTGCTGGGGCTGCTGTTCGGCGCCGGTTTCTTCCTGATCGGGCGGCAGCTCGTGGGCGGCGCCGAGGTCTACGGCATCAGCGTCTTCCCGAGCTACCTCGACCCCTCTCCCGTACTGGCGCTGCTGGTGGCGGTGGCGGTGCCCGTGGCGGCGGTGCTGGTCACGCTGTTCACCCTGCGCGGGGTGGTCATCGAGCCGCTCGGCGTGGTCCGTACCGCCCGGCCCGCGCGGCGCAGGCTGTGGTGGCGGCTGCTGCTGCCGCTGGCCGGCCTGGCGATGCTCTACCCGATGATGGGGCAGGGCCGGGACCACGGGAACTTCAACCAGTACCTGGTGACCGGCGGTGTCGTCCTGCTGCTGATCGGGGTGACCGCGCTGCTGCCCTGGCTGGTGGAGCGGGTCGTCGCCCGGCTCGGCGCGGGCGGCGTCTCCTGGCAACTGGCGGTCCGCCGCCTGCAGTTGAGCAGCGGCACCGCGGCCCGGATGGTCAACGGCATCGCGGTGGCGGTCGCCGGGGCGATCGCGCTGCAGATGCTGTTCGCCGGCGTCGAGAGCGACTACACCAGGTCCACCGGCCAGGACACCACCCGCGCCCAGATGCAGGTGTCCGTGCCGCAGGAGGTGCCGGTCGCCGGGGCCGCCGCCGAGTTCGCGGCGACCAAGGGCGTACGGGGCGTGTCCGCGTACGCCGAGGGCTACGCCGGCGACCGCCGCTCGGACCCGGGCACCACCGCGCAACTGACCGTCGGCGACTGCGCGGCGCTGCGCGAGATCGCCCGGCTCGCGTCCTGCCGGGACGGCGACGCCTTCGTCGTCCGCGACGCCGAGTACGACACCGACACCCGCAAGCTGGCGGTGCCGGGGCGGACGCTGTACCTCGACCCGTCGTGGGAGGGCGTCCCCCGGAGCAAGGAGATCCCCTGGAAGGTGCCGTCCGGGCTGCGGGCGGCCGGCACCCGCATCGGCATGACGGGCGGGGAGCAGAGCGGCTTCCTGCTCACCCCCAAGGCGCTGGCGGCCGACGCCGCACCGGCCCTGACCGGGCAGGTCTACCTCCGCCTCGACCGGGGCGCCCCGGACGCGATGGAGCGGGTGCGCAACACCGCGGCGGCCGTCCACCCGCTGGCCACGGCGATGACCTGGTCGGACACCGAGCGCAGCGACCGCTTCACCGCGATCCGCACCGGTCTGTTCGCCGGCGCCGCCTGTGTGCTGGCGCTGATCGGGGCGAGCCTGCTGGTCTCCCAGTTGGAGCAGTTGCGCGAGCGCAAGAAGCTGCTGTCGGCGCTGGTCGCCTTCGGCACCCGCCGCCGCACCCTCGGCCTGTCGGTCCTGTGGCAGACGGCCGTGCCGATCGCCCTGGGCCTGCTGCTGGCCTCGGCGGTGGGCCTCACCCTGGGCGCGGTGCTGCTGAGGATGACGGAGACCACCGTACGGATCGACTGGTCGAGCGTGCTGTCGATGACCGGGGTGGCCGCGGCGGTCGTCCTCGCGGTCACCCTGCTCAGCCTGCCGCCGCTATTCCGGCTGATGCGGCCCGAGGGCCTGCGCACCGAGTGACGCCTCGTCCGCCGCGCCCTCGTCCCCGACGATGCGGACCGGCAGTTCCCGCAGCGCCTCGCGCAGGGACGCGGCCAGTTGCCCGTACTCCGCCGAGCGGGCCGCGCCGGTGCGCATGGCGAGGGCGATGCGGCGGGTGGGGGCCGGGTCGGCGAAGTACCCGGTGAGCAGGCGGGAGGAGCGGGAGGTCTCCACCCGGACCGCGGTGCGCGGCAGCAGGGTGACGCCGAGTCCGCCCGCCACCAGTTGCACCAGCGTGGACAGGCCGGCCGCCGTCGTGGTGGCCGGCACGTCCGCGCGTCCGGCCTCCCGGCAGATCTCCAGCGCCTGGTCGCGCAGGCAGTGCCCCTCGTCGAGCAGCAGCAGGTGCAGCGAGCGCAGCGCCGCACGCGGGATGCCCTCCCGGCCGCCGAGCCGGTGGTCGAGCGGGGTGACCAGCACGAACTCCTCGTCGAACAGCGGCAGTTCGGTGACCCCCGGCATGCCGAGCGGCACGGCGAGCAGCAGCAGGTCGAGCCGGCCCGAGGTGAGCCCGTCCAGCAGGCTCGCGGTCTGCTCCTCGTGCACCTGGAGGTCGAGGTCGGGGTAGCGGTCGTGCACCAGCCGCAGCACGGTCGGCAGCACGTACGGCGCCACGGTCGGGATCACCCCGAGGCGCAGCGCGCCGGTGAACGGCGCCCGCAGCGCCGCCGCTTCCTCCAGCAGCGCCCCGACCTCCGCGAGCACCGCCTTCGCCCGGACCGCGAGCCGTTCACCGGCCGGCGAGAGCAGCACCTTGCGCGTCGTACGCTCGACCAGGGTCACCCCGAGGGCCTCCTCCAGCGCGGAGACCGCCCCGGACAGCGCGGGCTGGCTCATGCCGATCGCCGCGGCGGCGTCCCGGAAGTGCAGGTGCTCGGCGACCGCCGCGAAGGCGCGCAACTGGGCGAGACTGGGCTGCCTCGGCTTACCCACCGTACTGATAACTACCTCCGATCAACCCGACCGAGTGTAGCTATTTCCGTAATCAATGCACCGTGTGCCACCATCACGTCTGTCCAACCCATGGGAAACGTCCAGGCAAAACGGACGTTTCTTCGCTGCAAGGAGAGCGCGTGCTCACTGTCGGTGACAAGTTCCCCGAGTTCGAACTGACCGCCTGCGTCTCGCTGGAGAAGGGCAAGGAGTTCGAGACGATCGACCACAAGACCTACGAGGGCAAGTGGAAGGTCGTCTTCGCCTGGCCCAAGGACTTCACCTTCGTGTGCCCGACCGAGATCGCGGCCTTCGGCAAGCTGAACGACGAGTTCGCCGACCGCGACGCCCAGATCCTCGGCTTCTCCGGCGACTCCGAGTTCGTCCACCACGCCTGGCGCAAGGACCACGACGACCTGCGTGACCTGCCGTTCCCGATGATGGCCGACTCCAAGCACGAGCTGATGCGTGCGCTCGGCATCGAGGACGAGGACGGCTTCGCCAAGCGCGCCGTCTTCATCGTCGACCAGAACAACGAGATCCAGTTCACCATGGTGACCGCCGGCTCCGTCGGCCGTAACCCCAAGGAGGTCCTGCGGGTGCTGGACGCCCTGCAGACCGACGAGCTGTGCCCGTGCAACTGGACCAAGGGCGACGAGACCCTCGACCCGGTCGCGCTGCTGGCCGGGGAGTGAGCTGACATGTCCCTCGACTCCCTGAAGTCCGCCATACCGGACTACGCCAAGGACCTGAAGCTCAACCTGGGTTCGGTCATCGGCAACTCCGACCTCCCGGCGCAGCGGCTGTGGGGCACCGTGCTGGCGACCGCCATCGCCTCGCGCTCCCCCATCGTGCTGCGCGAGCTGGAGCCGGAGGCGAAGGCCAACCTGACGCCGGAGGCGTACACGGCCGCCAAGTCGGCCGCCGCCATCATGGCGATGAACAACGTGTTCTACCGCACCCGGCACCTGCTGTCGGACCACGAGTACGGCACCCTGCGGGCCGGGCTGCGGATGAACGTCATCGGCAACCCCGGTGTCGACAAGGTCGACTTCGAGCTGTGGTCCTTCGCGGTCTCCGCCATCAACGGCTGCGGCATGTGCCTGGACTCCCACGAGCAGGTGCTGCGCAAGGCCGGCCTGGACCGGGAGACCGTCCAGGAGGCGTTCAAGATCGCGGCCGTGATCCAGGCCGTGGGCGCCACGCTGGACGCCGAGGCGGTCCTCGCCGGCTGACCGGCGGCCACCGCGTACGGAGGGGCCCCGCTCACCTTTGGTGGGCGGGGCCCTTTCGGTTCGGAAACCGCTGGCCGGGCCGACGCGCGTGACCGGTGGTCAGGGCGTCTTGCCGTCACGCGGACGCCGGGTCCGGGTCCGGGTCGCTGGGGCCCGGGTGGGGCCGGTCGGGACCGTGCGGCTCGGGGGCGGCGGGCGGGCCGGGATCATGTGGGCCCGGGTCACGTAGGTCCGGGTCGCCCGTGCCCAGCTCGCGGGGCGGTTCGGCGGCCGGGAGTTCCGGGGCCCCCGGGGACGCCGGGGGCGCCGGGTCCGCTCCCGGGGCGGCGTCCGTGGCCGTGGCGCCGCGCGGCCGGGGCGCCTGCCGAAGCGCGGACTCCCGGGAGTACGCCCGTAGATATCCCACCACCGTGTTGGTCACCGCGACCAGCGGTACGGCGACCACCGCGCCGCCGATGCCGGCCACCAGGCCGCCGGCCGAGACCGCCAGCACCACGGCGAGCGGATGCACCCGCACCGCGCGCCCGAGGATGAACGGCTGGAGGATGTGCCCCTCGATCTGCTGCACCGCCAGCACCACCACGAGGGTCATCACGGCGGTGAACACGCCCTGCGTGACCAGCGCGACCACGACCGCGAGGGCACCCGACACCACCGCGCCGACCAGCGGCACGAACGCAAACAGGAAGATGAACACCGCCAGCGGCACGGCCATCGGCACGTCCAGGAAGTAGATGCCCAGGCCGATGAAGATGGCGTCGATCAGCGCCACGATCACCGTCCCGCGCACATACGCCGTCAGCGTCCGCCAGGCGCGCGGGCCGGCGCCGGCCACCCCGGGCCGGGCGGCGGCGGGGACCAGCTTCAGCGTCCACTCCCAGATGCGCCGGCCGTCGTAGAGCAGGAACAGCGTGGAGAAGACCGCCAGCAGGATGCCGGTGAGCGCCTCGACGACGACCGTCACGCCCTCCAGACCGGCCGAGGTGATCTGGTCGGTGTTGGCGCCGATCGCCTCCCGCAGATTCTTGGCGATCTCGTTGATCTGCTTGTCGGTGACGTGGAAGGGGCTGTCCAGCAGCCACCGGCGCAGCTCGTCGATGCCGTCCTGGACCTGGTCGGAGAGGTTGTCGATGTTCTCCATGACCTGCCAGGTCACGAACCAGCCGATCAGCCCCATCACCACGAACCCGAGGAACGCGGTGAGCGCGGTGGCCGGTCCGCGCGGCACCCCGCGCCGCCGCAGCCAGGCGACCGACGGCTGGAGCAGCGCGGTCATCAGCAGCGCCGCCACGAAGGCCAGCACCACCAGTTGGACGGCGCTGATCACCCGCATCAGCACCCACAGGGTGCCGGCGAGCACCAGCAGCCGCCAGCCCGCCTCGGCGGCGACCCGTACGCCCCACGGCACGGCCTGCGCCGGGTCCGGGCGGATGGGGATGACGGTGGGATGCTCCAGGGGCGGCGGTACGGGTTCGGCCGGGCGCGGCGGTCCGGTCCCGGTGTCGGTCTCCTCCCGTTCCGCCTCGGCCCGGCGCTGGTCCAGCGTCCGGCTCACGCGGGTCAGCCCGGCACCCAGCCGGCCGATCCACCCTGGCACTCTCGACATGACCCGTCCTCTTCCCCCGTCTCTGCCCACCACTCCCCCCAGCAGTCGTCCGGTCCGACCGTACAGCGATCAGCCCCCCACCGTAGGACGGCGGGGGGCTGCGCGGGGTTGAGCGGCGACGAGGGTCGCGGGCGGCTCAGTACCAGTGGTTGGCCTGCCAGAACGACCAGGCGTCACAGGGGCTGCCGTACCGGTCGTTCATGTAGTTCAGGCCCCACTTGATCTGGGTGGCCGGGTTGGTCTGCCAGTCGGCGCCGGCCGAGGCGTACTTGCCGGCCGGCAGGGCCTGGAAGAGGCCGTAGGCGCCGGAGGAGGCGTTGACCGCCTTGTAGTTCCAGCTCGACTCGTGGTCCACGATGTTGCTGAAGCACTGGAACTGGCCGCTGGGCACCATCTGCCGTGCCATCGCCTGGATCTGCGCCACGCTGTAGGAGCTCTGCACGGAGAAGGAGGAGGCGTCGCGGGTGGCGCTGCGGCTGGCGGCCTTCTTCGCCTCCGCGCGCTCCCTGGCGTCCTCGGCGGCCTTCCGCGCCGCCGCGTCGGCCTGCTTCTTCTTCGCGATGGCGGTCTTGGCGGCGGCCTTGCGGGCTGCCTCCGCGGCCTCCTTCTTCGCGTCCGCGTCCGCGGCGATGGCCTGGGCGTCGGCCTGCTGCGTCAGGGACGCGGTCTGCACCTGGGCCTGCTGGCCCGCGGGGATGTCCGCGAGCAGCGTGGTGCCACTGGCCGTCGCTTCGGCGTCGTTGTTGCTCTGCGCGGTGCTGCCCGAGGCAACGCCGACGACGCTTCCGACAGCGGTGACCGCGGTGGCCGAGGCCACTGCGAATCCCCGGACCGAGATCCGGCTCACACGGTTTTCCTTCCAGCATCGCCCGCTTCGGTGACCCTCGCGGACGCGATCGTGCCCCTGGCGCTGGCCTCCCCAACTGCGGGGTCACGGGAGGCGCGGACCCGGTGGGCAACTCCCTCGGCGGGAGCGCCGCGTGGTGCTCGGGCGGCATACGACGCTGCTATGGAGTTGGTGCGGACGGTGCCGCTGTGCCGTACCGCGCTGGGGATACGGCTGTGTCGTATGCGGGGCCTGACAGGAATGAGACTCTGCCGTAACCCGACGCCGGGTGGCAATTCCGAGTTGCGTGTGAAAGCTCACATCCCGTTTGGCCCCAGGGATTCGCGGAAAATCCCGCACACGAAGGCGCCGCCCGGCTAGGCTCTCTGCCTTTCCGGACGGCGCCGACGGCGGTGCGGACCGGCCCTTTCCGGGCCGGGTGCGCTCAGAGGTGTCCGTCCTCCAGCATTTCGGTCACAAGGGCGGCGATCTGGGATCTCTCGGACCGCGTGAGGGTGACGTGGGCGAAGAGCGGATGCCCCTTCAGTTTCTCCACGACGGCGACCACTCCGTCGTACCGGCCGACGCGCAGGTTGTCCCGCTGGGCCACGTCGTGGGTGAGGACGACGCGGGAGTCGGCGCCGATCCGGGAGAGCACCGTCAGCAGGACGTTGCGCTCCAGGGACTGGGCCTCGTCGACGATGACGAACGCGTCGTGCAGCGACCGGCCGCGGATGTGGGTGAGCGGCAGCACCTCCAGCATCCCGCGTGCGGTGACCTCCTCGATGACCTCCCGGCTGGTGACGGCCGACAGCGTGTCGAAGACGGCCTGCGCCCAGGGGCTCATCTTCTCGGCCTCGGTGCCGGGGAGGTAGCCCAGTTCCTGGCCGCCCACCGCGTACAGCGGCCGGAAGACCATCACCTTCTGGTGCTGCCGGCGCTCCAGCACCGCCTCCAGACCGGCGCAGAGGGCCAGCGCCGACTTGCCGGTGCCGGCCCGGCCGCCCATCGACACGATCCCGATGTCCGGGTCGAGGAGCAGGTCGAGCGCGATCCGCTGTTCGGCGCTGCGGCCCTTGATGCCGAACGCCTCCCGGTCGCCGCGCACCAGCCGGACGTCGCCGTCGGCGGTGACCCGGCCGAGCGCCTTGCCGCGCTCCGACTGAATGGTCAGCCCGGTGTGCACGGGCAGCTCCGCCGCCTCGGGCACATGGACGCGCCCTTCCTCGAACAGGATGTCGACCTGTTCGCCGGGCAGGGTCAGTTCGGACATCCCGGTCCAGCCGGAGGAGTCCGTGATGGCCAGCTCGGCGCGGTACTCCTCGGCGAGCAGTCCGACGGAGGACGCCTTGATGCGCAGCGGGAGGTCCTTCGACACCACGGTGACGTCGAACCCCTCGGCCTGCAGATTGCGGGCGACCGCGAGGATGCGGGAGTCGTTGTCCCCCAGGCGGTAGCCGGTCGGCAGCACGCTGGGGTCCGAGTGGTTGAGCTCGACACGGAGGGTCCCGCCCAGCTCCCCGATGGGGATGGGGGCGTCGAGACGGCCGTGCGTCACCCGGTAGTCGTCGAGCAGGCGCAGGGCCTGCCGGGCGAAGTAGCCGAGTTCGGGATGGTGCCGCTTGGCCTCCAGCTCCGTGACCACGACGATGGGGAGCACGACCTCGTGCTCGTCGAAGCGGGTCATGGCGTTCGGATCGGCCAGCAGGACACTGGTGTCGAGTACGTAGGTGCGCCGGTCAGGCTTGTGGCGCTGTGCGCTGGTCACCACGGAAGGACGTACCCCCTCGGATGAGGTCGGGGAGCGACGGAGTGGAGTGCCGGGCTGGGCAGGGCGGGATGGGTCCCGACCGGTCGACGGCCGCGATGCACACATCGCACGGGCCGGGGACCGGCCCTCCACTGCTTCTGCCGCGCGGTGACCGCACGGGCGGGCTGGTGCAAAGGGCCTCCCGGGCGGACGGCCCCGTGCCGCCCGCTGAGATCCGACGCCCGTGGTTCGGGTGTCGACCTGCTTGGTCTATGCCCTCGAACGAGCGTCGCCATGCCACGGCATATGACGGCGCGGCGGTGAACTCCTCGTTACGCGGGGTGTGTCGGGGGGCGGGCCGCCGGGCTGTGCGGGGGGCCGGGCCGTGCGGGACCGCCGGGCCGGAAGGGCCACCGGGGGGCGGGGGTCGCCGGGGCAGAAAAACGGGCCGGTCCGTGGGGGGGATACGGACCGGCCCGAGGGGGGGTTTCCACCATAACCCTTCGTAAGTGATGCCGCGTGCATCGGCGTGCCACAACTACTCTCCGGATTCACCCGGCGACACCGCGCTGGCCCCCGTACCCCTCGTTCATGCCGGAATCATGGCCGGATCACAGCGGATTCCCAGGCGATCCGGATGACATGGGGCGTGTTCCGGAGGATTCGGCGCGCGCCGGGCCCCGCGCGGCGAGTGCCTCCGTGTCCCTCTACCGGGTGACCCCACCGGTGGACGCGTAAGTGACCGGGCACCGCGCGGCCCCCTCCACCGCGCGGTGCCCCCGCGTGCGACTTTGCTCACGCGAATGGCAGTGGTCCGAACTTACGCGAGCCCGGGCACCGCAGGCGAGCCAAACGGGGTAACGATGTGGAAACCGTCCCTCACGCCTTGCGGGCGTCGAACAGATGCCGGGTGCTGTGCGCGACGAAGCAGCCCTCCGCCTCGATCCGCTGGTGCAGGGCCCGGAGCCGGTCCCGGTACGCCTCGACGGTGAACCCGGGGACCATCCACACGACCTTGCGCAGGAAGTGGACGACGGCGCCGATGTCGTGGAACTCCATCCGCAGCCGCTCCGCCCGGAGGTCGACGACCTGGAGACCGGCGGCCTCGGCGGCGGCCCGTTCCCGGTCGGGATGACGCGCGTCGCGGCTCGCCTGCGGTTGCGGTCCCAGGAAGAACTCGACCAGTTCGAAGACGCTGCCGGGTCCGACGTGCTGGGCGAAGTACGTGCCGCCCGGTTCCAGCACCCGGGCGATCTCGGCCCACCGGGGCCTGACGGGGTGCCGGCTGACGACCAGGTCGAACGCGCCGTCCGCGAACGGCAGCGGCGCGTCCTCAGCCACCGTGACGACGGGCACGCCGCGCGGCCGGAGCAGGGCGGTGGCCTTGGCGGCGTTGGGCGCCCAGCCCTCGGTGGCGACCACCAGCGGGGGCCGCCGCCGGGCGACGCCCAGCGCGAAGTCCAGTACTTCCCCGCCGCCGGTCTCCACCTCCAGCACGGCCCCGGCCCCGGCGAGCCGCCCGGCCATCGCCCGCGCGTACCCCCACGACGGCCGCGCCTCGCTGGCCCGCCCCTCGAACCAGGAGAAGTCCCACCCGTCGGTGGGCACGGCGGCCCCTTCGGCGACGAGGTCCTCGAAGGTACGGCGGTGTCGGGACGTCACTGACTCACGGAACCTCTCGGGCAAGCCCCTGGCGGGGGGCTGAAGAGTCGGGGGGACCGGCCGTCTCAGGCCACCAGCGGCCGGACCTCCTCCGCCGCGAAACGCACGAACCCCTCGGGGTCCGGCTCGTCCCCGGTCGGCTGGAGGATGACGGTGTCGGCCCCGGCCTCGGCCAGGCGTTCGACGGCCTTCGCGACGGTGCCCGCGTCCCCGGCGACACCGAGACCGGGTACGGAGTCGACGCCCTCGGCGGCCAGTTCGGCACGGAGCCGGTCGGCGGCGCCGGGTCCGGTGGCGGCGAGGAGATGGACGACGACCGGGTGCGGCTCGGTACGGCCGGCCGCCGCCCGCCCCTCCTCGATCAGCCCCCGGGCCCGCCGTACACCGTCGGCCGGGGTGGTCGAGGTGAGGATCGTGCCGTCGGCCGCCTCACCGGCGAGCCGCAGCGACCGCGGCCCGGTGGCGCCGGCCAGCACCTCGACCCGGCCCTCCGGCGGCCAGTCCAGGCCGACGTCGTCGAGACGGACGTAACGCCCCCGCGTGGTCACCCGCTCCCCGCGCAGCAGGGCCCGCAGCGCGGTGAGGTGCTCCCGCAGCAACGTCACCGGCGACTCCACCCGCGCCCCGACCTGCCCCATCCAGTCCTGCACGCCGTGTCCGACGCCGAGGACGGCCCGGCCGGGGAACATCCGGTGCAGGGTGGCCGCCTCCATCGCGGTGAGGGCGACGTTCCGCAGCGGCACGGGCAGCAGCCCGACCCCGACCCGCACCCGCTCGGTCCACGCGAGCGCGGCGGCGGCCGCCGAGATCCCCCCTTCCCGGAAGCAGTCCTCCCACAGCCACAACTCCTCCAGCCCCACCGCATCGGCGACCCGTGCCACGGCACGCAGCCGCTCGGGGGCGAGCTGAGGACGGAACACGGCACCGAGTGCGGTCATGGGATCTTCATACCCGCGCCACCGGGCCGGGGACAACAGCATTACGCCCGGCCGACGACACCTCCCCAGGTCGCTCTCTCTTCGACCGACGGCCCGCTTCCCCCGGTCCGGCTCCACGACGACTGAGGCGGTCGCCGCTCGTCACAGCCCCGGCTCACCGGTTGACGGCCTGGATCTCCTGTACGACGACGTCCTGCTCCCCGCCGAAGACTCCGTCGGGCAGCGACCGTTCCTCGTCGACGCCGGTGCCGGTCCAGTGGACCTTCCAGGTGACCGTCGCCCTCAGCCGGTACGAGCCGTCCCCGGAGGAGCGCAGGTACTTCGCGCCGCAGGGCGGGGTCTCGTCCGCCCGGCCCTTCGCGTACGGCTCCCCGATGCCGCCGTCGCGCAGCTCGCAGACCCCGGAGGCGGGATAGGTCTCGGCGTCCGCGGTGCCCGGGTCGATCCGCACCGAGACGGGTTCGGCCGTCGTGGTCGCCTGGATGCCCAGCAAGGGCACGGACGCGGTCACCGACACGGGCTTGAACGTCGCCCCGTCGAGCCAGGCCCAGGTCGGGAGGTTCACCTTCGTGGTGTTCTCCGGAGCGAGGTCCACCTCAGTGGCCGGGACACGGATCTCGGCGTAGGCGAGCTGGGCGAGGACTTCTGGAGTGATCGCCTGCGGGACGTCGGCGGGCGGGTCGTCGTCGGTGCCCACCCAGAAGATGTCCTCGGTGCAGTCGAGTGCTCCGGGATCACCTTCCCGGCCGGGGGTGACGTACGAGTCCCACCAGTAGCCCTCGCCGGCCTTGTCCTTGTTGAAGTCCTTGTACGGGTGACCCTCGACGTACTTGGCGCGCTGTTCGGCGTCCCACTGGTAGCCCGTCGACTCGGCGGCCCAGATCGGCTCCAGGGTCCGTTCGAGCTGCTCCGGTGTGTACTTCGGAGCGTAGTAACAGGCGGGCGGCCGCCAATGCGTAGCGGCGGCCACCGGCCCGGTCGAGTTCCCGGAGCCGTTGCGGGAACGGTCGAAGACGACGGCGCCGGCGGTCGCGGAAATGACCTCTTGGTGCTGTCCCCCGCTCACCTGCGTCTCGGATCCGGTGCCCTCGCCCCCGGGTACGAAGTCGGCGCGGGCCGCTGCAGCGGAGGCCAGGACCATGGCTCCCGCGATGACGGACGCCAGGCAGGCCGGGGCCCTCCTCACGGCAGGCACTGTGCCGCCCCTCTCTTCGAGATGATCTGCGACGTCTGCCAGACACCGTCGGAGTTCTTGTCGAGCCGGGTGTTGTAGAGGACGTAACTGTTCTTGGTCACCGGCGTCTTGGCGACCTTGCCGGTCGTCCTGTCCTTGCTGAATCCCTTGCTCTCGTCCGCGCAGAAGGTAAGCACGGCGGCGGTCCCGCCCTTGAGCGTGACGTCGCGGTCGTAGTACCGGGCTTCACCCGTCAGGGTGGCGTTCGCCTCTTTGAACTGGTCGACCCAGGACAGCGCCGCCTCCAGGGCCTTTCCCGTGTTGTAGAACCCGAGCGCCTCGCCCTTGGGGTCCGTCCCGGTGATCGCGGCGTCGACGGCTCTCATGCGCTCAGCGCTGTCGGCGAGCACGGCGTCCTTCACCGGGTCGCCGGTCTCCGTGTCCTCGAAGACGAGCTTCAGGTCCGAGGGCAGTGCGATCTCGGGCCGGTCCGGTGACTGCGCCTGGGACGGGCTCGGGGACTGGGAGGCTCCGGTTCCCGTGTCCGCGCCCGCGATCCGGTCGGGCTCACTGGGACTCTCGTCGCTGCCGCACGCGGACAACGTCAGGGTCGCGGCGGCCGTCAGCGTGAGCGCGGCGAGCAGAGGTGGGCGGCGGTTCACGGTCGGCTCCCGGGTGAGGCAGGGCTTCTCTCGAGCGGAGCAACGCTATCCACTGGGATGAGGTGACACCAGGGTGAAGCGGGTTCGCCGTGGGGGCGGTGTGCGCGTACCCCGGCCGCTTCCGGTACGTACGTCGTGGGCCCGGCGCGGGGAGCGGACTGGGGTTCGCTGGAGGGCGGGGTGGGGAAGGGTGGGAGGGGCGAGGAGGCCGGTGCTGTGACGAGGCGGTGGCGGGACGGGCGGGGGGTGCTGGTGGTGCTCGGTGCCGCCGGGGAGGTGCGGGTGGGGCTGGAGATCGCGGCCTCCTATCGGGCGCGGACCAGGGGGCTGTTGGGGCGGGAGCGGCTTGAGGGGGCGATGCTGCTGTCGCCGGCCAACAGCGTGCACACCTTCCGGATGCGGATGCCGATCGACGTGGCGTACCTGGACCGCCGGTTGAGGGTCGTCGCCGTGCGGACGATGCCGCCGGGCCGTCTGGGCCGGCCCCGGCTGCGGGCCCGGCACGTACTGGAGGCGGAGGCGGGGGCGATGGCCGGGTGGGGGATACGGGCGGGGGACCGGGTACGGGTGGAGGGGACGGGCAGCGGGGAGCGGTGACCGATACGGGGAGGGCACGCGGCACCCGGTCACGGCTGGCACTTGTCACTTCCGATCTGGGACACGATCTTCTGGACCTTCCAGACACCGTCCGCGTTCTTCTTGAGCGAGGTGTGGTAAATGACGTAGCTCTCCGCGGTGACCTCGGTCTTCTTGACCTTGTTGGTGTCGAGGTACTTCACGAACGCCTTGCCCTGGTCCTCGCAGTAGGTCAACGACGCGGTGCCGTCGTCCTCGACGGTCACCTCGGGGTCGTAGAAACGGTAGCTGCCCCTGATGCCGGCCTTGTGGTCGACGTAGTTCTGGATGAACTTCTGTGTGCCGGCGGCGGCTTCACCCTCGTAGTAGTAGAGGTACGCCTTGTCCAGCGCGTCCTGGTTGACGATCGCCAGGTCGACGGCCTTGATGGACTGCTCGCTGTCGGCCAGGACCGCGTCCTTCTCCGGGTCGCCCGTCTTGGGCCAGTCGAAGGTGTAGGACAGGTCGGACGGCGGCTCGATCTCGGGCCGGCCGTCCGCGACGGACTGGGACGGGGTCGGGGACGCGGACGGTTTGTCTCCCGTGTCAGCGCCGGCGGTCCTGTCGGTCTCGCTGGGACTGCCGTCGCTGCCGCACGCGGACAGGGACAGGCCCAGGGCCGCCACGGCGGTCAGCGCGAGCGCGGTGAGCGAGGCCGGGCGGCGGGTCACGAGGGCTCCCACAGGGGCATGGTCTTTCTCGGGCGGGATGGTGGTCCGTCGTGGGGTGGGGTCGGTGGGGCCGGGGGTGGGTGTCAGCGGTTGATGGCCTGGATCTCCTGGACCACCACGTCCTGGGTGGCGCCGAACGTGCCGTCGGGGAGGGTGCCGCCCGCGCCGCCGGTTCCGGTCCAGCGGATCTTCCAGGTGACGGTGGCTCTGAGCGGGTACGAGCCGTCGCCCGAGGAACGCAGGTACTTGACGCCGCAGGGCGGGGTCTCGTCGGCCTTGCCCTTGGCGTAGGGCTCGCCGATGCGGCCGTTGCCGAAGGGGCAGGTCCCGGAGGCGGGGTAGGTCTCGGCATCGGCGGTGCCCGGGTCGATGGCCAGGGCGCGCGGTTCCGCGATCGCGGTCGCCTCGATGCCGAGGACGGGGACGGAGGCGGTGACGGAGACCGGCTTGAACCGGGCGCCGTCCAGCCATGCCCAGGTCGGCAGGTTGACCTTGGTGGCCTCCGCCGGGGCGAGGGTCACCTCGGTGCCGGGGACACGTATCTCGGCGTAGGCGAGTTCGGCGAGGAGCTCCGGGGTGACGGCGTTCGGGATGTCGGCGGGCGGGGCGTCGCCGGTGTCGACCCAGAAGTAGTCCTTGGTGCAGGAGTCCCAGCCCGGCGGGTACGACTCGTTGACGTACGCGCCCCACCAGTAGCCCTTGCCGGACTTGTCCTTGTGGAAGCCCTTCTCCTTGTCGGCCGCGTCGTACTTCTCGCGCTGCTCGGCGTCCCACTGGTAGCCCGTGGACTCCGCCTCCCAGATGGGCTCCAGGTGCTTCTGGAGCTGCTCCGGCGTGTACATCGGGGCGTACCAGCAGGGCGGCGGGGTCCAGGAGCTCGCGGTCGTCAGCGCGCCCGCGGAGCTGCCGCCGCCGTTGTGCGAACGGTCGAAGACGACGCCTCCGGCGGTGACGGAGAGCTTGCCGTCGGGGCCGGAGTCGGCGTCCTGGTGCACCTCCGCGTTGGCGTCGTACTTGCCGCGTCCGGCGTACGCGGCCTGCTGCGTGACGCAGACGGACACGCAGGCGAGGAGGAGGACGGTCAGTGTGCGCGTGGACCTGCTCAGGGCTGGCATTCCTCGGCTCCCCGCTCGGAGGCGATGTCATTGGTCTGCCAGACACCCGCGCCGTTCTTGGTCAGTGCCGTGTGGTAGAGCACGTAACTGTCCTTGGTGGCCGGGTCCCGGTCGACCTTGCCGGTCTTCTTGTTCTTGATGTACGACTTGCTCTCGTCGGAGCAGTACGTGACGTACGCCTTGTCGTCGCCGCGCAGGGTGACCTTGTGGTCGAAGTACCGGGTCTCGCCGACCCAGGTGTCGTTCCCGTCGATGTACTGCTGCACGTAGGTGATGGACGAACTCAGGGCCTTGCCGGTGTTGTAGAACTTCAGCGCCTCGGTCCCCGTGCTGCCTTCGAAGATCGCCTCGTCGATGGAGTTGACGCTGAGCGCCGCGTCCGCGAGGACGGCGTCCTTCGTCGCGTCGCCCGTCTCCTGGTCCTCGAAGACGTTCTTGGCGTCCGAGGGAAGGGTGATCTCCGGCCGGCCGGCCGTGGTGGACCGGGACGGGGTCGGGGACGCGGACGGTTTGTCTGCCGTGTCAGCGCCGGCGATCTTGTCGGTCTCGCTGGGACTGTCGTCGCTTCCGCACGCGGACAGCGTCAGTGCCGCGACCGCGGTCAGACTGAGCGCTGCGAGCAGGGTGGGGCGGCGGTTCACGGTGGCTCCCGGTGGGGCGAGGCTTCTCCTGAGCGAAGTGAGGTTATCCATCGGAGAGGTCCGGAACCAGGGGGGCAGGAGGGATGGGTGCGTGGTTGTGACACGGATGGTCAGTCGTCCGTGCGAGGGAAGGAGACCTCCACGCGGCGGTTCTTCTTGCGGCCCGGTTCCGTGGAGTTGTCGGCGATGGGGTACTGCTCGCCGTAGCCGCGGACCTCGTAGGTGATGGCGGCGTCGTCGAGTTGGTCGGAGAGGACGTCGTGTACGGCGTTGGCGCGGCGTTTGGACAGGATGTCGCCGTGGGCGGAGGAGCCGAGGTCGTCGGTGAAGCCGAAGACGCGGACCCGGGTGGCGTGCTGGGTCCTGATCTCCTCGGCGATGCCGGTGATGCGGGACCGGGCCTCGCCGCTGAGCCGCGCGCTGTCCTTGCCGAACAGCACCTCCGCCTGGAGGGCGAACTTCACGTCCGAGTTGGTGTCCTCGCGGCGTTCGTCACCGCTCTCGTCCTCCACGACCGACTTGATGTCCAGGACCTTCGCCCCGGCGAGCGTGGCGCCGTCGGGAAGTTTGAGGTCCGGGTCGTTGGGGTCGACCTCTACGGGGGCGGTGGCGGTGGCTTCGGTGCCGGGGGGGACGCTGGGGGAGTCGTCGGCTCGGGCGGAGGTGACGCCGAGCAGGTGGGTGGCGATCAGCAGGGTGGAGGTGCCGAGCACCGTCGTCAGACGCGTGGGGGTCATCGGTGGCCTCACCCGGAGATCGTGAGGGGAGCGGCCGCGAACATGGGAAGTTGGAAGGTCACCTCGCTGGTGTCCGTGGGCGGCGCGGGAAACTGCAGGAAGACGGGCAGCGACTCGCCGGCCTTCAGCGCCGGGAAGTTGGTCGTGGTGAGGGGCCGTCCGTCGGTGTCGCGCAGCACGTAGTAGCGCTTCTTGCCCTTGGAGTCGACCAGCGTGGCGCCCCCGAGCGACCTGCCGTTGCGGATGATCTCGGTCTCGTTGCCGCTCAGTTGCGCCGGGACGTTGACGGTCTTGCTGCCGTCGTTCTTCATGTCGCCGCTGACCGTGACGAACCCGCCGGCGTCGCGTTCCGCCGAGGTGATCGCGAGGAGCAGTCCGTCGGGGCCTCTCAGCTCGGCGAGAGGCGTGTCCGACTGGCCGTTCTGAGTGCTCGGTCCGGATCTCCGGTCCTTGGACGCGGAGGACGAGGCATGCGGCTTCTCGTCGTCGCCGCCTCCACCGCAGCCGGCCACACCGAGGGTCAGGCCGGCCACGACGGTCAGCGCGACCAGCCCCCCGCGAGCCTTCGTAGTGCGTCGCATGCTCATGACTCCGCTTCCTTCATCCCTCGTCGTTCGCTTGTCAGTCGGCCAGGTGGACGTCGAAGAGGTCGTCGGGATCCGGCAGGACCTCCAGATCCTCGGGGTCCAGTCGCCAGTCCCTGTCGTCACAGGTGAGCTCCGGCAGCACCTTGTCCTCCCCTTCGTCAGCGGGGAGGTCGAAGGCGCACCGGGGCTCGATCACGGCGGTCGCGGACGCCCGGGACCGCTTGTTCTCCGTGCCGGGCACGATGGACTCCCCGACGCTCCGGTTGGTGCGGACCTCCACCGTGAACCTCAGCGGGCCGTCGGCGGCGCACGACAGCACGTCGGCGTCGTTCCGCGCGGCGAGCTCCTCCGCCCGCGGGCAGGAGGGCTCCAGCCCCGCGGCGACCCCGTCGAAGATGTCCTGCCAGCGCGCCGGGTCGAGTACGTTCCGCGCCCACAGGCCGCCGAGTTGGTCCCGGGTGTCCTGGGCCGCCGCCAGCGCCGCCGCGTCCGCCGCCGTCTGCGCGCCGTTGCGGTTCGCCGCCGCCTGGCCGACCGCGAGATAGGCGAACGCGAGAAAGAGCAGGCCCCCCACCACGGTGATGTAGATGGGGAACGCCTGCCCGGTCTCTCCGTATCGGCTGGATCGCGTCAGCCGCCGGTCACCTCGGTGATCTTGTCCGTTATGGCGTTGTAGATCGACTGCCCGATGTCCGTCCCCGTGATGGCCAGGACGATGGCGACGACCACCGCGATGATGCCCAGGTACTCGACCGCGGTCTGGCCCTTGTCGCCGGTGGGGGTGCGGGGGTGCCAGTTGGTCATGGGGGTCGCCTCCTGGGGTGTCGCGGTCGGTGAGGCCACCGTAGGGCCGGGAGGGGTGGGGGCCGGAGGGTCCCAGGGCCCAAAGGCGGGCCCAACGGGAGGCCCAGGGGTGGGTGGGGGTCATCGGGGGTCACCCCAGTTGCCGAGCCATTTGGCGGCCGCCTCGGAGCGGCTGGTGCTGTGGAGCTTGGCGAAGATGCGGTTGATGTGGTTCTTGACCGTCTTCTCGCTGATGAAGCAGGCGGCGGCGATCTGCTGGTTGGTCATGCCGGACGCGATCAGGTCCATGATCTCCGCCTCCCTCGCGCTCAGTCGGGGTTCGGGACGCCTTGGGGTCGACTGTGCCATAGGTGGTTGCAATCGCGAAAGCACTTTGGGGATTGTCGCGGATTTCGTTGGGGTTGGGCGGGCGTTGGGGGGTGGGGGGTACGGGGTGGTGTGTGCAGTTGCATTGTTGGGGGGTGGGGTGGTGCGGAGTTGGGTCAGGACCGCTTCCGCCGCGGTGGGGGTGAAGTGGGGGCGGCCCACGCGGATGTCCCGTACCGCCGTGATCAATTGGTCGGCGGTGAACTCGCCGTGGACCAGGTAGCCGCCCGCTCCCCGGCGCAGGGCCTCCCGTACGATCGCCGACTCCCCGCTGTACGTCAGCATCATCACCGGGGCGATCCGCACCAGGTAGGGCAGGGCCGAGAGGCCGTCCACGCCGGGCATCCGGACGTCCAGCAGGACCACGTCCGGGCGGTGCAGGCCGGCCGCCTCGCAGGCCGCGCGGCCGTCGGCGGCCTCGGCGACGACCGTGATGCCGGGGCGGCCGGAGAGCAGGGCGGTCAGGCCCGCGCGGACGACCGGGTTGTCGTCGGCCACCACGACGCGCAGCGGCGGGGGCGGTGCCGGGGGCGGTGGCAGCGGCGGGGCGGGGTGGCGGTCCCAGGTCATCGGGGGGTCTCCTGTCCTGCGTGGGGGGTCAGCGCCGCCAGCGGGAGGTCCAGGCGGACCTCGGTGCCCCGGGCGTGGTCGCCGCGTCCGATGCGGATGCGGGCGCCTACCGAGGCGGCGCGTTCGACCATGCCGACGAGGCCGAAGTGGCCGGTGCGGCGCAGGTGTTCCAGGCTGGTGCCGGGCGGCAGGCCGCGGCCGTCGTCGTAGACGCTGATCCGGAGCCGGTCGCCCTGGACGCCCGCGCGGACCTCCACGCGGGACGCGGCGGCGTGGCGGTGGGCGTTGTCCATCGCCTCCGCCGTAATGGTGAGGAGCTGGCGGGCCACCGCCGGGGGGACGGGGGGCGCGGGGGTCCCCCGTAAGGGGTGGTACGTGGTGGGCAGGCCCGTGCGGGCGCTGAAGTCCGCCGTCCGCGCGGCCAGTTCGGCCAGTACGTCCGTGCCCTGGTCCGGGTCCGACTCCCGGCGCAGGTCGGCCAGGAGTTCGCGGGACTCGGCGGCGGCCCGGCGGGCGGCACGGGCGACCAGCTCCGCCCGCCGCCGCGTCGCCTCCGGGTCGGCGGGGCCGGTGGCCGCCGTCGCCGCCAGGGCGTCCGCGGCCAGCGCGACGCCGTGCAGGGTCTTGGCGACCGAGTCGTGCAGCTCCCGCGCCAGCCGGGCGCGTTCCGCGCCGATCGCCTCCGTGACCGCCAGCCGGGCCTGGACCTCGGTGAGGGCCCGGGTGGCCGCGCCGAAGCGGAGCAGCAGCTTGCGCAGGCTGGAGCCCACGGCTCCGGCGACCACGCACAGGCCCGGGAGCAGCAGCGACTCCGCCAGGCCGCGGTGGGGGGCGGCGAGCGCGGCCTGGACGACCACCAGGATCAGCGACTGGAGGCAGGCGAAGACGGCCGCGCCGCGCCAGTCGTACACCAGGCCGGCCAGCAGCGGGGTGCAGACGCTGACGTAGGCGAGGGTGGTGTCCGGGCCGGCCGAGACCAGCAGCAGGGCGCCGAAGAGGGTGTCCGCGGCCAGCAGGGTGGGGTGGCGCAGGAGGAGGGGGCCGAAGCGTTCCCAGTCGCGGAACAGGACGTACGAGCCCATGAAGGTGACGACCACCGCCGCGCCGACCAGCCGGACGCCCAGGCCGGGGCCCGCGTTGAGGAGCGCCGCCGGGGCGGCTACGGCGATCATCGCCAGCCGGAAGCCGAAGACCTGCCGGCAGAGGGCCTGGAGGGCGTTCACCTGGAGGGCCAGTGCCGGGGGTGAGGGCGAGGGTGAGGGTGAGGCCGAGGGTACGGATGCGGATGCGGATGGGGATGCGGGTACGGGTGGCAGGGCCGGGGGCTGGGGCGCCGACGCGGACTGTGGTGCCGACGCGGACTGCGGCATCGGCGTCGGCGTCGGCGTCGGCGTCGGCGGCCGCGTCGCGGGGCGTTTCGTCGTCATGCCGTCCTCCCCTGCTCCCCGGTCCCGTGCTGACTGACTGGTCGTACGAGGTCGTGCCGGTCCGCTACTCCCCCGTGAGGGAGCCGAAGTCCGTGCCCGAGCCGAGGATCAGGCCCGCGCCGAGGAGGATCATCGTGGCCGGGACCATGAACGTGGTGATCATCATCGTGGCCTTGGGGACGGCCCGCGCGGCCTTGCGGCGGGCGTTCTGGGCGTCCGTGCGGCGCATGTCCTTGGCCAGCGAGACGAGGGTGTCGACGATCGGCGCGCCCAGTTCCTCGCCCTGCTGGAGGGCGGTGACGAACATGGCGACCTGCTCGGAGTCGTTGCGGCGGCGCAGCTCCGCGAACGCCTGGCGGCGGCTCATGCCGAGGTCCATCTGGCGCAGGGTGATGCGCAGTTCGTCGGCCCAGGGGCCCTCGTAGCGGGTGGCGACGCGGTCCAGCGCCTGGCGGAAGCCGAGGCCCGCGCTGACCACGACGGCGAGGACGTCGAGGAAGTCGGGGAGGGTGCGCTCGATCTCGTCCTTGCGGACGCGGATCGCCGACCAGATGCCGACCTCCGTCCAGAACGCGCCGAAGGCCAGCAGGAGCAGCGCGACCAGGAACTGGCCGCGCAGCAGGAAGACCAGGAAGCCGAGGACGCCGAGGAAGCCGTAGACGGCGCGGCGGGCGGCGTACCGGTCGATGGTCAGGCCCCCGGGGTTGCCCGCGAGGTCGATGCGGCGGCGGTACTTGGCGACCAGGGCGGGGCCCATCAGGCGCAGCACGGCGGGGGCGTACCGCATGCCGAGCCGGTCGACGAGGGAGTCGACGGCGCCGGTGCGGGTGGCGCCGACCTCCAGGGCGAGGGCGAGGTCGCCGGGGAGCTTGGCCTCGGCGCGGTACATCCGCAGCCCGGCGAAGGCGCCGTAGACGCCCAGGCCCATCAGCAGGGCGAGCAGCAGACCCATGACCGGCTCCTCAGACGTCGATGCGGGACAGGCGGCGGATGAGGACGAAGCCGACGGCGTAGAGGGCGAAGGCGACGAGCACCGCCGCCTGGCCGGCCGGGGAGCCCGTCATGCGCTCCAGGGCGCCGTCCTTGACCCCGTTCATCAGCAGCAGGGAGCCGACGCCGAGCACGGGGACGGCGTACGAGGTCATGTTGACCTGGGACAACTGGGTGCGGATCTCGCGGCGGGTCTCCTTGCGCTCATCCAGGGTCTCGGTGAGGTTGCGCAGCGCGCTGACCACCTGGCCGCCGGCCCGGTTGGACAGGACGAGGGTGGTGACCAGGACGACGAGTTCCCGGGAGGGCAGGCGGTCGGCGAGTTCGCCGAGGGCCTCGTCCATGGAGGCGCCGACGGCCAACTGGGCGGCGACCTTGCCGAGCTCCTCGCCGGCGGGGGCCTCCAGTTCCTCGGCGGCCATGGAGACCGCGGTGCGCAGGGCGAGGCCGGCCTGGGTGGCGTTGGCGAGGATGCGGGCGAGTTCGGGGAGCTGGTTGATGAACTTCTCGATGCGTTTCTGCCGCTGCCAGTTGAGGAACTGCACGGCGACCGCGATGCCCAGCCCTCCGGCGAGGGGGCCGAAGAAGGGGGCGAGGGCGGCCTGGCCGATCAGCCAGAGGCCGGTGACGGCGGCGAGCATATAGACGAAGAACTCGCCCGGGGTGACGTCCAGGCCGGTGGCGGCGAGCCGGAGTTCGAGCTTCTTGCCGAGTCGCGTCCGGCGCAGCCTGCGGTCCAGGCCGGGGAAGCGCCGGCGCCGGCCGGTGCCGGGGACGTGGCCGGCGGCGGTGAGGCGGTCGACGAGGGCCTGGCGCTGGGCCCGCCCGGCGGCGTAGGAGTGCACGCCGGCGACGGCCAAGACGCAGGTCAGCAGGGTGATGCCGGTGGTGACCCGGGCGAGCGTGGACAGTTCCATCGGTCGGTTCCTACCTGGCTTCTCGGGTGGCCAACTGGGCCGCGGACTGGGCGACGCCGAACGCCTGCGGGATGGGCTGGCTCGCCATGTAGAGGCGGTCGGCGGTGCGGCGCGGCAGCGGGAAGTACTCGAAGGCGCCGTAGATCCGGCCGTCGGCGGCCATCGGCTGGGCGTTGAAGCGGGCGACGGTGGCCAGGCGGTAGGGCTCGCCGCCGTGGCTGGCCAGCAGGGCGATCTCGGTGATGCGGCGGGCGCCGTCGGCGAAGCGGGTCAACTGGACGATGACGTCGACGGAGCTGTTGATCTGGTCGTGCAGGGCGGCGAACGGGATCTCCACGTCGGACATGGAGGCCAGGGTCTGCAACCGCATCAGGGCGTCCTCGGCGCTGTTGGCGTGGACGGTGGCGAGCGAGCCGTCGTGGCCGGTCGACATGGCCTGGAGCATGTCCAGGGACTCGCCGCCGCGGACCTCGCCGACCACGATGCGGTCGGGGCGCATCCGCAGGGAGTTGCGGACCAAGTCGCGGATGGTGACCCGGCCCTGTCCCTCGACGTTCGGCGGGCGGGACTCCAGGCGGATGACGTGCCCCTGCTGGAGCTGGAGTTCGGCGGAGTCCTCGATGGTGATGATCCGCTCGGACTCGGGGATCAGCCCGGACAGGGCGTTGAGCAGGGTCGTCTTGCCGGTGCCGGTGGCGCCCGAGACGATGATGTTGAAGCGCGCCTGCACCAGCCCGGCGAGCAGGTACAGCATGTGCTCGTCGAGCGAGCCGAGGCCGATCAGCTCCTGGAGGGTGAAGGAGCGCGGGAAGCGCCGGATGGTGAGGGTGGGGCCGGTCAGGGAGAGCGGCGGGACGATGACGTTGACGCGTTCGCCGGAGGGCAGGCGGGCGTCGACCATCGGGTTGGACTCGTCGACGCGGCGGTTGACCGTGGAGACGATGCGCTCGATGGTCTGCATGAGCTGGTCGTCGGAGGCGAACCGCAGGGGCAGTTGCTCGACCCGGCCGCCGCGCTCCACGAAGATCGCGTCGGGGCCGTTGACCATGATCTCGGTGATGGAGGCGTCCTCCAGCAGCGGTTCCAGGATGCCGAGGCCGAGGGCCTCGTCGACCACCCGGCGGATCAACTGGGACCGTTCGACGGTGGACAGGACCGGGCCCTCGCGGCTGATGATGTGCCCGAGGACGCGTTCCAGCCGGGCCCGGCGCTCGGCGGCGGCCAGGCTGCTCATCTCCGCGAGGTCGATCTCCTCCAGGAGCTTGGCCCGGTAGGAGGCGACCAGGTGGCCGTCCCCGCCCCGGCCGGCGTGCTCCTCGGGGGAGTGGATGCGTGCGCGCAGGCTCATGCGTCCCGTACTCCTCGGTCAGTGGTCCAGCGGCATGGTGGCGGTCCTGGTGGCGTCCCCGAAGTCCCAGCCGGGGACGATAGAGGGGATGTCGACGGTGGCGGTGACCGTCACCTCGTCGCCGCCGTAGGAGGACGGGCAGGAGGTGCCGTCGGCCAGCCAGTCGCTGACCGCGGTCGCGCACGCCTCCTGGGCGCTGCCGTCGAGGGAGGCGCTGCGGGCGCCGGCCCGGGCGGCGGTGCCGGCCTGCTGGGCGGTGTAGGCGATCAGGCCGAGCTGTACGGCGGCCATCGCGACGACGATCAGGACCGGCAGGAAGCCGAGGTACTCGAGGGCGACCTGGCCCCGGTCCCGGCGGCGCCCGCGCGAGGGGTACGGCATCTCAGTCGTCCTCCTCCTCGACGGCGCCCGCGTGGCCGTGCACCTCGAACGGGAAGCTGACCGTGCCGGGGAAGAGGATCGGGACGTCGATGCCCACGTCGGCGGTGACATAGCCGCCCCCGGTGCCGCAGTCCACGTCGGCGCTCCCCTCCCACGCGCCCGGCAGCTTGTCGACGCCGGCGGCCCGGCAGGCGCCCTGCCGCTCCCCCGGCGAGGCCGCCGTCGCGGCGCGTACCGCCTCGTCCGCAGCATTCCCCGCGAGGGTGAACGTGTATCCCACGAGCACGAGCTGCCACAGCACGACCAGCGTGGCGATGATGGTGGGGGTCATGCCCAGGAACTCGATGGTGACCTGGCCGCGGTCGCGGTCGCGGTGCCCGCCCGAGCCCCGGCCCCGGCCCCGGCCCCGGCATCCGTCCCGATGGTGACCGCGTAAGGCAGTCCCCCGGTATCGGACGCGTGAGGCCGCCCCCCGGTATCGGCCGCGTGAGGCCGTCCCCCGGTACAGGCCGCGTGAGGCCGTCCCCCCGTACCGGCCCCCTGAGGCCGTCCCCCCGTCCCGGCCGCGTAACCCGCTCATCCCGCCCCGTCCTTCCGTCGCCGCGCCCCCACCGGGCCCCGCTCGCCCCGGAAGCGGCGGCCGGTCCTGCGGTTGGTGCCGGGGTGGTCGACCAGGCCGAGTTCGGCGGCGAGGGCCCACAGGGCCTGGCGGACCGTGCTCCGGCCGTCCAGTTCGTGCAGCCGGCCCGCGTCCACGGCGGCCTGGAGTTCCTTGAAGTGGGCGGGGACGGTGGTGGCGGCGACGGCCGTGCCGGTGATCTTCTGGATCAGCGGGGGCTGGATCTCCGTACCCCGGGTGTGCCGGTTGACGACCACGGTGGTCTCCTCGGCCTTGCGGATCTGGAGTCGGTCCCACATCCGCACCGCGCGTTTGGCGCCCCGGACGGCGACCACGTCGGGGGTGGTGACCAGCAGGGCCGTGTCGGCCATCTCGACGGCCGCGGCGCCGGCCCCGCCCATCTGGGCGCCGCAGTCCACGACGACGACCTCGTACCGGGAGCGCAGGGCGCTGACGATCTGCCGGGCGGAGCGGTCGGTGACGTCCTCGCCGCGTTCGCCCTCGGCGGGGGCGAGCAGCAGGGCGAGGCCGCTGTCGTGCCGGAAGACGGCGTCGGCGAGGACGCGCGGGGAGATGTCGGTGATGGCGGCGAGGTCCAGTACCGAGCGGCGGAACTGGACGTCGAGGTAGGAGGCGACGTCCCCGGTCTGCAGGTCGAGGTCGAGGAGGGCGGTGGGGCGGCCGGACGCCTGGGCGGCGAGGGCCAACTGGACGGCGGTGACGGTGGCGCCGACGCCGCCCTTGGCGCCGCTGACGGTGACGACGGTGCCGCCGGCGCCGGTGAACACGTCGCCGGCGGCGCCCAGGTGGCGGCGGACGCCCACCGACCACTGGGCGACGGCCTGGACGCGGCTGGCGAGTTCCTCGTAGCCGAGCGGCAGGGCGACCAGGCCGCGGGCGCCGTAGTCCATGGCGGCCTGGAAGAGGCCGGGGCCGGCGTCGGAGGTGACGAGGATGACGCCGACGGCGGGGAAGCGCAGGGCGACCTCGCGGATCAGTTCCAGGGCGGGGACGGGGCCGATCCGCTCGTGCACGACGACGACCTCGGGCAGTTCGTCGACGGACTCGGCGGCGAGCCGGGCGAGGGTGTCGATGAGCTGGGTGGAGTCGGTGACCGGGGCGACCGGTTCGGCGTCCGGGAGCTGGCTGAGCAGGGTGGTGAGGGACCGGACCGCGTCCGCGTCACCGACCGCCGGGAGGATCCTGGTGGGCATCCGGTTCTCACTTGTCCTTCGCGAGTTCGTACGTCCGGTCCTGCTCGGGGACCGCGGTGCCGCCGCCCGGTGCGACCAGCGCGAGCCGGACCCGCTGGGCGAACGACTCGGCGTAGGTGATGCGCTGGGCGTCGAGGGTGGACAGCGCGAAGGTGATCGGGACGGCCTCGGTGGTCCGCCGGGCGCGGTCGTCGTCGCGCGGTTCGAGGGGGGTGAGCTTGCCGACGTCGAGGACCCGGGCGTTGGTGACGATGATCTTCGACTGGTCGGGGTCGCCGTCGCGTTCGCCCTCGAAGGTGGCGTAGACGTTGACGGTGGAGCCCGGGGTGATCTTGCCGGCCACGCCGGTCGCCGCGTCGACCATGATGGCGACCTCCTGCTGGCCGGGGCGGAGGGCGGGCTGGTCGACGACCATGTCGCTCTGGAGCAGCGAGCCGCTGCGCAGGGTGGTCACGGCGATCTTGCCGCGGACCTGGTCGAGGTCGGTGACCGCGTTCTCGGACAGCCACCGCTCGGGCATCTCGATCTTCTCGAACTGGTCCGTGCTGAGCGGTGTGTAGGGCGCCACGTTCGTCCTCAGCCGGTACGCGGTGACCTCGGGGCCGACCTTGGACTTGACGTCGCTGACGACGGAGAGCACGCCGGCGAAGGCGCCGAGGGCGCACAGGACCGACAGGATCAGCAGGATGATGCCGCGGCGCTGACGGGAGTTCATGGACCGGAGAACCTCGATATCGGTCGAGCGCGGACGGAGGGGCGGGCGGGGTCAGGTGGTCAGGGAGCGGTGCGGGGCGGCCGGGCGGCGGCCCTCGGGCAGTTCGCGGGCGTGCCGGGGGCGTTCCCCGGAGTCCGGCGGGGTGGCGGAGCAGAAGACGCAGCGGTCGCCGATGACGTCGATGCCGCACCAGTGGCAGCGGGCCCGGCGTACGGAGGTCACCAACTGGTAGAGCACCGACAGGTCGGGCAGGAAGGCGCAGAACTCGGTGAGCTTGCCGGTGCCCCACCAGTCGGCGGAGTCGGCGGGCAGCGGGGTCTCGCGCAGCCCGAGGACGTTCCAGGCGGGGGCGAGGGTGGCGGTGACCCAG
Organism: Streptomyces fumanus; assembly: GCF_014655295.1. Classification (GTDB taxonomy): domain Bacteria; phylum Actinomycetota; class Actinomycetes; order Streptomycetales; family Streptomycetaceae; genus Streptomyces; species Streptomyces fumanus. The sequence continues at coordinate 64,695 of NZ_BNBI01000009.1, forward strand.
TCGGCGGGCATCTGGCCCTTGGCGACCAGCATCCAGGTGCCGAACTCCGGGCCGGGCAGGGTGGTGTCCGGGCCGAGCCGGACGAGCCGCGGTTCGGGGTGGGCGAGGACGGCGAACCGGCTGCCCGGCACCCAGGACCGGGCGTGCGAGGTGAGGTCCACGGGGACCCGGTCCAGGCGGGCGACGGAGCCGAGGAGCGCCCCGCAGTGGAGGTAGTGCACCAGCAGCCGGCCGGCCGAGGCGAGCACGCCGGGGCCGAGGTCGCAGGAGGCCAACTGGCGTAACTGGCGGGCCAGCACGGCCAGGCCGAGCGGGGGCAGCGGCGGTTCGAACAGGGCGACGCGGTCGGTCTCCAGCAGGGAGCGTACGGTGTGCAGGCGCCGGCGCACCGCGGCGGAGACGCTCCCCGCGCACACCACGATCACGTGTCCGTGCTGGTCGATGAGGTGCTGGAGCTGGGTGAGGGCCTGGTCCAGCGGGCGGTCGGCGATGTCCTCCAGGACCGTCGCGGGCATGGTCCGTTCGTCGAGCGGCGGCAGCGCCAGGTCGGCACTGGTCACGGCGATGGCAGTTGGCACGCGCGGCTCCCCGTCTCCCCCAGCCCGGAGGTCTGCCGGCGTTACTCCGGCACACCCGGATGACTTCACTGCGTGACTACCTCAGCACTGTATCCACGGGCCTGTGACCGGAGAACAGCGTTTGGGCAGCCGTCCGGGAACTTCGGTCGCACAACTCACGGCAAACCGGGTCAGGTCGAGCGGCTGCCGGTCATCTGCCGGGCGGCGCGGAAGCCCGCCCGGACCGCCACTCCCCCGGGCACGCGCGGGGTTGACCCGAGGGATGGTCCGAGGGGTGGCCCGAGGGTTGGTCCGTACCAACCCCTTGACTTCGCAATTGGTCTGGACCACCTTTGTCCTCCAACGGTGGCCACCGTCTTCGTCCCCCCTTACTCCCCACCGGAGGCCCCAGTGGACCCCGTACGCAGACGCCGCGCCGGCTTGTGGTCGGCGGCCGTCACCGCCGCCCTCGTCCTCACCGGCGTGAGCACCGGCCCCGCATCGGCGGCGGACGTCAACAACGCGCGCAACGCCGGTTTCGAGTCCGGTCTGAGCGACTGGACCTGTTCCGGCTCCACCGGTACGACCGTCTCCTCGCCGGTGCACGGCGGCTCGGCGGCGCTGAAGGCGACCCCGGCCGGGCAGGACAACGCCCGGTGCAGCCAGACGGTCGCGGTCGCGCCCAACTCCTCGTACACGCTCAGCGCCTGGGTGCAGGGCGGGTACGCCTATCTCGGCGTGACCGGGACCGGCACCACGGACGTGTCGACCTGGACGCCGGACTCCGCCTCCTGGAAGCAACTGTCGACGACCTTCCGCACGGGCGCGTCGACGACCTCGGTGACGGTCTACACCCACGGCTGGTACGGGCAGGCCGCCTATCTCGCCGACGACGTCTCCGTGTTCGGCCCGGACGGGGGCGGCGGCTCCGGCCCCGGTCCGACGGTCCCGGCCGCCCCGGCCGGCCTGAGCGTCACGGGCACCACGTCCTCCTCGGTCTCGCTGGCCTGGAACGCGGTCTCCGGCGCCACCGGCTACACCGTCTACCGGGACGGTACGAAGGTCACGGCGGTCAGCGGCACCTCCGCGACGGTGACCGGGCTGGCGGCCGCCACCTCGTACTCCTTCCAGGTGACGGCGTCCAACGCGGCCGGTGAGTCGCCGAAGTCGGCGGCGGTCAGCGCGCGGACGGCGCCCTCCGGGGACGGCGGCGGGAACGGGTCGGTGCCCCGGCACGCCGTGACGGGCTACTGGCAGAACTTCAACAACGGGGCGGCCGTCCAGAAGCTCTCCGACGTGCCCGCCCAGTACGACATCATCGCCGTCGCCTTCGCCGACGCGACCACGACGCCGGGCGCGGTCACCTTCAACCTCGACTCGGCCGGGCTGAACGGCTACACCGTCGACCAGTTCAAGGCCGACATCAAGGCCAAACAGGCGGCCGGCAAGAAGGTGATCATCTCGGTCGGCGGCGAGAAGGGCACGGTCTCCGTCAACGACGCGACCTCGGCGACCAACTTCGCCAACTCCGTCTACTCCCTGATGCAGACCTACGGCTTCGACGGCGTCGACATCGACCTGGAGAACGGCCTCAACCCGACCTACATGACCCAGGCCCTGCGCGCCCTGTCCGCCAAGGCGGGCCCGTCCATGGTGCTCACCATGGCGCCGCAGACCATCGACATGCAGTCCACGTCCGGCTCGTACTTCCGCACCGCGCTGAACGTCAAGGACATCCTCACGGTCGTCAACATGCAGTACTACAACAGCGGTTCGATGCTGGGCTGCGACGGCAAGGTCTACAGCCAGGGCACGGTGGACTTCCTGACCGCCCTGGCCTGCATCCAACTGGAGGGCGGGCTGGCCCCCTCCCAGGTCGGCATCGGGGTGCCCGCCTCGACCCGGGGCGCGGGCAGCGGGTACGTCTCCCCGGCGGTGGTCAACAACGCGCTGGACTGCCTGACCCGGCTGACCAACTGCGGCACCTTCAAGCCGGCCAAGGCGTACCCCGACCTGCGCGGCGCGATGACCTGGTCCACCAACTGGGACGCCACGGCGGGCAACGCGTGGTCCAGCGCGGTGGGGCCGCACGTGCACGCCCTGCCGTAGCGGACGGGTGCGGGGTCAGAAGAACTCCGACCAGGGCTGGTCCCAGATCTGCTTGACGCACAGCACCAGGAAGAGCAGTCCGGCGATGCCCAGCATGCCGTTGCTCAGGTACCCGTTGCGCCACTCGCGGGGCGTACGGGAGGTGTTGAGCAGCCAGATCAGGGTCAGGGCGAGGAAGGGCAGGAAGGCCGCGCCCAGCACGCCGTAGATGATGACCAGCCGGAAGGGCTGGCCCTGGAAGAGCAGCACGACGGGCGGGAAGGTCAGCCAGAGCAGGTAGACGCGGAACGGCCAGGAGCGTTCGCGTTCACCGGTGGCGACCTTCTCGCCCGTCGCCGCCCCGGTGCCGGCCCGCAGCCGGGACACGAAGTCGGCGAACATCAGACTGACCCCGTGCCAGACGCCGATCAGGGAGGTGAAGGAGGTGGCGAAGAAGCCGATCAGGAAGAACTTGGCGGTGGCCGTGCCGTACCGGTCCTCCAGGATGTCGCTGAGCTGGACCAGCCCCTGGTCGCCGCTGGCGATGGCGATGCCCGCGCTGTGCAGCAGCTCGGCGCCGACGAAGAGCATGGCGATGACGAAGACGCCGGTGGTGAGGTAGGCGACCCGGTTGTCCAGCCGCATCACCTTCATCCAGCCCGCGTCGGTCCATCCCTTGGCGTTGACCCAGTAGCCGTACGCGGCCAGCGTGATGGTGCCGCCGACGCCGCCGATCAGGCCCAGGGTGTTGAGCACGGAGTCCTTCTCGTCGGGCAGCACCGGGAGCAGCCCGGCGACGGCGTCGCCCAGATGGGGGGTGACCCGGACCGCCAGGTAGACGGTGACCACGAACATGACGCCGACCAGGACGGTCATGACCTTCTCGAAGACGGCGTACTTGTTGAACCAGACGAAGACCAGGCCGACCACGCCGCAGGCCACGCCCCACCACTTCAGGTCCATCACGTCCGGGAACAGCGCCTGGAGCGGCAGCGCGCTGGACGACATCGCCGCGGCGCCGTAGACGTAGCCCCAGACCACGACGTAGACGGCGAAGAACCAGGTGGTCCAGCGGCCGAGGCTGGCCCAGCCCTCGAACAGGGTGCGGCCGGTGGACAGGTGCCAGCGGCCCGCCGCCTCGGCCAGGGAGATCTTGACCAGGCAGCCGATGACGGCCGCCCACAGCAGGGTGTAGCCGAAGCTGCCGCCCGCGATCAGGGTGGCGACCAGGTCGCCGGCCCCGACCCCGGTCGCCGCGACGACGATGCCGGGGCCGATGTACGTCCAGCTCGACCTGCGGGGCGCCGGGGTGGCCGGGCCCGCAGCGGTGGTGTCCGTGATGTCCGCCATGCGGATCAAGAAAGCGTGAAAAGCACCCCGGCACAAGAGGGCGTGCGGCGCAGAGGACGGGCGCGATCCGCGCACTGGCACCCGACTCCCTCTTGACCGGGTCATGCCATGAGAAGACGATGAGCGCCACATCCGCACAGCGCGTCGCTGAACCACCCCCCGCTCCACTCCCCCGCTCCCGGAGATCCCGGAAGCCGGAGACCGACCAGGAGACTTCATGCGACTAGGCTCACGAGGCATCCGCAGCGGCAGACGCCGTGCCGCCCTCGTCACCGTCCTCGCCCTCGCCCTGGGCGCCCCGCTCACCGCCACCGCCGACAGCGGCGGGAAGAGCGCGCCCTCGGCCGACGACATCCGCCAGTACGAGGTGCACATGCGCTCGGACCCGGCGTCGCGCACGGCGCTGCTGCGGGCCGGCGTCACCGTGGACTCCGCCGACGAGCACTCGGTCTGGGTCTCCGGCCGCGCCGACCAGGCCGCGCGGCTGAAGCGGCTCGGCTACGACGTCACCCCGGCGAACGCGGTGCCCGACCGCACCCAGGGCGACGACCTGCGGCTGTACGACTTCCCCTCCGCCGACTCGCGCTACCACAACTACGCCGAGATGAACGCGGAGATCGACGCCCGGATCGCGGCGTACCCCGGCATCATGAGCAAGCGGGTGATCGGCAAGTCGTACCAGGGCCGGGACATCGTCGCCGTCAAGATCAGCGACAATGTGGCGTCGGACGAGGCCGAGCCCGAGGTGCTCTTCACCCACCACCAGCACGCGCGCGAGCACCTGACCGTGGAGATGGCCCTCTACCTCATCCGGGAACTGGGCGCGGGGTACGGCTCCGACTCCCGGGTCACCAACATGGTCAACGGCCGTGAGATCTGGATCGTCCCCGACCTCAACCCGGACGGCGGCGAGTACGACATCGCGACCGGCTCCTACCGCTCCTGGCGCAAGAACCGCCAGCCCAACTCCGGCTCCACCGCCGTCGGCACCGACCTCAACCGCAACTGGAACTACCGCTGGGGCTGCTGCGGCGGCTCCTCCGGCACGCCGTCCTCCGAGACCTACCGCGGCTCCGGGCCCGAGTCGGCGCCCGAGGTGAAGGTGGTCGCGGACTTCGTGCGCAGCCGGGTGGTCGGGGGCGTCCAGCAGATCAAGGCGGGCATCGACTTCCACACGTACAGCGAGCTGGTGCTCTGGCCGTTCGGCTACACCACCGCCGACACCACGACCGGGATGACGGCCGACGACCGCAACGCCTTCGCGGCCATCGGCCAGAAGATGGCCGCGAGCAACGGCTACACGCCCGAGCAGTCCAGCGACCTGTACATCACCGACGGCTCGATCGACGACTGGCTGTGGGGCAACCAGAAGATCTTCGGGTACACCTTCGAGATGTACCCGACGTCCAGCTCGGGCGGCGGCTTCTACCCGCCCGACGAGGTGATCGAGCGGGAGACCTCGCGCAACCGGGACGCGGTGCTCCAGCTCCTGGAGAACGCGGACTGCATGTACCGGTCGATCGGGAAGCAGGCGCAGTACTGCTCCTGACGGGCGGTCAGACGTCCGTGTCGTCGTCGGCGGCGGGCTTCGTCCCGCCGTCGTCGGCGCGCTCGCCGTCCTCGCCGTCCTCGCCGTCCTCGAAGTAGGCGTCCAGGACCGCGTCGAGGGCGGTGTCCCACTCCGCGAACCGGCCGCGGGACGCCGCCTCGATCTCGATCGGGTACCACCGCCGGTCGTGGGTGTGGACGGTGACGGTGAACCGCTTGCCGAAGCGGGCCGTCTCCGTCTCCACCGCGCCGATCTCGTCCCAGCGGAACTCGCACTCCTGGTCGTCCAGCGCGAGCCGGACGCCCCGGTGGTCGGCGACGATCCGGGCCCGGCGGTCGGCCGCCTCGAACACCGGTCCGTCGGGGGCGGGTTCGTCCTCGTCGGGGTCGGCGTCCTCCTCGGCGTCCGGTGGCGTCCGGGAGCCGGCGGCGTCCTCGGGTGCCTCCGGTGCCTCCGGCTCCTCGGCGGCGGTGTCCGCCTCCGCATTCTCCGGCTCGGTGTCCTCCGGCTCGGCGGAGGCGGGCGGGGTGAGGCCGGGGATGAAGGCCGGGTCGAAACCGGCGCCCTTCACCACGGGCTCGCCCGGCTGGGGCTGGCTGCTCGATCCAATGCGCTGCTCCACAGCGGGCAGTATGGTCGACGTTCCTGTGCGGGCGACAGCCAGCCCCGGCATCGTTACGCCGACGATGCCTAGGTCCTGTCGTCAAACTCCCGTCGTCCGCCCGGAGGGCGGGCCTCGCGGCGTCAGGTGCGTGCTCTCGGCGTGCCGGCCCCTGGCCCTCGTACTGGATGTACTTGGGTCAGGGGCCGGTGCGGCGAGAGTGCGTGCATGGCGTCGCGAGGCAGACGGGAGTTTGACGACAGGGCCTAGAGGAACAGGCTCAGCACGGCGGCGACCGCGAAGCCGCCCAGCGAGAGCACGCTCTCCAGCACGGTCCAGGACTTGAGCGTGTCCCGTTCGCTGATGCCGAAGTACTTGGCGACCATCCAGAAGCCGCCGTCGTTGACGTGCGAGGCGAAGATGGAGCCCGCCGAGATGGCCATGATGACCAGCGCGGTGAACGCCTGGGAGTGGTCGCCCGCGGCCAGCAGCGGGGCCACGATGCCCGCCGTCGTCACGATCGCCACCGTCGCCGAGCCCTGCGCGACCCGCAGCACCACGGAGATCAGGTAGGAGAGGACGATCACCGGCAGGCCGACGTCGTTGAAGGTGTCGGAGAGCGCCTGGGCGACGCCGCTGGCCTTGAGGACGGCGCCGAAGATGCCGCCCGCGCCGACCACCAGCAGGATGTTGCCGACCGGTTTCAGCGAGGAGGTGGAGACGGCCTCCAGGGACTTGCGGGACCAGCCGCGCCGGATGCCCAGCAGGTAGTAGGCGAGCAGCAGGGCGATGGTGAGGGCGACGAACGGGTTGCCGAAGAACTCGACGACCGAGCGGCCCGTGGACGGGTCCAGGGCGATGGAGGAGAAGGTCGCGGCGAGGATCAGGACCAGCGGGGTGCCGATGATGCCGAGGACCGTGCCGAGCGGCACCGGTTCCTCGCGGGGCGCCACACCGGCGGCGCGCTGCTCGGCGACGACCGCGCGCTTGGCCTCCTCGGCGGCCTCGACCATGTCCTGGGGTACGGCGACGAAGACCCGGCGCCCGATCCAGGCGGAGTAGGCCCAGGCGAGCAGGACGGCGGGGACGCCGCAGACGACGCCCATGAGGATGACCCAGCCGAGGTCCACGTGGAGGAGTCCGGCGGCGGCGACCGGGCCGGGGTGCGGCGGCAGGAAGGCGTGGGTCATGGACAGGCCGGCCAGCAGCGGCAGGCAGTAGAGCAGGATCGACTTGCCGGAGCGCTTGGCCGCGGCGTAGACGATCGGCGCGAGGACGAAGATGCCGACGTCGAAGAAGACCGGGATGCCGAAGATCAGGCCGGTCAGGCCCATGGCGAGGGGTGCCCGGCGCTCGCCGAACAGGCTCAGCAGGCGGGAGGCGAGCACCTGGGCGCCGCCGCTGACCTCCAGGATGGCGCCGAGCATGGTGCCCAGGCCGATGATGATGGCGACATGGCCGAGGATGCCGCCCATGCCGGACTCGATGGTGGAGACGGCGTCGGACTTCTGGACGGTGCCGAAGAGTTCGGTGACCGACAGGCCGGCGAGCAGGCCGACGGCTATGGAGACGGCGAGCAGCGCGACGAACGGCTGGAGCCGCGCCTTGATGATCAGGAAGAGCAGCAGCGCGATGCCGAGGGCGGCGACGGTCAGCAGACCGGCGGTGCCGTCGATCAGCAGGAGCAGGCCGCCGGTGTGGGGCGGGGTCTGAGGCGCGGACGCGGCAAGCGGGTGGGACATACGGGGGTCCTCTGGGTAACCACATACAGCTTTCGGGCAGGGAAGGGCACGGCACGGCACCCGCGTGGGGAGACGGGGTGCCGTGCCGCGTGACAGACAGACAGGCGGAAGGACGGGCGGCGGGGCGCGCCGCCGGGGCTAGCCGAGGACGGCGAGCGCGTCGATCTCGATGAGGAGTCCGGCGGGCAGACCGACGTAGACGGTCGTGCGGGCGGCCGGGGGCTGGGTGAGGCCCTGCTCCTCGAAGTAGGCGTTGTAGATCTCGTTCATCTCGGCGAAGTGGTCGACGTCCGTGAGGTAGACGCGGATCATCATCACGTCGTCCCAGGTGGCGCCGCCCTCTTCGAGGATGGCCTTGACGTTGGCGAGGGTCTGCAGGGTCTGCTCGCGCAGGGTGGGGCCGGCCGGGGTCGGGGCCTTGCCCTCCTCGTGCGGGAGGAAGCCGACCTGGCCGGCGACCTGGAGGATGTTGCCCTTCTTGACGCCGTGGCTGAACTTCGCCGGCGGGACGGTGTGGGTCTGGGGGGTGAGCGCGGTCTTCTCGGTCATGCGGTGACTTCCTTGACTGGGGTCCTGCCGGAGTACTCGCCGCTGATGGCGTCCGCCGTACGGCGCACCAGCGGGAGCAGGGTGAGGAGTTCGTCGGCGGTGACGACGACGTTCGGCGCGGAGACCGACATCGCGGCGACCACCCGGCCGTCGGCGCCCCGGATGGGCGCGGCGACGCAGTTGATGGACTCCTCGTGGCCGCCGAGGTCGGTGGCCCAGCCCTGTTCGCGCACCGTGGCCAGCTCCTTGAGGAAGGCGTCGGCGTGGGGCGTCGAACGGGCCGTGTACATGGGGTAGTCGAGCTTCTCGACGACCGCGCGCCGCTCGCCCTCGGGGAGGTCGGCGAGGAGCAGCTTGGCGACGGCGGCGACGGTGATGGCGACGGGCTTGCCGATCCGGGAGTACATGCGCACCGGGTAGCGGCTCTCCACCTTGTCGATGTAGAGGACCTCGTTCTCCTCGTAGACGGCGAGGTGCACGGTGTGCCCGCAGCTCTCGTTGAGGCGTACCAGGTGGGGGTGGGCGATCTCGCGGACGTCCAGGTTCTCCATCGCCTCCTGGGCGAGGGCGATGAGCCGCGCGCCCAGGCGGTAGCGCTGGTCGGACTGGCGGTAGACGAAGCCGTGCTCGTGCAGGGTGCGCAGCAGGCGCAGGGCGGTGGACTTGTGGACGCCGAGGGCGTCGGCGACCCGGCCGAGGTCGGCGGGGCCCTCGGCGAGCAGCGGCAGGATGCTCAGCGCGCGGTCGACGGTCTGGCTCATGGGGTGCGTACCTCCTCGTCGGCCCGGCCGGTCTCCCGTGTCCAGCCGGGGCCGAGTCGCAGTCTCCCCCATGCCGCGTCGTCCAGGGCGGCCAGCTCGTCGGCGTGGGCGCGGGCCGGGGGCGCGGCGAGGTCGCCGGGGACGGTCAGGGCGGCGGCGGCCGTCAGATGGCCGTGCCGCAGCCGGTCCCGGACGGGCAGTCCGCGCAGGGTGGCGGAGAGGAACCCGGCGGCGAAGGCGTCGCCCGCGCCGACGGCGGCGACCACGTCGACGCGCGGCGCGGGCACGAAGGTGGCCCGGTCGCCGTGGAAGGCGGTCGCCCCGGTGCCGCCCTGCTTGACCACGAGGGTCTCCGGCTCGGGCAGCGCGGCCCGCACGGCCTCGGGTCCGCCGAGGCCCCATGCCTCGTCCTCGCCGACGAAGACCAGGTCGGCGCCGCGGGCGAGGTCGAGCAGGACGGCGGGGCCGTCGTCGGTGCCGCGCCACAGGCCGGGCCGGTGGTTGACGTCGAAGGAGAGCAGCGGCCGGCCGGGGCGGCGGGCGGTCAGCTCGCGGGTCAGTTCCCGGCACCCGGCGGAGAGCGCGGGGGTGATGCCGGACAGGTGCAGGACGCGTCCGGCGTGCACCGCGGCCAGGTCGACCGTGCGGACGGACATCGCGGAGGCGGCCGAGCCGGCCCGGTAGTACGCCACCTCGTGGGCGTCGCTCGCCCGGTCCCCGGCGGTGCGGAAGTACACACCGGTGGGGCGGTCGGGGTCGCGCGGCACGGCGGAGACGTCGACGCCGTAGGAGCCGATGGTCTCGACGAGGTGGTCGCCGAAGCCGTCGGCGCCGACCCGGCTGACCCAGCGGGCGGTGTGTCCCGCGGCGGCGAGCACGCAGGCGACGTTGGACTCGGCGCCGCCGATGGACCGCTCGAAGGAGGGCACGTCCGCGAGGCGGCCGGGCCGGGTGGGCAGGAAGGTGACCATGGACTCGCCGAGCGCGACGACGTCCACGACGTCGGGGGCGGTGCTGCGGGGTCCGTCGGCGGTCACGATGGGCAGGCTCCTCGGCGTGTCGCGCGGGCGGCGGCTCCGTTGACCCCGCGTTCGCCGAGATGTTAGACAGCAGTGAGCGATATACGCAACGAGCGTTGCAAGTTGTGCAACGCGGTAGATCTGGAGGCTCCATGGCCCTCGACGCCGGTACCGAAGCCCTCGCCAAGCTGGCCGAGGAGCATGTCGACCACCGTTTCAAGGGCCTCCCGCCGGACGCGTACGGCCTCACCGTCGCCGAGCTGGCCGGCGGGCGCCGCAACCTGTTCACCGGCGGCTTCACCACCCCCGTGCTGGCCCTGTCCGCCGAGCGCCTGGCGCACAACCTGCGGCTGATGGAGACCTACGCGGACCGGCACGGCCTCGCCTTCGCGCCGCACGGCAAGACCTCCATGGCCCCGCAGCTCTTCCACCGCCAACTGGAGCACGGCGCCTGGGGCATCACCCTCGCCGTCCCCCACCAGGTGCGGGTCGCGCGGGCCTTCGGCATCCGGCGGATCTTCCTCGCCAACGAGCTGGTCGACGCCGCCGCGCTGCGCTGGATCGCCGCCGAGCAGGACGCCGACCCGGACTTCCGGCTGGTCTGCTACGTCGACTCGGTGCGGGGCGTGGAGCTGATGGACGCCGCGCTGGCGGGCGCCGCCCGGCCGCTGGACGTCGTGGTCGAGCTGGCCGCCGGCCAGGGCGCGCGCACCGGGGCGCGCACCGAGGCGGAGTGCGCCGCCGTCGCCGGCGCGGTGACCGCCGCGGCCGGGCTGCGCCTGGTCGGCGTCGCCGGGTACGAGGGCGAGGTGCCGGACGCCGACCCCGAGCGGGTCCGGGCGTATCTGCGCGGGCTGGTCGCGCTCGCCGCCGGCCTCGACGAGCGCGGCCTCTTCCAGGAGGCCGGGGAGATCGTGGTGAGCGCGGGCGGCAGCGCCTGGTTCGACGCGGTGGCCGACGTCTTCGCGGAGATCCCGGCCCTGTCCCGGCCGGTGCTGAAGCTGCTGCGCTCGGGCGCCTACGTCTCCCACGACGACGGGCACTACCGCGAGCTGACCCCGTTCAACCGGGTCCCCGAGGAGGGCGCCCTGGAGCCCGCGTTCCGCCTGTGGAGCCAGGTCGTCTCCCGCCCCTCGCCCGAGCAGGCGTTCACCAACGCGGGCAAGCGGGACGCCGCCTACGACCTGCACCTGCCCTTCGCCCAGGTGGTCCGCCGGGACGGCACCGAGCGCCCGGCCACCGGTGTGACGGTGACCGGCCTGTCCGACCAGCACGCCTGGCTGCGCACGGCCGGGGACGCGGACCTGCGGGTCGGCGACTGGGTCGGCATGGGCCTGTCGCACCCGTGCACGTCGTTCGACAAGTGGCAGCTCATCCCGGTCGCCGAGGCGGACGGGACGGTCGTCGACTACATCCGTACGTTCTTCTAGAGGAGCCGGTCATGGACGAGCTGGTCATCCGGGACGCGGACGTCGTGGACGGCTCCGGCGCCGACGCCTACCGCGCGGACGTGGTGGTGGACGGCGGCCGGATCGTGTCGATCGTCAAGGAGGCCGCGGCGGCGGGCTGCCAGCGGCCCACCGCCCGGCGCGAGCTGGACGCCGAGGGCCTGGTCCTGGCCCCCGGCTTCATCGACATGCACGCCCACAGCGACCTCGCCCTGCTCCGGGACCCCGACCACAGCGCCAAGGCCGCGCAGGGCGTCACCCTGGAGGTCATCGGCCAGGACGGGCTGTCGTACGCGCCGGTGGACGACCGCACGCTCGGCGAGGTGCGCCGCGCGATCGCCGGGTGGAACGGCCCCGGCGACGACATCGACTTCGACTGGCGGACGGTCGGCGAGTACCTGGACCGCCTCGACCGGGGCATCGCCGTCAACGCCGCCTACCTGATCCCGCAGGGCACGGTCCGCGCCCTGGCCGTCGGCTGGGAGGACCGGCCGGCCACCGAGGCGGAGCTGGCGCGGATGCGGCGCCTGGTCGCCGAGGGCCTGGAGCAGGGCGCGGTCGGCATGTCCTCGGGGCTGACGTACACGCCCGGCATGTACGCCCCCGACGCCGAGCTGACCGAGCTGTGCCGGGTGGTGGCCCGGTACGGCGGCTACTACTGCCCCCACCACCGCTCCTACGGGGCGGGCGCGCTGGAGGCGTACGCGGAGATGGTCGACCTGGCCCGCCGGGCGGGCTGCCCGCTGCACCTGGCCCACGCCACCATGAACTTCGGCGTCAACAAGGGCCGCGCCCCCGAGCTGCTCGCCCTGCTGGACGAGGCGCTGGCCGCCGGCGCCGACATCACCCTGGACACCTATCCGTACACCCCCGGCTCCACCACCCTCGCCGCGCTGCTGCCGGGCTGGGCCAGCGAGGGCGGCCCGGAGCGGGTGCTGGAGCGGCTCGCCGACGACGCCACCGCCGAGCGGATCCGGCACCACCTGGAGGAGACCGGCTCCGAGGGCTGCCACGGGGTGCCGGTGGAGTGGGAGACCATCGAGATCTCCGGCGTCTCCCGCCCGGAGCTGACGGAGTACGTCGGCCGGACCGTCTCGGAGTCGGCGGCGGCGCGCGGCGAGACACCCTGGGCGCTCGCCCGCCGGCTGCTGCTCCAGGACCGGCTGGCGCCCAGCATCCTCCAGCACGTCGGCCACGAGGAGAACGTCCGCGCGATCATGCGGCACCGCGTCCACACCGGCGGCTCGGACGGCATCCTCCAGGGCGCGAAGCCGCATCCGCGCGCCTACGGCACCTTCCCGCACTACCTCGGGCACTACGTGCGCGAGCTGGGCGTGCTGTCGCTGGAGGAGTGCGTGGCCCACCTCACCTCGCGCCCGGCGGCCCGGCTGGGGCTGCCCGACCGGGGGCTGGTCCGCGAGGGGTACCGGGCCGACCTGGTCCTGTTCGACCCGGCGACGGTCGCGGCGGGCTCGACCTTCGCGCACCCGCGCCGTCTGCCGGCCGGCATCCCGCACGTCCTGGTGGACGGCCGCTTCGTGATCGAGGACGGCCGCCGCACGGACGTCCTGGCGGGCCGCTCGGTCCGGCGGGGGCCGCGCTGACGCACGTGGCGCAAAACACGACGCGGGCTCCGGTACCGGGTCGTAAGCTCGCGGACATGCAGGTGATCCAGTCGACCAAGCTCGCCAACGTCTGTTACGAGATCCGGGGCCCGGTGCTCGAGGAGGCGATGCGGCTGGAAGCCGCCGGTCACCGCATCCTCAAGCTGAACACCGGCAACCCGGCGGCGTTCGGTTTCGAGTGCCCGCCCGAGATCCTGGAGGACATCCTCCGCAATGTGTCGACGGCCCACGGGTACGGCGACGCCAAGGGGCTGCTGGCCGCGCGCCGGGCGGTCGTCATGCACAACCAGACCCTCGGCATCGAGACCGACGTCGAGCACGTCTTCATCGGCAACGGCGTCTCCGAGCTGATCGTGATGGCGATGCAGGGCCTGCTCGACGACGGCGACGAGGTGCTCGTGCCCGCGCCGGACTACCCGCTGTGGACGGCGGCCGTCTCGCTGTCCGGCGGCACCGCGGTGCACTACCGGTGCGACGAGCAGTCCGACTGGATGCCCGACCTCGCGGACCTGGAGCGGAAGATCACCGACCGCACCAAGGCGCTGGTCGTCATCAACCCGAACAACCCCACCGGCGCGGTCTACGACGAGGCGGTGCTGCGCGGCCTGACCGACATCGCCCGCCGCCACAACCTGCTGGTCTGCTCCGACGAGATCTACGACAAGATCCTGTACGACGACGCCACCCACACCCCCACCGCCGCGATCGCCCCCGACCTGCTCACCCTGACCTTCAACGGCATGTCGAAGGCGTACCGGGTGGCCGGTTACCGGGTCGGCTGGATGGCGGTGTCCGGGCCCCGCGCGCACGCCGAGTCCTACATCGAGGGCCTGACGGTGCTGGCGAACATGCGGCTGTGCGCCAACATGCCGGGCCAGCACGGCGTGGTCGCCGCGCTCAGCGGGCGGCAGAGCATCACGGACCTGGTGCTGCCGGGCGGGCGGCTGCGCGAGCAGCGGGACACGGCGTACGAGCTGCTGACGCAGATCCCCGGGGTGACCTGTGTAAAGCCCAAGGGGGCGCTGTACCTCTTCCCGCGCCTGGACCCCAAGGTGTTCAAGATCAAGGACGACCGGCGGATGGTCCTGGACCTGCTCCGCCAGGAGAAGATCATGGTCGTCCAGGGCACCGGCTTCAACTGGCCCGAGCCGGACCACTTCCGGGTGGTGACCCTGCCCACGGCCGCGGACCTGCGGGACGCGGTGGGCCGGATCGGGCGCTTCCTGAGCGGGTACGCACAGCACTGATTCCGGGATCAGGACAACTTTAGACGTAATCCAATGTAGGATGGTTTCTGTCGAGCTAGGAGGCCATCCCCCATGTACGAACCGATCCGCACCAAGTCGGTCCACACGATGGCCGACGGCCCCACGGGCATTCCGCACCGGTCCCGGGAGGAGGAGCTGGACATCCAGCTCGCCGGCCATCTCGCCGCCCTCCTCGCGGTGACCGACGAACTGCGGGCGCTGGCCCCCTCCGCCGATCTGGAGCAGGCGGCCGAGCGGCTCGCCGCCCAGGTGTCCCGGCTGCGGGCCGGCCGGGCGCCGGCCCGCGCGTCGGTGCCTCCGGCCGCCGACGGGCCGGGACCAGAGGCGCTGCACCGGCGGGCGCACACCCTGGCGGGGCGGGCGCTGGTCGTGGCGGCCTCCCGGGCGGACACGGCCGCGGCGATCCTGGCCGCGGAGCGGATGGACGCGCACGCGGCGGCGCTGGAGCCGCGCGAGCTGGCGTCCCGCTAGGCCCTGCGGGGCGCTCCCTGAACGGCCCCGGTCCGCGTGCACCCGCAGCGACGCGCGGACCGGGTGCCATGGCACTGCGTTCGCTTTGGCGGTGCCGGGCTTGGCGTGGTTCCGGCGGCTTTCCGTTGTGGGTGGCTGGTCGCGCAGTTCCCCGCGCCCCTTTGAGGGGCGTTGTCCCGACGCGTGTTTGCGGGGCGGGCCGCGTGGGGGGTCGCGCAGTTTCCCGCGCCCCTTTCGGGGCGCGTGTTTGCGGGTGGGGCCGGGGCCCCGCACGTCGTTGTGCGGGGGGCCCGGCCCGGGCGGGGTGGTCGCCCGCTCCGGGGACATCGAGCTACGGGAGCGGGAAGGCACCCCTCTCGCGGCCGGCCTTCGTGACGACATCGCTGGTCAGGGCTAGTCGGACCGGCCGCGAAGCGGTACGGGGACCGGTCAGCCCAGGCGCTCCACCAGGGCGCGGTACTGGTCCCACAGCTCCTTCGGCGTGTGGTCGCCGAAGGTGTTCAGGTGCTCGGGGATCAGCGCGGCCTCCTCGCGCCAGACCTCCTTGTCCACCGAGAGCAGGAAGTCCAGGTCGGCCTCGGACAGGTCCAGCCCGTCGGTGTCCAAAGCGCCCTTGGCGGGCAGCACGCCGATCGGCGTCTCGACGCCCTCGGCCCGGCCCTCCAGGCGCTCCACGATCCACTTCAGCACCCGGCCGTTCTCGCCGAAGCCCGGCCACACGAACCGGCCCGTGTCGTCCTTGCGGAACCAGTTGACGTAGTAGATCTTCGGCAGCTTGGACTGGTCCTTGCCCTTGGCGACATCGACCCAGTGGCCCATGTAGTCGCCCATGTTGTAGCCGCAGAACGGCAGCATGGCGAACGGGTCGCGGCGCAGCTCACCGACCTTGCCCTCGGCGGCGGCGGTCTTCTCGGAGGCCACGTTGGCGCCGAGGAAGACGCCGTGGTTCCAGTCGAAGGACTCGGTGACCAGCGGTACGGCGGTGGCGCGCCGGCCACCGAACAGGATCGCCGAGATCGGCACGCCCTTGGGGTCCTCCCACTCGGGCGCGATGATCGGGCACTGCGCGGCGGGCACGGTGAACCGGGCGTTGGGGTGGGCGGCCGGGGTCCCCGACTCCGGGGTCCAGTCCTCGCCCCGCCAGTCCGTGAGGTGGGCCGGGGGCTCCTCGGTCATGCCCTCCCACCACACGTCGCCGTCGTCGGTGAGGGCCACGTTGGTGAAGACGGCGTTGCCCCACAGCGTCTTCATGGCGTTGGCGTTGGTGTGCTCACCCGTACCGGGCGCGACGCCGAAGAACCCGGCCTCGGGGTTGATGGCGTACAGGCGGCCGTCCTCGCCGAAGCGCATCCAGGCGATGTCGTCGCCGATGGTCTCCACCGTCCAGCCGGAGATGGTGGGTTCCAGCATGGCGAGGTTGGTCTTGCCGCAGGCGGAGGGGAAGGCGGCGGCGACGTACCTCGCCTCGCCCTGCGGCGGGGTGAGCTTGAGGATCAGCATGTGCTCGGCGAGCCAGCCCTCGTCGCGGGCCATGACGGAGGCGATCCGCAGGGCGTAGCACTTCTTGCCGAGCAGGGCGTTGCCGCCGTAGCCGGAGCCGTAGGACCAGATCTCGCGGTCCTCGGGGAAGTGCGAGATGTACTTGGTCCGGTTGCACGGCCAGGGCACGTCCTGCTGGCCCTCGGCCAGCGGGGCGCCCAGCGAGTGCACGGCCTTGACGAAGAAGCCGCTGTCGCCCAGCTCGTCCAGGACCGGCTGCCCCATCCGGGTCATCGTCCGCATCGAGACGGCCACGTACGCCGAGTCGGTGATCTCGACGCCGATCGCGGAGAGCGGCGAGCCCAGCGGGCCCATGCAGAACGGGACGACGTACATGGTCCGGCCCCGCATCGAGCCGCGGAACAGGCCGTTGTCACCGGTGAAGATCTCCCGCATCTCGGCGGGGTCCTTCCAGTGGTTGGTGGGGCCGGCGTCCTCCTCCCGCGCGGAGCAGATGAAGGTGCGGTCCTCCACGCGGGCGACGTCGGACGGGTCGGAGGCCGCGTAGTAGGAGTTGGGGCGCTTGATCGGGTCGAGCTTGCGGAAGGTGCCCTTGGCCACCAGCTCCGCGCACAGCCGCTCGTACTCGGCCTCGGAACCGTCGCACCAGACCACCTGGTCCGGCTGCGTCAGTTCGGCGATCTCGTTCACCCACGAGATCAGCTCCTGGTGCCGGGTGGGGACGGGGGAAGCCGCGATGTCGAGCGCCACGATTGCTCCTCACTGAGGGATGTGTTGGTGGAGGCCCCGTGGGGGCTGCGACCCGGATGCTTGCCGCACAGACGCCCTTGGCGCTCATCCGGTGCCGACCGCACTCATTTGATCATCCGACGCGCGCGCCCATCTGTCCAGAGGGCCGCACACCTGAGCGGCGTGAGGATCGCCACGTACCACCGGTGAAGCCGGAGATTCTTTGCGTATACCTGGCATTTCGCGGAAACTTCTTTTACTTGTCCCGGGCACCCGCCCCTCCGTGGGAGGATGACCGCCCGCGGCGCCTCCCGCGACCGGACTGATCCTTAACTTACGGTTCCGTAGGTACGATTCGGCTCATGACTGCGTCCGCCTTCGATGCGCACAAGGACTCGTCGGCCCCCGGCCGCGGCCCCGTCGCGCTCTCCCTGCCGCACCCGGTGAAGCCCAGGCTCCGCGGCTGGCTGCACCTCGGCATGTTCCCGGCCGTACTCATCGCAGGTCTGGTGCTCACCGCCCTCGCCGACTCGGCCAGGGGGCGCCTGGCCTGCGGCATCTTCGCCCTCACCGCCTGCCTGCTGTTCGGCGTCAGCGCCCTCTACCACCGGGGCGACTGGAGCCCGCGCATGGACGGCGTGCTGCGCCGCCTGGACCACGCCAACATCTTCCTGATCATCGCGGGCACCTACACCCCGCTGGCGATGCTGCTGCTGCCGGGCGCCAAGGGCGAGTGGCTGCTGTGGGGGATCTGGGCCGCCGCGGCGGCCGGGATACTCTTCCGCGTCTTCTGGGTCGGCGCCCCCCGCTGGCTCTACACGCCCTGTTACATCGCCATGGGCTGGGCGGCCGTCTTCTACCTGCCGGACTTCCTGCGCACCGGCGGCGCCACCGTGCTCACCCTGGTGATCATCGGCGGGGTGCTCTACAGCATCGGCGGCATCGTCTACGGCATCAAGCGCCCCAACCCCTCCCCGCGCTGGTTCGGCTTCCACGAGGTCTTCCACTCGTTCACGCTGGCCGCCTTCACCGCGCACTACGTCGGCATCTCCCTGGTCGCCTACCAGCACTCCTGACCGGCCGGTCCGGGGGCGCCCGTGGCATCCTGACCGGGTGAACGGTGCCGAGATCCACGTCGAGTTCGCCCCCGAACTGCATCTCTTCGTCCCCCAGGCCCGCCGGGCCGGCGCCACCCGGGCCGCCGTCGACGGGGTCTCCACGCTCGGCCACGTGGTGGAGTCCCTCGGCGTCCCGCTGACCGAGGTCGGCACCCTCACCGCCGACGGCCGCCCGGTGCCGCCCGCGCACATCCCGGCGGCCGGCGAGTCGGTGACCGTGGGCCCGGTGGAGCGGCCCCAGCGGGTGCCGGGCGCTCCCCTGCGGTTCCTGCTCGACGTGCACCTGGGCACCCTCGCCCGGCGGCTGCGGCTGCTCGGCGTGGACACGGCCTACGAGTCCACGGACATCGGCGACCCCGCGCTCGCCGCCCGCTCGGCCGCCGAACGCCGGGTGCTGCTCAGCCGCGACCGGGGCCTGCTGCGCCGCCGCGAGCTGTGGGCCGGCGCCTTCGTCTACAGCACCCGCCCCGACGACCAGCTCCGTGACGTCCTGGACCGGTTCGCCCCCGAGCTGCGCCCCTGGACCCGCTGCACGGCCTGCAACGGCCTGCTGCGCCCCGCCACCAAGGAGGAGGTCGCCGACCAGCTCCAGCACGGCACCCGGCGCACCTACGACGTCTTCGCCCAGTGCGCGCAGTGCGGCCGCGCCTACTGGCGGGGCGCGCACCACGAGCAACTGGAGGCGATCGTCAGCGAATACGCCCCCGGGGGCCGCGGGGAACTGCGCGACTAGCCTCCCCCTGGCGGGTCACCGGACCGCGGCCCGCAACCGCTCCACCTCGGTCGTCGGCGCCTCACAGACGAAGTGCCGGCACACGTACGCCGCCGCCTGGCCGCCCACCAGCGACCGCCCGGCGAGCAGCGGGAACTCGTCGCTCCCCTCCTCGCCGAAGGCCACCACCATCCCCGGCGCGGTCCCGAGCAGCGCCTCCCGGCGCAGCTCCCCGTCCCCCACCACGGCCACCTCCCGGGGCCCGTCGACGTACGCCTCCGCCACCGCCAGCCCCCAGCCGACGAACCTCGGCACCCGCGGCCCGAGCGCCTTCACCACGCCGAGGGCCCGCTCCGCGGCGGTGCGGTGGGCCTCGGAACCGGTGTGCGCGGCGTAGGACAGCAGCGCCCCGGCCGCCGCGGTCCACCCGGAGGGCACCGCGTTGTCGGTCGGGTCCTGGGGCCGCCGGATCAGGCGTTCGGCGTCGGCGGCGGTGTCGTAGAGCGAGCCCGTGGCGTCGGTGAACCGGGTCAGCACATGGTCGAGGAGCAGTCCCGCGAAGTCCAGCCAGACGCCCTCGCCGGTGACCGAGGCCAGCGCCAGGAAGCCCTCGGCGACATCGGCGTAGTCCTCCAGCACCCCCGCGTTGCCGCCCGCCCGGCCGTCCTTGCTGGTGCGGGTGAGCCGCCCCTGGTCGTCCAGGTGCAGCCGGACCAGCAGGTCGGCGGCGGCGACGGCGGCCTCGACCAGGTCGGGCCGGTCGAAGTAGGCGCCGGTCTCGGCCAGCGCGGCGATCGCCAGGCCGTTCCAGGCGGCGACGACCTTGTCGTCCCGGCCGGGGGCGGGGCGCCGGGCCCGCGCGGCCAGCAGCCGTTCCCGTACCGACAGCACCCGGTCGGCGTCGAACACGCCCTCCTGCTGCGGGAGCTGGAGCACCGAGGCACCGTGCTCGAAGGTGCCCTCCTCGGTCACCCCGAAGTACTGGGCGGCGAGGTCGGCGTCGCTGTCGCCGAGCACCTCCCGGAGCTGCTCCGGCGTCCACACGTAGTACGCGCCCTCCACGTGCCGGCCGGTGCCGTCGTCGCTGTCGGCGTCCAGCGCGGAGGCGAAGCCGCCCTCGGCGGTGCGCAGCTCGCGGACCAGGAAATCGGCGGTCTCCAGGGCGACCCGGCGGGCCGGTTCGGAGCCGGTGGAGCGCCACAGGTGCGCGTAGACCCGGCACAGCAGGGCGTTGTCGTAGAGCATCTTCTCGAAGTGCGGCACCACCCAGTCGCGGTCCACCGAGTAGCGGGCGAAGCCGCCGCCGAGCTGGTCGTAGATGCCGCCGCGGGCCATCCGCTCGCAGGTGTCGGCCGCCATCTGCAGCGCGCCCTCGGCGCCGGTGCGGGCGTGGTGGCGCAGCAGGAACTCGATCACCATGGACGGCGGGAACTTCGGCGCCCCGCCGAACCCGCCGCGCTGCGGGTCGTACTCCCGGGTCAGCCCGAGCAGCGCCTGCGCCAGCTCGGCCTCGCCGGGGGCCTGGGCGTCGCCGTAGGAGAGCTGCCGCCCGGCCAGGTCCTGGACGATCTTGCCGGCCACGTCGGTGACCTCCCCGCGCCGCTCGGTCCACGCCTGGTGGACGCCCTGGAGGACCTGCCGGAAGGACGGCATGCCGTGCCGGGGCTCGGGCGGGTAGTACGTACCGAAGTAGAACGGCTCGGCGTCCGGCGTGAGGAACACCGTCATCGGCCAGCCGCCGTGCCCGGTCGCCGCCTGCACCGCCTCCATGTAGACGGCGTCCACGTCGGGCCGCTCCTCGCGGTCCACCTTGACGCTGACGAAGTGGGCGTTGAGGTAGTCGGCGGTGGCGCGGTCCTCGAAGGACTCGTGCGCCATGACATGGCACCAGTGGCAACTGCTGTAGCCGACGCTGAGCAGCACCGGCACATCCCGGCGCCGGGCCTCGGCGAACGCCTCCTCCGACCAGGGCCACCAGTCGACGGGGTTCTCGGCGTGCTGGAGCAGGTAGGGGGAGGTCTCGTGGGCCAGTCGGTTCGCCATGGTGTCCATCCTGCCCCAGTACCCGCGCCGCGCCGGACGGCACACCGCCGGGCCTCTCCTCAGACCGTTCACGCGGCACCGCACTTGACGCGCGCTCCACCGGGGAAAGACCCGACAGACGGGGCCGGGAGTCACCGGGGACGGGCGAGACCACCGGAGGGGGACGGGACATGCGGGACAGTCATCGCGCGGCGGCCGAGCAACTGCTGGCGCGGGCCGTGGAGGAGGAGGTCCGGCGCTCGGGCGGGCGCACCGACGGCCGGGTGCTGCTGACCCGGGCGCGGGCCGCGCTCGACTCGATGGCCGCCGCGGCCGCCGAGGAGTACGAGGCGTACACCCGCGCTCTGGACGAGACGGCGGCCGGACAGCTCACCTTCCGCCAGCGCTACGCCCGGGAGGGCGGCGGCACCCCGCTGCTGGTGGCCGCCGTCGCGGCGCTCGCCGCGGTCGTCGCCGACCTGGCGCTGGGCACCGGCGCGGGCACCGCGGTCGGCGCGGGCGCGGCCGTCGGGGCGGCCGGGGCGGCGGCGACCGTGGTGAAGGTGGCCGGCTCGCACCTGCCCGCCGCCCACCACCGGGCCGGCGCGGCGAACCAGCCCGGCGGCCCCGAGCAACTGCGCCTGCAGTGGCTGACCGCCCTGGAGGTACGGGGCATCCGGCCGTTCCTCGACCAGCAGCGGGTGCTCGCCGCCGCCGCCCGGCCCAAGAAGGCGGCGCCCCGGCTGCGCGGCGCCGACAAGAGCGCGGCGGCCCGCGGCCGGTCCGTGCTCGGCCAGTCCTTCGGGCAACTGCCGGACCCGGCGGAGCCGTTCGCCGGGCGGCGGCAGGAGCTGGCGACGCTGCGCCAGTGGGTGCGGGCGGCCCGCGCGAGCACGGAGACCAGGCCGACGGTGGTGGTGCTGCACGGGGCGCCCGGCAGCGGCCGTACGGCACTGGCGGTGCGCGCCACCCACGAGCTGCGGGACCACTTCCGCGGCGCCTGCGTGGTCGATCTGCGCGGCGCCGGCGGCGAGGAGCCGCCGCTGTCCACCCGGGACGCGCTGCTGTACCTGCTCAACCGGCTGGGCGCACCCCGCGAGCAACTGCTGTTCCGGGAGCGGTCCTCGGCGGACCAGCAGGTCAGGCGGCTCAGCGAGCTGTACCACCAGCATCTGACGGGCGTCCCGGTCACGGTGGTCCTGGACGACGCCGGGGACCCGGAGCAGGTGCGCGCGCTGGTGCCCGAGCGGTCGGACAGCCTGGTCCTGGTCACCGCGCGGGAGCCGCTGGAGCTGCCCGCCGATCTGCCCGCCCGGGTGCACCACCTGGCGGTGGAGCCGCTCGACCAGCCGGGCGCCGAGGAACTGCTGTCGGCCGCCGCCGAGGACGCCTCCGGCCCGTACGACGCCGAGTCGGCCGACCGGGTCCGGCAGTTGTGCGGGGGGCTGCCGCTGGCGCTGCGCATCGCCGGTTCCTCGCTGGGCGCGCGCTCACCGCGCGCCCTGGCCGCCGACCTCGCGGCGTACGGGCCCGTCGACCCGGTCGAGCGGGCGCTGTGGCTGCGCTACACCGACCAGTCCGAGACCGCCCGGAAGCTGCTGCGCCGGCTCGCGCTGGCCGGCCGCACCTCGCTGGGCGCCGCCGCCGCTGCCGCGCTGCTCGCGACGGACGAGGCGGAGGCCACCCGGCATCTGGTGACGCTCTCCCGGGCCGGTCTGATCGACCACGTCCGCGGCAGCCGCTACAAGCTGCACGACACGGTCCGCGCCTTCGCGCGGGCCCGCCTGCTGGACGAGGAGCCGGCCACCGAGCGGGCCGCCGCGCAGGAACGCCTGATCGTCAACTACGGGGAGCTGGCCGACTCCGTGCTGCGCCTGGTCGACGGCAACATGTCGACCCGCTCCGACCGGTTCGGTCCGCACGGCTTCACCTCGCTGGACGAGGCGCTGCGCTGGCTCGACGACGAGTCCGGGTTCATCACGGCCACCCTGCGGCACGCCGAGGGCGTCGACCGGGGCGCGCTGCTGAACCTGCTGGGCGCGCTCTGCGACTACTGCCTGCTGCGCGGCGACCTCTACCGGCTGGGCGAGATCAGCGAGCTGGCCCAGGAGGTCGACGAGGGGCTGCTGATCCGCTCGGTGCAGTGGCGCACCGGCATCGCGGCCCGGCAGCTCGGCGAGCTGGACAAGGCCCGCACCACCCTGACCTCGGTCGTCGACCTCTATCTGGAGGCCCACCACGACACGGGCGCGGCCCGGGCGCTGACCTCGCTCGGCATCACCCTGCACCACCAGGGCAACCTCGGCGAGGCCGCCGCCCGGCTCCGCGAGGCCCTCGACCTCCAGGCCGGCCCCGAGCTGGCCACCGACCGGGCCTGGACGCTGCACGCGCTGGCCGGGGTGGAACGCGACCGCGGCCGCCTCGCCGAGGCCCTGGAACTGCTGGAGGAGTCGCTGGTCCTGCACCGGAGGGGCGAGTCCGTGCACGGCCAGGCATGGGCCCACTTCCAGCTCGGCCAGCTCCAACTGCGCATGGGCGACGTGCCCCGCGCCGAGACCGAGCTGCGCACCGCCCTCGACCTGTACGGCCGCACCCAGGACCGCCGCGGCGAGGCATGGGCGCTGACCCAGTCGGCCCGCGCCAGGCTGGTCGCCGGGGACGCCCCGGCCGCCGTGGAGGAACTGCGCGCGGCGGTCGCCCGGCACCGGGACAACGAGGACGCGCGCGGCGAGGCGTGGACGGTCTACTACCTCGGCCAGGCCCTGGAGGAGACCGGCGACCTGGACCGCGCGGTCCGCGAACTGGAACGCTCCCGGACGATGTTCTCCCGGATGCGGGACGTGTACGGGCTGGCCTGCGCCCGGCACCACTCGGCCCGCGTCACCCGCGACCAGCGCGCCGCGCAGACCGGTTCGCTGCGCAACTCCGGGTTCGCCCGGCAGCTCCTGGTCGACGCCCGCGCCGACTTCCACCGCATCGGCGTCGCCCACGGCGAGGCGTGGACCTGCCTGGAGCTGGCGGTGGTGGACGCGGGCAACGCCCGTACCGCGCAGGCGCTGGCCCTGTGCGACGAGGCCGTCGCCCTGTTCGCCTCGTACGGCGACCGGCGCGGCGAGGACTGGGCGCGCTTCCTGCGCTGCACCCTGCTGCCGTACGCCGCTCCCGGCGGCGTCGAGATCGGCACGGCGGTGGCCCAGGAGGAGCTGGCGCAGCTCGCCCGGGCCGGTCACCCGGCGCGCGACGAGAAGCTGGACGACTTCGTTGAGGCGTACCAGCTCCTGCTGGAACGCGGCGTCCAGCTCGACTCCGGCTGGCAGGCGTGGCACCTCGGCATGACCCCGAGCCGCCACGCCCGCGAGGTGATGGGGGTGGAGGTGGGCGCGCGGCAGGGCTGAGGAGCGGGGCGGTCGGGAGAAACGGCAGGCTGAGGGGCAGGGCGGTCGGGAGCAGGTACCACCAAAGGGTGAATCGGGTCGATTTCCTGCAACCACGGGACTCCCGCGCGGGTCATGCAGCCGCATCACCCGTTCGCACCCTCGGGGGCCTCAGATGAACCAGCAGTACCCGCAGCAGCCGCCGCAGCCGCAGCCGCCGAAGAAGAACAGCACCGGGAAGATCGTCGGCCTGGGCTGCCTCGGCGTCGTCGCCCTGTTCGTGCTCATCGGCATCGTCGGGGCCGTGGCAGGCGGCGGCGACGGCGACGGCACGGACGGCAAGAACGACACGGCGGCGTCCGCCGGCGCCGCTCCGGGCGGCAAGGAGAAGCAGAAGGAGGAAGAGGAAGGGGAGGCGAAGCCGAAGACGGAGGCTCCGGACGAGGGACCGGTGAAGATCACCGCGAAGACGACGCCGTTCGCCAAGACCGTCCTCGCCGACGGCACCGGCTACACCAGCGTCCGCGTCACGATCACCAACAGCGGTGACGACACGATCGACGTCAACCCGCTGTACTTCACCATCACCGACACCGGCGGCACCAAGCACACCGCCGAGCTGGGCGTCGACGAGAACCAGATCGACACCGTGCACCTCGCCCCCGGCGAGAACACCACCGGCAGCGTCACCGGCAAGGGCACCTTCACCCCGGAGTACGTCACCTACACCGACGGACTCCTCGGGGACCCGCTCCGCGTCGACGTGTCCTGACCGCGACACGGGCCCCGTCTCAGGGGACCCGCGCCGCCGCCGCGAGCACCGGCCGGGACGGCAGGAGAGGCGGCCCGGTCAGGCCGGGCCGGTCACCGGGTCCGGCCCTGCCGGTCCTCCCGGCCCCCGCCGCCGGCCGGGGCGCCCGGGTCGGCGCCGGTCACGGCGCCCGCCTCGGGTTCCTCGGCCTCCTTGAAGTCGACCTTCGACATGTGCCGGTTCATCGACTTCATCAGGCCCCACACGGCCACGGCCAGCACCGCGAAGACGATGAAACCGAGGACGCCGGGGGTGACCTTGTCCTCATCGACCTCGGCGAGGGTGACGAGGTGCGTCATGGCCAGGCTTGCGCTCGCGCTTACGCTCATGTCAGGCATTGTCCCGGATGCCCGCGAAGAGGTCGTCCTCGGGGAGGGAGGTGTCCACGAGGGACTTCGCCAGCTCGTACTCCTCGGTCGGCCAGACCTCCTTCTGGAGGTCCATCGGCACCCGGAACCAGCCGCCGTCGGGGTCGATCTGCGTGGCGTGCGCGATCAGCGCCTTGTCGCGGATCTCGAAGAAGTCGGCGCACGGCACGTGCGTGGTGAGTGTGCGCTCGGTGCGCTCGAACTCGTCCCAGCGCTTGAGCCAGTCCCCGTACGGCGACTCCAGGCCGCGGTCCAGCATCGCCTTGTGCAGCGCCTCGGTGCGGGGCCGGTTGAAGCCCTGGTTGTAGTACAGCTTCAGCGGCTGGTACGCCGGGCCGTACTCGGCCTCCGGGAACTTCTCGGTGTCCGCCGCGCCCTCGAACGCCACCATCGTGATCTTGTGGGTCATGATGTGGTCGGGGTGCGGGTAGCCGCCGTTCTCGTCGTAGGTGGTGATCACCTGCGGGCGGAACGAGCGGATCTTCTTCACCAGCTCACCGGCCGCCTTGTCCACGTCCTCCAGGGCGAAGCAGCCCTCGGGCAGCGGCGGCAGCGGGTCGCCCTCGGGCAGACCGGAGTCGACGAACCCGAGCCACTCCTGCTTGATCCCCAGGATCTCGCGGGCCTCGTCCATCTCCTTCTTGCGGACCTCGTGGATGTGCTCCTCGATATAGGCGTCGCCCTGGAGCTTGGGGTTGAGGATGGAGCCGCGCTCCCCGCCCGTGCACGTCACCACAAGCACGTCCACCCCCTCGGACACGTACTTCGCCATGGTGGCCGCGCCCTTGCTCGACTCGTCGTCGGGGTGGGCGTGGACGGCCATCAGTCGCAACTGGTCAGTCAAGACTCAATCCTCGAATAAGTCGGCGCCCCGGTGTCTGGCGGGGCGTTCGGCGGCTTCTATAGTGACCGAATCGGGGGGCGAAAAATTCCGGAGCCCTCCCTCGGGGCCCCTTTCGGGACGTTCGTCCCGTCTCCTGCCGAGAGGACGATCATGAGCACGGTCACCACACGACCGCCCGGGAGCCGCTACGGCCGCTCCTCGGACGAACGGGCCGACCGCACCCTCAAGATCGTCGGTGCCGTCCTCGGTGTCGCCCTGCTCGCGCTGATCGGCTGGTTCGGCTACCACTACGTCGGCCAGAACAAGATCAGCGGCGAGGTGATCAGCTTCGACACCGGTCAGGAGTCGGTGCGGGTCCATCTGGAGGTCCGCAAGGACGCCGGCGCCAGCGGCTACTGCACCGTGCGCTCCCAGGCCGAGGACGGCAGCGAGGTCGGCCGGGCCGACTTCCGCTTCACCGGCGACGGCACCCGGATCGACAAGGTCGTCACCCTGCGCACCAAGGCACCGGGCACCACGGCCGAACTGCTCGGCTGCCACGCGGACTGACGCGCCGCCCCCTGGCGCCCCGCCGACCGGCGCCCCGCCGATCCATCGTCGCTGACCTGCGCGGATGTGATGTCGGTGGCTTATGTCCTCCCCCTTCGGCCGCGTAATTGTTAGGCTCGTGGTTTCGCCCTTCCGTGAAGGAACATGCTTCTGGGTAGGGCGATGCTTTGTATTCCCAGTACCGACGAGGAGCACCTGTGACCCAGACCAGCGAGAACGTCACCTGGCTGACCCAGGAGGCGTACAACAAGCTCAAGGAGGAGCTTGACTACCTTACTGGTCCTGCGCGCACGGAGATCTCTGCCAAGATCGCCGCGGCGCGCGAGGAGGGGGACCTGCGGGAGAACGGCGGGTACCACGCGGCCAAGGAGGAGCAGGGCAAGCAGGAACTCCGGGTCCGCCAGCTCACCCAGCTCCTGGAGACCGCCAAGGTGGGCGAGCCCCCGGCGGCCGACGGTGCCGTGGCCCCCGGCATGGTCGTCACGATCGCCTTCGACGGTGACGAGGACGACACGCTGACCTTCCTGCTCGCTTCCCGCGAGTACGCCAGCTCCGACATCGAGACCTACTCGCCGCAGTCCCCGCTGGGGACCGGTGTCATCGGCCACAAGGTCGGTGAGGACGCGGAGTACGAGCTGCCGAACGGCAAGAAGGCCCGGGTCAAGATCCTCAAGGCCGAGCCCTACAACGGCTGACGGGTCCGCGGGCGGCCGGCCGACCGGCCGGCCGCCTCCGGCCCCCTGACGAAGCCCCCGGCGCCCCGTGCCGCCGGGGGCTTCGTCATGCGGTCGCCGAGCGGTACTTGCGCACCGCGAGCGTCCTGAATATCAGCAGGATCAGCACCGACCAGATCAGCGAGGCCCACACGGGGTGCTGCATGGGCCAGGCGTCGGACGCCTCGAAGCCCGGTGGCAGGTTCCCGAACAGCTCGCGGCACGCCTGCACGGTCGCGCTGAACGGGTTCCACTCCGCGATGTGCCGAAGGAAGGCCGGCATCTGGTTGGCATCCACGAAGGCGTTGGAGATGAACGTCAGCGGGAACAGCCAGATCAGACCGCCCGAGGTCGCCGCCTCCGGAGTGCGCACCGACAGGCCGATCAGCGCGCCGATCCACGAGAACGCGTACCCCAGGAGCAGCAGCAGGCCGAATCCGGCGAGCACCTTGCCGAGATTCTCGTGGGTGCGCCAGCCGACGAGGACGGCGACGATCGCGAGCACCAGCAGGGTCAGCGCCGTCTGCACCAGGTCGGCGAGGGTGCGTCCGGTCAGGACCGCGCCGCGCGCCATGGGCAGGGAGCGGAACCGGTCGATGAGGCCCTTGTGCATGTCGTCGGCGATGCCCGCCCCCGCGCCGGCCGTGGCGAAGGTGACCGTCTGGGCGAAGATGCCGGCCATCAGGAACTCGCGGTACGCCTGGGTGGAGCTGGAGGAACCGACCTGGATCGAGCCGCCGAACACATAGGTGAACAGCACCACGAACATGATGGGCTGGATCAGCCCGAAGATCAGCATCTCGGGGATGCGGGCCATCCGGATCAGGTTCCGGTGGGCGATGACCAGGGAGTCGGTGGTGGCGCTCACTTGGTCGTCTCCTTCCCGGTCGTGTCGGTGGTCTCGGGGCCGGTCTGTGTCCCGGTGCCGGTGCCGGTGCCGGTGTTTGCGTCGGTGCCGGTGTTGGCGTCGGTCCCGGTGCCGGTCTCAGTGCCGGTGTCGGTTCCGGTTCCGGATCCGGTTTCCGTGGCGGTCTCGGCCAGGTGGCCGGTGAGGGAGATGAAGACGTCGTCGAGGGTGGGGCGGCGCAGGCCGATGTCGTCGATCTCTATGCCGCGGGTGTCGAGCTCGCGGATCACCTCGGCGAGCAGCTTGGCGCCGCCGGTCACGGGGACGGTGAGCTTGCGCATGTGCTCCTCGACCGTGGTCTCGCCCTTGCCGAAGCCGCGCAGCACCTCCGCGGCGGTGGCCAGGTGCTCCCGGTCATGGACCACGACCTCGACGCGCTCGCCGCCGGTGCGGGCCTTGAGCTGGTCGGAGGTGCCCTGGGCGATGACCCGGCCGTGGTCCACGACCGCGATGTCGTGCGCGAGGTGGTCGGCCTCTTCCAGGTACTGCGTGGTGAGCAGAAGGGTGGTGCCGCCGGAGACCAGGTCCTTGATGACCTCCCACAACTGCTGGCGGTTGCGCGGGTCCAGGCCGGTGGTCGGCTCGTCCATGAACATCACGGGCGGCGAGACGACCAGCGCCGCGGCGAGGTCGAGCCGGCGGCGCATGCCGCCGGAGTACGTCTTGGCGGGGCGGTCGGCGGCGTCGGTGAGATGGAACTGCTCCAGTAACTCGGCCGCCCGCCGCTTCGCCGCGCCGGCCCGCATCTGGTAGAGCCGGCCGACCATCTGGAGGTTCTCCCGGCCGGTCAGGTACTCGTCGACCGCCGCGAACTGGCCGGACAGGCCGATGGAGCGGCGGACGGCGTCCGGCTCCTTGACCACGTCCAGGCCCGCGACGACCGCCTTGCCGCGGTCGGGGCGCAGCAGGGTGGTCAGACAGCGGACGGCGGTGGTCTTCCCCGCGCCGTTCGGCCCGAGCAGACCGAGGACCGTGCCCTCGGGGACATCGAGGTCGACGCCGTCCAGAGCCCTTACGTCGCCGAAGGTCTTCACCAGACCTTCGGCGTAGATGGCGCCTGGCATATGAATCTCCACGTCTTCGGGGATTTCTTGGAAAAGCCTAGGTTCGCGGTGTCCGTCCCGCTCGCTCCGTAGGACGGGCCCGCCGTGCGGTGACGCTCGACACACCATAACGCGATGTATCGCGTGTCACAACGAACTTCCTCGAACGAGTGACGCCGTAGCCCCTGACCCGCGGCGCGGCACCGCCGGTCCGCGCCCGGGAGCGCCTAGCGCATGACCGTGTAGCCCGCGTCCCGCAGGGCCCGGCCGACCTCGACGCAGTGCTCGGGGCCCTTCGTCTCCAGGTGCAGCTCGACCTCCGCCTCCGTGAGCCCGAGCCGTGGGTCGGTCCGCACGTGGCTCACATCCAGCACGTTAGCGTCGACCACTGACAACACTCCGAGGAGCGTGGCGAGGGCGCCCGGCCGGTCCGTGAGCCGCAGCCGTACGGCCAGGTAGCGGCCCTGCGCGGCCATGCCGTGCCGCAGCACGCCCTGCATCAGCACCGGGTCCACGTTGCCCCCGGACAGCACCGCCACCACCGGCCCCGCGAAGGCGCCGGGCTCGGCCAGCAGCGCCGCGACGGGGCTGGCCCCGGCCGGTTCCACCACCAGCTTGGCCCGCTCCAGGCAGAGCAGCAGCGCCGCGGACAACTGGTCCTCGCTGACCGTGCGGACCTCGTCGACCAGGGCGCCGACGATCCCGAACGGCACATCGCCGGGCCGCCCCACCCGGATGCCGTCGGCCATCGTCGCGGGCCGCTCCACCGAGACGGGCCGCCCGGCCGCCAGCGACGGCGGGTAGGCCGCGGCGCCCTCCGCCTGCACGCCCACGACCCGCACGTCCGGCCGCAGCGCCTTCACCGCGACCGCGATCCCGGCCGCCAGCCCCCCGCCGCCGACGCCCACCACGATCGTGCGGACCTCGGGGCACTGCTCCAGGATCTCCAGGCCGACGGTGCCCTGCCCCGCGATCACGTCCGCGTGGTCGAAGGGGTGGATGAACACCGCGCCGGTCCGCCGCGCGTACTCCTGCGCGGCGGCCAGCGTCTCGTCCACGACCTGTCCGTGCAGACGCACCTCGGCGCCGTACTCCCGGGTCGCGCTGATCTTGGGCAGCGGGGCGCCCTGCGGCATGAACACCGTCGCCCGCACGCCGAGCAGCGACGACGCCAGCGCCACGCCCTGGGCGTGGTTGCCCGCGCTGGCGGCGACCACGCCGGCGGCCCGCTCCTCCGGCAGCAGCCCGGCGATCCGCACATAGGCGCCGCGCAGCTTGAACGAGCCCGTCCGCTGGAGGTTCTCGCACTTGAGGTGCACCGGGGCGCCGACCAGAGCGGACAGGTGCCTGCTCCCCTCCATGGCGGTCACCCGCGCCACGCCCGAGAGCATCTTCTGGGCCCCCCGCACGTCGTCGAGGGTGACGGACCGCAAGGAGTCAGCCGTGCTGTAGCTCATGACACCAGCATCGCAGTTCACGGCGGGCGGCGGCCGTGGCGACCAACGTACGGGATCGGCTTTGCGCAGCGCCGGTACGCCCCGCCCCCGGGCCGCGTACCCTGTCCCCCAACCAGCAGCCCTCCACGAAGTGAGCCTCCGGCCATGCCCACAACACCTGAAATGTCGATGGACATGACGACCGCCGGTGAACCCGGTCTCCTCGACACGCTCCAGCACGAGGTGGCGGTGTTCGCCCGCCGTGCCGAACAGACCCGGCTCGGCGGCGTCGGGCAGGTGCGCAACTCCATGGACCGCGCCGCGTATCTGCTGCTCAACCGCCTCGACAAGGAGGGCCCGATGGGCGTCAAGGCCCTCGCCGCGAGCATGGGCATCGACTCCTCGACGGTCACCCGGCAGGTCGCCCCGCTCGTTGACACCGGACTGGTCAAGCGGACTTCGCACCCCGAGGACGGGCGGGCCGTCGTACTGCAACTGTCCCCGCGCGGGGTGGCGCGCCTGGAGGAGGTGCGCTCCTCCCGGCGTCAGTTGATGGCCGAGCTGACCCACGACTGGGCGCCGGAGGAGCGCGAGGTGTTCTGCGCGCTCCTCACGCGCTTCAACGGCGCCCTGTCCGCCCGTATGGCCCCGCAGGGGGCCGGCCCGGACGGGTCGTCCGCCTCCTGAGCCCCCGCTCCCCCGCCGTCTTCCCCGCGCACGCACGCGTGCGTACTGATGTTCTCCCGGCCCTTGACCCGTGACGGCCCCTGGCCTCATATGAGAACGGGCGGGATCGCCTTCACGCGGGAGGCGCGGTGCGCGGACGGCAGGCGTCGCGGGAGGCCCGCCGGGCCCGGGAGTTCGAGGCGTTCGTCGCGGGCGCGGCAGGGCGGCTGCTGCATGCCGCCACCCTGCTCACGGCCGAGGCGCGGAACGACAACCCGCGCGCGCGGCGGCTGCTCACGCTCTCCCTCGCCCACACCTACGCCGGATGGGACCGGCTGCGCGGCGAGGACCCGTACGACCGTGCCCGCCGGTACCTGGCCACCCGTTTCGCCCGCGAGGTCTGGCAGCGCCGGGGCGGCTTCGGACGCCCCCGGCACCGGCCCGCCGGTCCGCTGGCCGCGCTCGCCCCGCAGGAGCGCCTGATCGTGGTCCTGCGGCTGTACGAGGGGGTCGCCGAGGAGCAGGCGGCGGCGCTGCTGGGGCTGACCCCGGAGCGGGTCAGGGCGGTCTGCGACCGCGCCGTCGCACTCCTTCTCCACCCGCCGCCGGCCCCGGTAGCGGCGCCCACGCGCGCGTGGGGCGCGGTGTCGGAAAGCTGACCGGACCGGGGCGGGGCGGGGAGGCGGATGTGAACCGGACACAGCGGGAGGCGGCGGCGCGGCGGCTCATGGAGCAGTCGCCGCCGCGGGTGCCGCCCGGCCTGTGCGCGGAGGCGGTCCGGCGCGGCGACCGCGCGCTGCGGCGCCGGGCCGTGGCCCGCCGCGCGCTGTGGCTGCTGCTGCTCGCGGCGGCCGTGGCGTTCACCGTATGGGCGCTGACGGTCCAGCCGTGGGCGGAGCCGCCCGCGGAGACGACCCCGCCCCTGACCGGCTGGTGAACACCCACCCGTGCCGATCGGTCTCCGGCCCGGTCGGCCGGTCCGGCGCGGCCGACTCGGCCGGCGCCGACCCCGCACCGGACCGGACCGGAGCGGTCCGGTCCGGTCCGCCACGGCGCCGACCGACTAGCCCAGTGCCTGGCGGAGGTCCTCCAGCAGGTCCTCGATGTTCTCGATGCCGACCGACAGGCGTACCAGGTCGGCCGGGACCTCCAGGGCCGAACCGGCCGCGGAGGCGTGCGTCATCCGGCCGGGGTGCTCGATCAGCGACTCGACGCCGCCCAGCGACTCACCGAGCGTGAACACCTTCGCCCGGTTGCAGACCTCGACGGCGGCCTCCTCGCCGCCCTCGACCCGGAAGGAGACCATCCCGCCGAACGCCTTCATCTGCTTGGCGGCCGTCTCGTGCCCGGGGTGGTCCGGCAGCCCGGGGTACAGGACGCTCGTCACGCGCGGGTGCCGGGTGAGCATGTCGGCGACCTTGGTGGCGTTCTCGCTGTGCCGGTCCATGCGCACCGCGAGGGTCTTGGTGCCGCGCAGCACCAGCCAGGAGTCGAACGGCCCGGCGACCGCGCCCATCGCGTTCTGGTGGAACGCCAGTTCCTCGCCGAGGGCGGTGTCGCTGACGATCAGCGCGCCGCCGACGACGTCCGAGTGCCCGCCCATGTACTTGGTCAGCGAGTGCACGACGACGTCCGCGCCGAGGGCCAGCGGCTGCTGGAGGTACGGCGTGGCGAAGGTGTTGTCCACGACGAGCCGGGCGCCGGCCTCGTGGGCGACCTGGGCGACGGCGGCGATGTCGGTGATGCCGAGCAGCGGGTTGGAGGGGGTCTCCACCCAGACGGCCTTGGTCTTCGGGGTGAGCGCGGCCCGTACGGCGGCGGGGTCGGCGCTGTCGGCCACCGACCACTCGACGCCCCAGCGGGCGGCGACCTTGGCGAAGAGGCGGAACGTGCCGCCGTAGGCGTCGTTGGGGATGACCACGTGGTCGCCGGGGCTGAGCAGCGTGCGCAACAGGCAGTCCTCGGCCGCCAGTCCGGACGCGAAGGCGAGGCCGCGGCGCCCGCCCTCCAGCGCGGCGAGGTTCTCCTCCAGCGCGGTACGGGTCGGGTTGGCGCTGCGGCTGTACTCGTAGCCGCCGCGCAGGCCGCCGACGCCGTCCTGCTTGTAGGTCGACACCTGGTAGATGGGCGGGACCACCGCGCCCGTCTGCGGGTCGGCGGTGTTGCCCGCGTGGATCGCGAGCGTCTCGAAGTGCTGACTGATGTGCCTGTCGCTCATGGGCCCCGAGCGTAGTGCGCCGGGGCCGGTTCCCGCCGGGCCCCGGGCTCCGGCGGGGTTTTCCACAGGTGCCGGGCGCAGGTTGGCCAATTGTCGGCGCGGTCTGGTTCGCTTGAGGCATGGAAATTCTCTGGGTCCTGATGGCACTGGTCATGCTGGGCTTCGTGCTGCTCCCCGTCCTCCGGCGCAGGCGCGGCGTGATCGAGCAGGTGCCGCCCGGGCATCCGGACGCCGCGGACCCCGCGAACTACGGCTTCGCGCCCACCGAGGAGCTGGACGTCCGGATGCCCGGCCCCGACCAGGACCTGCTGGACGTCCTGGACCTGGTGCAGCGCACCCAGGACTACCGCGCGGCCCAGCAGCTCCTGGCCGGCACCGAGGCGGCGGGCGAGCTGCGCTGGCAGCGGGTGCAGGCGTTCGCGGGCGCCGCGTCGCTGGAGCTCCAGCAGCGGCCGGGCGGGGTCGGCCAGACGCCGGGCGGCCAGTGGCTGCGGGTGTGGCGGGCCGAGGCGCCCAAGGACGCGGGGGGCGCGGCGGTGCACGCCGAGTTCCTGGTGCAGCAGGCGTGGCGGACGGCGACGCCCGGCACGGACGAGTTCCGGATCATCATGGAGGAGGCGAGGTCGGCGTGCGGCGACGCGGCGCTGCTCGCCCCCGGGGACCCGGTGCCGTACATCGTGGAGCTGTCGGTGGCCCGGGGGCTGGGCTACCAGCGGCCGGAGTTCGAGCAGCTCTGGCTGAAGATCCTGGACCGCGCCCCGGCGCACATGGGGGCGCACCTGGCGGCGCTGCACTACTGGTGCGAGAAGTGGCACGGCTCGCGGGAGCTGGCGTACTCGTTCGCGGAGGCCGCGGCGGCCCGCGCGCCGAAGGGGTCGCTGCTGGCCGCGATGCCGCTGTTCGCGGTCTTCGAGCACCTCCCCGAGGTCAATCTGGTCAGCAGCTTCTACCAGAGCGAGGTGGTGACCAAGGCGATCCACGGCGCGCTGCACGCGGTGCACTCCGCCCGCCCCGACGACCCGATGCTGGCGCACGTCCGTCATCTGCTGGTCTTCTTCCTGGTCCGCGCGGAGCGCTGGACGGAGGCGATGAACCAGCTCATACACATCGACGGCCACGTCGGCGCGCTGCCCTGGACCCTCTCCCCCGACCCGGCGGCGGAGTTCGCGGTCTACCGCGCCCTGGCGGTGGCGGGTTACGAGGCGAACGGCGGCAGCCCGGCGTCCCTGCCGCACTGACCGGAGGGTGGAATTCCCGCCGCCCCCCATACGTTGACCAGGGCGTCCCCCCGGATTGGAGAGCGCATGTTCCTGCACAGCCGTACGCCTCAGATGCCGACCCCGGAGCAGGCGCTGCGCGGCCGGCCGGAGCCGGCGTACACCGTCCCCGAGCGCCACACCGTCCTCGGCACCCCGCTGCTCGGCCCGTACCCGGAGGGCCTGGAGGTCGCCGACTTCGGGCTGGGCTGCTTCTGGGGCGCCGAGCGCAAGTTCTGGCAGCTTCCCGCGGGCGTCTTCACCACCCTGGTCGGCTACCAGGGCGGCTACACCGAGCACCCCACCTACGAGGAGGTCTGCTCGGGCCTGACCGGTCACACCGAGGCCGTCCGGGTGGTCTACGACCCGAAGGTGATCTCCTACGACCGGCTGCTGAAGACCTTCTGGGAGTCCCACGACCCGACCCAGGGCTTCCGCCAGGGCAATGACGTCGGCACCCAGTACCGCTCGGCGATCTACACCCACACCCCCGGGCAGGCCGCCGCCGCCCACGCCTCCCGCGAGGCGTACCAGCGGGTCCTGACCGCGTCCGGCCACGGCTCGATCACCACGGAGATCCTGCCCGCCGAGGACCGCCCGTTCTACCCGGCCGAGGCGTACCACCAGCAGTACCTCGACAAGAACCCGGCGGGCTACTGCGGCATAGGCGGCACCGGCGTCTCCTGCCCGATCGGCGTCGCCCCGGCACCGGAGACGGTAGGCGAGTAGTCCAGCGCGCCGGGCCGCGGCCCCGCCGGCCCGGCGGCCCCCTGGGGCCGGCTCGGCGGCCCGGTGGCCCCGCCCTGGTAAATACCGGTGCGGGCGCCTGGTGCCGGTGGTTACGCTCGGCCCCATGCTTCTGCGCAGAGCGTTACGAACAGTGATGGTGCTCGCGGTGAGTCTCGCGGGAGTGGTCGGGGGCGGGGCGACGGCGCGGGCCGACGAGGCCGGCGAGCGTCAGTTGCTGTACTTCAACCACGCCTACGGGGTGTTCGACCGGGAGACCGCGGACGCGATCGAGGACTCCGCCTATCTGCGGGAGTTCGCCAGCTTCCAGGTGCGGACCACGACCGGGGCCGGGGGGCAGACCTGGACCGGGCGTTATCTGATGGGGCGCGAAACGTATCTCGAACTCTTCGGGGTGGGTGACCTGCCCGGACAGGACGGGACGCTCGGCTCCGCCGGGCTGGGTGTCTCGACCGAGCGGGCCGGGGACCTGCGGACGGTGATCGAGCGGCTGCCGCGGTTCGGGGTCGCGGAGCCGGTGGAGTTCCGGCAGACGCGCGACTTCGGGGACGGGGTGCCGGTGCCGTGGTTCGACGCGGTGTTCACCACCTCCTCGTACGACGCCTTCGGGGCGTGGGGGATGGAGTACCTGCCGGAGTACTTCGCCGATCCGCGGAGCAACACCGAGCCGGCCGGCTACCCCGGTGACGTGGGCCGGGAGCGGTACCTGTCCGACGGCTACCGCGAGCACCTGATGCGGGACGTGACCTCGGTGCGGATCGGGGTGACCGAGCGGGACCTCGCCGACACGGTGCCGCTGCTGCGGGCCGGCGGCTACACCGTGCGGTCCGTGGCCGGAGGTGCCGTCGCGACGGGCGGCGGGACCACGATCCGCCTGGACACCGTGGAGCGCGAGCGGGCGGGGCTGCGGGAGGTCCGGCTGGCGCTCAACGAGCCGGTGGCGTACCGGCACGTGGAGCCGCTCGGGAACTCGACGCTCGTGGTCGGCCCCGGCGACCGGGCGGTGTGGACCTTCGGCGGCGGCACCGCCGAGTAGGACCCCGCGTCGCCCCCGGCGTCCCCGCCCGGCCCGTCAGTCCGCGTCCGCCAGGAGGGCGGTGGCGAGTTCGTCGGGCCGGGCGGCGAACGGGGAGTGGCTGCCGGGCAGTTCACGTACGGTGAACGGGTTGTCGGGCGTCACCGCGTCGGCCTCCGTGATCATCACGTCCTGGAGCGCCGGTGCCAGGGCCCGGTCCTCCGTCAGGCGGAGGAAGGTGCGGGGGACGCGCCCCCACCGGTCGGCGGTCAGCCGCACCGGCGTGGTGGGGATCGCCAGGGGCAGGTCGGGGCTGAGGGTGAGGTGCCAGCGGGCGAAGTCCTCGGCCGGGACGTCCTGGTAGTAGGTCAGCCGCAGCTCCTCGATGTACCCGGGGTCCGGCGAGACGGGGTTGATCCGGAAGGCGCCCAGGGCCGCCGGGTCACCGACGTGGAGACCCTGGCGTCCGTCGGCGGAGGCCGCTTCCGGGGCGCCCAGGTAGTCGGCGAAGGTCGGCCGGCCGGCCGGGACGGCGGCGGAGAGGTAGACGATCCGGTCGACCAGGTCCGGGGCGGTCTGCGCCGCGAGGGAGGCCGGTCCGCCGCCCGCGCTGTGCGCGACGAGGACGACCGTACGGTAGTGGCGGCGGACCTCCCGCAGGGTCGTCAGGATGGTGGCCGCGCACTCCTCCAGGGTCACCCCCGCCAGCGCGGACTTCTCCGTGGCCAGTCCCGGCTGACCGGGGAGCAGGTAGCCGGAGGGCAGCGGCGCGTCGAAGCCGTGTCCCGGCAGGTCCAGTGCGACGCTCGCGGCGCCCCGGTGGGCCAGCGAGCGCTGGGTGCGGGCCCAGTGCCAGGAGGAGTGCCAGGCGCCGTGGACCAGGACGAACACGGTGCCGGGGGCGGAGGACGGGGAGTTCATGGACGGACTTCACCTCGGCCGAAGAAGACGCGGAAGACACGGAAGACGGAAGACACGGGCACGCGAAGACGCGAAGGCGCGAAAACGCGTGCAACAGTCGGCCCCCAGTTCACCCGGGCGAGTGATCGCCGGACAACGCCGATGCCCGAGCCGACCCACCCGCGATACCTCACAGCTATGGGCCCCGGTCCCGGATTACGCTGGCCGTATGGAGGCACGTCATCTGCGGTACGCCCTCGCCGTCGCCGAGCACCAGCACTTCGGGCGGGCCGCGGCGTCGCTCGGCATCGCCCAGCCGTCGCTCTCCCGGCAGATCGCGGATCTCGAACGGGAGGTGGGCGAGCGTCTCTTCGACCGCACCCCGGCGGGAGTGTTCCCGACGGCGGCGGGCGCGGCGTTCCTGGCCCCGGCGCGGCGGGCGCTGTGCGAGATGGCGTCCGCGGTGGCCGAGGCGGGCCGGGCGGCGCGCGGCGAGACGGGCCGGCTGCGGCTGGGGTTCATCGGCTCGGCGCTGCTGCGGTTCCTGCCGTCGGTGCTGACCCCGTTCCGGCGGGACCATCCGGGCGTACGGCTGGAGCTGCGCGAGATGTCGACCGCGCGCGGGTCGGCCGCCCTGCTCGGCGGCGAGTTGGACCTGGTGATCGGCCGGGGCGCCCCGCGCGGGCCGGGCGCCGAGCACCTGGTCTCCGTCACCGTCGGCCGGGACGACCTGGTCGCGGTGGTGGGCAAGGGGCACCCGTACGCCGGGCTGCGGACGGTGACCGCGGCGCAGTTGGCCCGGCAGCACCTGATCGTGGCCTCCGCCGACGACGAACCGGCCGTCCGCGCGGGGCTGCGGGCCCTGCTGGGCGCGGACGCCTCGGTCCTGGACACGGCCACCGAGGCGCGGGACCTGCGCACGATCATCGGCCTGGCCGGGTGCGGGGTCGGCGTCGGCCTCGGACCGTCCGGGATGCGCGCGGCCGGCCGGTCCGACACCTGGTTCTGCGCGGTCACCCCGCGCACGCCGCTGCCGGACCTGGTCATGTCCTACCGCGCGGACGACCGCTCACCGGTCCTCGCCGCGTTCCTGGCCGAGGCCCGGCGACGGGGCGACGACCTGCCGGGGTGACGGGCCGAGGTGAGAAAACAGGTGACGGGCCGAGGTGAGAAAACGAGGTGACGGGCCGGGGCAGGACCCGCCCCGGCACTCACCCCGCCCGCGTCACCTCCTCGGACCGCGTCAGATCGTCGCCGTGTCGATCACGAAGCGGTAGCGGACGTCGCTGTTCAGCACCCGCTCGTACGCCTCGTTGATCTCGGCGGCGGCGATCAGCTCGATCTCGGCGCCGATGCCGTGCTCGGCGCAGAAGTCCAGCATCTCCTGGGTCTCGGCGATGCCGCCGATCATCGAGCCGGCGAGGGTCTTGCCGCCGCCGATGAGGGAGAAGAGGTTCAGCGAGACCGGCTCCTCGGGGGCGCCGACGTTGACCAGCGCGCCGCCGGTCTTCAGCAGGCCGAGGTAGGCGCCGAAGTCGAGGGGCGCGGAGACGGTGGAGACGATGAGGTCGAAGCTGCCGGCCAGCTCGGTGAAGGTCGCCTCGTCGCTGGTGGCGTAGTAGTGGTCGGCGCCCAGCTTCAGACCGTCGTCCTTCTTGCGCAGCGACTGGGAGAGGACGGTCACCTCGGCGCCCAGGGCGTGCGCGATCTTGACGGCCATGTGGCCGAGGCCGCCCAGGCCGATGACGGCGACCTTCTTGCCGGGGCCGGCGCCCCAGCGCTTGAGCGGGGAGTACGTGGTGATGCCGGCGCAGAGCAGCGGGGCGGCGACGTCCAGGGACAGCCCGTCGGGAATGCGCAGGGTGAACGCCTCGTCGACGACGACCTTCTCGGAGTACCCGCCGTAGGTGGGCTCGCCGTCGTAGCCGACGGCGTTGTACGTGCCGATGTTCCCGCGCACGCAGTACTGCTCCTGGCCCGCCTTGCAGTTCTCGCACTCGCGGCAGGAGTCGACCATGCAGCCGACGCCGACGCGGTCGCCGACCTTGAACTTGGTCACGCCGGGGCCGACCTCGGAGACGACGCCCGCGATCTCGTGTCCGGGGACCATCGGGAAGATCGCCTCGCCCCAGCCCTCGCGGGCCTGGTGGATGTCGGAGTGGCAGATGCCGGCGAACTTGATGTCGATCAGCACATCGTGCTCGCCGAGCGCGCGGCGCTCGATGGTGGTGCGCTCCAGGGGAGCCTTGGCGCTGGGGGCGGCGTATGCGGCAACAGTCGTGGTCATGCTCCCCAGCCTGCCTCCCACCAGGGTGTTTACCCAGATCACCGGTTTGCGTACGTTCGCTGGTCCTACTACTGAGGGGGACAGGCTCCTGGTGGTACGACCGGGAATACTGGACAGCATGGACGACAGCCCCTTTTCCGGACCGCCTCCCGGTCGGCCTCCCGGCTCCCCGGACGACGAGCAGGCCGCCGGTCTCGACCGGCGGGCCGAGCTGAGCGAGTTCCTGCGCACCCGGCGGGCCCGGCTGAAACCGGAGGACGTGGGGCTGCCCGCGCTGGGCCGGCGCCGCCGGGTGCCGGGGCTGCGCCGCGAGGAGCTGGCGCAGTTGGCCGGGGTGTCGGTGGCGTACTACACCAGGCTGGAGCAGGGCAACGGGCGCAATGTGTCGGCGGAGGTGCTGGACTCGATCGGACGCGCCCTGCGGCTGACCGGCGCCGAGCAGGCCCACCTCACCCATCTGGCCACGCCGCGCCCGCCGCGCCGCAAGCACCGGATGCCCAAGCGGCAGCAGGTACGGGCGTCGCTGCGGCACCTGCTCGACTCGCTGGAGGTGCCCGCCTACGTCGCCGGGGCCCGGTCGGACATCCTCGCCTGGAACCGGATGGCGGCGGCCCTCTTCGGCGACTGGGGCAGCATGCCGGCCGGCGAGCGCAACTGGGCGCGGCTGACCTTCCTGCACCCGGCCTACCGGGAGCTGTTCCTCGACTGGGAGACCAAGGCGAGCGACATGGTCAGCTACCTCCGGCTGTACGCGGGTCAGCACGCGGAGGACCCCGACCTGTCGGCGCTGGTCGGGGAGCTCTCCGTCAAGAGCGAGACGTTCCGGAAGCTGTGGGCCACGCATGACGTGAAGGAGAAGGGCCACGGCGTGAAGCGGATGCGGCACCCGCTGGTCGGCGACCTGACCCTGGCGTACGAGACGCTGCACCTGCCGGACGACACGGAACAGTACCTCTGCGTCTACCACGCCGAACCGGGCTCCCCCTCCGCCGACGCCCTCCGCCTCCTGGCCAACTGGGGCACGGACGCGACGACCGTACGGACGGTCTGAGGGCACGGGGACGCCCCGCTTCCTCACGCGTAGGCACCCGTCTCCTCACGCCTACGCACCCGCCTCTCACGCGTATGCACCCGCCCCTCAGGGGCACCCCTCCCCCGACGTCCGACGCAGGGGAGGCCAGGTGTTCGAGGGGTTCGAGCTGACGCGGTGCGAGGGAGACGGCGTCCGGTTGCGGGTACGGCACGGCGGCGGCGGACCGCCCGTGCTGCTGCTGCACGGCCACCCGCGTACCCACACCACCTGGCACCGGGTCGCCCCGCTGCTGGTGGCGGCCGGGTACACGGTGGTCTGCCCGGACCTGCGGGGCTACGGCGAGTCGGAGAAGCCCCCGACCGACGCCCGGCACAGCCCGTACGCCAAGCGCGCCATGGCCGCCGACTGCGTGGCGGTCATGCGCCGTCTGGGACACGAGCGGTTCGCCGTCGTCGGACACGACCGGGGGGCGTACGTGGCCACCCGGCTCGCCCTGGACCACCCGGACGCCGTGTCCGCCCTGACCGTGCTGGACGCGGTGCCCATCGGGGAGGCGCTGCGGCGCTGCGACGCGAGGTTCGCCGCGAGCTGGTGGCACTGGTTCTTCCTGGGGCAGACCGACAAGCCCGCCGAGCGCGTCATCAGCGCCGACCCCGACGCCTGGTACCGGGCGACTCCCGAGCAGATGGGCGCCGAGTCGTACGCGGACTTCCGGCGGGCCGTGCACGATCCGGCGACCGTGCACGCCATGTGCGAGGACTACCGGGCCGGCCTCGGGATCGACCGGGAGCACGACGAGGCCGACCGCCGGGCCGGCCGGCGCGTCGGTGCCCCGCTCCAGGTGCTGTGGGCCACCCGCGACGACATGGTCGACCTCTACGGCGATGTGCTCGGCGTCTGGCGGGACTGGGCGGGCGGCCATCTGGAGGGCG
The DNA here is from genome assembly GCF_014655295.1 of Streptomyces fumanus. GTDB lineage: Bacteria > Actinomycetota > Actinomycetes > Streptomycetales > Streptomycetaceae > Streptomyces > Streptomyces fumanus. The sequence continues at coordinate 106,903 of NZ_BNBI01000009.1, forward strand.
GCCCGGTCGAGTCCGGGCACCACATGGCCGAGGAGGCCCCCGAGGAACTCGCCGCCGCCCTGCGGGCCTTCTGGCGGACGCACCACCCGGACCGCCCTCTGACCCTCTGACCCTCTGACCCTGCTGTGCCGACCGCCGGTCATGACAACGGCCTGCCCGGACCGGAAGTCTCGGGCAGGCCGCTGGCCGGGGTGGAACCCGCGGTCTACTTGCCGTAGTAGGCGTTGTAGATCGAGATCGTCGACGTGTTCGCCTTCTTGTCGGTGATCTTGGCGCGGAAGGAGATGCCCTTGCCCTTCGCCGGGTTCTTCACGCTGATCTTGCCCTTGGTGACCGTGGTCTTCTTCCAGGTCTTGCCGGCGTCGTAGGAGACGTACACCGCCAGGGACTTGAGGTTCTTGCCGGCGGCGGCGCCCTCGACGGTGACCGGGATGGAAGCCTTCTGGCCGGCGGTCTTCTTGCCGTCCAGGGTGGTGGTCGCCGAGAAGCGGGCCGAGGAGACCGGCAGCTTCACCGTGTTGCTGACCTTCTTGGAGCGGAAGGTCCAGGAGGCGTCGACCCGGCTGGAGGCCGCGGCGACCTTCGCGGAGCGCTTGACCGAGGTGGTCAGCTTGTACTCCGCCTCAGTGGACGGGACGGTGAACATCTCGTCGCCGAACATCGGGTCGGTGTTGGAGCCGACCTTCTTGCCGTTGCGGTACAGGCTGGTGCTGACCGAGCTGAACTCCGAGGAACCGGCGTGGCCCTTGCCGTCGGCGAACAGCGGCAGGTAGCCGTAGATCTGGTTGCCGTCCCGGAAGACACCGAAGTCGGAGTTGAGGCGCGGCCCGAAGACGGCCGAGTTGAAGGTCGTCGAGTAGGACTTGCCGGCCTTGTACTGCTGGAGGTCGTTCAGCGCGTAGTACGCCTCGGAGATCGGGAAGTTGTCCTCGTCGACCCGCCCGCTGTACTGCTGGAAGGAGACGTCCCACACGGCGCCGTCCCCGGTGGACAGGTGCAGGGTGCGGGTGCCCGGCAGGGACTGCGGGGCGGCGAAGTAGGAGCCGCCGAAGCTGTCCGGCAGGTAGGCGGAGGCGGTGACCGCGCCCTTCTTGCTGCCGCTCGCGGTGGAGCCCATGCCGACCTTCAGCGTGGCCAGTTCGCTCGCCTTGTAGGCGCGGGTGTAGCCGGTGGCGAGCTGCTTGACCGTGCCGCCGCCGGCGACGGCGTACTCCTCCTTGGCGCCCTTGGTCCAGTGGCCGTCCCACTGCTGGCTGAGGGAGCCGTCGGTGATCTGCCCGCCGAGGTGCTTGGTGCGGAAGTTGTCGAACGAGGGCAGCGACCAGCCGAAGCCGTAGGCGGAGTCGCGGGTGCTGATCGAGAAGTCCGCCGAGGCGGCGACGCCCTGGGCGGCCTTGTCGGGCACGGTGATGTTCACCGGCTTCGCGGTCCGCGCGTCCAGGGTGACGGTGGTGTTCTTGGTGACGCTCAGCCGGGGCTGGGCCAGCCAGTCGGCGCCCTGGTACTTCGCGGGGTCCGGGTCCGGGGAGACGTAGATCGCGGAGTTGAGGACGTAGGAGCCCTTGGGGACGCGGACCGTGACGGTGCCGTCGGCGTCGAACGCCGGGAAGTACCGGTCGGTCCCGAGCCCGGAGGTGCCGGTCAGGTCGGCCTGGTAGTTGACCGCGGGCTGACCGTCCCGGCCGATCGCCTTGAGGGTGACGTCGTAGGACTCGACCTCGCGCTGCACGGTGGCGGCGGTGCGGACGCTCTGCCCGGCACCGGTCGCCGTCACGTACGCGGCGTACGCGCCGTCCAGCGAGCCCAGCCGGGTGTCGGCCTTGACGTCGACGGAGGCCGTGCCGCCCGCCGGGACGGTGATCTCGGAGGCGCCCAGGGTGAAGAAGCCGGCCGGGGCCGTCCCGCCCTTCGGGTCGGTGCCGGTGACCGACAGCTTCAGGGTGACGTCCGCGGTGCCGGTGTTGCGGTACGTCAGCGCCTTGCTCGCCGGGGTGTCGTCGGTGTGCGGCCACTGCTGGGTGCCGAGGTCCAGCGAGACCGGCTCGGCGAACACGGTCTGGGCGATCGCCTTGTCGACCTGGATGCGGCCGGTGCCCTGCTGGAACGGCGTGTACTTGCCGCCCTTGGCGGAACCGGTGAGCACCGCCTTCAGCTCGGCGCCGGACCAGTCCGGGTGCTGCTGCTTGAGCAGCGCCGCCGCGCCCGCGACGTGCGGGGTCGCCATCGACGTACCGGAGATGGTGACGTAGCCGGCCGGCTTCTCGCCGACCTCCTTGGCGATGACGCTGTTCTTGGCGGAGGCGGCGGTGATGTCGACGCCGGGCGCGGTGACGTCCGGCTTGATCTGGCCGTCCAGGCCGGGGCCGGTGCTGGAGAAGTCGGCGAGGACGTCCTTGTCGTCGACCGCGCCGACGGTGAGGGCGGAGGCCGCGCTGCCCGGGGAGCCGATGGTCTGGTCGCCGAACTCGCCCTCGTTGCCGGCGGCGATGGCGAACAGGATGCCCTTCTCCGCCGAGAGCTTGTTGACCTCGGCCTCCAGCGGGTCGATCTCCGGGGTGTCGCCGCCGCCGAGGCTGAGGTTGACGATGTCGGCGCCCTGCTCGGCCGCCCACTCCATGCCGGCCAGGATGCCGGAGTCGTCGCCGTAGCCGTCGTCGCTGAGCACCTTGCCGTTGAGCAGCTCGGCGCCCGGGGCCACGCCCTTGTACTTGCTGCCGGTGCCGGCCGCGATGGAGGCGACGTGCGTGCCGTGGCCGTACTTGTCGGTGGCGTTCGCCGAGACGGAGAAGTTCTTCGACGCCACGACCTGCTTCTTCAGGTCGGGGTGGGTGGTGTCGATGCCGGTGTCCAGGACGGCGATCTTCACGCCCTTGCCGTCGTAGCCGGCCGCCCACGCCTTGGGGGCGCCGATCTGCGGCACGGACTTGTCGAGGCTGGCCTTGCGGACGCCGTCGAGCCAGACGTGCGCGATGCCGGCGGCGGTCTTCTCGCCGTCGGTGACCGCGTCCCACAGGTCGGGCGTGTCCTGCTTCGGGGTCTGCACGGCGTCGGCGTTCAGCGACTTCAGGCTGCGGCGCAGGGTGCCGGCGTCGCGGACGTCGGACTTGGCGGCCGCGGCGGTGCCCTTGTAGCCGACGATGACCTTCAGGCCGTTCTTCTGGGCCTTGCGGGTGGCGGCGCGGTTGAGTTCGGTGACGTCGAACAGGCGCCGGTCGAGCTTGCCCTGGGCGACCAGGCGGGCCGCGTCGGCGGGGATGACGAGGGTGTGGCCGTCGACCCTGCGGACCTCGGCCGGTATGTGCTCGCGTCCCTTGGCCCGCTCCAGGCCGGTGACCCGGCCCGAGGCGTCGACGACGACACGGTCGCCGGTGATCAGGGTGATGCGGTGCCCGGCCTTGACCGAGGCCCGCGAACTGTCGGCCGCGCCCTCCCCGGTGGCCGCGGCGGGCGCGGTCAGCCCGGCGGCGAGGGCCACGGCGGTCGCCGTGACCACCATGGCCGTACGGGCTCTCTTCACTTGTCTGCGCAAGATTCCCCCCTAGCGGGTGCTCGGGCGCCGTTCGGCTCACCCGACCGGGGGTGGTCTCGTACGCGCGTGCGCGAACCCCCCGGAGCACGCAGTATGCCGGGGGGCGATCAAGCGTCTCAATCGGATGAGAGGACGGTGAGAGAATCGTCGGCCGGTTGTTACGTCCCCGCGCGGACGCCGTTACCGGACCGACGGATTGACCCCGCGTCCGCCCCGCTCACGCCTGGGCGTTCTCCTTCACGGTGATCCGGCCCTTGCGGATCGTCGCCAGCCGCGGCGCCTTCCGGGCGATCGAGGAGTCGTGGGTGACCATGATGTAGGTCAACCCCAGCTCCTGCCACATGCGTTCGAGTACGTCCATGATCTCGTCGCGCATCGACTCGTCGAGGTTTCCGGTGGGTTCGTCGGCGAGCAGCACCTTGGGCCGCTTCACCAGCGCGCGGGCGATGGCCACGCGCTGCTGCTGGCCGCCGGACATCTCGCTCGGCAGATGCGCCAGCCGCTCGCCGAGCCCCACCGAGGCGAGCGCCTCGGCGGCCCGCTCGCGCCGCTCCTTGCTCTTCACCCCGAGCGGTACGAGGGCGGTCTCGACGTTCTCCTGGGCGGTGAGGGTCGGGATGAGGTTGAAGGACTGGAAGACGAAGCCGATGTTCTCGCTGCGCACCCGGGTGAGCCGGGTCTCGGAGAGGCTGGCCAGGTCGGTGCCGTCGAGGCTGATCCGGCCGGCGGTCGGCCGGTCCAGCGCGCCCAGCATCTGCAGCAGCGTGGACTTTCCGCCGCCGGTGGGGCCCTGGATGACGAGCCGGTCGCCGTCGGGGATGGTGAGGTCGATGCCGTCGAGGGCGTTGACGGTGTCCTTGCCGCGCGTGTAGCGCTTGGTGACGCCGCTGAGTTCGTACATGGTCCGACTCCTGGGGGACGTGAGGGGGGCGGGGCCTGCCGTCCGGCGGGCGGGCCGGCCCGGATGGTGCGGGCCAGGGCCCGGTGGTGCCGGGCGGGCCCCGATGATGCGGGCCGGGGCGGTGGCTACTCGACCCGGCGCAGGGCGTCCGCCGGGCGCAGCCGGGAGGCGCGCCAGCCGCCGAAGCCGCCCGCGACCAGTCCGCCGGCCACGGCGAGCAGCACGGCCAGGGCGATGGTGGTGAGGCTGACCGGCGCGGTGAGCGCGACCTCCAGGGTCTTGGCGGCCGTCTGCCGGCCGGGACCGCCCATGCCGCCGGGCCCGCCGGGGCCCCCGCCGCTGTCGCCGCTGCCGCCGCCGAGCTGGGCCTGGAGGCTGGGGCTGACCGCGGTGACGACGTACGCGCCCACCAGGCCGAGCGCGATGCCGAGGACGCCGCCGACCAGGCCGTTGACCATGGCCTCGCCGACCACCTGCCGGGTGACCCGGCCCGACGTCCAGCCGAGCGCCTTCAGGGTGCCGAACTCGCGCACCCGGCGGGAGACGGCGGAGGAGGTGAGCAGCCCGGCGACCAGGAAGGCGGCGATCAGGACCACCACGGAGAGCCACCGGCCGACGCTGGTGGCCAGCGAGGAGGCGGTGGACAACGAGCCGGAGACGGTGTCGGCGAGGTCGGCGGAGGTGGTGACCGTGGTCCCCGAGATGTTCTTCTGGATCGCCGACTTGACGCTGTCGATCCGCTGCGAGTCGGTGGCCTTGACGTAGATCGTGGTGACCTTGTTCTTGACGTCACCGAGGGTCTGGGCCTGCTTCAGCGGGAGGTAGAGGTCGGCGGCGGCGTCCCCGCTGTCGGCGGTGGCGATGCCGATGACCTTGTACTTGGTGCCCTTCACGGTGACCGTGGAGCCGGTCTTGAGCTTCTTCTCCTTGGCGTACGAGGAGTCGGCGACGGCGACCTTCGCGTCGGTCTCGGACGCCTTGAAGGCACGGCCACTGGTGATCTTGGAGGAGGTCAGCGGGCCGAGGTCGGGTTCGGTGACGTCGGTGCCGTAGACGGAGTAGCTGTTGACGTCGAAGCTGGCGCCGCCGCCCTGCACCTCGCCCTGCGGGGCGCCCTGGCCGCCGGGGCCGCCCTGGCCGCCCTCGCCGCCGCCCTGCTGGAGCCGGCCGCGGGTGAACTCGCCGCTGACCTTGAGGACTTGCAGGCTGAGACCGCCGACCGCGTCGGCCACGCCGTCCTGGTCGGAGACCTTGCCGACGGTCGAGGCGGCCAGCGTCTGGAAGCCCTGGACCATGACGCGGTCGCTGCTCTGCTCCTCGTCGGAGTCGCTGTCCTTGGCGTCGAACTGGAAGCGCGGGCGCTCGCCCTGGCCGGTGCCGCCGGCCGGCGCGGCCTTGGTGACCGTCATGTCGGTGCCGAGGCCGTACAGCGACTGCAGGACCTTGTCCTGGGCCTTGCCCATCCCGGAGGACACGGAGTCGACCACGATGACCAGCGCGATGCCCAGCGCGAGGCCGGAGGCGACGACGAGCGCCGCCTTTCTGCGGCGGCGCAGCTCGCGCCTCAGGTAGGTGAAGAACATGGCCGAAAACTAGGGACGCACCCTGATGACGCCATAAGCCCTGGATAAGAGCACGATGAGAAGATCGACAAGCGGAGAAGCCGCCCCCGCCCCGGGGGCGGACGACGGCTTCCGGACAGCGCGGGGGCCGGCGTCAGACGGCCGAACCCGCCTTCCACTGCGCCCAGTCCATGTTCCAGCCGTTGAGGCCGTTGTCCGGGGCGATGGTCTTGTCGCCGGTGTTCTTGACCACCACGACGTCACCGATGAGCGAGTGCTCGTAGAACCAGGCGGCCGGGGTGCTGGGGTCGTTGGCGCCCTTGGTGTCGGACAGGCCGACGCAGCCGTGGCTGGTGTTGACGCTGCCGAAGACGGACTTGGCGCCCCAGTAGTTGCCGTGGATGAAGGTGCCGGAGGTGCTCAGCCGCATGGCGTGCGGTACGTCCTTGATGTCGTACTCGCCTTCGCCGTCGTCGTCGGTGAAGCCGACCGTCGCGCCGTTCATCCGGGTCTCCTTGAACTTCTCGGAGATCACCATCTGGCCCTCGTAGGTCTTGTTCTCCGGGGAGCCGGCCGAGATCGGGATGGTCTTGACGGTCTTGCCGTCCTGCGTGACCTTCATCTGCTTGGTCTGCGCGTCGACGTAGCTGACCTGGTTGCGGCCGATCTTGAAGGTGACCGTCTTCTGCTGGACGCCGTAGACGCCCTTGGCTCCCTCGACCCCGTCGAGCGCGAGCTTGAGGGTGACGGTCGAGCCTTCCTTCCAGTAGTCCTCGGGGCGGCAGTCCATGCGGTTGGCGTTGAACCAGTGGCAGGCGACCTCCTGGCCGCTGCTGGAGCTGACCGTGATGCCCTTCTGGACGGCGGCCTTCTCGGTGATCGCCTTGTCGAAGTTGATCGAGACCGGCATGCCGACGCCGACCGTGGCACCGTCGTCCGGGGTGAAGGTGCCGATGAAGCTGTTGTCCGGGGAGACGGTGGTGAACGACGCGTTCTCGTGGGCGGCGCGGCCCTCGGAGTCCTTCGCGGTCGCCGCCAGCTTGTAGGTGGTGGCCCGCTCCAGTTGGACGCTGGGCTGCCAGCTCGTGCGGTCGGCGGATATCTCGCCCTTGACCTCGGTGCCGTCCGAGGTGGTCATCCTGACCTCGGTCAGTGTGCCCTTGGTGACCTTCACGGTGGCTGAGTTGTTGATGGAGGCGTTGGACGAGCCGTCCCCGGGAGTGATCTTGATCTGGGCCTCGGAGCTCTTCTCGGCCGCCGCCTTGTCGACCTGGGCCTGGGAGGACTCGCCACCGCCCCCGGCGCCGTCGTCGTCGCCGCCCGAACAGGCCGAGAGCACCAGCACCCCGCCGAGCAGTGCGGACGCGGCCACCAGGCCCTTGCGCCGCTTACTGTTCGTCATCACACGCTTCTCCATCGCTACTGATTCCCGAACCCGAGATTCCCCGTCAAGACGTTCAACGCTACGACCGGTTCGTCCCGTTCCACCTGGCCCTCAGGTGTGGGGCACACCACGTCCGCCACGGCTGGGCCGGCGGCACGGGTGTCGGTCAGTGCGCGGGGTGAGACGACGGAACCCCGGGTGGCGGTTGCCGCCCGGGTCACGATTTCCCCAAAGCGCGTCAACCCACCGTCGTTTCCTCGCCGTCTTCCCCGGCCACCGCGTCATCATCCTCGTCCAGGTCCCAGTCGGGCGAATCGGGGTCCAGGTCGACGCGTTCGGCGCTCCACGACGCCTGGCGCAGCTCCACCCCCGGCACCTCGCTGACCAGGTCGAACGGGTCGACGAGATGGGCGAGGGCCTCCGCGGTGTCCGCCGTGACGGCGCCTTCGGCGTGGGCCCGCTCGGCGTCCGGGAGGCCGCCCTCGGCGGCGATCCGGGCCAGCGCCGCGGCGGTGACCTCCTCCTCGTTCCCGACTTCCAGCACCAGGTCCACCCGAACCCGAACAAAGTGTGATGTCTCCGGAGTACTCATGACGGGAGCGTACGGCGGTCCGCTCCCGTGACTTTCCCGTGACCCGCGCCTTTCACTAACATCGCCCCACACGGCCAATTCGCCAGCGCCACAAGGGGATCGATATTCCGTGTCATCCGCTCGCCGTCCGTTGCTGACCGCCGCCGCAGCGGGCTCCCTGCTGTGTGCCCTGTGGTTCGTCCCGTCCGCCAACGCGACCTCCGAGACCCCGGCGAGAGACACCCCCTCCGCGGCCCCGTCTCCCCAGGTCACCGAGCAGGCCAGGCCCGCCGCCGCGGACCCGGCGGCGGCGGGCGGGGGCACCCGGCTGGCCGACACCGGCAGCTTCGACAGCACGCCGTACGTGGTCGGCGGCACGGTCTTCCTCTCCCTGGGGGCGGGCTTCGTGGCGTATTCGGTCCGCCGTGAACGGCTCGGTTTCTGACGGTTTTTCGAGGACTTTGCTCTTCTTGACGTTCTTTTGACCCGGCCGTCCGGCGTTACCGCAGCGGACCGGTGACCGTCTCCGCCGCCGCGACCAGCCGCCCGTCCCGGACGAACGCCTCCGCGGCGGCCAGGTCGGGTGCCAGGAACCGGTCCGGACCGGGGCCCTGGACCCCCGCCTTGCGCAGCGCCTCGACGACGGCCCGTGAGGCGGGCGCCGGGGTGAGGCCCTCGCGCAGCTCCAGGGCGCGGGTGGCGGCGTACAGCTCGACGGCGAGGACCCGGGTGAGGTTGTCGACCGCGGTGCGCAGCTTGCGCGCCGCCGACCAGCCCATGGAGACGTGGTCCTCCTGCATCGCCGAGGACGGGATGGAGTCCGCCGAGGCCGGTACGGCCAGCCGCTTCAGCTCACTGACCAGGGCCGCCTGGGTGTACTGGGCGATCATCAGGCCGGAGTCCACGCCGGCGTCGTCGGCGAGGAACGGCGGCAGGCCATGGCTGCGGTTCTTGTCCAGCAGCCGGTCGGTGCGGCGCTCGGCGATGGAGCCGAGGTCGGCGACGGCCACGGCGAGGAAGTCCAGCACGTAGGCGACCGGGGCGCCGTGGAAGTTCCCGTTGGACTCCACCCGCCCGTCGGGCAGCACCACCGGGTTGTCGACGGCCGCGGCGAGTTCCCGCTCGGCGACCAGCCGGGCGTGCGCGAGGGTGTCCCGGCCGGCGCCCGCGACCTGCGGGGCGCACCGCACCGAGTAGGCGTCCTGCACCCGGGGGGCGTCGTCCTGGTGGTGGCCGGTGAGCCCGGAGCCCGCCAGCACGGCGGCCATGTTGGCGGCGGACGCGGCCTGCCCGGGGTGCGGGCGGATGGCGTGCAGCTCGGGGGCGAGCACCTTGTCGGTGCCGAGCAGCGCCTCCAGGGTCAGGGCGGCGGTGATGTCGGCCGACGTGTAGAGGGCGTCGAGGTCGGCGAGGGCCATGAGCAGCATGCCCAGCATCCCGTCGGTGCCGTTGAGCAGGGCGAGGCCCTCCTTCTCGCGCAGCTCGACGGGGGCGATCCCGTGCTCGGCGAGCAGCTCGCGGGCGGGCCGCACGGTCCCGTCGGGGCCCTCGGCCTCGCCCTCGCCCATCAGCGTGAGGGCGCAGTGCGAGAGCGGCGCGAGGTCGCCGGAGCAGCCGAGCGAGCCGTACTCGTGCACGACCGGGGTGATCCCGGCGTTGAGCACCTCGGCCATGGTCCGCGCCACCTCCGGGCGGACGCCGGTGCGGCCGGAGCAGACGGTCTTCAGCCGCAGGAACATCAGCGCCCGCACGACCTCCCGCTCGACCCGGGGGCCCATCCCGGCGGCGTGCGAGCGGACGATGTTGCGCTGGAGCTGCGCGCGCAGCTCGGGGCTGATGTGCCGGGTCGCCAGGGCGCCGAAGCCGGTGCTCACGCCGTAGACCGGGTCGGGCTTGGCGGCCAGCGCGTCCACGATCTCGCGGGCCGCGGCCAGGGCCGTCAGCGCTTCCTCGGACAGCTCGACCCGGGCGCCGCCGCGCGCCACGGCGAGGACGTCGGACGCGGTGACCCCGGCCGTCCCCACCACCACAGTGTGCATATTCATATTCAGGAGCGTACGCAGTGAAATCACCGGTGTCACCCCCGGGTCCGGGCGGCGCCCCTTACGGCGCGTGCCGCCCCCGGAACCGCCGGCGCTCCCCGTCGCCGCCCTCTCCCGGCGGCTGGTCGGCCAGGCGTACGACGGGATCGTCGGGGCCCGCGCGGCCGGCCACCACCGGGCGGTCGGTGCCCTCGGCCTTGGCGCGGTACTGGGCGGCGTCCGCCAGCCGGAACAGCCGGCGCGCGGAGCGGACCGGCCCGATCGGGTCGGCGGTGGACGCCACCCCGCAGGCCACCCCGTCGCCCAGTTCCAGCTCCCCGGCCCGGCGGCACAGCTCCCGGGCGGCGCCGACCACGGCGTCGGCGGGCGGGCCCACCGCGAGCAGGCAGAACTCGTCGCCGCCGAGCCGCGCCGCGAGCGCGCCCGGCAGCATCGCGCCGCACAGCGAGAGCACCGAGCCGAATCGTTCCAGCAGGCGGTCGCCGGCGGCGTGCCCGTGGGTGTCGTTGACCCGCTTGAGGCCGTTGAGGTCGCAGACGACGAGGCTGACCGTCGCCCCCTCCCGGCGGTGCCGCTCCACGGCCTCGTCCAGCCGGGCGTCGACGGCACGGCGGTTGGCCAGGCCGGTCAGCGCGTCGGTGAAGGCCAGCCGCCGCACCTCCTCCAGTTGCTCGGTCTGGGCCAGCCCGGCGGCGACCACGGCGGCCAGGACGGTGGCGAAGTCGGCGTCGCCCCGGCCGAAGACGGGCTCGCCGGCCGGCCGGGCCACGTACAGCTCGCCCCAGGCGCGGCCGTGCAGCACGACCGGGGCGACGACACAGCAGCCGCGGCCCCGGCGGCGCAGCGCGGCGACGCGCTGGTGGACGTAGCCGGGCCGCCCGGCCGCGGGGCCCTCGGCGGTCTCGACCCAGGCGTCGGGCTCGCCGCCGCCGGCCCAGCGTTCGTGCAGGAACTCGGTGATCTCGGCGAACTGGTGCACCGGGTAGGACTCGTCGTCCGGGAACTCCTCCTCGCCCTCGGCCCGCTCCCCGACGTTCACCAGGACCCGCAGGCGGCCCAGCTCCCGCTCCCACACCGACAGGGCGGCGAAGCTGCCGCCCAGCGCGCGGCACGCGCCGAGCGCCGCCGCGCGCCACGCCTCGCGCGAACCGTGCGCCGCCGCCATGCCCTGCGCCAGCGCGACGACGGCCGCGAGGCGTGCATCCTCACCCATCACCCCAGGCTAGGGAGATTTCCCCCGAAAGCGGACATCGAGCGGGCGAACGGGGGCGGGGCGGGCGGACGTACCCAGAACCCCGGGACTCACTCCCCCGGCCACCGCGGCGCGCGCTTCTCGTTGAAGGCCGCGACGCCCTCCGCGCGGTCCCCGGAGAACGCCACCGCGCGCCAGGCCGCGTCCTCGACCTCCAGGCCGGCCCGCAGGTCCAGCCCCTGCCCGAGCCGCAGCGCCCGCTTGGCGGCGCGCAGGCCGACCGGGGAGTTGGCGGCGATCCGGTCGGCCAGGGCCAGCGCCTCGTCCCGGTCCCGGCCCTCGTCCACCAGGTGGTCGACCAGGCCCAGCTCGCGCGCCTCCCCGGCCGCCACCCGGCGGGCCGTGAACACCAGCTCGGCGGCGCGCGCGGCCCCCACCCGGCGGGGCAGCAACTGGGTACCGCCGCCCCCGGGGATCACCCCGACGGACACCTCGGGCAGCCCCACCACCGCGGTGCGGTCGGCCACGATCAGGTCGCAGGACAGGGCCAGCTCGAAGCCGCCGCCGAGGGCGAAGCCGTGCACCGCCGCGATCGCCGGCACCGGCAGCTCCAGTACGCCCGTGTACGCGGCCCGGGTCACCGGCCGCTGCCGCAGCAGCTCGGCGTCGCTGAGGGAGTTGCGTTCCTTCAGGTCCGCGCCGACGCAGAAGGCCCGCTCATGGGTGGAGGTCAGCACCACCGCGCGGACGGACGGGTCGGTGCCGAGCGCCGCGCAGGCCGCGGTGACGGACCGGGCCATCGCGGTCGAGACGGCGTTCATGGCCTTGGGCCGGTCCAGGACGAGTTCCGCCACGTGTCCCGCCCCGTGCCGCCGCACCAGCACGAACTCCCCGTACCGCTCCTCGCTCATGACACCCTCCCGGTTAACGCGGGTTAACGGCCAGTTCCGCCCCGATCATCGCAGCCCGGGACGGCCGGGAAAAGGCCGGGTGAGCGTGGTCAGGCGTCGGTGCCGCGCCGGGTGAGCAGCCAGGGTTCGACCACGCCGAGGCCGCGCACCGGGCGCTGCCACATCGGCTGGAGCGCGAAGCGGTACGCGGGCGGCTCCTCGCCCTCCTTCTCCGCGGCGGCGGCCTCCTCGGCGGCCGCGGCCTCGGAGGCGGGGGCGTCACCGGTGCGGATCAGCTCCTCCGCGAAGGCGGTGTCCACCAGCACGGCGTCCCGGGGCGCTATCGAGGTGAGCCGGGAGGCCAGGTTCACGGTGGTGCCGAAGACATCGCCCATCCGGGTGGTGACCGTGCCGAAGGCCATGCCGACCCGCAGTTCCGGCATGGTCTCGTCGCCCGCCATGGTCTCGATCAGCCGCAGGGCGATCTCGGCGGCCGTCCCGGCGTCGTCGGCGGCGTACAGCACCTCGTCGCCGAGGGTCTTGACCAGGCGCCCGCCGCGGGCGGCGATCAGGTCGGCGGCGGTGGTCTCGAAGGCTTCGACCAGCTCGCCCAGCTCCTCCTCCTCCATGCGGCGGGTCAGCCGGGTGAAGCCGACCAGGTCCGCGAAGCCGACCGCGAGCCGCCGGTCGACCATCTCCTCGTCGTCGGTGGCCTGCACCACCCGCCCGGCCGAGGCGGCGAGCTGGCGCCGCCAGACGTAGACGAGGAACTCCTCCAGCTCCGGCAGGAGCAGCTCGACGATCGGATACGTGACCTCGGTGCGGGTCATGCCGGGCTCGGGGGGCTCGGTCAGGCCCTCCAGGAAGGAGTCCATCTGCCACTCGGCCAGCCGGGCGGTGGTCTGCCCGGTGGACCGGGCCACCTGCACCGCCATGGCCTCGCTGAGCAGCCCCGCCTCCACCAGACCGGCCAGCCGCCGCAGCGCCAGTACGTCGGCCTCGGTGAGCGCCTTGGCCTGCCCGATGTCGGCGAAGCCCATGGCCCGCCAGAAGCGGGAGGCCAGCTCCATGGAGACCCCCGCGCTGCGGGCCGCCTGGAAGGGGGTGTAGCGGCGCTCGGCCCCGAGGATCAGCCCTTCGAGGCGCAGCGCGAGCGGGTCGTCGGCGGGGTCGGCGGGCTCGTCCACCCGGCCGTCCCCGTCCGCGCCGGAGCCCGTGTCGTCGACGGTCACGCCTGCTGCCCTTCCGATCTGCCGCGGTCAGGTATCGACCGGCCCCAACTTTACGTTAGCTGTGGGCCAGCTCACTTCCCCGAGCACCGTGCCGACCCCCTGACCGGACGCGGCGGACGATGCGCTGCCGCCCCCTGCCGCCCCCTAGGCCGGCCGCAGGTGGACGATGTCCCCGGCGCCGATCGGCTGCCGCACGCCCTCGGCGGTGGCCAGGACCAGGCGGCCGTCGCCGTCGACGGCCACCGCCTCGCCGGTCACGGCGCGGTCGCCCGGCAGTTCCGCCCGTACCGTCCGGCCCAGCGTCGCGCAGCCCGCCGCGTACGTCTCCTGCAGCCCGGACGGGCCCGGGTCGCCGTCCGCCGCGCGCCAGCGGCCGTACCACTGCTCCAGCGCGCGCAGCACCCCGCGCAGCAGCGTGTCCCGGTCGGTGCTGACCGCGCCGGCCAGCGCGAGGGAGCCGGCCGTCGGGACGGGCAGCTCGTCGGCGCGCAGGGTGACGTTGATGCCGACGCCGATCACCACGCCCGCGTCGCCGGCCCGCTCGGCGAGGATGCCGCCGGCCTTGCGCTCCGCGCCGCCCACGGTGACCAGCAGGTCGTTGGGCCACTTCAGGGCGGTGTCGACGCCGGCCGCGCGGGACAGGCCGGTGGCCACCGCGACCCCGGTGAGCAGCGGCAGCCAGCCCCAGCGGGCGACCGGGACCTCGCCGGGGGCGAGCAGCACGGAGAAGAACAGGCCCGAGCGGGGCGGCGCGGTCCACCGCCGGTCCAGGCGGCCCCGGGCGGCGGTCTGCTCCTCGGCGACGAGGACGACGCCCTCCCCGGCCCGGCCCTCGGCGGCCCGGCTCACCAGGTCGGAGTTGGTGGAGCCGGTCCGCTGCACCACCTCCACGTCCGTCCACAGCCCGCCCTGACGGACCAGGCCGCGCCTGAGCGCGGTGCCGTCGAGGGGCGGGCGGTCGAGGTCGGACCACCGGCTGCGGTCGCGGGCTGCGTCATCTCGGTCAGTCATGCAAGCCACCCTAGGTGTGGTAAACGCCGCACTGCCGATCGGTGAGGGCCCCACTACGCTGCGGATGAGTAACCGTCCCCCCTTCTGAGCAGGCAGGGAGCCGCATCCCGATGTCCGAACCGGAACAGCAGCAGCCTGACATCCACACGACCGCGGGCAAACTCGCGGACCTGCGGCGCCGTATCGAGGAAGCGACGCACGCCGGTTCGGATCGCGCCGTGGAGAAGCAGCACGCCAAGGGCAAGCTGACGGCCCGTGAGCGCATCGACCTCCTCCTGGACGAGGGGTCGTTCGTCGAGCTCGACGAGTTCGCCCGGCACCGCTCCACCCACTTCGGCCTGGACGCCAACCGCCCGTACGGCGACGGTGTGGTCACCGGTTACGGCACCGTCGACGGCCGTCCGGTCGCCGTGTTCTCCCAGGACTTCACCGTCTTCGGCGGCGCCCTCGGCGAGGTCTACGGCCACAAGATCGTCAAGGTGATGGACTTCGCGCTGAAGACCGGCTGCCCGGTCATCGGCATCAACGACTCCGGCGGCGCCCGCATCCAGGAGGGCGTCGCCTCGCTCGGCGCGTACGGCGAGATCTTCCGCCGCAACACCCACGCCTCCGGTGTGATTCCCCAGATCAGCCTGATCGTCGGCCCCTGCGCGGGCGGCGCGGTCTACTCCCCCGCGATCACCGACTTCACCGTGATGGTCGACCAGACCTCGCACATGTTCATCACCGGCCCCGATGTGATCCGGACGGTCACCGGCGAGGACGTCGGCTTCGAGGAACTGGGCGGCGCCCGCACCCACAACGCCGTCTCGGGCGTCGCCCACCACATGGCCGGCGACGAGAAGGACGCCTTCGAGTACGTCAAGCAGTTGCTGTCGTACCTGCCGTCCAACAACCTCTCCGAGCCGCCCGCCTTCCCCGAGGAGGCCGACCTCACCGTCACCGACGAGGACCGCGAGCTGGACACGGTCGTCCCGGACTCGGCCAACCAGCCCTACGACATGCACACGGTCGTGGAACACGTCCTGGACGACGGCGAGTTCTTCGAGACCCAGCCGCTGTACGCGCCGAACATCCTCACCGGCTTCGGCCGGGTGGAGGGCCGCCCGGTCGGGGTGGTCGCCAACCAGCCGATGCAGTTCGCCGGCTGCCTGGACATCACCGCCTCCGAGAAGGCCGCCCGCTTCGTGCGCACCTGCGACGCCTTCAACGTCCCCGTCCTCACCTTCGTGGACGTGCCCGGCTTCCTGCCCGGCGTCGGCCAGGAGCACGACGGCATCATCCGGCGCGGCGCCAAGCTGATCTACGCCTACGCGGAGGCGACCGTCCCCCTGATCACGGTGATCACCCGCAAGGCGTACGGCGGCGCCTACGACGTGATGGGCTCCAAGCACCTGGGCGCCGACCTCAACCTGGCCTGGCCCACCGCGCAGATCGCCGTGATGGGCGCCCAGGGCGCGGTCAACATCCTGCACCGCCGCACCATCGCCGACGCCGAGGACCCCGAGGCGACCCGGGCCCGGCTGATCCAGGAGTACGAGGACACCCTGCTCAACCCGTACGTCGCCGCCGAGCGCGGGTACGTGGACGCGGTGATCCTGCCCTCCGACACCCGGGCCCACATCGTGCGGGGGCTGCGTCAGTTGCGTACCAAGCGGGAATCCCTCCCTCCGAAGAAGCACGGCAACATCCCCCTGTAAGGAGCCGCTGTGACCATCAAGGTCGTCCGGGGCAACCCCACCCCCGAGGAGCTGGCCGCCGCCCTGGCAGTGGTCCGCGCCCGCGCCGCGGCGGCAGCCCCCGAACCGCCCGGCGCGGACCAGCCGAGGGACACATGGTCCGACCCGTCCCGCATAGCGCGGGCCCAGGTACCACGCCCTGGCCCGACAGCGTGGACCCGAACGTACTGGCCGACGTAGGACCGTCCCCCCCCAGGGGCGCGGGGAACCGCGCACAGAACCACAGAGAGGGGCCACCAATCTAGGTACCCCTACTCAGGCGCAGCCCCCACCCCAAGCCCCACGCTAGTGGCATGCTCTGGTCCGACCCCGAGAACGAGCCGCCGCAAGACCTGCGCGACACGCAGGACATGCTCCGGCGGCTCGGTCTCCTCATGGCCCTCGCCATGACCCTCGCCATGATCGTCATCGGCCTCAGGTGAGCGTCCGCCACCCCCGCGACTACCCTGATCCGCATGACTGCTCAGCCCCCCAGGCGACTCGTCCTCGCCTCCCAGTCCCCCGCCCGGCTAGGGCTGCTGCGCCAGGCCGGCTTCGCCCCCGAGGTGATCGTCAGCGGTGTCGACGAGGACGCCGTCACCGCCCCCACCCCGGCCGAGCTGGCCCTCGCCCTGGCCGAGGCCAAGGCGTCCGTGGTGGCCGCCCGGCCCGAGGTGCGCGGCGCGCTGGTGATCGGCTGCGACTCGGTGCTCGACCTGGACGGGCAGGCCCTGGGCAAGCCCGCCGACGCCGAGGAGGCCACCGCCCGCTGGAAGGCGATGCGCGGCCGGTCCGGCACCCTGCAGACCGGTCACTGCGTCTGGGACACCGCCTCCGGCCGGCACGTCTCGGCCACCGCCTCCACCGTCGTCCGCTTCGGCGAGCCCACCGACGAGGAGATCGCCGCGTACGTCGCCACCGGGGAACCCCTGTACGTCGCCGGGGCGTTCACGCTGGACGGGCGGTCGGCGCCGTTCATCGACGGCATCGACGGCGACCACGGCAATGTGATCGGCCTGAGCCTGCCGCTGCTGCGGCGGCTGCTGGCCGACCTGGGCGTGGGCATCACCGCGCTGTGGGCGCCGGCGGGGAGCTGACCGGCGGGCCGCCGGCCCCGGCCGCCCGGTCGCGGGGCTCCTCGGGCGGGTCGTACGTCATCAGCAGCAGCACGACGAGCCCGAGGACGCCCACCATCAGCAGGGTCACCGGCCAGCCCGCCAGGCCCCAGGCGAAGGCGCCGAGCAGCCCGTGCACCACGGCGGCGCTGACCAGCAGGATCTTTCCCAGCCCGGCGGGCGGGCGGTCGCGGATGGCGACCAGCAGGGCGACCAGGGCGCACAGGGCGAAGTAGAGCCCGAAGACCACTCCGCCGATCTTCGAGGACAGCGACATGGTGTCCGGGTCGAGGCCGGCCAGCGACATCCGCTGCCGGGCCACCACCACCCCGAGGAACCAGTTCAGCGCCGCGACGCCGAGCGCCTCGGCGAACAGCACGACCGCCACGGTCCACGCCACCGGTCTGCGCACCGGCCCCCACCCACTTTCGAGCACGACTGCGGTCACCCCGAGCAGGTCCTCGGCGACATGAACGCTACTCACCGGTAAACCGGGGGACAAGACTCCTGCGGACGGCAAAGAATCGTTGGGCCATTCGTAGGGACTCCACAAAGAAACCGAGTGGGGCGCAGCACGCTCTCACAGAGACCTTGGCCACACCCGGGGGCTAGGGTTTTCCGGAGGAGTCCTGCGTACCGCGGTGCGACAAGGACTTTCACGGGTCGAGCGGGCCTCGAATCACGCTCCGTGTGGGCAAGCTCACCATTGGGGACGGGTCGAAGTGCCGTGTCGGCAGTCCCTAAACTCGGCTTGTTTCAAGGAGGGAGCCTCAATCGTGCGCAAGGTGCTCATCGCCAATCGTGGCGAAATCGCTGTCCGCGTGGCCCGGGCGTGCCGGGACGCCGGGATCGCGAGCGTGGCCGTCTACGCCGACCCGGACCGGGACGCGCTCCATGTCCGCGCCGCGGATGAGGCGTTCGCCCTGGGCGGTGACACCCCGGGCACCAGCTACCTGGTCATCGAGAAGGTGCTGAAGGCGGCGCGCGAGTCCGGCGCGGACGCGGTCCACCCCGGCTACGGCTTCCTCTCGGAGAACGCCGAGTTCGCCCAGGCCGTCCTGGACGCCGGGCTGATCTGGATCGGCCCGCCGCCGCAGGCCATCCGCGACCTCGGTGACAAGGTCGCCGCCCGGCACATCGCCCAGCGGGCCGGCGCCCCCCTGGTGGCCGGCACCCCCGACCCGGTCTCGGGCGCGGACGAGGTCGTCGCGTTCGCCGAGGAGCACGGTCTGCCGATCGCCATCAAGGCGGCCTTCGGCGGCGGCGGCCGGGGCCTGAAGGTGGCCCGGACGCTGGAGGAGGTCCCGGAGCTGTACGACTCCGCGGTGCGCGAGGCGGTGGCCGCGTTCGGCCGCGGCGAGTGCTTCGTGGAGCGCTACCTCGACAAGCCCCGGCACGTGGAGACCCAGTGCCTGGCCGACACCCACGGCAACGTGGTCGTCGTCTCCACCCGTGACTGCTCCCTGCAGCGCCGCCACCAGAAGCTGGTCGAGGAGGCCCCCGCGCCGTTCCTCTCCGAGGCCCAGATGGCGGAGCTGTACCGCGCCTCCAAGGCGATCCTGAAGGAGGCCGGCTACGTCGGCGCCGGCACGGTGGAGTTCCTGGTCGGCGTGGACGGCACGATCTCCTTCCTGGAGGTCAACACCCGTCTGCAGGTGGAGCACCCGGTCACCGAGGAGGTCGCCGGCATCGACCTGGTCCGCGAGATGTTCCGCATCGCCGACGGCGAGGAACTCGGCTACGGCGACCCGGTGCTGCGCGGCCACTCCTTCGAGTTCCGCATCAACGGCGAGGACCCGGGCCGCAACTTCCTGCCCGCCCCCGGCACCGTCACCACCTTCGCCCCGCCGTCCGGCCCCGGCGTCCGCCTGGACGCGGGCGTGGAGTCGGGCTCGGTCATCGGCCCGGCCTGGGACTCGCTGCTGGCCAAGCTGATCGTCACCGGCCGCACCCGCAAGGAGGCGCTGGAGCGCGCCTCCCGCGCCCTGGAGGAGTTCACCGTCGAGGGCATGGCCACCGCCCTGCCCTTCCACCGCGCGGTCGTCAAGGACCCGGCGTTCGCCCCCGAGCTGACCGGCTCCACCGACCCGTTCACGGTCCACACCCGGTGGATCGAGACGGAGTTCGTCAACGAGATCAAGCCGTTCGCCGCCCCGGCCGACACCGACGCGGACGAGGAGACCGGCCGCGAGACGGTGGTCGTCGAGGTCGGCGGCAAGCGCCTGGAGGTCTCGCTGCCCTCCTCGCTGGGCATGTCGCTGGCCCGCACCGGCCTGGCCGCCGGGGCCAAGCCCAAGCGCCGCGCGGCCAAGAAGTCCGGCCCCGCCGCCTCCGGTGACACCCTCGCCTCCCCGATGCAGGGCACCATCGTGAAGATCGCCGTGGAGGAGGGCCAGGAGGTCAAGGAGGGCGACCTGATCGTCGTCCTGGAGGCGATGAAGATGGAGCAGCCCTTGAACGCCCACAAGGCGGGCACCGTCAAGGGCCTGTCCGCGGAGGTCGGCGCCTCCATCACCTCGGGCGCCGCGATCTGCGAGATCAAGGACTGACGTCCGGTACGACGCCGCCGAGGCGCCCGGCGGACCGGGAGACCGGTTCCGTACGGGCGCTTCGTCGTCCCCGGCGGCGCCCTCAGCGGCGGCGCAGGTCGGCCACCCGGGCCCGCTGCTCCGCCGCGGCGGCGCCCTGCTCACCGAGGGCCGTGGCCGCCCGGAACCCCGTCCCGGCGCCGGGGCCCTGACGGCGCGGCCCGGGGAGCGCCACGTCCCGGCGCTGCCGGGCCGGTCCGGCCTCACCCCCCGCGCTGCCCGGGCCCGGTGCTCCCCCCGGCGTACCGGCCACCGCGATCTGCACGCCCTGGTCGGCGAGGGCCTGCAGTTCGGTGCCCGCCCGGTCGTCGTGGGCGGGGGGTTCGTCGGTGACCAGCCGGGTGATGACGTCCGTCGGCACGGTCTGGAACATGGTGTCGGTGCCGAGCTTGGTGTGGTCGGCGAGGACCACGACCTCGGCGGCAGCCTGCACCAGCGCCCGGTCGACGGAGGCGGAGAGCATGTTGGAGGTGGACAGGCCCCGCTCGGCGGTCAGGCCGCTGCCCGACAGGAACGCCTTGGACACCCGCAGCCCTTGCAGGGACTGCTCGGCCCCGCTGCCGACGAGGGCGTAGTTGGAGCCCCGCAGGGTGCCGCCGGTCATCACCACCTCGACCCGGTTGGCGTGCGCCAGGGCCTGGGCCACCAGCAGCGAGTTGGTGACGACGGTCAGGCCGGGCACCCGCGCGAGCCGGCGGGCCAGCTCCTGGGTGGTGGTGCCCGCCCCGACCACGATGGCCTCGCCCTCGGCGACGAGGCCCGCGGCGAGATCGGCGATGGCCGTCTTCTCGGCGGTCGCGAGATGGGATTTCTGCGGAAAGCCGGACTCCCGCGTGAAGCCGCCCGGCAGTACCGCACCGCCGTGCCGGCGGTCAAGGAGTCCTTCTGCCTCCAGTGCGCGCACGTCCCGCCGTACGGTCACTTCGGAGGTCTGGACGACGCGGGCGAGTTCACGGAGCGACACGGCCCCGTTCGCTCGCACCATTTCGAGGATCAATTGGCGACGTTCTGCAGCGAACACGAAACTGACAGTAACGCGGCTGACCGTCTGCTTTCAGCAGTTTGCGCCGAATAACAGAAGTTGTTCGCAGCGGCCACCGAGAAGTGGTATAGGGCCTAGTCCGCCCGACTATGCCGCCCGCACCCCCGGCGACTCCCCGTCACCGGCGGGGAGCCGCTTCCGGCCGCCGGGACCCGGCCGTGTCCTCGGCCGGTCAGCCCTCGGCGCCGGTCTTGCGGGTGTGCAGTTGCCGCGCCACCTCGGCGATCGACCCCGAGAGGGAGGGGTAGACGGTGAAGGCGTTCGCGATCTGTTCGACCGTCAGATTGTTGTCGACCGCGATCGAGATGGGGTGGATGAGTTCCGAGGCGCGCGGCGCGACGACCACCCCGCCGACCACGATCCCGGTGCCCGGCCGGCAGAAGATCTTGACGAAGCCGTCCCGGATGCCCTGCATCTTGGCGCGCGGGTTGCGCAGCAGCGGCAGCTTGACCACGCGGGCGTCGATCTTCCCCGCGTCCACGTCGGACTGCGAGTACCCCACCGTGGCGATCTCGGGGTCGGTGAAGACGTTGGACGAGACGGTCTTGAGGTCCAGCGGGGTGACCGCGTCGCCCAGGAAGTGGTACATGGCGATCCGGCCCTGCATGGCGGCGACGGACGCCAGCGCGAAGACGCCGGTCACGTCACCGGCGGCGTACACGCCCGGCGCCGAGGTGCGGGAGACCTTGTCGGTCTTGATGTGCCCGGAGTCCTTGAGCCGGACGCCGGCCTCCTCCAGGCCCATCCCCTCGGTGTTGGGGATGGCGCCGACCGCCATCAGGCAGTGCGACCCGGTGATCACGCGCCCGTCGGCGAGGGTGACCTCGACCCGGTCGCCGACCCGCTTGGCGGACTGGGCGCGGGAGCGGGCCATCACGTTCATCCCGCGGCGCCGGAAGACGTCCTCCAGCACGGCGGCGGCGTCCGGGTCCTCGCCGGGCAGCACTCGGTCCCGGGACGACACCAGGGTGACTCGGGAGCCCAGCGCCTGGTAGGCGCCGGCGAACTCGGCGCCGGTGACGCCGGACCCGACCACGATCAGTTCCTCGGGCAGCTCGTCGAGGTCGTAGACCTGGGTCCAGTTCAGGATGCGCTCGCCGTCGGGGCGGGCGTCGGGCAGCTCGCGGGGGTGCCCGCCGGTCGCGATGAGCACGGCGTCGGCGGTGAGCGTCTCCTCGGTGCCGTCGGCGGCCCGGACCACGACCTTGCGGGAGCCGTCCAGCGCCTGCATGCCCTCCAGCCGGCCGCGCCCGCGCATCACCCGGGCGCCGGCCCGGGTCACGGAGGCGGTGATGTCGTGCGACTGGGCCAGCGCGAGGCGCTTCACCCGGCGGTTGACCTTGCCGAGGTCCACGCCGACCACCCGGGCGGACTGCTCCATCGGCGGGGTGTCGTCGGCGACGATGATGCCCAGCTCCTCGTAGGAGGAGTCGAAGGTGGTCATCACCTCGGCCGTGGCGATCAGGGTCTTCGACGGCACGCAGTCGGTGAGCACCGACGCCCCGCCCAGACCGTCGCAGTCGACGACGGTCACCTCCGCGCCGAGCTGCGCGGCGACCAGCGCCGCTTCGTATCCGCCGGGTCCGCCACCGATGATCACGATCCGAGTCACGTACTCCATTGTCCCGTACGCCCCGCCGGACGGCCGCCCCGGGGGCCCGGCCGATACGCCCCCGTGATCCGGCGGAAGCCGTACCCTTCCCCCATGTCGCTCTACGCCGCGTACGCCGGCAACCTCGACGCGCGGCTGATGTCCCGCCGCGCCCCCCACTCGCCGCTGCGCGCCACCGGCTGGCTCAACGGGTGGCGGCTGACCTTCGGGGGCGAGCAGATGGGCTGGGAGGGCGCGCTGGCGACGCTCGTGGAGGACCCGCTCTGCCAGGTCTTCGTCGCGCTGTACGACATCGCCCCGCCGGACGAGGACGCCCTGGACCGCTGGGAGGGCGCGGGCCTGGACATCTACCGCCGCACCCGGGTACGGGCGCACACCCTGGACGGCGAGGAGGGCGCCTGGACCTACGTCCTCAACGCCTACGAGGGCGGCCTGCCCTCCGCCCGCTACCTCGGCGAGATCGCCGACGCGGCGGAGTCCGCGGGCGCCCCCCACGACTATGTGATGGAGCTGCGCAAACGGCCCTGCTGAGGCCGGCCGGCCCGGTACGCAAGGCCCGGTCGGAAACAAGGGGGCAACGATCAGGACGCCGTTGGCTCCATCATCTACGCGCGTAGGCCGGGAGCGGTTACCCTCATCCGCGTGAACGCATCTCTTCTTCCGGACGACATCCAGGGCGACCCCTACGCCGCCGCCGACGCCGCCGCGGCCCGCCTGCGCGAACTGACCGGCGCCGACACCCACGACGTCGCCCTCGTGATGGGCTCCGGCTGGGCGCCGGCCGTGGACGCGCTCGGCACCCCCGAGGCCGAGCTGCAGGTCACCGACCTGCCCGGGTTCCCGCAGCCGGTGGTCGCGGGCCACGGCGGCAAGGTCCGCTCGTACCGGCTCGGCGACCGCCGCGCGCTGGTCTTCCTCGGCCGCACCCACTACTACGAGGGCCACGGCGTCGCCGCCGTCGCGCACGGCGTGCGCACCGCCGTCGCCGCCGGGGCGAAGACGGTCATCCTCACCAACGGGTGCGGGGGGCTGCGCGAGGGGATGCGTCCCGGCCAGCCGGTGCTGATCAGCGACCACATCAACCTCACCGCGACCTCGCCGATCGTCGGCGCGAACTTCGTGGACCTGACCGACCTGTACTCGCCGCGGCTGCGGGCGCTGTGCAAGGAGGTCGACCCGTCGCTGGAGGAGGGCGTCTACGCCCAGTTCCCCGGCCCGCACTACGAGACGCCGGCGGAGATCCGGATGGCCCGGGTCATCGGCGCGGACCTGGTGGGCATGTCCACGGTGCTGGAGGCCATCGCGGCCCGGGAGGCGGGGGCGGAGGTGCTGGGCATCTCCCTGGTGACCAACCTCGCGGCGGGGATGACGGGCGAGCCCCTCAACCACGAGGAAGTACTCCAGGCCGGCCGGGACTCGGCGGCCCGGATGGGCTCGCTGCTGGCTCAGGTGCTGGGGCGGCTGTAGGCACCGTCGAGGACCGGTCGCCGCGCTCTCGCCGGATCGGACCTGTTGCGGGGTGCCGGTGGCACCCCGCAACCGGCGTCAGGAGCCCTTGATCAGCTTCTTGACCTCGGGCGGGAGATCGCCCTCCAGGGACTGGACGACGAGGAGGACGTCCTCCGGTGCGTCGTCCACCGCGATGGCGACGCGCGGGTCGACCCCTTCGATCGCGTAGGCGACCGTCGAGTCCGGCGAGGCATGGCCGTCACCCGGTGAGTCGTCACATCCCGGCAGGACGGCTGGTCCCAGTTTCCTCCCGGCCTCGAACTCGGCATGGGCCACGTCCGAGTACATCCGCCCGTCGTACTCGACCCGGAACTCGCAGGACGCCTCGGACTCTCCGTCGCCCGACGTCGCGCAGGCGGTGGACACGAGGACGGTGACCACCGCCACCAGTGCCCGCGAGATGGTGTTCCGTCCGACCGGGAACACGGCCTTCACCTTGGTGCCTCCTCCGAGAGCGTGGAGCGTCGGCTCCGGGTCAGTGGATGCCGCGGAGGCCGAGGACGTCACCCGTGCCGAGGGTCCTCGCCCTCGTCGGACAACCGTAGATGTCCTTCGGTCCGAGAACATGCCCAGCGCGGGACAGCGTTACGGTTGGGGGCCCGCTGGGCCCCCGGCCTGCGCGATCCAGCCGACCGGCCCGGTGGAACGCGCACCGCCCCGCACCGAAGAGAAACGAGAGGTTGCCCCCGTGCACGCCGATGTCATCGCCACCGCCAAAACCTGGCTGGCCGAGGACCCCGATCCGGAGACCCGTGCCGAGCTGGCCGGGCTCATCGACGCCGGTGACGTCACCGAACTCACCGCCCGCTTCTCCGGCACCCTGCAGTTCGGCACCGCCGGCCTGCGCGGTGAACTCGGCGCCGGTCCGATGCGGATGAACCGCGCGGTCGTCATCCGCGCCGCCGCCGGGCTCGCCGCGTACCTGAGGAAGCAGGGCCACGAGGACGGTCTGGTCGTCATCGGCTACGACGCCCGGCACAAGTCGGCCGACTTCGCCCGGGACACCGCCGCCGTGCTCACCGGTGCCGGTCTGCGCGCCGCCGTGCTGCCGCGCCCGCTGCCGACCCCCGTCCTCGCCTTCGCCGTCCGGCACCTCGGCGCCGTCGCGGGCGTGGAGGTGACCGCCAGTCACAACCCGCCGCGCGACAACGGCTACAAGGTGTACCTCGGCGACGGCTCCCAGATCGTGCCCCCGGCGGACACCGGCATCGCCGCCGGGATCGACGCCGTCCGGTCCCTGGCGGACGTACCCCGTCCGGACGGCGGCTGGGAGGTGCTCGGCGACGAGGTGCTGGACGCCTACCTCGCCCGTACGGACGCGGTCCTCGCGCCGGGCTCCGCGCGGACCGCCCGGACCGTCTACACGGCGATGCACGGCGTCGGCAAGGACGTCCTGCTCGCCGCCTTCGCCCGGGCCGGCTTCCCCGCGCCCGTGCTCGTCGCCGCGCAGGCCGAGCCCGACCCGGACTTCCCCACGGTCGCCTTCCCCAACCCGGAGGAGCCGGGGGCGATGGACCTCGCCTTCGCCACCGCCCGGGAGGCCGGCCCCGACCTGGTGATCGCCAACGACCCCGACGCCGACCGCCTCGCGGTGGCCGTCCGGGACGGCGCCGACTGGCGGATGCTGCGCGGCGACGAGGTCGGCGCGCTGCTCGCCGCGCACCTGGTCCGGCGCGGGGCGCGCGGCACGTTCGCCGAGTCGATCGTCTCCTCCTCGCTGCTCGGCCGGATCGCCGAGCGGGCCGGCCTGCGGCACACCGAGACCCTCACCGGGTTCAAGTGGATCGCCCGCGCGGAGGGCCTGCGCTACGGCTACGAGGAGGCCCTCGGCTACTGCGTCGACCCCGACGGCGTACGGGACAAGGACGGCATCACCGCCGCGCTGCTCGTCACCGAGCTGGCCTCGGAGCTGAAGGAGGAGGGCCGGACCCTGCTCGACCTGCTCGACGACCTCGCGGTGGAGCACGGGCTGCACGCCACCGACCAGTTGGCGGTGCGGGTCG
The DNA here is from genome assembly GCF_014655295.1 of Streptomyces fumanus. Classification (GTDB taxonomy): domain Bacteria; phylum Actinomycetota; class Actinomycetes; order Streptomycetales; family Streptomycetaceae; genus Streptomyces; species Streptomyces fumanus. The sequence continues at coordinate 132,804 of NZ_BNBI01000009.1, forward strand.
CGGACCTGTCGCTGATCACGGACGCGATGCGCGGGCTGCGTGAGCGGCCGCCGGGCGCGCTGGCGGGCCTGCCGGTGACTCGGGCCGAGGACCTGACGCACGGCGCCGGGGGGCTGCCGCCCACGGACGGGCTGCGCTACACGCTCGACGGCGCCCGGGTCGTCGTCCGCCCCAGCGGCACGGAGCCCAAGCTGAAGTGCTACCTGGAGGTCGTCGTCCCCGTCGCCTCCCGCGCCGGTCTGCCCGCGGCGCGGGCCACCGCGACGGACCGCCTGACCCGCATCAAGCAGGACCTCTCGGCCGCCCTCGGCCTCTGACCCGGACCCGGGTCACCGGTGGGCCGGGCAGCCTCCTCGACGGGGGCCGCCCGGCCCACCGGGAAACCGGGATCCGGCCGCCTCGGCGAGTCCGCCCCGCCGGGGACCCGAGCCCGGCCCACCTCAGCGAACCCGGCCCGCCGGAGACCCGAGCCCCGGCCCGCCTCGGCGAATCCGCCCCACCGAAAACCGCAACCCGGCCCACCTCAGCGAACCCGCCCCACCGAAGACCGCAACCCGGCCCGCCGAGGACCTGAGCCCCGGCCCACCTCAGCGAACCCGGCCCGCCGGGGACCCGAGCCCCGGCCCACCTCGGCGAGCCCGACCCGCCGGGAACCGCGGCCCGGCCGCGCCCGCCCGGTCACCCCAGCGCCAGCAACACCGCCAGCAGCACCGCCCCCGTCACCGCCGGGGCGATGACCTCGTACGCCCAGCGCACGGTCACCTCGCCCTGGGCGGTCGGCTCGCTCTCCCGGGCCTCGCGCAGCGCCCGCAGCTCGTCCATGATCCGGTCGGTCTCCGCCCGCACCGGCCCGTCGTCGGCCGCCAGGGCCGCCGCCCGGTCAGCACCGGCCGCGCCCAGCGGGCCACCGCCCCCGCGCCCGCCGAACAGGCCCCCGCGCGGGGCCTCGCCCGCCGCCCGCCGGGTCTCCTGCCGCGCCGCCTTCTTGCGGGCCCGCAGCGACACCGGCACCGCCCACAACTGGTACTTGGCGCCGGAGTCGGCGACCACCTCGTTGGAGTAACCGGAGCGCAGCGAGGCCACCCGGCCCCAGGGCAGCACGACGACCCGCAGCGGGTTGCGCACCCGCAGCCGGTCCTCACCGGCGAACACGGCCGGCCGCACGGTGTAGGCGACCACCACCGGCACCACCAGCAGCAGCGTGGCCAGCGCCAGCCAGGGCGTGCGGCCCTCGCCGGCGACGACCGCGTCGATGCCGAGCCAGCCGGCGATGGCGAGCAGCAGCACGCCGCCGGCGATGCCCGCGGGCGAGCGGTAGGCGCGGTCCCTGGTCTGCGGGACCGAGGGCGGCGGCGGTGGTGACGGATGTTCCGGGGTGGTCATGCTGCCGATTGTGCCCGACGGCTCGGACAGTGCCCCGGGGAGCCGGGGGGTGTACAGCCGCTACGCGCGTAGATATGCTCGTCTGGTGACCATGCCCACTCATACTCCCGCCGCGAGCCCGGTGCCGGACGTCACCGCGTCCGAGAGCACGCTGCGCCGCTTCCTGCACGGGCTGCCCGGTGTCGACGCGGTCGGCCTGGAGGCCCGGGCCGCCGCGCTCGGCACCCGTTCCATCAAGACGACCGCGAAGGCGTACGCGCTCGACCTGGCCATCTCGATGGTCGACCTGACCACCCTGGAGGGCGCGGACACCCCGGGCAAGGTCCGGGCGCTGGGCGCCAAGGCGGTCCGCCCCGACCCGGCCGACCGCACCGCGCCGGCCACGGCCGCGGTCTGCGTCTACCCGGACATGGTGCCCGTCGCCAAGGAGGCCGTCGCCGGTTCCGGCGTGAAGGTCGCCTCGGTGGCCACCGCCTTCCCGGCGGGCCGCGCCTCCCTCGCCGTGAAGCTCGCCGACGTGCGCGAGGCGGTCGCGGCGGGCGCCGACGAGGTCGACATGGTCATCGACCGGGGGGCGTTCCTGGCGGGGAAGTACCTCAAGGTGTACGAGGAGATCGCCGCGGTGAAGGAGGCGTGCGGCACCGACGCGCGCCTGAAGGTCATCTTCGAGACCGGCGAGCTGTCGACGTACGACAACATCCGCCGCGCCAGTTGGCTCGGCATGCTGGCCGGCGCCGACTTCATCAAGACCTCCACCGGCAAGGTCGCGGTCAACGCCACACCGGCCAACACCCTGCTCATGCTGGAGGCGGTCCGCGACTTCCGCGCCCAGACCGGCATCCAGGTGGGCGTGAAGCCGGCCGGCGGCATCCGCACGGCCAAGGACGCGCTGAAGTTCCTGGTGCTGGTCAACGAGACGGCCGGCGCGGACTGGCTGGACAGCCACTGGTTCCGCTTCGGCGCCTCCTCGCTGCTGAACGATCTGCTGATGCAGCGTCAGAAGCTGGCCACCGGCCGCTACTCCGGCCCCGACTACGTGACGGTGGACTGATCCCCATGGCATCCGCATTCGAGTACGCACCGGCGCCCGAGTCCCGCGCGGTCGTCGACATCGCCCCGTCCTACGGGCTGTTCATCGACGGCGAGTTCACCGAGGCGGCCGACGGCAAGGTCTTCAAGACCGTCTCCCCCTCGTCCGAGGAGGTCCTCTCCGAGGTCGCCGAGGCCACCGAGGCGGACGTGGACCGTGCCGTCGCCGCCGCCCGCAAGGCGTTCGAGACCTGGTCCGCGCTGCCCGGCGCCGAGCGCGCCAAGTACCTCTTCCGGATCGCCCGCATCGTGCAGGAGCGCAGCCGGGAGCTGGCCGTGCTGGAGACCCTGGACAACGGCAAGCCGATCAAGGAGACCCGGGACGCCGACCTGCCCCTGGTCGCCGCGCACTTCTTCTACTACGCGGGCTGGGCCGACAAGCTGGAGCACGCGGGCTTCGGGCCGGCCCCCCGCCCGCTGGGCGTGGCCGGCCAGGTCATCCCGTGGAACTTCCCGCTGCTGATGCTGGCGTGGAAGATCGCCCCGGCGCTGGCGACCGGCAACACGGTGGTGCTGAAGCCCGCCGAGACCACCCCGCTGTCCGCCCTGTTCTTCGCGGACATCTGCCGCCAGGCCGGGCTGCCGAAGGGCGTCGTCAACATCGTCACGGGCGACGGCCGCACCGGCGCCGCCCTGGTCGCCCACCCGGGCGTGGACAAGGTCGCCTTCACCGGCTCCACGGCCGTCGGCAAGGAGATCGCCCGCACCCTCGCCGGGACCCGCAAGAAGCTCACCCTGGAGCTGGGCGGCAAGGGCGCCAACATCGTCTTCGACGACGCCCCGATCGACCAGGCCGTCGAGGGCATCGTCAGCGGCATCTTCTTCAACCAGGGCCAGGTCTGCTGCGCGGGCTCGCGGCTGCTGGTGCAGGAGTCGATCCACGACGAGCTGCTCGACCGGCTCAAGCGCCGCCTGACCACCCTGCGGCTGGGCGACCCGCTGGACAAGAACACGGACATCGGCGCGATCAACTCCGCCGAGCAACTGGCCCGGATCACCGCGCTGGCCGACCAGGGCGAGGCGGAGGGCGCCGAGCGCTGGTCGGCGCCCTGCGAACTGCCGTCGGCCGGTTACTGGTTCGCCCCGACGCTGTTCACCGGCGTCACCCAGGCGCACACCATCGCCCGCGACGAGATCTTCGGCCCGGTCCTGTCGGTGCTGACCTTCCGCACCCCGGACGAGGCGGTCGCCAAGGCCAACAACACGCCGTACGGCCTGTCCGCGGGCATCTGGACGGAGAAGGGCTCGCGCATCCTGGCGGTCGCGAACAAGCTCCGCGCGGGCGTGATCTGGTCCAACACGTTCAACAAGTTCGATCCGACGTCGCCGTTCGGCGGCTACAAGGAGTCGGGCTTCGGCCGCGAGGGCGGCCGCCACGGCCTGGAGGCGTACCTCGATGTCTGACGCACGACTGTCCGTACTGAAGACCTACAAGCTGTACGTCGGCGGGAAGTTCCCGCGTTCCGAGAGCGGCCGGGTGTACGAGGTGACGGACGTGAAGGGCGACTGGCTGGCCAACGCGCCGCTCTCCTCCCGCAAGGACGCCCGGGACGCGGTGGTCGCCGCCCGCAAGGCGTTCGGCGGCTGGTCGGGCGCCACGGCGTACAACCGCGGCCAGGTCCTGTACCGGGTCGCGGAGATGCTGGAGGGCCGCCGGGCGCAGTTCGTCCACGAGGTGGCCGGTGCCGAGGGGCTGTCGAAGTCCAAGGCGGCCGCGGTCGTGGACGCGACGATCGACCGCTGGGTCTGGTACGCGGGCTGGACCGACAAGATCGCCCAGGTGGTGGGCGGCGCCAACCCGGTCGCGGGCCCCTACTTCAACCTCTCCTCCCCCGAGCCGACGGGCGTGGTCGCGGTGCTGGCCCCCCAGGAGTCCTCGTTCCTCGGCCTGGTCTCGGTGCTGGCCCCGGTCGTCGCCACGGGCAACACGGCGGTCGTGGTGGCCTCGGAGAGGTCCCCGCTGCCCGCCCTGTCGCTCGCCGAGGTGCTCGCCACCTCCGACGTCCCCGGCGGGGTGGTCAACATCCTCTCCGGCCGTACGGCGGAGATCGCGGCGCCGCTGGCCGCGCACCAGGACGTCAACGCGATCGACCTGGCGGGCGCCGACGAGGCGCTGGCGAAGGAGCTGGAGACCGCCGCGGCGGACAACCTCAAGCGGGTCGTGCGTCCACAGCCTGTGGACGACTGGTCGGCGACCCCGGGCCTGGAGCGTCTGACGGCGTTCCTGGAGACCAAGACGGTCTGGCACCCGACGGGCGCGCTGGGCGCCGCCGGTTCGTCGTACTGACCCGGCCGGGCCCGCCGCCCGGCCCGGGCCGGGCCTCCCCCGCCGTCCGGGGAGGCGCGGCCCGCCTCGCCGTTCAGCCCCGGGTGGCCTTGTCCACCAGCTCGGTCGCGCGCCCCGCGACCGGGATCGTCCCGACGGACTCGGCCTGCGCGACCGGCCCGGTCAGGGCCGTCGACGTCAGCGGCGGGAGGTCGGCCACCTGGGTGCCGACGCCGTTGTCGAGCGGGTCGACGCCGGTGCCGGCCAGCGGGTTGGGCCGCAGCCCGGCGACCGGCCCGGCGGCGTGACCGACCGAGCCGGCGACCGCCCGCAGACCGGCCTCCGCGTCGGTCTCCCCGAGCAGCGGGGCCTCGCCGGACGACGAGGACGGGGACGCGGACGAAGGTGCGGGCGGGGGCAGGGGCACGGTCGCGGACGCGGTCGCCGCGCCCGCGCCGAGGGCGGCCCCGGCGGTGGCGAGGACGGCCAGGGCGCGCCGGACGGTCGGGGTGCGGGGGGACGCGTGTCGGGCCATCGCTGCCGCCTCGGGCCGGGAAGTACCCTGCGGGCACTTCGGAGGGTAATCGGATTGGCGCACAGCGTAGGGGAGATGTGACGCGCGCGGCAAAGCCGGACCGGGGGGTCGTCGCCCGTACGAGGGATGCCGCACACTGGTGTCCCGTGACCTCCCATCCGTCGACATCCACGCGAGTCGTGCTGCTCTGCGGCCCTTCCGGCTCCGGCAAGTCCCTCCTCGCCGCCCGCTCCGGTCTGCCGGTGCTGCGGCTCGACGACTTCTACAAGGAGGGCACCGATCCGACGCTGCCCCTGGTGGCCGGGAGCACGGACATCGACTGGGACCACCCGGGCTCGTGGGACGCGGAGACGGCCGTCGCCGCGATCGTGGAGCTGTGCCGCACGGGCCGTACCCGCGTGCCGGTGTACGACATCGCGCTGAGCGCCCGCACCGGGCGGGAGACGGTCGACATCGGGCGGACCCCGCTGTTCATCGCGGAGGGCGTCTTCGCCGCCGAGATCGTCGCCCGCTGCCGGGAGCTGGGCGTGCTCGCCGACGCGCTCTGCCTGAGCCGCGGCCCGCTGACCACGTTCCGCCGGCGTTTCCTGCGGGATCTGCGGGAGGGCCGCAAGTCGGTGCCGTTCCTGCTGCGCCGGGGCTGGCGGCTGATGCGGCAGGAGCGGTCGATCGTCGCCCGTCAGACGGCCCTGGGCGCCCATGCCTGCGACCGGGACGAGGCGATGGGCCGGCTGGCCGCCGCCGCGGCGGGCCGGCGCGCACCGAGCCGTACAGCGGCCTGAGGACACAGCAGAAGCGGGACTGGACGGACCCCCCGGCCCTCCAGTCCCGCTTCCTTCCTGCTCCCCCGTGCTTCCCCCGTATCCCCCGTATCCCCCGGTTTTCCCCCGTTCTCCTTGCGTTCCCCCGTGTCCCCCGTGTCCCCCGTGGTGTTTCCTCTGTGAGTAAGAGCCCGGTACCCACCCCCTGATACACCCGGGCTCCGACTTTTTTTCTTTCCCCCTGCCTTCAGGCGACCAGTTCGCCGAAGGCGTCCTCCCGGTCACGGCCGAAGCTGAGGACCTCGTCCTCGCGCAGGCGGCGCAGCGACCGCCAGATGCTGGACTTCACCGTGCCGACGCTGATGTCGAGGATGTCCGCGATCTCCGGGTCCGTGCGGCCCTCGTAGTAGCGCAGGACCAGCATGGTGCGCTGGAGTTCGGGCAGCTTGGCCAGCGCCTGCCACAGGACCGCGCGCAGTTCGGTGCCGCGCATCGCGTCCGTGTCGCCGGGCGTCTCCGGCAGTTCCTCGGTCGGGTACTCGTTGAGCTTGCGCCGCCGCCAGGCGCTGATGTGCAGGTTGGTCATGGTCCGGCGGAGGTAGCCGCCGACCGCCGCCTTGTCGCTGATCCGGTCCCACGCCCGGTAGGTCGAGAACAGCGCGCTCTGCAGCAGGTCCTCGGCCTCGAAGCGGTCCCCGGTCAGGTGGTAGGCGGTGGCGTACAGGGAGGCGCGGCGCTCCTGGACGTAGGCGGTGAACTCCGCCTCGGTCAGCGCGCGACGCTCCCCCTCGGCCTCCCCGTACGCGGCTCCCCCGTGCGTCTCCCCCCCACGGGCGTCGATCACCGTCATGTACCCGGTGTGCTGACGCCCGGTGCCGCGGGCGCATCCCCGTCCTCCCCCGCGCTCGAACGCGCTCGCGCGGGGAGTGCCCCCCTCGGCACCGGTCCGCTCCGGTCCCCGGCCCTGCACGTCGTGCAGACGCGTGACCACTGCGCTGGTGCTGTTGCCGTGCAGCTTGTTCATCTCGCGCCCCCCGTCGTGGAGTTCTGGTGTCCGGCTCGCTGTGTCCCCCGTGCGGAAGATCCTGCCGGGGTCACTTCATCGCCGTGTCCGCCGACTGTCACAGCACTGTCACAACGGCCTGTCACAGGGGCAACACCGTTTCTCCTCATGGTCAGGCGGTAAGGGGGCCCGGGTCCGGCCCTCGGGGACCCACCGGTCGAACCGTGCCCCCTCCATGGGCCAGAATGAGCCCGTGCCTTCCCTGTTGCTGATCGAGGACGACGACGCCATCCGTACGGCCCTGGAGCTGTCCCTGACGCGCCAGGGACACCGGGTGGCCACCGCTGCCAGCGGTGAGGACGGTCTGAAGCTGCTGCGCGAGCAGCGCCCGGACCTGATCGTGCTGGACGTGATGCTGCCCGGCATCGACGGTTTCGAGGTGTGCCGGCGCATCCGGCGCACCGACCAGTTGCCGATCATCCTGCTGACCGCGCGGAGCGACGACATCGACGTGGTGGTCGGGCTGGAGTCCGGTGCCGACGACTACGTGGTCAAACCGGTGCAGGGGCGGGTCCTCGACGCCCGGATCCGGGCCGTACTGCGGCGCGGGGAGCGGGAGTCCAGCGACTCGGCGACCTTCGGCAGCCTGGTCATCGACCGCTCCGCGATGACCGTCACCAAGAACGGCGAGGACCTCCAGCTCACCCCGACCGAGCTGCGGCTGCTGCTGGAGCTGAGCCGGCGGCCCGGTCAGGCGCTGTCCCGGCAGCAGTTGCTGCGGCTGGTGTGGGAGCACGACTACCTGGGCGACTCGCGGCTGGTGGACGCCTGTGTGCAGCGGCTGCGCGCCAAGGTCGAGGACGTGCCGTCCTCCCCGACGCTGATCCGTACCGTGCGGGGCGTGGGCTACCGGCTGGACCCGCCTCAGTGACCGAAGAACGTCCGGGGGGCCCGCGCGCCTGGTCCGCGGCGCGCAAGGGGGTCCGGTCGCGGCTGCGCCTGACCAGTCTGCGGCTCAGGCTGGTCGTCGTCTTCGGGCTGGTGGCGCTCACCGCCGCCGTGTCCGCGTCCGGCATCGCGTACTGGCTCAACCGCGAGGCCGTGCTCACCCGTGCCCAGGACGCGGTGCTGCGGGACTTCGCGCAGGAGATGCAGAACCGGGCGGGCGCGCTGCCCGAGCACCCCACGCAGGACGAGTTGCAGCACACGGCCGGGCAGATGGCCAACAGCAGCCAGCGGTTCGGTGTGCTGCTGGTCGCCCGGGACGCCGGCGGGCGGACGGTGTACGGCAGTTCGGGCGGGCTGGCCGGCTTCGAGCTGGCGGACGTGCCGGAGTCGCTGCGCACCGCCGTGAACAAGCAGCAGAAGGTCACCTCGGCCAACAAGTCGCCCTACCACCTGTACTGGCAGCGGATCGTCGAGGACGACACCCCGTACCTGGTGGCCGGGACCCGGGTGATCGGCGGCGGGCCGACCGGGTACCTGCTGAAGTCGCTGGAGCCGGAGGCCAAGGACCTGGGCTCGCTGGCCTGGTCGCTGGGGATCGCCTCGGGGCTGGCGCTGATCGGCTCCGCGCTGCTCGCGCAGGCCCTGGCGACCACCGTGCTGAAGCCGGTGCACCGGCTGGGGACCGCCGCCCGCCGGCTCGGCGAGGGCAAGCTGGACACCCGGCTGCGGGTCTCCGGCACCGACGAACTGGCCGATCTGTCCCGGACGTTCAACGCCGCCGCGGAGGCGCTGGAGAAGCGGGTCGCGGACATGGCGGCCAAGGAGCAGGCGTCCAGGCGGTTCGTCGCCGACATGAGCCATGAGCTGCGTACGCCGCTGACGGCGATCACCGCCGTCACGGAGGTGCTGGAGGAGGAGCTGGACGCCGAGGGCGGCACCATCGACCCGATGATCGAGCCCGCCGTCCGGCTGGTGGTCAGCGAGACCCGGCGGCTGAACGACCTGGTGGAGAACCTGATGGAGGTCACCCGCTTCGACGCGGGCACCGCCCGTCTCGTCGTCGACGACGTGGACGTGGCCGACCAGATCACCGCCTGCATCGACGCCCGTGCCTGGCTGGACGCGGTGGAACTGGACGCCGAGCGCGGCATCCACGTCGCCCTGGACCCGCGCCGCCTGGACGTGATCCTCGCCAACCTGATCGGCAACGCCCTCAAGCACGGCGGGTCGCCGGTGCGGGTGTCGGTGCGGGAGACCGAGGACGCGGTGCTGATCGCGGTGCGCGACCACGGGCCGGGCATCCCCGAGGACGTCCTGCCGCACGTCTTCGACCGCTTCTACAAGGCGAGCGCCTCCCGGCCGCGCTCCGAGGGCAGCGGGCTCGGGCTCTCCATCGCCCTGGAGAACGCGCACATCCACGGCGGCCACATCACCGCGGCCAACTCGCCGGACGGCGGCGCGGTGTTCACGCTGTGCCTGCCGCGGGACGCCTCGGCCCCGGCGGAGCCGGAGTCCCGCGACCCGGACGGCCCCGGTGGCCGGGCGGGCGACGGGAGCACGGGCAAGGACGCGAAGGGACGGGCCTGATGACCGTACGCCGCCTGCTGGCGCTTCCCGTGCTCGGCCTGCTGCTCGCCGGATGCGGCATCCGGGCCACCGAGGTGCCGACGGACTACGGCCCGGCGCCGTCCCGGGTGCGCTGCTCGCCGGCCGGGCCGGACGCGGCGGACCGGTCCGCGCCGGGCATGGCGGTCCAGGTCTTCCTGCTCTGCGGCTCCTCGCTGATGTCGGTGGACCGCACGGTACGGGTGCCGGACGGCACCGCCGACTCCGCGCGGCGGGTGCTGGTCGCGCAGGGGCTGCTGGACCGGTTGGCGGCGCCGCCGTCGGCCGCCGAGAAGGAGGCCGGGTACACCACCGACGTCCGCGCGGGCACCACGGTGTCCGGGGCGCGCCCCGGCGACCCGGAGGACACCCTGCGGCTGAGCACCGCCCCGGACGAACTGACCTCGTACGCCCTGGCCCAGATCGTCTGTACGTTCTCGGACTCGGCGGCGGCCGAGGGCGACGGTTCCGTGGTGCTGGGCGGGCCGGGCGGGCCGGAGCCGCGCCGGTACACCTGCACCGACGAGGTCCGCGCCCGGCCGGGCAGCAACGAGCCGCCGTCCAGCGCGGTCGCCGGGGACTGACCGGGCCGCCCGGCGGGGGCCTGTGGCGCAGGACTCACCCGTGCGGGCGGGCGGGCGGAACCGCGCGCACCGGACACCGCGTCTTGGGTGGCGTGCAGCGTCTAGGCTCCATCGGCGGCAGCGCCGCGATCCGCATCCGGGTGACGGGAGGTGTCCTCCTGGTCGCGTATCTCGCGTTCGTCGCCTGGCTCACGCTGCGTCCCCTGGACGTCCCCTGGGTGATGCCCGCCAATCTGCATCCCCTCGACGGCATCCGGGCCGACCTCGCCCTGGGCTGGCCGGGGGCGGCCCGCTGCATCGGCGAGAAGCTGGCGCTGCTGGCGCCGCTGGGCGTGCTGCTGCCGACGGCGCACGGGCGGACGGCGGTCTCGCCGCTGGCGTCGCTGCTGCGGGTGACGGCCGTGGGCGCCCTGCTGTCGCTGGGCATCGAACTGCTCCAGACCGGGGTGCCCGGACAGGTCGTGGACGTGGACTCGCTGCTGCTGAACACCACCGGGGTGGCCCTGGCGCACCTCGCCGTGGTGCCCGCCGGGCGGGCCTGGCTCCGCCGCAGGTGCGAGCCGGACGGGCCCGGTGACCTCCGTCAGGAGGAGCCGGCTCAGGGTCGGACCCCGACGATTCCCAGGGTCGGCATCGCCCCGTAGAGCGACGCTTCGCCCCGTTCGTCCCCTCTAGCGTGGAAGCAGATGAGGCGACCGACGGGGACGCCTCGGACCCGCTCGCGAAGGAGCCGCCATGTCCCGCCTTGCCCGCCCCACCGACGGCCGCATGATCGGCGGAGTGTGCGCCGCGCTGGCCCGGCGCTTCGGCACCTCCGCGACGACGATGCGGGTGATCTTCCTGGTCTCGTGTCTGCTGCCCGGCCCGCAGTTCCTGCTCTACCTGGCGCTGTGGGTGCTCTTCCCCTCGGAGGGCAAGGCGGCCCGCACGGCCTGGTAGCGCCCGTTCACATCTCCCTCTGATACGCCGCTGGGGCGCGCCCGGTACGAAACCGGGCGCGCCCCAGCGGCACGTCTGACGGGCGGGGCTCAGCCGAGCGGCAGCGCCTTCAGCGGCAGGGCCTGGGTGGGCAGACCCTGGGCCGGCAGGCCGCCGAGCAGGCCGGTGATCGGCTTGAGCGCGCCGAGGCCGGGCTGTTCGGCGGCCTTCCCCTTGCCCTTGCTCTTGCCCTTGGCGGCGTGCTGGTCGCCGTCGACGGCCGGCAGCGTGCGGGCGGTGTGCTCGGTGGGGAGCGCCTTGGTGACCCCGCCCAGCGCCTGGGCGGGCCCCGGGAGGCTCGGCGCCGCCTGAGCGGCACCGGCGCCCGCGGCGGCGATGGCGGCACCGAGAGCGGCGGCGCCGAGGGTCTTGGCAGCAGACTGCTTCATGAAATGCGTCCTCGAAGGGGATGTCGGGGAAATGAAATGGAGCGGCCCCCGACCGTAAACACCCGAGGTCCGCCACCGCAAACATCGAAATGCGTGCGAATGGCGGACAGCCGCTCGCCGCACCCCTGCTCCCCCGGCGGAAGTCAGTCCCCGGTCACGGAAGAATCCCTGGTCGGAGTGGTGTGCTGGAACAGCCATTCGGACTTGAGCTCGGCATATCCGGGCTTGATCACGTCATTGATCATGGCCAGTCGTTCATCGAAAGGAATGAACGCTGATTTCATCGCATTGACGGAGAACCATTGCATGTCGTCGAGCGTGTAACCGAAGGCGTCGACAAGGTGCTCGAATTCCCGGCTCATACTGGTGTGCGACATGAGCCGGTTGTCGGTGTTCACGGTGGCCCGGAAGTGCAGCTCGCGCAGCAGCCCGATCGGGTGCTCGGCGTACGAGTCCGCCGCCCCGGTCTGGAGGTTGGAACTGGGGCACAGCTCCAGCGGGATGCGCTTGTCCCGTACGTAGGAGGCGAGCCGCCCCAGGACGACGGTGCCGTCCTCCCGCACCTGGATGTCGTCGATGATCCGCACCCCGTGCCCGAGCCGGTCGGCGCCGCACCACTGCAGGGCCTGCCAGATCGACGGCAGCCCGAACGCCTCGCCCGCGTGGATGGTGAAGTGGTTGTTCTCCCGCTTCAGGTACTCGAAGGCGTCCAGGTGCCGGGTGGGCGGGTAGCCGGCCTCGGCGCCCGCGATGTCGAAGCCGACCACGCCCCGGTCGCGGTAGCGGTTGGCGAGTTCGGCGATCTCCAGGGCGCGGGCGGCGTGCCGCATCGCGGTGAGCAGCGCGCCGACCCGGATCCGGTGGCCGTTTCCCCGGGCCCGCCGCTCCCCTTCCCGGAACCCCTCGTCGACCGCCTCGACGACCTGCTCCAGGGTGAGCCCCTGTTCGAGGTGCTGCTCGGGCGCGTACCGCACCTCGGCGTAGACCACGCCGTCCGCGGCGAGGTCCTCGGCGCACTCGGCGGCGACCCGGACCAGGGCGTCCCGGGTCTGCATCACGCCGACGGTGTGGGAGAAGGTCTCCAGGTACCGCTCCAGGGACCCGGAGTCGGCGGCCCGACGGAACCAGACGCCGAGCTTCTCCGGGTCGGTCTCGGGCAGTCCCGAGTAGCCCGTCTCGCGGGCCAGTTCGACGACGGTGCCGGGCCGCAGCCCCCCATCGAGATGGTCGTGCAGCAGAACCTTGGGCGCCCGGCGGATCTGGTCCGGCGTCGGGGACTTCGCGGTGGTCTGGCTCGTCATCTTCGCACTCTAACTCCTACGCGCGTAGATCACTCTTGCCGAAATGTAACGGTGACCGCCGCGAAGGGTTTCGTCCACCCGCGCTTCTGACACTGTTCTGTCATGGCACAGCAAGCGACACCGGTGCGTACGGCACGGCTGGGACGGGCGTTCGGGACGGAGCCGTCGGCGGTGGGCGGGGTGGTCCTGCTGCTCCCGGGCGGTGACGAGGTCTCCGAACGGAGGCCGTCCCCGCTGCTGGCGACCGCCTCCGTGCTCGCGCTCGGGCGGAAGCTGGCGCGGGCCGGGCGGGACGAGGGGCTCGCGGCCCATGTGGTGCACTACCGCTACCGGGGCTGGAACGGCGGCGCGGCGCATCCCGCGCGGGACGCCGGCTGGGCCGCCGACGAGGTGCGGCGGCGCTACGGCGACGTCCCGGTCTGCCTCGCCGGGCTCGGCATGGGCGGCCGGGCGGCGCTGCGGGCGGCCGGGCACGAGGCGGTCACCTCGGTGCTGGCGATCGCCCCGTGGCTGCCCGCGGAGGACATGGCCGCGCCCCCCGAACCGGTGAAGCAGCTCGCCGGGCGGCAGGTGCTGATCGTGCACGGCACCAACGACGGGCGCAGCGATCCGGAGCTGTCCTTCCGGCTGGCGGCGCGGGCGAAGAAGGCGAACCGGGACGTGTGCCGGTTCGAGGTGCACTCGGACGGGCACGGGCTGCGGCACTACCGGGACGAGGTGGCGGCGCTGGCGGCGGACTTCGTGCTGGGCTCGCTCTTCGGGCGGGCGTTCTCCCGGCCGGTGGTGGACGCGCTGGCGGCTCCGCCGCCGCTGGGGCTGCGGATGCCGCTGGCGGCGGGGTTCGGGGGGACGCTGCGGCGCTGACGCCCTTGGCGGCCGGGCCGTTCAGGGCAGCAGGTTGCCCCGCCGCGACAGCAGGAACCGCTTGAACGCGGCGACCGGGGGCGTGTCCGTACGCCCCGCCAGCCAGGCCACGCCGATCTCCCGGACCGCCCGCGGGGCGGTCACCGTCAGCTCCACCACTCCGGGCCGGGGGACGGTGGGCGGCGGCAGCAGGGCCACCCCCAGCCCGGCCGCGACCAGGCCGCGCAGCGTCTCCGCCTCCTCGCCCTCGAAGGCCACCCGGGGGCGGAAACCGGCCTCCTTGCACAGGTCGTCCGTGATGCGGCGCAGCCCGTAACCGGGTTCCAGGGTCACGAAGTTCTCGTCGGCGGCCTCGGCGAGGCGGATGCGGCGGCGGCCGGCCAGCCGGTGGTCGGCGGGGACGACCAGACGGAGCTTCTGCTCGTCCAGGCGCCGGGCGACCAGGTCGGGGGCGTCCGGGACGGGCGAGGTGAGGCAGAGGTCGAGTTCGCCGGCCCGCAGGCGTTCGAGCATGGCCTCGCCGTAGTTCTGCACGAGGCTGAAGCGGACCCGGGGGTGGTCGGCGCGGAAGGCGTGCAGCAGGCCGGGGACGGTCTCGGCGCCCATGGTGTGCAGGAACCCGAAGGCGACCTTGCCGGTGGTGCGGTCGGCGTCGGCCCGGACCTCGTCGGCGGCCCGTTCGATCTCGGCGAGGGCGCGTTCCACGGAGGCGAGGAAGGTCCGGCCGGCGGGGGTGAGGGAGAGGGTGCGGCCGTGCCGGGCGAACAGGTCGACGCCCAGGTCCTGTTCGAGGCGGACCAGGGCGCGGGAGAGGGTGGACTGGGGGACGTTCATCTCCTGCGCGGCGCGGGTGACGTGCTCGGTGCGGGCGACGCCGGCGAAGTGCGCGAGGCGCGGCGCGAGCAGCGCGACGATGTCTTCTGTGTCACTGGTTCGTGACAGCCGCGCCGGTGAGCTGGGTTGATGCACCATGGGAACGATTATGACCGGTCCGTGCATTGGACGGATGAGTCAGGGGATTCGTACGGTCGTGGCATGACTCCCGCCGATACCGGGGCGCCCACCGCCGTGGGCGCCGCCGCCTCCGATGCCCCTGAAGTCCCCGACACGGCCGACGCGCGGGTGGCCCCCGGCGGTCCCGGGTACCGCCGGATGAGCTTCGCGCTGTTCCTCGCGGGCGTGGCGACCTTCGCGCTGCTGTACTCGACGCAGGCCCTGCTGCCGCTGATCTCCGGCGACCTGGGCGTGACGGCGGGCGACGCGAGCTGGACGGTGGCCGCCGCGACCGGTGGCCTGGCCCTGTTCGTGCTGCCGATGAGCGCCCTGTCGGAGCGGTACGGGCGGCGTACGGTCATGACGGCGTCGCTGGCGGTGGCGGTGACCGTGGGGCTGCTGGTGCCGTTCGCGCCCTCGCTGCCGGTGCTGGTGGCGCTGCGCGCGGTGCAGGGCGCGGCGCTGGCCGGGCTGCCGGCCTCGGCGACCGCCTACCTCGCGGAGGAGGTCACCCCGAAGGCGCTGGTCACCGCGATCGGCCTGTTCGTGGCGGGCAACAGCGTCGGCGGGATGAGCGGCCGGGTCATCACCGGCTGGGTCGCGCAGGAGTGGGGCTGGCGGGTGGCCGTCGGGGTGATCGGCGTGGTCGCGGTGGGCTGCGCGGTGGCGTTCCGGCTGCTGCTGCCGAGGCCGCGGCACTTCACGCCCGGGTCGCTGCGCCCCCGGGTGCTCGCCCGGACCGTCCGCGCCCACCTGGCCGACCCGCTGCTGCGCCGCCTGTACGCGATCGGCGCGCTGTTCATGACGGTGTTCGGCGGCGTCTACACGGTGATCGGCTACCGGCTGACCGGGGCCCCGTTCGCCCTGCCGCAGGGCATCGTCGGCTCCATCTTCCTGGTGTACCTGGTGGGCACGGTCTCCGCGTCCACGGCCGGACGGCTGGTCGGGCAACTGGGGCGGCGCGGGGCGCTGTACCTGGCGGGCGGCACCACGGCGGCCGGGCTGCTGCTGTCGCTGGCGGACTCGCTGCCGCTGGTGCTGCTGGGCCTGGTGCTGATCACGGCCGGGTTCTTCGCGGGGCACGCGGTGGCCTCCTCGGCGGTCAGCCGGACCGCCACGCACGGCCGGGCGCAGGCGTCGGCGCTGTACCAGTCGGCGTACTACATCGGCTCCAGCGCCGGCAGCACGGTCGGCGCGACCGCCTTCCACGCCGGGGGCTGGGGCGGGACCGTCGGGGTCGGGCTGCTGGCGGTGCTGGGCGTCGTGTCGATCACGCTGCTGGGCACCCGGGCCGCCCGCCGGGGGGCCGCGGCGGCCTCCGTACCGGCCTGAGCACCCCCTCCCATCTGCGCGTCCACCCGGTTGCCGGGCCGTTGTCAGTGCGCTGCGGTAGCTTCCGAAGTGCGAGGCGCGACCACGCGCGCGACCGACGGCCACAGGGGTGGGTGGACGATGACGGACGGCACGGCGACGGCGGAGCTGGACTCCGCGCTGGAGAAGCACCGGGTCGAGCTGACCGGGTACTGCTACCGGATGCTCGGCTCCTCCTTCGAGGCCGAGGACGCGGTGCAGGACACCCTGGTCCGCGCCTGGCGGAGCTACGAGAAGTTCGAGGGCCGGTCCAGTCTGCGCTCCTGGCTCTACCGCATCGCGACCAACGTCTGCCTGGACATGCTCTCGGCGGGCAACAAGCGGGCCCGGCCGATGGACCTGACCGAGTCGACACCGCTGGCCCAGGCCGCCCTCTCCCCCCGTCCGGACCACACCTGGCTGGAACCGATGCCCGACGCCCGCGTGCTGCCCACCACCGAGGACCCGGCGGAGGCCGCGATCGCCAAGGAGTCGGTGCGGCTCGCCTTCATGGCCGCCCTCCAGCAACTGCCGCCCCGGCAGCGGGCGGTGCTGATCCTGCGCGAGGTGCTGGCCTGGCGGGCCAGCGAGGTCGCCGAGCTGCTGGGCACCTCGGTGGCGTCGGTGAACAGCGCCCTGCAGCGGGCCCGCGCCACCCTCGCCGAGCGCGCGGACCAGGACCGGGCCGGGGCGGTCTCGGACCCGCTGGACGAACAGCAGCAAAGACTCCTGGAGCGGTACGTCGCGGCCTTCGAGGGCTACGACATGACGGCCCTGACCGCGCTGCTGCACGAGGACGCGGTCATGACGATGCCGCCGTTCGACCTGTGGCTGGCCGGAGCCTCGGACATCACCGGGTTCATGACGACGCTCGGCGCGTCCTGCGCGGGCTCCCGGCTGCTGCCCACCCGGGCCAACGGGCTGCCGGCCTTCGCGCACTACAAGCCGGACCCGGAGGCGGGCGGCTTCACGCCCTGGGCGATCCAGGTGCTGGAGATCTCAGCCGGCCGGATCACCGGATTCCACTGCTTCCTCGACACCAAGCGGTGGTTCCCGCTTTTCGGGCTGCCGCTCCACCTCGATGGGGAGCCCGACCAGGTCGAGGAGGGCGCGTAGGGCGGGCCCGGGGGCGCGCAGCCGGATCAGGCCGCCGGCCCGCCGGGCGGTGAGCTGGAGCCTGGCCAGCAGCTCGACCGTCTCCAGCCCCGGCGGTCCCGGTCCCAGCCCGCCGGCGTCGCAGATCACGACCCCGGTCCCGGTCCTCTCCAGCAGCCCGCGCAGCTCGTCGCAGAGCCGGGGCGTCTCCTCTCGGGAGACACGCCCCGGCAGCACGAGTACGGCGGGTGTCACGGCATCCACGTCCGGTAGACCGGGCGCGGGCGCGGAACTCATCGTCCCGGACGGAATTGACCTGCGCGGGCCCCGCGCCCGAGGGTTTGCTGCATGTGCCACGCATCTCCTCCCGCCGTGCCGTCCGACGCCGTTCCCGCCGCCCGGGAGGTGCCGTGCAGGGGGTGCTGACCGGCTTCGCGGTGATCGCCGTCGTCATCGGCGTGGGCTTTCTGCTCGGCCGGGGCGGTCACCTCGGGGAGCACGGGCGGGAGGTGCTGACCCGGCTCGCCTTCCACGTGGCCTTCGCCGTCGCCGCGACCGGGCTGCGGGTGCCCGCCCCGGTCCTGGACCCGTTGACGCTGATCGGCAACATGTCCGTACCCGCCGTCCTGCCGGCCTTCGGCATCTCGCTGTGCGGGAGCAGCATGCCGCCGCGGGGCGCGGACCGCGGGCCGGTGCTGCTCGCGGTCGCCCTGAAGGCGGTGGGCCAGCCCGCGGTGGCCCGGGACGCCGTCCTGGTGTCGACGGTGGTGGCGGTGCTGGGCTGAGTCGGCCGTCGCCGGGGCGGGTGCCGGCTGCGGTGGCTACTGCCGGGTGAGTCCGGCCGGGTCGATCGAGACGGGGAACGGGACGTCCAGCCGGGTCGTCGTGCCCGCGAGAGCGGTGGTCCGCTCCACGTACCGGCCGCCTTCCAGGTCGTACGCGACGAGCATGGGGGCGGGGTCGAACTCCAGGCGCCAGAAGTGCGGGATGGCGGCCCCCGCGTACAGCATGGGCTTGACCTTGCGGTCCATCATGCTGTTGCCCGGAGAGACGAGTTCGACCACGAGCCGCACGCCTTCGGCGTCCACGCTGACGCCGTCCGTGGCGGTGGCGCCGGCGTCGGTCACCACGAGATCGGGGACCACCAGGCCGGACGGCAGGATGACGTTGACGGTCTCCAGGATCTCTACCGGCGCGCCGACGGCCTGGGCAGCCGCTTCCAGGGCGACGTGCAGACGATACGAGGCCCGCTGGTGCCGGATGCCCGGCGCGGGGGACATCACGAGGGACTCCCCCAGCAGCTCATAGCGAGTCGTGCGGTCCTCGGGCAGGGACAGGACGTCGGCGACGGTCCAAGGCCCGTTGTGATCACAGGCAAGGCTCATGCCCTCTCACCTCCCTGTCCGACCTCCAGGCCCCGGTGGGGCCTCGCTGGGCGCTACTCGACCAGCATACGGACGCTCCCACGACAGCACACCGAACGGGACCGGCGCGGGTCCACCGGTCCCGTTCGTCCGATCGGGTGATCGGCGGCTCAGGCGATGCGCTCCAGGACCACCGGCGAGGCGCTGTACTCCGTGCCCGGGGCGGCGATGTCGTACGAGCCCGCCACCGCCTCCAGGGCGTATGCGAAGCGCTCCGGCGTGTCCGTGTGCAGGGTCAGCAGGGGCTGGCCCGCGGTGACCTCGTCGCCGGGCTTGGCGTGCAGTTCGACGCCGGCCGCCGCCTGCACCGGGTCCTCCTTGCGGGCCCGGCCCGCGCCCAGGCGCCAGGCGGCGACGCCGATGCCGTAGGCGTCCAGCCGGGTCAGGACGCCGGTGGCGTCCGCCGTCACCACGTGCTGTTCCCTCGACGTGGGCAGGGGCGCGTCCGGGTCGCCGCCCTGGGCGGCGATCATGCGGCGCCAGACGTCCATCGCGGAGCCGTCGGCCAGCGCCTTGGCCGGGTCGGCGTCGGTCAGGCCCGCCGCGTCGAGCATCTCGCGGGCCAGCGCGAGGGTCAGCTCCACCACGTCCGCCGGGCCGCCACCGGCGAGGACCTCGACGGACTCGCGGACCTCCAGGGCGTTGCCCGCGGTCAGGCCGAGCGGGGTGGACATGTCGGTGAGCAGCGCGACCGTCTTCACGCCGTGGTCGGTGCCGAGGCCGACCATCGTGGACGCCAGTTCGCGGGCGTCCTCCACCGTCTTCATGAAGGCGCCGCTGCCCGCCTTCACGTCCAGCACCAGGGAACCGGTGCCCTCCGCGATCTTCTTGGACATGATCGAGGAGGCGATCAGCGGGATCGCCTCGACCGTGCCGGTCACGTCGCGCAGCGCGTACAGCTTCTTGTCGGCCGGGGCCAGGCCGTCACCGGCCGCGCAGATCACCGCGCCGGTGGTGTCCAGGACCTCCAGCATCTCCGCGTTGGAGAGCAGCGCCCGCCAGCCGGGGATGGACTCCAGCTTGTCCAGGGTGCCACCGGTGTGGCCGAGGCCCCGGCCGCTGAGCTGCGGGACCGCGGCCCCGCAGGCCGCGACCAGGGGCGCCAGCGGCAGGGTGATCTTGTCGCCGACGCCGCCCGTGGAGTGCTTGTCGGCGGTCGGGCGGGACAGCGCGGAGAAGTCCATCCGCTCGCCGGAGGCGATCATCGCGGCGGTCCAGCGGGCGATCTCCCGGCGGTTCATGCCGTTGAGCAGGATGGCCATCGCCAGCGCCGACATCTGCTCGTCGGCCACCTCCGCGCGGGTGTACGCGTCGATGACCCAGTCGATCTGCTCGTCGCTGAGTTCGCCGCGGTCCCGCTTGGTGCGGATGACGGAGATGACGTCCATGGCCATGACGGGCGTTCCTTACTTGGTGAGGTGGTCGGGGCCGAAAGCCTGCGGGAGCATCCGGGACAGCGGCAGGATGCCCTCCGGGGTCTCCAGGAGCAGGTCCGGGCCGCCGAACTCGTACAGCAACTGCCGGCAGCGGCCGCACGGGACGAGGATCTCGCCCCGGCCGTCGACGCAGGTGAAGTGGGTCAGCCGGCCGCCGCCGGTGGCCTGCAACTGGGAGACCAGGCCGCACTCGGCGCACAGGCCCAGGCCGTAGCTGGCGTTCTCCACGTTGCAGCCGGTGACCGTGCGGCCGTCGTCCACCAGGGCGGCGACCCCGACCGGGTAGCCGGAGTAGGGGGCGTACGCCCGGGACATCGCGTCCCGGGCCGCCGCGCGCAGCGACTCCCAGTCGGCGCCGCTCACTTGCCCTGCCCCTTCCGGTACGGCATGCCGTCCGCCTTCGGCATCCGCAGCCGCTGCGCGGAGAGCGCGAGGACGATCAGGGTGATGACGTACGGCGTGGCGGAGACGACCTGGTTGGGGACCTCGTTGGTGCCCGCGTACCAGGCGAACACCAGCGCGCCGACGACCAGGGTGATCACGGCCTTGACGTACTTCCTGCGGACCGCCAGCCAGATCGCGCCCGCCAGCAGCAGCAGCGCGCCGAGCAGCAGCAGGGCGTGCACGTTGGCCGAGCCGCCGCGCAGGTTGAGGCTGTCGGTGTAGCCGAACAGGCCGGCGCCGATGGCGAGGCCGCCCGGCATCCAGTTGCCGAAGATCATCGCCGCGAGGCCGATGTAGCCGCGGCCGCTGGTCTGGCCCTCCAGGTAGAAGGGGTTGGCGACGATGGACAGGAAGGCGCCGCCGAGCCCGGCGAGCCCGCCGGAGATGATCACCGCGAGGTACTTGTACTTGTAGACGTTGACGCCGAGGGACTCGGCGGCGACCGGGTTCTCGCCGCAGGAGCGCAGCCGCAGGCCGAACGGGGTGCGCCACAGGATCCACCAGGTCGCGGGGATCAGGGCGACGGCGATCAGGGTGAGCCAGGAGACGTCGGTGACCAGGCCGCCGAGGAGTCCGGCGATGTCCGAGACGAGGAACCAGCCGTGCTCGTTGAGGGACTTCAGTCCGTCGGACAGCCCGGGGACGGTGAAGTGGCCGAGGGAGTCGACCGGCGGGGACTGCTTGGCGGAGCCGCCCTGGTGGCCCTCGAAGGCGAGCGGCGCGAGGTAGCGGGTGGCGCCGAGGGCGAGGATGTTGAGGGCGACGCCGGAGACGATGTGGTTGACGTTGAAGGTGACCGTCACGATGGCGTGCAGCAGACCGCCGAGCGCGCCGCCGGCGATCCCGACCAGGACGCCGATCCAGGGGCCCCACTGGAAGCCGGCCCAGGCACCGAACCAGGTGCCGAGGATCAGCATGCCCTCCAGGCCGATGTTGACCACGCCCGCCCGCTCGGCCCACAGGCCGCCCAGGCCCGCCAGGCCGATCGGCACGGCGAGCTGGAGGGCGGTGGACATCTGGCTGACGTTGGTGATGCCGTCGGCGCCGGTGATGATGCGGACCAGCGAGGTCAGCGCCAGGGCTCCGGCGATGACCAGGAGCAGCACCGGCACGGACATGCGGCGGCCGGCGGGCGCCGCGGGCTGCAGCGTGGGCTGGTTGAGGTCGGTCGCGGTGGTCATCGGCCGGCCACCTCCTTCGTGGTGTTGTCGGTGGCGCCCAGGACGTGACCGGCGGCCAGTTCGGCGCCGACCCGGCGCTGCTGGCGGCGCAGGCCCCACTCGCGGACGGCCTCGTAGGAGACGACCACGGAGAGGACGATCAGGCCCTGCATGATGACCGCGATCTCCTTGTCGTAGCCGTGGAAGTCCAGCTCGGGGCTGGCCTTGTCGAGCCAGGCCCACAGCAGGGCGGCGAAGGCGATGCCGACGGGGCTGTTGCGGCCGAGCAGGGCGATGCCGATGCCGAGGAAGCCGATGCCGGTGGGGAAGTTGAGGCTGTAGGTGTGGGTGTCGCCGAGCAGGATGGGCAGGCCCGCGAGTCCGGCGAGGCCGCCGGAGATCAGCATGGCGGTGAGGACCATCCGCTTGGGGTCGACGCCGCTGGCCGCGGCGGCGGTCTCGGAGGCACCGGAGGCGCGCAGGTCGAAGCCGAAGCGGGTGCGGTTGAGGACGACCCAGTAGCCGATGCCGAGCAGCACCGCGAGGATCACCAGGCCGTAGACCTCGCCGGCCGCGCCCATGTCGATGCCGGGGACCCAGCCGGAGTCGTGCATCTCGCCGGTGGTGTTGTTGTTGCCGACCTTGACGCCGAACACGTCGGGCAGCCACAGGTAGCCGATGACGGCGGTGGCGATGGAGTTCAGCATGATCGTGGCGACCACCTCGCTGACCCCGCGGGTGATCTTCAGGACGCCGGCGATGCCGGACCAGAAGGCACCGGTGAGGACGGCGGTGAGCAGCAGCAGCGGGATCTGGAGGACCGCGGGGAGGTTCGCGTGGACGCCGACGATCGCGGCCATCATGGCGGCGAGCTGGTACTGGCCGTCGACGCCGATGTTGAACAGGTTCATCCGGAAGCCGATGGCGACCGCCAGGGCGGCGATGTAGTACATCGACGCCTGGTTGACGATCAGGACCTGGATGTCGGAGAACCCGGCCTGCTCGAACATCAGGGCGAACGGTTCGACGGGGTTCTTGCCCGAGGCGATCAGGACGATCGCGCTGAGCACGAAGGCCACGGCGAGCGCGATGACCGGTCCGGCCACCGCGAGGAGCACGCGCTCCTTGTCGAACTTCTTCATCAGCGGGCCTCGTCTTCCCCGGGCTCGTCGTTTTCTTCGTGCTCCAGGTGGCCGGTGGCCGCGCCCGTCATCGCCGAGCCCAGTTCCTCCGGGGTGATGGCGGCCGGGTCGGCGTCCGCGACCAGCCGGCCGTCGTAGATCACCCGCAGGGTGTCGGACAGGCCGATCAGCTCGTCCAGGTCGGCGGAGATCAGCAGCACGGCCAGGCCCTCGCGGCGGGCCTCGCGGATGTGGTCCCAGATCGCGGCCTGGGCGCCCACGTCCACGCCCCGGGTGGGGTGGGCGGCGATCAGGAAGCGCGGCCGGTGGCTCATCTCCCGGCCGACGATCAGCTTCTGCTGGTTGCCGCCGGACAGGGAGGCGGCGGTGACGTCGATGCCGGGGGTGCGCACGTCGTAGGTCTCGACGATCCGGCGGGTGTCCTCCTGGGCCGCCTTCGGGTTCAGCCAGACGCCCTTGGCGTTGGGCCGCTCGGTGACATGGCCGAGGATGCGGTTCTCCCACAGGGGAGCCTCCAGCAGCAGGCCGTGGCGGTGGCGGTCCTCGGGGATGTAGCCGACGCCCTGCTCCCGGCGCTTGCGGGTGGACCAGGCGGTGATCTCCTCGTCGGCCAGGCGGATGGTGCCGGAGTCGGCGTGCCGCAGGCCGATGAGCGCGTCGACCAGTTCGGTCTGGCCGTTGCCCTCGACGCCCGCGATGCCGAGCACCTCGCCGGCGTGGATGGTGAAGCTGACGTCGTCCAGCAGCGCCTTGCCGCCGGGCGCGGCCAGGCGGAGCTTCTCCACGGTGAGGACCGGGCGGTCGGTGACCGTGGACTCGGCCGTCTCGGGGGTGGGCAGTTCGCTGCCGACCATCATCTCGGCCAACTGGCGGGGGGTGGTCCGGGACGGGACGGCGGTGCCGACCGTGGTGCCGCGCCGGATGACGGTGATGTCGTCGGCGACGGAGAGGACCTCGCCCAGCTTGTGCGAGATGAAGATGACGGACAGGCCCTCCGACTTCAGCTCGCGCAGGTTGGCGAAGAGGGCGTCCACCTCCTGCGGCACCAGGACGGCCGTCGGCTCGTCCAGGATCAGGGTGCGGGCACCGCGGTAGAGGACCTTGAGGATCTCCACGCGCTGGCGGGCGGCCACGCCCAGCTCCTCGACCAGCAGGTCGGGGCGGACGTCGAGGCCGTAGCGCTCGGAGATCTCCTTGATCTTGCGGCGGGCCCTGCCGCCGATGCCGTACAGCTTCTCGCTGCCGAGGACCACGTTCTCCAGGACCGTGAGGTTGTCGGCGAGCATGAAGTGCTGGTGGACCATGCCGATACCGCGGGCGATGGCGTCGGCCGGGGACGAGAAGGAGACCTGCTCGCCGTCGATCGCGATGGTGCCCTCGTCCGGCTTCTGCATGCCGTAGAGGATCTTCATCAGGGTCGACTTGCCGGCGCCGTTCTCGCCGACCAGGGCGTGCACGGTGCCCTTGCGGACGGTGAGGTGGATGTCGTGGTTGGCCACGACGCCGGGGAAGCGCTTGGTGATCCCGGCGAGTTCGACGGCGGTCACCGAACCGTTGACCGCCGCTCCGGCCGGAGGGCTGCTGGACGCGTTGATGGCGCACACTCCTGGGGACGGGGGCCGTCTACGCGCGTAGCGCCCCTACGGCATCGAAAGCGGTGGCGCACCTGCTCGGACGGGGCACGGGAAGACGTCCTCCCCGTGCCCCGCCGAGCGTCCGCGCGACCGCGCTTGCACGCCGACCGGCAACTGCCCGGTCAGCTCGACTTGACCTTGATCTCGCCGCTGACGATCTTCTCCTTGGCCGTGTTCAGGGCTTCCTGGAGGGCGGTGTCGTCCGCGAACTTCGGGTTGGAGTTCGACAGGCTCACCTCGCCGCTCTTCAGATCGCCCCGAACGATACCGGTCTCCGGCTTGCCGTCCTCGACCGACTTCGCCAGGTTGTAGACCGCCTTGGCCACGTCCTTCATCGCCGAGGTCAGGATCGAGTCCTTGTACTTGGCGAGGGCTTCCTGCTGGTACTGGTCGGAGTCGACGCCGATCGCCCAGACCTTGTTGGCGGCGGCGGCCTCGATCACGCCCTGACCGGACAGGCCGGCCGCCGCGTAGACCACGTCGGCCTTCTTCTCGATCTGGCCCTCGGCGGCCGTCTTGCCCTTGTCGGGGCTGGAGAAGCCGCCCTCCTCGGCGGTCTGCGTCAGGTACTGCGGGATCACCTTGACCTTGGGGTCGGTGTCCTTCACGCCCTGCTCGTAGCCGGCCTGGAACTTGTGGATCAGCGGGTTGTCCACACCGCCGACGAAGCCGACGACCTTGGTCTTGGTGCTCTTGGCGGCGGCGACACCGGCCAGGTAGGACGCCTCCTCCTCGGAGAAGACCAGGTCGGCGACGTTCTTCGCCTCGATGGTGGAGTCGTCGACGATGCCGAAGGTGGTGTCGGGGAACTTCTCCGCGGCGCCCTTCACGGCGGCGGCGTACGCGTAGCCCACGCCGACGATCGGGTTGTAGCCCTGCTTGGCCAGGGACTCCAGGCGCTGCTGCTTGTCGGCGTCGGTCTCACCGTCGGTCGGCTCGATGTCCGCCGTCTCGTACGTGAACTCCTTCTTCGCCTGCTCCAGGCCGGCGAAGGCGGCGTCGTTGAACGACTGGTCGCCCTTGCCGCCGACGTCGTACGCGATCGCGAGGCCCTTGTCACCCTTGGACTCGGAGGAGTCGGAAGAGGTCGAGGTACCACCGCAGGCGGCGAGGGCGAGGGCCAGGGAGGCGGTCGCTGCGCCTGCGACCGTGATCCGGGAAATCCGGCGCATGTGTGGTGCTCCTGTCGTACAAGCGCCGGACGGTTCGGCTTCGGCGCTGGCTTCGCCGCAGATTAACGCGCGTAGACCTGCCTGAAAACCCCTTCTGTCCACCTTGTTATCCCCCTGTGGCCAAGGTGTCGCGGGACACGGCCGGACCCTTGCCGGGTGCGAACGGGGGGTGGCTGAGGGTGACGCGGGGCCGGGTACGGCGAAGCGGGCGGGGGCCGGTGCGCCCGCCCGCTTCGTACCGGTATCGTCCGTGCGGTCTACGGCTCGCTGCGCACCTTGATCGAGCCGTCGATGATCCCTGCCTTGGCCTTGGCCACGGCGTCCTTCAGGCCGGCCACCTCGGCGTACTTCGGGTTGCTGTCGGACAGGCCGACACCGTCGGACTTCAGGTCGAAGGTGTGGGTGCCGCTCAGCGGCTTGCCGTCCTCCACCGACTTGGCCAGGGCGTACACCGCGCCGTCGATGTCCTTCAGGGCGGAGGTGAGGATGTGGTCCTTGTATTTGGCGAGGGCCTCCTGCCGGTACTGGTCGGAGTCGACGCCGATCGCCCAGACCCCGGCGGTCGCGGCGGCCTCGATCACGCCCTGCCCGGACAGCCCGGCCGCCTGGTACACGACATCGGCCTTCTTCTCGATCTGCCCCTCGGCGGCGGCCTTGCCCTTGTCGGGGCTGGAGAAGCCGCCCTCCTCCGCGGTCTGCGTCAGGTACTGCGGGATCACCTTCACCTTGGGGTCGGTGTCCTTCACGCCCTGCTCGTAGCCGGCCTGGAACTTGTGGATCAGCGGTACGTCCACACCGCCGACGAAGCCGACGACCTTGGTCTTGGTGGCCTTGGCGGCGGCGACACCGGCCAGGTAGGACGCCTCGTTCTCGGCGAAGACGAGGGAGGCGACGTTCTTGCCCTCGACGACGGAGTCCACGATGCCGAAGGTGGTGTCCGGGTACTTCGCGGCGACGGCCTTCATCGCCGGGCCGTAGGCGAAGCCGACGCCGATGACCGGGTCGTAGCCCTGCTTGGCCAGCGAGGCCAGACGCTGCTCCTTGTCGGCGTCCGTCTCGCCCTCGGTCGGCTCGATGTCCTGCGTCTGGTAACCGAACTCCTTCTTCGCCTGCTCCAGGCCCGCGAACGCGGCGTCGTTGAAGGACTGGTCGCCGCGCCCGCCGATGTCGTAGGCGAGGGCGAGGCCCTTGTCCCCGCCGTCGTCGCCGCCGTCCTCGCTGCTGGTGCCGCCGCAGGCGGTGGCGGCGAGGGCGAGCGACGCGGCCCCCACCGCGACGCGGGTCAGTTTCGAAATCCGACGCATCTGACGTTCCCCATTCTCCAAAACCCCGCAGCGGGCGCCCGGTTCGGCGCACATTAACGCGCGTAGAAACTCCTGGGAACGGGGTTCCGCGGGGCCGTTACCCATTCGTGCCGCTGGCCGGTTACGGCCCGGTGAACCACCGTGGTGAAGGGGGCGGAAAGGGGTGTTGGGGGCACCCCCCGGGGGGTCAGCGGGCGGTGTCCAGGAGGGCGGCGGCGGTGAAGAGTTCCACGCCGACGGTGATGGCGTGCTCGTCCACGTCGAAGTCGCCCTGGTGCAGGTCGCGGACGGTGCGCTCGCCGGGCGGGCGGACGCCGAGCCGGGCCATGGCACCGGGCACCCGCTCCAGGTACCAGGAGAAGTCCTCGCCGCCGAGGCTCTGTTCGGTGCCCTCCACCGCGTCGGCGCCGCGCCGGGCGGTCATCGCCTCGCGGAGCAGGTCGGTGCTGGTCGCCTCGTTGACGACGGGCGGGACGCCGCGGACGTAGGTGATCTCCGACTTGGCGCGGTGCAGGTTGGCCACCTCGTCGATGGCGGCGACCACGATGTCCGGGGCCTGCCGCCAGGCGTCGAGGTCGAGGCAGCGCACGGTTCCGGCGAGTTCGGCGTGCTGCGGGATGACGTTGGGGGCGTGGCCGGACTCGATCCGGCCCCAGGTGATCGCCAGTCCGCTGCGGGAGTCGACGCGCCGGCCGACCAGCGCGGGCACGTCGGTGACGACCCGGGCGGTGGCGGTGACCAGGTCGGTGGTCAGGTGGGGGCGGGCGGTGTGGCCGCCGGGGCCGCCGAGGGCGATCTCCATGCGGTCGCAGGCGGAGGTGATGGGACCCTCCCGCAGCCCGATCCGCCCGGCGTCCACCCGGGGGTCGCAGTGCAGCGCGAGGATGCGCCGCACCCCCTCCAGCGCGCCGTCGTCGATGGCGTCGGTGGCGCCGCCGGGCAGCACCTCCTCGGCGGGCTGGAACACCAGCCGCACCGGGCGCGGCAGCAGGCCCCGCTCGTGCAGGGCGGCGAGCACCAGGCCGGCGCCGAGCAGCACGGTGGTGTGGACGTCGTGCCCGCAGGCGTGGGCGCGGTCGGGCACGGTCGAGCGGTAGGCGCACTCGCTCTTGGTGTCCGGGATGGGCAGGGCGTCGATGTCGGCCCGCAGGGCGAGCATCGAGGCGCCGCCGCCGGACTCCCCCGGGTCGGCGCCGATGTCACACAGGAGCCCGGTCCCCGCGGAGAGCACCCGGGGCTTGAGCCCCGCCCGCTCCAGCCGCTCCTTGATCGCGGCGGTGGTGCGGAACTCCTGGTTGCCCAGCTCGGGGTGCATGTGGAGGTCGCGGCGGAACTCCACCAGCTCCTCGCGCAGCGCCTGCGGCAGCGTGCCGGGCAGCGCGGTCTCCCCGGGGGCGGCGGCTTCGGACTCCAGTGACATCAGTGGCTTCACCCTCTGAAGGGTAGGACGCCCGGACGGCCGACTGTCCTGAGATAAACAAAACTTCAGCCCGTCAGGCGAAGAACATTACGGCCGCCGGACGCATACGCGTCGGGACACCTGGGTAAGCTCGCGTCCTTCCACACGAGCGCGAGCGGCACGCCGCACAGCGCCCGCCCACCCCACACGCATACCACGGATCACCGCGCCTACGCGCTCGGCGTCCAAGTGTCGGGCAGGTCAGCGGGGGCTTTCGCGGGCTGCCGGGTGGGTAAGGGAGGCACGCAAGGGGGGCGCTCCCGGGGGCGGTGACCGGCATGGGGGACGGCGACGCGGCGGCGGACTCCGCCATGTCCGAGACGGTCCGGGGGGCTCGGGCGGTCGCGGCGGACCCGGTGGCCCCGTGGACGTTCCGCCGCGACCGGGACATCTACCACCAGCAACTGCTCCATTGGCTCTCGACGCGTGAGATACGGGAGCTGATCGGGCCCGCGGACGGTGACCGGGCCCTGCGCGTCGAAGCGCTGATGCTGGAGCCCGACTTCGTATTGAGGTCGCTGGGAAGCGCCCGCGCGGCCTATGACGACCTCGGCGGCCGGGCCCGGTCGCTGCGCGCGGCGCTGGACCGCCTCGCGCGAGAGGCCCGCTGGGTGGACGCGGACCGGCGGCGGCTGGCGTGGGTCGCCCTGGGGCTGCTCTGCTTGCTGCTCGCGTGGATCTGGCCGCCCGGGGCGGCGGTCGCCGTCTCGCTGACGGTCGCGGCCATGGCGGTCGCCCGGGGTGTGCGGTCCCCGGGGCAGGTCTGGCGGACGGTGGACGCCTCGGTGCGGGCGCTGTGGTGGTGGACGCAGTACGCGCAGGCGCGTCGGCGATGGCGACAGGCGGTGGTCCTGGCGCCTGTTCCGGACATCCTGCACCAGGTCGCGCGGGCGGCGTTCCGGTTGGAGGCGGAGATCCCGGTCCGTGCGCTGGACACCGCGGGACTGCGGGCCGCGGCCGACCGCGGCTACCTGGTCGCCACCCGGGCGGCCCGGGAACTGCGGCGCAAGATGGGGCTGATGGACGCCGGCACCATCGCGCTGTGCGGGCCGCGCGGCGTCGGCAAGACCACCCTCCTGGAAAGCGCCATGGAGGAGGCGGCCCTGTCCGTGCACACCCACACGCCGGCCCGGTACGCCCCGCACGACTTCCTGCTCGCCCTGTTCACCGGTGTCTGCGAGACCTACCTCTCGGTACGCGGGTTCCCCGTCCCGTCCTTCCGCCGCCTGGGCTGGTTCGGGCGGCCCGCCCGCTGGGCCCGCGGCACGCTGGGGCGGACGCTCCTGCGGCTTCTCTTCGCCGTCCCGGCGGCCGTCCTCCTCGTCCTCGGTCTCAGGGCCGGGGCGGCCGATCTGGGTGAGCTGTACGGCCGCCCCGCCGAGGAGCGCCTGCGGGAGCTGGGGGACTTCGCCGTTCGGGACGCCCGCCTCGTGTGGCACGGCGACCGCGTCGGCGCCGCGCTGGCCGTGGCGCTGCTGGGTCTCGCCTGGTGGCGTCTGGGGCGCGTCCGGTGGGCCGCCAGGGCGGCCGGACTCCTGTGGCGCGGTGTCTGCACGGTGCTGGGCGCCGCGCTCGTCGTCGTCCCCTTCGGCACGCTGCTGACCGACCCGGACGTCTATGCCCTCCTCGGCGTCATGGAGTCGGGCAACGACGGACTGTCCGACGCGGTGCGGGTCATGGCCGCGTACGGCGTTCTCACGGCCGTCGTCACGTTCCTCGACGGCCGGGCCGCCCGAGGTGATGATCTGTGGACGTGGTGGCGGAAGGGGGCACCGCACGTCCTGGCCCTGGTGGTCGCATGGATGCTGCTCCGGGACGAGACCTGCCGCGCGGTGGTCACCGACGACGGTAATCCCGGCAGACTGGCCACGCTGCTGGCCGGTCTGATGCTGCTGCGGATGTCCGACTGGCGTCCGAGGGGCGCGACGCCACCCTTGGTAAAGCGGTGCCGCGACCAACTGCTGCACCTGCGCACCGTGCAGTCGAGGGCGGCCACCTGGAGTACGGCGGTCCCGGCGGCGGGCATCGGCGTGCAGGTCGGCACCTCGCTGTCGACCGTGCCACCGAACTTCCCCGAGCTGGTCGACGATTTCCGTGACCTGCTGGGACGCGTCGCCCGGGAGGTCCACGACCGCGGCGGCCGCGTCGTGGTCGCCGTGGACGAACTCGACCGGCTCGGTGACGGGGCCACGGTGCTGGCCTTCCTGAACGAGATCAAGGCCGTCTTCGGTGTCCCGTACGTGCACTATCTGGTGTCCGTCGCGGACGACGTGGGGGCCGCCTTCGTGCGGCGCGGCCTTCCGCACCGTGACGCGGCCGACTCGACACTGGACGACATCGTCAGTGTCCAGCCGTGCCTGCCGGACGAGTCCGGGGCGCTGCTCACCCGGCGGCTGCCCGGGCTCACCGAGACCCACGTCCACCTGGTGCACGCGCTGGCCGGCGGGGTCCCCCGGGACCTGATCCGCTACGGCCGCCGGCTCGTCGACCTGCACCTCGACAGCACCGGCGACCTTCCCCGGCACGCCCGTACGCTGATCCTCGAAGAACTGGCCGAGGCGGTCTCCGGCTTCCGGATGCTGCTCTCCCAGGAGCCCTGGCCGCAGGGCGGCGGCGCGGTGCTCGGCGCCTTCCGCGACCTGGCGGTGCAGTTGCGGCGCCCCGCCGCGTCGGCGTCGGCCGAACTCGACGCGGCGCTGCGGACCTTCGCCTTCGAGGGACGCGTCACCTCGCGGGAGGTGCACCTCGCCGTGCCGGACGCCGCGCAGCAACTGATCCTGGAGGCGTCCGCGTTCTCCTACTTCTGCCTCACCCTGCTCGACGTCTTCGCGGCCCCCGGCTTCACCACACGCGCCGCGGCGGCCCGGGACCACGGCCCCGACGGCGACCCGGCCCTGCTGGCGGAGGCCCACGAGGAACTGACCGTCTCCCCCGACAGCGCCCGGCTCCTCCTCACCCGGATCAGAACGGCCTGGCAGCTTCCGGTACCGGACCCCTCCGGGGAGGGCTGAACCGTCATCGGTCCCGGGAGGCGGTCCAGGCGAGGAAGGCGGTGAAGGCGGCGGGAGTGAGCGTCAGTACGGGGCCCGTCGTGTTCTTGGAGTCCCGTACGGCCACGCCCACCCGGTGGGGAGGCATGGCGATCTCGACGCAGTTCCCGCCCTGGTCGCTGCTGTACGTGGACCTACGCCACTGGGGCCCCGTCCGGATCGCGTCGGTTTTCATGGGCTCACGCGCCGCCCGTCCGCGCGGAGGCCCTTCCGGAAGTGGTCCAGGCGAGGAAGGCGGTGAAAGCCGCGGGAGTGAGCGTCAGTACGGGACCCGTCGGCACCTTGGAGTCCCGTACGGCCACGCCGGCCCGGTGAGGAGGCGTGGCGACCTCGACACACTCTCCGCCCTGGTCGCTGCTGTAGCTGGACTTACGCCACTCGGCATTGGTCGGCATAGCGTTCCTCCATCACCTGGCGGATCAGTTCCGCCGAGTCCTTCAGGGAGAGCGCGGCGGCCCGGAGGTGATCGTAACGGAGTGAACAGCCCTTGACCGAGTCCGGGTTGGCGGTCGAATGGCCGCTCCCGTACCTCTCCGTGTAGAGGATGGCCGGGTCGCTCGCGAAGCGGAAGAGGCTGAAGGAACCGGTCAGCCCCGGGTGGGCCCCGACGGAGAACGGCAGCACCTGCACGTTGATCCGAGGGTTCTGCTCGAAGGACAGCAGATGGGCCAGTTGGCCACGCATGGTTTCCCGGCCGCCGATCTCCTGGAGCAGGGCCGCCTCGCTGATCACCGACCAGAAGACGGGTGGGTCGGCCTTCTCGAAGAGACGCTGGCGCGCGAGCCGCACGGCGGTGCGGTCGTCGAGGTCGGTGCGGTCGAAGGCTCCGAGCACAGCACGTACGTAGGCGGGAGTCTGAAGCAGGCCGTGGACCATGTGCGTCTGGAAGGCGCAGATCTCGACGGCCCGCGCCTCCAACTCGGCCATCTGTTGGAACCACGCCGGTAACCGGCTCCGCATCACCAGGGCGACCAGCCGCGACAGGGCCCCGCCCGTGCCCAGGGCCGCGTCCACGCGTTCGCTGAACTCCGAGGTCGGCAGTTTGCGGGCCGTCTCGATCTGTCCGATGAGTGAGCCG
Organism: Streptomyces fumanus; assembly: GCF_014655295.1. Taxonomy (GTDB): domain Bacteria; phylum Actinomycetota; class Actinomycetes; order Streptomycetales; family Streptomycetaceae; genus Streptomyces; species Streptomyces fumanus. Next base: position 165,251 of record NZ_BNBI01000009.1, read on the forward strand.
GTGTAGTTGACGATCTCGCCGAGCTGCTTCTGAGTCAGTCCGGCGGCCTCGCGGTACCGGCGCAGCTCGAAGCCGTAGTAGTCGAGCGGTGAGGCGCCGGGATCGAGGACGTTGATGTGGGTCACGCACAGCCCCCTTCACGCGACTCGGCCCACACGGGGACCGGTTGCATTCGGTCCGTAGCGCACAGTAGTCGTCCGGCGTCACGCTCGTCCCGTGAACGATTACTTTCCCCCGGCGCTCCCGTCCCAGTACACGCTGTGCCTCACCGTCGGTGCGCACGCGGCCCGGCACGTCCGGCGGATCGTCCGGTCGTACCTGGCCGTCTGGGAGCTGGCCGAGTGGAGCGACGCGGTCGAGCTGGGCGTGACCGAGCTGCTGTCCAACGTCGTACGGCACGTACCGGACCGCCGGTGCACCCTGCTGTTGCTGCGGCGGCCGGGTGGTGTGCGGGTGGAGGTGGCGGACGGCAGTCCCCGGTGTCCCGAGCGGGCCGACGCGGTACCGGAGGACGCGGAGGGCGGCCGGGGGCTGGTGCTGCTGGCGGCCCTGGCCGACCGGTGGGGGGTCGGGCCGGGGCCGGGGGACGGCAAGACGGTGTGGTTCGAGTGCGGTGGGAGCGAGGACGCGTCAGGTCCCCGGCACCGTCAGCAACCGTTCCACTCCGCGGGCCGAGTCGGTGACGCCGGAGAGGAAGCCGGAGGCGCGGGGGGAGGCGGTGCGGGTGAGCCAGGCGGGGTCGATGTCGCAGACGGCGACCGTGACCTCGGTGCCGGCCAGGGCGAGGGGGAGGGTGTGCACGACCGTGGAGGGGAAGCTGAGGATGGTGCGGCCGACCGGGCCGCGGCGGGCGATCAGTTCCAGGGGCAGGTCGGGGCGGACGATCTCCAGGCCGGTCTCGACGGCGAGCCGGTGGAGTTTCTCGGAGCTCTCCCGGCGGTGGGCGAAGTAGCGGGTGGCGCCGTGGGCCTTGGCGAGGGTGCGCACGGCGTCCAGGTAGCGGTCGGCGTCCACGACGCCGGTCTCCACCAGGGAGGTGCCCACCATGTCGGCGCCCTTGGTGATGCGGGGCGGGCCGAAGCGGGACCGGGTCCAGGCGAAGTCGTGGGCGGTGACGGTGACGCCGTCGGGGACCTCGGCGATGGGCATGGAGGAGAAGATCTCGACCTGGCGGCCCCGGGCGCCCCGGGAGGGGGTGAGGCGGCGGCGGGCCGACGAGGAGACCGGGGCGAAGAGGAGGTCGCGGGCGCCGGGGCGGCTGCCCTTGCGGTGCCAGCGGACCAGGCGTTCGCCCCGGGCGAGCTGTCCGACGAACTCCATCGTGGCGGTGCCGTCGTCCACGACGACCAGTTCCCGGGCCCGGGTGATGGTCAGCAGCAGTTGGACGTAGCGGGAGAAGGGGTCGCCCATGACGATGCGGCGGGCGCGGCGGAGCAGCGCCGCCAGGCCCCCGACGGTGCGGAACGGGGCCGAGGTCCCGCCGCGCGCCTCTTCCCAGCGGACTTCGTGCCCGTCCTCGCGGGCCAGCTCCGACATGCGGCGGAGCTGGCCCCGGGTCATCGGGTCCACGGGGGACAGCACGACGAGGGTGAGCCCCGTCCAGGGAGCACGGGTGTGCGCCCACTCCAGTACGTTCAGAAGCTGTACCGGGCTCTCGACGAAGGCGAGAGTGTGGGGGCCGGGCTTCCCGGCGCGAGGGCTCATCGGCGTACGACCGTCCCGTCGTGGGGTGGTGGGGTGGGGTGGGGTCAGACCGTGACGGGCTCGCCCGCCGCCGCGGCGATCTCCGCCTCGGCGACCACGCCGGTGACGCGGCGCAGCTTCTTCATCGGGCCCAGCTCGGAGTCGTAGACCTTCTTGACGCCGTCGCCGAGGGACGCCTCGATGGTGCGGATGTCGCGGACCAGCCGGGTCAGGCCCTGCGGTTCGACGGAGGCGGCCTGGTCGGAGCCCCACATGGCGCGGTCGAGGGTGATGTGGCGCTCGACGAAGGTGGCGCCGAGGGCGACGGCGGCCAGGGTGGTCTGCAGGCCGGTCTCGTGGCCGGAGTAGCCGATCGGGACGTTCGGGTACTCCTGCTGGAGGGTGTTGATGACCCGCAGGTTCAGCTCCTCGGCCTTGGCCGGGTAGGTGGAGGTGGCGTGGCAGAGCAGGATGTTGTCGCTGCCCAGGACCTCGACCGCGTGCCGGATCTGCTTGGGGGTGGACATGCCGGTGGAGAGGATGATGGTGCGGCCGGTGGCGCGCAGGGTACGCAGCAGCTCGTCGTCGGTCAGCGAGGCGCTGGCCACCTTGTGGGCGGGCACGTCGAACTTCTCCAGGAAGGCGACGGCCTCGGTGTCCCACGGGGAGGCGAACCAGTCGATCCCCTTCTCCTTGCAGTACGCGTCGATCTGGCGGTACTCGTCCTCGCCGAACTCCACGCGGTGGCGGTAGTCGATGTACGTCATCCGGCCCCAGGGGGTGTCGCGCTCGATGTCCCATTGGTCGCGCGGGGTGCAGATCTCCGGGGTGCGCTTCTGGAACTTCACGGCGTCGCAGCCGGCCTCGGCGGCCACGTCGATCAGCTTGAAGGCGTTCTCCAGCTCGCCGTTGTGGTTGATGCCGATCTCGCCGGTGATGTAGACGGGCTGACCGGGGCCGGCGGTCTTGGAACCGAGGGCGCGCAGGCGGGAGTTGGTGCTCATGGCAGGAGGGGTCCTTACTTGGTGAGGGGGGCGAGAGAGTCGAGCGAGGGTCCGAGGATCCAGCCGGCGATCTCCCGGATCGCGCCGTCGCCACCGGGGACGGTGGTGACCGCGCGGGCGGCGCCACGGACGACGTCGTGGGCGCCGGCGACCGCCACGGGCCAGCCGACGAGGGCGAAGCACGGAAGGTCGTTGACGTCGTTGCCGACGTAGAGCACGCGCTCGGGGGCGATGCCCTGGTCCTCGCACCACTGCTTGAGGGCGAGGTCCTTGCGGTCGACGCCGTGCAGCACCGGCAGGTGGAGCTTGCGGGCGCGGGCGGCGACGACCGGGTTCTGCTCGGTGGACAGGATCAGCATGCGCAGTCCCGAGCGGCGCAGGGCGGCGATGCCCAGGCCGTCGCCGCGGTGCACGGCGACGAACTCCCGTCCGTCGGAGTCGATCAGCACCCGGTCGTCGGTCTGGGTGCCGTCGAAGTCGAGCACGACCGCGTCGATGTCGTCGGCCGTGGGCAGGGCGCCCGGCCGGTCGGCGTCGAGCAGCGGGGCGAGCGCGCGGGCGCGGGCCAGGTCGTGCGGGTCGTCGATCTCCAGGACGCGGGCGGGGTCGGTGCGCACCGGCTCGGTGCGGCCGAAGAAGCGGTGCCGGTGCTCGCGGAAGCCGGGCGCGGCCATGGCGTAGGCGGCGCCGGTCTCCAGCAGGTCCTGGGGGCGGTCCTGGCGGCGGGGCCGGTAGGACTTGTCGTGGTTGACGCCGTACCCGCCCTCGGCGGGGTCGTCGCCGTCGCGCCAGAGGAAGCCGTGGAACGGGGCGACGGTCACCGCGGTGTCGGCGCCCTGCTCGGCGACGGCGGCGGCCACCGCGTCGATGTCCTCGCGGATCAGGAACGGGCTGGTGCACTGCACGAGCAGCACCACGTCGACGGGGGTGCCGTGCAGCGCCTCGTGGGCGTCCAGGGCGTGCAGCACGGCGGCCTCGGAGGTGGCGGTGTCCCCGGCGATGGCGGCGGGGCGCAGCACCACCTCGGCGCCGGCCTGCCGGGCGGCGGCGGCGATGGCCTGGTCGTCGGTGGAGACGACCACGTCGGTGACCAGGCGGGCGGCGCGGCACTCGCGGACCGCGCGGGCCACCAGCGGGACGCCGCCGACGGGGGCGAGGTTCTTCGCGGGGACGCCCTTGGAGCCGCCCCGCGCGGGGATCACCGCGAGCACCCGGCGCTTCGTCGCGCCGCGGCCCGCTTCCGGGTGGGTCATGGGGTCTGCTCCTCGGGCAGGGGGCGGGGTGGTGGCCGGGCCCGTCACAGCTCCCCCATCCGCCGGATGACGGGCGCCACCCGCTGCACTCCGTGCCGGTAGGCGCCGCGGGCGGCGCGGCGCACGATCTGCCGGACCGGACCGGGGTCCTTGTCGGCGGCGGGCGCGCCGGGCAGCGGGTGGCCGTCGGGGGCGAGGTGGTGCCGGGCGAGGATGCCGGGCAGGTAGCCGGGGGCGGTGACGGGCGTGTAGTACGGGGTGAGCGGGGGCAGGCCGCCGGGCCGGTCGAGCAGCTTGGCGATGCGCTCCCGGGCGGCGTCGAAGGCGGACTCGTACGCCCCGCCCTCGGCGGCGACGCCCTGCCGGGCCACCCACTCCGCGTCCGGTACCGGCCGGTGGCCGGCGTCGAGCTGGTCCCAGGAGGCGAGGCAGCCGGAGCCCACGAAGTGGTGGTTGCCGAGCGCCTCGCGGACCCCGAGGTCGGTGAGGACGACGGTGGGGATGCGGCGGTGCAGGGACTCCAGGGCGGCCGTGGAGCTGACGGTGACCAGCAGGTCGGTGCGGTCCAGGACCTCGCCCATGTGTCCGTAGACGAGGCGGAAGTTGGGCGGCGGATCGGCCCGCTGCACCAGCTTCTGGTACGGCAGTTCCTCGATGTGGGTGGTGTGCTCGCCGGGCTTGGACCGCAGCTTGAGCAGCACCTCCCGCTCGGGGTGCTTGCGGGCGTGCCGGATCAGCCGCTCCAGCAGGTACGTACGGTCCCGGCGGCTGTCGGGAACGGAGGGCTGGGCGGCGAAGACGACGGTGTACGGGTCGTGCTCGCCGGTGTAGGCGGCGCCGCCGAGGAAGGGCAGCGCGACCTCGGTCACCGCGCCCGCGTCGGCGCCCACCCCTTCGTACACGGCGCGGAAGCGCTCCGCGTCCTGGCGGGAGTTGGCGAGCACCAGGTCGGCGCCGTGCCGCAGCAGCAGGCCGTCGGCGAGCTTCTCGTAGACGACGCCGACATAGCCGGTGACGACGACGGGGCGGTCGGCGCGGTCGGCCCAGACCCGGCCGAGCCCGTGCAGCATGGCCTGGACGCCGCCGCCGACCAGGGCGAGGACCAGGATGTCGTACGGCTTCTCGCCCATGGCGCGCAGGAACTCCACCGCCGTGACCTCGTCGAGGGAGTCGGCGCTGACGCCGACCTCCCGCAACTGGCGGGCGGTGGGGGTCGCACGGCCGCGCAGCAGATAGCCGTCCAGACGGAGTTCCGTCCGGCCGGCCTGCCGCGGGGCGATGCGGTTCGCGGTGAGCGCGCCCCATTTCCACCGGGTGTCGGAATCCGCGAGGACCGCCACCCGCAGGGGCTTCGTTGGACTGGCTGGCACGTCGATGACGCTAGGAAGCGATGGCGAGGTGCGGCCCAACCCGAACACAACAAACGGTTAACAGCACACCGCCGAATGGAGAATCGGCTCGTCGGACGCTCGGAAAAGTGTTCGCGTCACGGCTTCGCCATACGGCGTTCACCCGGTATCAAGGTGCGGGTAAAGCCGTGTGCCGGGCCGCCGCCTAACGTCCGTGACGTGCTCAAGCTCTCCGTCATCGTGCCGTTCTACAACGTGCGGCCATACGTCCCCGATGCCCTGCGCAGTCTGCGTGCCAACGCGCGCGAGGACTTCGAATTCATTCTCGTCGACGACCGCTCCACCGACGGGACCGCGGACCTGCTCGCGCGCGCGGAGCGCGAGCTGCCGGGGGCGGTGCTGATCAGACACGAGGAGAACGGCGGTCTGGCGACCGCCCGGAACACCGGTATCGACGCGGCCCGCGGGGAGTACCTGACCTTCCTGGACGGCGACGACTGGCTGGCGCCCGGGTACTACGCCAAGCTGGTCGCCGCCATCGAGGACCTGGGCTGCGACTTCGTGCGCACCGACCATGTGCAGTGCACCGCGCGGGCCCGGTCGGTGCACCGGGTGCCGCACGGCCGGCGCAATGTGGTGCTGTCCCCGCGCGGGGCGATCCTGCCCGCCCACCGCACCACCTCCGTCGACTACGCCTACGCCTGGGCCGGCATCTACCACCGCAGGCTGGTCGACCGCGGCCTGCTGCACTTCACCCACGGGCTGCGCACCGCCGAGGACCGGCCGTGGATCTGGAAGCTGCACCGCGAGGCCGACTCGTTCGCGGTGACCAGCCTGCTCGGCGTCTTCTACCGGCGCGGGGTCGCCTCCTCGCTCACCCAGGTCGGCGACGCCCGGCAGCTCGACTTCGTGCGCGCCTTCGACCAGGTGATCGACGAGACGGCCGCCGACCCGGAGGCGGCGGCGCTGCTGCCGAAGGCGGTGCGCACGTACTGCGCGATCATCTCCCACCATCTCGGTTCCATCGAAAGGTTCGAGGCGCCCGTGGCCCGGAAACTGAAGGCGATGAGCACCGCCGCGCTGCGGCGGATGCCGCAGGACGTGCTCGACGACGCGCTGGCCTCGATGGACGCCGAGCGGGCCGCCAAGCTGCGCAGGCTGCGCCGCCGTCCGGTGCAGGGCACGGAGGTGGCGGCGTGACCACGCAAGTCTTCCTGGCGTCCACGCTGTACGGCACCGCGACGCTGGCCGCCGCCCTGGACGCCGGCTGCTTCGCCCCGGCCGACCGGCGCATCCTGCTGGTGTCGAACAACGCGACCACCCCGGAGACGACCCCGGCGGTGGACGCGATGCCGGGCTTCGAGCACCTGCGGTCCCGGTTCGACGACGTGGTGTCCTGGAACGAGACGATCTTCCCGTTCCACCCGGGGGCCTGGGCACCGCGCCCGGACGACGTCCCGATGTGGGAGCGGTATCTGCGGCTGGCCTGGGGCATCGGCGACGACGACATCGCGCTCGCCGTGGAGTCCATCCAGGTCAACCCGGCGCTCGGGGTGGCGCAGATCCTCACCGACGCGCCGGTCACGGTGTACGCGGACGGCCTGATGAGCTACGGGCCGACCCGCAACAAGATCGACCCGCTGGTCGGCACCCGGGTGGAGCGGCTGCTCCACCTGGACCTGGTGCCGGGCCTGCGCCCGCTGCTGCTCACCGAGTTCGGCGTCGCGCCCGAGGTGGTGCCGACCGGCGCGTTCACCAAGGTGCTGGCCGAGCTGGTCGACACCGGCGCGGACCTGCCCGAGGTCGAGGAGCCCGCGCTGCTGCTCGGCCAGTACCTGTCGGCGCTGAACATCCTCACCGCCGAGCAGGAGGAGGACCTGCACGTACGGATGCTCAAGGGCGCCGTCGCGCTCGGCCACACCCGGATCGTGTTCAAGCCGCACCCGACCGCGCCGGCCCGCTTCACCCGCACCCTGGAGCAGGAGGCCGAGCTGCTCGGCGCCGACCTGACCGTGCTGGACGCGCCGGTCCTCGCCGAGGTGCTCTACCAGCGCACCCGCCCGGCGCTGGTGGTCGGCTGCTTCTCCACGGCCCTGATCACCGCCTCCGCGCTGTACGGCCTGCCGGTCGCCCGGATCGGCACGGACACGCTGCTGGACCGGCTGTCGCCGTTCGAGAACAGCAACCGGATGCCGGTGACGATCGTGGACGCGCTGCTGCCCGACCTGACCGACCGGGCGGCCGTCGCCGCCGGGACCGGCGCCCTGGACCCGGCGGACCTCGCCGATCTGGTGCGGGCCGTCGGCTTCACCATGCAGCCGAAGATCCTGCCGGGGCTGCGCGCGGAGACCGAGCGGTACCTGGCGGCCCGACTGGACGAGCGGACCTGGCGCTACTTCAAGAAGAAGCGCCTGACCTCCCTGGGCCTGCCCGGCGGGGTGCCGGCGCAGCTCGGCTTCCTGCCGCGCAACGCGACGGTCCGCCGGGTGGCCCGCACCGCCCGCAGCCTCCAGCGGCGGGTGGTGCGCCGCTGAGCCGTCCAGGGCCCGGCGGTGAACAGCACGCGAAACCCATGGAAACGTAAGCCAAAGGGCCGGTTACTCCATGCAATCCATGGTGAACCCTGGTTCGTCCCTCTAGTATCGCGGATGCCGCCTGCTTCTTGCGCCATCGAACCCGTGAGGCATCCATGACGAACCTCGGTCGGCTCTACCCGCTCCTCGACGACGTGCAGCTCCCGGACACGATCCCCTACTCCCAGGTCAGCACCTGGGAGCTGCGGTTCCTCTATCTGCTGGGGCGGCACCACCTCACCGGCCGGGACCGGATCGTGGAACTGGGCTCCGGCGGGGGCGGCTCGACGTACGCGCTGGCGCTGGGGCTGAAGGAGAGCCCGGTCTTCGACGAGCGGACCGGGAAGCTGCACGCCTACGACTTCTTCCGCGTCGGCAAGGGCACCTTCGCCAGCGAGAAGTTCTTCACCGCCGGGACCAAGCCCGAGGACGGCAACTCCTTCCTGGACGACTTCCGCCGGCACCTGGAGCCGTTCCTGCCGTTCCTGGAGATCCACGCCGGGGACCTGTGGCAGACCTCCGACCCGCACGACACCAGCCCGGTGGAGTTCCTGCACATCGACATCGCCAAGACGGCCCGGGTCTTCCGCTGCGTCACCGAGCGGTTCCTGACCCGGCTGCGGCCCGGCTCGGTGGTGCTGCACCAGGACTTCGCCGGGCCCCGGCTGCCGTGGCTGCACCACAGCACCGGCGCGCTGCTGCCGTACATCGAGATCGCCGGGCCGCCGATCCGCTCCACGCTCGCCTTCGAGGTGGTCCGCCCGATCCCCGAGGAAGTGCTGCGGACCATCGCGCAGGACGCCTACACGGTCGACGAGAAACTCGACCTGATCTCCGCCGTGCAGGACCGGCTCGACCGGGACCACACCGGCGGCATCCCCTTCACCTCGGTCCTGGAGTTCGCCAAGGCGTACGTCGCCCACTACGCCGGCGACCACAAGCGGGCCTGGGCCCTGGCCAAGCCGCTGACCGGCGACGCATACCTGAGCCGGACCCGCGCCGACCACTTCACGCAGTTGCGCACGGCGTACGAGCAGGACCGCGAGCGGCACGGCGGCGGCTCGAAGCTGGGCAAGCTGGTGAAGAAGGCCGTCGGCCGCTGACGGACAGCGAAAACGCCGTGCGCCCCCCGGTCGGGGGGCGCACGGCGTTGCTCACGCGCCGAGGATCGCCCGGATGTCCGCCGCGTTGGCCTCGGTGACCTTCCACAGGGACTGCTGGCGTTCGTGCACATCGGCGACGGTCGCCGCGTGGTGGTCCAGGATGTCGATCGCCCGTTCGGTGAGGACCGCGCCCAGGTTCTTGTCGTGCACCGACACGCCCCACTCGGGCCGCTCGATGTCGGCCAGGAAGTACGCCATCTTCGGGTGCGAGATCAGCGAAACGATCGGCGTGCCGACCCCGAACGGGATCATGCCGGCGTGCCCGCGCATCCCGATGACCAGCCGCGTCTTGGCGTACAGATCGCGGATCTCGTCGTTGTCGAAGTCGTACATCGGGATCACCGGCAGCGATATGCCGTGCTCGCGGCGGAGATCGAAGGCGATCTTCTCGTCGTCCAGCGAGTGCGCGACGCACCGGACCTCGGTGTGCGCGCCGATGGCCCGCACCGCCTTGGCCATCTCGGCGAGGAAGTGCCCGTAGTCGTGGCCGAAGCGCAGGCCCGCCCGGTCGTAGGCCGCGTTCAGCAGGACGGTGTCCTCGCGGTACGACGGGTCGGTCCAGCCGGGGACCAACTGGCGGCTGACCGTGGTGGGGCAGGGCTGGAAGCGGACCTTGTCCTGGAGGTGGGGCGGGAGCATGGCCCGTACCTTGGCGATGGAGCCGTGGTTGCGCAGCCCGAAGAACGCGGACTTCTCCACCAGCAGCCGCAGGCTCTCCCGGAACCGCCCGGCCCGGTAGGACTGCCCGTCGAAGGCGTTGAACCCGACCGCGTACACCATGATCGGCACATCGATGGCGCGCAGGTGCTCGTCGGGGACGTTCCACTGCCAGGCGCTGTTGCCGTTGGGCATGGTGTCCGGGATGAACAGGCCGCCGCCGCCGATGACCAGTCCGCGCCGGGCGTTGACCCGCTCCAGGGCGGCCTTGTCGAACAGGCGGTGGGCGTGCACCGAGTGCCAGCGCCGGCTGGTGGTGTCCGCGCCGAAGCCGAGCCGTACCGTCTCCGGGAGCAGCTTGTCCCCGGCGTTGCCCTGCCGGTCCATGTAGAACGCGACGTGCGCGAGCTGGTCCTCGGGGGCGCCCAGCTCCTGCGCGGGCACACTGGCCGCGCGCTGCGCCCACAGGCGGCTGGAGCGGTGGGTGGGGTCGACGGCGAGGCCGGCCGTGGCGTACGTCAGCGCCTCCGCGTTGTCGCCGTGCACCCAGGCCATCTGGGCGAGCCGGGCGTAGGCGGTGGCGGCCCGGTTGGGGGCGGCGGTGGCCAGCAGCAACTGGGCCTTGGCCTCCTCGTACCGGGAGACGCTCATCAGGGCGTGCCCGAGGACCTCGTGCGGCCACGCCTCGTCGAGCGGGATGCGCACGCTGGAGAGGATGTCGACGGCGTCCTGGTAGTCGCCGGCCGCGATGTGCGCGGCGGCCACCTTGCGGGCGTACTCCACGTTGCCGGTGCGCCTGACGTGCGGGGTGCCGTAGTGCACCAGCAGGTCGTGGTGGAGGCCGCCGGAGGAGTTGAGGTAGGCGGCGTGGAACTCGGCGTCGGACATCTGGAACTCGCGCCAGCGGTCCTCCGCCTGCGTGTACCCGGACTCGCCGCCCTGCCAGGGCTTGTGCCGCCCGGTGAAGTGCAGGATCGCGGTGTCCTCCGGCACCGGCAGGTCGCCGGAGAGCCGCCGCTTGACGAAGTTGTACCGGGCGTCGAGGCGGACGAAGTCGCCGTTCAGGACGGCGTTGAGGATGCCCTGGTCGTGCTTGTCCAGCTCGTAGTCGCCGCTGCGGCCGGTGGCGTCCAGCTTGGCGCAGAACTCGTCGGACAGGTACTCGCGCTGGATGACCAGCAGCCCGGAGTTGAGCTTGTGCTGCCCGTAGAAGAACTGCGGCACGGCCGCCAGGCCCTCGCGGAGCTTGAGCAGCTCGCCCAGGTCACCGAGGACGACCATGTCGGTGTCGAGGGTGATGATGGTGTCGTACTCGCGGATGCGGAAGACGTCGAGGATGAAGTACGCCTTGCGGACCAGGTAGTTGTCCTGGTCGCCCTTCTTGTACGAGTCGTAGTGCTCGGCGTTCACCCGGCGCAGCACGATCCGCGGGTGCAGGGCGTGGATCTTGGCGATGGAGCCGGGGCGCAGGTCGTCGTAGAGGACGACGAAGTCCTCGCAGACGCTCGGGTTGGACAGGGCGAGGCTGCGCAGCAGGACGAGGAAACCGGGCAGGTAGTTCTCGTCGACGTAGGACGCGAAGGCGATGCGGCGCTTGCCGGTGAGGTCGTGGGCCGCCGTCGCCGGGAGGGCGGTGGCCGGCGTGGAGAGGGTCGTCGTCATCGCAGGGATATCCTCATGTCGGTCACGCTCTGGGCCCGCTGCATGACCCATTCCTTCTCGCTGGTGTATTCGTGCACGGACGTGATGGCCAGCTTCATCGCCTCGGGCACGCGGTAGGCGCCGCTCTCGTAGAAGTCGAAGCCGATCAGGTCGAGCTTGGGGCTGACGTCCAGGAAGTCCAGCAGGAACAGCATGTTGAAGCCGGTGGTCGGGATGCCGGACCAGGCGTCGGTGCCGAGGCGGCCGATGTTCCGCACCGGCCAGCGCAGCGACTCGTCGCCGAGGTAGGTCTGGGCGCCGGGGACCAGGCGGTTGCGCAGCGACCACTTCCAGTCGCCGGAGATGCCGCCGAAGACCAGCCGGGTGGTGACCTGCTTCTCCCAGTTGAAGCCGTGCTTGTGGATGGTGGCGTGGATGTCGGTCCGGCTGCCGGTGTGCTTGGGGTCGATCTTGTACGAGTTGAAGCGCACCACCAGGTCGTAGGCGTCGATCTCGGCGCCCATCGAACTGGCGCCGACCCGGCCGGAATTGGCGATCAGGCAGATCGACTTGCCGGCGATCTGGTTGCGGAACTCGCCCAGCGTGATCCACCGCACGCCCCCGATGGTCGGGTCGGCGACCGGGCCGCGCATCCGGCTGCGGCGCTGTTCGGCGTAGAGCCCGAGGACCGGGGTGAGCGCGGTCAGGTCCTGGTCGACGGCGGTGCGCAGCTCCAGGTACTGGCTGAGCAGTTGCTGCCGGTCGGCGACCGGGGCCTGCTCCTCGGCGAGGATCAGGAGCGCTCCCACCAGGCGCGGCTCGGCGGCGGCCCAGTCGCCGGCGGCGTGCGCGGCCAGCCCCTCGGCCCAGACGTCGGTGGCCTCGCCGCGGGCGTGCTCGCGGGCGGCCGGGCACTGCCGGGCCAGCAGGTCGAGCAGCTCGCGCTCCTTGTCGGCGCCGCCGCGCAGGCCGGCGATGCGGGCGCGGACGCCGAAGCCGTCGTCGTCGGTGAGGCTGAGGTACTTCTCGTACGCCTCGACCGCCTCGGTCTCCTCGCCGAGGGCCTCCAGCAGCCGGGCCCGCAGCCGCCAGCCGGCCCGGGAGTTCTTCCGCTGGGCGAGGACGGTGTCGCTGATGACCAGGGCGAGGTTCAGCTCGTCGTCGTACCCGCACTGCAGGGCCTTGTTGGCGACCGCGAGCAGGGCGTCGAGCAGCTCGTTGGGGATGGCGGCCCCGGCGACGGGGGCGGCGGCGCCCTTCACCGCCCGCTTGAGCAGGGCGGTGGCGCCGGACGGGGCAACGGCGGCGGGCGCGTCGATGCGGTAGGTGCCCCACACCACGAGCAGCTTGCGCAACTGCTCGGCGAGTTCGCCGCGCCGCCGGTCGAGGCTGCCGACGAGTTTGCCGCTGTGCACGGCGCAGGCACGCAGACAGTCGTCCAGCTCACCCCCACCGGTACGTGACCGCCTGTTCTGGACCCTCGTCATGGCACTCCTGGTCTTCTTTTCTGCTTTTTCCCAAGCGATGTTGGTTGTCGGGAGAATTTAGGAAGCAAAAACGACATCCGGATGAACGCACTGGTACTACCGGGCGAATCGTTGGCCTGTCGATCTGTCGTTCCCTCGATTCGGACTAATGTGCTGAGACGTCCACAGCGCATGCACAGCGCGTCCTCAGCCTCCGGCCCGACGAGGGGAACTCCGTGACCAGCACCACCGTGCGCCCGGCGCCCGAACCGACCCGGCCGCCGGACGCGGTGCCGGGCGCGGCACCGGCTCCCGCCCCGGCCCGCCGGGCACGGCCCCGGCTGCACGCCCTGGACGGGCTGCGGCTGCTGGCCGCGCTGATGGTGGCCGCGTACCACTTCGGCGGGCGCGGCGGGAACATCACCGTGGCCTGGGGCAGTTCGCCCAAGCACCAGTTCCCCACGCTGCACTCGTGGTTCGCCTACGGCTGCCTGGGCGTGCAGATCTTCTTCGTGATCAGCGGCTTCGTGATCTGCATGAGCGGCTGGGGACGACCGCTGCGGTCGTTCTTCGCCTCCCGCGCCGCCCGGCTGCTGCCCGCTTACTGGGTGGCGGTCGTCCTGGTGGCGGCCGTCTTCGCGCTGCCGGCGGTGGCCTACGAGGCGGTGTCGCCGAGCGACGCGCTGGTGAACCTGACGATGTTCCAGCAGCCGCTGGGCGCCGACCGGGTGCTGGGCGTGTGCTGGACGCTCTGGGTCGAGGTGCGGTTCTACGCGCTGTTCGCGCTCTGCGTCGTGCTGCCGGGCGCCACCCGGCGGCGGGTGATCATGTTCTGCGCCTGCTGGACGCTGGCCGCCGTGATCGCCGCCGCGGCCGACGAGCCGGTGCTCGACCTGGTGCTGATGCCGGAGTACGCCTCGCTGTTCGTCGGCGGCATCGGCCTGTACCTGGTCCACCGCGACCGGCGGGACGTGTACGCCTGGGGGATCGTGGGGGTGAGCCTGCTGATCGGCCAGCAGCAGGCGGTGGAGTCGCTGTGGCACCCGGCGGGCCCGGACGACTTCTCCTACCGGTCCTCGCTGGGCATCATCGCCGTGGTGACGTTCGGCTTCGCGGCGGTGGCGGCGATCGCGCTGGGCTGGCTGCGCTGGGCGAACTGGCGCTGGCTGACGCTGGCGGGGGCACTGACGTACCCGTTCTACCTGGTGCACGAGCACCTGGGCTGGGTGCTGATCGACGCCCTGCACCAGAGGCTGGGCGTGCCGTCGGCGGCGACCTTCGGCCTGACGGTGGCGGCGATGCTGGTGCTGGCCTGGCTGCTGTACCGGTTCGTGGAGACGCCGCTGACGCCGCAACTGCGGGCGGCGCTGTCCCGGCCGCGCCCGGAGCGCGCTCAGCCGATGCCGTAGCGGGGGCGGGGCCCCGGTCGGTGCCGTACGGGCGCCGGGTCTCAGTCGATGCCGTAGCGGGCGGCGATCCCGGTGAGCAGCAGGTCGAGACCTTCCTCGAAGTGGCGGTCGTAGTCGGCGAACAGCTCCGGTCCGGCCGCCGCGCTGAGCGGGAAGTCCGCCAGCATCCGGGCGCGTTCGGCCAGGTCGAAGCCGTCGCGCGGGCTGCCCGGCGAGGGCTGGACGCCCTGTTCCTCGGTGACGAAGCCGAGGGTGTAGAGGTACGTCGTGGTCACCGCCCGCACGGCCTGGGGGAGGGTGAGGCCGGTGCCGGTGAGCAGCGTCAGGTTCTCCTCCATCTGCTCGGCGTGCTCGATGCCGGTGAAGCGTGAGCCGCTGAACACCTTGGCGCCGTCGCGGTAGCCGAGCAGCGCCGCGCGCAGTCCCCGGTTGACCTTCAGCAGGCGGTCCCGCCAGGTGTCGGCCGGGTCGAGGGCGGTGCCGGCCACCATCCGCCGGAACATCTCGGTGGCCATCTCGTCCAGCAGCGCCTGCTTGTCCTTGAAGTGCCAGTACAGGGCGGGCGCCTTGACGTCCAGCTCCTTGGCGATGGCGCGCAGGGTGAGGCCCTCCAGGCCCACCTCGTTCAGCAGCTTCAGGGCGGTCTCCGCGACCCGCGCGCGGTCCAGCGGCGCCCGGCGTTCCGTGCTCACCGGGCCAACCTACCCTGACCGCGCTTGACACCTTAACGACGTTAAGGGCACGCTTGCCGGGACGGGCACTTAACGGCGTTAAGGAGCGGCATCGTGCAGACGGACGTACTGATCGTGGGCGCCGGCCCCACCGGGCTCGCCCTCGGCATCGACCTGGCCCGGCGCGGGATCGCCGCGCTGGTCCTGGAGAAGGCGGACGGCCTCTTCCCCGGTTCGCGCGGCAAGGGCCTCCAGCCGCGCACCCTGGAGGTCTTCGACGACCTCGGCGTGCTGGCCGCGATCCGCGCGGCGGGCGGCCGCTATCCGGTGGGGATGATCTGGCGGGACGGCGAGCGGCTCGGCGAGCACGCCCTGTGGGACCCGATCGAGCCGACCGAGCAGGCCCCGTACACCGAGCCGTGGATGGTGCCGCAGTGGCGCACCCAGCGGATATTGCGGGCGAGGCTGGAGGAACTGGGCGGGCGGATCCTCTTCGGCCGGGAGGTCGTCGGCCTCGACCAGGACGAGGCGGAGGTCCGGGTGCGCTGCGCCGACGGCAGCGCACTGCGCGCCCGGTACGCGGTCGCCGCCGACGGCGGACGCTCGGCGGTGCGCCGCGCGGTCGGCGTCCCGGTGACGGGCCGGGCCGTCGACCCGGGGCCCTCGCTCGTCGCGGACGTGCGGATCACCGGCCTGGACCGGGAGAACTGGCACCTCTTCCCGCCGGGCGACGACGGCGAGGGCCTGCTCGCCCTCTGCCCGCTGGCCGGCACCGACGACTTCCAGGTCACCGCCCGCTTCCCGGCGGGCACCGACGTGGACCTCTCCCTGGAGGGCATCCGCAAGACCGTCGCCGCCCGCACCCACCTGGCCCCTGAGCACGTGACGGAGGTGCGGTGGGCCTCGGACTTCCGGCCCCGCGAGGGGCTCGCCGACCGGTTCCGGGCGGGCCGTGTCCTGCTCGCCGGGGACGCGGCGCACCTCCACTCGCCGGCCGGCGGACAGGGGCTGAACACCAGCGTCCAGGACGCCTACAACCTGGGCTGGAAGCTGGGCGCGGTACTGACCGGCGGCGCCGACCCGGCACTGCTGGACACCTACGAGGAGGAGCGCCGCCGGGTCGCCGCCGAGATGCTCGGGCTGACCACCGGCGTCCACCGGGGCGAGGTGCGGCGCGGCAGGGCGACCGCGCAGCTCGACCTCGGCTACCGGGACTCCTCGCTGGCCCGGGAGACCCGGCCGGCCCCCGACGGTCCGGTACGGGCCGGTGACCGCGCCCCCGACGCCGTCCTGGACGGCACCCGGGTCTTCGACGCCTGCCGGGGCCCGCACTGGACCCTGCTCGCCCTGGACACCGCCCCGCCCGCGCTGCCGGACGCGGTACGGGTGGTGCGCGCCGCGGCCCATCCGGCGTACGGCACCGGGCTGTTCCTCGTCCGCCCGGACGGGTACGTCGGCTGGGCCGGCGATGCCGCCGCGGAGGGCCTCGGCGACTACCTGGCCCGCGTGGCGCTCGCCTGACCCCTTACGTACCGGCCAGCGACAGCTTCGCGGCGAACCCGAGGAACAGCGCCCCCGCCGCCGAGGTGGCCGTCGCCGACAGCCTCCGGCGGCGGCGGAAGGCGGCGGCGAGCCGGGTGCCGCTGAAGATCAGCGCGCTCAGGTACAGGAAGCTGAACAACTGCGCGAACGCGCCGAGCACCACGAACGACAGCGCCGGATAGGCGTACCCCGGGTCGACGAACTGCACGAAGAAGGCGACGAAGAACAGGATCGCCTTCGGGTTGAACAGGCTGACCACCAGCGCCCGGCGGAAGGGCCGCTCCTCGGGACCGGCCGCCGGCGCCGCCTCGGCGGCGCTCTCCTGGCGCCGGGTCCGCCACATCGCCCACGCGGCCCGCAGCATCCCGATCGCCAGCCAGGTCAGATAGCCGGCGCCCGCGTACTTCACGGCACCGAACAGCAGCGGGTTGGCCTGGAGCAGCGAGGCCACCCCGGCGGCCGACAGGGTCATCAGCGCGACGTCCCCGCACCAGACCCCGGCCGCCGCCCGGTACCCGGCGCGGACCCCGCAGCGGGCGGCGACGGAGAGGACGTACAGCGAGTTGGGGCCGGGCAGCAGGACGATGAGGACGAGGCCCGCGAGATACGTGGGAAGGTCGATGACGCCGAACATGAGAGGGAGTCTCGCACGAGTGTCCGGCGGGGCAGCGGGGGTCCGGTGGTCGAGAAGGTGCCTGATGGGTCAGAAGGTGCCTGGTGGGTCCGGTGGGTCTGGTGGGTCTGGTGGGTCCGGTGGGTCTGGTGGGTCTGGTGGGTCAGAACGCGTCTGACGGTACGTACGTCCCCCACACCCCGCGCAGCGCGTCGCACACCTCGCCGACCGTGGCCCGTGCCCGCAGCGCCTCCTTCATCGGGTACAGCACGTTGTCCTCGCCCTCGGCGGCCTTCCGCAGCGCGGTCAGGGCGGAGTCGACGGCCGGCTGGTCGCGCTCGGCGCGCAGCCGGGCGAGCCGCTCGGCCTGCTGCGCCTCGATGGCGGGGTCGACGCGGAGCGGCTCGTAGGGCTCCTCCTCGTCCAACTGGAACCGGTTGACGCCGACCACGACCCGCTCGCCGGAGTCGGTCTCCTGGGCGATCCGGTACGCGCTGCGCTCGATCTCGCTCTTCTGGAAGCCGTGCTCGATCGCGCTGACCGCGCCGCCGAAGTCCTCGACCTTGCGCATCAGCTCCAGCGCCGCCGCCTCCACGTCGTCGGTCATGCTCTCGATGACGTAGGACCCGGCGAACGGGTCGACGGTCGCCGTCACGTCCGTCTCGTAGGCGAGCACCTGCTGGGTGCGCAGGGCGAGCCGGGCGGACTTGTCGGTGGGCAGCGCGATGGCCTCGTCGAAGGAGTTGGTGTGCAGCGACTGGGTGCCGCCGAGCACCGCCGCGAGGCCCTGCACGGCCACCCGGACCAGGTTGACCTCGGGCTGCTGCGCGGTGAGCTGCACCCCGGCGGTCTGGGTGTGGAAGCGCAGCATCAGCGACTTGGGGTTCTTGGCGCCGAACTCCTCCTTCATCACCCGCGCCCAGATCCGGCGGGCGGCACGGAACTTGGCGACCTCCTCCAGGATCGTGGTCCGGGCCACGAAGAAGAACGACAGCCGGGGCGCGAAGTCGTCCACGTCCATCCCGGCGGCGACCGCCGTGCGGACGTACTCGATGCCGTCGGCGAGGGTGAAGGCGATCTCCTGCGCGGGCGAGGCACCCGCCTCCGCCATGTGGTAGCCGGAGATCGAAATGGTGTTCCACTTCGGGATCTCGGCCCGGCAGTACTTGAAGATGTCGGCGATCAGCCGCAGCGAGGGCTTGGGCGGGAAGATGTACGTGCCCCGCGCGATGTACTCCTTCAGCACGTCGTTCTGGATGGTGCCGGTCAGCTTGTCCGCGCCGACGCCCTGTTCCTCGGCGACGAGTTGGTAGAGGAGCAGCAGCAGGGCGGCCGGGGCGTTGATCGTCATCGACGTGGAGACCTTGTCCAGCGGGATGCCGTCGAACAGCACCCGCATGTCGTCGATCGAGTCGATCGCCACGCCGACCTTGCCGACCTCGCCGTGCGCGATCGGCGCGTCGGAGTCGTGGCCCATCTGGGTGGGCAGGTCGAAGGCGACCGACAGGCCCATGGTGCCGTTGGCGATGAGCTGCTTGTACCGGGCGTTGGACTCCGTCGCCGTGCCGAAACCGGCGTACTGGCGCATCGTCCAGGGCCGTCCCGTGTACATCGACGGGTACACGCCCCGGGTGAAGGGGTAGGCGCCCGGCTCGCCCAGCTTCTCGGCGGGGTTCCAGCCCGTGAGGGCGTCGGGCCCGTACACCGGCTCGATGGGCAGTCCGGACTCCGACTCACGCGCCATGGATGGTTGCCTCCCGCTGAGCAGTTACTCACTGGTTACCGGCTGGTACGCCCGACTTCTGGTCGGAGCGTAGCGGCGCCGCGCGCGCCCGGTGGAGGGGAGCACGCTGGGACCTTGCTCACAGCATGGTCGCGGTCCGGGTCACACACAACCGTGCGATTCCGTTAACGCCGTGTGCCGCGCGGGGATGCATGAGGGGTGACACCGGTGAGCCGATCGGGGAGGCGCGCGATGCGGGGCACGGGCAAGGCGTCGGCCGCGCTGCTGGTCCTGGCGGTGGCCTGCGGCTGCACGGTCCAGGGCACGGGCGAGGGCGGCGGGTCGCGCGCACCGATCCGCATCGAGTTCCCGGGCGGCACCCCTGCGGGCCGGACCTCGGACCCCGGACCGCGGGACCCGGACCCCGGTCGTCGGTCCCCGGACCCCGGGCCGCGGCAGTCGGACCCCCCGGACCGGCGGGACACGCACTCCCCGGACCGGTCGGACGGCGCGGACGGCCCGGGCCGTGCGGGACCCGCGCCCGCCGTGCTGTGGTCCCGCGGCGACACCGGCCGGGACGTCCGCGAACTCCAGGCCCGGCTGCGCCAGATCGCCTGGCTGTTCGACGGTCCGACCGGCACCTACGACGAGCTGACCGAGCGCGCGGTCCGCGGCTTCCAGGGCAAGCGCGGCCTGCCCGCGACCGGCCGGACGGACCGCGTCACCTGGCAGAAGCTGCTGGCGATGACCCGCGAACCGGGCTACTGGGACCTGTACCTGATGGGCGGCCAGCCCGCCGCCGCGCCCGACCCGCGCTGCCTGACCGGCCGGGTGCTGTGCATCAGCAAGACCAGCCGCACCCTGCGCTGGATGGTCGACGGCCGCACCCTGGCGACGATGGCGGTCCGCTTCGGCTCCCGGTACACGCCGACCCGCGACGGCGTCTTCGAGGTCTACTGGAAGTCCCGGAACCACTGGTCGACGCTCTACGACACGTCGATGCCGTACGCCATGTTCTTCAGCGGCGGCCAGGCGGTGCACTTCTCGTCCGACTTCGCGGCCCGGGGCTACGCCGGCGCCTCGCACGGCTGCGTCAACGTCCGGGACGAGGCGGCGATCGCCGACCTGTACGCGCGGGTCCGCACCGGCGACAAGGTCGTCGTCCACCGGTGAGGCGGAGAGGGCGCGGGCGGGACCGGGGGAACATGTCCCACCCGCGCCGAGGTGCACGAGCCGCGGGTACGGGGGGAACCCCGGCTCGGTGCGACAGCCGATGACCAGTCGGCTCACCCAGTACTGCGCCGGGCGGGCCGAAAGTGTCACTCCTTGGCGGAAGGTTTTTTTCCGCGTGGGGAACCGTGCTGGTCGGAGGGGGTGTGCGGGGGTACGGGACGGTGCGCGTCGGCGGCACCGCCCGCGCCCGAGGCGCCGCTGCCTTGCGGGCCCTTGCCCCGGCTCTTCTTCTCGGTGTTGCCGTTGTTGCCGTTGTTGCCGTTGGCTTTGTCGCTGTTGCCGTTGGCCTTGTCGCTGTTGCCCCTGTTGCCGTTGTTGCCGTTACTCCCCTTGTTACCGTTCTGGCCGTTCTGGCCGTTCCCCCTGTTGCCGTTGCCGCCCTGGGACTCGCCGGTCGTTCCCTTCCTGCCGTCGGCCTTGTCGCCGTCGTCGCCGTCGGCCTTGCCGCCGTGGCCCCGCTTCTCGCACTCGGCGTCGGGCGGCGTGCGCGGGCCGTGCTTGCGCAGGGCGTCGTGTTCCTTGCCGGCGCGGATGTCCCGGCAGGCGGAGGTGCGGTCCCGCTCGCCGGTGGGGTCCGGTGCGCCGGGGGCGTGCCCGGCGCCGGCCTCGTCGTGCGGGGCGGTGGTGCGGGCCGACGGGGAGGCCGGGGGGCGGTCGGGGGTGGCGGCGGTGGAGACGGAGGCGGCGGGGTCGGGGGCGCGGTGGTCGCCGAAGGGCGTCGGCAGGACTCCGGTTGCGGCCGCGATCCCGGCGCCGCCGACCATGCCGGCGGTGAGCGCGGCGGCCAGCCCCAGCTTCAGCGGGCGGGTCCGGCGCGGGCGCCCGGCATCGTTGTCGCGCCCGCCGAGCCGGACCAGCCCGGCGTCGAGGCCCCGGCCCCGGGCATCCCGGCCGGGGACGCCGGACCCGGCGCCCGCCGCGTCGGCGGAGGCGGCGCGCGCCTCGCGGAAGGCGGCCAGGGCGGCGGCCTCGCCGGGGAGTTCACCGCTGGTCGGCGGGGTCGGGGCGGACAGCGCGGCGAGGGTCGAGGCGAGCCGTTCGGCCCGGTCGCGGACCGCGGGGTCGACCGACTCCAGCGACTCCCCGCGCAGCAAAAGCTCCGCCGTTTCGCGGTCCAGCCACCTGTCCTGCTCGTCGGCCATCACATGTCCCTCTGCGTCCGCGCACGCGTATGCGTCACAGTGGCGGACGTCGCCGCACGGGCGCGCGGTTCTCGCTGGGCGGGCAGCGCGTCGAGCGCGTCGGCCGATTCCGCATCGGCGCCGAGGAGTTCGGCGAGGCGCTTCAGACCGCGGTGGGCGGCGGTGCGGACGGCGCCGGGACGTTTCCCCAGGGTCCGGGCGGCGGTCTTGGCGTCGAGGCCGACCACGACCCGGAGGACGACGGCCTCGGCCTGGTCCTGCGGCAGCTTGGCTATGAGGGAGAGGGTGGTGCCGGTGGTGAGCGCCTCGATGGCCTCGCCGGCGGTGTCGGAGGAGGCGGGCTTGCCGGTCAGTTCGGTCTCGTCGCCGACGGTCGCGGGGCGGCGCCCGCGCATCCGTATGTGGTCCAGGGCGCGGTTGCGGGCTATCCGGGCGGCCCAGCCGCGGAACCGGTCCGCGTCGCCGTCGAACCGCTCCAGGTCCCGGGCGATCTGCAGCCATGCCTCGGACGCCACGTCCTCGGCGTCCGGATCACCGACCAGCGTCCGTACATAGCCCAGCAGCCGCGGGTGCACCGCGCGGTACACAGTCCGGAACGCGGTCTCGTCCCCGTCCTGTGCCGCGCGCACCGCGGCGGTCAGCTCGGCGTCGTCCCCCAGCACCGCGCGCGCCTCTCTTTGCGCCTGTTTCGCCTCGGGTGGCCCACGGTGGTCTACCGCGGGACGGGGCGGGGCACCGCCCTCCGCACACCGGCGCGAACGGCACGTTACGTCCTGAAACCGCTCCCCGTCCATGGCCGTACTCCTGGCCGTACAGGATGCAACTAAGCCGTGACGCGGAGAGGTGTGACACAAAACGCAGGGGTGGCGCTGTAGGAAGTACGGGCCGCCGCGCGGCCCGCGCCGCGCGACGGCCGGGGCCTCTCCTGTGGGGGGTGGCGGCCCCGGCCGTCGCCTCGGCCGGGGTGCCCCGGTCACTGCTTCCCGCCCTTGCTCCCGCCCTTGTTCGCACTCTGCGCCGAGCCGTTGCCGGGGTGTGTCCTCGTCGGCCGGCCGGGGTCCGCCGGGCGGTCCGGTGGGGCGGGCCGGGCGGTGGGGGGTGTCGTCAGGCGGCGGGCGCAGTACGCGGCGACCTCGTCCTCGCCGCCCGCCGCCGCGACCAGGCGTCGCCAGGCGGTGGCGTTCCGCGCGGGGTCCGGGAGCCGTTCGTAGGCGCGGCAGTCGGCCTCGGGGTCCGGGGCGGGGGCCGGCCGGTCCGGGTCGGCGGGGGCGGAGGTGCGGGTGGGGTCGGCGGAGGTGGGCGCGGGGGCCTCGGGGGTGGGCCGGGCCGGGGGCGGTGGGGTCGTGGCGGCGGGCGGCCGGTCGCGGTGGCGGTCGGTGTCCCCGGGGGCCGGGCGGCCCGCGTCGATCGCGGCGTAGGCGACGCCGCCCAGGGCGAGGCCGGCCGCCAGCACCGACAGGGTGATCCGGCGCGCGGGCCGGCGGGGCCGCCAGTCGTCCCGGCGCCGGGTGCGCGCCGCCTGGTGCGTCCCGCTGTCCCGGGCGTCCCGGAACGCGGCGAGGGCCCGGTCCTCACGGCCGGCGGCGTCGGCGCGCAGGGCGGTGGCGAGCAGGGACTCCAGCGGGACGCGGTCGGCAGGGCCCCGACCGCCGTGCCGTCCAGCCATGTCCGCCGCCTCTGTCCGTTCCCGTTCCGGCCCGCCCGCCGGGCGGTTCCCGGCGCCGGTCATGTCGACTCCCCCAGCGTCCGGGGCGGCTCATCCGTCACACCGTCCGCGCGGAGCTGCCGCGCCAGCTTCTTCAGCCCCCGGTACGCGGCCGTCCGCACCGCCCCCGGCCGCTTGCCCAGCACCCGGGCCGCGGCCGGGCCGTCCAGGCCGACCACCACCCGCAGCAGCACCGCCTCCGCCTGGTCCCGGGGCAGCGCCCGGATCAGGGTCAGGGCCGCCTCCGTGGACAGCGACTCCAGCGCCTGGTCGTGGGTGGAGTGCGGGCCGGGCAGGTCCAGCAGGTCCCGCTCCAGGGCCGACCCCCGGGGCCGCACCCGCTGGCGCCGCAGGTGGTCCAGGGCCCGGTGCCGGGCGATGGTCGCCGTCCAGCCGCGGAAGCCCGCCCCGTCGCCCCGGAACCGCCCGAGGTCCCGGGCGATCTCCAGCCAGGCGTCGGACGCCACGTCCTCGGCGTCGTCCCCGACCAGCCCCCGCAGATAGCCGAGCAGACCGGGCTGCACGATCCGGTACGCGACCGCGAAGGCGGCCTCGTCGCCCTCCTGGGCACGCGCGACGGCCGCCCCCAGCTCCCCGTCGTACGCGGGTGCGCGACGGAGTTCCCCTCTCTGGCCCAAGAACCGTCCTCGTCCGTGCCGGGATCGCGGGCGCGCCCGGGCGGGCCCGCCTCCGTGCGGCACGACGGGTCGTGCCCCTGTCCTCCACGCTCCTCAGCGTCACGGCGCACGGAAGTGTCACAGGCGCGGACCGCGTCGGCACGCGCCGTCACCAGGAGTGACGTTTGGCCGGTGCTTGACGCTGAGTCAGTGACACCTGTGGGCCTACTGTGACAGGTGACCCGAACACGTTTTCTTCCTAGGGGTGGGGTAATTGAGTCCTCGCAGGACCCATGCGTACAGACCGCTCAGTCTGCGCGGGCGTGCCTGGCTGACGGCCGGGGCCGTGGTACTGAGCACGGCGGGTGTCGTCACGTACGCGACGGCCGACCAGCCCGCGCCGGCGGACGGCCGGGGCGGTGCGGAACGCGAACCCACCATCCGCACCGTCAAGCTGCACAGCGAGAGCGGGGGCCGCAAGGGACTGGAGCGCCGGACCACCGGCCGGTTCAGCGCGGTCCTGGTGACCTGGGACGACCCCGAGGCCAAGGCCAAGGGCACGCCCGAGGTGCGCACCCGGGACCTGGAGAGCGGTGACTGGTCCCCGTGGCAGCCGCTGGACACCGAGCCCAACCAGGCCGACGGCGCCGAGGGCGAACGCGCCGCCGCCCGCGGCGGCACCGGCTCGCTGTGGACCGGCGACTCCGACGGCATCGAGGTGCGCGTGGTCACGGCGGACGGCGAGGAGGCGGGCGGCCAGCCGGCCGGCATGGACGTCAAGCTGCTCGACCCGGGCACCGACCCGGAGGGCGGCCCGGAGCCGGCCGCGTACGCGGCGGACGCCACGGACCCGGCGACGCCCCCGGCCACGGACCAGGGGACGGTTCCGCCGACCGCCGACGAGCCCTCGGCCCCCGAGCCGACCGGGGTCTCGGACACCCCGGCGACCCCCGAGGTCCCGGCGACCCCCGAGTCCCCCGCGATCACGCAGACCCCGCCGGTCACCTCCGCACCACCCTCCCCGACCCCCTCCCCGACCTCCACGGTTCCCGCCCCCCGCCCCTCGACGGTGGTCAAGCCGCCCGTCATCACCCAGGCCGAGTGGGGCGCCTCCACGGAGTACGACGGCACGCCGGGCTACGGCACGAAGATCGACGCCGCCGTCGTCCACCACACCGGCATGGACAGCGACAACACCCTGTCCTGCGCCCAGTCCCGGGCCCGGCTGCGCTCCATCCAGCAGGAGCACTTCGCCCGCGGCTACTACGACATCGGCTACAACTTCCTCGTCGACCGCTGCGGCCAGATCTTCGAGGGCCGCAGCGGCGGCATGGACCTCCCGGTGACCGGCGCCCACGACGTCGGCTTCAACACCAACACCGTCGGCATCTCCTACCTCGGCAACTTCGAGTCGGCCCGGCCCAGCCGCGCCGCCCTCGACGCGATCGCGCGGATCGTGGCGTGGAAGTTCGGGATGTACGGCATCGACCCGACCGGCAAGGTCACCCTGACCTCCGGCAGCCCCAAGGGCCAGGACGGCAACCTGGTCGAGAAGGGCACCAAGATCACGCTGCCCCGGGTCTTCGGGCACCGGGACACCAACGCCACCGCCTGCCCCGGCAAGAACCTCTACCCCAAGCTCTCCCGGATCGCGGCGCTCGCGAAGACCCCGGGCATCTCGCACGCCCTGCCCACCTCCGACTACGACCGCGACGGCATCACCGACCTGGTCGCCGGCGTGCCGAAGGCGAACGGCGTGCGGGTCGTGCCCGGCGGCGTGGACGGCCCGGTCACCGCCAAGAAGGCCACGCTCACCCAGAACAGCCCCGGCGTGCCCGGTTCCTCCGAGTCCGGCGACGCCTTCGGCACCGCGACCGCCTGGGGCGACAACAACGGCGACGGTTACGCCGATCTGGTGATCGGCAGCCCGGGCGAGGACGACACCGACGGGCACGCCGACCGCGGCTCGGTCACGGTGCTGTACGGCCCCGGCCTGGCGTCCGGTTACTCGTACACCACCACCGGTGTCACCGCCACCGGAGCGAAGCTCGGCTCCGCCGTGGCCGTGGGCGACTTCAACGCCGACGGCAAGGCGGACGTCTTCTCGGCCGGCACCGGCAAGGGCGGCAACTACAACGTCCGGCTGCGCGGCGGCGCCACCACGTACGGCACCCTGACCTCCGCCACCGGCCCGGTCGCCTACCTCGACGCGGCGACCGGCGACTTCAACCGGGACGGCTACGCCGACGTCGCCCTCAACTACCGCGACACCGGCGGCACCGGCCGCGTCGTCCGCTTCGCGGGCTCGGCCTCCGGCCTGACCAAGGCCGGGGTCATCTCCGTCAAGGGCGGCCGGTCGCTCGCGGTCGGCGACTTCAACGGCAACGGGTACGACGACCTGGTCATCGGCCAGCCGGTGGCCGCCGAGTCCGGCGGCGTCTCCGGCGGGCAGCTCACCATGCTGTTCGGCACCTCCAGCGGGTTCACCACCACCGGCATGAAGGTGATCCACCAGAACACCGCCTCCGTCCCCGGCGGCAACGAGTCCGGCGACGCCCTCGGCACCTCCGTCTCGGCCGGCGACTACGACGCCGACGGTTACACGGACGTCCTGGCCGGCGCCCCCGGCGAGGACCTCACCCGCGACGGCGCCAACCGCGCCGACGCGGGCAACGCGCTGCTGCTCAAGGGCGGCTCGGCCGGCCTCACCGGCTCCGGTTCGGTCGCCGTCTCCCAGGACACCAGCGGCGTCCCCGGCTCCACCGAGACCGGAGACCGGCTCGGCTCCGCCGTGGCCCTCGCCGACCTGTCCGGGTACGGGCGGGCCGACCTCACCCTGGGCGCCGACGGCGAGGACGGCACCGACGGCGTCCTGATCCACGTGCCGAGCGGCAGCCGGGGCCTCGGGTTCGCCGACTCCGTGCTCTACAGCCGGACCACCCTGGGCACGCCGTCGGACGCCCGCCTCGGGCAGACGCTCACCCCCTGACCGGGCGGCGGGCCGGGACCGTACGCCCGTACGGTCCCGGCCCGGTCTCACCCGCCCGCCGTCGCCTCCCGGCACAGCAGCCGCAGCGAGCCGTCCCCGGTGTAGCGGCGGCGGGCCTCTTCCATCGGGTCCCACAGCTTCCCATCCGGGGTGCGCACCCAGTGGTCGCCGCCGGACGACCACCACTCGGCGCCGGTCTGGCGGACGATCACCTCGCCGGCGTAGGCGCCCAGGCCCCGCAGCACGGTCTCCACGGCGGCGTACGGGGCGTCCTCGCGGCGTATGCCGTCGATCACGCGGTCGACCCGCCACAGGCTCTGCGCCGAGTAGTCCAGGCGCAGCCGGGCGCCCTCGCGCAGGGCGGCCACCGCGTCCGCCGCCCACCGGGCCGGCCGGGCGGCGGCCTGCGGCCTGGGGTCCCGGCGCGCCGTCGCCGTGGTAGCTGTCGCTGTCGTCGTGGTCGCTGTCGTCGCACTCGTCGAAGTCGTCACACCCCAAGAGCGTCGGCGGACGTCGATTCGTCACCCTGTTCGGGACGGCGTCCCGGGGTCAGCCCACCTTCTCCGCCAGTGCCTTGAACCGCGCCCAGGACAGCTCGGGTGCGTCCGGGTCCCACAGCTTCTGGACGGTCGCCGCCAGCGGCAGCCTGATGCCGTCCGCGACCTGAGCCTGGGTCTGGGCGCCGGGGATGTCGCCCCAGACGGCGAAGGAGCCGCCGAGGATCTGGTCGTCGTACCGGGCGTCGACCGCCTCGGTGCCCCGGATCACGCGCGGGGTCCAGTGCTCGTAGATGCGCTGCCCGGTCGGGTAGACGAAGGTCTGCGGCTGCCCGAGGACGTAGTAGAGGAACTCGTCGTTGTAGTTGATCACCTGGCGGCCCTCCGCGAGGTACTCCGACGGCTGCCGGGCGCCGATCTCCTTGCCGGTCCAGTACGCCACCCGCAGGTCGTCGTCGGCCTTGACGGAGGTGCCGCGGAAGAAGCCGTCGTTCCAGGCGCGGGGGGTGCGGTGGTTCGCGCGGACGGTGGCGGCGCGGTCGTTGAGCCAGCCGGTGGTGAGGTCCTCGACGGTGGCGCCGGAGCCGTACTTCTCGCGGGCGGCGGCGGCCAACTGCGGATAGGACGCGGCCGGGTCGGAGACGGTCAGCGCCTGGTACTCGTCGCCGCCGAGGTGCCACTGGCCGCCGGGGAAGACCTCGGCGTACTCGTCGATCAGGTCGTCCACGATCTCGGCCGCGCCCGGCTTCGATATGTCGATCGCGCCCTTGGTGGCCGTCCCCCGCGCGTTGCGCAGTTGCAGGTCGGGGTGGGCGTCGAGGACGGCGCCGAGGTGCCCCGGCGAGTCGATCTCGGGGACGATGGTGATGTGCCGCGCGGCGGCGAGGCCGACGATCCTCTTGACCTGGGCCTTGGTCAGGTGGTCGGCCGAGACGATCTCCGGGTGCGAGGAGGACTCGATGCGGAAGCCCTGGTCGTCGGAGAAGTGCAGCCCCAGCTCGTTGTACTTCAGGTCGCCCAGCTCGCGTATCCGGTCCTCGATCCAGTCCGCCGAGTAGTGCTTGCGGGCGATGTCCAGCATCAGCCCCCGCCGCGGCTTGGCCGGCGCGTCCTTCACGACCCCCTCGGGCGCCGCCCCGCCGCCGCGCACCGCCTGCTTCAGCGTCCGGGTGCCGTAGAAGACGCCCGCCTCGGAGGGCCCGCGGACGGTGACCCGTCCGTCCCGCACGGTCATGGTGTACGACTCGGCGCCCGTCTTCAGGCCCTTGTCGACCTCCAGGCGCACGTCCCCGGCCCGCCGGTCGTCCTTCTCCCCGGCGTACGTCAGCCCCAGCTCGCCGGCGAGCAGGCGGCCCTCGTCGGCGAGGCCGGTGCCGTCCACGACGACCCGGTGGGCGCGCTCGGGCCGCCAGCCGGGGCCGCGGGCGGGGGTGTGCTCGCGTACCGAGGGGATGGTCCGGGGCGCGCTGGACAGGGCGTACGAGCGGCTCGGGGACGGGCTGGTCGCGGCGGGCGCCGCGGACACGCCGTCGGCGGCGGACCGCGCCGGGCCCCCGGAGCCGTCGTCCCCGGCGGCCCACACGCCCAGGCCGGCGCCGAGCGCCACGACCGCCGTACCGGCGATCACGGCCCGCTGTCCCGTCCTCCGCGCCGGACTCCGGCGCCCGTGCCGGCTCATGACGCCGACCTCGGGCCGCCGCTCCGGACCGGCGTCCACCACGCGTTCCGAAACTCTCCCGTTCGGGTGAAATTCAGGCATCGCACGGACATGACACACTCCCACTCGCTAACGTGACGCCACAGCTCTCACACAATCCACTGCCGACACACACGTGACGCCCACGAGGACCCACGCTGCCTGCGCACCGTCTGCCGGATCTCCCCGGCCGAGTCGCCCCACCCGTGCCGACGCAAACACGCGCCACCCCGGCCGCCCGGTCCGCACTGGACCGCTTCAACGCCGCGCCGCCCGGCGAGGCCGTCCGCACCCTGCTGCACTGTCTGCACAGCCCCCGCTGGGCCCGCCGCGTCGCCGCCCACCGCCCCTACCCCGACCTCCCCGCCCTGCTGGCGGCGGCGGACGAGGCGGCCTACGACCTGACCGGCGAGGACCTGGCCGAGGCGCTGGCGGCGGAGACCCTGCCCGGCCTGCCCGAGGACATCTACGCGGTGGCGGGCACGGCCCTGCGCGCGGCCCACGCGGCCTACGCGACCAAATTCGGACACGTGTTCGTCATCTGCCTCGACGGCGTACCGCGCTCCGAAACCCTGGACCACGCCCTCACGGCCATCCGGTCACGATTGGCGAACGATCCGGAGCGGGAGCGAGAGGTCACGGCCGAGGAACTCCGGCGCCTGGCCAGAGAGCGGCTGAGCCACGCCGTAGGGGCGCGGGGAACTGCGCGACCAGCCACACCACACCCGAACCCGGCAAACAAGACAAGCCCCCCACCCCCCTGACCACCGGCGGTACTCCGTTGCGTGCAACTTTGATCACACTGGTAGGCCCCCTGTAAGCGCCGCCGCGGCGGCTGGCTACGATGCTGGGGGCCGGTGGACCATACCCGGCCGGGCCCGACCGACAGAGAAGCCGGCGCGGCCCCAATCCCCGCTCCCGGAGGAAACTTCCGTGCCGGCTGGAACGCTGTACCGCGGCCGGGAAGGAATGTGGTCCTGGGTGGCTCACCGAGTCACCGGCGTCCTCATTTTCTTCTTCCTGTTCGTTCACGTGCTGGACACCGCTCTCGTGCGTGTCTCCCCCGAGGCTTACGACAAGGTCGTGGCCACGTACAAGACGCCGATCGTCGCGCTGCTGGAGTACGGCCTCGTCGCCGCCATCCTCTTCCACGCGCTCAATGGTCTGCGCGTCATCGCAGTCGACTTCTGGGTCAAGGGCTCCCGCTACCAGAAGCAGATGCTCTGGACCGTCGTCGCCCTCTGGGTCGTGCTGATGCTCGGGGCGCTCTACCCCGTCGTCGGCCACGCCGCTCGTGAACTGTTCGGGAGCTGACGCGCACTCATGTCGAAGAACACAGTCACGCCTGAATCCGCCGCCTCCGGAATCGGCCCCGTCGAGGGTGCCTCCGTCTACACGGTCGACAACCCGGCGCCGCTGATCGAGCCCCCGCGCAAGCGCACCAAGAAGTCCCCGAAGTCCACCCGCGGCAACTTCGAGATGGCCGCCTGGCTCTTCATGCGCCTGTCCGGCGTGGTGCTGGTCGTCCTCGTCCTGGGCCACCTGCTGATCCAGTTGGTGCTCGACGGCGGTGTCTCGAAGATCGGCTTCGCCTTCGTGGCCGGCCGCTGGGCCTCGCCGTTCTGGCAGGTCTGGGACCTGCTGATGCTGTGGCTGGCGATGCTGCACGGCGCCAACGGCCTGCGCACGGTCATCAACGACTACGCGGAGCGCCCGAACACCCGCCTGTGGCTCAAGGGCCTGCTCTACACCGCCACGGTGTTCACCATCCTGCTGGGCACGCTGGTGATCTTCACCTTCGACCCGAACATCCGCTAGGCACGGGGCTGCGAGAATCATGAAGGTACACAAGTACGACACCGTCATCGTCGGCGCCGGTGGCGCCGGTATGCGGGCCGCCATCGAGGCGACCAAGCGCAGCCGCACGGCCGTCCTGACGAAGCTCTACCCGACCCGCTCCCACACCGGCGCGGCGCAGGGCGGCATGGCCGCCGCGCTGGCCAACGTGGAGGAGGACAACTGGGAGTGGCACACCTTCGACACGGTCAAGGGCGGTGACTACCTGGTCGACCAGGACGCCGCCGAGATCCTGGCGAAGGAGGCCATCGACTCCGTCCTCGACCTGGAGAAGATGGGCCTGCCGTTCAACCGGACCCCGAACGGCACCATCGACCAGCGCCGCTTCGGCGGCCACTCCCGCAACCACGGCGAGGCCCCGGTCCGCCGGTCCTGCTACGCCGCGGACCGCACCGGCCACATGATCCTCCAGACGCTGTACCAGAACTGCGTCAAGGAGGGTGTGGAGTTCTTCAACGAGTTCTACGTCCTGGACCAGCTCATCACCGAGGTCGACGGCGTCAAGCGCTCGGCCGGCGTGGTGGCGTACGAGCTGGCCACCGGCGAGATCCACGTCTTCCAGGCGAAGTCCGTGATCTACGCCTCCGGCGGCACCGGCAAGTTCTTCAAGGTGACCTCCAACGCGCACACGCTGACCGGCGACGGCCAGGCGGCCGTCTACCGGCGCGGCATCCCGCTGGAGGACATGGAGTTCTTCCAGTTCCACCCGACCGGCATCTGGCGCATGGGCATCCTGCTCACCGAGGGCGCCCGCGGTGAGGGCGGCATCCTGCGCAACAAGGACGGCGAGCGCTTCATGGAGAAGTACGCGCCGGTCATGAAGGACCTCGCCTCCCGCGACGTCGTCTCGCGCTCCATCTACACGGAGATCCGCGAGGGCCGCGGCTGCGGTCCCGAGGGCGACCACGTCTACCTCGACCTGACCCACCTGCCGCCGGAGCAGCTCGACGCCAAGCTCCCGGACATCACCGAGTTCGCCCGTACGTACCTCGGCATCGAGCCGTACACGGACCCGATCCCGATCCAGCCCACCGCGCACTACGCGATGGGCGGCATCCCGACCAACGTCCAGGGCGAGGTCCTCTCCGACAACACCACCGTCGTCCCGGGCCTGTACGCGGCCGGCGAGGTGGCCTGCGTCTCCGTGCACGGCGCCAACCGGCTCGGCACCAACTCGCTGCTGGACATCAACGTCTTCGGCAAGCGGGCCGGCATCGCCGCCGCCGAGTACGCGCAGCGGGCGGACTACGTCGACCTGCCGGAGGCACCGGAGTCCTTCGTCGTCGAGCAGATCGAGCGGCTGCGCACCTCCACCGGCAACGAGCGGGTCTCGGAGCTGCGCCGCGAGCTGCAGGAGACGATGGACGCCAACGTCATGGTGTTCCGCACCGAGCAGACGATCAAGACCGCGGTCGAGAAGATCGGCGAGCTGCGGGCGCGGTACAAGAACGTCGCGATCCAGGACAAGGGCAAGCGGTACAACACCGACCTGCTTGAGGCCGTGGAGCTGGGCAACCTGCTCGACCTGGCCGAGGTCATGGCGGTCTCCGCGCTGGCCCGCAAGGAGTCCCGCGGCGGTCACTACCGCGAGGACTACCCCAACCGCGACGACGTCAACTTCATGCGCCACACCATGGCGTACCGCGAGGTGGGCGACGACGGCACCGAGTCCATCCGTCTCGACTACAAGCCGGTCGTCCAGACCCGCTACCAGCCGATGGAGCGTAAGTACTGATGGCTACCCCTGTTCTGGACAAGGCGGACGCGGCGGGCACCCCCGAGCCCGGGTTCGCCGACTCCCCCTACATCACCGTCACCTTCCGCGTCCGCCGGTTCAACCCGGAGGTCTCGGCCGAGGCGACCTGGCAGGACTTCCAGCTCGAGATCGACCCGAAGGAACGCGTCCTCGACGGCCTCCACAAGATCAAGTGGGACCTGGACGGCACGCTGACCTTCCGCCGCTCCTGCGCGCACGGCATCTGCGGCTCGGACGCGATGCGGATCAACGGCAAGAACCGCCTGGCGTGCAAGACGCTGATCAAGGACATCAACCCCGAGAAGCCGATCACGGTCGAGCCGATCAAGGGCCTGACGGTCCTGAAGGACCTGGTCGTCGACATGGAGCCGTTCTTCCAGGCGTACCGGGACGTGATGCCCTTCCTGATCACGAAGGACACCAACGAGCCGACCCGCGAGCGCCTTCAGTCGGCCGAGGACCGCGAGCGGTTCGACGACACCACGAAGTGCATCCTGTGCGCCGCCTGCACCACCTCGTGCCCGGTCTTCTGGAACGACGGCCAGTACTTCGGTCCGGCGGCCATCGTCAACGCGCACCGCTTCATCTTCGACTCGCGTGACGAGGCCGGCGAGCAGCGGCTGGAGATCCTCAATGACCGCGACGGCGTCTGGCGCTGCCGCACCACCTTCAACTGCACCGACGCCTGCCCCCGGGGCATCGAGGTCACGAAGGCCATCGCCGAGGTCAAGCGCGCCCTGATCACGCGCCGCTACTGACGCCCGGCACCCTGCCCGAAAGGCCCCGCTTCCGCCGGAAGCGGGGCCTTCGGCATGGGGCGTCCCGGAAATCACCGGTTCCGGGCGATCATCGGCTTACGCTGACGCCATGTCAGATGACCAGTCGTACGAGCTTCTCGGGTTCGACAACGTGCTGCTGCCGGTCGGGGACCTCGGTGAGGCGGTGGAGTTCTACGAGCGGGCCGGGTTCGCCGTGGGGTTCCGGTTCGACGAGGGCGGGATCGCGCTGCTGAAGGTCGGCGGTGAGACGCCCGGCCTGCTGCTGCGGCACGAGGAGGGGCTCGGGCACCGGCCGCCGCCCTGGCCCTCGCCCCGGGTGTGGCTGGAGGTGCCGGACGCCCGCACCGCCGCCAAGGCGCTCGCCGACGCCGGGATCGAGCCGTTCGAGGGGCCCGTGAAGTCGGTGACCGGCTGGACCGTGGAGTTCGCCGACCCGTGGGGCAACGTCACCGGCCTCACCGACTACACCAAGCGTCCCCAGCTCGGGCGCCGCCCCTGACCCCGCCCGCGGTGGCTAGGCTCCTCCCGTGCCAGCCATGAACGACGGTCCCGGTGAGGGAAGCCCGCCCAGCAAGTCCGAGCAGACCCGCGCCCTGATCCTGGAGACGGCGATGCGGCTGTTCCGGGAGCGGGGGTACGACAAGACCACCATGCGGGCCATCGCCCAGGAGGCTGGGGTCTCCGTCGGCAACGCCTACTACTACTTCGCCGGCAAGGAACACCTGATCCAGGGGTTCTACGACCGGATCGCCGCCGAGCACCAGGAGGCGGTCCGGGACGTGCTCGCCCGGGAGACCGACCTGGAGGCCCGGCTGGCGGGGGTGCTGAAGGTGTGGCTGGACATCGCCACCCCGTACCACGAGTTCGCGGTGCAGTTCTTCAAGAACGCCGCCGACCCGGACAGCCCGCTCAGCCCGTTCTCCCCGGAGTCGGAGCACGCGCGCGTGGAGGCCATCAGCGTCCACCGCGCGGTACTGGCCGGGGCCCGCACCAAGGTGCCCGCCGAGCTGGCCGACATCCTGCCCGAGCTGATGTGGCTCGCGCACATGGGACTCGTCCTGTACTGGATCTTCGACCGCACGGCGGGCCGCGAGCGCAGTTACCGGCTCGCCGAGCGCGGTGCCCGGCTCACCGCGCGGGGGGTGGCGCTGGCCCGCTTCCGGGTGCTGCGGCCGCTGGTGCGCGAGGTGCACGAGCTGTTCACGGACTTCCTGCCGGGGATGACGCGGTTCGCGCCGGACCCGGCCCGGGGCACGGCTCCCTGAACCACGGCCTCCCGCCCGCGCCGGGCGGGCGGGAGACGCCGCGGGGCGGTCAGTTGACGACGTCCACTCCCTCGTCGGCGAGCTGGAGGTCGTACGTCAGCGGGCCGTCGGCCACCACGACGTGCGCGGCGCGGGAGCCGTGCCCGGCGGCGGTCGCGGCCAGCAGATAGGTGCCCGGTCCGGGGACCGACAGGACGTAGGAGCCGTCGGCGAGGGCGGTGACGCGGTCGAGCTGCCGGCCGCCCTTGGCGAGCAGGGTGACGGCCGCGCCCACGACCGGATCGCCGTCGGCGGTGCGCACGAAGCCGTGCACGACGGAGGCGGGGCCCTCCTCGGCGGCCGGTGCCGCCGGTGCCGGCTCCGCCGGTTCCACCGCCAGGTGCGGCAGCCGCTTCTCCAGGCCCGCCGGCAGCCACCAGTTGGACCGGCCCAGCAGGTGCATCGCCGCCGGCACCAGCGCCGTCCGCAGGATGAACGCGTCCAGCGCGACCGCCGCGGCCAGGCCGATGCCCGCCATCGCGCCCTCGGTGTCGCCGCTGAGCACGAACGCGGAGAACACACTGATCATGATGAGGGCAGCGCAGTTGATGACCCGGCTGGTCTCCGCCAGGCCGACGCGCACCGCGCGGGCGTTGTCCTTGGTGTGCACCCACTCCTCGTGCATCCGGCTCACCAGGAAGACCTGGTAGTCCATGGACAGGCCGAACAGCAGCGACAGCATGATGACCGGCAGGAAGGAGGTGATCGGCCCTTCCTTGCCGAAGCCGAGGGCCTCCGCGCCCCAGCCCCACTGGAAGATCGCCACCAGTACGCCGAAGGACGCGGCGGCGGCCACCAGGTTCATCACGGCGGCCGTCAGCGGCACCACCAGCGAGCGGAACGCGACGAGCAGCAGCAGGAAGCCCAGCGCGATGATGGTCGCCACGAAGTACGGCAGCCGGTCCCCGGTGATGGTCGCGAAGTCCTTGAACACGGCGGTCACCCCGCCGACGTGCGCCTCGGCGCCCGCCGCCGGGATCACCTCGTCGCGCAGCCGGTCGATCAGCCGGTCGGTCTCCGCGGACTGCGGTGAGGTGGTCGGCACCACCTGGATGACGGAGACGCCGTTCGCGGGCGGCAGCGCGGCCACCTGGGCGACGCCGTCGACGCCCTCGATCTGCCGGGCCAGCCCGGCCGCGTCACCGCCGTCGACGACCACCTGGAGCGGGCCGTTGAAGCCGGGGCCGAAGCCCTCGGCGAGCAGGTCGTACGCCTGCCGGGTCGTGGTGGACGCCGGCTGGTTGCCCTGGTCGCTGGCGCCCAGCCGCAGCGAGAAGACCGGGATGGCCAGCACCGCCATCACCACCACGGCCACCGCCGCGGTCCCGCGCGGACGCCGCTGCACATACGCCGACCAGCGCGCCGCCAGCCCGGTCGTCGTCTCCTTCGGCTCCGGTCCGGCCGCGGCCAGCCTGCGCCGCTGCCGGCGGCTGAGCACCCGCATGCCGAGCAGCCCGAGCAGGGCGGGCAGCAGGGTGGTGGCCGCGAGCACGCTGAGCACCACGGTCAGGGAGGTCGCGACGACCACGCCGTCCAGGAAGCGCATGTTCATCACCAGCATCCCGGCGAGCGCGATGCAGACCGTGCCGCCCGCGAACAGCACCGCCCGCCCCGAGGTGTTCAGGGCGGTGACGGCCGCCTCCTCGGGGCTCGCGCCGCGCTGGATGCCGCGCCGGTGCCGGGTGACGATGAACAGGGCGTAGTCGATGCCGACGCCGAGGCCGATGAGCGAGCCGAGCAGCGGCGCCACCTCGGGGACGTCGGTGACGTGGCTGAGCAGGGTGGTGGACATCATGCCGGTGCCGACGCCCGCGACGGCGGTGACGATCGGCAGGAGCATCGCGAACACCGACCCGAAGGCCAGGAACAGGATGACGGCCGCCGCCGCGATGCCGACGAGTTCGGCGGTGCCCGTCGGCGGCTCCTGGGTGCGGGCGATGGCCTGGCCGCCCAGCTCCACGGTGAGTCCGTCGCGTTCGGCGTCCTTGGCCCGCTCCACCAGGTCCTCGATGACCGCCTTGTCGACGGCGTTGGCCTGCTCGGTGAAGGTGACCTGGGCGTAGGCGATCCGCCCGTCCCGGCTCACCTGGGCCGCGCCGTCCGGGGCGTACGGGTCGCTGACCCGGCCGACCCCCTCCAGCTCGCCGATGTCCCGCAGTGCGGGCACCATCCGGGACCGTACGGAGGCGTCCCGCACGGACCCCTCGTCGACCTTCCACACCACCGTGTCGGTGTCGCCGGAACTGCGCGGGAACGCCTTCTCCATCAGGTCCCCGGCCCGTGCGGAGTCCGTGTCCGGCAGGGAGAAGACGTCCGAGTAGGCGGTGCCCGCCGACGTCCCTCCCGCCCCCAGTCCGAACAGCGCCCCCAACCACAGCAACAGGACCACCAGCCGATGCCGGTAACACCATCGTGCCAATGCCGCCACGCCATACTCCTCGTCCGCAGGAATCATCGGTCGGTCCCCCAGGTCCTGCGCATCAGAATCGGCGCCGCCACGCGCGCGTGGACACCGTCTCCGCCCGACTCTCAAGGAACTCCAAAGCGGCATCGCTCCCCGCCGCCGGTGCCCGTGCGGATACTGGGGGCATGACGACGGTTCCCGGCACGGTGCTGGTCGTGGAGGACGAACCGAGCATCGCGGACGTCCTCACCATCGCCCTGCGTTTCCACGGCTTCGAGGTGATGTGCGCGGCCACCGTCCGCGACGCCCTCGCGCTCGCCGAGAGCACCCGGCCGGACGCGGCGCTGCTCGACGTGATGCTCCCCGACGGCGACGGCCGCGCACTCGGGCGGGAACTGCGCGCCCGGCGGCCCGAGGTGGCGCTGGTCTTCCTCACCGCGCGGGACGCGCCCGCCGAGATAGTCGGCGCCCTCGGCTTCGGCGACGACTACATCACCAAGCCGTTCAACATCGACGAGGTGGTCGCCCGCGTCCAGGCGGTGCTGCGCCGGGTCCGCCCCGCCGACGTGCTGCCGCAGCGGCCCCCGCTGCGCTACGGCGACCTGGAGCTGGACGAGACGACGTACACCGTGCGCCGCGCGGGCCGCTCGGTCGAGCTGACCCCCACCGAGTACGCCCTGCTGCGCTTCCTGATGCGCAACGGCGGCCGGATCGTGCCCAAGGAGCAACTGCTGCGGCACGTCTGGCAGTACGAGCACGCGCCGCCCGAGTCGACCGTCGTCGAGACCTACGTCAGCTATCTGCGCCGCAAACTGGACGCCCTGGGGCCGCCGGTGATCACCACCCGGCGGGGCGTCGGATACGGTCTGGCGTGAGGGCCCCGTGGGGCGGGCGCTCCCGCCGCGTGCCGTCCCTGCGGGCCAAGCTGACGCTGGCCAACGTGGCGCTGCTGGCGCTCGGCATCGTGGTGGCGACCGCCGTCAGCCTGATCGGGATGCGGCACTACCTCATCGACCAGATCGACGCCGAGCTCAACCGCGGCCGGCAGACGCTCGGCGGCAAGCCGCTCACCCTGGAGGAGATCAACAGCCTCGGCGCGATGGCGCTGGTCCTGGACCAGTTCCTGGGCGAGAGCGACCGGCCCACGCCCCCGGACCAGATCTTCACCGCCATCGACCGGCGGGGCCGGGTGATCGCCGTGGCCGGCCTGGACGTGACCGAGGGCCAGCGCGCCCTGGCCGCCGCGGTGGACGACCCGCGGGCCCTGGCCGCCGACCCCGAGCCGCGGGACCTCACCGTGCGCGGCCACCCGTACCGGGCCACCGGCATCCCGCTGGCCGACGGCACCTATCTGCTCACCGCCACCTCCACCGGCGCCCTGCACACGGGCGTCGCCAAGGCCCTCAAGCTCGACCTGGCCGCCGGGACCGTGCTGCTGGGGCTGCTGGCCTGGCTGACCATGATGAGCGTCCGGCGCCGGCTGCGGCCGCTGGAGGACATGGTGGAGACCTCCTCCGCGATCGCCGAGGGCGACCTGACCCGGCGGGTGCCCTCCAGCAAGGAGGCCACCGCCGAGGTGGAGCAACTGCGGCTGGCGCTGAACTCGATGCTGCACCAGGTGGAGTCGGCGTACCGCACCCGGGAGCGCAGCGCCGCCCAGTTGCGCCGCTTCGTCGCCGACGCCTCGCACGAGCTGCGCACCCCGCTCTCCGCGATCCGCGGCTACCTCCAGCTCTACGACAAGGGCATGCTGAACGAACCGGGCGAGCGGAAGCGGGCCTGGGGGCGGGTGCTCGCCGAGAGCGACCGCATGGGCCGGCTGGTCGACGAACTGCTCACCCTGGCCCGCCTCGACCAGCGCCCCGAACTGCGCCTGCGGCCCGTGGACATCGCCCGTCTGGTCCGGGACGCCGCCGACGACCTGCGCGTCCAGCAGCCCGGCCGGCCCGTCACGGTGCACGCCGACGGCTCCCTGCTGGTGCGCGCCGACGAGTCCGGGCTGCGGCAGATCGTCGGCAACCTCCTGGCCAACGTACGGGTCCACACGCCCGCGGACGTGCCGGTGCGGCTCGCCGTTGAGCGGTCCGGCGGGGTGGTCCGGCTGCAGGTCGAGGACAAGGGGCCGGGGCTCGCGGCGGAGGACGCGGCCCGGGTCTTCGACCGGTTCTTCCGGGCCGGCGGCGGCGCGGGCAGCGGCCTGGGGCTGGCCATCGTGCAGAGCGCGGCCCGGTCCCTCGGCGGCGAGGTCACGGTGCGCACCGCGCCGGGCGAGGGGCTGGCGGTGACGGTGACGCTGCCGGCCCGCACCGGGCCGCCGGACCCGGTCACGCCCGGCGCGACGCCAGCTCCACCACCGTGACGTCGGACTCGGCGCCCACACGGGTCGGCGGACCCCAGGCGCCGGCGCCCCGGCTGACGTACAACTGGGTGTCGCCGTAGCGCTCCAGGCCGGCGACGGTCGGGTTGGCGGCGGCGGCGAGCAGGCTCCCGGGCCAGAGCTGGCCGCCGTGGGTGTGGCCGGAGAGCTGGAGGTCGACGCCGTGGTCGACGGCGTCGTGGATCTGCACCGGCTGGTGGGCGAGGAGCACACAGGCGCGGGCCGGGTCGCGGTCGCCGAGGGCGCGCTCGTAGTCGGGGCCCTGGCCCTCGTCCTCCCCGGCGATGTCGTTGACGCCGGCGAGGTCGAAGTGGGGCAGTTCGGTGCGGGCGTTCTCCAGGGGGCGCAGGCCGAGGCGGCGGACCTCCTCGACCCACTGTTCGGCGCCGGAGAAGTACTCGTGGTTGCCGGTGACGAAGTACGCGCCGTGCCGGGCGCGGAGCCCGGCCAGCGGGGCGGCGGCCGGGCCGAGGTCCTTGACGCTGCCGTCCACGAGGTCGCCGACGACCGCGATGAGGTCGGGCTGGGTGGCGTTGATCGTGTCGACCACCCGCTGGGCGAAGCCGCGGCCCAGCACCGGGCCGAGGTGGATGTCGCTGACCACGGCGATCCGGAAGCCGTGCGCCGCACGCGGCAGCTTGGCCAGCGGCACGGTGATCCGCTTCACCGTCGGCCCGTTCAGCACGCCGTACGTGCCACGGGCGACCGTACCCACGGCCACCGCGGCGGCGGCACCACCGACGACCCGGGAGACGAAGAGGCGTCGGGAGGGGGCGGGGGGTGCGGAGGGTGCGGAGGGTACGGAGGGTTCGGTAGGCGCGGGGGCGGGGTCCGCTGATCGCGCGGGGTCTACCGATCGCGCCGGGTCCGCCGGTCGCGCCGGGTCCGCCGGTGCCTCCGGCCGGGTGCCGCCGCCCCCCGACGGCTCCGGTATCCGCTCTGGCTCCGGCGCGGGCGCCTCCGCGGGCGCCGGCGTGCGGGCCCGCGCCCGGTGCTCCAGGAAGCGGCGCAGCAGCGGCCGTACCGCCTCGCCGGCCAGGACGGCCAGCAGCAGGTAGACCGACAGGGCCAGCCACAGGAAGCCCGGCCAGGCCAGGATCTGCTGGAGCCGGAAGGGCGCGCCCGAGCGCTCGGCGACCAGCGCGCCGATCGCGAGGGCCCAGCCCCCGGCGATCAGCACCGCGCCCGCGCGGCGCACACCGCCCGCGCGCCGGGTCGTGTCGCGGAACAGGCGCCGCCACACGTACCAGTTCGCCCCCACCAGCACGCCCGCCACGCCCAGCGCGAGCAGCGCGAAGACGACCACCATGCCGTCGTACCCCCTCAGTTGTGCCGTCGGTGACGGCTATGACGTGCGGCGCAGTGCGCGCAGACCGCGCAACCCGATGACCCCGATGACCGTCCCCAATACGAAGGAGACGACGGCGAGCAGCAGGTGGACCCAGAAGTACGCCGTGGGGTCGCCGTCCTCGAACGCGAGCCCGCTGCTGTCCTTGACCAGGTTTTTGACGAAAGTGATCCAGATGACCCAGCTCCACACCCCGAAGGCGAGCAGGAACCAGGACAGGGGGCGGCTGAGCTTCATGCCCTCAGTATCGCCGCCGCGTGTCCGGATCCGTGTCCGGGGTGGGGAGGCGGGCGCGACGCCGCCCGCGGCGGGAGGTACGTTCTCGGTCGTGCCCGCACCCATGCCGACCGCCAGGCGCGCCCTGCTGGTCACCGCCGCCGTCCTGACCGCCGTCCCGTCCCTGGTGCTCACCGCGCCCGCCGCGCAGGCGGCCCCGAAGCCGACCGCCACGCCCCCGTCGGACATGTCGACCGTAGGCGGCGCCCGGCTCGGCACGCCGGGGACCCAGGTCGACCTGGGCAGCGGCGCCCCGGTGCTGCCCAAGGGTCTGACCGCCCGGTCCTGGATCGTGGCCGACGCCGAGTCCGGCGACGTGCTCGCCGCGCACAACGCCCACTGGCGGCTGGCCCCGGCGAGCACCATGAAGATGCTCTTCGCGGACACCGTGCTGCCGAAGTTCCCCAAGAGCACCGAGCACAAGGTCCTGCCGTCCGACCTGGCCGGCATCGGCGCCGGGTCCAGCATGGTCGGCATCAAGGAGAACGAGACGTACACCGTGCACGACCTGTGGCTCGGTGTCTTCCTGCGCTCCGGCAACGACGCGGTGCACGTGCTGTCCGCGATGAACGGCGGCGTCAAGAACACCGTCCGGGAGATGAACGAGCACGCCGAGGAGTTGCAGGCCCTCGACACGCACGTGGTCAGCCCGGACGGCTACGACGCCCCGGGGCAGGTCTCCTCCGCCTACGACCTGACGCTGATCGCCCGCAGCGGACTGCAGAAGAAGGACTTCCGGGAGTACTGCTCGACGGTCTCCGCGAAGTTCCCGGGCGCGACCACGAAGAACAAGAAGGGCAAGAAGGTCCGGGAAAAGTTCGAGATCCAGAACACCAACCGGCTGCTCTCCGGCGACTCGGACGTCGACGTCTACCAGGGCATCGCCGGGGTGAAGAACGGCAACACCACCAACGCGGGCGCCACCTTCACCGGTGTCGCCGAGCGCAACGGCAAGGTGCTGCTGGTCACGGTCATGAACCCGGCGAAGCAGGAGCACAACGAGGTCTACAAGGAGACCGCCCGCCTCTTCGACTGGGGCTTCAAGGCGGCCGGCAAGGCCCGGCCGGTGGGCGAGCTGGTGCCGCCCAGGAGCGCGGCCCAGGCGAGCCCCCGGCCGGGGGCGAGCGCCTCCGGGGAGACCGGCCAGGCGGGCGGCGGCGCCGCGGACACCGGGGGCACCGCGGGCACCCGGCCGGTGTCCGGCGCGGCGGACGGCGGCTCCCGCGGCGCGGGGACCGCGCTGGGCATCGCGGCCGGGGCACTGGTGCTGCTCGCGGGCGCGGCGTTCCTGGTCAACCGCCGCTGGCCGCTGCCGGATCTGGTACGCCGCCGGAGCCGCCCCTGAGTTCGGTCTCCTTGCTGCCGGTCGCCGTCCAGGCGGCGCAGTACAGGACCAGCTTCGAGGTGAAGTTGATCCACAGCAGCAGGGCGACGGGCACGCCGAACGCGCCGTACATGCTCTTCGCGGCGATGCCCTGCATATAGCCGCTGAGCAGCAGCTTGAGCAGTTCGAAGCCGATCGCGCCGAGCAGCGCGGCCACCATCAGGCGGTGGCGCGTGGGCTCGGCGCCGGGCAGCAGCCCGAGGACGTAGAGCAGGACGAGGAAGTCGGCGAGGACGGCGACGGCGAAGGCGGCGATGTAGAGCAGGACGCCGCCGACGCCGCCGTCGTCCATGCCGAGCCGCCGGATGATCCAGCCGACCAGCGCCGAGGCGACGGTGGAGATGGCGAGGGTCACCAGGAGGGCGCCGCCGAGGCCGACCAGGATGCCGGCGTCCTTCACCCGGTGCAGGAGCGGATTGTCGTCCTCGTCGGGCAGCTCCCACACCGCGCGCAGACAGCCCCGGGTCGCGTCGACCCAGCCGATCCCGGTGAACAGCAGCAGGGCGCCCGCGATCACCCCGACGGTGCCGGCGTTCTGCACCAGGCCGTCGATGTTCAACTGGTCGGCGATGCCCGGGATCTGCTCGGCGATCTTCTCCTGGACCTGCTTCTGCTGGTCCTCGCTGAGCGTGGCGGCGGTGATCGCGGCGGCCAGGCTGAGCAGCGGGAACAGCGCGACGAAGCTCGTGAAGGTCATGGCGGCGGCGAGCCGCGTCCACTTCACCCTGTCCAGGCGTTCGAACGACCGCCACGCGTGCGTGACCATCAGCCGGGCGAGCCACGGCCCCACCACGGGAAGCCTTTTCAGCCAGTCCATGATCCGACCCTGCCCCCTGTCCGCTCGGTCCATGACCGGTCGTTCCGTCCGCCCCGGTCGCCCCCGGTGGTGCGGAAGACCAATGTCCGTGTGCCCCAGAAACGCAGGAGCGTGGCCAGCGCCATGCCGACCCCGGCCCCGGAGACGGTGTCCGCGCGCTGCGAGGTGAACCCCAGGCCGTAGTGGCCGACGGCCAGGCAGAGCAGTTGTACGGCGGCACCGGCCGCGTTGACCGCGAAGAACATGGCGTACGGGCGCAGGCCCCGGGGGCGGGTGTGCCGGTAGGTGCCCAGGGCGTTCCCGGCGTACGCGACCGTGCAGCCCGCGACGAAGGAGAGCGCCTTGGCGGTGAGCGGGCCGAGCCCGGCCGGTCCGCGCAGGAGGGTGAAGAGGCCGAGGTCGGCCGCGTAGGCGAGCAGTCCGGCGGCGGCGAAGCCGAGGAGTTCCCGGCGGTGTCCGGCGCCTGCCTGGCGGCCGGTCACCAATTGGCCACCGCCAGGGCGTACATCGCCGCCCACACCAGGCCGATCAGGGCGAGCGCGCGGTCGCGCAGGACGACGTCCTCGGGTTCGCCGGCCGTGCCCCGGTCGGCGAAGACGGCGTACCGCAGGACCGCCATGATGAACGCCACCATGGAGAGCTGCCGCCAGGGCAGCAGGCCGGTGTGCGGGACGCCGCCCTCCTCCAGCGCCCACAGGCAGTAGCCGAGGACGGCGACCCCGGCGGCGAGCTGCCAGACGAAGCGGAGGTAGCCGGTGGTGTACTCGGTGAGCAACGCGCGCGTGGCGCCCGCCTTCCCGGCCATCTGCACGGCCTCGGAGTAGCGCTTGGCGGAGACCATGAACAGCGCGCCGAAGCCGGTGGTGATCAGGAACCAGCGGGACGGCGGGATGCCCAGCGCCAGCCCGCCGATCATGGCCCGCATCAGGAAGCCGGTGGTGACCACGGCGAGGTCGACGACCAGGACGTGCTTGAGGACGACGCAGTACGCCAGTTGCATCACGAGGTAGGCGGTCAGCAGGGCGGCGACCGCGGGCGGGCAGAGCCAGGCGGCGGCCACGGGCGCGAGGACGCCGAGGACGCCGCCGGCGGCGTACGCGAGCGGGACCGGGACGTGTCCGGCGGCGACCGGGCGGTGCCGTTTGACGGGGTGGGCGCGGTCGGCGGCGGCGTCGCGGGCGTCGTTGACCAGGTAGACGGCGGCGGCGCAGGCGGTGAACAGGACGAACACCAGCGGGAGCCGGACCAGGGCGGCGCGGGAGAACAGTTCGCCGGCGGCGGCCGGGGCGGCGACCACCAGGACGTTCTTGATCCACTGCCGGGGGCGCGCGGTCTGGAGCAGTGCGCCCGGCAGGCCGCCCCTCGGCGGTGGCGCGGACCCCCGCCGCTCGGGCGTGCGCTGCCGCAGGACGGCCGTCTCAGCCACGGACGCCTCCCCGCATCCAGGCGGCGCCCAGATGGGCCGTGAGGGCGCCCAGGGCGGCCCCGGCCGCCACGTCCGAGGGGTAGTGGACGCCGGCCACCAGCCGGGACAGGCAGACCGCGCCGGCCAGCGGCCAGGCGGCGCGGGCCCCGAGCGCGCCGAACGC
The DNA here is from genome assembly GCF_014655295.1 of Streptomyces fumanus. Taxonomy (GTDB): domain Bacteria; phylum Actinomycetota; class Actinomycetes; order Streptomycetales; family Streptomycetaceae; genus Streptomyces; species Streptomyces fumanus. Next base: position 209,768 of record NZ_BNBI01000009.1, read on the forward strand.
GACGGCGGCAGCGGCGGCGGAGGTGGCGTGCGAACTGGGGAAGGAGTGCCGGCCGGCGGTGCGCACCAGGGGCTGGACGTGCGCCGGGCGGGGCCGGCGCACGACCCGTTTCACCCCCATGCTGGCGAGGTGGGCGCCCGCGGTGAGGGCGGTGCCGCGCAGCCAGGCGCCGCGCCGCGGGCCGTCGACGGCGGCCCCGGTGAGGCCCGCCGCGAGCCACAGCGCCCCGTGTTCCCCGGCCCAGGACAGGGCGCGGGCGGCACCGGCCACCCGCGGGTCGCCGCCGCACGCCCTGAACGCCGAGACGATCCGGTGGTCCATGTTCATGGGGACTCACTGTTCACGCCCGGAGCACCGGAAGTCGGGCAAAACTCCGGCATTATTGAGCGACATCCCATTAATCACCCATTCCGGGGATGGCACGGATGTTTCAGAACGGATCAACTGCATAGGGACGATACGGTCACCGCCATGTCTGCCGACACCGTTCCCGTCACCGGATGGGGCCGCACCGCCCCCACCACCGCCCGCCTGGTCCGCCCGCGGAGCTACGCGGAGGCGGTCGCCGCCGTCCGGGACTGCGGGGCCCGCGGCGGCATCCCCCGGGGCCTGGGCCGGGCGTACGGCGACGCCGCGCAGAACGCGGGCGGGTCCGTGCTCGACATGACGGCCCTGGACCGCGTCCACGCCATCGACGTCGAGGGCGGCACCGTGCTCTGCGACGCGGGCATCTCCCTGCACACCCTGATGCGCCTGCTGCTGCCGCTCGGCTGGTTCGTGCCGGTCACGCCCGGCACCCGCTACGTCACCGTCGGCGGGGCGATCGGCGCCGACATCCACGGCAAGAACCACCACGTGTCGGGCTCGTTCTCGCGGCACGTGGTCTCCCTGGAGCTGCTGACGGCCGACGGCGAGGTCCGCGTCGTCCCGCGCGGCACCGAGCTGTTCGACGCCACCACCGGCGGCATGGGCCTGACCGGGGTCATCCTCACCGCGACCGTGCGGCTCCAGCCGGTGGAGACCTCGCTGATGCTGGTCGACACCGAGCGCGCCGGCGACCTCGACGACCTGATGGCCCGCCTGGCCGCCACCGACCACCGCTACCGCTACTCGGTCGCCTGGATCGACCTGCTGGCCCGCGGCGCGGCGACCGGCCGCGCGGTGCTCACCCGGGGCGACCACGCCCCCCTGGACGCCCTGCCGCGCCGCGCCCGGCGCGACCCCCTCGCCTTCCGTGCCTCCCGCCTCCCGGCCGCCCCCTCCTATGTACCGGAGGGCCTGCTCAGCCGGACCACCGTGGGCCTGTTCAACGAGCTCTGGTACCGCAAGGCGCCACGCGCGCGTGCCGGGCGGCTCCAGTCGATCCCGGCCTTCTTCCACCCCCTCGACGGCGTCCCGCACTGGAACCGGATCTACGGCCGGTCCGGCTTCGTCCAGTACCAGTTCGTCGTCGGCCACGGCCAGGAGGACGCCCTGCGCCGCATCGTGCGCCGCATCGCCGAACGCCGCTGCCCGTCCTTCCTGGCCGTCCTCAAGCGGTTCGGGGAGGCCGACCCGGGCTGGCTGTCCTTCCCCGTGCCCGGCTGGACGCTGGCCCTGGACATCCCGGCCGGCCTGCCCGGCCTCGGGCCCTTCCTGGACGGGCTCGACGAGGAGGTCGCGGCGGCCGGCGGCCGGGTCTACCTCGCCAAGGACTCCCGGCTGCGGCCCGAACTGCTGGCCGCGATGTACCCGCGCCTGGACGACTTCCGCGCCCTGCGCGCGGAGCTGGACCCGCGCGGAGTGTTCACCTCCGACCTGTCCCGCCGGCTCGAGCTCTAGGAGACCGCCATGAAGGACGCCTTCGGCCTGCCCCAGTCCCTGCTCGTCCTCGGCGGTACGTCCGAGATCGCGCTGGCCACCGCCCGCCGCCTGATCGCCCGCCGCACCCGCACCGTCTGGCTGGCCGGCCGCCCCTCCCCCGCCCTCGACGCGGCGGCCGGGGAACTGCGCGGGCTCGGCGCCGAGGTCCGCACCGTCGCCTTCGACGCCCTCGACCCCGACTCCCACGAGGCGGCCCTCGGCAAGGTCTTCGCGGAGGGCGACATCGACCTGGTGCTGCTCGCCTTCGGCATCCTGGGCGACCAGGCGCACGACGAACGGGAGCCGGCCGGCGCCGTCCGGGTCGCCCAGACCAACTACACCGGCGCGGTCAGCGCCGGCCTGGTCAGCGCCCGCGCCCTCCAGGCCCAGGGCCACGGCTCGCTGGTCGTGCTCTCCTCCGTCGCCGGGGAGCGGGCCCGCCGCGCCAACTTCATCTACGGCTCCAGCAAGGCCGGCCTGGACGCCTTCGCGCAGGGGCTGGGCGACGCGCTGCATGGCACCGGCGTGCACGTCATGGTCGTACGCCCCGGGTTCGTCCGCTCCCGGATGACCGCCGGGCTGGACGAGGCCCCCCTGGCGACCACCCCGGAGGCGGTGGCCGCCGCCGTGGAGCTGGGGCTGCGGCGCCGCTCGGAGACGGTGTGGGTGCCCGGCGCCCTCCGCGTGGTGATGTCCGCGCTGCGGCACCTCCCGCGCGGGGTGTTCCGGCGGCTGCCCGTCTAGGGGTGTGTCCGGGGGGCCGGGGGCCGGCCGCCCAGGGCCCTTCTTCGCAGGAGCGCGGAGGCTAGGAGCGCGTCGGGAGGGAGTCCCGGTCGGCGGGGCCGGCCTGGGGCGGGACGACCGCGTTGCCGAAGGGGAACTCGCGCAGCTTGCGCCAGACCCCGTCGGCGCCCTGCTCGTAGAGCGCGAAGCCGGTGCAGGGCCACTCGGCCTCGTAGTCGGCCAGCTCCTCGAAGGCACGGTCCATGGCCGCCTCCTCGATGCCGTGCGCCACCGTCACGTGCGGGTGGTAGGGGAACTGGAGTTCCCGCGCGACCGGCCCGGAGGCGTCCCGGACCTGCTTCTGCAGCCAGGTGCACGCGTCGGCGCCCTCCACCACGCGGACGAAGACCACCGGCGACAGCGGCCGGAAGGTGCCCGTGCCGGACAGCTTCATCGGGAAGGCCCGCCCGGCGGCCGCCACCTCCGCCAGGTGCGCCTCGATCGCGGGCAGCGCCGCGGCCTCGACCTCCGTCGGCGGCAGCAGGGTGACGTGGGTGGGGATACCGTGAGCCGCGGCGTCGCCGAAGCCCGCGCGCAGCTCCTGGAGCTGGCTGCCGTGAGGCTCCGGGACCGCGATCGACACGCCGATCGTTACGGTCCCCACGTCGTCTCCTGTCCTTGTGCCGGCGTAAGGCGGCCGCCGGCGCGGCCACCTGTCAATCGACTGTACGGCCACGACCGTGCCCGGGGCAGGCGCAACCGGAGTGATGTGCGGCGCTCCGGGCGCCGCTCAGTGCTTGGCGGGCAGGAAGCCCACGCGGTCGTACGCCTGGGAGAGGGTCTCCGCGGCCACGGCACGCGCCTTCTCGGCGCCCTTGGCCAGGACCGCGTCCAGCGTCTCCGGGTCGTCCAGGTACTGCTGGGTGCGCTCCCGGAACGGCGTCACGAACTCGACCATGATCTCGGCGAGGTCCGTCTTGAGCGCGCCGTAGCCCTTGCCCGCGTACTTCTCCTCCAGCTCGCCGATGCCCGCCCCGGTGAGGGTGGAGTAGATGGTGAGGAGGTTGCTGATGCCGGGCTTGTGCTCGACGTCGTAGCGGATCACGGTGTCGGTGTCGGTGACCGCGCTCCTGACCTTCTTGGCGGTGGTCTTCGGCTCGTCCAGGAGGTTGATCAGGCCCTTCGGCGTGGACGCCGACTTGCTCATCTTGACCGTCGGGTCCTGGAGGTCGTAGATCTTCGCCGTCTCCTTGAGGATGTACGCCGAGGGCACGGTGAAGGTGTCGCCGAAGCGGCCGTTGAAGCGCTCGGCCAGGTCGCGGGTGAGCTCGATGTGCTGGCGCTGGTCCTCGCCGACGGGGACCTGGTGGGCCTGGTACAGCAGGATGTCCGCGACCTGGAGCACCGGGTACGTGAACAGGCCGACGGAGGCGCGGTCGGCGCCCTGCTTGGCGGCCTTGTCCTTGAACTGGGTCATGCGGCCGGCCTCGCCGAAGCCGGTGATGCAGTTCATGACCCAGGCGAGCTGGGCGTGCTCGGGGACATGGCTCTGGACGAAGAGCGTGCAGCGGTCCGGGTCGAGGCCGGCGGCCAGCAACTGGGCGGCGGCCAGCCGGGTGTTGGCGCGCAGCTCCTTCGGGTCCTGCGGGACCGTGATCGCGTGCAGGTCGACGACCATGTAGAACGCGTCGTGGGTCTCCTGCAGGGCCACCCACTGGCGGACGGCGCCCAGGTAGTTGCCGAGGTGGAACGAGCCTGCGGTGGGCTGGATTCCGGAGAGCACGCGGGGTCGGTCAGAAGCCATGCTCACCATTCTCTCAGGTTCCGCGGACCGCTCCGGAACTGGCCGGGAACAGGGGGGAACCGATCGCGGCCCGGAGCGGCGCTCGCCCTGGCCCTGCGGCCCCTTGCCGGACGGATACCTCGGCTCCGCCGGGAGCGGGCGCAGGGGCCCCGGCAGGAGCTGATCGACGGATGAGCCGGCCCGACCGGTGGCACCCGCACCGCTACGTCGCGGGGCGGCCCGGCGGGAGGGCCGGGCCGCCCTGGCGGGAAGCCGTCCGCGCGGGCCGGCCGAGGGGTCAGCCGAGGTCGATCTCCGGGTACAGCGGGAAACCGGCCACGAGGTCGGTGGCCCGGCGGGAGATCTCCTCCGAGATCTTCGGGTCCAGGACGTGCTGGGCCTTGGAGGGGGCGCCCTTGCTGGTGGTGCCGGGCTCGGTGGCGGTCAGGACGCGGTCGATGAGACCGGCGACCTCGTCCATCTCGGCGGTGCCCAGGCCCCGGGTGGTCAGGGCGGGGGTGCCGATGCGGATGCCGGAGGTGTACCAGGCGCCGTTGGGGTCGGCCGGGATGGCGTTGCGGTTGGTGACGATGCCGGAGTCCAGCAGGGCGGCCTCGGCCTGGCGGCCGGTGAGCCCGTAGGAGGTGGCCACGTCGATCAGGTTGAGGTGGTTGTCGGTGCCGCCGGTGACCAGGGTGGCGCCGCGGCGCATCAGGCCCTCGGCGAGGGCGCGGGAGTTGTCGACGATGCGCTGGGCGTAGTCCCGGAAGGAGTCCTGGCGGGCCTCGGCGAGGGCGACGGCCTTGGCGGCCATCACGTGCGGCAGCGGGCCGCCGAGGACCATCGGGCAGCCGCGGTCGACCTGGTCCTTGAGGGAGTCGTCGCACAGGACCATGCCGCCGCGCGGGCCGCGCAGCGACTTGTGGGTGGTGGTGGTGACGATCTGGGCGTGCGGCACCGGGTCGAAGTCGCCGGTGAGGACCTTGCCGGCGACGAGACCGGCGAAGTGCGCCATGTCGACCATGAGGGTGGCGCCGACCTCGTCGGCGATCTCCCGCATGATCCGGAAGTTCACCAGCCGGGGGTAGGCGGAGTAGCCGGCGACGATGATCAGCGGCTTGAACTCGCGGGCGGTGGCGCGCAGGGCCTCGTAGTCGAGGAGGCCGGTGGCGGGGTCGGTGCCGTAGGAGCGCTGGTCGAACATCTTGCCGGAGATGTTCGGGCGGAAGCCGTGGGTGAGGTGGCCGCCGGCGTCCAGGGACATGCCGAGCATCCGCTGGTTGCCGAACGCCTGGCGCAGCTCGGCCCAGTCGGCGTCGGAGAGGTCGTTGATCTGGCGGACGCCGGTCTTCTCCAGGAAGGGGGCCTCGACCCGGTCGGCGAGGACGGCCCAGAAGGCGACCAGGTTGGCGTCGATGCCGGAGTGCGGCTGGACGTAGGCGTGCCGGGCGCCGAAGAGTTCCCGGGCGTGCTCGGCGGCCAGGGACTCGACGGTGTCGACGTTGCGGCAGCCGGCGTAGAAGCGGCGGCCGACGGTGCCCTCGGCGTACTTGTCGCTGAACCAGTTGCCCATCGCCAGCAGGGTGGCCGGGGAGGCGTAGTTCTCGGAGGCGATCAGCTTGAGCATCTCGCGCTGGTCGGCGACCTCCTGGCCGATCGCGTCGGCCACGCGCGGCTCGACGGCGCGGATCACGTCGAGGGCGGCACGGTAGGCGGTGGAAGCGGGGGTGAGCTCTGCGGACATGGGGACCTCCGGACGTTGCTGTCGGCGTTCTAGGTCGGCCCAGGCGCACGGCACGTTCCGGTCCCCGGTGATCAGGGAACCGGGGCCGCTCCCCGATGGTTCGTCCATCCCAGCGCGCCAGTCACGGCCCCGTGGCCAGCCTACCGGGTGGGGTCGGGGTGCGTTTGCCGGGTTGCTCGTCGTTGCCGGGTGCGGGTTCGTCGCGGCTGGTCGCGCGGTTCCCCGCGCCCCTTTCGGCGCCCCTTTCGGGGCGCTTCCCCTGACGCCTCAGAGGATCACGTGGGGCAGGAATCTCGCGTACTCGTCGGTGACCAGGCCGGAGGACTCGCGGATGCCGAGGCCGGCGGACTCGTCCTCGACGACCCAGGCGCCGAGGACGACGTGGTTGCCGTCGAAGGCGGGCAGCGGGGCGAGCTCCTGGTAGCAGACGGGCTCGGTGCGCGGGTCGGCCTCGGTGCCGGCCGGGTGGACGGTCACGCCGGCGCCCTCGCGGCCGAGCAGCGGCTTGGCGACGTAGCCGGTGGTGCGGGCCAGTTCGCGGGGGCCGTCGAGGTAGGCGGGGAGGAGGTTGGGGTGGCCGGGGTACAGCTCCCACAGGACGGCGAGGAGGGCCTTGTTGCTCAGCAGCATCTTCCAGGCGGGCTCGATCCACAGGGTGGTGCCGGTGCCGCCGCCGTTGTCGAGGGTGTCCAGGACGTGGTCGGCGAAGCGGTCGGTGGTGAGCCACTCCCAGGGGTAGAGCTTGAAGCAGCTCCGGATGAAGCGGAGCCGGTTGTCGACGAAGCGGCCGGAGAGCCGGTCCCAGCCGATCTCCTCCATGGAGATCCAGTCGGTGTCCAGGCCGGCCTGCTCGGCGGTCTCCTTGAGGTAGGCGACGGTCATGAGGTCCTCGCCGAGTTCGTCGGCGGAGGAGTGCGCGAAGTACAGGGGGCTGCCGGGCGGGAGCAGGGCGGCCTGTCTCTTCCAGGCGGCGACCAGGCGTTCGTGGAGGGAGTTCCACTGGTCGGCGCCGGCAAAGCGCTCCTCCATCCAGAACCACTGCGGGGAGGCGGCCTCCACGAGGGAGGTCGGGGTGTCGGCGTTGTACTCCAGCAGCTTGGCCGGGCCGGTGCCGTCGTAGCGCAGGTCGAAGCGGGCGTAGACGGAGGGGAGTTCGGCCCGGCGGTGCCATGCCTCGGTGACCGCGCGGACCACCCGGGGGTCGGTGATGCCGAGGTCGGCGAAGCGGCCGGCGGTGACGATGTGGTCGGCCGCGGCCAGGCACATGCGGTGCAGTTCCTCGACGACCTCCTCCAGCGCCTCGACCTCCTCCAGGGAGAAGAGGTAGTAGGCGCTCTCGTCCCAGTAGGGGCGCAGGGAGCCGTCGGGGTAGCGGGTCAGGGGGTAGATGAGCCCCTGTTCCTCGACGGTGCGCTGCCAGTCGGGGCGGGGGTCGATGGTGCGGCGTTCCACGGGTCAGCCGCCGCCGCTGCCGGAGCCGGAGCAGCCGAAGCCGCCCCGGTCCACGGCCTCGTCGCGGCTGAAGGTGCCGGAGGTGGCCCACGTGCCGCTGACGTCGGCGTCGTAGTACCAGTCGGCGTCGACCCGGGTGGCGCCGGTCTTCCTGCCGCCCTTGCGGGCGGAGCCGGAGGACTTGCAGTTCTTGTCGGCGACGATCCGGTAGCCGTTGAGGGTGTCGTAGCTGTCGCGGTCCACGCAGCGGCGGTCGGGTTCGGAGCCGCACGAGGTCAGCGCTGCCGCCAGGACGCCCATGCCGCCGAGCACCACGGTGCTGGACCGCAGCCGCCGCCGGGTCTCTGCCATGTTCCTGTCTCCCCCTCGTCCCGGCCGGTCTTGCGGCCCTCGTCCGGCAGTTGGGCCGATGATATGCACGGCCGTCACCGGGGAGGGACTTTACGGCAGGGCGCGGCAGAGGGCGTCCAGGGCCCCCGCCCAGGCGTGGTCGGGCGGGGTGCCGTAGCCGACGACGACGGCGTCGACGGGCTCGGCGACGGCCCGGGGGTGGCGGAAGTAGGACAGGCCGTACAGGGCGAGGTGCTGCCAGGTGGCGGCCTGGACGACGGACTGCTCGGTGCCGGGCGGCAGGCGGAGCACGGCGTGCAGGCCGGCCGCGATGCCGGTGGCGCGGACCTCGGGGTTGCGGGCGGCGAGCGCGGCGATCAGGGCGTCGCGGCGCCGGCGGTAGCGCAGCCGGGCGGCGCGGACGTGCCGGTCGTGGGCGCCGGAGGTGAGGAACTCGGCGAGGGTGAGCTGTTCCAGGGCCGCGCAGGTGTCGCTGGAGCCCTTGGCGGCGACCATGTCGTCCATCAGCCCCGGCGGCAGGACCGCCCAGCCCAGCCGGACGCCGGGGGCGAGGGACTTGCTGGCGGTGCCCAGATAGACCACGCGGTCGGGGTCCAGGCCCTGGAGGGCGCCGACGGGCTGGCGGTCGTAGCGGAACTCGCCGTCGTAGTCGTCCTCCAGGACCAGGGCGCCGGTGCGCCGGGCCCAGTCCACGACGGCCGCCCGCCGGTCGGGCCGCAGCGGCTCGCCCATCGGGAACTGGTGGGCGGGGGTGAGCAGGACGGCCCCGGCGTCACAGGCCGGCGAGCGGGGGTCGGTGCCCCGGTCGTCATAGGGCAGCGGGACGGTGCGCAGACCGGCGGCGGTGAGCAGGTCCCGGTGGAAGTGCAGGCCGTAGGACTCCACGGCGACCGTGTGGACGCCTCGGGCGCGCAGCACCGTGCCGAGCAGGGTGAGGCCGTGCGCGAACCCGCCGCAGACCAGGACGCGTTCCGGACCGGTGCGGACACCGCGGACGCGGGAGAGGTAGCCGGCGAGGGCGGTGCGCAGTTCGGGGCGGCCGCGGGGGTCGCCGTAGCCGAGGGCGTCGTTCGGGGCGGCGGCCAGCGCGCGGCGGGCGGCCCTGAGCCACTCGGCGCGCGGGAAGGAGGCGAGGTCGGGGGTGCCGGGGCGCAGGTCGTAGGCGGGGCCGGCGGGCACCCGGGGGTGGCTGACCGGGTCGGTCACCGGCGCGGCCACGGCCCGGTCGGCGACCCGGGTGCCCGAGCCCTGGCGCGCGGTGAGCCAGCCCTCGGCGACCAGGTCGGCGTAGGCGTCGGCGACGGTGTTGCGGGCGATGCCCAGGTCGGCGGCGAGGGTACGGGAGGACGGCAGACGGGTGCCGGGGGCGAGGCGGCCGGTGCGGACGGCGTCGCGCAGGGCGTCGGTCAGGCCCCGGCGCAGCCCCGGCCCGGTCGGTTCCAGGTGCAGGTCGAAGCCGAGAGTGGCCCAGGATCGCGGCATGGAAATGGACCATACTCCTGGGCTGCTTCGTTCCTAGGGTCGAGGCATGACGATCGACACGACGACCCGCATCGAAGCCACCCCGTCTCCGACTCCTTACGCGCCCGAACCACCCGCCCGGCTGGAGTGGGCCAAGCACGCCCCCGAGGTCTACAAGGCGATGATCCGGCTGGACGCCGCCGCCAAGCGGGGCCTGGACCCGAAGCTGTACGAGCTGGTGAAGATCCGCGCCTCGCAGATCAACCACTGCGCGCTCTGCATCGACATGCACACCAAGGACGCGCTCGCGGCGGGCGAGAGCGTGGAGCGGATCGTGCAGCTCTCCGCCTGGGAGGAGTCCCGCGCGTTCTACACGGAGCGGGAGCTGGCGGCGCTGGAGCTGACCGAGGCGGTGACCGTGCTGACGGACGGTTTCGTGCCGGACGAGGTGTACGAGAAGGCCGCCGCGCACTTCGAGGAGGCGGAGCTGGCCCAGTTGATCGCCGCGATCGCGGTGATCAACGCCTGGAACCGGTTCGGGGTCACCTGCCGGATGGCGCCGGGCCACTACCGGCCGGGGCAGCACGGATGACCGCGCGCACCGGGCTGCTCGACCGCGAGGTCGCCGCGGCGATGTCGGCGCTCAGCGCGGCGGCGAAGCGGGGGCTCGGCGACCCGGCCCTCGCCGAGCTGGTGGTGATCCGCGCCTCGCAGCTCAACCACTGCGCCTTCTGTCTGGACATGCATCTCACCCTCGCCCGCGAGTACGGGGTGAGCGAACAGCAGCTCGATCTCCTCGCCGCCTGGGAGGAGGCCGAGGGCGTCTTCGACGAGCGGGAGCGGGCCGCGCTGGCACTGACCGAGGCGGTGACCGTGCTGACCGACGGCTTCGTGCCGGACGCGGTGTACGAGAAGGCCGCCGCGCACTTCGCCCCGGGGGAACTCGCCCATCTGATCGGGCTGATCGCCGCCATCAACAACTGGAACCGGGTGATGGTCAGCCGCCGCATTCCGCCGGGGGGATATACACCGTGAGCACCGCAGGCGACGCCGGCTCCGTGGGCGGGGCCGACTCCGTGGACCGGGCCGGTTCCGTGCGGGACGCCGGTTGCGCGGACAAGGCCGAGCGTTTCCGCGCGCTGCACCGGCATCGCGCGCCGGACGATCCGCTGGTGCTGCCCGGGCCGTGGGACGCGGCGAGCGCCCGGGTGTTCGAGGAGGCCGGGTTCCCGGCGCTCGCGACACCCAGCGCGGGCGTCGCGGCCTCCCTCGGCTACGAGGACGGGCACACCCCGGCCGACGAGATGTTCGCGGCGGTCGCCAGGATCACGCGGGCCGTGCGGGTGCCGGTGTCGGCGGACGTGGAGGACGGGTACGGGCTGGCGCCGAAGGAGCTGGTGGAGCGGCTGCTGGCGGCGGGCGCCGTGGGCTGCAACCTGGAGGACTCGGCCGGGGGCGTGCTCAAGGACCCGCGCGAACACGCGGAGTGGCTCGCCGAGGTGCGCTCGGCGGCGGGGGGCGAGCTGTTCGTCAACGCGCGGGTGGACACGTTCCTGCGCGGCGTCTGCGACCCCGAACGGGCCATCGAGCGGGCCGCGTTGTACGTGGCGGCGGGCGCGGACTGCGTGTATCCGATCCTGGCCCCGCCGGAGGTCCTGCCGTTGCTGCGGGCCGGGATATCCGGGCCGGTCAACGTGTTCGCGCGGCCCGGCCAGGACCCCTCGCCCGCCCGGCTGGGCGAACTCGGGGCCACCCGGATCACCTTCGGCCCCGGCCTCCAGCGCCACGCGACCGAGGCCCTCCGGGAGACGGCGGCACGGCTGCGGAGCTGAGCGGGGACGGACGAGCGACGGCTCACCGGCCGGATCGGGGGGCGGTCGGTGGGCCGGAGGGGCGGGCCGGTGGGGCCGGACATGCCGGAGGCCCCGCACCGGGCGGGGCCTCGCGGGGAACGCGGAATCAGATGAGGCCGAGGCCGCGGACCGCCTCGCGCTCGTCCGCCAGCTCCTTGACGGAGGCGTCGATACGGGTGCGGGAGAACTCGTTGATCTCCAGGCCCTGGACGATCTCGTACTTGCCGTCCTTGCAGGTGACCGGGAAGGAGGAGATCAGGCCCTCCGGGACGCCGTAGGAGCCGTCCGACGGGATGCCCATGGAGACCCAGTCGCCCTCGGCGGTGCCGTTGACCCAGGTGTGGACGTGGTCGATGGCGGCGTTGGCGGCCGACGCGGCGGAGGACGCGCCCCGGGCCTCGATGATCGCCGCACCGCGCTTGGCGACGGTCGGGATGAAGTCCTCGGCCAGCCACTTCTCGTCGTTGACGACCTCGGCGGCGTTCTTGCCGGCGATGGTGGCGTGGAAGATGTCCGGGTACTGGGTGGCGGAGTGGTTGCCCCAGATGGTCAGCCGCTTGATGTCGGCGACCGTGGAGCCGGTCTTCTTCGCCAACTGGGTCAGCGCCCGGTTGTGGTCCAGACGGGTCATCGCGGTGAACCGCTCGGCCGGTACGTCGGGGGCGGCGGCCTGCGCGATCAGCGCGTTGGTGTTGGCCGGGTTGCCGACGACGAGGACCTTGATGTCGTCCGCGGCGTGGTCGTTGATGGCCTTGCCCTGCGGCTTGAAGATGCCGCCGTTGGCCTCCAGGAGGTCACCGCGCTCCATGCCCTTGGTGCGGGGGCGGGCACCGACGAGCAGGGCGACGTTGGCGCCGTCGAAGGCGACGTTCGGGTCGTCGGTGATCTCGATGCCCTGGAGCAGCGGGAACGCGCAGTCGTCCAGTTCCATCGCGGTGCCCTCGGCGGCCTTCAGCGCCGGGGTGATCTCCAGCAGGCGCAGCTTGACCGGCACGTCCGCGCCGAGCAACTGGCCGGAGGCGATGCGGAAGAGCAGGGCGTAACCGATCTGGCCGGCCGCGCCGGTGACGGTGACGTTCACGGGAGTGCGGGTCATGGCGTTCTCCGTATGAGCTGGCGGTGGGGCGTCCCTGCCCCGCTGTGTTTGATCGATCTCTTGGCGTCAAGAGATCTACCCAGCGGTCAGGCTATCGCGCATCCGGGATGCCGGACGTCCGGGTCGGTGTAACCCGGCCCACAGCGTCGCCGTACACATCCGCGCACACAGAAGAGGCGGCCGCCGGTCCGGGAGAGGGGGGACCTGGGCGACCGCCGTGGGGGGAGAAACCGTTGCCGGGCTCCCGTGGGGGGGTACTTTTCGCGTGCCCGCGATGGCGGGCGCCATGCACCCCCGCCGGAAGTTTTTTCCGGGACGGTTCTTCCGGGACGGGTTCCTCGGGAACGGGTTCTTCGGGGACGGGACGGATCACGCCCGGCCCCCGGTGCCGTTATGGGGTGCAGCCCTTCTCGCCCGACGCGAGGGTGACGCACGCGGTGGCGTCGGCGGCGTCCGGCACCGCCACCATCGGGGTGTACGCGATGGTGTCCCCGGCCGTGGTGACCGAGCCGGTCTGCTTGGCCTTGCCCGCGCTGACCTCGACCTCGTCGCCCGGCGCGGCCTGCGTGACCCGGCCCCAGACGGCACCGCAGACCTTGCTGTAGCGGACCTCGACCAGGGTGGTGCCGACGGTGACGGACTGCTCGGTGGTGACCAGGTCGCCGCCGCAGCCCATAGCCTCCGCGTCCTTGCCGGTGCACTGGTCGCCGCTGCACTTCACGCCCGGCGGCAGGCTCTTGCGGGCGGTCGCGGTGGGCGAGGGCGAGGGCTTGGCACCCTCGTTCTCCTTCTCCCCGCCGTCGTGCAGCAGGAAGAAGGCCCCGGCGAGCACGCCCAGGACACCGACGACACCGGCGGCGAACATCGCCGTCCGCTTGCCGGCGGGGCCGCGCCGGGGGCGGGGAGCGGGGGGCGGCGTGCCGTGCGGGCCACCGCCGTACGGGGGCGGCGGGGTTCCGTACGGAGCCGACGGCGTTCCGTACGGACTGCCCGGGACGGACGGGCGCGGGCCGCCCGGGACGGACGGCCGGGGACGGCCCGGAGCGGCGGGTGGGCCGCCGAAGGCCACGGTGGCGTCCCGCCCGGGTACGGCCCCGCCGCGGCGGGGCCCGGAGGGCGCGGGGCCGCGGTACCCGGCCAGTCCCCAGGAGTTGACGGGCGCGGACTCACCGGCGGCCGGACCCGGTCCGGGCGACGCGGCGGCCGGGCCCCGGTCCCGTACGGCACCGTCGCGGCCCGTGGCCGAGTCCGCGCTGTCCGCGGCCGTCGGCCGGCTCGGTACGGGCGGGGAGGCGGGCCCGGCAGCGGCGGAACCGGGACCTGTGGGACCGGGACCCGTGGGACCGGCGGGGCCGGGACCGGCGGGGCCAGTCGGACGCGTGGGGCCAGGACCCGCCCGGCCGCCCTCCGTCTCGTTCCGTCCGCCGCCCGGTTCGCCGAGTGCCGCCCGTGCCTGGGAGATCCGTATGGCCTCGATCGTCCGGTCGTGCCGCATCTCCGCGCGGCTCCAGGCGCGTTCGGCCAGCTCCCACATGGTGGTCAGGTGGACCGGGTCGGTCTCCGTGACCTCGGCCAGGGCCACGACCGCGCCCTTGGGGGCGAGCAGCCGGCCGTTGAGGTACTTCTCCCAGGAGGTCTTGCTGTAACCCGTGGCGTCGGCCAGCGCCGCGACGCTCAGATCACTGCGGTCGACGAGCCGGCGCAACTGGCCGGCGAACTCGCGGATCTGCGGATCGAGATCGTCCGGCAGTGCCTTCCAACGAGGCATCGCTTCCCCCCTCTTCCCCCGGGTGACGTGCTGGTCGTTCCCCCTGTGCGTGAAGCCCTCCGCCGAGTCCCCGGCCGGCTGCTCACGGGGATGCGTCGGTCGGGGGTCTCAGGTTCCCGGGGTGGGGGCGCACAGGAGCGCGGTGGCCGCGGGTGTGCACGGTCGCACGCCAGTCGGCCGCGGTCCAGTGTTCCATCGGGCCCTCGCTCCGCCCAAATGAACCCCGGAAGCCGTCCTGACCTCGCCGTACGGGTGGGTCTGGGCGGGCCGGTGCGGTCCGGTGCGGCCCATGCGTCACGTTCGTCACGGAGTCCGTTCCAGAACGGTCACTTCCGTGCCACAGCGTACTGACAGGCGTTGAACAGCCGCTGCGGGGCGCGGGAAGGTGGGTGCGGACGGCGGCCCGTCCCTCCACGGGGGAGGGGACGGGCCGCCGTCGCGCTGTCCGGTGTCACTCGTTGCTGACGGTGAAGTGCAGGGCGTCCTTGAGGAACGGGATCTGCAGCCACGGATCGGGCTGGGCCATCATCGCCAGCAGGACGATGGCCAGGCCCAGGACCCCGTAGGTGGCGATGTCGGTGAAGCGGGAGCGGACCGCGAGCATGCCGACGTCGGGCAGCAGCCAGCGCAGCGCGGCTCCGCCGAGCAGGGCGAGGCCGATGAGCAGCATGCCGTAGCGGAAGACGTCCAGCGCGGTCAGCAGCAGGCCGAGACCGACCAGGCCGGCCACGGCGAGGACGGGCCACTGCCGGGCGGGCGCCGGGGCGTCCCGGGGCGCGGCCCGGCCACCGCCCTCGGGGGGCGCGGTGTCCCGGGTGAACAGCGGGAAGCGGCGGGTGACGCGCCGGGGCCGCCCGTGCGCGTCGGGCGCGCTGACCGGGTCGGTCACGGTGATGCCGTCGAGGTCCGGCTCAGTACCGGCCCCCTTCCGCCCCTCCTCCACGTCCGCCTCCCGGCTCGCTCCCCCGGCCCTGGACCCGGCCGTCTCCGGGCTCGCTCCCCCGGTCCTCGGCGTGTCCGGCTGCGCGGAGGCCCCCCGCTTCTCCCCCTCAGCCGGCACTGCGTTCCGCCGCCTCGACGACGTTGACGAGGAGCTGGGCGCGGGTCATCGGGCCGACGCCGCCGGGGTTGGGGGAGATCCAGGCGGCGACCTCGGCGACGCCGGGGTGGACATCGCCGACGATCTTGCCCTCGGCGTTGCGGGAGACGCCCACGTCGAGGACGGCCGCGCCCGGCTTGACGTCCTCGGCGCGGATCAGGTGCGGCGAGCCCGCGGCGGCGACGATGATGTCGGCGCGCTTGAGGTGGGCGGAGAGGTCACGGGTACCGGTGTGGCACTGGGTGACCGTGGCGTTCTCGCTGCGCCGGGTGAGCAGCAGCGGCATCGGCCGGCCGATGGTCACCCCGCGGCCGACGACCACGACCTCGGCGCCCTTGATCTCGACGCCGTAGCGGCGCAGCAGGGTGAGGATGCCGTTGGGGGTGCAGGGCAGCGGCGCCGGCTCGTTGAGGACGAGGCGGCCGAGGTTCATCGGGTGGAGCCCGTCCGCGTCCTTGTCCGGGTCCATCAGCTCCAGGATGCGGTTCTCGTCGATGCCCCGGGGCAGCGGGAGCTGGACGATGTAGCCGGTGCAGGCGGGGTCCTCGTTCAGCTCGCGGACGACCGCCTCGATCTCCTCCTGCGTGGCCGTGGCGGGCAGTTCGCGCTGGATGGAGGCGATGCCGACCTGGGCGCAGTCGCGGTGCTTGCCGGCGACGTACTTCTGGCTGCCGGGGTCGTCGCCGACCAGGACGGTGCCGAGGCCGGGCGTGACGCCCTTCTCCTTCAGCGCCGCCACGCGGGCGGCCAGTTCGGACTTGATCGCGGCTGCGGTGGCCTTGCCATCGAGAATCTGGGCGGTCATGACCCCATCCTCGCGGATGACCGGCCCCCTGTTCCAATCCGGAGGCCGGCGGACCGCCCGCACCGGGCCCGGCCATGATCGGCCAGGTTGCACTTGCACAACGTCCGATGATTTGAACTGGACAATCACTCGCCCGGCCTACGACGATGAACGGCGCACTGCGCGGTCAAGCTCGGGGGGCGAACCGCTCGTACGTCCGACGTTCCTCCGTGTCGTCCGCATCGTCCCCGCTTGCGCTACGGAGGAAGCCCGCCATGAGTTTCGGCTCGCCCAACAACCCCTACGGTCAGCCGCAGAATCCCCAGCAGCCCGGTTACGGCCACCCCCAGCCGGACCAGTCCGGATACGGCCACCCCCAGCAGGGCCAGCCCGGCTACGGCGCCCCCCAGCAGCCCGGATACGGCCAGCCCCAGCAGGGCCAGCCCGGCTACGGCTACCCGCAGGCGCCCGGCCTCCCGCCGCAGCAGGGGTACGGCTATCCGCAGCAGCCCGGTTACCCGGGCGGGTCCGTGCCGGGTGGTCCGCGGGTCGCCTCGATGGGCCGCCGCTTCGGCGCCCGGGTGATCGACGGTGTGGCCTTCGGAATCATCTACACCGTGCTCATCGTGGTCGGGGTGGTCGGCTCCCTCGGCGCGGCGCAGGACTGCGACCCGAACTCCGTGAACTACGACTCGTGCATCAACGACGCCGGGTCGGACTTCGCCAGTGCGTTCGGTGCGATGTTCGGTGTGCTGGCGATCGTGGGCCTGCTCTACGAGTGGCTGATGACCGGTCTGGTGGGCGCCACGCTCGGCAAGCTGTGCGTCGGCATCCGCGTGGTCAAGGTGGACACCGGCCAGAAGCCGGGCCTGGGTTCGTCCTTCATCCGGTGGATCATCCCGATGGTCGGCAGCATCGCCTGCGGTATCGGTCAGTTGCTGGTCTACCTGTCCCCGTTCTGGGACAAGTCCGGCCGCCAGCAGGGCTGGCACGACAAGGCCGCCAGCACGATGGTCGTCCAGAACTGACGCCGCAGGGGCGTCGCGTTCCCGCCATTCACCCGTGAGGGCCGTGTCTCACCCGTACGAGGGGGGCACGGCCCTTATGTGTCGCCCTAGTCTGAGGAGGCAGCCGTCAGGCACGGGGAGACGCACCTTGTACAGCATCATCGTGGTACCTCCGCCGACCACGGAGGACGGGCCCGGCCGCACCGCCCCCGCACAGCTCCGGCTCGCCCCCGGCGAACGGCTGGCCTTCGGCCGGTCGGTCCCCGAGGGCGGACTGCTGATCGCGCACGACGGGGTGTCCCGCAGGGCGGGTGAGATCACGGCCCAGGGCTCCTTCTGGACCCTCAGCAACCTCTCGGCCCGCCAGACGTACGTGGTGGAGAACCCGGAAGGGGCGGGCGAGCACATCAAGGTGGCGCCGGGGCGGCTGGACGCGCCGGTGCCGTTCGAGTTCTCGCGGATCGTGCTGCCCGCGGCGGGCGATCTGCTGCCGGTCGAGGTGTGGGCGCCGCGCCACGACTATCTGCGCGCCGAGGACGGCACCGACGGGGAGCCGACCGCCCCGGCCTTCTCCGTGGACCGCACCAAGCGGTACTTCGCGGTGCTGGCCGCCCTGTGCGAACCGCGGCTGCGCGGCACGCCGCACGCGCCGCTGCCGACGGTCGAGCAGGTCGTCGAGCGGCTGCGGCCGGGCTGGCCGGCCGCGTCCCGTACGACGGTGCAGTGGAACATCGACTACCTGGCCGTCAAGCTGCGGCTGAAACCGGGCCCGGAGACCGCCGAGCCGGGGACCCGGCTGAACGGCAAGAAGGAGTCCCTGGTCTCCCTGGCGCTCCGGTTCGACCTGGTCCGCGAGGACGACCTGGCCGTACTGGCGACGGCGCCCCGGCCGGCGGCACCCGGGCGGTCGGCGTCCGAGCGGTCGGCCCCGGCGTCCGGGCCGCCCGCGTCCCGCCGGTCGGCGTCCGAGCGGGCGGCGTCCGAGCGGTCGGCGCCCGGCCGGCCGATGGCCGAGCAGCCCGCGTCCAGGCGGTCGGTCCGGTGACCGAGCCCTACGCCGTGCCGGTGCCGAAGGGATACCGGGTCGGCGACTGGGAGGTGCGGGAGCCGATCGCGACCGGCGCGTTCGGCAGCGTGTACGAGGGACGGCGCCGCTCCGGCGGCGACGACCTCCCGGCGACGGTGGCGCTGAAGTTCCTGCCCACCGGCACGGGCACCCCCCGCCACCTCACCCACCTGCGCGAACTGATCGACCGCGAGGTCGAGCTGCACCGCCGCCTGAGCCGGCCCCGGCTGATCCGGATGTACGCCACCCTCACCGTCGACGACCCGGCCCGCCCCTGCCTCGACGGCGCCACCGTCCTCGTACTGGAGCGGGCCGAGCGGTCGCTGGCGGCGCTGCCGGTGCGGCCGGCGGACGGGCCCGCGCTGCTCGCGCAGATCTGCGAGGGACTGGCACAACTGCACGAGGCGGGCTGGGTGCACGGGGATCTGAAACCGGCCAACGTGCTGCTGATGAAGGACGGTTCGGTCCGGCTGGCCGACTTCAACATGGCCGCCGAGCTGGAGGGCACCCACGCCTACACGCCCGCCTTCTCCACGCCCGACTACACCCCGCCGGAACTGCTCTGGGCGGAGATCGGCGAGCGGGGCCGGCAGATCCGTCCGTCCGCCGACGTATGGGCGTTCGGCGTCCTCGCCCACCTGCTGCTCACCGGCACCTTCCCGCTGCCCGGCGGCACCCCGGCGGCCCGGCGGGACGCGGCGGTCGCCTACGCCCGGGGCACCGCGGAGCTGCGGCTGTCGCCCGCGCTGCCGGAGCCGTGGCGGGACATCGTGCGGGCCTGTCTGACCCGTACGCACGCCGAACGCATCGGCACCCGGGCCCTGGCGCGCCGGGTGGCGGCGGCGGCCGGCGGGGCACCCCCGCGCCGCACCCGGACCTGGCGGCTGCTGCTGCTGGCCGGCGCGGCCGCCGCCGCCGTCGCGCTGGGCCTCGGCGTCAGCGCCGTCCTCGACGACGACACCGCGCCCGGCGGCCGGTCCGGCGGTACCGGCGGCGCGCGGGCCGCCGCCGCCTCCTACGGCGCGGCGGAACTCCGTACCGACCGGGACATCCCGGCCGCCTACCGGCTGCTGATCGTGGAGACCGCCCACGACTGCGACCGCGAAGAGGTCAGCCCCGTGCTGATCGCGGCCATGCTGAAGGTGGAGAGCGACTTCGACCCGCTGCTCTCCGACCCGGAGAAGAACGAGTACGGCATCGCCCGCTGGACCCCCAGCGTGCTGCGCTGGTGGATGCACGAGGACGGCACCCCCGGCGAGACCGTCCCCGAACCCCCGTTCCCGCCCGCCGAGTCCATCCCGGCGATGGGCCGCTACCTGTGCTGGATCACGCCCCGGCTCGACGACGACCTGCCCGGCGACCGCCGGGTGCTGATCGCCGCCGCGTACCGCACGTCGTACGACAAGGTGAACGACACGGGCGGCGTTCCCCCGAAATACCGCGCCTACGCCGCCCGCGTCGCCCACTACCTCAAGGAGTACACCCCGCCGGGGCGGTCGTGACCCTGGGAGTTCACAGGTACCGCACAGGGTGCCCGGCGGGCACGGTGGTGGCACACCGCCTCGGCGGTACGACCACCGACGTTCATGGGGGAACGACAGTGAACATCACCAAGCCCGCCGCCCTGCTCCTCGCGGCCTCGGCCCTGGTCGCCGGCTCCACGGCCGCGGCCACCGCCGCCGACCCGGCCGGCACCCGGGTCACCGGCCTCCAGCGGGCCGCCGACCAGGTGCTCGCCGACCGGCACCAGCCGCTCAGCGTCTCCGCCGACGCGGTCAGGTACGAGGGCCTGACCGTCACCGAGGCGCCGAAGACCACGTCCGCCCGGGACCTGGCCTGCGCCTACGGCCACCTCTGCATGATCGTGAAGGGCACCAAGTTCGACTTCTACAAGTGCCAGACGTGGAACGTGACCAACTGGACCGGCGACGGCCCGTTCACCAACAACCAGACGCCGGGCACGGTGGCGAAGTTCTTCAACAAGGACGGCAGCGTCCGCTGGACGTCCACCGCCTACCAGGCGGGCACCGCCACCTGGGACCCGATCTGGTCCCTGCGCCCCTGCTGATCGCGGCTGCCGCGAGGGCCCGCCGGTCGGTGACCGGCGGGCCCTCGCCGCGTTCCGGGAGTTCCGGACGGCTCAGGGCGGCAGTCCCGGCTCAGTGGAAGAAGTGGCGCGTGCCCGTGAAGTACATGGTCACGCCGGCCTTCTTCGCCGCCTCGACCACCAGTTCGTCACGGACCGAACCGCCCGGCTGGACCACGGCCTTGACGCCCGCCGCGGTCAGGATCTCCAGGCCGTCCGGGAACGGGAAGAACGCGTCGGACGCCGCGTACGCGCCCTGGGCGCGCTCGGCGCCGGCCCGCTCGACCGCGAGCTTCGCGGAGTCGACCCGGTTGACCTGGCCCATGCCGACGCCGACCGAGGCGCCGTCCTTGGCCAGCAGGATCGCGTTGGACTTCACCGCGCGGCACGCCTTCCAGGCGAACGCCAGCTCGGCCAGCTCCGCCTCGCCGAGCGCCTCGCCGGTGGCCAGCGTCCAGGTGGCCGGGTCGTCGCCCTCGGCCTGGAGGCGGTCGGCGACCTGGAGCAGGGCGCCGCCGTCGATGGGCTTGACCTCCACCGGGTGCGCGGGGGTCTCCGGGCAGCGCAGCACGCGGATGTTCTTCTTCTTGGTGAGGGCCTCCAGCGCGCCCTCCTCGTAGTCCGGCGCCACGATGACCTCGGTGAAGATCTCCGCGACCTGCTCGGCCATCTCCTTGCTGACCGGCCGGTTCACCGCGATCACGCCGCCGAACGCGGACAGCGGGTCGCAGGCGTGCGCCTTGCGGTGCGCCTCGGCGACGTCCGCGCCGATCGCGATGCCGCAGGGGTTGGCGTGCTTGATGATCGCCACACAGGGCTCGGCGTGGTCGTAGGCGGCCCGGCGGGCGGCGTCGGTGTCCGTGTAGTTGTTGTACGACATCTCCTTGCCGTGCAACTGCTCCGCCTCGGCCAGGCCGCCGGTGCCCGCGGTGTAGAGGGCGGCGGGCTGGTGCGGGTTCTCGCCGTAGCGCAGGGTGTGCGAGCGCTCCAGGCTGGTGGCGAGGAACTCCGGGAACGCGGAGTCGTCGGCGGGGGCGTACGCGGAGGCGAACCAGGAGGAGACCGCGATGTCGTACTCGGCGGTGTGCCGGAACGCCTCGGCGGCCAGGCGCTTGCGGGCGGCCAGGTCGAACCCGCCGTCGCGCACCGCGGCGAGCACGTCGGCGTACCGGGCGGGGCTGGTGACCACCGCGACCGAGGGGTGGTTCTTGGCGGCGGCGCGGACCATCGACGGGCCGCCGATGTCGATCTGCTCGACGCACTCGTCCGGGGTGGCGCCCGAGGCGACGGTCTCGCGGAACGGGTAGAGGTTGACCACGACCAGGTCGAACGGCTCCACGCCCAGCTCGGCGAGCTGCTCGCGGTGGCTGTCCAGCCGCAGGTCGGCGAGGATGCCCGCGTGCACCTTCGGGTGCAGGGTCTTGACCCGGCCGTCCAGGCACTCGGGGAAGCCGGTCAGCTCCTCGACCTTGGTGACGGGGATGCCGGCGGCGGCGATCCGGCCGGCCGTGGAGCCGGTGGAGACGAGTTCGACGCCCGCGTCGTGCAGCCCGCGGGCGAGGTCCTCCAGCCCGGTCTTGTCGTAGACGCTGACGAGCGCGCGACGGATGGCCCGCTGGGAGCTCTCGGCGGTGGCGGTCACTGGATAACTACCTTTCGTCCCTCAATGCGATAGCCGCGGCGGGCGAGCCGCCCCACGACATCGACGAGCAGCCTTCGCTCGACTTCCTTGATGCGCTCGTGCAGAGCGCTCTCGTCGTCCTCGTCCCGGATCTCCACCACGCCCTGCGCGATGATCGGCCCGGTGTCGACGCCGTCGTCGACGAAGTGGACGGTGCAGCCGGTGACCTTGGCGCCGTACGCGAGCGCGTCCCGTACGCCGTGGGCCCCCGGGAAGCTCGGGAGGAGAGCGGGGTGGGTGTTGACGAACCGCCCCCCGAAACGGGCCAGGAACTCCTTGCCCACGATCTTCATGAACCCGGCCGAGACCACCAGGTCCGGCTCGTGGGCGGCGACGGCGGCGGCGAGCGCCGCGTCCCACTCCTCGCGGGTGGCGTGGTCCCTGACCTTGCACACGAACGTCGGCAGCCCGGCGCGCTCGGCACGCGCGAGCCCCTCGATGCCGTCGCGGTCCGCGCCGACGGCGACGATCTCGGCCCCGTACGTCTCGGCGCCGGTGGCGGCGATCTCGTCGAGCAGCGCCTGCAGGTTGGTGCCGGATCCGGAGACCAGCACGACCAGTCGCCTGACGCGCTCGGCCACGGGCTTGGCGGCCACGGTGGGGGCCCTTTCTCGGGGAAGCGGGTGCCTGCGGCCGGTCCGCACCGCCGCGTTTGTACGGTCGTACGAATGCTTCGCGCCCCGGGATACGGGGAAGTCTACGAAGCGGCCGGCCGTCAGCAACGATACCGGCACACCGGACGGCCCCCTCGGGACGGGGGCGTGGCCGGAAGGTAGCGTCTGGTCGAAGCGGGGCGCTGCCGCCGGTGTGGCGGTCGGCGCCGGTGCTCGGCGTCGGTGGTGCCCCGTGCTGCCGGCCCTCGCCGCGGCGCGTTCGGCGGCGGCCGACGGTCGGCGGCGGCCGCGGTCGGTGACGGTGGTTGTCGACGGTGGTCGGCGGCGGCCGCGGTCGGCGGCGTGGGCGTCGGCGGTGGCGGGAACGCTGCTGGTGTGCCGGGCGTTCACCAGTCGTACCCGTATCGCCCGCTCGACCCGACCATTCCTATTCGCCAAGGGGAAGACGCTCACTTGATGCCGGACCGCAGCCTGCGACTGCTCATGCTCCCCCAGCAGTCGGCGCAGGGAGGGGAGCACAGCACCGGTGTGCTGCTGCGGGAGCGCCCGTCCTCGCCGCCCGACGCGCCCAGTGGCCCCGACGGGGCGTCCCCGTCCCAGGACGACAACCCCTTCGCGCCCCCGCCCGAGGGCACCCCGGACCGGCCCTGGCAGCCCCGGCACCCGTCGGGCGGTGACGACCAGGACGGCGACCGGGGCGCGCAGGGCGGCCGCACGCCCTGGGGCGGCCGCTGGAGCGACCGGCAGCCCGGCCGCTCCCCCGGCGGCTTCGGCGAGCGTCCCGGGCCGCGCCCCGAGGGGCCGTCCGGCGGTCCCGGCCCGCGCTGGGACCCGGCCGACCCCGCCCAGCGCCGCGCTCGGTACGCGCTGCTGAGCGGCATGTGGGCGCTGTTCTTCGCCCTGTTCAGTTGGCCGTACGTGGCCCTGCTGCTCGGCGCGCTCGCCCTGTACTGGGGCATCAGCGCCCTGCGCGCCAAGCCCCGGGCCGCCACCGACCCCGACACCCCGGCGGCGCCCGAGCCGGCCGGCCGGCCGCAGACGACCGCCGCGGTCAGCGGCCTGGTCACGGCCTCGCTGGGCATCGTCCTGGTCGCCGCGTCCTTCGCCGCGCAACTCGTCTACAGCGACTACTACACGTGCCGCAGCGACGCCCTCACCAACGAGTCGAGACAGTCCTGCAGCGAGCATCTGCCGGAGCAGTTGCGGGGGGTGCTGGGCAGCGAGGGCTGATCCTCGGCGGTCCCGTCCCCTGTGACTCGGCTCATGGGGTCGTCGGGCCGGTGGGGGGTTCCGGGGGCACCAGGTCGTAAGGGTGCAGCGCGCTGTCGTCGCCGCCGTCGCCGTCCTTCAGGTCGGGGTGGGCGGCGTGGTCGTAGAGCGGGGCGGGGGTCGGCGTCGGTGCCGGTGACCGCGGTGCCTTGCGCGGGAGGCTCCAGTCGCCGAGCGCGGGTACGGGGACGCGCAGCCGTCGGCGGTCCAGCACGGGTACCGGGACGCGCAGGCGGCGGTCCAGCCCGGGCACCGGAATGCCCAGGTACCGGCGGTCCCCTCGGGTGCCGTCGTCCGGGGCCGTCGCGGCGCCGGCCCCGGTGCGTCCGGCGGTGCCGCGTCCGCCCAGGCAGCGCCAGATCCGTACGGCCACCGCCGTCGGCACGGCGACGGTCGCGGTCCACACCAGGGCCGCGCCCCCGGCCTGCCACCACACCGGCCCGAACCGCGCCAGCGCGGCGTTGCCCAGCGCCCCGCCCGCCAGCGCGGTCAGCAACGCGACCAGGACGGCGCACAGCACCGCGGAGAGCGCGGCGGAGACGGCGGTACGGCCGAGGGGCCAGGCACCGGCTGGGGTGCCGTCGGGGTCCCAGGGGCCGGGGCCGGGGCGGGGACGGGGGGTGGCGGGTTCCCGGCCGCCGGGTCCCGGGGCGCCGGGTTCCGGGCCGCCGGGTCTTTTGGCGTCGCTGGCGTCGGGTTTCCTGGCGTCGGGGCGGGTGCCGTCGGTGCGGGTGGCGTCGGGGCGGGTGCCCGGGTCGGAGGTGGTCGGCGCGGGGTCGTCCGGGTGGCCGGGCGCGTGGCCGTGGTCCGGGTTCCCGCAGTGCTCCGTCGCGGAGCGGGCCGTGAACCAGCCCGCCGTGACACCGGCCGCGAGCGGCACGACCCCGGTCGCCCAGTGCAGCGGCGTGCCCGGACCCGCGTCCGGTACCGCCGCCAGCAGCGGGAACGGCGGCAGCAGCGGCGCGGGCGCCGAGGCGTACGGGCCGACCAGATGCCCGGTGCCCAGCACGAACCCCGGCCCGAGCGCGTACGCCGACGCCCACACCGCCGCGTTCGGCACCAGCGCCAGACAGAGCAGCAGCACCGCGATCTGCCCCGACCACCCCTCCGACAGCCGCAGGAACGAGCCCCGGGCCGCCCCGCCGTGCCCCACCAGCGACACCGCCAGCAGCAGCGCCCCGCCGCCGACCAGCACCGCCGTGCCGGCGCCCGCGGCCCGCGCGGCGGCGCCCACCCGGGCGTCCGGCTCCACGATCAGCACCCGCAGATGCCAGGGCAGTACCCGCAGCGCCCGGCCCACCGGCCCGCCCGGCCGGCCGAACGCCGTCCACACCCCCGCGCCGGCCGCCGCCATCGTGACCAGCGGCAGCCACAGCACCGTCCACGGCCAGGAGGGCCGCAGCGCGCCGCCGGCCGCGTACAGCACCACGGGCAGGGCCACGCCGAGGTAGCCGAGGACGACGCCGGCCCAGGCGATCCGCGCCGAGACGTGCGGCGGAGCGGCGGCCCGGTCCGCCCGTACGCCCGGCCGGCCGACGCGGGTCGCGGAGGGCATCCCCGGGCCCACGGCCAGACCCACGCCGTCGTCGACGTCCGTGGCGTCCCGGGCGGCCCGGTGCAGCAGCCACACCGGCAGCAGCAGGAACAGCAGCGGGGTGACCCCGACGGGCGCGGAGCCGCCGCCGAGCCGTTCGACGCGGACGAGTTCGACGCCGTGCGCCAGCACCCACAGGGCGGCCGTCATGTGCAGCGCGCCGCCCGGCCCGCTGTCCGGGTACGGCGAACTGATCCACAGCAGCATCACCAGCACGGCCACCGCGCAGAGCCCCAGCCCGGCCGCGATCGCCCCGCCGAGCAGCCCGGCGGCCAGCCCCGGCGAACGGTCCCGCCAGCGGGCGAGCAGCACGGACAGCGGCGGTCGGCGGACAGTCGTATGGATCACGCCCGCCATGCTGCCAACGACACGCGCTCCAGCGACGTAACAGGCGAAGCCCCGTTGTGTCGCTCAATATACGTTTATGTACTTTTTCGTACGAAGGGGCGCCCGGTGACGCAGACACCTGCCATCCCGCTCCCCCCTCCCGGCGCGCGCCGACGCCTGCGTGAGGCGGCGTCGATGACGCAGGCTCAGCTCGCGGCGCGGGTGGGGGTGAGCCGCGAGACGGTACGCGCGTGGGAGACCGGCCGCACGACCCCGCGCGGCCGGAAGGGGGAGGCGTACGCGAGGCTGCTGGACGCGCTGGCCGGCGGGGAGGGCGACGTGACTGCCCGTCAGGCCGCGGAGGCCGGGAGCCTCGTACGGTCGACGGAGGCGGGCGGCGGGCCGTCCGGGGCCGCGCAGCAGGACGGGCCGCCGGTCGCGGAGAAGGCGGCCGGCAAGAAGGCGGCCGACGAGACGGCGGTCGGCGAGACGGCGGTCGGCGAGACGGCGGTCGGCGAGACGGCGGTCGAGGAGGAGGCCGTCACGGGAGAGGCGACTGGGCCCGCCGGTCTGACGCCCGCTCAGGCGTTCGACGCGCTGTACGCCTTCTGCGCCCCCGCCCTCGTACGGCAGACCTATCTGCTCACCGGCCGCCGGGACCTGGCCCGCGAGTCGGTCGAGCGGGCCTTCCAGCGGGCCTGGGAACACTGGCCCGAGGTGGCCCGCGACCCCGACCCGGCGGGCTGGGTGCGGGCGGCGGCGTACGAGTACGCGCTCTCCCCCTGGCAGCGGTTCCGCCTCCGCCACCGTCACCCCGAGCCACCGCCCGCCGACCCCTCCGCCCGGGTTCTGCTGTCCGTCCTGCGGAGGCTCCCGCCGCCGCACCGCCGCACCCTGCTGCTGTACGACGGGGTCGGTCTGAATCTGCCCGAGACGGCCGCGGAGACGGAGGCGACGACTCCGGCGACGGCCAACCGGCTGCTGCGCGCCCGCGAGGCCGTCGCCGCCCGGCTGCCCGAGCTGGCCGACCCGGGCGAACTGCACCGCAAGCTGGGCGAGGCGGCGTCGGCCGAGCAACTGCGGGCGGCGGGGGCACCGGCGGTGCGGACGGGCAGCGAACGCCGGGCCCGGTTCTGGACCCGGGCCGCCATCGCCTTCACGGTCGCCCTGATCGGCACCACCGCGCTGACGCTGCGGACGGCGCCCACGCGGTACGAGCCGCCGGTGCCCGCCGGGGAGACGGTGCGGGGTGTGCCGCCGAGGGTGGCGCCGGGGGCGCTGTCGGACGAGGAACTGCGGTTGCGGGCCGCGCTGCGCGAGGAGTGGCGGAGCGGGCCGGACCGGCTGGTTCCGCTGGCCCGCTGAACGCGCGAGGGCCCGCGCCCCCGGTGGACGGGGGTGCGGGCCCTCGCGGCAAGGCGATGCGCGGACCGGCGTACGGGCCGGTACGGACCTGCGTACGAGCCGGTGCGCGGACCTGCGTATGGACCGGTGGTGACCGGCGTACGGACCGGTGCGCGGACCTGCGTACGGACCGGTGGTGACCGGCGTACGGACCGGTGCGCGGACCGTACGTGGTCCGCCGTCCGGTCCCGGTGGTCAGCCGGCCAGGATCTCGCGGGCCAGCTTCGCCGTCTCGGTCGGCGTCTTGCCGACCTTGACGCCGGCGGCCTCCAGGGCCTCCTTCTTGGCCTGGGCGGTACCGGAGGAACCGGAGACGATGGCGCCGGCGTGGCCCATGGTCTTGCCCTCGGGCGCGGTGAAGCCCGCGACGTAGCCGACGACCGGCTTGGTCACGTTGTCCTTGATGAAGGCCGCGGCCCGCTCCTCGGCGT
The DNA here is from genome assembly GCF_014655295.1 of Streptomyces fumanus. Classification (GTDB taxonomy): domain Bacteria; phylum Actinomycetota; class Actinomycetes; order Streptomycetales; family Streptomycetaceae; genus Streptomyces; species Streptomyces fumanus. The sequence continues at coordinate 237,203 of NZ_BNBI01000009.1, forward strand.
CGCCGCCGATCTCGCCGATCATGACGATCAGGTCGGTGTCGGGGTCGTCCTGGAAGGCGGCCAGGGCGTCGATGTGGGTGGTGCCGATGATCGGGTCACCGCCGATGCCGACGGCCGTGGAGAAGCCGATGTCGCGCAGCTCGTACATCATCTGGTACGTCAGCGTGCCGGACTTCGAGACCAGGCCGATGCGGCCCGGCTTGGTGATGTCGCCCGGGATGATGCCGACGTTGGACTGGCCCGGGGTGATGATGCCGGGGCAGTTCGGGCCGATGATGCGGGTCTTGTTGCCCTTCTTGCCGGCGTACGCCCAGAAGGAGGCCGTGTCGTGCACGGCGATGCCCTCGGTGATCACGACCGCGAGGGGGATCTCGGCGTCGATCGCCTCGACGACGGCGTCCTTGGTGAACTTCTCCGGCACGAAGATGACGGAGACGTCGGCGCCGGTCTTCTCGATGGCCTCCTTGACGGTCCCGAAGACGGGTACCTCGGTGCCGTCGAAGTCCACGGACTGACCCGCCTTGCGCGGGTTCACGCCGCCCACGACGTTGGTGCCGTCGCCGAGCATGAGCTTGGTGTGCTTCATGCCGGTGGCGCCGGTCATGCCCTGGACGATGACCTTGCTGTCCTTGTTGAGCCAGATAGCCATGGTGTGTTGGTGTCCTCGTCCTGAGTGCTTACTTGGCGGCGGCGTGAGCCAGCTCGGCGGCCTTGTCGGCCGCGCCGTCCATGGTGTCGACGCGCTGCACCAGCGGGTGGTTCGCGTCGGTGAGGATCTTGCGGCCCAGCTCGGCGTTGTTGCCGTCGAGGCGGACGACGAGCGGCTTCTCGACCTTCTCGCCGCGGTCCTCCAGGAGCTTCAGCGCCTGGACGATGCCGTTGGCGACCTCGTCGCAGGCGGTGATGCCGCCGAAGACGTTGACGAAGACGGAGCGGACGTCCGGGTCGCCGAGGATGATCTCCAGGCCGTTGGCCATCACCTGGGCGGAGGCGCCACCGCCGATGTCCAGGAAGTTGGCGGGCTTGACGTTGCCGTGCTTCTCACCGGCGTACGCGACGACGTCCAGGGTGCTCATGACGAGACCCGCGCCGTTGCCGATGATGCCGACCTCGCCGTCGAGCTTGACGTAGTTGAGGTTCTTCTCCTTGGCGGCGGCCTCGAGCGGGTTGGCCGCGGCCTTGTCGTGGAGCTCCTCGAAGTCGGGGTGGCGGAACTCGGCGTTGTCGTCGAGGGACACCTTGCCGTCCAGGGCGATGACCTCGCCGGAGGCGACCTTGGCCAGCGGGTTGACCTCGACCAGGAGGGCGTCCTCCTTGATGAAGGTGTCCCAGAGCTTGACCAGCACGTCGGCGACCTTGTCGGCGACCTCGGCCGGGAACTTCGCGGCCTCGACGATCTCGCGGGCCTTCTCCGGCGTCACACCGTCGATCGCGTCGATCGGGGTCTTGGCGACGGCCTCGGGGCGGGTCGCGGCGACCTCCTCGATCTCCATGCCGCCCTCGACGGAGGCGATGGAGAGGAAGGTGCGGTTGGCGCGGTCGAGGAGGAAGGAGACGTAGTACTCCTCGACGATCTCGGGCGCGGTCTCGGCGATCATCACCTTGTGGACCGTGTGGCCCTTGATGTCCATGCCGAGGATGTCCGTCGCGCGGGCGACGGCCTCGTCCGGGGTGGCCGCCAGCTTCACGCCACCGGCCTTGCCGCGGCCACCGACCTTCACCTGAGCCTTGACGACGGACTTGCCGCCCAGACGCTCGGTGATCTCGCGCGCCGCCTCAGGCGTGTCGATGACTTCACCGGCCAGCACCGGTACATCGTGCTTGGCGAAGAGGTCCCTCGCCTGGTACTCGAACAGGTCCACGCGCTTCCGTCCCTATCAGTGATCTCGCGGTTCGTTGGATGCGTGGGCGTGCCGCGAAGGGCAACGTGACGTCCGCTGTTGTCACAAGGGAGGCGCACACGGTGTCCGAGCGCGCGGCATGTCCGTCTCGCAGGTTATCGCCGCTGGCACGGGGTCTCTAAATCGCATCTCACACCTGAGCGGTGATACCTGTCACATGATGCCGCCCGGCCTGGCACGGGGTGCCGGGGACGCCCCCGGCGGTCGGGGGCCTCACCGGGCGGGGGGTGGTGGGGTGAGGACGGCCGGGGGCTGCCCGGGGGCCGGTCGGGGGCTCGATCGGGGCTCGGTCGGCCTCACCGCGCGGTAGGCCGCGTACGGCTCGGTGGGGCGTCTGCGGCCCGGTCGGTCACGTGGGGCCTGGTACCTCACGCGCGGCCTGCTGGATCGCGTGCGGACCGGTCGTCGCGTGCGGCCCGGTCGGTCACTGGGGTCCTCCGGTCGGTCACGTGGGGTCCGGTATCGGCAGCGGGCGTTTCTCGATCGCCGCCGCCATCACGTCCGGGAACAGGTCCGGCGTGCAGGCGAAGGCCGGTGCGCCCAGCGCGGCCAGCGCCGCCGCGTGCTCCCGGTCGTAGGCGGGCGCCCCCTCGTCGGACAGCGCCAGCAGCGTCACGAACTGCACCCCCGACGCCTTCATCGCCGCCACCCGTTTCAGCATCTCGTTCCGTATCCCCCCTTCGTACAGGTCGCTGATCAGCACGACCACCGTCTCGGCGGGCCGGGTGATCTGCGACTGGCAGTAGGCCAGCGCCCGGTTGATGTCCGTGCCGCCGCCCAACTGGGTGCCGAAGAGCACGTCGACCGGGTCGTCGAGCTGGTCGGTGAGGTCGACGACGGCCGTGTCGAAGACGACCAGCCGGGTGCTGATCGACCGCATGGACGCCAGCACCGCCCCGAACACCGACGCGTACACCACCGACGCCGCCATCGACCCGGACTGGTCGATGCAGAGGACGACCTCCTTCTTCACCGACCGGGAGGCCCGCCCGTAACCGACGAGCCGCTCGGGCACGATCGTCCGGTACTCCGGCAGGTAGTGCTTGAGGTTGGCGGCGATCGTGCGGTTCCAGTCGATGTCGTGGTGGCGGGGCCGGCTGACCCGGGCGCTGCGGTCGAGGGCCCCGGTGAGGGTGGCCCGGGTGCGGGTGGCGAGCCGCTTCTCCAGGTCCTCGACGACCTTGCGCACGACCGCCCGGGCGGTCTCCTTGGTGGTCTCGGGCATCGCCTTGTTCAGCGAGAGCAGCGTGCCGACGAGGTGGACGTCGGCCTCCACCGCCGCCAGCATCTCCGGCTCCAGCAGCAGCGTGGCGAGGCCGAGCCGGTCGATGGCGTCGCGCTGCATCACCTGGACGACGGAGGACGGGAAGTACGTCCGGATGTCGCCGAGCCAGCGGGCCACGGAGGGTGCCGAGGCGCCGAGCCCCGCCGCGCGTTCCCGTCCCGTCCCCGGCCGGTTCCCCTTGCCGTAGAGCGCGGCGAGCGCGCCGTCCATCGCCGCGTCCCGTCCGGAGAGCGCGCAGCCGGTGCCGTCGGCGCTGTCGCCGCCGAGGACGAGCCGCCAGCGCCGCAGCCGCTCCTGGGCCCCCCGGTCCTCGTCGTGGTCCTGGCCGATCCGCTCGGTGGTCATGTCCGCACCCCCACAGGGTCGTTGTCGTGCCGGGCCCGGTCGCCGTCCCGGGCTCTTTCGCCGTCCTCGGCTCCTCCGCCGTCCTCGGCTCCCGTGCCGTCCTCGGCTCCTCCGCCGTCCCCGGCTCCCGTGCCGTCCTCGGCTCCTCCGCCGTCCCCGGCTCCCGTGCCGTCCTCGGCTCCTCCGCCGCCGGTGGCGTCGTCGTGGGCGCCGAGGCCCAGCAGCAGGCTCAGCACCGGCACCACGGCGTCCGCGCGGGCCGCGTCCGGCTCGGCCGCGAATCCCGGTATGCCGCCACCCGCGCCGGTCGGGCCGCCCCGGGTGGCGGGGCCGCGCCGGACCAGTTCGCCCAGGGTCCGGCGCACACCGGGCTCGTACGCCGAGAAGGTGCGCCGCAGCAGCGGCAGTACGTCCGTGAACGCCTCCCCCGGCACGCCGGTCAGCCAGGCGTCGACCAGGCCGAGCAGCTTCTCGTCGTGGACGAGGAGCATCCCGCCGCCGGAGCCGCCGCCGACGAAGCCCTCGATCCAGGCGGCGGCGTCCACCGGCGGGGTCCCCGGCGAGAGGGCGAGGCCCATGAGGCGGGCGGCGTCGTCCGCCGGCAGTTCCCCGTCGTCCAGCAGCAGCCGCACCGCACGGCCGCGGATGACGCCGGGCACGGTGTCCCGCCGGGACAGCACCCGCAGTACCCGCTGCCAGCGGGCCCGCAGATCCCCGTGGCCCGGTGCGGGGGCGTCGCCCTGGGCCGGGGCGGCGCCGCCCAGCAGGCCCACCGCGCCGTGCACGGCGTCGACGTGGCGGCGCATCTCCTCGGCCGCGTCCCTGTCCAGCGCGGCGCACGCCGGGGGCAGGCCGACGAACACCCGCTCGGCGAGGCCCGCGGCGACCTCGGCGAGCGCCCCGGTGTCGGTGCCGCGCACATCGCCGTAGCGCAGGGAGCGGACCAGCGCCGGCAGGGCTTGGGCGAGATGGCCGACGTCCGTGTCGAGGGCCGCCCGGTCGGCGAGGACGCGCATCACCGTCGGGAGCGCGTCCGGCAGTTCGGCCAGCAGACAGCGCTCGGCGAGCGCGGTGACGTCGGCGAGGCCCGGTGCGGCGAGCGCGTCCGCCTCGGCCCGGGCGGTCGCGGCGGACAGCACCGTGGTGCCCCATACGCCCGCCTCGGCGACCCGCACCGACAGCTCGGGCTCCCAGCGCAGCCGCCACGTCTCCCGGAAGGTGCCGGTGCTGCCCCGGGACGCGGCCGGTTCGCCCCAGTGGACGCCGAGCAACCGCAGGCGGTGCAGGAGGCGGCTGCGCCCGGCGTCGGTGTCCTTGCGCAGGTCCAGTTCCAGCTCGCGCTCCAGCGCCTCCGGTTTCAGCCGCAACCGGCGCTGGACGCGGGTGAGGTCCCGCTGCAACGGCACGGCGGGCGCGTCCGCGGGCACCTCGCCCAGGACGTCCCCGACGACCAGCCGGTCGTGCACCAGGGCCAGCGGTACGTCCGAGCCCTCGCACATCACCGCGCGCACGGCGTCGGTGGTCTCGCTCAGGCCGGGCAGCGGGCGCCCGCGCATCGCGGCGAGCGTCTCGGCGAGCCGCACGGCCTCGATGACATGGGCGGAGGAGACGATCCGGTCCTCCTCCCGCAGCAGGCCGGCCACCTTGGTCAGCCACCGCTCGACGGGCCGGTCCGGCGCGGCGAACAGATGCCCGTACCAACCTGGCGAGGCGATGCCCGCGCCGTAGCCGCTGCTCCGGGACAGCCTGCGGTGGGTCCACGGCACCCACGTCATGTCCGTCTTCGTCTTGGGCAGCCCCTTCAGCAGGGCCCGGTCGGCGGCGACGGTGACCTTGCGGCGCAGCGCGGGCACGTGCCAGGCCCCGCACACCACGGCCACCGCACCACCCGGGAACTCGCGCAGCGCCGCCCGCAACTGAAGCCGCATGTACGCCTCCCGGACCAGGTCCCGGTCGCGTACGGGGACCTGGGGGCGGTCGGGGGCGGGTACGGGGGTGTGGTCGGGGGTGGGTACGGGGGCGTGGTCGGGGTCCCGGTCGGGCGCGGACGCCGGGCCCCGGTCGGGCTCGGTGTTCTCCTCCGTCTCCCGTAGCGCGCCCATCGCCTCCTCCAGCGCGGTGAACGGTGCGAGGGGGGCGTCCCCGCCGCCGCCCCGGTGTTCGACGACGTCCTCCCACCAGCGCTCGGGGTCGTCGTACCCGCCGGCCTCGGCGAGCACGGCGAGCGGATCGGTCCGTACGTCGGGGGCGCGGTCCTCGTCCGCTCCGCCCTCCGGCGTCTCCTCCCCGGTCGTCGCCTGCCACGCGAGGGTGTGGGCGGCCGGGAGGTCGATGAAGCGCGCCGGGACGCCGTGCTCCACGGCCCAGCGGAGGGCGACCCACTCCGGGGAGAACTCGGCCAGCGGCCAGAACGCCGACCGGCCGGGCTCGTCCACGGCGTGGGCGAGCAGGGCGACCGGCGGCCGCATCTCCTCGTGGGCGACGAGCGGGATCAGCGGGTCGGCCTCGGGCGGCCCCTCGATCAGCACGACCTGGGGCCGCACCGCCTCCAGCGCCGCCCGCACGGCACGGGCGGACCCGGGACCGTGGTGCCGGACGCCGAGCAGCAGGGGGGCTCCCCCCGTCCCGGCACGGGCCCCCGCCGGTCCAGTGCCGCCAGGGTGCTCCGTACCCGCCGTATCTGCCGTACTCGCCGTGTCTGCCGTACCCCCCGTACTCGCCGTACCCGCCGTGGAGCGGTCAGTGTCGGTCACGTCGTCCCCCTCCCCTCCGCGTCCACGCCGAGTCGCCCTCGTCCCCGGTCGCGGCGACCGCGTGGGCCGCCGTCCCGGGCACCGTCCGTACCGCCGTCCGGGGTGCGGTCCGGGTCATCGTCCAGGGCGCCGTCCCCGTACCGTTCACGCGGTCACCTCCCGGCAGGCCCGGTAGAAGTCCGTCCAGCCGTCGCGCTCGCGGACGACCGTCTCCAGGTACTCCTGCCAGATGACGCGGTCGGCCGCCGGGTCGCGGACCACCGCGCCGAGGATGCCCGCGGCCACGTCGCCGGGCCGCAGCACGCCGTCCCCGAAGTGCGCGGCCAGCGCCAGCCCGTTGGTGACGACGGAGATCGCCTCGGCCGTGGACAGCGTGCCGCTGGGCGACTTCAGCTTCGTCCGCCCGTCCACCGTCACCCCGTCGCGCAGCTCGCGGAAGACGGTCACGACACGGCGGATCTCGTCGATGCCGTCGGGCGCGGCCGGCAGGTCGAGGGAGCGGCCGATCTGGTCGACGCGGCGCGAGACGATGTCGACCTCGGCCTCGGCGCTCTCCGGCAGCGGCAGCACCACGGTGTTGAAGCGGCGGCGCAGGGCGCTGGACAGGTCGTTGACCCCGCGGTCGCGGTCGTTGGCCGTGGCGATCAGGTTGAACCCCCGGACCGCCTGCACCTCCTCGCCCAGCTCGGGTATCGGCAGCGTCTTCTCCGACAGGATCGTGATCAGCGTGTCCTGTACGTCGGCGGGGATGCGGGTCAGCTCCTCGACCCGGGCGGTCATCCCCTCGGCCATCGCCCGCATGACCGGGCTGGGCACCAGCGCCTCCCGGCTGGGGCCGTGGGCGAGCAGCCGCGCGTAGTTCCAGCCGTAGCGGATCGCCTCCTCCGGTGTGCCGGCCGTCCCCTGCACCAGCAGGGTCGAGTCGCCGCTGACGGCCGCCGCGAGATGCTCGGACACCCAGGTCTTGGCGGTGCCGGGCACGCCCAGCAGGAGCAGGGCGCGGTCGGTGGCCAGCGTGGTGACGGCGACCTCGACGATGCGGCGCGGGCCCACGTACTTCGGGGTGATCACCGTGCCGTCCGGCAGGGTGCCGCCCAGCAGGTACGTCGCGACGGCCCACGGCGAGAGTTTCCAGCGGGCCGGGCGCGGACGGTCGTCCTGCGCGGCCAGCGCGGCCAGTTCGCCCGCGAAGGCGTCCTCGGCGTGCGGACGCAGGGCCTCCGCGCTCTCGGGCGCGCCCGCGGAAGTCTGGGGTTCCGGGCCCGTGTTCACAGGCGCGGACCCGTTCTGGCTCGGGTCGACGGACGTCGGTTCTGCGGACACAGGCATGGCTGAGTCCCCCTCCAGCTCGGCCGGTTCGGATCTGGCATCAACCGTGCACCACACCACTGACAATCGCTCTGACCTGCACAAATGTGCTCGCGGAGGCCGATTGTCAGTGGCAGGTCCTAGTTTCGAGACATGACTCAGCAGGGGGAGCGCTGGACCGCGGACCAGGTGCTGGCACTGGCGCCTGACGCCGCGTCACGCAAAGCGGGAAGCAAACTCGGCGCGGCCGGACCGTGGTCCGACGCGGGATGTGACGACGAGGGGAGGGTGTGGGGGCTGTGCAAGGGCAGCGGCAGCAAGCCGTACCAGACGGTCGTCGACCTCGCGGGCGCGGCGGGGCCCGCTTACAAGTGCAGTTGTCCGAGCCGGAAGTTCCCGTGCAAGCACGCCCTCGGACTGCTGCTGCTCTGGGCCGGCGAGGACGGCGCCGTCGCGCCGGGGCAGGCACCGGACTGGGCGGAGCAGTGGCTGACGACGCGGCGGCAGCGGGCGGAGCGGCAGCGCCCGGCCGAGTCCGCCGGTGCCCCGGCCGGTGATCCGGAGGCGGCGCGGCGCAGGGCGGAGCGCCGGGCCGAGCGGATCACGGCGGGCACGACGGAGCTGGAGCAGCGGCTGGCGGACCTGCTGCGCGGCGGTCTGGCCGGCGCGGAGCAGGCCGGGTACGGGATGTGGGAGGAGACCGCGGCCCGCATGGTCGACGCGCAGGCGCCGGGGCTCGCCGCCCGGGTACGGGAGCTGGGCGCCGTCCCTTCGTCCGGGCCCGGCTGGCCGGTCCGCCTCCTCGAGGAGTGCGCCCTCCTCCACCTCCTGGACCGGGGCTGGCTGCGCCGGGAGCATCTGCCGGACGGCCTGGCGGCGACGGTCCGCTCCCGCATCGGCCTGACCGGGGCGCCGGACGGGCCCGCCCTGCGCGACCACTGGCTGGTCCTCGCCCAGTACGACACGGCGGACGCCCGCCTGACGACCCGGCGCGTCTGGATCCACGGCGCCGCGTCGCACCGCACCGCCCTGCTGCTCTCCTACGGTGCCGCCGGCCGCGCCCCGGAGCTGGCGCTGCCGGTCGGGCTGGCCCTGGAGTGCGAGGTCACCCCGTATCCGGGTGCCGGACAGCACCGGGCGTCGCTGGGCGAGCGGTTCGCCCCGCCCGCGCGGACGACGATCCGTCCTCCGGGGGTCACGACCTCCGAGGCGACGGCCCAGTACGGCGAGGCGCTCCGCGACGACCCCTGGCTGGACTCCGTGCCGGTGACCCTCGACCGGGTCATACCCGTCCCCGACGGCGACTCCTGGCAACTGGCCGACGCCGACGGGGACACCGCACTGCCGCTCACGCCCACCGCCCGCACCCGGCCTGGCCTGTGGCGCCTGGTCGCCCTCTCGGGCGGCGCTCCCGTCACGGTCTTCGGCGAGTGCGGCCACCGGGGCTTCACCCCCTTGACCGCCTGGCCGACCGCCCCCGGCCCCGCGGTACCGCTGTGCTGACGGCACCGACCCCGCCCCCTCCGCCCTCTTGAGAGGAAGGACCCGCATGACCAGGCCCCCAGCGCCCGCGCCCGCGTCCACGTCCGCACCCGCACCCGCACCCGCACCCGCACCCGCACCCGCACCCGCACCCGTGAACGCCGACTGGGAGGAACTCGTCACCTCCGCCCTGCTCGGCACCGACCGGCGCACTCCCCCGGGCTGCGCGCCCGGCCCGGAGGCGCCGCTGGCGCTGCTGGACGCGGCCGCCCTGGCGACCGTACGGAGAAGGGCGGGGCTGCGTCCCGCCCCGGCGGCGGAGCGGCCCGCACCGGCGCCGGAGGACCGGCGTCCGCCCCTGCCGGCGGCGGCGGCCCGGCGGCTGGCGATGCTGCTCGCCGACCGGCCCGGCACCTCCGGCGGTGGCCGCAGAGGCACCGCGCCCGACCTGATGGAGCTGCTGCCCCAGTGGCTCGCGACGGCGAACGCCCGTGGGTTCGCCGCGCCGCCGGAGACCCTGCCCGCCCTGCTGGACGCGGCGCGGGGACGGACGGACCTGCGTCCGGCGGCCCTCGCCTTCGCCGGGCCGCGCGCCCTGTGGCTGGCCCGGCTGAACCCCGACTGGCGGTTCGCCCTGCGCGCGGCACCGGGCGGGGACGCCGCCCTGCCGCGCCCCGAGGAGACGGACAAGGTCCGGCGGTTGTGGCAGGAGGGCCTGTTCGCCGAGCGGGTCACGCTGCTGACCTCCCTGCGCGGTCACGATCCGGCCATGGCACGCGAGTTGCTGGCCTCGACGTGGGGGACGGAGCGGGCCGAGGACCGGCTGATGTTCCTCGACTCACTGCGCACCGGCCTGGGCGCCGGGGACGAGCCGTTCCTGGAGCAGGCGCTGGGCGATCGCAGCCGCAACGTCCGGGCCACGGCGGCGGAGTTGCTGTCGGCGCTGCCGGGCTCGGCGCTCGCCGCGCGGATGGCGGCGCGGGCCCTGACCTGCGTCTCCGTGGACCGGAGCCAGGTCACACCGACCCTCGTGGTGGAGGCGCCGCACGAGTGCGACGCCGCGATGGAGCGCGACGGGGTGGTGCCGAAGCCGCCCGCGGGGCGCGGTGAACGGTCGTGGTGGTTCGGCCAGTTGGTGGAGGCGACGCCGCTGGGCACCTGGTCCGGGCGGCTCGGCGGACGTACGCCGGAGGAGATCGTCGCCCTCCCGGTGGCGGACGACTGGCAGGGCGAGTTGCACGGGGCCTGGTGCCGGGCGGCCGTGCGGCAGCGGGACGCCGTGTGGGCGCGGGCACTGCTCGGGCTGCCCACGGCACCGGAGGCCGGGGGGCCGGGGGCGGTGTCGCTGGCGGAGCGGGCGAAGCTGCTCGGCACGCTGGGCGCCGGCGAACGGGCCGAGTGGGTCGCCGGGTTCATCGCGACGCACGGGCTGTCCGAGGCGTTCCAGCTTCTCGGGGTGTGCGCGGTGCCCTGGGCGGCGCCGCTCGGCGGGGCGGTGGTCGACGCGCTCAACATCGCGCGGGACGCCGGGAACTATCCGTGGAGCTTCAGCGGCGTCATGGGGCTGGCCGAGCGCTGCCTCGACCCCTCGGAGGCGAGCCGGCTCGACGGGCTGCTGGCGATACCGGACGAGCCGGAGGACGCCTCGCCGGGGGCGGGCGGGTACTGGGCTGAGGCGTTCCAGCGCCTGGTCACCACGTTGCGCTTGCGCGCGGCGATGACCGAGGAACTGAATGGCACGGTCGACTCCGCCGACTCCCCCGGCCCCGTCGACGCCACCGGCCGAGCGGAGCCCCGATAGCCCTCCGGCACCCCCAGCCCCTGCTGCCGTCTCCCGTCACGCCCCCGCGGGCTGGCGCACGTTCTCCCGTACCCACTCCACGATGGACGCCGTCGTGGCGCCGGGCGTGAAGATCTCGGCGACGCCCTTCTCCTTCAGCGGGGGGATGTCCGCCTCGGGGATGATCCCGCCGCCGAAGACCAGGATGTCCTCCGCGTCCCGCTCCTTGAGGAGGTCGATCACCGCGGCGAAGAGCGTGTTGTGCGCCCCGGAGAGGATGGACAGCCCGATCGCGTCGGCGTCCTCCTGGATCGCGGTGTCGACGATCTGCTCGGGGGTCTGGTGGAGGCCGGTGTAGATGACCTCCATACCGGCGTCGCGCAGCGCCCGCGCGATCACCTTGGCCCCGCGATCGTGGCCGTCGAGCCCCGGCTTGGCCACCACCACGCGGATCGGACCGGCTGCCACACCCATCACTGCCTCCATGAAGCGACTACATCCATCCGTACCGACAAGACCTGCTGGTGCCGCCGGCATCTCTGACACCGCCAGTACCGCACACGCCACCCGACCCACGCCCACCGCACACGCCACGCGGACGGCCCGCGGACGGCACCGAGGTACCCCGCGACACCCGCCGCAGCCGCGCCAGACGCAGCAACCGCCACGCACGCCGCAACCACGACACCCGCCGCACTCGCCACGCACGCCGCAACCGCCGCGCCGCCGCACACTCGCCGCGCACATCCGGGACGTACCGGTTCACGCAGCGTGCATGCCCCGCGCGGGCCCGGTGTACGCCCGTCGCACCGCCCCACGACCGGGGCGCCCGGCACCCACGCCCGGGGGAAGTGAACGAACGTTATCGCCAGCATCCCGCAACCGGCGGTTTCGCGGTGGATACAGAGGGGGAAATCACACGTGGGACACGTTCACCGCGCAACGTTCCGCGGACTCGTGGGGACGAGCGCACGGAGAGCCACAGCATCGCGGCCGGTCAGCGGCGCGCTGGGCGTACGGGGAAGCGCGCGGCAGAGAACGAGCGAGCGGGAGCCGCCCCTACCACGGGCAGACGCTTCCTGCCGCGCGGCAGACGCTCCGCGAACCCCCTTCACCTCACCCAGCACCTGTGTCACGGCTCTCCATGAGGGCACACGGGAGACAGAGGCGTCCCTCCGCGTGCTGACAGGAGGTCGACCGATGAAGGTCACCAGGGCAGCGCAGCCCTTTCTCCCCCTCTGTCAGCGACTTGTGCCGGCCCTGCCGGTCCCGGCGCTGCCCGGCAGACTCACCGGGCTCTCCCTGACCCTGCTGAAGGCGACCGCCCTGGAGGTCGCGATCCTGGCCGGGCACCTGCTCCTGTACCCCTCGGGCATGACGCAGGAACGCCGGGCCGCCCTCCCCCTCCCGGCGTCCGGGCCGGCCGGTACCGGTCCGGGGCTGGCCCCGGAGGACACCGTCCAACTGCCGAGGCAGGCCGAGAGCCGCCCGCCGGTGGTCCTGCTGCACGGCTTCATCGACAACCGCTCGGTCTTCCTGCTGCTGCGCCGCAGCCTGGCCCAGCACGGCAGGCAGCAGGTCGTCTCGCTCAACTACTCGCCGCTGACCTGCGACATCCGCATCGCCGCGGAGCTGCTGGGCCGGCACATAGAGGAGATCTGCGAGCGCACGGGCGCGCGGCAGGTCGACATCGTCGGGCACAGCCTCGGCGGGCTGATCGGCCGCTATTACATACAGCGCCTGGGCGGTGACCACCGCGTCCGAATGCTCGTGACCCTCGGCACCCCGCACGCCGGCACCCGGGTGGTGCCGCTGGCCAACGCGCACCCGATCGTCCGCCAGATGCGCCCCGGCTCCCCGGTGCTCGAGGAGCTGGCGCTGCCCTCGCCGGGCTGCCGTACCCGGTTCGTCAGCTTCTGGAGCGATCTGGACCGGATGATGGACCCGCTGGAGACGGCCTGCCTGGACCATCCCGACCTGTCGGCGCGGAACGTGCGGGTGAGCGGCGTCGGTCACCTGGCGCTGCCGGTGCACCCGGCCGTCGCGGCCGGCATACGGCAGGCCCTCGACGCGACCGACGACACCGGCCCGGCCGGCACCGGCTCCCCGGGTCTCACCGTCGCCTGACAGCAGGCGGACAGCCCGGCGAAAGCTCCGCGACGGGGACCGAGCAGCCCTCGACAACTCGAACAAGGGTCGAACGCCAAGTCAAACTCGCGCCCGCCGACCGCCAAATCACGGCCGATTGCCCGTTTCCTGCGTGCGTGAAACCTGCGGAAGATTGTCGTGCCCGCATACCGCCGGGTACAGTCGCCGCACTGCTCTGGCAGCCCCTGTTGTCGAGGCGAAAGAGAAGTTGGTGAACGACCGTCACCCGTCGGGGACCATGACCACCCCGGCCTCGGCCTCCGACGCCGACTCGGCGCACTACGCGTCGTACGGCTCCCAGGAGGCCGCGTACGGCGACCTCACCACTTACGACGGGTACGACGCCACCGGTTTTTCCACCGGCGCCCCCGCCGCCCAGCCCCACGCCGCCCAGCCCCTGGACACCGGGTCCTTCGCCGCCGACCCGCTCTTCGGCAGCCTCCCCGGGCAGCACACCGGCGGCTACGACACGACCGGCGCGACCGGCGCGTACGACTCCGCGCAGTGGTCCACCGGCGCCCAGCAGACACTGAACTACGACCCGTACGCGGCCCAGCACCACGCCGCCTACGACACCGGGGCCTACGACACCACCGCCTGGACGGCCGACTACCCGCCGTCGGCGGCCATTCCGACGCAGGGCGCCGGTCCGGAGACCAGCGGCCAGTGGGACACCGGCGACTGGAGCCGGCACGACCGGACCGGCGAACCGGCCGACCCGACCCAGCAGTGGCAGTGGGCCACGGGGACCTTCGCGGCGGGCACGTTCGACACCGGCGCCTACGACGCCACCCAGTGGAACACCGACGGCACGCCCGCCCCCGCCACGGACTTCGCGGACGGCACCGAACCGGCCCGGCACGAGGAACCCGCCCAGCACCCCGGCCCGGACCCGCACCTCGACCCGGACCCCGCCCCGGATCCGCACGACGACCACGGCCTGACCGCCACCGGCGAACTCCCCGCCGTCGAGGTGCTCCTCGACGGCCAGGAGGAGACCGTGTCACCCCAGGACGCGCCCCCGGCCGCCTCCCGCGCCGGTGCCCGCGCCGCCTCCCGCTCCCGCCGCCGCCCGGCCAAGCGGTCCGCGCTGTTCACCATCGCCGTGCCCTCGGCCTGTGTGATGGGGGTCGCCGGCATCGCCGCCGCCTCCGTCAACACGCTGACCGGCGACGACGGCACCGAGGCGGCCGCCGCCGCCCCGGACGCGACGCCGGTGAAGCCGTCCGCCGCCAACAACAAGCTGGACACCCAGCTCGCCAGCCTCTCCGCCGGCGCCGACGACTTCGCCGACCGGGCCAGCCGCACCCAGGAGCGCATCGACCTCAAGGCGGAGCAGGCGGCCGAGAAGAAGCGCGCGGCGCAGGAGGCGGCGCGCAAGGAGCGGCTGCGCCCCAAGTTCGCGCTGCCGGTGGCGCAGCACGGGCTCAGCGCCTACTACGGCCAGGCCGGCATCAACTGGATGTCCGTCCACTCCGGCATCGACTTCCCCGTCTCGTACGGCACGACGGTGATGGCCGCGACCGACGGCACGGTCCGCACCCAGTACAACAGCGCGTACGGGAACATGATGATCGTGACGGCGAAGGACGGCACGGAGACGTGGTACTGCCACCTCTCCAGCTACCGTGTCGCCTCGGGGACGGCCGTGAAGGCCGGGGACCCGATCGCGTACTCCGGTAACTCGGGCAACTCGACCGGGCCGCACGTGCACTTCGAGGTGCGGCCGGCCGGGGGCTCGGCGATCGACCCGCTGGCGTGGCTGCGCAGCCACGGCCTCGACCCGACCTGACCTCACCCGCCGCGCGTCAGAGCTTCTCCACCGGCGCGTAGCGCAGCAGCAGCCGCTTGGGCTTGGTGTCGCCGAAGTCGATCGTCGCCTCCGCGTTGGCCCCCGTGCCCTTGACGGCGACGACGGTGCCGAGGCCGAACTGGTCGTGGGTGACCCGGTCGCCGACCGCCAGCGACACGGTCGGCTTCTCGCCGGCCCGGCTGGTGGCGAACCCGGAGCCGCCGGACGCGGAGGACCGGGAGCGCGAGGACGACAGGGAGGCCGCGACCCCGGAGACCGCCCCGGCGGACGGGGCGGAGGCGCTCGATCCGGTCCGCTTCCAGGTCACGTGGGCGGCCGGGATCTCCTCCAGGAAACGGGAGGGCGGGTTGTAGGAGGGCTGGCCCCAGGCGCTGCGCATCGTGGAGCGGGTCAGGTACAGCCGTTCGCGGGCGCGGGTGATGCCGACGTACGCCAGGCGGCGTTCCTCCTCCAGTTCCTTGGTCTGGCCGAGGGCGCGCAGGTGCGGGAAGACGCCGTCCTCCATGCCGGTGAGGAAGACGACCGGGAACTCCAGGCCCTTGGCGGTGTGCAGCGTCATCAGGGTGACGACGCCGTCGCCGTCCTCCTCGTCCGGGATCTGGTCGGAGTCGGCGACCAGCGCGACCCGTTCCAGGAAGTCGGCCAGGGTCCCGGCCTCCTCGCCCTCGCCGCGCTCCTGCTCGAACTCCAGGGCGACGGCGGCGAGTTCCTGGAGGTTCTCGATACGGGTCTCGTCCTGCGGGTCGGTGGACGCCTGCAACTCGGCGAGGTACCCGGTGCGTTCGAGGACCGCCTCCAGCACGGTGGCCGGTCCGGCGCCGGACTCCACGACGGTACGGAGGTCCTCCATCAGCGTGTTGAACCGCTTGACGGCGTTGGTGGAGCGCGCGGCCATGCCGTACGCCTCGTCCACGCGCCTGAGCGCCTGCGGGAAGCTGATCTTCTCGCGCTGGGCGAGGGCGTCGATCATGGCCTCGGCGCGGTCGCCGATGCCCCGCTTGGGCACGTTGAGGATGCGGCGCAGCGGCACCGAGTCCTCGGGGTTGGCGAGGACGCGCAGGTAGGCCAGGACGTCCCGGACCTCCTTGCGCTCGTAGAAGCGGACGCCGCCGACCACCTTGTAGGGCAGGCCGGTGCGGATGAAGACCTCTTCGAAGACCCGGGACTGGGCGTTGGTCCGGTAGAAGACGGCGACGTCGCCGGCCTTGGCCTCGCCCGCGTCGGTGAGGCGGTCTATCTCGTCGGCGACGAACTGGGCCTCGTCGTGCTCGGTGTCGGCGACGTACCCGGTGATCTGAGAGCCGGCGCCGGCGTTGGTCCAGAGGTTCTTGGGGCGGCGCGACTCGTTGCGTTCGATGACCGCGTTGGCGGCGCTGAGGATGGTCTGGGTGGAGCGGTAGTTCTGCTCCAGCAGGATGGTCGTGGCGTCCGGGTAGTCCTCCTCGAACTGGAGGATGTTGCGGATGGTGGCGCCGCGGAAGGCGTAGATCGACTGGTCGGCGTCGCCGACCACGCACAGCTCGGCGGGCGGGACCTCGGCCTCGGGCGGCACGTCGGCCGGGTGCTCGGCCAGGCCGCCGACCAGTTCGCGCACGAGGGCGTACTGCGCGTGGTTGGTGTCCTGGTACTCGTCGACCAGGACGTGCCGGAAGCGGCGGCGGTAGTGCTCGGCGACGTCCGGGAAGGCGCGGAGCAGGTTGACCGTCGTCATGATCAGGTCGTCGAAGTCGAGGGCGTTGGCCTCGCGCAGCCGCGCCTGGTACATCGCGTACGCCTGGGCGAGGGTCTTCTCGAAGCCGTCGGCGGCCTGGGCGGCGAAGTCCTCCTCGTCGATCAGCTCGTTCTTCAGGTTGCTGATCTTGGCGCTGAAGGACTTCGGCGGGAACCGCTTCGGGTCCAGGTCCAGGTCGCGGCAGACCAGCGCCATCAGCCGCTTGGAGTCGGCGGCGTCGTAGATCGAGAAGGACGAGGTGAAGCCGAGCCGCTTGGACTCGCGGCGCAGAATGCGCACGCACGCGCTGTGGAAGGTCATCACCCACATCGCGTTCGCCCGCGGGCCGACGAGCTGCTCGACGCGCTCCTTCATCTCGCCCGCGGCCTTGTTGGTGAAGGTGATCGCGAGGATCTGGCCGGGGTGCACCCCGCGCTCGGCGAGCAGGTAGGCGATGCGGTGGGTGAGCACGCGGGTCTTGCCGGAGCCCGCGCCGGCCACGATGAGCAGGGGGGAACCGGCGTGCACGACGGCGGCACGCTGGTTGTCGTTGAGCCCCTCCAGGAGGGCGGCGGAGTCGACCACCGGGCGGGGGGCGCCGTCCCGGTAGTACGCCTCCCGGTCCGGGGGCGCGTCGAACTTCCCGGCGAACAGGTCGTCCGGAATCGGCTCCGAAACGTGGTCGTCCTCGGGGGGTGGCGGAGGCTCCTCCTCGTGGCCGCGGGGGGCCTGGAGGCTCGCCAGGAAGCTGTCGTCAAAGAGGCTGCTCATCGCTCCCCGAGTCTAGGGCGCCCCACCGACAACCGGCCGCCGCCTCGGAAACCCGGCCGGAAACGGGATCACGCACGGGCCGCCGGACACGCTCCCGGCAGCGAGAATCACCGTCAGTGACAACCGTACCCAAGGTCACGAAAATGTATCGGGCATATCACCCGTCAATCTTCACAGGGGCCGCACCGGTTGGCTACGGTGCGGGCGGGCCGCACGACCCCCACCGGCGAACGTCGCCGGGCCGCGCGGCCCCCGCCGCATCCGGCGCGCCGCCCCACGGCGTGCCCGGAACCGGGGACTCACCGAAGACCTGGGGTGAATCGGTTCACACCCCCCTTTCGCGGGGCCGGACCGATCGTGGGCGGCCTCCCTCCTCACCAGCCGCCCGGGATCCCCACGGCCGGCCCGGTAGGCGGAGCACGGAAGGAGTCGCCGTCCTTGGCGTCGCACCGCAAGTCGCGTCCCGCCGGCACGCGCGTGGCAGGCATCCGGGTCCCCGCCCTGGCCACGGCGGCCCTCACCTCCGTGGCCCTGCTCTCCCAGACGGCCACCGCCGCCCCGGCCGACGACCGGCCGAGCCTGGAGGAGGTCCGGAAGAAGGTCGACGACCTGTACCGCCAGGCCGGGTCGGCCACCGAGAAGTACAACGCGGTCAAGGAGCGGACCACGAAGCAGCGCGAGCGCGTCGACACCCTCCTGGACGACGTGGCCCGGCGCACCCAGGAGCTGAACGACGCGCGCGAGGAGCTGGGCTCCTTCGCCGCCGCCCAGTACCGCTCCGGCGCCTCGCTCCCCGACACCGCGACCCTGCTGCTGGCGGACACCCCGCAGGGCTACTTCGACCAGACCCACCTGATGGACCGGCTCACCGGCCGCCAGAAGGAGGCGGTCGACGACTACATCACCCAGCAGTCGCGGACGATGAAGAAGCGCCAGGAGGCCACCGAGAGCCTGCGGACGCTGACCGACTCGCAACGGGACCTGAAGACGGCCAAGGCCACGGTCCAGCGGAAACTCACCACCGCGCGGAAGCTGCTCTCGGAGCTGACCGCCGAGGAGAAGGCGCGGCTCGCGGCGCTCGAGAAGAAGAAGCAGCGGGAGGCCGCCCGCAAGGCCGCGGAACTGGCCCGGCGGCAGGCGGCGGAACGCGAGGAGCGGCGGGAGCGGGCCGGACAGCCGGCCGCGGAGCACACCGCCACGCCCGGCACCCCGGACCCGGCCGGCTCCGGCACCACCGCCCCGGACGCCTCGTACACCACCGCGGCCGGGAAGGCGCTGGCCTTCGCCCGCGCGCAGATCGGCAAACCGTACGTATGGGGCGCCACGGGACCCGGCTCGTACGACTGCTCGGGCCTGACCCAGGCCGCCTGGCGGGCCGCGGACGTGGCGCTCCCACGCACCACCTACGACCAGGTGAACGCCGGCACCACCGTGCCCCTCTCCCAGGCACAACCCGGTGACCTGGTCTTCTTCTACGACGACGTCTCCCACGTCGGCCTCTACATCGGCGACGGCATGATGATCCACGCCCCGAAGCCGGGCGCGTACGTCCGTGAGGAATCCGTCTACTACGACGGAGAGTCGTCGATCCACAGCGTGGTGCGACCGGCCTGACAGGTCCCGCTCTCTAGCATCGGCGCATGTCGTCCGGCACCACTTCCCTGCGCGCCTGGTGGGCGCGGCGTCCACCGGCGGCCGGGGCCGCGGTGATGGCGACCGGCATCGTCTCGGTCGGCCTGCACCTGACGGGGCACGAGTGGCTGTCCCGGGCCGCCCTGGTC
Organism: Streptomyces fumanus; assembly: GCF_014655295.1. GTDB lineage: Bacteria > Actinomycetota > Actinomycetes > Streptomycetales > Streptomycetaceae > Streptomyces > Streptomyces fumanus. The sequence continues at coordinate 256,281 of NZ_BNBI01000009.1, forward strand.
CTGGCCTGCGTCGCCTGGCTGGGGCTGGCCGGGAACTTCGTCACCCTGCTGCTGCGGGAGCGCGCGACATGGCTCGCGCGGGCGGTCACGCCGGGCGCGCTCACCGCGGTGGCCGCGACGACCGTGCTGGGCACCCGGATCTCGCAGCTCGGCCGGCAGGCCCCGGCGGCGGTGCTGCTGGCGCTGGCGACGGTGCTGTGGCCGGGGCTGATCGTCCTGGTGGTACGGCACTGGGGGCGGCGGATGCCCGGGGCGGTGTTCCTGGGCTGTGTGGCCACCCAGGGCCTGGCGGTGCTCGGCGCCACGCTGGCGGCCGTCACCTCGACGGCGTGGCTGGCGCACGCGGCCCTGGTGCCGTTCTGGCTCGGGCTCGTGCTCTACGCCGCCGCCCTGTGGCGGTTCGACCCGTGGCAGGTGACGCGGGGCGCCGGGGACCACTGGGTGGCGGGCGGCGCGCTCGCCATCTCGGCGCTGGCCGGGTCCAAGCTGCTCGCCGCCGGGGGCGCGGGCCCGTACCTGTGGAACCGGGACGACGCCGACGTCCTGCGCACCGCCACCGTCGTCCTGCTCGTCCTCGACCTGGCCTGGTACGCGGTGCTGCTCGTCGCCGAGGTGCTCCGGCCGCGCCTTAGCTACGACGTGCGGCGCTGGTCGACGGTGTTCCCGCTGGGCATGACGGCGGCGGCGACGCTGTCCGTCGCCGCCGTCGTGCAGGTGCCCTGGCTGGAGGGGCCGGGCCGGGTGCTGCTGTGGATCGGGGTGGCCGCGTGGCTGGCGGTGGCCGCGGGGGCGGTCGGCTCCGCTAGGGCGGAACTAGGGCGGCTCAGGTCCACAGCACGGCGATGAAGATGTTCGCCACGGTCAGCAGGCCGACCAGGCCGAAGAGCGGCTTGTCCACCTTCTCGTCGTCCCGCTTCACATAGACCAGGCCGAGGATCACGATCAGCAGGGCCAGCTTGACGCCGATCTTGATGTTGTTGACGGACTGGTCGTCCGCCTGGTTCAGGCCGACCAGGATCACCCCCGTGACCAGCATCGTCAGCGCGCCGTGCAGCATGGCCGGGCCGAACCGGGCGGTGCCCTGGCCCATCGCCTTCATCTGGGTGAGGAAGCCGCCGAGCAGCGCCGCGATGCCGATGATGTGAAGGCCGACGAAGAGGTGGATGAGTACGTCCATGGGGCCGGAGCCTAACGAGGGGTGCGCACTCCCCCCGACACCGCCCCGGCCCCCGGACGGCCCCCGGACGACTCCCGGACGACTCCCGCCGGGGACGCGGACAGGCGCGCGATAGCACCCGGCCGCCCTCCCCCGCTGCCCGATCCCACACAACAATCACCACTCAGCGTGAAGAGAACGACTGCTGCCCTCCCTCTTGGTCACATACGGTCACGACCGGTCCCCTGTCGTCACTTCCGCGCATCGCCGCACCCGCCCGGCGCACCCCGGTCTAGCGTCCTCCCCCAGGTGTCCGGCTCCCACCGCCGCCCGGGCCAAGGGCGGTCGCCGGCATCACCGCCGGAAGGCCCGGTGGCGGCCCGTCCCCCTGTGCGGGACCGCCACCGGGCCGACCGCGGACGACGGGGGTCGTCACAGCAGTCGTACGGAAGGACGTGGATTCCCCGGTGGCAGCACACCGCAGACCCCGGCAGCGCCCGGCGCACGGCGGACCCGCCCGCACCGCCGCCACCGTCGCCCTCGCCGGCGCGGCGACCGCGACGGCGTGGACCGGCACCGGGCACGCCGCCCCCGAACCGACCCCGGAGCAGATCAAGGGCAGAGTCGACCGGCTGTACCGGGAGGCGGAGGTGGCCACCGAGAAGTACAACGGCGCCAAGGAGAAGGCCGACGCGGCCGAACGGAAGCTGACGGACCTGCGGGACGAGACGGCCCGCGGACAGGACCGGCTCAACGCCGCCCGGGAGGCGCTCGGCCCCGTCGCCACCGCCCAGTACCGCACCGGCGGGATCGACCCCGCCGTACAGCTCGCGCTCTCCGCCGACCCCGAGCAGTACCTCGACTCGGCCGCCTGGATCGAACGGGCCGGCAGCCTGCACGCCGCCGCCCTCGGCCGGGTCCGCGCCCAGCTCCGCGAGATCGAACGGCTGCGCGGCGCCGCCCGCGTCGAACTCACCTCGCTGACCTCCCGCAAGGCCGAACTGAAACGGCACCGCGAGACCGTCACCGGCAAACTCGCCGAGGCCCGCCGCCTGCTGTCCCGGCTGACCGCCGAGCAGCGCGCCCGCCTCGGCACCGCCCCCGACCGCGCCACCCGCTCCCCGGGCGCCCGGGACGCCCTCGCCGGTGCCGCCACCCCCGCCGCCCCCGCCGTGCCCGACTCCCGCGCCGCGGCGGCCGTCTCCTACGCCTACGCCAAGCTCGGCAGCCCCTACGTCTGGGGCGCGACCGGCCCGGACGCCTTCGACTGCTCGGGCCTGGTCCAGGCCGCGTACCGCGCCGCGGGCGTCTCCCTGCCCCGCACCAGCTACGCCCAGATCGGCGCCGGCCGCCGTGTCTCCCGCACCGAACTCCGCCCCGGCGACCTGGTGTTCTTCTACTCCGGCGTCAGCCACGTGGGCATCTATGTGGGCAACGGCCGGATGATCCACGCCCCGAACCCCGCCGCGCCGGTCCGGCTGGCACCGGTCGACCAGATGCCGTTCGCCGGGGCGACGCGGGTGGTGTGAGCGGGGGCGGGGTGCGCGGGTGGGGTGCGCGCGGACGGGTGGGTCAGACCAGCCGCCGGGCCGTCGCCCATCTGGTCAGCTCATGGCGGTTGGACAACTGCAGCTTGCGCAGGACCGCCGAGACATGGGACTCGACCGTCTTGACGGAGATGAACAGTTGCTTGGCGATCTCCTTGTACGCGTAGCCGCGGGCGATCAGGCGCAGCACCTCGCGCTCCCGCTGGGTGAGCCGGTCGAGGTCCTCGTCGACCGGCGGGGCGTCGGTGGAGGCGAACGCGTCCAGGACGAAGCCGGCCAGCCGCGGGGAGAACACCGCGTCGCCCTCCTGGACCCGGAAGATGGAGTCGACGAGGTCCGTGCCGGTGATGGTCTTGGTGACGTACCCCCGGGCGCCGCCGCGGATCACGCCGATCACGTCCTCCGCCGCGTCCGAGACGGACAGCGCGAGGAACCGGACCGGCCGCTCGGCGTCGGCCATCAACGGGGCGCAGCGGCGCAGCACTTCCACCCCGCCGCCGCCCGGCAGATGCACGTCGAGGAGGACCACCTCGGGCCGGGTCGCGGTGATGACCGTGACCGCCTGGTCGACGTCGGCGGCCTCCCCGACCACCTCGACACCGGTCTGCGCGGTCTGGCCGATCTCGGCCTGCACTCCGGTACGGAACATCCGGTGGTCGTCGACGAGGACCACGCGCACGTGGCGTGCCCCCGCGCCGCCGGCCGGTGCGCCGGACTCCGCGGTCCCCTCGGTCGGGTCGCTCATGACGTCTTCTCCGCCCTCTCCATCTCCAGCTCGACCTCCGTGCCGCCGCCGGGCACCGCGCGCAGCCGCGCCGTGCCCCCGTTGCGCTCCATCCGGCCGATGATCGATTCTCTGACACCCATGCGGTCGGCGGGTATCGAGTCGAGGTCGAAGCCGGGGCCGCGGTCCCGGACGGACACGAAGACCGTCCTGCCCTCGACTTCGGCGTAGACCTGTACGGCGCCGCCCTGGCCACCGTACTTGGCGGCGTTCACCATCGCTTCGCGCGCGGCCTGCATCTGTGCCCCGGTCCCTTCGTCGAGCGGGCAGTCGCCGACGACGACGACCTCTATGGGGACGCCGTGCTGGTCCTCCACCTCGGCCGCGTTGCGCTTCACGGCCTCGGCGAGGGTGGTGGGCTCGTCGTCCTCGTCCTTGCCGTTGCCCTCCGGTCGGTAGAGCCAGGCGCGCAGGTCGCGCTCCTGGGCGCGGGCGAGGCGGCGCACCTCGCCCGGCTGGTCCGCGTTGCGCTGGATCAGGGTCAGGGTGTGCAGCACCGAGTCGTGGACGTGCGCGGCGACTTCGGCCCGCTCCTGCGCGCGGATGCGCATCAGGCGTTCCTCGGAGAGGTCCTGCGTCATCCGGACGAGATACGGACCGGCCAGCAGCGTCGTGCCGACCAGGACGGCGAGGGCCGCCTGGAGGACGGAGCCGAGGTGGGCGGCGGAGCCCTGGAGGACGAAGACGCCGGTGACACCGGCCGTCACCAGCAGCACACCGCCGCCGGTGCGCAGCAGCGTGACCGTGCGCCGGTGGCGGCCGACCTCGGCCCAGCGGGCCCGGCGGGCGTTGTCCGCCTGCCGCCAGACCAGGGCGACGCCCGCGCCGACCAGCACGGCCGGCCACAGGTACACCCTGGCGCCGCCGCCGAGGTCGACACTGCCCACGAAGATCATGGCCACCACGACCATGAGGAGCAGGGCGACGATCTGCCCCTTGTCCGGTTTGCGGGTGACCAGTCTGCGGCGGCCGTCGGGCGAGGTGCCGGTGGAGACCAGGGACGGGGGCCGCTGGGTCTCGACCCCGCCGACGCCGAGCGGCACGAAGAACCAGAACGCCGCGTACAGCAGCGCGCCGAGGCCGTCGGCCATGAACAGGCCGACGAAGACGAGCCGCACCCAGATCACGGGCAGCCCGAGGTGCCCGGCGAGCCCCCGCGCCACACCACCGAGCCAGCGTCCGTCGCTGCTGCGGTAGAGCTTGCGCGACGGCCGCGGTTCGGCGATGGGCGCTGCTGCGGCTTCCGGCATGCCAATGATGGTCACACGGCGCGACGGCCCGGGCATCAGGGTCGGTCCCTAAGACTCCCCTGATCTTCCGGCGGCGCCGCCGTCGAACGCCTCCCGGGTCCCGGCTCGGGGCCGATCTCAGGGTCCGACCAGGGTCGTCCCGACTGCCGCCGGGGCTTCGCGCCCGCCACCATGGACGCATGACAGAACACGAGCACGCCGCGACGGGTCCGGGACCCGGCTCCGGCCCGCACCCGCCGCCGGGTGCCGGGCCGCGCGGCGCCGCGCCCGCCGCGGGCACCGCGCCCGGACCGGGCGTTCCCGGGCCGCCGCACACGTTCCGCCGGGACCGGCGGCACAAGGTGCTCGCCGGGGTGTGCGCCGGGCTGGGCCGGCAGTGCGACCTGGACCCGGTGATCTTCCGGATCACGCTGGCGGTGCTCTCCGCGACCGGCGGCCTCGGTCTGATCTTCTACGGCTTCGCCTGGCTGTTCGTCCCGACCGACGACGAGGACGAGAACGAGGTGCGCAAGCTGCTCACCGGCCGGGTCGACGGTCAGGCGCTGACGGCCGTCCTCTTCGCCCTGGTCGGCTGCGGGGTCTTCCTCACCATGCTGGAGAACGGCGGGGTGCTGTCCTTCGCCGTCATACTCTCCCTCCTCCTCGCCGGCGCGGGGTACTGGTCGCGGCGGCGCGGCGCCCACGGCCCCGACCCGCTCGCCGCCCAGGCCGTGGCCGACGCTCCGCCCGAGGCCCAGGCACCGCCGGTCGCCTCCGCGTACCCGTCCTGGTGGCGCGACCCCATCGTCAAGGACGGCTCGCACGTCGGGGGCACGGGGTATCTGTGGGGGCCCTGGGACGCCCGCGGCCGGGACATCGCGGCGGCGATCACCATCGGGCGCACCGACCCCGCGGCCGGTGCGGTGCCGCGCGAGACGCCGCCGAAGCGGCGCGACGCCCGCCGGATCGGCGGCCCGGTCTTCCTGCTCGCCGTCCTCGCCGGTGGCCTCGCCACCCATCTGACCTGGGACGACCACCCGCTGGGCAGCAGCCTTCAGACGGGGCTGTCCTGCGCACTGGTGATCTTCGGGCTGGGCATCGCGGTCAGCGCGTTCCTCGGGCGGACCGGCATCGGTTCGATCTTCTGGGCGGTGGTCACCGCGGGCCTGCTCGCCGCGTCGGCCGCCCTGCCCAGCAACATCGGCACCCACTGGGCGCGCGCCGACTGGCGACCCGCCTCGGTCGCACAGGTGCGGGAGCAGTACGACATCGGCAGCGGCGTCGGCACCCTCGACCTGTCCCGGCTGACGGTGGGCGACGGGCAGACGGTCAGCACCCGGGCCGATGTCGGCGCGGGCCGAATACGGGTGATCGTGCCGCGTGACGTGACCGTGCGGCTGGACATCGAGGTCGGCGTGGGGGACATCCAGTTGCCGGGCGACGACCAGCAGGACGTGGACGTGGCGCCGGGCAAGCACAAGCAGGTGACCCTGCCCCCGACCGGGGGCGGCGAGAGCACCGGGACACTCGACCTGGACCTCCAGGTCGGCGTCGGACAGGCGGAGGTCAGCCGTGCTGCGTCATGAGTTCCAGCCGGGGCGGCTGGTCGCCGGTCTCTTCCTGACCCTGGCGGGCGCCGTCTACGCCGGGGACGCGGGCGGGCTGTGGGACGCGCCGTGGTTCGTGTCGATACCCGTCGTGGTGTGCGGCCTCTGCCTCGCGGGCGCGGTCGCCGTCCTCACCCGGGGCATCCGGCGACGCCGCCGGACCGCGACCCGGTCGTCCGCCGACCGGCCACCGGCGGACACGGGGGCCGACGCCCGTCCCCAGTGACCTCGGCGGACCGCACTCCCTGCTGCCGACCCTCCTCCCGGACCTGCCGCCGACGCTTCCCTGGTTCAGGCGCTCAGATCGCTCGGATCGCGCAGATCGCCGCTAGCGGTAGCCGCCGGTCCGCTGCCGGCGGCGGGCATGGAGGCGGGCGTCCAGGGAGAGCAGCGGTGTGCCGGCGAGGACGAGGGGGATCCAGGCCATGAGGTAGGCGAGGTCGTTGCCGTAGTAGTACGGGTCGGTGGCCCAGCTCACGGTCAGCCACAGGCTGAGCGAGATCAGGGCGCCGCCGAGCGCGGCGAGCCGGCCGAGCAGGCCGAGCAGGGTGCCGATGCCGACGGCGATCTCGCCGAGGGCGATGGCGTAGCCGAAGCCGACCGGGCTCTTCAGGGCCAGGTCGACGAGTGCGGGGATGGCGGAGGAGTCGCGGACGGTCCGCATCATGCTGCCGACGGAGCCGGTTCCGGTGTCCTGCAGGAAGGCGCTGTCGGTGAGCTTGTCGAGGCCGGCGTAGAGGAAGGTGACGCCGAGGAAGAGACGGAGGGGGAGCAGGGCGTACCGGGTGGCACCGTCGCGCCAGTCGCGTCCGCCTCCGCCGAGGTGGGGTCTGTGGGTGTGGGTGCGCATGCCATGGGTCATGGGTGGGGCCGCCTATCGCTCCGCGGGTGCCGAGACAAGACCTCCTCACGAGACCATACGCAGCGGGTGGGGGCCATGCTCATCGGGTGATCGACAGGGGATTCTCACCCTCGTTCGCGGTGGTGTCCCAGCCGCCCGCCCCGGTCGCCCGTGCCAGCCGCCCGCCCCGGTCGCCCGTGCCGGTCGCTCGTGCTGGTCGCCTCTCCCCTCACCTGCCGCTCCCGTGGTCCCGGGGGCCGGCCGGCCGACGGGCGCGTGGCGCGGACCGGTCCGGCGGCTACGGGAGGGTCAGTCCGTCACATCCACCGTGCAGCGGTTGGTCTCGACTCCGGCCGCGGTGATCACCTGGATGTCGACGCGGCCCGGTTCCACATCGGCCGGGACCGGGACGGTGAGGAGGGTGTCGGTGGGGTTGCTGAAACCGCCCGGGACGGGGACGAGGGGGACGTGGACGTTGACGGGACCGATGCGGACGACCATGCGGGAGAGCCGGTCGGCGCTCTGGGCGCCCGGGGGGACGAAGCCGGCGCCGCGGATCTCGATGTCGTCGCCGGTGCGGATGGGGCCGTCCAGGGCACCGGCCTCGCGGGCCCGGACCACGGAGAGGATGACCGGCCGGCCGCCCTCGGCGTACTTGCCGGCCAGGTAGGTGGCCGCCGAGACCAGCACCAGGACCGCCAGCCCCCACGGCAGGTCGGGCAACTGTCCGGGGCGCCGCGCCAGCCGGACCGCCGCGAAGACCAGGGCGACCGCGCCGATCACCACGTACTGGATGTCGGCGAAGGTGCCGCGGCCCGAGTCGTCGGTCAGGAGGTCGGCCGCGCGGGGGCGGTCGGCGGGCACCTTCTGCAGCCGCTGGGCGAGGACACGCAGGCCGACGACCCGGCGTACCAGCACGGCGATGGCGCAGACGACGGCCAGGACGGTGACCACGCCGGCGCCCCGGCGCAGTTCCAGGCCGGAGATCAGGGCGTCCCGCTCGCCGGGCCCGGAGGCCAGCGCCAACTGCCCGGCCAGCACCAGTACGGCGTACCCGACGAAGAGCACCCAGGCCGCCGCCACCGCGCGGGAGGTCGACAGCCGGTTGTCCTCACCGATGACCGGGGCCAGTGCCCCGCCGCGCGCCCGGTGGAACCAGGAGGCCGCGGTCAGCGCCCCGGCCACGAGCAGTGCCGCCAGCAGCCCGGCGGTCCGCGCGGGCGTCCAGCTCGCGCCGACCGCGGTGAGCGCCTGCACGAGCAGCAGCACCACGACCGCCGCCCACACCGCGCCGACCGTGCGGCGCCAGAGCCCCGTCAGCCATGCCTCGCCCTCGGCCCGGCGGCGTTCGGCGACGAGTTCGGCGGACTGGGTCAGCGCCTCGGAGACCCACTGCCGGGACGCCGACGCCGAGTGGGCGACCGCGGCCGGCAACCCCTGCCCGGCGGCGAACTCCTCCCGTCTGCGCAGGAACTCGGCGACCGCGCGCCGATGTCCCGCGCGGGCGCCGTGCGGGCAGTCCCCGCAGGTGCACCCGCCCCCGTGCGCGCCCGCGCCACCGTGTCCCGCCTCCTGCACCGCCACGCCCGACGTCCACCTTCCGCACCCCTGGGCCCGAGCCCGCGTCTCCCCCGCAACTCCCGTGGGACGACAGCGAATTGTGCCCTATCCGGGCCCGTGCGCGTCGGGCACCCCCGGCGCCCGGGGCCCGCCGCGAGTGACATCAGGTCCGCCGTGTTGACCCGGCTGCGAGAATTTCCCCATGGCCGAGATCATCCAGCGCGACGGGACCTGGGCCTTCGACGGCAGCACGGTCCGGATCACGCCGGGTCTGCACCGCTCGGTGCCGCTGTTCCGGCAGACGTACGGGGAGATCGCGGTGCCGCTGGACGCCGTGTCGGGTGTGGTCTTCGAGGCCGATCGCAGGCGCGGGAGGCTGCGGTTGCGGCTGCGCGAGGGCGCCGATCCGCTGCTCCAGGCGACCGGGGGCCGGCTGCCGGACGCGGCGGACCCGTACCGGCTGGCGGTGGACACCGACCGGGCGGGGGTCGCGGAGTACGTCGCCGAGGAGATCCGGCACGCGCTGCTGCTCGACGGTGTGCCGCAGGAGCCGGTCGGGAGCTATCTGCTGCCGGGGCCGCCGGTCCCGGTCGCGGTCCGATCCTCGGACGGCCTGGTCTCCTTCGACGGTACGCGGGTGCGGATCGACTGGGCGGAGACCTCCGGCCGGGTCAAGCGGGCCACCGGCCCGCGGATCATCGCCCTGGCCGATCTGGTGCAGGTGGAGTGGCTGCCCAACTCCGGCCACGAGGACGGTTTCCTCAGGTTCGTCACCCGGGAGACGGTGTTCGCCAAGCTGCCGCCGGACAAGGACCCCTACGCGCTGGATCTGTGGGGCAGTGCCCGGCGGGATCTGCTCACCGCGCTGGTCGCGGCGGCGGTCACCGCCCGGTTGCCGCACCCCTCGGCCTGCGCCGCCGCACACCCCGGCGAAGCAGGTGCCGCCGCACACCCCGGCGAGGCCGGCGGCGCCGCGCGCCGGGCCCCGGCCGTGCCGCCGCCGCGGGCCGACCACCACGACGTACTGCTGCGCAGGCTGCGGGAGCTGGGGCAGTTGCACCGGGACGGGGTGCTGACGGACGAGGAGTTCGCACGGACCAAGGCAGCGGTGCTACGGGACTTCTGAGCGGGCGTCAGCTCCGCGCGCGTCGGGTCCGCTGCGGCCGTCAGCTCAGCCCGCGTCGGCTGCGCTGCGGCCGTCAACTCAGCCCGCGTCGGCTGCGCTGCGGCCGTCAAGTCAGCCCGCGTCGGCTGCGCTGTGGGCGTCAGCTCAGCAGGTCGGGTTCGCTGCGGCTGATGTCCTGCCAGAGCGGCTGGTAGTTGATCCAGGCCATCAGGTCGCCGCCGGTCTGCTCCCGGGTGGCCGTGGCCTGCCGGTGGTCGATCAGCACCGGGCGGCCCGCCGCCCGCGCGGTGAGCTGGACCTGGCAGGACCGTTCCATCGACAGGAACCACCAGGCCGCGGCGTCCACCGAGTCGCCGACCGTCAGCAGCCCGTGGTTGCGCAGCACCAGCGCCTTGCGACTGCCGAGCACCGAGGCGATCCGCCGTCCCTCCTCGGCGTCGACGGTGACCCCGCTGTAGCTGTCGTACAGGGCGTGGTCCTCGTAGAAGGCGCAGCTCTCCTGGGTGATGGGGTCCAGCAGGTCGCCGAGGGCGGCGAGGGCCCGGCCGTGCACCGAGTGGCAGTGGGCGACGGCGACCACGTCGGGCCGGGCGGCGTGCACCTGGGAGTGGACGGTGAACGCGGCCTGGTTGACGTGGTAGCGGCCCTCGACGACCTGGCCCTCGGCGTTGGCCAGCACCAGGTCGCTCACCGTGACGTGCTTGAACGGCAGCCCGAACGGATTCACCCAGAAGCAGTCGCTGAACTCGGGGTCGCGGGCGGTGATGTGCCCGGAGACCCCGTCCTCCAGCCCGTACCGCCCGAAGATCCGCAGTGCGCCCGCGAGGCGTTCCTTGCGGTGCCGGCGTTCCGCCTCGACCGAGTCGTGCATCGGCGGCATCGCGAACTGGAGTCTGTCGGTGGGCAGCGGCGGGGGCGGAGTCGCCCCGGGCGTCCCGTGCATGGGTCCTCCGGCACTGGGTTGGTTCACGGGGCGGAAGGTACCGCCGGTGAGCCGGGGAGGACAGTTCTGTTCCGTAAAGATGGGCGCGGACCGGGACCGCGGAGCAGAAACCCGACAGAGGGTGTCCGGTATCGGGGACAGACTCGGTGGCATGACTGGCACCACGACAGCGAACTGGGGCACCTTCGCCGCCGCCGAACCCGATCTGGCCGCCACCGTCGAACGGCGGTTCGGCGCCTACCGGCACCATGTGCTGGCGACCCTGCGCGGGGACGGCTCGCCCCGCACCACCGGCCTGGAGGTCCGGTTCCTCGGCGGCGAGCTGTGGCTCGGCATGATGCCCGACTCCCGCAAGGCGCTCGACCTGCGCCGCGATCCGCGCTTCGCGCTCCAGGCCAACCCCGGCGACGGCACCGGCATGGGCGGCGGCGACGTCCGGATCAGCGGGCGGGCCGTCGAGGTCGAGGACCCGGCGGTCAAGGCCGGGTACGCGAAAGAGGTGGAACCGCCGGAGCCGTTCCACCTCTTCCGGACCGAGCTGACCGAGATCACCCGGACCTTCGTCGAGGACGACAGGTACCTCGTCCTCCAGGTCTGGCGGCCCGGCCGACCGGTGCGCGTGCTCAGACGCGCCTAGGGGTCACTCCCACTCGATGGTCCCCGGCGGCTTGCTGGTGACGTCGAGGACGACGCGGTTGACGTCCTTGACCTCGTTGGTGATCCGGGTCGAGATCCGGGACAGCACGTCGTACGGCAGGCGGGACCAGTCGGCCGTCATGGCGTCCTCGGAGGAGACCGGCCGCAGCACGATCGGGTGGCCGTAGGTGCGGCCGTCGCCCTGGACGCCGACCGAGCGGACGTCGGCGAGGAGGACCACCGGGCACTGCCAGATGTCGCGGTCGAGGCCGGCCGCCGTCAGCTCCTCGCGGGCGATGGCGTCGGCCTCGCGGAGCAGGTCGAGCCGCTCCTTGGTGACCTCGCCGACGATCCGGATGCCGAGGCCGGGCCCCGGGAACGGCTGCCGGTGGACGATCTCCTCGGGCAGGCCCAGCTCCTGGCCGACCATCCGGACCTCGTCCTTGAACAGCTTGCGCAGCGGTTCGATCAGCCGGAACTCCAGGTCCTCCGGGAGGCCGCCGACATTGTGGTGGGACTTGATGTTGGCGGCGCCGGTGCCGCCGCCGGACTCGACGACGTCCGGGTAGAGGGTGCCCTGGACCAGGAACTCCACGGCCGGGCCCTGGTCGGCGATGATCTCGGCCTGGGCCTGCTCGAAGACCCGGATGAACTCGCGGCCGATGATCTTCCGCTTCTCCTCGGGGTCGGTGACCCCCTTGAGCGCGTTCAGGAACCGCTCGGCGGCGTCCACGACCTTGAGCTGTACGCCCGTGGCGGCCACGAAGTCCTTCTCGACCTGCTCGGTCTCGCCCTTGCGCATCAGGCCGTGGTCGACGTAGACGCAGGTGAGCTGGGAGCCGATGGCCTTCTGGACCAGCGCGGCGGCGACCGCGGAGTCCACGCCGCCGGACAGCCCGCAGATGGCGCGCTTGTCGCCGACCAGCTCGCGGATCGCGGCGACCTGCTCGTCGATCACATTGCCGGTGGTCCAGTCCGGGCGGAGGCCCGCGCCGCGGTACAGGAAGTGCTCCAGCACCTGCTGACCGTGGGTGGAGTGCATCACCTCGGGGTGGTACTGGACGCCGTACAGCTTCTTCTCGTCGTTCTCGAACGCGGCGACCGGGACGACGTCCGTGGAGGCCGTGACGGTGAAGCCGTCGGGGGCGGCGGAGCAGGCGTCGCCGTGCGACATCCAGACCGCCTGCTCCTCCGGGGTGCCCTCGAAGAGGGTGGAGGACGGCTTGGAGACGGCCAGGCCGGTACGGCCGTACTCGCGGGCGCCGGTGTTGTCGACGGTGCCGCCGAGGGTCTGCGCCATGAGCTGGAAGCCGTAGCACATGCCGAAGACGGGGACGCCGGCCTCGAACAGGGCGGGGTCGACGGTCGGGGCGCCCTCCTCGTAGACCGACGAGGGGCCGCCGGAGAGGATTATCGCCGCCGGGTTCCTGGCGAGGATCTCCTCGACCGGCATGGTGCTCGGCACGATCTCGCTGTAGACCCGCGCCTCGCGGACGCGACGGGCGATGAGCTGGGCGTACTGCGCGCCGAAGTCGACGACCAGGACGGTGTCGGGGGCGGCGCTGGCAGCGGGGGACGCTGATGACACGGGGTGCCTTCCGGCGGTCGGGCGGGGGTCTTGTGCTTACCGATTCTACCGAGGCGCGGGCCGGGGACGCTCCGCCCTCCGCGGGCGGCCACCGGCCGGGGCGCGCAACCGCCCCGGGGCGCCCCCGCGTCTCACCATGCGACCCGGCTTGGACGCCGTCCGCGCGGGCGGCATACTGGGGCCATGCTCACGCACCCGACCTTCGTGTTTACCTATGGCGACCGGCCCGCCGGCTGCCATGGTCGTGCCGCTTGAGCTACTGACGAGCGACTTCCCAGGCGCCCCGGGCCGACAAGGCCCGGGGCGCCTGGCGTTTCCCGGACCGTCGTCCCGGGGCCCCGCACCGACCGGCGAGGAGCCCCCGACATGACCGTCCCGACCCCGTCCCACACGACCGCACCGGGTACGACGACCGCACCGACCGCACCGGGCGTGCCCGTCCCCACCCGGTCCGACGCGACCGGCGCGCGCACCCCCGAGGCGGCCGGTGTGATCACCGGCGCCCGGGAGCGCATCGACGCGCTGGACGACCGGATCATCGGCCTGATCCAGGAACGCATGGCCGTCTCGGCCGTCATCCAGGAGGCCCGCATCACCTCCGGCGGGCGGCGGGTGAACCTGGCCCGCGAGATGGAGGTCCTCGGCCACTACCGGGACGCCCTCGGCAAGCCGGGCACGGCCCTCGCCATGACCCTGCTGGAGCTGTGCCGCGGTCGCATCTGAGTTCACCCCCGCTCTCACCCGTACGGCGCGTGACCGCCCCGGCGCCGCTTCGTTGGTACCGGTGTCCGCGCCAGCCAGGGGCGGGCGCGCAGAACCACGCGTGGCTCGCTGGGGCGATGAGACGTACGGATCGTGCCGTGCGTCGTGGGACCTCGCCCCAGGCATGTGACCGGACGGCAGGGGACAGCAGCCCGGTCACCGAGAGAACGGCCGGTCCCGGGGACGCCCGGGGCCGGCCGCCCCTTCGTCGCCTCCCTGCCCCCGTCAGGTGCGCGGCGGCACCGTCGGCACCCCCAGGAACGGCAGCCGCAGCGCGCCGAACGCGTCCGCCGGGACCGCCGGCGTCCTGGGCTCGACCGGGCTCAGCCGCTCGTACGGACGCCCCTGCGCCGGGCGCGGGTCGGTGTCCCCCTTGTTGGGCCAGAACGACATCGCCCGCTCGGCCTGGGCCGTGATCGTCAGCGACGGGTTGACGCCGAGGTTGGCGGAGACCGCGGCGCCGTCCACGACCGAGATCCCCGGGTGGCCGTAGAGCCGGTGGTACGGGTCGATCACGCCGGTCTCGCGGGAGGCGCCGATCGGGCAGCCGCCGAGGAAGTGCGCGGTGAGCGGGGTGCCCATCAGCTCGCCGACGTTGGAGCCGGGGAAGCCGTTGATCTCGGCGGCGAGCGCGGTGGCGCCCTCGGTGGCCGCCTCGATCTGCTTGGGGTTGGGCGAGCCGTGGCCCTGGCGGGCGGTGAGCAGGCCCTTGCCGACGCCCGCCGGTTTCAGGTACGTCGTCAGGGAGTTGTCCAGCGACTGCATGACCAGGCCGATGATGGTCCGCTCCGACCAGCGGCGGTTGGACAGCGAGCGCAGCACCAGCACGGGGTGCCGGGCCGCGTGGGCGAGGAAGCCGAGGACGCGGGAGGTGCCGGTGGCGGTCTGCCCGGCGTAGGGGACCTGGAGGATCGACAGGCTGCCCATCGAGTTGGAGCCCTTGCCGTACCGGACCGGCTCGATGTGGGTGCTGGGGTCCGGGTGGATCGAGGAGGTGATGGCGACGCCGCGGGTGAAGTCGGCCCGGGGCGCGCCGGTGGCCTTGCGGTAGCGGCGGTCGTCGGTCTGGGCGCCGACCAGGGCCTCGGAGTTGGTGCGGGTCAGCGCGCCGAGCCGGTCGGATATGTACGGGAGCTGGCCGCCGGCCTTCATCCGGTGCAGCAGGGTCTGGGTGCCGTAGGTGCCGGCCGCGAGGACGACCCGGCGGGCGGTGTAGGTGCGGCCGGGTGCCTTGCCCTTGCGGTCGGTGGGGAGGGTGGCGACGGCGTACCCGCCGCGGGAGTCGTCGGTGACGGAGACGACCGTCGTCATCGGGTGCACGACCGCGCCGGCCTTCTCGGCGAGGTAGAGGTAGTTCTCGTTGAGGGTGTTCTTCGCGCCGTGCCGGCAGCCGGTCATGCACTCGCCGCACTCGCGGCAGGCCCGCCGCTCGGGGCCCGCGCCGCCGAAGTACGGGTCGGGGACCCGCTGCCCCGGCCTGGCCCGGACCGACCCGTCGGCGTCCTCGCCGTCGCCGAAGAAGACGCCGACCGGCGCCAGGTGGAAGGTGTCGCCGCAGCCCATCCGCTCGGCGGCGGCCTTGAGGTGCACGTCGGACGGGGTCATCGTCGGGTTGAGCCGGACCCCGAGCATCCGCCGGGCCTGGTCGTAGTACGGCGCCAGCTCGTCCTGCCAGTCGGTGATGTCCCGCCACTGGGGATCGTCGAAGAACGGTTTCGGCGGGACGTAGAGGGTGTTGGCGTAGTTGAGCGAGCCGCCGCCGACGCCCGCGCCTGCCAGGACCATGACATTGCCGAGCAGATGGATGCGCTGGAGGCCGTACATGCCGAGCCTGGGGGCCCAGAGGTAGTTCTTCAGGTCCCAGGAGGTCTTCGGCAGCGTCTGGGGGGTGAAGCGGCGGCCGGCCTCCAGGACGCCGACCTTGTAGCCCTTCTCGGTCAGGCGGAGGGCGGACACGGAGCCGCCGAAGCCGGAGCCGACGACGATGACGTCGTAGTCGTATGCGTCCTGGGGCACGGGGTCTCCTCGTCGAGTTCGCGTGCGGCTTGTCCGTGGTGGCTCGCGCTCCGGCGCGGAGCCGCGTATGCGATGCGGCCCGCGCCCCTCAGGTGCGTCACCTGAGCCGGAACGCCTTCATGGCGCGCAGGCCGCGGCTCATGAAGCGGGCGTAGCCCTCGTCGTCCATGCCGAGGGCGGGGGCCAGCGGGAGCAGGCGCTGTTCGGCGATGGTCTGGGTCTCGGTGTACTTGAGGATGCCCTCGGAGCCGTGCCGGCGGCCGAGGCCGGAGTCCTTCATGCCGCCCATCGGGGACCGGACGCTGCCGTACGCCGAGGCGTAGCCCTCGTTGAGGTTGACGGTGCCGGTGCGCAGGCGGGCGCCGATCGCCCGGCCGCGGCGGGCGTCCCGCGTCCAGACCGAGGAGTTCAGGCCGTACGGCGTGGAGTTGGCGCGGTCGACGGCCTCGTCGTCGGTCCGGAAGCGCTGGACGGAGACGACCGGCCCGAAGGTCTCCTCGGCGCAGACGGTCATGGCCTCGGTGACCCCGTCGAGGATGGTCGGCTCGTGGAAGAACGGGCCGATGTCGGGGCGCGCGGCCCCGCCCGCGACGATCCGCGCGCCGTGCGCGACGGCGTCCTCGATGTGCCGCCGTACGGTGTCCAGTTGCTGCCCGCTGACCAGCGACCCCATGTCGGCGCCGTACGCGAGGGCGCTGCCCAGCCGCATCGCGCGGGTGCGGGCGGCGAAGCGCTCCAGGAAGGCGTCGGCGACCGACTCGTGCACCAGCAGCCGCTCGATGGAGACGCACAGTTGCCCGGCGGAGGAGAAGCAGGCGCGGACCGCGCCCGCCGCGGCCTTGTCGAGGTCGGCGTCGTCGAGGACCAGCATGGCGTTCTTGCCGCCGAGTTCGAGCGAGAAGCCGACCAGCCGGTCGGCGGCGATCTGGGCGACCTCGCGGCCGGTGCGGGTGGAGCCGGTGAAGGAGACGTAGTCGCCGCGCTTGACGACCTCGGGGCCGACGACGGGGCCGAGGCCGATGACGGCCTGGAGCACGTCGGCGGGCAGTCCGGCCTCGATCAGCAGGTCCCGGGCCCACAGCGCGGTCAGGCAGGACTCGGTGTCCGGCTTCATCACCACGGCGTTGCCCGCGACCAGGGCGGGCAGGGCGTCGCCGACGGAGAGTTCGAGGGGGTAGTTCCAGGGGACGATCTGGCCGACGACGCCGCGCGGGTGGCGCAGCTCGGTGACCTTCGTCAGCACCGGTATGGCGCCGGTGTGCCGCTTGGGCCGCAGATAGGCGCCGGCCCGGTGACCGTAGTGCCGGGCCGCCATGGCGACGGCCTGGACCTCCTCGTGGGCGTGCAGGCGGGCCTTGCCGGTCTCCAGTTGGATCAGGTCGAGGACCTCGGCCTGGCGTTCGAGCACCAGGTCGTGGAAGCGGAGCAGGACGGCCGCGCGCCGCCGTACCGGGGTGGCCGCCCACACCGCCTGGGCGGCCCGGGCCAGGTCGAAGGCCCGCGCCACGTCCTCGGGGGTGGACTCGGGCAGGTCGGCCAGCTTCTCGCCGGTGAACGGGGTGTGGTTGACGGTCCGGCCGGAGCCGACGACGCCCTTGACCAGCCGGGCGACCAGCTCGGGGGTGACCACGTCGGCGGCGGTACGGGTGCCCGCCGGGGTGGGGGCGACCGGGTTGGTGCCCGGGGCCGGGGCCGGGGCGCCGGTGGTGCCGGGGGTGCCGGTGGGGGTGCCGGGGGTGTCCGTGCCGGTGAGGTCCGGGGCCTGCGCGTCCGTCATGTGCGGCAGGGTATGACGCGGCGGGGCCTTTGTGTACCCGTCGGTAACGGGGATTCCGGGAGGGCTCGCACGCTGCCAGCGATCGCTGGCAAGGAATGGCCTGATCAGGGCGGTTGTGGGGGGTGGTGCGGGGGCGGGGGTTCTTTTCGGCCGAGGGCCGCGATCGCGCGGGACCAGGCGGGACCGGGCGGGACCAGGCGGGACCACGCGGGTTCCTGCGGGGAGCGCCCCGGGTGCCCCCCGGTCAGGTCGCCGACGGCACGACCGTGGCCGTGGCCGTGGATGTGACCGTGGCCGTGGCCGTGGGCGCGGGCGTGGACCGCTCCGGCGTACGCGTCACGGTGACCGTCTCGGTCGGGACGCTGGACGGCACGGTCGTCACCGTCCGGGTCGGGACGCCGGACGGCGCGCTCGTGGCCGTCACCGACGCCGAGGGCGACGGCGTGTCCCCGTCGTCGCCGAGGCCGTCGATGAGCAGAGCGGCCGCGGAGATGCCCGCGCCCGCCGTCGCTGCGGCCAGCACCACCGCCATCAGCAGGCCGCGCCGGCTGTGCCGCGTCCCCTCCACGGGCGGCGCCGGGGGGCGGCCCGTGGCGAGGAAGTCGCGCAGCATCCGTTCCGCCCCGGCCGCGTCCAGCCGCCGTACGGGGTCGCGTTCGAGCAGTCCGCGCAGGAGCGGAAGGAGCGGCCCGGCCCGCGCGGGGAGCCGTATCTCCTCGGAGATGACGGCGTGCACGATGCCGCTGAGCGAGTCCCGGCGGAACGGCGACTCGCCGCTGAGCACCGCGCACAGCAGCGCGCCCAGCGACCACAGGTCGGAGTGCGGACCGGTTCCGGCGCCGGACATCCGCTCGGGCGCGGTGTACTCGGGGGACCCGACGAAGGACCCGGCCTCGGTGAGGGTGGTGGCGCCCGCGACCCGGGCGACGCCGAAGTCGGTGAGGACGACCCGGCCGTCCTCGGCGACCAGCACGTTGGACGGCTTGACGTCGCGGTGCAGGACCCCGGCCTCGTGCGCGGTGCGCAGGGCGCCGAGCAGGGCGAGCCCGATCCGGGCGGCCTCGGCGGTGTCGACCGGGCCGTGCGCGGCGACCCGGTCGGCGAGCGAACCGCCGTGGATCAACTCCATGACCAGGTACGGGCGTTCGTCGTCCTCCACCACGTCGTGCACGACGACGATGTGCGGATGGCTCAGTTGGGCGACCGCGCGGGCCTCGCGCAGGACGCCCTCGCGGCGCCGGCGGGCCTCGGCATCGGAAAGTCCCTCGTCGAACGGGAGGGCCTTGACGGCGACCTCCCGGCCGAGCAGTTCGTCGGTGGCCCGCCAGACGACGCCCATGCCGCCGCGCCCGAGCCGCGACTGAAGCCGGTAGCGGCCCGCGATGACACGCCCGCCCGCCCCCTCGGTCACCATGGGCCCATCATGCCCCACCGCACGGACCGGCTCGGAGCCGCCGAACGGGGGTGGCCGACAACCGACGTGCGGCCGGACCCGTCAGCCGGTCTTCTCCTGCCAGCCCTGGAGCACGGCCGTGAACTGCTCGCGCGTGGTCGCCCAGTCCGCCTCGGGCGAGGACATGTAGAGGACGTACTCGACGCCGTCCCGGGACAGGTACGCCTCCTCCACCGCCCGGCGCGGGCCGGGGAACGGCGTGTCCTTGGCCAGGGCGTTCCAGGTGAACTCCCAGCGTGCGCTGTCCCGGTCCCGGTAGGTGGAGCGCTCCAGCGTCACCCGCCGGTAGTCGACCAGCTTGAGCTGCTGCTCCAGGTCGAGCTGGTGGGCGTAGGGGTCGTTGAAGTCGGGCGCGGTGTCCATGGCGATCCGGACGAAGTGCTCGCCGCCGTCGGGGGTGTAGTCGATCTGCCGGAGGTCGCCGTCCTCGTCGAGCGGCTGCCGTTTCCAGCCCTCGGGCAGCCAGAGGCTGAAACCGAGCGGGTCGTCGTACCGGACCCACCCCTTGGGCACGGAGCCCGAGGGTTCGTCGTCGGCCGTGGTCGAGGTGGTGCCGGTCGGGGCCGGGGTGGTGCCGGTCGGGGCCGGTGACGCGGAGACGGCGGTGTCCTTTCCGCTGTCCTTCCCGGTGTCCTCGTCGTGGTCGGCGCCGGTCATCAGGACGGCGGCCACCGCGCCGACGACCACGGCGGCGGCGATCGCCACGGCGAGGGCCCGCAGTCCGCGCCGCCGGAACGGGCCACCAGGTCCGGCCGGGGCACCGGTACCGGTGGGCGGCTGCCGGTCCGGGGGCGTGCCACCGGGGTGGGCCGCCGTCGTCGCGCCGGGGTGGCCCGGCGCGCCGGTCGCCGTCGTGGTGGTGGCGGGGCCGGTCGTGGTCGGGGCGCCCTGGCCTCCGTATCCCTCGTACCCGGCGTATCCGTCGTACCCGGCGTAACCCCCGGGCCCGGCGGATCCGTCGTACCGCGACTGCCCGGTGCCGTGCGGGTGCCCGTCGCCCGTCAGCCGCGTGGTCGGCACGTACGCCTGGGCCCCGCTGGGCCGCCGTCCCTCCGCCGCCTCCGCGAGCATCTGCTCGGCCTCGGCCGCCGAGGGCCGGGTGGCCGGATCCTTGCGCAGCAGGGCGGTGATGACGGGCCCGAGGGGACCGGCGTACCGGGGTTCCTCGGCCTCCTCCTCGACGACCGCCTGCATGGTGCCCAGGGGCGAGGTGCGGCGGAACGGCGATCTGCCCTCGACCGCCGTGTAGAGCGTCGCGCCCAGCGCCCACAGGTCGGAGGCGGGGCCGGGATCGTGGCCGCGGACCCGCTCGGGGGCGAGGTAGTCGACCGAGCCGACGACCTCGCCGGTACGCGTGATGGTGTTGTCGCCCTCGATCTGCGCGATGCCGAAGTCGGTGAGCAGGACGCGTCCGTCCCGGCCGAGGAGGACGTTGCCGGGCTTGACGTCGCGGTGCAGGACGCCGGCGGAGTGCGCGGCGCCGAGGGCGCGCAGCACCCACAGACCGATCCGCGCCGCCTCGCGGGGCTCGACGCGCTGCTCCTCCTTGACCGCGTCGGCCAGCGAACGGCCCTCGACCAGCTCCATCACGATCCACGGCCGGCCGTCGTGCTCCAGTACGTCGTGCACGGTGACGACGGCGGAGTGGTTGATCCGCGCGGCGGCCCGCGCCTCACCGCGGGTGCGCGCCAGCAGGACGGCCCGGTCGCTCTCGGCGACGTACAGCGCGGCGGTCAGCTCCTTGATGGCGACCGTCCGGTGCAGCACCTCGTCGTGGGCGCGCCACACCCGGCCCATGCCACCGCTGCCGATGGCGTCAGCGAGCCGGTAGCGGCCCGCGAGGAGCCGGCCTTGCATCTGATTCACGTTGCCCCGCAATGCTCTTGACAGGGTCAGCGTAGGGACCGGTTCCCGCGCAGGGAACCGCCGGGGCGGCCCGGAGACCGCTCTGTGACGGTTGTCGCTTTCCGCGCCGGAAGTGAACCGAAGGGGTCCGCCGGGCGTCGGCCCGCCGTCGCGCCGGGTTCCTCAACTCCAATGCGACAGCGAGCCTCCTGGCGCGGCGTCACTTCTCGGCCCGGTACGTCGCCGACGCCTGCTCGTACAGGCGGGTCACCTCGTCGCGCTCCGCCTCCGGGCCGCGCACCTGCACCACGTGGTACCGCCCGTCGATCAGCATGGCGAGGTTGCGCACGTACAGCTCGCCCCCGTCGTCGCCGTTCCAGGTGAACTGGCCCTCGGCCATGCGCCGCCCGCCGACCTCGATGCTCTTCAGCCCGGTGGAGGTGGCCCAACTGGAGTCGCGGTAGGGCTGGAGCTCGGGCTCCCTGTCCCGCTGGTACTTCATCGGGTCGCCGCCGAACTCGGCGGCCGTGTCCCGGCCGGGCACCACGAGCAGTTCCAGGTCGCCGCGCCCGTACACCACTTGGCCGCGCCCGTTGACGGGGGTGCGGTGCCAGCCCTTGGCGACGGCGACGCGGAAGCCCTCCGGGTCCTTGCGCAGGACGAAGCCGTCGGCGGCGCCGGGCTCGGTGGTCTGCGGCTCGGTGGAACGGGCGGGCCGCGAGGGGTCCGCCCCCTGCCCCGGTTCCTCCCGCCCGGGCCGGGACTCGTCCTCCGGGCCCGCCGACGCGCCGGGCGGCATCTGGCTGACCTCGCCGGCGGCGCTCGTCCGGTCCGTGGAGCCGGTCCCGTCCGTCCGGCCGGCCTTCGGCATGAAGAGCATGGCGTACCCGACCGCCGCCGCCATGAGCAGCAGCACCAGCACCAGCAGGGTGCGGCCGAGCCGGTGCGCGGAACGCCGTTCCCCACGGCCCCGCTTGTGCCGGCCGTGGTGCGCGGGCAGCCCGGCGCGCCGCCTGCGCACCAGCTCGCCCCGGCGGCGGACGACCGGCAGCTTGGCGGTGTCCAGGGGCGGCGCGGGGACGACGTTCAGTCCGGCGTCCGGCTCCGGTGCCGAACGCACCAGCGAACGCAACCAGCCACGCAGCTCCTCGAAGTCGAGGCGCTCGGTCGGGTCCTGCCGCAGCAGCGACTCCACCACCGGCCGCAGCGGCCCGCACTCCTCGGCGAAGGCCGGCGGTTCCGCGCAGACCATCTGCACCAGCTCGGCCGTGGACTCCTCCGGGTACGGCGCGTGCCCCTGTACGGCGCGGAAGAGCAGGGCGCCCAGCGCCCACAGGTCGGTGGCGGGGCCGATGGGCGCGGCGAGCTGCCAGTTCTCGTGCACCGGGCCGGCCTGCTCCGGGGCCCAGCGCTCGGTCACCGGCCCGACCACGGCCATCCGCGTCTGCCGCGCCCGCTCGGCCGCCAGCGCGGTCGTCGGCCCGCGTCCCCGCACGCGCGCCTGCGAGACCAGCTCGTCCCACCGGCCCGGGGTGGGAGCGGGGGCGGGGGCGTTCCGGGTGTCGGGGACGGGGGCGGGGGCGTGGCGGGTGCCGGGCGCCGGGCCCTGGCCGCCGCCGCCCGGGGTGTCGCCCGTACGGGGTGTCGCCCCGTGCCAGGACGTGGCCGCCGGGGCGGCCGAGGTGGTCCGTACGCCGTAGGGGTCGGCGATCTGGCCGGGCGGGGACGCGGGCGCGCCGCGCCCGGGGGCGTACGGCGGCTGCGCCGACCCGTTGCCGCCGGGGCCGGGCCCGGGTCCGCCGCCGGGGGCGGGGCGGGCGCCGGGCAGCGCCGCCCGGCCGTTCTGCGCCTCCTGGACGCGGGCGGCGGCGCGGGCGCCCGCGCGGTAGGCGGCGATCGCCCCGGCGCGCGCCGCGCGGACGTCACCGGCGCCTTCGAGCGCCCGCGGCCCGCTTCCGGCGGGGGTTCCGGCGCCGCCCTGGGCCGGCAGGCCGCCGGCCACCCGTGCCTGTATCGCGGCCCGCCGCGCGGCTTCGGGGTCGCCGGGTCCGCTACCGGGCTCGATGGCCACCGTGGCGGCACCGGCACCCGCACCCGCACCACCGGCCGGGACCGGCTCCGCCCCGGCGCCCGGCTCCCCCGGTTCGCCCTCCGGCACCGGCACCGGGTCGTACCCGGACAGCGCCTCCTCCGCCGCGCCGACCGCCAGCCCGGTCAGCATCACGCGTCCGTCGTCGCAGACCAGCACCGTGCGCGCGGTGATGTTCCGGTGCACCCAGCCGTGGGCGTGCAGCACCCGCAGCGCCGTCAGCACGTCGGAGGCGACCTCGGCGGCCCGGTACGGGGAGAGCGGCTCCTCGGCGAGGAGCGCGGCCAGCGGCCGGGCGGCCACCAGCTCGCTGACCACCCAGAGCGAACCGCCCTCGGCGAACACGTCGAAGACCTGGTCGAGCCGGGGGTGGTCGGGGATGGCCGCCGCGGCCTGCGCCGCCTCCACGGCCCGCCGTACCACCGGGTCCGTGGGCCGCCGGGTCCCGCCGCCCGCGGCCGGCCCCCGCTGCCCGGGGCGGCGCGGGTCGCCGTCACGCGCGGTGAACCCGTCGGGCAGCCCCTCGGCGTCGAGCACCTCCGCCTCGACGACCTCCGGCAGCGGCACCTGCCGTATCAGGACCTCCTGCCCGCTGTAGGTGTCGAAGGCCCGGGTCTCGGTGAGTTCGTACTCGTCGGACGGCGGCAGCGGCAGGCGGTAGCGGTCGGCGAGCACCCGTCCCGCGTAGTCGTCCACGATGCCTCCCCGGCCACCCCGGTCGGTCAAATCCGTTCGCCCCGCGTCCCGTTCCGGGTGCGTACGGTCCGCAAGCACTCACGATACGTGCCGGAGGCAACCCGCAAAGAGGTGATGCCAGATCTCAACCTTGTGAAACCGGCGCGGGCCCGGCTCAGGACTTGGGCTCGAAGGTCTTCGTCAGGGTCCGCCAGGTGTCCCGGCGCAGGTCGCTGCCCCAGTCGGCGGACTTCGCGGTGTACATCAGCGCGTACCCCTGGTGGTCATTGACGACGAATCCCCGGTCGATCGTGCGGTACTTGGTGCCGCTCTCGACGTAGGTGAATTCCCAGTCCGCCGCGTTCCAGCCCCGGTAGCCCACCTTCTCGATGCGGATCTTCTGGTACTGGGAGCGCGTCATGTAGCGCTCCTGGTTCTTCCAGTCCGCCACCGGGTCGCTCTTGGGGGTGGAGGTCCAGGCGACGAGCAGCTTCTGCCCGCCGGGCCCGGTGAACCGGTCCCCGGCGGCGCCCGTGGACGCGTACTTCCAGCCCTTGGGCAGTCCTATCTCGTAGCCCTGCTTGCCCTGGTGCGTCGATACGGCGCCGTCGCCGGCGGCGTCCCCCTTGCCGTCATTGTCGTCGGAGCCACCGGAGTCGTCGGTGTCCGCCGACTCCCCGGCGTCCTCGGAGGAACCGGCCCCGGCGCCGGCCGACGCGCTCCGCCCGCCGCTCGGCGTGGCGGCGCTCGGCGACGAGGCCCCGTCCGTACGGGTCCCGCCGGCCTCGTCCCGCCCGGCGCCGTCGCTCGCGGTGGCCGTGGCCGCGCCCTTGGTGCCGCCCCCGGCGCTCTTCTCGTCGTCGCCCCCCAGGGTGAGGGCGAGGACCAGACCGAGCACGGCGAGCACCACGACGACCGCGATGATCACCAGGGTGCGCTTCGGCACCACGTCGGTGAGGGACGCCTTCGGCACGGGCCGGGCCGGCAGGTCCGGCGGCGGCATCACGGGCCAGCCGGAGCTGCGCCCGCCGGACCCGGTGCCGGTGCCACCCGGCGCGGACCGCTGCCCGGCGGTGCCCGCGGCACCGGACGCGGCGGCCGCCGGCGCGGTCTTGCGCGCCGCCGCCGGGGACGCGGACGCCCCGGCGGCGGTGGACGTGCCGGAGCCGTCGGTGGCCGGTCCGCCGCTGCCGGACTTGGAGCGGGTGACGGCCGCGCCGGCCGCCCCCGCCGAGACGGCGGCCTTCTTCACCGAGCGCAGGGCGCCGCGCAGCTTCTCCCCGGCCTCCTCGCCCCGCCGGCTCCCGGCACCCGCCCGCTCGTCGAGCTGGGCCGGCAGCGGCACCACCTTGGTGGCGTCCACCGGTTCCGCGGCGGTGCCGGGCGAGTTGATGATCTTGGTGAGCAGCGCGCGGGCCCCGGCGTCGTCGAGCCGCTTGGCGGGGTCCTTGGTGAGCAGTCCGTGGATGACGTCCCTGAGCGGTCCGGCGTTCCTCGGCTCCTCCAGCGGCTCGGTCATCACCGCGGTGAGCGTGGCGATCGCGGAGCCCTTGTCGTAGGGCGGGGTGCCCTCCACCGCCGCGTACAGCAGCCCGCCCAGCGACCACAGGTCGGCCGCCGGTCCCGGCTTGTGACCGCGGGCCCGCTCCGGGGAGATGTAGGAGGGGGCGCCGACGAGCATGCCGGTGGAGGTGATGGACGGGTCGCCCTCGACCTGGGCGATGCCGAAGTCGGTGAGCACGACCCGGCCGTCCTCGGCGATCAGCACGTTGGACGGCTTCACGTCGCGGTGCAGGATGCCCTCGCGGTGCGCCGAGCGCAGCACGTCCAGGACGGCGAGGCCGACCTCGGCGGCGCGGCGCGGCTCCAGCAGTCCGTCCTCGCGGATCACCTCGGCGAGCGACTTGCCCTCGACGAGTTCCATCACGATCCACGGCCGGTCGTCCTCGTCGACCACGTCGAAGACCGTCACGGCGCTGTTGTTGCGGATCCGCGCGATCGCCTTGGCCTCGCGCAGCGTACGCGTGATCAGGCGCCGCTTCTCCTCCTCGTCGATGTTCGACGGGAACCGCAGCTCCTTGACGGCGACCGTGCGTCCCAGGGTCTCGTCCTCGGCCCGCCACACCGTCCCCATGCCGCCGCGGCCGAGCACATCTCCCAGCCGGTACCGCCCGGCGAGGAGACGTGCGCTCTTGTCCTGACGGGATGTCCCCGCCCGCTCCGCCTCCGACATGCGTCCCCTCATGCAACCCGCCCTGACAGAGCCTTCATTGTCCCTCACCCGACAAGTGCTCGACGCCCAGGGTGCCCCTGGCGGCGCAGTCCGGTCCCGCGCGTGGCGGGGCCCGGTGCACCCGGCGTTCCACGGCCTTGCACGACGGGCGCGAGGAAGGAGGAGCCCGCGGTGCCGCCGACGCGGACGCCACCGGCGTTCGCCCTGCTCCTGACCCGCTTCACGCGGTCCGCGGCCCGCCGACGAGCACCGCGCCGGACTCCGCCCGATCCGCGTGTCCGTGACGTCCCGTCAGGTCCCGCGCATCGCTCTCACCCGCCCCCCGGCCGACCTGGGCCGCTCCTCGTGCTCCACCACCGACTACGTGTGCTGCTCGGCGTGGTCGCCGAGCAGGTCACCGGGCACTCGTGCGCCGTGGAGGCCGAGCGCCGTCTCATCGCTCCGCTGGGTCCGACAGATACCTCCTTCCCCGGTTCCCGGACTTCACCGCCCCGCCGCACGGCCGCGCCCGCACGGCCGGCGGTGCCGGCGGGCCGTCAAGCCACGGCCGCCCGGCGCCGGGTCCTCTCCTCCTCCCAGACCAGTCCGGCGGCGCGCATCCTCTCCAGTGCCTCCACCAGAGACGGCAGGGGGGCGCCGAGGTAGAGCCGGACGTAGCCCCGGGAGTCGTTCACCGGCAGGCCGGGGGTGGACATGTGGCCCTCGCCGAGGAGGACACCGCAGCGGTACAGGCAGTACCGCCGGAAGTCCGGCCGCGCACCGGGGGCCGCGTCCTGCGCGTACCACGGAGGTGTGCGCGCCAGCAGGAAGGGACCGCTCCGCCCGGGGAAGAAGGCCCCTTCCGGGTAGCCGAGGCCGTCCGTGAGGCGGCCGCCCACCTCCGCGCGCTTGGCCGCGTACTCCTCGCGCTGCCGGGCGAGGTACGCGTCGCTGGCGGGCGACCTCAGCCAGCGGGCCATCGCGGCCTGCAGGGGGACGGCGGAGACATAGGTGTACTGGGGCAGCAGGCGGGTGCAGAGCTGCGTCAGCGTACCGGGCGCGGCGGTCAGGGCGCCGATGCCCCAGCCGTTGCAGTGGTACTGCTTGCCGAGGGACCGTACCGCCAGCCAGCGGGGGCGGCGGGCCGGGGGCAGCCCGCCGACCTCCTCCAGCAGGATGCGCAGGGTGTTGGTGGGGGTGATGCCGGGGTCGTACACGGCGTAGAAGGCGTCGTCGACGAGCAGGTCGGCACCCGTCTCGACGGCGGCCCGGATCATGGCGCGCACGGTGTCCGGGGCCCAGTTGGCTCCCGTGGGATTGTGCTGGGCGTTGAGGATCAGCAGCACGGGGCCGTCGGTGTCCCGCCGTGCCCGGCGCAGCACTTGGGCCACTTCCTGGGGGTCGGGCTGGTAGCCGGTCTCCGGGGCGAGGGAGAAGTGCCGCATCTCGTAGCCGAGTGCCGTGCAGACGCCGGAGTAGTCCCAGGCCGGCGTGGAGCAGACGGCGACCGGCGGTCCCGTGACGGCTGCCGGGGTGGTCTCCCGCAGCCACCGGCCGAAGTGGAACATGGCGTTGCGGGTGCTGTTCTGGGAGACGCACACGTCGTAGTCGGTGCCGAGCGCGGCGGCGTCCGCAAGGCCGTGGTCGGCGCGGATGTAGGCCCGCAGGGCGCGTTGCAGCTCGGGCAGGCCGTACGGGCTGAGGACGTACCCGTGGCAGTACGCCGGCAGGGCCGAGGCGAGGATGTCACGCAGGCCCGGGGCGGCTTGCGTCCAGGTCTCGCCCAGGCTGAGGTAGATCACGTCCGCCGGGTCGTGTCCGGCGTCCTGGTACTCCATCAGCAGAGCGGCGTCTCCATAGGGATTCGGCAGGCCCCGGTCGGCGGTGATGTCGGCCAGTGGGTGCATGGAGGGCGTTCTCTTTCCTGTCTCCGTGGCGCGTGAGCGTGACGGCCGGTCGCCGCCGCGGTCGTGGCCCTCCGGCGCCCCGCCTGTTCGCGCGCGCGGCCGGTACCCCGCCATCCGACGCGCCGCCCTGACCCGGCCCGGAGAACTCGTCCGCGACGACGCCGTCCCTGCGCCTCCCGAAACGTGTTCCACCTCCGCGCGGTTCAGCGCGGCGAGCGAGACGGAGCAGGTGACGAGGGCGCGTGTCAGGGCGTCACGGCGGCAGCGCGGCGCCTCACAACGGCACGATGTCCGGCGCCCCCAGTCGTGCCGCGTCCGCCGTCAGGTCGTCGGGCTGGCGCTGGGACTCCCGTTCCGCCTCGACCCGCTTCTCGTAGTGCTCCACCTCGCGCTCCACCTGGTCCTCGTCCCAGCCCAGCACGGGCGCCATCAGCCCGGCCGCCGCACGGGCGCTGAGGGTGCCCCGGTCGAAGGTCTCGATGGAGATGCGGGTGCGCCGGGTCAGTACGTCGTCCAGGTGCCGCGCGCCCTCGTGCGAGGCGGCGTACACGATCTCGGCGCGCAGGTAGTCGTCGGCGGCGGGCAGCGGTTCGCCGAGCGAGGGGTCGGCGGCGATCAGCGCCAGGACCTCCTCGGCCAGGGTGCCGTAACGGTTCAGCAGGTGTTCCACGCGGACCACGTGCAGGCCGGTCCGGGCGGCGACCCGCGCCCGCGCGTTCCACAGCGCGCGGAAGCCCTCGGCGCCCAGCAGCGGCACGTCCTCGGTGACGCAGTCGGCGACCCGCTGGTCCAGGCCGTGCACCGCCGCGTCGACCGCGTCCTTGGCCATCACCCGGTACGTGGTGTACTTCCCGCCCGCCACGACCACCAGCCCGGGGACCGGATGGGCGACCGTGTGCTCGCGGGAGAGCTTGCTGGTGGCGTCCGACTCGCCGGCCAGCAGCGGCCGCAGCCCCGCGTACACCCCCTCGACGTCGTCCCTGGTCAGCGGCACGGCGAGCACCGAGTTGACGTGTTCGAGGAGGTAGTCGATGTCCGCGCTGGACGCGGCCGGGTGAGCCTTGTCGAGGTCCCAGTCGGTGTCCGTGGTGCCGATGATCCAGTGCCGGCCCCAGGGGATGACGAACAGCACGGACTTCTCGGTGCGCAGGATCAGCCCGGTCGAGGAGTGGATGCGGTCCTTGGGGACGACGAGGTGGATGCCCTTGGAGGCCCGGACGTGGAACTGGCCGCGCTCCCCCACCAGCGACTGGGTGTCGTCGGTCCACACCCCGGTGGCGTTGACCACCTGCCTGGCGCGGATCTCGTACTCCCCGCCGCCCTCGACGTCCCGCACGCGGGCGCCCACGACCCGCTCGCCCTCGCGCAGGAAGCCGGTCACCCGCGCACGGTTGGCGACCGGCGCGCCGTACGCCGCCGCGGTGCGCACCAGGGTGGCCACGAACCGGGCGTCGTCCATCTGCGCGTCGTAGTACTGCAACGCCCCGACCAGCGCGTCCTTCTTCAGCGCGGGTGCCACGCGCAGGGCGTGGCGGCGGCTGAGGTGGCGGTGGGCCGGCAGGCCCCGGCCGTGCCCGCGGGCCATCGACATCGCGTCGTAGAGCGCGACGCCGGACCCGGCGTAGAGCCGCTCCCAGCCCTTGTGGCGCAGCGGATAGAGGAACGGCACCGGCTTCACCAGGTGCGGGGCGAGCCGCTCCAGCAGCAGGCCGCGCTCCTTCAGCGCCTCCCGGACCAGCGCGAAGTCGAGCATCTCCAGGTAGCGCAGGCCGCCGTGGATCAGCTTGCTGGACCGGCTGGAGGTGCCGGAGGCCCAGTCGCGCGCCTCGACCAGGCCGGTGGACAGACCGCGGGTGACGGCGTCCAGGGCGGTGCCCGCGCCCACCACGCCGCCGCCGACGACCAGCACGTCCAGTTCCCGCTCGGCCATCGCCGCCAGCGACTCGGCGCGCTGCGCCGGGCCCAGTATCGCTGTCCTCACCGCTGCCTCCCGCTCGTCCGGTCGTCCCGGTCCATCGGTCGCGTCGGCCGCACCCGTGGGGCGAGGCCCGGTCGTACCGCGTACCCCCCATGCCCAGATTCTGACCGGCTTGCCCGACTTCAGCCACCACGAGTCCTCACCTGTGGACAACCGTCACACCAACACTCGGGGAGACTCGGCCGACCAATCCCGCAAATCGGTCATATTTACTCCTAGTCTGACCGTGTGCTCGCCCGGGTTGTCCACCGGGCTTGCGCGCCTGTCCCGCTTCGGTTACTGGGAAGGACGGCCCACGCCATGCCCGCAGATCTCGCCGTCATCGGACTCGGCCCCTACGGCCTGCCCCTGGCCCAGGCCGCCGTCGCCGCCGGCATCCCCACGCTCGGTTACCGCACCGGGCCCGAGGCCGGCTCCCTGACCCCCGCCGAACTGCGCCGGATGCTCGCCGGCGGCTTCCGGACCGCCGCCGGACCGGCCGAGCTGGGCCGGGTCCGCACCGCCGTCATCTGCGCGCCGACCCCGCCGGGCGCGGACGGCGGCCCGGACCTGGCCCAGGTGGAGGCCGCGGCCCGCACCCTCGCCGCCCATCTGCGCCCGCACACCACGGTGATCCTGGAGTCGCCGGTGCGCCCGGGGACGACGGAGGACTTCCTCCGCCCGGTCCTGGAACACGGATCGGGCCTGCGCGCGGGGCGCGACTTCCACCTCGCCTACTCCCCCAGCCGCGTCGACCCCGGCAACCGCGACTTCACCCCCGCGAACATCCCGAAGGTCATCGGCGGCCTCACCCCCGCCTGCACCGAGTCGGCCGCCGCCTTCTACGGCCGCCTGACCGACAAGGTGGTCCGCGCCCGGGGCCCCCGGGAGGCGGAGACGGTGCAGCTCCTGGAGACCAACTTCCGGCATGTGAACATCGCACTCGTCAACGAGATGTCCGTCCTCTGCCACGATCTGGGCGTCGACCTGTGGGACGTCATCCGCTGCGCCGAGACGAAACCGTTCGGATTCCAGACCTTCCGCCCCGGCCCCGGCGTCGGCGGCCACTCCGTCCCGCAGGACCTCACCGGCCGGGCCCCACACGCCCTGCGCATGGTGGAGCTGGCCCAGCGGGTCAACAGCCAGATGCCCCGCTACGTCGTCCAGCGCGCCGCCGCCCTCCTCAACGAGCACGGCAAGTCGGCCCGCGGCGCCCGCGTCCTCCTCCTCGGCGTCACCTACAAGGCCGACCTCGCCGACCTGCAGGCCGCCCCGGCCGAGGAGATCGCGACCCGGCTGGTGTCGATGGGCGCCGCGGTCAGCTACCACGACCCGCACGTCCCGTCCTGGTCGGTCCTGGACCGCCCGGTCCCCCGCGTCGACTCCCTGTACGAGGCCGCCGCCGACGCCGATCTGACCATCCTGCTCCAGCAGCACCGCACGTACGACCTCCAGGGCCTGTCGGTGAAGGCCCAGCTCCTGCTGGACACCCGCGGCGCCACGCCCACCGGGGCGGCCCACCGGCTGTGAGGGAACGCGCGAAGGGCCGGCCACCACCAGGTGACCGGCCCCTCGTCCGCGTACGCGGCTCAGCGGCGGTGCTGGGAGTCCGCCACCGTCACCTCGACGCGCTGGAACTCCTTCAGCTCGCTGTAGCCGGTGGTGGCCATGGCGCGGCGCAGGGCACCGAAGAAGTTCATCGAGCCGTCGGGGGTGTGGGACGGACCGATGAGGATCTCCTCTATGGTGCCGACGGTGCCGAGGTCGACCTTCTTGCCGCGCGGCAGCTCCTCGTTGACCGCCTCCATGCCCCAGTGGTGGCCCTTGCCCGGCGCGTCGGTGGCGCGCGCCAGCGGCGAGCCCATCATCACCGAGTCGGCGCCGCAGGCGATCGCCTTGGGCAGGTCGCCGGACCAGCCGACCCCGCCGTCCGCGATGACGTGCACGTACCGGCCGCCGGACTCGTCCATGTAGTCGCGGCGGGCCGCCGCCACGTCCGCGACGGCGGTGGCCATGGGGACCTGGATGCCCAGCACATTGCGCGTGGTGTGCGCGGCGCCGCCGCCGAAGCCGACCAGGACGCCGGCCGCGCCGGTGCGCATCAGGTGCAGGGCGGCGGTGTAGGTGGCGCAGCCGCCGACGATGACCGGGACGTCCAGCTCGTAGATGAACTGCTTGAGGTTGAGCGGCTCGTGCGAGCCGGAGACGTGCTCCGCCGAGACGGTCGTCCCGCGGATGACGAAGATGTCCACGCCCGCGTCGACCACGGCCTTGGAGAACTGGGCGGTGCGCTGCGGGGAGAGCGCGGCGGCGGTGACCACGCCCGAGTCGCGCACCTCCTTGATGCGCTGCCCGATCAGCTCCTCCTTGATGGGAGCGGCGTAGATCTCCTGCAGCCGGCGGGTGGCGGCCTCGACGGGCAGGCCGACGATCTCGTCGAGCAGCGGCCGAGGGTCCTCGTACCGGGTCCACAGCCCTTCGAGGTTCAGCACGCCGAGGCCGCCGAGCTCGCCGATGCGGATGGCGGTGGCCGGGGAGACGACCGAGTCCATCGGGGCGGCCAGGAACGGCAGCTCGAAGCGGTAGGCGTCGATCTGCCAGGCGATCGAGACCTCCTTCGGGTCCCGGGTACGGCGGCTGGGGACGACGGCGATGTCGTCGAAGGCGTACGCCCGGCGGCCGCGCTTGCCGCGCCCGATCTCGATCTCAGTCACGTCTGTGGCCTTTCCCTCTGCGTTTCAGCGTCTTCCAGTATCGCCGACGGGCACGGCAGGGCGTTGCTGCGGGATCTCCGTGGAAGAAGGAGCGGCGTTCGGTGCGTGCGCTCGGCGTGCGGTGTGAAGGGTCATGTGGCGGAGCCACCTGGCCCTTCACACCGTGCGGCGAGGGTGCGTGCCGGGCGTCGTGACGCCGCGGAGATCCCGCAGCAACGCCCTGGGCGGCCCCGGATCTCCCGGGACCGCCCTGGCAGGCGCCGGCTACTTGGTGCGGCTGTAGTTCGGTGCCTCGACCGTCATCTGGATGTCGTGCGGGTGGCTCTCCTTGAGGCCGGCGGAGGTGATCCGCACGAACCGGCCGTTGCTCTGCAGCTCCGGTACGGTCCGGCCGCCGACGTAGAACATCGACTGGCGCAGACCGCCCACCAACTGGTGGACGACCGAGGAGAGCGGGCCCCGGTAGGGCACCTGGCCCTCGATGCCCTCGGGGACGAGCTGCTCGTCGGAGGCGACGCCCTCCTGGAAGTAGCGGTCCTTGGAGAACGACTTGCGGTCGCCGCGGGTCTGCATGGCGCCCAGCGAGCCCATGCCCCGGTACGACTTGAACTGCTTGCCGTTGATGAACAGCAGCTCGCCCGGCGACTCCTCGCAGCCCGCGAGCAGCGACCCCAGCATCACCGTGTCGGCGCCGGCCACCAGGGCCTTGGCGATGTCGCCGGAGTACTGCAGACCGCCGTCGCCGATCACCGGCACACCGGCCTCGCGGGCGGCCAGGGACGCCTCGTAGATCGCGGTGACCTGCGGGACGCCGACGCCGGCGACCACGCGGGTGGTGCAGATGGAGCCGGGGCCGACACCGACCTTGATGCCGTCGGCGCCCGCGTCGACCAGGGCCTTGGCGCCGTCCCGGGTGGCGATGTTGCCGCCGATGACGTCGACGCCGGTGGAGTTGGACTTGATCTTGGCGACCATGTCGCCGACCAGCCGGGAGTGGCCGTGCGCGGTGTCCACGACGATGAAGTCGACGCCCGCCTCGATCAGCGCCTGGGCCCGCTCGTAGGCGTCGCCGGCCACGCCGACCGCGGCGCCGACCAGCAGCCGGCCCTCGGCGTCCTTGGAGGCGTTGGGGTACTTCTCGGCCTTGACGAAGTCCTTGACGGTGATCAGACCCTTGAGGACACCGCCGTCGTCGACCAGCGGCAGCTTCTCGATCTTGTGGCGGCGCAGCAGCTCCATCGCCTCGTGACCGGAGATGCCGACCTTGCCGGTGACCAGCGGCATCGGCGTCATGACCTCGCGCACCCGGCGGGCCCGGTCGGTCTCGAAGGCCATGTCGCGGTTGGTGACGATGCCGAGCAGCTTGCCGCCGCCGTCGGTGACCGGCACACCGCTGATGCGGAACTTGGCGCACAGGGCGTCGGCCTCGGCGAGCGTGGCGTCCGGGTGGATCGTGATGGGGTGGGCCACCATGCCCGACTCGGACCGCTTGACCAGGTCGACCTGGTTGGCCTGGTCCTCGATGGACAGGTTGCGGTGCAGCACGCCGACGCCGCCCTGGCGGGCCATCGCGATCGCCATGCGCGACTCGGTGACCTTGTCCATGGCGGCGGACAGCAGCGGGATGTTGACCCGCACGTTCTTGGAGACGTACGAGGCGGTGTCGATCTCGTCGGGTGCCATGTCCGACGGGCCCGGCAGCAGCAGCACGTCGTCGTAGGTCAGCCCGAGTGTCGCGAATTTCTCGGGCACTCCGTCGACGTTGGCAGTCATGACACCTTCCCCAAATGGCCTTGATCGGTGCGGATGTCCATGCTAACGGGGAATGGACGTGGGTC
Source organism: Streptomyces fumanus (assembly GCF_014655295.1). GTDB lineage: Bacteria > Actinomycetota > Actinomycetes > Streptomycetales > Streptomycetaceae > Streptomyces > Streptomyces fumanus. Next base: position 290,543 of record NZ_BNBI01000009.1, read on the forward strand.
ATTCCACGATCAAGGAGGCGGCGGGCCTTCGTAGCTTCGTACGGGCCTGGTCGGCGGCGGGTCCGCCGGCCCCGGGGCTACTGCTCCGCGAGCGCCCGCAGACGGCTGAGCGCCCGGTGCTGGGCGACCCGGACCGCGCCGGGTGACATTCCCAACATCTGGCCGGTCTCCTCGGCGGTGAGGCCGACGGCGATCCGCAGCAGCAGCAGCTCGCGCTGGTTCTCGGGCAGGTTGGCCAGCAGTTTCTTGGCCCACTCGGCGTCGCTGCTGAGCAGCGCCCGCTCCTCCGGGCCGAGGGAGTCGTCCGGCCGCTCGGGCATCTCGTCGGACGGCACGGCGGTGGAGCCGGGGTGGCGCATCGCGGCGCGCTGGAGGTCGGCGACCTTGTGGGCGGCGATGGCGAACACGAACGCCTCGAACGGGCGGCCGGTGTCCTTGTAGCGCGGCAGCGCGAGCAGGACCGCGACGCAGACCTCCTGGGCGAGGTCCTCGACGAAGTGCCGGGCGTCGCCGGGCAGCCGGGAGAGCCGGGTGCGGCAGTAGCGCAGGGCGAGCGGGTGGACATGGGCGAGCAGGTCGTGCGTGGCCTGCTCGTCCCCGTCGACGGCCCGGTGGACGAGCGCACCGACCGTCCCCCCTTGCTCGGGGGCCGCCTCGTCGTCACGCATCGGTCCATGGTGCCCTGCGGCCGTCCGATCCGTGACACCGCGTCCGGTGTTGTGCACCGAAGCGTTATGAGCAGGTGCGCCGGAACTCATCCCCTGCGCCCTCCCCTTCCGCTCGACCGACTCGTCCCCGAGGAACTCCACACCTCAAGGATGCGGCATCCGCGGCGAAACGAGCAGCGGGCACCGACAGGGCTACGTGACCGGCCCCGCTCCCGCGCCCCGGGGGGCGCGGGGCCGTGGCGACCCGTGGCCCGCGCCGGCCCGTCCGACCGGCGGCGATGTCCTGCGGGCGCCGGACGGTACGGCGCGGCGGCCGGGGAACCTAGCGGACCAGGCCCCAGCGGAAGCCGAGGGCCACCGCGTGGGCGCGGTCCGAGGCCCCGAGCTTCTTGAACAGCCGCCGGGCGTGCGTCTTGACGGTGTCCTCGGAGAGGAACAGCTCGCGGCCGATCTCGGCGTTGGACCGGCCGTGGCTCATGCCCTCCAGCACCTGGATCTCCCGCGCGGTGAGCGTCGGCGCGGCGCCCATCTCGGCGGAGCGCAGCCGCCGCGGGGCGAGCCGCCAGGTCGGGTCGGCGAGGGCCTGGGTGACCGTGGCCCGCAGTTCGGCGCGCGAGGCGTCCTTGTGCAGATAGCCCCGGGCGCCGGCGGCGACCGCGAGGGCCACGCCGTCGAGGTCCTCGGCGACGGTGAGCATGATGATGCGCGCGCCGGGGTCGGCGGACAGCAGCCGCCGGACGGTCTCGACACCGCCCAGGCCGGGCATGCGCACATCCATCAGAATCAGGTCGGAGCGGTCGGCGCCCCAGCGGCGGAGGACTTCCTCGCCGTTGGCAGCCGTCGTCACGCGCTCGACGCCGGGCACGGTCGCGACCGCGCGGCGGAGCGCCTCTCGGGCAAGCGGGGAGTCGTCGCAGACGAGGACGGATGTCATGACCGTCCTCCGCAGCTAGTGCGCGTCACCTTGAGCCTCCAGGCTGGTACGGAATCGTCACCTGTGCGGTCGACCGTCTCGGACACCCGCCCGAGCACTTGTCCTTCAACCGCCTCCGCACTCTCAACGACGGTCACTCGAAAGAGTTACGGGGCTGTGTGTCGTCTTCGGCACTCTACGTGAGGGGACGGACACGAGTCAGTCACACGCAGCGAACCCACAATCTTTCATCACAACCTATGCCCCATTTGGCCGCTTTTCTTCCGCTTCGGCGGTGTCTGCGACTAGATTCGCAATGAGTCATATTTTCATCTCCTTAGACCGTAGTTGTACGGTCGTGGATTTCGTATCCACCCAGATCGGTTGCAAGGGGTCACGCCATGGCAGATTTCTCCCGCCTTCCCGGACCGAACGCGGACCTGTGGGACTGGCAGCTCCTGGCTGCGTGCCGCGGGGTGGACAGCTCGCTCTTCTTCCATCCGGAGGGCGAGCGCGGCGCGGCCCGCAGCGCTCGTGAGAACTCGGCCAAAGAGGTCTGCATGAGGTGCCCGGTCCGCGCGGAGTGCGCGGCGCACGCGCTGGCGGTGCGCGAGCCGTACGGCGTGTGGGGCGGACTGACCGAGGACGAACGGGAAGAGCTGATGGGGCGCGCGCGCAACCGGCTGGTGTCGGCCTCGCCGGCCGGCGGCGACTCCGCCGCGCACACCTGAAAGAACGTTTCTCCAACGCCGGACGCCGGACGCCGCTCGCCGCTCGCCGCACGCCGCACGCCGGGCCCCGCACCGCCCGGCGCCCGGGCGGGTCACGCGCCCGCGGCCCGCGCCAGCTCGTCCAGCGTCGCCGCCACCGCCGGCACCTGGGCCAGGTCGGGCAGCGTCAGGGCGACGATCTCCCGGCGCACCACGGGTTCCAGCCGGACCGTGCGGGCGCCGCGCGGGCGGACCGAGTCCACCGCGAGCTGGGGCAGCACGGCGACCCCGAGACCGGCGCCGACCAGGCCGACGACGGCCGGGTAGTCGTCGGTGGCGAAGTCGATGCGGGGCGCGAAGCCGGCCGCCTCGCACACCTCGACCAACTGGCCCCGGCAGCGCGGGCAGCCCGCGATCCAGGACTCCCCGGCCAGTTCGCCGATGGCCACCGACCCGGCGCGGGCCAGCGGATGCCGCTCGGGCACCAGCGCCACCAGCCGGTCGCTCAGCAGCGGCCGGACCACCAGGTCGTCCCACTCCTCCGCGCCCGCCGCCCCCTCGTAACGGAACGTGAGGGTCACATCGCAGTCGCCCTCGCGCAGCCGTTCGACGGAGGCCGGGGGCTCGGCCTCCTCCAGGGAGACCCGGGTGCCGGGGTGGGCGGCCCGCAGCGCGGCGAGGGCGGTGGGGACGAGGGTGGAGCTGCCGCTGGGGAAGGAGACCAGCCGGACCCGGCCGGCCCGCAGCCCGGCGATGGCGGCGACCTCCTCCTCGGCGGCGGTGAGCCCGGCGAGGATGCCGGAGGCGTGCCGCACCAGCGCCTCGCCGGCCTGGGTGAGCCGCATCTCCCGGCCCGCGCGGACCAGCAGGGGGGTGCCGACGGAGGCTTCCAGGGCCTTCATCTGCTGGCTGACGGCGGGCTGGGTGCAGCCCAGCTCACGCCCCGCCGCGGAGAAGGAGCCGGTGGCGGCGACGGCACGCAGTACCCGGAGATGACGAGCCTCGATCACGCCCCCGAGGATAAGCCCTGCTTTGATACGGCGGCGAATAATCCGTCGACGCTTTGAGGCCGCGTTGTCTACCGTGCCGCCATGGAACTTCTGTCCGTGAACCTGGGCCGGCCCGAGGCCGTGCCGTACACCGACCATCCGCAGGGTGTGACCGGCATCGACAAGCGGCCCGTCGAGGGGCCGGTGCGGGTGGCGGCGCCGGGGCCGAAGGGGACCGGTGGCAGCGGGCTCGCCGGGGACGCGGTGTGCGACACGCGGCACCACGGCGGTGACGACCAGGCGGTGTACGCGATGGCCCGCGAGGACCTCGACGACTGGGAGCGGGAGCTGGGCCGGCCGCTGCGCAACGGCGCGTTCGGCGAGAACCTCACCACCCGGGGCCTGGACGTGTCCGGCGCGCTGATCGGCGAGCGCTGGCGGGTCGGCGCGGACGTGGTCCTGGAGGTGACCAGCGGGCGGATACCCTGCCTGACCTTCCAGGGCCATCTGGGTGAGAAGCAGTGGGTGCGGCGGTTCACCCGCAAGGGAGCGCCGGGCGCGTACTTCCGGGTGATCGAGCCCGGTGAGGTGCGGGCGGGCGATCCGGTGGAGATCGTGCACCGGCCGAGTCACGGGGTGACGGTGGCCCTGCAGTTCCGCGCACTGACGACCGAGCGCGAGCTGCTGCCGGAGCTGCTGGCGGCGGCCGACGCGCTGCACCCGCTGGCGCTGGAGACGGCACAGAAGTACGTGGCCGGGCACGCCTCCTGACGGACGGACGCCGGACCGTCTTCACCGGGGCTTCACCGACCGGGGGGCTCGGTGTGCGGAGCGCGCCCGCCCGGTCCGGGTCACTAACCTTGCGCCATGACAACGGCATTGATTACGGGATCGACGGCGGGCATCGGCGCCGCGTTCGCCCGGAAGCTGGCGGCCGACGGGCACGACCTGGTGCTCGTCGCCCGCGACACCGAGCGGCTGCGCGAACAGGCGACCGAACTGCACGACCGGCACGGCATCGAGGCCGAGGTGCTGGCGGCCGACCTGGCGACGGACGACGGCATCGAGGCGGTGGCCGCCCGGCTCGGCGACCGCAAGAACCCCGTCGACCTGCTGGTCAACAACGCCGGTTTCGGTAACAAGGGCCTCTACCTGGAGGTGCCCCTCGCCGACGAGCTGCGGATGCTCAAGGTGCACTGCGAGGCGGTGCTGCGGCTGACCTCGGCGGCGGCCGGGGCGATGCGGGAGCGGGGGCGCGGCGGGATCGTGAACGTGGCCTCGGTCGCCGCGTTCGTACCGCGCGGCTCGTACGGCGCCTCCAAGGCGTGGGTGGTGCAGTTCACCCAGGGCGCGGCACGGGACCTGGCGGGCAGCGGCGTACGGCTGATGGCGCTGGCCCCCGGCTTCGTCCGTACCGAGTTCCACCAGCGGGCGGGCATGGGCACGGACGGCATCCCGAACTGGATGTGGCTGGACGCCGACAAGCTGGTCGCCGCGGCCCTCACCGACCTGGCCCGCGGCAAGACCCTCTCCATCCCCGACCCCCGGTACAAGGCCCTGATGGGCGCGGCCAAGCTGGTCCCCCGGGGACTGCTGGGCGGGATCAGCTCCCGGACCGGCCGCAAGTACGGCCCGCGGTAGCCCGTGGACGCGGAGAGGCCCGGCGCCCCCGAGGGGTGCCGGGCCTTTCCGGAAGGGGTGGGGCTCAGTGGGCGTGGCCGTGGCCGTGGCCCGCGGCGGCCGGCTCTTCCTCTTCCTTCTTCTCGACGACCAGGGTCTCGGTCGTCAGCAGGAGGGAGGCGATGGAGGCGGCGTTCTCCAGGGCGGAGCGGGTGACCTTCACCGGGTCGATGACTCCGGCCTTGACCAGGTCGCCGTACTCGCCGGTGGCGGCGTTGTAGCCGCTGCCCTTCTCCAGCTCCTTGACCTTGGAGACGATGACGTAGCCCTCCAGGCCCGCGTTCTCCGCGATCCAGCGCAGCGGCTCGACCACGGCGTTGCGGACGACGGAGACGCCGGTGGCCTCGTCGCCGGTCTTGTCGAGGTTGCCCTCCAGGACCTTGGAGGCGTGCACCAGGGCGGAACCGCCACCGGAGACGATGCCCTCCTCGACCGCGGCGCGGGTCGCGGAGATGGCGTCCTCCAGACGGTGCTTGCGCTCCTTCAGCTCCACCTCGGTGGCGGCGCCGACCTTGATCACGCACACGCCGCCGGCCAGCTTGGCGAGGCGCTCCTGGAGCTTCTCGCGGTCCCAGTCGGAGTCCGTGGTCTCGATCTCGGCCTTGATCTGGTTGACGCGGCCCTCGACGTCGGCCTTGTCACCGGCGCCGTCGACGATGGTGGTGTCGTCCTTGGTGACGGTGACGCGGCGGGCGGAGCCGAGCACGTCCAGGCCGACCTGGTCGAGCTTGAGGCCGACCTCCTCGGAGATGACCGTGGCGCCGGTGAGGACCGCCATGTCCTGGAGCATGGCCTTGCGGCGGTCGCCGAAGCCGGGGGCCTTCACCGCGACGGCGTTGAAGGTGCCGCGGATCTTGTTCACGACCAGGGTGGAGAGCGCCTCGCCCTCGACGTCCTCGGCGATGATCAGCAGCGGCTTGGAGGAGTTGGCCTGGATGACCTTCTCCAGCAGCGGCAGCAGGTCGGCGATGGAGGAGATCTTGCCCTGGTTGATGAGGATGTACGGGTCCTCCAGGACGGCCTCCATGCGCTCCTGGTCCGTCACGAAGTACGGCGACAGGTAGCCCTTGTCGAAGGCCATGCCCTCGGTGAAGTCCAGCTCCAGGCCGAAGGTGTTGGACTCCTCGACGGTGATCACACCGTCCTTGCCGACCTTGTCCATCGCCTCGGCGATCAGCTCGCCGACCTGCTGGTCCTGGGCGGACAGCGCGGCCACGGCGGCGATGTCGGACTTCTCGTCGATCGGCCGGGCGGTGGCGAGGAGGTCCTCGGAGACGGCGGCGACGGCCGCGTCGATGCCCTTCTTCAGGGCGGCCGGGGAGGCGCCCGCGGCGACGTTGCGCAGACCCTCGCGGACCAGCGCCTGGGCCAGCACGGTGGCGGTGGTCGTACCGTCACCCGCGATGTCGTTGGTCTTGGTCGCCACCTCCTTCACGAGCTGGGCGCCGAGGTTCTCGTACGGGTCCTCGATCTCGACCTCGCGGGCGATCGTGACACCGTCGTTGGTGATGGTCGGGGCGCCGAACTTCTTGTCGATGACGACGTTGCGGCCCTTGGGGCCGATCGTCACCTTCACCGTGTCGGCGAGCTTGTTGACGCCGCGCTCGAGGGCGCGACGGGCGTCCTCGTCGAACTTCAGGATCTTCGCCATGGGAGCGTGAGCCCTCTTCCGGAATCTGGGTTAACGACGCTGCGCCCCGGGCGCCCGGCTTCTCAAGTGACGCGGGGGGCCAGGGGCGCAGCAGCAAAGCATTGAAGCGAAGTGCTTCGGTGAATTACTTCTCGACGATCGCGAGGACGTCGCGGGCCGAGAGGACGAGGTACTCCTCGTTGTTGTACTTCACCTCGGTGCCGCCGTACTTGCTGTAGAGGACGACGTCGCCGACCTTGACGTCGAGCGGAAGGCGGTTGCCGTCCTCGAAGCGGCCCGGGCCCACGGCCAGGACGACGCCCTCCTGGGGCTTCTCCTTGGCAGTGTCCGGAATGACCAGGCCAGAGGCCGTGGTCTGCTCGGCGTCCAGCGGCTGGACCACGATGCGGTCCTCGAGCGGCTTGATGGCAACCTTGGAGCTGGCGGTCGTCACGATCCGACCTCCCCCTTCGGAGATCTCACGGGGTTAACTGTCTGAGGTGGCGACCAGGTCGATCCGTCGTCGCGGGTGCCGGACCTGCCCGTCGCTGTGTTGGCACTCTCCTGGGGGGAGTGCCAGACCTGAGACTATGACCGGGGTTAGCACTCGGTCAAGCGGAGTGCCAATTGCCTGCGGCGCGTCGGGGGGGATCGGCCTGCGGCCTCGTCCTCGAACGCCGGACGGGCTGGAGGGCGGGCGTGCGGGTCGCCGTCCGGCTTCCTCGCGATCGAAAAGATCTACAGGTAGTCGTCCAGGCTTGCCACCCTCAGGTTGTGGCGGGCGAGGTGGGCCAGGAGGGCCTCTGTGCGGGGGGCCAGGGGTGGGTACGGCAAGGTGATGATGTCGCCGGGGTGGAGGCGGGGCTCGCCGCGGGTGTAGGTGAGGGTGCCCGTGGGGGTCACCGCGGCGCGCCAGTGGACGACGGCGGTGATGCCGCAGTCGGCGGCCGCGCGCAGCGTGGTGGTGTCGTACCTGCCGTAGGGCGGGCGGAAGAGGCGGGGGCGGACGCCGAAGCGGGAGGTGAGCTTGTGCTGCTGGCCGCAGATCTCGGCGCGCTGCCCGGCGTACGGCAGGCCGCGCAGGGCGGGGTGGTCGAGGGTGTGGTTCTGCAGGCTCGCGCCGACCGAGCGGAGCCCGGCGAGGCGGCCGTAGGCCGGGCCGGCCACGGTGTCGGTGAGGAACAGGGTGACCGGCAGTTGGCGGGCGCGGACCAGGTCGACCAGGGCGGGGTCGCGTTCGGCGCCGTCGTCGTAGGTGAGGAAGACGACCCGGTCGCGGGTGCGGACGTGGTCCACGACGGGCGGCAGGTCCCGGGCCCGGGGCGGCTTCGCGCCGGCGTACGCGCCGGTGCCGGTGGTGAGCGGGGCGCAGCCCGTCAGGAGGGCCGCCGCGAGGACGGCGGCCCCGGCGAGCCGGGCGCGGCTCACAGGTAGTCCTCCAGGCGGGCCACCGCGTACCCCTCGGCGGTGACCTTGTCGAGGAAGCGGCGGGCCATGTCGGCCATGGTGCCGCCCCAGTCGCCCCGGCCCCGGAAGTGGGTGAGCACGATGTCGCCGCGGTGCAGTTCGCGGTCCCACTCGCGGTAGTCCCAGTGGTCGGCGAAGACCTCCTCGTTCCAGAGGGGTACGTGGGTGATGCCGCAGCTCTTGGCGGCGAGGAGGGTGTTCTCGTCGTAGTTGCCGTAGGGCGGGCGGAAGACGGTGGGGCGCTTGCCGAAGTGCCGGCGGATCACCTTCTGCATGCCGCAGATCTCGCGCTTCTGCCGGGCGTAGGAGAGGTCCGGCAGGTACGGGTGGTGCAGGGTGTGGTTGTTGAGGGTGACGCCCCGGTCCTGCATCCGCTTGAAGTAGCCGTAGTCCTCCTTGGCCAGGTAGTCGCTGAGGAAGGCGGTGTACGGGACCTTGAGGTCGGTCATCATCCGCAGGAACGCGCGGTCCTTCTCGGCGCCGTCGTCGATGGTGAGGAAGACGACCTTGCGTTGGGTGGGCACGGTCGTGAAGACCGGCGGCAGCCCGCGTTCGGCGTGGTCGTCGACCTCGAAGCCGTCGCGGGTGGTGATCTGCGGCTTCTTCGCGGGCGGCGGCGGGGCGGGGAGCGGGACGCGCTTGAGGCCCCAGCGGTTCGCGGCGGCGACCCGGGCGGCGTGCGCCGCGCGCAGCCCGGTGGCGTACGCGTCGAGCGCGCGGGCCGGGGGCGCCTGGAGGGGCTGCTGGCCGGCGGCGGACCGCACCTCGCCGGCGCCCTGCGCACAGCCCGGGACCAGGGCGGCGACGGCGAGCGCGGCGAGGCAGCCCCGGAGCCGAGCCGCCCGGAACACCCGAGATTTATCGTTTTGTACGACTGCTCGCATGGTGCCGGATCCTCGCAGTCGGCCGCGCCGGAGCCCGGCCGACACCGCGGCCGGCGGCGCACGGTCCACCGACTGGCCCACAATGACCCGGTGAACGACCTCGACGCCCTCCTCACCCCCGAAGGCCGCGCCCTCCTCGACGAGGTCCGCGACACCGACCCCGCACGCGAACTCGCCGTCGCCACGAAGCTGCGGCGCGCGCACCCGGCCGGCCTGGTGTCGGCGGCGCTGGGGCAGGCGAGGCTGCGGCAGCGGGCGGTGGCGAAGTTCGGGGCCGAGGACGCGGGGCGGATGTTCTTCACCCCGAACGGGGTCGAGCAGTCGACCCGGGCGAGCGTGGCCGCGTACCGCGCCCGGCGGTTCGGCGAGCTGGGCGTGGCCTCCGTGGCCGACCTGTGCTGCGGGATCGGCGGGGACGCGATCGCGCTGGCCCGCGCGGGCATCCGGGTGCTCGCCGTGGACCGGGACCCGGCGGCGGTCGCGGCGGCCCGCGCCAACGCGGAGGCCCTGGGGCTGGCCGGACTGATCGAGGTGCGCGAGGCGGATGTGACGGAGGTGGACACCGGTGCCTACGACGCGGTCTTCGTCGACCCGGCCCGGCGAGGGGGCCGGGGCCGGATCTTCGACCCCGAGGCGTACGCGCCGCCGCTGTCCTGGGCGGTCGGCGCGGCCCGTACGGCGTCCGTCGCCGCCGCGCTGAAGGTCGCGCCCGGCATCCCGCACGAGGCCGTGCCGGAGGAGGCCGAGGCCGAGTGGATCTCCGACGGCGGGGACGTGAAGGAGGCGGTGCTGTGGTTCGGCACCGATCCGGGCGCCGTGCGGGCCACGCTGCTGCCGGGGCCGCGCACCCTGCGCTCCCGGCGCCTGCCCGACCCGCCGGTCCGCCCGCCCGGCCGGTACCTGTACGAGCCCGACGGCGCGGTCGTGCGGGCCCATCTGGTCGCCGAGGTCGCCGAGGCGGTCGGCGGCGGGCTGCTCGACGCGACGATCGCCTACGTCACCGCGGACGCCCCGCACCCGACGCCGTACGCCACCGCGTACGAGATCACCGACGTCCTGCCGTTCAACGTCAAGAAGCTGAAGGCACTCCTGCGCGAGCGGGGCGTCGGCACGCTCACCGTGAAGAAGCGCGGCTCGGCGGTGGAACCGGAGGAGCTGCGCCGCAAGGTGAAGCCGCAGGGACCGCACGCCGCCACCGTGTTCCTGACCCGGGTGGCGGGGGCGCCGTCGATGCTGATCGGGGGGCCGGTGCGCTGACGGCGCTCCTCGGCGCGGCGGGCGGGCGGCCGGTGCCCGTCCGTGCTCAGCGCAGCGACTCCCACAGCTCCCCCGCCTCCGGCTGCCGCGCCACCACCCGGTTGGCGTCGCTCGGGGCCGGGTCCACCGGCATGGTGAGGGTGCGGACGTCGTCCGCCGCGAGGCCGCGGAGGCTGCGGCCGAGGCCGATCAGGTCGCTCAGGGAGTCCAGTCCGGTGTCGGTGGTGAGGCCGCCGGTGACCGCGTCGGCGACCCGGTACAGCTCGGCGGGGTCGGTGAGCAGGTCGGTCCTGGAGATCTGGGTGAGCAGGGCCTTGACCAGTTGCTGCTGGAGGCCGATGCGGGCCAGGTCGCTGCCGCCGGCGATGCCGTAGCGGGTGCGGGCGAGTCCGAGGGCCTGCTCGCCGTCGAGGTGGTGGGTGCCCGCGTCGAGGTGGAGGTGGCTCTTGTCGTCGTCGATGTCCTCCTCGACGGTGACGGTGACGCCGCCGAGTTCGTCGACCAGCTTGGCGAAGCCGGAGAAGTCGATCTCGATGTAGTGGTCCATGCGGACGCCGGTGAGCGCCTCGGCCGTCTTCACCGCGCACACCGGACCGCCCACGGCGTAGGCGGAGTTGAACATCACCTGGTGCGCCTCGGCGGTCGATCCCCCGTCCGGCCGCGGGCAGGCCGGGCGGGTGACGAGCGTGTCGCGGGGGATGCTGACCACGGTGGCGGCACTCCGGCCGGCGTCGAGGTGGACGACCATCGCGGTGTCGGAGCGGGCGCCCTCGCTGTCGCCGCCGCCCAGCTTGCTGTTCTCCGCGCCGCTGCGCGAGTCGGAGCCGAGCACCAGGATGTTCAGCGCCCCGGTGGGCACCTCGGAGGCCGAGGCGGAGGGTGCCGGGGCGGTCGGGCGGGCCGGGCGGTCGTCGCCCAGCGCGCTGTTGATGTCGACGCTGGTGATGTTGTCGTTGAGGTGCCAGTAGACCCAGCCGGCCGCCGCGATACCGAGCACCAGCGCGCCCGCCAGCGTCAGTCCGGCAGCCTTCAGCACCCTCGACCGGCCGCCCATGTGCCCGCCCCCGTCCCGGTGTTCGCGTCCATGACCCACTGCCCCGCCACGAGGAACGTAAGTCCGAATTGTTGCGAGGGGCGACGGACGACCGGTATTTCTGCGGGAATTCTCAGACTCTCAGGCTCGCCTCAGCATCGTCTCGGGCAAACGGTCGAAACTTTCGACACCCGAGCCGACCGGCTTCGCTACAGCACCGGGGGCGCCGCCGTGCTGCTGCGCACCACCAGGCTCGTCGCCAGCTCGACCCGGGTGGCCGCCGCGGAGCCCTCGTCGCGCCCGAGGTCCAGCACCAGGCGGGCGGCGGCCTCGGCCATCTCGGTCAGCGGCTGCCGTACGGTCGTCAGCGGCGGCCCCACCCAGCGGGCCACCGGCAGGTCGTCGAAGCCGACCACGCTGAGGTCCTCCGGCACCCGCAGCCCCAGTTCGCGGGCGGCCTCGTACAGGCCGAGCGCCTGGAGGTCGTTGCCGGCGAAGATCGCGGTGGGGCGGTCGGGGCGGCGCAGCAGTTCCAGGCCCTGGCGGTAGCCGGTCTCGTGGTGGAAGTCGCCGGTGCGCACCAGGCCCGGGTCGGCGGGCAGCCCGGCGGTCTCCAGGGCCGCCCGGTAGCCGTCGACACGGGCGCGGCTGCACATCATCCGGGTGGGCCCGCTGATCGCCCCGATCCGGGTGTGGCCGAGTTCGATCAGGTGCCGGGTGGCGGCCAGCCCGCCCTGCCAGTTGGTGGCGCCGATGGACGGCACGTCACCGCCCGGGTCGCCGGCCGGGTCCATCACCACGAACGGGATGGACCGGCTGGTCAGCAGCGCGCGCTGGGACTGGTCCAGCCCCGACAGGACCAGCACCACGCCGTGCGGGCGGCGGGCGGCGACCTGGTCGGCCCAGGTCCGGCCGGGGGTGAGCCGGCCCGCGCTCTCGGAGAGCACCACGCTCAGCCCGGTCTCCCGGGCCACGTTCTCCACGCCCCGGATGACCTCCATCGCCCAGGCGCTCTCCAGCTCGTGGAAGACCAGGTCGATCAGGGGCGAGCGGGTCGCCTCGGCGCGGCGGCGCCGGTAGCCGTGGGCGCGCAGCAGCTCCTCCACCCGGGCCCGGGTGGCCGGGGCCACATCGGCACGGCCGTTGAGCACCTTCGAAACAGTCGGCGCCGAGACACCGGCCTCGCGGGCGATCTCGGCGAGGGTGGCCGTCTGCGCGGACCGCCCTCGCGTCCGGGTTTCAGCGGGCTGGGGGGATGTCATGGCGGCGATCGTATCCCTGCGGGCCCTCTTGACGAAGTCCTCGGCGGGCCATAGGTTCCCGGAACATTCGGATGATTAATCGAAACATTCGAAAGCGGCACGTCCGAGCGACCGTACGCGGCACGTGTCAGCACCGTGTGAGAGGGCCGTCCGTCCACCCGACAGGAGTTCCATGACCACCGCGCCCTGGCGTGACCCCGCCCTGCCCGCCACCGCCCGTGTCGACGACCTCCTGGCGCGGATGACCCTGGAGGAGAAGGCCGCCCAGTTGTACGGCGTGTGGGTGGGCGCGGAGACGGACGGCGACGGCGTCGCCCCCCTCCAGAGCGAGATGAGCGCCGACTACGACTGGGACGAGCTGATCACCCACGGACTGGGCCAGCTCACCCGCCCCTTCGGCACCGCCCCCGTCGACCCGGCCGTCGGCGCCCGGGCGCTGGCCAACGCCCAGCGGCGGATCACCGCGGCCGGGCGCTTCGGCATCCCGGCGCTGGCCCACGAGGAGTGCCTGGCCGGGTTCACCACCTGGCGGGCCACCGCCTACCCGGTGCCGCTGGCCTGGGGCGCCACCTTCGACCCGGGCCTGGTCGAGGAGATGGCCGGGCGGATCGGCCGCGACCTGCGCTCGGTCGGCGTCCACCAGGGCCTCGCGCCCGTCCTGGACGTCGTCCGCGATCCGCGCTGGGGCCGGGTGGAGGAGACCATCGGCGAGGACCCGTACCTGGTCGGCACGGTCGGTGCCGCGTACGTACGGGGCCTGGAGTCGGCCGGGATCGTCGCGACGCTGAAGCACTTCGCCGGGTACGCCTCCTCGGCCGGGGCCCGGAACCTGGCGCCGGTGCGGGCCGGGGTGCGGGAGTTCGCGGACGTGACCCTGCCGCCGTTCGAGCTGGCGCTGCGCGAGGGCGGGGCGCGGTCGGTGATGGCGGCGTACACCGAGACCGACGGCGTCCCGGCCTCCGCGGACCCGGTGCTGCTGTCCGGGCTGCTGCGCGGCGAGTGGGGCTTCGAGGGCACGGTGGTCGCCGACTACTTCGGCATCGGCTTCCTGGAGAGCCTGCACCGCGTCGCCGGCTCCCCCGCCGAGGCGGCGCACCTGGCGCTCACCGCCGGCATCGACGTGGAGCTGCCCACCCTGAAGTGCTACGGCCGTCCGCTGCTGGACGCGGTCCGCGCGGGCCGCGTCCCCGAGGACCTGGTGGACCGGGCGGCCCGCCGGGTCCTGCTGCAGAAGTGCGAGCTGGGCCTGCTGGACGAGGACTGGACCCCCGAGCCGCCCGGCGACCCGGCCGCCGTCGACCTGGACTCCCCCGGCAACCGCGCCCTCGCCCGGCGCCTGGCCGAGGAGTCGGTCGTCCTGCTGGACAACCCGGACGGCCTGCTGCCGCTCGCCCCCGACACCCGGATCGCGGTGGTCGGGCCGCGCGCCGCCGACGCGCTGGCGATGCTCGGCTGCTACTCCTTCCCGTCCCATGTGCTGCCCCGGCACCCCGAGGTGGCCACCGGCATCGACATCCCCACCGTGCTGGACGCGCTGCGCGCCGAACTGCCCGACGCCAAGGTGACGTTCGCCGAGGGCTGCGACACCTCCGGGCCGGACACCTCCGGCTTCGAGGAGGCGGTCGCGCGCTGCGCCGAGGCGGACGTGTGCGTGGCCGTGCTGGGCGACCGGGCGGGCCTGTTCGGCCGGGGCACCTCGGGCGAGGGCTGCGACGCCAGCGACCTGGCCCTCCCCGGCGTGCAGTGCGAGCTGCTGGACGCGCTGGTCGCCACCGGCGTGCCGGTCGTCCTGGTGCTGCTGACCGGACGGCCGTACGCGCTGGGCCGCTGGCACGGCAGGCTGGGCGCCGTCGTCCAGGCGTTCTTCCCCGGGGAGGAGGGCGGCCCGGCGGTCGCGGGGGTGCTCTCCGGCCGCGTCACCCCCTCGGGGCGGCTCCCGGTGAGCGTCCCGAGGCTGCCCGGCGGCCAGCCCTGGACCTACCTCCAGCCGCCCCTGGGCCTGGCGGGCGAGGTCAGCAACCTGGACCCGACCCCGCTGTACCCCTTCGGCCACGGCCGCTCGTACACGACGTTCGCCTGGGAGGACTTCACCGGCGGCCCGGCCGAGGTGCTCGGCACGGACGGCTCGTACGACCTCTCCGTCACCGTGCGCAACACCGGGGACCGGGCGGGCGCCGAGGTGGTCCAGCTCTATCTGCACGACCCGGTGGCGAGCGTGACCCGGCCCGACGTCCGGCTGGTCGGCTACCAGCGGCTGGACCTGGCGCCGGGACAGGCGCGCCGGGTGACGTTCCGCTTCCACGCGGACCTGTCGGCCTTCACCGACCGCTCCGGCCGGCGCGTGGTCGAGCCGGGCGCCCTGGAGCTGCGCCTGGCCGCCTCCAGCGCGGACGTACGCCACACCGCGCACCTCACCCTGACCGGCCCGGAACGCGTCCTGGGCCCGGACCGCGAGCTGCGCTGCGGGACGGAGGTCGCGGAGGTGACGGGCTGACGGGGGCGGCGGACGGGACGGGGGCGGCGGACGGGACGGGGGCGCCGGGGTCGGCGTCCCCGCTCAGTCGTCCACCGTCTCGAACCGCCACCGGTGCACCGCCCGGGTGACCAGCTCCCCGTCGGGTTCGGGGAGTTCGGGCAGGTCGCTGTCGTACTCCGCGTCCCACCAGGTGATCACCAGGACCCGGTCCTGGGGGGCGCGGAGGGTCTCGCGGCGCAGCGGCTCCGCGGGCAGCGCCTGGGCCCGGGCCCAGGCCAGCAGGTCCGCGCCCCGGCCGGGGACGGCGCGGGCCTCCCACATCAGGGCGACGGTCATGAGTACAGGTTCTCCTTGGCGGTCTCGTGCACATGGTCGTGGCCGGGGACGTGCGGGTCGGTCACCGGCAGCGAGGAGTCCGCGGACAGCTCCCAGTCGGAGACGGGCCGGTCGCGGGCGACCATCTCGGCGCCGAGGGCGGCGACCATCGCCCCGTTGTCCGTGCACAGCTTGGGCCGGGGCACCCGCAGCCGGATGCCGGCCGCCTCGCAGCGCTCCTGCGCCAGGGCCCGCAGCCGCGAGTTGGCGGCGACGCCGCCGCCGATCATCAGGTGGTCGACGCCCTGGTCCTTGCAGGCCCGGACCGCCTTGCGGGTCAGCACGTCGACGACGGCCTCCTGGAAGGAGGCGGCCACGTCCCGCACCGGCACCTCCTCGCCCGCCGCCCGCTTGGCCTCGATCCAGCGGGCCACGGCCGTCTTCAGCCCGGAGAAGGAGAAGTCGTACGCGGGGTCGCGGGGCCCGGTCAGGCCGCGCGGGAACGCGATCGCCGCCGGGTCGCCCTCGCGGGCGTACCGGTCGATGACCGGACCGCCGGGGAAGCCCAGGTTCAGCACCCGGGCGATCTTGTCGAACGCCTCGCCGGCCGCGTCGTCGATGGTCGCGCCCATCGGCCGGACGTCGGAGGTGATGTCGGAGGAGAGCAGCAGCGAGGAGTGGCCGCCGGAGACCAGCAGCGCCATCGTCGGCTCGGGCAGCGGCCCGTGCTCCAGTTGGTCCACGCAGATGTGCGAGGCGAGGTGGTTGACGCCGTACAGCGGCTTGCCCAGCGCGTAGGCGTACGCCTTCGCCGCCGAGACGCCGACCAGCAGCGCGCCGGCCAGGCCGGGGCCGGCGGTGACGGCGATGCCGTCGAGGTCGCGGGCGCTCACCCCGGCCTCGGTCAGGGCGCGCTCGATGGTGGGGACCATCGCCTCCAGGTGGGCGCGGCTCGCGACCTCGGGGACGACACCGCCGAAGCGGGCGTGCTCGTCGACGCTGGAGGCGACGGCGTCGGCCAGCAGCGTGGTGCCGCGCACGATGCCGACACCGGTCTCGTCGCAGGAGGTCTCGATCCCCAGGACCAGGGGTTCGTCAGCCATTGTTCTCGGTTCCTTGTACGGAGGTCGAAGGGTCGGTGAGGCGCATCACCAGGGCGTCCACGTTGCCCGGCTGGTAGTAGCCGCGCCGGACGCCGACGGGCCGGAAGCCGAAGCGCTCGTAGAGCTTCTGCGCGCGGACGTTGTCCACCCGGCACTCCAGCAGCACCTCGGCGCACTCGAAGGCGGTGGCCGCGCGGAGCAGCTCGGTCAGCAGCAGCGAGCCGAGGCCGGTGCCCCACTGGTCGCGGGCGACGGCGATGGTCTGCACATCGGCCTGCTCGCTGGAGGAGGCGACCAGCCCGGCGTACCCGACGATCCGGCCGCCGGGCTCCTCGGCGACCACGTACCGGCGGGTCGCCCCCGGTCCCCGGGCGTGGGCCAGCTCGGACCAGAACATGCCCCGGGACCAGGCGTCCTCCGGGAACAGCTCGCGTTCCAGGGTCAGCACCGGGTCGATGTCCCACCAGCGCATCTCGCGCAGCACGGCGGTCGCTGTCCCGGTCACCTGGGGGTGACCACCTTGTAGTTCCTGGGCACCTGCGCGTCGGGCCGGCGCAGGTACAGCGGCCGGGGCGCCAGGAGTTCCTCGCCGGCCGCGAGCCGCTCGGCGGCCAGGGCGGCCAGGGCGGCGGCGGACACGTGCTCGGGCGCGTGCGCCCGGGGGAAGGTGTCCGGGTAGAGCAGCGCGCCCGCGCCGACCGCGGGCAGCCCCGCCACCTGGCCGGCGAGGTCGGCGGGACGGTCGACGGCCGGGTCGGTCAGGCGGGTGCGGGAGTCGGCGTAGCGGGCCCAGTAGACCTCCTTGCGGCGGGCGTCGGTCGCCACCACGAAGGGGCCGTCCAGGTCGGCGGCGTAGGCCAGGCCGTCCAGCGTGCACACGCCGTGCACGGGCACGCCGAGCGCCAGCCCGAAGGTCTCCGCGGTCATCAGGCCGACCCGCAGCCCGGTGTACGGGCCCGGCCCGACGCCCACGACGATGCCGGTGACGGCGTCGAGCCGGCGGCCGGCCCGGTCCAGCACCCGGTCGACGGCGGGCAGCAGCAGCTCACCGTGGCGGCGGGCGTCGACCTGGCTCGACGAGGCGATGACGTCCGTGCCGTCGTGCAGGGCGACGGTCACGGCGGGAGTGGCGGTATCCAGAGCGAGCAAGAGCACGCGAACAGCCTACGGCGGCCCGGGGACCCGTGTCGGCCGACCCGGTCCGGCGGTCACCGGCTGCTACCGTCGCCGCACCAGCAGCACGTACGACGCCGAGGTGGTCGCCAGTGCCCAGCAGCAGCTCCGCAGTCGTCACCGGGCTCACCGCGGCGGCCCTGGGGACCGTCGGCGTCCTCGCCTACCAGGCGTCGGCGAACGCCCCCGCCGGCCTGGACCGGCCCCGCGCCAGCGCGAGCCCCGCCCCCGGCCCCGGCGCCACGAAGGCCCCCCGCGACAGACGGCACCCGCACGCCCTGCCCGCCGGGTCCGGTACGGGTGAACGGGTCGTGTACTCGGTGGACGACGACCGGGTCTGGCTGGTCGGCGCGGGCGACCGGGTCCGGCGCACGTTCGCGGTCGCGCCCGGCGCGGTGGACCCCCGGCCGGGCGTCTACGCGGTCACCTCCCGCTCCAACCGGGTCACCGGCTCCGACGGCGTCCCCGTGGAGCACGTGGTGCGCTTCACCAGCGTGGACGGCGTGGTGGTCGGCTTCAGCGCGGCGGTGGACGGCTCCCCGGCGAGGCCCCCGGCGGCCGGGGCGCGCACCGGCGGCATCCGGGAGAGCCGCGAGGACGGCGCGGCGATGTGGGACTTCGCGACGATCGGCCAGAAGGTGGTCGTCGTCCGCTGAGACGTGTCCCTCGTCGCCTGAGCCGTCTCTCTCGTCGCCTGAGCCGTGTCCCTCGCCGCCGGGATTCCGACAAGACGTCGGGAAAACGTTGCGCTCCGCTTCCCCGGCGTGGTCACATGGTATCCAGTCCGTGGTTAGGTATGCCTAACCACGTCCGCCCCCGCCCCTCAGGAGGCGACCATGTCGGCTTCCCAGCCCCAGGCCCGGCCCCCGCTGCCGGTCCCGTCCGAGGTGTCGATGCGCGACCTGCTCGCGTCGTGCGCCGCGGCGGCGGCCGTCTCGACCCCGCCGCGCGCCCCCGAACCGGAGCCCCGCCGGCGGGCCGGGGAGCAGCGCGAGGCGGCCTGACCGCTACCCGGTGAGGGTGCTCAGGCCGGCCGTGGCCCAGCGGGCGCCGACGCCGGTCACGGTGACGTGCCGGACCTCGTCGGCGGTGTCCCCGACGGCCCGGTGGATCACCAGGTGGAGCCGGTCCTCGGTGAGTTCCTCGACCTTGCCCTCGCCCCACTCCACGACGACCACGGACTCGGGCAGGGAGACGTCCAGGTCCAGGTCCTCCATCTCGTCCAGCCCGCCGGACAGCCGGTAGGCGTCGACGTGGACCAGCGGCGGCCCGTCGCCGAGCGAGGGGTGCACCCGGGCGATCACGAACGTCGGCGAGGTGACCGCGCCGCGCACGCCGAGGCCCTCGCCGAGCCCCCGGGTGAGCGTCGTCTTGCCCGCGCCCAGCTCCCCGCTCAGCATCACCAGGTCCCCGGCCCGCAGCAGCCCGGCCAGCCTGCGGCCCAGCTCCCGCATCCGCTCGGGGGAGGTGACGGTGATCTCGACGACGGGGGCGGGCTCAGCGGGGCCGCGCGCTGCTGCTGGTGCTTCCATAGCCGTCCACGGTAGTACCTGCCGGGACGGCACCGGCGCGCACCAGCAGGTCGGCGAGGCGGTCGGTGACCAGCTCCGGGTGCTCAAGCATCACCAGGTGCCCGGCGTCCGGGACGAGGACCAGTTCGGCGCCGGGCAGCAGGTCGGCGATGGCCTCGCTGTGCTCGCTGGGCGTGACCAGGTCCCGCACCCCGGCCAGCACCAGCACGGGCAGCTCCGCGAACCGGGCCAGCGCCGCGGTCTTGTCGTGGTCGTCGAAGGCCGGGTAGAACTCGGCGACCACGTCTATCGGCGTGGCCTCGATCATCCGCTCGGCGAACCGGGCGACGGCCGGATCGACGTCCCGGGCCGCGAACGAGTACCGCTTGATGACCCCGGCGAACAGGTCCGCGGTCGCCCGGCGCCCCCTCTCCACCAGCTCCGCCCGCTGTCCCAGGGCCTTCAGCACCCCGGGCAGCACCCGCCGCACCGCGTTGACCCCGGCCACCGGCAGCCCGAAGTTGACCTCCCCGAGCCGCCCCGACGAGGTGCCCACCAGCGCCACCCCGACGACCCGGTCGCGGATCAGCTCGGGGTACTGGTCGGCCAGCGCCATCACGGTCATCCCGCCCATGCTGTGCCCGACCAGGACGACCGGCCCCTCGGGCACCGCCGCGTCGAGCACCGCCTTCAGGTCCCGGCCCAGTTCGTCGATGCTGACCGGCGCGCCGCCCCGCGCCTGCGCCACGCCCCGCCCGGAGCGGCCGTGGCTGCGCTGGTCCCAGTAGACGGCCCGTACGGCACCGCGCAGCGCCTCGCGCTGGAAGTGCCAGGAGTCCTGGTTGAGGCAGTAGCCGTGGCAGAAGACGACGGTCGCGGGGGCGGGGGTCTTGCGGCCGAACAGCCGGCGGCGGCGCGGCGCGGGGCCGCCCTCCGGCTCGATGTCGTCCACCTCGTAGTACAGCTCGGTGCCATCGTCGGCGTACGCCTGGCCGGGTGTGCCGCGCAGCGCGCCGTAGGGTCCGGCGGAGTCCAGGGCGAGGCGGGCCTTGCGGCGGATGCCGCGGCCGACCGTCAGCCGTTCTATCGCCACCCCGGCCGCGGCTCCCGCCGCGACCACGCCGATCACCGCCCCCGCCAGGCCGGTCGCCCGGCGCCGGCCGCCGGCGGCGGCACCGGCCGCGGCCTCGGTGGCGGAGGCGACGGCCGCCGCGGCGACGTCCGCGACGGCCTGCCCGCTGCTCTCGCTCACGTACCGCTCCTCTTCGCCGGCCCGGCCCCGTGCCGCTGGCCCCTAGGGCTCTGGTTCACCCGAAAGTGTGCGTCATGCACACGCCGGGGTCACTCGTTCACATAGACCCGGGGAACGCGCGCACCGATGCGGGTGACGATCTCGTACGCGATGGTGCCGGCCGCCTGGGCCCAGTCCTCGGCGGTGGGCTCGCCCCGGTCGCCCGGTCCGAACAGCACCGCCTCGGCGCCGGCCGCGGGCCGGTCGCCGCCCAGGTCGACCACGAACTGGTCCATCGCGATCCGCCCGGCGACCGTGCGCCACTTGCCGTCGACCAGGACGGGGGCGGCGGAGGAGGCGTGCCGGGGGATGCCGTCGCCGTAGCCGAGGGGGACCAGGCCCAGGGTGGTCTCGCCGGGGGTGGTGTAGTGGTGCCCGTAACTCACCCCGTGCCCGCCGGGCACCCGCTTGACCAGCGCGAGCGAGGCGGCCAGCGTCATCGCCGGGCGCAGTCCGAAGTCGGCGGGGGTGCCGACCTCGGGGCTGGGCGAGATGCCGTACAGGGCGATGCCGGGGCGGACGAGGTCGTAGTGCGCCTCGGGGAGCGTGAGGGTGGCGGGCGAGTTGGCGATGTGCCGCACCTCGGGCCGGACGCCCTCGCCCTCCGCGTACGCGGTCATCTCCCGGAACAGGTCGAGCTGGGCGCGGATCGAGGGGTGGCCGGGCTCGTCGGCGCGGGCGAAGTGGGACCAGAGGCCGGTGATCCGGACCAGTCCCTCGGCCTCGGCGCGCAGCGCGGCGCCGACCAGTTCCCGCCAGTCCGGTCCGGGCTGGCAGCCGTTGCGCCCGAGGCCGGTGTCGGCCTTGAGCTGAACGCGGGCGGGGCGTCCGGCGCGGCGCGCGGCGGCGGTGACCTCGGTCAGCGCCCACATCGCGCTGACCGACACGTCGAGGTCGGCCTCGATCGCCTCCTGCCAGGGGCCGCCGGGCGTCCAGAGCCAGCACATGATCCGCAGGTCGTCCGGCAGCCCGCCGGCACGCAGCGCCAGCGCCTCCTCCGGGGTGGCGGTGCCCAGCCAGGTCGCACCGGCCTCGACGGCGGCGCGGGCGCACGGGAGGGCGCCGTGGCCGTACCCGTCGGCCTTCACCACGGCCATCAGCGCGGCGCCGCCGATCCGCCCGCGCAGCGCCCGCACATTGCTCCGCAACGCGCCCAGATCCACCTCGGCCCAGCCCCGCACCGACGCACCCCGCTCCACACTCTCGCTCAATCAGAGACTCCCAGTCTCTCAGAGCGGCCCGGCGGGGGTTCTAGAGCGTGAGGGTGGCGCCCGGTGCGAGGCGGGTGACCGGGACGCCGGTGAGGCCCTGCTCGCCCAGGAGACGGGCGGTGGAGGTCTGGCCCAGCTCGCTGAGCATCAGCTCGTGGATCTGGACGACGCGGTCGGGCCGGACGGCGCGGACGTACTCGGCGGCCTCGCCGAGCTTGGTCCAGGGGCCGCTGGTGGGCAGCAGCAAGGTGCGTACGGGGGCGTCGGGTACGTGATAGGCGTCGCCGGGGTGGTAGAGGGCGCCGCCGTCCAGGAGGTAGCCGACGTTGTCCGGGCGGGGTACGTCGGCGTGGATCGGGGCGTGCCGGTGGCCGTGCACGGCGACGGCGACCGGGCCGACGGCGAAGGTGTCACCGGCGGTGACGGCACGCACCCGCTCGTCGCCGCCCAGGGCCCGCGCGACGGCGGCCGTGCCGTAGACGCGCAGCTCGGGCCGGGCGTCCAGGGCGGCGGCGATCAGCTTCTCGTCGAAGTGGTCGAAGTGCTCGTGGGTGACCAGAACGGCGTCCGCCCGCGCGACGGCCTCCGCCGCGTCCGGGGTGAGCGTGCCGGGGTCGATGACCAGCCGGGTGCCGTCCTTCTCGACGGTGACACAGGCGTGGGCGTGCTTGGTGAGGCGCACGGGGTTCCTCTCGGGGGCGGTATGTCGGGCGCATGTCTACAGCAAAACTGTACAACCATTCTCTACACCTTGGCTGTACAGTTTGGGTGCAGAGAATCGGTAGACTCCCGCCATGGATGACCAGCGACTGGCCGAGGAACTCCGTTCGACCATCGGGCACCTGGTGCGCACGGTGCGGGGCGCCGACACGATGCCCTCCGGCGAGGCCGCCGTCCTGGGCCACCTGGACCGCGGTGGCCCGCTGACCACCGCCGATGTCGCCCACCGGTGGGGCGTGAGCCACCAGTCGGCGGCGCGGGCCGTCAAGGACCTGCTGGCCCAGGGCCTGGTGCGGTCCGAGGCCCACCCGAGCGACGGGCGCAAGCTGCTGCTGCACCTCACGCCGGCCGGCCGCGACCGGCTGGCCGCGGAGCGCCGCCGCCGCGCGGACTGGCTCGGCGCCGCGATCGGCGAGGCCCTCACCCCGGAGGAACGGCACACCCTCGCGGCGGCCCTGCCCCTGCTGGGCCGCTTGGACGCCTACCTGAAGGGCAAGTAGGCGGGGCGAGGGCGGGCCGCGGTCAAGCGACCCCGTCCCCCACCTCCCGGACGTCCCGCCAGACCCGCCCCACCGCGCCCGCCACGTCCTCCGCCGATACCGGCGCCCCCTGCGCCGTCACCCGGCCCGCCAGCCCGTGCAGGTACGCCCCCACGCTCCCCGCGTCCACCACCGACAGCCCCGCCGCCAGCAGCGACCCCGCCAGCCCGGACAGCACGTCCCCGCTCCCGGCCGTGGCCAGCCAGGGCGTCCCCGTCGGGTTGACCCGTACCGGTCCCCCGGCCGGACCGGCCACCACCGTGGTCGACCCCTTGAGCAGCACCGCCGCCCCGTACCGCCGGGCCAGTTCCCGTGCCGAGGTGACCCGTGCGGCCTCGACCTCCTCCCGGGACACCTCCAGCAGCGCCGCCGCCTCTCCCGCGTGCGGCGTCATCAGCGTCGGCGCCGACCGCCGCCGTACCGCGTCCGCGTCCGCCAGCCGCAGCCCGTCCGCGTCGATCAGCACCGGTACGTCCGCCGCCACCACCTCCGCCACCGTGCCCGCGTCGTCCCCGATCCCCGGCCCGACGACCCACGCCTGGACCCGCCCGGCCCGCGCCGGCCCCCGGTCGGACACGAGGGTCTCGGGGAACCGGGCGATCACCGCGTCCCCGGCCGGACCGACGTACCGCACCGCCCCGGCCCCGCCCCGCAGCGCGCCGGAGACGGCGAGGACGGCGGCGCCCGGGTACCGGGCCGAGCCCGCCGCGATGCCGACCACGCCCCGCCGGTACTTGTCGCTCTCGGCCCCCGGCACCGGCAGCAGCCGGGCCACGTCGGCGTGCTGGAGCGCCTCCGCCTCGGCCCGCCCGGCCGGCAGCGACAGCCCGATGCCGACCAGCCGCACCGAGCCCGCGTACTCCCGTGCCGGGTCGATCAGCAGCCCCGGCTTGTGCGCGCCGAACGTCACCGTCAGATCGGCCCGGACCGCTTCGCCCCGCACCTCGCCGGTGTCGGCGTCCACCCCGCTCGGCAGGTCGACCGCGACGACGGCCGCCCGGGACCGCCGGGCCGCCTCGGCGAGCGGTACCGCCGCCGGCCGCAGCCCGCCCTTGCCACCGATGCCGACGATCCCGTCGAGGACCAGGTCGGCCCGTTCGATCAGTGCCTCCCCCGCCCCGGCCGCCGCGACCCGGCCGCCGGCCCGGCGCAGCGCCGCGAGTCCCCCGGCGTGCGCCCGCTCGGGCGCGAGCAGCACCGCGTGCACGCCCGCGCCGCGCCGGGCGAGCCGCGCCCCGGCGTACAGCGCGTCGCCGCCGTTGTCGCCGCTGCCGACCAGCAGCACGACCCGGCTGCCGTACACCCGCCCGAGCAGTTCGGCGCAGGCGGCGGCGAGTCCGGCCGCCGCCCGCTGCATCAACGCTCCCTCGGGGAGCCGGGCCATCAGCTCCCGCTCCGCCGCCCTGACCGTCTCCACGCTGTACGCAGTCCGCATACGCCCGAGTCTCCCGTACCTCACCGGTCCCGTCGTGTCCCTTGACACCTTGCCCACCGA
The DNA here is from genome assembly GCF_014655295.1 of Streptomyces fumanus. Classification (GTDB taxonomy): domain Bacteria; phylum Actinomycetota; class Actinomycetes; order Streptomycetales; family Streptomycetaceae; genus Streptomyces; species Streptomyces fumanus. The sequence goes on from NZ_BNBI01000009.1 coordinate 314,870, forward strand.
CCGGCGACGACACGGTCCTCATCCAGGGCGTCCCGGCGTCACCCCTCCGCGATCACCACCGCCGACGCCACCCCGGCGTCATGGCTCAGCGACACATGCCACGTCGCGACGCCCAGCTCCGCCGCCCGCGCCGCCACCGTCCCCGTCACCCGCAGCCGGGGCCGCCCGCTGTCCTCGACGTACACCTCGGCGTCGGTCCACAGCAGCCCGCCCGGCGCGCCGAGCGCCTTGGCCAGCGCCTCCTTCGCCGCGAACCGCGCGGCCAGCGAGGCGACCCCGCGCCGCTCCCCGCTCGGCAGTCGCAGCTCACTGTCCAGGAACAGCCGCCGCGCCATCCCCGGCGTACGCTCCAGCGCCGCCCCGAACCGCTCGATCTCGGCCACGTCGATCCCGACCCCGATGATGCTCATGCGGAGACCTTACGAGGCGGTCCCGTCCGACTCCCCGAGAAAGAGGTCCTCGACCCGCTCGACCGTCACGGCCCGCCCGAGCCATTCGTCGAGCCGGGCGAGATCCGTGCACGTGACGACCCGCTCCCGTACCTCATCGGAAACAGCGATCCCCCGCACCTCCAGCACCCGCAGGACGCCTTCCGCCTTGCCCTTGGCCTCCCCTAGGACTTTGCCCTGCGCCTCACCCGCAGCTTTACCCTTGGCCTCACCTTCGTAGTAAGCCTCCTCAAAGACCGTTCCCCTGCCCGGGAAGTAAGAAATAACCACTCGGTCACCCCTTCGAGCGCCGGATCACCATTGACGCCACCCGCTTCGAAGCGCCCAGTTCACACCAGACGACCTTCCCGCGAGCACCCTTCCGTGCCAGCGGCTGCCAGCCCCACACGTCGGCACAGGCCCGCACCAGGGCCAGGCCCCGGCCGTCCTCGGCGTCCACGTCCGCGAAGGCGAGCGGCGGCTCCGGCGGCGACGGGTCCGCGTCCCACGCGCCGATGCGCAGTACGCCGTTCCCCGACCAGCACACGCGCAGAGCGGCCGGCCCCTCGGTGTGCCGTACGGCGTTCGAGACCAGCTCCGTGGCCAGCAGTTCCGCGACGTCGACCAGGCCGATCAGGCCGTGCACCGTGAGGATCAGCCGGAGAGTGCGGCGGCAGACGGTGACGGCACGGACGTCGTTCGGGATGTGGAGGGAGTACTCCCACGGGTCATTTCCGAGCATGCGGCGACTCCAGCGTGCTTGCGTGGTCGAAGGTGGTGGCCGGTGTCGGTGCCGCATCCACAAGGGCAGGGCGAAGCGGTGCACTTCCGGCACGTGAGTGGCGCACAGAGTGTGCGTCACGTCACTGACCGTAGACCTTGAATGAAATACCAAGCAAGCGAACCGCGTAATCTGCCCTCGAATGAGGAGCGTTCTCGGGCGCGTTGAACCTAGGAGACGTTCATGGCTTTGCGGCGAGATCCCACGGCGCGCCAGAAGCGCCTGGCAACCGAACTGCGCCGACTGCGCGATGCCGCGGGTCTCAAAGCTGGTGAGGCCGCGGAGCTGCTCGGAGTGAGTCGAGTTCAGATCAGCCAGATCGAAACCGCCCTGGCAGGTGTGAGCGAGACCCGTCTGCGCCGCCTCGCGGCCCACTACATGTGCACGGACGAGCGACTGATCGACGCCCTGGTCGCCCTGGCGACCGACCGTACCCGCGGCTGGTGGGAGGAGTACCGATGGCTGCTGCCGACTCCCTTCCTCGACCTTGCCGAACTGGAGCACCACGCCACGTTCCTGCGGGAGGTCCAGTTCCAGTTCATCCCCGGCCCGCTCCAGACCGAGGACTACGCACGCGCAGTCTTCTCCTACCGCGTCCCCGAACTCCCCCGTACGGAGGTGGAGTTGCGCGTCCGCCACCGGATGCGACGCAAGACGGCGCTCGAAGGGACCCCGTACGAGGCGATCATTCACGAGGCCGCACTGCGCATCATGGTCGGAACCCGTGCCGCATCACGCGCGCAGCTCGACCACCTGCTGCGCCTCACGGAGGCCGATCACGTCACCGTGCGCGTCATCCCCTTCTCCTTGGAGGGGTTCGCCGGTGCCGCGAGCGCGATGGTGTACGCGGGTGGCTCCGTCCCCCAGTTGGACACCGTCGCACGCGACGCACCGCACGGTACGACGTTCATCGACTCAGAGGCACAACTCGGCGCCTTTCGAACGCTGTTCCATAAGGTGGAGAGCGCGTCGCTCGATCCCGCTCGGTCGCGCGACTTCATCCACAGGCTGGCGAAGGAGCTGTGAGACACCCATGGGCACCCCCGGCAACTGGCGCAAGTCGTCCTACTCAGGTCCCGGCGACGGCAACTCCTGCGTAGAGATAGCCGACACCCGCACCCAGGTGGCCGTCCGGGATTCCAAGAATCTCGCCTACGGCGCCCTCACCTTCCCCGTCGCCGCCTTCGCCCCCTTCCTCGACGCGCTCAAGCAGCCTCACTCCACCGTCACCGACTTCGCCAGGTTGCGCGGCTGATCGACCTCGTTGCCGCGGGCCGTCGCCAGTTCGCAGGCGAAGACCTGGAGGGGGACCGTGGCGACCAGGGGCTGGAGCAGGGTGGGGGTGGCGGGGATGCGGATGAGGTGGTCGGCGTACGGCTCGACCGTGGCGTCGCCCTCCTCCGCGATGACGATCGTGCGGGCGCCCCGGGCGCGGATCTCCTGGATGTTGGAGACGATCTTGTCGTGCAGCAGGGACCGCCCGCGCGGCGAGGGCACCACCACGACGACCGGCACGTCCTGCTCGATCAGCGCGATCGGCCCGTGCTTCAGCTCGCCGGCCGCGAAGCCCTCGGCGTGCATGTAGGCGAGTTCCTTGAGCTTGAGGGCGCCTTCCAGGGCGACCGGGTAGCCGACGTGCCGGCCGAGGAAGAGCACCGTGTCCTTGCCGGCCAGGGACCGCGCCAGCTCCCGTACCGGCTCCATGGTGCCCAGGACCTGGTCGACCGCGCCGGAGATCCGGGCCAGGTCACGGACGACCGCGCGGATCTCGTCGCCCCACTTGGTGCCGCGGACCTGCCCGAGGTAGAGGGCGACGAGGTAGCAGGCGACCAACTGGGTCAGGAACGCCTTGGTCGAGGCGACGGCGACCTCGGGACCGGCGTGCGTGTAGAGCACCGCGTCGGACTCGCGGGGGATGGTCGAGCCGTTGGTGTTGCAGATGGCCAGCACCCGGGAGCCCTGCTCGCGGGCGTGCCGCAGCGCCATCAGGGTGTCCATGGTCTCGCCGGACTGGGAGATGGCGATCACCAGGGAGCGCGGGTCCAGGATGGGGTCGCGGTAGCGGAACTCGCTGGCCAGCTCCACCTCGCAGGGAATCCGCGTCCAGTGCTCGATGGCGTACTTGGCGATCAGCCCGGCGTGGAAGGCCGTACCGCAGGCGACGATGACCACCTTGTCGATCTCGCGCAGCTCCGCGGCCGGGATGCGCACCTCGTCCAGCGTCAGCGACCCCGCCTCGTCGATCCGGCCGAGCAGGGTGTCGGCGACCGCCTTCGGCTGCTCGGCGATCTCCTTGAGCATGAAGGAGGCGTACCCGTCCTTCTGCGCGGCGGAGGCGTCCCAGTCGACGTGGTAGGCGCGCACGTCGGCGGGCCGGCCGTCGAAGCCGGTCACCGTCACGCCGTCCCGGCGCAGCTCGACCACCTGGTCCTGGCCGAGTTCCACGGCCTCCCGGGTGTGCGCGATGAACGCCGCCACATCGGAGGCGAGGAACGCCTCGCCCTCGCCGATCCCGACCACCAGCGGCGAGTTCCGCCGGGCGCCGACCACCACGTCCGGCTCGTCCGCGTGCACCGCGACCAGCGTGAACGCCCCCTCCAGGCGCCGGCAGACCAGCCGCATCGCCTCGGCCAGGTCGGCGCAGGAGGAGAACTCCTCGGCGAGCAGATGGGCGACGACCTCGGTGTCGGTCTCGGAGGCGAGGCCGTGGCCGCGCCCGGTCAGCTCCGCCCTGAGCGCGGCGAAGTTCTCGATGATGCCGTTGTGGACCACGGCGACCCGGCCCGCGTTGTCCAGGTGCGGGTGGGCGTTGGCGTCGGTGGGGCCGCCGTGGGTGGCCCAGCGGGTGTGGCCGATGCCGGTGGTGCCGGTCGGCAGCGGGCGCTCGGACAGCTCCTTCTCCAGGTTGACGAGCTTCCCGGCCCGCTTGGCGGGGGCCAGCCCGCCGTCCGCGAGCACGGCGACGCCCGCCGAGTCGTACCCCCGGTACTCCAGCCGCTTCAGTCCGGCCATCACGACATCGAGCGCCGACTGCGACCCCACGTAACCCACGATTCCGCACATGACCGGCAGCCTACGGTCAGCTCCGATCACGAACCCGTCATTCCGTGCCCGAAATCGGAAATTCCCACCGGGGTACGAACGCCGTCGCGCGCATCCTCCGGCGTGACGCACTCCACCCGCCACCCCGTTCGAACTCCGTTAACAATGGAATGTGATCTCTCCGGTCCCCTCGATACCCCGGAGCGCCCACCGGCATCGGCCGGAGGCGACTCCCTACGTCGATCTCACCCGTGCCGAGTGGAGCGCGCTGCGCGACAAGACGCCGCTGCCGCTCACCGCCGAGGAGGTCGAGAAGCTGCGCGGCCTCGGTGACGTCATCGACCTCGACGAGGTGCGGGACATCTACCTCCCGCTCTCCCGCCTGCTCAACCTCTACGTCGGCGCCACCGACGGCCTGCGCGGCGCGCTGAACACCTTCCTCGGCGAGCAGGGCTCCCAGTCCGGCACCCCCTTCGTCATCGGCGTGGCCGGCTCGGTCGCGGTCGGCAAGTCCACCGTCGCCCGCCTGCTCCAGGCGCTGCTGTCCCGCTGGCCCGAGCACCCGCGGGTCGAGCTGGTCACCACGGACGGCTTCCTGCTGCCGACCAGGGAGCTGGAGGCCCGGGGCCTGATGTCCCGCAAGGGCTTCCCCGAGTCGTACGACCGCCGGGCCCTGACCCGGTTCGTCGCCGACATCAAGGCCGGGAAGGCCGAGGTCACGGCACCGGTCTACTCCCACCTGATCTACGACATCGTGCCGGGCGAGAAGCTGACCGTGCGCCGCCCCGACATCCTGATCGTCGAGGGCCTGAACGTCCTCCAGCCCGCCCTGCCCGGCAAGGACGGCCGCACCCGGGTGGGCCTCGCCGACTACTTCGACTTCAGCGTGTACGTCGACGCCCGCACCGAGGACATCGAGCGCTGGTACCTGGACCGCTTCAAGAAACTGCGCGCGACCGCCTTCCAGAACCCCTCCTCGTACTTCCGCAAGTACACCCAGGTCTCGGAGGAGGAGGCGCTGGAGTACGCCCGCACCACCTGGCGGACGATCAACAGGCCCAACCTGGTGGAGAACGTCGCCCCGACCCGCGGCCGGGCCACCCTGATCCTGCGCAAGGGCCCCGACCACAAGGTGCAGAGGCTGCGGCTGCGCAAGCTGTGACACGCGGTTGAATGGGTGCCATGCTGCATCTGCGCCTGATCACCCCGGCCGAGAAGACCGACGCCGTGGTCCGCCTGATCGACCGGACGGTCGGCACCGCCCACCTGGTCGTCCTGCCCGGCGCCGCCCACCGGCCGGCCGGTGACGTCGTGATGTGCGACGTGGCGCGGGAGGCCGCTGACGAACTGATCGACGGGCTGCGCGCGCTGGACCTCGACACCTGCGGCGCGATCACCGCCGAGAACATCGACCTGTCGCTGTCGGAGTACGCCGACCGGGCCGAGCGGGAGGCGCCGGGCGAGGGCGCCGACGCGGTGCTGTGGGAGCAGTTGGCGGAGGCCACGCACGAGGAGTCGACCCTGTCGGTCACCTACGTCGCGTTCATCACCCTCGCCACGATGATCGCGGCCTGCGGTGTGGTGCTGGACAACGCGATCCTGATCGTCGGCGCGATGGCGGTGGGCCCGGAGTTCGGGCCGCTGGCCGGTATCTGCACGGCGGTCGTGCAGCGCAGCCCCAGGCTGGCGCTGCGCTCGGTGACCGCGCTGCTGGTGGGCTTCGCCGTGGCCATGACGATCACCGCCGGGTTCGGCCTCTTCATGGACGCCGTCGGCCTGTTCAGCGAGGGGCGACTGGAGGCCGAACGGCCCAACACCGGCTTCATCTACGCCCCGGACTGGTTCTCGTTCGTCGTGGCGGTCCTCGCGGGCGCCGCGGGCACCCTCTCCCTGACCTCGGCCAAGTCGGGCGCCCTGGTCGGCGTCGCCATCTCGGTCACCACGGTCCCGGCCGCCGCGAACGCGGCCATCGCCCTCCTCTACGGCGACACCCACCAGGGCTGGCGCTCAGCCGAACAGCTCCTCCTCAACCTCCTGGGCATCATCCTGGCCGGCACCCTGACCCTGCTCCTGCAAAAGGCCCTGTGGTCAACAAAGAAACGCCGGACGAGCTGAAGCGCCCCCATAGGGGCGCGGGGCTGTATCGATATGCGGCTCCGCCGCGTGGGCGCGATCAACCACGACGCACCCGCGGCCCGCACACCACCGCACCCCCCACCCCGAACCCGCCCCGAAGAACTACCCCAGCGCAGACTTCACCGCATCCGCCAACCGCCCCGCCACAGCCCGAGCCTGCTCGATATCCGCCGCCTCCACCATCACCCGCACCAGCGGCTCCGTCCCGGACGGCCGCAGCAGCACCCGCCCGGTCCCCCCCAGCTCCCGCTCCGCCTCGCTCACCGCCGTCGCCAGCTCCGCCGACGTCGACACCCGCCCCTTGTCCACGTCGGGCACATTGACCAGCACCTGCGGCAGCCGCGCCATCACGGAGGCCAGCTCCCGCAGCGTACGGCCGGTCTGCGCGACCCGCGCCGCCAGCAGCAGCCCGGTCAGCGTGCCGTCCCCGGTGGTGGCGTGGTCCAGCACGATGACGTGCCCGGACTGCTCGCCGCCGAGGGCGTACCCGTGTTCTTTCATCTCCTCCAGCACGTACCGGTCGCCGACCGCGGTCTGGACGAGGTGGATGCCCTCGCGTTCCATGGCGAGCTTGAAGCCCAGGTTGGACATGACGGTGGCGACAACGGTGTCGGAGCGCAGCGCGGACCGCTCCCGCAGCGCCAGCGCGAGCACCGCCAGGATCTGGTCGCCGTCGACCTCCTCGCCGGTGTGGTCCACGGCCAGGCACCGGTCGGCGTCGCCGTCGTGCGCGATGCCGAGGTGCGCGCCGTGCTCGACGACGGCGGTCTTGAGCAGGTCGAGGTGGGTGGAGCCGCAGCCGTCGTTGATGTTGAGGCCGTCGGGGGCGGCACCGATGGTGACGACCTCGGCGCCGGCCCGGGTGAACGCCTCGGGCGATACTCGGGCGGCGGCGCCGTGCGCCTCGTCAAGGACGATCTTCAGCCCGTCGAGCCGGTTCGGCAGGGCGCCGACGAGGTGGGCGATGTACTGCTCGGTCCCCTCCAGGTAGTCCCGCACCCGGCCGACACCGGCGCCGGTCGGCCGGTCCCAGGGGGCGCCGGTGCGGTGCTCGGCGTAGACCGACTCGATGCGGTCCTCCAGCTCGTCGGCGAGTTTGTGGCCGCCGCGGGCGAAGAACTTGATGCCGTTGTCGGGCATGGCGTTGTGGCTGGCGGAGAGCATCACGCCGAGGTCGGCGCCGAGCGCACCGGTGAGGTGGGCGACGGCGGGGGTCGGCAGCACGCCGACCCGCAGCACGTCCACGCCGGCGCTGGCCAGACCCGCGACCACGGCGGCCTCCAGGAACTCCCCGGACGCGCGCGGATCACGGCCGACCACGGCGGTCGGCCGGTGTCCCTCGAACGTGCCCGCCTCGGCCAGTACGTGCGCCGCGGCGACGGAGAGGCCGAGTGCCAGCTCGGCCGTCAGGTCCGCGTTGGCGACGCCGCGCACGCCGTCCGTGCCGAAGAGTCGTCCCACTTGTCCTCCTGAGGAAGCGTCAGATGCTGAGCCGCACCGACAATCCGATCACACAAGCCTTTGAGCGTCTTGTGCCGTTATACGCCCCCGGCTGGGGATAAACGAACGCCCCGGGGGCACGAAAGGCGTGCCGCCGGGGCGTTCGGAGTACGCGCAGCGCGTCGGAGATTTAGCGCTTGCTGTACTGCGGGGCCTTGCGGGCCTTCTTCAGACCGGCCTTCTTCCGCTCGACCGCACGGTCGTCGCGGCGCAGGAAGCCGGCCTTCTTCAGCGGGCCACGGTTGTTGTCGACGTCGGCCTCGTTGAGGGCGCGCGCGACACCGAGGCGGAGGGCACCGGCCTGGCCGGAGACGCCGCCACCGGCGATGCGGGCGATGACGTCGTAGCGGCCCTCCAGCTCGAGCACCTTGAAGGGCTCGTTGACCTCCTGCTGGTGCACCTTGTTCGGGAAGTAGTCCTCGAGGGTGCGGCCGTTGATCTTCCACTTGCCGGTGCCCGGGACGATCCGGACACGGGCGATGGCGTTCTTGCGGCGGCCCAGGCCGGCGGCCGGCTGGGGCTCGCCGAAGCGGGAGGCCAGGGACTCCGAGGTGTACTCGCCCTCGACGGGGACCTCGGACTCGGTGGTGTAGCTGTCGATGTCAAGCTCTTCGAGCGGCTGCTCGGCAGTGGTCTCGGCCACGATTCTCCTCAGATTCTCTTCAGTCTTAGGGGGTGGCCGGACTTACTGCGCGACCTGGGTGATCTCGTACGGCTGCGGCTGCTGCGCGCCGTGCGGGTGCTGGTCACCCTTGTAGACCTTCAGCTTCGAGAGCATCTGACGGCCCAGCGTGTTCTTGGGGAGCATGCCCTTGACGGCCTTCTCGATGGCCTTCTCGGGGTTCTTGTCCAGCAGCTCGTCGTAGCGGACCGAGCGCAGACCGCCCGGGTAGCCGGAGTGGCGGTAGGCCATCTTCTGGGTCCGCTTGTTGCCGGAGAGGTGCACCTTGTCGGCGTTGATGATGATGACGAAGTCACCGGTGTCGACGTGGGGCGCGTAGATCGGCTTGTGCTTGCCCCGCAGAAGGGAGGCCGCGGTGGAGGCGAGACGACCCAGGACGACGTCCTGAGCATCGATGACGTGCCACTGGCGCGTCACATCGCCGGGCTTGGGGCTGTACGTACGCACGGTTCGTAGCCTTCGCTTCGAGTGAATGGTCCTGACAAGGTCACCGAAACGATCACGACAGCCTTGACCGCACGGCGGCGACGCAAACCGCACACGTGGAGTCGCTGGTCATCGGCCCGGTGGACCGGTGTAAGGGCCCGTCCCGTGAGAATGAGCAAGCCAATACACAACGAACAAGCAGGATACCGGGGTGCCCCAGGAGGGTCAAAACGAGGGATCGCCGTCACCCGGTGCCACTGCTGTCCACCTCTACTGTACGTGCCCGCCGCGGTAGACCGGCGCGGGCGCCTTCCGGGACCCGGCCGGCCCGGCCCCGTACGGAGTGCAGGGCGACCGTGGCGGCCAGCGCACCGAGCGTGAAGGCGTCCTTGAGGGCGCGCTGCCGGGGCGCCTCCAGACCGGGCCAGGTGACCCCGGGCAGTTGCGGGACCAGGGCGAGCCAGAACCAGGGCCGCCGGGCGACACCGTCCTCGTAGGGCACTCCGGCCAGCAGCAGGGGCACCACGACCAGGAGGTAGTGGTCGTAGGAGGGGCGGGAGACCAGGAACGCGGAGAGCATCAGGCCGGCCCCGGTCTCGGCGAGGCGGAGCGGGCCGGGGCCGGCCCGCCGCCAGCGCCGGCGGGCGCAGAGCACCCCGGCGCCGGCCGCGAGCAGGGCGATCACCTGGGCGAGCGGGCCGGGTACGCCGAGGCGGGGCAGGACGGCCGGGAGGGACGCCTCCCAGGAGCGGACGAAGCCGTCGTCGCCGTGGAGCAGGAAGGGCAGGGTGCGGGTGAAGAAACCGGCCGGGTCGGGCATCAGCAGCGCCGCCGCGCCGGAGGCCAGGGCCGGCACCAGGACCGCCGCCGCCAGCGCCCGCCACCGCCCGGCCAGCAGGAACAGCAGGGCGACCGGGGCGAGCAGCGGCTTGAGCGCCACGGCGGCGCCGAGCACCGCGCCCGCCGCGACCCAGCGGCCCCGGTCCGCCAGCAGCAGGCAGAGCGGCAGCGCGGCGGCCGCGGTGACCGTCCAGTTGCCCAGGTGGATCAGGTGCCCGAAGGGCGCGAACCCGGCCGCCAGCGCGGTCAGGCCGAGCACGCCGAGCCTGCTGGTGCCCGGCACCCGGTGCAGTTGCAGGGCGCAGCCCCAGCCCGCGGTGAGCAGGACGGTCACGGCACAGGGCACCAGCGCGCGCAGCGCCGCGTCGGGCAGCAGGGCCTGCGGGACGGCGGCCAGCACGGCGCTCGGGAAGTAGAGGAAGTGCGGGTCGTCGTAGGGGTCGCCGCCCGCGAGCCAGGCGCGGGCGGCCCGGACCACGATCGCGTTGTCCATCCCGCCGTCGGGTCTGGCCCGTGCCGTGCTCGCCGCCAGTGCCGCCAGCACCGCCGCCAGGGCCGCCCACGCGGCCCCACCCGCCGGTCGTACCAACCACCCGGAGATGTCGCTTTTGCCCGTCCGCATGGGAGGAACGCTAGGCGCTGCGGGGCCCGTTGAGGCGGACCAGCGCGCCGCCCGGCCCGTCTAAGATGCGGCCCATGAGCTTTGGGCAGGGGGGACCCGACTCCGGGTGGGATCCCTGGAAACCGCAATCGCAGCAGCAGTCCTGGAGCGGCGGCGGCGACGCGCCGGACTGGGCCGCGCTCGCCGAGGCGTCCGAGGCCCGCGCCAAGCGGCGCAGGCTGCTGTTCATCTGCGGCGGGGCGCTGGCCACGGTGGCGGTGGCGGCCGCCGTCGCGGTGGCGGTGGTCTCGGCGGACGGCACCGGTTCGGCCTCCGACCAGCCGTCCTCGCAACTGCCGTCGACGGCCGGGCTGCCGAGCGCGACCGCGACGGCCCCCTCGTTCGCGCCGACCAGCGCGCCGCCGCCGCTGGACCCGAAGGACTTCATCGCCAGCGCCAAGAAGGACACCGCGCCGCTCGGCCCGGACGTCCTCTTCCCCGGCACCCAGCTCACCATGAACGAGACGGTCTACAAGAAGGGCCCGACCGCCGACACCCGCACCTGCTCCGGCGCCGCCCAGCAGAGCCTGCCGCCGCTGCTCACCGCCAACGGCTGCACCCGTATGATCCGCGTCACTTACACCAAGGGCGACATCGCGGTGACCGTCGGGGTGGCCGTCTTCGACACGGAGGCGCAGGCCACGGCGACCAAGTCGCAGGCGGACACCAAGAGCAACATCCGGTCGCTCTCCGGCGGCGGGGTGGACCCGTTCTGCACCGGCCAGATCTGCCGGTCCACCACCAACTCCTACGGCCGGTACGCCTACTTCACCCTGGCCGGCTTCACCAGCGGCAAGGACGTCACCGAGCAGGACACCGCGGTCTTCCGGGCCGGCGACGACCTGGCGCGGTTCACCTTCGACCAGATCCACCGGCGCGGCCAGGCCCAGGCATCGGCGGCGGCCACCCGCTAGGAAGCGGGGGGACCTGGGGGGCTAACACCCCGCGCAACCGGCCGCCCCGGGCAGGGAGCGCCGGTTGCGCGCCTCCCGGCTGCGGGCCGCGAGCAGCTCGTCCGCCGGATAGCCGACCTCCTCCAGCGTCAGCCCGTGCGGCCGTACGACATGCACCGCCGAGTCCCGTACGCCGCCCGCCAGCACCTTCCCCGGCCAGTCCGGCGTCCGGTGCCCGTCCCCGACGAACAGCAGCGCGCCGATCAGCGAGCGCACCATGTTGTGGCAGAAGGCGTCGGCCCGCACGGTGGCGGTGATCACCCCGTCCGCCCCCCGGACCAGGCTCAGCTCCTGGAGCGTACGGATGGTGGTGGCGCCCTCCCGCCGCTTGCAGTACGCGGCGAAGTCGTGCTCCCCGAGCAGCGCCCGCGCGGCCTCATTCATGGCGTCCACGTCGAGCGGCCAGTCGTGCCACAGCACATGTCCGCGCAGCAGCGGGTCGACGCCGCCCGGATGATCGGTGACCCGGTAGGCGTAGCGCCGCCAGATGGCGGAGAACCGCGCGTCGAACCCGTCCGGTGCCGGTCTGACCGACCAGATCCGCACGTCCTTGGGCAACCGCCCGGCGAGCCGCTTCAGCAGCTTCTCCCGGTGCGCGTCCCAGACCTCCCGCGGCAGATCCACATGCGCGACCTGGCCCCGGGCGTGCACCCCGGCATCGGTCCGCCCGGCCACGGTCAGCTCGTACGTCCGTTCCGACCGCGTGACCGTCCGCAGGGCGTCCTCGATCTCCCCCTGCACGGTCCGCCGCCCCCCGGCCTGCTTGGCCCACCCGGAGAACCCGGCCCCGTCGTACGACAGATCGAGCCGCACCCGCACTTCATCACTCACAACCAGTTCCTCTCAGCACCGAAAAGCGGGCCCGCCCCCGGGAAAGGGACGGACCCGCCAACGCCCTGAAGGGGCGCGGGGAACTGCGCGACCAGCCACGACGAACCCGCGGCCGACCGCACAGCCCCCGCCAGAACGCTTACGCGTCCTTGGACTCCTCGGCCGGCGCCTCGGCGGCCTCGTCGGCCTTGGTCTCCTCGACCTTGGCCTCCTCGGACTCCTTGACCGCGCGCTTCGTCGCGGCCTCGGCCTCGCCCGTCGCCTGCTGGGCGACGGTCAGCGCCTCGACCAGCTCGATGACGGCCATGGGCGCGTTGTCACCACGGCGGTTGCCGATCTTGGTGATACGGGTGTAGCCACCGGGACGGTTCTCGTACCGCGGGCCGATCTCGGTGAAGAGCGTGTGGACGACGCTCTTGTCCGTGATGACCTGGAGCACCTGACGGCGGTTGTGAAGGTCGCCCTTCTTCGCCTTGGTGACCAGACGCTCGGCGTACGGACGCAGCTTGCGCGCCTTCGCCTCGGTCGTGGTGATGCGGCCGTGCTCGAACAGCGACTTCGCGAGGTTCGCGAGCAGCAGCTTCTCGTGCGCGGCGCTGCCGCCCAGACGGGCACCCTTGGTGGGCTTCGGCATGGTGTCTCTCCTAGGTGTCTGCCCCGGCCGTATCAGGTACCGGAGTCAGTATCCGAGCAGGCGGACGCCTGTCGGAGATCCGGGCCGGGCCCCGAGGGGGCCGGTCCGGAAGGGGCGCGGGGCGGTGTCGATGTGCGACTCCGTCGCGTGGGCGCGACAAGCCGCAGCGCACCCGCACCCACAACGCATCGTCAGTACTGCTCGGTCTCCACGAACCCGGCGTCCGCGTCGTCGTCCGCGCCGAACGCGTCCGCCGCGGCGGTCGGGTCGAACCCGGGGGGCGAGTCCTTGAGCGCCAGGCCCATGCCCGCCAGCTTCGCCTTGACCTCGTCGATCGACTTGGCGCCGAAGTTGCGGATGTCGAGCAGGTCCGCCTCGGACCGCGCGACCAGCTCGCCCACGGAGTGGATGCCCTCGCGCTTCAGGCAGTTGTACGACCGGACGGTCAGCTCCAGCTCCTCGATCGGGAGCGCGAGGTCGGCCGCCAGCGCCGCGTCCGTCGGGGACGGACCCATGTCGATGCCCTCGGCGTCGATGTTCAGCTCGCGGGCGAGACCGAACAGCTCGACCAGGGTCTTGCCGGCCGAGGCCATGGCGTCGCGCGGACGCATCGCCTGCTTGGTCTCGACGTCGACGATCAGCTTGTCGAAGTCGGTGCGCTGCTCGACACGCGTCGCCTCGACCTTGTACGTGACCTTGAGGACCGGCGAGTAGATCGAGTCGACCGGGATACGGCCGATCTCCTGGCCGACCTGCTTGTTCTGCACGGCGGAGACATAGCCGCGACCGCGCTCGACGGTCAGCTCCATCTCCAGCTTGCCCTTGCCGTTGAGCGTGGCGAGGACCAGGTCGGGGTTGTGCACCTCGACACCGGCCGGGGGCGCGATGTCGGCGGCGGTGACCAGACCCGGGCCCTGCTTGCGCAGGTACATCACGACCGGCTCGTCGTGCTCCGAGGAGACCACGAGCTGCTTGATGTTGAGGATCAGGTCGGTGACGTCCTCCTTGACGCCCGGCACGGTGGTGAACTCGTGCAGCACGCCGTCGATCCGGATGCTGGTGACGGCGGCACCGGGGATCGAGGAGAGGAGGGTCCGGCGGAGGGAGTTGCCGAGGGTGTAGCCGAAGCCCGGCTCCAGCGGCTCGATCACGAACCGGGAGCGGAACTCGTCGACGACCTCTTCGGTCAACGAGGGACGCTGAGCGATCAGCATGTGTGTTCCTTCAGTCAGGGGCGCCCGCTATATGACGCCCGACTTGGTACTGCAAGGGTACGGGCGATACGGCCCCTTTCGGGAGCCGTACCGCCCGGAAAGTCCCTGCAAAGCGCAATCAGACGCGACGGCGCTTCGGCGGACGGCAGCCGTTGTGCGGGGTCGGGGTGACGTCCTGGATGGAGCCGACCTCGAGACCGGTCGCCTGGAGGGAACGGATCGCGGTCTCACGACCGGAACCCGGGCCCTTGACGAACACGTCGACCTTGCGCATGCCGTGCTCCTGGGCGCGGCGGGCGGCCGACTCGGCGGCCATCTGCGCGGCGAACGGCGTGGACTTCCGGGAGCCCTTGAAGCCGACGTGGCCGGCGGAGGCCCAGGAGATCACGTTGCCGGTCGGGTCGGTGATCGACACGATCGTGTTGTTGAACGTGCTCTTGATGTGCGCGTGGCCGTGAGCGACGTTCTTCTTTTCCTTGCGGCGCACCTTCTTGGCAGCGCCCTGACGACCCTTGGGGGGCATCTATAACTCCTACGGGGAGGTGGTCGGTCCTACAGCGAAGACCGCTGATGAAGCGTTGTCCGCTGAGGACTACTTCTTGCCCGGCTTCTTCTTGCCGGCGATGGCGCGACGCGGGCCCTTGCGGGTACGCGCGTTCGTGCTGGTGCGCTGACCGCGGACGGGCAGACCACGACGGTGACGCAGACCCTGGTAGGTACCGATCTCGACCTTGCGGCGGATGTCGGCCTGGATCTCGCGACGGAGGTCACCCTCGGTCTTGATGTTGTTGTCGACGTACTCGCGGATCGCGACGAGCTGCTCTTCGGTGAGGTCGCGAACACGGGTGTTCGGGTCCACGCCGGTGGCAGCGAGCGTCTGCTGCGAGAGGGTCCGGCCGATGCCGAACACGTAGGTGAGGGCGATCTCCACACGCTTTTCGCGCGGGATGTCAACACCGGAAACGCGTGCCATTCAATGGCTCCTGGTGATCTTCGGAGGTCTTCCACAGGACCGGCTCCCAGCCGCCGTACGAGGTACGAACTGGGTCCCCGGCCTCCGAACCGGGGGTGTCAGGCGCCGAGGCGCCCGGGACCTGCGTATGAACATATTCAGCTCGCGTCGCGCGAATCTCTGCGGAGAAGCAGAGGGTCTGGTTCTGCGGTCAGCCCTGGCGCTGCTTGTGGCGCGGGTTCTCGCAGATGACCATGACCCGACCGTGACGGCGGATCACCCTGCACTTGTCGCAGATCTTCTTGACGCTCGGCTTGACCTTCATGGGATGTGAGGTTCTCCGGGTCAGTTGCCGGCCGTCCCTCGTCGTTGCCGCCGCGGGACGTGGGCAAGATCTACTTGTACCGGTAGACGATCCGGCCACGCGTCAGGTCGTACGGAGACAGCTCCACCACGACCCGGTCGTCAGGGAGGATACGGATGTAGTGCATACGCATCTTGCCGCTGATGTGTGCCAGGACCTGGTGGCCGTTCTGGAGCTCGACCTTGAACATGGCGTTCGGCAGAGACTCGACGACAGTGCCCTCGATCTCGATGGCACCCTGCTTCTTGGCCACGCTTCGCCCTTCGAATCGACTACCTTGATCGACCCCCGGGCACCCCTAGGCGCATGCAGACATGCGGGTGCACAAGAGCCGACGAGTCAGTCTACGACAGCACTCCCGAAAAGGCGAAACGAGGAAGTCTGCCCCAGCCCCTAGATCGTTACGCAAGCGGGTCCGGCGCCGCCGTGATCCCGTACTCGGCGAGCTTGGCCTTGCCGCCGTCGGGGGCGGTCAGCACCAGGGGGCCGTCCTCGGTGAGGGCGACGGAGTGCTCCCAGTGGGAGGACCAGGTGCCGTCCGTGGTGATGACGGTCCAGTCGTCCTGGAGCACCTCGGTCTTCGGCGTGCCCAGCGACACCATCGGCTCGATGGCCAGGCAGAGGCCGGGGACCAGCTTCGGGCCCTTGCCGCGCCGGCGGTCGACGTAGTTCAGCAGGTGCGGGTCCATGTGCATCTCGGTGCCGATGCCGTGGCCGCCGTAGTCCTCGATGATCCCGTACCGGCCGCCGCCCGGCTTGGGCTGGCGGCGGATGTAGGTCTCGATGGCCCGGGAGATGTCCACCAGGCGGTTGCCCTGCTTCATGGCCGCGATGCCGGCCCACATGGACTCCTCGGTGACCCGGGACAGCTCGACCAGCTCCGGAGCGTGCCCGGAGCCGACGAAGGCCGTGTACGCGGCGTCGCCGTGCCAGCCGTCGATGATCGCGCCGCAGTCCACGGAGATGATGTCCCCGTCCTTGAGCACCACCTCGTCGGAGGGGATGCCGTGCACCACGACCTCGTTCACGGAGGTGCAGATGGTCGCGGGGAAGCCGCCGTAGCCGAGGAAGTTCGGCTTGGCGCCGTGGTCGGCCAGCACCTTGCGGGCCACCTGGTCCAGGTCCCTGGTGGTGGCACCGGGCACCGCCGCCTCCCGCGTGGCCGCGTGGATGGCGGCGACGACCAGCCCCGCCTCACGCATCTTGGCGATCTGCTCGGGGCTCTTGATCTGCACCATGGGGGCTGCGGCCTTTCTCGGACCAGGAAAACGACGAACAACGACGGACACCGACAACGATACGGGGCACCCCACACCACAGCCGCGGCCCGCCCGGAGGCGGACCGCGGCTGCGCACGGCGTGCGGGACCTACTTCTCGCGCTTGAGCGCCTCCAGCGCGCGGCCCGTGACCTCGTCCACCGGCCCCATGGCCGAGATGGTCACCACCAGGCCCTGCGCCTTGTAGTAGTCGATAATCGGCTCGGTCTGCGTGTGGTAGACCTCCAGCCGCTTGCGGACCGTCTCCTCGGAGTCGTCGTCGCGCTGGTACAGCTCGCCGCCGCAGACGTCGCAGACGCCCTCCTGCTTCGGCGGGGTGTACGTCACGTGGAAGACGTGCGCCGAATTGTTCCGGCACACCCGTCGTCCCGCGATGCGCTTGACGACCTCCTCCTCCGGCGCCTCCAGGTCCAGTACCGCGTCGAGCCCCATGTCCTCGGTCTCGAGCAGCTCGTCCAGCGCCTCCGCCTGCGACACGTTCCGCGGGAAGCCGTCCAGCAGGAAGCCGCCCTCGGCGTCGGGCTGCTCCATGCGGTCCTTGGCCATCGCGATCGTGACCTCGTCCGGCACCAGGTTGCCCGCGTCCATGTAGGACTTGGCGAGCTTGCCCAGCTCGGTCTGCTGGCTGATGTTGGCGCGGAACAGGTCACCCGTGGAGATGTGCGGGATGTGCAGCGTCTCGGCAAGCCGGGTGGCCTGCGTTCCCTTACCGGCGCCCGGCGGCCCGACGAGGACGATTCGCATCAGCGGAGGAACCCTTCGTAATTGCGCTGCTGGAGCTGGCTCTCGATCTGCTTCACCGTTTCGAGACCGACACCCACGATGATCAGGATGCTCGTCCCGCCGAACGGGAAGTTCTGGTTTGCCCCGAAACCAACCAACGCCATCGTCGGTACGAGAGCGATCAGACCCAGATACAGCGAACCCGGCCAGGTGATCCGGTTGAGTACGTAGCTCAGATACTCAGCGGTCGGTCGGCCAGCCCGGATGCCCGGGATGAAGCCACCATACTTCTTCATGTTGTCCGCGACTTCCTCGGGGTTGAAGGAGATCGCCACGTAGAAGAACGCGAAGAAAACGATGAGCAAGAAGTACAGCGTGATGTAGATCGGGTGGTCGCCCTTGACCAGGTTGGCCTCGATCCAGGTCTTCCACCCGGATGTGCCGCTGGAGAACTGGGCGATCAGCGCCGGGATGTAGAGCAGCGACGACGCGAAGATGACGGGGATCACGCCCGCCTGGTTCACCTTGAGCGGGATGTAGGTGGACGTGCCCCCGTAGGAGCGGCGGCCGACCATCCGCTTGGCGTACTGCACCGGGATGCGGCGCTGGGCCTGCTCCACGAAGACCACCAGGCCGACCATGACCAGGCCGACCACGATCACGGTGCCGAACTCGATCCAGCCGCCGGCCAGGTCGCCCTGGGTCTTGATGGCCCACAGCGCGGACGGGAAGGTGGCGGCGATCGAGATGAACATCAGGATCGACATGCCGTTGCCGATGCCGCGGTCGGTGATCAGCTCACCGAGCCACATGACACAGGCCGTGCCGGCGGTCATGCAGATCACCATGACGACGGTGTAGAAGATCGCGCGGTCCGGGACGATCTGGTTGGCGACCGTGCAGCCGGAGAACAGGGCGCCGCTGCGGGCGGTGGCGACCAGGCCGGTGCCCTGCAGGATGGCGAGCGCGATGGTCAGGTACCGGGTGTACTGCGTGATCTTCGCCGTGCCGGCCTGGCCCTCCTTCTTCAGGGCCTCCAGGCGCGGGATCACCACGGTGAGCAACTGCAGAATGATGCTCGCGGTGATGTACGGCATGATGCCGAGCGCGAAGACCGTGATCTGGAGCAGCGCGCCGCCGCTGAACATGTTGACCAGACCGAAGAGGCCCTGGTTGCCCGACGCCTGGTCCACACATTCCTGGACGTTCTTGTAGTCGATGCCGGGAATCGGGATGTGGGTACCCACTCGGTACACCACGATGATGCCGAGCGTGAAGAGCAGCTTCTTGCGCAGGTCGGGCGTCTTGAACGCCCGGGCGAACGCGGTGAGCACGGTGCCTCCTGCGACCCCCGCGCTGGCGCGTCAAGGGTGACGGTCTTGAGGTTCGACTGACGACTTAACAGGTAACGGTCAACTGCCGCTCAGGGTGCCCCATGTGCGGCACCCGGGAAAGAGGGCAGTGCAGGCCACCTTACCGGCGACACCACCGCCCTAGGAACGACCAACCGGGGATACCCCATTTGTGGGTATCCCCGGTCGGGATCGCTCAAGTCATCGAGACGCCTGTGGTGTTCAGACGAGCTCGGTGACGCTGCCGCCGGCGGCGGCGATCTTCTCCTTGGCGGAGGCGGAGGCCCGGTCGACCTTCACCTCGACCGCCACGGAGATCTCGCCCTCGCCGAGGACCTTGACCAGGCTGTTCTTGCGAACGGCGCCCTTGGCGACCAGGTCCTCGACCGTGACCTCGCCACCCTGCGGGTAGAGCTTGGCCAGCTTGTCGAGGTTCACGACCTGGTACTCGGTCTTGAACGGGTTCTTGAAGCCCTTCAGCTTCGGGAGACGCATGTGGAGCGGCATCTGGCCACCCTCGAAGCTCTCCGGAACCTGGTAACGGGCCTTGGTGCCCTTCGTACCACGACCGGCCGTCTTACCCTTCGACGCCTCACCACGACCCACACGGGTCTTGGCGGTCTTGGCGCCCGGGGCGGGACGGAGGTTGTGGATCTTGAGCGGGTTGTTCTCCGCCATGATCAGTCGACCTCCTCGACCGTCACGAGGTGGCGGACGGTGTGCACCATGCCGCGGAACTCGGGACGGTCCTCCTTGACGACCACGTCGTTGACCTTCTTCAGGCCAAGCGAACGCAGGGTGTCACGGTGGTTCTGCTTGCTGCCGATGTACGACTTCGTCTGCGTGATCTTGAGCTGAGCCATTACGCAGCCCCCGCCCCGGCACGCGCACGCAGCAGGGCCGCGGGGGCGACGTCCTCGAGGGGCAGACCGCGGCGGGCCGCGATCTCCTCGGGACGCTGCAGGCCCTTCAGGGCCTCCACGGTCGCGTGCACGATGTTGATCGCGTTCGACGAGCCGAGCGACTTCGACAGCACGTCGTGGATGCCGGCGCACTCCAGCACCGCGCGCACCGGGCCACCGGCGATAACACCGGTACCGGGGGACGCGGGCTTGAGCAGCACGACACCGGCCGCCTTCTCACCCGTGATCGGGTGCGGGATGGTGCCCTGGATGCGGGGGACCTTGAAGAAGTGCTTCTTGGCCTCCTCGACACCCTTGGCGATGGCGGCCGGCACCTCCTTGGCCTTGCCGTATCCGACACCCACGGTGCCGTCACCGTCGCCCACCACGACCAGCGCGGTGAAGCTGAAGCGACGACCACCCTTCACAACCTTGGCGACGCGGTTGATCGCGACGACGCGCTCGACGTACGCGGTCTTCTCGGCGGCAGCAGCGCCGCCGTCACGGCCCTTCCGGTCCCGCCGCTCGCCGCCACCGGCACCGCTTCCGCGGCGCTGGGGTCCAGCCATTGGATTACCTCTCTCTTTCCGCTAGCTACAAGCGGCTCAGAACTTGAGCCCGGCCTCGCGGGCGGCGTCCGCCAGGGCGGCGATGCGCCCGGCGTACTGGTTGCCACCACGGTCGAACACGACGGCCTCGACACCGGCGGCCTTGGCGCGCTCGGCGACCAGGGCACCGACCTGCTTGGCCTGCGAGGACTTGTCGCCCTCGGCACCGCGGATCGAGCTGTCCAGGGTGGACGCCGACGCCAGGGTGTGGCCCTTGAGGTCGTCGATCACCTGCGCCACGATGTGGCGGTTGGAGCGGGTCACGACCAGACGGGGACGCTCCGCCGTACCCGCGACCTTCTTGCGGATGCGGATGTGACGGCGCTTGATCGCGGCGCGCTTGTAGGCGTCGCCCTTGAGGATCTTCTGCCCGTATGCCATGGCTTACTTACCCGCCTTTCCGACCTTGCGGCGGATGACTTCGCCCTCGTACTTGACGCCCTTGGCCTTGTACGGGTCGGGCTTGCGCAGCTTGCGGATGTTCGCCGCGACCTCGCCGACCTTCTGCTTGTCGATGCCCTCGACCGAGAAACGGGTCGGGGTCTCCACCTTGAAGGTGATGCCCTCGGGGGCCTCGACGAGGATCGGGTGGCTGTAGCCGAGGGAGAACTCCAGGTTCGAACCCTTGGCGACCACGCGGTAACCGACACCGCTGATCTCGAGCTTCTTCACGTAACCCTGGGTCACGCCGGTGATCATGTTCGCCACCAGCGTGCGCGACAGGCCGTGCAGGGCCTTGCTCTGACGCTCGTCGTTGGGGCGGGTGACGTTCAGAACGCCGTCCTCACCCTTGGCGATCTCGATCGGCGCCACGACGGTGTGGGTCAGCGAGCCCTTGGGCCCCTTGACCGAGACCGTCCGGCCGTCGATGGTGACGTCCACGCCGGCGGGAACCGCGATGGGGAGCTTGCCGATGCGCGACATAGCTGTTTCCTCCGTTCCCTTCTGCTACCAGACGTAGGCGAGGACTTCCCCACCCACGCCCTTCTTGCCGGCCTGCTTGTCGGTGAGGAGCCCGTGCGACGTGGAGATGATCGCCACGCCGAGGCCGCCCAGCACCTTCGGCAGGTTGGTGGACTTCGCGTACACCCGGAGGCCGGGCTTGGAGATCCGCTTGATGCCCGCGATGGAGCGCTCACGGTTGGGGCCGAACTTCAGCTCCAGGACGAGGTTCTTGCCGACCTCGGCGTCCTCGACCTTCCAGCCCGTGATGAAGCCCTCCTGCTGGAGGATCTCCGCGATGTGAGACTTGATCTTCGAGTGCGGCATCGCCACGGAGTCGTGGTACGCCGAGTTCGCGTTCCGCAGACGCGTCAGCATGTCTGCGATCGGATCAGTCATGGTCATGAATTGGCCTTCGGCCTCTCTCGCCGGGGTTTCCTGGTGCGCCATCCCTCTCCCCGATCCGAGACGGGACGGGTGCGGCGCGGTGGACCTACGGCGTAGTAAGTCGTACGGGCGCGGCAGGCGCCCAACCCCACCAGCCTAAGCCATGCGGGGGTGGGCCTCCTGCCGTCCCATTGCTTACCGAGAGCCCTGGGAGTCCGGAACTACCGGATTACCAGGAGCTCTTGGTCACGCCCGGCAGCTCGCCACGGTGAGCCATCTCACGAAGGCACACGCGGCACAGGCCGAACTTGCGGTAGACGGAGTGCGGGCGGCCGCAGCGCTGGCAGCGGGTGTACGCGCGCACACCGAACTTGGGCTTGCGAGCAGCCTTGGCAATCAGAGCCTTCTTCGCCATCTCGCTCACGCCTCCTTGAACGGGAAGCCGAGGTGACGAAGGAGGGCGCGGCCCTCGTCGTCGTTGGTCGCCGTGGTGACCACGGTGATGTCCATACCCCGGACGCGGTCGATCTTGTCCTGGTCGATCTCGTGGAACATGACCTGCTCCGTGAGACCGAAGGTGTAGTTGCCCCGGCCGTCGAACTGCTTGGGGGACAGGCCGCGGAAGTCACGGATGCGCGGGAGCGCCAGCGACAGGGTGCGGTCCAGGAACTCCCACATGCGGTCGCCACGAAGGGTGACGTGGGCACCGATCGGCTGGCCCTCGCGCAGCTTGAACTGCGCGATGGACTTGCGGGCCTTGGTGACGGCCGGCTTCTGACCGGTGATCGTGGTGAGGTCGCGGATGGCGCCCTCGATCAGCTTGGAGTCGCGGGCGGCGTCGCCCACACCCATGTTGACCACGATCTTGACGAGGCCGGGGACCTGCATGACGTTCTCGTACTTGAACTCGTCACGCAGCTTGCCCGCGATCTCCTCGCGGTACTTCGTCTTCAGACGCGGAGTGGTGGTGGTAGCCATCAGATGTCCTCACCCGTCCGCTTGGCAACGCGGATCTTGTTGCCCTCTTCGTCGAAGCGGTAACCGACGCGGGTCACGACCTTCTGACCGTCCTTCTCCACGACGAGCTGAACGTTGCTCACGTGAATGGGGGCCTCGGTGGTGACGATGCCGCCGGCCTGCGAACCACGAGCCGTGGGACCGGCCTTGGTGTGCTTCTTGACCCGGTTGACACCCTCGACCAGGACCCGGTCCTCGCGGGGGAAGGCCGCGATGACCTTGCCCTGCTTGCCCTTGTCCTTACCGGTGATGACCTGGACCAGGTCGCCCTTCTTGATCTTCATGCTCACAGCACCTCCGGCGCGAGGGAGATGATCTTCATGAACTTCTTCTCGCGCAGCTCACGGCCGACCGGGCCGAAGATACGGGTGCCGCGAGGGTCGCCGTCGTTCTTCAGAATGACGGCGGCGTTCTCGTCGAAGCGGATGTACGAGCCGTCCGGACGGCGGCGCTCCTTGACGGTGCGAACGATGACCGCCTTGACGACGTCACCCTTCTTCACGTTGCCACCGGGGATCGCGTCCTTGACGGTGGCGACGATGACGTCACCGATACCCGCGTAGCGGCGACCGGAGCCACCGAGCACACGGATGCAGAGGATCTCCTTCGCACCCGTGTTGTCGGCGACACGCAGTCGCGACTCCTGCTGGATCACGTCTATCTCCTGATCGTCTGCCGGTTCCCCGGGGGCCGTTCGAGAACGGCCCCCGGAGCCTGGCGGAACTGACCTGCGGGGTTTGCCCCGCAGGAATTACTTGGCCTTCTCGAGGATCTCGACGACGCGCCAGCGCTTGGTCGCGGACAGCGGCCGGGTCTCCATCAGGAGGACGCGGTCGCCGACACCCGCGGCGTTCTGCTCGTCGTGCGCCTTGAGCTTGTTCGTACGGCGGATGACCTTGCCGTACAGGGCGTGCTTGACGCGGTCCTCGACGGCGACGACGACGGTCTTGTCCATCTTGTCGCTGACGACGTAACCCTCGCGCGTCTTGCGGAAGCCGCGCGCGTCAGTGTTCTGCTCAGTCACGTTGTTCTCGCTCATGCGTTCTCCACCGTTTCGATGCCCAGCTCGCGCTCGCGCATCAGGGTGTAGATCCGCGCGATGTCCTTACGGACGGCCTTCAGCCGGCCGTGGTTCTCGAGCTGACCGGTCGCCGCCTGGAAACGGAGGTTGAACAGCTCTTCCTTGGCCTCGCGGAGCTTGTTGAGCAGCTCCTCGTTGCCCAGCTCGCGCAGCTCGGACGCCTTGGTACCGGCCGACATCACGCTTCACCTGCCTCGCGCTTGACGATCTTGCACTTCATCGGCAGCTTGTGAGCCGCACGGGTCAGGGCCTCGCGCGCGATCTTCTCGTTGGGGTACGACAGCTCGAACATGACGCGTCCGGGCTTGACGTTGGCCACCCACCACTCCGGCGAACCCTTACCGGAACCCATGCGGGTCTCGGCGGGCTTCTTGGTGAGGGGGCGGTCCGGGTAGATGTTGATCCAGACCTTGCCGCCACGCTTGATGTGGCGGGTCATGGCGATACGAGCCGCCTCGATCTGTCGGTTCGTGACGTACGCCGGGGTCAGCGCCTGGATACCGTACTCGCCGAACGCGACCTGCGTGCCACCCTTGGCCATACCACTGCGCTTGGGGTGGTGCTGCTTGCGGTGCTTGACCCTACGGGGGATCAGCATGTCGGTCAGCCCTCCGTTCCGGTGCTCTCAGCCGGAGCGGCAGCGGCGGGCGCCTCGGCCTTGGGGGCCTCGGCGGCCGGAGCCGTCTGCTGCTGCGGCTTGCGCCCGCGACGCTCGCCACCGCGGCCACCACGGGCCGGGCGGTCGTTGCCACCACGGGCCGGGCGGTTGCCGGCACGGGCGGCGGCGTTCTCGGCGCGGACCTCGGCGATGTTCTTGACGTCGCCCTTGTAGATCCAGACCTTCACGCCGATGCGGCCGAAGGTCGTCTTGGCCTCGAAGAAGCCGTAGTCCACGTTCGCGCGGAGCGTGTGCAGGGGCACGCGGCCCTCGCGGTAGAACTCCGAGCGGGACATCTCGGCGCCGCCGAGGCGGCCACCGCACTGGATCTTGATGCCCTTGGCGCCGGCCTTCATGGCGGACTGCATGCTCTTGCGCATGGCCCGGCGGAAGGAGACGCGGGAGGAGAGCTGCTCGGCGACGGCCTGGGCCACGAGCTGAGCGTCGGTCTCCGGGTTCTTGACCTCGAGGATGTTGAGCTGGACCTGCTTGCCGGTCAGCTTCTCCAGGTCACCGCGGATGCGGTCGGCCTCGGCGCCGCGGCGGCCGATGACGATGCCCGGACGCGCCGTGTGGATGTCCACGCGGACACGGTCACGGGTGCGCTCGATCTCGACCTTGGAGATGCCGGCGCGCTCCATGCCGGACGTCATCATCCGGCGGATGGCGACGTCTTCCTTGACGTAGTCCTTGTACAGCTTGTCGGCGTACCAACGCGACTTGAAGTCGGTCGTGACACCGAGCCGGAACCCGTGCGGGTTTACCTTCTGGCCCATTACCGGGTTCCTTCCTTGCTGCTGACGACCACGGTGATGTGGCTGGTCCGCTTGCGGATCCGGTAGGCGCGGCCCTGGGCGCGCGGCCGGAACCGCTTCAGGGTCGGGCCCTCGTCGACGTACGCCTCGGAGACGTAGAGGCTGTCGACATCGGTGTGGTCGTAGTTGTGCGCGGCGTTGGCGATGGCGCTGTCGAGCACCTTGCCGACCGGCACGCTCGCGGCCTGCGGGGCGAAACGCAGGACCGCCTGAGCCTCCGTGGCGTCCATGCCACGGATGAGGTCCACCACGCGGCGGGCCTTCATGGGCGTGACGCGGATGTACCGCGCCTGGGCCCTGGCTTCCATGGTCGTCCTTCCAGTGTCTGTCATGGTCATTCCACCCCGCCTTAGCGGCGCTTCGACTTCCGGTCGTCCTTCACGTGACCCCGGAAGGTGCGCGTCGGCGAGAACTCGCCGAGCTTGTGGCCGACCATCGACTCGGTGACGAACACCGGAATGTGGGTCTTGCCGTTGTGCACCGCGATCGTGTGGCCGAGCATGGCCGGGACGATCATCGAGCGACGGGACCAGGTCTTGATGACGTTCTTGGTACCGGCTTCGTTCTGCGCGTCCACCTTCTTGATCAGGTGGTCGTCGACGAAGGGTCCCTTCTTCAAGCTACGAGGCATCTCAACCCGTCCTTAGCGCTTCTTGTTCGTCTTGCGGCGGCGGACGATGTACTTGTTCGACGCCTTCTTGGGCGAACGAGTACGGCCTTCCTTCTTGCCCCACGGGGACACGGGGTGGCGGCCACCGGAGGTCCGGCCCTCACCACCACCGTGCGGGTGGTCCACCGGGTTCATGACCACACCGCGGACGGTCGGGCGGACGCCCAGCCACCGCTTGCGGCCGGCCTTGCCCCAGTTGATGTTGCTCTGCTCGGCGTTTCCGACCTCGCCGACGGTGGCGCGGCAGCGCACGTCGACCAGGCGGATCTCACCGGAGGGCATGCGCAGGTGGGCGTAGACGCCCTCCTTCGCCAGCAACTGCACGGAGGCACCGGCGGAGCGGGCGAACTTGGCGCCGCCACCGGGGCGCAGCTCGATCGCGTGGATCGTGGTACCCACCGGGATGTTGCGCAGGGCCAGGTTGTTGCCCGGCTTGATGTCGGCCCCGGGGCCGTTCTCCACGGTGTCGCCCTGGTGCAGGTTGCGCGGGGCGAGGATGTAGCGCTTCTCGCCGTCGGCGTAGTGCAGCAGCGCGATGCGCGCGGTGCGGTTGGGGTCGTACTCGATGTGCGCGACCTTCGCCGGCACGCCGTCCTTGTCGTGACGACGGAAGTCGATCACGCGGTAGGCGCGCTTGTGTCCGCCACCCTGGTGGCGAACGGTCACACGACCGGCGTTGTTACGGCCGCCCTTGCTGTGCAGCGGGCGAACCAGCGACTTCTCCGGCGTGGACCGCGTGACCTCGACGAAGTCGGCGACGCTGGCGCCACGACGGCCAGGAGTCGTCGGCTTGTACTTGCGGATTCCCATTGTCTCTCAGTCCTCGGAAGTGATTTCCGAAATCTGGACGATCCCGACCGCTTACGCGGTCGGACCGCCGAAGATGTCGATACGGTCGCCCTCGGCAAGGGTCACGATCGCGCGCTTGGTGGCCGCGCGCTGGCCGAAGCCGGTGCGGGTGCGCTTGCGCTTGCCCTGGCGGTTGATCGTGTTGACCCCGGTGACCTTGACCGAGAAGACCGACTGCACGGCCTCCTTGATCTGGGTCTTGTTGGCCCGCGGGTCGACGATGAACGTGTACTTGTTCTCGTCGATGAGCGCGTAGCTCTTCTCGGACACGACCGGCTTCAGCAGCACGTCACGGGGGTCCGTGTACGCCTTGCTGGCCGGGGTGACGACGGTGTTCTTGCCCTCGGTGGCGTGGCGGCGGGCCTTCTTCAGGCGCGCTTCCTTGGCCTTCTTGGCAGCCTTCGAGGCGATAGCGGGGTGACGGATGGCCATCAGACCTCGCTCCCTTCGGTGTCGGTGGCCTTCGGGCCGGACACGAAGGACTCGAACGCGGCCTGGGTGAAGACCACGTCGTCCGAGACGAGAACGTCGTACGTGTTGAGCTGGCCCGGCTCCAGGATGTGGACCTGGGGCAGGTTGCGGGCGGACAGCCACGCGGCCTCGTCGGAGCGGTCGACGACCAGGAGCAGGTTCTTGCGCTCGCTGATCTTGCCGAACAGGCTCTTGGCGGCCTTGGTGGAGGGGGTCTCGCCCTCGACCACGCCGGAGACGACGTGGATGCGGTTGTGACGCGCCCGGTCGGTGAGGGCGTGCCGCAGGGCGGCGGCCTTCATCTTCTTCGGGGTCCGCTGCGAGTAGTCGCGCGGCACGGGACCGTGCACGACGCCACCACCGGCGAACTGCGGCGCGCGGGTCGAGCCCTGGCGGGCGCGACCGGTGCCCTTCTGGCGGTACGGCTTCTTGCCACCGCCGCGGACCTCGCCACGCGTCTTGGTCTTGTGGGTGCCCTGGCGGGCAGCGGCGAGCTGGGCGACGACGACCTGGTGGATCAGCGGGATGCTGACCTTCTCAACGCCGAAGATCTCCGCGGGGAGCTCGACGGTACCGGCCTTGTCGCCAGCCGGCGAAAGGATGTCAACAGTGCTCATCGGTTACCTCAGGCCCCCTTGGCCGCGGTGCGGACCAGGACGAGGCCGCCGTTCGGACCGGGAACCGCGCCCTTGATGAGCAGCAGACCCTTCTCCGCGTCAACGGCGTGGACGGTCAGGTTCTGGGTGGTGACCCGCTCGTTGCCCATGCGACCCGCCATGCGGAGGCCCTTGAACACGCGGCCCGGGGTGGCGCAGCCACCGATGGAGCCCGGCGAGCGGTGCTTGCGCTGGGTGCCGTGTCCGGCGCCGAGGCCACCGAAGTTGTGGCGCTTCATGACACCGGCGAAGCCCTTGCCCTTGCTCTTGCCGGTCACGTCGACCTTCACGCCGGCCTCGAACACCTCGGCGGTGACTTCCTGGCCCAGCGTGTACTCGGAGGCGTCCGACGTGCGGATCTCGACGAGGTGACGACGGGGGGTGACGTCGGCCTTGGCGAAGTGGCCCTTGAGGGGCTTGTTCACCTTGCGCGGGTCGATCTCGCCGAAGGCGATCTGGACGGACTCGTAGCCGTCGACGTCGTTCGTGCGGACCTGGGTGACGACATTGGGCCCGGCCTTGACGACGGTGACGGGAACAACGCGGTTGTTCTCGTCCCACACCTGCGTCATGCCGAGCTTCTCGCCCAGGATGCCCTTGATCTGCTTAGCCATCGTTCAGATCACCGGCCTCAGAGCTTGATCTCGATGTCGACACCGGCCGGGAGGTCGAGTCGCATCAGAGAGTCAACGGTCTTGGGGGTCGGGTCGAGGATGTCGATCAGGCGCTTGTGCGTGCGCATCTCGAAGTGCTCGCGCGAGTCCTTGTACTTGTGCGGCGACTTGATGACGCAGTACACGTTCTTCTCAGTGGGCAGCGGCACCGGGCCCGCGACCGACGCACCAGTACGGGTCACCGTCTCGACGATCTTCTTCGCCGAAGAGTCGATGACCTCGTGGTCGTAGGCCTTGAGCCGGATGCGGATCTTCTGTCCCGCCATGGCTACTTCGTAGTCCTGTCTCTTCTCACGCTCTGGAACCCGGAGTTTCCTGCCGTTCGCCTTCCGACCCACGCGGTCGGGCGTGTCGCGCTCCCGCTGACACAGATGTCCCTTGTTCGAACATCCCTGCGATGGGGAGTGCGGGCCCTTCCGGAACCGCGGACCAGGGGCGAAAGCCCACCGGGCGCCTGGCCGGTACCCCGCTCACGCTTCCCGGAAGATTCCCGTACGTCCGCCCCTGATGAGGAGCGACGAGTACTGTGGGACTCGCTTCCGGTCCCCCCGGCGGGAGGCGCGCAGCATCGGCACTCGACCGAGCAACCCCGCTAGTCTGCCATACGGGGCATGGCGGACGCCAATCGGGCGCTAGAGATTACCCCGGGGGTGACGTAGGTCAAACCATGGGCCGGCCGGCGCCGGTCGCACCCGTCAGCGGGGGGGCGCGGCGATCAGTCCGCCAGGGTCCAGACGTGCGAGTCCTGCGGCGGAGCCGGTCGAATCTCCCATTCCGAGAGATCCTCCACCGAATCGCCATGCGGAAGCCTTCCGTCCTTGGGCAGGAAGTACAGCCCATAGGCCCAGTACTCCGGCTCTTCATGACACATGATGTCCGGGTAGGGATCGATATCGGCCCCCTCATACGCCGCATTGATACGCGCCACAGCTTCGGCCCGGGAAATCCCGAACCGGGTGACCAACTCGTCCGCGATCTCCCTGAAGAACCGCAGCATTCCTTCGTCAAGCACCGTCAGGAATTCCTCTGTAGTTTTCACGGACCCAGCCTCCGTAGCAAAGAATCATCGAACAGTTGGGCGGCGCGTTCCGAGTAGAGCCCCATCTGATGCCCCTTGAACTCCCCCTCGGCGCCCTTCACGAAGGGTCCCGGGTTCATCACCATGGGCCCCTCGACCATCTCATAGCCGTGCATGTCCGCGCCGGTCCGGTCGCGGCGATGACGTCTGATGAAAGCAGCCAGCTCGTCACTCGGCCCGTCGAAGATCTTACTGTTGAGCTTGTCCAACTCGCTCTTCGGCACCCGGAAGTGCAGCACTGCGGGAATGTCGTTGTTTCTGCCCGCCAATCGGTGCGCCCACCTCAG
Source organism: Streptomyces fumanus (assembly GCF_014655295.1). Classification (GTDB taxonomy): domain Bacteria; phylum Actinomycetota; class Actinomycetes; order Streptomycetales; family Streptomycetaceae; genus Streptomyces; species Streptomyces fumanus. Next base: position 344,762 of record NZ_BNBI01000009.1, read on the forward strand.
AGCCTGCCTCGGGCTGTTCGTCACATAGAAACCCCCGAATCCGAAATCCATCGGCCTCGGCGAAATGACAGGGTTAATCCCGTTGGCGATGATGTTGTCCGCCGCGCTTCCATAGGTGCCGTGGTACAGATCCACCGTGCACGGCGCCTTCAGCCCCAGTGGGTCTTTCCACTGCAGTGGGTTTTTTACGTACGCGTGGTGATTCGGGGACGGTGTGCGGCCCAGCGGGTCGGGGCTCAGGTAGCGGGCCGTGGCGGGCTCGTAGTAGCGGTGGTGGTTGTAGTGGAGCCCGGTCTCCGCGTCGTAGTACTGGCCCGGGAACCGTAGCGGGCAGTCGACGGGGCGGTCGCGGGCCGCCTCCAGGGGGACGCCCCACAGGGTCGATGGCTGGGTCCAGACGGTGGTGCCGTCGGTGTCGAGCAGTTCGGTCGGTGTGCCCAGGAGGTCGGTGACGATGGCGTAGAAGCGTTCGTCGATCTCGTCCTGGGGGGTGTCCGGTCCGACGGGGCCGGTCGCGCGGACGCGCTGGCTGACGGGGGTCGGGCCGTCCGTCCAGTCCCAGGACGTGCTGACTGTGCCGTCCGTCTGCTCGGCGAGGTCGTCCTGGTCCCAGAAGTAGCGCGTCTGCTCGACGACGGTCGTGCCGTCGTCCGCCAGCAGTCGCTTCGCCACCCGCCGGCCGACCGGGTCGTAGACATAGCGCCAGTGGCGGCCGTCCGGGGTCAGGACGTCCGTGAGCTGGTCCTCCGCGTTCCAGGTGTAGCGCCACTCGCGTCTGCCGCCGGACAGCAGCCTGGTGATCCGCCGGACCACCCGTCCCTGGGCGTCGTGGTGGTAGCGCGTACGGCCGGCCCGCTCGATGAGGGTCCCCGAGTAGCTGCGCTCGCCGGGACCGGGGTCGTTCTCTCGTACGGGGGCCGAGGTCTCGAAGGCGACGAGGTTGCCGAGGATGTCGTACCGGTAGTCCTCGTCCCAGCCCGCCCCGCCTCGCGCGGCGGTCACCCGGCCGGCCCGGTCGAGGGCGAAGGTGCGCTCCCCGTGCCGGGAGTCCGTCACGGCCGTCAGGGCGCCGTCGGCCCGGTGCTGGAAGAGCTGCCGCCTGGTCTCCCCGGCCCGCGTGACGACGGTCTGCGTCGTGCGCAGCCGCTCCGCGTCCCACTCATGGGTCAGCCGCGCCGCAGCGCCGAGCGCCCGCTCGATCTCGCGGCCCGCCACGTCGTACTGGAAGTCGACCCGGTGCTCGCCGGCCCATTGCGCCATCGCGCGCCGGTCGAGTTCGTACGTCCAGCGGGTGACCGCGCCGCTGGGGGTCCGGCGGGCAGTGCGGCGTCCGGTGGGGTCGTACTCGGACCTGACCTCGTGCCCGTTCCACGCCTCCGCGAGCAGCCGGCCGGCCGGATCGTACTCGCGGGTGAGTTCGACGTCCGCGTTGCGGGCCCGGACGAGCCTGCCGAGCGGGTCGTACGCGTAGGCGGTGGTGCCGCCGGCCTTCATGGCGACGACGTTGCCGAGCACGTCGTGGCGGAGCCTGGTGGTCTGTCCGGCCCCGTTGGTGCGTTCGACCAACTGGCCCGCGGCGTCGTAGCGGTAGGTCAGCGTGCGGCCGTTGAAGTCCGTCTCGGAGACGAGCCGGCCGATGCCGTCGTACTCGTAGCTCCAGCGCTGCCCCGCGGCGTTGGTGACGCTTCTGAGCCGCAGTTCGGTGTCGTAGGCGAAGCGCTCCAGCGTCCCGTCCTCGTCCTCGCGCAGGGTGCAGAGGTCGAAGTGGGTGTTCTCGTATCTGGTGCGGCGGCCGTTCGAGGAGCGGTACTCCAAGGGGTTGCCCTCGGCGTCGTACGACCACTGCTCGACGGTCCCGTCGGGCAGGTGGCGCCACGCGATGCGGCCCTCCAGGGTCCAGCCGACGCGTGTGACCTGCCCGAAGGTGTCGGTGAGCGCGGTGATCCGGCCGAACGCGTCCCGCACGAAGGCGCTGGTCGCTCCCAGCGCGTCGGTGGTGCCGACGACGAGACCGGCCGCGTCGTTGACGAGGGTCTGCCGGCGGGTGCCCAGCGGATCGGTGACGCCGGTGACCGCGCCGCGTTCGTCGAAGGTGACGGACGTGGTCGCGCCCAGCGGGTCGACGACCGCGATCCGGTTGCCCCGGTCGTCGTAGACCGACTCCCAGGTGCTGCCGTCCGGCTGCGTCACCCTGGTGACCTGGCCGTGCTCGTCGTACTCCCGGCGGATGACGCCGCCGTCGGGGCGCGTGATCCCGGTGACGTTGCCGTGCCGGTCGTGGTGGTAGCGGGTGGTGCGGCCGAGTTGGTCCGTGAGCTCCACCAGTTGCCCGTCCGCGTCCCACCTCCGGGTGACCGTGTGTCCCAGCGGGTCCGTCTCCCGGACCGGCAGGAGGTCCTCGGTGAAGGTGTAGGCGATCGAGTGGCCGAGGGAGTCCGTGGCCACGGTGGTGCGGGTCTCGTCGTCGTAGGCGTAGGAGTAGGCCAGTACGCCGCTGTCTCCGCCGGTACGGACGCAGCGGCCGGTGTCGTCGTACGTGTAGCGGTACCAGTCACCGGTCCTGCTCCGCCAGCCGGTGATCCGCTGCGCCGCGTCGTAGCGGTAGCGCTGGGGCACGGCGGAGGAGTCGACGGCACCGGTGAGCCGGCCGGTCCCGTCGTACTCGTAGCCGACCAGTCGTGGCTGGTCGGGGGCGCTGAGCAGGGTCAGGGCGGTGATGCGGCCGGAGGCGGTGGTGACGCCGATCCGGTATCCGCCGTGGTGGACCAGCTCGCTCGGTGACCCGTCCGCCCGGTAGCGCACCTCGATGGAGTTGCCGTTGCGGTCGGTGACGCCGACGAGCGGGAGTTCCGCCTCCCGGCCGCCCGGGACCCGCCCGAAGCGCAGGGTCGTACGGCTCTCGGGCTGCCGCAGCAGGATGTCGGCGTCCGGTGAGCCGTCCCAGCTCAGCCGCCAGTCGGGGCCGAAGACCGGCCGCATCTGCGCACCGGGTTCCGGGATCGCGTAGTACAGCACGGTCCCGTCGGCCCCGATGAACCGGATGCCGTCCGTGTCGAGCAGCAGGCGCTGGTCCAGGGTGGAGGTCCAGCTCGCGCCGAACCAGCGGCCCGCCGTCACTCCGCTGCGGTGGCTTCGTTCCAGTACGAGGGGCAGTACGCCGGGCAGGGCCACGTCGGTGATCGACATGACCATCTGGCCGGTGGCCATGTCGATCGGGTCGCCGCAGGTGAAGAGGTTCTTCATCGACCGGCCCAGACCCTTCAGGCGCGGTCCCATCCCCCTCAGGCCCAGGGCCATGCCCTTGAGCCCGGTCCTGCCCAGGGCCTTGAGCCCCTTGGCCAGTCCCCCGAGCGTCGTCAGCCCCTTCATCCCGGGTACGCAGTCCAGTGCCGCCAGTCCCACGTCCCACAGGGACGCCTGGCCTCTGGAGTATTTGTGGAGGGTGTCGGCGAGGACCACCAGGGCCGCCACCAGGACGATCGCGCCGAGGATCGGGCCGCCGATGATCATCGCGATGATGCCGACGACGGCGACGACGACCTTGCAGACGGCGACAATGGTGTCCCAGTTGTCGGTGAACCAGTCGCCGGCCTCCTCCCACCAGGACCGGTTCCGGATGCCCGCGTCCGATGCCTCGTCGATCTTCGTCTTGGCCTCGCGGGCGGCCTCCTCGCGCATCTTCCGCGCGTCCTCGGCCATCTTCTTCGCCGCGGCCAGCGCGTCCTCGGCGTCGTCGACGGCCGACCGCGCCGTGGTGCGGGCGCTCTGGGCGTGCCGAACGTCGCGGGTCGCGGCACGCACCTTCGCCTCGTCCGGCTGGTCCGCGTCCGACCTGCGGCTGGAAGGGTCGTCCTGGTACTTGTCGGCTTCCTTCGTCGCCGCCGTCAGCCAGGAGTCGGCCGAGGAGAGCCGCCGTTGCGCGGCGGAGAGGTCCTCCCGGGCCTCCCGCGCCTTCCTGAGCGCCTTGTCCGCCAGTGCCTGGGCCCGCTCCAGCTTCGGCCAGTAGTCCGCCAGCGCGTCCCCGCACATCGTGTACGAGGTGTGCAGCTTCCTCAGGTTCTTCGGTACGCCGGAGAACTCGTCCTTGAAGACGGTGGCCGACTTGCCCGCCCACTCCGCCAGGGTGCCCTCCCCGGCCATCCCCTTGACCAGGCGCAGCGCGTCGGAGACGTCGTCGGCGAAGTCGTGCAGCGTCTTCGCCAGTTGGCGCACCCGGTCCGGGTCGCCGGGGGTCGGGTCCCGGTCCAGGTCGAGGACGTGCCAATCCGCCGGCCTGTGGCCCGCCATGCCGCAACCCCCGTATCACCAGCACCTGCCGTAGCCCCCGCGAATGTACAAGGCGCGTCAGGACCGCGAAAGGTGACCGGAGAGCGTCACCCCGTGAACCGGAACGTCGACGTGACCGCGTCGAAGAGGTCGAAGAAGGACTCCGCGAGGTCCAGGACCTGGCTGCTGCCCGCGACCAGGGCGACCTTGCCCTCCTGGCCGGGGACCGGGATGTACGTCTGCATCAGCACCGCGCGCACGGTCCGGCCGAGCGCGTCGCCGGGGACCGGCACGTCCTCGACGCCGTGGGTGCGGGCGGCCGGGCCGACGCCCGGGATGTCGACGGTCGTCACCTCGCGCCAGGAGTCGCCGGCCTTGCGCGCCTCCTTGACGGCGAGCCGCGCGGCGATGGCGGCGGGCTCGGTCGGCAGCGGGTCGCCGGCGGCGGTGCGGCCGCCGACCAGGGACACCGTCACCGAGCCGGTGACGGGCAGCGAACTGCCGAAGTTCTCCGCCATGCAGCCGCAGTACAGCGCCCCGGACCGCCACGCGTCGGCCGCCGCCTTCTGGAGGAAGGACACGTACGCGGCGCGGTGCGGGGCCAGCTCCGGGTGCCGGCGCACGCGCTCGGCCACCGTCCGCCGGATCGAGTCGTCGCGCGACTCGGGCCGTACGTCGAACTCCCACCAGGACTCCGGCACCTTGATCCGGAAGCCGTCGCGTTCGACGGTCGACGTCTCGGGGTAACGGGCCATGCCTCCGCGGCCTCCTCGTTCGCTGGGGCGGGTCCCGTCATGGTGTCACCGCCCGCCGCCGCGACCGCCACCGCCCGGTCACCGCACCCGGTCACCGCACCCGGTCACCGCGCCCGGTCACTCCGCCCGCGCGTTCCGCAGCCGCGCGAACGACGTGTCCAGGCCGGACTTCAGCAGCCGGGACACCGGACGCTCCACGCACCGGTGCACCAGCCAGCTCAGCAGGCAGAAACCGGCGATCACCGCCGCCACCAGCAGCCGCGGGTCCATGGTGTCCCGCAGGCGGCTGATCAGCGTGGTCCCGGCGACGTAGTGCAGCAGGTACAGCGGATACGTCAGCGCACCCGCCGTCACCAGCCACTTCCAGCGGATCCGGTCGGTGTACCCGAGCGCGACCGCCACCATGAAGAGCAGGAAGGCGGTGAAGATCACGACGCTGCCCCGCCAGCCGGAGACGTGCTCCACCTCGTCGATCCGCTCCCCCAGCTCCATCTGGCCCATCAGCCAGGCCAGCGCCAGGATCCCCCACAGCAGCAGGTCCTGCCCGAAGCGGTGCATCAGGTACAGGGCCAGACCGGCGATGAAGTACCAGGCGCCTTCCGGGTTGGCGACCAGCTCGAACAGCCGGAAGTGGGAGACCGGCGCGAGCATCGCCGCCGCGCCCCACACGCAGCAGAAGACCACCACCCTGCGGTACGTCAGCCCCATCGCCACCACGACCAGGAAGAGCAGATAGAACCGCAGCTCGGACCAGAGGGTCCAGTACACCCCGTCGACGTTCGGCACCGCCGAGCCGGACTGGAGCATGGTGAGGTTGAGCAGGATCTCGCGCAGCCTGAGCCGCTCCCACACACCGGGTACGGCGATCAGGACGGCCGTGGTGAACGCGATCGCGAACCAGTACGCCGGGTAGAGGCGTATCACCCGGGAGACGAAGAACTGCCTCGGTGTGCGCCCCCAGCAGGACATGCAGATCACGAAGCCGCTGATCACGAAGAAGATCTCCACGCCGATCCAGCCGTAGGACGCGAACCGGAAGACGGTCGGCATGATCTCCGACACCGGCCGGTCCCAGACGGCGTTCCCCGGCCGGTCCACCCGGCGCGTGCCCGCGTAGTGGTGCACCGCCACCATCAGGGCGGCGACCAGCCGGACGCCGTCGATCACGTACAGCCGGCGCCCGGTCCGCCGCCCGCCGGGCACGGCGGCGTGCCGCGCCCGCGCCGGAGAGCGCCGGTCGGGCACGGACACGGTCCTGGTCGCCGCCTTGGTCAGGGGCGGGAGCGGTTGTCTCATCCGTCCAGAGAAGAACACCGCTCACCATCGCGGTAGGGCCCCCGCCAAGCTGTACCGAAGATCTCGCACAGTGTTGGACAGGTGTTCACCCGCCGCCGGGGGGCGGGCGGGCAGCCGCTCCCGGGCATTGGTCCACACCAACCCCTTGCCCCAGCCCCGCCCCCGACGCAAGCTCCCCTCATGGAGCTGGAGTTGCGGCATCTCAGGACCGTCCGGGCCATCGCCGAGGCCGGGAGTCTCACCCGGGCGGCGACCGCCCTGGGCCTCGCGCAGCCCGCGCTGAGCGCACAGCTCAAGCGGATCGAACGGGCCCTCGGCGGCGTGCTGTTCGAACGCGGCCGGCACGGCGTACGGGCCACCCCGCTCGGCGAACTCGTCCTCGAACGCACCCGGGTCGTCCTGCCCGCCGTCACGGAGCTGCAGCGGGAGGCCGCCCGGTTCGCCCGGACCCCGCGCGGCCCCGGCCACCTGCGGCTCGGCGGCACCCACGGCCCGCTGCTCGGCGCCCTGCTCGTCCGGCTCGCGGACGCCGCCCCCGACGCCCGGGTGACCACCCGCACCTCCTGGTCCGAGCGGCGGCTGGCCGCCCTGCTCGCCGAGGGCCGCCTGGACTTCGCCCTCGCCGGGACCTGCGGGTCGGCCGCACCGCCCGGCGCGGACGGCCTGGTCTGGCGCGAGGTGGCCGTCGACCCGGTCTTCGTGATGCTGCCCGCGCGGCACCCGCTCTCCGACGCCACCGAGATCGGCCTCGGCGAGCTGGCCGGCGAGGACTGGGCGTGCGTGCCGGGCGACGGATGTTTCGGGGACTGCTTCACCGCGGCGTGCGCCCGCGCCGGGTTCACCCCGCGCCACCTGTACGAGACCGACCCCACCGCCCTGGTCCACCTGGTGCAGGCCGGGCGGGCGGCCGGGCTGTGCCGGGCGACCTTCCCGGCGACCGACGGGGTGGTGACCCGGCCGCTCACCGGTACGCCGCTGGCCTGGCGGCACCTGCTCGGTTGGCACGCCGGGAGCCGCCACGCCGACACCGCCGGCACCGTCCTGGCCGAGGCCCGCCTGGCGCACGCGGGCGTGGCGGCGCGCAGCGACAGCTACACCCGCTGGCCGGCGGCCCACCGGGTGCCATGACGCCGGTGGCCCGCATGGCGCACGCCGGCGCCGCCGCGCGCAGCGACAGCTACACCCGCTGGCCGGCGGCCCACCGGGTTCCATAACGCCGGTGGCCCGCATGGCGCACGCCGGCGCCGCCGCGCGCAGCGACAGCTACACCCGCTGGCCGGCGGCCCACCGGGTGCCATAACGCCGGGCAGGGGGCCGGCCGATGTCTTACCGGCGGCCGGCCGCCCTCCCTACGGTTTCGGCACTTCCCCACCGCACGTGGCCCCGCACGTGACCGAAACCGAGGAGATCCCCCATGCTCCACCGACGCACCAGAGCCGTCTGTGCCGCCACCGCGGCGACGGCCGCCCTGTTCGTGGCCGGGCTCAGCGGCTCCACGAACGCGGGTGCGACCCCCGCGGCCACCCCCGCCGCCTTCCGCTCCTCCCCCACCGGCGCCTCCCCCACCGCCGCTCAGACCCTGCGCACCGACGCCGCGCCCCCCGCCCTCCTGCGCGCCCTGCAACGCGACCTCGGCCTGGAGAGGGGGCAGGCCGAGCGGCGCCTGGCCAACGAGGCCGAGGCGGGCGCCACCGCCGGAAGACTGCGTCTCGCCCTCGGCGCCGACTACGCGGGCGCCTGGGTGCGCGGCGCCGAGTCCGGCGTGCTCACCGTGGCCACCACCGACGCCGCCGACGTCCCGGCCATCGAGGCACAGGGCGCGCGGGCCGCCGTCGTCCGCCACTCGCTGACCGACCTGGACGCCGCCAAGGCCCGCCTGGACCGGGCGGCGCGCGGCCGGGACACCGCCGACGCCCCGGTCCGCTACGTCGACGTGCCCAGCAACACAGTGGTCGTCCAGGCCGTCCGCCCCGCCGCGGCGCGCGCCCTGCTGAAGGCCGCCGGGCTCGACGCCTCCGTCGGCCGCGTCGAGACCACGGCCGAGCGGCCGAGGGCCCTGTACGACCTGCGGGGCGGCGAGGCGTACTACATCAACAACAGCAGCCGCTGCTCCATCGGCTTCCCCGTCACCCGGGGCACCCAGCAGGGCTTCGCCACCGCCGGTCACTGCGGCCAGGCCGGGGCGAGCACCACCGGCGCCAACCGGGTGGCGCAGGGCACCTTCCAGGGCTCGGTCTTCCCCGGCCGCGACATGGCGTGGGTGGCCACCAACGCCAACTGGACCGCCACGCCGTACGTCAGCGGCGCCGGCGGGCAGAACGTCCAGGTCACCGGGTCCACGCAGGCCACGGTCGGCGCCTCGGTGTGCCGGTCCGGCTCGACCACCGGCTGGCACTGCGGCACCGTCCAGCAGCTCAACACCAGCGTGACCTACCCCGAGGGCACCATCACCGGCGTCACCCGCACCTCGGTCTGCGCCGAGCCCGGCGACTCCGGCGGTTCCTTCATCTCCGGCAGCCAGGCGCAGGGCGTCACCTCGGGCGGCTCGGGCAACTGCACCAGCGGCGGCACCACGTACTTCCAGCCGATCAACCCGCTGCTCCAGAACTACGGCCTCACCCTGAAGACCACCACCGGCGGCCCCGGCGACCCCGGTGACCCGGGCGACCCCGGCACCCCCGGCGGCACCTGGGCGGTCGGCACCGTCTACCAGGCCGGTGACACCGTGACGTACGGCGGCGCGACCTACCGGTGCCTCCAGGCGCACCAGGCCCAGCCCGGCTGGGAGCCCCCGAACGTCCCCGCACTGTGGCAGCGGGCGTGAGCCCGCACCCCGTGACGGGAGCGCGGGGCGACCTCCCCCGTCCTGACGTACGGGCATGCCGCGCGGGTGACTTCCCCGCCCCCGCCCGCCCGGGCGTCAGGTGCGGGTGACCTCCCCGCACTCCTCGCGCCCGTCCCCCGTCAGCGGCCTGCTCCGGTCGTAGGGGTCGACGGTGGGGCCCGTCGCCGGTTCGCCGGTGGCGGGCCCTTCGGCGAACGAGGGGTGCAGATAGCCGTCGTACACCTCGCAGGCGGTGTTGCCGAAGTCGGAGAAGTACGCCTTCGGCAGCAGCTTCCCCTCGGTGACGTCCCAGCGGTCGGGGTCGGACACCGCGACGGTGAGGCTGCGCCGGACGACGGTCCGCGCGACCTCGTCGCCGCCCTCCGCGCGCACCAGGGGGTACACGAACGTGTAGTCGGCGCGCACCTCGGCCACCCCGGGCTCACCCGCGCGCACCGTCATCTCGCCGCGCACCTTGACCACGTCGCCGAGGACCCGCGCCCGGGCCGGGTCGAACCGGGTGAACAGCAGCAGCGGGTCGTCGGTGCGGTCCGGCGCGCGCAGCGACCGCTCCACCTTGGCCAGCAGCCCGGGGCTCTTCGGGTCCAGCAGGGCGATCGCCTTCTCCGGCCGGTCGCCGCGCAGCACGCCCGGGTCGAGGTTGGCGGCGACCAGGAACTCCTTCGTGCGGCGCAGCGCCCGCGCCACCTCCGTCTCGGTGACACCGGAGACCGCCCTGGCCGCCGGGGGCACGATGGCGTCCGCGCCCTCCGCCCAGCCGGCGGCGGGCGAGCCCCGGAACGGGTCGGCGCGGGTCGGCCCCTGGGCGGGCGCCGGGGACGCGCCGGTCTCCGCCGCGTCCCCGCGGAACCGGTCCAGCAGCAGCGAGGGGCGTACGGCGATCACGGCGACGAGCGCGGCGATCAGCACGCCGACCGCGGTGAGCAGCCCGCGCCGCCGGGTCCGGCCGCCCGTGCCGACCGGTACCGGAGGTCCCGGGCGCCACGCGGTCGGGGCGGGCTCCTCCTCGCGCAGCCGCCGGGCCACCATCCGGGCCCGCGCCGACGGCTCCTTCGGCGGCGTCCCGGTGCCCTCGGCCGCCTCCCGCAGGAACCGCTCCAGTTCCTCGTCGGATATCGCGGACCCCTCGGGTCCCTCGTCCGGGCGGTCGGCGGGCGGGACGCTACTCACGGCACTCACTCTCGCAGTCGTACGAACAGGCGATCGATGACGGGCACAAGTATCCCCGCCGGACACGGCGAAGGGGCCCGCACGACCGAAGTCGTACGGGCCCCTCAGGAGCCACTAGGTCACTTGGTGATCTTGGTGACCTGGCCGGCGCCCACGGTCCGGCCACCCTCGCGGATGGCGAACTTCAGGCCCTCCTCCATGGCGACGGGCTGGATGAGCTCCACCTTCATCTCGGTGTTGTCACCCGGCATGACCATCTCGGTGCCCTCGGGGAGGGTCACCACGCCGGTCACGTCCGTCGTACGGAAGTAGAACTGCGGGCGGTAGTTGTTGAAGAACGGCGTGTGGCGGCCACCCTCGTCCTTGGACAGGATGTAAGCCTGGGCCTCGAACTCCGTGTGCGGGGTGACGGTGCCCGGCTTGATGATGACCTGGCCGCGCTCGACGTCCTCGCGCTTGATGCCGCGGAGCAGCAGACCGACGTTCTCACCGGCCTGACCCTCGTCCAGCAGCTTACGGAACATTTCGATGCCCGTAACCGTGGTCTTGGTCTTCTCCTGCTTGATGCCGATGATCTCGACTTCCTCGTTCACCTTGAGGACACCGCGCTCGATACGGCCGGTGACGACCGTACCGCGACCGGTGATGGTGAAGACGTCCTCGATCGGCATGAGGAACGGCTTGTCGACGTCGCGCTCCGGCTCCGGGATCGACTCGTCGACGGCCTTCATCAGGTTGAGGACGGAGTCCACCCACTCCTTCTCGCCCTCGAGGGCCTTGAGAGCGGAGACCTTGACGACCGGGAGGTCGTCGCCGGGGAACTCGTACTCGGAGAGGAGCTCACGGACCTCGAGCTCGACGAGCTCCATGATCTCCTCGTCGTCCACCATGTCGGCCTTGTTCAGGGCGACGACGATGTACGGGACGCCGACCTGGCGGGCCAGGAGCACGTGCTCCTTGGTCTGCGGCATCGGGCCGTCGGTCGCGGCGACCACGAGGATGGCGCCGTCCATCTGCGCCGCACCCGTGATCATGTTCTTGATGTAGTCCGCGTGACCCGGGCAGTCGACGTGGGCGTAGTGACGCGCCTCGGTCTGGTACTCGACGTGCGCGATGGAGATGGTGATACCGCGCTGACGCTCTTCCGGCGCCTTGTCGATGTTGTCGAACGGGGTGGCCTCGTTCAGGTCCGGGTACGCGTCGTGCAGCACCTTGGTAATGGCGGCCGTGAGGGTCGTCTTACCGTGGTCGATGTGACCGATGGTGCCGATGTTGACGTGCGGCTTAGTCCGCTCGAACTTCGCCTTCGCCACTGGGGTCCTCCTGTGGAGTGGTTCTGGTACGCCTTACTTCATCGGCGCCAGGTGATCTTTGCTGTCAAAACCCGGGCCCGCGGGGCGATCCGCCGCGATCGCGGTGGTTCGCCCCTTGAGGCTCCGGAGTCAAGCCTACGGCGTGGACGCGAGGTCCGTTACTCGCCCTTGGCCTTCGCGATGATCTCCTCGGCGACGTTCCGCGGAACCTCGGCGTAGGAGTCGAACTGCATCGAGTAGCTCGCGCGACCCGACGTCTTGCTGCGGAGGTCTCCGACGTAGCCGAACATCTCCGACAGGGGCACGAGGCCCTTCACGACACGGGCACCCGCCCGCTCCTCCATGGCCTGGATCTGGCCACGGCGGGAGTTGATGTCGCCGATCACGTCACCCATGTAGTCCTCGGGCGTGGTGACCTCGACGGCCATCATCGGCTCCAGGAGCACGGGGGACGCCTTGCGCGCGGCCTCCTTGAAAGCCTGCGAACCGGCGATCTTGAAGGCCAGCTCCGAGGAGTCGACCTCGTGGTACGCACCGTCGAGCAGGGTCACGCGCACACCGGTCATCTCGTAACCGGCGAGGATGCCGAACTGCATGGCCTCCTGGCAGCCGGCGTCGACCGAAGGGATGTACTCCTTCGGGATGCGGCCACCGGTGACCTTGTTGACGAACTCGTAGGACGCGTCGCCACCCTCGATCGGCTCGACGGCGATGATGACGCGGCCGAACTGGCCCGTACCACCGGTCTGCTTCTTGTGGGTGTACTCGACCTTCTCGACGGCCTTGCGGATCGTCTCACGGTACGCGACCTGCGGCTTGCCGACGTTGGCCTCGACCTTGAACTCGCGCCGCATCCGGTCGACCAGCACCTCGAGGTGCAGCTCGCCCATACCGCCGATGACGGTCTGGCCGGTCTCCTCGTTGGTGGAGACCTGGAAGGAGGGGTCCTCCTCCGCGAGGCGCTGGATGGCGACACCCAGCTTCTCCTGGTCGCCCTTGGACTTGGGCTCGATCGCGACCTCGATGACCGGCGCCGGGAAGTCCATGGACTCCAGGATCACCGGGCTCTTCTCGTCGCACAGCGTCTCGCCGGTGGTGGTCTGCTTCAGACCCATCACGGCGACGATGTCGCCGGCGCCCACCGACTCGATCTCCTCACGCTTGTTGGCGTGCATGCGGTAGATCTTGCCGATGCGCTCCTTGCGGCCCTTGACGGAGTTCAGCACCGAGGTGCCGGACTCCAGGCGGCCGGAGTACACGCGGACGAAGGTGAGCTTGCCGAGGTGCGGGTCGCTCATGATCTTGAACGCCAGCGCGGACAGCGGCTCGTCGTCGGACGGCTTGCGCTTGACGACCTTCTCCGGGTCCTTGACGTCCTGGCCCTCGATGGCCTCGATGTCGACCGGCGACGGCAGGTAGCGCACGACCGCGTCGAGCAGGGGCTGGACGCCCTTGTTCTTGAACGCGGTGCCGCAGAAGACGGGGGTCACCGTGGTGCCCTCGCCCTTGCCGGAGGCGATGGTGATACGGCGGATCGCCGCGTAGAGCTGCTCCACGGAAGGCTCCTGGCCCTCCAGGTACAGCTCCATCATCTCCTCGTCGTTCTCGGCGACGGCCTCCAGCAGCTTGCCGCGGTACTCCTCGGCAGCCTCGGTGTGCGTCTCCGGGATGTCGACGATGTCGTACATCTCGCCCTTGGTCGCCTCGGCGGACCAGACGAACGCCTTCATCGTCACCAGGTCGACGACGCCCTTGAAGTCGGCCTCGGCACCGATCGGGAGCTGCATGACCAGCGGCTGCGCACCCAGGCGGTCGCTGATCATGTCGACGCAGCGGTGGAACTCGGCACCGGTGCGGTCCAGCTTGTTGACGAAGCAGATACGCGGAACGCCGTAGCGGTCCGCCTGACGCCACACCGTCTCGGACTGCGGCTCGACACCGGCGACGCCGTCGAACACCGTTACGGCGCCGTCGAGCACACGCAGGGAGCGCTCCACCTCGACGGTGAAGTCGACGTGCCCCGGGGTGTCGATGATGTTGATGGTGTGGTCGACGTCCTCCAGCGACCAGTGACAGGTGGTGGCAGCAGAGGTGATCGTGATGCCACGCTCCTGCTCCTGCTCCATCCAGTCCATGGTCGCGGCGCCGTCGTGGACCTCACCGATCTTGTACGACACACCGGTGTAGAACAGGATCCGCTCGGTGGTGGTCGTCTTGCCCGCGTCGATGTGGGCCATGATCCCGATGTTGCGGACCTTGGCCAGGTCAAGTGAAGTGGTAGCCATAAGGCTTCAGTCTTCTCTCGGTCTCGATGGGGGAAGCGACTACCAGCGGTAGTGCGCGAAGGCCTTGTTGGACTCGGCCATCTTGTGCGTGTCCTCGCGCTTCTTCACAGCGGCGCCCAGGCCGTTGCTGGCGTCGAGGAGCTCGTTGAGCAGCCGCTCGGTCATGGTCTTCTCGCGCCGGGCGCGGGAGTAACCGACGAGCCAGCGCAGCGCCAGGGTGTTGGCACGGCCGGGCTTGACCTCGACCGGGACCTGGTAGGTGGCGCCACCGACACGGCGGGACTTGACCTCGAGGGTCGGCTTGATGTTCTCCAGAGCGCGCTTGAGCGTGATGACCGGGTCGTTGCCGGTCTTCTCGCGCAGGCCCTCCATGGCGCCGTAGACGATGCGCTCGGCGGTGGAGCGCTTGCCGTTCAGCAGCACCTTGTTGATCAGGGAGGTCACCAGAGGAGAGCCGTAGACCGGGTCGATGATGACCGGGCGCTTCGGGGCGGGGCCCTTACGAGGCATTCTTACTTCTCCTTCTTGGCGCCGTAGCGGCTGCGGGCCTGCTTGCGGTTCTTGACACCCTGGGTGTCGAGCGAGCCGCGGATGATCTTGTAGCGAACACCCGGCAGGTCCTTCACACGGCCGCCGCGCACGAGCACGATGGAGTGCTCCTGCAGGTTGTGTCCCTCACCCGGAATGTAAGCGGTGACCTCGATCCCGCTGGTCAGACGCACACGCGCGACCTTACGCAGGGCCGAGTTCGGCTTCTTCGGGGTGGTCGTGAACACACGCGTGCAGACGCCGCGACGCTGAGGCGAGCCCTCGAGTGCCGGCGTCTTGTTCTTCTCGACCTTGTCCTGCCGGCCCTTGCGGACCAGCTGCTGGATCGTAGGCACTACTTCTCCGGTTTCTGTGTGCCGAATGGTGAAGCTAACCTGGAACGTCGCCGACCCACGCGGTCGGGTGTGTCGAATCCGGCAGACTCCCGCCGCGAGGCGAAAAGGGCACGGATCACGGTGGCCGCGCTCGGCTCCCGCACGGTTCAAGGCACGCACGAGCGCCAGGGCACACCCCAGGCACAAGGTCTGAGCGTACCTATCGCATTCGCTGTGGTCAAAACAACCAGGGGCGCCCCGCATCGCCATGCGGCCGAGGTCAAGACCCCACACCGCGGACGGGCTCCGCACGGCTCATCCGGACGCGGCCAGCCCCGCCACGACCAGCAGCACCACGAAGAGGGCCCACCCGGCGACCGACAGCCACCCCAGCACCAGCCCGGTCAGCGCCAGCCCGTCCCCGCGCTCCCCGCTGCGCCGGATCTCGGCCCGCGCCGAGTGCCCCAGCACGACCGCCGGAATCCCGGTGATCCCGCCGGTGACCACGGTGAGCGCCCCGCACACCACGGCCCCCACCGCCTTGCCGTTGGTGACCGGCGGCGGCGGCAGAAAGGCGGCCGGCACCCCCTGCCCGATCCCAGCCGGCCCCTGCGGCAGATCGGCGACCAGCACCGCCAGCTCTCCCACGGTCCGCGCCGCGTACGCCCGCGCGACCCGCTGGTCGAACTCCTCCTTCGCCAGCCGGCCCTCCCCGTATCCGGCCCGGAGCACGTCGACCGCCCGCTCCCGGTCGGCGTGCGAGGCGAGCATCGGCGTGACGGCGGGAGGTGGCCACGGCTGCGGGGTGCGCACCCCGGACTCGTGCCAGGCGTGCGGGTACGGGGAGTGCGGCGCATGGTCGCGCCGGTCCGGAAACGGCATGCCACCGGCTGACGGCTCGTCCTCGCCCCGCCCGGGCTGCCACGACGACTGCGACACGGGCTGCCTCCCGTCCCCGACACCTTCCCTCCATGATGCGGCACGAGGCGCGGGTCGACAGGGGCGTTCGAGAGACGTACCGGCCGGAAAACGCCGCTCGGTCCAGACCGGCCGTGCCGTCGACCGGTTGAGCGGCAGGGATGCGCGGAAAACCGCGGGAAAACCCAGGGGCGGGGGCGGGTCGGCGGGTCCGGGCGCGGTGTCGCGCTTCCACGCTACCGATGCTTGCGGCGTACCGCGCCGTCACGACCGGTTGCGCCGGGGCCGGGGCGTCCCGCTCTACTCCTCGCCGGGCCGCCCCGGTCGGTGCTGACGGGCGAGGCGCGGGATCGTGGGGGTGCGGGAGCGGGGGTTCTTGGGGGTGAAGACCGGGGGTTCGCCGCTCCGCGTCCTGTCCTCGCCCCGCTCGGCGGTCTCCGGGCCGGCGGTCTCCGGGCCGGCGGTCTCCGGACCGGCGGTGTCGGGATGAGCAGCGCCCGGGCCGGCCGGGGAACCCGTTCCAGCGGTCCCCGGGCCGGACTCCGCCGGATCGTGCGGGACCGTTTCTTCGGGCTCGTCGGGCGCACGCCGCCCGGCGGAGGAGGCCACCTCGGCGTGGCGGACCGCGGTTCCGCCGGTGGCCCCGGCTTCGGCCGCATCCCCGGCTTCGGTCGTGGCCCCGGCTTCGGTCGCATCCTCGGCATCGGTCGTGGCCCCGGCTCGGGCCGCATCCCCGGCTTCGGCTGTGCCCCCAGGGCCAGGCGCGGCTCCGGAGGCGGGCCCGGTCCCGTGGACGTCCTGCGGGGCAGGCCGGTCGACGCGGGGCGCGCGCGGCGGGTCGGCGCGGCTGCCCTGGTCGTCCCGGCCCGGCGGCGTCCGCTCCCGGCGGCGGAACGGGATGACCGCCGCCTGTCCAGGCGTGCGGCCGCTGCCGGTGCCGTCGCCGAGGCCCCCGACCGCCGTGGCCAGTTCGATGAGGGAGCGGTACTGCGTGACGGCATCCCGCCAGCCCTGGCCGTACGCCTCGAACTCGGCCCGTTCGCGTTCTTCGCGGGCCACGATCTCCAGTTCGCCGGGTTCGTAGCGCTCCAGCAGTGCGCCCACCGCGGCGAGCAACCGGGCCAGGTCGCCGGGGCGCTGGTCCGTTCCGTCCTGAGGGTCCACCGCACGGGTGTTCCGGGTCGGGGCCCCTGAGCCCTTCGCCTGCCGGGAGCCTTTCTCGCCCTCGACCATGCGCGGCTCTTTCTGACGTCCCCTTCGTTACCGCCGTACGCCGTCACCGGCATGGGCGCCCCGTCCCCCGCCCGAAGGCCGCCTCCGGGGACGGACTCGAACAGCTTAACGGTCTCGCCTTTTCGCAGCCCAGAACGTGTCTGCGCCCGCCGCGAGAAGCGCGCGGCGTTCAGCCGCGACGGCTGCGGCGGGCGGGGAGGTCGCGATCGGCGGGAGCCGGGAGGAACTGTCCGGCGACGCGCAGGAACATCTCCCGCTGCTCGGCCGGGATACCGAGGGCCGTGGCGGCCTCCTCCAGGGTGAGCTGTTGCCGCTCACCGCCGGACCGGTCGAGGCGGTCCGGGGACGACGGCAGCGGCAGGTCCTCCTCGGTGAGCCGCCCGGAGCGGATCAGCATCTCCCGCAGGGGGATGCCGAGCACATGGGCCAGCCGCCGCATGGTCTCCAGATCGGGCATGCTCTGGCGCTGGAGAAGCCGGGTGATGGCGGCGCGGTGCACCCCCGCCTCGTCGGCCAGGCGCGACTTGCCGCCGCCGCGCGGACTGTCGATGTCGTAGCCCCGCCGCCGGATCACCTCTTCGATCCAGACCGTGAACGCTTCCAGTTCGCTGACTGTCACGGATGCTCGCCTCCCTCCAGAGCGGGCCCCAGGCTACCGCGCTTGCGCGCACGGAATAATAAATTTTACGCACGCAATGTGGAGATTTCGTCGGCAGGATGCTTCGACCACCCGCTCCGCCACCCTGCGCCCCACCCTCCGTGTTCGGCCGGAACCCCACCGTCAGAATTTTCGTTGCGAGCTCGCACGCAATCTGTCAGTGTGCCGTGCGGCGGCTGTCCCTCCTTCCTCCTTCGCCGCCCGCCACTCGCGTTCCTCGGAGTTCTCATGGACCTCGTTCATCTCACCGCCCTCGACCACACCTGGACCGAGGCGGCCGCCTGCGCCGGACTGCCGCCCGAGGCGGTCTTCGCCCGCCGCCCCGCCCAAGCCGCCCCGGCCCTCGCCGCCTGCGCCCGGTGCCCGGTCGTGCGGCGCTGCGAGGAGACGGTGGCCCCGGCCGACACCTGGTTCGACGGCGTGTGCGCGGGCCGGCTGTGGCACAACGGCCGCCCGGTCGCCCTGGACCGGGGCAGGGGGCGGCGCCGTACGGCGGCGGCCTGAAGCCCGGACACCCGGCTCCCGCCCGCCCACCACCCGATCACCGCGAAACCCTCGCACCTCCCGCACGAGAAGGGCCACGCCATGACTGAGCGAACGTCCGCGCGAACCGCCGCCGCCCCGCGCCCGACCTCCGTACCGCGTGCCGCGCATGCGCGAGCCGACGGCGGCGACGGCACCGGCCCGGCCCGGGACGCGGCCCTGTGGGCGACGGCCCTGCGGCGCCACTTCCCCGACCTGCTCGACGAGTTGGCCCCCTCGGCGGGGAGCCGTCCGAGGGCGCAGCCGCACGTCCCCGGCCCCGCCGAGCGGGCCGCCCGGGCCGCGCTGCTGCGCGAGGAACGCGAGGAGGCGCTGCGCAACGAGCAGGAGCACGGCCTCGCCGTCCCCGGCCACGCGGCCGCTCCCGTGCGGCTGCACGTGTCGGACGCGGTGCGTGACATCACCGACGGCGTGACGGAACTGGAGGAGGCGCTGTACGACCGGCTCGGTCTGGGCCGCCCCCGCCGCGCCCCGGTCCCGGAACGCCTCGCCCGGATCGCCGGACTGCTCGGCCGAACAGCCGCCGACCCCGTGCTCGCCCGCCACGCGCGGGACGAACTGCGCCGCATGGCCCGCCGCTGCGCCCGCGCCCTGGGCGAGACCGAGACCATGGTCCGGCTGCCCGGCCGCTGCCCGTGGTGCGACTCCGTCTCCCTGCGCGCCTTCCCGGACCGGGACGCGGTGCTGTGCGTCAACCCCGGCTGCCGGTGCGGGAGTACGGACTGCGACTGCGCCACCGACCCGGCCTTCCGCCATCTCTGGGAGCGGGACGCGTGGGACGCGCTGCCGGACGCGCGTCCGGCGGGTGAGGCCCGGTGAACACCTCCCCGTACGCCGCCGGTGCCACGCTGGTGACCGGCGTCCTCGCCGCCCAGGAGGCCGGGGT
This sequence comes from Streptomyces fumanus, assembly GCF_014655295.1. Classification (GTDB taxonomy): domain Bacteria; phylum Actinomycetota; class Actinomycetes; order Streptomycetales; family Streptomycetaceae; genus Streptomyces; species Streptomyces fumanus. The sequence goes on from NZ_BNBI01000009.1 coordinate 363,793, forward strand.
CGCGCCGGCGACGATCCGCAAGTGGGTGCAGCTCGGCCACCTCGCCCCGGCCGGCCGCCAGGGCCGTACCCACCTCTACCGCCTGGAGGACGTCTTCGCCGCCGAGCGCGCCACCCGGCGCCGCGCGACCGGCGCCGGCTGAGCACACCGGCCACGGCAGGACAGCGCCCCCGGTTCCGTCTTTCGGAACCGGGGGCTTCCTCGTGTTCGGACGACGGCGGGCGGCGTCGGGGACCGGTGCCGCGCGGACCGGAGCGGGCCTGCGGGTCATCGGCGCGCGACAGTCACTCGGCGTGACGTCTACGTGAGTCATGGCGGCCGTACATCGGCCACCGAGGACATCGGTCAGCGCGGTTCCGCGGCTCTGGGGACCGACCGGGCCGCCACGGCCTCCTGCCAGCCCAGCGCGAACCCGCGCACTTCGGCGTCGTCGGCGATCCGCGCCCCGACCTCGCCCACGACGGCGGCCAGGGTGCGTCCGACCTCGCCGCTGTACCGACCGGCCTGCGCGGATTCCACCGCCACCGCGACGGCGGCGGCCGTCACGTCGGCGAGGCGCTCCCGCGGCCCCCCGGTCACCATGACCACTCACCGCCGGCAACCGGCCTCCGCCCGTTCATCGTCGTCAACGACCTCACCACCTTGTTCGAATATACGTTCGAAGCGATCCCCAGGGTAACGCAGAGTCGATGCGAACGCCCCGCATATGACAGGCCGTTGCGATCTTTCTCCACACCCGCGCCCGCGAAACCGATACGCGGACCCCACTCCCTTGTTTTGTTGCGCGCGCGCACGATCAGTGTCACAGTTGGTGCAGCGGCGGAGCTGTGCCCGCCAGTCGGGCAGCCATGCCGCCGCTCCCGCCGGGCCGGCGCGCCACGCGCCTCCCCCGCTCCCTCCGCGCGGCGCCCGCCCGGCGCCTTCCGGCCCGCAGTCCGCAGCCGGTGAGCCCATACCCCGTCCCGGCGCCCCGTGCGCCCCACCGTCCCGAGGTGAACCCGGCATGACCACACCCGTCCCGCCCCCGAGCGCCTTCATCGAAGTCGAGAGGCTGGTCGTCGAGATCCTGGAGGACGACCCGGGCCTGGCCACCGCGCTCGTCGCGGTCGAGCCGCCCGCGGACTTCGACGGCACCGCCGCCGCGGTGCTGGTCAACCGGCGCGGCGGCGCCTGGGTCGGCGAACTGCACGTCGACGAGCCGCTGATCGAGCTGGAGGTGTACGGGCCGGACAAGGCCACCGCGCACACCCTGGCCAACGCGGGCCGGCGCGCGCTGCTGGCCGCGGCGGGCCGCACCGTCGGCACGAACGTCATCACCGACGTCGTCGAACAGGACGGCCCGCGCTGGATGCCCGACTACCTGTACGCCGCGGCCAACCGCTACGTGTGCGTGCTCAAGGTCGCGGTCGACGTCTACTGACCCGCCCGCCCCCTCACCCGGGGGCCCCATCAGCCCGAAGGCCCCGTCATCCGACGGGGCCTTCGTCGTGCCCGGACGCCGTCACACAGGCCCGGGCACCCCTTCCCACCCTTCACAAGGAGATTGAGCATGGCAGGCACCAACACCTCCGAGATCCGTATCGCCGGCGCCGGACGCCTCTTCATCGCCGCCCCCGGGACGGCCATCCCGGAGACGTTCACCGACGCCGACACCGCCGGCGACTGGGGCACCGATTGGAAGGACCTCGGCTACACCTCCGGCGACGGCGTCACCTTCAGCAAGAAGGACAAGCTGGAGCCGGTCGACGTCTGGCAGGTCGTCAGCCCGGTGCACTTCGTCTACTCCGACCGGGACCTGACGCTGAAGTTCTCGCTGCTCCAGTTCAACGAGGAGACGCTGCCGTTCTTCATGGGCGGCGGCAGCATCGCCGGCGCGGGCGGCGCCACTTCCTCGGGCGTCTACAAGTACGACATCGCGGACCGTCCGTACGCCGACGCCCGCGCCCTCGGCCTGGAGTTCACCGACCGGTCGGGCAGCACGGCGGTGACGTACCGCTTCGGCATCCCGCGCGGCCAGGTCACCGCGGCCGACGACATCAAGCTGGCCCGCAAGGCCCCGGCGCAGCTCGGTATCACCTTCACCGCGATGGCCGCGCCGGACGGTTCGCCGCTGGCCAGCTTCGTGATGAAGGACAGCGCGTACGCCGCGGCCTGATCCACCGGCGGGCGGGGCGGCCGGCACCGCCCCGCCCGTCACCTCTCTCTTCACCTCCCACGCCACACACGAAGGAGCCTCTGTGTCCCGTTTCGATGTCAACGCGGCCCGCGCCCAGCGCCTCGAAGCCCTCGGCCGCACCTGGTCGTTCGAGCTCGACGGCGAGAGCTTCACCCTGCCCACGGAACTGTCCCGCGCGACCGCGAAGGCACTGCGCAAGCTCGACGACAACGACGTGGACGGGCTGCTCCGCCTGCTCATGGGCGAGCAGCAGTTCGCCCGCTTCGAGCAGTACGAGGTCACCATGCAGGACATCGCCGCCATCCTGGAGGCTTACGGCAAGGAGACCGGGCTCGGCCTGGGGGAAGGCTGAGCCTCGTCGGGTTCGTCGACGAACACGCCGAGGCCCTTGAAGCGGATCTGCTCCGGCACTACGGGGTGGATCTGCTCGACTGGCACCGCGAGCGCCTCTCCAGCCGGCGGCTCGCGGTGCTCATCAAGCACCTGCCACGGGACAGCGCCCTCAACCGCGACCTGCACGGCGAGGCCGCCGACTGGTCGGTGACGGACCATCTGCTGGCCGCCGCCGTGGACCATCTCGCGGCGGCCAACTGGATGTTCGCCTCCGTCAACTCGGAGGAGGGCGACCAGCCGGAACCGCCGGTGCCGGTGCCGCGCCCCGGGGATGCGTCGGAGGACGCGGACACGGACGAGACCGAGGGCGGGAACGAGGAGGGGAGCCGGTCCGCCGACCTGGCCGCGGACGAACACGCGGTCGGCGCGGCTGCGAACACGTCCGCTCCCCCGTCTCCGTCTCCGGCCGAACTGGCCCGGTTCTTCGGCTGAACCGACCCGCATCGGTCCGTGCCCCGGGGTTCAGCGGGGGTCCGGCGCCTCCGACCGTCCCCCGCGGCACCGGCCGCCCGCTTCCCGGGTCACCCGCACGACGTCCCCGGTCCCGCCCGGCGGTCTCAGGATCGCCGGGCAGGTCCAGCCGGGACACGTCCCTTACGGCTCGATCGCCTCGGTGCGCCGGCCGCACCACAGCCCAGCGGACAGACCGGAAGGCAGGCCGACATGGCGACTGGCACCAGCGACACCCCGCATCAGCCGATCGACACCTACGCCCGTCTCGCCCACCTCCTGCGCACCCCGGCCCCTGACAGCGAGACCCTGCTCGACCGGGTGTACGAGGAACTACTCATCCGCGAGTCACGCGCCTACGCGGCAGGCTGGTCGGACGCCTTGAGCGAGGCCCGACGCGCCGACCGGCGGTAACCCGACACCGCGTCGCTTTCCCGCCCCAGCCTCGAACGCTTCGACGGTTCCGGAAGTCGCCCAGCGTCCGCCCCTCCGCCTCGGCAGCTCAGTACCTCAGAGCGACAGAATCCACAGACAAAGCCCTGTGAGCGCCATACCGGCGACTATGTCAAGTGCCACGAGCTTCGGTCTCGGCACGGCATTGGAATCCGTCCGCCCGGAACTCCATATCGCGAAAGCGAAAAAGAAGAACACGCAAGCGACAGCAAAGACTCCCGTCGCCAAGAAAAAATACCAGACTCTCACACGCACTCCAATTATCAGTACAGGCGCAGCGAAGCTTACCGGTAGCGCGCAGCACGAACAAGAGCATGATCTTTCCGCCACGGGCCAACTATGACCCGTTTCATGTCCATTGACCGCATCATCAGGTTCGCTTGGCCGCCGAAAAGGAGCAACCCGTGGGACAACACACCACTGACGAGGTGTACGACAAGGTGGTCGACGTCGAGACAGCACTCGACACTCACCACAAGTCGGCGCTGACCACTAAGCACTTCGACTCCAAGGTCAAAGACCTCGAGGAGGCCATAAAGAAAGGACCGGAGAAGAAAGAAGAACCTCAGACCTGGAAAGATCTCGTCAAGGAGATGTCTCCGGTCAAAGAGTTTCTCGACGTCGCCAAAGGTGGCGACATAATAGCCAAGTTCCTTCTCGTCGCAACCGCCGTCACCGCCGGCGTCGGAATAATGGTCGGTCTCGCGGCATCAATCAAGAAACTGACTCTGGCCTGGACGGGACGAGAACGGCAAGGCTTCGTATTCGGTGCCCAGCGGCCGGAGGAAGAACGTCAACGGCAGTACTACGGCCGCCTCCCAGATGGACAAACCAGGGCGAACGGCAAACCGAAAAGGTGGGGACTGAAGCCGGAGGAGGCGGCCGCCGGCACCGGCGCCGCCCAGCCGGTCGCCCTTCCCTCGGAAGAGCGCATCACCGCCGTCACGGACGCGATGCGGGAACTCAACTCTCAGATCGGCACCTACCGCGACAAGGTCCGCGGCCTCGCCACCCCCCGCGCCATGCGCCAGATGGCCTCCGCCGCCAAGAAGCTGGAGAGCGCGGCGAAGAACCATCAGAACGTCAGCGGGCTCGCCAGCTCGATCGGCAACCTCAACCGGGAAATGCGTGAACTGGCCGCGACCGCGGGCTGACCACCGTCCAGGAGACAACACATGAGCCTCGTCAGTTCACTGAAGAAGGCGTCCGGCTCCCTTCAGGACTTCAAGCAGAAGGCCAGCGCCGCCGGAACCGCCGCCAAGAATCTGGGCACCGCCAGCCAGAAGGGCGCCGGACAGCTCAAGACCCTGAAGTCGGCGTCCCAAAGCACCGAGAAGGAGCTCAAGGACCTCAAATCCGCCGCCGACAAGGCCGAGAAGTCGGTCGCCAAGGCCGGGAAGACCGGTAGCACCGCCGGGAAGAACCTCGGCAAGTACGAGTCCGGGGCGAGCAAGGCGGCCAAGGGCCAGGACAAGATGAACAAGTCGATGAAGGGCAACTTCTTCGGCATGCTCATGGACCTGCTCATGCCGCTCATCCAGAAGGTCGTCGAGATGGCGACCAAGTCGAAGACCATGCAGAAGGTCCTCAAGACCGCCTTCGACGTCATCAAGTCCGTGATCAGCACCGTCATGAAGGCCATCGGGCCGATCATGAAGAACGCCGCGAAGCTGATCAAGTCGGTCTGGAACGGCATCAAGTCGGCGATCTCCAAGGTCGTCAAGGCCATCGCCACGGTCATCAAGACCTATGTCAACACCTGGAAAAAGGTCATCAGCACCGCGCTGAAGGCGATCAAGACCGTCGTCTCCAGCGTCTGGAAGGGCATCAAGGCCGTCATCTCCCCGGTCGTCAACTGGGTCAAGTCCGCGATCCCCAACGCCTTCCGCGCCGTCAAGGACAAGCTGTCCAGCATCTGGGGCGGGCTCAAGGGCATCGCCGGCCGCGCCTTCGACGGCATCAAGAGCGCGGTCAAGGGCCCGCTGAACTCGGTCATCGGCATCATCAACCGCGCGATCGGCGCCCTCAACGGCATCAAGGTCTCGATCCCCGGCTGGGTGCCCGGCGTCGGCGGCAAGACCTTCGGCGTCAGTCTGCCGAAGATCCCCATGCTCGCCACCGGCGGTGTCGTCATGCCCCGCTCCGGCGGCGTCCCGGCGATCCTCGCCGAGGCCGGTGAGGCGGAGGCCGTCCTGCCGCTGAGCAAGCTCGACCAGTTGCTGCGCCGGGCCGCCGGAGCCCGGACGTACGCCGCCGGGTCCGCCGGTGCGGACAGCGCGCTGTACATCGAGCACTATTACGCCGCCGAGACCAGCAGCCCCCGGCGGACCGCCCATGCCCTGGAGTTCCTGGCCAAGGCACGCGGATGACGGCCGCGAGCATACCGGCCGACCCGCTGCGCGGGTTCATGCCGGCGATCACCTCCCTGCGCTCCCGGACCGACCAGACCCGCACCGCCGTACGCACTCTCAGCAGCCGGATCAAGAACGCGGCCTCGGGCGCCGGTCTCGTCCGGTCCGCCGCCGCCCAGGCCGCCACCGCCACGCGCACCGTCAAGACGAACGCCGAGGCCGCCGCCCGCTCCCTCACCCGAGCAGGCCGCTCCGCCACCACCGCAGCCCCCCGCATCAAGGCCATGGCGACCAACGCCAAACGCTCCTCCACCGCCCTCGGCAAGCTCGGTTCCGCCGTCGGCGGGGTCCTCGCGATCGTCGGCGCCCTCATCGAGGCGTCCGGCGTCCTCGGCACCCTCCTAGGCACCTTCGGCACCGCCATGACCATCGGCTCCGGCGTCATGCTGGTGATCAACGCCCTCACCCGCGCCAACCCCATCGGCTTCGTCACCGGCCTCCTCCTCCCGGTCGCCGGCTGGCTCATCGACCTGGCGGTCAACTCCGAGACCGGGCAACGGCTGATGGAGCAGCTCGCCGCGCTGATCCTGACGTACGTCGAGGGCTATCTGACCGTCATGACGCCCCTGCTCAAGGCCATCGCGAGCGCGGTGAACACCTACGTCACCGCCTACCTCGGCGTCATCACCACCGCGCTCACCGCCATCGGCGCCCTGATCGGCACCGGCTTCGCCGTGCTCAGGGCGCTGACCACCGGGGACACCCGGGCGCTCAGCGGCAAGGTGTCGTCGATCTGGCGGGGCTTCAAGGACCGGGTCAGGCCGGTGCTGACCTGGATCACCCAGGACGTCCCCCGGATGTTCACCCGGATCAAGGACGCCACCTCCCGCACCCTCGGCGCCATCGGGCAGTTCATGACGACCGGTGCGCAGACCGTCGCCGGTGTGGTCAAGGGCCCGATCCAGGGCCTCATCGCCTTCGCCAACTGGGTCATCGACGGCCTCAACCACCTCAGCTTCAGCTTCTTCGGCAAGAAGTTCGGCGTCCATCTGTCGAAGATCCCGCAGCTCGCCGAGGGCGGCGTCGTCCTCCCGGCCGCGGCGCCCGGCGGCTCCAGCGTCCGGCCGCTCACCTCGCTCAGCCGCTTCCTGCCCGCGCCCTCCCGCGCCGCCACCACCGGGTCCGCCTTCCTCGCCGACCGCACCAGGGTCCGGATCTACGAGGAGCGCGAGGGCAGCAGCCCGCAGACCGTCGCGGAAGACCTCCTCTTCCTGCGCCGCGCCGCCTGAACGACGCCAGAAGCCACGCCCCGTCCACCAGCAACCCCAAGCGAGGTGACGGCCCACCATGGCCACAACCGTCACACCCGTCTCCGTCTCCGGCTCCGCCCCCGGCTCCGACGACACCCCCGGCTCCCTCATCACCCTCGACGGCCAGATCCAGTGGGGCAGCCTCCTCATGGGAACCGGCACCCCTTACCCCGTCGACCGCGCCGGCATCACCGGCTGGGACGACCTGCCCGAGCTGGACTTCGGTGACGTACTCCGGCCCGACCAGCACGGCGCCTGGCCCGGCGACCGCTGGGCGCAGACCCGGCTGATCGGCGCCACCGTCTGGCTCGCCCCGCCGGCCGGCACCGACCCGCTCGCCACCGCCGCGGCGTTCCGGGCCGCCACCGGCCCCGACGGCCAGGAACGCTGGCTGGCGGTCCGGCTGCTCGGCGAGACGCTGGCCGTGCGCGCCCGGGTCAGCCGCCGGGTCGTCCCGCAGGACCGCTCGTACGCCACCGCGGGCTTCGCCAAGGTCAGCCTCCAGTGGACCGCGACCGACCCGCGCCGCTACGCCCCCGCTCTGCACGAGGCGCTCACCGGTCTACCGGTCGCGGAACCCGGCCTGGTCTGGGAGGACCCGGCCGGTTCCGGGCTGTCCTGGCCGCTGGACTGGGGCGGTGCCGGCACCGCCGGTTCGATCTCCGCCGTCAACGCGGGCGGCGCCTCGGTCCGCCCGGTCGTCGAGTTCCGCGGCCCGGTGCAGCGGCCGTCGCTGACCCGGCTCTCCGACGGCCGGCAGCTCCAGTACGACCTGGCGCTCGGCCCCGGCGACCTCCTCACCGTCGACACCGAGGCCGGCACGGTCCTGCTCAACGGCACCGCCTCCCGGATCTACACCGCCACCCCGGACTCGTCCCCCGAGCAGTTGTTCACGCTCGAACCCGGCACCACCGACCTGGCGTTCCGCTCCGACGACGTCACCCCGTCCGCCGCGGCCTCGGTCACCGTCCGCTGGCGCGACGCCCACTGGTGATCACGCCCGCACCGCCACCCACCACCGGACACCGTGGAAAACCAAGAGAGGAACCCCCATGCCCCTGCGCACCGCATGGCTCGTCAACCGCACCGACGCCGAGAACGGCCAGTCCCGCGCCGACACCCGGCTCGCCCCCCTCGGCGCCGTCACCCCGGTCAGCGGGCTGGCCGGCCGCAGCGGACTGCTGCCGGGCTCCCCGGACGGCAAGTCGCTGACGTCGGCGTTCTACGTGTTCAGCTCCACCGCCGGGATGACCGCGACGATCGCCCCGGGCCGGGCCGTCGTCCAGGGCTCCCAGACCGCCGGGGCGTACCCGGTCGTCCTCACCGACTACACCAGCGTCACCCTCGCCGACGGTGACGCCAACAACGCGCGGACCGACCTGGTCGTCCTGCGGGTCTACGACGCCCAGTTCGACAACTCCGGCCGCACCGAGGCGGTCCTGGAGGTCCTGAGCGGCCCCACCGACGGCACCCGCGCGCTCCCCCAGGTCCCCGAGGCGTCGCTGCCGCTGGCGAGCGTGCTGGTCCCGGCGGGTTCCTCGGTCGGCACCGGCGGCATCGACTGGGCCACCGCCGTCACCGACCTGCGCACCACGACCGTCGGCGTTGGCGGCATCCTCCCGCTGTACGGCAACACCGCCGAGTCCGGCGCCTACCCGGGGCAGTACCGCGACATCAGTTCCGCGCTCCAGCGGTGGGACGGCAGCCAGTGGGTGAGCTACCCGGCCCAGCTCGGCGGCATCGCCCCCACGGGCCGGATCTCCACCGGGTCCTACGTCGGCCAGTACCGGGACAACAACGGGCGGCTGGAGCGCTGGAACGGCACCGCCTGGACGCCGGCGATGCCCAGCCCGGTCTTCGCGTACAACAACGCCGGCGGCTACTGCAAGACGACCACCTGGTCGGAGGCGCTGACCGGGACCACCGGGCCGACGGTCACCGCGACCTTCACCGCGCCGATCTCCGGGAGCGTCCTGGTCACCGTCGGCTTCCAGGGCCAGCCGTCGGTGGAGGGCGGCTGGGGCCGGATGTCCGTCAACATCCGCAAGGGCGGGGTCCTGGTCACCGGCCTGGGCGCCGCCGAGACCCGGTCGGCCATCGTGACCAACCGCGGCAACCAGTCGGTGACCACCACCTTCCCGGTCACCGGGCTGACCGCGGGCGCCACGTACACGGCCGTCTCGGCGTACTCGTCCAGCGCGACGACCAACAACCACTGGTTCGACAACCGGTTCGTCCGCGTCGACCCGATGCTCTGAGGAGCGCCGCGTGACGAGTTCCCCCCGTACCGCCTACGTCCCGCTCACCCCGGTCTACCGGGCCGTCTTCTGCGATCTGCGCACCGATCAGGTGATCGACGTGCTGCCGCTGACGGACACCAAGTTCGACGACTACATCGGCAAGTCCGGTTCGCTGTCGGCCACCGTCCCGCTGCCGAACGCCGCGCTGGCCCGCCGGGCCCGCGCCGCGCTGGTACCCGGCCGGACCGCGGTGTGGCTGGAGCGGGACGGTGACATCTGGTGGGGCGGGGTGCTGTGGACCTGCACCCCGTCCAGCGACGAACGCGGCCGGATGCAGGCCGCGTTCCAGGCCGGCACCTTCGACTCCTACCTCGACCACCGCATCCTGTCCGGGCCGCAGTCCTTCACCGCGCTGGACCAGTTCGAGATAGCCCGGATGCTGGTGGAGCACGCCCAGGACCAGCCGGGCGGCGACATCGGCATCCAGCTCGGGCACGAGATGTCCGGGGTGGTGCGGGACGTCTCCTACTCCTACTCCTCGCTCAGCCGGATCCGGGAACTCCTCGACTCCCTCGCCCAGATGGCGGACGGATTCGAGTGGCGGGTGCACTGCTACCGGGATCCCGAGGGACGCCGGACCAAGCGGCTCCAGCTCGGGCATCCGAGGATCACCGCGAGCGCCTCGGACATCGTCCTGGACCACCCGGGCCAGGTCATCACCTACAGCCTGCCGGCCGACTCCACCGTGCAGGCCGACGTGTGGGTGGCCCGCGGCGACTCGCCCAACAGCGACCAGTCGGAGGAGTCGCAGCCGCTCACCGTGTCCGTCGAGGCCCCCGAGGACCTGGCGGACGGCTGGCCCCGGCTGGAGTCCACCTCGGACCACAGCGGGGTCACCGACGAGGCGACGCTGCGCTCGCTGGCCCGGGCACAGCTCGCCGAGCAGCGGATGCCCGAGGTCATCCCGGAGATCACCGTCAAGCTGGACGGCCGGATCACCCCGGCGCTGCTCGGCGCCGGCGTCCGGCTGCGGCTGCGCGACCTGTGGCACCAGGACCCGCGGGACGAGCGGTACCGGGTCGTCGGCATCGCTGTGGAACCGCCGCAGCGCGGCAAGGCCGAGACCGCCACCCTCTACCTGGAAGGCGTGTGATCCATGGCGACCATCCCCACCGACCTCCTCGACCGCATCCGGGACATCGAGCGCCGCATCCGCGAGCTGATGGCCTCGGCCAACAGCAGCCCGCCGATGAACCAGGTCGGCACCGGTGACATCGTCGTCGGCGATCAGGGCCGCGTCCGGGCCAGGACCTCGCTCGGCGACGACCTGTTCGTGGTCGGCCGGGTGCAGCCGGACCGGGACACCGACGCCAAGCGGTACCAGCAGGGGCTGGAGCTGCGCCGCGACGACGGCTCGATGGCCCTGTCGCTGATCACCGCCGACCCGGTGAACAGCCCCGTCCAGCAGTTGCGGGTCCTCGACCACCAGGGCAACACGCTTCTGGCGACCGACGCGTCCCGCGGCGGCCTGGCCCGGCCCTACTTGGCGTTCCCGCTGCCCGTGCCGGTGAACACCGCCCGCTGGGAGTCGACCGGCGCCACCGACTGGACCACCCTGTACGCCGGTCCCGGCATCGCCCAGCACCCGCGCGTCCAGTGCGAGGTCGCGGTCTCGGGCAGCGTCGGCGCCGCCGTACGGCTGCTGGTGGACGGCATCCCGGTCGCCGCCGAACAGACCGTCACCGGCACCGCGACGCTCTACGCCGCCTTCACCGGGGACGTCGCCGCCGCCTTCGGCGACCCGGTCTCCTTCGAGATCCAGGCCAAGGTCGCGACGGCCGGCGACACGGTCGCCTGCGTCCCGCGGGCGCTGTACGGCATCCAGTCCTGAAGCCCCCTCCCACGAAGCAACGGAGTCCTCGTGCTGCCCGAATCCATCCCCACCGTCCGGCTCACCGCCCAGTACCTCGCCCTCGACGGCCGCCCGCTCGGCGGCACCGTCGAGTTCGCGCCGCCGTCCCTGCTCACCCACTCGGACGCCGATGTCTTCGTCGGCGGCCCGACGACGGCGAGCCTCGACGCCGAGGGCCGCCTCGACGTGACGCTGCCCGCCACCGACGCCGACGGGTGGAACCCGCTGGCCTGGACGTACACGGTCACCGAGCGTCTGAACGGCCTGTCCAGGACCCGTACCTACCGCATCGCCCTGGCCCAGTCCGTGCCCGAGGTGGACCTCGCCGACCTCGCGCCCGCCGACCCGGCCGGCCCCCAGTACGTGACCGTGCCCGGCCCGCAGGGCCCCCAGGGCGAACCGGGGCCGCAGGGTCCGGCCGGTCCGGTCCGCTCGGTCAACGGCCACACCGAGGCCGACATCATCCTGACCGCCTCCGAGGTCGGCGCCCTCCCCGCCGCGGCGGCCGGCCAGCCGAGCGGAGTCGCCCAGCTCGACGCCACCGGCAAGGTGCCGCTCACCCAGCTCCCCGACGGCACCGGCGACGGCGTCACCTCGGTCAACGGCCGGACCGGCGCGGTCACCCTGGCCGCCGCCGACCTCGGGGCGCTCACCCCGGCCGCGGCCGACGCCCGCTACCTGGCCATCGACGGGGCGCCGGTGCTCTCCGTCAACGGGCAGACCGGCGCGGTCACCCTGACCGCCTCCGGTCTCGGGGCGGTCCCCGCCGACCAGGCCGTCCTGCTCACCGGCACCCAGACCGTCGCGGGTGCCAAGACCTTCTCCACCGTCCCCGCCGTCACCGCCGACCCGGCCACCGACAACCAGTTGGTGCGCCGGTCGTACGTCGACACCCGGGCCTCCTCGGGCGTGTGGACCCCGGCCGCGCTGGGCTTCAAGGCGTGGGCGTTCGACCCGGCGGCATCCTCCCCGTCCACCGCCCAGTACTGCATCAACGGCAACGTGTACCTCATCGGGGTGCCGCTGACCACGGCCGGCACCATCAACAACGTCTGCTTCTACGTGGCCGGTTACGCCGGCACCGGTCTCGCCGCCACCTCCTTCGCCGGGCTCTACGACAGCGCGGGCAAGCGGGTCGGCGTCACCGGCACGCTGAACACGCTGATCACCGCGACCGAGGGCACCACGTTCGTCCTGAAGCTGACCACCGCCTACGCCGCCGCCGCCGGCAACTACTGGGTCGCGCTGCTGATCAACGGCCCCGACCCGCGGACCAACGGCCCCGGCTTCATGGTCGGCGCCAGCATGGGCAGCTTCCCGGGCGGCAGCGCCCGGATGCCCGGCGCCTTCGTCCGGCACGGCCGCCTGCCCACCACCGGCCTGACCGCGCTGCCCACCTCGTTCACCCCGTCCACGATCGTGGCCGACGCCAACGCGATCTGGGCCGCCGTCTCCTGACCCCTCCCCGTCCGGCCTTCCTGTGAAGGAGTACCACCATGGCCACCCCTCTGCCCGCCGACGCCCTGGTCACCGCGCTGACCGCCGAGGGCGTCACCGTCGTCGAACACGGCGACTGGCGCACCCACAACCGCAACAGCGTCGGGGCCTGGGGCCCGGTCAACGGCGTGATGGTGCACCACACCGTCACCTCCGGCACCGACGCCTCCGTCGACCTCTGCTACGACGGCACCAGCGAGCTGCCCGGCCCGCTCTGCCACGGCGTCATCGCCAAGGACGGCACGGTCCACCTGGTCGGCAACGGCCGCGCCAACCACGCCGGCAGCGGCGACGCCGACGTACTCGACGCCGTCGTCGCCGAGACCGCGCTGCCCGCGCCGAACAGCGACGACGTCGACGGCAACACCCGCTTCTACGGCTTCGAGTGCGTCAACCTCGGCGACGGCTCCGACCCGTGGCCCGAAGCCCAGTTGAAGGCCATCTCCCGGGTCTGCGCCGCACTCTGCCGGGCCCACGGCTGGAGCGCCGCCTCCGTCATCGGCCACCTGGAGTGGACCATCCGCAAGATCGACCCCAAGGGCTTCTCGATGGCGTCGATGCGCGATCGGGTCGCCGCCCTGCTCGCCGCCGCGCCGGGCGGCAGCGCCACGCGCTACCAGCCGTTCCCCGGCGACGCCTTCTTCAAGTCCGCCCCCAACTCCACCATCGTCGCCGCGATGGGCGGCCGGCTCGTCGCCCAGGGCTGCTCCGCCTACGAGGAGGGCCCCGGTCCGCAGTGGAGCGAGGCGGACCGCGCCTCGTACGCGCTGTGGCAGCGGAAGCTCGGGTACACCGGGGCCGACGCCGACGGCTGGCCGGGCGCCACCTCGTGGAACGCCCTGAAGGTCCCGTACACCGCCTGATCCACCCCTCCCGCCCCGCCGCCGCTCCGCCCCGGGCGGCGGCGGGGCGCTCCCGTCCGCCCCACCCCGGAGCAGCCATGTCCACACCCCTGTCCGCCACCGCCCTGGTCAGCGCCCTGACCGCCGAGGGCGTCACCGTCGTCGAGCACACCGGCTGGCGCACCCACAACCGCAACGGCAAGGGCGCCTGGGGCCCGGTCAACGGCGTGATGATCCACCACACCGTCACCTCCGGCACCGCGGCCACCGTCAGCCTCTGCTACAACGGCCGCCCGGACCTGCCCGGTCCGCTCTGCCACGGCGTCATCGCCAAGGACGGCACGGTCCACCTGGTCGGCAACGGCCGCGCCAACCACGCCGGCAGCGGCGACGCCGACGTCCTGGCCGCCGTCATCGCCGAGCGCGCTGCCCTGCCCGCCCCGAACCAGCGGAACACGGACGGCAACACCCGCTTCTACGGCTTCGAGTGCGTCAACCTCGGCGACGGCCGGGACCCCTGGCCCGAGGCCCAGCTCGACGCCATCGCCCGCACCGCGGCCGCGATCTGCCGGGCGCACGGCTGGAGCGCGGCCTCCGTCATCGGCCACAAGGAGTGGACCAGCACCAAGATCGACCCGCGCGGCGTCACGATGTCGTCCCTGCGCGCCCGGGTCGAAACCCTCCTCGGCGAGAAGCCGGCCACGACCACCCCGCGGTACCAGCCCTTCCCGGGCGCCGCCTGGTTCAAGAACAAGCCGAAGTCGCCGATCGTCACGGCGATGGGCAAGCGCCTGGTCGCCGAGGGCTGCTCCGCCTACGCCGAGGGCCCCGGCCCGCGGTGGACCGACGCGGACCGCGACAGCTACGCCAAGTGGCAGCGCAAGCTCGGCTACACCGGCGCGGACGCCGACGGCTGGCCGGGCGCCACCTCGTGGGCGGCGCTCAAGGTGCCGTACACCGGCGGAAAGTGAGCCGCATGAGCGACGACACCACCCGACGGACCCTGCGCACGGTCGTCCAGACCGCCGTGGCCCTGTGCGTCCTGCTGCCGTCACTGATCGACGCGGCCGGGCTGCCCCGCAGTCTGCCGTGGGTCGCCGGAGCCCTGGCCGTGTCCGGCGCGGTGACCCGGGTGATGGCGATGCCGGCCGTGCAGTCCCGCCTCCCCGCCTGGCTGCGCACGGAGGCACCCGAACGGAACCCGAACGAGAAGAGCACGACATGAGCGACGATCAAGCCACCGTGGCCGTCGAACTGGAGCGCCTGCGCGGCACGGTGGAAGCGGGCTTCGCCCGGGTCGACGGCTCCCTCGCCCTGCTGGTCCAGCGCAGCGACCAGAGCGACAAGCAGCTCGCCGACCATGAACAACGACTGGACGCCCTGGAACGCTCCCGCTGGCCGCTGGCAAGCATCGGCGTCCTGGCCACCCTGGCCACGACGGCGCTCGCCGCCCTGCAGTTGACCACCCGCTGAAACCCGTACACACGCCGAAGGGCGGCCACCCCACCAGGGGTGACCGCCCTTCAGCAGACCCGGACCTTACTGGTTGTACGGACCGTAGTCGTAGTCCTCCAGCGGCACCGCCTGGCCGGAGCCCGTGCCGAACGGCGAGTAGTCGATGTCGTCGTAGCCGACGGCCGAGTACATCGCCGCCTTGGCCTCCTCGGTCGGCTCGACCCGGATGTTGCGGTAACGGGACAGGCCCGTACCGGCCGGGATGAGCTTACCGATGATGACGTTCTCCTTGAGGCCGATGAGGCTGTCGGACTTGGCGTTGATCGCCGCGTCCGTCAGGACTCGGGTCGTCTCCTGGAAGGAGGCGGCCGACAGCCAGGATTCCGTCGCCAGCGATGCCTTGGTGATACCCATGAGCTGCGGACGACCCGAGGCCGGGTGACCGCCCTCCTGGACCACACGCCGGTTCTCGGTCTCGAACTTCGAGCGCTCGACCAGCTCGCCGGGCAGCAGCTCGGCGTCGCCGGACTCGATGATCGTCACACGGCGCAGCATCTGCCGGATGATGATCTCGATGTGCTTGTCGTGGATCGACACACCCTGCGAGTTGTAGACCTTCTGGACCTCGCCGACCAGGTGGACCTGGACGGCCCGCTGGCCCAGGATGCGCAGCACGTCGTGCGGGTTGGTGGCACCCACGGTGAGCTTCTGGCCCACCTCGACGTGGTCGCCCTCGCCCACCAGCAGACGGGCGCGCTTGGAGATCGGGTAGGCCGTCTCGTCGCTGCCGTCGTCCGGCGTGATGACGATCTTCTTGGTCTTCTCGGTCTCCTCGATCCGCACCCGGCCGCTGGCCTCGGAGATCGGGGCGACACCCTTCGGGGTACGCGCCTCGAACAGCTCGACGACACGCGGCAGACCCTGCGTGATGTCGTCACCGGCCACACCACCGGTGTGGAAGGTACGCATCGTGAGCTGGGTGCCGGGCTCACCGATGGACTGGGCGGCGATGATGCCGACCGCCTCACCGATGTCGACCAGCTTGCCGGTGGCCAGCGAGCGGCCGTAGCACATGGCGCAGGTGCCGACGGCGGACTCGCAGGTCAGGACCGAGCGGGTCTTGACCTCCTCGACGCCGTGCTTGACCAGCTCGTCGATGAGCACGTCGCCGAGGTCGGTACCGGCCGGGGCCAGCACCTTGCCGTCGACCACGATGTCCTCGGCGAGGCAGCGGGCGTACACCGACGTCTCGACGTTCTCCGCCTTGAGCAGGGTGCCCTCGGCGTTGCGGTCGGCGATCCTGAGGCGCAGGCCGCGGTCGGTGCCGCAGTCCTCCTCGCGGATGATGACGTCCTGGGAGACGTCCACCAGACGACGGGTGAGGTAACCCGAGTCGGCGGTCCGCAGGGCGGTGTCCGCCAGACCCTTACGGGCACCGTGCGTGGAGATGAAGTACTCCAGCACGGACAGACCCTCACGGAACGACGCCTTGATGGGCCGCGGGATGGTCTCGTTCTTGGCGTTGGACACCAGACCGCGCATACCGGCGATCTGCCGCATCTGCATCATGTTCCCTCGGGCGCCCGAGTTCACCATCATGAAGATCGGGTTGGTCTTCGGGAAGTTGTCGTTCATCGCCTCGGCGACCTCGTTGGTCGCCTTGGTCCAGATCGCGATGAGCTCCTGCGTGCGCTCGTCCTTGGTGATCAGACCGCGCTCGTACTGCTTCTGGACCTTCTCGTCCTGCGCCTCGTAGCCCTTGACGATCTCCTTCTTCGCCTCGGGAACGACGACGTCGGAGATGGCCACGGTGACACCGGAGCGGGTCGCCCAGAAGAAGCCGGACGCCTTCAGGTTGTCGAGCGTCGCCGCCACGATGACCTTCGGGTAACGCTCGGCGAGGTCGTTGACGATCTCGGAGAGCTGCTTCTTGCCGACCTCGTAGTCGACGAACGGGTAGTCCTCGGGCAGCAGCTCGTTGAAGAGCGCCCGGCCCAGCGTGGTGCGCAGGGTGAACGGGTCGCCCTGCTGCCACTCGCCGGTGCCGCCCTCGGTCTCCGCGCCCTCCTCGGGCGCCGGCGGGGTCCAGCCGCGCGGCGGGATGGTGCCCACCGGGAAGCGGATGTCGACCTTCGCCTGGAGCGACAGCTCGCCCGCGTCGAACGCCATGATGGCCTCGGCGACGGACGCGAACGCCCGGCCCTCGCCCTTGACGTCCCGGCCCTCGCCGTCGGTGGTGAGGAAGAACAGACCGAGGACCATGTCCTGGGTCGGCATCGTCACCGGACGGCCGTCGGCCGGCTTGAGGATGTTGTTCGAGGACAGCATGAGGATGCGGGCCTCGGCCTGCGCCTCCGCGGAGAGCGGCAGGTGGACGGCCATCTGGTCACCGTCGAAGTCCGCGTTGAACGCGGTGCACACGAGCGGGTGGATCTGGATGGCCTTGCCCTCGACGAGCTGCGGCTCGAACGCCTGGATGCCGAGGCGGTGCAGGGTGGGCGCGCGGTTCAGCAGCACCGGGTGCTCCGCGATGACCTCTTCCAGCACGTCGTACACGACCGTGCGGCCGCGCTCGACCATGCGCTTGGCGCTCTTGATGTTCTGCGCGTGGTTGAGGTCCACCAGCCGCTTCATCACGAACGGCTTGAACAGCTCCAGCGCCATCGCCTTCGGCAGACCGCACTGGTGCAGCTTGAGCTGCGGACCGACGACGATCACGGAACGCGCGGAGTAGTCCACGCGCTTGCCGAGCAGGTTCTGGCGGAAGCGGCCCTGCTTGCCCTTGAGCATGTCGGACAGCGACTTCAGCGGACGGTTGCCGGGGCCCGTGACCGGGCGGCCGCGGCGGCCGTTGTCGAAGAGCGCGTCGACGGCCTCCTGGAGCATGCGCTTCTCGTTGTTCACGATGATCTCGGGCGCGCCGAGGTCGAGAAGCCGCTTCAGGCGGTTGTTGCGGTTGATGACGCGGCGGTACAGGTCGTTGAGGTCGGAGGTGGCGAAGCGGCCACCGTCGAGCTGCACCATCGGACGCAGGTCCGGCGGGATGACCGGCACGCAGTCCAGCACCATGCCCTTGGGGCTGTTGCTGGTCTGCAGGAACGCGGAGACGACCTTGAGGCGCTTGAGCGCGCGGGTCTTCTTCTGGCCCTTGCCGGTACGGATGATCTCGCGGAGCTTCTCGGCCTCTTCCTCCAGGTCGAAGGACTCCAGGCGCTTCTGCAGCGCCGCGGCGCCCATCGAGCCGTCGAAGTAGGTGCCGAAGCGGTCGCGCAGCTCGCGGTAGAGCAGCTCGTCGCCCTCCAGGTCCTGGACCTTGAGGTTCTTGAACCGGTTCCACACCTCGTCGAGGCGGTCGATCTCGCGCTGGGCGCGGTCGCGGAGCTGCTTCATCTCGCGCTCGGCGCCCTCGCGCACCTTGCGGCGCACATCGGCCTTGGCGCCCTCGGCCTCCAGCTCGGCCAGGTCGGTCTCGAGCTTCTTGGCCCGGGCCTCCAGGTCGGCGTCGCGGCGCTGCTCGATCTGCTGGCGCTCGACGGAGACGTGCGCCTCCAGCGAGGGCAGGTCGCGGGTGCGGCGCTCCTCGTCCACGTACGTGATCATGTACGCGGCGAAGTAGATGACCTTCTCCAGGTCCTTCGGGGCGAGGTCGAGCAGGTAGCCCAGCCGCGACGGGACGCCCTTGAAGTACCAGATGTGCGTGACGGGGGCGGCCAGCTCGATGTGGCCCATCCGCTCACGGCGCACCTTGGCGCGCGTGACCTCGACGCCACAGCGCTCGCAGATGATGCCCTTGAAGCGGACGCGCTTGTACTTGCCGCAGTAGCACTCCCAGTCCCGGGTGGGGCCGAAGATCTTCTCGCAGAAGAGTCCGTCCTTCTCCGGCTTGAGGGTGCGGTAGTTGATGGTCTCGGGCTTCTTGACCTCGCCGTGGCTCCACTGACGGATGTCGTCAGCGGTGGCCAGGCCGATCCGGAGCTCATCGAAGAAGTTGACGTCGAGCACTATGCGTCAATCCCTCTCAGGGTTGTAAGTCTTGGGGTCTGATACGGGGGTCCTGGGGCCGGCGGGCCTTGATCGCTCAAGGCCCGCCGGACTCCCGTCAGACCTCTTCGACGCTGCTCGGCTCGCGCCGGGACAGGTCGATGCCGAGCTCCTCCGCCGCGCGGAAGACGTCCTCGTCGGTGTCGCGCATCTCGATGGACATGCCGTCCGAGGACAGCACCTCCACGTTGAGGCACAGGGACTGCATCTCCTTGATGAGCACCTTGAAGGACTCGGGGATGCCGGGCTCAGGGATGTTCTCGCCCTTGACGATGGCCTCGTAGACCTTCACGCGGCCGGTGACGTCGTCGGACTTGATGGTCAGCAGCTCCTGGAGGGCGTACGCGGCGCCGTACGCCTCCAGCGCCCACACCTCCATCTCACCGAAGCGCTGGCCACCGAACTGGGCCTTACCACCCAGCGGCTGCTGGGTGATCATCGAGTACGGACCGGTCGAACGGGCGTGCAGCTTGTCGTCGACCAGGTGGTGCAGCTTGAGGATGTACATGTAGCCGACCGAGATCGGGTCCGGGAACGGCTCACCGCTGCGGCCGTCGAACAGCCGCGCCTTGCCGGTCGGGAGCACCATGCGCTCGCCGTCCCGGTTGGGGATGGTGTGCTGGAGCAGACCGGCCAGCTCGTCCTCGCGCGCACCGTCGAAGACCGGGGTGGCGACATTGGTCCCGGGCTCGACCTTGTCGGCGCCGATCGCCTGGAGGCGCTGCGCCCACTCCTCCGCGAGGCCGGAGACGTCCCAGCCGCGGCTGGCGAGCCAGCCGAGGTGGATCTCCAGGACCTGTCCCGGGTTCATGCGGGACGGGACACCCAGCGGGTTGAGGATGATGTCGACCGGGGTGCCGTCCTCCAGGAACGGCATGTCCTCGATCGGCAGGATCTTGGAGATGACGCCCTTGTTGCCGTGGCGGCCGGCGAGCTTGTCACCGTCGGTGATCTTGCGCTTCTGCGCGACGTACACGCGCACGAGCTGGTTGACACCGGGGGGAAGCTCGTCGCCCTCCTCGCGGTCGAAGACGCGGACGCCGATGACCTTGCCGGTCTCGCCGTGCGGCACCTTCAGCGAGGTGTCACGGACCTCACGGGCCTTCTCGCCGAAGATCGCGCGCAGCAGGCGCTCCTCGGGGGTCAGCTCGGTCTCGCCCTTGGGGGTCACCTTGCCGACGAGGATGTCGCCGGCGATGACCTCGGCGCCGATGCGGATGATGCCGCGCTCGTCGAGGTCGGCGAGGACCTCCTCGGAGACGTTCGGGATGTCCCGGGTGATCTCCTCGGGGCCGAGCTTGGTGTCACGGGCGTCGACCTCGTGCTCCTCGATGTGGATCGAGGAGAGGACGTCGTCCTGGACGAGGCGCTGCGACAGGATGATCGCGTCCTCGTAGTTGTGACCCTCCCACGGCATGAACGCGACCAGCAGGTTCTTGCCGAGCGCCATCTCGCCGTTCTCGGTGGCGGGGCCGTCGGCGAGGACCTGGCCGGTGATGATCCGGTCGCCCTCGTTGACGATGACCTTCTGGTTGACCGAGGTGCCCTGGTTGGAGCGGGCGAACTTGGCCAGGCGGTACGTGATGTACGTGCCGTCGTCGTTGGCGGTGGTGATGTAGTCCGCGGAGACCTCCTGGACCACACCCGGCTTCTCGGCCTTGACCACGTCACCGGCGTCGACCGCGGAGCGGTACTCCATGCCGGTGCCGACCAGCGGCGACTCGCTCTTGATGAGCGGCACGGCCTGGCGCATCATGTTCGCGCCCATGAGCGCGCGGTTGGCGTCGTCGTGCTCCAGGAAGGGGATCATGGCGGTCGCGACCGACACCATCTGGCGCGGCGAGACGTCCATGTAGTCCACGTCCTCGGGGCCGACGTAGTCGACCTCGCCGCCCTTGCGGCGGACCAGCACCCGGGCCTCGGCGAACCGCATGTCGTCGCCGAGCGTGGCGTTGGCCTGCGCGATGACGAAGCGGTCCTCCTCGTCGGCGGTCAGGTAGTCGACCTCGTCGGTGACCTGGCCGTCGATGACCTTACGGTACGGGGTCTCGACGAAACCGAACGCGTTGACCCGGCCGTAGGAGGCGAGCGAGCCGATCAGACCGATGTTCGGGCCTTCGGGCGTCTCGATCGGGCACATGCGGCCGTAGTGCGAGGGGTGCACGTCACGGACCTCGAAGCCGGCCCGCTCACGGGAGAGACCACCCGGGCCAAGAGCCGACAGACGGCGCTTGTGGGTGAGACCCGACAGCGGGTTGTTCTGGTCCATGAACTGCGAGAGCTGGCTGGTGCCGAAGAACTCCTTGATGGAGGCGACGACCGGCCGGATGTTGATCAGGGTCTGCGGCGTGATCGCCTCGACGTCCTGGGTGGTCATCCGCTCCCGGACCACGCGCTCCATCCGCGCCAGACCCGTACGGACCTGGTTCTGGATCAGCTCGCCGACGCTGCGCAGACGGCGGTTGCCGAAGTGGTCGATGTCGTCGGTCTCGACGACGATCGTCTGGCCGTTGTCCGCGGTCGTCTCGGTCTCGCCGGCGTGCAGCTTCACCAGGTACTTGATCGTCGAGATGATGTCCTCGACGGTCAGGATGCCGGCGTCCAGCGGGGCGTCGGCGCCCAGCTTCTTGTTGACCTTGTAGCGGCCGACCTTGGCCAGGTCGTAGCGCTTGGGGTTGAAGTAGAGGTTCTCCAGCAGCGTCTGGGCGGCCTCGCGGGTCGGCGGCTCACCCGGGCGCAGCTTGCGGTAGATGTCGAGCAGCGCGTCGTCCTGGCCCTGGGTGTGGTCCTTCTCCAGGGTGGCGCGCATCGACTCGTACTCGCCGAACTCCTCCAGGATCTGCTCGGTGGTCCAGCCGAGCGCCTTGAGCAGGACGGTGACGGACTGCTTGCGCTTGCGGTCGATGCGGACACCGACCATGTCGCGCTTGTCGATCTCCATCTCCAGCCAGGCACCCCGGGACGGGATGATCTTGGCGGAGAAGATGTCCTTGTCGGACGTCTTGTCGATGGAGGAGTCGAAGTAGACGCCGGGGGAACGGACGAGCTGCGACACCACGACACGCTCGGTGCCGTTGATGACGAAGGTGCCCTTGTTGGTCATGAGCGGGAAGTCGCCCATGAAGACCGTCTGGGACTTGATCTCGCCGGTCTCGTTGTTGGTGAACTCGGCCGTGACGAAGAGCGGGGCGGCGTACGTGAAGTCGCGCTCCTTGCACTCGTCGATGGAGTTCTTCGGCGGCTCGAAGCGGTGGTCGCGGAAGGTCAGCGACATCGACCCGGAGAAGTCCTCGATCGGGGAGATCTCCTCGAAGATCTCCTCCAGACCGGACTTGGTGGGGACGTCCTGACCGTTCTCCAGGGCCTCCTCGACGCGAGCCTTCCACGCGTCGTTGCCGAGCAGCCAGTCGAAGCTCTCGGTTTGCAGCGCGAGAAGGTTCGGAACCTCGAGGGGCTCCTTGATCTTTGCAAAGGAGATGCGCAGCGGGGCGGTGCTGGCAGCGTTGTTCGTATTCGCGGTCGAGGCGTTGCGCGAGGCGGCCAAGAGGGGGTCCTTCCGAGGGCTCGGACTCACTACGCGCGTACCGGTCCCCCTCCTGTGCACGGGGACAGGGTTCCCGTTTCCGGCCGTTCGGCCAGTTCAGGGACTCCGGTCATCGATGCTCAGGCGAGGGCATGCCCCTGGTGACGGGCAGGGAGCAGCTAACAGGCAGCGCAAAGGGTCAGTGTAGCCACTTGGCACACTGATGTCCAGTCCCGCTCTGTAGAGCGCCTCACTACCCTCACTGTTCTCAACGTCTGCGGCATGCCTGCCCTCAACGCACGTTGATACTGCCCTCTTCGCCGCCGATCCATGCCTCGGAACCCGGATCGTTGTGACGACGCGTCCTGAGAATTGCGCGCTGCGTGCGGTTCGTCAAGGCCCCCCTGACCCGAACCGGGACGCTCGGAGACACGACGAAGATCACCATACCCCGCGCGAACACCGGTGCAAGGCAACCGTGGCCGCACCCCCCGGAACGCCGAAGAGCGACCACCCGGATGGATGATCGCTCCTCGGTGCGTCCGCGTTACAGCCCTCGCGGGCCGTTCTCCGCGGACGCGAAGGTGTTACTTGACCTCGACGGAGGCGCCGGCGCCCTCGAGGGCCTCCTTGGCCTTGTCCGCGGCCTCCTTGTTGACCTTCTCCAGGACCGGCTTCGGGGTGCCGTCGACCAGGTCCTTGGCCTCCTTCAGGCCGAGGGAGGTCAGCTCGCGCACGACCTTGATGACCTGGATCTTCTTGTCACCGGCGCCGGTGAGGACGACGTCGAACTCGTCCTTCTCCTCGACGGCCTCGGCGGCGCCGCCGCCACCCTGGCCCTGGACCACGACCGGCGCGGCAGCGGCGGCGGTGACGTCGAACTTCTCCTCGAACGCCTTCACGAACTCGGAGAGCTCGATGAGGGTCATCTCTTCGAACTGCGCGAGCAGGTCTTCCTGGCTGAGCTTCGCCATGATGGCGGTCCTTCCACTAAATCGGCAGGTGCCGGATGTACTGGGTGAGGCGGGCGTACGTCGGGCCCGCTGCGACCCTCGCCGCTAGGCGGCGTGAGTCAGAAAGCGAGCCGAATTACTCGGCACCGCCCTGCTCGTCCTGCTTGGCACGGAGCGCGTCCACGGTGCGGACGAGCTTCGACGGCAGCGCCTGGAAGACAGAGGCAGCCTGGGACTGCTTGCCCTTCATGGCACCGGCCAGCTTGGAGAGCAGAACCTCGCGGGACTCGAGGTCCGCAAGCTTCTTGATCTCGTCGGCGGACAGCGCCTTGCCGTCAAGGACACCGCCCTTGATGACGAGATTGGGGTTGTCCTTGGCGAAGTCGCGCAGACCCTTCGCCGACTCCACCGGGTCACCGGTGATGAAGGCGACAGCCGTCGGACCATTGAACTGGTCGTCCAGCGTCGTGATCCCGGCCTCGTTGGCCGCAATCTTGGTCAGCGTGTTCTTCACCACGGCGTACTGGGCGTTCTCACCGAGCGACCGGCGCAGCGTCTTGAGCTGCGCCACGGTGAGACCGCGGTACTCGGTCAGCACGGCGGCGTTGGAGCTGCGGAACTTGTCCGTCAGCTCGGCAACCGCGGCAGCCTTGTCGGGCCTCGCCATAGAGCCTCGGCCTCCTTCCGGGTGATTCGGACCGCGCGGACCCGAAGGAGGACTGGGGAAAACGAAACGCCCCGGCGCAGGCGCACGGGGCGTAGCTCGACCGGAATCCATCCGCGCACGGGGCGCGCACTCCGGGAGCTTCTCCAATGTCACCTGCGCGGGTCGTCCGCAGTTCAGCGGATCCTTCGGCCACCGCGCCCTCTCTCGAGCGCACGGCAACGACCAGCGGTCTTTGGCTTCTGTGGAAGCGTACGGGACCGGGGCGGTGTCAAGCAAATCCGCCCGGTCCGGTGGTTTCCGCGCGGTCAGGACGGCCCGGCCCCGCCGGTCTCCTGGCCGAGGAGGTCCTCGAAGTCGGCCGTGTCGGCGGCCGGGGGCCGTTCGGCGGCGGCGCGGGCGCCGTAGTCGCCGTAGTACGCGGTCTGGGTCAGCCGCCCCGACTCGGTGCTGCCCCGCTCGACCTTCTTGACCAGCAGGTCCTGGTCGTTGACCCAGATGTCGACGGTCTGGGTGCCGGGGCCGTCGACGGTGCCGGAGTAGTGCGTGGTGCGCTGGCCGCGGGTGGTCTCCACGCCGACCTTGCGCACGTCCTCGGCGGTCAGCAGCAGCTTGACGGACTGCTGGGGGGTGCTGGTGCGCATCTGCTCGGCGAACCCGGCGCCCGCTCCCCCGAGGCTCTCCAGGTCCGCGTAGTCGTACCGGATCCAGTGCCGGCCGCCCAGCTTGCCGGCGAAGGCGTCGCCGATGCGCGCGTAGTACGCGTCGGGCAGGTAGCGGGCCTCCATGGAGGTGGTGCCGAGCTCGCGCATGGTCTCGGCGGTGGTGCCGCCGGTGTAGGTGATGGTGAGGGTGCCGGTGAGGCCGTCGTCCCGCCAGCCGAGGGTGCCGGCCGCCTCGATGGACAGTTCCCGGCCCATCACCGTGGTGGACGTGATCCGCGCCGACCCGGCCCGGTCGACGGCCCGCTCGACGGCGCGCAGGGCCCGCTCGGCCGGTGACGGGGTCCGGGCGGGCGGCTCCTCGCCCGAGCAGGCGGTGGCGCCCAGCAGTACGGCGGTCAGCGCCATCCCCGAGACCCTGCGACGCGGTGTCGTGCCGGTCATGTCCCACCCACCCCTGTCGGTTCCGTGCCCGCACGCTAACCCAGGGTCCGGGCTGTCGTACCCGGCCGGGAACGGGGACGGGCCCCGCACCTGGGCAGGTGCGGGGCCCGTGGAACCGCTGGGGGGCGAGCCGGGGGCTCAGACCGCCGCCGGGTCCTCCTCGACGAGGAGGTTGCGGGTGCGGTTGGAGTCGACCGGGATGCCGGGGCCCATCGTGGTGCTGATGGCGGCCTTCTTGATGTAGCGGCCCTTGGCGGCGGACGGCTTCAGACGGAGGATCTCCTCCAGGGCCGCGCCGTAGTTCTCCACCAGCTTGGTGTCGTCGAACGACGTCTTGCCGATGATGAAGTGCAGGTTGGCGTGCTTGTCGACGCGGAACTCGATCTTGCCGCCCTTGATCTCGGTCACGGCCTTGGCCACGTCCGGGGTCACGGTGCCCGTCTTCGGGTTCGGCATCAGACCACGCGGGCCGAGGACGCGGCCGAGGCGGCCGACCTTGCCCATGAGGTCCGGGGTGGCGACGACGGCGTCGAAGTCCAGACGGCCCTTCGACACCTCGTCGATCAGTTCGTCGGCGCCGACGATGTCGGCGCCCGCGGCACGCGCGGCCTCGGCACGGTCGCCGGTCGCGAAGACCAGGACCCGGGCGGTCTTGCCGGTGCCGTGCGGGAGGTTCACGGTGCCACGGACCATCTGGTCGGCCTTGCGCGGGTCGACACCCAGGCGGAAGGCGACCTCGACGGTGCCGTCGAACTTGGTCGTGGAGGTCTCCTTGGCGAGACGGACGGCCTCGAGCGGGGCGTAGAGCTTGTCCCGGTCGACCTTGGCGTCCGCAGCGCGGAGAGACTTGCTGCGCTTGCTCACTACTGCTCCTGTTGGCTTCTTAGGAGTTGTGGTCCGGACCGAGCAGGCCCTGCCACTACTGCTGGCTTACGAGGGTGAGGGTCAGCCCTCGACCGTGACGCCCATGGAACGGGCGGTGCCGGCGATGATCTTCTCGGCGGCGTCCAGGTCGTTGGCGTTGAGGTCGGGCATCTTGGTGGTGGCGATCTCGCGGACCTGGTCGCGGGTGATCTTCGCGACCTTGGTCTTGTGCGGCTCGCCGGAGCCCTTCTCCACGCCCGCGGCCTTGAGGATCATCTTGGCGGCCGGCGGCGTCTTGGTGATGAAGGTGAAGGAGCGGTCCTCGTAGACCGTGATCTCCACCGGGATGACCCAGCCGCGCTGCGACTCGGTCGCGGCGTTGTACGCCTTGCAGAACTCCATGATGTTCACGCCGTGCTGACCCAGCGCGGGGCCGACCGGCGGGGCCGGGTTGGCGGCACCGGCCTGGATCTGGAGCTTGATGAGCCCCGTGACCTTCTTCTTCTTGGGAGGCATGGCTCTCCGGGTCCTTTCGATTCGGGTCCTGCCCGCATCCGGGGGACGACCCGGACCCAGGCATACCGCACAACGATAACGGGTATGGATGTGCGGCTGAAAACCGAGCAGGTCAGACGACTGCCAGGGCAGCCGTCCGACCTGCTCGGACGCGGTGTTTCCGAAGAAGCTAGTTCTTCTGGATCTGGTCGAAGCTCAGCTCGACCGGGGTCTCGCGGCCGAAGATCTCGACGAGGCCCTTGACCTTCTTCGAGTCGGCGTTGATCTCGTTGATGGTGGCCTGGAGCGTGGCGAACGGGCCGTCGGTGACGGTGACCGAGTCGCCGACCTCGAAGTCCAGCACCTGGACCTCGACCTTGCGCTGCGGCGCCGGCTTGCCCTCGGCCTCGGCGGCCTCGCGGGCGGCCTTCTCCTCGGCCTCCGGGGCGAGCATCTTGACGATCTCGTCCAGGGTCAGCGGGTACGGGTCGTAGGCGTTGCCCACGAAGCCGGTGACGCCGGGGGTGTTGCGGACGACGCCCCAGGACTCGTTGGTCAGGTCCATGCGGACCAGGACGTAGCCCGGCAGCTTGTTCTGGCGGATCGTCTTGCGGTCGCCGTTCTTGATCTGGACGACCTCTTCCTGCGGCACCTCGGCCTGGAAGATGTAGTCCTCGACGTTGAGCGAGACGGCGCGCTGCTCCAGGTTGGTCTTCACGCGGTTCTCGTAGCCGGCGTAGGTGTGGATGACGTACCACTCGCCGGGCAGGACGCGCAGTTCCTGGCGGAGCTTCTCGACCGGGTCGATGTCGGGCTCGTCCGTGGCCTCTTCTTCTTCGGCCTCGGACTCGGCCTCGGCGTCCTCGGACTCCGTGTCCTCGGAGCCGGCGCTCTCCTCGACGTCGGCCTCGGCGGCCTCGTCGGTCTCGGCAGCCTCGACCTCGGCGGAGGTCTCGGTGTCCTCGCGGTCCGCGCCCTCGACGGCGTCGAGCTGGTCCTCGGCGGACTCGGCCCCTTCGCCGCGAGGCTCGACGGCGTCGTTCACGTTCGGGTCAGACACGGTGGCTGCTTCTTCCTGGATACATAGGGGTGGAACACGCGAAAGGAGCGCCGGGTACCTCGGCGCTCTTCGCTCTCGGGTCAGCCGAAGACGTACTTGGCGGCGTGGCTGAGCCCATAGTCAATCACGGTGACCAGGCCGATCATGATGACGACGAAGATGATCACCACAGTGGTGTACGTCGTCAGTTGGTTGCGGCTGGGCCAGACGACCTTGCGCAGCTCCGCGATGATCTGGCGGTAGAACAGTGCCAGACGCTTCAGCGGACCCTTCTTGGCCCGCTTGCCGCCCTTGCGCTGCTTCTTCTTGGAGTCCGGCGCCTCGTCCTGGGCATCAGGCATGTCGATGGAGCCCACGGCGTCCGTCACTCGTCCTCACCTGATTCCGGGTCGTGGCCGTGCCGCGCCCGGTCTGAGCCGCACGGCGGTGCATTGCTGTACGTACCTGCGCACACATCCTGGCGATGGAGTGTGTAGCAGGGCCGGAGGGACTTGAACCCCCAACCGCTGGTTTTGGAGACCAGTGCTCTACCAATTGAGCTACGACCCTTTGTGTGTCCCCCAACGTACCGCATCCGCCCGGGTGCTCGGTGTGCACCAGATGAGCGCGGGCCGCTGAAGGCCGACGAGGTGAGAGTGTACGTGTTCCGGGGCCGGGCGTCGAACAGTAACGGCCGGGCCCCGGCCCGGCCGGGGCCCGCCGGGTGAAGATCGCCCAGGCCGGATGGCGGTTCCGGACTGGTGTTCACGCCCTCTCGGGAAGCTGTTCAGTCCGTGAAACCCGCGTGCCGGGCGGGTTACGGGTCTGGGACGATGGGCCCCATGAGCGCTGCAACCCCTCCCACCGAGCGCCGGGTCTCCGCCCGAGTCGGCGCGATCTCCGAGTCCGCCACCCTCGCCGTGGACGCCAAGGCGAAGGCCCTGAAGGCCGCCGGGCGTCCGGTGATCGGCTTCGGCGCCGGTGAGCCCGACTTCCCGACCCCGGACTACATCGTCGAGGCGGCCGTCGAGGCGTGCAAGAACCCCAAGTACCACCGCTACACCCCGGCCGGCGGGCTGCCCGAGCTGAAGGCCGCGATCGCCGCGAGGACCCTGCGCGACTCCGGGTACGAGGTCGACCCGGCGCAGATCCTGGTCACCAACGGCGGCAAGCAGGCCATCTACGAGGCGTTCGCCGCGATCCTCGACCCGGGCGACGAGGTCATCGTCCCGGCGCCGTACTGGACGACGTACCCGGAGTCGATCCGGCTGGCCGGCGGGGTGCCGGTGGAGGTCGTCACGGACGAGACGACCGGCTACCGCGTCTCGGTGGAGCAGTTGGAGGCGGCCCGCACCGAGCGGACGAAGGTGGTCCTCTTCGTCTCCCCCTCCAACCCGACCGGCGCCGTCTACCGCCGGGCCGAGGCCGAGGCGATCGGCCGCTGGGCCGTCGAGCACGGCCTGTGGGTGCTGACCGACGAGATCTACGAGCACCTGGTCTACGGCGACGCGGAGTTCACCTCGCTGCCGGCGCTCCTGCCCGAGCTGCGGGACAAGTGCATCGTGGTCAACGGGGTGGCCAAGACGTACGCCATGACCGGCTGGCGGGTCGGGTGGGTGATCGGCCCCAAGGACGTGGTGAAGGCCGCGACCAACCTCCAGTCGCACGCCACCTCCAACGTCTCGAACGTGGCGCAGGCCGCCGCGCTCGCCGCCGTCTCCGGCGGCCTGGACGCCGTGGCGGAGATGCGCGAGGCGTTCGACCGGCGCCGCCGGACCATCGTGCGGATGCTCAACGAGATCGACGGCGTGGTCTGCCCCGAGCCGGAGGGCGCGTTCTACGTCTACCCCTCGGTGAAGTCGCTGCTCGGCAAGGAGATCCGCGGCAAGCGCCCCCAGGACACGGTGGAGCTGGCCGCGCTGATCCTGGAGGAGGTCGAGGTCGCGGTGGTGCCCGGCGAGGCGTTCGGCACCCCCGGCTATCTGCGGCTGTCGTACGCGCTCGGTGACGAGGACCTCGTCGAGGGCGTCTCCCGGATCCAGAAGCTGCTGGCGGAGGCCACGGACTGACGTTCCGCATCAACCAAGGGGACCTGCAGACTTTTTTGTGGGTCCCCTGTCGTTTGTGCGAGCGGGCCCCGTTCGGGGAACGGGCTACCGGGACCCCGGTGACGTGCGGCAGGATCTGGGAATGGAGCGTGTACGTGATCTCTCTGAGCTGCCGAAGGCCCATCTGCACCTGCACTTCACCGGGTCGATGCGGCCCGCCACCCTGCTGGAGCTCGCCGACAAGTACGGCGTCCGGCTGCCCGACGTCCTCACCGAGGCGCTGAGCAGCGGGGAGTCGCCGAAGCTGCGGGCGACCGACGAGCGGGGCTGGTTCCGCTTCCAGCGGCTCTACGACGCCGCCCGCTCGTGCCTGCAGCGGCCGGAGGACATCCAGCGGCTGGTGCGCGAGGCCGCCGAGGAAGACCTGCGGGACGGCTCGGGGTGGCTGGAGATCCAGGTCGACCCCACCTCGTACGCGCCGAAGCTGGGCGGGCTGATCCCGGCGCTGGAGATCATCCTGGACGCGGTGGACAGCACCGTGCGGGAGACCGGGCTCGGGATGCGGGTGCTGGTGGCCGCCAACCGCATGAAGCACCCGCTGGACGCCCGTACCCTGGCCCGGCTCGCGGTGCGCTACGCGGACCGGGGCGTGGTCGGCTTCGGGCTCTCCAACGACGAGCGGCGGGGCATGGCCCGGGACTTCGACCGGGCGTTCGCCATCGCGCGGGAGGGCGGGCTGCTGTCGGCGCCGCACGGGGGCGAGCTGACCGGCCCGGCCTCGGTGCGGGACTGCCTGGACGATCTCGCGGCCGACCGGATCGGGCACGGCGTCCGGGCGGCGGAGGACCCGCGGCTGCTCAAGCGGCTGGCGGACCGGCAGGTCACCTGCGAGGTCTGCCCGGCCTCCAACGTCGCCCTCGGCGTCTACGAGAAGCCCGAGGACGTGCCGCTGCGGAGGCTGTTCGAGGCGGGGGTGCCGATGGCGCTGGGCGCCGACGACCCGCTGCTGTTCGGGTCCCGGCTGGCGGCGCAGTACGAGATCGCGCGCCGGCACCACGGTTTCACGGACGCCGAGCTGGCCGAGCTGGCCCGGCAGTCGGTGCGCGGCTCGGCGGCACCGGAGGACACCAAGGAGAAGCTGCTGTCCGGCATCGACGCCTGGCTCAGCGCCCCGGTCGGCTGACCTCGCCGGTTTCGGCCCCGGACGCGGCGAGCAGGCCGGTGAGCAGGGTGCGGGCCAGACGCCGGGCGAAGTCGTCCACCGGGGGGCGGGCGCCGGGCGCCGCCGCGTCGTAGGCGAAGGCCCGCTGGGCGCAGGCGCCCAGCAGCAGGGAGGCGGCGGCGAAGGTGTCGGCGTCGGGGCGCAGCCGGCCCGCGGCCCGCTCGGCGCGCAGATAGCGGTCGAGGTCCTCGATCGGCAGGTGCGGTCCGGTGCCCAGCTCCCGCATCGCCTCGTGGTGCCGCCGCTTGAGCTGGGGCTCGGCGTACAGCGAGGCGGCGATCGGGAAGCTCTCCTCGTAGAACAGGGCCGCCCGGCGGGCGATCTCGGTGAGGTTCTCCTCCAGGGGGCGTCCCCCCGGTTCGGCGGTCAGGGCCGTCAGCAGCGGGGTCAGCTTCGGCAACCGCTCGGCGAGGACCCGGACGAAGAGGTCCTCCTTGCCGGCGAAGTACTTGTAGAGCGCGGCCTCGGAGCAGTGCGCGGCGCGGGCGATCTCCTTGGTGGTGGCGCGGGCGAGCCCGATGGTGCCCATCAGTTCATGGGCGGCGTCCAGGAGGCGTTCCCGGGCCGGCTTGCCGGAGTGCACGGCGGCTCCCAACAGACTTGACGCGTGGGTGAGTACTTGCTCACCCTAGAGGAACACCCGGTGAGTAAACACTCACCCACCTTCTGCGGAATCCGGGGTACGCCATGAAGCTGACCGTTTTCGGAGCCACCGGCGGAGTGGGCCGGCAGCTCGTCCGGCAGGCGCTGGACGCCGGACACCGGGTCACGGCGGTCGTCCGCGACCCCGCCCGGCTCCCGGTGACCGGCGGGGCCCTGGAGGTGGTCCGCGCCGATCTGACCGACCCGGAGGCGCTCCGGCCGGCGGTGGCGGGCCGGGACGCGGTGCTGTCCGGGCTCGGCGCCCGCCGCCGCAAGGACGCCGGTGTCGCCACCCGGCTGACCCGTACGGTGCTGGCGGCGATGGCGGCGGAGGGCGTACGGCGCCTGGTGGTCGTCAGCGCCGCGCCGCTGGGACCGGTACCGGAGGGAGAGGGTGCGCTGGACCGGGGCCTGCGCACGCTGGTCTCGGCGGTGCTCCGGGACGTCTACGCCGACCTGCGGGAGATGGAGGCGGCCCTGGCCCGCAGCGGCACCGACTGGACGGTGGTCCGGCCGCCCCGGCTCCAGGACAAGCCGCTCACCGGCCGCTACCGCACGGTCGTCGGCGGCACCCCGGCCAAGGGGCACTTCCTGAGCCGCGCCGACACGGCCCACGCGATGCTCGCGGCCCTGGGCGACCCGCGGACGGTGGGGCAGGGGGTGGGGGTGGCGTACTGAGGGACGGGAACGGCGGGTGGCGACCGCCGGCTCGGAGCCCTCAGAGGCTGACGCCCACCGTCACCGGTTCGTTGACCAGCGTGATGCCGAAGGCGGCGCGGACGCCGGTGACGACCTCGCGGGCCAGGGCGAGGAGGTCTTCGGTGGTCGCCTCGCCGCGGTTGGTGAGCGCGAGGGTGTGCTTGGTGGAGATCCGGGCGGGGCCGGTGCCGTACCCCTTGGTGAAGCCGGCCTGGTCGATCAGCCAGGCCGCGGAGGTCTTGGTGCGGCCCTCCCCCGCCGGGTAGGCGGGCGGCTCCGCGCCGTCGCCGAGTCTCTCCCGCACCCGGGCGCGGAAGGCGGCGAACTCCGCGTCGGTGAGGATCGGGTTGGTGAAGAACGATCCGGCCGACCAGGTGTCGTGGTCCTCGGGGTCCAGAACCATGCCCTTGCCGGCCCGCAGCTTCAGCACGGTCTCGCGGGCGTCGGCCAGCGGCACCCGGTCGCCGGGCTCGACGCCGAGGGCGCGGGCCGTCTCGGCGTAGCGGAGCGGCGCGGACAGCCCGCCGGCGTCCTCCAGGACGAAGCGGACGCGCAGCACGACGTACCGCTCGGGGTGGGCCTTGAAGAAGCTGTGGCGGTAGGAGAACGCGCACTGCTCGTTCGTCAGTACGACCGTCTCGCGGGCGGTGCGGTCGTAGGCGACGACCTCGGAGATCGTGGTGGAGACCTCCTGGCCGTACGCCCCCACGTTCTGGATCGGGGTGGCGCCCGCGGAGCCGGGGATGCCGGCCAGACACTCGATGCCGGCGAGTCCGGCCTCGACCGTGCGGGCGACGGCGTCGGTCCAGATCTCCCCGGCCGCCAGCTCCAGCGTGGTGCCGTCCAGGGAGAGGCCGCGGGTGGCGATGTGCAGGGCGGTCCCGTCGAAACCCTTGTCGCCGATCACCAGGTTGGAGCCGCCGCCGATGAGCAGCAGGGGCGTACCGCTGTCGTCGGCCTCGCGGACGGCGGCGATCACCTCGGCGTCGGTGGTCGCCGTGAGCAGCCGGGTCGCGGGGCCGCCCAGCCGGAAGGTGGTGAGCGGGGCGAGGGGGGCGTCGTGGAGTTCCTGCACGCGCTCAAGACTACGAGACGGCACTGACAGCGCCGCCGGGCGGAGGGCCCCGGCGGCGCGCTGTCGGGTGGGTGGGTGAGGTACCTCGGGTCAGTGGGACGACGGCGGCCGAGGACCTCGGGCCGGGCGCACGACGGCCCGGGATCTGGGGCCAGGCGCACGACGGCCGAGGACCTCACGCCAGGCGGACGGCCGCCGAGGACCTGGGGCCAGGCGCACGACGGCCGAGGACCTCACGCCAGGCGGATGGCCGCCGAGGGCCTCGGGCGAGGCGCACGACGGCCGAGGACTTCAGGCGAGGCGGACGACGGCCCGGGACATGCCGAGGACCTTCTGGCCGGCGCTCGTCGCGGTGAGGTCGACGCGGACCTTGTTGTCGTCGAGCTTGGCGGCGACCTTGCCGCTGACCTCGATCAGGGCGCCCTGGTCGTCGTCGGGGACGACGACGGGCTTGGTGAAGCGGACGCCGTACTCGACGATCGCGCCGGGGTCGCCGGCCCAGTCGGTGACGACCCGGGCGGCCTCGGCCATGGTGAACATGCCGTGCGCGATGACGTCGGGCAGGCCGACGTCCTTGGCGAACCGCTCGTTCCAGTGGATCGGGTTGAAGTCGCCGGAGGCGCCCGCGTACCGCACCAGGGTGGCGCGGTCCACGGGGAAGGTCTGTGCGGGCAGCTCGGTGCCGACCTCGACGTCGGTGTAGGAGATCTTCGCCGTCATGGGGGTGCTCACGCCTCCTCGGCCGCGCGGGCGACCAGCTTCGTCCAGGCGGTCACGACGTGCTCGCCGGCCTCGTCGTGGACCTCGCCGCGGATGTCCAGGATGTCGTTGCCCGCGAGGGACTTGACGCCCTCGATGGTCGAGGTGACGGTGAGCCGGTCGCCGGCCCGCACGGGGCGGGTGTACGCGAACTTCTGGTCGCCGTGCACCACCCGGCTGTAGTCCAGGCCGAGCTGGGGGTCCTGGACGACCTGCCCGGCCGCCTTGAACGTGATGGAGAACACGAACGTCGGCGGTGCGATCACGTCCGGGTGACCGAGCGCCTTGGCCGCCTCCGCGTCCGTGTACGCGGGATTGGGGTCGCCCACCGCCTCCGCGAACTCCCGGATCTTCTCCCGGCCCACTTCGTAGGGCGCGGTGGGCGGATAGGTCCGCCCCACGAAGGACTGGTCGAGCGCCATGGGCTCGGCACCTCCTGCTGGTCTCTGCGATCGTTGCCGGTCAAACGACGCGAGGCCGCCCCCAGTTCCGGGGACGGCCTCGTGTACGAGCCTGATTTATCGCGTTTCGCGGTGCGCGGTGTGCGCATTGCAACGCGGGCAGTGCTTCTTCATCTCAAGACGGTCCGGGTTGTTACGCCGGTTCTTCTTGGTGATGTAGTTCCGCTCCTTGCACTCCACGCAGGCCAGCGTGATCTTCGGGCGGACGTCGGTGGCAGCCACGTGAGTGCTCCTTGACGAACGGGTTGACTTGATTAACGCATAAAGAGTAGCCGACCGAAGGACCGACCCCGCAATCGGCTACTGTGAGTAGCGGTGACCGGACTTGAACCGGTGACACAGCGATTATGAGCCGCTTGCTCTACCGACTGAGCTACACCGCTGCGATGCGATCGGACCCCGCCTTGCGACGGGAACCGTTCACACCAGAGCCCCAAAACGGAATCGAACCGTTGACCTTCTCCTTACCATGGAGACGCTCTGCCGACTGAGCTATTGGGGCGAGCGATGAAGACATTACACGGTCGCCCGCCGTTCGCCCAAATCCGTTCCGCAGTCCCCGCCCCGACCCTTCCCTGGGGTCCCGCGGCCCCCTCCCGCACCGGTGGCCACGCCGGTACGACTATTGCGCTCCTCCGCCGTCCCGGCTGATCACCGTCCTAGGCTCGACTCACTCTGCGTGATCTTGCGTCCCCCACTGCGCAGTCCCGAGCCCAGAGGAGCGCGATGCCCGACAG
Source organism: Streptomyces fumanus (assembly GCF_014655295.1). Classification (GTDB taxonomy): domain Bacteria; phylum Actinomycetota; class Actinomycetes; order Streptomycetales; family Streptomycetaceae; genus Streptomyces; species Streptomyces fumanus. Next base: position 399,200 of record NZ_BNBI01000009.1, read on the forward strand.
CCGACCGCGGCAGCCGTCCCACTCGTCCTCCCCGTCGGGGCCGGCCGGGGGCGGGTCGCTCCTGCTGGCCGGCGCGCGGCTCACCGACGGCCGCACCGTGGACGTACGGCTGTGCGGGGGCCGTATCGAGGCCGTCGGCACGGCGGGCAGCCTGGTGGCGGGCGGGGCGCCCGGCACCGGCACGCGCGTGGACCTCACCGGCTACCTGCTGCTGCCCGCCCCCGCCGAACCGCACGCCCACACCGACACCGCCCTGACCGCCGACGCGGGCGGGCCGGTCTCCTACGCGCCGCCGGACGTGCAGCGCCGGGCCACCGAGGCGGCGCTGCACGTCCTGGGGCACGGCGCCACCGCGCTGCGCACCCACGTGCGCGTGGGCGACGTCCAGGGGCTCGGCGCGCTGACCGCCGTACTGCGGGCGGGGCGGTCGCTGCGCGGGCTGGCGGAGCTGACGACGGTGGCGGTGCCCAGGGTGCTGACCGGGACGGCCGGGGCCGAGGGGCTGGCGGTGCTGCGGGACGCGCTGAAGATGGGCGCCTCGGTGGTGGGCGGGTGCCCGGACCTCGATCCCGACCCCATGGGGTACGTGGAGGCGGTCCTGGAGGTCGCCGCCGAGCACGGCTGCCCGGTCGACCTGCACACGGACGCCGCCGATCCGGTCCGGCTGGCCCGGCTGGCGGCGATGGCGGGCGGGCTGCGCCCGGGGGTGACGCTGGGGCCGTGCGGCGGCCTGGGCAGGCTGCCGGCGGAGGTGGCCGCGCGGACGGCCGACCTGCTCGCGGCGGCCGGGGTGACGGTGGTGTGCCTGCCGCAGGGCGGCTGCGGCGCCGCCGACCGCGACGGGACGGCTCCGGTACGGCTGCTGCGCTCGGCCGGCGTCCGGGTGGCGGCCGGCAGCGGTGCCCTGCGCGATGTGTCCAACCCGGTGGGCCGCGGCGACCCCTTGGAGGCGGCCTACCTGCTGGCCTCGCGGCACGGGCTGCGGCCGGAGGAGGCGTACGAGGCGGTCAGCTCGTCGGCGCGGGCGGCGCTGGGGCTGCCCGAGGTGCGGGTGGAGGCCGGTTTCCCGGCGGAGCTGCTCGCGGTGCGCGGGGAGGGGCTGGCGGGGGCGCTCTCGCTGGCGTACAGCCGTGTGGTGGTGCACGGGGGGCGTGTGGTGGCACGCACCAGCGCGGTACGGGAGTACGGCGACTTCACGGCCACCAACGAGCTGGGCCTGCCCCGCCAGGGACGCGGCGGACCGCCCTGACCCGGGCGGGGCCGCGCGGCCCGGCCGGACCCGTGCGGCGGAGGCGGCCGTCGGGGCGTACGGTCGAAGACATGCGCATTGTCATCGCTGGTGGTCATGGTCAGATCGCGCTGAAGCTGGAGCGGCTGCTCGCCCGGCGCGGGGACGAGGTGGCGGGCATCATCCGCAAGGCCGAGCAGGCCGACGATCTGCGCGAGGCCGGTGCCGAACCGGTCGTGCTGGACCTGGAGTCGGCCTCCGTCGAGCAGGTCGCGGACGCGCTGCGGGGCGCGGACGCGGCGGTCTTCGCGGCGGGCGCGGGCCCGGGCAGCGGCGCGGCCCGCAAGGACACGGTGGACAAGGCGGCGGCGGTCCTGTTCGCGGACGCCGCGGTCCGGGCGGGCGTACGCCGGTTCCTGATCGTGTCGTCGATGGCCGCCGACCCCGCTCACCAGGGCGACGAGATCTTCGACGTCTATCTGCGCGCCAAGGGCGAGGCGGACGCGTACGTACGTTCGCTGGACGCGCTGGACTGGACGATCCTGCGCCCGGGCGCCCTGACCGACGACCCGGGGACCGGGCTGGTCCGCCTGGAGGCCCACACCGGCCGGGGCCCGGTGCCGCGCGAGGACGTGGCGACCGTCCTGGCGGAGCTGCTGGACACCCCGGCCACGGCCGGCCTCACCCTGGAACTGATCAGCGGCTCCACCCCGGCGTCGGTGGCCGTGAAGTCGATCGCCGGCGGCTGAGGGGCTGAGCGGCTACTGGTCGGCTGCGGGGTCGCGTGGCTGCGGGTCGGAACGAACTTCGGTCAGCCGCCGCTCGGCCACCGGTCGGCCGCCGCTCGGCCGTGCTCAGAACAGCGGCAACTGCCCCGGGAACTCGGGCACGACGTACCCGTCCAACGACGGCTGGGCCGCCCCCAGTTGCGCCGCCCGCCGGGATCCCGGGCAGGAGACCAGTTCCCCGCTCTCCCGGGCCCCGGGCGGATCGTGCCGTGCGTACCGTCCGGCGACGACAGCGATCTCGCGACGGCACTCGGGACAGAGACGACGACGGGAGGCCATACCCCCAGTCTGCCGCACCCCGCTTCCGGCGCCCCCGGCCCGCACGCCCCAGGCGCACGAAAAGACCCCCTCCGTCCCGCGTTTCCGCGGATCGGAGGGGGTCTTCCCCAGTGTGGCGGCGCCAGGATTCGAACCTGGGAAGGCTGAGCCACACCGCCGGGGTTCGCTGCCCCATCGAACCGCTTTTCGGCGGTGCTCCGTGGCAACGACGTAAACAATACCCGATGGGGAGGGGTGCTTCGCCACCCGATTGATCTGCGCCGGGAGCGCGGCGGGTGGCTAGGCTTGTCCGGATGCGGTCCGGGCTCTCGCCCGGTTCGGCGGCCGTCCACGTATGCCGGTACGGGCCCGACACGCACCTGACACGCACCCAGATACAAGGAGCCACAGGACATGGCCGACTCCAGTTTCGACATCGTCTCGAAGGTCGAGCGGCAGGAGGTCGACAACGCCCTCAACCAGGCCGCCAAGGAGATCTCCCAGCGCTACGACTTCAAGGGCGTGGGTGCCTCGATCTCGTGGTCCGGTGACAAGATCCTGATGGAGGCGAACTCCGAGGACCGGGTCAAGGCCATCCTCGACGTCTTCCAGTCCAAGCTGATCAAGCGGGGCATCTCGCTGAAGTCCCTGGACGCGGGTGAGCCGCAGCTCTCCGGCAAGGAGTACAAGATCTTCGCGTCGATCGAGGAGGGCATCTCCCAAGAGAACGCGAAGAAGGTGGCGAAGATCATCCGTGACGAGGGCCCGAAGGGCGTGAAGGCCCAGGTGCAGGGTGACGAGCTGCGGGTCTCCTCCAAGAGCCGCGACGACCTCCAGACCGTGATCGCCCTGCTCAAGGGCAAGGACTTCGACTTCGCGCTGCAGTTCGTGAACTACCGGTGACCCCCTGTCCGCTGCCGCCGGTCTGGCGGTAGCGGACACGGGAAGGGGTGGGTGCCCCGCCGGTGCCCGCCCCTTCGCGCCTGCCGGCCGTGGTGCTCAGTCCGGTGGTTGCGCCGGTCAGTAAGGTGCGGGACATGACACCTGCGGCTTCGGACCTGCGGCGCACCCTGGGTGTGGGCGACGCCGTGGTGATCGGGCTCGGTTCGATGATCGGGGCCGGGATCTTCGCCGCCCTGGCGCCCGCGGCCCGCGCGGCGGGGTCGGGACTGCTGTTCGGGCTGGCGGTCGCGGCCGTGGTCGCCTATTGCAACGCCACCTCCTCGGCTCGGCTGGCCGCTCGGTATCCGGCCTCCGGCGGCACGTACGTCTACGGGCGCGAGCGGCTCGGGGAGTTCTGGGGTCATCTGGCGGGCTGGTCGTTCGTGGTGGGCAAGACGGCCTCCTGTGCGGCGATGGCGCTCACCGTGGGCGCTTATGTGTGGCCTGGGCAGGCGCACGCCGTGGCGGTCGCGGCCGTGGTGGCGCTGACCGCGGTGAACTACGGCGGCGTCCAGAAGTCCGCGTGGGCGACGCGGCTGATCGTGGCGGTGGTCCTGGCTGTCCTCGCTTCCGTGGTCGTCGTGTCGCTCACCTCCGGCCGGTCCGCCGCGGGGCACCTGGACGTGGGGGCGTCCGAGGGTGTCGGTGGTGTGCTCCAGGCCGGTGGTCTGCTGTTCTTCGCGTTCGCCGGGTACGCGCGCATCGCCACGCTCGGCGAGGAGGTGCGGGACCCGGCGCGCACCATTCCCCGCGCGATCCCCCTGGCCCTGGGCATCACGCTGGTCGTGTACGTGTGTGTCGCGGTGGCGGTCCTCTCCGTGCTGGGGTCGGCGGAACTCGGGCGGGCGACGGCGCCGCTGGCCGACGCCGTCCGCGCGGCCGGTGTGCCGGGGCTGGCGCCGGTGGTGCGGGTGGGCGCCGCCGTGGCCGCGCTGGGCTCGCTGCTGGCGTTGATCCTGGGTGTGTCACGGACGACGCTGGCCATGGCCCGCGACCGTCATCTGCCCAGGGCGCTGGCCGCGGTGCATCCGCGGTACCGGGTGCCGCATCGGGCGGAGCTGGCCGTGGGCGCGGCGGTCGCTGTCCTGGCCGCCACGGTGGATGTGCGGGGTGCTGTCGGGTTCTCCTCCTTCGGTGTGCTGGCGTACTACGCGGTGGCCAACGCCTCGGCGTGGACGCTCGACTCCGCTCCGGCCTCGCGGGTGGTGCCGGGGGTGGGGTTGGTCGGGTGCCTGCTGCTGGCGTTCGCCCTGCCGGTGACGTCGGTGGCCGTGGGCGCGGGGGTGCTGGTGCTGGGCGCGGTCGTGTACGGGGTGCGGGTGCGGGTGCGGGGACGGCGTCTTCGGCGGCGTACAGGCGCGTCCTAGGTGTGTCGGGGCCGCGGTGCGGCGGGCCTGTGCCGTCGGCGGACCGTGCCCGGAGGCGCGGGTCTAATGGGTAGGTATGCGGGTCCCCGGCGTGGTTCCGGTCGGTGTGTGGGTGTTCGCGGTCATGGGGTCATCCTGCCGGGTGCCACTGACATCCGCTGCGGCCTGTGGACAACTCGGGGGCTGTGGACAACGCCGTCACCCGGAGGCGGCGCTGCGGCTGCTCAGCGGGCCGTGAACGGCTGGTCGGTGCGGACGATGTCGCGGCCGAGCGGGAGCAGTGAGACCGGGATCAGCTTGAAGTTGGCGATGCCGAGCGGGATGCCGATGATCGTGACGCACAGGGCAATGCCGGTGACGATGTGGCCGAGGGCCAGCCACCAGCCCGCGAGGATCAGCCAGAGCACGTTGCCGACGCAGGACGGGGCACCGGCGTCGCGGCGCTCGACCGTGGTGCGTCCGAAGGGCCACAGGGCATAGCCGCCGATGCGGAAGGCCGCGATGCCGAACGGGATGCCGATGACGGTGACGCAGAGCAGCACGCCCGCGAGCAGATAGCCCAGGAACAGCCAGAAGCCGCTGAGCACGAGCCATATGACGTTCAGGATGGTCTTCACTGGTAGCGACCTGCCATCTTTTCCAGTCGGGCGATACGGTCCGCCATCGGTGGATGGGTGGAGAACATCTTCGAGAGGCCCTGACCGGGACGGAACGGGTTGGCGATCATCATGTGGCTGGCCGTCTCGATACGGGGCTCCGGAGGCAGCGGAAGCTGCTTGGTGCCCAGCTCCAGCTTGCGCAGGGCGCTGGCGAGGGCGAGCGGGTCGCCGGTGAGCTGGGAGCCGGAGGCGTCGGCCTCGTACTCCCGGGAGCGGCTGATGGCCAACTGGATCAGGGTGGCGGCGAGCGGGCCGAGGAGCATGATCAGCAGCATGCCGAAGAGGCCGGGGCCGTCGTCGTCGTCGGAGCGGCCGACCGGGATCAGCCAGGCGAAGTTGACCAGGAACATGATCACGGAGGCGAGAGCGCCGGCGACCGAGGAGATGAGGATGTCGCGGTTGTAGACGTGGCTCAGCTCGTGGCCGATGACGCCGCGCAGTTCGCGCTCGTCGAGCAGGCGCAGGATGCCGTCGGTGCAGCAGACCGCGGCGTTGCGCGGGTTGCGTCCGGTCGCGAAGGCGTTCGGGGCCTCCGTCGGTGAGATGTAGAGGCGGGGCATGGGCTGGCGGGCCTGGGTGGAGAGGTCGCGGACCATGCGGTACAGCCCGGGGGCCTCGAACTCGCTCACCGGGCGGGCGCGCATCGCGCGGAGCGCCAGCTTGTCGCTGTTCCAGTACGCGTACGCGTTCGTGCCCAGGGCCACGAGGACGGCGACGACGAGACCGGCCCGGCCGAAGAAGCTGCCGATGACGATGATGAGCGCGGACAGTCCCCCGAGGAGTACTGCGGTCCTGAGCCCGTTGTGCCGGCGGTGCACGGTACGCCCTCCAAGTGGTGCAGCAGGGGAACCCTTTGCTTGCTGGTCCGCTCGCGGTGGTTGCTTCCCGGTCTGTCGATGCCACCGGTGCTGTGATGCCACGTCCAGTGGACCCTCCCGTACTGGTCAACGCCAGGCGACGGCCACCAGTTCCCCGGTGGGTACGGCGGCGCGCCGGGCGGTCCGGGTGCCCGGCACGGCGTACGGCACACGCGCGTGGCGGCCGGACGCCCCACGCGCGTGCGGTCGGGGACGGGCTCGGCTCAGAAGAGGCCGGTGTCGGCGAAGCGCAGGACGAGCTGGGGGGCTCCGGAGAGGGCGACGGCCAGGACCGCGGTCACGGCGATCGCGGCGGTGAGCGGGACGGGCGCCGGGTGCCTGCGGGGCTCGCCCTCGGGCGCGGCGCGGAACAGCAGAGCCGTCCACTGGAGGTAGTAGTACAGCGCGACGACGACGTTGACGGCCATGATCACGGCGAGCCAGCCGAGGCCGGCGTCGACGGCCGCCGAGAAGACGGTGACCTTGGCGAACAGGCCGATGATGCCCGGGGGCAGTCCGGCCAGGCAGAGCAGGAAGAACGCCAGGAGCAGCGCGGTCAGGGGGCGGGAGGCGTACAGGCCCCGGTAGTCGGAGAGGCGGTTGCGGGGCTTGGTGCGGCCGACCAGGGCGGCCACCGCGAAGGCGCCGAGGTTCACGGCGGCGTACATGAGGGCGTAGGCGACGGTGGAGCCGATGGACCGCTCCGGGTCGTCGGAGTACGCGGCGGCGGCGATCGGCACCAGGAGGTAGCCCGCCTGTCCGACGGACGACCAGGCGAGCAGGCGTACCGCGCTGTACGCGCGCGTGGCGCGTTGCCGCAGGGCTCCGGCGTTGCCGGCCGTCATGGTGAGCGCGGCCAGTGCCGCGAGGGCCGGTCCCCACACGTCGGCGTAGGACGGGAGGGCGACGACGGTGACGAGGATGAGGCCGGAGAAGCCGACCGCCTTGCCGACGACGGACAGGTAGGCGGCGATCGGCAGCGGGGCGCCGACGTAGGTGTCGGGGACCCAGAAGTGGAAGGGCACGGCGGCCGTCTTGAAGGCGAAGCCGACGAGGGTGAGGACGACGCCGGTGTGGACGAGGGTGGTGAGCTGCCCGTCGACGTCCTGGACGCGGTCGGCGATCCTGTTGAGGTACAGGGTGCCGGTGGAGGCGTACACGAAGCTGATGCCCATGAGGCTGACCGCGGTCGCGGTGACCGAGGACAGGAAGAACTTCAGGGCGGCTTCGGAGGAGCGCCGGTCGCCGTGCCGCAGGCCGACCAGGGCGAAGGCGGGCAGGGAGGCGACCTCCAGGGCGACGATGAGGGTCGCCAGGTCGCGGGAGGCGGGCAGCAGGGCGGCGCCGGCCGCGGAGGACAGCAGCAGGAACCAGTACTCGCCCTCCGGCAGTCCCCGGTCGGCGTCCTTCAGGGCGGTGACCGACAGCAAGGCGGCCACCAGTGCCCCGCCGAGCACCAGGAACTGGATGACCAGGGTGAACGGGTCGGCGACGTAACTGCACGCGTGCGTGTCGCCGGTCAGGCAGAAGGTGGCGCGGTCGCCGTCCAGCAGAGGCAGCAGCAGGAGCAGGGCGGCGGCGAGGCCGGCGACCGAGGCCCAGCCGAGCAGCGCTTTGCGGCGCCCGCCGACGAAGAGGTCGGCGACGAGGACGGCGAGGCCGACGACCGCCGCGACGGTGGGCGGGGCGACGGCGAGCCAGTCGACGGACTGGACCAGCGACGCGGCCAGGGGCTGGGCCAAGGCGCTCATCGGGGGCCTCCTGCGAGGAGCTGCTGCACGGCCGGGTCGGTCAGGCCGAGGAGTGCCTTCGGCCACAGCCCGGCGACGACGGTGAGGGCGACGAGCGGGGTCCAGGCCGCGAACTCGTAGCGGCGGACGTCGGGGAGGTGCGGGGTGTCCTCGCCGGTGGCGCCCATGCAGACGCGGCGGACCACGATCAGCATGTACGCGGCGGTCAGCAGGGTGCCGAACGCGGCGACGGCCATGAAGGTGAGGAAGGCGGGGCGGCTGAGGCCGGTGCCCGGGTCGAAGGCGCCGAACAGGGCCAGCATCTCGCCCCAGAATCCGGCGAGGCCGGGCAGGCCCAGGGAGGCGATCGCGCCGAAGGCGAGCAGGCCGCCCAGGCGCGGTGCCCTGCCGTAGAGGGCGGCGCCGGTCCGCTGGGCGAGGGTGTCGAGGTCGGTGCTGCCGGTGCGGTCCTTCAGCGCGCCGACCAGGAAGAAGAGCAGGCCGGTGATGAGGCCGTGGGCGATGTTGGCGAACAGGGCGCCGTTGACGCCGGTCGGGGTCATGGTCGCGATGCCGAGCAGGACGAAGCCCATGTGGCCGACGGAGGAGTAGGCGATGAGGCGCTTGAGGTCGCCCTTCGCGCCCCGTCTGGCCAGCGCGAGGCAGGCCAGGGACCCGTAGATGATGCCGACGACGGCGAACGCGGCGAGGTAGGGCGCGAAGGTGCGGAACCCGTCGGGAGCGATCGGCAGAAGAATACGGACGAATCCGTACGTACCCATCTTCAGCAGGACACCGGCCAGCAGGACCGAGCCGACGGTCGGCGCGGCGGTGTGGGCGTCGGGCAGCCAACTGTGCAGCGGCCACATCGGGGTCTTGACCGCGAGTCCGATCCCGACCGCCAGAACCGCGATGACCTGCACGGATGTGGTCAGCGACCGGCCGTTGTCAGTGGCGAGTGCCATCATGTCGAATGTGCCCGCCCTGAGACCGATCAGGAGCAGGCCGAGCAGCATGACCACGCTGCCGAGCAGTGTGTAGAGGATGAATTTCCAGGCGGCCTCGGCCCGGCCCTCGCCGCCCCAGCGGGCGATGAGGAAGTACATCGGGACGAGGACCATCTCGAAGGCGAGGAAGAACAGCAGCAGGTCGAGGACGGCGAAGCTGGCGAGGGTGCCGGACTCGAGCACGAGCAGCAGTGCGACGAAGGCCGTCGGGGTCGGCCCCGGGGGCGTCTTGAAGTACGTGTAGAGCGCGCAGAGGAAGGTCAGCAGCGCGGTCAGGACCAGGAGGGGGAGGGAGATGCCGTCGATGCCGAGGTGGATGCGCACGTCGAGCGCGGGGATCCACCTGATGTCCGTCGTGGCCTGCATCCTCGACGGGTGGTCGTGGTCGAAGCCGAGCGCGAGGACGATCGCGGCGATGAGGACGGCACCGGTGACGGTGACGCCGTGCCGCAGCACGGCCTGCTCCGGTGACTTCCCCTTCAGCCCGGGCGGCGCGGGCAGGAGAGCGGCGGCGGCCCCGAGCAGCGGGCCGACGACGACGAATGCCAGAAGGAACTGCATCACGGACTCGTTGATATCGATCACGCCTGCTCACGCTCCCGTGGCGACGAGGACGGCGGCGACCGCGAGGACGACGGTGCCGGCGAGCAGCGCGCTCACATAGGTCTGCACATTGCCGGTCTGGGCGCGGCGCACGGCGGCGCCCAGCAGGCGGGGAAGGGTGCCCGCGCCGCGTACGTAGGTCTCGACGACCTCGCGGTCCAGGAACCGTACGAGGCTCGCGCCGGCCCGGACCGGGCGGACGAAGAGGGCCGTGTAGACGGCGTCCAGGCGGAAGCCGACGGCTGCGTGCCGGTGCAGCGGACCGAGCAGGAGCCGTCCGGGGTCGGCCGGGTCGGGTGCCTGGGCCACGTCTCCGTAGGCGGGCCGGTGGCTGGCGATGGCCTCGGCCTCGACGCTCCCCGCGTCGCCCTCCGGGTGGGCCGCGACCGCGCCCAGGGGGACCTGGTCCGCGCGTGCGGTGGTGTGCCGCCAGGCGCCGTAGGTGACGATGCCGCCGATCAGGGCCACCCCCGTGCCGAGCACGGAGGTGGTGAGCGTCGGGGTCAGGGCCCGGCCGTCGAACCAGTCGGGGAGCAGGCGGAAGGCGAGCCCGCCGAAGGCGAGGGACGGGATCGCCAGGACCCACAGCACGGCGTTCATGGCGACCGGCTGCCTGCCGTGGTCGGGGGCGTCGGTGCCGTGGCCGCGGAAGGCCAGCAGCCACAGCCGTGTCGCGTACGCGGCGGTGAGGAGGGCGGTGAGCAGACCGGCGAGCAGCACGGTCCAGCCGGCGGCGACGGGGCTGTGCTCGGTGTGGCCGCCGACCACGTGCTCGGCGGCGCCGAGGACGGCCTCCTTGGAGAAGAAGCCGCTGAACGGCGGGATCGCGGCGAGCGCGAGCAGCGCCACGGTCATCGTCCAGTAGGCGTCCGGGACGCGGTCGCGGAGGTTCCGCATCCGGGACATGGCGGCGAGCGAGTTGGTGCCGGCGGCGTGGATGATCACGCCGGCGGCGAGGAACAGCAGCGCCTTGAAGGCGCCGTGCGCGAGGAGGTGGAAGACGGCGGCACCGCGGTCGGCGACGGCCAGGGCGCCGGTCATGTAGCCGAGCTGGCCGATCGTCGAGTAGGCGAGGACGCGTTTGATGTCGTCCTGGGCGAGCGCGGCGAGCGCCGAGCCGATCATCGTGACCGCGGCCATGACGGCCAGCACCACCATCGCGGCCCGTGAAGCCTCGAACACCGGAAGGAGCCGGGCGATGAAGTAGACACCGGCGGCGACCATCGTCGCGGCGTGGATCAGCGCGGAGACGGGGGTGGGGCCCGCCATCGCGTCGGGGAGCCAGGTGTGCAGCGGGAACTGCGCCGACTTGCCCGCCACGCCGGCCAGGAGCAGCAGGGCGATCAGCGTGGGGTGGTCCAGGCCGCCGCTCGCGACGGTGCCGAGGACCCGGGTGATGCGGAACGACCCGGCGTCGGAGGCCAGCGCCAGCAGACCGATCAGGAAGGGGACATCGCCGAGCTTGGTGACGAGGAACGCCTTGAGGGAGGCGGCGCGCGCCTCGGGGGTCTCCCAGTAGTGGCCGACCAGGAAGTAGGAGCAGATGCCCATGATCTCCCAGCCGACCAGCAGCACCATCAGGTCGCCGGAGTAGACGACGAGGAGCATGGCGGAGGTGAAGAGGGAGACGAGAGCGGCGTAGGAGGGGTAGCGCGGGTCGTCGCGCAGATAGCCCGTCGAGTAGATCTGCACACAGGTGGCGACCACGGCGACCAGTACGGCGACGAGGGCGGCGAAACCGTCGATGTGCAGGGCGAGCTCGATGGGGACCGAGCCGGTGGGCGTCAGTTCGGTGGTGGCGTCGAGCGCCCGGCCGCCGCCCTGGCGCGCGGCGACCACCACGGCGAGGACGGACGCGGCGAGGGTCGGCACGACGGCCAGCGGGCGGACGAAGCCGGGTGCCGTGCGGCCCAGGAGAAGGCCGGCGGCGGCGCCCAGGAACGGGAGGAGGGGGACGAGGACGGCGAGGGTGGTGGTGCTCACGTGGTGGCCTCAGCCTTCTCGGCCTGCCCGGGCCGCTCGGCCGCGCGGGCGTCGCGGTCGGGGCCGTCGTCGGAGTCGTCGGGGTCGTCCGGGTCGAGGCCGTCGTGGTCGGGGTCCTCGGGTCCGGGGCGTTCGGCGGTGTCGCGGAGCCGGTCGATGTCCGCGGTGCCGCGGTTGCGGTGGACGGCGAGGACGATCGCCAGACCGATGCCGATCTCGGCGGCGGCGATGGCGATGGTGAACAGGGTCAGGGCCTGTCCGGAGTGCAGGGTCTCCTCGGCGGCCTTGCTGAGCCAGACGTCGAAGGCGACCAGGTTGAGGTTGACGGCGTTGAGCATCAGCTCGACGGACATCAGGACGAGGATCGCGTTGCGGCGGGCGAGGACGCCGTACAGGCCGGTGCAGAAGAGGAGGGCGGAGAGGGTGGCTGGATAGGCGAGGTGCATCAGCGGACACCGCCCTCGTCGGTGCGGGGGGCGGTGGGGCGGGGCTCGCCGGTACCGGCCTTGGCGGGACGGGCCTCGGCGGGCTCGGGCTCGGCGGGCCCGACCTCGCCGGTACGAGCCCTGGCCGACTCCGGCTCGGCTGCGGGGCGGGACTTGGCGGGTCCGGGCTTGGCTGGGGCTCCGGCGGTGGGGGCCTTGCCGGTGCTGGGGTCGGCGGTTGTGCCGGGGGTGGTCTTGCGGGACAGGACGATCGCGCCGACCAGGGCGGCGAGGAGGAGGACGGAGAGGGCCTCGAAGGGGAGGACCCAGTTCTGGAAGAGGCTCGCTCCGGTGACGGCGGTGGCGCCGGCGGCCGGGCCGTCCAGGTCGATCCAGGTGGTACGGAAGGCGTCGACGACCACCCAGACCAGGGCCGCCGCGGAGACGACGGCCACGGTGAGGGCGGCCCAGCGGTTGCCGGAGTCGGCGTCCGGGGAGCGGCCGATGGGGGCCCGCGTCAGCATCAGTCCGAACAGGAGGAGGACGACGACGGAACCGACGTAGATGAGGACCTGCACCCAGGCGATGAACTCGGCGGTGAGCAGGAGGTACTCGACGGCAAGTCCGCCGAGGGTCACCACGAGCCACAGGGCGGCGTGCACGAGCTGCCGGGTGGTGACGGTGACGAGCGCGGCGCCGAAGGTGACCAGGCCGACGAGGACGAAGGAGATCTCGACGCCGGTCGGGGAGAGGAAGCCGTGGGTCTCGGCGGCGGCCGAGGTGGTGACCTCCGCGGCGAGGCGGCCGGCGGTTGCGGAGAGGGTCATGCGTCGCCCTCCCGGTCCGGCCGGGGCTGGTCGGTCTGCTGCTTGGAGTCGCCCAGGGGACGGGTGGGCTGTTCGGCGGCGCGGGCCTGCTCGGTGGCGTGCGGCTCGGTGACCTCTGGCCTGGTGGCCTGCGCGTCGGTCACCTGCGGCTTGGCGGGCCGCGGTTCGGTGGCCTGTGGGCCGGTGGTCTGCGGCTCGGTGTGGGGGGTCAGTTTTTCGGCGGTGCGGCGGGCGGTGGTGAGTTCCTTGGGTTCTTCCGCGCCGGGGTCGAGGGCGGGTGGGGCCGGGACGGTCCACATCCACTCGCGGAGCTTGTCGCGTTCGTGGGTGAGGTCGCGGATGTCGGTCTCGGCGTACTCGAACTCCGGGGACCAGAACAGGGCGTCGAAAGGACAGACCTCGATACAGATACCGCAGTACATGCAGAGGGAGAAGTCGATGGCGAAGCGGTCGAGGACGTTGCGGCTGCGCTCGCGGCCGCCCGGGGTCGCCGCCGGGATCGTCTCCTTGTGGGAGTCGATGTAGATGCACCAGTCGGGGCACTCGCGGGCGCACAGCATGCAGACCGTGCAGTTCTCCTCGAACAGGCCGATGACGCCGCGGGTGCGGGGCGGGAGGTCGGGCTGGACGTCCGGGTACTGCTCGGTGACCGTCTTCTTCGTCATCGTGCGCAGGGTGACGGCCAGGCCCTTGGCGAGGCCGGAGCCGGGGACGGGGGCCATTAGGAGATCACCACCTTGACGATGCCGGTGAGGGCGATCTGGGCGAGGGCGAGGGGGACGAGGAGGGTCCAGGAGAGTTTCTGGAGCTGGTCCTCGCGGAGACGGGGGTAGGTCACGCGGAGCCAGATCACGATGAAGGCGAGGACGGCCGTCTTCAGCAGGGTCCACACCCAGCCGAGGCCGTCGGCGCCCCAGGGGCCGTGCCAGCCGCCCAGGAAGAGGACGGTGGTCAGGCCGCACAGGACGACGATCCCGGCGTACTCGGCGAGGAGGAACAGGGCGAAGCGCAGGCCGGTGTACTCGGTGTACGCGCCGAAGATGATCTCCGAGTCGGCGACCGGCATGTCGAAGGGCGGGCGCTGGAGTTCGGCGAGGCCGGCGACGAAGAAGACGATCGCGCCGACGATCTGCCAGGGCAGCCACCACCACTCGAAGGCGTCCAGGATGCCGGGGAGGGAGACGGTGCCGGCCGCCATGGCCACCGAGGCGGCGGCGAGCAGCATGGGCAGTTCGTAGGCGAGGAGCTGGGCGGCGGTGCGCAGGCCGCCGAGGAGGGAGAACTTGTTGGCGGAGGCCCAGCCGGCCATCAGCGAGCCGAGGACGCCGACGCCCATGACGGCGAGCACGAAGAAGATGCCCGCGTCCACGGCCTGACCGACCGCGCCCTCGCCGGGGCCGATCGGGATGGCGACCAGGACGAGGAGGTACGGCAGGAGGGCCACGGCGGGGGCGAGCTGGAAGATACGGCGGTCCGCGCCCGCGGGGACCACGTCCTCCTTCTGCGCGAACTTCACGCCGTCGGCGACGAGTTGGGCCCAGCCGTGGAAGCCGCCGGCGTACATCGGGCCGAGGCGGCCCTGCATGTGGGCCATCACCTTGTGCTCGGTCTGGCCGACGACGAGGGGGAACGCGAGGAAGACGACGAAGACGATCAGGAGGCGCAGGGTGACGTCGAGCACGTCGTTCACTGCGGGCCTCCTGGGCGGTTCTCGGGGTTCGGGTCTTCGGGGTTCGGGTTCTCGGGGTCTTGCGGGGGTTGACGGTCCTGCGCGGATTCGGGGCCCGGGGCCTGCGAGGCTTCGGAGCCCTGCGCGGATTCAGCGCCCTGCGGGTCCGGTCGTCGCTGTGTCTCGGGCTCGGGCTCGGATCCGGGCTCGGGCTCGGATCCGGGCTCCTCGAAGGCCGGGCGGGCGTGGTGCCAGGGGGCGTCCGGGCTGCGGGGAGGGACGGGGGTTGCGTTCTCGGCGTCGGGTGCGCTGGCGCCGGACGCGGTGCGCTGGCTCGCCGAGCCCTCGGAGGCGCTCCGGGCGCGACGCGGCCGCGCGGTACGGCCACCGGCCGCCCCGCCCGACTGACTCACCGACCCCTCCGCAGCCGAACGCGACCGACGCGGCGCCACCGGCGTCCCACCCGCCGCACCCGGCTCGCCCACCGCACCCGACGGACCCCCCGCCCCCGACTGACTCGCCGACCCCTCCGCCGCCGTGCGGCTACGGCGCACCGGGCGCTCCCCCGTGCCAGGAGCACCAGGAGCCTCACCCGGAACCGCGGTGCGGGGCGCGGCCCCGCGCGCGCCCCGGACCGCGCCGGCCGCCCGGCCCGCGCCCCGCGTGGGAGCCGCGGGGAGCTGGCCCTTCAGGGGACCCCACTCGTTGGGGTCGGGGACCCCCGGCGGGAGCATCTGGCGGCGGCGGGGAGCTGCCGCGCCCGCAGACTCGCCGGGTTCCTTCGCGCCGGGCCATGCCTTGGCGACGCGGGCGGCGAGGACGAAGTCCTTGCGCAGCGGGTGGCCCTCGAAGTTCTCCGGGAGGAGCAGGTGGTCCAGTCCCGGGTGGTTCTCGAAGCCGACGCCGAACATCTCGTGGGTCTCGCGCTCGTGCCAGGCCGCGCCCGCGTAGACGCCGACGGCGGAGGGCAGCACGGGCGCGTCGTGCGGAACCGTGGTGCGCAGCAGCAGCTTGCGGACCGGGGCGAGGGCCACCACGTGGGCGGCGACGCGGAAGCCGGTGCCGGGTTCGTCGACCGCGCTCAGCCAGTCGAAGTAGGTGCAGCCCAGTTGGTCGCGGGCGGTCTCCAGCGCGGTGAGCCAGGCGGCCGGGGGCACGTCCACGGTGAGGACCTCGTAGGACAGCTCGGCCGTGGCGTCGGGGCCGAAGAGTTCCCCGGCGTCGGCGGGCAGCCAGTCGGCCGCGGTCATCGGCCCTCGCCCTCCTCGGCGGTACCAGGCGCCGGGGGGCGCACCAGGTCGCTCTGGAGCGCGGCGGCCGACGGCCGGCCGGTGGTGCCGTACCGCTCCCCCAGCGACTCCCGGGCGATCTTCTCCTGGAGCTTGAGGATGCCCTGGAGCAGCGCCTCGGGCCGCGGCGGGCACCCCGGCACATAGACGTCGACGGGGATGATCTGGTCGACGCCCTTGGTGACGGAGTAGGAGTCCCAGTAGGGGCCGCCGCAGTTGGCGCAGGCGCCGAAGGAGATGACGTACTTCGGCTCGGGCATCTGCTCGTAGAGGCGCTTCACGGCCGGGGCCATCTTGTCGGTGACCGTGCCGGAGACCACCATCAGGTCGGCCTGGCGGGGGCCGGGCGCGAACGGGATGACGCCGAGCCGGATGAAGTCGTGGCGGGCCATCGACGCGGCGATGAACTCGATGGCGCAGCAGGCGAGGCCGAAGTTGAACACCCACAGCGAGTAGCGGCGGCCCCAGTTCAGGACGACCTTCATCGGCTCCGGCGCGAGGCGGGCCAGCGCGCCGAGCCGCTTGGGCTCCGGGAGCAGCACGGGTTCGGACGGGGTCACGTCCATGCCAGGACGCCCTTCTTGTATGCGTACAGCAGGCCCACGGCCAGGAAGCCGAGGAAGATGAACATCTCCACGAGGGTCGCCGCGCCGTAGCCGGGGGCGGCGAAGACCGTCGCCCAGGGGAAGAGGAAGATCGAGTCGACCGCGAAGATCACGTAGAGGAAGGCGTAGACGTAGTAGCGGACCTGGGTGTGGGCCCAGCCCTCGCCGACCGGGTCGACGCCGCACTCGTAGGTCAGGAGTTTCTCGGGGGTGGGGACCACGGGCCGCAGCAGGCGGCCGGCCCCGAAGGCCACGGCGACGAAGAGCACGCCGACGACGGCGAGCAGTCCGACCACCGAGTACGACGGGAAGTAGTCCGCCGCCGCCACGGAGGCCGCGGTGGCGGCGCCGACAGTCGGTTCCGGCACGTCCGTCCCTCGCTCCCTGTCCTGTCTGCCCTCTGACGCCTGACGCCTGACGTCCGACGTCTCACGTCCCACGCCTGACGTCCGACATCTCACGTTCCACGTCGTACGTCCACGTCTCACGTCGGTGTCCGCGCGACGATCTGTACGCACGGGAGTCTAGGGCCTGCTAAAGAGACCGTAAGCAGCCCGTCGGGCCCGAGGGGCGCCGGAGGGGGTGGGGTTTTCCTCAGTGCGGTCCGGGCGGCCCACCTCATGGCGCCGGAGCGCCCGGCACGGCACGCTGGCCCCTATGACCGAACGCCTGCCGTCCTCCTCGTCTGCCGCCGAAGCGGACAGCGACCGTCTGCCGCCGGCCCGCTTCGCCCTCGGCGCGCACACCTGGAAGGAGATCGCCCATCTGCTGGCGAACCTTCCGATGTCCCTGTTCGGGTTCGTCTACGTCGTGACGATGCTGGGCGTCGGTTTCGGACTGACGGTCACGGTGGTCGGCCTGCCGCTGCTGTCGGCGGGGCTGATGGGCGCGCGCCAGTTGGGGAAGCTGGAGCGGGCGCGGGCGCGGGCGCTGCTCGGGGTGCGGGTGGACGAGCCGAGCAGGCTGCGGCTGCGCCGGGGCGGCGGGTTCTTCCCCCGGCTGTGGCTGGCGCTGAAGGACCCGGTGGGCTGGCGCACGGTCCTGTACGACCTGATCCGGCTGCCGTGGGGCATCGTCACCTTCGCGGTCACGCTGGTCTCGCTGTTCGTGCTGTGGCCGGTGCTGCCGTATCTGGCCCGGGGGATGACCAACGTGGACCGGGCGATGGTACGGGGGCTGCTGTCGCCCTCGGACGAGCTGGAGCGGCGGATCGCCGAACTGGAGTCCGACCGGGGCGTCGTGGTCGACACCGCCGCCGCCGATCTGCGCCGGATCGAACGCGACCTGCACGACGGGGCGCAGGCCCGGCTGGTCAATCTGGCGATGGGGCTGGGCCTGGCCAAGGAGAAGCTGCTGGAGGGGCAGGCCGACGAGCATGTCGCCGCGATGGTCGAGGAGGCGCACGGCGAGGTGAAACTGGCCCTCCAGGAGCTGCGGGACCTGGCCCGCGGCATCCACCCGGCGGTGCTGACCGACCGGGGCCTGGACGCGGCGCTGTCCTCGGTCGCCTCGCGCTGCACCGTGCCGGTCCGGGTGACCGTCGACCTGCCGGGCCGACCGGCGGCGGCCATCGAGGGGATCGCCTACTTCACCGTCTCGGAGCTGCTGCAGAACGTCAGCAAGCACAGCATGGCGAAGTCGGCGTCCGTGGAGGTCTGGCGGGCGGACGACCGGCTGCTGATCCAAGTGTGGGACGACGGCCGGGGCGGGGCGAGCCTGGACGGCGGGACGGGGATGCGGGGGCTCGCGGACCGGCTGGGCGCGGTCGACGGCCTGTTCGTCGTGGACTCGCCGGAGGGCGGCCCGACGACGGTCACGGCCGAGCTGCCGTGGCGCGACCGCGAGCTCACCCCCGCCCGGCAGGACGCGTCCGCCCGGTAGGACGTACGCGCTCCCCTCCCCCGTCCCGCCCGGTAGGAAGCGCCCGCCGGTGAACCGTGGGCCCGCGGGTTCAGGTCGCCAGCCCGTGCCGGTACGCGTACACCACGGCCTGGACGCGGTCGCGGAGCTGGAGCTTGGCGAGGATGCGGGAGACGAAGGTCTTGACGGTCTCCTGGCTGATGACGAGGGCCGCGGCGATCTCGCTGTTGGACAGGCCCTCCGCGATGAGGCGGAGGACCTCCAGCTCGCGCGGGGTGAGCGGGATGTCGCCGGGGGTCTTCTCGGTGGGGCGGATGCGCGCGGCGTAGCGGCCGACGAGCTGGCGGGTGACGTCGGGGTCGAGGAGGGCCGCGCCGGTGGCCACGGTACGGATGCCGTGCAGCAGGCGGTCGGGGGGCGCGTCCTTGAGGAGGAAGCCGCTGGCGCCGGCGCGCAGTGCCTCGTAGACGTACTCGTCCAGGTTGAACGTGGTGATCACGAGGACCTTGACGGGGTGCGGCACTCCGGCGCCGGCCAGCAGGCGGGTGGCTTCGAGGCCGTCGAGGACCGGCATGCGGATGTCCATCACGACGACGTCGGGGCGCAGCTTCTCGGCGAGTTCGACGCCGGTGCGGCCGTCCCCGCAGTCGCCGGCGACCTCCATGTCGGGCTGGGAGTCGATGATGGTGACCAGGCCGGTGCGGATCAGCATCTGGTCGTCGCAGACCAGAACCCGGATCGGTGCGCTCACGAGACGCGGGCGACGGGTATGCGGGCCCGTACGGTGAAGGCGCCGTCCGGGCCGCCGCCGGCGCTGAAGTCGCCGCCGAGGACGCCGACGCGTTCGCGCAGGCCGGCCAGGCCCCGTCCGCTGCCGACGGCGGCGGCGGTGCGCGAGCCCGTCCCGTCCGTGCTGACCATCACCGTGATCTCCCTTTCGCCGTGCCGTACCTGGACCGAAGTCCGGCTGCCGTGAGCGTACTTGAGGGCGTTGGTGAGCGCTTCCTGCACCACGCGGTAGGCGACGAGGTCGGCGCTGCCGGTCAGGGCCGGCGGGGTGCCCTCCTCGGTGAAGTCGACCGGCTGGCCGGCCCGGCGGGTCTGCTCGACGAGGGTGAGGACGCGGCCGACGGCGGGTGTCCTGGCCTCTCTGCCGTCTCCGGCCCCGGAGCCGAGGACGGGGCCGGAACTGCCGGGACCAGCCCCGCCGCCGTCCCCCGCTCCCTCGCGCCCGCCCGTCCCATGGTCCGGATTGAGCAGGTCCAGCAGATGCCGCAGGTCGGTGATGGCCCGGCGCCCGGTGTCGCTGACGGCGGTCAGGGACTGCTCCAGCTTCTCGGGCGCGGCGGTCAGATAGCGGGCGGCCTCCGCCTGGACGACCATGGCGGTCACGTGGTGGGTGACCACGTCGTGCAGTTCCCGGGCGATCTGGGTGCGTTCGGCGGCCCGGGTCTCGACGGCGACCCGGTCGCGGCGTTCGGCCTCCGCGGCCCGGGTGGCGCGCAGCCACGCCCCGGCGCCCCAGGCCAGGGCCAGCACCAGGTAGAACGTCACGAACCCGGCCGGGGTCTCGCCGCCCGAGCCGAGCAGCGACAGGCTGATCGCCAGCGGTACGTACGCGGCGGTGAGGGCGAGCACGGTGGTGCGCCGGTGGTGGTCGAGGTAGGACCCGGTGCTGATCAGGGCGATGGGCAGGGCGACGCTGGCGGCCGAGTGGTAGCCGCGCAGTTGGTCCAGGGCGAAGCCGCAGCTCACCAGGGCGATACAGACGACGGGCCAGCGTCTGCGCAGCGCCAGCGGCAGGCATTCGAGGGCGAGGGCGAGGGCGGCGAGCTCGTCGAGGGGGCGGGTCGGCAGGCCCCCCATCTCCGTGCCCTGGCCGCGCACTCCCGGCAGGAAGCACGCGGCCAGGAACAGCAGGCCGAGCGGGAGGTCGCGGACCATGACATCGAGCCGGTGCCACACCTGGCCGGCCCGCTGGAGGGCGGTGCGGGCCCCCTGGAGGGTCATCACCGGGCGAGTGTAGCCAGGGCCTCGGCACGCTGGGCGCGCCGCCGGGGCACGATGCGGCCGCGCCGGCGGGCCACCACCAGGAAGGCGAGGGTGGCGAGGGCGCCGAAGACGATGGAGTAGACGCTCGCCTCGGGGCCGAACTCGCCGCCGGTGAGCAGTTCGGGGCCCGAGGTCGAGGCGTCCAGCAGGCCGTGGACCTCGCCGTTGCCCGAGACCATGGTGCCGAAGATGCCCGACTCCGCGAAGTTCCAGCCGAAGTGCAGGCCGATCGGCAGCCACAGGGAGCGGGTGGCGGCGTAGGCGGCGGCGAGCATCCCGCCGGCCTCGATGGCGATGGCGACGGCGCCCAGCACGGTGGCGTCCTTGTTGAACAGGTGGGAGGCGCCGAACACCACACCGGACAGCACCAGCGCGAGGTAGGTGCCCAGGCCCCGTTCGACGAGCCGGAAGAGCAGGCCGCGGAACATCAGTTCCTCGGTGACGGCGGCGCCCGCCATGAAACCGACCAGGCCGATCGCCCCGGTGACCGAGTCGTAGCCGTGGACCTCGTAGTCGCCGAGGAACCAGATGTTCACGATCACGCAGGTGAACATCGCGACGCCGATGACCAGGCCCCGCATCAGCGCGCCCGGCGCTCCCTCCGGGGCCAGTTCGGTGACCTGGCGGCGCTCGGTGCGCCCGACGACCCACCGGTAGACGAGGATCGAGGCCACGGCCGTCAGACCGCCGCCGAGCAGGCAGAGCCAGGGGTTGTCCTGCACGGCGAGGGTGAGCTGACTGCCGATCGCGCCGACCGCGACCACGGCCAGGATCTGCCAGACCAGTTTCATGACGACTCTCTTTCCTGCGTTCCGCTCTCCGGTCCGCGGCGGTGCGCCGCGGCTGAACGGAACGCTAGGGAAACGGCGGTCCGGAATCGTCACCTCACGGTGGACACCCGCGCGTAGCTCGCTCGGGGGACAGCCCTCGCGCGGGGCGCCCGGGGTGGGGAAAACCCCCGGTCGGAAACTCCTACGCCCTCCATGGCCCGGAGCCCGCCGGACGGGGAGCCTTGAGGTACGACGGCACCCGGGCCGGCACGGCACCCGCCGCACCGCCCGGGACGAGCAGAAGGACGAACCCCATGGCCACGGAGTACGGACACGAGTACGGGCTGGACGGCGGGCCCGGCTACCCCGCCGGCGCCGACGCCGACGAGCGGCGGCACCGGTGGCCGGCGGTGCTGCGGGCGCCGTTCGAGGGCCGGCACTGGCGCGAGGTGGGGTACGCGCTGCTGAGCCTGCCGATCAGCGTGCTGCTGTTCTCGTACGCCGTCACGATGGTGTCGCTGGGCGCCGGGCTGCTGGTGACCTTCCTCGGGGTGCCGGTGCTGGCGGCGGCGCTGGCGGGCTGCCGGATGCTGGGGTCGGTGGAGCGGGCACGGGCCCGGACGCTGCTGGGGCTGCGGGTGGCCGAACCGGAGCCGCTGCGCGCACGCACCCGGGGCGCGGGGAGCTGGATGGCCGCCGTCCTCAAGAGCGGCGCCTCCTGGCGGTCGCTGCTGTACGCGGTGCTGCACCTGCCCTGGGCGGTGTTCTCGTTCACCGTCACCGTGACCCTGTGGGTGTCGGGCTGGGCGCTGCTGACGTACCCGGGGTGGTTCTGGGTCTTCCCGATGTACGCCGGGCAGGACGGGATGCAGTTGTACGGCGACGAGACGCACCAGATCTATCTGGACAACCCCTTCGAGCTGACCGTGACCGCGCTGGTGGGGCTGCTGCTGACGCTGGCCACGCCGTGGATCGTGCGGGCGCTGACGATGGTGGACCGGGTGATGGTGTACGGGCTGCTGGGTCCGTCGAAGCTGGCGACGCGGGTGGTGGAGCTGGAGTCGGACCGGGGCGTCGTGGTCGACACGGCCGCCGCCGATCTGCGCCGCATCGAGCGCGATCTGCACGACGGGGCGCAGGCCCGGCTGGTCAATCTGGCGATGGACCTGGGGCTGGCCAAGGAGAAGCTGCAGGAGGACCCGCAGGAGGCGGCGCGGATGGTGGACGAGGCGCACGGCGAGGTCAAGACGGCCCTGCAGGAGCTGCGGGACCTGGCGCGCGGCATCCACCCGGCGGTGCTGACCGACCGGGGCCTGGACGCGGCGCTGTCCTCGGTCGCCTCGCGCTGCGCGGTGCCGGTGAACGTGGAGGTGGACCTGCCCGAGCGGCCGGCCCCGGCGATCGAGGGGATCGCGTACTTCACCGTCTCGGAGCTGCTGCAGAACGTCAGCAAGCACGCGCGGGCGACGTACGCGTCGGTGGACGTGTGGCGGGTGGAGAACCGGCTGATGCTCCAGGTGGTGGACAACGGCGTGGGCGGTGCCGACGCGTCGGCCGGGTCGGGCCTGGCCGGGCTGGCGGAGCGGCTCGACGCGGTGGACGGCATCCTGGTGGTGGACTCCCCGGCCGGCGGCCCGACCCGGGTCACGGCGGAGCTGCCGTGGCGCGCGGAGCGGCCGGCCTGAGCGCGCCCGGCGCGCCGACGTGCCCGCGGTGATGCCCGTCCCGCATCGCCGTCGCCCGTACCCGTGTGCGGCCCGGAGCTGGAATGCTGGGCCCGTACACCGGGACGGGCACAGGGCTGTGGGGGATCGAGGATCGTGGAGGACAGGGTGCGGGTGGTCATCGCCGAGGATTCAGTGCTGCTCAGGGAGGGCCTGACCCGGTTGCTGACCGACCGCGGGCACGATGTCGTCGCCGGGGTCGGCGACGGTGAGGCGCTGATCAAGACCATCACCGAGCTGGACGGCCGGGGCGAGCTGCCGGACGTGGTGGTGGCGGACGTGCGGATGCCGCCGACGCACACCGACGAGGGGGTGCGGGCGGCGGTGAAGCTGCGCAAGGCGCATCCGGGCATCGGTGTGCTGGTGCTGTCGCAGTACGTGGAGGAGCGGTACGCCACCGAGCTGCTGGCGGGCTCCAGCCGGGGGATCGGCTATCTGCTGAAGGACCGGGTGGCCGAGGTCCGCGAGTTCGTGGACGCGGTGGTGCGGGTCGCGCAGGGCGGTACGGCGCTGGACCCGGAGGTGGTGGCGCAGTTGCTGGGCCGCTCCCGCAAGCAGGACGTGCTCGCGGGGCTGACGCCGCGGGAGCGGGAGGTGCTGGGCCTGATGGCCGAGGGCCGGACGAACTCGGCGATCGCCCGGCAGCTCGTGGTGAGCGACGGGGCGGTGGAGAAGCACGTCAGCAACATCTTCCTGAAGCTGGGGCTGTCCCCGAGCGACGGCGATCACCGCCGGGTGCTCGCCGTGCTCACCTATCTCAACTCCTGACCGCCCGGTCCTTGGCCCGAACGGTCCAAGGACCGGCAAGGCGGACGGCGGGCGCGGCGCGTGGTCCACCGCGCCGGAGGCGGGTGCGGGCAGAGGGCTGCGGGACCGGGGGCTGTCCGGAAGTCGTGTCCATCCTTGAAATGTCCACTGGAAGTGAAGCCCGGCGGTCGTAGGGTTGATCCTGGGCTGGTCGTCGAAAGACCAGCCCGTGGACAGCCGCCTCTAGGGAGGTCCAGTTCAGTGACCAGCCAGGTCAGCAGCCCAGCGGAGCAGGCCGACGGAGCAGACGACACCGTCGTGGGAGCGCAGCGCAATCCGGCGGGAGCGAAGGACGTCCGCCGGCTGGACCGGGTGATCATCAGGTTCGCGGGGGACTCGGGCGACGGGATGCAGCTCACCGGCGACCGTTTCACCTCGGAGACCGCGTCGTTCGGGAACGACCTGTCGACGCTGCCGAACTTCCCGGCCGAGATCCGGGCGCCCGCCGGGACACTGCCGGGTGTCTCCTCCTTCCAACTGCACTTCGCCGACCACGACATCCTCACCCCGGGCGACGCGCCGAACGTGCTGGTGGCGATGAACCCGGCCGCCCTGAAGGCGAACA
>NZ_BNBI01000010.1 GCF_014655295.1 Streptomyces fumanus
AACGCCCGGTTACATTCCGAACCCGGAAGCTAAGCCTTACAGCGCCGATGGTACTGCAGGGGGGACCCTGTGGGAGAGTAGGACGCCGCCGAACAATCTTTGGAAGGACCCCTGGTCTCCAGCGTTGAGCTGGACCAGGGGTCCTTTTTTGTTTTGTGGCAGGCACAGCCCGGAGCGCGTCGGGTACCCGGCTGCGCGAGAATGACTTGCAGTACCGAAGACAGGAGTCACCGATGTCCACCAACTCTCCCGACGACCGACCGGAGCGCGACCAGCGGCGACGGGACAGTGGTGACCGCGGTGCCCGACGCGGGGACCGCGGAGACCGGGGTGGCTTCCGCCGGGACGACAGCCGCGACAACCGGGGCGGAGGCTATGCGCGGCGGGACGATCGCCGTGACGACCGTCGCGATGACCGGGGCGATCGGGGACCGCGCCGGGACGACCGCGACCGCGGTTTCCGGCGTGACGATCGCGGGGACCGCGGGGACCGTCCGGCCTTCCGTCGCGACGACCGCCGGGATGACCGGCGGGATGACCGCCGCGACGATCGTCCTGGTGGTTACCGCCGTGACGACCGAGGCGGGTTCCGGCGCGATGACAGCCGCCGTGACGACAGCCGCGGTGGTGGATACGGCGGCCGGCGGGACGACCGGCCCGGCGGGTTCCGCCGCGACGACCGCCGGGATGACCGGCGCGACGACCGGCGTGATGACCGCCCCGGCGGTTACCGCCGTGACGACAGGCGCGACGATCGGCGGGACGACAGGCGGGATGACCGCCGTGTCGGGGACCGGGGTGGTTACGCCGGACGGCGTGATGACCGGCGCGACGACCGTCGGGATGACCGGGACCGTGGGTTCCGTCGGGACGACCGGGGCGGCGGCTACCGAGGCGGCCGGGACGACCGGCGTGACGACCGCGGGGATCGCGGGGACCGTCCGGCCTTCCGGCGCGACGACCGCCGGGATGACCGGCGGGATGACCGGCGGGACGACCGCCCCGGTGGTTACCGCCGTGACGATCGAGGCGGGCGCGGGCCCCGTAGGGACGACCGCGGTGGCCGTCCGGGCGGGTTCCGGGGCCGGGACGACCGGCGGGGCGGTCCCGGGCGCGGCCGGGACGAGCGGGACCGCGACCGGGAGCCGATCAAGCGGCTGCCGATCCCGGACGACGTCACCGGCGAGGAGATCGACAAGGACGTACGGCAGGAGCTGCAGAGCCTGCCCAAGACGCTCGCGGACGATGTCGCCAGGAACCTGGTGATGGTCGCGCGGCTCATCGACGAGGACCCCGAGGCGGCGTACGCGTACTCCAAGGTCGCGCTGCGGCTGGCGTCGCGCGTGGCGGCCGTACGGGAGGCCGGTGGGTTCGCGGCGTACGCGAACCAGAAGTACGGTGAGGCGCTCGCCGAGTTCCGGGCCGCGCGGCGGATGACCGGGAACGTGGACCTGTGGCCCGTCATGGCCGACTGCGAGCGCGGCCTCGGCCGGCCCGAGAAGGCGCTGGACATGGCCGGCGCCCCCGAGGTGCACAAGCTGGACAAGGCCGGGCAGGTCGAGATGCGACTCGTCGCGGCCGGGGCCCGGCGGGACATGGGGCAGCTCGACGCGGCGATCGTGACCCTGCAGAGCCCCGAGCTGGCCTCCCACTCCGTACAGCCGTGGACCGCCCGGCTGCGGTACGCCTATGCCGACGCGCTGCTGGCGGCCGGTCGGACGGGCGAGGCGCGGGAGTGGTTCGCCAAGGCCGTGGAGTCCGACCGGGACGGCAGCACGGACGCCTCCGACCGGCTCGCCGCGCTGGACGGCGTGGAGTTCGTGGACGCCCTCGACGAGGACGAGGACGAACACGGGGACGAGATCGGCGACGACCAGGGCGAGGACGGGGGCGCCGCCTCCGCTGAGCGGGGCGAGGGCTGACCTCCGGGCGACGGATGAAGAGGGGCGGAACCGGAAGCGGTTCCGCCCCTTTCGTCTGCGTGGCTCAGAGGTCGAGGGCTCGCAGGACCAAGCCCGAGGCCGGTTTCGGGCCGAACGACGTGGACTTGCGGGGCATCGTGACGCCCTGGCGGGCCAGGTCGCGGACGACCTCCTCGCGGACCGGGTGCATCAGGACCGCCGTACCGCCGTCGCGCTCCGCCTTCTCCACCGTGGCCGCCGTGTCATGGATGTACGAGACATGCGCCGCCGAGTCGTCCGGGACATGCCAGACATGGGGAAGCAGGGTGGCGTGCAGGACGGTCGCGTCGAGGGTGCGCCACGCCTCGGGGCGGTCGGCGGGGACCGTACGGGCCAGCAGGCCGGGGTCGGGCCGGTCGACGAGGTGGAAGGCGCCGTCGCCGGCCAGCAGGAAGGCGTTGCCCTCGCGGGCGGCCCCGGCCAGCGCGTCCAAAGCCGTGGACAGCGGGGTGCCGGAGTTCAGGCGGCGCACGCGGAAACGGTCCTTCACCGCGGTCACGGCGGCGTCCACCGGGAGGTCGTGCAGCAGGCGGTGGATGGCGCGGACGCGGAGCGGGTAGCGGACGGTGTCGACCAGCAGGACCAGGCCGTAGTCCCAGGGGCTGGGGGAGGGGTGCTCCGCGCGCAGGCGGCGGTAGGTCGCCCAGCGGTGGTGGCCGTCGGCGATCAGGGCCTGGTGCCGGGCCAGTTCGGAGCGGACGCGGGCGAGGTCGCCCGGGTCGGTGAGCTGCCACAGGCGGTGGCCGAAGCCGTCCTCGGTGGTGGTCGCCAGCAGCGGGGGCCGCTCGGCGGTGGTCTCGATGAGGTCGGAGGTGGCGCCGCCGTCGCCGCGGTAGGTCAGCAGCAGCGGCTCGAAGTTGGCGTGCGTGGCGCGCATCAGGGCCGCGCGGTCGGCGACCACGTGCGGCATCACGTCCTCGTGCGGCAGGACGATCCGCTCCTCCGGGTCCGAGACGCGCAGGGCGCCGATGAGGCCGCGCTGCACCAGGCCGGCGCCGTCGCGCTGCTCGTACACGTACAGGCCCGGTGCGGGGTCGGCGGTCAGGACGCCGTCGGCGCGCCAGCGGCGCAGGGTGCGGGCGGCCTGCTCGTTGCGGGCGTCCGGGGTGGCGGCCTGGGGGAGGATCAGCCGGACGATGTTGTGCGGGTCGGCGGATTCCAGGTGGAGCAGGCCGTCGGGACGGACCACGACGTCGTACGGCGGTGATGTCACGGCGGCCAGGCTGCCGACCCGGTCGGGGTCGTAGCGGAGACCTCGGAACGGGGTGAGTTCCAGGCCCCGGCGCTCCGTTGCTTCCGAGTGACCTGCTGTATTCATCCCGGCATCGTACGTGTGTCAGTGGCATGGGGGATGATCGGGGGAAAGGCGTCGAACGAGGAGCGATCGAGATGAGCCGGAGCGTCAGGACGAGGCCCGAGGGCAGTGGGCAGGCCCTGAGCGAGGCGTACGACACGGCGCTGCTCGACCTGGACGGCGTGGTCTACGCCGGGGGGAACGCGATCGCGCACGCCGTGGAGTCCCTCGGCACCGCGCGCGACGGCGGGATGCGGCTCGCGTACGTCACGAACAACGCGCTGCGGACACCGGACGCGGTCGCCGGCCACCTGACCGAGCTGGGCATACCGGCCGGCGCGGAGGACGTCATCACCTCGGCGCAGGCGGTGGCCCGGCTGGTCGCCGACGAGGTGCCGTCGGGCGCGCGGGTGCTGGTCGTCGGCGGCGAGGGGCTGCGGGTGGCGCTGCGCGAGCGGGGCCTGGTGCCGGTGGAGTCGGCCGACGACGATCCGGTGGCGGTGGTGCAGGGGTAC
This sequence comes from Streptomyces fumanus, assembly GCF_014655295.1. Lineage (GTDB taxonomy): Bacteria > Actinomycetota > Actinomycetes > Streptomycetales > Streptomycetaceae > Streptomyces > Streptomyces fumanus. The sequence goes on from NZ_BNBI01000010.1 coordinate 3,771, forward strand.
GGCGGGCCCGAACTGCCGTGGGGGCGGTTCGCGGAGGCGTGCTACGCCATCGCGCGCGGGGTGCCGTGGTTCGCGTCCAACACCGACCTGACGATCCCGAGCGCGCGGGGGATCGCGCCGGGCAACGGGGCGGCGGTGGAGGTCGTCCGGATCGCCACCGGGGCCGAGCCCCGGGTCGCGGGCAAGCCGCTGCCGCCGATGCACCGGGAGACCGTCCTGCGCACCGGGGCCGAGCGGCCGCTGGTGGTGGGGGACCGGCTGGACACGGACATCGAGGGCGCGTTCCACGGCGAGGTGGACTCGCTGCTGGTGCTGACCGGAGTCACCGACGGCGCCCAGTTGCTGGCCGCGCCGCCGGAGCACCGGCCGACGTACGTCGACGCGGATCTGCGCGGGCTGCTCACCGGGCAGCCGGAGGTCTCCGGGACGGCGGACGAAGGGTTCCGCTGCGGCGGCTGGACGGCCACGGCGGGCGCGGAGCGCCTGGAGCTGTCGGGCGACGGCGTCGCCCTCGACGGCCTGCGGGCGCTGTGCGCGGCGGCCTGGACGGCGGGCGGCGAGAAGGGGTGCGCGCTGGACGCGGGGAAGGCGCTGGCCAAGCTGGGGCTGTGAGCGGGCGGGGCGAGCCGCGTGCCGGCGGGGAAGCTGCCGACCTAGCTGGGTCTGCGCGCCCGCCGTGGCCGGGAGGTCCGAGCCGAGCTGGGCCTGCGCGCCCGCCGTGGCCGGGAGGTCCGAGCCGAGCTGGGCCTGCGCGCCCGCCCCGGCCGGAAGGCCCGAGCCGAGCTGTGGGGATCGTGATCCAATGGGAGGGTAGGCTAACCTAACCGGGTGTTGGTCGACAGTCCTCCCGAACAGCGCGCGGAGACCGCCCCCGCGCCCCCGAACCGCCGGGCGGTCCGCGTGGCCGGGCTGCTGGTGTCCGCCGCGATCCTGGTCGGTGTCGCGCTGGCGAGCCTCGCCATCGGCGCCAAGGACCTGTCCCTGAGCCAGGTGTGGCACGGGCTGTTCGAGGACTCCGGTTCCTACGGCGACGTGGTGGTGGGCGAGCGGCTGTCGCGGACCGTGCTCGGTCTGCTCGCCGGTGCCGCGCTCGGCCTGGCCGGAGCCGTCCTCCAGGCCCTCACCCGCAACCCGCTGGCCGACCCCGGCCTGCTCGGCATCAACGCGGGCGCCTCCGCCGCCGTCGTCACCGCCATCACCTACTTCGGCGTCACCTCGCTCACCGGCTACGTCTGGTTCGCCTTCGTCGGCGCGGCGGCGGTCGGGGCGCTGGTGTGGTTCCTGGGCGGCAGCCGGGGCGCCACCCCGGTCCGGCTGGCCCTGGCCGGCACCGCGATCAGCGCCGCCCTCTACGGCTACCTCCAAGCCGTAATGATCATGGACGAGGCCGCGCTGGGCACCATGCGGTTCTGGACGGTGGGCTCGCTGTCCTCGGCGAACGACGACACCATCACCCAGGTCCTGCCGTTCCTGCTGGCCGGTTCGGTGCTCGCCCTGCTGCTCGCCCGGCCGCTGAACGCGATGGAGATGGGCGACGACACCGCCCGGGCCCTGGGCGCCAACCTCAACCGGACCCGGGCGCTGTCGATGCTGGCCGCCACCGTGCTGTGCGGGGCGGCGACCGCCGCGTGCGGGCCGATCCTGTTCGTCGGCCTGATGGTCCCGCACGTCGTGCGCTCCTTCACCGGCCCCGACCTGCGCTGGATCCTGCCGTACGCCACGATCCTGTCGCCCGTGCTGCTGCTCGGCGCCGATGTGCTGGGCCGGATCGCCGCCCGGCCCGCCGAACTCCAGGTCGGCATCGTCACCGCGATCCTCGGCGGCCCGGTCTTCATCTACCTGGTACGACGGCGGAGGACGGCCCAACTGTGAAGAGCAACCGTGCCGTGCGCACCCCGGGCGGCCTCTCGGTCCGGGTCGATGTGCGCACCCTCATCGTCGTCGTCCTGCTGCTGCTCGTCGCGCTCGCCGCGAGCGTCGTGCTGATCGGCACCGGCGACTTCCCGATCCCGGCCGGGGACGTGCTGAAGACGCTGTTCGGCGGCGGCGACCCGGGCCAGGGATTCATCGTCCGCGAGCTGCGGCTGCCCCGGGTCCTGGTCGGACTGCTGGTCGGCGCCTCGCTCGGGCTGGGCGGCGCGCTGTTCCAGGCGATCTCCCGCAACCCGTTGGGCAGCCCGGACGTCCTCGGCCTCGGACAGGGCGCCACCGCCGGCGCGCTGATCATGATCGTGCTGTTCTCCGGGAGCACCGCCCAGGTCACCTTCGGCGCCCTGGTCGGCGGCCTGGTGACCGGCCTCGGCATCTACGTCCTCGCCTGGAAGCGCGGGGTGCACGGCTACCGGCTGGTCCTGGTCGGCATCGGCGTCTCCGCGATCGTCACCGCGGTCAACGGCTATCTGATGACCCGGGCCGACATCGTGGACGCCTCCCGGGCCGTCGTCTGGATGACCGGCAGCCTCAACGGCCGCGACTGGGCGCAGGTCTGGCCGCTGCTGATCCTGTGCGCGGTCCTGGTGCCGCTCTGCCTCGCCAACGGGCGGGGCCTGCGGATGCTGGAGATGGGCGACGACATCTCGTACGCCCTGGGGGTGCGCGTGGAGCGGGTACGGATGCTGCTGCTGGTCGCCGCCGTGCTGCTCACCGCCTCCGCCACCGCCGCCGCCGGGCCGGTCGCCTTCGTGGCGCTCACCGCGCCGCAGTTGGCCCGCCGGCTGACCCGCGCGCCCGGCCCCAACCTGCTGCCGTCCCTGTGCATGGGCGCCGCCCTGCTGGTCACCGCCGACTGGATCTCGCAGCGCACCTTCGGCGCCGACCAACTGCCCGTGGGCGTGGTCACCGGCGTGCTCGGCGGCGTCTACCTGCTGTGGCTGCTGGTCACCGAGCGCAAGGCGGGCCGGATATGAGCGCCGCCACCGGCAACGGGATGGACAACCAGAGGAGCATCGTGAACCGCCTGTCCGCCGAGGACGTCACCCTCGCCTACGACCAGCGCGTCATCGCCGAACACCTGTCGGTGCAGATCCCCGACCACTCCTTCACGGTGATCGTCGGCCCCAACGCCTGCGGCAAGTCCACCCTGCTGCGCGCCCTGTCCCGGATGCTCAGGCCCAGCCAGGGCCGGGTGCTGCTGGACGGCGAGGTCATCCAGTCGATGCCCGCCAAGCAGGTCGCCCGCACCCTCGGTCTGCTGCCCCAGTCCTCCATCGCCCCCGACGGCATCACCGTCGCCGACCTCGTCGGCCGGGGCCGCTACCCGCACCAGGGCCTGCTGCGCCAGTGGTCGGCGGAGGACGAGCGGGTGGTGCGGGAGTCGATGCGGCAGACCGGCGTCGCCGAACTCGCCGACCGGTACGTCGACGAACTCTCCGGCGGCCAGCGCCAGCGCGTGTGGATCGCCATGGCCCTCGCCCAGCAGACCCCGCTGCTGCTCCTGGACGAGCCGACGACGTACCTCGACATCCAGCACCAGATCGACGTCCTGGACCTCTGCGCCGACCTCCACGAGGAGCAGGGCCGCACCCTCGTCGCCGTGCTGCACGACCTCAATCACGCCGCCCGGTACGCCACCCACCTCATCGCCCTGCGCGACGGCCGGGTGATCGCCGAGGGGGCGCCCAAGGACATCGTCACCGCCGAGCTGGTCGAGGAGGTCTTCGGGCTGCGCTGCCAGGTCATCGACGACCCGGAGACCGGCACGCCACTGGTGGTGCCGGCCGCGCGCACGGCACGCGCGCGCGTGGCGGCCGACAAGGCGTCGTGAAGAGAGACGGCGGCTACAGGAGCTTTCTCAGGCGGAGCAGGTCGCGCAGGCCCGCCTCCAGCTTCACCCGGCCCGAGCCCCACGCCCTGGCGAAGTTCAGCTCGCCGTCGACCAGGGCGATCAGGTCGTCGCCGGTCATCGCGAGCCTGATGTCGGCCTTCTCGCGCGGCGGCCCGGTCAGCGTCTCGCGCACATCTATCCGGCCGTCCGCCATGCGCCCGGCGAAGGTGACGTCCAGATCCGTGAGGTGGCAGCTCACCGAACGGTCCAGGGCGGCGGCCGCCCGGACGTTCCCCTCGCTGTGCCCCATGCTGTCCGAGAGCTTCTCGAGTGCGGCACGGCACTCCTCGATCGTCGCCATCGGCACCGACCGTACCGCAGGGGTTCGGGGTAGCGTCGGGGCATGAGCGACGCAGCCCCCCGGACGGAGACCGAGCCGGAGATCCGCACGGAGACCCCGCCGGCCGAGGTCCCGTCGGCCGAGACCCCGGCCGAGGTCCCGGCCGGGACCCCGGCCGAGGACGGTCCCGCCGCGCCCGCCCCGCTGGACATCCCCCGCACCCCCACCGGGGACGCGCGGGTGGACGCCCTCCTGGAGCGGCTCGGCGACGCCGGGCACCTGCCCACGGAGGGGCACATCGAGGTGTACGAGGATGTACACCGGGGGCTGCGCGACGCGCTCACCGCGCTCGACGCCCGCCCGGGACCTCCGGCGCCCCCCTCGACGTATGGCAGTAGGAGCTGAACCGAACGTGGCAGGAGTCGCACGCCGCCGTCTCGACGCGGAACTGGTCCGCCGCAAGCTCGCGCGCTCCCGCGAGCACGCCAGCCAGTTGATCGCCGCCGGCCGGGTCACCGTCGGCCGGACCGTCGCGACCAAACCCGCCACCCAGGTGGAGACCGCGGCGGCCATCGTCGTCGCGGCCGACGACAGCGATCCCGAGTACGTCTCGCGCGGCGGGCACAAGCTCGCCGGCGCGCTCGCGGCCTTCGTGCCGCGCGGGCTCGTGGTGCAAGGGCGGCGGGCGCTGGACGCCGGCGCCTCCACCGGCGGCTTCACCGACGTCCTGCTCCGGGCGGGCGCGGCCCACGTGGTCGCCGTGGACGTGGGCTACGGGCAGCTCGCCTGGTCGCTGCAGAGCGATGAACGCGTCACCGTCAAGGACCGTACCAACGTCCGCGAATTGACGCTCGAAGCGATCGACGGGACACCGGTGGACCTGGTCGTCGGGGATCTGTCGTTCATCCCGCTCGGACTGGTCCTGCCCGCCCTGGTCCGGTGCGTGACACCGGACGCCGACCTGGTGATGATGGTCAAGCCGCAGTTCGAGGTGGGCAGGGAACGGCTGGGCAGCGGAGGCGTCGTCCGCAGCCCGGAGCTGCGGGCCGAGGCGGTGCGGGGCGTGGCCCGCACGGCGTGGGACCTGGGCCTCGGGGTACGGGGCGTCACGGCGAGTCCGCTGCCGGGACCCTCCGGCAACGTCGAGTACTTTCTGTGGCTGCGGGCCGGAGCCGACGCGCTGGACCCGGCCGACGTCGATCGCGCAGTGGCGGAGGGGCCCCAGTGACACAGAACCCGGCTCGTACGGTCTTCCTGCTGGCCCACACCGGACGGCCCGCGGCCGTGCGCAGTGCCGAGCTGGTGGTACGGGGGCTGCTGGACTCCGGCATCGGGGTACGGGTGCTGGAGGCCGAGGCGCGGGACCTGCCGCTGCCCGGCGAGGTCGGGCTGGTCAAGGAGGCCACCCCGCAGTGCCTCGACGGGTGCGAGCTGCTCATCGTGCTCGGCGGGGACGGCACGCTGCTGCGCGGCGCCGAGTTCGCGCGGGCCTCCGGGGTGCCGATGCTCGGCGTCAACCTCGGGCGGGTCGGCTTCCTCGCCGAGGCCGAGCGGGACGACCTGGACAAGGTCGTCGACCGGGTGGTCGACCGGGCCTACGAGGTCGAGGAGCGGATGACCGTCGACGTCGTCGTGCACCGCAACGGCGACATCGTGCACACCGACTGGGCGCTGAACGAGGCGGCCGTGCAGAAGGCCGGCGCGGAGAAGCTCCTGGAGGTCGTGCTCGAGGTCGACGGGCGGCCGGTGACCGGGTTCGGGTGCGACGGAGTGGTGCTGGCGACGCCGACCGGGTCGACGGCGTACGCGTTCTCCGCCGGGGGACCGGTGGTGTGGCCGGAGGTGGAGGCGCTGCTGATGGTGCCGATCAGCGCGCACGCGCTGTTCGCCAAGCCGCTGGTGACCTCGCCGGACTCGGTGCTGGCGGTGGAGGTGCTGCCGCACATTCCGCCGGGGGTGCTCTGGTGCGACGGGCGGCGGACGGTGGAGCTGCCCGCCGGGGCGCGGGTGGAGGTGCGCCGGGGGGCGGTGCCGGTGCGGCTGGCCCGGCTGCACCACGCCTCGTTCACCGATCGGCTGGTCGCCAAGTTCGCGCTGCCGGTCTCCGGCTGGCGGGGGGCTCCTCATTGACGCGGGTCCGCCGTGCGGGCGCGGCGGACCTGAGCGGGTGCGGGTGGTGTGCGGCTTGCCGCGCCGTTCCCCGCGCCCCGGTCGGGGCGCTTCCACTCCTGTGGGTGACATCCATGGCCTGTGTGCGCTTTGCTGCCCGGACCTCGTAAGGTCGTGTGCGTGTTGGAGGAGATGCGGATACGGTCGCTCGGCGTGATCGACGACGCCGTCGTCGAGCTGTCGCCCGGGTTCACCGCCGTCACCGGCGAGACGGGCGCGGGCAAGACCATGGTGGTCACCAGCCTGGGCCTGCTGCTGGGCGGGCGGGCGGACGCGGCGCTGGTTCGGATCGGGGCGAAGAACGCGGTGGTGGAGGGCCGGGTCACCGTCCCGCCCGGCGCCAGGGTCGCCGTGCGGGCCGAGGAGGCCGGGGCCGAGCTGGACGACGGGGCGCTGCTGATCAGCCGCACCGTGTCCGCCGAGGGGCGCTCGCGGGCGCACCTGGGCGGGCGGTCGGTGCCCGTCGGGGTGCTCGCCGAACTCGCCGACGAGCTGGTGGCCGTGCACGGGCAGACCGACCAGCAGGGACTGCTCAAACAGGCCCGGCAGCGGCAGGCGCTGGACCGGTACGCCGGGGACGCGGTCGCCGTGCCGCTCGCCAAGTACACCGAGGCGTACCGCAGGCTGCGCGCGGTCTCGGCGGAGCTGGCGGAGATCACCACGCGGGCGCGTGAGCGCGCCCAGGAGGCCGACCTGCTGCGCTTCGGCCTGGACGAGATCGCGGCCGTGGAGCCCAGGGCCGGCGAGGACGTGGAGCTGGCCGAGGAGGCGGAGCGGCTCGGGCACGCCGAGGCGCTGGCGTCCGCCGCGACGGCCGCGCACGCCGCGCTCGCGGGCAACCCGGAGGACCCCGAGGGCCTGGACGCGGCGACGCTCGTCGCGGGCGCCCAGCGAGCCCTGGACGCGGTGCGCTCGCACGACCCGGCGCTGGCGCCGCTGGCCGACCGCATCGCCGAGGTCGGCATCCTGCTGCGGGACGTGGCCGGCGAGCTGGCCGGGTACGCCGACGACCTGGACGCCGATCCGCTGCGGCTGGCCGCCGTGGAGGAGCGGCGGGCCGCGATCAACGGGCTCACCCGCAAGTACGGCGAGAACGTCACCGAGGTGCTGGCCTGGGCCGAGCGGAGCGCGGCGCGGCTGACCGAACTCGACGGCGACGACGAGCGGATCGCCGAGCTGACCGCCGAGCGGGACGCGCTCCGGGCCGAACTGGGCGGGCTGGCGCAGGCGTTGACGGACGCCCGGACGGAGGCGGCGGAGCGGTTCGCCGCCGCCGTGACCGCCGAGCTGGCGTCGCTGGCGATGCCCCACGCGCGCGTGTCGTTCGCCATCCGGCAGACCGAGGACCCCGAGGGCGTGGAGGTCGGCGGGCGGACGGTCGCCTACGGTCCGTCCGGCGCCGACGAGGTCGAGCTGCTGCTCGCCCCGCACCCCGGCGCCCCGGCCCGGCCCATCGCCAAGGGCGCGTCCGGCGGTGAGCTGTCGCGCGTGATGCTGGCCGTCGAGGTCGTCTTCGCGGGCACCGACCCGGTGCCGACGTACCTCTTCGACGAGGTCGACGCCGGGGTCGGCGGCAAGGCGGCGGTCGAGATCGGGCGGCGGCTGGCGAAGCTGGCGAAGACCGCGCAGGTCGTCGTGGTCACGCACCTGCCGCAGGTGGCCGCCTTCGCCGACCGGCAGTTGCTGGTGGAGAAGACCGACGACGGGTCGGTGACCCGGTCCGGCGTGAAGGTCCTGGAGGGCGAGGACCGGGTCCGTGAGCTGTCCCGGATGCTCGCCGGGCAGGAGGACTCGCAGACCGCGCGGGCGCACGCCGAGGAACTGCTGGCCACGGCCCGGGGCGAACTGTAGGAGGGGCGGGTTTCCGTAGGCTGACCGCATGATCGACGACGTCTTCGGCCGGACCCGCTCCCTCGCCCTCGCCGCGGCCCTCACCCGGGCCGGGACCGCCGCGCTGCGGACCGCGGCGCCGGGCGGCCGGGCCCGCTGGACGCGGCGGAACCACGCCGGGCGGGCCGTCGAGCTGTACGCCGGGCCCGCGTCGGCCCTGGCGGCGGCGGTGGCGGCCGGGCTGGTGCGGCCCGCCGCCGGGCTGGCGGTGCTGGCGGCGGGCGCCTGCGGGGCCTACGACGACCTGGCCGGGGACGAGCGGCGCGGCTTCCGGGCGCATCTGTCGGCGCTCCGGCACGGCGAGGTGACCAGCGGGGCGGTGAAGCTGTTCGGGATCTCGGCGGCCGGGCTCCTCGCGGGCGCCCGGATGAAGGAACGGCCGCTGGACCAGGTCCTGGCCGGCGTCGTCGTCGCCGGGGCCGCGCACCTCGTCAACCTGGTGGACGTACGTCCCGGCCGGGCCGCCCTGGCCGGGCTGGCGCTGGGCGTGCCGGGGCTGCTGCGGCGGGGGCCCGGGGCGGAGCTGTCGGCCGTCGCGGCCGGGGTCGCCGCCGCCGTGCTGCCCGACGACCTCGGGGCGCGCGCGATGCTGGGCGACACCGGCGCGCACGCCCTCGGCGCCACCCTGGGCGCGGCCATGGCCGCGGGCAACCAGCGGGCCGGGCTGGTCGCCCATGGCGTCGCCGTGGTGGCCGCGGCGGTGTACTGGGAACGGGTCAGCGCCTGGGCACGGTCACTCATCTGAGTGACCGGGTGTGTCGGGTTGCCTCGGCGCCCGGGCCCGCGCGGGCCCCGGCCGTTCCCGGAACACCCGTACGTCCTGGCATCCTTGGCGGGGTACGCGTGGGCGACCGCGCGGCGCACCTCCCCCGCTCCACCCTTCTGTACTTTCGTCCGTGACCGCCGACGCAGAACCAGGAGCCCCGGCCCCGTGAGCCCCGTGAGCAGCCATGCCCCGCACGGCCAGTCCCCGCTGCGTACCGTGCAGGTACTGGGCGGAGGCAACGCGTGCAGCAGCGCGCATGTGCGCACGCTGACCGCGGGACTGGTCGCCCGGGGCGTGAAGGTCACGGTGTGCGCCCCCGTCGAGGCCGAGCGCGTCTACGACTTCACGGGCGCCGGCGCCGAGCACCTGCACGTGCCGCGGAGCAGCGACCCGGTCTCCGTCGCCGGGCTGCGGGCGGCCTGCGCCCACGCCGACCTGGTGCACGCGCACGGCCTGCACGCCTCCTTCCGTACCGTGCTCGCCCTCGGCGGGCGCCGGGCCCGTACCCCGCTGGTCGTCACCTGGCACGACCGGGCGTCCGCCGACGGGCCGCGCGCCCATCTGCTGCGGGTGCTGGAGCGGCGGGTGATGCGGGCCGCCACCGTGGTCCTCGGCACCACCTCCGAGCTGGTCGCCCTGGCCCGGCGGACCGGCGCCCGCGACGCCCGGCTCGCCGCGGTGGCGTCCCCCGCACCCGCGCGGTCCGCCGACCCGGAGGACCCCGAGGCGCGCCTCAAGACGCGGGCCGAACTCGGCGCCACCGGGCGGCCGTTGCTGATCGCGGTCGGCTCCCTCGAACGCCACCGGGGCTACGACCTGCTGCTCGACGCGGCCCGGGAGTGGCGCCGGCTCGACCCGCTGCCGATGGTCGTGGTGGCGGGGGAGGGGTCGCAGCGGGCGGCGCTGCAGCGGCGGATCGAGGACGAGGGACTGCCGGTGGTGCTGATCGGGCGGCGCGACGACATCCCCGAACTGCTCGCCGCGGCCGACCTGGCGCTGCTGCCGGGCCGGACGGAGGCGCGCTCGGTCTTCGCGCAGGAGGCCCTGCACGCGGGCGTGCCGCTGGTCGCGGGCCGGACCGGCAGCATGGCCGAACTCGTCGGCGACGCCGCCGAACTGGTCCCGCCCGGCGACCCCGTGGCCTTCGCCGAGGCCGTGGTCCGGCTCCTGGACGACCCCGCACGGCGCCAGTGGCTGCGGGACGCGGGCCAGGCCCAGGCGGCCACCTGGCCGACCGAGGACGAGACGGTCGCCCAAGTCCTGAGCGTCTACGACGAGTTGACCCGGCCGAGCCTGCTGGCGTGAGGGCGCGGGGCCGCCGGGCCGGTCACGGCGTAGTGGTGCCGAGGTGGCGGCGGGCGCGCAGGGCCAGGCTCAGGGACAGCACCGTCTGGGGGTCGTCGAGGTCGGTGCCGAGCAGTTCGCCGATGCGGGCCAGCCGGTTGTAGAGGGTCTGCCGGTTCAGGTGCAGCTCGCGGGCGGTCTCCGCCTTGCGGCCCGCGTGCGCCAGGTACGTCTCCAGGGTCGGCAGCAGCGGCGGCCGGGAGCGGCTGTCGTGGTCCCTGAGCGGGCCGATCGCCCGGTCCACGAAGGCCGCCAGGTCGGGATGGCCGCGCAGCCGCCACAGCAGCAGGTCGATGTCGAGGCGGCGGGCGTCGTACCAGGGGCGGTCGGTCAGGCCCTGGGCGGCGGTGGCCGTCTCCGCCGCGTGCCGCAGGCCCGCCGACGCCGCCGCCCAGTCACCGGCCACGCCGACCACCACCACCGGCGGCCAGGCCCCGGGGTGGCGCATCCCGGCGCGTTCCACACCCGCCCGCAGCGCCGCCGCGACCCGGTCCGCGACCGCCGGCCGCTCCGACCGGGACCGCAGCCCCAGCAGCAGCGGCACCCGGCCCTCCACCGGCCGCACGCCCAGCAGCACCGGCACCCCGACCGCCGCCAGCTCCTCGCCGACCGCGCGGGCCAGCACCGCCCAGTCGCCGCCCGCCGGGGACAGCCCGTCGCCCAGCCTCATCACCACCGGCAGCAGCGGACCGTCGCCCGGCCGGAACCCCAGGACGCGGGCCTGCGCCGGGGCGTCCCCGGCCGTGATCCGGCCCTCGGCGAGGTCGGTGAGGAAGTCCCCGCGCCCCCGCGCCGCCAGCTCCTCCTCCTGCCGCGCCTGCATCAGCACCACGGCCAGCACACCGGCCGCCCGCTCCGCCGCCATCCGGTGCACCGGCGCCAGCGGCGACCGCACCGGCAGCAGCACCAGGCGGGCCCGCACCGCTCCGCCGCCCGGCCCGCCGCCGGGCACGTCCACCAGCACCGAGCCCGCCGGGGGCGGGGTGTCCTTGCGCGGGCCGCGCAGCCCCTCCCAGACCTGGAGCGGACCGGCGCCCTCCGGCCCGGCCCCGGCGGCGTACAGCAGGTGCCCGTCGGGGGTCTCCAGGAAGACCGGGTTGCCGCCGAAACCGGCCAGGATGTCCAGCACCTGCGGCACTCCGCCGCCGCCGAGCAGGGCCTCGGTGCAGCGCCGGTGCACCTCCTCGGCGCGCTGGAGCAGCGCGTAGTGCCCGTTGACGATCTCGGTGTGGATCTCCTCGGTGACCGTCACGAACGGCACCTCGCGGTGCAACTGGACCAGCGGCAGCCCGGCCGCCCGCGCGGTGTCGACCAGCGCGGCCGGCAGGGTGGTGAAACGCGGGCCCAGCTCCACCACCAGCGCCGCGATGCCGCGCTCGGCGAGCGTCCGGACGAACGCCCGCTGGTCGGCGGGCCGGGTGCCGAGGCCGACGCCGGTGGTCAGCAGCAGCTCGCCGCCCTTGAGCAGCGAGGCGATGTTCGGCACCTCGCCGGCGTGCACCCAGCGCACCGGGCGCCCCAGCTTCTCGGCGCCCGACACCACCTCGGGCAGCCCGCCGCGCAGGCCGGGCAGCTCCAGCGCGCGCCGCACGGTGATCCCGGCGCCCTGACCGTCGTACCCGCTTGCGATGCCGCTGTTCATGCGCGGGACGCTACCCGGCCCCGCTCAGCCGCCGTACGCCCCCGAGGCGGTCAGGCGCAGGGCCGTGTCGATGAGGGGGACGTGGCTGAACGCCTGCGGGAAGTTGCCGACCTGGCGCTTCAGCCGGGGGTCCCACTCCTCCGCCAGCAGCCCGAGGTCGTTGCGCAGCGCGAGCAGCCGTTCGAACAGCTTGCGGGCCTCGTCGACCCGGCCGATCATCGCCAGGTCGTCGGCCATCCAGAACGAGCAGGCCAGGAAGGCGCCCTCGTCGCCGGGGAGGCCGTCCACGCCCTCGTCCTCGCCCTCGGTGGGGTAGCGCAGGATGAAGCCGTCCGGCGTGGACAGCTCCCGCTGGATCGCCTCGATGGTGCCGATGACCCGCTTGTCGTCCGGCGGCAGGAAGCCCATCTGCGGGATGAGCAGCAAGGACGCGTCCAGCTCCTTGGAGCCGTAGGACTGCGTGAAGGTGTTGCGTTCCTTGTCGTAGCCCTTCTCGCACACGTCCCGGTGGATGTCGTCCCGCAGCTCCTTCCAGCGCTCCAGCGGGCCGTCGGCGTCGCCGGACTCGATGAGCTTGATGGTGCGGTCCACCGCGACCCAGGCCATCACCTTGGAGTGCACGAAGTGGCGGCGCGGGCCGCGCACCTCCCAGATGCCCTCGTCCGGCTCCTGCCAGTGGTCCTCCAGGTAGCGGATCAGCTTGAGCTGGAGCAGCGAGGCGTAGTCGTTGCGGGCCAGGCCGGTCATGTGGGCCAGGTGCAGGGCCTCGGTGACCTCGCCGTACACGTCCAGTTGCAACTGGTGCGCGGCGCCGTTGCCGACCCGGACCGGGCCGGAGTTCTCGTAGCCCGGCAGCCAGTCCAGCTCGGCCTCGCCCAGCTCGCGCTCGCCGGCGATGCCGTACATGATCTGGAGGTTCTCCGGGTCGCCGGCCACCGCGCGCAGCAGCCACTCGCGCCAGGCGCGGGCCTCCTCGCGGTAGCCGGTGCGCAGCAGCGAGGAGAGGGTGATCGCGGCGTCGCGCAGCCAGGTGTAGCGGTAGTCCCAGTTGCGGACGCCGCCGATCTCCTCCGGCAGGGAGGTGGTGGGGGCGGCGACGATCCCGCCGGTCGGGGCGTACGTCAGGGCCTTCAGCGTGATCAGGGAGCGGATCACGGCCTCGCGGTAGGGGCCGTGGTACGTACAGTGCTCGACCCACTCGCGCCAGAAGTCCTCGGTCGCCTCCAGCGACTGCTCCGGCTCGGGCAGCGGCGGCGGCTGCTTGTGCGAGGGCTCCCAGGAGATGGTGAACGCCACCCGCTCGCCCGGCGCGACGGTGAAGTCCGCGTACGTGGTCAGCGCCTTGCCGTAGGTCTCGGCGGCGGTGTCGAACCAGACCGAGTCGGGGCCGGCGACGGCCACCGTGCGGCCCTCGTGCTTGTGCACCCAGGGCACCACCCGGCCGTAGCTGAACCGCATCCGCAGCTCCGAGCGCATCGGCACCCGGCCGGTGACGCCCTCCACGATGCGGATGAGCTGCGGGGCGCCGTCCCGGGGCGGCATGAAATCGGTCACACGGACGGTGCCGCGCGGGGTGTCCCACTCCGACTCCAGGATCAGCGAGTCGCCCCGGTAGCTCCGCCGGGCCGCCGCCGGGGGCTGGGCGCCGGCCGCGTGGGCCGGTCCGAGCCGCCAGAACCCGTGTTCCTCCGTGCCCAGCAGACCGGCGAAGATGGCGTGCGAGTCGAAGCGGGGCAGGCACAGCCAGTCGACTGTGCCGTCCCGGCAGACCAGCGCGGCGGTCTGCATGTCTCCGATGAGTGCGTAGTCTTCGATGCGCCCGGCCACGTGCAACTCCAGTCGAACGGCCACGTCACCCCGCGTGGGGGTTGTCGCTAGTGCGGTCAAGGGGTGGTTGTCCTGCGTCGTCGGGCGACGAAGCACCGCAGTCGCCCGGGGGTGAAGCCAATCTCTGTGACGCCGAAGGACAATTGTTGCTCAACGAGCTGACGAGCCCCTGTTCCGGTGCTGACCGGCGGGGGTGGTGCCGTGTCGCGGGACGGGCTCGGCAGCGAACGTCCGAGCAGGATACGACGCACGTAGATGATCTGTGTGCCGCTCGGGACAACCTGGCTGCGCCGAACGAGTGAGCGCCGGGTGACCGGCGGGGGAGCGCTCCCGCGCGTGTCCGTCCGGGTGCGGAGCGTGGCCGGGAGCCGACCCCTTCCGGCGCTGTTACGCTGGTAGCCCGTGGACCGGTGGGTGCCCTCCCCGGAGGCGAACCCCGACGAGGCACCCCCGAACCGCAGCGTCGGCACCCCGTCCGGAGACCTCCGGCAGGCAGCCGCAGCGCACCCCCAGACCGCGACCACGGGAGCCCCCTCTTGGCCATGCCGCCCACATCCTCGACGACCAAGCACATCTTCGTCACGGGGGGTGTCGCCTCCTCTCTCGGCAAGGGGCTGACCGCCTCCAGCCTCGGCATGCTGCTCAAGGCCCGGGGCCTGCGCGTCGTGATGCAGAAGCTCGACCCCTACCTCAATGTCGACCCTGGCACGATGAACCCCTTCCAGCACGGTGAGGTGTTCGTCACCAACGACGGCGCCGAGACCGACCTGGACATCGGCCACTACGAGCGGTTCCTCGACCGCGACCTGGACGGCTCGGCCAACGTCACCACCGGCCAGGTGTACTCCACGGTGATCGCCAAGGAGCGCCGCGGCGAGTACCTCGGCGACACCGTGCAGGTCATCCCGCACATCACCAACGAGATCAAGCACCGCATCCGCCGCATGGCGACGGACGAGGTGGACGTGGTGATCACCGAGGTCGGCGGCACGGTCGGCGACATCGAGTCGCTGCCGTTCCTGGAGACCGTCCGCCAGGTGCGGCACGAGGTCGGCCGGGACAACGTGTTCGTCGTCCACATCTCGCTGCTGCCCTACATCGGCCCGTCGGGCGAGCTGAAGACCAAGCCGACCCAGCACTCGGTGGCGGCGCTGCGCAACATCGGTATCCAGCCGGACGCGATCGTGCTGCGCTGCGACCGCGAGGTCCCCACCGCGATCAAGCGGAAGATCTCGCTGATGTGCGACGTGGACGAGGCCGCCGTGGTGGCCTGCCCCGACGCCCGCTCGATCTACGACATCCCGAAGGTCGTGCACGCCGAGGGCCTGGACGCCTACGTGGTCCGCAAGCTGGACCTGCCGTTCCGCGACGTGGACTGGACGACCTGGGACGACCTGCTGGACCGGGTCCACAAGCCCGAGCACGAGATCACCATGGCGCTGGTCGGCAAGTACATCGACCTGCCCGACGCCTATCTGTCGGTGACCGAGGCGCTGCGGGCCGGCGGCTTCGCCAACCGGGCCCGCGTCAAGATCAAGTGGGTCACCTCGGACGACTGCAAGACCCCGGCCGGCGCCCAGGCGCAGCTCGGTGACGTCGACGCCATCTGCATCCCGGGCGGCTTCGGCGACCGCGGCGTGCTCGGCAAGGTCGGCGCGATCAAGTACGCCCGCGAGAACCGGATCCCGCTGCTCGGCCTCTGCCTGGGCCTGCAGTGCATCGTGATCGAGGCCGCGCGCAACCTGGCCGGGATCTCCGACGCCAACTCCACCGAGTTCGACCCCGCCACCGCCCACCCGGTCATCTCCACCATGGCCGAGCAGCTCGACATCGTGGCCGGCGAGGGCGACATGGGCGGCACCATGCGGCTCGGCATGTACCCGGCGAAGCTGGCCGAGGGCTCCATCGTCCGCGAGGTGTACGACGGCAAGGAGTACGTCGAGGAGCGGCACCGCCACCGCTACGAGGTGAACAACGCCTACCGCGCGGAGCTGGAGAAGAAGGCGGGCATCGTGTTCTCCGGCACCTCCCCGGACGGCAAGCTCGTGGAGTACGTCGAGTACCCGCGCGAGGTCCACCCGTACCTGGTCGCCACGCAGGCCCACCCCGAGCTGCGCTCGCGGCCCACCCGCCCGCACCCGCTCTTCGCGGGCCTGGTGAAGGCCGCGGTCGAGCGGAAGACCGCCAAGTAACCCGACGGTTGTACGGTGGCCGGGGCGCGCCCGGGAGAGCAGGGCGCACCCCGGCTTCTCGCACGTCGGCTTCTCGCGCACGTCTGGAAGGACAGGGCATGAGCATCAAGGACACCCCCGAGGAATGGGAGATCCGGGCGACCGAGACCCCCTTCCGGGGCAACAAGACCTCCGTCCGCACGGACGAGGTGGTCATGCCCGACGGCACCGTGGTCGGCCGCGACTACCAGGTGCACCCCGGTTCCGTCGCCGTCCTCGCCCTCGACGAGGAGGACCGGGTGCTGGTGCTGCGCCAGTACCGCCACCCGGTGCGCCACAAGCTCTGGGAGATCCCGGCCGGGCTGCTGGACGTGCCCGGCGAGAACCCGCTGCACGCCGCCCAGCGCGAGCTGTACGAGGAGGCGCACGTCAAGGCCGAGGACTGGCGGGTGCTCACCGACGTCTACACCACCCCCGGCGGCTGCGACGAGGCGGTACGGATCTTCCTCGCCCGGGAGCTGTCCGAGGCCGAGGGCGAGCGGTTCGAGGTCGAGCACGAGGAGGCCGACATGGAGCTGGCCCGGGTGCCGGTGGCGGAGCTGGTGCGCGGGGTGCTCGCGGGGGAGCTGCACAACAACTGCCTCGTCGTGGGCGTGCTCTCGCTGGTCGCCGCCCGCGGTGGCGACGGCCTGGACGCGCTGCGCCCGGCGCAGGCACCTTGGCCGGCCCGGCCGTTCGAGGCGTGAGCGGCACCGCGGACACGTCCGGCGTGACGATCGCCTGTGGTGTGACGATCTGCTGATCCGATCGGGGGACCCTGCCGTCGTGCTCCGCCGGGAACGCGCCGGAGGCTGAACTAGGCTCGGGAAACGCCCGAACCGGAGTTCCGGCGGGCGCCGGTGCGCGGTGGGATCGGGAGTGTGGCCCGTGACGGATCAGGCGGTGGACACGGACGGCGTGAAGCTGTCGGGCGAGGCGTCCGGGGAGCCCTGGTTCCTCGGCCGCACCCGGGAGCTGAAGGAGCTGCGGGCCGACATCGAGCGCGCCGGACTCGACACCCTGTCCGGCCGCAAGGCCCCCCGCGCCCGTGTGCTGCTCATCGCCGGCCGGCCCGGCTCCGGCCGCACCGCCCTCGCCGAGGAACTGGCCGCCCGGGTCGCGGACGCCTACCCCGACGGCGTGCTGCGGGCCCGGCTGAGCGAACCGGACGGCACTCGCGTGCCGGTCGGCCGCCTCGCCCGGGAGCTGCTCGCCGCGCTCGGCGAGAGCAGCCCGCCCGGCGCCGCGGAGGACGACCTGACCGGGGCGCTGCGCACCGCGCTGGCCGACCGCCGGGTCCTGCTGCTGCTCGACGACGCCGCCGACGCCGAGCAGGTCGACGCCCTGCTGCCGGACACCCCCGGCTGCCTGGCCGTCGTCGTCTCCGGCGGCCCGCTCACCGGCATCGCCGACGTCCGCCCCTGCACGCTCGGCGGCCTGGACACCAAGTCCGCCGTGGAGCTGCTGTCCCGGCGCATCGGCTCGGTCCGGATCACCGTCGACCCGCGCGCCGCCGAGTTGCTGGCCGAGGAGTGCCAGGGCCAGCCCGCCGCGCTCGCCCTCGCGGGCGGCTGGCTGGCCGCCCGCCCCAAGGCGGCCGTCGCCGACCTCGCCAAGCACCTGCACGCCGAGACCGAGGAGACCGGCCCGGTCGCCCGCGCCCTGCGACTGGCCCACGCCGCCCTGCCGAGCCCCGCCGCCCGGATACTGCGCCTGCTCTCCCTCGCCCCGGCCGGCCTGGTCGACCCGCACACCGCCTCCGCGCTCGCCGGCTGCTCGGTGAACGGCGCCCGCACCACCCTGGACGACTTCGTCGCCCTCGGCCTGCTCCGCCCGGCCCGCTCCCCGCTGCCCGAGTACGAGGTCCCGGGCTGTCTGCACCCGCTGCTGCGCGCCCTCGCCGACAAGCACGACCGGCCCGCCGAACTGCAACTGGCCCGCGCCCGGATGCTGGAGCGGACCGTGCGGCTGCTGCAGTCCTGCCGGGCGATCACCGAGACCGACAGCCCCCAGGCCCGCGAGAAGCTCCTCGGGATGCCGCGCGCCCTGCGCTTCGCCACCCCCCGGGACGCCGCCGAGTGGCTGCGGGTGCGCCGCCCCGCCCTGCTGGCCGCGGCCCGCCTCGCGGTCGCCGACGGGGAGCTGGACACCCTCGCCCGGCGGCTGATGTCCCAGTTGGTCCGCGCCCTGGTCGCCCACGAAGGCACCCAGGCCGCCGCCCCCGACCTGTACGGCGTGCACCGGCTGGTCCTGGACGTGGCCGAGCGGCGCGATCTGCCCCGGGAGAAGGCGGCGGCCCTGCTGAACCTGGCCGACCTGGACGCCCGCACCGGCCGCACCGCCGAGGCGCTGGTGCGCTACCGGGCCGCGCTGGACGCCGGACGCGAGGCGAACGACCCGTACGCGACCGGCCGCGCGATGGAATCCGTAGGCGGCGCCCATCTGGAGCTGGGCGACTACGACCGGGCCGCCGACTGGTTCGGCCGCGCCCTGGCCCAGCGGCTGGCCCGGGACGAGCGGCCCGACGCCGCCCGGCTGTACGGCCGGATCGCCACCGCCCACACCTACGCCGGCCGCTACGGCGAGGCGCTGCGCAACTGGCGCGCGGCGGTGGCCGGGCACCGCAGGACCGGCGACGTGGCCGCGCAGGCGCGGGCCCTGAGCGAGCTGGCCCGGGTCCAGGAGTACGCCGGGCGGCCCGAGGAGTCGCTGCACACCTGCCAGGAGGCGGTGGAGTGGGCCCGCCGGGCGGAGGACCTCCGCCTCCAGGCGGCCCTGCACCTGCGGCTGGCCGACACCCTGGAGCGCCTCGGCGACCCCACGGCGGCCGCGCTGCACCGCGGAGCCGCCGGGCGGATGCTGGACCCGGAGGCCGCCGGGGACCGGCCGGCGCAGGACTCCGACCCGGAACACGGAGCTAACGCCTGCGAAATCCGTAGTGCATCCGCTGAAGGTTGATGCTTTGAAAGGCTAGACAGCGGGAACACCTTCATTAGACTGGCTCTGCCGCACTTTCTCCTGCGGTCTACCCCGGTATGCCTCTGCGTGCCCGGGTATGTCTTGTCATAGCCACATCCCTGAGCCAAGGACCGTGATCGACGTGAAGGTCGGCATTCCCCGCGAGGTCAAGAACAACGAGTTCCGGGTGGCCATCACCCCCGCCGGCGTCCACGAGCTGGTGCGCCACGGTCACCAGGTCGTCATCGAGCGCGGCGCCGGCGTCGGCTCCTCGATCACGGACGACGAGTACGTCTCGGCCGGCGCGTCGATACTCGACACCGCCGACGAGGTCTGGGCCGCCGCCGACCTGCTGCTGAAGGTCAAGGAGCCGGTCGCGGAGGAGTACCACCGCCTGCGCAAGGACCAGACCCTCTTCACCTACCTGCACCTGGCCGCGTCCAAGGAGTGCACGGACGCGCTGATCGAGTCCGGCACCACCGCGATCGCCTACGAGACCGTCGAGCTGCCGGGCCGCGCGCTGCCGCTGCTCGCCCCGATGTCCGAGGTGGCCGGCCGGCTCGCCCCGCAGGTCGGCGCCTACCACCTGCTGGCCGCCAACGGCGGTCGCGGTGTGCTGCCCGGCGGTGTCCCCGGCGTGCTGGCCGGCCGGGCCGTGGTCATCGGCGGCGGCGTCTCCGGCTGGAACGCCGCGCAGATCGCCATCGGCATGGGCTTCCACGTCACCCTGCTCGACAAGGACATCAACAAGCTCAAGGAAGCCGACAAGATCTTCGGTACGAAGATCCAGACCGTGGTCTCCAACGCCTTCGAGCTGGAGAAGGCGTGCCTGGAGGCCGACCTGGTGATCGGCGCCGTCCTCATCCCGGGCGCCAAGGCCCCGAAGCTGGTCACCAACGAGCTGGTCTCCCGGATGAAGCCGGGAAGTGTCCTTGTCGACATCGCGATCGACCAGGGCGGCTGCTTCGAGGACTCCCACCCGACCACCCACGCCGAGCCGACCTTCAAGGTGCACGACTCGGTCTTCTACTGCGTCGCCAACATGCCCGGCGCGGTCCCCAACACCTCCACCTACGCGCTCACCAACGCCACGCTGCCCTACATCGTGGAGCTGGCCAACCGCGGCTGGGCCGAGGCGCTGCGCCGCGACCCCGCGCTCGCCAAGGGTCTCAACACCCATGACGGCAAGGTCGTTTACAAGGAGGTCGCCGAGGCGCACGGCCTGGACCACACCGAGCTGGCCTCGCTGCTCGGCTGACAACTCGCCGTCCGGCGAAGGCGACACGTCAACGCGTGCCGTCAATGCCGCCCCCTTGGCCGGGCCTTGTCGACAAGGCCCGGCCAAGTGTGTGTATGGTCACTTTGCGATTCTCGGTCAACTCGCCTCGAACGTAACGCTTCAACCGATTCGCGCACCGGTGAAACCTGCTGTGCGACGGCCGTACGCCCTTGACAGAGGGATGTTTCATTGCCGACACATCGGGCCGGGTCCGGCGGATTGTGTTGCTGCGGACGGCCGACACGCCATAGAGTCGCCAACCGTCGGCATGGTGCCACGCTGACCTGTCTAGAAGTTTCCTGGTCACCAAGGAGGTAAGACGACTTGTGAATGAGTCGACATTTACTCCCGGGGGTGGTCAACCAGGAATGCCCGCACAGGCCGCAGGCCCCGGGCGGTTCGAGGCTGTCGGCTCCGTCGCTGTACGCACCTTCGCAGCCCACCAGAGTCCGCAGGCAACTCCGACAGCACACATGAGCATGGATGGCCAACACGTGAACGCCATGGCCGGTGACGGAAGTGGCGCGTCCCGCAACCACTTCGCCGACTACGAGGAACTGCCCGAGGGGCACTTCTACGACCCCGACGCCGAGTACGAGCCCGACCCGGAGTACGCGGCCACGCTCGCGCCCGACGCGGCCCGCCAGCGCCGCGAGCGCATCGGCCCGACCGGACGGCCGCTGCCGTACTTCCCGATCCCGGGCCCGCTGACCGACCACGGCCCCGCGAAGATCATCGCGATGTGCAACCAGAAGGGCGGCGTCGGCAAGACCACGTCGACCATCAACCTGGGCGCCGCGCTCGCCGAGTACGGCCGCCGGGTGCTGCTCGTCGACTTCGACCCGCAGGGCGCCCTCTCGGTCGGCCTCGGCGTCAACCCGATGGAGCTGGACCTCACCGTCTACAACCTGCTCATGGAGCGGGGCATGGCGGCCGACGAGGTGCTGCTGAAGACGGCGGTCCCCAACATGGACCTGCTGCCCAGCAACATCGACCTGTCGGCGGCCGAGGTGCAGTTGGTCAGCGAGGTCGCCCGCGAGTCGACCCTCCAGCGGGCGCTGAAGCCGCTGATGGACGACTACGACTACATCGTGATCGACTGCCAGCCCTCGCTGGGCCTGCTCACGGTCAACGCGCTGACCGCCGCGCACAAGGTGATCGTGCCGCTGGAGTGCGAGTTCTTCGCGCTGCGCGGTGTGGCGCTGCTGACCGAGACGATCGAGAAGGTGCAGGAGCGGCTC
Organism: Streptomyces fumanus; assembly: GCF_014655295.1. Classification (GTDB taxonomy): domain Bacteria; phylum Actinomycetota; class Actinomycetes; order Streptomycetales; family Streptomycetaceae; genus Streptomyces; species Streptomyces fumanus. Next base: position 25,200 of record NZ_BNBI01000010.1, read on the forward strand.
AACCCCGACCTGGAGCTGGACGGCATCCTCGCCACCATGTACGACTCGCGCACGGTGCACAGCCGTGAGGTGCTGGCGCGGGTCGTCGAGGCGTTCGACGACCACGTGTACCACACGGTCATCGGCCGCACGGTCCGCTTCCCGGAGACCACGGTCGCCGGCGAGCCGATCACCACGTACGCCTCCAACTCCGTCGGTGCCGCCGCCTACCGCCAGCTCGCCAGGGAGGTGCTCGCCCGGTGTCACGCCGAGTGAGTCTGCCGGGGGCCGACGAACTCTTCCGAACCACAGGGGGCACGGCGCTCCAGGCGTCCACCCCGCGGCGCCAGGCCAACGGCGAGGCCCGGGTGCCGGCGCCGGCGGGGGAGAGCGACCCGGCCGCCGCCGAGGACGCCCCGCAGTCGGTGCCCGCGCAGGGCGGCGAGGGCACGGAGCACATGGCCGCGGAGGCCGAGCCGGGAGCGGACGGCGAACCGCGCAGCCGGGGTGCCGGGCGGCGCGGGGAGGCGCAGGAAGGTTCTGCCGCCGGGGCGCCCCGCAAGCGCGGCCGGGCCGCCGCCCGCCGCCCCAGCGGACGCGAGCGGCACGACGAGAAGATCACCGTGTACGTCTCCGCCGAGGAGCTGATGGACCTGGAGCACGCCCGGCTGGTGCTCCGGGGCGAGCACGGACTGGCCGTCGACCGCGGCCGGATCGTCCGCGAGGCGGTCGCCGTGGTCCTCGCCGACCTGGAGACCCGGGGGGACGCCAGCATCCTCGTACGCCGGCTGCGCGGACGGTAGCGATAGCCTGCGGAGGCCATGACCTCGAACGACGCCCCCCGCCCCGGCCCCTCCGGCAGCCGCCGCCGCGCGCTGGGCAGGGGGCCGCTGGCCCCACCGGAGCGGGAGCCGGACACCGGTCCCGAGCCTTCGCCCGTACGGGAGCCGGGGCCGGACACCGGTCCCGAGCCCTCGCCCGTACGGGAGCCGGAGACCGGTCCCGAGCCCGTACGGGAGCCGGAGGCCGGTCCCGAGCCCGTACGGGAGCCGGAGACCGGTCCCGAGGCCGTACGGGAGCCGGAGACCGGTCCCGAGCCCGTACGGGAGCCGGAGGCCGGGCCCGAGCCCGTACGGGAGCCGGAGACCGGGCCCGCGCCCGCACCGGAACCGGAGCCGGAGGCCGGCGGTGCCGAGCGGGACGAGGCCGGTGACGGTGTCTTCACCGTGCGGCTGGCGAACTTCGAGGGGCCCTTCGACCTGCTGCTCCAGTTGATCGCGCGGCACAAGATGGACGTCACCGAGGTGGCGCTGTCCAAGGTGACCGACGAGTTCATGGCGCACATCAGGGCGATGGGCCCGGACTGGGACCTCGACCAGACGACCGAGTTCCTGGTGGTCGCCGCCACCCTGCTCGACCTGAAGGCGGCCCGGCTGCTGCCCGCCGCCGAGGTGGAGGACGAGGCCGACCTGGCGCTGCTGGAGGCCCGCGACCTGCTGTTCGCGCGGCTCCTGCAGTACCGGGCGTACAAGCGGATCGCCGAGATCCTCGACGAGCGGCTCGCCGCCGAGGCCCGCCGCTACCCCCGTACCGTCGGCCTGGAGCCGCACCACGCCGAGCTGCTGCCCGAGGTCGTGATCAGCATCGGGGCGGAGGGCTTCGCCCGGCTCGCCGTGAAGGCGATGCAGCCCAGGCCCAGGCCGCAGGTGTACGTCGACCACATCCACGCGCCGCTGGTCAGCGTGCGGGAGCAGGCCGGGATCGTGGTCGCCCGGCTGCGGGAGCTGGGCGAGGCCAGCTTCCGGGAGCTGGTGCGGGACACCGACGACACCCTGACCGTCGTCGCCCGCTTCCTGGCGCTGCTGGAGCTGTACCGGGAGAAGGCCGTCGCCCTGGAGCAGGAGACGGCCCTCGGCGAGCTGCTGGTGCGCTGGACCGGCGGGGACGGGGAGACCGGCCCCGCGGTGACCGACGAGTTCGACCGGCCGGCCGAGCGGCCGAAGGAGGAGCGCACGCCATGAGCGCCGATCTCGACCTCAAGCCCGCCCTGGAGGCCGTGCTCATGGTCGTGGACGAGCCCGCCACCGAGGAACGGCTGGCGAAGATCCTGGGCCGGCCCCGGCGGCGGATCGCGGACGCCCTGCGCGAACTGGCCGACGAGTACACCGCCCAGGGCCGCGGCTTCGAGCTGCGGCTGGTCGCGGGTGGCTGGCGGTTCTACAGCCGCCCCGAGTACGCCGCCGCCGTCGAGGGCTTCGTCCTGGACGGCCAGCACGCCCGGCTCACCCAGGCCGCGCTGGAGACCCTCGCGGTGGTCGCCTACCGCCAGCCGGTCAGCCGCAGCCGGGTCTCCGCGGTGCGCGGAGTGAACTGCGACGGCGTGATGCGCACCCTGCTCCAGCGGGGTCTGGTCGAGGAAGCGGGCACGGAACCCGAAACAGGTGCGATCCTGTATGTGACGACGAACTACTTCCTGGAGCGGATGGGCCTGCGGGGCCTGGACGAGCTTCCGGAGCTGGCGCCCTTCCTCCCGGAGGCGGAGGCGATCGAGGCCGAGACACTGGAAGGGGTCCCGTCGTTCGATCCGGACGCTCCGGATTCCGAGGACGCAGACGACAAGACGGAACTTTGATGCGAAGCAGCAGCGGCAGGAACAGCAGCGGAAACAACGGCGGGAGCCGTGGTGGCACCAGCGGCGGCCGCGGCGGGAGCAGCTCGGGCCGCGGCACCCCCCGCGGCGCGGGCGGCAACCGCGACGACAAGCAGGGCGGCCGGCCCAAGCGGCCGCGCCCGGAGGAGCGGCGCTACGACGTCGGCCCCGGCGCCACTCACGAGGGCCCGAAGTCGGGCCGCGGCCCCGCGGCCCGCGGCGGCAGCAAGGGCGGCCCGAAGAAGCCCCAGCAGCGGGGACGCACGGCCCCGGCGCGCCCGCGTGAGTACGAGACGCAGATCGAGGAGCGCAACCGCGACCGTTACGCGGGCAAGAAGGACATCAAGCTGCCCAAGACCTTCCCGGGCGCCGAGCAGGAGGGCGAGCGCCTGCAGAAGGTCCTCGCCCGCGCGGGCTACGGCTCCCGGCGGGCCTGCGAGGAGCTGATCGAGCAGGCGCGCGTCGAGGTCAACGGCGAGATCGTGCTGGAGCAGGGCAAGCGGGTCGACCCGGAGAAGGACGAGGTCAAGGTCGACGGCCTGACCGTGGCGACCCAGTCGTACCAGTTCTTCTCGCTGAACAAGCCCGCCGGTGTGGTCTCCACCATGGAGGACCCGGAGGGGCGGCAGTGCCTCGGCGACTACGTCACCAACCGGGAGACCCGGCTGTTCCACGTGGGGCGCCTGGACACCGAGACCGAGGGCGTCATCCTGCTCACCAACCACGGTGAGCTGGCGCACCGGCTGACCCACCCCCGGTACGGCGTGCGCAAGACCTACCTCGCGCACATCGTCGGCCCGATCCCGCGCGACCTGGGCAAGCGGCTCAAGGACGGCATCCAGTTGGAGGACGGCTACGCGCGCGCGGACCACTTCCGGGTCGTGGAGCAGACCGGCAAGAACTACCTGGTCGAGGTCACCCTGCACGAGGGCCGCAAGCACATCGTCCGCCGGATGCTGGCCGAGGCCGGCTTCCCGGTCGACAAGCTGGTGCGGGTGGCGTTCGGGCCGATCACCCTGGGCGACCAGAAGTCCGGCTGGCTGCGCCGCCTGTCGAACACCGAGGTCGGCATGCTGATGAAGGAGGTCGACCTCTAGGAGCCCGCGCGGATTCAGGGGTTGTCCCGGCCGGCCGCCCTCTTTATAGTCGCACTGACTATTAAGGGGGTGGCCGGTCGTGCGCGGTTACGACAAGCACGCCTACGAGCCCTTCGCCGTCACCGTCGACCTCGCGGTGTTCACCCTGCGCGCGGACGCCCTGCACGTCCTGCTCGTGGAGCGCGGCCAGGAGCCGTACGCCGGACGCTGGGCGCTGCCCGGCGGCTTCGTACGGCCCGAGGAGTCGGCGGAGACGGCGGCCCGGCGCGAGCTGGCCGAGGAGACCGGCCTCACCGACGTCACCGGGCCGTACCTGGAGCAACTGCGCACCTACAGCGAACCCGGCCGTGACCCCCGGATGCGGGTGGTCTCCGTCGCCTTCGCCGCGCTGCTGCCCGGCCCGCCCGAGCCGCGCGGCGGCAGCGACGCCGCCCAGGCCCGCTGGGTGCCCTGCGACGAGGCCCGCGGCCTCGCCTTCGACCACGACCGGATCCTGGCCGACGCCCGGGACCGGGTGGGCGCCGAGCTGGAGCACACCTGCCTGGCCACCGCCTTCTGCCCGGCCGAGTTCACCCTCGGGGAGCTCCAGCGGGTCTACGAGGCCGTCTGGGGCACCACCCTCGACCGGCCCAACTTCCGGCGCAAGGTCCTGGCCACCCCCGGCTTCGTCGAACCCGTCCCCGGCGCCGCCCGGCTGACCGGCGGCCGGGGCAAACCCGCCGCCCTCTACCGGGCCGGCCCCGCCGCCGCCCTGCGCCCGCCCCTGCTCCGCACGCCCCGGGAAGGACACCCCGCATGACCACGACCACCGTCGCCAAGCGCGCCGCCACCGGCGCGCTCACCGGCCTCGCCCTGGGCGACGCCCTCGGCTACCCCACCGAGTTCAGCGACGTGCCCGCGATCCTCGCCCGGTACGGGCCGTGGCGCGCCCTGGAGCTGCCCGAGCCCGCGCTGATCACCGACGACACCCAGATGACCCTGGCGCTGGCCCGGGCGCTGCGGACGGCCATGGACCGGGGCGTGCTGGGGCCCGAGGGGCTGGAGCGGCCGCTGCGCGAGGAGTTCGTCGCCTGGTACCGCTCCCCGGAGAACAACCGGGCGCCGGGCAACACCTGCCTGACGGCATGCGGCCTGCTCGAGGACGAACACCGCCCCTGGCGGGACGCCAGCCAGCTCCACTCCAAGGGCTGCGGCGCCAACATGCGGGTCGCGCCGGTCGGCCTCGCCCCCGGGCTGAGCGACGAACAGCGGGCGGGCGCCGCGCAGGCGCAGTCCGCGTTCACCCACGGGCACCCCACCGCGCTCGCCGCCTCCGACCTCACCGCGCACGCGGTACGGCTGCTCGCCACCGGCACCGGGCCCGGCGAGCTGATCGGGTCGCTGCGCGGGTACGCCCGGGACAACCGCACCCGCTACCACGAGCGCTGGCTCGGCGACCTGTGGACCCGCGCCCAGGACCCGGACCCGGAGCGCTTCATCGCCCGCGGCTGGGACGAGTGCCTGGCGATCCTCGACCGGCTCGCGGACGCCGTGCGCACCGTCTCGCCGGAGACCGACCCGTGCCTGGCCACCGGCGCGGGCTGGATCGCCGAGGAGGCCCTGGCGACCGGGCTGCTGTGCTTCCTGCTCTTCCCCGAGGAGCCGCTGACCGCGCTGCGCCGGGCCGCCTGCACCTCCGGCGACTCCGACTCGATCGCCTGCCTCGCCGGCGCCTTCGCGGGCGCGTACCTGGGCGCCGACGCCTGGCCGGACGCCTGGGCCGACCGGATCGAGCACCGCGGCGAGCTGCTGGTCTTCGGGGCGCTCTGGGACGCCTGACCGGCCGGGTGCGGGGGACCCGGCCGGTCAGGGCCCGTCAGGTCAGCCGGACGGAGCCGTCCTCCACCGTGATCCGTTCCACGGGCAGCGGCTCGGTGGCGGGGCCCTTCCGCACCGCGCCGTCCGCGAGGGCGAACCTGCTGCCGTGGCAGGCGCAGTTGATGGTGCCGCCGGCCACCTCCGCCACCGTGCAGCCCTGATGGGTGCAGATCGCGGAGAACGCCTTGAAGTCTCCCTTCTCGGGCTGGGTCACCACGACCTTGCGGTCCTTGAAGACCTTGCCGCCGCCCACCGGGATCTCGTCGGTCCGCGCCAGTTCGCCGCCGCCGGTGGCGGTGGGGGACGCCGACTTCCGGTCGCCGTCGTCGCCGTCTCCGTCACCGCCGCCGCAGCCCGCGGTGAGCGCCGTCGCGCCCGTCGCCAGCAGAACCGTGCGGCGCGTCGCACTGTGGGTCATGTCGTCACTCCGGGAGGAATCGGGAAAGGGGGGAGGGTCCGGCCGGTTGAGCATCTTGGCATCGAAGCGGGCGAAGCGGAAGCAACCCGGAGGAGCGGGGCGAAACGCGCCCCCCGCGCACGGGCGCACGGCCGTCTCAGGGACCGGGCGCCGCGCACCGGCCGTCCCGGAGCTGACTAGGCTGGACGGGTCATCCAGCCGAAGGACGGGTCGGCGAGGAGCGCGGCCGCGGCGGTACCGGGAACCCGGCGCCGGGGTGCCGCGCCCCGCGTCGTCCGGCGCCTCGCCCGCACCGGGTCCGACGGGCCGCGCGCCGGCCCCGACCCCGTCTCCCTCGGTGCCGCCGACCCGCGCAAGGACATCGCCCAGTGAGAACCGCACTCGTCATCGGCACCGGACTGATCGGCACCTCCGCCGCCCTCGCCCTGACCCGGCGCGGTGTCACCGTCCACCTCGCCGACCACGACCCCGAGCAGGCCCGGACCGCCGCCGCCCTCGGCGCCGGCACCGAGGACGCCCCGGACGGTCCCGTCGACCTGGCGATCGTCGCCGCCCCGCCCGCCCTGGTCGCCGACGTGCTCGCGGACGCCATGCGGCGCGGCGCCGCCCGCGGCTACCTCGACGTGGCCAGCGTCAAGGGCGGCCCCCGGCGCCAGCTCCAGGCGCGGGGCCTGGACCTCACGTCGTACCTCGGCACCCACCCGATGTCCGGCCGGGAGAAGTCCGGTCCGCTGGCCGCCACCGCCGACCTGTTCGAGGGCCGGCCCTGGGTGCTGACGCCGACCGGGGACACCGACACCGAGGTGCTGAACCTCGCCCTGGAGCTGGTCTCGCACTGCGCCGCGGTGCCCGTGGTGATGGACGCCGACGCCCACGACCGGGCCGTCGCCCTCGTCTCCCACATGCCCCACCTGGTCTCCAGCCTGGTCGCCGCCCGCCTGGAGCACGCCGAGGAGAGCGCCGTACGGCTGTGCGGGCAGGGCATCCGCGACGTGACCCGGATCGCCGCCTCCGACCCCCGGATGTGGATCGACATCCTCTCCGCCAACCCCGGCCCGGTCGCCGACCTGCTCACCGAGGTCGCCGCCGACCTGGAGGAGACGGTACGGGCGCTGCGCGCCCTGGAGTCCGCCGACGGGGAGAAGCGCCGGCGGGGGACCGAGGGCATCGAGGCCGTCCTGCGGCGGGGCAACGCCGGGCAGGTCCGGGTGCCGGGCAAGCACGGCACCGCGCCCCGGGCCTACGAGACCGTCGCCGTGCTCATCGACGACCAGCCCGGCCAGTTGGCGCGGATCTTCGCCGACGCGGGGCTGGCGGGCGTCAACATCGAGGACGTACGCATCGAGCACGCCACCGGGCAGCAGGCCGGGCTGGTGCAGCTCACGGTGGAGCCGCAGGCCGCCGCCGGCCTCACGGCGGCCCTGCGGGAACGGGGCTGGGCGATCCGGCAGTGACGGCCGGGCCCGTACGGTCCCGGCGGCCGGACCGCACACCGGTCCGAAGGGGCGCGGGGAGCCAGTAACCTGGTGCGGGGCGCGCTCGTGCCCCGCACCGCACTCACCACACCGCACCAGGAAGGTGTCCCCCCGTGGAAAACGGCGCCGCCCCGACCGCCCCGGCAGTGATTGTCGCCATCGACGGCCCCTCCGGCACGGGCAAGTCGAGCACGTCGAAGGCCGTCGCCGCGCAGCTCGGCCTGAGCTACCTGGACACCGGCGCCCAGTACCGGGCGATCACCTGGTGGATGGTCACCAACGGCATCGACACCGACGACCCGCACGCGGTCGCCGCCGCGGCCGGCAAGCCCGAGATCCTCTCCGGCACCGACCCGCACGAGCCGACCATCACCGTCGACGGCGTGGACGTCTCCGGCCCGATCCGCACCCCGGAGGTCACCGCCAAGGTCAGCGCGGTCAGCGCGGTCCCCGAGGTGCGGGCCCGGATCACCGAGCTGCAGCGGTCCATCGCCGCCTCGGCGCCGCTCGGCATCGTCGTCGAGGGCCGGGACATCGGCACCACGGTCCTGCCGGACGCCGACCTGAAGATCTTCCTCACCGCCTCCGCCGAGGCCCGCGCCGCCCGCCGCAGCGGCGAGCTGCCCGGCGCCGACGTGCGGGCCACCCGGGAGGCCCTGATCAAGCGGGACGCGGCCGACTCCAGCCGCAAGACCTCCCCGCTGGCCAAGGCCGACGACGCCGTCGAGGTGGACACCACCGACCTCACCCTGCCGCAGGTCGTCGAGTGCGTCGTCACCCTCGTCGAGGAGAAGCGGGCGGCCAAGTGACAGCACCGTCCGAGCGGGGCGCCGAGATCGGGCGGCGCATCGGCGTCGGCCTGATGTACGGCCTGTGGCGGCCGCGCGTGCTCGGCGCCTGGAAGGTGCCCGCGACCGGCCCGGTGATCTTCGCCGTCAACCACTCGCACAACATCGACGGGCCCATGGTCATGGGCGTGGCGCCCCGGCCGACGCACTTCCTGATCAAGAAGGAGGCGTTCGTCGGCCCGCTCGACCCGTTCCTGACCGCCATCGGCCAGGTCGAGGTCGACCGCACCACCACCGACCGCACCGCGATCGGCCGGGCGCTGGACGTGCTGTCCGCCGGCGGGGTCCTCGGCATATTCCCCGAGGGCACCCGGGGCGAGGGCGACTTCGCCTCGCTCCGCGCGGGCCTGGCCTACTTCGCGGTCCGCAGCGGCGCCCCGATCGTGCCGATCGCCGTCCTGGGAAGCGCGGAGCGGCCCGGACGGTTGATAAAGGCGCTGCCCCCGCTGCGCTCCCGGGTGGACGTCGTCTTCGGCGATCCCTTCGAGGCGGGCGACGGCAGCGGGCGGCGCACCCGCAAGGCGCTGGACGAGGCGACCGAGCGCATCCAGAAGCAGCTCAGCGCGCACCTGGAGCACGCCAGGCGCCTCACCGGGCGCTAGGTAACACTTGAGTAGTGGATCACCCGGTACAGGGGTGCTCCACCGATCACCACGATGAACGAGGTACGGACTTCATGAACGACGACATCCACCCCGAGGGCTCGGGCGCGGAGCACGACCACGGGGCGCTTGGCGACGCCGAGTACGCGCAGTTCATGGAGCTGGCCGCGGAAGAGGGCTTCGACATCGAGGAGGTCGAGGGCGCGATCGAGGCGGCCGGGCACGGCCCGCTGCCCGTCCTCGCCGTCGTCGGCCGCCCCAATGTCGGCAAGTCGACCCTGGTGAACCGGATCATCGGCCGCCGCGAGGCGGTCGTCGAGGACAAGCCGGGCGTCACCCGCGACCGCGTCACCTACGAGGCCGAGTGGGCGGGCCGCCGCTTCAAGGTCGTCGACACCGGCGGCTGGGAGCAGGACGTCCTCGGCATCGACGCCTCGGTCGCCGCGCAGGCCGAGTACGCCATCGAGGCCGCCGACGCGGTGGTCTTCGTGGTGGACGCCAAGGTCGGCGCCACCGACACCGACGAGGCCGTGGTCCGGCTGCTGCGCAAGGCCGGCAAGCCGGTCGTGCTCTGCGCCAACAAGGTCGACGGCCCCAGCGGCGAGGCCGACGCGGCCGCCCTGTGGTCGCTGGGCCTCGGCGAGCCGTACCCGGTCTCCGCGCTGCACGGCCGGGGCACCGGCGACATGCTGGACCAGGTGCTGGAGGCGCTGCCCGAGGCCCCGGAGCAGACCTTCGGCGGCGGGGTCGGCGGACCGCGCCGCATCGCCCTGATCGGCCGCCCGAACGTCGGCAAGTCCTCGCTGCTGAACAAGGTGGCGGGCGAGGAGCGGGTCGTCGTCAACGAACTGGCCGGCACCACCCGCGACCCGGTCGACGAGCTGATCGAACTGGGCGGCGTCACCTGGAAGTTCGTCGACACGGCGGGCATCCGCAAGCGCGTCCACCTCCAGCAGGGCGCCGACTACTACGCCTCGCTGCGCACCGCCGCGGCGGTGGAGAAGGCCGAGGTCGCCGTCATCCTGATCGACGCCTCGGAGTCGATCTCGGTGCAGGACCAGCGGATCGTCACCATGGCGGTGGAGGCCGGCCGGGCGATCGTCCTGGCCTTCAACAAGTGGGACACCCTGGACGAGGAGCGCCGCTACTACCTGGAGCGGGAGATCGAGACCGAGCTGGGCCAGGTGGCGTGGGCGCCCCGGGTCAATGTCTCGGCGCGTACCGGCCGTCACATGGAGAAGCTGGTCCCGGCGATCGAGACGGCCCTGGCGGGCTGGGAGACCCGGATCCCGACCGGCCGGCTCAACGCGTTCCTGGGCGAGCTGGTCGCCGCCCACCCGCACCCGATCCGGGGCGGCAAGCAGCCGCGCATCCTGTTCGGCACCCAGGCGGGCACCAAGCCGCCGCGGTTCGTGCTGTTCGCGACCGGGTTCATCGAGGCCGGTTACCGCCGGTTCATCGAGCGCCGGCTGCGCGAGGAGTTCGGCTTCGAGGGCACGCCGATCCACATCTCGGTGCGGGTGCGCGAGAAGCGCGGCGCCAAGAAGAAGTAGGCGGACGACGGCGCGAGGGCGGTCCCGGTGGGGCCGCCCTCGCCGTGTTCCACGGGTCAGGCGCCCGCGGGTCAGGCGCCCCGGCGCGGGGCCGGTGGCAGCGCGGGGACGTGGTGCACGCCCAGCCGGGCGGTGTGCGCCCCGGCGCTGTAGGCGCTGTACGCGCCCCGGCTGCGCGGAATGAGGCGGAACGAGGTGAACCCGAACTGCTCCTCGCCGCTGCGGTCGCCCGGCAGCGAGCGGAAGGACCGGAGGTACTCGGCGTAGAGCGCGTCGTAGATCGGCGTGGCCGAGGGGCCGCCCTGGCGGTGAAAGGCGTCGTATGCGTGCACATCTGTGCAAACGACCCCGGGGCCGAAGGGATGCGGCCGGGCGGCGCGGGCCCGGCGGCGGAGGCGGTCAGGTGCCCGCGAGCGGCAGCGCCGCGGCGACCAGCCGGCCGCCGGCCGCGGCCTTGTCCAGGGCGTCGCGCAGCAGATCCTCGCGGGGCTGCCGGCCGATCGCACCGACCGGCGCGGCGAACAGCAGCACCTGCTGGTGCTTGCCGGCCGCCGTCCGCCAGCCCTCGGTGACCTGGAGCGGCTGGTGCGCCTGCCACCAGGCGACCGGCCGGCCGCTCTCGCCGCCCGGCTGGAGCACCGCGTGCAACTGGCCGGCGGCGAGCAGCACCGACCAGCCGTGCAGCACGGGCGGGACGGCGGCCAGGTCGGCCACGGGCAGGAAGCCCTGCTCGACGAGGAGCGGCAGGAACTCGTCGCCGGGCCCGCTGCCGCCGGGCCGCACCACGGGCGCGGTCGGCTCCACGACCAGCGCGGGGTGCAGCTCCCCGGCGATCAGGACCAGTCCGCTGGTCACGCCGAGGACCGCCTGCTCGGGCACGGCCTTCTCCGGTTCGTGGTCCACGGTGTCCCCGCTGATGGACCGCACCGCTCCGCGGAGCTGCTCCTCGGTCACCTTGACGACCTGCGAGGGCAGACAGCTCGCGTGGGCGAAGGCGAGGACGGCGGTCTCCTCCCCGACGAACAGCACGGTGCTGGTGCGCTCCTGCTCGCAGTCGCCGGGGGTGCGGCAGGACGTGCAGTCGTAACTGCCCGGGGCGGTCGCTCCGGCGAGCAGGCGCTCGGCTTCTTCGTCGCCGATCTCGGCGCGTACCTCGTCGCTGACGTCGAGCATGCGCGGCACGGGTGACTCCCTCGGATGCGGTACACGGCGGGACCGGGCGGCTCCCGGTCCGTGGTCGGGGCGGGTCCCCGGCTCATGAAGAAGACAACGGCCGATCCGCGGCGGGGGTCACGCCCCGCGGCGAACGGAATCGAACCGCCCGGCCGGAACCGGTCTCCTACGGTCAACTCCGCTACTCCGCGCGGCATTTACGGGGGTTCGGTGGTCGTCGCCGGTGCCGTCGCGGCCGGCCCGTACCGCACCGGCGGTCACCACCGGTCCGGGCCCGTCACCGGGCACCGAGGACAGCACCTGACCGCGAGGGCTGCCAGACTCGCCCCCATGCTCGAGACCTCGGCACGTCTGCTGCGTCTGCTCTCCCTCCTCCAGGCCCACCGCGAGTGGTCCGGCGCCGACCTCGCCGAGCGCCTCGGCGTCACCCCGCGCACCGTCCGCCGGGACGTGGACAAGCTGCGCGAACTGGGCTACCCGGTGGACGCCAGCTCCGGCACCGGCGGCGGCTACCGGCTCGGCGCGGGCGCCGAACTCCCGCCGCTGCTGCTGGACGACGACGAGGCCGTCGCCGTCGCCGTGGGCCTGCGCACCGCCGCCGGACAGGGCATCGAGGGCATCGGCGAGAGCTCGGTGCGGGCGCTGGCCAAGCTGGAGCAGGTGCTGCCGCACAAGCTGCGCCGCCGGGTCGGCGCGCTCACCGAGTTCACCGTGCCGATGCTGCGCGGCCCGGGCCCCGCCGCCGTCGACCCCGCCGTCCTGACCGAACTGGCCCACCTGTGCCGGGACGCCCAGCGGCTGCGCCTGGAGTACGTGGGCCACGACGGCACCGTCACCCGCCGCACGGTGGAGCCGTACCGCCTGGTGTGCACCGAGCGCCGCTGGTACCTGGTCGCCTACGACCCGGAGCGGGCCGGCTGGCGGACCTTCCGCGTGGACCGGCTCACCCCGAGGCCGCCGCACGGGCCGCGCTTCACCCCGCGCGAGCCGCCCGCCGAGGACCTCGCCGCCTATGTCTCCCGGGGCGTGTCCACCCACGCGTACGCCGCCCGTGCCGTGGTCCGGCTGCTGGTGCCGCCGGCCGAGGCGGCGGCGCGGGTGTCGCCGTCGGACGGGGTGCTGACGGCGGAGGGCCCGGGAAGCTGCCTGCTGCGCACCGGCGCCGCGAGCCTGGACGCCCTGGTGGTGCACGTGATGATGCTGGGCTTCGGCTTCGAGGTGCTGGAGCCGGTGGAGCTGGTCGAGGCGGTCAGGACCGCTCGGGATCGGCTTGATGCCGCGGTGGCTCGGGCTGCGGGGCCTCGGCCGCGTACCGGGGATGGTGCAGGTCGAACGCCGGGGACTCCGAGCGGATCCGGGGCAGCGCGGTGAAGTTGTGCCGGGGCGGCGGGCAGGAGGTCGCCCACTCCAGGGAGCGGCCGAAGCCCCAGGGGTCGTCGACGCCGACCTTCGCGCCGTACTTCGCGGTCTTCCAGACGTTGTAGAGGAACGGCAGGGTGGAGAAGCCGAGCAGGAACGCGCCGATGGTCGACAGGGTGTTCAGCGCGGTGAAGCCGTCGGCGGCGAGGTAGTCCGCGTACCGGCGCGGCATCCCCTCCGCGCCCAGCCAGTGCTGCACCAGGAAGGTGGTGTGGAAGCCGGTGAACAGCGTCCAGAACTGGATCTTGCCGAGCCGCTCGTCGAGCAGCTTGCCGGTGAACTTGGGCCACCAGAAGAAGAAGCCGGCGAAGGTCGCGAAGACCACGGTGCCGAAGACGACGTAGTGGAAGTGGGCGACGACGAAGTAGCTGTCGGTGACGTGGAAGTCCAGCGGCGGCGACGCCAGGATCACCCCGGTCAGACCGCCGAACAGGAACGACACCAGGAAGCCGGTCGCCCACAGCATCGGCGTCTCGAAGGAGAGCGAGCCCTTGAGCATGGTGCCGGTCCAGTTGAAGAACTTCACCCCGGTCGGCACCGCGATCAGGAAGCTCAGGAAGGAGAAGAACGGCAGCAGCACCGCACCCGTGGCGAACATGTGGTGCGCCCACACCACCAGCGACAGACCGGTGATCGCCATGGTGGCCGCCACCAGCGTCAGATAGCCGAACAGCGGCTTGCGGCTGAAGACCGGGATGATCTCGCTGACGATGCCGAAGAACGGCAGCGCGATGATGTAGACCTCCGGGTGCCCGAAGAACCAGAACAGGTGCTGCCACAGCAGCGCCCCGCCGTTGGCCGAGGCGAACACCTGCGAGCCGAACCGCCGGTCCGCCTCCAGCACCAGCAGGGCCGCCGCCAGCACCGGGAAGGCGACCAGGATCAGGATCGAGGTGAACAGCGTGTTCCACACGAAGATCGGCATCCGGAACATGGTCATGCCGGGCGCGCGCATCCCCACGATCGTGGTGAGGAAGTTGACCGCGCCGAGGATCGTCCCGAACCCGGACAGCGCCAGCCCCATGATCCACAGGTCGGCGCCGATGCCGGGGGAGTGCGTCTGGCTGTTGAGCGGCGCGTAGGCGAACCAGCCGAACGCGGCCGGCCCCGAGGGCACCAGCAGCGACGCCAGCACGATCAGCCCGCCGAACAGGAACAGCCAGTACGACAGCATGTTCAGCCGGGGGAAGGCCACGTCCGGGGCGCCGATCTGGAGCGGCATCAGCTCATTGGCGAAGCCCGCGAAGCTCGGCGTCGCGAAGAGCAGCAGCATGATCGTGCCGTGCATCGTGAACAACTGGTTGAACTGCTGGTTGTCGACGAGTTGCAGTCCCGGCCGGGCCAGTTCGGCGCGCATCAGCAGCGCCATGACCCCGGCGATCAGGAAGAACACGAACGACGTGATCAGGTAGAGATGGCCGATCTTCTTGTGGTCCGTGGTGGTCAGCCAGTCGATCACCAGCCGCCCCGGCCGCCGCGTCCGCGCCGGACCGGTCACCGGCCGTACGGTCTGCGTTCCCATCGCTCGCCCGCCCCTTCGCCGAACGTCTCCCGGGCCCGCCATGATGCTCGCGACCCGGCCCGCCCGACAGAGGGCGTACGGAGACGATGTGCGCCCGGTGTGCCGCCGCTGTGAATCCGCGGGCTTTCCGGCGCTTTTCGGCCGCGCCGTGCGAAGGGGCGAACGGAACGGGAATGAAGGTTCGGGAGCCGCTTTTCACGCGGCCCTTTTCGCCCGGTCTTTCGAAGGGCCGGGAGGGCCCGCGATAATGTCCCGCCATTGCTCCGGACGGAACCGCCGAACCGCTCGTCCGGGTGACGGAGTTCCGCCGAAACATGTGTCGTGATCTTGTGACAGAAGTGTGACCGTCACCGGATGCGCACCCCGGCCCGAGGGCCCCGGACCCGGCGCCCCGGTCCGCCGGGCCGGGCTTCCCTGGCCGCCGGGCAGGGCTTAGCGTGGCGCCATGGCACCGAATCCGACACCCCCGGCCGAACCCCAGGACAGCCCGGACGCCTACGTGGGCCTCGACTCCGGCGCGGCCGAGCGGCGCGCGCGGGAGCGCGGCTGGTCGACGGTGCGGTCCCTGCCGCCCGGCGCGATCATCACCATGGAGTACCGCGCGGGGCGGCTCAACTTCGAGGTACGGGACGGCCGGGTGACCCGGGCCTGGAAGGGCTGACGGCGACGGCGGCGACGGCACGGGGGGAAGGGGCGTGCGTACCGGCCCCCCGCGCCGGCCGGCCGCCGGTCAGCTCCCCGAGGTGGGCCGGGCGGTCGAGGCCGTGCCCCGCGGATGCCGCTCGGGGTGCGGCGGGCGGCGGCTGCCGACCGGGGTGACCGGGGTGCGCTCGGAGCGGCTGGTGTGCGGGCCCGGCGCCAGGTGGACCCCCCGGGAGCGGGCCGCCGCGACCGGCTCGCGCGCCGGGGCGTCGGGGTCGGCGACGGCCGGGGCGAGCACCACGGGCGTGGCCGCCGCGGGCGCCGGGCGCCCGGACCGGGCGGACCAGCGGTCGCGCAGCCCGAGCAGCCACGCCTCGCAGCGGGCGATCAGCGGCTCGCACCACGGCAGCGCCAGCAGGATCAGCAGCCCCGCGACCCAGCCGAGGACCACGTCGCTCAGCCAGTGCGTACCGAGGTACACGGTGGACATCCCGACCCCGAGCGAGGTCACCGCGGAGACGGCGGACAGCCAGCGGCGGGCCCGGGGCGTGGAGGCCAGATAGGCCAGGATGCCCCAGGTCACCACGGCGTTGGCGGTGTGACCGCTCGGAAATATATCGCCGCCGGCCCACATCTCGTTCGAGCCGACGGTGGTCGCGTAGTGCGGTCCCAGGCGCCCCATCCCGTACTTGGCGGCGCCCACGGTGATGTTCAGCAGCAGCAGGGAGGCGCCGAGCGCCAGCAGCGGACGCAGCGTGTGCTGCCGCCAGGAGCGCCAGCCCAGCCACGCGGCGACCATCACGGCGGTGGGGCCGCGCTGGCCCAGCACCACGTAGTAGTCGACGAAGGCGTGGATCTCCGGCCACTGCTGGTACGGCCGGAAGAACATGACCTGCCAGTCGAGCCGGACCAGCCAGGAGGTGATCACCACCGCCCACACGATCGCCACATAGAAGGCGAGGGACCCGGAGAACAAGGCAATCCGGTGCCGGCTCATCTTCGGCACATCGAGGTGGACCGGCCGTTCGGGCTCACGGTCCAGTCTCGCGAACACCCGGTCCAGACGGGTGAGGTTCCGTTCGGTACGCACCCAATCGACGTTACAGCGAGTGAGGAGCGATCCCCGCCGAATCAACGGCTTTGTGATGACGATGTGATGTGGGATTCCTCTCAGAACGAACCCTAATTCCCGGGATTCCGGGCATCATGCCTTCCGTGGCCTGCATTTCTTTTGATCATTCCGGGTGGCGGTTTTATCGTGCTTATGAATTCGTTCACCGAATGCTGGCGCCGAATTCTCCCGCCGCTCACCGAGCGTGTCCGGGGCGGTCAGGGCGGACCGGAGCCGTTCAGCCAGAACGCCCCGTACACCGCCGACCCCACCGCCACACCCGTCACGACCAGCGCGGACCGTGCGGTGCGCGGCCGGGCGAGGGCCGCGGCGAGCGGCAGCAGCAGCGGGAAGGCGGGCAGCAGCAGCCGCGGCTTGGAGCCGAAGTAGCCCGACGCGCCCAGGGCGAGCGCGGTGACGATCCCCCCGTACACCAGCAGCGGCAGCGGCAGCCGTTGCCGTACGCCGGCCGCGTACAGCCACACCACCAGGGCCACCCCGGCGGTCAGGCCGAGGCCCGCGAGGGCGGCCGGGAACGACGTGAACCGTTCGGCGGCGAAGCGGGCGAAGGCCAGGCCGCCGTCGAACCCGTTGCGCCAGCCGGCCTGGACGTCGAGGTAGCCGAGCGGGCCGGTGCCGGTGCGGTGGCCGACCCACAGCACGTACCCGGCGGCGCCCAGGGGCGCGAGCGCCATGCCGAGGACCGGTCGCGCCCGCCCGCCGGGGACCGGGCCGCGGGCGAGGGCCGCGACGGCGCCCGCCCACACCGCCGCCGCGACGGCCAGCCCCACCGGACGGGTCAGCCCGGCCAGCAGGGCGAGGCTCCCGGCCGTCACCCAGCGGCCGGTCAGCACCGCGTACAGCGACCAGGCCGCCAGCGCCGTGAACAGCGACTCGCTGTACGCCATCGACTGCACGATCCCGACCGGCAGCACGGCCCACAGCAGCACCAGGCAGACCCCGGCGCGCCACCCGGCCACCCGCTCCCCGACCGCGAAGATCCCCCAGGCCGCGGCGAGCGAGGCGAGCAGGCTCACGGCGAAGCCCGCGTCGGCGGCCGGCAGCGGCGTCACCGCCGCGCCGAGCCGCTCCAGCCAGGGCAGCAGCGGGAAGAACGCCAGGTCGGAGTGGACGTCGCCGTTCGGCAGCTTCACCTCGTGGCCGTAGCCCCCGGTGGCCACCCGGGTGTACCAGAGGGAGTCCCAGCGGGCGGTGAGCAGCGTGTACGCGCTCTTGTCGCGGGCGGCGCTCCACAGGGCCAGGACGAGCAGGCCCAGGGCGCGGACGGCCGCGTAGCCCAGCAGGGCGGGGGCGGCCCGGCGGAGGGCCGGCGCGGAGCGCGTCACAAGATCGGTCACGGGCTCGATTATCGACCGGGCGCCGGGGCGCTCCGTCGCGCGGGGGTTCGTCCTCCCGCCCGCGCACCGCGCGTTTACTGTCTCGACAAGAGGTGAACGTCGCCCGTGGGGGGCGGCGGCCGGCGGGCGGGGGAGAGTGGCTGGACGCGCGGCACCGTGCGTCGTAACGTCGGGGCCGAGCCGTAACTAGCAGTGCTAGTTTCACTGTCCCGGAGGGTGTCCCATGTCCGCGTCCTTCAATCCGGCCGACCCCCTCGGCCTCGACGACCTGCTGTCCCCCGAGGACCTCGCCGTCCGTGACACCGTGCGCACCTGGGCCGCCGACCGGGTCCTGCCGCACATCGCCGACTGGTACGAGCAGGGCGAGCTGCCCGTCCTGCGCGACCTCGCCCGCGAACTCGGCGCGATCGGCGCCCTCGGCATGTCGCTCACCGGCTACGGCTGCGCCGGCGCCAGCGCGGTCCAGTACGGACTGGCCTGCCTGGAGCTGGAGGCCGCCGACTCCGGCATCCGCTCCCTGGTCTCCGTCCAGGGCTCCCTCGCCATGTACGCCATCCACCGCTTCGGCAGCGAGGAGCAGAAGCGGACCTGGCTGCCGCGCATGGCGGCCGGCGAGGTCATCGGCTGCTTCGGCCTGACCGAGCCCGACCACGGCTCCGACCCCGCCTCCCTGCGCACCTACGCCAAGCGCGACGGATCGGACTGGGTGCTCAGCGGCCGCAAGATGTGGATCACCAACGGGTCGGTGGCCGGTGTCGCGGTGGTGTGGGCGCGGACCGACGACGGCATCCGGGGCTTCGTGGTCCCGACCGACGCTCCCGGCTTCTCCGCGCCGGAGATCAAGCACAAGTGGTCCCTGCGCGCCTCCGTCACCAGCGAACTCGTCCTGGACGACGTACGGCTGCCCGCCGACGCGGTGCTGCCGGAGGTCACCGGGCTGCGCGGACCGCTCAGTTGCCTGTCGCACGCCCGGTACGGGATCGTCTGGGGCGCCATGGGCGCGGCCCGGAGCTGCTTCGAGGCGGCGGTGGAGTACGCGCGGACGCGGGAGCAGTTCGGGCGGCCGATCGGCGGGTTCCAGCTCACCCAGGCCAAGCTCGCCGACATGGCGGTCGAACTGCACAAGGGCATCCTGCTCGCCCACCACCTCGGGCGGCGCATGGACGCGGGGAGCCTCCGGCCCGAGCAGGTCAGCTTCGGGAAGCTCAACAACGTACGGGAGGCGATCGAGATCTGCCGGACCGCGCGGACGGTCCTCGGGGCCAACGGGATCTCCCTGGAGTACCCCGTGATGCGGCACGCGACGAACCTGGAGTCGGTGCTCACCTACGAGGGCACCGTCGAGATGCACCAGCTCGTGCTGGGCAAGGCGCTCACCGGACTGGACGCGTTCCGGTAGGCCGGCGGGAAAGCGGAAGACGTGCGGGCGGGGCCGTGCTGCGCGGCCCCGCCTCAGCTCTGGTTGAAGAAGCCGTCCGAGCGGTGGGCGGCGGGCTCGCCGCTGATCACCTGGGTGTCGGCCGGGCTCAGCAGGAAGACCCGGTTGGAGACCCGCTCGATCGACCCGCGCAGCCCGAAGATCAGCCCGGCCGCGAAGTCGACCACCCGCTTGGCGTCCCCGGCGTCCATGGCCGTGAGGTTGATGATGACCGGGACCCCCTCCCGGAACAGCTCGCCGATGGCCCGCGCGTCCCGGAAGCTGTCCGGCGTCACGGTGCCGATGCGGCGGCCCCGCTCCTCGGCGGTGTCCGCGGCCACCTTCACCCGCGGGTCCGTCACCCAGGCGTCCTGGGACTCGGAGCCCTCGGAGTAGTCGTCGTCGTAATAGCGCTCGTCATCGTTGTCGTCGACGAGGCCGAGCCACGCACTCGCCTTGCGTACCGATCCCATGGACGCCTCCTCTCAAGCGGTCTTCCTTGCTTTCCGCATCCCTATGGTCATCCATGATGCGGACGTCGCGCCAAGTGGATAGACGCCGCGCGGGGGGTTTGTGACGGTACTGGTGCACAGCGGATCCGTCGAGAGTCCATGTGTCCCAAGGGTCGTTTCCCAAACGGGTGCTGACTGTGAGTGAAATATGACTCTTCTCGGCGGACGGGTGACGGACAGGGCGTCCGGGTGAAGTCCGCGATCGGTACGATGCCGCAGCTCAGCGTCGTCGTCACCACGGGGGAAGCGTCGTGTTCGGAATCGTCAGGCCGTGCCGGCACCGGCTGGGGGAGGACCTCACCAGCCAGTGGATGGCGCATTTGTGTGGATTGTGCCTCGCGCTGCGCGGGGACCATGGTCAGTTCGCCCGCATCGTCACCAATTACGACGGCCTGCTGATATCGGTGTTGACGGAGGCTCAGGCCGCACGGGACGCGGGGACGCGCCGGACGGCGGGGCCCTGCCCGCTGCGCGGGATGCGCACCGCGTCCGTCGCGCGGGGCGAGGGGGCGCGGCTGGCGGCGGCCGTCTCCCTGGTGCTGGCCTCGGCCAAGGTGCGCGACCACGTCACCGACGGTGACGGACTGCTGGCCCGCCGGCCGGTGGCGCGCGCCGCCCGCCGGGTCGCCGCGCGCTGGGACGCGGCCGGGGCGCGCACCGGCACCGCCGTCGGCTTCGACACCGCCGTGCTGCTCGACGCGGTGGACCGGCAGGCCGGGATCGAGGCCCTGGCCGGGCCGGGGACGCCGGTCCTCACGGTCACCGAGCCGACCGAGACGGCCACCGCCGCCGCCTTCGCGCACACCGCCCACCTCGCCGGCCGGCCGGGCAACGCCGCACCGCTCGCCGAGGCCGGGCGCCTCTTCGGCCGGCTCGCCCACCTCCTGGACGCCGTGACGGACCGGGACGCGGACGCCGCGTCGGGCGCCTGGAACCCGCTCACCGCCACCGGGACATCGCTGGCCGAGGCCCGGCGGCTCGCCGACGACGCCGTGCACGGGATCCGACTGGCGCTGCGCGACGCCGAGTTCACCGACGGACGGCTGGTCCACCGGCTGCTCGTGCACGAACTGCGCGCCTCCGTCGACCGCGCCTTCGGCACCGCGTCCTGCGCGCACCCGCCCGCCGCCCCGACCGCCTCCGCTCCCCGCGCCGCCGGGCCCTACGCCCCGCCCGGCACCCCCGGGGGCCCGGCCGCCCCGCCGCCGGAGCCGCCGCGCGGGAACCGGCGGGGGCTGCTCGCCGGGTGCGCGGTGTGGCTGGGGCTGGCCTGCACCTGCCAGTTGTGCTGCGGCACCTACTCCGACCCCTGGACCGGCGAGCGCAAGCAGAGCCCGTGCGGCAACTGCGACTGCGGCGGGTGCGGCGACTGCTGCCAGTGCTGCCAGTGCTGCGGCGAGGAGGGCTGCTGCGACGGGTGCGACTGCGGGTGCGATTGCGGGTGCTGAGGAGGTGCTGAGGGGGGTGCGTCGGGCGGGGGCCGGGGGGCAGGTGCAGGTGGGGGCGGGTAGTGGTCGGTGCGGTGTGCCGGGTGCGTGGGAGGCTGGGGGCATGACGACGGACGTACCGGATGTTTCAGACGCATGGCAGCGGTGGCACGAGCAGCGGGTGGCGGCGGTGACGGCGCCCTACGGACCGCTCGCGCTGACCGGCACGTACTGGCTGGAGGACCACCCGGACGGCCGGCTCCCCGGCATCCCCGGGAACTGGACGTCCGGCCGGGACACGGTGGTGCTGACCGCCGGGGAGGGCGACGGGTTGACCCTGGACGGGCGGCCCTTCACCGGCCGGACGCTGCTCACCGCCGACCACGGCCCGGCCGGCGCGGCCCGGGTGGCGCACGGTGAGCGGAAGCTGGTGGTTATGGTCCGCGAGGGCGCCTGGGGGGTACGGGACTTCGACCCGGACGCCGAGGCGCGGCGGGCGTTCCGGGGCATCGAGGCCACCCCGTACGATCCGCGCTGGTCGGTGCCCGGGCGGTTCACGCCGTACGGCGACGGGGACCGTAGGGTGCGGGTGCCGAACGCCGACGGGCGCGAGCGCGGGCTCGGGCTCTCCGGGGAACTGGCCTTCACGCTGGCCGGGCGGGAGCTGACGCTCCAGGTGGCGGTCGAGGAGGACGGCTCGCTGTGGGCGGTGTTCGCCGACGCCACCAGCGGGGTGAGCAGTTACCGCTTCCGGTTCCTGCGGCCGCCGGCGCCGGACGGGCAGGGCCGTACGACGGTCGACCTCAACCGCGCGCTGCTGCCGCCGTGCGCGTTCGCCGACCACTTCATCTGCCCGTTCCCGCCCCCGGGCAACACCCTGGACATCGCCGTCGAGGCGGGGGAGCGCGCGCCGGCGTGAGCCGGGCGGACGCCCGCGCGGCGGCCGACGGCCGAAAGGCACCCTTGCGCCGACCGGCCGTTCGGCCGAATACTCCCCCTCAGCGCTTGTCAGGGGCACGCTGTGTTCCGGAATCCGGACGTCCGGGCCTCTGGCTGCGCCTCACGGGCCCACGACCCCACGAGTAGGCCCCCGACTTCCCCCGTGGAGGAACGAAAAGTGAGGATCAAGCGCACCACCCCCCGCAGCGGTATCACGAGACGAACCCGGTTGCTCGCCGTATCGACCGGTCTCGTGGCCGCCGCAGCGATCGCGGTACCGAGCGCGAACGCGTCGGAGACGCCCAGCACCTTCAGCTCCGCCGAGCTCAAGAGCGTGAGCAACTCGGTGCTGAAGGCCGACGTCCCGGGCACCGCCTGGGCCGTCGACAGCAAGACCGGCAAGGTCCTGCTCACCGTCGACAGCACGGTGTCCCAGGCCGAGATAGCCAAGATCAAGAAGCAGGCCGGCGAGAACGCCGGCGCGCTGACGATCAAGCGCACTCCGGGCACGTTCAGCAAGCTGATCCAGGGTGGCGACGCCATCTACGCGGACAGTTGGCGCTGCTCGCTCGGCTTCAACGTGCAGAACAGCAGCGGCACCCAGTACTTCCTGACCGCCGGCCACTGCACCGACGGCGCCGGCAACTGGTACTCCAACTCCGCGCGTACCACGGTCATCGGTACGACCGCCGGTTCCAGCTTCCCGGGCAACGACTACGGCATCGTGCGGTACACCGGGTCCGTCAGCCGGCCCGGCACCGCCAACGGCGTGGACATCACCAGCGCGGCCACCCCGGCGGTGGGCACCACCGTCATCCGGGACGGCTCGACCACCGGTACGCACAGCGGCCGGGTCACCGCCCTGAACACCACCGTCAACTACGGCGGCGGCGACATCGTCTCGGGCCTGATCCAGACCACGGTCTGCGCCGAGCCCGGCGACTCCGGCGGCCCGCTCTACAGCAACAGCGGCATCGCGTACGGTCTGACCTCCGGCGGCAGCGGCAACTGCACCTCCGGCGGTACGACCTTCTTCCAGCCGGTCACCGAGGCGCTGAGCGCCTACGGCGTCAACGTCTACTGAGCGGACGTCACCGGACGGATCGGAACTAGTGGTTCCGGGGAGCCCCCGCACGCCAGTCGTGCGGGGGCTCTCCCTTGTCCGCGGCCGGGGCCGCCGGGCCGCGCCGTCCGGGTGGGGCGGCCCCTCCCCGGAACCCCCGGCGGGGAGCGGATCCGGACAGGACCGGACCGTCCCGCCGGCCGGGGGATCACCCGTCCGTGATGTTTGCGGAAGCGGACCGGCCGGTGGCGGGGGCGAACGGTGAAGGGCGTGTGCCCGCGCTGGAGTTGTCGTGCGCACGTGTCCGGGGCGACCTTGTGTGCGACCTGGGCGTTTCGGAACAGTGGATTCCAGGTCAGCCGTCCTTCCGGCCCCCGAGACCCCCACGCCCGCCGGGCCGGCCCCCCCCCACAGGAGGACCCGAGTTGAAGCACCGACGCACTTCCGGGCGGCGTACCGCCGTGGCCGGAGCGGGTATCGCCGCCCTGGTCGCCGTGGCCGTCACGTTCCAGACCGCGAACGCCGGCGCGGCCCCCGCGCCCGAACCCCTGTCCGCCGCGGCGGCCGGAAAGCTCGCCTCGGCCCTGCTGACGGAGCTCGGCGGCGACGCGGCCGGCACGTACTACGACGCCGAGGCCCGGAACCTGGTCGTCAACGTGCTCGACGACGACGCCGCGCGGACCGTCGAGGAGGCGGGCGCGAGGGCGAGGGTCGTCGCGCACTCCCTCGCCGACCTCGGCGACGCGCGCGCCGTCCTGAAGCGGGACGCCACCGTCCCGGGCACCTCCTGGGTGACCGACCCCATCGCCGGCAAGGTCGTGGTCACCGCCGACCGCACCGTCTCCGGGGCCGAGCGGGCCGCGCTGGCGAAGGTGGTTGGTGGGCTCGGCGACCGGGCCGAACTCCGCCGTACGGAAGGAAAGTACGAGCCCTTCCTCGCGGGCGGCGACGCCATCACCGGCAACGGCGGCCGCTGCTCGCTCGGCTTCAACGTGACCCGGGGCGGCGCACCGTACTTCCTCACCGCCGGCCACTGCACCGAGTCCGCCTCCACCTGGTCGGACTCCTCCGGCACCGTCGTCGGCCGCACCGCGGCCTCCAGCTTCCCCGGCGACGACTACGGCCTGGTCGAGTACACCGCCGACGTGGCCCACCCCAGCGAGGTCGACCTCTACGACGGCACCGCGCAGCCGATCACCGGCGCCGCCGAGGCCACCGTCGGCCTGGCGGTGACCCGCAGCGGCTCCACCACCCAGGTGCACTCCGGCACCGTCACCGGCCTCGACGCCACCGTGAACTACGGCAACGGCGATGTCGTCGACGGCCTGATCCGGACCGACGTCTGCGCCGAGCCCGGCGACAGCGGCGGCCCGCTGTTCTCCGGCAGCAGCGCGATCGGCCTCACCTCCGGCGGCAGCGGCGACTGCGTCTCGGGCGGGGAGACCTTCTTCCAGCCGGTGACCGAGGCCCTGGCGGCGACCGGGACGCGGATCGGCTGAGACCCGCCGGTCTCCCGGGTCAGCCCGCCTGGGTCGGCAGTTCCGCCTCGTCGCGTCGCCGGCGCAGGGCCGACGCCAGCATCGTGAGCGCCGTCCCCGCCACCGCCCACGCCCACAGCACCAGCAGGGACAGGGTCAGGTCGTTGCTCCGGAAGTACGCGACCGAGCGGGCCGCCCAGGTGCCCGCGCCCGGCGGCAGCGCCGGGCCGATCGCCTTCCAGAACGGCGGCAGCATCGGCAGCGGGAAGGCGCCGCCCGCGCTCGGGTTGCCCGCGATCACCACCAGCAGGATCGCCAGCCCGATGCCGACGATCCCGAAGACGCCCTGGAGGGCGAGGGTGGCGGCGCCCACCGCGAAGGTGACCAGCGCGCCCAGCCCCCACAGGTCGGCCACGCCGCCGGGCAGCGCGCCCAGGACCGGCCCGACGATCACCGCGCCGCCGAGCCCGCCGACGATCGCGACCAGCGCCATCACGATCAGCCGGATCGCGGCCCGGCGCGGGTTGGCGGGCCGGGCGCCGGTGCTGATGGCGAGGATCGAGGCGCACAGATAGCCGCCGACGCACCAGCCGACGACCAGGTAGAACGAGGACAGCCCGTCGAAGTCGCGGGGCGAGGCCGGGGCCACGTCGACGGTCCGCACGGTCCGCCGCTCGGCCCGCTCCGCCTCGGTGACGAGGCCCTTCAGGGTGGTGGCGAGGGCGGTGCCGCCGCCGGAGGCGACCAGCAGGGTGTCCCGGGTGCCGCGCGGGTCCACGACCAGGGCGCCGTCGATCTCCCGGTCCATGATCTTCTTCCGGGCGCCCGCCTCGTCCCGTACCGCGCGCGGGTCCAGCGGCGTACCGGGCAGCCCTTCCAGTTGGGCCACCGTGCGCCCGGCGGCGGCCCCGGGGGCGACCACCCCGAAGGGCACGTCCCTCGGCTTCGGGTCGTGCAGCGCGCCGACGTAGGAGGCGATGAACAGCAACTGGAGCGCGAGCACGCCGAGCACGAGCAGCGTGGCCCGCGGGGTGACGGCGTCCCTCACCTCGTCCAGGAAGGAGCCCTTCCGGGACGCGGCGCCGGTGGTGTGTGACATGTCCCCACGGTCCTGGTCGGGGGGTGTTCGCGCAGGTGGGGCGGGGCCGAACGGATGTCGTACAGGTATTCGAAGATGGGGGTATGGTGGAAGAGCTAGTTGGAACAGGCGTTCGATAGGACGTGGAAGCTCATCAGTGCGGGAGGTGCGTGTGCCGGGATTCCCGCATCTGCACACCGTCTCCGGGTTCTCCCTGCGCCACGGCGCCTCGCACCCGGAGAGGCTGGCCGAGCGCGCCGCCGAGCGGGGCCTGGACGCCCTCGCCCTCACCGACCGCGACACCCTCGCGGGCACGGTCCGCTTCGCCAAGGCGTGCGCGAAGGAGGGCGTCCGCCCGCTGTTCGGCGCGGACCTGGCGGTGGCCGCCCCCGAGACCGGCCCCGGCCGCACCGACACCTCCGTACGCCGGGACCGGCGCCGCACCCCCGTGCGCGGCGGCGCCTTCATCGACGAGTCGGCCCAGCGCGTCACCTTCCTCGCCCGGGACGGCGCCCGGGGCTGGGCCGACCTGTGCCGGCTGGTCTCCGCCGCCCACCGCAACCCCGGCACCCCCCTGCTGGCCTGGCCCGACAACCACGCCGACGGCCTGACCGTGCTGCTCGGCCCCGACTCCGAGGTCGGCCGCGCCCTCGCCGCCGGCCGCCCCGACCGCGCGGCGCGGCTCCTCGCGCCCTGGCGGGAGGTGTACGGCGACGCCCTGCGGCTGGAGGCCGTCTGGCACGGCCGGACCGGCACCGGCCCCGGCTCCCTGCGGCTGGCCGCCCGTACCGTGGGCTTCGCCGCCGAGCAGGGCGTCCGGCCGGTGCTGACCAACGCCGTCCGGTACGCCGACCCCGGCCAGGGCCCGGTCGCCGACGTGCTGGACGCCGCCCGCCGCCTGGTCCCGCTCGGCGTCACCGGGGAACGGGACTCCGGCGAGGCGTGGCTGAAGGACACCGCCGCCATGACCGGGGCCGCCGAGCGGATCGTCGAGGCGGCCGGCTTCCGGCGCGACACCGCCCACCGCCTCCTGGAGCAGACCCGGGCGACGGCCGCCGCGTGCCTGGTCGACCCCGAGGACGACCTCGGCATGGGCACCGTCCACTTCCCCGAACCGCACCTTGTCGGCGCCGGGCACCGCACCGCCCAGCGGGCGCTGGCCTCCCGGGCGGCGGCGGGGATGATCCGCAAGGGGTACGACCGGCGGCGCGGCTACTGGGAGCGGATGCACCACGAGCTGGACATCATCGCCCACCACGGCTTCGCCTCCTACTTCCTCACCGTCGCCCAGGTGGTGGACGACGTACGGGACATGGGCATCCGGGTCGCCGCGCGCGGCTCCGGCGCCGGTTCGCTCGTCAACCACCTCCTGGGCATCGCGCACGCCGACCCGGTCGAGCACGGGCTGCTGATGGAACGGTTCCTCTCCAAGGAGCGGGTGGTCCTGCCCGACATCGACATCGACGTGGAGTCCGCCCGCCGCCTGGAGGTCTACCGCGCGATCATCGGCCGGTTCGGCGCCGAGCGGGTGGCGACCGTCGCGATGCCGGAGACGTACCGGGTCCGGCACGCCATCCGGGACGTGGGCGCCGCGCTGTCCATGGACCCGGCCGAGATCGACCGGGTCGCCAAGTCCTTCCCGCACATCCGGGCCCGCGACGCCCGCGCGGCCCTGGCGGAACTGCCCGAACTGCGGAAGCTGGCGGGCGAGCAGGAGAAGTACGGCAGGCTCTGGGAGCTGGTCGAGGCCCTCGACGCCCTCCCGCGCGGCATCGCCATGCACCCCTGCGGCGTGCTGCTCTCCGACGCCTCCCTGCTCTCCCGTACGCCGGTCATGCCGACCAGCGGCGAGGGGTTCCCCATGGCCCAGTTCGACAAGGACGACGTGGAGGACCTCGGGCTGCTCAAGCTGGACGTGCTGGGCGTGCGGATGCAGTCGGCGATGGCGCACGCGGTCGCCGAGGTGAAGCGGGCGACGGGCACCGAGGTGGACCTGGACGCCGTACCGGACGGCGACCCGGCGACGTACGCGCTGATCCGGTCCACGGAGACGCTGGGCTGCTTCCAGATCGAGTCGCCGGGCCAGCGGGACCTGGTCGGCCGGCTCCAGCCCTCGACCTTCCACGACCTCGTGGTGGACATCTCCCTCTTCCGCCCCGGCCCGGTCGCCGCCGACATGGTGCGCCCCTTCATCGAGGCGCGGCACGGGCGGGCGCCGGTGCGCTACCCGCACCCGGACCTGGCCCAGCCGCTGGCGAGCACCTGCGGGGTCGTCGTCTTCCACGAGCAGGTCATCGACATCGTGGCCATCATGACCGGCTGCGGGCGCGGCGAGGCGGACCGGGTGCGGCGCGGGCTGTCCGACCCGGAGTCGCAGGGGCGGATCAAGGTGTGGTTCGCGCAGCACGCCGCGGCGAACGGGTACGACGCCGAGACGATCGGGCGGACCTGGGAGATCGTCGAGGCGTTCGGGTCGTACGGCTTCTGCAAGGCGCACGCGGTCGCCTTCGCGGTGCCGACGTACCAGTCGGCGTGGCTGAAGGCCCACCACCCGGCCGCCTTCTACGCCGGGCTGCTCACCCACGACCCCGGTATGTACCCCAAGCGGCTGCTGCTGGCGGACGCGCGGCGGCGCGGGGTGCCGATCCTGCCGCTGGACGTGAACAAGTCGGGGGTCGCCCACCGGATCGAACTGGTGTCTGAATCAGGGGTGTGGGGACTGCGGCTGGCCCTCTCCGACGTGCACGGCATCAGCGAGGCCGAGGCGGACCGGATCGCCGCCGGACAGCCGTACGCCTCCCTGCTCGACTTCTGGGAGCGGGCCCGGCCCAGCCGCCCGCTGGCCGGCCGCCTCGCCCAGGTCGGCGCGCTCGACGCGTTCGGCGCCAACCGCCGCGACCTGCAACTGCACCTGACCGAACTGCACCGGGGCGCCCGCGGCGGACGCGGCGACCAGCTCCCCCTGTCCGGCGGCCGGCGGACGGCGAAGGCCGGGCTGCCCGACCTGACCTCGGAGGAGCGGCTCAGCGCCGAACTGGGCGTGCTGTCCATGGACGCCTCGCGCAACCTGATGGACGACCACCGCGCCTTCCTCGACGAGCTGGGCGTGCTGTCCGCGCGACGGCTGCGCGACGCCCGGCACGGGGAGACGGTGCTGGTCGCGGGGGCGAAGGCGGCCACGCAGACGCCCCCGGTCCGGTCCGGCCGGCGGGTCGTCTTCACCACCCTGGACGACGGCACCGGCCTGGTCGACCTCGCCTTCTTCGACGACTCCCACGACGCCTGCGCCCACACCGTCTTCCACTCCTGGCTGCTGCTGGTGCGCGGGGTGGTGCAGCGCCGCGGCCCGCGCAGCCTCAGCGTGGTGGGCGCCGCGGTCTGGAACCTGGCCGAGCTGGTGGAGGTGCGGCGCCGGGAGGGCCTCGACGGAGTCGCGACCCTCCTGGCCGGGGGCAGCACCAGGGGCGACGGCACCGAGGACGGCCCCGCCCGGCGCCGGCTGGCCGGCTCCGACGGGCGGCCCGCGCCGGCCGGCTCCGCGGCGCCGGACGAGATGGAGCGCCGGCGGACCCTCCGTATGCCCACGGGGTACGAGATGCACCCCTGGGCCGATCTGCGCCCCGCGGGCGAAGGGCCCGCGGTGGGAAGGAAGTTGTGGCACCAGAGTCCGGGGAGTGCGGGATGACCATTCTCTGCGTACGTTTCCAGTTGCCGCCCCTGTACGAGGCGGCCCTGCCGGGGCTGCTCGGCCTGCTGGAGGAGTTCACGCCGGTCGTCGAGGCGCTGCCGCCGGACGGCGCGCTGGCCGATCTGCGGGGCGCCGAACGGTACTTCGGGCGCGACGCGGTGGAACTGGCGTCGGTGATCCGGGTCCGCGCCCTCGCCCTGCACGGCGTCGACTGCGCGATCGGCGCCGGGCCGGGCCCGATGCTGGCCCGCATGGCGCTGCGGGAGGCCCGGCCCGGCGCGACCCGCGCGGTGCCCGAGGGGGACGTGGCCGGCTTCCTCGCGGGCAAGCCCGTCGCCGCGCTGCCCGGCGTCGGCACCGCGACCGCCCGCACCCTGTGCGAGTACGGCCTCGACACCCTCGGCCGGGTCGCCGCCGCGCCCCTGTCCACCCTCCAGCGCCTGGTCGGCGCGCGGACCGGCCGCGAACTGCACGAGAAGGCCAACGGCGTCGACCGCGGCCGGGTCGTCCCCAACGGAATCTCCCGATCTCTGGCCACCGAACGCCCCTTCACCCGCGACGAGCTGGACCCCGAGCGGCACCGCCGCGCCCTGCTCTCGGCCACCGAGGAACTCGGCTCCCGGCTCCGCGCCCTGGACAAGGTCTGCCGCGTCCTCACCCTCACCGTGCGCTACGCCGACCGGTCGGCGACCGTCCGCACCCGCACCCTGCGGGAGCCGACCGCGCACTCGGCCGCCCTGACGGACGCGGCCCACGCGATGTACGAGGCGCTCGGCCTCCAGCGCGCCCGGGTCCGCGCCCTCGCCCTGCGCGCCGAGGACCTCACCCCCGCCGAACAGGCCACCCACCAGCTCACCTTCGACCCCGTGGACGAAAAGGTCCGCCGCATCGAACAGGTCGCGGACCGGGCCCGCGCACGGTTCGGCCCCCGGGCGGTGATGCCGGGGTCGCTGGCGGCCTAGGGCCTGTCCCAGCGGGTGAGCCGGGTCTGTCCGCCCTGAGCCGGCGGACGGACCCGGCTCACCGGTCAGCGGGCGCGGGTGGCGCGGCGGCGGACCGAGGCGAAGAGGGCGGCGGCGCCGAGGGCCAGGGCGGCGGCGCCGCCGACGGCGAGGTACGGGGTGCCGCCGTCCCCGCCGGTCTCGGCGAGGGCCGCCCCGGCACCCGCGGCCCTCGGCCGGTCGGGCGCGGCGGCCGTCTCGTCGGCCGGGGTCCCCGGGGCGGTCGTCGGGTCGGTGGTCGGGTCGGTCGTCGTGGTGGCGTCCTGGTCGCCGTGGCCGTGGTGCTCGACCGTCGACTGGCCGGCACCGGCCGCGATCTGTGCGTCGGAGGGGGCGGAGGCCGCCGGGGCGGCGCTCGCGGGGGTCCCGCCGGGTGCGTCGGTCGCGTCGGGTGCGCCGGTCGCCGTGCCGGTGCCGCTCCCGGCGGCGGTGCCCGTGCCGGCGAAGGCGATGTCCGAGCAGGAGTAGAACGCCTCCGGGCTGTCCGAGCGCTGCCAGACCGTGTACAGCAGGTGCCTGCCGGTGCGCTCGGGCAGGGTGCCCGGGAAGGTGTAGAAGCCGCCCGAGGCGACCGGGTCGGTGACCGTCGCCACCGGCGCGGACAGGTCGAGGTCGCTCCAGGCCGGCGGCCGGGCCGGGTCGTAGCCGGGCTTGGTGATGTACACCTTGAAGGTGCCCTTGTGCGGGGCGGTCACCCGGTACTTGAACACGTACGCGCCGCTGTCCACCGGCGTCGCCGGCCAGTCGGCGCGGGCCAGGTCCAGGCCCTTGAACTCCGGGTCGCCGGCGCTGCACAGCTCGCCGTCCGGGATGCGCTCCTGGTGCCGGCCGGCCGCGTCGCCGATGCGGATGCCGTTCCAGTCGTAGAGCGCCTGGGTGCCGCCCGCCGCGACCGCCGCCCGGCACGCCGCCGAGTCCGGGCTCTCCGGCCCCTCGGCGTAGCACTGGGCGACCCGGCTGACCGGGTCGCCCAGCGAGCCGTGCGCGAAGGCCGGCGCGGCACTCAGGGCGAGGGGGACGGCGCCGAGCACGGCGACGGCGGCGGCCCTGCGGGGTGCGGGCATGGGAACTCCTCGGAAACGGTCGAACGGTCGCTTGCCGCGGGGGCGGCGGAGGCCGGAACCCGTGGGGGTGATCAGCAAGCTAGACCGAGGAGACCGGGAAAACGCCCGCTCGGGGCGGGCGACGGAGATCCTTATGGCCGCGTTAAGGGAGTGCTCAGGCTGCGCTCAGGTAACCGCGCGGGGCGGGGCGGGGCGGGTCAGCCGTCCGGCCACCAGGTGCGGGCGATGTCCTTGCGGACCTCGGGCCGGCCGGCCGGGCGCTCGTCGGACTCCTCGCGGACCCGGCGGGAGTCCGTCGACTTCAGGGGCTTCTGCACGGTCACACGGCGCATGGCTGCCTCCTTACGAGCCCACCGGGTTCCGTGTTCTCACGGAGGTAGACCCTTTTCGCGAGAGTTCCTCATCGTCACAGCCCTGTCAGTGGCGGCGGTCACGATGCGGCTGTCAGTGGTGCCTGTCACTCTTCATGGCGGTACGTCACCGCGTGGTCACAATCGGGCGCTCACGGGCCTCCGTCGCGAACGATCGTCGGCCGTTGCAGGTGTCGTTGCCCGTGATCGCCTCCCGGTAATCCGCCGCGGGTACGGGAGAATCGGTCCGTGACCCTGAAGATCCGTATCCATGACGGCGCACCGCCCTACGAGCAGGTGCGCGCCCAGATCTCCGAGCAGGCGCGGTCCGGAGCGCTGCCGGTCGGGTACCGGCTGCCGACCGTGCGGGGCCTGGCCGAGTCGCTGGGGCTGGCCGCGAACACGGTCGCCAAGGCGTACCGGGCGCTGGAGGCGGACGGGGTGATCGAGACGCGGGGGCGCAACGGCACGTTCGTCGCCGCGGCGGGCTCGGCGGCCGAGCGGGAGGTGGCGTCCGACGCGGAGGGGTTCGCGGTGCGGGCCCGGCGGCTGGGGGTGTCGGAGGAGGCGGCGCTGGCCGCCGTACGGGACGCGCTGCGCGCGGCTTATGGGGGGTGAGGGCCGGGTGCGGGTGTGTGGGGGGGGCTGGTCGCGCGGTTCCCCGCGCCCCTACGAGGGCGTGCGGGTGACCGTCAGACCCGCGGTCCGGGCCAGGCCGGCGAAGGCGATGGCGTCGTGGACCGCCGCGGCGTTCGGGTCGTTGTTGAAGTACGCGTAGACGTCCTGGCCGTCGGGCCAGGTCGTGCCGATGCGGGTGACCCAGGTCGACAGGGAGCGGCGGCCGTAGCGGGGCCAGTCGGCGGTGCGGCCCTGGTGGAAGCGGACGTAACCCCAGTCGGCGGTGCGCCACAGCGGCGTGACCGGGCGGGCGCGCACATCGGCCCAGCACAGGGCCGCGTTCCGGGCGGTGAGGACGTCGCGCACCTCCGGCGTCCACCAGGAGTCGTGCCGGGGCTCCACCGCGACCCGGACGTGCGCCGGGAAGCAGCCGAGGCAGGCGTCCAGCAGACCCGGGTCGGCGCGCAGGGTGGGCGGGAGCTGGAGCAGCACCGGCCCGAGCCGGTCGCCGAGCCCGCCCGCGTGGGCCAGCAGCCGCCGCACCGGTTCCCCGGGGTCCCGCAGCCGCTTGACATGGGTCAGGAACCGGCTCGCCTTGACCGCGACGACGAAGTCCCCCGGCACCCGCTCCCGCCACGCCGCGAACGTCTCCGGCGCCGGCAGCCGGTAGAACGCGTTGTTCACCTCGACCGTCGCGAAGCCCGCCGCGTACTCCTCCAGCCACCGCCGCACCGGCAGCCCGGCCGGGTACAGCACGCCCCGCCAGTCCCGGTACTGCCAGCCCGACGTGCCGACGAACAGGGTCATACCCCCCATCAAAGCAGTTACAGGTACAGCCCTGCCTCCGCACCGGCCCGCGGCTCGGGCAGCGCGGTCGGCGAGGTGCCCCGGCGCAGCGCGTACAGCTCCGCCAGGGTGGCGCCCTCGCGGCCGAGGCCCTCCTCGGTGCCGAGCCAGTGCGCCGCCTCCGCGCGGGTGAGCGGGCCGACCTCGATCCGGGCCAGACAGCGGCCGGGGCGGACGACGGCGGGGTGCAGGCGCTCCAGGTCCTCGTTGGTGGTGACGCCGACCAGGACGTTGCGGCCCTGGCCGAGCAGGCCGTCGGTGAGGTTCAGCAGCCGGGACAGGGCCTGCCCGGCGGTGTGCTTGGCCTCGCCGCGGATCAGTTCGTCGCAGTCCTCCAGGAGCAGCAGCCGCCAGCGGCCGGTGCCGGTGGAGTCGTCGTCCTCGCCGATGGCGATGTCCATCAGATAGCCCACGTCGGCGAAGAGGCGCTCGGGGTCGAGGACGCAGTCCACCTGGCACCAGTCCCGCCAGGACCGGGCCAGGGTGCGCAGCGCGGAGGTCTTGCCGGTGCCGGGCGGGCCGTGCAGCAGGAGCAGCCGGCCCGCGATGTTCTCGGGGCCGGTCTTCATCAGGCGGTCCATCGCGTCCGCCACCGGCGCGGTGTAGTTGGGCCGCACCTCCTCCCAGGTGCCGGCCGAGATCTGCCGGGTGGTGCGGCGCGGGCCGCAGCGCGGGGAGAGGTGCCAGAAGCCCATCGGCACGTGCTCCGGCCGGGGTTCGGGCTCGTCGGCCGCGCCGTCGGTGGCCTCGCCGAGGACCTTCTCGGCCAGCTCCGGGCTGGTCGCGGTCACGGTGACGTCGGCGCGCCGGTTCCACCGGGAGACCAGTACGGTCCAGCCGTCGCCCTCCGCGAGGAGCGCGCTGCGGTCGTCGTCCCGGGCGGCCCGCAGGATCCGCGCGCCGGGCGGCAGCAGCGTCGCGCCGGACCGGACCCGGTCGATGCCGGCCGCGTGCGAGTACGGCTGCTCGCCCGTCGCGAAACGGCCGAGGAACAGCGCGTCGACGACATCGGTGGGGGAGTCGCTGTCGTCGAGGTGGAGCCGGATCGGCAAGGTGTCGTGCGGGTTCGCTGACATACCGCCATGATCCGGCACGGGGACGGCGCGTGCACCCGGTTTCCCCGGGACCCGCCCGCCCCCGCGCTCAGGCGTCCGCGCCGCGCGTCCGGCCGCGCAGTCGCCGGGCCCGGCGGACCACGGCGTACCCCTTGGTCAGGGCCCGGTCCCGGGCGAAGGCACGGGCGATCCCGCGGCCCTCAAGCAGCCGGGCGAACTCCTCCGCCCCCGTGGTCCGGCGCACCGTCAGACGGCGCAGCGCGTACGGGCCCTGGGCGCGGCGGGCCGGCCCGTTGCCCACGGCGAGGGCCTGCGCGTACCCCGTCTCCCGGACCGCCGCGCGCACCCGGCGGTCGGAGTAGCCGTACGGGTACGCGAACGAGGCCGGGGCGGTGCCCAGGTGGCCGGTGAGGATCTCCCGGCAGCGGATCAGCTCGTGGCGCAGAGCGCCGGTGCCGAGCTGGTCGAGCTGGGGGTGGGTGTGGCTGTGCCCGCCGATCTCCACGCCGGCCCCGGCGAGCGCGCGGACCTGGTCCCAGTCGAGCATGGTGTCCAGGGCGCCGCCGGTGCCGTACGGGCCGCGGAGCCAGCCGGTGGTGACGAACAGGGTGGCCGGGAAGCCGTGCGCGGCCAGCACGGGCAGGGCGTGGCGGTGCACGCCCTCGTAGCCGTCGTCGAAGGTGATCAGCACCGGGCGGCGCGGCAGCGGACGGCCGCTCCGCCAGGCCCCGGCCAGGTCGGCGGTGGTCACCGGGGTCAGCCCCCGCTCGGCCACCGCCGCCATTTGCTCCGCGAACGCCCGGGGGGTCACCGACAGCGCCCGGGTGGCGTCCGCCGGCTCGTCCGCGACGGCGTGGTACATCAGCACCGGCACGGCGGCCTCACCCATCGCCGCCCTCCGCGGCCCCGGCCCGGCCCGGGCCCGCCCCGGCCGCTGAGACGGGCTCGGCCCCCGGCCCCTCCGCCGCGACGGGCCCGGACGCGAAGGTCACCGCCCCCCGGCGGGCCCGGGCCGTGCCCAGGAGATAGCCGGCCGTCGCGGTGAGGACGCCGGTGACGATGGCGCCCGCGCGGGCGGCGCCGCCGGGGCGGGCGAGCAGGGCGTCGCGCAGACCGCGTACCACCCCGGCGGGCAGCACGCGGGTGGCGTACCGGCGTTCGGACTCCAGGCCCTTGCCGGTGCCGACGCTCCGCGCCACCAGCGCCTTGGACAGGCCCTCGGCGTAGGCGCGGGCGCGGAAGTAGGCGAACCGCTCGCGGGAGGCGGGCACCCGGTGGTGGACGACCGCGCGGTCGTCGACCAGGAGGACCGCGCCGGGCCGGGCCCGGGTGAGGCGGATGCAGAGTTCCGTCTCCTCGCCGCCCAGCGGACGCCGGTCGCCGCCGCGTCCGATGCCGGTGGCGAAGCCGCCCGCCGCGTCGAACGCCGCGCGCCGGAAGGAGGCGTTGCCGCCGAGCACGTTGCGCACCCGGGCCCGGCCCGGCGGCAGGCCGCGGTACGTGCAGCCCACCACCCAGTCGAACTCCTCGGGGAACCAGGCGGGCCGCCGCCCCGACGCCCAGACCGGCTCCGTGCGCCCGCCGACGGCCATGACCGCCGGGTCGGCGTACGCCGCGGCGAGGTACGCCAGCCAGTCCCGCTCGGCCACCGCGTCGTCGTCGAGGAACGCGATCACCTCCCCGCGGGAGGCGGCGATGCCGGTGTTGCGGCCCGCGGACAGCCCGCGCGGGCCCGCGTTGGCGAGCACCCGCACCTCCGGGGCCTCCTTGTACTCCCTGGCCAGCCGGCCCCGCAGCGCCGCGTTGTGGTCGACGACCAGCAGGGTCTCCAGGGCCGGCCGGGACTGCGCCCGCACCGAGGAGACCGCGGCGAGGATGGCCGCCCAGCGGTCCTCGGTGTAGGCGCAGATCACCACGGAGACGCCGGGCGGGCCGCTCAAGAGGCCCGCCCGCGCACCGCGCCGGGCGCCGCCGGGTGCGTACGGCCGCGCAGCGCGCGCCGGTTGGAGCGCTCCTGGAGGATCACCCTGAGCACCCGCAGCCCGTCCCGGACCGCGCGCAGATTGCTCACGCCGTGGATGCGCAGGTACTCGTGGCTGGGTATCTCCTGCACTCTCAGGCCCGCCTTGACGACCCGTATGTTCATCAGGGTCTCGACCTCGAACCCGGTGCAGTCCAGGTCGATCTTGTCCAGGCAGTGCCGCCAGAAGGCGTTGTAGCCGTAGCACAGGTCGGTGTAGCGGGCGCCGAACTTGCGGTTGACGGCCGCGCACAGCACGCGGTTGCCGAGCTTGCGGACGAAGGTCATGTCGTCGGTGCCGCCGCCGTTGGCGAACCGCGAGCCCTTGGCGAAGTCCGCGCCGGAGACCAGCGCGGAGACGTAGGAGAGGATCTCCTGGCCGTCGGCGGAGCCGTCCGCGTCGACCATCACGATGATGTCGCCGGTGCACGCCTGGAACCCGGTGATCAGCGCGTCCCCCTTGCCCTTGCCGCGCTGCTCGACCACCTTCACGTCCGGCCGCAGCGCCCGCGCGACCTCCACGGTGCCGTCGGTGGAGTTGCCGTCCACCAGCACCACCTCGTGCACCCAGTCGGGCAGCGTCTTGAAGACGTACGGCAGGTTCTCCGCCTCGTTCAGCGCGGGGATCACCACGCTCACCGGCGGCGCGATGGCCAAGTGGGTGGAGACGGGCCGGTACCTGGCGGCGGCCGGCGGGTCCCCGCCCGTCGTCGTCGGCGGCAGAACTGAACCCATGAGTCTGGTCCCTCTCGTCCGGCGGACCGCCGCCCCGGAGCGGTCCGGCACTGTAACCCGGTTCGAAAGGGGGGTGGTTCTCATCCATGTCACGGACGCCTCACGCTCCGTGCCCGTGGGATGAGCTGACAAAGCCGGCCGGTGCCAGGGAAGATACGGCAGCCGGCCACGCGGCACGACCGGCCCGGTCGCCTCGGCGGCCACCGGGCGCGGCACCCCCCTACCGCGCCCCGCCCCGGTCCGCCGCGGTCCCTGAGCCCTCCCCTGGAGCCGCTGATCGACGTACCGATCGGGCGAGTTGTCTGACGGTATTGACGATTGAACCCGTACGGCAAGACCTGGAACGAGCTCTCACGTTTTTGTTGGTTTGCCGCCATCCGTTCGGATGCCGGGCCTCAATCTGGCGCAGTCGGCAGGGGCCGTCAAGACCGCCTCTTTGGCATGAACGCTTCCTGTCAACACGCGTAGCTGGTACCACGGTCATGGCAGAGAACCTGCTAAAGGGAGGTTCCATGAGACGTTCCCGACTTGTCGGCTTCCTCAGTTCGCTCTTCCTGGCCGTCGGTGTCACCCTCACCGGCGTCGCCTCCGCCCAGACGTCCCAACAGCTCGCTCCCGGTGGTTATGTGGCCCTCGGCGACTCCTATTCCTCCGGGGTCGGAGCGGGCTCCTACATCTCCGCCAGCGGCGACTGCAAGCGCAGCACCAAGGCGTACCCCCAGTTGTGGGCCACCGCCCACGCCCCCTCGTCCTTCTCCTTCACCGCCTGCGCCGGAGCCCGTACGGGTGATGTCGTCGCCGGGCAGCTCGCCCCGCTCTCCGCCGCCACCGAGCTGGTCTCGATCACCGTCGGCGGCAACGACGCCGGTTTCGGCGACGCCATGACGACCTGTGTCCTGCAGTCCGACAGCGCCTGCCTGGACCGGATCGCCACCGCCCGCGCCTACGTCGAATCCACGCTCCCCGGCCGCCTCGACAGCGTCTACACGGCCATCCGCGACAAGGCCCCCAACGCCCGTGTCGTCGTCCTCGGTTACCCCCGCTTCTACAAGCTGGGCACCACCTGCATCGGTCTGTCCGAGACCAAGCGCAAGGCCATCAACGACGGCTCCGACCTGCTGAACACCACGATCGCGAAGCGCGCCGCCGACCACGGGTTCGTCTTCGGTGACGTGCGGACCACCTTCACCGGCCACGAGATCTGCTCCGGCAGCTCCTGGCTGCACAGCGTCAACTGGCTGAACACCAGCGAGTCCTACCACCCCACGGCGGCCGGCCAGTCCAGCGGCTACCTCCCGGTTCTGAACAGCGCCGACAACGTCTGACCCGCCGGTCCCTCACGGGGAGCCGGAAGCGGAGGGAGCGGAGGCCCCGCCCGTCGGGGTCTCCGTCCCGGTCTCCGTCTCACAGGTCACCGAGAACGCCACCCGGTCCGACGTGACGTCCACCGGGTCGCGCACCTCCACCCCGATCCACCCGGTCACCGTGCCGCCCTCCTCGTACGTCGTCACGGTCACGGTGTCCTCGCGGGTCCTCGCGCCGCCCTCGGGGAACGACAGCGTCTCCCAGCCCCGTCCCGGCATCGCCCCGCGGTCCGTCACCCAGCGGTAGCCGACCTCCGCGGGCACCCTCCCCACCGTGAACGTCGCGGTGAACGCGGGCGCCTCCTCGTCCGGCGGCGGGCAGGGCCCCGTGTACCGCCGGTGCGAGCCCGCCACGCTCACCCGGACCGACTGCGGCGCCGGCGACGACGTACCGGGACCACTGCTCTCGCTCTCGTCGCCGGAGGGGGCCGTGGTGGGGCCCGGGCCCGGCTCCGTGCCGCTCGCCCCCGGGTCCGGCGCGGAGGAACCCGCCTCCGCGCCGTGCTCCTTGCCGCCGTCCTCCCGGTCCAGCAGCGCGTACGTCAGTGCGGCCAGCGCCAGCGCCAGGGCGGCCAGGCCGGCGATCAGCGCCACGACCGCGCGGCGGTCCCGGCGCGGGGAAGCGGCCGGGGCCGTACCGTCCGACGCGGTCGTGGCCGGCGCCGGCGCGGCGAAGGGCGGGGCCGGCCCATCGGACGCGGCGTGCGCCACGAGCGTCGGCGCGAGCGAGGCGTCCGGCACGGTGTCCGCGCGCGGGGTGCCGCCCGCCCCGACGATCCGCAGCTCCCGCTCGGCCCGTTCGGCGGGCAGCCGCGCCGCCGGGTCCTTGCGCAGCAGCCCCTCGATGACGGGGGCGAGGGCACCGGCCCGCCGGGGCGGCGGCAACTCCTCGTCGACGACCGCCCGCAGCGTGCTCAGCGGCGTGTCCTGACGGAACGGGGAGACCCCTTCGACCGCCGCGTACAGCAGGACGCCCAGCGACCACAGGTCGGACTCGGGCCCCGGTGTGCGCCCCAGCGCCCGCTCCGGCGCGAGGTACTCCGGGGAGCCGACGACCTCGCCGGTCATGGTCAGCGCCGAGCTGCCCTCCACCGTGGCGATGCCGAAGTCGGTGAGCACCACCCGGCCGTCGTCGGCCAGCAGCACGTTGCCCGGTTTCACGTCCCGGTGCAGCACCCCCGCCTCGTGCGCCGCCCGCAGCGCGGCCAGCACCTCCGCGCCGAGGTGCGCGGCCCGCGCGGGCGGCAGCGGGCCGTCCGCCGCCAGGAGTTCGGCCAGGGACAGGCCCCGTACCAGCTCCATGACGATCCAGGGGCGGCCGTCGTCGGTGGCCACGTCGTACACGGTGACCACGTTGCGGTGGGAGATCCGGGCCGCCGCCCACGCCTCGCGCTCCAGCCGGGCGTACATCCGCCGTACATCGGTGCCGGGCAGCCCGGCGGGCGCGCGCACCTCCTTGACGGCGACCTCGCGGTGCAGCACCTCGTCGCGGGCGCGCCACACCGTCCCCATGCCGCCCTCGCCGAGCGGGGACAGCAGGCGGTAGCGGCCGGCGATCACACGCTCGCCACCGGGTTCTCCGGACACCGGCGCCCCCTATGACGTCTCGGGTGATTCCTCCCCGATTCCCTTCCCCAAAGTAGCCCGGCCGAGTACGGATGCCGCCCCCCGAACGCCGGTCCGTCCCCGGGCGGGCCGCCGCCGCGCACCCCGGACCCCGGCGACACGCCCCCGGCCGCCGCCCGTCCGGAACCGACCGGTCCGTCACCGGCCGTGACCGGCGGACCGGGTGGCGGCGCGGACCGGTCCCTTGACGAGGCAGGTTGTCCAACTCGCCCTGGAACCTTCCGGATTCGGAGAGTGATCGTCAACACCCTTGCGGGGTAGGTGAATCCTGTGACCGTGATACACGAGTGCCCCGAGAGGGCGATAGGGTTACCCTGCCCGGGCCGGGTGGACTCGTACGGGTGGGGAGTGACATGGAACAGATAACAGTGCGCAGCAGGGCCAGGGTCCCTGCGATCACCTGCGGGAGCAGCGCGACCAGCTCGCGTCTGGACCGCCATCTCGCGGTGCTGGGCGGGCCCGCCGTGCCGCAGCGCGAGACGGTCGAGGCGACCTCGCTGATGCGTGAGCTGACCGCGCGTGAGCCCGCGCACCGCAGCAGCGCCCGACGCGCCCGGGTACGCCGGGTCTCGCTCTTCGCACCCTTGCGCCGGCTCCGCCGCTCCCTCTTCGGCGGCAACTGAAAGACCCGCACCCCGGCGGCCACACCGCCCCGGCACGCGCCGCGCCCGCGTCGACCGTCATCCCCACGGCACGCGGCGGCGCCCCGGTGTACGCCCGGGTGCGGGCCGGCCCCCGGCTCAGCCCTTCCCGTGCGCGTGGCGGTGGACGGCGAGCGGCACGAACACCGCCAGCAGCACCGCGCACCACCCCAGCGCCCCGGCGACCGGGTGCGCCACCGGCCAGGCCGCCCCGTCCGGGACCGGCGCGTTGCCGAAGAGGTCCCGCAGTGCCGTGGTCACCGCGCTGATCGGATTCCACTCCGCGAGCGTCCGGAGCCAGCCGGGCAGCCCCTCGACCGGGATGTACGCGTTGGACAGCAGCGGCAGCAGGAAGACCGCGCCGCCCAACTGCCCGGCGGCCTCCTCGCTCCGGGTGAGCAGCCCCAGCCAGATCCCCGCCCAGCTCGCCGCGAACCGGAACAGCAGCAGCAGGCCGAGCGCGCCCGCCGCCCGGAGGGCCCCGCCCTCCACCCGCCAGCCCACCGCCAGCCCGACCGCCAGGAACGGCACCGTCCCCGCGGCCGTCACCACCAGATCCGCCACCGCCTGCCCCAGGGGCACCGCCGCCCGGCTCACCGGCAGGGTGCGGAACCGGTCCGTCACGCCCCGGTGGGTGTCCTGCGCCGCCTGGAACATCCCGGTCATGATCCCGCCCGCCGCCGTCGCCACCAGCAGACCCGGCACCAGGAACGCCCGGTACTCCGCGCCCGGCATCGCCAGCGCGCTGCCGAAGACGTAACCGAAGAACAGCAGCATGCTCACCGGCATCGACTGGGTGAGGATCAGCAGCCCCGGGTTGTTCCGCATCCGCAGCAACTGGCGGCCCAGCATCGCCGTGCCGTCATGGGCGAGGGTGTTCATGCCACGGGCTCCTTGCTGCCGGTCAGGCGGAGGAAGACGTCGTCGAGAGTGGGCGGGCGCAGTCGCGCGTCGGCCAGCGGCACGCCCGCGGCGTCCAGTTCGCGCACCAGGCGGGGCAGCGTCAGCGCCGGATCGGTACTGACCGCGCCGACGGTCAGCCGGGCGGCGTCCAGGGCCGGCTCGGCGCCGGTGAGCCGGTCCAGCACGGCGGCGGCCCGGACCAGCGCCGCCGGGTCGGTCACCACGGCCTCGGCGTAGGCACCGACCAGCGCCTTCAGCGCCGCCGGGGAGCCCGTGTGCGCGACCCGGCCCCGGTCCACCAGGGCGATGTCGTCGGCGAGCCGGTCGGCCTCCTCCAGGTACTGCGTGGTCAGCAGCACGGTGGTGCCCCGTTCCCTCAGCTCCCGTACCGCCGCCCAGATCCGGTTCCGGCTCGCCGGGTCCAGGCCGGTCGTCGGCTCGTCCAGGAACAGCACCTCGGGCCGCCGCAGCAGGCTCGCCG
This sequence comes from Streptomyces fumanus, assembly GCF_014655295.1. Classification (GTDB taxonomy): domain Bacteria; phylum Actinomycetota; class Actinomycetes; order Streptomycetales; family Streptomycetaceae; genus Streptomyces; species Streptomyces fumanus. Next base: position 67,210 of record NZ_BNBI01000010.1, read on the forward strand.
CCAGGTCCAGCCGCCGGCGCAGCCCGCCCGAGTACGTGGACACCGGCCGGTCGGCGGCCTCCGCCAGCCCGAACCGGTCGAGCAGCTCGGCCGTGCGCGCCCGGGCGTCCCGTATCCGGTGCAGCCTCGCGAACAGCCGCAGGTTCTGCCGTCCGGTGAGGTCCCCGTCGACCGAGACGTCCTGCCCGGTCACCGCGATCCGGCGGCGTACCTCCGCCGGCTCCCGCACCAGGTCGTGCCCCGCCACCCGCGCCGAGCCCGCGTCCGGCCGCAGCAGCGTGGTCAGCAGCCGCACCGCCGTGGTCTTGCCCGCCCCGTTCGGCCCGAGGATCCCGCACACGGTGCCCTCCGGCACCGCGAGATCCAGCCCCGCGAGGGCCCGCACCTCCCCGAAGCGTTTCTCCAGACCCTCACTAAGTACAGCGTACGTAGTCGTCATGGGGCGACCTTAGCGCACTACGTACGGTGTACGTAACTAGGATGGTGGGCGAGGTGATGACCGATGGCGGGCCGAGCGGCCGAACCCGAAGTGATCTGGGCGCGCCCCGAGCGCACCGGCCGGGGGCCCCGGCCGGCCTACCGCCGTGCCGACATCGCGGCCGCCGCGGTGCGGATCGCCGACGCGGAGGGCCTGGACGCCGTCTCGATGCGGCGGGTCGCCGCCGAACTGGGCTGCGGCACCATGTCGCTCTACAACTACGTCCCCCGCAAGGAGGACCTGCACGAGCTGATGGTGGACGCCGTGGGCGGCGAGCACGAGCTGTGGGAGCCCGGCGGGGACTGGCGGGCCGACATGGTGCGGGTGGCCGACCGGACCCGCGCGCTGATGCACCGCCACCCCTGGCTGCCGCGCCTGATGTCGCCGGTCTACGGCTTCAGCCCCAACTCTCTGCGCTTCCTGGAGCACTGCCTGGCCTGTCTGGACCCGCTCGACGCGCCCTACGGCACCAAGCTGGAGCTGATCGCGATGATCAACGGCGTGGTGACGACGTACGTCTCCAACGAGCTCGCCACCGCCGAACGCACCCGCTCGCTGCCCTGGTCGGAGGAGCAGGAGAACGCCGTGCGGATCGCCTACCTCGGCCGGCAGATCGCCACCGGCGCCTATCCGCGGATGGCGGCGGCCTTCGCGGAGGACGCCGGGCCGATCGACCTGGAGGCGGTCTTCCGGCGGGCGGTCACCCGCGTCCTGGACGGCTTCTCCTGAAGGCCCCTAGATCAGCGCCAGTTGACCCTCCGGGCCCTCCTCGTGGGGGTCCAGGACGGAGGCGGGGCGGCGGGTGGCGGCGGGGGGCGGGAGGACGCCCGCGTCGTGCAGCTCCGATGCGGTGATCGGGGCGGCCGGGGGCAGGCCGGCGGCCGTCGAGCGGACCTCGGCGAGCAGGGCCAGGACCGTGATGAGTTCCAGGAGTTCGGAGGTCCAGCTCTGCGGCCAGTGGGCGGGGCGGATGGCGGCGAGGGTGCCCGGCCCGGCCTCGGCGGTGCGGGCCGTGAACCAGCGCTCCAGTACCCGGGTCCCGCCGGTCTCGGTGTCCCAGGCGGCCGGCGGGACCGGGGCGATGCGGCCCTCGTCCAGGTACAGGGCCTCCTCCTCCCGGTCGTAGCGCAGGGTCAGCGGGCGGGGCGGCAGCGGGGCGCGGACGTACGGGCGCCGGCCGCCCGGCAGTTTGGGGCGCTCGCCGTCGCGGCGCATCAGCCACAGCGCCCGGTGGCCGAGCGCGACTCCGCGCGCCCACACCCCGGGGTCCGCGGTGAGCGGCACCACCGGGCCGGGGCGGGCCGCGGTCACCGTCCAGGCCAGCACGTCCAGCGGGTCGGGGCGGGTGCCGAGCCGGACGGCGAGGTGGTCCAGCAGGCCCGGCGCCAGGTTGGGTTCGGTGCCGCCGGGGCGCCGGTGGAACGGGCGGATCCGGCCCGGCCCGAACAGGGGCGGCAGGGCGGTCGCCAGGAGCGGGGCGGGCGCGTCGGGGGTCTCGACGACGAAGGTCTGCCGCGCGTCCGCCACCCGCCACAGCTCCGGACGGGCCGCGTCGATCAGCCGGTGGTCCGGGATCAGCCACTGCTCGTCGAAGGGCGCCCGCAGCACCCGTACCGGCTCCGGGCAGGGGCCCGAGGCGCGGGCCAGCTTCTCGGTGCCGCCCGCGCCGCCCGGCAGCTTCCCGACCGCGGTGTGCAGGGACCGGGCGCGGGTCGGCTCCAGCAGCGCCTCCCGGTCCGGGCCCTCGGCCTTCAGCAGCGCGTCCCAGCGCGCCTTCAGGGACGCCGGGTCGGGGGCCGCCGGCCAGCCCCGGCCGAGCCGCGGCGGTGCGACGGACCACGGCATGAGGTCCGCCAGCGGCGGAGCGTCGTCGTGCGTCACGCCCGGCATCGTACGACGGGCGGCCCCGGCGGTCAGGTGGCGTCCAGCGTGACGGTGAACGAGAAGCGGTCCCCCCGGTAGTGGATGACCGCCACGTCCAGCACCCGCCCCGCCGAGTCGTAGGTGACGCCCGTGTAGTACAGGATCGGGCTGAGCAGCGGCACGTCCAACAGCCGGGCCGTCTCCGGGTCCGCGAGCCGGGCCTCCACGGTGTCGGTGATGCGGCTGATGTCCGCGCCCACCACGTCCCGCAGCACCTTCGTCATCGGCCAGCGGGCCAGGTCGTCCGGGTCGATCCGGGCCGCCAGCTCCGGACGGACGTGGTTGTGCGCGTGGTTGGTGGGCTCACCCGTCTCCTCGTCGCTGCGCAGCCGGTGGTACGCCGCCACCTCGGTGAGATCGGGGAAGTACTCGGCGAGGCCGGGCGGCACGGGGACGGTGCCCCGGTCCAGCAGTTCGGTCTTCATGCCGGACTGCTGGGCCACGATCGCGTCCACCGAGCCCAGCAGCCGCACCGGGGCGGCCCGCAGGGCGTGCGGCTCGATGAAGGTGCCGCGCCGCCGGTGCCGGGTGATCAGCCCCTCGTCCTCCAGTTCCTTCAGCGCCTGCCGCATGGTCAGCACGCTCACCCCGTAGTGCCCGGCCAACTGCTCCTCGGTGGGCAGCCGCAGCGGGTCCTGGGGCGAGCGGCCCAGTATCGAGGCGCGCAGCGACTGCGAGACCTGGTACCAGAGCGGCAGCTTGCGGTTCAGGACGACGGAGTCCGGGGCGAAGGAGGTCACGGGCCATCCGTACCGGTAGGCGATCGCTCAGTGCAAGGGGCGGAAGTGCCGCTGGAGGCCCCGCCACACGTCGTCGTACCCCTGTTGCCGATGGGGCGCGCCGGCGGCCTGCGGGGTCAGGATCACCGGCCAGCGGGTCTCGAACATGAACGCCAGCCCGTCGTCGATCCGCTGCGGGCGCAGGTCGGCCGCGCTCGCCCGGTCGAAGGTCTCCCGGTCCGGGCCGTGCGCCGACATCATGGTGTGCAGCGAGCCGCCGCCCGGTACGAAGCCACCCTCCCCGGCCGTCTTCGCGTCGTACGCCCCTTCGATCAGGCCCATGTACTCGCTCATCACGTTCCGGTGGAAGTACGGCGGCCGGAAGGTGTCCTCGCCCACCAGCCAGCGCGGCGCGAACACCACGAAGTCCACGCCAGCCAGGCCCGGGGTGTCGGACGGCGAGGTCAGCACCGTGAAGATCGACGGGTCCGGGTGGTCGTAGGAGATCGTGCCGATGACGTTGAAGCGGCGCAGGTCGTACACGTACGGGACGTGGTTGCCGTGCCAGGCGACGACGTCGAGGGGGGAGTGGTCGTAGGTGGCCCTCCAGAGGTTGCCGCAGTACTTGTGCGCCACCTCCACCGGACCCTCGACGTCCTCGTACGCCGCGACCGGGGCCCGGAAGTCCCGGGGGTTGGCCAGCCCGTTGGCGCCGATCGGGCCGAGGTCGGGGAGGCGGAACGGGGCGCCGTAGTTCTCGCACACGTACCCCCGGGCCGTGCCGTCCAGCAGCTCGACGCGGAACCGCACCCCGCGCGGGACCAGCGCGATATGGCCCGGCTCGGCGTGCAGCAGCCCGAACTCGGTGCGCAGCAGCAGGCCGCCGCGCTCCGGGACGATCAGCAGCTCGCCGTCGGCGTCGCCGAAGACCCGGCGCATGTCGGCGGTGGCGTGGTACAGGTGCACGGCCATGCCGGTGCGCTGGGCCGCGTCCCCGTTGCCGCCCAGCGTCCACAGGCCGGCCAGGAAGTCGGTGCCCTCCGGCGGCTCGGGCAGCGGGTCCCAGCGCAGCCGGTTGGGGTCGGGGACCGTCTCGGTGAACGGGGCGGTGCGGACCGTGCCGTTGCCGGTGCGGGTGAACGCCGGGTGGGCGGCCGACGGGCGGATGCGGTACAGCCACGAGCGGCGGTTCTGGGCCCTGGGCTCGGTGAACGCGGTGCCGCTCAGTTGCTCCGCGTACAGGCCGAGCGGCGCGCGCTGCGGCGAGTTGCGGCCCTCGGGCAGCGCGCCCGGCACCGCCTCCGAACTGTGTTCGTTGCCGAATCCCGACAGGTAGGACAGCCCTTCGGCGGCCTTCCGCGCGTCCCCGCTCATGCTCGCTCCCTCGCGCGCTCGATTCCTCTGCATCACCGTAGGATTGCGGTTTCCCGGGCGCAAGGGGTGCGCACGGGGTGTGTGCTTCCGACCCCGGGAGGATTCGGTGGTCGGACTCGTGTTCTAGGCTCCGGTCATGACGTGGACGCGGAGACCCTTCGCCGCGCTCGCGGTCTGTGTCCTGCTGCTGACCGGATCCGCGGGCTGCGGCTCCAGTGACGCCGGCCAGCCGGAGCGGACGGCCTCGGCCGCGCCCGCGGGCCGGCTCCTGGACGCCACCGACGAGGACGGCCGGACCCTGCGCGAGGTCGACGCCGAGGGCGCCCCCGAGGTCGGCATCGAGGTGCAGCCCGAGGCCGACGCGAGCTGGGACGTCCGCCTCACCCTGCGCAACTTCCGCTTCTCGCCCGCCGGTACGGCCGGGCGGGCGGTGGCCGGCCGGGGGCTGGCCTACCTCTACGTCGACGGCGACCTGGTCGCCGAGCTGCGCGGCCCCGGCCACCGCCTCCCCGGCGAGCTGGTGCCGCGCGGCACCCACCACGTCACCGCCCAACTGGGCGCCGACGACGGCACCGTCTGGGCCGTCGACGGCGAGCCGGTGCGCAGCACGGCGGACATCACCGCCTCCGGACCGGACGCCGCGGCCCCGTCCCCCGGGAACGGTTCACCGGCGTCCGCCGGGAGGGCATCATGAGCGGTGTGCCCCCCACCTCCCCACTGCGCCGCGCCCCCGTCCAGCGGCGCAGCGCCGAACGGCTGACCAGGATCCTCGACGCCTGCGCCCACCTCCTCGACGAGGTCGGCTACGACGGGCTGAGCACCCGCGCCGTCGCCCAGCGCGCCGAAGTGCCCATCGGCTCGGTCTACCGCTTCTTCGGCAACAAGCGGCAGATGGCCGACGCGCTGGCCCAGCGCAACCTGGAGCGGTTCGCGGAGCGCGTGACCGGGAAGCTGGGCGAGACCGGCGGCGGCGACGGCGACTGGCGCACGGCGCTGGACGCGGTGCTCGACGAGTACCTCGCGATGAAGCGGACCGCGCCCGGCTTCTCCCTGGTCGACTTCGGCAACCAGATCCCGGTCGGCGGCCGCTCCGCCGCCCCCAACCACCGGGTCGCCGACCGCCTCACCGACCTGCTCGCCGGCCACCTCGGCCGCCGGCCCGACGACGATCTGCGCCGGGTGTTCCTGATCGCCGTGGAGACCGCCGACACCCTGGTCCAGCTCGCCTTCCGGGTCGCTCCGGAGGGCGACCCGAAGATCATCGACGAGACGCGGGGACTGCTGCGGGCGTATCTGGGGCGGGTGCTGGACTGAGGCGGCACCCCCCGCCTTGCGGGTCTGTGTGACGGGGCGTCCCACAGACCCTCCCCGACATGCCTACCGGTCGGTATGCTCGCTGCCACGTTCGACGCTCCACGCTCCCCGCCGCCGCCCCGCCCACCGGGAGGACCCCGTGTCCCGCACCGCCCTGCGCATCTGCCCCCTGTGCGAGGCCACCTGTGGCCTGACCCTGACCCTCGACGGCAGCCGGGTGACCGCCGCCCGCGGTGACGCCGACGACGTGTTCAGCCGGGGGTTCATCTGCCCCAAGGGCGCCTCCTTCGGCGCCCTCGACGCCGACCCCGACCGGCTCCGCACCCCCCTGGTACGCCGCGACGGCGCCCTGCGGGAGGCCAGTTGGGAGGAGGCGTTCGACGCGGTCGCCGCGGGTGTCCGGCGGGTCGCCGAGCGGTACGGTCCCCATGCCGTCGGCGTCGTCCTCGGCAACCCCAACGTGCACACCATGGCCGGCGGCCTCTACCCGCCCCTCCTGATCGGCGGCCTCGGCACCCGCAGCGTCTTCACCGCCTCCACCCTCGACCAGATGCCCAAGCACGTCTCCAGCGGGCTCCTCTTCGGCGACGCCAATGCCATCCCCGTACCGGACCTGGACCGCACCGACCACCTGCTGCTGCTCGGCGCCAACCCGCTGGAGTCCAACGGCAGCCTGTGCACCGCCCCCGACTTCCCCGGCAGGCTCAAGGCGCTACGGGCCCGCGGCGGCACCCTCACCGTCGTCGACCCGCGCCGCACCCGCACTGCCCGGCTCGCCGACCGGCACGTGCCGATCCGGCCCGGCACCGACGCGCTGCTGCTGGCGGCGCTCGCCCAGGTCCTCTTCGCGGAGGAGCTGACCGACCTCGGCGCGCTCGCCCCGCACCTCCAGGGCGTCGCCGAACTCCGCGCCGCGCTCGGCGACTTCACCCCGGAGGCGGTCGCCGCCGCCTGCGACGTACCGCCCGAGGAGATCCGCGCCCTCGCCCGTGAACTGGCCGCCGCGCCCACCGCCGCCGTCTACGGCCGCATCGGCACCTGCACCGTCCCGCACGGCACCCTGGCGAGCTGGCTGGTGGACGTCCTCAACATCCTCACCGGCAACCTCGACCGGCCCGGCGGCGCCCTCTTCCCGCAGGCCGCCACCGACCGGACCCCGCGCCCCGCCGGACCCGGGCGCGGCTTCGACCTCGGCCGCTGGCACTCCCGGGTGAGCCGGCACCCCGAGGCCAAGGGCGAACTGCCGCTGGCCGCCCTCGCCGAGGAGATCGACACCGCCACCCCCGACGGCGAACCGGTCCGCGCGCTCATCGCCGTCGCCGCCAACCCCGTGCTCTCCGCACCCGACGGCGACCGCCTCGACAAGGCCCTGGGCTCCCTCGACTTCATGGTGAGCGTCGACCCCTACCTCAACGAGACCTCCCGCCACGCCCACGTCGTGCTGCCGCCGCCCCCGCCCGCCCAGAGCCCGCACCACGACTTCTCCTTCAACACCCTCGCCGTCCGCCACCAGGTCCGCTACACCCGCCCCGCCGTCCCCCTGGAACCCGGCAGGATGGCCGAGACCGAGATCCTCGCCCGCCTGGTCCTCGCCGCCACCGGCGGACACGGCGCCGACCCGGGCGCCGTCGACGCGATGGTCGTCGAACGGACCCTCGGCAAGGCGGTGCGCGAGCCGCACTCCCCGGTCCACGGCCGCGACCCCCGCGACCTGGCCGGCCTGCTCACCGGCGCGGACGGCCCCGAACGGCGGCTCGACATGATGCTCCGCCTCGGCCCGTACGGCGACGGCTTCGGCGCCCGCCCCGACGGCCTGACCCTGGAGAAGCTCCTCGCCCACCCGCACGGCATCGACCTCGGCCCGCTCCGCCCCCGCCTCCCGGGACCCCTCAAGACCCGCAGCGGCAAGATCGAACTCCTGCCCGCCCCCCTCGCCGCCGACCTGCCCCGGCTCAAGCGGGCCCTGACCGACCGCCCCGCCGGACTGGTCCTGGTCGGCCGCCGCCATCTGCGCTCCAACAACAGTTGGATGCACAACGTGCCCGCCCTCACCGGCGGCTCCAACCGCTGCACCCTGCACATCCACCCCGAGGACGCCACCCGGCTCGGCGTCCGCGACGGGGCGCCGGTGCGGGTCAAGGGCGCCGGGGGAGCGGTGACCGTCCCCGCCGAGATCACCGACGGCGTCCGGCCCGGCGTGGTCAGCCTCCCGCACGGCTGGGGCCACGACCGGCCCGGCACCCGCCTGACCCACGCCGCGACCGTGCCCGGCGCCAACGTCAACCAGCTCCTCGACGGCACCGCGCTGGACCCGCTGTCCGGCAACGCGGTCCTCAACGGCATCCCCGTGACCGTGAGCACCCCCGCGTGACCTGGAGTTTTGCGCTTATTGCTCGCACGTCGACATCTTGTTAACGCCGTCCGGGGGCACCTAACGTCGTCGCACCGCCGGTCCCAGGTGGGATGTTCAAAGGCGAACGTTAGGTACTCACTCATGCTGACCCTCCTCGGCTTCGCCATGATCGCGACCTTCCTGGTCCTGATCATGCTGAAGAAGATGTCGCCGATCGCGGCGCTCGTGCTGATCCCCGCGCTGTTCTGCGTGGCCGTCGGCAAGGGCGCCCACCTCGGCGACTACGTCATCGACGGCGTCTCCAGCCTCGCCCCCACCGCCGCGATGCTCATGTTCGCGATCGTCTACTTCGGGGTGATGATCGACGTCGGCCTGTTCGACCCGGTCGTCCGCGCGATCCTGCGCTTCTGCAAGGCCGACCCGATGCGCATCGTCGTCGGCACCGCGCTGCTCGCCGCGATCGTCTCCCTGGACGGCGACGGCTCCACCACGTTCATGATCACCGTGTCGGCGATGTACCCGCTCTACAAGCGGCTGAAGATGAGCATGGTCGTGCTGACCGGCGTCGCCGCCATGGCCAACGGCGTGATGAACACCCTGCCCTGGGGCGGCCCCACCGCCCGCGCGGCCACCGCGCTCAAGGTGGACGCCACCGACATCTTCGTCCCGATGATCCCGGCCCTCGCCGCGGGCCTGCTCTTCGTCGTCGTCCTCTCCTACGTCCTCGGCCTGCGCGAACGCAGGCGGCTGGGCACGCTGACGCTGGACGCGGCGCCGGCCGGGGAGAAGGAGAGGGAGAAGGAGGCCGTGCTGGTCGGCGCGGGGGGCGCGGTCGGCGCGGGTGGCGTGGCCGGCGGGGGGAGCGGTACGGGGTCCGGCGGGGCCGGCTCCGGTGCGTCCGCCTCCGGTGCCGCCGGGGCCGACGACCACGGACTCCAGGGCCTGGACCCCGACCGGCCCACCCTGCGGCCCAGGCTGTACTGGTTCAACGCGCTGCTCACGGTCGCCCTGCTCGCCGCCATGATCATGGAGCTGCTGCCGATCCCGGTGCTCTTCCTGATCGGCGCCGCCCTCGCGCTCACCGTCAACTTCCCCCACATGCCCGACCAGAAGGCCCGGATCGCCGCCCACGCCGAGAACGTCCTCAACGTCTCCGGCATGGTCTTCGCCGCCGCCGTCTTCACCGGCGTCCTCACCGGCACCGGCATGGTCGACCACATGGCCGACTGGCTGGTGGGCGCGGTCCCCGAGGGCATGGGCCCGCACATGGCCCTGGTCACCGGCCTGCTCAGCCTGCCGCTCACCTACTTCATGTCCAACGACGGCTTCTACTTCGGCGTCCTGCCCGTCCTCGCCGAGGCCGGCCAGGCCCACGGCGTCTCCACGCTGGAGATCGCCCGCGCCTCCATCGTCGGCCAGCCGCTGCACATGTCCAGCCCGCTCGTCCCCGCCGTGTACGTCCTCGTCGGCATGGCCAAGGTCGAGTTCGGCGACCACACCCGGTTCGTCGTGAAGTGGGCGGCCCTCACCTGCCTGGTCGTCCTCGGCGCGGCCATCCTGTTCGGCATCGTCTGACCCGTCGTACGTACCGGAGGAACGACCATGGGGCCCGGTGGGAACCGCGGCTGGCTGCTCCGCCTCGTCATCGCCTTCTCCTTCGCGCAGGGGGCGGTGTCGATGGCCCGGCCCGCCGTCTCCTACCGGGCCCTCGCCCTGGGCGCGGACGAACGGGCCGTCGGTGTCATCGCGGGCGTCTACGCGCTGCTGCCGCTGTTCGCCGCCGTACCGCTGGGCCGCCGCACCGACCACGGCCGCTGCGCGCCCCTGCTGCCCGCCGGGGTGGTGCTGATCTCCGGCGGCTGCGCGCTCAGCGGCCTCGCCGGGTCGCTGGGCACGATGGCGCTGTGGAGCGGCGTGATGGGCCTCGGCCACCTGTGCTTCGTGATCGGCGCGCAGTCGCTGGTCGCCCGCCAGTCGGCGCCCCAGGAACAGGACCGCAACTTCGGCCACTTCACCATCGGCGCCTCGCTCGGCCAGCTCCTCGGCCCGATCGCCGCGGGCGCGGTCGTCGACGGCTCGGACATGGCCCGCAGCAGCGCCCTCGCCCTGGTGGCGGCGGGCGCGGGCGGGGCGGTCGCGCTCACGTCCCTGTGGCGCATCGAACACCGTACGGCCGTCAAGGCGTCCGCCGCGCCGGGGGCCCGTGTCCCCGTCGGGCGCATCCTGCGGGCCCGGGGCGTCCCCGCCGGGATGCTGGTCAGCCTCTCCGTGCTCTCCGCGACCGACATCCTCACCGCCTACCTGCCGGTGGTCGGCGAACACCGGGGCATCGCGCCCTCGGTGATCGGCGCCCTGCTCAGCCTGCGGGCGGCGGCCACGATCGCCTGCCGGCTGGTGCTGACGCCGCTGCTGCGCCTGCTGGGCCGCACCGCGCTGCTGGCGACCACGTGTGCGCTGGCCGCGCTGCTGTGCGCGGCCGTCGCGCTGCCGCTGCCGGTGTGGGCGCTGGCCCTGGTCCTGGCCGTACTGGGCTTCTGCCTCGGCGTCGGCCAGCCGCTGTCCATGACCACCGTCGTCCAGGCCGCCCCGCCCGAGGCCCGCTCCACCGCCCTCGCGCTGCGCCTCACCGGCAACCGCCTCGGCCAGGTCGCGGCCCCCGCGGCGGCGGGCCTGATCGCGGGCACGACCGGCCCGGCCTCCCCCTTCCTCCTCCTGGCCGCCCTCCTCCTCACCTCCTCAGCGACCTCGCTCCGCGCACCTCGCCGTCCTCACCCCTCCCCTTCCTCGGACCCCACCCCAACCTCCAAGCCCCAGCACTGATCCCCACCCCGCCGCGACCGGCCGCCCCCCAGCCCATCCGCGACCGGCCGCCCCCGCCCAGCCGCGGGCGGCCGCCCCCGCCCAGCCGCGGGCATGCGTGCCGCCTGGGGCGGCACGGGTGGGCGCGGGCGGCACCCCGCTCCGCCGGGCTGCGCAACGCCCTGACCGGAGCCCGCCGCTCCGCCGGGCTGCGCAACGCCCTGACGGCACCGTGTCAACGCCGAGCCGCGCAACACGCCCCGCACAAACCCCCACAGAACAACCACGCCCCCCACCCCACGCTCCGAACCCCCCACCCGATCCCGCCCCACGTCTTCCCCACCCGCGCACAATCCGTTAACTTCCGTCACCCACACGCCGCCCCGTACAGCACCACCCCGCACGAGGCGAGCACCAGCGTGAGCCTTCGGGGGCACCCTCATGACACGCGCCATCACCCTGCACGACGTGAGCAAGACCTACACCCGAGGCGTCCGCGTGGTGGACCGCCTCTCCCTGGACATCGCGCCCGGCGAGTTCCTCGTCCTCCTCGGCCCCTCCGGCTGCGGCAAGTCCACCGTCCTGCGGATGATCGCCGGCCTGGAGGAGATCACCGAGGGCCAACTGCTGCTGGACGGCCAGTACGCCAACGACCTGCTCCCCGCCGAGCGCCGCATGGCGATGGTCTTCCAGAACTTCGCCCTCTACCCGAACATGACCGGCCGGGGAAACATCGGCTTCCCCCTGCGCGTGGAGAACCCCCAGGCCGACCCCGGCCCACGGGTCGACGCCACCGCCCGGATGCTCGGCATCGAGGACCTCCTGGACCGCCTCCCCGCCCAGTTGTCCGGCGGCGAACGCCAGCGCGTCGCCATGGGCCGGGCCATCGCCCGCCACCCCTCCGCCTTCCTGATGGACGAACCGCTCTCCAACCTCGACGCCAAACTCCGCAACCACCTCCGCGCCGAGATCACCAAGCTCACCCGCGAACTCGGCGTCACCACGGTGTACGTCACCCACGACCAGTCCGAGGCGATGTCGCTCGGCGACCGGGTCGCCGTGCTGCGCGGCGGGGTCCTCCAGCAGGTCGACACGCCCCGCCGGGTCTACGCCCTGCCCGCCAACGTCTTCGTCGCCGCCTTCATCGGCACCCCGCGCATCAACCTGCTGCGCGGCCTGATCCGCGCCCCGCTGGACGGGGCGATGACCATCAGCCTCGGCAAGCAGTACCTGCGGCTGCCCGAACCGCTCAGCCTCGACCACCAGTTGCTCCGCGTCCAGCAGGGCCGCGAGGTCATCGTCGGCCTGCGTTCGGAGGCGGTCCGGATCGCCAAGCCGGCCTCCGCCCGCCCCGGCGAGGTACTGATCACCGGCCTGGTGGAGCACGTGGAGTTCCAGGGCCACGAGGCCCTCGTGCACCTGGACACCGGCTCCCGCCCCGCCGTCGTCCCGGAACTGGAGGCCCCGCGCCCGGTCCGCCCGGCCCGGCGCCGCCGCCGCGAGGGCACCGTCCTGGACAAGCTGAAGGAGCGCGCGGGCGCCCTGCGGGCCGGCCCGGTGGTCGTCCTGGACGACCCGCAGGATCAGGACGAAGGCGAGGGCCAGGACCGACACAAGGACCAGGACCGACACAAGGACCAGGACCGACACAAGGACCAGGACCAGGGCCGGGACCGAAACAAGGACCAGGGCCGGGACCGGGGATGGAATGCGGCCCCCGCCCGCCGCGAGGACCCCGTGCCCCCCGAGGGCCGCCTCCCCGGTGACCTGATCGTCCGTACCACCCCGGACATCGACCTGCGCCGCGGCATGCAGGTCCCGCTCCTCGTCGACCTCGCCCACCTGTTCGTCTTCGACCAGCACGGCGAGCGGATCTGCCCCGCCCCGGCGAGACTGCCCGACCTGGAGGAGTGAGGGCCGGGCGGGGCAGGGTGAGCCGCGCCATGTCGGTCGCCCCTGGTGCCGGAAAACTAACGGCGCTAGTTTGGGCCTCGGACGACGAGGACCGCCCGGAAGGAACGCCATGAAGGCTCACGACGGCATGTACATCGACGGCGCCTGGCGACCCCCCGCCGGCCGGGACACGATCGAGGTCGTGAACCCGGCCGACGAGCAGGTGATCGGCGAGGTCCCGGCCGGCACCGCCCTGGACGTCGACGCCGCCGTGACCGCCGCCCGCCGTGCCCTCGCGGGCTGGGCCGCCACCCCGCCCGCCGAACGGGCCGCGCGCCTGGCCGCCCTGCGGGACGTCCTGGTGGCCCGCAAGGACGAGATCGCCGCGACCGTCACCGCCGAGCTGGGCTCGCCGCTGAAGTTCTCCGAGGCGGTGCACGCCGGGGCGCCGATCGCGGTGGCGGGTTCGTACGCCGAACTGGCGGGGACGTACGCCTTCGAGGAGAAGGTCGGCAACTCGGTGGTGTACCAGGAGCCGATCGGGGTGGTCGGCGCCATCACCCCCTGGAACTACCCGCTGCACCAGATCGTCGCCAAGGTCGCCCCGGCCCTCGCCGCGGGCTGCACCCTCGTGCTCAAGCCCGCCGAGGACACCCCGCTCGTCGCGCAACTGTTCGCCGAGGCGGTCGACCAGGCCGGCGTACCGGCGGGGGTGTTCAACCTGGTCACCGGCCTCGGCCCGGTCGCCGGGCAGGCCCTGGCCGAGCACGAGGGCGTGGACATGGTGTCGTTCACCGGCTCCACCGCCGTCGGCCGCCGGATCGGCGCGGCGGCCGGTGCCGCCGTCAAGCGCGTCGCCCTCGAACTCGGCGGCAAGTCCGCCAACGTGATCCTGCCCGGCGCCGACCTCGCCAAGGCGGTCAACGTCGGCGTCGCCAACGTCATGTCCAACTCCGGGCAGACGTGCAGCGCCTGGACCCGGATGCTGGTCCACCGCGACCAGTACGACGAGGCCGTCGAACTGGCCGCGGCCGCCGCCGCGAAGTACGGCGACCGCATCGGCCCGGTCGTCAACGCCAGGCAGCAGCAGCGCGTCCGCGGCTACATCGAGCAGGGCGTCGCCGAGGGCGCCCGGCTGGTCGCGGGCGGCCCCGAGGCCCCGCGCGAGCGCGGCTACTACGTCAGCCCCACCGTCTTCGCCGACGTCACCCCCGAGATGACCGTCGCCCAGGAGGAGATCTTCGGCCCCGTCCTGACCGTCCTCAGGTACGAGGACGAGGACGACGCCCTGCGCATCGCCAACGGCACGGTCTACGGCCTCGCGGGCGCGGTCTGGGCCGGTCGGGAGGCGGAGGCGGTCGCCTTCGCCCGGCGGATGGAGACCGGGCAGGTCGACATCAACGGCGGCCGGTTCAACCCCCTCGCCCCGTTCGGCGGCTACAAGCAGTCGGGCGTCGGCCGGGAACTCGGCGCGCACGGACTCACCGAGTACCTCCAGACCAAGTCCCTCCAGTTCTAGGAGAGTTGCCTCCGCCATGGCCCTCGTTCGCGCCGCCGTCGTCCCCGCGATCGGCTCCCCGCTGGAGATCACCGGCATCGAGCTGCCCGAGCCCGGCCCCGGCCAGGTCCGGGTCAAGCTGGCCGCCGCCGGGGTCTGCCACTCCGACCTGTCCCTGTCCAACGGCACCATGCGGGTACCGCTGCCCGCCGTCCTCGGCCACGAGGGCGCCGGCACCGTCCTCGCGGTCGGCCCGGACGTCACCCACCTCGCCCCCGGCGACGAGGTGGTCCTCAACTGGGCGCCGTCCTGCGGCACCTGCCACCCCTGCACCCTCGGCGAGGTCTGGCTCTGCGCCAACGCCCTCACCGGCGCCGCCCGCACGCACGCCCGCCGCGCCGACGACGGCACCGGCCTGCACCCCGGCCTGAACGTCGCCGCGTTCGCCGAGGAGACCGTGGTCGACGCCGCCTGCGTCCTGCCCGCCCCCGCGGGCGTCCCCCTCACCGACGCCGCCCTGCTCGGCTGCGCCGTCCTCACCGGCTACGGCGCCGTCCACCACGCGGCGAAGGTGCGGTCCGGCGAGACGGTCGCCGTCTTCGGCGTCGGGGGAGTGGGCCTGGCCACCCTCCAGGCCGCCCGGATCGCCGGGGCCTCGACGATCGTCGCCGTCGACGTCTCGCCGGAGAAGGAGGAACTGGCCCGCGCCGCCGGCGCCACCCACTACCTCATCGCCTCCGACACCACCCCCCGCGAGATCCGGGGCCTCACCGGCAAGCAGGGCGTCGACGTGGCCGTCGAGTGCGTCGGCCGCGCGGTCACCATCCGCACCGCCTGGGAGTCCACCCGGCGCGGCGGACGCACCACGGTCGTCGGCATCGGCGGCAAGGACCAGCAGGTCACCTTCAACGCCCTGGAGATCTTCCACTGGGGCCGCACCCTGGCCGGCTGCGTCTACGGCAACTGCGACCCGGCCCGCGACCTGCCGGTCCTCGCCGACCACGTGCGCGCCGGCCGCCTCGACCTCGGGGCCCTGGTCACCGAGCGCATCGCCCTGGACGGCATCCCGGCGGCCTTCGACAACATGCTGGCCGGCAAGGGGGGCCGGGCCCTGGTCGTCTTCTAGGTCCGGTCCTGGATCCGGGCGGGCTCCTCCGGCCGCCGCTCCGCCACCACCCGGGGAGCGGCGGCCGCCCGCCGGCTCCGGGACCGGGACACCGCCACCCCCGCCAGGCACAGCGCCCCGCCGACCAGCGTCAGCGCCCCCGGCACCTCGTCCAGCGCCAGCCACGACATCAGGACGACCAGCGCGGGCACCGCGTACGTCGTCGCGCCCATCCGGGCGGCCGTCGTACGGGCCAGGGCGTACGCCCAGGTGGTGAAGGCCAGCGCGGTCGGGAAGACGCCGAGGTAGACCATGTTGAGCGTCGCCGAGAGGGGCGCGTCGGCCGCCTGGCCTGCCAACTGCCCCGCGAACGGCAGGCAGAGCACCGCCCCGGTCAGGCACCCGAACGTCGTCACCTGCAGGGCGCTCGCGTGGCCCAGGGCCGGCTTCTGGGCGACCACTCCGGCCGCGTACGCCCCGGCGGCCAGCAGGCACAGCACCACCCCGAGCACCGAGGCCCCGCCCTCGCCGGACATCGACAGCCCGACGGTCACCGCCCCGGCGAAGGAGACCGCCATCCCCGCCAGCAGCCGGGGCGGCATCGCGTCGCCGAGCAGCCGGGCGCCGAGCAGCGCGATGAGGATCGGGCCGATGTTCACCACCAGCGCGGCGGTGCCGGCGTCGACCTGCTGCTCGCCCCAGTTCAGGGCGACCATGTAGAAGCCGAACCAGAGCACGCCGGATATCGCGATGCCCCGCCAGGCCGCCCGGGGCGGGAGCCCCTCGCGGCGCAGCAGGCAGATCACCCCCAGCACCAGCGCCCCGGACAGCAGCCGGCCGAGCGCCAGCGCGCCCGGCGAGTAGGCCGCGCCCGCGCTGCGGATGGAGACGAAGGCGGAGGCCCACAGCACCACGGTGACCGTGGCGGCACCGGCAGCGAGCAGCTCGGGACGGCGGGCGGGGGAGACGTTCATCATGCTCCTGACGTTACGGGGGAGGGGGGCGGCGGTTCTCGGACGGGTCCGGACGGGTCCGGGGGCCGGGACCGGGCCCGCGCTGGGCCGACCCGGCCGGGGGCTGGGGCCGGCCCGCGCAGGGCTGATCCGGTCCGGGCAGTCGGGGCCGGGTCCGCGCAGGGCTGATCCGGTCCGGGAAAGCCGGGGCCGGGTCAGCGCAGGGCCGCCGCGTTGATGCCGAGCAGTTCGGACAGCGCGCGTTCGCCCGCCTCCGTCACCTTCACCGCCCGCGCGCTGCCGACGCGTACGCACCAGCCCGCGTCCAGCGCGTGCCGGCACAGGGCCGCGCCCGCGACGCCCGCGAGGTGGGGCCGCCGCTCGGTCCAGTCGAGGCAGGCCCGGGCCAGCGGACGGCGGCCGGTGCGGGACAGCGGGATACCGGCGCCGGCGAACCAGGCCAGCCCCGGTTCCGTCAGCGCGAACCCGGTGTCCTGCCGCAGCAGGCCCCGGGCGGTCAGCGCGTCGGTCAGCGCGATCCCGAGCCGCCCGGCGAGATGGTCGTAGCAGGTCCGGGCCCGGGCCATCGCCGACCCGGCGCCCGCCGCGGCCAGGGTACGGGGCCGCCGGGCCGCCGCCTCGGGCGCGATCCGCGCGGTGAGGTCCTCCACCAGGTGCGCCACCCGGTCGTCGGCCAGCCGCACGTACCGGTGCCGCCCCTGGCGTTCCTCGCTGAGCAGTCCGCCCGCGACCAGCTTGCCGAGGTGCTCGCTGACCGTGGAGGGGGCCACGCCCGCGTGCCGGGCCAGCTCACCGGCGGTCCAGGCCCGCCCGTCGAGCAGCGCCAGCAGACACGCGGCCCGCGTGTCGTCGGCGATCAGCGCGGCGAGCCGCGCGAGGTGTCCTGCCTGGGGGTCCCGTGCCATGGGTCCAGCATGGCGCACCGACGCTTCGGTCCCCGCCGAAGCGTCGGTGCCGCCGCCCATGGCTCAGCGGGCCACCAGCACCTCCTCGCCCTCCGGCGCCGGTCCGGAAACGCGCTCCGGCCGCCGCTTCAGCAGAAGGGTGGCGAGCAGGCCGGCGGCCATGCCCGCCGCGGTGAGCAGCACCACCCGGAACTCGCCGTCGGCCGTCGCGGCCCTCAGCTCCCGGCCGGTCAGGCCCTCGGTGCCGAGGTCGGCGAGGACGGTGAAGACGGCCAGGCCGATGGCGTTGCCGAGGTTCAGGGCGGTCGACGCCATGCCGTTGGCCACGCCCTGCTCGTGCGGGGCGGTACCGGTCGCCGCCGCGATCCACATCGCGGTCCAGACGATGCCCTGGCCGACGCCGGAGACGATCAGGCCGGGCACCAGCAGCCCGTACCCGGCGTCGACGTCGAAGCCGAAGGCGAGGGCGACCGTCCCGGCCACGCCGGTGACGAAGCCGGTGACCAGGGTGGCGCGGGTGCCGATCCGGCCGGCCAGCCGCTCCCCGAGCTGGGTGCCGGTGGCGATCGCGAGGGACGGCACCAGGAAGCCCAGACCGGTGCGCAGGGCGTCGTAGCCGTGCACGCTCTGCATCAGCACGGTGAGGAAGTACGGCAGCACGCCGAAGGTCGCCATGTAGAGGAAGGTGACCAGCATCCCGACGGTGAGGTGGCGGTTGCGCAGCAGCCGGAACGGCATCAGCGGGTCGGCGCTGCGCGCCTCGACGAGCGCGAACAGCGCCAGCAGCAGGACGGCGAGGACGGACGCACCGATCACCAGCCCGTCGCCCCAGCCGAGTTCGGGGCCCTCGACGAGGGCGAACACCAGCAGGGTGGCACCGCCGGTGACACTGAGCGAGCCCGGCAGGTCGAACCTGCGGCGCTCGGTGCGGGCGGGGTCGCGCGGGACGACGTACAGCGCGCCCAGCGCGATCAGGACGCCGAGCGGCACGTTGACGTAGAAGACGGCGGACCAGCCGAAGTTGTCGGTCAGCACGCCGCCCAGGAGCGCGCCGAGGGTCAGACCGCTGGCGCCGGCGCCGCCCCAGACCGCGAGGGCCCGGTTCCGCTGGGGGCCCTCCGCGAACAGGGTGTTGATCAGGGAGAGGGTGGACGGCAGCAGCAGCGCGCCGCCGATGCCCTGGACGGCCCGGGCCGCGACGATGTACCCGGGGCCGGGCGCGAGACCGCCGGCCAGCGAGGCCAGCGCGTACAGGGTGAGGGCGAGGACGAACATCCGGCGCCGGCCCAGCAGGTCGGCCGCGCGCCCGCCGAACAGCAGGAAGCCGCCGGCGAAGACGACGTAGGCGCTGACCACCAGTTGCTGGGTCTGGCCGGGGAAGCCCAGGTCCTGGCCGATCTCCGGGAGGGCCACGAACACGATGTTCAGGTCGAGGCCGTAGAGCAACTGGGCCAGGGCGAGCAGGGCGAGGGTCCACCCCAGGTGGCGCGGGGCGCCTCCGGGGGCCCCGCGGGACGGCGCTGAGGTAGCGGACATGACAAGACGCTCCTTCGGGGTCGGCGCGTACGGACGCGTGTGGCGGCCGGGGCACCCGGGCCGTCACATCGTTCTACTGTACGAGGAACTTAGTGCAGTCGGACTGTTCGAGGAAAGGCGTACCGAGGGAACGTTCGTATGTCGCGGTACTGTGGGAGCATGAGCCGCCACCCCGATCGCGACCAGATCCGGATCGAGAGCGTGCTGTCCGCGCTGGGCAGCCCGGTACGGCTCGCCGCCGTGCGGGTGCTCGACGCGGGCGGGGAGCACAACTGCGGCAGCGTGCTGGCGGTCCTGGGGATCACCGCCAAGTCGACCATGACCCACCACTGGCGCGTGCTGCGCGAGAGCGGCGTCATCTGGCAGCGCCCCTCCGGCCGGGAGAACCTGCTCACCCTGCGCCGCGAGGACCTCGACGCGCGCTACCCCGGACTGCTGGACGCCGTGCTGGCGGGCGCCGCCGCCGACGAGACGCTCACCCGGGCGGCGGCGGACGCCTGACCCGGCGTCACGGCCGGGCGGCGGACGCCTGACCCGGCGCCGCCGCGGTGAGCGGAGCTACGCCGTCCGCTGTACCTGCTCGTACTGCTGGGCCAGCCCGTCCAGCAGGGCGGCCAGGCCCGTCTCGAAGGCCCGTTCGTCGATCTTCTCCTGCTGCTCGGCGAGCCGGTGGGCCTGCTGGAGGTGCGGGTAGTCCTCGGGGTCGTAGGCGCCGGCGTCGTCCGGGAAGCCGCCCGCGAAGGAGCCCAGCGCCGAGCCCATGACGAAGTACCGCATCAGCGCGCCGATCGAGGTGGCCTGCGCCGGGGGCCAGCCCGCCTCGACCATCGCCCCGTACACCGCGTCCGCCAGGTGCAGCGCGGCCGGGCGGCGGCCGGGGCCGCGGGCCAGCACCGGGACGATGTTGGGGTGGTCGCGCAGGGCGGCCCGGTAGGAGACGGCCCAGTCGTGCAGCGCGGTCCGCCAGGGCCGGCCGTCCTCGAACATCGACAGGTCGACCTGGGCGCTCACCGAGTCGGCGACCGCCTCCAGGATCTCGTCCTTGGTGCGGAAGTGGTTGTAGAGCGAGGGGCCGCTCACCCCGAGTTCCGCGGCGAGGCGGCGGGTGGAAACGGCGGCCAGCCCCTCCGCGTCCACCAGGGCGCGAGCCGCCTGGACGATCCGGTCGGTGCTGAGCAGGGGCTTGCGCGGTCGGGCCATGGCGCACATAGTAGGGCTGCCAAGAGAAACTAGCAGTGCTAATTTTCCTGTGAGGTGGGGCGCCATGGACCTGGAGCTGAGCGAGGAGCAGAGGGCCGTGCGGCAACTGGCCCGGGACTTCGTGGAGCGCGAGATCGCCCCCCATGTCGTGGCCTGGGACCGGGCCGAGGAGGTCGACCGGGCCATCGTGAAGAAGCTCGGCGAGGTCGGCTTCCTCGGGCTCACCGTCGACGAGCAGTACGGCGGCTGCGGCGGCGACCACCTCGCGTACTGCCTGGTCACCGAGGAGCTGGGCCGCGGCGACTCCTCGGTGCGCGGCATCGTCTCGGTCTCCCTCGGCCTGGTCGCCAAGACCGTCGCCGCCTGGGGGGACGAGGAGCAGAAGCGCCGGTGGCTGCCGGGGCTGACCTCCGGCGAGTACGTCGGCTGCTTCGGCCTGACCGAGCCGGGCACCGGCTCCGACGCCGGGAACCTCGCCACCCGCGCGGTCCGCGACGGCGGCGACTACGTGATCAACGGCACCAAGATGTTCATCACCAACGGCACCTGGGCCGATGTCGTCCTGCTCTTCGCCCGCTCCACCGACGCCCCCGGCCACAAGGGCGTCTCCGCCTTCCTGGTGCCCACCGACACCCCCGGCCTGTCCCGCCGCACCGTCCACGGCAAGCTCGGCCTGCGCGGCCAGGCCACCGCCGAACTGGTCCTGGAGGACGTCCGGGTACCCGCCTCCGCGCTGCTGGGCGAGGAGGGCCGGGGCTTCCCGGTCGCCATGTCCGCCCTGGCCAAGGGCCGGATGTCGGTCGCGGCCGGCTGCGTCGGCATAGCCCAGGCCGCGCTGGACGCGGCCGTCCGGTACGCGGGGGAGCGCGAGCAGTTCGGCAAGCCCATCGCCGGTCACCAGCTCGTCCAGGAGCTGATCAGTGACATCGCCGTCGACGTGGACGCCGCCCGGCTGCTGACCTGGCGGGTCGCCGACCTGATCGACCGCGGGCAGCCCTTCGCCGTCGAGTCCTCCAAGGCCAAGCTGTTCGCCTCGGAGGCCGCCGTGCGCGCCGCCAACAACGCCCTTCAGGTCTTCGGCGGCTACGGCTACATCGACGAGTACCCGGCGGGCAAGCTGCTGCGCGACGCCCGGGTGATGACCCTCTACGAGGGCACCAGCCAGATCCAGAAGCTGGTCATCGGGCGCGCGCTGACCGGCGTATCGGCGTTCTGAGCAGCCGGACTGAGCAGCCGGACTGAGCAGCCGGTCTCAGCAGCCGGTCTCAGCAGCCGGTCTGAGCAGCCGTTCTGAGTAGCCGGTCTGAGTATTCCGGCGGATGCGGCGGCGGCCGGGTGCGCCGACGCTGGTCGGCATGAGTGACACACCGGTCAAGCAGCAGAGCACCGCCGCCTTCTACGGGCAGGCGGTCGCGTCGTTCGCGGTCGCCATCGCCGCGACCGCCATCGGCATCGTCAATCTGGAGGCCGACGCCTGGGTGCGGGCCTTCCTGGGGATCGCCGTCCTCTACCTCGTCACCTCCGCCTTCACCCTCGCCAAGATCATCCGCGACCGGCAGGAGGCCGGGCAGCTCGTCAGCCGGGTCGACCAGGCCCGGCTGGAGAAGCTGCTCGCCGCCCATGACCCGTTCGAAAAGCTCTGACCAGGGGTGCGCTAAGCGGTCGCTCAGTTTCGGCGGTATGGTGGACCTCCTGTCACCGAGAGGGGCCAAGAGGCGATGAGTACGGCGGAGGAGACCAGGGGCGGCGACACCGAGCCCTGGAGCGAGGTCACCCCTGACGCGGCCCGGAAGCTGCTGGTCGCCGCCGTGGAGGCGTTCGCCGAGCGCGGCTACCACGCCACCACCACCCGGGACATCGCGGGGCGGGCCGGGATGAGCCCGGCCGCGCTCTACATCCACTACAAGACCAAGGAAGAGCTGCTGCACCGCATCAGCCGGATCGGCCACGACCGGGCGCTGGACATCCTGCGCACCGCGGCCCGCGGCGAGGGCAGCGCCACCGAGCGGCTCGCCGACGCGGTCGGCTCCTTCGTCCGCTGGCACGCCGGCCGGCGCACCACCGCTCTGGTGGTGCAGTACGAGCTGGACGCGCTCGGCCCCGAGGCCCGCGCCGAGATCGTGGCGCTGCGCCGGCAGTGCGACGCCGAGGTGCGCGGGATCATCGAGGACGGCATCGCCGCCGGCGAGTTCGAGGTGCTCGACGTCAAGGGCACCACCCTCGCCGTGCTGTCCCTCTGCATCGACGTGGCCCGCTGGTTCAACACCGCCGGGCCCCGCACCCCGGACGAGGTCGGCGCGCTCTACGCCGACCTCGTGCTGCGCATGGTGGGGGCCAAGGACCGGGGCGCCGGTCAGAGGTAGTAGCGCGAGACGGACTCCGCGACGCACACCGGCTTGTCGCCGCCCTCGCGCTCCACGGTGAAGGCGACGGCCACCTGGACGCCGCCCGTGACGTCCTCGACGCCGGTGATCGTCGCGGTGGCGCGCACCCGGGAGCCGACCGGCACGGGGGCGGGGAAGCGCACCTTGTTGGTGCCGTAGTTGACGCCCATCTTCACGCCCTCGACGGTGAGCAACTGCGGCCCGAACAGGGGCAGCAGCGACAGGGTCAGGTACCCGTGGGCGATCGTGGTGCCGAACGGGCCCGCGGCGGCCCGCTCCGGGTCCACGTGGATCCACTGGTGGTCGCCCGTCGCCTCCGCGAACAGGTCGATCCGCTTCTGGTCGACCTCCAGCCAGTCGGTGTACCCCAACCGCTCGCCCACCGCCGCCTTCAGCTCGTCGGCGGAGGTGAAGATCCTCGGCTCTGCCATCTGTCCCGGCCTCCCACATCAACGTCATCGCTAAGCAACTGCTTAGCATGGTCGGCCGGGCGGCCCCTGTCAACGGACCCGGTGGGTAGGGTCTGCGGAGTGCCTCAGATTCCCGAGAAGATCCACGAGCTCACCGTCGGCCAGCTCGCCGCGCGCAGCGGCGCCGCCGTCTCGGCCCTGCACTTCTACGAGTCCAAGGGCCTGATCAGCAGCCGCCGCACCCCGGGCAACCAGCGTCGCTACAGCCGGGACACGCTGCGCCGGGTCGCCTTCATCCGCGCCGCCCAGCGCGTCGGCATCCCGCTGGCCACGATCCGCGAGGCGCTCGCCGAACTGCCCGAGGAGCGCACCCCCACCCGCGACGACTGGGCCCGCCTCTCCGAGGCGTGGCGCTCCGAGCTGGACGAGCGCATCCAGCAGCTCAACCGGCTGCGCGACCACCTCACCGACTGCATCGGCTGCGGCTGCCTCTCCCTGGACACCTGTGTGCTGTCCAACCCCGACGACGCCTTCGGCGAACGCCGCGGCACCGGCTCCCGCCTGCTGGTGGAACACCGCGGCGGACCGCGCCGGCCGGGCGGGCGGTGACCCGCCTTCCTTCCTCGGTGCGCCGGGCGGTGACCCGCCGCTCTTCCTCGGCCCGCCGGGCGGTGACCCGTCGCCCTTCCTCGGTCCGCCGGGCGGTGACCCGTCGCCCGGCGGGCCGTTCGCACGAGACGACCGCGACCCCTCGCCCGCCGGAGTACGGGCATGACGCCGCCCCCGGGCCCCGGGGCGGGGGCGCTGCGCCGGATCGCGCCGCGCGCCCGCCGCTTCCTGGCCGGCCGCAAGGGCGTGCTGGCCCGGCTCGGCCTGTGGTCGCTGGCCGAGGCGGGCCAGACCTTCGTGGTCGGCTACGGCGTCGCCCACTCCGTCGACCAGGGCTTCCTCGCCGGGGACACCCGCCGGGGGCTGCTCTGGCTCGGCGTCGCCGCGGCGGCCGTCCTGCTCGGCGCGCCGGTGATCCGGGGCGTCTTCGCCGAACTGGCCGGACTCACCGAACCGCTCCGCGACGGGCTCGTGCGCCGCGCGGTCGACCGGTCCCTGGACCAGGCCCTGCACGGCCCCGGCGGCACCGACCGGGCGGCGGTCTCCCGGCTGACGAACCAGGTGGAGATCGCCCGGGACAGCTTCGCCGGACTCGTCCTCACCCTGCGTTCGTTCGTCTTCACCGCCGCCGGCGCCCTGCTCGGACTGCTGTCCCTGCACCCCGCGCTGTTGGTGGTGGTGCTGCCGCCGCTGACGGCGGGGCTGGCACTGTTCCTGGCGACCCTGCGGCGGATGGCGGCGGCCCAGCGGCGCGCGCTGGCCGCCGACGAGGAACTGGGCGACCACGCCGCCTGCACCCGCGCCGCCCTGCGCGACCTCACCGCCTGCGCGACCGGACCCGAGGCGGCGCGGCACGGCGCAAACCTGGTGGCCGGCGCCGCCGCCGCGTCCCGGACGCTGGCCCGCTGGGCCGCCGTACGCACCGCCGCGCTCGGCGTCTCCGGCCAGCTCCCGGTGCTCGCCCTGCTGCTGGCCGTGCCCTGGCTGCGCGACCGGGGCGTCACGGCGGGCGCGCTGCTGGGCGCGTTCACCTACCTCGTCCAGTCGCTGCTGCCCGCCCTGCACACTCTCATGACCGCCCTCGGCGCGGCGGGCGCCCGCCTGCTGATCGTCCTGGACCGCATCACGGGGCCCGGCGATGCCGCGACGCCCGCCGACCTGAAGGCGCCGACCCCCACCGCGCCCTCGGCCGGTTCACCTGCCCTCCCGGCCGTGGACCACAGCGGGACGGGACCCGCCGCCCCCCTCGCCGTCGAACTGCGGAACGTGACCCTGGCGTACGGAGTCGGGGCCGAACCCGTCCTGGACTCCCTCGACCTGCGGATCGCGCCCGGCGAGCACCTCGCCGTGGTCGGCCCGAGCGGCATCGGCAAGTCGACGCTGACCCGCCTGGTCGCCGGGACCCTCGCGCCGAGCGCCGGCGAGGTCCGGGTGGCGGGCCGTCCGGTCACCGGCCTGACCGCCGTCGAACGGGATGCTTTGGCCAAGACTCTGGTCCTGCCCGCCGTGGACGTGGGGAGGCCCACGGCGGGACCGGACGGCGTCCCCCGTCGTCCGCACCCGTCGTCACACCGGCTCGTGGTCATGCCGGTTCGTGGGCACGTCGGCACACCTCCGCGTCGGCTCGCCGTCACCGTGGCTCATAGCCGCCCCGGCACGCCCTCGCGCACCCCGGGACCGAACCGGCGCGCCGCACGCCGCCCCGTGGCCGCGCGGGCTCGTCGTCACGCCGGTACCAGCAGGCGTTCGCGCCGGGCCATGGTCAGGGCCTCCTGGGTGAGCACGGGGCACGGCACCAGGATGCCGCAGTCCGTGCAGACCGGACCCTCGGACGGCTCGTGATCGAGGTCGTACCGCCAGGTCAACTGCTCGCCCGCGCACACCGGGCAGACCTCGCCCGGCTCGCGCTCCAGCGCGGCGATCAGCCGGCGCAGCACCTCGGCCAGCGGCTCACGGGGGTGCAGCCGCGGGTCGTCGCACCATGCCACGCCGAAACCGCCCCAGGTCAGGCGGTGCCAGTCGTCCACGTAGCCGGGCCTGCGCAGCCCGTCGTGCTTCTCCTTCCTGCGGCGCGCGGCGAACTCCACCTCATAGGCGAGCCACACCTTGCGCGCCTCTTCCAGCTCGTCCAGCGCGGCCACCAGCCGCGCCGGGTCGGGGGACCTGTCCTCGGGCCCGAAACCCCACCGCGAGCACAGATGGTCCCAGGTCGCCCTGTGCCCGTAAGGGGCGAACCGCTCAAGGCACTTGCGCAGCGAGTAGCGCCGCAGCGCCAGGTCGCAGCGTGGATCGCGGACTTGTCTCGCCAGACTCCGGAAACCGGCCATCGCCCTGCACCTCCGTCACACCTGCACCTGTTTTCCGGTCACTTCGGCGCCGCCGCCCGGCCTTCGTACGGCCGTCGTACGGACGTCGCCGAATAGACGTACCGGCACCCGGATCGGATCCCTCCGCTGTCCGGCAACTGCCGCTGGCCCTTCCGGGTGCCGCGTGAGTCGGTCTCCGTGACCTGTGTATCCCCTGTACCTGATCTGAAAAGTGACGCATGTTCATCTTCACTCCCGGGGATACCGGCGGTAACGTCCCGGCCCATCCCCGTCGGGAGGAGCCGCCATGCCACGGCGCACCCCACGCAACGCCCTCGACAGACTGAGAACTCCCCGCGGAATCCACGGGTTCCTGAAGTCCGCGTCCATATGCGTCCTCATTGCCGGTCTTTTGTCACCGCTTTCCCCGGCATGGGCGGCGGACACGACCCCGGGCACAAAACAGGACACCGCCGCGACCGCCGCGAACGACCACTGCGGGGGGCGGTGTTCCGACATCCTGCCGCCCGGCCAGAACGGCAACGCCACCCTCGCCGAAATCCTGCTCAACCAGGCGTTCGGCACCCAGCCGGCGCACGCCGAGGATCAGCTCGGGCCCTACGCGAACCTCGCCGCCGGCCACCCCTCGCTGACCGATGACAAGATCAACAGCTTCTTCAATGACGCCTCATTCGGTGTCCCCGCCGACCAGGTCGCCTCCACCACCCGCCCGGCCGGCCGCACCGACGTGACGATCGTCCGGGACAAGAGGACCGGCGTCCCGCACATCACCGGCACCACCCGCTACGGCACCGAGTTCGGCGCCGGGTACGCCGCCGCCCAGGACCGGCTGTGGCTGATGGACCTCTTCCGGCACGTCGGACGCGGCCAGTTGACGCCGTTCGCCGGCGGCGCCCCCGCCAACCAGGGACTTGAACAGCAGTTCTGGCGCACCGCCCCCTACACCGAGGCCGAACTCCAGGCGCAGATCGACAGCGCCGCCGCCCGGGCCGGCGAGCGCGGCAAGCTGGCCCTCGCCGACGTCGACGCCTACCTCGCCGGGATCAACGCCTACATCGACGCCTCCGACAAGGGCCGCTACTTCCCCGGCGAGTACGTCCTGACCGGCCACAAGGACGCGATCACCAACGCCGGCACCATCGAGCACTTCAAGCCCACCGACCTGGTCGCGCTGGCCTCGGTGATCGGCGCCCTGTTCGGCTCCGGCGGCGGGGGCGAGGTGGACAACGCCCTGTCGCTGCTGGCCGCCCAGCAGAAGTACGGCGTACGCGAGGGCACCGAGGTCTGGGAGTCCTTCCGCCAGCGCGACGACCCCGAGGCCGTGCGCACCGTCCGCGACGGCAGCTTCCCGTACCTGCCCCGGCCCGCGGACCCGCAGGGCCGCGCGCTGCCCGACGCCGGCTCGGTGACGGCGGAACCGCTGCTGTACGACCGTACGGGCGGCGCGGCGGCCGGCACCGCCGACCGGGCCGCGGCGCGGGCGGCGCTCGGCTCGGCCCGGCGCGGGATGTCCAACGCCCTGGTGGTCAGCGGCGCGCACACCGCGAGCGGCCACCCCGTCGCCGTCTTCGGCCCGCAGACCGGGTACTTCGCCCCGCAATTGCTGATGCTCCAGGAGATCCAGGGCCCCGGCATCAGCGCCCGCGGCGCCTCCTTCGCGGGTCTGAGCATGTACGTCGAACTGGGCCGCGGCCAGGACTACGCCTGGAGCGCGACCACCTCCGGGCAGGACATCATCGACACCTACGCCGTCGAGTTGTGCCAGGACGACTACCACTACCTGTACCGCGGCACCTGCACGCCGATGGAGAAGATCGAGCGGAAGAACTCCTGGAAGCCCACCGTCGCCGACGGCACCGCCGCCGGGTCCTACACGATGCGGGTCTGGCGCACGAAGTACGGGCCGGTGGAGTACCGGGCCACCGTCGGCGGCAAGAAGGTCGCCTACACCTCGCTGCGCTCCTCGTTCCTGCACGAGGCCGACTCGATCATCGGCTTCCAGATGCTGAACGACCCGGACTACGTCAAGGGCCCCGGGGACTTCCAGCGGGCGACCGAGCACATCAACTACACCTTCAACTGGTTCTACGCCAACGCCGAGCACACCGCGTACTACAACAGCGGCGACAACCCGGTGCGGGCCGACGGCGTCGACCCCGACTTCCCCGTCTGGGCGCGGCCCGAGCGGGAGTGGCGGGACTGGGACCCGGCGGCCAACACCGCCCGGTACACGCCCCCGTCCGCGCACCCCCGCTCCACCGACCAGGACTACTACGTCTCCTGGAACAACAAGGTGGCCGCAAACTACTCGGCGGCCTCCTGGGGCAACGGCTCCGTGCACCGCGGCGACCTGCTCGACGACCGGGTGCGCGCGCTGGTCGCCGCGGGCGGGGTGACCCGGGCCGCGCTGGTCCGGGCGATGGCCGACGCGGGGCTGGCCGACCTCCGCGCGGAGGACGTGCTGCCCAAGCTGCTCAAGGTGATCGACTCCGTGCCGGTGACCGACACCGCCGCCAAGGCGGCCGTCGACCGGCTGCGGGCCTGGCTCACGGCGGGCGGCAAGCGCGCCGAGACCTCGGCGGGCTCGAAGAAGTACGCCCACGCCGACGCGATCCGGACGATGGACGCCTGGTGGCCGCTGCTGGTGCGGGCCCAGTTCGCCCCGGGCCTCGGCGACGACCTCTACACCGCCTTCACCCGCAACCTGTCCGTCGACGAGTCCCCGTCCGCCGGGCACGGCGCGACCGGCGCGCACGCCGGCAGCGCCTTCCAGTACGGCTGGTGGAGCTATGTCGACAAGGACGTACGGGCGGTGCTCGGCGAGCCCGTCCAGGGCCCGCTGGCCCGCACCTACTGCGGCGGCGGCGACCTCGGGGCCTGCCGGGACGCGCTGCTCGCCACCCTGAAGGAGGCGGCGGCGAAGACGCCCGCGCAGGTCTACCCCGGCGACGACACCTGCGCCGCGGGCGACCAGTGGTGCGCCGACGCGATCGTGCACCGCACCCTGGGCGGCATCAAGCACGGCCCGATCAGTTGGCAGAACCGGCCGACCTACCAGCAGGTCGTGGAGTTCACCTCGCACCGGTGAGGCCGGCGGGTGGCGGGGCGGTCAGCCGATCCGCCCCGCCGCCAGCACCAGTGCGGCCAGCTCCGTGTGCAGGATGTCGCTGTGCGCCCCGGACGGCGGCCGGCCGCGCCGGACCACCGCCGAGGCGTCCACGTTGACGCAGCCCGCCGCGGGCAGCGCGCCGCGCAGGGCCCCGGCGAGCGTGCACGCGCGCGTGCCGGGCACCGAGCGCAGCCCGTCGTAGCCCATCGCGCCCCACCGCTCGCGCAGCGTCCGGCCGATGTCCGGTAGGTCCACCGACCGGTCGTCCCCGGCCACCCGGGAGGCGAGCGGGTACAGCGTGCCCAGTGCCCCGTCGTGCCGCGACCAGCAGCACACCAGGGGCCCGTCGACCCGCCGCGGCCGGCCGTGCAGGACGCCTCCCGCGCGGGCGTCGTACGGCAGGCGCGGGGCGAACGCGTAGTGCGAGAACGCCCCCTGGAGCAGGGTCACGGACTTCACCGCGCGCACGCCCTCGGGCAGCCCGCGCAGCGCGAACGACACCAGGCGGGCGCCGAAGCTGTGCCCCACCAGGTGCACCCGTACGCCGGGTGCCGCCGCGGCCAGTTCCCCGAGCACCCGGCCGAGCCCGCGTTCCCCGACGGTGCCCGCGCGGCGCTTCATCGCGTAGTACGTCGCCTGCCGCACCAGTTCGAGGGCCCCGTCCCACAGGCCGGGCAGCGGCGGGGCGGCGGTCGCCGGGCCGGGCGGCCGCCCGTGACCGGCCGCCTCGGCGAACTCCGCGCAGACCCGAGCCGCCGGGGCGGAGAACATCCATGGCTCGCCCTCGCCCGGGGTGTCCGTCGCGGACGGCTCCCGCGGCCCGGGCGGCACCGGCTCCGCCAGCAGCCGCACCAGCGCCCGGAACTCCTCCAGTGCGCTCTCCTCGGCAGGCCGCCGTCCGAGCAGCCGGGCGAGCTGCCCGACGACGGCCGCCCGGCCCGGGAACACCGCCGACAGGGCCCGCCGGGTCTCCTCGGACAGCCCGGGGCCCGGGTCCGGTTGCGGCGCGGCCGTGCGCGGGAAGTCGGGGATCGGCTCGTCGGTGAACCGCATCGACGGCCAGAGCACGCCCGCGTACCCGATCCGGGCGGCCGGTGCCAGCGCGGGCACCGGGGCGAGGAAGCGGCTGTAGAGGCCGGTGGCGAACGAGCGGTCGTTGTTCCAGCCGTGCGCGACGACGATCAGGTCGCGCACCCCGCGCTCCGCCGCCCCGGCGAGCAGCCGGTCCCGCCGCCCGGCGTCGGTGTCCCCGTCGGCGTCGAAAACCAGCTCCCAGTAGGGCGACACGCTCATCCGCGGACCGGCCATGACGGGCTCCCTCGTGCCCCGGGGCGGGGGCTCAGCCCGTATCGTCCCGCGCCGGGGCCGAGCCGGCCATACGTCACGGCCGCCGGACGTCACCGGTACAGCAGGTACCGCCCGCGCACCCGGCGGAAGGCCGCCAGCTCCTGACGCCAGGCGCCCGTCACCTCGTCGGTGTCCGCGCCCGCGTCGATCATCGTGCGCACCCGGGTGGAGCCGGTCAGCTTGTCGATCCACAGGTCCGGCCGCCAGGCGAAGCCCGCCCAGACCCGCCGGGCGGTCACCAGCAGCCCGATCCCGGTGCGCACCGGGTCGAACGCGGCCCGGTCGTGCACATGGAGCTGCACGCCCCCGACCGTCTTTCCCTGGAACTTGGAGAAGCTCGGCGCGAAGTACGCCTCCCGGAACCGCACCCCGGGCAGGTCCAGCGCGTTCGCGGCGGCGGCCCACGCCCCGTCGACGCCCTCCGCGCCGAGCAGTTCGAAGGGACGGGTGGTGCCGCGCCCCTCGGAGAGGTTGGTGCCCTCGAACAGACAGGTGCCGGAGTACACCAGGGCGGTGTCCGGCGTCGGCATGTTCGGACTCGGCGGCACCCAGGGCAGCCCCCAGGCGTCGTAGAACTCCGAGCGCCGCCAGCCCGTCATGAGCACCGTCTCCAGCTCCACCGGCGCGGTCAGGAACTCGCCGTTGAACAGCTCCGCCAGCTCTGCGACGGTCATGCCGTGCGCCTGGGCGATCGGCTCCCGCCCCACGAAGGTCGCGAACTCCCGGTGCAGCACCGGCCCCAGCGCCGCCCGCCCGGTCACCGGGTTCGGCCGGTCCAGCACCACGAACCGCTTGCCCGCCAGCTTCGCGGCCGCCATGCAGTCGTACAGCGTCCAGATGTACGTGTAGAAGCGCGCGCCGACGTCCTGGATGTCGAAGACGACGGTGTCCACGCCCGAGGCGGTGAACACGTCGGCGAGAGGCTGCCCGCTCTTGAGGTACGTGTCGTACACGGGCAGGCCGGTCGCCGGGTCGTCGTAGCGGCCCTCGGAGCCGCCCGCCTGCGCGGTGCCCCGGAAGCCGTGCTCGGGGCCGAAGACGGCGGTCAGCTCCACCCGGTCGTCGGCGTGCATCACGTCCACGATGTGGCGTACGTCCCGGGTGACGCCGGTCGGGTTGGTGACGACGCCGACCCGCTGCCCGTCCAGGAGCGCGTAGCCGCCGGCCGCGAGCCGTTCGAAGCCGGTGCGCAGTGTGCGCCCGCCGCCGTGCGCGGGGGCCGCCTCGGCGGCGCCGCCGGTGGCCGCCACCGCGGCCGGGCCGGCGAGCAGGGTCCGTCTGGACAGCGTCATGGCGGTGACCTCCGTGGTCGCAGCGGCTGACATGCCCACGCACGCTAGCGCCCGGACGGCCCCGGCGGAACGAGGCGAACCGCGGGCGACCCCTTCCGCCGAACATACCGACTGGTTAGTCTGGCGGTCGCCGGGCCGGGCCGCGCCGGACCGTCCGCACGCCGACGCGGAGTCCGGGCCGCGCCGTGTCACGCCGTGTCGCACCGTGTCGAAGGAGACCGATGGTGGAAGCCGTGCAGGATGCCGCAGTCGTGGTGACCGGGGCGGGAGGCGGCATCGGCGCCGCGCTCGCCCGCCGCTTCGCCGCCGCGGGCGCCCGGGTCGTGGTCAACGACCTCGACCCGGCGAAGGCCGAGGCGGTGGCCGGCGAGATCGGCGGCGTCGCGGTCCCGGGCGACGCCTCGGCGATCGTCGCCGACGCCCGCGACGCGCTCGGCGGCCGGGTCGACGTGTACTGCGCCAACGCGGGCGTCGGCTCCGGCGGCACCGAGGCGGCCGACGAGGCGGTCTGGGCGCTCGCCTGGGACGTCAACGTCATGGCGCACGTCCGCGCGGCCCACGCACTGCTCCCGGACTGGCTGGAGCGCGGCGCCGGCCGCTTCGTCTCCACCGTCTCGGCGGCCGGCCTGCTCACCATGATCGGCGCCGCCCCCTACAGCGTCACCAAGCACGGCGCCTACGCCTTCGCCGAGTGGCTGTCGCTGACCTACCGCCACCGCGGCGTCAAGGTGCACGCCATCTGCCCGCAGGGCGTGCGCACCGACATGCTCACCGCCAGCGGCAGCGCCGGCGAACTCGTCCTCGCCCCGACCGCCATCGAACCGGACGACGTGGCCGACGCCCTGTTCAAGGGCATCGAGGAGGACCGCTTCCTGATCCTGCCGCACCCCGAGGTCGCCGAGTACTACCGGGCCCGCGCCACCGAGCCCGACCGCTGGCTGCGCGGCATGAACCGCCTCCAGCGGCAGTGGGAGGAGGCGACCGCCCGATGAGCGCCACCGCCTCCCGGTACGCCGCCAAGCCCTGGCTGAAGCTGCTCACCGACGCCCAGAAGGCGCCGCTGCACCCCGAGGCGTCCCTGGTGCACGCCCTGCGCCGGGCCGCCGCCGAGGCCCCCGACCGGGTCTTCCTGGCCTACTTCGACGGCCGCCTGACCTACCGCGAGACGGACGAGCTGAGCGACTCCGTCGCCGGGCACCTCGCCGCCCGGGGACTGCGGCCCGGCGACCGGGTGGCGGTCGCGCTGCAGAACTCCCCGCACTTCGTGCTCGCCGTGCTCGGCGCCTGGAAGGCGGGGGCGGTGGTGGTGCCGGTCAACCCGATGTACAAGGCCGGCGAGGTCGGGCACGTCCTGCGGGACGGCGAGGTGGCCGCGCTGATCTGCTCCGACCGGGCCTGGGAGGCGTATCTGCGCGAGACGGCGGCCGACTCTCCGGTGCGGATCGCGCTCACCGCCTGCGAGCTGGACTTCCAGACCCGCCAGGACGCGCGCGTGCTCTCCTTCGAGAGGCTGCGCGTCACCGACGCCGACGACCTCACCGAGGCGGCCCGCGCCGGGCACCGCGCCCCCGGGGGCCGCGACCCGGAGCCCGACGGCATCGCGCTGATCAGCTACACCTCGGGCACCAGCGGCACCCCCAAGGGCGCCACCAACACCCACCGCAACATCATGTACAACGCCGAGCGGCAGCGCACCGGCCTCGCACTGCCCGCGGCGCCGGTCTACTTCGCGCTGGCCCCGCTGTTCCACATCACCGGCATGGTCTGCCAGTTCGGCGCCTGTCTGAACAGCGCCGGCACGCTCGTCCTGGCGTACCGCTTCGAGGCGGGCGTCGTCCTGGACGCGTTCGCCGAGCACCGGCCGCACTACACGGTCGGCCCGTCCACCGCCTTCATGGCGCTGGCCGCCCACCCGGCCGCCACCCGGGAGCACTTCGCGTCCTTCACGGTGCTCTCCTCCGGCGGCGCCCCGCTGCCGCCCGCCCTGGTGGAGAAGTTCCGCGCCGGCTTCGGCCCGTACATCCGCAACGGCTACGGCCTCACCGAGTGCACCGCCCCCTGCGCCTCCGTCCCGCCCCACCTGGAGGCGCCCGTCGACCCGGCCTCCGGGACCCTCGCGGTGGGCGTGCCGGGACCGGAGACGGTCGTGCGGATCGTCGACGACCGGGGCGCCGAGGTGCCCTTCGGGGAACCGGGCGAGATCGTCGTCAGCGGCCCCCAGGTGGTCCCCGGCTACTGGCGCCGCCCCGACGCCACCGCCGAGACCTTCCCCGGCGGCGAACTGCGCACCGGCGACATCGGCTTCATGGACGAACACGGCTGGCTGTACGTCGTCGACCGCAAGAAGGACATGATCAACGCGTCCGGCTTCAAGGTCTGGCCGCGCGAGGTCGAGGACGTGCTCTACACCCACCCGGCGGTCCGCGAGGCGGCCGTCGTCGGGGTGCCCGACGGGTACCGCGGAGAGACCGTCAAGGCGTACATCAGCCTGCGGCCGGGCGTCGCCGCGGACCCGGACGACCTCGCCGCGTACTGCGAGGAGAGACTGGCGGCGTACAAGTATCCGCGCCAGGTGGAGATCCTGCCCGAGCTGCCGAAGACCGCGAGTGGGAAGATCCTCCGGCGGGAACTGCGCTCCCGCGCGGACCACGACTGACAGTTCACGAAAGGCAGGTGGCGGCAGTGCCCAGAACGACGGACGGGGACGGCACCCCGGTACCGCAGCGGCTCCTGGCCGCCGCCACCCGGCTCTTCGCCGAGCGGGGCTACGACCGCACCTCGGTGCAGGAGATCGTCGAGGCGGCGGGCGTCACCAAGGGCGCGCTCTACCACTACTTCGGCTCCAAGGACGACCTGCTGCACGAGGTGTACGCGCGCGTGCTGCGCGTCCAGCAGGAACGCCTGGACGCCTTCGCGGACGCCGACGAGCCGGTGGAGAAGCGGCTGCGGGACGCGGCGGCCGACGTCGTCGTCACCACCATCGAGAACCTCGACGACGCGTCGATCTTCTTCCGCTCCATGCACCACCTCAGCCCGGACAAGAACCGCCAGGTGCGCGCCGAGCGGCGGCGCTACCACGAGCGGTTCCGGGCGCTGATCGAGGAGGGCCAGCGCACCGGCGTCTTCACCAAGGAGACCCCGGCCGACCTGGTGGTGGACTACCACTTCGGCTCCATCCACCACCTGTCCACCTGGTACCGCCCCGACGGCCCGCTCAGCAAGCAGGAGGTCGCCGACCACCTCGCCGACCTCCTGCTGCGGGCGCTGCGGCCCTGAGCGGGCTCAGAGGTACTTCTTCAGCTCCCGGCGGGCCAGCGAGCGCTGGTGCACCTCGTCCGGCCCGTCGGCCAGCATCAGGGTGCGCGCCCCGGCGTACAGCTCGGCCAGCGGGAAGTCCTGGCTGACCCCGCCCGCGCCGTGCAACTGGATCGCCCGGTCCAGGATGCCGACGACCGTGCGGGGCGTGGCGATCTTGATGGCCTGGATCTCGGTGTGGGCGCCCCGGTTGCCGACGGTGTCCATCATCCAGGCGGTCTTCAGCACCAGCAGCCGCAGTTGCTCGACCGCGACCCGGGCGTCGGCGATCCAGTTCTGCACCACGCCCTGCTGGGCCAGCGCCTTGCCGAACGCGGTCCGGGACGCCGCCCGTCGGCACATCAGCTCGATCGCCCGCTCCGCCATGCCGATCAGCCGCATGCAGTGGTGGATCCGGCCGGGGCCCAGCCGGGCCTGCGCGATGGCGAAGCCGCCGCCCTCCTCGCCGACCAGGTTCGCCACCGGCACGCGCGCGTGGTCGAAGACGACCTCCGCGTGGCCGCCGTGGTAGTGGTCCTCGTACCCGAACACCTGCATCGCGCGTTCGATCGTGACGCCCGGGGTGTCGCGCGGGACCAGCACCATCGACTGCTGGCGGCGGATGTCCGCGCCGTCCGGGTCGGTCTTGCCCATCACGATGAAGACGGCGCAGTCCGGGTGCATCGCCCCGGAGATGTACCACTTGCGGCCGGTGATCACGTACTCGTCGCCGTCGCGCTCGATGCGCGTGGTGATGTTGGTGGCGTCGGAGGAGGCCACCTCCGGTTCGGTCATCGCGAACGCCGAGCGGATCTCGCCCGCGAGCAGCGGCTGGAGCCACTGCTTCTTCTGTGTCTCGTCGCCGAACTGGGCGAGCACCTCCATGTTGCCGGTGTCGGGCGCCGCGCAGTTCGTCGCCGTCGGCGCCAACTGCGGGGAGCGGCCCATGATCTCGGCGAGCGGCGCGTATTGGAGGTTGGTGAGGCCGGCGCCGTACTCGGCGTCGGGCAGGAACAGGTTCCACAGGCCCTGCCGCTTGGCCTCCGCCTTCAGCTCCGCCACGACCGGCGGCTCCTGCCACGGGGAGGCGAGCCGGGCCCGCTGCTCGTGGGCGACCGGCTCGGCCGGGTAGACGTACTCGTCCATGAAGGCCGAGAGCCGGGCGCGCAGTTCCTCGGTGCGTGCGTCGAACGCGAAGTCCATGGCGGTCAGCCCTCCTGAAGGGTGGTCAGGCCGTGCTCGATGAAGACGGGGACCAGCTCGCCGATGCGGTCGAAGCCGCGGCCGACCGTCTGGCCCAGCGTGTAGCGGTAGTGGATGCCCTCCAGGATCACGGCCAGCTTGAAGAAGGCGAACGCCGTGTACCAGGAGACCGCGGAGACGTCCCGCCCCGAGCGGGCGGCGTACCGCTCGATCAGCTCGGCGGGGCCCGGGTGCCCCGGCGCCTCGGCGGTGGTGGAGACGGGGGAGTCCGGCATCCCCAGCGGCCGGCTGTACATCACCAGCAGCCCCAGATCGGTCAGCGGATCGCCGAGGGTGGACATCTCCCAGTCGAGGACCGCCTTGATCCGGTCGTCCTCGCCGATCAGGACGTTGTCCATCCGGTAGTCGCCGTGCACGACGGCGGGGGCGGAGGAGTCGGGCAGCTCCCGGCCGAGGGTGGCGTGCAGCTCGTCGATGCCGGGCAGCTCGCGGTTGCGGGAGGCGTCGAGCTGCTTGCCCCAGCGGCGCAACTGGCGGTCCAGGAAGCCCGCCGGCCGCCCGAAGTCCTCCAGGCCCACCCCGGCAGGGTCCACGGCGTGCAGCTCGACGAGGGTGTCGACCAGGTTCAGCACCGCGTCCCGGGTCCGCTCCGGGCCCAGCGGGCGGAGCTGGCCGGCGGTGCGGTACGGGGTGCCCTCGACGAAGTCCATCACGTAGAACGGGGCGCCGAGCACCTCCTCGTCCTCGCACAGCAGTACGGTCCCGGGTACCGGCACGGCGGTCGGCCGCAGCGCGCTGATCACCCGGTGCTCGCGCCGCATGTCGTGCGCGGTGGCCAGGACGTGGCCGAGCGGCGGACGCCGCACCACCCACCGCGAGACGCCGTCCGTGACCGCGTACGTGAGGTTCGACCGTCCGCCCTCGATCAGCCGGCCGGACAGCGGCCCGTTCACCAGGCCGGGCCGCTCCCGGTCGAGCAGGCCGCGCAGCCGGTCGAGATCGAGTCCGGGCGGGTGGTCGGGGCTCATCGTCGCTCCTACGGGCAGGTGAACAGTACCCGCCTCATGATGCCGACCGGTCGGTATGGCGTCCAGGGGGGCGGCGGAACGTGATCGGTGCCACGGTGATCACCGGGCGGCGGGAGCCGCATCAGGCCAGCACCAGCACCATGCCGCACACGGCCGTCGCCACGGTGCACAGGGCGACGGCGGCGGCGTGCGGGGGAGTGAGCGCGGGCGGGCGGCCGGTGGCCGCGAGGACGCGGACCCTGCGGTGGGCGAGGCGCAGGGCGGCCAGCCACAGGACGCAGCACAGGGCGCCGGCGGCGGCGGTGACCGCCGAGGCGCCGGGCCCGTGCAGGGCGGCCTTCGCGGCGAGCACGGCGGCGACGGCCCCCGCGAGGGTGGTACGGCGCCAGGCGAGCCGGGTGCGCTCGGGCTGGAGCCCGGGGTCACGGTCGGCGGTGCGCGGGGTGAGGGGGCCGCCGGTCACCCCTTCCACCCGACGAGGACCACGACGACCATGGCGACGGCCAGCACGGCGACGACCACCCCGAGCAGGGCGGGGAAGCGGGAGACGGGGAGGTCCTCGCCGCGCCGCATGGCCCGCTCGCAGCGCACCCAGTGGTTCACGGCCCGCAGCGCACACAGCACGCCCGCGCCGAGCAGCGCCAGCGCGATCCCGATCCGCCAGGCGCCGCGCAGGTCGGGCAGGAACTGGTCGACGGCGAACCCCCCGCCGATCAACGCCAGCGCGGTCCGCAGCCAGGCGAGGAACGTCCGCTCGTTCGCCAGCGAGAACCGGTAGTCCGGCGTCTCCCCCTCCCGCCGCACCTCCTCCGGCACGAACCACAACCGCACACCCCGCACAAACTCACTCACCCCCCGACTCTAACGACCCACCGGCCCCACCCCACCCGCAACCCAACGGCGGGACGCCCGCCCCCACCCACCTCACCCAACCGCGGGGCCGCCGCCCCCGCCCACCCCGCCCAACCGCGGGGCCGCCGCCCAACCGCGGGCATTCGTGCCGCCTAGGGCGGCACGGGTGGGCGCGGCGGCACCCCGCCAGCGCCGGGCCGCGCGACCCACCCCCCAGCACCGACGCCGGACCACGCAACGACCCGCGATCACCTCACCCCGCATACCCCCGCAACCGCTCATACGCCGCCACCCCATCCGGCACCCACTCCCACTCCCCAAGCCGCCGCCCCACCTCCTCCTCCGTCAGGAAGTCGAACCACGCCACCTCCTCCACCTGCGGCCGCACCGCCCCCTCCCACCGCGCCTCGTACACCGCCGACCACCAGGTGCGCCCGCCCCCGCCGTCGTACAGGAACTTGAACAGGAACCGGGGCCGCCCCAGCCCCGACACCCCCAGCTCCTCCTCCGCCTCCCGCAGCGCCGCGTCGTCGTAGGACTCGCCCGCCCCCACCACCCCGCCGACGAACATGTCGTACAGGGACGGGAACACCAGCTTCCCCGCCGTCCGCCGGTGCACGAAGATCCGCCCCCGCGCGTCCCGGACCTGCACGAACACACACCGGTGGCGCAGCCCCCGGGCGTACACCTCACCCCGTGGCGCCTGCCCGACCACCCGGTCGTGTTCGTCGACGACGTCAAGGATCTCGTCAGCGGCACTCGCAGCACTCATGGACACCATCCAAGCAGCACCAGAACTCCAATCCTCAACTACCGCAAAAACACCATGAGTTGACGCGTGTAACGCCCTCCTCGCCCTTGACGCCAACCCTTGGCTGCCGCTTTGCTGTCCGTGACCAGCCCATGGCAACCCGCAACACACGCCCCAAAAAACCAGACCTAGCCCAAACCCAGCCCAGGCAACCGACACCCCGCGTCGCGTGAGGAAGTCCCCGCGGTGTCCCCACCCCCGCCTCCCCTCGGCCGCGGCCGCAGACCCGCGGCCCAGCCCTTCGACGAGGCCCTGGACGACGCGGAACTCGCCGCCGCCCGCGCCGCGCTCGCGCAGGGCAGATGGCAGTCCGCCCGCTCCCTCCTCGCCCACACCGGCGACGACTGGGACCGCCGGGGCCACCGCGTCACCGTCCTCGCCCGGGAGTCCTACTGCGCCGCCTGGACCCGCGAGTGGCTGCTCGTCGAACCCGACTCGCCCGACGCCACCGTGCTGCTCGCCCTGTCCCGGGTACGCCGGGCCCTGGCCGGCAAGGAGGACCCGGACCGCGCCCGGACCGCCTGCCGGGAGGCCGCCCGGCTGCTCCCGGCCGACCCCACCCCCTGGCTCGGCGTCCTCATGCTGGAGCGTGCACGGGGAACCGACGCGGACCTCGTCCGCGCCTTCGAGGAGGTGCGCGGCCGCTACGCCGACCACCACCACGCCCACCATCTGATGGTCGCCCGCCTCGCCGAACGCCGCGCCGACGCCGGCGCCGACCCGCTGCACGAGGTGTACGACTTCGCCAACTGGGCCGCCGAACAGGCCCCCGCCGACTCCCCGCTGGCCGTGCTGCCGGTCGTCGCGCACGCCGAGCGCTACCGCGTGCTGGCCGCCGCCGGGCACGAACCCGCCGACCCGGGCGCCTCGGGCCACTGGTCCGGCCGCCGCGCCCGGCAGGTGATGAAGGCGGCGTTCGACTGGTGGCTGGAGTGGGAGCAGGACGGCCACCCGCGCCGCCTGATCGACCTCAACTTCCTGGCCCACGCCAAGTCCTGCGGCCGGCGGGGCGCCGAGGCCGCCGCCCTGTTCCACCGCATCGGCGACCACGTCACACCGGCCCCGTGGTCCTACCCCGACCGCGACCCGCGCTCCGCCTTCCGCGCCGCCCGAGCCGCCGCCCTCGGCACGGGCTGACCCACCCGCGCGGCCCCCCGTACCGCCACCGCACGGCCACCGCACGGCACACCGCACGGCCACCGCAGTCCGACGCAACCACCGAGAGAAGGACGGTCCTGGATGACCACGGACAGTTCGCGCGCGACCACGTCCGCGCCCGACGGCATCAGCACCTTCAAGGGGCAGGAGCGGGCACTGCGCGCCGACCGCCTGGGCACCGGCGGCCTGCTGCTCTCCGTCCTCGCCGCGACCGCCCCCCTGATGGTGGTCGCCGGGGTCATGCCCACCACGTACGCGGTGATGGGCATCGTCGGACAGCCGCTGCTCTTCGTCGTCCTGGGCGTGGTGCTGGTCCTGTTCAGCGTCGGGTACGCCGAGATGAGCCGGCACGTGCACAACGCGGGCGCCTTCTACGCGTACATCTCCCGCGGTCTCGGCGGCACCGCCGGCGCCGGCGCCGCCCTGGTCGCGCTGGTCGCCTACAACGCCCTCCAGGTCGGCATCTACGGCATCTTCGGCTTCGAGGTCTCCGGCCTCCTGGCCACCTACGCCGACCTGGAGATCGCCTGGTGGATACCGGCCCTGGCGGCCGTGCTGGCCGTCGGCGCGCTGGGCTGGCTGAAGATCGACGTCAACGCGCGCGTGCTGGGCGTCCTGCTGCTGATCGAGGTCGCCCTCGTCGTCGTCTTCGACCTCGCCGCCGTCACCGACCCCGGCCCCCAGGGCCTGTCCCTGCACGCGTTCAACCCCGACACCCTGACCGGCGCGGGCGTCGGCACCGCCCTGTGCTTCTGCATCGCCGCCTTCCTCGGCTTCGAACAGGCGCCCGTGTACGCCGAGGAGACCAGCCGCCCGCACGTCCTGGTGCCGCGCGTGATGTTCCTCGCGGTGGGCGGCGTGGCCGTGTTCTTCGCGCTCAGCAGTTGGGCGCTGACCGTCGCCACCGGGCCCGCGCACATCGTCGGCGCCGCCCGCGAGCAGAGCGCCGGGCTGCTGTTCTCCCTCACCGAGTCACGGCTGGGCGGCACCTTCACCGACGTCCTGCACGTGCTCTTCGTGACCGGCATGTTCGCGGCGCTGCTCAGCTTCCACAACGTCGTCGCCCGGTACGCCTTCGCCATGGGCCGCGAGGGACTGCTGCCCGCCGCGTTCGGGCGGACCAGCGGCAGCAGCGGCGCCCCGGGCACCGGCTCGGTGCTCCAGACGGCCGTGTCCGCGCTGGTCGTCATCGGCTTCGCGATCGCCGACGACCACCCGACCGGCGATCCGACCGAACCGGTCCTGCACCTGTTCACCTGGGGCGGCAACATCGGCGCGCTGGGCGTGATCGTGCTGATGGCGGCGGCCTCGTTCTCGGTCGTCGCCTTCTTCGTCCGCCGGGGCGCCGGACGCGCGCAGGGCGCCCGGCTGGCGGCGTCCGCCCTGGCGGGCCTCGCCCTGCTGGTGATCGCCGGTTACACGGTCAAGGACTTCGACGTCCTCGTCGGCGCCGGCCCCGGCTCCGCGCTGAGCCGGCTCCTGCCCGGCGTCATCGGCCTCGCCATCGTCGCCGGCCTGGTCCAGGGCCTGGTACTGCGCGCCCGCGCCCCGGAACGGCACGCCCGTATCGGCCTGGGCAACGAGGCGTTCCGCCTGGACAACGCCGCGTCCGCCGACCGGGAGTGACCGGGGGCGCGGCCCGGGGGAAGCCGCGGGGAGTCGCCCGCTTCGCCCGGAGCGGCTCAGGACGTGCCCGGCGCCGGCCGCGGCGAGCCACCCCCGCCACCCTCGCCACTCCCGCTACCTCCGCCATTTCCGCCACCCGCACCGCCCCCCACGACCCGGAACGCCCCCTCCAGCACCGCCTCCACCGCCCCGAGGCGGACCCGCACGTCGACCGGCGTGGCCGGGTCCGCCGGCAGCGGCGGGACCAGGACGGAGAGGGTCAGCCGGTCACCGGACCCGGCCGCGGCGACCGGCCGGCCCGGCACGGGCACCCCGCCGACGGACACGCTGCCGTCGCGCAGCAGCTCGGCGGGGTCGAAGTAGGCGTCGCGCAGGTGGACGCGGACCACCTCGCCCGGCATCACCGTCCCGTCCTCGCCCGCGTCCGCCCCGGTGATGCCGTACGCGCACGCCGCCCCGCCACCGGAGGGCGCGGCGGGCCGCGCGGTGGCCCCCGGGTGGCGCCGGTGGAAGCGGAGCAGCCCGTCCAGGACCGCGTACGCGGCCCGGCCCTTGCAGGTGTCCAGCCGTCCCGCCAGCGCCGCGTGCTCCCGGGCCGCCGCCGCCCAGTCGCCGCCCCGGCCCTGCACGGCCAGGCAGCCCTCGGCCAGGCCGCGCAGCACCCGCCAGTCGCCGGTCGGCGGCGTCTGCGCGAGGGTGTCCCGGACCTCGCCGCACCGGTCGGGGGCGCGCAGCCGGTCGTACACGCTCCCCGGGTCGGGGACCGCGTCGGTGTCCGGCGAGTCCGGGCCCGGCGGCAGCCAGTCCGGGACGGCCGGCGGCCGGGGGCTGTCACCCGGTGCCGGACCGGCCGCGGGGGACGACGGGACGGCCGGGGCGCGGCGGGGGGAGGAGGCGGGAGCGCGGACCGGGGCGGACGGCTCCGGGGCGGCGACGGGACCGGAGCCGCCGTCCGCCCGCCAGGACGGGACGGACCGGGGCGCCGTCACCGTGGGGCGCGGGGCGCCGGCCGGGCCGCCGTCCGCCGCGCCGCGCGAGACGCCGGGAAGCGCGACCTCCGGCGGCGGCCCGCCGGCGTCACCGGCGCAGGAGGCCGCGACCACCGCCACCGTGCCGGCCAGGCAGAGCCCCGCGATCCGCGTGCCGAGCCGAACCCCCATGACGCCCCCCGTCGTGAACACCCCCGGACATGGAAAGGGCGCGCTCCCATCATCCGGAAGCGCGCCCTGTGGGGGAAGTCCCGTCAAATGATCAGCGACGGCGGCACCGGCAGCGCCCCGGCGACCACCGAGATGATCGTCTCCATCACCGACCAGGTCTTGACGGTCTGGCCGACGTTCAGCCCGAAGTACTCCTTCACCAGCCAGAAACCGGCGTCGTTGACATGGCTGAAGAACAGCGAGCCGGCGCCGACCGCCAGGACCAGCAGGGCCGCGTGCGTCGTCGACATGTCGGCGGCCAGCGGCGCCACCAGTCCGGCCGCCGAGACCGTCGCGACCGTCGCCGAACCGGTCGCCAGCCGGATCGCCACCGCGATCAGCCAGGCGAGCAGCAGCGCCGGGATGGACCAGTCCTCGGAGATCTCCAGGACCATCCGGCCCACGCCGGAGTCGATCAGCGTCTGCTTGAAGCCGCCGCCCGCGCCGACGATCAGCAGGATGCCCGCGATCGGGGCGAGCCCCTTCTCGACCAGGCCCGAGACGCGGTCCTTGGCGAACCCGGCGGGCCGCAGCAGCGTGAAGATGCCCACGATCACGGCGGCCAGCAGGGCGATCAGCGGATTGCCGATGACGTCGAAGGTGCGCTGCACCAGGGCGTCCGGGTCGTCCACGATGATGTCGACCAGCGCCTTGGCCAGCATCAGGACCACCGGCAGCAGGATGGTGGCCAGCGTGGCGCCGAAGCCGGGACGCTTCTCCAGCTCCTCGGAGGCGCGCTGCGGGATCATCCGGTCCGGGGCGGGCACGTCCACCCAGCGGGCGGCGTACTTGGAGAACACCGGACCGGCGATGATCACCGTCGGGACGGCGACCAGCACCCCGAGCGCCAGCGTCACACCGAGGTTGGCGCCCAGCGCGTCGATCGCGACCAGCGGACCGGGGTGCGGCGGCACCAGGCCGTGCATCACGGAGAGACCGGCCAGCGCCGGGATGCCGATGCGCATCAGGGAGTAGTTGCCGCGCTTGGCGACCATCAGCACCACCGGGATCAGCAGCACGATGCCGACCTCGAAGAACAGCGGCAGCCCGATCACGGAGGCGATCAGCACCATCGTCCAGGGCATCGAGCGCTTGCTCGCCCGCCCGAGGATGGTGTCCACGATCTGGTCGGCGCCGCCGGAGTCGGCGAGCATCTTGCCGAGGATCGCGCCCAGGGCGATCAGCACGCCCACGCCGGCCACGGTGGAGCCGAGTCCGGCGGTGAAGCTGGTGATGACCTTGTCCAGGGGTGCCCCGGCGAACGCGCCGAGCGCCAGTGACCCGATGGTCAGCGCCAGGAAGGCGTGCAGCTTGAACTTGGTGATGAGCAGGACGATGACGGCGATGCCCAACAGCACGGCGATGCCCAACCGGGCATGACCGGCCGAGGTGATCGGCTCGACGGTGTCCGCTGCCAGCATCTCGACGCTGAGTCTGGTCACGGTGATTTTCCTTGCGGTGATGGGGTGCGGGGGAGGAGCGCGTACCGGGGGTTACGCGGGCTCGGGGAGGGTCCGCAGGGCGCGCGCGGCCCGTTCGGTGATCTCCTCCGGGGTGCCGGATACGTCGACCGCGACACCGGCCTCGTCCGACTGGAGCGGTTGGAGCGTGGCGAACTGGGAGTCCAGCAGGGCCGTCGGCATGAAGTGGCCCTGCCGGTGGGACATCCGGTCCTCGATCAGCTCGCGGCTGCCGGTGAGATGGACGAAGACGAGACCGGGCGCGGCGGCCCGCAGCCGGTCCCGGTAGGACCGCTTCAGCGCCGAGCTGCTGACCACCCCGCCGAGCCCCGCCCGCCCGTGCGCCCAGGCGCCGATGGCGTCCAGCCAGGGCCACCGGTCCTCGTCGGTGAGCGGCGTGCCGGCCGACATCTTGGCGATGTTGGCCGGCGGGTGGAAGTCGTCGC
This sequence comes from Streptomyces fumanus, assembly GCF_014655295.1. Lineage (GTDB taxonomy): Bacteria > Actinomycetota > Actinomycetes > Streptomycetales > Streptomycetaceae > Streptomyces > Streptomyces fumanus. Next base: position 111,836 of record NZ_BNBI01000010.1, read on the forward strand.
CCTCGGCGTAGGGAACGCCGAGCCGGGCCGCGAGCAGGGGACCGATGGTGGTCTTCCCGGTGCCCGCCACGCCCATGACCACGACGACGTGGGAGGTCTGCGGTTGCTGCATCGTGCTCTCGCTGTCTGCTGTCTTCGTCGACACCTGATGTCGACGCCACTGAAACGCATTAGGTACGACGAATTCAAGAGGGTGTGACATATAAGTCTGACTTTTTCTTGCCGTGATCCGCCCCGTACGCTGAGTGCATGAGCACACCGGGCAGGGGGCTGCACGGCCGCGTACTGGACACCCTCGGCCCCGCGATCACCGCGGGGGAGTACCCCGCCGGCAGCGTGCTGCGCACCGACGAACTCGCCCAGCGCTTCGAGGTGTCGCGCTCCGTGATGCGCGAGGCCGTCCGCGTCCTGGAGTCCATGCACCTGGTCGCCTCACGCCGCCGGGTGGGCGTCACCGTCCTGCCCGAGCACGCCTGGAACGTCTACGACCCCCAGGTCATCCGCTGGCGGCTGGCCGGCGCCGACCGGCCGCGCCAGCTCCGCTCGCTCACCGTGCTGCGCTCGGCGGTGGAACCGGTCGCGGCCGGCCTCGCCGCGCGCAACGCCAGCCGGGAGCAGTGCGCCGAACTGACCGAGTGCGCCCTGGGGATGGTCGCCAACTCCAGCGGTCACAGGCTGGAGCAGTACCTCTTCCACGACGTGGCCTTCCACCGCGTCATCCTCAACGCCTCGGGCAACGAGATGTTCGCCCGGCTCGGCGATGTGGTCGCCGAGGTGCTGACCGGCCGCACCCAGCACGACGTGATGTTCGAGGACCCCGACCCGGCCGCCGTCACCCTGCACGTCCGCGTCGCCGAGGCGGTCCGCGCCCGCGACGCCGAGCGCGCCGAGCGGCTCACCCGCGAGATCACCGTCGGCGCCCTGCACGAGCTGGACATCCTCGCCCCGTAGGCAGGCGGTCGCGCAGTTCACGCGGTCACGCGGTCACGCGGTCAGGCGAGGAACTCCCCGTCCACGTACACCCACGCCCCGTCCACCCGCTCGAACCGGCTCCGCTCGTGCAGCGCCCCGCCCCGGTACGAGGCCCGGAAGGTCACCGTGCCGGTGGAGTGGAACGCGGAGCCGCCGGTGGTGTCCAGGACCTCCAGCCCGGCCCAGCGCGTCCCCGGGTCGAGGTCCAGCCGGGCCGGCCGGGTCCGCGGATGCCAGGTGCGCAGCAGATACGCCGCGTCCAGCCTCACGAACGCGGTGTAGCGCGACCGCATCAGCGCCTCGGCCGTCGGCGCCGCCGCGGTCCCGGCCAGGAAGCGGCCGCAGCACTTCTCGTACGGCTCCGGCAGCCCGCACGGGCAGGAACGCGTGGTCATGGCCACCCTTCCGCGGCAACTCGGTGGGTCAACGCGTGAGGGCCGTGACCTCGGCGGTCACGGCCCTCACGTCCGATGTGTCCGAGGGGGGACTTGAACCCCCACGCCCGATAAAGGGCACTAGCACCTCAAGCTAGCGCGTCTGCCATTCCGCCACCCGGACAAGGTGTCTGCCGCGCGGGGCGTTGCCCGCGGCGACGACGTAAACATTACCAGGCTTTCCGGGGTGTCCGATCACCCCCGGCCCGGTGTGAACGGCGTGTGACGGGCCGGGACCGGTCTTGGGCGCCACCTGTCCGGAGAGGGAGGATGAGGGGGACCCACCAGCAGTGACAGCGGGAGGAAGCACGTGAGCGAGACGGGCACGACCAGGGGCGTCACCGGCGAGGACGAGGTCGTGGACCTCTGCCGCGAGCTGATCCGGATCGACACCAGCAACTACGGCGACCACTCCGGACCGGGCGAGCGCAAGGCGGCGGAGTACGTCGCCGAGAAGCTCGCCGAGGTGGGCCTGGAGCCGCGGATCTTCGAGTCCCACCCGGGCCGCGCCTCCACGGTGGCCCGGATCGAGGGCGCGGACCCGACCCGGCCCGCGCTGCTCATCCACGGCCACACCGACGTGGTTCCGGCCAACGCCGACGACTGGACCCACCACCCCTTCTCCGGCGAGGTCGCCGACGGGTGCGTGTGGGGGCGCGGCGCCGTCGACATGAAGGACATGGACGCGATGACCCTCGCGGTCGTCCGCGACCGGCTGCGCAGCGGCCGCAAGCCGCCCCGCGACATCGTCCTGGCCTTCCTCGCCGACGAGGAGGCGGGCGGCACCTACGGCGCCCGGTACCTGGTCGACCACCACCCCGACCTCTTCGAGGGCGTCACCGAGGCGATCAGCGAGGTGGGCGGCTTCTCCTTCACCGTCAGCGAGCAGCGCCGGCTCTATCTGATCCAGACCGCCGAGAAGGGCATGCACTGGATGAAGCTGACCGTGGCCGGCACCGCCGGGCACGGATCGATGATCCACCGCGACAACGCCATCACCGAGCTGTCCGAGGCCGTCGCCCGCCTCGGCCGGCACAAGTTCCCCGTCCGGGTCACCAAGACGACCCGGGCCTTCCTCGACGAACTCGGCGACGCCCTCGGCACCGAGCTGGACCCGGAGGACATGGAGGGCACCCTCGCCCGGCTCGGCGGCATCGCCAAGCTGATCGGCGCCACCCTGAGCAACACCGCCAACCCCACCCAGCTCGGCGCCGGTTACAAGGTCAACGTCATCCCCGGCGAGGCCACCGCCCACGTCGACGGACGGTTCCTGCCCGGTCACGAGGAGGAGTTCCTCGCCGACCTCGACAGCATCCTCGGCCCCAAGGTGCGCCGCGAGGACGTGCACGCCGACAAGGCCGTCGAGACCAGCTTCGACGGGGCGCTGGTGGACGCCATGCAGTCCGCGCTGGTCGCGGAGGACCCGGCCGCCAAGGCCATCCCCTACATGCTCTCCGGCGGCACCGACGCCAAGTCCTTCGACGACCTCGGCATCCGGGGCTTCGGCTTCGCGCCGCTGAAGCTGCCGCCGGAGCTGGACTTCGCCGGCATGTTCCACGGCGTGGACGAGCGGGTCCCGGTGGACGGCCTGAAGTTCGGCGTGCGCGTCCTGGACCGCTTCATCGATGCGTCCTGATTTGGGCAACTGAAACGACACTCCGTTAATCGGTCGGGCGTACGGGACCCGACCGGGAAGGGTGAATGCGACCATACGCTCGTAGCCCCATTACTCCCTCCTCGTTACTGGTCATGTGATCCGCATTTTGGGTCGCGCTTGCCAACTAGGAGGAATAATGTTCAAGAAGGTCGTCGCCGCTGCCGCCGCCACCGGTGGTCTCGTTCTCGCCGGTGCGGGACTGGCCGTCGCCGACTCCGGCGCCCAGGGTGCCGCCGCCCACTCCCCGGGCGTCGCGTCCGGGAACGTCGTCCAGGTGCCCGTGCACGTGCCGGTGAACATCTGCGGCAACACGGTCGACGTGATCGGGGTGCTGAACCCCACCTTCGGCAACACCTGCATCAACAAGTGACGTTGTGCCTCGCCCCGTGAGGGCTTGAGCCCGTCGGCCCCGGAGCGCGCGCCACGCGTTTCGGGGCCGACCGGCCTTTCGGAACTGCGAAATGCCGAGGATTCGTCGGCACAAGGTCGAAGGCAGGGAATTCAGCACATGCGACAGGTCACCCGTAAGGGCCTGATGACAATGGCCGCCGCCACCGGCGTGCTCGCCGCCGTGAGCGGCACCGCCCACGCCACGGGCTCCGGGGCCCACGGCTCCGCCACGGGATCGCCCGGCGTGCTCTCCGGCAACACGGTGCAGGCGCCGGTGCACGCGCCGGTCAACCTCTGCGGCAACACCGTCGACGTCGTCGGCGTCCTCAACCCCGCGATGGGCAACTCCTGCGCCAACCGGGACGGCGGCCACGGGGCGCACGGCGGCGGCGCCAGCGCCGACGGGCACGCCACCGACTCGCCGGGGGTCGCCTCCGGCAACGACGTCCAGGTACCGGTGGACGTGCCGGTCAACGCCTGCGGCAACAGCGTCGACGTCATCGGCGTCGGCAACCCGACGATGGGCAACGCCTGCGGCAACGGCGATCACCATCACCACCACCCGAAGCCGCCGGGCGACGAACCGGGTGAACCGGGCCAGCCCGGGGAGCCGGGAGAGCCGGGAGAGCCCGGTGAACCTGGGGAGCCGGGAGAGCCCGGTGAGCCCGGAGAGCCGGGTCAGCCTGGCGAGCCCGGTGAACCCGGTGAACCCGGACAGCCTGGTGAACCGGGACAGCCCGGTGAGCCCGGCACCCCGGAGCAGCCCGGACACCCCGGCACCCCGCCCGGCTCGAACGAGAAGCCCATCACCCAGCCCGTCACCCACTCACGGCCCCAAGCGCAGCTCGCGCAGACCGGCAGTGACCTGCCGCTGGGCCTCGCCGTCCCGGCCGGTGCCGGCGCGGTGCTCGCCGGTGCGCTGCTCTACCGCAGGGCGCGCGCCTCGGCCTGAACGCCCGCGCACGAGCGGAGCGGCCCCCGCCCCGGCGGGGCCCGCTCCGTCTCGGTGGCCCCGGGCCCGTCCCGGTTCACCAGGTGGCGCGGACCTGGCGGATGATCCGCCGGCGCAACCGCACCCTGCGGCTGCCGTCGCGCAACAGGCTCAGGCGGTACAACTCCCAGTGTCCGTACTCGGCGTGGTCGGTCAGCAGACGCGTCGTCTCCTTGCGGGAGACCCCGCGTGGCAGATACACGTCGACAAATTCGTATTCCGGCATCGCATCTATTGTGCGGGCTGGGGCCCGGTACGGATAGCGTCTGCAGTATGTCTGATGCTGTGCAGCCCACCGCTGCCGAGGTACGCGCCGCCGCCGAGGCGGTCAAGACCGCGCTCGACCGCCACCTGGCCGCGGTCGAGCAACGGTCGGGTGAGGACGACCCGGCCGTCTACGAGGCGTTCAACCACCTGGCCGCTGCCGCCGAGGCGTACGACGAGCTGCTCTACGACCGTTACGACGAGGTCACCCCCTTCGAGATCCCCGGCGCGGAGGACACCATGCCGCCGTACACCGGGCCCGAGGAACCGAACGCGCTGAGCGTGCTGATCCGCCGCGACTACGCCGTGGCGGAGCCCCAGCGGCTGCTGGCGCAGGCCCGGCGGGTGGCGGCGGCTGACGACGACGAGGGCCCGGCCGTGGACACCGCGAGCACCGTCCACGGGGCGCTCGGCATCCTGTTCGGCGAGTTCGAACCGGACGAGATCGCCTCCCGGCACAAGGAGTTCGGCCTGGAGGAGGGCGACTCCACGCTCTGGGTGACGGCCGCCGACGAACCGCCCGAGGCCGGCGAGTGGCTGGAGGCACCGTTCGAACAGGCCGACCCCCAGCGGGTGATCTGCCGGTTCGACGTCAGCGCGGTCTTCGACGACGAGATCGGCGACGACCTCGACGACGACGATGACCTCGGTGACCCGATGCACACCGTGCGGGACGACGACCTCGACACCGACCTGGACGAGGAACTCGTGGACGAGGACGAGGACCTGGAACCACTGGACGCCGACCGCTGAGCCGGCCGGCACCCGCTACGACGGCGGTGACCGGGGGAGACACCTCCCCGGGCCACCGCCGTCGCCGTCCTCAGCCCTGGGCCGGCACCTGCGGGGCGAGCAGCACCGGCAGCCGGGTGGTACGCGGCTTGGCCGTGATCTCCGCCACGGCCCGGGGCAGCGCCTGCTCCACACCCTGCACCACGGACAGATGGCGGACCGCCCGCCCGAACGCCGTGTAGATCCAGGGCCGGCTGAGCGCCGGCACCGCGTCGCCGGGCAGCACCACGACCACCGCGGGCCACCGGCCGCCGGCCGCCTGGTGCGCGGTCAGCGCCCACCCGTGCCGCACCGAACCGGCCACCCGCTCCTTCGGTACGACCACGGTCCCGCCCGCGCAGGACAGCCGCAGCCCCTCCGCGTCGGCCCCCACCACCCGGCCGGGCAGCGTACGGCCCGGTACGGGGGAGTAGGCGACCCGGTCGCCGGGGTCGAAGCCGCCGAAGCGGCCGGGGCCGGGGTTGAGCCGCTCCTTCAGCGCCGCGTTGAGCGCGCGGGTGCCGACCGCGCCGCCGTGTCCGGGCGTGATCACCTGGGTCTCCTCGGCGGGCACGCCGATCGCGCGGGGCACCGAGTCCGCGACGAGCTGCACGGTGCGGTGCACGGCCTCACCGGCATCGCGCACCGGCACGATCACGACCTCCTTGCCGGGCGCCTCGACCTGGGTCAGCTCGCCGATGCCGATGCCCGAGACCAGCTCGCCCAGCGGGCCGGGATCGGGCCGGCGGGAGGCGATCTGCGGGCAGACCCGGGCCGCCAGCAGATCGGCGAAGACCCGCCCGGGGCCCACCGACCACAGCACCGCCGGGTCGCCCGCCAGCACCAGCCGCGCCCCGTCCGCCAGGGACTCCGCGAGCAGCGCCGCCGACTCCACGTCCAGTTGCGGCGCGTCGAAGACGATGAGCAGGTCCAGGTCGAGGGCCCCGTCCGGGTCCCGGCCCGGGCCCTCCGTCCCGGCCAGCAGCCCGGCGACGGTGCACAGAGGCGCCTCCTGCGGCCCCGGGCCCAGCAGACCGGCGAAGCGGGCGCGTCCGGCCGGGCTCGGGGAGGCGGCCCAGGCGCGCAGACCGAGGCCGGGCGCGGCGCAGAGCAGGGCCGCCGGTTCGGCCAGGGACGCCTCGCCGCCGGTGTGCAGGACCAGGCCGTGACCGGCGACCGCGCGGATCAGGTCGGCGGCGGAGCCCTCCGCCGAGGCGGCGGCGGCCTCCCAGTCGGCGGTGGAGCCGTCCTGCTTGGGCACCGAGGTCGCCAGCCGGGCCAGGCCGTCGGCGAGGCTCTCCTCGGCGAGCGCGTACCGCTCCAGGCCGACGAGCACCCGGACCGGCCCCCTCTCCTCGCCTTCCTCGCCCTCGTCGCCCTCCTCGGCCACCGGCTCCCGCCGGGGCGGGGCGCCGGGCTCCTCCAGGGCGTCCTGGAAGGCCAGGATCTCGCCCTCCGCCAGCGCGCTCTGCACGGCGGCGTCCGGGTCGGGCACCCCGCGCTGGGCGAGCGTGGCGGTGAGCCTCGGCAGCTCCAGGGCGGTGTGCCCGGCCAGCGCGGCCTGCTCCAGGAGCCAGACGGTGACCGCGCGGCCCCGCCGCTCGTCGTCCGGGCGGCACTCCGCGCCGAGCAGCGCCCGCGCGAAGCCGTCCGCCTGCTCGGGGCGGACCCCGGCGACCCGCAGCAGATGCCAGGGGTCGGCGCGCAGCGCCTCGTCCGCGCCCTCGCCGAGCGCCGCGACGACCTGGGGCGCGAGCGCCTCGGGGGCGCCGCCCGCGGTCAGTACGGCGCGTACCGCCTGGACGGCCTCGGGCGCGGGTGCGGGGGGAGCGCCCGCCGACCGGTCCGGCACCGGCACCGGCCGCCGTACCGGCTCGGGCGCCGGGCGGCGCGGGGCCGGCCGGGGCTCGGCGAAGACCGCCGCGGGCGGCTTCTCGCCGCTCTCCACGGCACGGACGGCGGCCAGCAGCTCGGCCGCGGTCCCGCTGAGCTTGGCCCCGGCCGCCACCGGCGCCTTCTTCTCCGCCTTGCGCCGCTCGATCCGCTCCCGCTCCAGTTGCTGCGCGAGCAACTCGGCCTCGGCTTCGGACAACTCCTTACCGGTACCTCCACCGGCCTCGCCCCGGCCCGGCACCCCGCCGTCGGCCGCGGTGTCGCCGTCGGCTCCGGTGCCGCTCTCGACCGCCGCGTCGCCCCCGGCAGGCGGCTCGCCCTCGGCCGGCGCCTCACCGCCGGCCGGCACATCGCCCTCCGTCGGCACCTCGCCCCCCGCCGTCGCCTCCGCGTCCGTCGCCTCGTCCTGCCCCCCGCCGGGCGCCTCCGCCTCCGTGGCCCCGCCCCGCTCACCGCCGGGCGCCCCCGCGCCCTCCGTGGTCCCCGGTGTCGCCGGTTCGGGGGCGGCCGTGGCCTCCTCGGTGGGCTCGGGTTCCGTGCTCACAGCGTGCTCCAGTCGTGATCGGGATAGCGGTGCACGGGCTCCGACACATCGTCCAGGGCCCGGCAGATCTCGTCAGGAAGACTAAGCGCCTCCACTGACAACGCCGCCGTGAGCTGCCGCGCGTTGCGCGCGCCGACGATCGGCGCGACCACCCCGGGCCGGTCCCGCACCCAGGCCAGCGCGACCTGGAGCGGGGTCACCGCCAGCCCGTCCGCCGCCGTGGCCACCGCGTCCACGATCCGGCTCGCCGCGTCGTCCAGGTAGGGCGCGACGAACGGCGCCATGTGCTCCGAGGCCCCCCGCGAGTCGCTCGGCGTCGCCCCGCCCCGGTACTTGCCGGTCAGCACCCCCCGCCCGAGCGGCGAGGACGGCAGCAGCCCGATGCCCAGGTCCAGCGCGGCCGGCAGCACCTCCCGCTCGATCCCGCGCTGCACCAGCGAGTACTCGAGCTGCGTGCTCGCCAGCCGGTTGCGCACCCCCGGCGCCGCCAACTGCCAGGTCGCCGCCTTGGCCAACTGCCAGCCGCAGAAGTTGGACACCCCGGCGTACCGGGCGCGCCCGCTGCTCACCGCCAGGTCGAGGGCGTGCAGGGTCTCCTCCAGCGGGGTGTGCGGGTCGTAGGCGTGGATGTGCCACACGTCGACGTGGTCGGTGCCGAGCCGGGCGAGCGAGGCGTCCAGCGCGGAGAGCAGATGGGCGCGCGAGCCGTCGAACCGCCGGTCCGGGTCGGGCACGCTGCCCGCCTTGGTGGAGATCACCAGGTCCCGGCGCGGCACCAGGCCCTCCATCAGCCGCCCCAGCAGGTACTCGGCCTCCCCGTCGCCGTACACGTCCGCGGTGTCCACGAGCGTGCCGCCCGCCTCCCAGAAGGTCTTCAAGAGGTCCGCCGCGTCGTGCTCGTCGGTGTCCCGGCCCCAGGTCAGGGTGCCGAGACCGATGCGGGACACGCGCAGGCCGGTGCGGCCGAGATGCCTCTGCTCCATGAACGCCGAGATTACTGGCCACGGCTTCCCCCGTGGGGGCCCCTGGACAACCCGTTCCACCGCGCTAAGGTCGGTGCATCAGGGACGTTACTGATCAGTAAGGGGAATCGGCCATGCAGCTCGGGATCAACCTCGGCTACTGGGGCGCCGGAATGGACGCGGACAACCTCGCCGTCGCCCGGGAGGCCGACCGCCTCGGGTACGCCGTCTGCTGGGCCGCCGAGGCGTACGGCTCGGACGCCGCCACGGTGCTCTCCTGGGTCGCGGCGCAGACCGAGCGCATCGACGTGGGCTCGGCGATCTTCCAGATCCCGGCCCGCCAGCCCGCGATGACCGCGATGACCGCCGCGACCCTGGACTCCCTCTCGGGCGGCCGGTTCCGCCTCGGCCTCGGCGTCTCCGGCCCGCAGGTCTCCGAGGGCTGGTACGGCGTGAAGTTCGACAAGCCCCTCACCCGCACCCGCGAGTACGTCGAGATCGTCCGCAAGGCGATGACCCGCGAACGCCTGTCCTACGAGGGCGAGCACTGGACGCTGCCGCTGCCCGGCGGCCCCGGCAAGCCGATCAAGCTGACCGTGCACCCGCAGCGCGAGCACATCCCGCTCTACATCGCGGCGATCGGCCCGAAGAACCTGGAGCAGACCGGCGAGATCGCCGACGGTGCCCTGCTGATCTTCCCCTCGGCCGAACACCTGGAGGAGACCGCGATCAAGCCGCTGCGCGCCGGGCGCGAGAAGGCCGGCAAGACCCTGGACGGCTTCGACGTCTGCCCGACCGTGCCGCTCGCCGTCGGCGACGACAAGGACGTCCCCGCGCTCGCCGACACCTTCCGCCCGTACACCGCGCTCTACGTCGGCGGCATGGGCAGCCGCAAGCAGAACTTCTACAACCGGCTCGCCCAGCGCATGGGGTACGAGAAGGAGGCCGCCGAGATCCAGGACAAGTACCTGGCCGGCGACAAGCAGGGCGCCGCCGCGGCCGTACCGCACGACCTGATCGACCGGACCACGCTGCTGGGCTCCGTGGACCGCATCGCGGACCGGATGCGGGCCTACGCCGCGGCCGGCGTCACCACCCTGACCCTGGCCCCCTCCGGCTTCACCCTGGAGGAGCGGATCGCCTCGCTGCGGGCCGGCACCGAGGCCCTGGAACGCGCCGGGCTGGCCTAGGGGCCGGGTCCCGCCCGGGGAGGTTTTCGCGGCCGTGGTGGGGGCTCGGGGGTCTTCCCCGCCACGGCCGTCACGGGGAACAACGCCGCCACGCGCGCGTGGTTACGCCCCACGCCGGCTCGGCGCCGGCCCGGAGCGGACCCCGCGCCGGCCCCGCTCCGGTCCCGGCCGTCCTCCATCCGGCGGAGTTGTCCGACGTACCTGTTGCCGGACCCCGCGTCCCGGACTTGACTCTTTCTTTGCGGACCGCGCAGAGGCAGGAGAGGTGACCGGTGATGCTTTCGGCCAGGAGTCTGTTCCAGGAGATCCTCGACCACGACGAGTCGTTCCGTCTCTTCTGCTCGATCGCCGCCGGCGGCGAGTCCCAGGGCGGCTGGGAGAACGGCCGGATCGCGGCCCTGGTGCCCGCGAGCGAGCGCGCCCTGGCCCCCAAGATCGCCCGGCACGGCGCCGACGAGGACAAGCACGGGCGCATCTTCCGCGCCCTGCTCAAGAAGCGCGGCCTGGAGCCGGTCGAGGTGCCCCCGGAGACCGACTACACGATGCTCCTGGAACGGCGCGGCATCGGCCTCCCCCACGACCGGCTCAGGGCCGACCGGCCGCTCACCGTGCGGGACGTCATCACGTACCTGGCGCACAGCAGGGTCACCGAGCAGCGGGCGGCCGAGCAGATGGAGATGCTGCGCCGGTACTTCGCCGACCACCCGGACGTCGGCCGGGCGGTCCGGATGATCGCCGGCGACGAGGAGAACCACCTGGCGTACACCCACGAGGAGCTGCTCCGCTTCGCCGCCGCCGGACACGGCCGGTACATCCAGCGGACGCTGCGCGACTGCGCGCTCGCCGAGATCCGCGTCCACCGGGACGTCAGCCTCGCGGTGATGGCCCGCATGGGCCGCCTCCTGGGCTGGTCCCGGGCCAGGTCGGCGCTGCTGGCGGCCGGCATCCGCGCGGTGTACGCCTACGAGCGGCTGGGCGGCTGGCGCCGCATGGTCACCCTGCGGACGCCCGAGCGGCGCGACGCCCTCGGCGGCCCCGCCGCCCCGGCGGCCGAGTTCGCCTGACCCCCGCTCCCGCTACAGCCAGCCCCGGCGCTTGAACAGGCGGAACAGCAGCACCTCCAGGGCGGCCATCACGACGATCACCGCCGGGTACGACCACACCCAGTGCAGCTCGGGCATGTGGTCGAAGTTCATGCCGTAGATCCCCGCGATCATCGTGGGGACCGCGGCCATCGCCGCCCACGCGGAGATCTTGCGCATGTCGTCGTTCTGCCGGACGCTCATCTGCGCCAGATGCGCGGAGAGGATGTCGGAGACCAGCCGGTCCAGCCCCTCCACCGACTCGTTCACCCGGGTGAGGTGGTCGTGCACGTCCCGGAAGAAGGGCCGCGCCCGGTCGTTGACGAACGGCACCGCCACGCCGAACGTCCCGTGGCCCGCCAGCTTGGTCAGCGGCGGCACCAGCGGCACCGTCGCCCGGCGGAACTCCAGGATCTGCCGCTTGAAGTTGTAGATCTTGGACGCCGTGTTCCGCGAGCCGCCGTTGTCCGGCGAGAACACCTCCGCCTCCAGCTCCTCCAGGTCGTTGCCCAGCTCGGTCGCCACGTCCAGGTAGTGGTCGACACAGGCGTCCGCGATCGCGTACAGCACCGAGGTGGGCCCCTCGCCGAGCAGCTCGGGCTCCTTCTCCAGCCGCTGCCGCACGGTCCCCAGCGGGGCGCCCTCGCCGTGCCGGACGGTCACCGCGAACCCGTCGCCCAGGAAGATCATCAGCTCCCCGGTGGACACCGTGTCGTGCTCCGCGTCGTACACCACCGGCTTCAGGACCACGAACAGCGAGTCCTCGTACACCTCCAGCTTGGGCCGCTGGTGCGCCTTCAGGGCGTCCTCGACGGCCAGCGGGTGCAGCCCGAACTCCCGGGTGACGTGGTCGAACTCCTGCTCGGACGGCTCGTGCAGCCCGATCCACACGAAGCCGCCCGCCGCCCGGGCCTCGCCGAGCGCGTCGGAGAGGTCCTCCGGGCCGCCCGAGCGGTGTCCGTCCCGGTAGATGGCACAGTCCACGATCACCGAACCCATTCTCCCCTCGCCCGGGCACCGGTGCCCGGTCCGGTACGCCTACCCTTGGCGCATGCCCACGCTGATCCTCGTCAGGCACGGACGTTCCACCGCCAACACCGAGGGGCTGCTCGCCGGCTGGACGCCCGGCGTCGCCCTCGACGAACGCGGCGCCGCACAGGCCGCCGCCCTGCCCGCGCGGCTGGCCGGAGTGCCGGTCTCCGAGGTGGTCACCAGCCCCCTGCAGCGCTGCCAGGAGACGATCCGGCCGCTGCTGGACGCCCGCCCCGGGCTGCGCGTGCACACCGACGAACGGATCGGGGAGTGCCACTACGGCGACTGGTCCGGCCGCAAGCTCGCCGAGCTGAACGACGAGCCGCTGATGCAGGTCGTCCAGGCGCACCCCTCGGCGGCGGCCTTCCCCGGCGGCGAGTCGATGCGCGCCATGCAGACCCGCGCCGCCGAGGCGGTCCGCGAGTGGAACGCGCGCGTGGAGCGCGACCACGGCGCCGACGCCGTGTACCTGATGTGCTCCCACGGCGACATCATCAAGTCGCTGGTGGCGGACGCCCTCGGCCTCCACCTGGACCTCTTCCAGCGCATCCACGTGGACCCGTGCTCCGTCACCGCGATCCGCTACACCCGGCTGCGGCCCTTCCTGGTCCGCCTCGGCGACACCGGCGACCTCACCTCCCTGGCCCCGCCCGAGGAGCCGCACGGCGGCGACGCCACCGTCGGGGGCGGCGCGGGCGCACCGTGATCGTCGGCCGCAGTAGGGTGAAGCGGTCCCGGTAACGCCCACCCCCGACTCGCAATGGAGACAGGACGTGTCCCGTCAGGTGTTCCTCTACGACCAACCGGACCGCTTCGTGGCCGGCACGGTCGGACTGCCCGGACGCCGTACGTTCTTCCTCCAGGCCATCGCCGGCTCCCGGGTGACCAGCGTGGCCCTGGAGAAGACCCAGGTCGCCGCGCTCGCCGAACGCATGGACGAGCTGCTGGACGAGGTGGTCCGGCGCAGCGGCGGCAGCGCGGCCGTGCCCGCCGTGGCCCCCGCGGAGGTCACCGACACCGCCCCGCTGGACACCCCCGTGGAGGAGGAGTTCCGGGTCGGCACCATGGCGCTCGCCTGGGACGGCGAGGACCAGCGCATGATCGTCGAGGCGCAGGCCCTGGTCGAACTGGACGCCGATTCCGAGGAGGACCTCGCCGAGGCCGAGGAACGGCTCCTGCAGGACGAGGAGAACGGCCCCCCGATGCTGCGGGTCCGGCTCACCGGCGCGCAGGCCAGGGCCTTCGCCAAGCGCGCCCTCGACGTCGTCAACGCCGGGCGGCCGCCGTGCCCGCTGTGCAGCCTCCCGCTCGACCCGGAAGGACACGTATGTCCGCGCCAGAACGGATACCGCCGCGGAGCGTGACGGCCGTCGACCTGCTCACCCAGGGCGAACTGACCGTCCGCGGCCGGATCCGCGACGCCTCCAACGCGGCCCTGTACTGCGTGGTCTCCCTCGACGGCCGGGAAGCCCCCTGCGTCTACAAGCCCGTCGCCGGGGAGCGGCCCCTGTGGGACTTCCCCGACGGCACCCTCGCCCAGCGCGAGGTGGCCGCCTACGAGGTCTCCGAGGCCACCGGCTGGGGCCTGGTGCCGCCCACCGTGCTGCGCGACGGCCCGTACGGCGAGGGCATGGTCCAGTCCTGGATCGAGGCCACGCCCGACGCCGACCTGCTCGCCCTGGTGGACGGCGAGGAGCCCGAGCCCGGCTGGAAGGCGATCGGGCTGGCCGAGGTCGCCGAGGACCGGACCGCGCTGCTGGTGCACGCCGACGACGAGAAGCTGCGGCGGCTCGCGGTGCTGGACGCCGTGATCAACAACGCCGACCGCAAGGGCGGCCACCTGCTGCCCGCCGGCGACCGCCTGTACGGCATCGACCACGGCGTCACCTTCCACGCCGAGAACAAGCTGCGCACCCTGCTGTGGGGCTGGGCCGGCGAGCCGCTCACCCCCGAGGCCGTGGCGGTCCTCGGCACCCTGCGGGACGCCCTCGAGGACGGCGCCGCCCTCGCGACCAGGCTGGCCGAGCTGATCACCCCGGCCGAGATCGACGCCACCCGCGCCCGGGTGGCCGCGCTGCTCGCCTCGGGCCGGCATCCGGAACCCACCGGGGACTGGCCGGCGATCCCCTGGCCACCGGTCTAGCAGCACAGATGCCCGGAATCGGCAAGAGCGCCTAACCGGTCATCCGGCCCGGTCCGGTTCGTGTACGGAACATCCGTCCGGTTAGGCTCAAGACATGCATGCCTGGCCCGCTTCCGAGGTCCCCGCCCTGCCTGGTCAGGGCCGCGACCTGAGGATCCACGACACCGCGACCGGGGGCCTGGTGACCCTCGACCCCGGCCCCGTCGCCCGTATCTACGTCTGCGGCATCACCCCGTACGACGCCACCCACATGGGACACGCGGCGACCTACAACGCGTTCGACCTCGTGCAGCGCGTGTGGCTCGACACCAAGCGGCAGGTCCACTACGTCCAGAACGTCACCGACGTCGACGACCCCCTCCTGGAGCGCGCCCGGCGCGACAACGTCGACTGGACCGCCCTCGCGGAGCGGGAGACCACCCTGTTCCGCGAGGACATGACCGCGCTCAGGATGCTCCCGCCGAAGCACTACATAGGCGCCGTCGAGGCCATACCGGGCATCGTCCCGCTGGTCGAACGGCTCCGGGACGCGGGCGCCGCCTACGACCTGGACGGCGACATCTACTTCTCCGTCGAGTCCGACCCCCACTTCGGCGGGGTGTCCCACCTCGACGCCGCCGCGATGAGGCTGCTCTCCGCAGAGCGCGGCGGCGACCCGGAGCGGCCGGGCAAGAAGAACCCGCTCGACCCGATGCTGTGGATGGCGGCCCGCGAGGGCGAGCCGAGCTGGGACGGCGGCTCGCTGGGCCGCGGCCGGCCCGGCTGGCACATCGAGTGCGTCGCCATCGCCCTGGACCACCTCGGCATGGGCTTCGACGTCCAGGGCGGCGGCTCCGACCTGGCCTTCCCGCACCACGAGATGGGCGCCTCGCACGCCCAGGTCCTCACCGGCGAATTCCCCATGGCCAAGGCGTACGTGCACGCCGGCATGGTCGGCCTGCACGGCGAGAAGATGTCCAAGTCCAAGGGCAACCTGGTCTTCGTCTCGGCGCTGCGCCGCGACGGCGTCGACCCGGCCGCCATCCGGCTGACGCTCCTCGCCCACCACTACCGCTCCGACTGGGAGTGGACCGACCAGGTGCTGCGGGACGCCGTCGCCCGTCTGGAGCGCTGGCGGGCCGCCGTCTCCCGGCCGGACGGCCCGCCCGCCGAGGCGCTGGTCGAGGAGATCCGCGAGGCCCTCGCCGAGGACCTGGACTCCCCGGCCGCGCTCGCCGCGGTCGACCGCTGGGCCGCGCGCCAGCAGGAGACGGGCGGTACGGACCCCGGCGCCCCCGGCGTCGTCTCCCGCGCCGTGGACGCGCTGCTCGGCGTCGCCCTGTAACCGGGACCGGCCGGGACAGAAGTGGCAAGGGGGCTTCCGCGCGCAACCGCTGCGGAGGCCCCCGCCCGTGTGCTGGGCTGTGATCCTCTGCAGTCGGCCGGCCGGACGACGGCCGGCCCCGTAGCGGAAGGACGCACCGTGGCACGTTCCTTCGCCCGACGCGCGCTGCTCACCGGCGGCGCCGCCCTCACCTCGGCCGCACTGTTCGGTGGCACCGCCCGCGCCGCCGCCCCGCACCCGTCCGCCGGCGCCGCGTGGCCCCGGCGGTTCCCGCTGCCGGACGGCTTCCAGCCCGAGGGCATCACCATCGGCGCCGCCCCGTACGCCTACTTCGGCTCGCTCGCCGACGGCGACATCTACCGGGCGAGCCTGGCCACCGGGCGCGGCAAGGTGATCGCCGAGGGTCCCGGGCCCGGTCACGCCGCCGTCGGGCTGCGCATCGACCGGCGCGGCAGACTCTTCGTCAGCGGCGGCGACAGCGGCGAGATACGCGTGGTCGACGCCCGTACCGGCGAGACGGAGCAGGTGTACGCCACCGGCGGCGCCTTCGTGAACGACGTGATCCTCACCCCGGGCGCCGCCTGGTTCACCGACTCCTTCACCGCCGTCCTGTACCGGCTCGCCCTGGACCGGCACGGCCGCCCGGGGGACGTGACGGCGGTCGCGCTGACCGGCGACTGGGAGCAGGGCCCGGACTTCACCGCCAACGGCATCGAACGCACCCCCGACGGCAGCGCCCTGCTGGTGGTCAACGCCTACGCGGACGGTGGCGGCCTGATGCGCGTCGACCCGCGCACCGGCACCGCCCGCGCCGTCGACCTCGGCCCCGCCCGGCTCCCCAACGGCGACGGTCTGCTGCTGCTCGGCCGGACCCTGTACGCCGTCCAGCAGTGGCAGAACGCCATCGACGTGTTCCACCTGGACGCGGCCGGCACCCGGGGCACCCTGATCACCCGCATCACCGACCCGCGGTTCCGCATCCCCACCACCGTGGCGGCCTGGGGCGACCGGCTGTACCTGCCCAACGCCCGCTTCGACGTGGACCCGCCGCAGCCGGACACCGAGTACGACGCGGTGGCGGTGGACCGGGTCTGACGACCGGGCCGGGGGAGACCCACGGCGGCCCGGACGACACCACGGCGGCCGGACGCGAGACCGACGGCCCCCGACGCGAGAACGGCGGCCCCCGACGCGAGAACGGCGGCCCCGGACGCGAGAACGGCGGCCCCGGGGCCGTACGACGGGCGGGGGCGCGCTCCGCGTGGAACGCGCCCCCGGCGGTCACTCCTCCGACGACTCCTCGTCGTCGCCGCCCGTCCTCGGCGGCTTCGGCGGACGCGGCCGGCCGCCCGGCTCGCCCCGCAGGAACGGCGGGCCGGGCGGGCCGTCGCCGCCGTCCGCCGTGGCGTGCCCGCCCGGTCCGGCCCCGTCCCGGCGGCGCAGATACCGCTCGAACTCCCGCGCGATCGCCTCGCCCGACGCCTCCGGCAGCTCCGCGGTGTCCCGGGCCTCCTCCAGTGTCTGCACGTACTCGGCGACCTCGCTGTCCTCGGCGGCGAGCTGATCGACGCCCACCTGCCAGGCGCGCGCGTCCTCGGGCAGCTCGCCCAGCGGGATGCGCACGTCGATCAGGTCCTCCAGCCGGTTCAGCAGGGCGAGCGTGGCCTTCGGGTTCGGCGGCTGCGAGACGTAGTGCGGCACCGCCGCCCACAGCGACACCGCCGGTACGCCCGCGTGCGTGCAGGCTTCCTGGAGGATGCCGACGATGCCGGTGGGACCCTCGTACTTGGTCTCCTCCAGGTCCATCCGGCGGGCCAGGTCCGCGTCCGAGGTGGTCCCGCTGATCGGCACCGGGCGGGTGTGCGGGGTGTCACCGAGCAGGGCACCCAGGATGACCACCAGTTCCACGCCCAGCTCGTGGGCGAAGCCCAGCAGCTCGTTGCAGAACGAGCGCCAGCGCATGGACGGCTCGATGCCGCGCACCAGCACCAGGTCGCGCGGCTTCTCGCCGCCGACCCGGACCACCGACAGCCTGGTCGTCGGCCAGGTGATCTTGCGGACGCCGGCCTCCATGAACACCGTGGGCCGGTTGACCTGGAAGTCGTAGTAGTCCTCGGCGTCCAGCGCCGCGAACACCTCGCCCTTCCACTCCCGGTCCAGGTGCGCGACCGCGGTGGAGGCGGCGTCGCCGGCGTCGTTCCAGCCTTCGAACGCGGCCACCATGACTGGGTCGATCAGCTCGGGAACCCCCTCCAGCTCGATCACCCAGCGCCTCCTTCCGACGTGCCCTCGCGTACGTCCCAACCTTACGGCGTGCCGCGGGGGCGCCCGCGACCCCCTTGCACGGGGGAGTGAACGGATCACTGCCCCGTTCTCCGGGCTCGAACACCCGGAAGATCACAGGGTCGAGCGCAGCCACTGCTCCACCGACGCGATGTGCACCGTCGCCCAGGACCGGGCGGCCTCCGCGTCCCGGTCGCGCAGCGCGGCGAGGATCGCCCGGTGCTCGCGCAGGGTGCGGCCGACCGCGTCCTCCTGGGTCAGGCCGCGCCAGACCCGGGCCCGGGTGGTGGGCCCGGACAGCCCGTCGAGCAGGGAGCACAGGACCGTGTTGCCCGAGCCGCGCACGATGCCCCGGTGGAACTCCAGGTCGCAGGCGACCAGCGTCTCCACCGACGGCTCCTCCCCGAGCGCGTCCAACTGGGCGTCCAGCGCGTCCAGTTCCGCCTCGCCGATCCGGCCGGCCGCCATCGCGGTCGCGGCCGGCTCCAGGATGCGGCGTACCGCGAGGAACTCCAGGACCGTGTCGTCGCGGTGGAAGTCGACCACGAAGCTGAGCGCCTCCAGCAGGAGCTGCGGGTCCAGGCTGGTCACGTAGGTGCCGTCGCCCTGGCGCACGTCCAGGATGCGGATGAGCGACAGGGCGCGGACGGCCTCCCGCAGGGAGTTGCGGGACAGGCCCAGTTCACCGGCGAGCTCGCTCTCCTTGGGCAGCCGGTCGCCGGGCCGCAGCGCGCCGGAGACGATCATGCCCTTGATCTTCTCGATCGCCTCGTCGGTGACTGCCACGGTCGGCCTCCCTGCCTCGCCCGGACGCCGCTCAGACATCCGATGTATCAGGCCATTATGGGGTGCCGGCCGACCGTGGCCGGGGGGCCGCGCTCGCCGGGAGGGGCCCCTGCCGGGAGGCCCCTGCCGGGAGGTCCTCGCCGGGAGGTCCTCGCCGGGAGGCCCTACTTCTTGTCCAGCACGTCCTGGACCTTCGCGCGGACCTCGTCCGTGGCCAGGCCGCGGATGGTCAGCGTGGTCCGGCGGCGCAGCACGTCGTCCGGGGTCTCGGCCCACTCGTGGTCCCGGGCCCAGACCACCTGCGCCCAGATCTCCGGGGCGTCCGGGTGGACCCGCTCGCCCAGCTCCGGGTTCTCGTTGGCCAGCCGCGCGATGTCGAAGGCCAGCGAGCCGTAGTGGGTGGCCAGGTGCCGGGCGGTGTCGGGGGCCATCCGCGGGCCGGGCGCCGGACCGTCGACCAGCAGCCGGTGGGCGACCGCGCGCGGGTTGGCGACGCCGGGCAGCGGCAGCTTCCGCGGCAGCGAGGCGATCGGCTCGAAGTCGTCGCCCAGCGGGTGGCCCGGCAGCGCCTCCAGCTTCTTCATGACCGTACGGCCGATGTGCCGGAAGGTGGTCCACTTGCCGCCCGCGACGGACAGCATCCCGCCCCGGCCCTCGGTGACGACCGTCTCCCGTTTGGCCTTGGCGGTGTCGCCGGGGCCGCCCGGCAGCACCCGCAGGCCCGCGAAGGCGTACGTGATCAGGTCCCGGTCGAGCTGCTGGTCCCGGACGGAGAACGCGGCCTCGTCCAGGATCTGGGCTATGTCCTTGTCGTTGACGGCGACGTCCGCCGGGTCGCCCTCGTACTCCTCGTCGGTGGTGCCGAGCAGCAGCATGTCCTCCCAGGGGAGGGCGAAGGTGATCCGGTACTTGTCGATCGGGGTGGCCAGCGCGGCCTTCCAGGGCGAGGTGCGCTTGAGCACCAGGTGCGCGCCCTTGGACAGGCGGATGGACGGGGCCGCGCCCGGGTCCTCCATCCGGCGCAGGTGGTCGACCCAGGGGCCGGTGGCGTTGAGCACCAGGCGGGCGCTGACGCCGAACTCCTCGCCGGAGAGCCGGTCCTTCAGCTCGGCGCCGGTCACCCGGCCCCGGGTGAAGCGCAGCCCGGTCACCTCGGCGTGGTTGAGGACGACCGCGCCCGCCTCGACGGCCGCACGGACGGTCATCAGCGCCATCCGGGCGTCGTTCATCTGGTCGTCGCCGTAGACGGCCACGGCCTTGAGGTTCTCGGTGCGCAGCTCGGGCACGTCCTGCTGGGCCCTGGCGGGGGAGAGCAGGTGGCCGACGCCGTCCCCGAAGGCGGACAGCGCCGAGTAGGCGAAGACACCGGCGCCGAGCTTGGCCGCGCCGTGCGGGCCGCCCTTGTAGACGGGGAGGTAGAAGGTGAGCGGGTTCGCCAGGTGGGGGGCGACCTGGCGGGAGACCGCACGGCGCTCGAAGTGGTTCTCCGCCACCAGCTTCACCGCGCCGGTCTGGAGGTAGCGCAGGCCGCCGTGGAGCAGCTTGGAGGAGGCGGAGGAGGTGGCGCCGGCGAAGTCGCCGGCGTCGACCAGGGCCACCCTGAGGCCGGACTGCGCGGCGTGCCAGGCGGTGGAGATGCCCAGGATGCCGCCGCCGATGACGAGAAGGTCGTACGACGCCTTGGCGAGCTGCTCCCGGGTCTCGGCGCGGCTCGGGTTGGAGCCGGAGGCCGGGTGCGTGCCCAGGGCAGGTACGGACGTCAGGGTGGGCTGAGTGGTCATTGCGGTTCTTACTCCTCGTCCTCGAGCCAGCCCATGGTCCGCTCGACGGCCTTGAGCCAGTTCTTGTACTCACGGGCGCGGGTGTCCGCGTCCATGCGGGGGGTCCACTCGGCGGCCCGCCGCCAGTTGGCGCGCAGGTCGTCGGTGCTGTTCCAGAAGCCGACGGCGAGGCCGGCGGCGTAGGCGGCGCCGAGGCAGGTGGTCTCGGCGACCATCGGGCGCACCACGGGGGCGTCCAGGAAGTCCGAGAGCGTCTGCATCAGCAGGTTGTTGGAGGTCATGCCGCCGTCGACCTTGAGGGCGGTCAGCTCCACGCCGGAGTCCTTGGTCATGGCGTCGGCGATCTCCCGCGTCTGCCAGGCGGTGGCCTCCAGCACGGCGCGCGCGAGGTGCGCCTTGGTGACGTACCGGGTCAGGCCGGCGATCACCCCGCGGGCGTCGGAGCGCCAGTACGGGGCGAACAGGCCGGAGAAGGCCGGGACGAAGTAGGCGCCGCCGTTGTCCTCGACCGACAGGGCGAGGGTCTCGATCTCGGCGGCGGTGGAGATCAGGCCCATCTGGTCGCGCATCCACTGCACCAGCGAACCGGTGACGGCGATCGAGCCCTCCAGGGCGAAGACCGGCTTCTGCTCGCCGATCTGGTAGCCGACGGTGGTGACCAGGCCGCTGTAGGAGTTGATGATCTTGTCGCCGGTGTTCATCAGCATGAAGGTGCCGGTGCCGTACGTCGACTTGGTCTCGCCCTCGGCGAAGCAGGTCTGGCCGAACAGGGCGGCCTGCTGGTCGCCGAGCGCGGAGGCGACCGGGATGCCGCCGAGCAGCTCGCCGAGCTTGCCGCCCTTGATCTCGCCGTAGACCTCGGCGGAGGAGCGGATCTCGGGGAGCATCTGGGCGGGCACGCCGATCGACTCGCAGATCCGCTGGTCCCACGCCATGGTGTGCAGGTTCATCAGCAGGGTGCGGGAGGCGTTGGTGACGTCGGTGACGTGCCGGCCGCCGTCGACGCCGCCGGTCAGGTTCCAGATGACCCAGGTGTCCATGGTGCCGAAGAGCAGGTCGCCCGCCTCGGCGCGCTCGCGCAGGCCGTCGACGTTGTCCAGCAGCCAGCGGGCCTTGGGGCCGGCGAAGTAGGAGGCCAGCGGCAGGCCGGTCTCGCGGCGGAAGCGGTCCTGGCCGACGTTGCGGGCCAGCTCGCGGCAGAGGGCGTCGGTGCGGGTGTCCTGCCAGACGATGGCGTTGTGGACGGGCTCGCCGGTGTTCTTGTCCCAGACCAGGGTGGTCTCGCGCTGGTTGGTGATGCCGATCGCCTTGATGTCGTCGCGGGTGATGCCGGCCTTCCGCACGGCTCCGGCGACGACCTCCTGGACGTTGGCCCAGATCTCGTTGGCGTCGTGCTCCACCCAGCCCGGCTTGGGGAAGATCTGCTCGTGCTCCTTCTGGTCGACGGCGACGATGCGGCCGTCGCGGTCGAAGACGATGCAGCGCGAGGAGGTGGTGCCCTGGTCGATGGCGGCGATGAACGGTCCGGCGGTGTGGGCGTCGGTCACTGTGTGCTCCTGAGGTCCGTGGTGGTGGCGGTGGGTGGCGGCGGCGCTCACGCGAACGCGACGTTGTAGACGCCCGCGGCGACGGCGGCGCCGATCAGCGGGCCGGCCACCGGGATCCAGGCGTAGCTCCAGTCCGAGCCGCCCTTGTTGGGCAGCGGCAGCAGGGCGTGCACGATGCGCGGGCCGAGGTCACGGGCCGGGTTGATGGCGTAGCCGGTCGGACCGCCGAGCGAGAGACCGATGCCGACCACGACGAAGGAGGTGATGAGGACGCCGAGCGCGCCGAGGCCGTCACCGTCCTGGTTCAGCCCCTGGGTGAGGATGGCGAGGATGAGCACGAAGGTGCCGATGATCTCGGTGGCGAGGTTCTGCCAGGTGTTGCGGATCTCCGGGCCGGTGGAGAAGACGCCGAGGACCGGGCCCGCGCCCTTCTCCTGGGCCTCGACCGCCTTGGCGGTGGTGGTCTGGGCGCCGGGCCCGCCGACGATCTCCTTGTCGGTGAGGTGGGCGTGGAACTGCCCGTAGTAGGCGATCCAGACCAGGGCGGCGCCGATCAGCGCGCCGAGGAGCTGGCTGCCCCAGTAGAGCGGGACGTCGCTCCAGTCGCCGTCCTTGATCGCCAGGGCCAGGGTGACCGCCGGGTTCAGGTGCGCACCGGAGAGCGGGGTCGAGATGTAGGCGGCGACCATGACGGCGAAGCCCCAGCCCAGCGCGATGGCGACCCAGCCGGCGTTGCGCGCCTTCGATGCCTTGAGCGTGACGGCGGCGCAGACGCCGCCGCCGAGCAGGATGAGTATGGCGGTACCGATGGTCTCGCCGATGAAGATGTCGGAGCTGGACACCCGCGACTCCTTTGTCCTTCGTCCAGGGGATGGCGGCCCTTGGCGTTGTCACACTCTAGCGCGTATTGCCGGTAAGTGTTCGACAATGCCGACCGATGGACGGGAGTCTTGCCCCGGCGTCACACATGCGTCAAGAGTTCTGTTGCGGAAACCACGATCGTTATCGACCGGTTCGGCCGAGTGATCTTCCTATGCTTCTGTCGCCTTTTTGACTTATACGGGTCTTGGTGGGCCTTCGTGGGGACATCAGGGTAAGCCGCGGACCGGAACGCCGCCCCGCGTTCCGGTCCCGTCCGCCGCGCCCAGGCGGCTCAGAAGCGTCCGGCGCCCAGGTCCCGCGAGACCGCGCGGGCGCAGTCCCGGACCGCCGCGACCAGCTCGGGCCGCAGCTCACCGTCCCGGCACAGCCGCTCCACGGCCCCGGTGATGCCCACCGAGCCGACCGGCATCCGCCGCCGGTCGTGGATGGGGGCGGCGATGGAGGCGACGCCCTCCCAGGTCTCCTCGATGTCCGCCGCGTACCCCCGTGCCCGGGTGAGGTCGAGCACCTGCTCGAAGGCGGCCGGCTCGCAGACCGTGCGGTCGGTGAACGCCTTGCGCTCGGTCTCCATCACCTCGCTGTGCGCGACCGGGTCGTAGGCGGAGAGCACCTTGCCCAGGGCCGTGGAGTGCAGCGGCTGCATGGCGCCGATCTCCAGCACCTGCCGGCTGTCGTCGGGCCGGAAGACGTGGTGCACGATCAGCACGCCCTGCTGGTGCAGCACGCCCAGGTGCACGCTCTCGCCGCTGGAGCGGGCCAGGTCGTCCGTCCACACCAGGGCGCGCGCCCGCAGCTCGTGGACATCGAGGTAGGTGGTGCCCAGCCGGAGCAGCTCCGCGCCGAGCTGGTACCGCCCGGAGGCGTCGTCCTGCTCGACGAAGCCCTCCTGCTGCAGGGTGCGCAGGATGCCGTGCGCGGTGCCCTTGGCGAGGCCCAGCGAGGAGGCGATGTCCGACAGGCCGAGCCGCCGCTCGCCGCCCGCGAGCAGGCGCAGCATCGCGGCCGCCCGTTCGAGCGACTGGATGTTCCGTGCCATCGCCGTAGTGCCTCCGTCCCGTCCGACCGTCGACCCGCGACGTCGCTGCCGCGGGTCGGCAGTGCCGCTGTTCGGCATTGCCGAACACTACCGGTCCATGCCGACCTGTCGCCAATGGCAGGTCGGCATCCGGCCGCCGCACCCGCCCCCCGGCGGCGGGTCCCGGCAGCCGTCTCATCCTCGTCCGTCCCGTGGACGGACTGACCATCAGCCCCGGGTCCCGGCTACCCTGGCGGCGTGCGTCCTGCCCGGGGCGTTCCGCGCGCACCGCTCGCGGACACTCCCGCCGAGGGCGCAAAGCCGACAGCCGTCGCACCAAGGGAGCCCCTTTTCATGGCCTCGTCGCCGTCCACCCCGCCCGCCGACACCCGGACCCGTGTCACCGCCCTCCGCGAGGCCCTCGCCACCCGTGTGGTGGTCGCCGACGGGGCGATGGGCACCATGCTCCAGGCCCAGAACCCCTCGATGGACGACTTCCAGCAACTGGAGGGGTGCAACGAGGTCCTGAACCTGACCCGGCCCGACATCGTCCGCTCGGTGCACGCGGAGTACTTCGCCGCCGGCGTGGACTGCGTGGAGACCAACACCTTCGGCGCCAACCACTCCGCCCTCGGCGAGTACGACATCGCCCACCGCGTCCACGAGCTGTCCGAGGCCGGCGCCCGGGTGGCCCGCGAGGTCGCCGACGAGTTCGCCGCCCGGGACGGCCGGCAGCGCTGGGTGCTCGGCTCCATGGGCCCCGGCACCAAGCTCCCCACCCTCGGCCACGCCCCGTACACCACCCTGCGCGACGCCTACCAGCGCAACGCCGAGGGCCTGGTCACGGGCGGCGCCGACGCGCTGCTGGTGGAGACCACGCAGGACCTGCTGCAGACCAAGGCCGCCGTGCTCGGCGCCCGCCGTGCCCTGGACGCCCTCGGCCTCGACCTCCCGGTGATCGTGTCGGTGACCGTGGAGACGACCGGCACCATGCTGCTCGGCTCCGAGATCGGCGCGGCCCTGACCGCGCTGGAGCCGCTCGGCATCGACATGATCGGCCTGAACTGCGCCACCGGCCCCGCCGAGATGAGCGAGCACCTGCGCTTCCTGGCCCGGCACTCCCGCATCCCGCTGTCCTGCATGCCCAACGCCGGTCTGCCGGTCCTCGGCAAGGACGGCGCCCACTACCCGCTGACCGCGCCCGAGCTGGCCGACGCCCAGGAGACCTTCGTCCGCGAGTACGGCCTCTCCCTGGTCGGGGGCTGCTGCGGCACCACGCCGGAGCACCTGCGCCAGGTCGTGGAGCGGGTCCGGGGCGTCACCCCGCCCGAGCGCGACCCCCGCCCCGAGCCCGGCGCCGCCTCCCTCTACCAGTCCGTGCCGTTCCGCCAGGACACCTCGTACCTGGCCATCGGCGAGCGGACCAACGCCAACGGCTCGAAGAAGTTCCGCGAGGCGATGCTGGACGGCCGCTGGGACGACTGCGTGGAGATGGCCCGCGACCAGATCCGCGAGGGCGCCCACATGCTGGACCTCTGCGTGGACTACGTCGGCCGGGACGGCGTCGCCGACATGGCGGAGCTGGCCGGCCGGTTCGCCACCGCCTCCACCCTGCCGATCGTGCTGGACTCCACCGAGGTCGACGTGATCCGGGCCGGACTGGAGAAGCTCGGCGGCCGCGCGGTGATCAACTCGGTGAACTACGAGGACGGCGACGGCCCCGAGTCCCGCTTCGCCAAGGTCACCGAGCTGGCCAAGGAGCACGGCGCGGCGCTGATCGCGCTCACCATCGACGAGCAGGGCCAGGCCCGCACCGCCGAGAAGAAGGTCGAGATCGCCGAACGGCTGATCGCCGACCTCACCGGCAACTGGGGCATCCGCGAGGAGGACATCCTCGTCGACTGTCTGACCTTCACCATCTGCACCGGCCAGGAGGAGTCCCGCAAGGACGGCGTCGCCACCATCGAGGGCATCCGCGAGCTGAAGCGCCGCCACCCCAACGTCCAGACCACCCTCGGCCTGTCCAACATCTCCTTCGGCCTCAACCCGGCCGCCCGCATCCTGCTCAACTCCGTCTTCCTCGACGAGTGCGTCAAGGCCGGCCTGGACTCGGCGATCGTGCACGCCTCCAAGATCCTGCCGATCGCCCGGTTCGACGAGGAGCAGGTCACCACCGCCCTCGACCTGATCTACGACCGCCGCGCCGAGGGCTACGACCCGCTGCAGAAGCTGATGGCCCTGTTCGAGGGCGCCACCGCCAAGTCGCTGCGCGCCTCCAAGGCCGAGGAACTGGCCGCGCTGCCGCTGGAGGAGCGCCTCAAGCGGCGGATCATCGACGGCGAGCGCAACGGCCTCGAACAGGACCTGGACGAGGCCCTCCAGGACCGCCCGGCCCTGGACATCGTCAACGAGACGCTGCTGGACGGCATGAAGGTGGTCGGCGAGCTGTTCGGCTCCGGCCAGATGCAGTTGCCGTTCGTGCTCCAGTCCGCCGAGGTCATGAAGACCGCGGTGGCCTATCTGGAACCGCACATGGAGAAGACCGACGACGAGGGCAAGGGCACCATCGTGCTGGCCACCGTCCGCGGCGACGTCCACGACATCGGCAAGAACCTCGTCGACATCATCCTGTCCAACAACGGCTACACCGTCGTCAACCTCGGCATCAAGCAGCCTGTCTCCGCGATCCTGGAGGCCGCCCAGGAGCACCGCGCCGACGTCATCGGCATGTCGGGACTCCTGGTCAAGTCCACGGTGATCATGAAGGAGAACCTGGAGGAGCTCAACCAGCGCGGCCTGGCCGCCGACTACCCCGTCATCCTCGGCGGCGCCGCCCTCACCCGGGCCTACGTCGAACAGGACCTGCACGAGATCTACGAGGGCGAGGTCCGCTACGCCCGCGACGCCTTCGAGGGCCTGCGCCTGATGGACGCCCTCATCGGCATCAAGCGCGGCGTCCCCGGCGCCAAGCTGCCCGAGCTGCGCCGGCGCCGGGTCCGGGCCGCCACCGTCGAGGTCGAGGAGCGCCCCGAGGCCGGCCACGTCCGCTCCGACGTGGCCACCGACAACCCGGTCCCCGAGCCGCCCTTCTGGGGCACCCGCGTGGTCAAGGGCATCCCGCTCAAGGAGTACGCCTCCTGGCTGGACGAGGGCGCCCTGTTCAAGGGCCAGTGGGGCCTGAAGCAGGCCCGCACCGGCGACGGACCCACCTACGAGGAACTGGTGGAGACCGAGGGCCGGCCCCGGCTGCGCGGCCTGCTGGACCGGCTCCAGACGGAGAACCTGCTGGAGGCGGCCGTGGTCTACGGCTACTTCCCGTGCGTCTCCAAGGACGACGACCTGATCGTCCTCGACGAGGCGGGCAACGAGCGCACCCGCTTCACCTTCCCCCGCCAGCGCCGCGGCCGGCGCCTGTGCCTGGCCGACTTCTTCCGCCCGGAGGAGTCCGGCGAGCGGGACGTGGTCGGCTTCCAGGTGGTCACCGTCGGCTCCCGCATCGGCGCGGAGACCGCCCGCATGTTCGAGGCCAACGCCTACCGGGACTACCTGGAACTGCACGGCCTGTCCGTCCAGTTGGCCGAGGCGCTCGCCGAGTACTGGCACGCGCGGGTGCGCGCCGAACTCGGCTTCGCCGGCGAGGACCCGGCCGACATGGAGGACATGTTCGCCCTGAAGTACCGGGGCGCCCGCTTCTCCCTGGGCTACGGCGCCTGCCCCGACCTGGAGGACCGCGCCAAGATCGCCACCCTGCTGGAGCCCGAGCGCATCGGCGTGCGCCTCTCCGAGGAGTTCCAGTTGCACCCCGAGCAGTCCACCGACGCCATCGTCATCCACCACCCCGAGGCCAAGTACTTCAACGCCCGCTGAGGTCCCGTCCGGCGCTTCGCGCGCGGGCGACGTACACTGGTCGGTCCACCGCAGGCCGGTTCCCGTCCCAGGGAACCGGCCTGATCGTCCCTCAAGGAGGTTGTGGATGACCAGTACGGTTCCCGCGCTCAGCACCCGTACGGCCGAGGGGTCCGCCCTGCAGGCCGTACTGCTCGACATGGACGGCACCCTGGTGGACACCGAGGGCTTCTGGTGGGACGTCGAGGTCGAGGTCTTCGCCGCCTTGGGCCACACCCTGGACGAGTCCTGGCGCCATGTCGTGGTCGGCGGCCCCATGAGCCGCAGCGCGGGCTTCCTGATCGAGGCCACCGGCGCGGACATCTCGCTGGCCGAGCTGAGTGTGCTGCTCAACGAGGGCTTCGAGGAGCGCATCGGCCGCGACCTGCCGCTGATGCCGGGCGCCGAGCGGCTGCTGGCCGAGCTGTCCGCGCACAAGATGCCGACGGCCCTGGTCACCGCCTCGCACCGGCGCGTCGTCGACCGGGTGCTGGGCTCCCTGGGCGCCCACCACTTCGCGCTGTCGGTGGCCGGCGACGAGGTGTCGCGCACCAAGCCGCACCCCGACCCCTATCTGGCCGCCGCGGCCGGCCTCGGGGTGGACCCGGCCCGGTGCGCCGTCGTCGAGGACACCGCGACCGGCGTCGCCGCGGCCGAGGCGGCGGGCTGCCGGGTGGTCGCCGTGCCCTCCGTCGCCCCCATCACCCCGGGCGCCCGGCGGACCGTCGTCGGCTCGCTCGAAGAGGTCGACCTGGCATTTCTGCGCGATCTGATGACGCGCATAAGCTGAAGCGTTCACCCAGCGTGCAGCGGCGATTGCGCGGGAATTCCGGTAAGCCGCCGCCGCACGGGCGCGGAGATGACCCGCGAGTAATTCCCGCCCCTCGGCGCGGCCGAATTCTCCCGGCCGACCAGGCCGTCCATGCTGTGACGTTCGCCACGTTCCGGGGGGTCGACAGGGTGCGGGGCGTGTGCTGTCGACGGGGCTTCACGGGCCGGCGGCGTGCCCATGTGTCCTGATTGGTGAAACCCTGCACCAAAGCTTCCGCTGTCGGGTTTTCGGTGCGTCCGCACCCGGTTTCGCTGCGTGATGAGGGGCCAACTCCGGTGGCTGCGGGCCCCGCTGCGGGCGCGGACTAATCTCGTCGCGAGAAACCTCGGCCCTTACCCCCGTGATCGGCGGCAACACCCCCGCTTGCCGGATACACGGACCCGACAGCTCTGGAGAAACTCGAGCATGAACCGCAAGACTTTGGTGCTGCCGGCCGTTGTCGGCCTGCTCGCGCCGGTGCTCGCCGCGTGTGGCGGGTCCGACGGTGGCAGCGGCGATGGTGACGCGATCGTCGTCGGCACCACGGACCGGTTCACCACCTCGGAGGCCGCCCCCGCGCCCCTGGACCCGGCGTACGCCTACGACGTCGGCACCTGGAACATCCTGCGGCAGACCCAGCAGACGCTGATGACCATGCCGCGCGGCGACGGCGAGCCGGTGCCCGAGGCCGCCGAGAAGTGCGGGTTCACCGACACCGGCAACGAGCGGTACGCCTGCACCCTGCGCGACGGCCTGAAGTTCTCCAACGGCGACCCGGTCACCGTCGCCGACGTGAAGTACTCGATGGAGCGGGCCCTGTCGATCAAGTCCGACAACGGCGTCTTCGCGCTGCTGTCGACCATCGACACCATCGAGACGCAGGGCGACCGCGAGATCATCTTCCATCTCAACACTGCGGACGCCACCTTCCCGTTCAAGCTGTCGACCCCCGTCGCCGGCATCGTCAACCCCGACGACTACGCCAAGGACAAGCTGCGCGACGGCTTCGAGGTGTCCGGCTCCGGCCCGTACACCATGAAGCCCGAGGTCAAGGGCGGCGTGATGACCAAGGCCGTGTTCACCAAGAACCCCAACTACAAGGGGAGCCTGAAGGTGAACAACGACAAGGCCGAGATCGTCTCCTTCGCGGACGCCGAGTCCATGGGCGCCGCCCTGGACAAGGGCGACATCGACCTGATGACCCGTTCGATGACGCCGGAGCAGGTCCAGAAGCTGTCCAACGCCTCCGACGGCGCCGTGGACCTGGTCGAGGTGTCCGGCCTGGAGATCCGCTACCTGGCCTTCACCACGACCGCCCCGACCGTCAAGGACAAGGCCGTCCGCCAGGCCATGGCCCAGCTCATCAACCGCAACGAGCTGGTCTCCAAGGTCTACGGCTCCCAGGCCGAGCCGCTGTACTCGATGGTCCCGGCCAGCATCACCGGCCACTCCAACTCGTTCTTCAACCAGTACGGCGACCCGGACCAGGCCAAGGCCAAGGCGCTGCTGGACGAGGCCGGGGTCACCACCCCGGTGAAGCTGACGATGCACTACACGACCGACCACTACGGCTCGGTCACCAAGCAGGAGTTCGAGGAACTGCAGCGGCAGCTCAACGACAGCGGCCTGTTCGACATCGACATCCAGGGCACCCCCTGGGAGAAGTTCAGCGTGGCCGAGCGCAAGGGCGAGTACGACGTCTACGGCATGGGCTGGTTCCCGGACTTCCCGGACGCCGACAGCTTCATCGCGCCCTTCCTGGACAAGGACAACACCCTCAACTCGCCGTACTCCAACGCCAAGATCATCAACACGCTGATCCCGCAGTCGCGCCGTGAGGCCGACCGGCTGTCCGCCGTGGAGAGCCTGACGGAGATCCAGAAGATCACCGCCCAGGACGTCCCGCTGCTGCCGCTGTGGCAGGGCAAGCAGTACGTCGCCGCCCGCGACGACATCACGGGCACGGCCTACGTCCTGAACTCCTCCGCCTCGCTGCAGTTGTGGGAGCTGAGCCGGGGCGTCAGCGGCTGATCCGCCCCGCACCGCGCACGCGAAGGGCGCCCCTCCCGTCCGGGAGGGGCGCCCTTCGCGTCGCCGTGCGCGGCCGGCGGTCACTGCGCGCCGGGCCGCACCAGTCCGCTCTCGTACGCGTACACCGCGGCCTGCACCCGGTCGCGCAGCCCCAGCTTGGTCAGCACATGCCCGACATGGGTCTTGACGGTGGTCTCGCTGACGAACAGGTCCGCGGCGATCTCCGCGTTGGACAGCCCCCGCGCCACCAGCTTCAGCACCTCCACCTCGCGCTCGGTGAGCGTGTGCAGGGTGTCCGGGACGGGCTCGTCGCCGGAGGGCAGGTGCGTGGCGTACTTGTCGAGCAGCCGCCTGGTGATGCTCGGCGCGAGCATCGCCTCGCCGGCCGCCACCACCCGGATCGCCTGCACCAGTTCGTTGGCCGGGGCGTCCTTCAGCAGGAAGCCGCTGGCGCCGGCCCGGAGCGCCTCCACCACGTACTCGTCGAGGTCGAAGGTGGTCAGCACCAGCACCTTCGCCGGGCCGTCCCGCCCGGGGCCGGTGATCTGCCGGGTCGCCTCCACCCCGTCCATCCGCGGCATACGGATGTCCATCAGCACCACATCGGGCTGCAGCGCCCGCACCTGGTCGAGGGCCTGGAGGCCGTCCCCGGCCTCGCCGACGACCGCGATGTCCTGCTCGGCCTCCAGGATCATCCGGAAGCCCGTACGCAGCAGCGGCTGGTCGTCGACCAGTAGGACGCGGATGGCCACGTAAGTCTCCTTCTCGCTAGTCCGGCCCCATTCTGCCCTGCGCGGCGGAACCCGGACCGGCCGCCCTCACCGGCAGCGGGTACGGCGGGGGAGTGCCGCCGAACTCCGGGCAGTGCGCCTGGTGGTCGCACCAGCCGCAGAGCTTCGTGGGACGCGGCCGCCAGTCACCCGTCTCGGTCGCCAGCCGGATCGCCTCCCACAGCGCGAGCAGCTTGCGCTCCACCCGCTCCAGGTCGGCGGGGACCGGGTCGTACGTCAGGACGTCGCCGCTGCCGAGATACACCAGTTGCAGCCGCCGGGGCACGACCTTCTTCAGCCGCCAGACCACCAGGGCGTAGAACTTCATCTGGAACAGCGCGCCCTCGGAGTACTCCGGGCGGGGCGCCTTGCCCGTCTTGTAGTCGACGATCCGCACCTCGCCGGTGGGCGCCACGTCGACCCGGTCGATGATGCCGCGCAGCCTCAGCCCGGAGTCCAGCTCCGCCTCGACGAACAGCTCCCGCTCGGCCGGCTCCAGTCTGCTGGGGTCCTCCAGCGTGAACCAGCGCTCGACCAGCCGCTCGGCCTCGCCGAGCCAGCGCGCCAGCCGCTCGCCCTCGGGGTCGTCCGCGAACAGCTCGACGACCTCCGGGCGGCTCTCGCGCAGCCGGTCCCACTGCCCGGGGATCAGCGCCTTGGCGCGCGGCGCGGTGCGCTCGGCCGCCGGGGCGTCGAACAGGCGCTCAAGCACCGCGTGGACCAGGGTGCCCCTGGTCGCCGCCTCGGTGGGCTTCTCCGGCAGCTTGTCGATCACCCGGAAGCGGTAGAGCAGCGGGCACTGCATGAAGTCGCCGGCCCGGGAGGGCGAGAGCGAGACGGGGGGCGCGGCGGCGCGCTGAGGGGTGGCGGCCGGGTCCGCGTCCGCCGCGCGCTCCGCCACGGCCGTCGTCGCCGTCGCCGCCGCCGTGGTCGCCACCACCGTGGCTGCCGCCGTGGTCGCCGCCGGCGTCGGCTGCGGTGCGGCCGCCACCGGCGGGTCCACCGGCGCGGCGGAACCGCCGGTGTCCGCCACGGCGCCCTCGATGCTCGTCTCCATGCCCCCAGACCTTACGGGCCGCCACTGACATCGCCCCAGCCGCCGCCGGGACGTCCTCACTCATGTGACCAGCGTGACCCGTGTGACCCCTGTGGCGCGGGGGAAGCACTGGGGTGCCGGGGCGGAACGGTCCGCGACTGCCGCATACCATCGACCCGAGACCCTTCCGCCCGGCAGGCGCGGGAGACGCTTCGATCGAGGGGACACCGTGGACGTGAGCGGCGGGAGCGGGCAGCCGCGGTCCGGCAGCGACGAGCCGGCCGAGCACCACGCCGGGCCCCCGGCCCCGGGCCCCGCACGCCCCGACCCGGCCCCCGACGGCGGCACCCCCCGCCCGGAGCCGGACACCGGCGCCCCGGGCTCACCTGCCCCGGCTCCACCCGCCCCGGCCTCACCGGCCCCGGCCGACGCCCGCGATCACGACGTACCGCCCGAGCCCGTACCGGACCGACAGAGCGACGCACCGGACGGCCCGGGCGGACCGGCCCGCCCGGGCGACCACGACGGTGACCGGGACGGCGCACGGAGGGCAGACGCGGGGGAGCGGCCGACCTCCGCGCCCGCCGCCGGGCGCCCCGCGCCCCCCTCCGGCCCCCCGCCGCGGCGGCCCCGCGAGCCCGGCGGCGGGCTGCTGATGGGGCGGCCGTTCGGCGTGCCCGTGTACGTCGCCCCGAGCTGGTTCCTGGTCGCCGCCCTGATCACCTGGGTCTTCGGCGGCCAGCTCGACCGCGTGCTGCCGGAGCTGGGCGCCGCCCGCTACCTGGTCTCCCTCTTCTTCGCGGTCGCCTTCTACGCCTCCGTCCTCGTCCATGAGCTGGCCCACACCGTCGCCGCGCTCCGCTTCGCCCTCCCGGTCCGCCGCATCCAGCTCCAGTTCTTCGGCGGCGTCTCCGAGATCGAGAAGGAGGCGGAGACCCCCGGCCGCGAGTTCGTCCTCGCCTTCGTCGGACCGCTGCTCTCCCTGGTCCTCTCCGGCGTCTTCTACCTCGCCCTGCTGCCCGTCGAGCCCGGCACCGTCCCCGGCGTCCTGCTGGCCGGCCTGATGATCTCCAACCTCATCGTGGCCGCCTTCAACCTGCTCCCCGGCCTCCCCCTGGACGGCGGCCGGATGCTCCGCGCGGTCGTCTGGAAGATCAGCGGCAGGCCGATGACCGGCACCATCGCCGCCGCCTGGGTCGGCCGGGCGCTCGCCATCTGCGTCCTGATCGGACTGCCGCTGCTCACCCAGTCCGGCGCCCTCGGCTCCGACGCCGTGGACAACGTCGGCATGGACACCGTCATGGACGCCCTGCTGGCCGCCATCCTCGCCGCGATCATCTGGACCGGCGCCGGCAACAGCCTGCGGATGGCCCGGCTGCGCGAACACCTGCCCGAGCTGCGCGCCCGCAACCTCACCCGGCGTGCCGTCCCCGTCGAGGCCGACACCCCGCTCTCCGAGGCGCTCCGCCGCGCCAACGCCGCCGGGGCCCGCGCCCTGGTCGTCGTCGACGCCGAGGGCACCCCGCTCGCGCTGGTCCGCGAGGCCGCCATCGTCGGCGTACCCGAGCACCGCCGCCCCTGGGTCGCGGTCGGCGGCCTCGCCCAGGACCTCACCGACGGCATGCGCGTCTCGGCCGAGCTGGCGGGCGAGGACCTGCTCGACGCCCTGCGCGCCACCCCGGCCTCCGAGTACCTCGTGGTCGAGGAGACCGGCGAGATCTACGGCGTGCTGTCCGCGGCCGACGTGGAACGCGCCTTCGTGAAGGCGATGGCCCGCCCCTCCTGACATGGGCCCGCCCGCCCCCACCGTGGTCGGCGCCCCCTCCGGAGACCGGTACGCTGGTCACATGTCCGAACCGACCGGTGCCGCCCGCAGGCGCGGGCCCTTCAAGGTCGGGGACCAGGTTCAGCTCACCGATCCCAAGGGCCGCCACTACACGTTCACGCTCGAGGCCGGGAAGAACTTCCACACCCACAAGGGTTCCTTCCCGCACGACGAGCTGATCGGCGCTCCCGAGGGCAGCGTTGTCCGTACCACCGGGAACGTCGCCTATCTCGCGCTGCGCCCCCTGCTCCCCGACTACGTCCTGTCCATGCCCCGCGGCGCCGCCGTGGTCTACCCCAAGGACGCGGGGCAGATCCTGGCCTTCGCCGACATCTTCCCCGGCGCGCGCGTCGTGGAGGCCGGTGTCGGCTCCGGCTCGCTCAGCAGCTTCCTGCTGCGCGCCATCGGCGACCAGGGCATGCTGCACTCCTACGAGCGCCGCGAGGACTTCGCCGACATCGCGCGGCAGAACGTGGAGCGCTACTTCGGCGGCCCGCACCCCGCCTGGCAGCTCACCGTCGGCGACCTCCAGGACAACCTGTCCGACACGGACGTCGACCGGGTCATCCTCGACATGCTCGCCCCCTGGGAGTGCCTGGAGGCCGTCTCCAAGGCGCTCGTCCCCGGCGGCATCCTCTGCTGCTACGTGGCGACCACCACCCAGTTGGCCCGGACCGTGGAGTCCATCCGGGAGATCGGCTGCTTCAACGAGCCGACCTCCTGGGAGACGATGATCCGCAACTGGCACGTCGAGGGCCTGGCCGTCCGCCCGGACCACCGGATGATCGGCCACACCGGCTTCCTGCTCACCGCCCGCCGCCTCGCCGACGGCGTGGAGCCGCCCATGCGCCGCCGACGCCCCGCGAAGGGCGCCTACGGCGAGGACTACGAGGGCCCGAACGCCGGCGGCGGCGCCGGCCGCTGAGCCGCCCCGCCACCAGCACCAACGTACGCACGCCGTGCCCGAGTTCCCGCCACCTGCCGGGAACTCGGCCACGGCGTGCCGTCGTTGACCGGCCGCACGGCAGACGCACCTTGCGGACGACCGGACGCGGCACCCGGCGGTGAACCACCCCGGGTACCCACCCCGCCGTTCCCCCGCACTGTGACGTGTGGCACGATGCTGGACACCCCACCGGCACAGCCCTCACAGGAGACACTCCTCGTGCAGCACCCCGCCGTTCCGGACCTGGCGCACAGCCACACCCGTCCCATCCACTGGGTCGCCACCGCCACCGCTGTCGCCGCCGTGGTGGCCCTCTCCGCCGTCCTCCAGCCCGACGCCGCCACGGCGGCCCAGCCGGCCGGCCACGGGCGCGGGACCGCGCACCTCGCGCCCCCCGACCCCGCCACTGCCGCGTTCCCCCTGGAGTGCGGCCCGGTCAAGGCGCTGGTGCAGAAGAAGGCCAGCGGCGACCTGGACGGCGACGGCCGCCCGGAGACCGTGGCCGTGGTGCACTGCGACGCCCCCATGGGCACCCCGCCCGACGGGGTCTACGTCCTCACCCGGGACGCCGCCGGCGGCAAGCCCCGCGTGGTGGCCACCCTGGTGGACCCCGCGGACCGCCGCACGGTCACCGACTTCTCGGTGCGCGACGGCGCGGTACAGGCCACGCTGCTCGGCTACTCGTCCCCGGACGTGCCCAGTTGCTGCCCCGACCTCAAGGACGGCGCGAAGTGGCAGTGGAAGAACGGCGCGTTCGTCCGCTCCACCCCGGCCGGCGCCCACGCGGTCTGACGGAGGGCCCGCCCGGAAGGCTGTGAGAAATCAGACACGGTCACGGACTGTGCATGAATGGTCACGATTTGGTTACTCTGCGTCCGGACCGTAGACCTCGACCCTGTCCGAAACCCGACGTACGTGGATGCACTCGCCCGGACACTCCTTGGCGGAGTCCACGACGTCCGTGAGGAGCGGCAGCGGCACGGGCGTTGCCGCCCCCGGGGCCTGCAACAGCTCGTCGTCCGCGCCCTTGACGTAGGCCAGACCGTCGATGTCCAGCTCGAACACCTCGGGCGCGTACTGGGCGCAGATGCCGTCGCCGGTACAGAGGTCCTGATCGATCCAGACCTCCAACGCCTCGCTGCCGACTCCGGCCTCCTGCTGCACGCTCATCTCTCCTGCCGTTCGGGCGCCGAGCCGGCGGGAATCCGGCCAGCTCTGACGGGTGTTGAACACTTCGACCCTACCTCCGGTTGCTTTCCCGTCGCGTTCCGTGGGTATTGGGCTGGCACGAGGGAGAGCGCAAGGGTGAAGATCGGACACACCCCGACCGTCTTTGTGATCTAGGGGTTTCAATCGACACCCACCCAGGTAGGGTCTGGAAGCGTCCAGCTCCCCTTGGAGGAGGTGAGGACCGTGGCAGCCCACGACGACGACATGAACCGCGGCATCCGCCCGGGACGCGGGTCCGACGACCCGACCGGTCAGATTGCCTATCTCGAGCAGGAGATCGCCGTCCTGCGACGCAAGCTCGCCGACTCTCCGCGGCACACGAGGATTCTCGAAGAGCGGATCGTCGAGTTGCAGACCAACCTGGCCGGCGTGTCCGCCCAGAACGAGCGACTGGCCAACACGCTCCGTGAGGCCCGCGACCAGATCGTGGCCCTCAAGGAGGAGGTCGACCGGCTGGCCCAGCCACCGGCCGGCTTCGGCGTCTTCCTGCAGGCCAACGAGGACGGCACGGCCGACATCTTCACCGGAGGCCGCAAACTCCGGGTGAACGTCAGCCCCAGCGTCGAGCTCGACGAGCTGCGGCGCGGCCAGGAAGTGATGCTCAACGAGGCGCTCAACGTGGTCGAGGCCATGGAGTTCGAGAGCGTCGGCGACATCGTCACCCTCAAGGAGATCCTGGAGGACGGCGAGCGCGCCCTGGTGCTGGGGCACACCGACGAGGAACGAGTGGTCCGGCTCGCCGAGCCGCTGCGGAACGTCACCATCCGCGCCGGCGACGCCCTCCTGCTCGAACCCCGCTCGGGGTACGTCTACGAGGTCGTCCCCAAGAGCGAGGTCGAGGAACTCGTCCTCGAAGAGGTCCCCGACATCGGCTACGAGCAGATCGGCGGCCTCGGCGGACAGATCGAGATGATCCGCGACGCGGTCGAGCTCCCGTATCTCTACCCCGACCTGTTCAAGGAGCACGAGCTGCGTCCGCCCAAGGGCGTCCTGCTCTACGGGCCGCCCGGCTGCGGCAAGACGCTCATCGCCAAGGCGGTCGCGAACTCGCTGGCCAAGAAGGTCGCCGAGGTGACCGGCCAGGCCGCCGGCAAGAGCTTCTTCCTCAACATCAAGGGCCCCGAGCTGCTGAACAAGTACGTCGGCGAGACCGAGCGGCAGATCCGCCTGGTCTTCCAGCGGGCCCGGGAGAAGGCCAGCGAGGGCACCCCCGTCATCGTCTTCTTCGACGAGATGGAGTCCCTCTTCCGCACCCGCGGCTCGGGCGTCAGCTCGGACGTGGAGAACACCATCGTCCCGCAGCTCCTCGCCGAGATCGACGGCGTGGAGGGCCTGCAGAACGTGGTCGTGATCGGTGCCTCCAACCGTGAGGACATGATCGACCCGGCCATCCTGCGGCCCGGCCGGCTGGATGTGAAGATCAAGATCGAGCGTCCGGACGCCGAGGCGGCCAAGGACATCTTCGGCAAGTACCTGACCGAGCGCCTCCCGCTGCACGAGGAGGACCTCGCGGAGCACGGCAAGGACCGGGCCGCCACCGTCCAGAGCATGATCCAGACGGCGGTGGAACAGATGTACGCCGAATCCGAGGAGAACCGCTTCCTGGAGGTCACCTACGCCAATGGCGACAAGGAAGTCCTCTACTTCAAGGACTTCAATTCCGGCGCCATGATCGAGAACATCGTGGGCCGCGCCAAGAAAATGGCGATCAAGGACTTCCTGGAGAAGAACCAGAAGGGCCTGCGCGTCTCCCACCTCCTCCAGGCGTGCGTGGACGAGTTCAAGGAGAACGAAGACCTGCCCAACACCACCAATCCGGACGACTGGGCCCGCATCTCCGGAAAGAAGGGCGAGCGGATCGTCTACATCCGTACGCTCGTCACCGGAAAGCAGGGCGCGGACACCGGACGCTCCATCGACACGGTGGCGAACACCGGTCAGTACCTGTAAAAGCGGGGCGGCTGCGGGTGCCCTCGGCGGGTACCCGCAGCCGACTGTTTTACAGGGCCACGGCTGGAGCAAGGCAATGACGCAAATGATCTCCCCACCAGCGCAAAGGCGTTCTAGTCTCTCTCGTACCGCCGAGTCGCGCAGTGCGGGGACGGGCACCGCACACGCACCGGAGCGCCAGCGGTACTTGAGCGGCGTCCACGACCGAGGGCGCCGCCGGGCAAGGAGGGCCGCATGACCGTACGGCGAGTAATGGGCATCGAGACGGAGTACGGGATCTCCGTCCCCGGTCACCCCAACGCCAATGCCATGCTCACCTCGTCCCAGATCGTCAACGCCTACGCGGCGGCGATGCACCGGGCCCGGCGGGCCCGCTGGGACTTCGAGGAGGAGAATCCGCTGCGGGACGCGCGAGGCTTCGACCTCGCCCGCGAGGCCGCCGACTCCAGCCAGCTCACCGACGAGGACATCGGCCTGGCCAACGTGATCCTCACCAACGGTGCCCGGCTCTACGTCGACCACGCGCACCCCGAGTACAGCGCGCCCGAGGTCACCAATCCGCGGGACGCCGTGCTCTGGGACAAGGCCGGCGAGCGGATCATGGCCGAGGCCGCGGAGCGGGCCGCCCAGTTGCCCGGGGCGCAGCCGATCCACCTGTACAAGAACAACACCGACAACAAGGGCGCCTCCTACGGCACGCACGAGAACTACCTGATGAAGCGGGAGACCCCCTTCTCGGACATCGTGCGCCACCTGACGCCGTTCTTCGTCTCCCGCCAGGTCGTCACCGGCGCCGGCCGCGTCGGCATCGGCCAGGACGGCCACGAGCACGGCTTCCAGCTCAGCCAGCGCGCCGACTACTTCGAGGTCGAGGTCGGGCTGGAGACGACGCTCAAGCGCCCGATCATCAACACCCGCGACGAACCGCACGCCGACGCGGAGAAGTACCGCAGGCTGCACGTGATCATCGGCGACGCCAACCTGTCCGAGATCTCGACCTACCTCAAGCTGGGCACCACCGCCCTGGTCCTGTCGATGATCGAGGACGGCTTCATCGCCGTCGACCTGGCCGTCGACCAGCCGGTCCGCACCCTCCACCAGGTCTCCCACGACCCGACCCTCAAGCGCCTGGTCACCCTGCGCAGCGGCCGGACACTCACCGCGGTCCAGCTCCAGATGGAGTACTTCGAGCTGTCCCGCAAGTACGTGGAGGAGCGCTACGGCGCGGACGCCGACGACCAGACCAAGGACGTCCTGGCCCGCTGGGAGGACACCCTCAACCGGCTGGAGAACGACCCGATGAGCCTCTCCGGCGAGCTGGACTGGGTGGCCAAGCGGGAGCTGATGGAGGGCTACCGGCGCCGCGACGACGTGGACTGGGACGCCCCCCGGCTGCACCTGGTCGACCTCCAGTACGCCGACGTGCGCCCCGAGAAGGGCCTCTACAACCGGCTGGCGGCCCGCGGGCGCATGAAGCGGCTGCTGGACGAGAGCGAGGTCGAGCGGGCCCGCACCCAGCCCCCGGAGGACACCCGCGCGTACTTCCGCGGGCGCTGCCTGGAGCAGTACGCGGACGACGTGGCGGCGGCCTCCTGGGACTCGGTGATCTTCGATCTGCCGGGCCGGGACTCCCTCCAGCGCGTCCCAACCCTGGAACCGCTTCGCGGAACGCGTAATCACGTCAAGGAGCTGCTGGACCGCTGCCGTACGGCGGAGGACCTGGTCAGGGTGCTGTCCGGGCACTGAGCGGGTACCCGGGCGGGCAAGGCCGGACGGGGTGAAAAGCCCCGGTCCGGGAATCATCGAGATGGCTCCCGTGCGTTGAGGGAAGCACGGGGCCGATGTCAGACCGGGCTTGTAGGGTCTGATCTTGACCGAGCAACTGTGTCGGGCGAACCGAGCGGGGTGAGGGTGATGGCGACCAAGGACACCGGCGGCGGGCAGCAGAAGGCCACGCGTTCCACCGAGGAGGCCGAGGAGCAGGCGCAGGACGCGCAGGCTTCCGAGGACCTCAAGGAGCGCCAGGAGAAGCTGAGC
Source organism: Streptomyces fumanus (assembly GCF_014655295.1). Lineage (GTDB taxonomy): Bacteria > Actinomycetota > Actinomycetes > Streptomycetales > Streptomycetaceae > Streptomyces > Streptomyces fumanus. The sequence continues at coordinate 152,300 of NZ_BNBI01000010.1, forward strand.
GACGACGTGGACTCCGTCCTCGACGAGATCGACGACGTCCTGGAGGAGAACGCGGAGGACTTCGTGCGGTCCTTCGTGCAGAAGGGCGGCCAGTAGGCCGCGCCTGCCTTCGTCCCTGCGGTCCGCGGGCCGGACGAGCAGTGCGTGAGCGGAGTGCGAGCAGTCGCGTGCGGCGCGGTCCCGGCCGTGCCGCACGCGGCTTCCGCCGGGGGGCCGTGGGGCGTTTCCGTGGCTTCCACCGGGTATGTGGATCACCGCCCCGGGGCGGGTAGGGTCCGTGGCATACCTGAGCCCCAGCCGTCAGGCCGCTGGGGCGGTCGAAGGATCGGCCCGGCGTCCTACGGCGGGCTGTCGCATACGTGGAAGGAATCGCGTGGAAGCCAACACTCGTAGCACCGGGCGTCTGCCGGCTGCCTTCCTGACGCCGGGGTCCTCCTCGTTCATGGACTTCCTCGCCGAGCACCAGCCGGAGCTGCTGCCGGGCAGGCGTCAGTTGCCGCCCGTGCAGGGCGTCGTCGAGGCCCCGCACGGCACCACGATCGTGGCCGTGACGTTCCCCGGCGGCGTGGTCCTGGCCGGTGACCGGCGCGCCACCATGGGCAACGTCATCGCCCAGCGGGACATCGAGAAGGTCTTCCCCGCCGACGAGTACTCGGCGGTCGGCATCGCCGGCACGGCGGGCCTGGCCGTGGAGATGGTGAAGCTCTTCCAGCTCGAACTGGAGCACTTCGAGAAGGTCGAGGGCGCCCAGTTGTCCCTGGAGGGCAAGGCCAACCGCCTGTCGACGATGATCCGGTCCAACCTCGGCATGGCCATGCAGGGCCTCGCCGTGGTCCCCCTGTTCGCCGGGTACGACGTGGACCGCGGCAAGGGCCGCATCTTCTCGTACGACGTGACGGGCGGTCGCTCCGAGGAGCACCACTTCGCCGCCACCGGATCGGGATCGATCTTCGCGCGCGGTGCCATGAAGAAGCTCTTCCGTGACGACCTGAGCGAGGAGCAGGCCACCACGCTGGTGGTGCAGGCCCTGTACGACGCGGCAGACGACGACTCGGCGACCGGTGGTCCCGATGTCGCCCGCCGGATCTACCCCATCGTCACCGTGATCACCGAGGACGGCTTCCGCAGGCTCACCGAGGACGAGTCGTCCGGCATCGCCCGCTCGGTGCTGGAGCGGCGGCTGGAGCAGCCCGACGGCCCCCGGGCCGCGCTGCTGTAGCGGGCGGCCGTTTTTGTTGTCAGGTGATCCAGTGACTTCGACAGAAAGGGACGGATAACCGGTGTCGACGCCGTTCTATGTCTCACCCCAGCAGGCCATGGCGGACCGGGCGGAGTACGCCCGCAAGGGCATCGCCCGGGGCCGCAGCCTCGTCGTGCTCCAGTACGCCGACGGCATCGTCTTCGTCGGCGAGAACCCGTCCCGCGCGCTGCACAAGTTCAGCGAGATCTACGACCGGATCGGCTTCGCCGCGGCCGGCAAGTACAACGAGTACGAGAACCTCCGCATCGGCGGGGTGCGCTACGCCGACCTGCGGGGCTACACCTACGACCGGGACGACGTGACCGCCCGGGGCCTGGCCAACGTCTACGCGCAGACGCTGGGCACCATCTTCTCCAGCGCGGCCGAGAAGCCGTACGAGGTGGAGCTGGTCGTCGCCGAGGTCGGGGAGACGCCCGAGGGCGACCAGATCTACCGGCTCCCGCACGACGGCTCGATCGTGGACGAGCACGGCTCGGTCGCGGTCGGCGGCAACGCGGAGCAGATCAGCGGCTACCTCGACCAGCGGCACCGCGACGGCATGACGCTGGCGGAGGCGCTGCACCTGGCGGTGCAGGCCCTCTCCCGGGACACCAACGGCAGCCAGCGGGAGATCCCCGCCGAGCGGCTGGAGGTGGCGGTGCTGGACCGCACCCGCCCGCAGAAGCGCAAGTTCAAGCGGATCACGGGGGGCCAGTTGTCGCGGCTCCTGGACCAGGCGTCCGCGGACGGGACCCCGGCCGCGGAGAGCGGCTCCGAGGAGGAGTGACCCGCCCCGGGGGCGACCCCGGGCAGGAGTGACGCCGTGCCGCCCGGTACCGGGCGGCCGGGTCACCGCGGGGGCGCGGTGGACCCCCGTACCACCAGGTCCACCGGGATGTCGCCGGCCTCGGGGGCACGGCCCTCCAGCACCGCGAGCAGCGCCCGCATGCCGCGCTCGCCGAACAGCTCCGCGTCCAGGCGGACCGTCGTCAGCTCCGGGTCGATGGCCGTGGCCAGCGCGAGGTCGTCCAGACCGGTGACGGAGACGTCGTCCGGGACCCGGAGCCCGAGCCGGCGCAGCGCCTTGTAGGCACCGGCGGCGAGTTTGTCGTCGTCGCAGACCACGGCCGTGGGCCGGGCCGCCCCGGCCCCGGCCAGCGCGGCCTCGGTGGCCGCCAGCGCGCCCTCGATCGACAGCGGGGCGCGGGCCGTGCGCAGTTCGGTGCCCGGCACCGCGCCGAGGCGGGCGGCCAGTTCCCGGGCCCGTACCCGGAAGGTCCAGGACGGCACGTCCGCCGCCAGGTGCAGGAAGCGGCGGTGGCCCAGGCCCAGCAGATGGGCGGCCACCTGGCGGACGCCGTCGGCGATGTCCAGGTTCACCGTGGCCGCGCCCAGGCTGCCCGCCGGGTCGCTGTCCAGCATCACCAGCGGGAGCTGGTCGCCGCGGATCGCGGTGAGCGCGTCGGCGGCCATTGAGGAGGCGAGCACCCCGTCCAGCGCGGCCTGCGCCGAGGCGAACGGGTCCCGGGCCGGGCCGATGCCCTCGGGCGAGGGGTAGAGCACCACGCCGAAGCCGTGCTCGGCGGCGACCCGGGCGGCGCCCGTGTAGACCCCGGCGAAGAACTCCGTGGTCAGCGCCGGGACCACCAGCAGCACCGTCCGGGTGCGGCCCAGCCGCAGATTGCGGGCGGCCAGGTTGGGCCGGTAGCCCAGCTCCCGGGCGGCCCGGCGGACCCGCTCCGCGGTGGGCTCGGATACCCGCCCGCGCCACTTGCCGCCCAGCACCAGGGAGACCGCGGCCTGGGAGACGCCGGCGGCCTGGGCGACGTCCCGGCTCGTGGGGCGTGTGCTGCCTCGTGCCACCGTGGGCCCGCTCCTTCGTCTGGACTCCCGAACAGCGGCCATGGTACGTATGGGGGCGCTAGTTATACGTAAAACCTCCGGTGTCGGCGAGAGGAGTCGAGGGTGGCCACGGGGTATCTGGAGATCCTCCGGGCGCGGCACGCCGTCCGGTTGCTGGTCGGCACGCTCGTCGGCCGGCTGCCCAACGCCACCGCGGCGATCGCCGTCGTGCTGTTCGTCCGGGCGGAGGGCGGCACCTACAGCCTCGCCGGGGCGCTGGCGGCCGTCTACGGGGTGGCCAACGCGGTGGGGCAGCCGGTGCTCGGCCGGCTGGTCGACCTGTACGGGCAGCCGCGCGTGCAGGTGCCCGCCGCGCTGCTGTCCGGCGCGGCGATGGCCGTGTTCGCCTTCGCCGGCACCGACCCGGTCGCCGTCGCCTACGCGGCGGTGGCCGCCGCCGGCCTGTTCACCCCGCCGCTGGAGGGCGGCCTGCGGGCGCTGTGGCCCAGCGTGCTGCCCGAGGAGGGCCAGGTGCACACGGCGTACGCGATGGACGCCGTCGCCCAGGAGGTCATGTTCACCGTCGGGCCGCTGCTGGTGACGCTGTGCGTGTCCCTGTGGTCGGCGCAGACCGCGCTGCTGGTGCTCAACGTGATCGGGATACTCGGCGCCCTCTCGGTCGTCGTGTCGCCCCCCTCGCGCGCGTGGCGGTCGGCGCCGCGCGAGGCGCACTGGCTGGGCGCGCTGCGCTCCCCGGGGCTGCTGGCGCTGCTCGGCGCCTTCCTGTTCGTCGGGACCGCGCTCGGGTCCATCACCGTCGCCGCCGTCCCGTACGCGGACGACCACGGCGGCGACGCCGTGTACGGCTGGCTGATGGCCGCGCTCGGGCTCGGCGCGCTGATCGGCGGCGCCGGGTACGGGGCGCGCCAGTGGTCCGGGGAGCCCGCGCGGAGACTGCGCGCGCTGGTGGCCCTGCTGGCGGTGTGTTACGTACCGCTGACGCTGATGCCGGGCGTGGTCCCGATGGTGCTGCTCACCGTGGTCGCCGGGCTCTTCCTGGCGCCCGCCATCGCCTGCGCCTTCGTGCTGGTCGACCGGCACGCGCCCCGGGGGACGGTCACCGAGGCGTTCTCCTGGCTGGTGACCACGTTCACCGTGGGCGCCTCGGTCGGAACGGGCCTCGCCGGGCCGGTGGTCGAGGCCGGCGGGGCGCTGTGGGGCTTCGCCGTGCCGGGTGCCGCGGGAGCCGTGTCCCTGCTGGTGCTGACCGCCACCGGGCGGGTCCTCGCAGCTCCCGCGCGGCAAGAGGTGGTTGCGGCTTCATCGGAAAATGATCCGAACCGTGCCGTCGAACCCCGTTTCAGTTCCGGGGATCGGGCGTAATGTTCAGTCATGGACCGCCGCATTTTCGGGCTGGAGAACGAGTACGGCGTCACGTGCACGTTCAGGGGACAGCGCCGCCTGTCGCCTGACGAGGTGGCGCGGTACCTCTTCCGCCGTGTCGTGTCATGGGGCCGCAGCAGCAATGTCTTTCTGCGCAACGGCGCCCGCCTCTATCTCGACGTCGGATCACATCCGGAATACGCCACACCCGAATGTGACAACGTGATCGAACTCGTCACCCACGACAAGGCGGGCGAGCGCATTCTCGAAGGACTCCTGGTGGACGCCGAACGACGCCTGCACGAGGAGGGAATCGCGGGCGACGTCTACCTGTTCAAGAACAACACCGACTCGGCGGGCAACTCCTACGGGTGCCACGAGAACTACCTGGTGGCCCGGCACGGGGAGTTCTCCCGGCTCGCGGACATCCTGATCCCGTTCCTGGTGACGCGGCAGTTGCTCTGCGGCGCCGGGAAGGTGCTGCAGACGCCGCGCGGTGCGGTGTACTGCGTCAGCCAGCGCGCCGAGCACATCTGGGAGGGCGTCTCCTCGGCGACCACCCGCTCCCGGCCGATCATCAACACCCGCGACGAGCCGCACGCCGACGCCGAGCGCTACCGCCGGCTGCACGTCATCGTCGGCGACTCGAACATGTCCGAGACGACCATGCTGCTCAAGGTCGGCGCCACCGACCTGGTGCTGCGCATGATCGAGGCCGGCACGGTGATGCGCGACCTCACCCTGGAGAACCCCATCCGGGCGATCCGCGAGGTCAGCCACGACATCACCGGGCGACGCAAGGTGCGCCTGGCCAGCGGCCGCGAAGCCTCCGCCCTGGAGGTGCAGCGCGAGTACTACGAGAAGGCCGTGGACTTCTGCGAGCGCCGGGGCATCCGCACCGGCACCGTCGAGCGGGTGCTGGAGCTGTGGGGCCGCACCCTGGACGCGATCGAGTCCGAGGACCTCGACCGCATCGACACCGAGATCGACTGGGTCATGAAGTACAAGCTCATCGAGCGGTACCGCACCAAGCACAACATGACCATGTCGCATCCGCGGGTCGCCCAGATAGACCTCGCCTACCACGACATCCACCGCCGCCGTGGCCTGTACTACCTGCTGGAGAAGAAGGGCCAGGCCGCCCGGGTCGCCAACGACTTGAAGATCTTCGAGGGCAAGTCCGTGCCCCCGCAGACCACTCGGGCCCGGCTGCGCGGCGACTTCATCCGGCGGGCCCAGGAGCAGCGCCGCGACTTCACGGTCGACTGGGTCCACCTCAAGCTCAACGACCAGGCCCAGCGCACGGTGTTGTGCAAGGACCCGTTCCGCTCCGTCGACGACCGCGTGGAGAAGCTGATCGCCGGCATGTAGGCGACCGGCGGAAAAGCCGGAACGCCACACGGGCGCCGTACGTTCCTCGTACGGCGCCCTTCTCACGCCGTAGAGTTGCGCGCACGCCATCAGCCGAGATCGACCGATTACGAGGCCCCCATCGTGCGCCGACGCTCACTCCTCATCGCCGTACCCACCGGACTGGCCACCCTCGCCGCATGCGGTGACGACGGTGGCGAGGGGAGCAAGGCCAGTGACAGCCCCTCGCCCTCGGCGTCGGCCAGCTCCTCGGCGCCGCCGCCGAAGATCGTCGACGGCCCGCTGCCGGAGATCACCAAGGGCACGAAGTTCGACCAGAAGCCGACCGTGGCCAAGGGGCCCGGCGACCCCTCCGGCCAGCTCGCGGTGAAGACGGTCATCGCCGGCGGCGGCAAGAGCATCGCCGAGAACGACTTCGTCGTGGCCAACTACCTCGGCCAGATCTGGTCCACCGCCAAGGTCTTCGACAACTCCTACGACCGGGGCACCCCGCTCGCCCTCCAGTTGGCCCAGGGCAGCATCATCGAGGGCTGGCGGTACGCGCTCACCGGCAAGAAGACCGGCAGCCGCCTGCTGTTCTCCGTCCCGCCCGCCTGGGGCTACGGCGAGCAGGGCAACGAGCAGGCGGGCATCAAGGGCACCGACACGCTGGTCTTCGTCGTCGACGTCCGGGACAGCTTCAACGCCAAGAGCTCCGCCGAGGGCGAGGAGGTCGCCCAGGACGACACCGCGCTGCCCAAGGTCGGCACCAACACCGACGGCAAGGCGCCCTCCATCGAGGTGCCCGACACCGACGCGCCCACGAAGCTGGTCGCGGAGTACGTCCTGGAGGGCGACGGCGCCGAGGTGGGCGCCGAGGACAGCGTCCTGGTGCAGTACAAGGGCGTGATCTGGGACAGCGGCAAGGAGTTCGACTCCACGTACAGCCGCAAGCAGTTGACGTCGTTCTCGCTCCAGCAGGTCGTCAAGGGCTGGGCGCAGGGCCTGACCGGCAAGAAGGTCGGCAGCCGCGTCCTCATCGTCATCCCGCCGAAGCTGGGCTACGGCGACAGCCCGCCCGACGGCAGCGGCATCGAGAAGGACTCCACCCTGGTCTTCTCGGTCGACATCCTGGCCAAGATGTGACGCCCCGGGGATGTAAGACTTGGCCCGTTGCCTTTCCGCAGACAAGCAGGAGCTAGAAACGTGAGCATCGACAAGCCCGAGATCGACTTCCCGGGCGGCGAGCCCCCGGCGGACCTCGAGATCAAGGACATCTGGGAGGGCGACGGCGCGGTGGCGCAGGCGGGCCAGACCGTCACCGTCCACTACGTGGGCGTGGCCTTCTCCACCGGCGAGGAGTTCGACGCGAGCTGGAACCGGGGCACTCCGTTCCGCTTCCCGCTGGGCGCCGGCCGCGTCATCGCCGGCTGGGACCAGGGCGTGCAGGGCATGAAGGTCGGCGGGCGCCGCCAGTTGACCATCCCGGCCCACCTCGCCTACGGCAACCAGAGCCCGACCCCGGCGATCAAGCCCGGCGAGACGCTGATCTTCGTCGTCGACCTCCTCGGGGTCTGACGGCCGCACCACCCCCCGCGGGTGCGCGGGTCCGCGTACCGGCCGGTGCGGGATCCGATCGGAGACGATCGGCCGGGGCCCATGCCTGTCCGGGCATGGGCCCTCGGCTTTTGCCACGACACCCCGGGGCGGTACGGTCACGGTCAAAGGGACGACAAGGAGGCGAAGGGCGTCGATGGCCATTGCCAAGGCCGAGCGGCTGATGAACCTGGCGCTGTGCCTGCTGGGCACCCGCCGGCCGCTCAGCAAGCGCGAACTGCGCGAGTCCATCGAGGCTTACGTCGAGGCGTTCGGGCCGGGCGGCGGCGCGCCCCTCGGACCCGACCAGCCCGCCTCCGGCTCCGACGACGCCTTCAACCGCATGTTCGAGCGGGACAAGGACGACCTGCGCGAACTGGGCCTGGTCATCGAGACCGTCGAGAGCCTCGACGGCGAGGTCGGCTACCTCGCCCGCCGGGACAGCAACCGGCTGCCGCCCATCACCCTGGACGCCGAGGAGGCCGCCGCCCTGGGCCTGGCCGCCAAGGTGTGGCAGCAGGCCCGGCTGGCCGGCGCGGCCAGCGGCGCCCTGCAGAAGCTGCGCGCCGCCGGACTGCCCGAGGACGTCGACCCCTACGAGGCGCACAGCGCCCTGGAACCGCGCATCCCCGTGCACGAGGCGGCCTTCGAGCCGCTGATGCTGGCCTGCCGCGACCGCCGCCCGGTCGTCTTCGAGTACCGCAAGGCCACCGCCGCCCACCCCGAGACCCGGCACGTCGAGCCCTGGGCGCTGGAGTGCTGGCGCGGCCACTGGTACCTGGCCGGTTTCGACCGCGACCGCGGTGCCGAGCGCGTCTTCCGGCTCTCCCGGATCACCGGCAAGGTCCGCTCGCGCGCCGGGCGGTTCACCGCGCCGGTGCCCGATGTCGTCACCGTCCGTGAGACCGTCGCGGGCTGGGCGGGGGAGACCGCCGACCGCTCCGCGCTGATCCGGCTGCGCGCGGGCGCCGGCTACCCCCTTCGAGCGAAGGCCACGGCGGTGCGGGAACTCGGCGACGGCTGGGACGAGTTGGAGATTCCGTACGGGCACGGCCTGGACGCCTGGCTGGTGGAGTTCGGGCCCGACGTGGTGGTCCTGGAGCCGGCCGAGCTGCGGGCCGACGTGGTCGACCGGCTGCGTGCCGTGGCCAAGGGCTGAGGGGGAGCGGACAACACAGTGGCAGGCAAACCGGTCAGGCCCACGAGCGCCATCGACCAGACCCGGCGGATGCTCTCCCTGGTGACCTATCTGCGCGAGCGGCCCGGCGCCCGGATCGAGGACGTGGCGCGCGCCTTCGGCGTCACCGAGGACGAGCTGGTCTCCGACCTCGACGTGCTGCCCATGTGCGGCACCAGCTTCCGCGGCGGCGACCTGCTCGACATCGACACCGACGGCGAGCGCATCTGGTGGCACAACCCGGCCGCCCTCGGCGCCGACGCCGCCGAGCCGCTGCGCCTGGCCGCCGACGAGGCCACCGCCCTGCTGGTCGCCGCCCGTGCCGTGGCCACCCTGCCCGGCCTGCGCGAGAGCGACCGGCAGGCGCTGCTGCGGGCCACCGCCAAGGTGGAGGCCGCGGCCGGCGAGGCGGCCGGCGCCAGCTCCCGGCTGTCGGTGACCTTCGAGTCGGAGGGCGGCGTCTTCGCCGACGTCGACCGGGCCATCTCCGAGCGGCGCCGCCTGTGGATCCGCTACTACTCACCGGCCCGCGACGAGGTCACCGAGCGCGAGATCGACCCGATCCGCCTGGTCAGCGTCGGCCACACCTATGTGGAGGCGTGGTGCCGGCGCTCCGAGGCCCGGCGCACCTTCCGGCTCGACCGGGTCGCCGAGATCAAGATCCTGGACGAGCCCTCCGCGCCGCCGGAAGTAGAGCTGCGGGACCTGTCCGAGGCCCTGGTGCAGCCCGCCGCCGAGGACCCCGAGGTCGTCATCGAGGTCGGGCCGGGCGGCCGCTGGGTCGCCGAGTACTACCCGCACGACAGCGCCGAGGAGCTGGCCGACGGCGGGCTGCGCATCACCCTGCGCACCCCCGACCCGGCCTCGCTCAAGCGCCTGGCGCTGCGGCTCGGACGGGACGGCCGGATCACGGCGCCGCCCGAGCTGGCCGACAGCGCCCGGCGGGCGGCCCGCGAGGCGCTGGCGGCGTACGACGGGATCGAGGCGGTGGCGGCGGGCCGCGCCCCGGCGGTGCCGGTGGGGCCCGCGGTCCAGGACGGGCAGGACGACAGGCAGGAGCAGACGCGTTGAGCGAGTCGGCGGGGCCCGGCGGGCCGGGCATGACGGTGGCGTCCGCGTTCGCGGGGATGACGAGCGTGCCGCCGGTGGTGTTCCGGGCGGGCTGCCCGGACTGCCGGGGCCGCTTCGAGCTGGCCGCGAGCGCCCTGCGGCTGGCCATCGGCGCCACCAGCCGGACCACGTTCTACTCGTTCACCTGCCCCGACTGCCGGACCACCGTCCGCAAGCCGGCGGGGGAGCGGATCGTGGAGCTGCTCACCGGCGGCGGGGTGCGCACCCTGCGGCTGCACTCCACCGCGTAGCACCGGTGCACGGCCGGGGCGCCCGACGGTCTAGGCTCGTGCCCATGTTCTGGCCGATGCTCGCGATTGCCATGGGGTTTCTGGGTCTCGCCGTTCTCGGGGTGCTCGCCGTACGGGTGTTCGTCGAGGCGCAGAGGCTGGGCCGGCAGGTCGCCGACTCCACCCGCCGGATCAACCGGGCCGCGGAGGACCTGGAGCGGGCCGCCGCCAGTGCGGGCCGGGCCGTGGACGCGCTGTGACGCATCCGGCAGGCCGGGCGGCGCGCCCCGGGAAGCGCCAGGCCCGCGGCCGGTGCGCCGGAACCGGGCGGTCCACGGGACCCCGCTGACGCGTGTTCCGGGCCGCTTCGCCCTGTCATCCGGCCGGACCGGACAGGTACGCTGCTGGTCGCGGACCGGAAAACGAGGCCCGGTCGCGGACGGGAGTACGCACGGGGATTGCCTCACGTTTACCCCCGAGCGTTACGATCGCTGCACAACACGGCCGTTCAGACGCAGGTCCGACCGGCCGGACAGCACCCCCACCCAGCCGCCTCGGTGAGAAGGTAAAGACTTATGTTCGGAAGGCTCGGCGCCCCCGAGATCATTCTCATCCTCGTCGTCATCATCCTGCTGTTCGGCGCGAAGAAGCTTCCCGACATGGCGCGGTCGCTCGGCAAGTCCGCGCGCATCCTCAAGAGCGAGGCCAAGGCGATGAAGGACGACAACAAGTCCGCCGCCCCGGCCGACCCGCCGGCCACCGGCGAGCAGTCCGCGTCGCAGCGCACCATCCAGGCCGCCCCCGGCGACGTGACCAGCTCCCGCCCGGTCACCGAGCCGACGGACACGACCAAGCGCTGACGCGGGGCCGGTGACCTCCGGCCCGCCCGCACGAGATGGGAACGTGGGTTGCTGAAGCCTGCCCGCAACAAGGAGAGAGATCCCGAGGGGCGGATGCCCCTCGCGGAACACCTTCGTGAGCTCCGCAACCGGCTCGCGAAGGCGCTGCTGGCGATCGTCGCCGTCACGATCGTCGCCGCCTTCTTCTACACCGACATCATCAACATGATCACCCGGCCGATCCTCGAATCGGTCGGCTGTGAGAAGACGTTCGACCAACTGGCGAAGTCGACGTCGGGCGAGCCCTGCGCGCAGATCACCATCAACGGTCTGCTCACCCCCTTCACCCTGGCGCTGAAGGTGTCGCTGATGGCCGGTGTCGTGGCGGCCTCCCCGGTCTGGCTGTACCAGCTCTGGGCGTTCGTCGCCCCCGGTCTGCACCGGCACGAGAAGAAGTACGCCTACGCCTTCGTCGCCACCGGCGCCCCGCTGTTCGTCATCGGCGCCTACTTCGCGTACTCGGTCCTGCCCACCACGGCGAAGGTCCTGCTCGACTTCACCCCGGGCAACACCACCAACCTGCTGCCGCTGGACGACCTGCTCGACCTCGTCCTGCGCATGGTGCTCGTCTTCGGCCTCTCCTTCGAGCTTCCGCTGCTGCTGGTCTTCCTCAACCTCACCGGTGTGCTCACCGGCAAGCGGATGCTCGGCTGGTGGCGCGGGATGATCATGGGCATCACCCTCTTCGCGGCCATCGCCACGCCGAGCACCGACCCGGTGACCATGCTGCTGCTGGCCGGGCCGATCTGGGTGCTGTACTTCGCAGCGGTCCTCTTCTCGCTGCTGAACGACCGCCGCAGGCGCCGGCAGGAGGCCCTGGGCCCCGCCGACGACGAAGCCTCCGACCTCGACCTCACCCCCGAGGACATCGGCGAGATCGAACCCGTCACCACCAGCGCCCCCGCCCTGCCCGAGCAGTCCCGCACCGACCGGGTCAACGGGTACGACGACGTGACGTGACGCCTTCCCGGACCGCGCGCCCCGGCGGCGCGGTCCGGCGCCCCGCGCGCCCCGATCCGGATAATGATCGTCCTGTTGTCAGTGCGGCCCGGTACGCTCGAAAGCACGATGACAGAGGATCTCTCCCCGGCCGAGCGGTACGCGGCGGCCCGCAGGCGGGCCGCCGAGCAGGCCACCGCGCTCGCGTCCTTCCGCGAGATGTACGACTTCGGCCTCGACCCCTTCCAGATCGAGGCGTGCCAGGCGCTGGAGGCCGGCAAGGGCGTGCTGGTGGCGGCACCCACCGGCTCCGGCAAGACCATCGTCGGCGAGTTCGCCGTCCACCTCGCCCTCCAGCAGGGCAAGAAGTGCTTCTACACGACCCCCATCAAGGCGCTGTCGAACCAGAAGTACTCCGACCTGTGCCGCCGCTACGGCACCGACAAGGTCGGCCTGCTCACCGGCGACAACAGCGTGAACTCCGGCGCCCCGGTGGTCGTGATGACCACCGAGGTCCTGCGCAACATGCTGTACGCCGGGTCGCAGACCCTGCTCGGCCTCGGCTATGTGGTCATGGACGAGGTGCACTACCTCTCCGACCGCTTCCGCGGCGCCGTCTGGGAGGAAGTGATCATCCACCTCCCCGAGTCCGTGACCCTGGTGTCGCTGTCGGCGACCGTGTCCAACGCCGAGGAGTTCGGTGACTGGCTCGACACCGTCCGCGGCGACACCCAGGTCATCGTCTCCGAGCACCGGCCCGTACCGCTGTTCCAGCACGTCCTGGCCGGACGCCGGATGTACGACCTGTTCGAGGAGGCCGAGGGCCACAAGAAGGCCGTCAACCCGGACCTGACGCGGATGGCGCGCCTGGAGGCGAGCCGCCCCTCGTACCAGGACCGGCGGCGCGGCTGGCACATGCGCGAGGCGGACCGGGAGCGCGAGCGCCGGCAGCGCTCGCGGATCTGGACACCGAGCCGCCCCGAGGTCATCGAACGCCTCGACGCCGAGGGCCTGCTCCCCGCGATCACCTTCATCTTCAGCCGCGCCGCCTGCGAGGCCGCCGTCCAGCAGTGCCTGTACGCGGGCCTCAGGCTCAACGACGACGCCGCGCGGGAGCGGGTGCGCGCCCTGGTCGAGGAGCGCACCGCCGCCATCCCGCCGGAGGACCTGCACGTCCTGGGCTACTACGAGTGGCTGGAGGGCCTGGAGCGCGGCATCGCCGCCCACCACGCGGGCATGCTGCCGACCTTCAAGGAGGTCGTCGAGGAGCTGTTCGTGCGGGGACTGGTCAAGGCCGTCTTCGCCACCGAGACCCTCGCCCTCGGCATCAACATGCCCGCCCGCTCGGTGGTCCTGGAGAAGCTCGTCAAGTGGAACGGCGAGCAGCACGCCGACATCACCCCGGGCGAGTACACGCAGCTCACCGGCCGCGCGGGCCGCCGCGGCATCGACGTCGAGGGCCACGCGGTGGTGCTCTGGCAGCGCGGTATGAACCCCGAGCACCTCGCCGGGCTCGCGGGCACCCGCACGTATCCGCTGCGCTCCAGCTTCAAGCCCTCGTACAACATGGCGGTCAACCTGGTCGAGCAGTTCGGCCGGCACCGCTCGCGGGAGCTGCTGGAGACGTCGTTCGCGCAGTTCCAGGCCGACAAGTCGGTGGTCGGGATCTCCCGGCAGGTGCAGCGCAACGAGGAGGGACTGGAGGGCTACAAAGCCTCCATGACCTGCCACCTCGGCGACTTCGAGGAGTACGCGCGGCTGCGCCGGGAGCTGAAGGACCGCGAGACCGAGCTGGCCCGGCAGGGCGTGGCCCAGCGCCGCGCCGAGGCCGCCGTGGCGCTGGAGAAGCTGAAGCCGGGCGACGTCATCCACGTACCGACGGGCAAGTACGCGGGGCTCGCCCTGGTGCTGGACCCGGGGCTGCCCGCCGGGCGGTCCAACGGCCACCGCGGCTTCGAGCACCACGACGGGCCCCGCCCGCTGGTCCTGACCGCCGAGCGGCAGGTCAAGCGGCTGGCGTCGATCGACTTCCCGGTGCCGGTCGAGGCGCTGGAGCGGATGCGCATCCCGAAGTCCTTCAACCCGCGCTCGCCGCAGTCCCGCCGCGACCTCGCCTCCGCGCTGCGCACCAAGGCGGGGCACATCCCGCCCGAGCGGGCCCGCAAGAAGCGCTCCCAGGCGGCCGACGACCGGCAGATCGCCCAGCTCCGCAAGGCCATCCGCGCCCACCCGTGCCACGGCTGCGACGAGCGCGAGGACCACGCCCGGTGGGCCGAGCGCTACCACCGGCTGCTGCGCGACACCTCCCAGTTGGAGCGGCGGATCGAGGGCCGGACCAACACCATCGCCCGGACCTTCGACCGGATCGTGGCGCTGCTGACCGAGCTGGACTATCTGCGCGGCGACGAGGTCACCGAGCACGGCAAGCGGCTCGCCCGGCTCTACGGCGAGCTGGACCTGCTGGCCAGCGAGTGCCTGCGCGAGGGCGTCTGGGAGGGCCTGGGCCCGGCCGAACTGGCCGCCTGCGTCTCCGCCCTGGTGTTCGAGTCCCGGGCGGCCGACGAGGCGATGGCGCCGAAGGTGCCCTCCGGCAAGGCCAAGGCCGCGCTGGGGGAGACGGTCCGGATCTGGGGCAGGCTGGACGCGCTGGAGGAGGAGTTCCGGATCACCCAGAGCGAGGGGGTCGGCCAGCGCGAACCCGACCTCGGCTTCGCCTGGGCCGCCTACATGTGGGCGTCCGGCAAGGGCCTGGACGAGGTGCTGCGCGAGGCGGAGATGCCGGCCGGTGACTTCGTGCGCTGGTGCAAGCAGGTCATCGACGTCCTCGGCCAGATCGCCGCCGCCGCGCCCGGCGAGAACTCGACGGTGCCGAAGAACGCCCGCAAGGCGGTCGACGGGCTGCTGCGGGGGGTCGTGGCCTACTCGTCGGTGGGGTAGGCGCGGCGGTACGGCCTGCGCGGGGCTGAGCGGTACGGGGTACCGCTCGCGTACCGCCCGCGTACGGCCGCGGTGGTGTGCGCCGGCCACGTCGGGTCGGGGCGCGTCGTGTCGCGTCGCTTCGCGGGATGCTTTCGGGCGCCCGAGTCACCAGGCTCGGGCGCCCGCGTCATGTCCGGGGCCGGTCTTTCACTCGTCACGGTGAGTGACTATCGCACGTCCGTCCGTGGATACTTTACGTGTTCGACCCGATGCCGCGCGTGCAGATGGGCCCGAGGCTACTCCCGCCCCGGTGCCCGTTTCAGGTGGTTGCCGAAGACGACACGGCGATGATCCGGTCGCACTAGGCTCGCCCGCAGCGCACCGGATCGGCATGAATGCGCCTGCTCGTTCCTCATGCGCGGAAGATCCCGTTCCCTTCCTGGCATACCCCCCTGCGGACTTTCCCATCCCCGTCGATTCGCTTCCAGAGGGCCTACATGGTGAGTGTTGCTTCCCCTCCAGATCACCGCCGACTTCCGCACGCCCGGGTGCTGTTGCTGCCCGCCATACTGATGGCCGCGGCGACCGGGTCCGCCGTCGCCGCGGTGACGGAGCAGGCCCGGACCGCCGTCGGCTGGTGCGGCGCGCTCGCCACCCTCCTCGTCATCGCGACGGGAGCCGAAGCGGCCCGCCGCGGCCGGGTCGTCAGTGCCCTGCGGGCCGAACACGCCCGTCACAGCGCGTATCTGGAGCGGCGGATCGCCGGCCACGAGGAGGAGATGACCCGCATCGGCCGGGAGATCCTGCCTGCCGCGCTGCACTACATGCGCCGGGGACACACCCCGCGCGAGGTGATGCTGCACCTGGACCAGCTCGACCCGTCCTGTGCCGGACTCGGCAAGCCGCAGCGGAAGCTGATCCGCATGGTCCTGGAGATCGTCGAGCAGGAAGACGCCCTCCGCGACTCCGCCCAGCGCTCCTTCGTCGACATCGCCCGCCGTATGCAGGCCATCGTCCACCAGCAGAACACGGAACTGCGGGAGATGGAGGAGGACCACGGCCGCAACCCCGAGGTCTTCGACGACCTGCTCCGCATCGACCACGGCACGGCGATGATCGGCCGCCTCGCCGACTCCATCTCCGTCCTCGGCGGCGGCCGGCCCGGACGCCAGTGGCCCCTGCCCGTCGCCCTCTACAGCGTGCTGCGCGGCGCCATGTCCCGGATCCTGGAGTACCGCCGCATCCACCTGGCCTCCATCGCCAAGGTCAACATCAAGGGCACCGCGGTCGAACCGGTCATCCACGCCGCGGCCGAGCTGCTCGACAACGCCACCCGCTACTCGCCGCCCAACACCAAGGTGCACGTCACCGCGACCGAGGTGCAGACCGGCGTCTGCATCGAGATCGAGGACGCCGGCGTCAACCTCAGCGAGGAGTCCCGGCTGCGGATCGAGGCCCTGCTGGAGCGCGCCAAGGCGGGCACCGACCTCCAGGACCTCGCCGGGCAGCCGCGCCTGGGCCTGGCCGTCGTCGGCCGCCTGTGCACGGCGCACAAGATGCAGGTCTCCCTGCGGCCCTCCGCGTACGGCGGGGTCCGCGCCGTCCTCATCGTGCCGAGCGACATGATGACCACCGAGCCCGGCGTCGGCCTGGCCCACGGCATCGGCGCGATCTCCATCCCCAAGCCGGGCCCCGACGCCCTGCCCGGTCCGGCCCGCAAGCCCAAGAAGCGGCGGCCCACCAACCCCCTCATCCCGGCCGGCGTCTCCCTGGAGGACGACCTCCCCGAGGTCACCGAGTGGACCGCCGGAGGGCTGCCGCAGCGCCGCAGCCGGATGAAGATGCCGCTCAGCCAGCGGCTGGCCGAGCAGGCCCGCTGGGAGCGGGAGGACGCCGAGCGCGAGGCCCGCGCGGCCGCCGAGCGGGCCCGGACCGCCTGGGCCGCCTCCCGGCCGGAAGCCGAGCCCGAGGCGGAGCAGGACGAGGAGCCCCCGCCCGGCCAGTGGGTCGCGGCCTTCTGGGAGGGCCTCCGGAGCGCCCCGAACCCCAACGCATTCGCCCACCACACCCAAGAGCCGGCCCCCACCCCGGCCGACGACGAGGGAGACCTCAAGTGATCGAGCAGCAAGGCAAGTTCGACTGGATGCTCAGGGATCTCTACAACGGTGTCCCGGGTGTCGAGATGATCGTGGTGCTCTCCGCCGACGGACTGCGCATCGCCCGCTACTCCGGCGACCCCGACGCCGCCGACCGGGTCGCCGCCGCCTGCGCGGGCCTGCAGAGCCTGGCCGGTGCGGTGGCCCAGGAGATCCCGGGCAGCGACGGCCGGATGAAGCTCGTCATCATCGAGATCAACGGCGGCTACTTCTATCTGATGGCCGCCGGTCCCAACGCCTATCTGGCCGTGCTCTCCGACGTCACCTGCGAACCCGGGCGGATGAGCAACCGCATGGCCGACCTGGTCGCCCGGATCGGCCCCCACCTGACCAGCCCGGCCCGGCGCAACGGGCAGACCGTATGACTCCTCCCCGGCGCCAGAGGCGAACCCCCCGGCAGGCACCCCCCGTACCGCCCCCCGACAGGGGCACGGCCACCCCGGGCGGCGGTCCGGGCCCGAAGGGCAACCCCGAGCGGCTCTTCGTGATCGGCGGTGAAGGCGGTGACGGCGATGAGGGCGGGGGCGAGCGCGCCGACATCGACCTGGTGACGCTGATCGTGGCGCGCGCCGACCCGCCCGTGTCGGCCACACCGGAACAGGCCGCCCTGCTCCGGCTCTGCGCGGCGCCCCTGTCCGTGGCGGAACTGTCGGCCTATCTGGCGCTGCCGTTCAGCGTGGTGACCGTCCTGCTCACCGGGTTGCTGGCGCACGAACTGGTCGAGGCGCGGGCGCCGATCGTCCGACAGAAGGTTGCCGACCGATTACTTCTCGAAGCGGTGATGCATGGACTGCAAAGGCTCTGACACGATGACCGGCCCGCGCACGGAGGACCGGCTGCCGCCCACCGCCGAGACGGCGGTGAAGATCGTCATCGTGGGCGGCTTCGGCGTCGGCAAGACCACCATGGTCGGTTCGGTCAGCGAGATCAGACCGCTGACCACCGAGGAGACCATGACCCAGGCCGGCATCGGGGTCGACGACGACTTCGGTTCCCCCACCAAGACGGCCACCACCGTCGCCATGGACTTCGGCCGCATCAGCATCACCGAGCAACTGGTGCTCTATTTGTTCGGCACCCCCGGCCAGGAGCGCTTCTGGTTCCTGTGGAACGGGCTGTTCGAGGGCGCGCTCGGCGCGGTGGTGCTGGTGGACACCCGGCGCCTGGAGTCCAGCTTCGACGTGATGGGGAAGCTGGAGGAGCGCGGCGTGCCGTTCGTGGTGGGCCTCAACGCCTTCCCGGACGCCCCCCGCCACCCCGTCGACGAGCTGCGCACCGCCCTCGACCTGTCCGAGGACATCCCGATCGTCGAGTGCGACGTGCGCCGCAGGGCCTCCAGCCGGGACGTGCTGATGACCCTGATGCGCTTCCTGCACTCCCTCGCCATGACCGGCGCGCTCACCTGACCGCGTATCCCCGCCCGCCCTGTGCCACCCGGCCCGCCTCAGTCTCGGAGCGATCACTGTGATGCCTGAATCCCCCGCCCCGACCGCCACGGGAGAGCCCCCCACCGGCCCGCCCCCCGGATGCCCCGCCCACGGCCTCGGGCCCGGGGGACTGCACCGGCTCGCCGAAGCGGACGACCTGGAAGGACTGTACGAGGAACTCCGGGAGCGGTACGGGCCGGTGGCGCCGGCGCTGCTCCACGACGACGTGCCGGTCTGGGTGGTCCTCGGCCACGCGGAGAACCTGCTCATGGTGAGTTCGCCCTCGCAGTTCTGCCGGGACAGCCGGATCTGGACCCCGCTGAAGGAGGGCATGGTCAGGCCCGACCATCCGCTGATGCCGCACATCGCCTGGCAGCCCATCGCCTCGCACACCGAGGGCGACGAGCACAAGCGGCTGCGCGGCGCGGTCTCGGGCGCCCTGTCCACGATCGACTACCGGAGTCTGCGCCGCCACATCCAGCGGCACACCCAGCGCCTGGTCAACCGGTTCTGCGAGGCCGGGCGGGCCGACCTGGTCGGCCAGTTCGCCGAGCACCTGCCGATGGGAGTGATGTGCGAGATCCTCGGCATGGCGAGGGACTACGACGACCGGCTGGTGGAGGCTGCGCGGGACGCCCTGAAGGGCACCGAGACGGCGATCGCCAGCCACGACCACGTGATGGAGGTGCTGAGCCGGCTCACCGCGCGCCGCCGGGCCGAACCCGCCGAGGACTTCACCACCCACCTCATCAACCACCCGGCCCGGCTCACCGACGACGAGGTCCGCGAGCACCTGCGGCTGGTGCTGTTCGCGGGGTACGAGAACACCGCGAACCTCCTCTCCAACGTGCTGCGCGTGGTTCTCACCGACCCCGGGTTCCGCGCCCAGTTGAACGGCGGGCAGATGACCGTGCCCGAGGCGGTCGAGCAGTCGCTGTGGGACGAGCCGCCGTTCAGCACGATCTTCGCCTACTTCGCCAAGCAGGACACCGAGTTGGGCGGACAGCGGATCCGGCAGGGCGACGGGCTGCTGTTCGGTATCGCGCCGGGCAACGTCGACCCGCGGATCCGGCCCGACCTCTCGGCCGGTATGCAGGGCAACCGCGCCCACCTCGCCTTCGGCGGCGGCCCGCACGAGTGCCCCGGGCAGGACATCGGCCGGGCCATCGCCGACGCCGGTGTGGACGCGCTGCTGATGCGGCTGCCGGATGTGCGACTGGCGGTGCCCGAAGAAGAGTTGACCTGGCGGTCCTCGATCGCCTCCCGGCATCTGGTGAGGCTGCCGGTGCGGTTCGAGCCCAGGCCGCCGCAGGACGTGCGGCAGCAGCCGAGCCATACGCCGGTGCCGCCGCCGCGGGCGCCCTGGCACGTGGGCGCCCCGCTGCCGGAGCTGTCGGCCGGGCCGGCGGCCGGCACGGTCACCACGCCGGCCTGGCCGGAGGCGCCGTCACCGGACCGGCCCGAGCGGGAGCCCGAGCGGCCCGAGTGGCCCGCCCCGGCCGAGGAGCCCGAACCGGGCAGGTGGCCCGCCCCGGCCGAGCGGTCCGAACCGGGCGAGGGGCCCGTGCGGCAGGGCGTGCGGGTGCCGGGCGATTCCGTGCCGCCGTCCGTGGCCGTCGACGGGCCGGAGCGGCCGCGCGGCGCCTGGCAGCGGTTCCTGCGGTGGTGGCGCGGTCAGTGACCGGCGGCCCAGTCCTCGTACGAGGTCCAGGCGGTCAGGGCGCGTCCGCTGCGGAAGCGGTGCTCCCGTCCGGTGACGGGGTCGGTGAACGCCAGTGTCCGGGCGAGCAGTTGCAGCGGACGCCGGAAGTCACCGGCCGGCCGGGCGGCGCTCACCTCGGGGTAGAGGGGATCGCCGAGGATCGGGACGCCGAGCGCGGTCATGTGGACGCGGAGCTGATGTGTCTGCCCGGTGGCGGGCACCAGGCGGTACCGGCCCAGGCCGGCGCCCGGTCCCGGGCGGTGGCCGACCAGTTCGACGCGGCTGACGGCGTTGGGCTCGCCCTCGACCTCGCGGGCGGTCAGCACCCCGCGCTCCTTGACGATCCGGCTGCGTACGGTCCGGGGCAGGGCGAGATCAGGGGCGTACGGGGCGACGGCCTCGTACTCCTTGTGGACCAGGCGGTCGCGGAAGAGGGTCTGGTAGGCGCCGCGTTCCTCGGGCCGCACGGTGAACAGCACCAGGCCGGCGGTGAGCCGGTCGAGGCGGTGGGCGGCGGTGAGGGCGGGGACGCCCAGGTCCCGGCGGAGCCTGGCGAGGGCGGTCTCGGCGACGTGGCCGCCGCGCGGGGTGGTGGCGAGGAAGTGCGGCTTGTCGGCGACGACGATGTGCTCGTCGCGGTAGCGGACCTCCAGGGGGAAGGGGACGGGCACCTCGGTGGGCAGGGCGCGGTGGAACCAGACGTACCGGCCGGGTTCGTACGGCGCGTCCGCGGCGACCGGGCGGCCGTCGGCACCGACCACCCGGCCCTCGGCGAAGAGGGCCGCGACGACGCCGGGTCCTGCGCCGGAGAGCCGTTCCACGAGGTGGTCGCCGACGGTGGCCCAGGGACCGCGGGCGGGCAGCCGCAGCCGTACGGGGTCCACCCCGTCGCGCTGGGGCAGCGGGGAGGGCGGGGGAGGGGTGCGGCGTCTCATCGACCGCAAGGGTAGGCCGGGGCGTCCGGCGGCGAAAACCGCTGTCCTGGGAGGGGCGCCCCGGGCAGGATGCGGATCATGCCCTACCTCACGCGACCGGTGCTTCCCGCCGGCACCCTCTCCGGTATGCCCCAGCCCACCCTGCCCACCGGGGACGGGCTGGTGCTGCGGCCCTGGCGGGACGACGACGCGCCCGCCGTCCACGACGCCTTCCAGGACCCGGCGATGCACCAGTGGCACATCCGCACCGCCGACTCCGTGGACGAGGTGCGGACCTGGATCGCCGAGTGGCGGCAGGGCTGGGCGGGGGAGCGGACCGCGCAGTGGGCGGTCGCCGACGCGGCCACCGACCGGCTGCTCGGCCGGGTCGCCCTGCGCGACATCCTGCTCGGCGACGGGGTGGCCGAGGTGGCCTACTGGACGGTGGCGGCGGCCCGCGGCCGGGGCGTCGCCGCCCGGGCCACGGCGGCGCTGGTCCGCTGGGCCCTGGACGAGGTCGGCCTGCACCGGCTGGAACTGACCCACGCCCTGGCCAACGAGGCGTCCTGCGCGGTGGCCCGCCGGACCGGGTTCACCCTGGAGGGCACCAAGCGCAGCGCCCTGCTGCACCCCGACGGCTGGCACGACATGCACCTGCACGCCCGCGTCCGGGGCGACTGACCGCCCGGGCCCCCGCGCCGGACCGCGCGGCAGGCCCCGCAAGAGCAGCCCGGCCCGGAAGAGAAGTCCAGAAAAGGCGACTCACGCGGCCGGTGCCGCAGTCGTGCCCTCCTGCTCGGCCTCGACGCGGGCGTTCCACTCCCGCTTCGACGCCTGCCAGCCGTCCTCGTTGTGGCCGAGCCGCCAGTAGCCGGAGATGGAGAGGTCCTCGCGGGGTATCCCGCGCTCCACGCGGAGCAGTCTGCGCAGTTCCTTCACGCAGCCCGCCTCGCCGTGCACGAAGGCGTGCACCCGGCCCTCGGGGAAGTCCAGCCCCCGCACGGCCTCGACCAGGGCCTCGCCCACCGGCCGGTCCCCGCGGTGCAGCCAGACCACCGCCACATCGGAGTCGATCTTCTGCTCCTCCTCCGGACCGGCGACCTCCACGAAGGCGAAGGCGCGGGCGCCGTCCGGAAGGGACTCCAGGGAGCGCGCGATCGCGGGCAGCGCGCTCTCGTCACCGGCGAGCAGATGCCAGTCGGCGGCCGGGTCGGGGGCGTAGGCGCCGCCGGGGCCCAGGAAGAGGATGGTCTCGCCGGGCCGGGCGTCCCGGGCCCAGGGACCGGCCAGCCCCTCGTCGCCGTGGATCACGAAGTCCAGGGTCAGCTCGCGCTGCTCGGCGTCCCACTGCCGGACCGTGTAGGTCCGGGTCACCGGCCACTGCTCGCGGGGGAACTCCGCGCGGATCCGCTCCAGGTCGAAGGGGTCCGGGTAGCTCGCGCCCCCCGCGGGGAAGAGGAGCTTCACATAGTGGTCGGTGCAGGTGTCCGCGGAGAAGCCGGCGAGTCCCTCACCGCCGAGAACGACGCGCTGCATGTGCGGGGTGAGCCGCTCGGTGCGGACGACCTGTGCGGAATGCGGCTTCCGCGGCTTGCGTCCCGGTCGGTCTGCCATGACGGCCTCCCTGTCCCTGAGTTAGGTAAACCTAAGTTAGCATCCCTTCCCCAGTCGACACCTCATGGACGGACGTCTCACCGGCCTCCCCCGTGTCCACCGGGACCCGCACCGTACGGTTTCCCCCCGGCGTCACGGTGATGCGCCGCGCACCCGCGGACGGTCAGGAGCGCAGCGTCGTCAGCAGCCGCTCCAGCGATCCGCCCAGGCCCCAGCGGGCGGTCAGCGCGTCCAGCGCCCCGGGGTCGCGCGGCGCCTTCGGCAGCTCGGTGGCGACCTCGGGCAGCGGCACGTCGTCCGCGACCCGGACCACCTTGGGGGCCACCGCGAGATACGGCCGCGCCTCGGCGAGCCTGCGGCGCTGCGCCGGGGTGAGTTTCGCGCCGGGGTCGTCGATCGCGGCCAGGATGCCGGCCAGGTCCCCGAACTCGGCGAGCAGCTTGGCCGCCGTCTTCTCGCCGACCCCCGGCACACCGGGCAGGCCGTCGCTGGGGTCGCCGCGCAGCAGCGCCAGATCGGCGTAGCCGGGGCCGTCAACGCCGTACTTCTCGCGCAGGGCCGCCTCGTCGGTGAGGGCCAGGGTGCCGACGCCCTTGACCGGGTACAGCACCCGCACCCCGCGGGCGTCGTCGACCAGTTGGTACAGGTCGCGGTCGCCGGTGACGATGTCGACCGGGCCCTCCGCCCGCGCGGTGTACGTGCCGATCACGTCGTCGGCCTCGTACCCGGGCACGCCGACGCGGGCGATGCCGACGGCGTCCAGGACCGCCTCGATGACCGGGACCTGCGGGGACAGCGTGTCGGGCACCTCCTCCCGGTCCGGTCCCGCCGGGCGCTCCTCGGCCACCCGGTGCGCCTTGTAGGAGGGGATCAGCTCCACCCGCCAGGCCGGGCGCCAGTCGGCGTCCATGCAGGCCACCAGGTGGTCGGGCCGGTGGTCCTTCACCAAGCGGTCGATGAAGTCCAGCAGTCCGCGCACGGCGTTCACCGGCGTGCCGTCGGGGGCCTTCACCGACTCGGGGACGCCGAAGTAGGCGCGGAAGTAGAGGGAGGCGGTGTCGAGGAGCATCAGTCGTCCGGTCACGCTCCGCATCATGCCGCAGCTCGCGGGGGCTGGATGTGAACCAGGTCACTGTTGTGTTTGGGTGAGGGGGATCGGGGCAGGCGCCGAGCCGGGCCAGCGCTGGTTGATTCGTTCAACTTTGTTACCGGTGTCAGTCGGTCTCCGGGCCCCGTCCTTGTCCCCGAGCCAAGAGGTCAGTGTGTCAGCCAGGCTTGAGGCCGAGCACCTGTACAAGGTGTTCGGCAGAAAACCGGATCAGGCAGTCGAACGACTGCGCGAGGGAACCGACCGGGAGGAGCTGCGCGCCGACGGCATCACGGCCGCGGTCATCGACGCCTCCTTCACCGTGGAACCCGGCGAGATCTTCGTCGTCATGGGCCTGTCCGGGTCCGGCAAGTCCACGCTGCTGCGCATGCTCAACGGGTTGCTGGAGCCGACCGCCGGACACGTCCGGTTCGGCGGCCAGGACCTGACCGAACTCGGCGACCGGGGGCTGCGCGAGGTCCGCTCCCGGAAGATCAGCATGGTCTTCCAGCACTTCGCGCTCTTCCCGCACCGCAGTGTCCGCGACAACGCCGCCTACGGTCTGGAAGTGCAGGGCGTGCCCCGCGCCGAGCGCGTACGCCGCGCCGACGAGGCGCTCGCCCTGTGCGGCCTGGCCGGCTGGGAGAAGTCCTGGCCCGACGAGCTGTCCGGCGGCATGCAGCAGCGCGTGGGCCTGGCCCGCGCCCTCGCCACCGACGCCGACCTGCTGCTGATGGACGAGTCGTTCAGCGCGCTGGACCCGCTGATCCGCCGGGACATGCAGGACCAGTTGCTGGAGCTGCAGAAGACCCTGAAGAAGACCATCGTCTTCATCACCCACGACCTCAACGAGGCCATGCGCCTGGGCGACCGCATCGCGGTGATGCGCGACGGCCGCATCGTGCAGATAGGCAGCGCGCAGGACATCCTGCTCCGGCCCGCCAACGACTACGTCGCCTCCTTCACCCAGGACGTCGACCGCTCCCGGGTCCTGACCGCCGGCGCCGTGATGGACACCGCGACGCGCGGCGACGAGGCCGACTGCGACTGCGAGACCGCGACGCCCGGCACCCCGTTCACCGAGCTGTGCGCGATCAGCGCCCGGGTGCCGCACGCCGTGGCCGTGCTGGACGGCGAACGCCTGGTCGGGGTCGTCCCCCGGCAGCGCCTGATCGGCTTCCTCGGCGATGAGCAGACCGGCCCCGGCACCTGCGACACCCGCCGGGACAAGGGCGGCGAGAAGGTGATGGCCCGTGCCTAGGATCCCGCTCGGCGACTGGGTCAACAGCGCCGTCGACTGGCTGCTGGACCATGTGTCCTGGCTGTTCGACTTCTGCAAGACCGTCTTCACCGGTACGTACGACGGCATCGACGCCGTCCTCCAGGCCCCCGAGCCGCTGCTGCTGGCCGGCATCTTCGCGGTGATCGCCTTCTGGCTGCGCGGCGCCCTCGCCGGTGTCCTCACCTTCGCGGGATTCGCCTTCATCGTCTCCCTCGAACTGTGGGAGAACGCGATGATCACCCTGTCGCTGGTGCTGGTCGCCACCCTCATCGCGCTGGTCGTCGCCGTCCCGGTGGGCATCTGGGCGGCCCGCTCCGACCGGGTCAGCGGCCTGGTCCGGCCGGTGCTGGACTTCATGCAGACGCTGCCCGCGATGATCTACCTCATCCCGGCCATCCTGTTCTTCGGCACCGGCGCCTCCGCGGGCATCGTCGCCACCCTGATCTTCGCGCTCGCCCCCGGCGTGCGCATGACCGAGCTGGGCATCCGGCAGGTCGACAAGGAACTGGTCGAGGCGGCCGAGGCGTTCGGCACCACGCCCCGCAACACCCTGCTGCGGGTGCAGTTGCCGCTGGCCCTGCCCACCGTGATGGCGGGCGTCAACCAGGTCATCATGCTCGGCCTGTCCATGGCCGCGATCGCCGGCATGGTCGGCACCGGCGGCCTCGGCGGCGACGTCAACGAGGCCATCGGCCAGCTCAACGTGGGCCTCGGCTCCGAGGCCGGCGTCGCCATCGTGATCCTCGCGATCTACCTGGACCGGATGACCAGCGCCCTGGGCACCCAGGTCTCCCCGCTGGGCCGGCGCGCCGCCGCCCGGGCCCGCGCGGCGGGCGGTCTGCGGATCTGGTCGTACCGGCCCCGCCCGCAGGTCGCCGTGATCGGCGTGGTGGTGCTGGCCCTGGTGGCCGGCGGCATGGGCCTGTTCGGCGGCTCCGGCGACACCGAGAGCACCGCCGACGGCACGAACGTCGGCCAGGGCAAGAAGATCAGCCTCGGCTACATCCCCTGGGACGAGGGCGTCGCCTCCACCTTCCTGTGGAAGGAGATCCTCGAACAGCGCGGCTACCAGGTGGAGGCCAGGCAGTTCGACGCCGGGCCGCTCTACACCTCCCTCGCCCAGGGCGACATCGACGTCTTCACCAACGCCTGGCTGCCCACCACCCACGAGCAGTACTGGAAGAAGTACGGCGGGCGACTGGACGACCTCGGCGCCTGGTACGACAAGACCTCCCTGGAGCTGACCGTCCCCGCCTACCTGGACGACGTCGACACCCTGGCCGACCTCAAGGGCAAGGCCGGCCTCTTCGGCGGGAAGATCACCGGCATCGAGTCCAGCGCCGGTGAGACGGCCCTGCTGAAGAGCAAGGTGCTGAAGGCGTACGGCCTGGAGAAGGAGTACAAGGTCGTCGACAGCTCCACCCCGGCGATGCTGGCCGAGCTGAAGCGAGCGATCGGCAAGAAGGAACCGATCGTCGTCCCGCTCTGGTCACCGCACTGGGCGTACAACGACTACGACCTGAAGAAGCTCGAGGACCCCAAGGGCGCCTGGGGCGAGGGCGACGGTGTGCACACCCTCTCCCGTCAGGGCTTCGCGGACGACGACCCCACCGCCGCCGGGTGGCTGAAGGACTTCCGGCTCACCGAGAAGCAGCTCACCAGCCTGGAAGCCGAGATCAACAAGTCCGGCAAGGGCAGGCAGCAGGAGGCCGTCCGCACCTGGCTGAAGGCCAACCGGGGCGTCGTCGACAAGCTCGCCCCGGTCGCCGCCGGCTCGGCGGACCGGCCCGCGGAGGCCAAGCGGGCGCTGGACGTGGCCTGGTTCCCGTGGGACGAGGACATCGCGGTCACCTACCTGTGGAAGCACGTCCTGGAGGAGCGCGGCTACGAGCTGAACCTCAAGCAGATGGACGTCGGCCCGGTCTACACCGGCCTGGCCTCCGGTGACATCGACCTCAACTTCGACGCCTGGCTGCCGCACGCCCAGTCCAACTACTGGGAGAAGAGCAAGGACGACCTCACCGACCTCGGCACCTGGTACCAGCCGACATCGCTGGAGATCGCCGTCCCCGCCTATGTCAAGGACGTGAAGTCCATGGCGGACCTCAAGGGCAAGGCCGACCGCTTCGACGGCAAGATCATCGGCATCGAGCCCGGCACCGGCGAGATGAACCTGCTGAAGACCAAGGTCCTGCCGGGCTACGGCCTGGACGGCGAGTACGAAGTCGTCGACGGCTCCACGCCCGCGATGCTCGCCGAGCTCAAGCGCGCCCTCGCCAAGGAGGAGCCGATCGCCGTGGTGCTCTGGTCGCCGCACTGGGCGTACAGCGACTACGAGCTGACCAAGCTCAAGGACCCCAAGAAGCTCTGGGGCGAGAACAACACGATCCACACGATCGCCAACAAGGAGTTCCCCGAGCGGTACCCCCGGCTCACCGAGTGGATCAAGAACTTCCGGATGAGCGAGGAGGAGCTGGGCAGCCTGGAGAGCGAGATCAAGGACCGCGGCCAGGGCCACGAGGAGGACGCGGTGGCCGCCTGGCTGAAGGAGAACCCGGAGGTCGCCGCCCGGATGACCCCGGCCTGACCCGCCGCCGTCGCGCCCCGAGGGGCGGGCCCCGCCGCACCGATCGCGCGGACGGGCCCGCCCCTCGGGCGTTCCCGGACCGGGCCCGGCGAAGTACCGTAAGGATCCGGACAACCACGGAGGGCCAAGCCTCCGCCCGAGCCGCACGCGTGTCGGATACCGCACGCGGGCGGGAACACGGGAGGAGGGCCGGGCGTCCTCCGCGGGGGCGGGCCGGCCGGGCGGTGGACGGGCCGGACCGGTGGCGAGAACCGTAGGTCCATGCCATCGGAGCGTTTACGTCCATGTGACGGGCGCATGAAACGGTTTGCCGAACATGCGTAGGGTGCAGGAAAGCCCGAAAGGGTTCGCGCCCGGGGTCCGGGCACCGCGACTCCACGACGACCAGCGAAGGAGGGAGCCGGAGCGATGGGCGACCACAAAGAACAGCCCCTCCGGGTGGGCGCGGCCGTCCGCCGGCGGCGTCGCGCGCTGGAGCTCACGCTCGCCGTCGTGGCCGAGCGCAGCGGCCTGTCCGTGCCCTTCCTGAGCCAGATCGAGAACGACCGGGCCCGGCCCAGCACCGGCTCCCTGGAGAAGGTGGCCGACGCGCTGCGCACCACCGCCGTGGAGCTGCTGGCCGCCGCCGACCCGGCGTGCAGCGTGGACGTGGTCCGGGCCGAGGACGGCGCACCCGGCCCCGAACCCCGGGTGCGGTCCCTGGTCCGCGGCCACCACCAGATGCACGCCCTGGAGTTCACCGGCGACCACGACGCGGGCCGGGAACTGCAGTACCGCAACGACCAGTTGATGTACGTGGCCGAGGGCGCCGTGGAGATCGAGGCCGAGGGCCGCGCCTACCGGCTGGGCCGCGGCGACACCCTGTACCTGACCGGTGGCGTACGGCACCGCTGGCGGGCGACGGTGGCGGACACCCGGCTGCTCGTGGTCGCCGTCGCCGAGCACATCGAGGCGGTCCGGGACCGGCCGGGCCGGTGAGCGCCCCGCCCCGGGTGGTCTCGCTGGTGCCCTCGCTGACCGAGTCGGTGGCCCGGACCGTGCCCGGCGCCCTGGCCGGCGCCACCGACTGGTGCACCCACCCGGCCGACCTGGACGTGCCGCGGTTCGGCGGCACCAAGAACCCGGACACCGCGCGGATCGCCGCCCTCGCCCCCGACCTGGTGCTCGCCAACGAGGAGGAGAACCGCGCCGACGACCTGGCCGCCCTGCGCGCGGCGGGCGTCGAGGTGCTGGTCACCGAGGTGCGGTCGGTGCCGGAGGCGTTCACCGAGCTGGCCCGGGCGCTGGCGGCCTGCGGTGCCCGCTCCCGGCCCCGGTGGCTGGACGAGGCGGAGGCCGCCTGGGCGTCCCCGCCGCCGCCCGGAGCCCGCCGGACCGCCGTGGTGCCGGTGTGGCGGCGGCCCTGGATGGTGCTCGGCCGGGACACCTTCGCCGGGGACGTGCTCGCCCGCCTCGGCGTCGACCACCTCTACGCCCGCCATGCCGAGCGCTACCCCAGGGTGCCGCTCCAGGAGCTGCGGGCCGCCCGCCCCGACCTGGTGGTGCTGCCCGACGAGCCGTACCGCTTCACCGCCGGCGACGGACCCGAAGCCTTCCCCGGGCTGCCCTGCGCCCTGGTGAGCGGACGGCACCTCACCTGGTACGGACCGTCGCTGGCCGAGGCGCCCCGGGTGCTGGGCGAGGCGCTGCGAGCAGCGCACCGCTGACCAGGCCGCGCACCGTCCGCACCGCCGCGACCCCCCAGGCGGCGACCAGGACGGCGTACAGCACGGCCGTCAGCCCGGCGCAGACGGCCAGGGAGGTGTGCCGGGTCAGGGAAGCCGCGCCGGTGACACAGGTGCCGACCGGGAAGGTGAACGACCACCAGGTCATCGAGAAGCCCATGCCGCACCGCCGGGCCCGCACCACGTGCGCCGAGGCCAGCGCCAGCCACAGCAGCGCGAAGCCCGTCACGGGCACCCCGTACAGGACGGCGAGCACGGCGTACCCGGGCGGGGCGGCGTCCGCGAGGTGGCCGGCGGCGGTGGTGGACTGGCCCAGCGGGCCCAGCACCAGGAACAGCGTCGGGGTGAGGGCGAGCGGCAGCGGACCGGCGGTGAGCAGCCGGGCCAGGACCAGCGGCAGCGTCAGCAGCGTCGCCAGCAGACTCGCCCCGAACAGTCCGAGACAGGCCAGCAGCAGGGTCGCCCGGGGCTGCCCGGCCGGCAGATGCGCCGCCAGCGGCGGCCCCTGCGCGGCGGACACCATCGGCGCGACCAGCGGCAGCAGCCACACCGGCCCGGCCTGCCCCGGTTCGATCCGGTGGTGTACGGCCATGAGGTACGGCACGGCGACGGCCGCGGTCACCGCGACGGCCGTACCGGCGGTGAACAGCACGGCGTCCAGCGCCACCGCCGCCCGTACGCCGAGCAGGTCCCGGCCGGCGGCGAGCGCGCCGCCGCCGACGGAGAGCAGCGCCATGGCCAGGCAGCCGTAGAACGGGGCCGCCGCCGGGTCCAGCAGATGGGCGCGGGCCTGGTCCCGGTGGTACCGCCAGTGCAGGGACCGCGCGACCAGCAGGACCGCCAGCAGGACCAGGGAGAGCGCCCAGACGGCGGCGCAGACGGCGCGCAGTCCGGGAATCCGCCAGGGGAGCGCGGCCCCGGCGGTGGCCACGATGGCGGTGCCCATGACACACGCGTACCAGTTGGGGCCGAGGTGCCGGAGGGCGGGGACGCGGGGCGGGCGGAAGGCCGCGCCGGGAAGGCGGCCGGCGGTGCCGGTGGGCGGGACTGCGGTGACCATGCCTCTACCGTCGCCGGGGCGGGCGGCGCTGACCAGGGAGCATGTCCCTATGAGCACATAAGCTGGAGTTATGAGCAGCGCGGAGGAGACGGGAGACGGCGAGCCGGGCGGGCGGACGCACACCGGGTCGCTGGCCCACCGGGTGCCGGAACTCGGAGCCCTGGAACTGCTGCTGGCGGTGGCCAGACTGGGCAGCCTCGGCGGGGCCGCCCGGCACCTGGGCATCAGCCAGCCGGCCGCCAGCAGCCGTATCCGGTCCATGGAACGCCAGCTCGGGGTCGCCCTGGTGGACCGCTCCCCGCGCGGCTCCCGGCTCACCGACGCCGGGGCACTGGTCACCGACTGGGCGCGGCGGATCGTGGAGGCGGCGGAGGCGTTCGACGCGGGGGCGCAGGCGCTGCGCGACCGGCGGGACTCCCGGCTGCGGGTGGCGGCCAGCATGACCATCGCCGAGTACCTGCTGCCCGGCTGGCTGCTCGCGCTGCGCGCCCAGCGGCCGGACACGGCGGTCTCCCTGCTCGCCGGGAACTCCTCGGCGGTGGCCCGGCGGCTGCTGTCCGGCGAGGCCGACCTCGGGTTCGTGGAGGGCGTCAGCGTGCCGGCCGGCCTGGACAGCGCGGTCATCGCCCACGACCGGCTGATCGTCGTCACCGCCCCCGGCCACCCCTGGGCCCGCCGCCGCACCCCGCTGGCCGCCCGCGAGCTGGCCGAGACGCCGCTGATCCTGCGCGAGAAGGGGTCCGGCACCCGGCAGGTCCTCGACGCCGCGCTGGGCGGGCTGGCCCGGCCGCTGATCGAGCTGTCCTCGACCACGGCGGTCAAGGCCGCGGCCGTCGGCGGCGCCGGCCCCGCCGTCCTCAGCGAACTCGCCGTCGGCGAGGAACTCTCCATGCGGCGCCTGGTCCGCGTCCCGGTCGCCGACGTCTCCCTCGCCCGCGACCTCCGCGCGGTCTGGCCCACGGGCCACCGCCCGACGGGACCGGCCCGCCATCTGCTGTCGCTGACGCGGTCACAGCGGAGCTAGGGGGACCGACGGGCCCGGTACGCCTCGTTCCCGCCGGGCGCCGCGTCCCCGGTGTGGGCGCCGGCCTGGACGCCGCGCGCCGGGCACGTCACCCGCGCGGCGTCGCGTCGGTGCCGGTCGCCGCGATCAGGCCCCGCATCACCCGGTCGTCGTCGCCCATCTCCGGATGCCACTGGACACCGAGGGCCCACGTGTCGGCGTCGGGCAGCTCGATCGCCTCGATCGTGCCGTCCGCCGCGTGGGCCGACGGGACCAGGCCCCGGCCGAGCCGGTCCACCGCCTGGTGGTGGTACGTCGGCACCAGCGTCTCCTCCGGGACCAGCCCGGCGTACACCGTGCCCGGCACCGGCACCACCGGGTGGCCGCCGAAGACGCCCACCGTCTCGGCGTGGCCGTCGAGGTGCTGGACGAGCGTGCCGCCCAGGGCCACGTTGAGGAGCTGCATGCCCCGGCAGATCCCGAGCAGCGGGACCCGGGCGGCCAGCGCGGCCTCGATCAGCGCCAGCTCCCACGCGTCCCGGGCCCGGGCGGGCGGGCCGGTGCGCGGGTCGGGTTCGGCGCCGTAGCGGACCGGCTCCACGTCCGGGCCGCCCGCGATCACCAGACCGTCGAGCCGGGCCACCGCCGCCGCGGCGTGCTCCGGCGCGTCCGGCGGGAGCATCGCGCAGATCCCGCCCGCCCGCCGCACCAGCAGGGGGTACCCGGCGGGCAGCAGCGCCGCCTCCAGATGCCACACCCCCCAGCGCGTCCCGGTCTCCAGATACGTACTGACCCCGATCAGCGGCCTGCCCGTCATCCGCCCCTCCCGCCCCTCCCGCCCCGGCTCACGCCCGTACCCCTACCCTCGCGGCCCCGAACGGACCCGCGCACCGCCGCGCCCGCCGCCTCACGCCAGGAAGCCCCGCAGCAGCGCCGCCGCCTCACGCCAGGAACCCCCGCAGCAGCGCCGCCGTCCCCGCGCAGTGCTCCCGCATCGTCTCCCGCGCCGCCTCCGCGTCCCCCGCGAGCACCGCCTCGACCAGCGCGGTGTGCTGGCGCTCGGAGTGCTCCAGGTTCCGTACCAGCAGCGGTATGCAGTCCAGCAGGTCGTTCAGCGCGGCCCGGACCGCCGCGTACCGCGCGGCCAGCGTCGGCGAGCCGGACAGCTCGGCGAGGGCGAGGTGGAGCAGGGTGTCCCGGCGCCGGTAGTCGGCCGGGGGCGCGTCCCGCGTGCCGGCCAGCGCCGCCCGCAGCCGCTCGGCGCCCCGGGCCGGCAGCCCGTGCGTGGCGCACAGGTCCGCCGCGCCCACCTCCAGCACCGCACGGAACCGCAGCACGTCCTCCAGGTCGACCCCCGCCACCCGGCGCCGCAGCTCGGCCCCGTCGCCCGCCGCGGGGTCCGGCCGCCGGGGCAGCACAAACGTTCCGCCGTACCGCCCGCGCCGCGCCTCCACCAGGCCCTGCTCCTGAAGCACCTTCAGCACCTCGCGCAGCGTGACCCGGCTGACGCCCAGCCTCCCGGCCAGCTCCCGCTCGGGCGGCAGCCTCCCGCCCGCCGGCACCAGGCCCAGCCGGACGATCTGCAGGATCCGCTCCAGCGCCTCCTCGAACCCGTTGCCCGCCCGGACGGGCCGCAGCACCGGCGCCAGCCGGTCCGCCGCCGGGCCCCCGCTCTCCTCCGGCATCCGCCCGTGCCCCCTTCCCAGGCAATGGTCCCGGGCCATACCTTATGGCTCCCGGCTGACCGAAGAAGCCCCCAGGAGGCCGACCCGTGGCAGACCGCACACCCCCGCTCCCCGTCGAGGAACTGCGCCGCCTGGTCGCGGACGGCCGGATCGACACCGTCGTCCTCGCCTTCCCCGACATGCAGGGACGCCTCCAGGGCAAGCGGTTCGCCGCCCCGTTCTTCCTCGACGAGGTCCTGCACCACGGCACCGAGGGCTGCGCCTACCTCCTCGCCGTCGACGCCGAGATGAACCCCGTGGACGGATACGCCATGTCGTCCTGGGACCGCGGCTACGGGGACTTCGCGATGCGCCCCGACCTGACCACCCTGCGCCGCGTCCCCTGGCACGAGGGCACCGCGCTGCTCGTCGCCGACCTCGCCTGGGCCGACGGCTCCCCGGTGGTGGCCGCGCCCCGGCAGATCCTCCGCCGCCAACTGGAGCGCCTCGCCGAGCACGGCCTGACCGCGCGGGCCGGCACCGAGCTGGAGTTCATCGTCTTCAAGGACTCCTACGAACGGGCCTGGGAGGCGGACTACCGCGGCCTCACCCCGGCCAACCAGTACAACGTCGACTACTCCATCCTCGGCACCGGCCGCATCGAGCCCCTGCTGCGCCGCATCCGCAACGAGATGGCCGGCGCCGGCCTCACCGTCGAGTCCGCCAAGGGCGAGTGCAACCCCGGCCAGCACGAGATCGTCTTCCGCTACGACGACGCCCTGGTCACCTGCGACCAGCACGCGATCTACAAGACCGGCGCCAAGGAGATCGCCGCCCAGGAGGGCGTCTCCCTCACCTTCATGGCCAAGTACAACCAGCGCGAGGGCAACTCCTGCCACATCCACCTCTCCCTGGCCGGTCCCGACGGCGAGAGCGCCATGGCCGGACCCGACGGCGGGATGTCCCCGCTGATGCGGCACTTCCTCGCCGGGCAACTGGCCGCGCTGCGCGACTTCTCGCTGCTGTACGCGCCGAACATCAACTCCTACAAGCGGTTCCAGCCCGGCTCCTTCGCGCCGACCGCCGTCGCCTGGGGCCACGACAACCGCACCTGCGCGCTGCGCGTGGTCGGTCACGGCCCCTCCCTGCGCTTCGAGAACCGGCTCCCCGGCGGCGACGTCAACCCGTACCTGGCGGTCGCCGCGATGGTGGCGGCCGGCCTGCACGGCATCGAACAGAAGCTGGAGCTGCCCGACCCCTGCCCCGGCAACGCCTACACCGCCGGCTTCCCGCACGTCCCCACCACCCTCCGCGAGGCCGCCGGGCTCTGGGAGCGCAGCGCGCTGGCCGGGGCCGCCTTCGGGGACGAGGTGGTCGCCCACTACCGCACCATGGCCCGGGTCGAACTCGACGCCTTCGACGCCGCCGTCACCGACTGGGAGCTGCGCCGCTCCTTCGAACGCATGTGAGGTCCCGTTGACCGACGCGCTGCGGGTGCTCAACCCCGCCACCGAGGAGACCGTCGCCACCGTCCCGGCCGCCTCCGCCGCCGACATCGACACCGCCGTCGCCCGCGCCGTCCGCGCGCAGGCGAGCTGGGCCGCCCTGGCGCCCGGCGACCGTGCCCGGCTGCTGCGCCGGTTCGCCACCGCCGTCGACGAGCACCTGGAGGAACTGGCCCTCCTGGAGGTCACCGAGGCCGGGCACACCCTCGGCAACGCCCGCTGGGAGGCGGGCAACGTCCGCGACCTGCTCGACTACGCGGCCGGGGGAGTGGAGCGGCTCACCGGCCGGCAGATCCCGGTGCCCGGCGGCCTGGACGTGACGGTCCTCGAACCGCTGGGCGTGGTCGGCGTGATCGCCCCCTGGAACTTCCCCATGCCGATCGCCGCCTGGGGCACCGCCCCCGCCCTCGCCGCCGGCAACGCGGTCCTGCTCAAGCCCGCCGAGACCACCCCGCTCACCGCGCTCCGCCTCGCCGACCTCGCCCTCGACGCGGGCCTGCCCGAGCACCTCTTCCAGGTGCTGCCCGGCCACGGCCCGGTCGCCGGACGGGCCCTGGTCGACCACCCGGACGTGGCGAAGATCGTCTTCACCGGGTCCACCGCCGTCGGCAAGGACGTCCTGGCCCGCGGCTCCGCCCGGCTCAAGCGCGTCACCCTGGAACTGGGCGGCAAGAGCCCCAACATCGTCTTCGCCGACGCCGACCTGGAAGCCGCCGCCGCGGCCGCCCCCCTGTCCTTCCTCGACAACGCCGGCCAGGACTGCTGCGCCCGCACCCGCATCCTGGTCCAGCGCACCGTCCACGACCGCTTCCTCGACCTGCTCGCCCCCGCCATCGAGGCGGTCACCGTCGGCGACCCGGCCGACGAGCGCACCGACATGGGCCCGCTGATCTCCGCCGCCCAGCGCGACCGGGTCCGCTCCTACGTCCCCGCCGACGCGCCCGGCATCCGCGGCAAGGCCCCCGAGGGCCCCGGCTTCTGGTACCCGCCCACCGTCCTCACCGGCGTCGACCCCCACGCGCGCGTGGCCGTCGAGGAGGTCTTCGGGCCCGTCGCCGTGGTGCTGCCCTTCGACGACGAGGCGGACGCCGTCCGGCTCGCCAACGCCACCGACTACGGCCTGTCCGGCTCCCTGTGGACCCGGGACGTGGGCCGCGCCCTGCGGGTCGCGGGCGCCGTCCGGGCCGGCAACCTGTCCGTCAACTCCCATGCCAGCGTCCGCTACTGGACCCCGTTCGGCGGCTTCAAGCAGTCCGGGATCGGCCGCGAACTCGGCCCGGACGCGCTGACCGCCTTCACCGAGACCAAGAACGTCTTCATCAGCACGGAGGGCCCCGCTCAGTGACTCCGGACAACATCTGCAGGCGGCTCGTCGGCCGCACCGCCGTCATCACCGGCGCCGGCAGCGGCATCGGCCTCGCCGCCGCCCGCCGGCTCGCCGCCGAGGGCGCCCACGTGGTCTGCGGCGACATCGACCGGACCCGCGGCAAGGCCGCCGCCGAGGAGACCGGCGGCACCTTCGCCGAGGTCGACGTCACCGACCCCGACCAGGTCGAGGCGCTGTTCAAGACGGCGTACGACACCTACGGCAGTGTCGACGTGGCCTTCAACAACGCCGGTATCTCCCCGCCCGACGACGACTCGATCCTGGAGACCGGACTGGAGGCGTGGCGGCGCGTCCAGGAGGTCAACCTCACCTCCGTCTACCTGTGCTGCAAGGCCGCCCTGCCCTACATGCGGCGCCAGGGGAAGGGCTCCATCATCAACACCGCGTCCTTCGTGGCCCGGATGGGCGCCGCCACTTCCCAGATCTCGTACACGGCCTCCAAGGGCGGGGTGCTGGCGCTCTCCCGGGAACTGGGCGTGCAGTTCGCCCGGGAGGGCATCCGCGTCAACGCCCTGTGCCCCGGCCCGGTCAACACCCCGCTGCTGCGGGAGCTGTTCGCCAAGGACCCGGAGCGCGCCGCCCGCCGGCTGGTGCACATCCCGGTCGGCCGGTTTGCCGAGGCCGACGAGATCGCCGCCGCCGTCGCCTTCCTGGCCAGCGACGACTCCTCCTTCGTCAACGCCACCGACTTCCTGGTGGACGGCGGGATCTCCGGGGCCTACGTCACACCGCTGTAGCCGGGCCCTACAGTGCCCGCATGAGCATGACGCCCCCGCCCGGCTGGTATCCCGACCCGTCGGCGCCGTACCAGGAACGCTGGTGGGACGGCACGGCCTGGACCGAGCACGCGCGGGCCGCCCCGCTGCCCGCCGTGCCGCCGGGCGGCGGGCGGGGCCGGGCCATCGCCCTCACGGCCGCCGCGGCGGTCCTCGTCACCGCCATCGTGACCGGCGCGCTGGTGCTGGGCGAGGACGGCGCCGGCCCCGCGGCCCGGCCCCCGGCCCCCGGGGTGCCCGCCCCGGTCACGTCGTCGCCGTCGCCGGACCCGTCCGCCGCCGGCCCCGCCGTGGTCGAGGACCAGCTCAACGGCATCACCTTCCCGCTGCTCGACAACTGGGTCCGGCCGCGGAACGTCGCCGAGGACGACGTCATGATGACCACCGAGGGCACCTACGAGTGCCCCGGCGACGGCGGCGTCTGTCGGCACGGCCTCGTCATCTCCCGCACGGTGACCGCCACCGCCGAGCGGTCCCCCAAGACCCTCGCCGAACGGGACATCGAGGACGCGGCCGGCGACGCCTACGACCGCGACCCGGTCGGCGCCCGGCCCTTCGGCGGCATCGAGTCCCACCGGGTGGTCGGCTCCGGGGCGGTCGCGGTGGCCGGCCGCGCCGGGTACTACGTCCGCTGGCGGGTGACGACCGCCGAGGGGCCCGGCGGCTACGTGCAGTCGCTGGTCTTCCCGTCCGCCGTCGGCACCGGGTCCCCGGTCGTGGTCCGCTACGTCTTCGACGCCGGGGCGGACGGCCCGCCGCTCGCCGACATGGACCGCATCACCGAGGGCATCCGCCCGACCGGCGGCGGGACGGCCGACCCGTAACGGAACGTCCTTTCCGGGAGGTCCCTTTCAGAGACGCCCTAGAGGAAGGTGCGCCCCTCGCCCCGGTACGTCGGCACCGTCGCCGTCACCCGGTCCCCCGCCACCAGGTGCAGCGCGTCGAACCGCTCGCACAGCTCCCCGGCCTTGGCGTGCCGGAACCACACCTTGTCGCCGATCAGCAGATCGTCGGCGGGCGGCCCGAGCAGTGGCGTCTGCACCTCGCCGGCGCCCTCCTGGGGGTCGTACCGCAGCCCCTCGGGCAGATACGGCACCGGCAGCCGGTCCGGGCCGGCCGCGCCGGAGGCCGGGTAGCCGCCGCCGAGCACCGTCACCACCCCGACCCCGGGGCGCCGGACCACGGGCTGGGCGAACAGGGCCGCCGGACGGCCCCGGAACGACGTGTAGTTGTCGAACAGCCTCGGCACGTACAGCCCCGACCCGGCGGCTATCTCCGTGACCGCGTCCTCGGCGGCGGTGTGCTGCACGCTGCCCGTGCCGCCGCCGTTGACGAACTCCAGGTCCGGCACGACCGCGCGGACCGCCCGCACCACCGCCGCCCGCCGCTCGGCCAGCTCCCGCCTCGCGGCGGCCTGCATCAGCCGCACCGCCCGCGAGCGCAGCGGACGCCCCGCCACCGCGTCCCCGACCCCGGCCACATGACCCTCGTACGCCATGATCCCGACCACCCGGAACCCGGGCCGCCGGGCCACCGCGCGGGCCAGCTCGGCGACCTCGGCGGGGGAGTGCAGCGGCGAGCGCCGGGCACCGACCCGGACCCGCCCGCCCAGCAGCCGCAGGGAGGTGTCCAGTTCCAGGCAGACCCGGACCACCTCACGGCCGCCGTCCCGCGCCGCGTCGATGAACCCCAACTGCGCCACGTCGTCGACCATGACGGTCACCGCGGCGGCGAGCTTGGGGTCGGCGGTCAGCTCCGCGTACCCGGCGCGGTCCGCCGACGGATAGGCCAGCAGCACGTCCTCGACACCGGACCGGGCCAGCCACAGCGACTCGGCCAGCGTGAACGACATGACGCCCGCGAACCCGTCCCGGGCCAGGACGCGTTCGAGCAGCGCCCGGCAGCGTACGGACTTGGTGGCGACCCGCACCGGCTTGCCGCCCGCCCGGCGCACCAGGTCCTCGGCGTTGGCGTCGAAGGCGTCCAGGTCCACGATCGCGACGGGGGCGTCCAGATGGGCGGTGGCCCGGTCGTAACGGGCCCGGTCGGCGGAGCGCGCAGTCATGGACGCAGCCTGCCAGACCTGATTACCGCAGGGTAGGGGGATGTTCCGGGCCAATGCCCCGGGCCCGCCGACGGGTTCCCCCTCCCACCGGGTCACGCCGTAGAGTGACGGGCACGGCCCAGGGCCAGCGGACGGCCCGGGCATGGACGGAACGGGGGGCGCATGAGCACGGAAGCGCGACGCGCCTCCCACTCCCCGCCCCCGCCCACGGCCCCTCCACCACGCCCGTCCGCGCCGCCCCGCCCCACGGAACCCCCA
The DNA here is from genome assembly GCF_014655295.1 of Streptomyces fumanus. Lineage (GTDB taxonomy): Bacteria > Actinomycetota > Actinomycetes > Streptomycetales > Streptomycetaceae > Streptomyces > Streptomyces fumanus. Next base: position 191,196 of record NZ_BNBI01000010.1, read on the forward strand.
CCCGCCCCTGTGACACCGCCCCGCACCTCACCGCCCCGGCCCCCGGCCGCGCCCGCCGCCCGCCCGGCCGGCCAGGCACCCCCGCCGCCCGCGTCCGCCCGCTTCCCGGACACACCCCCGCCCGTGCCGCCCCGGACGGCCGGGGAACCCGGCACCGAGCGCCCGCCCCTCGCCGGGGAGCCGGAACCGGAACACCAGCCGAAGCCGCGGCCGCAGACCGCGCCGGACCGCGACGCGGCGCCGTCCGGCCGCCGGAGCGACGGGCCCGACCCCGCACCGTCCTGGGCCGCGCCCGCGCGCCCGTACGTGTCGCTCGGGGAGCCCGAGGGCTACGACGGCCTGGCCCGCCCCCGGCGGCTCGGCCGGCGGCTGCGGGCCCGGACGGTTGCCGCCGCCGTCTGCCTGGTGCTCGGCCTCGGCCTGGTCACCGGCGCCGTCACCGGGAGCTGGCTGGCCGGGGACGCGGGGGCCGGCGGCGCCCGGAACGCCTTCGCCGCCGCCGGGGAGCTGTGGCACAGCGCGCCCGTCGACCAGCTCTTCCCGCCCACCGTCGAGGGCGTCGGCGCCGGACCCGGCGGCGCCGACCGCACCTGGACCCGTATCGCGGTCGCCCCGGACGCCTCCTGCGCCGGCGCCTTCGACCCCCTGCTGCGCAAGACCCTCGCCCCGGTCGGCTGCGCCCGCCTGCTGCGCGCCACCTACACGGACGCCACACGCAGTCACGTCACCACCGTCGGCCTGCTGTTCACCGAGGCCGACGCGCCCGCCATGGCCGACCTGGCCGCCCGGTTCGAGCGCGAGCACCTCGGCAGCCGCACCGACCTGATGCCGCTGCCCTACGCCGCCGAGGGCACCGTCGCCGCCGGGTTCGGCGCCCGCCAGCGCGCCGCCTGGACCGTCTCCGTCCTCACCGACGCCCCCGTCGTGGTCTACGCCGTCTCCGGCTGGGCCGACGCCCGCACCGTCGCCGAGCCGCAGCCCGCCGAGGCGGCCATGGCCCCCGGCGCCGCCTCGGCCGTCGCCCAGGCCGGCCTCGGCCACGAGGCCCAGGGCCTCGCCGACCGCGTCGAACGCGCCCTGCGCGCCCACGCCCGCCCGGCCACGGAGCAGCCCTCGTGACCGCCGTACCGTCCCGCCGCGCCGCCCTCGGCCTGCTGCTCGCCGCCTGTCTGACCCTGGTCCCGGCCACCGCCGCGCACGCCGACGGCATCCGCGCCCGGCAGTGGGGCCTGGACGCCCTGCACACCGCGCAGGCGTGGCGCACCACCAAGGGCGCCGGCGTCACCGTCGCCGTCCTGGACACCGGCGTCGACGCCGACCACCCCGACCTCATCGGCAACGTCCTCCCCGGCAAGGACCTGGTCGGCTTCGGCGCCGCCCGGGGCGACCGCTCCTGGGCCCGGCACGGCACCGCCATGGCCGGGATCATCGCCGGGCACGGACACGGCACGGCGGGCACCGAGGGCGTCATGGGCATCGCCCCCGAGGCGAAGATCCTCCCCGTCCGCGTCATCCTGGAGGACGGCGACCCCTCCCGCGCCCGCGCCCGCGAGACCCGGGGCAACGCGCTGGCCGAGGGCATCCGCTGGGCCGCCGACCACGGCGCCGACGTCATCAACCTCTCCCTCGGCGACGACTCCGCCTCCGCCCACCCCGAGGCCGCCGAGGACGAGGCCATCCAGTACGCCCTGGAGAAGAACGTCGTCGTCGTCGCCTCGGCCGGCAACGGCGGCGAGAAGGGCGACCACGTCTCCTACCCGGCCGCCTACCCGGGCGTCGTCGCCGCGACCGCCGTCGACCGCTACGGCACCCGCGCCTCCTTCTCCACCCGCCGCTGGTACGCCACGGTCAGCGCCCCCGGCGTCGACGTGATCATCGCCGACCCGGACCGCAAGTACTACGAGGGCTGGGGCACCAGCGCCGCCGCCGCGTTCGTCTCCGCCGCCGTCGCCCTGGTCCGGGCCGCCCATCCCGGCCTCATCCCCGCGCAGATCAAGAACCTCCTGGAGGACACCGCCCGCAACGCCCCGGCCGACGGACGCGACGACTCCCGGGGCTTCGGCTTCATCGACCCCGCCGCCGCGATCGAGGCGGCCGGCAAGCTGCGGCCCGAGCACCGCAAGGCGGCGGCCCACGGCGGCGAGTACTTCGGCCCCGGCCCGGACACCACCGCCGCCGCCGAGGACGCGTCCGCCTGGCCGGCCCCGCTCGCGGGCGGCGCCGGCGGCGTCCTGCTCATCGCCTCGGTGCTGCTGCGGCGCGGCCGCCGCACCCGCTACGACGAGGACTGAGCCCCGGCGGCCGCGGCACCGGTCTCCCCGGACTCCCCGCACACCGACACCGCCGCCTTCGCCATCGCCTCGACCAGCGAGATGCCCGCCGTCTGCGTGGCGTTGCCCTGGGACAGCGCGGCCACCAGGTAGGCGTGGCCGCCGGACACCACCCGCCCGATGCTGTTGATCACCCACAGCCCGGTCGTGCTCCGCGGTAGCCACCCGTTCTTCAGCGCGGACGACGACCCCGCCGCCGACACCCCCCAGTCCTGACCGGCCGCTATCCGCCCCATCAGCCCCTGGACGTACGCCCGCGAGGCCGTGCTCAGCTCCGAGCCCTCCGCCTCGAACACCTGGCGCAGCAGGGCGATCTGGTCGGCGGCGGTGGTCCGGGTCAGCCCCCACAGCTCCCCGTCCCCGCCCTCGGTCTCCGTCAGCCCGAACCGCTCGTTGGCGGCGTCGAGCCCCTCCGCCCGCCCGATCACCCGCCACAGGGCCGTCGTCGAGGCGTTGTCACTGTTCTGGATCATCGCGGTGGCGTACGTCCGCTCCGTCGCCGTCAGTCTCCGCCCCGCCTCCTGTGCCTGGAGCAGCAGCGTCGCCAGGATGTCGACCTTCACGATGCTCGCCGTGGCGAACGCCCCGTCGCCGTACGCCGCCTTCTGCCCGGTCTCCGTGTCCAGTACCGAGACCGCCACCTCGGTGTCGTCCGTCCTGGGCACCGCCGCCACGGCCTTCGCCAGCAGCGCGTCCCGGTCGACGGACGGTTCCGCCGAAGGTTCCACCGATGCCTCCCCGTCCGCGGGCGCCGACGACGACGGCGCCGAGGCCGTCGCCGGTGACGTGGCCGACGCGGAGGCCGGCGCGCTCGACGGCGACGACGCGGTGGACGTGCTCGCGTGCGCGTTCAGGTACACCGTCCCCGCCGCCCCACCGAGAACAGTGGCACAGGCCAGGGTCAGGAACGTCAGCCGTAATCTGGAGGACCCCATGCCGCGATGTTTGGGGCGGCGGCTGAACCGTGTGTGGGACGGGGATGAAAATCCGATGAGTTTCCCTGAGGAACTCCTGAGAAACGGTCACACCGAGGTTTCAGGGCCCGCACAAGCCCAGCGGCAACCCCCCGATAGGGTCGGGGACCGTGGCGAACAAGAACATTCCCGACCCCGGCTTCTCCGACGACGACGGCTCCGCCGACCCCCGGCTGAGCGCCGCGCTGGCCGCCTGGGCCGAGGACCGCACCGCCCTGGCCCCCGTCCTGGAGGCGCTCAAGGGCGCCCGGCTGCTCGTGCCGGTGGTGGCCGTCCTCGGCGAGGTCGAGGAGGACGCGACCGGGCTGCGCCGCGAGAAGACCAGTGACATGGCGGTGCCCACGCTCAAGGCCGGCGGCCGGACCGCGCTGCCCGCCTTCACCTCCACCGACGCCCTCGCCCGCTGGGACCCGGCGGCCCGCCCCGTCGCCGTCCCCCTGCACCAGGCGCTCCAGGCCGCCGCGCACGAGCGGGCCGACACGGTCGTCCTCGACCTGGCCGGACCGGTGCCGTTCGAACTGACCGGGCCCGCGCTGCGGGCGCTGGCCGAGGGCCGGACCACCACCGACCCGCTCGCCGACCCGGCCGTCGTCGACGCCGTACGCGGCGCCGTGGCCGCCGAGCCCGCCGTGCTCCGCGCCCACCTCGGGCCGGGGCGGGCCGACGGCACCCTCGCCCTCGTCCTCGACCCGGCCGCCGCGCCCGCCGAGACCGCCCGGTCCGTCGCCGGACGCCTCGCCGCCGACGAGACCCTGCGGGCCCGCCTGGTCCGCGGCCTCGACCTGGCACTCCTGCCGGCCGGGACCACCCCGCCGGGCGAGCCCCTCTACGTTAAGCGGTGACGTCTAGCCGTACACCGGGCCCGTGTACTTCTCGCCCGGACCCTTGCCCGGCTCGTCCGCGACCAGGGACGCCTCGCGGAAGGCGAGCTGCAGCGACTTCAGCCCGTCCCGCAGCGGCGCCGCGTGGAACGAGCTGATCTCGGTCGCGCTGCCGTCCAGCAGCCCGGCCAGCGCGTGGATCAGCTTGCGGGCCTCGTCCAGGTCCTTGTGCGCGTCCCCCTCCTCGGTCAGACCGAGCTTCACGGCGGCGGCGCTCATCAGGTTGACGGCGACCGTCACGATCACCTCGACCGCCGGGACCTCGGCGATGTCGCGGGTCATGGCGTCGAAGTCGGGATTCTCGGGACTGGCGGCAGGGGTCTCACTCATGCCGCACACGATAGGCGCACCGCCTCGGTTGGCACCTGCCGGGCCGGAGCTGCTAACCTTGTGTAACGACCGGTCGGACACGTATGCCTCGCGGCGACGGGCCCGGCCCACAAGTGGAGGCTTTCGAACTCCCACCTGGCCGTCCTCCGGGACGGCGGGTCACCGGTCAGGCGGTCCCGTCCCAGCGGCGGGCACCAGCCCGAAAGCGCGCCCCGCGGCCATCGCGGCGGTGCTCCGGTAGCAGTTCGAGGAGCCCCGCTCGTGATCGTCCGGGGCATTTTTCATGCGCCGGCGCGGTTAGGTCTATCGAAAAGAGACGTTACGCGGCTGCCCCCCAGGCAGTCGTGTGGTGCTACCGAGGAGGATCCATCAGCGCCGAGCCCCGCATCAACGACCGGATTCGCGTTCCCGAGGTGCGACTTGTCGGTCCCAGCGGCGAGCAGGTCGGGATTGTCCCGCTTGCCAAGGCCCTGGAGCTTGCGCAGGAGTACGACCTCGACCTCGTCGAGGTCGCGGCGAACGCCCGTCCGCCCGTGTGCAAGCTCATGGACTACGGGAAGTTCAAGTACGAGTCGGCCATGAAGGCCCGTGAGGCGCGCAAGAACCAGGCGCACACGGTCATCAAGGAGATGAAGCTCCGGCCGAAGATCGACCCGCACGACTATGACACCAAGAAGGGTCACGTCGTCCGGTTCCTCAAGCAGGGCGACAAGGTCAAGATCACGATCATGTTCCGTGGTCGCGAGCAGTCCCGGCCGGAACTCGGCTACCGGCTGCTGCAGCGCCTCGCGGAGGACGTGGCCGACCTCGGGTTCGTGGAGTCGAACCCGAAGCAGGACGGCCGCAACATGATCATGGTCCTCGGTCCGCACAAGAAGAAGACCGAGGCGATGGCCGAGGCCCGCCAGGCGCAGGAGGCCCGCAAGGCCGAGGCGAAGGCCAACCCCGGCCGTTCGATGAACGCCGCGGACCCCGACGCCGCCAACGCCGAGGCCCCTGCCGAGGCATCCGCCGAGGCGTGACCTCCCGGGACGCGAGTCCCAGGATGCAACCGAAACAAGAGCGACGCTCCACCGTGCCCGGTTTTCGCGACCGGGCATCGGAGCGCCACCGACGAGGAGAAGACGGCGCCATGCCGAAGAACAAGTCGCACAGCGGTGCCAGCAAGCGCTTCAAGGTCACCGGCTCCGGCAAGGTGCTCCGCGAGCGCGCCGGCAAGCGCCACCTGCTCGAGCACAAGTCGTCCCGCGTGACGCGCCGCCTCACCGGCAACGCCGAGATGGCCCCGGGCGACGCCGCGAAGATCAAGAAGCTTCTCGGCAAGTGACGCCCCGGCGCCTCCACTGAGCGCCGCACGTCAGGACCGGGACCCAGTCGTTTTCGGGCCGTGTGACGACCACCACGGCCCCGCTACAAGGAGTTAACAAGTGGCACGCGTCAAGCGGGCAGTCAACGCCCACAAGAAGCGCCGGGCGATCCTCGAGCAGGCTTCCGGCTACCGCGGTCAGCGTTCGCGCCTGTACCGCAAGGCCAAGGAGCAGGTCACCCACTCGCTGGTCTACAACTACAACGACCGCAAGAAGCGCAAGGGCGACTTCCGCCAGCTCTGGATCCAGCGCATCAACGCCGCTGCCCGTGCGAACGGCATCACGTACAACCGCTTCATCCAGGGTCTGAAGGCCGCCAACGTCGAGGTGGACCGCAAGATCCTCGCCGAGCTGGCCGTCAACGACGCGGGTGCGTTCGCCGCGCTCGTCGAGGTGGCGCAGAAGGCGCTGCCGAGCGACGTCAACGCGCCCAAGGCCGCGTGACGCCGCGCTGGCTCTGAGCCGACGTGACTTTACGGACCCGCAGGCTTCGGTCTGCGGGTCCTGTTGTTGTCGTCCGCGGGTTCGCTGTGGCTCAGCGCGCAGTTCCCCGCGCCCCTAGGTGTCTCTCCCTGAAGGTACGTCGCATGGTTGCTGCTCCTGATTTGATTTCCCCTCGGTCGCCCCGGGTCTCCGCCGCGCGGCGGCTGGGGAAGCGGAACTTCCGGGGGAAGGAGCGGCTGTTCCTGGCCGAGGGGCCGCAGGCGGTGCGGGAGGCGGCGGGGTACGGAAAGACCCTCGTCGAGCTGTTCGCCACCGTCGAGGCGGCCGAGCGGTACGCCGACATCGTCGGTGAGGCCCGCGCCGCCGGCGCCCGCGTCCACCTCGCCGACGAGCAGGTGATCGCCGACATCTCCACCACCGTCACCCCGCAGGGCCTGGTCGGGGTCTGCCGGTTCGTGGACACGCCGTTCGAGGAGATCCTCGCCGCCCGCCCCAAGCTGGTCGCCGTCCTCGCCCACGTCCGCGACCCCGGCAACGCCGGCACCGTGCTGCGCTGCGCCGACGCCGCCGGCGCCGAGGCCGTCGTCCTCACCGACGCCTCCGTCGACCTGTACAACCCCAAGGCCGTACGGGCCTCCGTCGGCTCCCTGTTCCACCTGCCGGTCGCCGTCGGCGTCCCCGTCGAGCGGGCCGTGGCCGGGCTGCGGGAGACCGGCGTCCGGGTGCTGGCCGCCGACGGGGCGGGCGAGCACGACCTCGACGCCGAACTGGACCGGGGCACCATGGGCGGCCCCACCGCCTGGGTCTTCGGCAACGAGGCGTGGGGCCTGCCCGAGGAGACCCGCGCGCTGGCCGACGCCGTCGTCCGGGTCCCGATCCACGGAAAGGCCGAGAGCCTGAACCTCGCGACCGCCGCCGCCGTATGTCTTTACGCGTCGGCGCGTGCACAGCGCGCCGCCGGAGGGTGCCGCTCCGTCACCGAGAGCTAGTAGGGTGACCCACTCGGGACCCCTGCGCATTCGGAAGGTGGGGTACGGGGATGAGCGTCGGCACGAGCAGCGCACCGGGAGCACGCGAGGCCGGGCGGCCGCCCGCGCCCCGGCCCGGTGACCTCGCCGGCCCCGGAGTCGACCCCGACGAACTGCCCGACGGTCTGGTCGTCGCCGACGAGCACGGACGGGTGATCTGCTTCAACGCCGCCGCCGAGCGGATCACCGCCCGCCGGGCCGCCGACGCCCTCGGCCAGAGCCTGGAGCGGGCCCTGCCGTTAGAGGACCTGGAGGGCCGGCGCTGGTGGCAGCTCACCGACCCCTACGGCGGACTCGCCATCCGCAGCCGCCAGCCCGAGCGCAACCTGCTGCTGCCGGGCGGCCGGGAGGTCCTGGTCACCGCCCGCTACGTGCGCGCCGCCCCCACCGGCCCGGTCCGCCGCGTCCTGGTCACCCTGCGCGACACCGAGGCCCGCCGCCGCACCGAGCGCAGCCACGCCGAGCTGATCGCCACCGTCGCCCACGAACTGCGCTCCCCGCTCACCTCCGTCAAGGGGTTCACCGCCACCCTGCTCGCCAAGTGGGAGCGCTTCACCGACGACCAGAAACGGCTGATGCTGGAGACCGTCGACGCCGACGCCGACCGCGTCACCCGGCTGATCGCCGAACTCCTCGACATCTCCCGCATCGACTCCGGCCGCCTGGAGGTCCGCCGCCAGCCCGTCGACATCGGCGCCGCCGTCGGCCGCCACATCCAGGCGTACGTCGCCGCCGGCCTGCCCGCCGACCGCTTCCTGCTCCGCCTCGTCCAGCCGCTGCCCGACCTGTGGGCCGACCCCGACAAGATCGACCAGGTGCTCAGCAACCTCATCGAAAACGCGGTGCGGCACGGCGAGGGAACTGTCACCATCGACATCACGGCCACGGCGTCCCCCCGCGAGGGCGAGGAGACCGGCACGTCGGTCACGGTGAGCGACGAGGGGCCCGGCATCCCGGAGGAGTCCATGAACCGCGTCTTCACCCGCTTCTGGCGGGGCAGCAAGCGCGGCGGCACCGGCCTCGGGCTCTACATCGTCAAGGGCATCGTCGAGGCCCACGGCGGCACCATCACCGTCGGCCGCGCCCCCGGCGGCGGCGCCGAGTTCCGATTTACCCTGCCCGTGGCGGCCCCGGCCTATCTGGCCTGAGCGACCGCGGGCGCATCCGTCCAGCCCCACCCCGTTAGACTCGGCCTTTGGCACCTTTGCGTCCTGTCCGCGGCCCCTCCGGTCGGCGACGGGGACCTCCAGCCAGCCAATCGGAAGCACGGGAAGAGATGTCGGCACCGAATAAGTCGTACGACCCTGTCGAGGTCGAGGCGTTGAAACCGGAAGAGATCGAGCGCAGGCGGGACGAGGCGCTCGCCGCGTTCGCCGCCGCGGACTCCCTCGACGCGCTCCAGGAGGCCAAGGTCGCCCACACCGGGGGCACCTCCCCGCTGGCGCTCGCCAACCGGGAGATCGGCGCCCTGCCCCCGCACGCCAAGGCCGAGGCCGGCAAGCGCGTCGGCCAGGCCCGCGCCGCGGTGAACAAGGCCCTCGCCGCCCGCCAGGCCGAGCTGGAGGCCGAGCGCGACGCCCGGGTCCTGGTCGAGGAGGCGGTGGACGTCACCCTGCCCTACGACCGGATCCCGGCCGGCGCCCGCCACCCGCTGACCACGCTCTCGGAGCGGATCGAGGACGTCTTCGTCGCCATGGGCTACGAGGTCGCCGAGGGCCCCGAGATCGAGACCGAGTGGTTCAACTTCGACGCCCTGAACATCGGCCCGGACCACCCGGCCCGCGGCGAGGCCGACACCTTCTTCGTGGCCGGCCCCGACGGTGGCACCGACTCCGGCACCGTGCTGCGCACCCACACCTCCCCGGTGCAGGTCCGCTCGCTGCTCGACCGCGAACTGCCGGTGTACGTGATCTGCCCCGGCCGGGTGTACCGCACCGACGAGCTGGACGCCACCCACACCCCCGTCTTCCACCAGGTCGAGCTGCTCGCCGTGGACGAGGGCCTGACCATGGCGGACCTCAAGGGCACCCTGGACCACATGGTGCAGTCGCTGTTCGGCGCGGAGATGAAGACCCGGCTGCGGCCGAACTTCTTCCCGTTCACCGAGCCCAGTGCCGAGATGGACATGCTCTGCTACGTCTGCAAGGGCGCCTCCGTCGGCAACCCCGACCGGCCCTGCCGCACCTGCTCCAGCGAGGGCTGGATCGAGCTGGGCGGCTGCGGCATGGTCAACCCCAAGGTGCTGACCGCCTGCGGCGTCGACCCGGAGAAGTACAGCGGGTTCGCCTTCGGCTTCGGCATCGAGCGGATGCTGATGTTCCGCCACAACGTCGAGGACATGCGAGACATGGTCGAGGGTGACATCCGGTTCACCCGGCCGTTCGGGATGGAGATCTGATGCGGGTCCCGCTTTCCTGGCTGCGGGAGTACGTCGACCTGCCGGCCACCGAGACCGGCCGTGACGTACAGGCCAAGCTGATTTCGGCCGGTCTGGAGGTCGAGACCGTCGAGCACCTCGGCGCCGACCTCAAGGGCCCGCTGGTGGTCGGCCAGGTGCTGACCATCGAGGAGCTGGAGGGCTTCAAGAAGCCGATCCGCTTCTGCACCGTCGACGTCGGGGCGGCCAACGGCACCGGCGAGCCGCAGGAGATCGTCTGCGGCGCCCGGAACTTCTCCGTCGGCGACAAGGTCGTCGTGGTGCTGCCCGGCGCCACGCTGCCCGGCGGCTTCTCGATCTCCGCGCGCAAGACCTACGGCAAGGTCTCGCACGGCATGATCTGCTCCAGCGACGAGCTGGGCATGGGCGACGACGGCACCCACGGCATCATCGTGCTGCCGCCCGAGACCGAGGTCGGCAGGGACGCCATCGAGCTGCTGGAACTGGTCGACGAGGTGCTGGACATCGCCGTCACCGCCAACCGCGGCGACTGCCTGTCCATCCGCGGCGTCGCCCGCGAGACCGCCATCGCCTACGGCCTGCCGCTGCGCGACCCGGCCCTCCTCGACGTACCCGGCCCCAACGCCTACGGCTACCCGGTGAAGATCGCCGACCCTCTGGGCTGCGACCGCTTCACCGCCCGTACGGTGACCGGCCTCAGCCCCGAGGCGCGCTCGCCGATCTGGCTGCAGCGCCGGCTCCAGAAGGTCGGCATGCGCCCGATCTCCCTCGCCGTCGACGTCACCAACTACGTGATGATGGAGCTGGGCCAGCCCCTGCACGCCTACGACCGCGGCCGGGTCCAGGGCACCATCGGCGTGCGCCGCGCGGCGGCGGGCGAGAAGCTCACCACCCTCGACGGCGTCGAGCGCACCCTGTCCGCCGAGGACCTGGTGATCACCGACGAGCGGGGCCCGATCGGCCTCGCCGGGGTCATGGGCGGCGCCGACACCGAGATCGCCGACCACGCCGACGCACAGCAGGCGACGAGCGAGGTGGTCATCGAGGCCGCCCACTTCGACGCGGTCTCCATCGCCCGCACCGCCCGCCGCCACAAGCTCTCCTCCGAGGCGTCCCGCCGCTTCGAGCGCGGCGTCGACCCGCAGGCTGCCGCCGCCGCCGCGCAGCGCACCGTCGACCTGCTGGTGCTGCTCGCCGGGGGCACCGCCGAGGCCGGTGTCACCGAGATCAGCGCCCCGCACGCGCCGCGCACCATCACGCTCCGCGCCGACCACCCGGACCGGGTCGCGGGCGTGGCCTACGGCCGCGAGACCGTCGTGCGGCGGCTCCAGGAGATCGGCTGCGACGTATATGGCAATGCTGCCGCGTGGAACGCGTCGTTGGGGGGCGGTGGTCGGGCGACGGGCGGGCAGGACGAGCTGATCGTCACCGTGCCGTCCTGGCGGCCCGACCTGACCGACCCCAACGACCTCGCCGAAGAGGTCATCCGGCTGGAGGGCTACGAGAACCTGCCCGCCACCCTGCCCAAGCCGCCCGCCGGCCGCGGCCTGACCCGCCGGCAGCGGCTGCACCGCCGCGTCGGCCGGGCCCTGGCCGGCGCCGGCTACGTCGAGGCGCCGAACTACCCGTTCGTCGGCGAGCAGGTCTTCGACCAGCTCGGCCTGGACGCCGGTGACCCGGCCCGCCGGGTGGTGAAGCTGGTCAACCCGCTCAGCGACGAGGAGCCCGCGCTGCGGACCTCGCTGCTGCCGGGCCTGCTCGGCGCGCTGCGCCGCAACGACGGCCGGGGCAGCCACGACCTCGCGCTGTTCGAGACCGGCCTGGTCTTCCGGCCGCGCGAGGAGCAGCGCACCGCCGCCCGGCTCCCCGTCGACCGGCGCCCCAGCCCGGACGACCTCGCCGCGCTGGACGCCGCGCTGCCCGACCAGCCCCGGCACGTCGCCGTCGTCCTGGCCGGCACCCGGGAGCAGGCCGGCTGGTGGGGCCCGGGCCGCCCGGCCGACTGGGCCGACGCGGTCGAGGCCGCCCGGACCGTCGCCCGCGAGGCCGGCGCCGAGCTCACCGTCCGCAAGGGCCAGTACGGGCCGTGGCACCCCGGCCGCTGCGCCGAGCTGGTCGTCACCGCCGACGGCACCGAGCGCGTCGTCGGCCACGCCGGCGAGCTGCACCCCCGGGTGCTGAAGGCGTTCGGCCTGCCCGCGCGCACCTGCGCGATGGAGCTGGACCTCGACACCGTGGCCCGGGTGGGCGACGACACCCCGCAGGCGCCGCGCATCTCCACCTTCCCGGTCGCCACGCAGGACGTCGCCCTGGTCGTCGACGCCTCCGTGCCGGCCGCCGAGGTCGAGGCGGCGCTGCGCGAGGGCGCGGGCGAACTGCTGGAGTCCATCCGGCTGTTCGACGTGTACGACAACGCCGAGCAGCTCGGCGAGGGCCGCAGGTCCCTGGCGTTCGCGCTGCGGTTCCGCGCCGGTGACCGGACGCTCACCGTCGACGAGGCGTCGGCCGCCCGGGACGCGGCGGTGGCCCTGGCCGGCGAGCGGACGGGGGCGGTACTGCGCGGCTAGCCGCGCCGTTCCCCGCGCCTGCTCGGGACGGTCACGACACCATCACTCATATGGGTGACTATCCCTGGCCGCCTGGTTCCTTCAGGCCATGCCGTCGACAGAATCGGACCGGCTCCTCGGAGCCGGTCCGATGCTGTCTGGGCCTTGGGGGCCACCGGGATGAACCGTGTCAAGACGGGAGCTCCCCGTGGGGTGCGCGCCCTCGGCCTGCCCACGGCGGCGTGGGGCATCACTCCGCTCGTGTACCGGCTGGCCTGCCCGCTCGCCGAGGACGAGGGGCTCGGCGCCCGGCTGGTCTCCTCCGTCGTCGTCGTCACCGCGGGCACCGGACTGGTCCTGCGCATGCGGCAGCGGCTGCTGCGGCGGCCGCGCCGGGCCCGCCGGATGGTCCGGGCCGTACCGGACGCGCCGCTGCGTCCGCCGCCCGCCCGCGTCGACGGCCTCGACGTGGCCGCCGTCCAGCTCTGTGCCGACCGGGACACCGTGCTCGGCGGCGATCTGTACGACGTGGTCGGCACCGAGCACGGGGTCCGGGTGGTGATCGGCGACGCCCGGGGCCACGGCCTCGCCGCGAGGGCGACGGCCGCCGCCGTGCTCGGCGGCTTCCGGGAGGCCGTGCACGACGAGAAGGACCTCGCCGACGTGCTGCGCCGGCTGGAGCGCACCCTCGCCCGGCATCTGCGCGAGCGCCCCTTCGACGACACGGCCGCCGAGGAGTTCGTCACCGTACTGCTGCTGGAGATCGGCGTCGGCGGCGATGTCCACGCCCTCAACTGCGGGCACCCCTGGCCCTACTTGATCAGCGGCACCGACATCGTGCCGCTGGCCCGGGCCGGTCCGCTGCCGCCCCTCGGGGCGCTCCCGCTGCCGGAGGACATCCCGGCCCTGCGCTTCCGTCATCTGCTGCCCGGCGAGGCCCTGTTCCTGCACACGGACGGGGCGAAGGACGTCCGGGACGCCCGCGGCCGGTTCTTCCCGCTGCGCCAGGTGCTGGCCGAGGCCGTCGGCGACCAGCCGCTGTGCGCCCGCGACCTGCTGCGGCGCACCCTCGCCGCGCTGCTGCGGCACACGGACGGGCCACCGGACGACGACGTGTCCGTGCTCGTCCTCCAGAAGGAGAACGCCCCGTTCGGCATCCGGACACCCGTCCACCCGTTCGTACCGGCGTCCCGCCCGTGACCCCCGCTCGCCGGCGTGCCGCCCGCCCCGCCATGGAGTTCGGGCAGGCGGCGGGGCGGACGGCGACGACGGGCCACCGCACTGTACGAGGGGGAGCCAGTGGCCCGGCCGGCCTCTTGCGAGGCGACCAAGTCAACCGCCCCGGCACGCTCCGCGACAGCGCGCACACGGTGCGGATTCGCGTACTCCGTTCACACCCCGTGCGAAGACACCCGGACTACGCTTCACGACAACGAGCCACCGGAGGCTCCCATGCAGCCCAACACCCTGCTCGACGCGATCCTCGACGAGGCGGGCATCTCCCACGCGGGACTCGCCGCCCATGTCAACCAGGCCGGACGCGTCCGCGGGCTCGCCCTGCGGTACGAGCACACCGCCGTCGCGCGGTGGCTGAAGGGGCAGCGGCCCCGCGGCCAGGTCCCCGACCTGATCTGCGAGGTGCTGGCGGCCCGGCTGCACCGCCCGGTCACCCTGGACGACATCGGCCTCGGCGTGCCCGGCGAACCGGCCGCCGCGCACACCGGCTCGCTCTCCGGGTTCGTGGAGCGCGCCACCGCGCTGTGGCGCTCCGACCAGCAGCAGCGCCCGCACATCCTGGGCGCGCCCGCGCTCACCGGCACCCCCGCCGTGATGCCGGTGTGGGAGTGGGAGAACCCGCCCGAGGACGTGGACGTCTCCCGGGGCGGCCGGCACCGGGTCACCCCCGCCGACCTGGAGATGCTGCGCTCGGCGCGGGCCCACTACGAGCAGATGTACCGCAAGGCCGGCGGGGTGGCGACCCGCGCCCGGATCGTCGGCTTCCTCAACGCCGAGGCCGCCCCGCTGCTGCGCGGCGGCTACACCGACGCCACCGGCCGCCATCTGCACCGCGCCACCGGCGGCCTGGTGGCCGTCGCCGGCATCTGCGCCTACGACTCCGACGCGCACGGCCTGGCCCAGCGCTACTTCCACCAGGCGCTGCGGCTGGCCAAGGCCAGCGGCGACCGGGGCCTGGGCGCGTACGTCATCGCGCTCCTCGTCAACCAGGCGCTCTACCTGCGGGAGTACCGCCAGTCCGTGGCCTTTGCGGAGGCCGCGCTGCGCGCCGCCGGCCGGCACATCACCCCGGCCCTCGCCTCCGACCTGTACGCGATGCAGGCCAAGGCGTACGCCCATCTCGGCGACGGCACCAGCGCGCTGTCCTGCATCCGGCGGGCCGAGCAGTCCGCCGAGCGGATCCGGCGCGGGTACGAGCCCGACGAGACCGGCTACGTCCAGCCCGGCCTGGTCAATGTGCAGGTGGCCGAGGCCCTGCTCAGCCTCGGTGAGGTGGCCGCCGCCGCCGAGCACGCCACGGCGGCCGTCGACACCCCCGCCCACGACCGGGGCCGGGTGCACCGGCTGGCCATGCTGAGCACCATCGAACTGCGCCAGGGCCACGCCGACAAGGCCGTGGCCACCGCGGTGCGGATGGCCGAACAGGCCAGGGGAATGGAGTCGCAGCGCCTGCGGGACAGACTCCGCGCGGTCCGCGAGCACCTGGTGAGCAGCGGCTGCGCGGGCACCACCGAGGCCGCCGAGCTGATCGACGGGGCGCTGCGCGTCCCGCTGTGATCCCGGGCCCCCGGCACCGCCACCGCGCCCGCACGTCCGTGTCCCTACGCCTGCCACTGCTCCGCCGACGGCCGCTGTGCGCCTGCTGCCGGTTGATTCCGGCTGCGATATTGCCATCTACTCAACGGAAGGTGGCAGAACCGTGCAGTGGACGAAAAAGAACGAACAGACCGTGTACTCAAATCGCTGGTTCAGCGTCAATCTCGCGGACGTCGAGCTGCCCGACGGGCGGCACCTGGACCACTTCCTCATCCGGCTGCGGCCGGTCGCCGTGGCCACGGTGGTCAACGACGCCAACGAGGTGCTGCTGCTGTGGCGGCACCGCTTCATCACCGACAGCTACGGCTGGGAACTCGCCGCCGGAGTCGTCGAGGACGGCGAGGACATCGCCGTCGCCGCGGCCCGGGAACTGGAGGAGGAGACCGGCTGGCGACCGGGACCCCTGCGCCACCTGATGAGCGTGGAGCCGTCCAACGGCCTCACCGACGCCCGGCACCACATCTACTGGGCCGACGAGGGCGAGTACCTCGGACACCCCGTGGACGACTTCGAATCGGACCGCCGGGAATGGGTCCCGCTGAAACTCGTGCCCGACCTGGTCGCCCGGGGGGAGGTCCCGGCCGCCAACATGGCGGCCGCGTTACTCCTGCTGCACCATCTCAAACTCGGGCAGGACGCCCCGTCCTGATCCCCCCGGCGCCCGTGCCCGGATCTCCCTACCGGCCGAGCACCTGCCAGACCGCCACGACGAGCGTGCCCACGGCCGTCACGACCGCGATCGACCGCAGCGGCCAGCGCGCGTGTTCCAGGGCGACGAGACGGGCGCTCAGCTCGTCCAGCGTCTTGGCCGTCTCCTCGGTGCGGTGACTGAGCAGGGCCAGCCCGCCTTCGACGCGCGCGTGGGCGACATCGAGGCGGCGCCGTAACTCCGCGAGTTCTCCATCGACCACGGAATGCCCGGGTGCGGCGCTCACGAATGCGCTCCTTTCTGATCGTATGGGGAAGTGGAACTTCTTCCTTTCGTACGTCCGATGAGTCAACTCGCCTGGTGGGCAGGTGGGGAGAGTGTGCGACGGGCATATGCGAGCCCGCCTCGCACACACCGTGTGAACCCAGTGAGCCCGGCACCCGCGAGGGGGCCGGGCTCACCGGGAAGTGACGGAGTGTGATCAGGCGTAGGTGTAGAACCCCGAGCCGGTCTTGCGGCCCAGCCGCCCGGCGTCGACCATGCGCTGGAGCAGCGGGGGAGCGGCGTACAGCGGCTCCTTGTACTCCTCGTACATCGAGTGGGCGACCGAGGCGACCGTGTCCAGGCCGATCAGGTCGGAGAGCTTCAGGGGGCCCATCGGGTGGGCGCAGCCCATCTCCATGCCGTTGTCGATGTCCTCGCGGCTGGCGATGCCCGACTCGAACATGCGGATAGCGGAGAGCAGGTACGGGATCAGCAGCGCGTTGACCACGAAGCCCGAGCGGTCCTGGGCCCGGATGGCGTGCTTGCCCAGCACCTTCTCGGTGAACAACTGCGCCCTGCTCAGCGTCCCCTCGGACGTGGTCAGCGCCGGGATCAGCTCGACCAGTTGCTGCACCGGGGCCGGGTTGAAGAAGTGGATGCCGATGACGTGGTCGGGCCGCGAGGTGGCGACCGCCAGCTTCACCAGCGGGATGGAGGAGGTGTTGGAGGCCAGGATCGCGTCCGGACGGGTGACGACCTGGTCGAGCACCTGGAAGATCTCGGTCTTGACCTGCTCGTTCTCCACGACGGCCTCGATCACCAGATCCCGGTCGGCGAACTCGCCCAGATCGGTGGTGAAACCGAGCCGGGCCTGGGTGGCCTCCCGCTCGTCCTCGGTGATCTTTCCGCGCTCGGCGGCCTTGGCCAGCGAGTTGAACAGCCGGGTACGCCCTATCTCCAGGGCCTCACCGGTGGTCTCGGCGACCATGACCTCCAGGCCGGCCCGGGCGCACACCTCGGCGATGCCCGCTCCCATCTGACCGCAGCCGACCACTCCGACGCGCGCGATATCTCCCGAGAAGCCGGTCACATCGTCCCTTTCGCTGATCTACGGCTGTGGCAGCGCCGGGATCGCCGGCGTCTGCTCCGATCGTGCACGTTACCCCCGAGGCGGCGCCGATCGGTCGTCCGGGTCGGGCATGCTGTGCCCCGGAGACGATCCGTGACCGAGCGGATCCGGAGCGTTTGGGGTCTGTCCCATGAGTCTTCCCATCAGGGTGCCCGGCAGCCGGATGTCGCGCCGGGCGTTCGCGGTCGCCGCGCTGTCGGCGCTGGCCATGGCGCCGGGCGCCTCCGCGGCACCCGGCCGCCGGGACGCCGGGGCGTCCGCCGGGGCGCCCGGGGGCGGTGCCCAGCCGCCCCGGGTGCGCGGCATGTGGCTGGCCACCGTGGCCAACCGCGACTGGCCGTCCCGGCCCGGCCTGTCCGCGGACGAACAGCGCCGGGACCTGATCGCCCACCTCGACACGGCGGTCCGGTACGGACTGAACACGGTGTTCTTCCAGGTCCGGCCCACGGCCGACGCCCTGTGGCCGTCACCGTACGAGCCCTGGTCGGAGTATCTGACCGGGGTGCAGGGCCGGGACCCGGGCTGGGACCCGCTGGGCACGGCCGTGGCCGAGGCGCACGCGCGCGGACTGCGCCTGCACGCCTGGTTCAACCCGTACCGGGTCGCCGTCCACACCGACCGGGCGAAGCTGACCGCCGGCCACCCGGCCCGTCGGCACCCGCAGTGGGTGGTGCCGTACGGCGGGAAGCTGTACTACAACCCGGGGCTGCCCGAGGTCCGCGCCTTCGTGCAGACGGCGATGCTGGACGCGGTGCGCAGATACCCGGTGGACGGCGTCCACTTCGACGACTACTTCTACCCCTATCCGGTGGCCGGGCAGAGCTTCGCCGACGACGCGGCCTACCGCGCCCACGGCGGCAGGTTCAAGAGCAAGGCCGCTTGGCGCCGCGACAACATCGACAAGCTGGTGCGGGAGACGGCCGCCGGCGTCCGGCGGGTCCGGCCCGGCGCCCGGTTCGGCGTCAGCCCGTTCGGGGTGTGGCGCAACGCCGCCACCGACCGGCGCGGCTCGGCCACCCGGGCGGGTGTCCAGACCTACGACGACCTGCACGCGGACACCCGCAAGTGGGTGCGGGAGGGCTGGCTGGACTACATCGTGCCGCAGCTCTACTGGCACATCGGGCAGGAGGCCGCCGACTACGCGAAGCTGCTGCCCTGGTGGGCGAAGGTCGCCGAGGGCAGCCGCACCGAGCTGTACATCGGGGAGGCGCTCTACAAGGCGGGCGACCCGGCGCAGGCGAAGCCGTGGCAGCGGGCCGACGAACTCTCCCGGCACCTGTCCCTGGCCGCGGCCCATCCGCAGGTGCGCGGGCACGTCTTCTTCGGCGCCCGGGACGTGCGGGCCAACCGGATCGGCGCGATGGCGCGGGTGGCCGCCGACCACTACGGGCGGCCCGCCCGCACCGCGCCCTGATCCGTCCGCGCGGGACGGCTCAGTACTGGCTCTCCGGGTGCCGGATCTCGGTGTCCGGGCCGGGGTAGCACACCGCCTCGTGCCCGTCCTCGAAACGGACGCGGTACGGGGGAGTGCCCTCCCGGCCCAGTACCTCGATGATCTCGGCCACCTTGTCGTGTTGACCGACCACCCTGCCGTGCTGGACAAGCCGGTCGCCCACGGTCGCACGCATCAGCGGAGCCTCCTCCACGTCGCGGAAGCAGCGGTCCCTGTCGAGTCTACGGCGCCGGGCCGGGTCGGGGCCTGCCCGTACGGGGCGGGCTCAGCCCCGGGCCCGCTGGGTGACGGCGATGCAGACCAGCACCGCGGCGGCGGTGAGCGGGGCGGCCGGGGTGAGGTGTTCGCCCAGCAGCAGCACCGACCAGACCAGGGTGAGCAGCGGCTGCGCCAACTGCAACTGGCTGGCCTTGGGGATGCCGATGGCCGCCATGCCCCGGTACCAGACGACCAGGCCGAGGAACTGCGAGCCCGCCGCCACCCACAGCAGCCCGGTCACGCTGTGCGCGGTCAGCCGGGCCGGCTCGTACGCCAGCGCCAGCGCGGCCCCCGGCACGGCCAGCGGCAGGCAGAGCACCAGCGCCCACCCGATGACCTGCCAGCCCGGCATCACCCGGGCCAGCCGCCCGCCCTCGGTGTACCCGGCCGCGCACACCAGCAGCGCCGCGAACAGACAGGCGTCGGCCGCCGTCAGCGCGCCCCCGCTCTGCCGCACGGTGAAGGCGACCACGGCCGCCGCGCCCGCCAGCGCCGCCGCCCAGAAGGTGCGCGAGGGGCGGGTGCCCGTCCGCAGCGCGGACAGCAGCGCGGTGGTCAGCGGCAGCAGGCCGACCACGACGGCGGCGTGCGCGGTCGTGGAGGTCTGCAACGCCAGCGTGGTCAGCAGCGGGAAGCCGACCACCACCCCGGCGGCGACCACCGCCAGCCCGGCCCAGTGCCGCCGTTCGGGCGGCGGGACGCGCAGCGCCAGCAGACAGCCACCCGCGATCGCCGCCGCCAGGACGCAGCGCACAGCGACCAGGGTCCAGGGGCCGAAGCCCTCCAGCCCCCAGGCGGTGGCGGGGAAGGTGAGGGAGAAGGCGACGACGCCCAGCGCGGCCTGGAGGGTGCCGGACCAGGCGCCGCCGGGCGCGGGCACCGCTATCGCGGTCGGGAGGGTAGCGCTACTCTGTGCTCTCATGCATGAGCGTAGCAGTGTCGCCGAACTGGCCGATCGCCTGCGGCAGGAGCTGAACCGCTACTCACCCGGGGGAAAGCTGCCGTCGAGCCGGGCGCTGGTCGAACGGTTCCGGGTCAGCCCGGTGACCGTCTCCCGGGCCCTGGCGCAGCTCGCCGCCGAGGGGCTGGTGGTGACCCGGCCGGGCGCGGGGGCCTTCCGCGCCGCCCCGCACACCGCCGGCTCCCCGGCCGGGGACACCTCCTGGCAGGAGGTCGCCCTCAGCGCGGACAGCGCCGGTGACCTGGTGCCGCGCTCGGTGGACGCCTCCGGGGTGCTGGTGTCGCTGGCCGCGCCGCCGCCCGGCGTGATCGAGTTCAACGGCGGCTATCTGCACCCCTCGCTGCAACCGGAACGGGCGCTCGCGGCGGCCCTGTCCCGGGCCGGACGCCGGCCCGGAGCGTGGGGCCGGCCGCCCATGGAGGGACTGCCGGAGCTGCGCGAATGGTTCGCCCGCAGCATCGGCGGACCCGGCGGGGCGGTCACCGCCGCCGAGATCCTGGTCACCGCGGGCGGCCAGTCCGCGCTCACCACCGCGCTGCGCGCGCTCGCGCCGCCCGGCGCCCCCGTCCTCGTCGAGTCACCGACGTACCCCGGGATGCTGGCCATCGCCCGCGCGGCCGGGCTGCGTCCGGTGCCGGTCCCGGTGGACGCGGACGGGGTGCGGCCCGCGCTGCTCGCCGACGCCTTCCGGGCCAGTGGCGCCCGGGTCTTCGTCTGCCAGCCGCTGTTCCAGAACCCGACCGGCGCGGTGCTCGCCGCCGACCGGCGCGCGGAGGTGCTGCGGATCGCCCGCGCGGCCGGGGCGTTCGTCGTCGAGGACGACTTCGTGCGCCGGCTGGTGCACGAGGACGCGGGGCCGCTGCCGCGTCCGCTGGCCGCCGAGGACCCCGACGGGGTGGTGGTGCACGTCTGCTCGCTGACCAAGGCGACCTCGCCGAGCTTCCGGGTCAGCGCGCTGGCCGCGCGGGGCCCGGTGCTCCAGCGGCTGCGCGCGATCCAGGTGGTGGACAGCTTCTTCGTGCCCCGCCCGCTGCAGGAGGCGGCGCTGGAACTGGTCGGCTCCCCGGCCTGGCCGCGCCATCTGCGGGCGATCTCCGCGGCGTTGCGCACCCGCCGGGAGGCGATGACCGGCGCCCTGGCGCTGCACCTGCCCGAACTCGCCCTGCCGCACGTCCCGTCCGGCGGCTACCACCTGTGGCTGAGGCTGCCCGACGACACCGGGGAGGCCGCGCTGAGCGCCGCCGCCCTGCGCGCGGGCGTCGCGGTCACCCCCGGCCGCCCCTACTTCAGCGCCGAACCCCCGGCCGGTCACCTCCGGCTAAGCTTCGCGGCGGTCGCCGGCACGGGCGAGATCACCGAGGGCGTACGGAAACTCCGGGCGGCCCGGGACGAGGTGCGCGGCGAGGGCTGAACCCGGCCCGGGTCGAGGTGCGCGGCGGGGGCTGAACGCGGCCCGGGTCGAGGTGCGCGGCGGGGACTGAACGCGGCCCGGGACGAGGTGCGCGGCGGGGGGGGGCTGAACCCGGCCCGGCCGTGCGCGCGTCCCCGGCGCCCGGCGGTCGGGCCGGGCGTCAGGACGCGCGGGTGTACTCCGTGGTCAGCCGCAGGTCCTTGGCCGGGCCGCCCACCCGCCACACCGTCCGCCAGTGACCGGCGTCCCGGACGGTGAACTCGCCGCGGTACAGGTCGGCCGCGCACGGATGGTCGGCGACGTACCGCCCCGAGGTCAGGTCCAGGTCGTGGAAGGGCCGCCCGTCGGCGAACCGCACGTCCGCCGTGCCCGGCGCCGCGCCCGGCAGGAAGCGCAGCGTCCGCTCGGCCGGCCGGGTCACGCCCCGCCAGGTGAACGTCCCGGCCTCCCGGTGCAGCAGCCCGCCCCCGGGCAGCGGGTCGAAGCCGGTGGTGCCGGTGAACCGGCCCTCCTCGCCCGTCGCCAGATCCCGCACTGTCCGCTCCACCCGCCAGCGCCCGGCCAGATAGGCCAGGACATCGGCCACCGGCCAGAACTCGTCCATCCGTCTCTCCCCGCACCGCACGCGTCGCTGCGCGACCCATTGACGACCTTCGGTCACCTCCCTATCTTGCCGTTCGAAGTGCTGATCAACGTCCGATATTTCGAACAGTGCTGGATGTGTCCTGTCCAGCCAGAGCCGCGGAGTATCCATGTCACGCACGCCCCGCACCCGGCTGAGAGTCGCGCTGACGGCGACGTCCCTCCTGACCGCCACCGCCCTGCTCCCGTCCCCCGCGCACGCCGAGCCGGTGGCCGACTACGCCATCACCCTCGACCCGGCGGCGAAGGGCGCCGCCATCGCCGACACGATGTACGGCGTCTTCTTCGAGGACATCAACCGGGCGGCCGACGGCGGTCTCTACGCCGAGCTGGTGCAGAACCGGTCCTTCGAGTACTCCACCGCCGACAACGCCGCCTACACCCCGCTGACCTCCTGGACGGTGGACGGCACCGCCGAGGTGGCCGACGACGCCGGCCGGCTCAACGAACGCAACCGCACCTACCTGAAGCTGGGCGCCGGTTCGTCCGTCACCAACGCCGGCTACAACACCGGCATCCGCGTCGAGCAGGGCAAGCGGTACGACTTCTCGGTGTGGGCCCGCGCCGGGTCCGGCACCACCCTCACCGTCGGCCTGAAGGACGCGGCCGGCCCGCTGGCCACCGCCCGCCAGGTGGCCGCGAAGGGCGACTGGCGCAAGTACACCGCGTCCTTCACCGCCACCCGCACCAGCAACCGCGGCCGGTTCACCGTCGCCGCCACCGCCGCGACCGCCCTCGACATGGTCTCCCTCTTCCCGCGCGACACCTACAAGCACCAGCCGGGCGGTCTGCGCAAGGACCTCGCCGAGAAGATCGAGGCCCTGCGCCCCGGCTTCGTCCGCTTCCCCGGCGGCTGCCTGGTCAACACCGGCTCCATGGCGGACTACAGCGCGGCCAGTGGCTACCAGCGCAAGCGCGCCTACCAGTGGAAGGACACCGTCGGCCCGGTCGAGGAGCGCGCCACCAACGCCAACTTCTGGGGCTACAACCAGAGTTATGGCCTCGGCTACTACGAGTACTTCCGCTTCGCCGAGGACATCGGCGCCATGCCACTGCCCGTCGTCCCCGCCCTGGTCACCGGCTGCGGCCAGAACAAGGCGGTCGACGACGAGGCGCTGCTCAAGCGGCACATCCAGGACACCCTGGACCTCATCGAGTTCGCCAACGGCCCCGCCACCTCCACCTGGGGCAAGGTCCGCGCCCGGATGGGCCACCCGAAGCCGTTCGGCCTCACCCACCTCGAAGTCGGCAACGAGGAGAACCTCCCCCGCGAGTTCTACGCCCGCTTCGAGAAGTTCCGTGCCGCCATCGAGGCGGAGCACCCGGACATCACCGTCATCTCCAACTCCGGCCCCGACGACTCCGGCACCGTCTTCGACACCGCCTGGCAGCTCAACCGCGAGGGCGGCGTCGACATGGTCGACGAGCACTACTACAACAGCCCCCAGTGGTTCCTCCAGAACAACGACCGCTACGACTCCTACGACCGCCAGGGACCGAAGGTCTTCCTCGGCGAGTACGCCTCCCAGGGCAACGCCTGGAAGAACGGCCTGGCCGAGGCCGCGTACATGACCGGTCTGGAACGCAACGCGGACGTCGTCAAGCTCGCCTCGTACGCGCCGCTGCTCGCCAACGAGGACTATGTGCAGTGGCGCCCGGACCTGATCTGGTTCAACAACCGGGCGTCCTGGAACTCGGCGAACTACGAGGTCCAGAAGCTGTTCATGACCAACACCGGCGACCGGGTCGTGCCCTCCACGGCCACCACCACCCCCGCCGTCAGCGGCCCCATCACCGGCGCCGTCGGCCTGTCCACCTGGGCGACCAGCGCCGCGTACGACGACGTGAAGGTGACCTCGGCGGACGGGGCCACCCTGCTCAGCGACGACTTCTCCGGTGACGCCGCGCAGTGGACGCACCGCGGGGCCGGCGCCTGGACCGTGCGGGACGGGCAGTACCTGCAGACCGACGAGGCCGCCGAGAACACCCTGGTCACGGCCGGCGACCCGGCCTGGAAGAACTACGACCTGCACGTGAAGGCCACCAAGAAGTCCGGCAAGGAGGGCTTCCTGGTCGCCTTCGGCGTCAAGGACACCGGCAATTACTACTGGTGGAACCTGGGCGGCTGGAACAACACCCAGTCCGCCGTCGAGCGGGCCGTCGACGGCGGCAAGTCGACCCTGCTGTCCAAGGCCGGGTCGATCGAGACCGGCCGGGCCTACGACATCGACATCAAGGTCCGGGGCCGCCAGGTCACCCTCTACCTCGACGGCCAGGAGTGGGGCTCCTTCACCGACGACAAGCCGGCCGAGCCGTTCCGCCAGGTCGTCACCGAGGACACCCGCACCGGCGACCTGATCGTCAAGGTGGTCAACGCCCAGGACACCGCCGCCCGCACCGCGATCGACCTCGGCGGCGCCCGCACCGCCTCCCGGGCCCGGGTCACCACCCTCGCCGCCGACCCGGACGCGGTGAACACCGAGACGGACACCCCGGTGACCCCGGTCACCTCCACCTTCTCGGGCGTCGCACCGAGATTCTCGTACACCTTCCCGGCGAACTCGGTGACCTTCCTGCGGATCAAGCAGCGGTAGGCCCCCGCAGCGGACCTCCTCCTGGATGGCGTACGCATCTAGATTGCATAAACGTGCATCGATACGTATAGTCATGCCATCCAGGAGGAGGTTTCCATGGTGGTACGTGTGGCGGTGGCCGGAGCGAGCGGATACGCGGGCGGGGAACTGCTGCGTCTGCTGCTGGCCCACCCCGAGGCCCGGATCGGCGCCCTGACCGGCAACTCCAACGCCGGGCAGCGCCTCGGCGCGCTCCAGTCGCATCTGCTGCCGCTGGCCGACCGGGTGCTGGAGCCGACCACCGCCGAGGCGCTCGCCGGGCACGACGTGGTCTTCCTCGCGCTGCCGCACGGGCAGTCCGCCGCGGTCGCCGAGCAGCTCGGCCCGGACGTGCTCGTCATCGACATGGGCGCCGACTTCCGGCTGAAGGACCCCGGCGACTGGGAGGCGTTCTACGGCTCCCCGCACGC
This sequence comes from Streptomyces fumanus, assembly GCF_014655295.1. Classification (GTDB taxonomy): domain Bacteria; phylum Actinomycetota; class Actinomycetes; order Streptomycetales; family Streptomycetaceae; genus Streptomyces; species Streptomyces fumanus. The sequence continues at coordinate 216,136 of NZ_BNBI01000010.1, forward strand.
CGGCACCTGGCCCTACGGCCTGCCCGAACTGCCGGGCGGCCGCGACGCGCTGGAGGGGTCCAGGCGCGTCGCGGTGCCCGGTTGCTACCCGACCGCCGTCTCGCTGGCCCTCTTCCCGGCGTACGCGGCCGGCCTCGCCGAGCCCGAGGCGGTGATCGTCGCCTCCTCCGGCACCTCGGGCGCGGGCAAGGCGCCCAAGCCGCACCTGCTGGGCAGCGAGGTCATGGGCTCGATGTCCCCGTACGGCGTCGGCGGTGTCCACCGGCACACCCCCGAGATGATCCAGAACCTCTCGGCGGCGGCCGGGGAGCGGGTCTCCGTCTCCTTCACGCCGACGCTGGCGCCGATGCCCCGGGGCATCCTCGCCACGTGCAGCGCGAAGGCGCGGCCCGGTGCCACCGCCGAGTCGGTGCGCGCCGCGTACGAGAAGGCGTTCGCCGACGAGCCCTTCGTCCACCTGCTGCCCGAGGGGCAGTGGCCGGCCACCGGGTCCGTCCAGGGTTCCAACGCCGTTCAGATCCAGGTCGCGTACGACGCCGCCGCCGGCCGCATCATCGCCATCAGCGCCATCGACAACCTGACCAAGGGCACCGCGGGCGGTGCCGTCCAGAGCATGAACATCGCCCTGGGCCTGGATGAGACCACCGGACTGACGACGATCGGAGTCGCGCCGTGAGTGTGACGGCAGCCAAGGGATTCACGGCGGCGGGGGTCGCCGCCGGGATCAAGGAGAACGGCAACCCGGACCTGGCCCTCGTGGTCAACACCGGCCCCCGCCGCGCCGCCGCGGGCGTCTTCACCTCCAACCGGGTCAAGGCCGCGCCGGTGCTCTGGTCGGAGCAGGTGCTCAAGAGCGGTGAGCTGACCGCGGTGGTCCTCAACTCCGGCGGCGCCAACGCCTGTACCGGTCCGAAGGGCTTCCAGGACACGCACGCCACCGCCGAGAAGGCCGCCGAGGTGCTGGGGATCGGCGCCGGCGAGGTCGCCGTCTGCTCCACCGGGCTGATCGGCGTGCTGCTGCCCATGGACAAGCTGCTGCCCGGCGTGGAGCGCGCCGCCGGCCAGTTGTCCGAGCACGGCGGCGAGAAGGCCGCCATCGCCATCAAGACCACCGACACCGTGCACAAGACGTCCGTCGTCAGCAAGGACGGCTGGACCGTCGGCGGCATGGCCAAGGGCGCCGGCATGCTCGCCCCCGGCCTGGCCACCATGCTCGTCGTCCTCACCACCGACGCCGACCTGGACGGCGCCACCCTGGACAAGGCGCTGCGCGCGGCCACCCGGGTCACCTTCGACCGGGTGGACTCCGACGGCTGCATGTCCACCAACGACACCGTGCTGCTGCTGGCCTCCGGCGCCTCCGGGGTCACCCCGGAGTACGACGCGTTCGCCGAGGCCGTCCGGGCCGTCTGCGACGACCTCGGGCAGCAGCTCGTCCGGGACGCCGAGGGCGCCAGCAAGGACATCAAGGTGGAGGTGGTGAACGCCGCGACCGAGGACGACGCCGTGGAGGTGGGCCGCTCCATCGCCCGCAACAACCTCCTGAAGTGCGCCATCCACGGCGAGGACCCCAACTGGGGCCGGGTGCTGTCCGCCATCGGCACCACCAAGGCGGCCTTCGAACCGGACCGGCTCAACGTGGCCATCAACGGCGTCTGGGTGTGCAAGAACGGCGGCGTCGGCGAGGACCGCGAGAAGGTCGACATGCGCTACCGCGAGGTCCACATCGTCGCCGACCTCGCGGCCGGCACCGAGACCGCCACCATCTGGACCAACGACCTCACCGCCGACTACGTCCACGAGAACAGCGCCTACTCCTCATGAGCACTCCCACGCGGAAGCACACCGCGCTCCCCAAGGCACAGATCCTCATCGAGGCGCTGCCCTGGCTGGTCCGGCACAACGGCAAGACCGTCGTCATCAAGTTCGGCGGCAACGCCATGGTCGACGAGGACCTGAAGGCCGCGTTCGCCCAGGACATCGTGTTCCTGCACCAGGCCGGCCTCAAGCCCGTCGTGGTGCACGGCGGCGGCCCCCAGATCAGCGCCGCCCTCGACCGGCACGGCATCGTCAGCGAGTTCAGGGCGGGCCTGCGCGTCACCACCGAGGACGCCATGGACGTCGTACGGATGGTGCTGGCCGGGCAGGTCCAGCGGGAGCTGGTCGGGCTGCTCAACCGGCACGGCCCGCTCGCCGTCGGCCTCACCGGCGAGGACGCGCACACCATCACCGCCGTCCGGCACCGGCCCGAGATCGACGGCGAGCGCGTCGACATCGGCCGGGTCGGCGAGATCACCGACATCGACACCGGCGCCATCGAGGCCCTGCTCGCCGACGGCCGCATCCCGGTCGTCTCCTCGATCGCCCGCTCCCAGGACGACCACCATGTCTACAACGTCAATGCTGATACGGCGGCTGCGGCACTCGCTGCGGCGCTCGGCGCCGAGACTCTCATGGTCCTCACCGACGTCGAGGGCCTCTACGAGGACTGGCCGCACTCCGACGAGGTGATCAGCCGCCTCACCGCTTCCCAACTGGAGAAGCTGCTGCCGGAGCTGAGTTCCGGCATGGTGCCGAAGATGGAGGGCTGTCTGCACGCCGTCCGCAACGGCGTCACCACCGCCCGGGTCATCGACGGCCGGGTCCAGCACTCGATCCTGCTGGAGATCTTCACCGACGAGGGCATCGGCACCATGGTCGTGCCCGACGAGTCCGAGGGGGACCAGTCATGACCGCGAACCAGGACCTGACCGCGCGGTGGCAGGGCGCGCTCATGAACAACTACGGCACCCCGAGGCTCCCCCTGGTGCGCGGCGCGGGCGAGCGGCTCTGGGACGCCGACGGCAAGGAGTACCTGGACTTCGTCGGCGGTATCGCGGTCAACGCCCTCGGCCACGCCCACCCCGCCGTCGTCGAGGCGGTCGGCCGGCAGATCGCCTCGCTGGGGCACGTCTCCAACCTGTTCGTCGCCGAGCCGCCGGTCGCCCTCGCCGAGCAACTGCTGCAGCGCTTCGGCCGGGACGGCAAGGTCTTCTTCTGCAACTCCGGCGCGGAGGCCAACGAGGCCGCGTTCAAGATCGGGCGGCTCACCGGGCGGCCCCGCATGGTCGCCACCGACGGCGGCTTCCACGGCCGGACCATGGGCGCGCTGGCCCTGACCGGGCAGCCCGGCAAGCGCGAGCCGTTCCTGCCGCTGCCCGGTGACGTCACCCACGTGCCGTACGGCGACGCCCAGGCGCTGGCCGCGGCGGTCACCGAGGACACCGCCCTGGTGATCATCGAGCCGATCCAGGGCGAGAACGGCGTGGTCGTGCCGCCGCCCGGCTATCTGAAGGCGGCCCGCGCGATCACCGCCGCGACCGGGGCGCTGCTGGTCCTGGACGAGGTCCAGACCGGCATCGGACGGACCGGGCACTGGTTCGAGTACCAGGCCCACGACGGCGTGCTGCCCGACGTCGTCACCCTCGCCAAGGGCCTGGGCGGCGGACTGCCGCTCGGCGCCACCGTCGCCTTCGGCCGCGCCGCCGACCTGCTCGGGCCCGGTCACCACGGCACCACGTTCGGCGGCAATCCCGTCGCCTGCGCCGCCGGACTCGCCGTCCTGGACACCCTCGCCGACGAGGGACTGCTGGAGAACGTCAAGCGGCAGGGCGCCGCGCTGCGCGAGGGCGTCGAGGGGCTCGGCCACCCGCTGGTCGCCCACGTCAGGGGCGCGGGCCTGCTCCTGGGTATCGTGCTCACCGAGCCGCTCGCGCCCCAGGTGCAGCAGGCGGCTCAGGACGCCGGGATCCTCGTGAACGCGCCCGCACCCGATGTCGTACGGCTGATGCCGCCGCTGAACCTCGGCGACGACGCGGTGGACGCGTTCCTCGGGGCGCTGCCCGGCATCCTCGACGAGGCAGGCGGGGACGGACGATCCGGAGAATGAGACGACGATGAGCCAGGCGCAGGACCAGGACAGCGCGGGGGCCGGGCCCGCCGTGCCGCAGACCCGCACCGCCCGGCACCGCAGGATCGTGGACATCCTCAACCGGCAGGCGGTCCGCTCCCAGAGCCAACTGGCGAAGCTGCTCGCCGACGACGGGCTGAGCGTCACCCAGGCGACGCTCTCCCGGGACCTGGACGAGCTGAACGCGGTCAAGATCCGGAACAACGACGGTGACCTGATCTACGCGGTGCCGAGCGAGGGGGGGTTCCGGACGCCGCGGGCGCCGCTGGGGGAGTCGGCGAAGGAGGAGCGGATGCGGCGGCTGTCGCAGGAGCTGCTCATCTCGGCGGAGGCGTCGGCGAACCTGGTGGTGCTGCGGACGCCGCCGGGGGCGGCGCAGTTCCTGGCGTCGGCGATCGATCAGGCGGAGTTGCAGGACATCCTCGGGACGATCGCGGGGGACGACACGCTGCTGTTGATCAGCCGGGATCCTACGGGTGGGCAGGCGCTGGCGGATCATCTGCTGCGGTTGGCGCAGAACGGCCACTGAAGAAGGGGCCTGGGGTGGGGCGCCGGGTGCGGGTCCGTCGTGGCTGGCCGCGCAGTTCCCCGCGCCCCTTCGGGGGGCGCTTCAGCGGCGTCGGCGGTGATCTCGTCGCCGCGACCGCCCTCGGGCGCCCGCACGGGCCCCTACGGGGTCTCAGCCCTCGACCCGCATCCGGTGCCGCGGGTTCAGCCGCAGCGGGGTCAGCACCCGATACCGGAGCACCAGCGCGCTGACCGAGCCGTACAGCCCGTACCAGGCGGTCCGGGCGAGCGGGTCGTCGGCGAGGACGGCGCCGGTGCCGATCCGGTGCCGGCCCGTGCCCAGCAGCCGGTCCGCGGCGCCGGAGATGGCGGGCGTGTCGCGCCACCACAGCCGCGACACGCCCGCCGTGCCCGCCCACGCGGCGAGCAGCAGGGGGACGGCGGGGGACCGGCGCGGCCGGATGCGGCGCATCGTCCGGCGGCGGGCGGCACGGCCGCCGGCGAGTGTGGTGGTCACGGTTCCTCCGTCGGGGGGCGGGACCCTTGGCCCACCCGTACGTGCCGCGACCGCGGGATGTTCAGTACCGGGTGACGGCCGTCGCCCCGCTCGCCGTGCCGATCGCCAGGTGCGGCCGGGCGGCCGGTTCCGCCCAGGCGAGGATCCGCCGCATCGCGCCCTTCGGCACCGACACGCACCCGGCGGTCGCCCCGGCCCCGTTCACGTGCAGGAAGATGCCCGCGCCGCGCCCCCGCACCGGACGCGCGTAGTTGAACGCCACGACCAGCGCGTGCGCGTACTGCCGGCCGTAGGTGATCAGGTGTTCGGCCTCCGCGGCGGCGCAGTCGGCGGGGCGGGGCTCGGTCCAGCGGTTGTAGGACCGGGAGCCGTTGTCCTGGCACCACCAGGAGTCCTCGCGCACCGGCCGGTAGGGGTACGCCGTCCCGCGCGGCGCCCGCTCGACACCGAAGGCGTACGGGAGCCCGTACAGGCCCGTGGGAGTGGTGTTCGTGCCCTGCCGTCGGGTCCGGCCGTCGGCCAGCCCCCGGGCCCCGAACCGGGCGGGCGCCGACCCGGCCCGCACCCAGCTCCCGCCCCGGCGGTCCCACCAGGTGACCGTGCCCGTCGTGGAGCCGGTGTCCGGGGCGACGGCGGTGATCAACTGGGCGCCGCCCCCGGTGTCCGCCATCCGCTCCGGCAGCGGGGCGGGCGGCGTGGCGAAGGCCGGCAGCAGGAGGGACGCGGCGAGCAGGACGGCGACGGCACCGGGGCGCATGGCTCAGACGGTAGGGCGCGGCAGCGGCGGCGGCAGCCCGGGGCGTCCGTCCGGGCGCCCTCGGGAGCCGCCGTCCGGGAAACCGCCCCGCCCGGCCCGGGAAATTGACGAGTCATGCAGAGGTCTGCATACTCATGCATAGCAGCGTTGGCACGGTGAGGAGCTTCGAGTGAGCAGCAGCGGTGACGTACGACTCTGGGGCGGCCGGTTCGCCGACGGGCCCGCCGAGGCCCTGGCGAAACTGTCCGCGTCCGTCCACTTCGACTGGCGGCTCGCCCCCTACGACATCGCCGGCTCCCGCGCCCACGCGCGCGTGCTGCACCGGGCGGGTCTGCTCACCGACGACGAGCTGACCCGCATGATCGCCGGCCTCGACCGGCTGGAAGCCGATGTCGCCGACGGCTCCTTCACCGGCACCGTCGCCGACGAGGACGTGCACACCGCCCTGGAGCGGGGCCTGCTGGAGCGCCTCGGCCCCGACCTCGGCGGCAAGCTCCGGGCCGGCCGCTCGCGCAACGACCAGGTGGCGACGCTGTTCCGGATGTACCTGCGGGACCACGCCCGGATCATCGGCGGTCTGATCGCCGACCTCCAGGACGCCCTGATCGGCCTCGCCGAGGCCCACCCGGACGTGGCGATGCCCGGCCGCACCCACCTCCAGCACGCCCAGCCCGTCCTCTTCGCCCACCACGTCCTCGCCCATGTCCAGGCGCTCTCCCGGGACGCCGAGCGGCTGCGCCAGTGGGACGAGCGGACGGCCGTGTCGCCGTACGGCTCGGGCGCGCTCGCCGGCAGCAGCCTCGGCCTGGACCCGGAGGCGGTCGCCAAGGAGCTGGGCTTCGAGCACGGCAGCGCCGGCAACTCCATCGACGGCACGGCCTCCCGCGACTTCGCCGCCGAGTTCGCCTTCGTCACCGCGATGATCGGGGTGAACCTCTCCCGGATCGCGGAGGAGATCATCATCTGGAACACGAAGGAGTTCTCCTTCGTCACCCTGCACGACGCCTTCTCCACCGGCTCGTCGATCATGCCGCAGAAGAAGAACCCGGACATCGCCGAGCTGGCCCGCGGCAAGTCCGGCCGCCTGATCGGCAACCTCACCGGCCTGATGGCCACCCTCAAGGCGCTGCCGCTGGCGTACAACCGCGACCTCCAGGAGGACAAGGAGCCGGTCTTCGACTCCATCGACCAGTTGGAGGTGCTGCTCCCCGCCTTCACCGGCATGATGGCCACCCTCACCGTGCACCGCGAGCGCCTGGAGGAGCTGGCCCCGGCCGGCTTCTCGCTCGCCACCGACATCGCCGAGTGGCTGGTCAAGCAGGGCGTGCCGTTCCGCGTCGCGCACGAGGTGGCCGGCGAGTGCGTCAAGGCCGCCGAGGCCGAGGGCAAGGAGCTGGCCGACCTCACCGACGAGCAGTTCGCCAAGATCTCCCCCCACCTCACCCCCGAGGTCCGCACCGTCCTCGATGTGCCGGGTGCCCTGGCCTCCCGGGACGCGCGGGGCGGCACGGCCCCGAGCGCGGTGGCGGTCCAACTGGCGGAGCTGAAGGCGAACGTGGAACAGCAGCACCTCTGGGCGGACGCCAAGCACTGAGCGGCGCGCGGAACCGCGTGACGGGCCACGACGCGCCCGCACCCACCCGACCGCCGCGCCACCCGCCCCCGAGGCGAAGGTCACCGCGGGTTACGTTGGTCGCCAAAAGGCCGACCGAACGGACCCGCGATGCCCCTCACCCTCCCCCACGGCCTCGGCTTCGGCCTCGCCGCCGTCGCCCGCCCCGGCTACATCACCCTCGGCCGTGACGAGGACCTCGGAGAGGACCGCGGCGTCGAGGCGCTGCGCACCCGCACCCACGACCTCCTCGACGCCGCCTACGCGCAGGGCGTGCGCTACATCGACGCCGCCCGCTCCTACGGCCGCGCCGAGGAGTTCCTCGCCGACTGGCTCGCCGCCCGGCCCGACGCCGACGACGTGGTCGTCGGCAGCAAGTGGGGCTACACGTACACCGCCAACTGGGCCGTCCACGCCGAGCGGCACGAGGTCAAGGACCACGGTCTGGCCACCTACGAGCGGCAGCGCGCCGAGACGGACGCCCTGCTCGGCGACCGGCTCGGCCTCTACCAGATCCACTCGGTCACCCCCGGCAGCCCGGCCCTCACCGACCGGAAGCTGCACGCCCGGCTCGCCGAGGCCGCCGCCGGGGGCCTCACCGTGGGCTTCTCCACCAGCGGCCCCGCCCAGGCCGACGCCATCCGCGCCGCCCTCGCCGTGACCGTCGACGGCGAGCCCCTCTTCCGTACCGTGCAGTCCACGTACAACGCGCTGGAGACCTCCGCCGGGCCCGCGCTCGCCGAGGCGCACGACGCCGGGCTCACGGTGATCGTCAAGGAGGGCATGGCCAACGGCCGGCTCGCCGGACCGCACGCCCCGGCCGCCCTCCGGACCGTCGCCGAGGAGACCGGCCTGACCTGCGACGCCGTCGCCCTCGCGCTGATCCTGCGGCAGCCCTGGGCCGACGTCGTGCTCTCCGGCGCGGCCACCCGCGCCCAGCTCGCCTCCAACCTGAGCGCCGCGACCGCCCGCCTCGACGACGACCAGGTGGCCGCCCTCGCCGCGCTCGCCGAGGAACCCCGCGCGTACTGGGAGCGGCGCGGACGCCTGCCCTGGCACTGAACCCACCGGACGACCCACGCCGTGAGTCAGCCATGCCCATCATGAGACATCAACGTCTCACATGGGTTACGCTTGTCTCATGGCTGTCGATCGTGACCACGTGCTGCGCACCGCCGCGGCCCTGCTGACCCGCAAAGCCACCGCGACCATGGACGAGGTCGCCCGGGCCGCCGGGATCAGCCGGGCCACGCTGCACCGGCACTTCGCCGGACGGGACGCCCTCGTCCGCGCCCTGGAGGCCCTCGGCATCGCCGAGTGCGAGGCCGCGCTGGACGCGGCCCGCCCGGACGAGGGGCCGGCCGCCGACGCGGTGCGCCGGCTGATCCGCGCGATCGAGCCCTCCGCCGGGCTGCTCGCCTTCCTCTACACGGAGAACCAGCTCTTCGAGGGCGAGCAGCAGAACGAGGGCTGGTCCCGCATCGACGCCCGGCTCGCCGCGCTGTTCCGGCGGGGCCAGGAAAGCGGCGAGTTCCGCATCGACCTGACCCCGGCCTGGCTCACCGAGGCGCTGTACGGCCTGCTGGCCTCCGGCGCCTGGGCGGTCAGCGAGGGCCGCGTGGCCCGCAACGACTTCACCCACATGATCGCCGAGCTGCTGCTCGGCGGCGCCGTCCGAAGAGAGGAACCATGACCAGCACCCTGCGGCCGGCCGACCCGACCGGGGCGGTGAGGCGCCCCGGCCGCTGGCTGGCACTCGCCGTCCTCGTCCTGGCCGTGCTGCTGGTGGCCGTCGACGCGACCGTCCTCGGTCTCGCCACCCCGTACATCAGCGAGGACCTGCGGCCCTCGGGCACCCAGTTGCTGTGGATCGGCGACGTGTACTCGTTCGTCATCGCCGGACTGCTCGTCTCCATGGGCAGCCTCGGCGACCGCGTCGGACGCAAGCGCGTCCTGCTCGTGGGCGCCACGGCGTTCGGCGCGGTCTCCGTGCTCAACGCCTACGCCACCTCGCCCGAGCTGCTGATCCTGGCCCGGGCCCTGCTCGGTGTCGCCGGCGCCACCCTGATGCCGGCCACCCTCGCCCTGATCCGCAACCTCTTCCACGACCCGCGCGAGCGCAGCCTCGCCGTCGGCATCTGGGGCGCCACCGCCTCGGCCGGCACCGCGGTCGGACCGATCGTGGGCGGGTTCCTGCTGGAGCACTTCTGGTGGGGCTCGGTCTTCCTGATCAACCTGCCCGTGATGGCCGTCCTGGTCGTCGTCGGCGCCAGGCTGCTGCCGGAGTCCCGCAACCCCAGCCCCGGCCCCTGGGACCTGACCAGTGTCGTCCTGTCCCTGGTCGGCATGGTCGGTGTCGTGTACGCCGTCAAGGAGACGGCCGCGCACGGCTTCGCCTGGGCCACGCTCGCCGCGGGCCTGCTCGGCGCCGCCGCGCTGTACGGGTTCGTCCGGCGCCAGTTGACGCTGCCGACCCCGCTGCTGGACATGCGGCTGTTCCGCGGCCGGGGCTTCAGCGGGGCGGTGCTGGCCGACCTGATGACCGTCCTCGGCCTGTCCGGGCTGGTCTTCTTCCTCTCGCAGTACCTGCAACTGGTGCAGGGCAGGCGGCCGTTGGAGGCGGGCCTGGCCGAACTGCCCGCCGCGATCGGCGCGGTGGCGGCCGGTCTGATCGCCGGGCGCGCGGCCCGCCGGTTCTCGGTGCGCGCCGTCGTCTCCGGCGGGCTCGCCGCCGTGGGGCTGGCCCTCGCCGCGCTCACCGTCATCGGGCAGTCCACCGGCTACCCGCTGCTCGGCACGGCCCTGCTGGTCGTCGGCGTCGGCGCCGGGTTCTCGTTCACCGTCACCGCCGACGTGATCCTCTCCAGCGTCCCCAAGGAGCAGGCGGGCGCCGCCTCCGCGGTCTCCGAGACGGCGTACGAACTCGGCGCCGCGCTCGGCATCGCCCTGCTCGGTTCCGTGGTGACCGGCGTCTACCGGGGCTTCACCGGCCCGCCCGGCACCCCCGAGGCGGCCCACGAGTCGCTCGGCGGGGCCGTGGAGAGCGCCGCCCACCTGCCCGCCGACACCGCCTCGGCGCTGCTGGACGCCGCCCGGCAGTCCTTCGTCGACGGGCTGACGCTCGCCGCGGGCGTCGGCGCGGCGATACTCCTGGCCGCCGCGGTCGCCGCCTGGTTCCTGCTGCGCGGCCAGAAGCTGGAGGACACGGCCGAGTGAGCCGGCGTACGCGCGAACGGCGGGCCACTCCCCGGAGCGACCCGCCGTTCCCGTACCCGCCGCGCGTCAGGCGGCGTCGGCCTTCTTCACCCGCCGCGCCGTCGCGCGGCCTCGACCTTCTTCACCCGCGGCGCGTCACGCCGCCTTCTTCGCCTTCGTGGCGTACATGTCCACGTACTCCTGGCCGGAGAGCCGCATGACCTCGGTCATCACCGAGTCGGTCACCGCCCGCAGCACGTACCGGTCGCGGTCCATGCCCTCGTACCGGGAGAACTCCATCGGCTCGCCGAAGCGGACCGTCACCCGGCCCGGCCGCGGGATGCCGTTGCCGCCCGGCTGGAGCTTGTCGGTGCCGATCATCGCGAACGGCACCACGGGCGCGCCCGTCATCAGCGTGAGCCGGGCGATGCCGGTCCGGCCGCGGTACAGACGGCCGTCGGGGGAGCGGGTGCCCTCGGGGTAGATCCCGAAGATCCGGCCCTCCTCCAGCACCCGGCGGCCGGTCATCAGCGCCGCGACCCCGCCGTTGGCCCCGTCCCGGTCCACCGGGATCATGCCGACGCCGGTGAAGAACCAGGCCATCAGCCGGCCCTTGAGGCCCTTGCCGGTGACGTACTCGTCCTTGCCGATGAAGACCACCTGCCGCCTGGTCACCAGCGGCAGCACGATCGAGTCGATGAACGTCAGGTGGTTGCCGGCCAGGATCACCGGGCCGTCGCCGGGGATGTGCTCCGCGCCCTCCACCTGTGGGCGGAACATCAGGCGCATGATCGGACCGAGCACTGCCTTGATGAGCGCGAAGCGGGACAACGTGCCCTCCGGTAGGAGAAGTGTCGAGGGATGCGGTATGAGTCTGTGCAGGTGAGGACATTACTCGCGGCCCGGGGGGTCGCGCACGTCGGGTTCACCGGGTCTTACGCCGTGTTGACGTGGGTTCACCTGGGGCGCAACCGCGTAGCGTCCCGGAAACCCGCCCGGCACGATGTGAGGCAGGTCGCGTCCGGCGGGGCCCCGGCCGCCCGGCGGCACCGGTCGCCGACCGGGTACCCGGGCCGCGCCGGGCCAAGCCGACGGACGGTCAGTTCCCGCCCCGCACACGACATCCGGCGTCACCCCCCTGTTCGGTCCGGGGCCTCCCGTCCGTCATGTCCGCGCCCCTACGATCGCCCCGCACTCGAACAGGCGACGGCGAAAGGGCGCTCATGGCAACGCAGGAGTCGAACGAGCGGGCGAGCGGCACCGGACGGCGGGCGCTGCTCGGCGCCGCGGTCCTCGGCGCGGGCGGCGCGGTACTCGGCCTGCCCGGCACGGCGTCCGCCGCCGGTCGCGGCCACGGCGGCGGCAAGGGGCTCAAGGGCCTCCCGGTCCCGACGATCATCGGACACCGCGGCGCCAGCGGCTACCGCCCCGAGCACACCCTCGGCTCCTACCAGCTCGCCCTGGACATGGGCGCGGACATCGTCGAGGCCGGCGACCTGGTGCCCACCAAGGACGGTCACCTCGTCTGCCGGCACGAGCCGGAGATCGGCGGCACCACGGACGTCGCCGACCACCCCGAGTTCGCCGGCCGCAAGCGCACCAAGGTGCTGGACGGCGTCCCCACCACCGGCTGGTTCACCGAGGACTTCACCCTCGCCGAGCTGAAGACGCTCCGCGCCACCGAGCGCATCCCCGCCAACCGCCCGCACAACACCCTCTACGACGGCCGCTGGGAGATCCCCACCTTCGAGGAGGTCCTGCGCTGGCAGGACGAGCAGACCCGCAAGCGCGGCAAGCAGGTCTGGATCTACCCCGAGCTGAAGCACCCCACCTACTTCCGCGGGCTCGGCCTGCCCACCGAGGAGCGCCTGGCCAGGCTGCTGCGCAAGCACGGCAAGGACGGCAAGCACGCGCCGGTCGTCATCCAGTCCTTCGAGCCCACCAGCATCCGGCGGATGAGCGCGCTGGTCGGCAACCCGCTCGCCGTCCTGCTCTCCGGCGCCACCAGCCGCCCCTGGGACTTCGTCGCCGGCGGCGACCCCCGCACCACCGCCGACCTCATCACGCCCGCGGGGCTGAAGGAGATCGCCTCCTACGCCCAGGGCATCGGCCCCACCCTGGACCTGATCATCCCGCGCGACGCCGCGGGCCGCCTCACCGCGCCGACCACCCTGGTCCGCGACGCCCACCGCGCGGGCCTGATCCTGCACCCCTACACCCTGCGCAACGAGAATCCCTTCCTGCCCGCCGAGTTCCGCCGGGGCACCGACGCCGACGGCTACGGCGATGTCTTCGGCGCCTACCGGGCGTACTTCGCCACCGGCATCGACGGGATCTTCACCGACCAGCCGGACACCGGGCTGCTGGCCCGCGAGGACTTCGTCAACAACTGAGCGACACACCCCCCGGTAGGGGGAGCTTCGACCGCCCGGGCAACCCGCCGCCCGGGCGGTCGCGTCGTGCTGCATATGACGGAGGATCTGCTCATCACCTTACGCCCGCTGCTCACCGCCGAGGCCACGGCCGAGGCATATGCGACCGGAACCGAGCCGGGCGACCTGGAGCAGACCGTCTGGCTCCGCCTCCTGGAACGCCTGGAGGCCGACGGTCCGCCCCTCGACCCGCACCGCTGGCTGCGCAGCGTGGTCCGCACCGAGGCCCGCCGCACCCGCCGCACCGCCCGGCACGAACGACCGTACGAGAGCGGGGACGAGCCCGCCGACACCGACGACCGCATCCCGGAACAGCTCGTGCTCACCGCCGCCCGGCACCGGGCGCTGCACGAGGCCGTCCGCAAACTCCCCGGCCGCTGCCCCCGGCTGATGGCCGCCCTGCTCTCCCCGGCGGACCTGACATACCGGGAGATCGCGGGGGAGTTGGGTATCTCACAGGGCAGTCTTGGGCCGGAACGTTCCAGATGCCTGGGTTGTCTGCGCCGATTGCTCACACCGGAGGTTGCGGCCCGCTGAGGACGGGGATAGGAGTGAGGGACCACAGGCCGATCAGGTGAGCGGGAGGCATGCGCACATGGGCATGAGCGTGACCATCGCGGCGGCGACCGAACGGGACGCCGAGCAGATCTTCCGGTTGCAGTACCTCTGCTTCCAGAGCGAGGCCGCACTGTACGGCAACTACCGCATCGACCCGCTGGTCCAGACCCTCGACTCGGTGCGCGAGGAGGTCGCCCAGGACTGCGTCTTCGTGGCCCGGCTCGGCGACGAGGTGGTCGGCTCGGTACGCGGCCGGATCACCGAGGACGGCGCCGCCTCCATCGGCAAGCTCTGCGTCCACCCCCGGCTCCAGGGCCACGGCATCGGCGCCCGCCTGCTGAAGGCGGCCGAGTGCGCCCTCGCCGAGGAGCGCGGCGCCACCCGCTTCCGGCTGCACACCGGCCACCGCAGCGAGGGCAACCTGCGGCTGTACCGCCGGGTCGGCTACGAGCGGGTCGGCACCCTGGAGGGCGCCGACGGCGTCCCGATGATCGTCCTGGAGAAGCAGGCCGGGGCGTACGTCAAGACGGCCTGACCGTCAGCCGGCGGCAGCCTGCTGCCGGGACCCGCGCAGCCAGTACAGCGCGGAGACCGGCAGCAGGACCGGGATGAAGAGATAGCCCATCCCGTAGTCCGACCACACGGTCGCGTCCGGGAACGCGGACGGCTCGATCAGCGTCCAGGTGCCCACGGTCAGCACCCCCGCCAGCTCCACCGCGCAGCAGACCCGCGCCGCCCGGCGGGCCGTCTCCCCGCCGCGCACCAGCGTGTACGTGATGAAGCCGTAGACCACGCCGGCCAGCGCGGAGAGCGTGTAGGCCAGCGGCGCCCGGTCGAACTCGGTGGCGATCTGGTACGCCGAGCGCGACACCGCGCCGACCACCATCACCCCGTACAGCCACACCAGCAGGATGCCGGGGCCGGCGATCAGCCGGGTCCTCGGCTTCTTCTCCTCGGTCACCGCCACCTCAGCCTCCCCAGATGTCGTACAGCCGCACCTGGAGGACGGCCAGGACGACGCCGCCGGCGGCCACCGTCACCGAGCCCCAGCGGGTGCGTTCGGCCAGCGACATGAACCCCGCCGCCGGGATACAGGCGAAGGCCCCCAGCAGATACGCCACGAAGATCGTCGTACCCTGCTCCGGGTCCTGCCCCTGCGCCAGCTTGACGACGCCGATCACCAACTGCGCCAGCGTCAGCACCGTCACCACGGCCATGCCGATGAAGTGCCAGTCCTTGGTCGGCTGGCCCCGGTACGCGGCCCAGCCGCACCAGGCGGCGAGCAGCAGCGCGGCGACCGCGGTCACCAGCGTCAGGACGTCGAGCATGGCAGTGACCTTATTACGGCGGAAAAGGCCCGATGCGGCCGACCCCGGCGTACACCGTAGGGTCGGTGGCATGAAGATCCGCGCCACCGCCCTGCTGTTCGACAACGACGGCACCCTCGTCTCCTCCCTGGAGTCCGTCGACCGCTGCTGGGCCCGGTGGGCCGAGGAGTACGGGATCACCGCCGAGCAGTTCGGGAAGGTCGAGCTGCACGGGCGGCCGGCCGCCGAGATAGCCGCCGACCTGCTGCCCGCCGAGATCGTGCCGGAGGCCGTCGCGCGGATCGAGGACCTGGAGGTCGAGGACGTGCCCAACGGGGGCGTGCACCTGCTGCCCGGCACCCGCGCCCTGCTCGACGCGCTCCCGGCCGACCGCTGGGCCGTCGTCACCTCCGCCACCCGGCGGCTGGCCGAGGCCCGGCTGGCCGCCGTCGGCATCCTGCCCAAGACCCTGATCGCCGCCGACGACATCACCCGCGGCAAGCCCGACCCCGAGCCCTATCTGCTCGGCGCCCGCGCCCTGGGCGTCGACCCGGCCGACTGCGTCGTCTTCGAGGACGCCCCCGCCGGACTGCGCTCCGGCCGTGCCGCCGGCATGACCACCGTGGCGTTGACCACAACCCACCGGGCCGCCGAACTCGACGCCGACCTGGTGGTCGAGGACCTCTCCGCGCTGTCCGTACAGGTCACCGACGGGGGAGTGGAGATCGCCCGCCGGGACTGACCCGGGGCCCGCCGGGCACGGCCGTCCCACCGCTGTCCAGAATGCGGACAGCGGCGTCCGGTCCGGACCATACGTCTGCTTTACTGAGCGCATGACCACGACGAGCGCACGCACCCCTGCGACCGAGGCGACCTTGACGCCCGGTGCTCGTTGTCTGTGTATGCGTCGAATGTGCGCCTGCTAGAGGGCCCCCGCAGCATCTGAGCCTCGCGCCCCGAAGCGAGAGCCGGCTCCCTCAGCCCCCGCGGCGAGAGGGCCACCGCCCCCGCGCACACGCTTCTCCCCGGTCACCTCGCCACCGCGAGAACCGTGCCGCGTCCTGACCGAATGCACCCGTGCCGGGCAGACCTGCGCCCGCGCACTCGACAGTGACGGAAACACAGTGATCACCACCTCGGGCCTCACCAAGGTCTACCGCTCACGCGGCCGCGAGGTCACCGCCCTCGACGGGGTCGACCTGCACGTCCGCGAAGGCGAGGTCTACGGCGTCATCGGCCAGTCCGGCGCCGGCAAGTCCTCGCTCATCCGCTGCATCAACCTCCTGGAGCGCCCCACCTCCGGCACGGTCACCGTCGCCGGACAGGACCTCACCGCACTGGCCGGGCGCGGCCCCCGGGCCGGCCGGGAACTGCGGCAGGCGCGCAGCCGCATCGGCATGGTCTTCCAGCACTTCAACCTGCTCTCCACCCGGACCGTGCAGGACAACGTGGAACTGCCGCTGGAGATCCTCGGCAGGTCGGGCAGGGAACGGTCCCGCAAGGCGCTGGAACTGCTCGACCTGGTCGGCCTCGCCGACAAGGCCAAGGCGTACCCGGCCCAGCTCTCCGGCGGCCAGAAGCAGCGGGTCGGCATCGCCCGCGCCCTGGCCGGCGACCCCAAGGTGCTGCTCTCCGACGAGGCCACCAGCGCCCTGGACCCGGAGACCACCCGCTCCATCCTCCAGTTGCTGCGCGACCTCAACCGGCAGCTCGGCCTGACGGTGCTGCTGATCACCCACGAGATGGACGTGGTCAAGAGCATCTGCGACTCGGCCGCCCTGATGGACTCCGGCCGCATCGTGGAGTCCGGCACGGTCGGCGAACTGCTCGCCACCCCCGGCTCCGAGCTGGCCGCCGCCCTGTTCCCGGTCACCGGCGACGCCTCGGCCGAGGACCGCACCGTCCTCGACGTCACCTTCCAGGGCGAGGCCGCCACCCAGCCGGTCATCTCCCAGCTCTCGCGCACCTACAACATCGACATATCGATCCTCGGCGCCGCCATCGACACCGTCGGCGGCCTCCAGGTCGGCCGGATGCGCATCGAACTGCCCGGCCGCTACGAGGACAACGTCGTGCCGGTCGGCTTCCTGCGCGAGCAGGGACTCCAGATCGACGTGGTCAACGCGAACGAGGACGGTCCGGAACTCGTGAAGGAAGGTGCCCGGTGACCTGGTCCGAGATGCAGCCCCTGCTGGAGCAGGCGTGTACCGAGACGCTGGTCATGGTCGGCTGGTCCACCCTGATCGCCGTCGTCGGCGGCCTGCCCATCGGCGTCCTGCTCGTCCTCACCGACACCGGCGGTCTGCTCCAGAACACCGTGGTCAACAAGGTGCTCGGGCAGATCGTCAACATCGCCCGCTCGATGCCGTTCATCATCCTGATGGTCGCGCTGATGAACTTCACGCGCTGGATCACCGGCACCACCATCGGCTCCACCGCCGCGATCGTGCCGCTCGCCATCGGCGGCATCCCCTTCTTCGCGCGGCTGGTCGAGACGGCCGTGCGCGAGGTCGACGGCGGACTGGTCGAGGCCGTGCAGGCCATGGGCGGCAACACCTGGACCGTCGTCCGCAAGGTCCTCGTCCCCGAGGCGCTGCCGTCCCTGATCGCCTCCACCACGACCACGATCATCGCCCTGATCGGCTACTCCGCCATGGCCGGCACGGTCGGCGGCGGCGGCCTCGGCGACCTCGCCGTCCGCTACGGCTACAACCGCTTCGAGACCGGCCTGATGTGGGTCACCGTGGCGATCCTCGCCGTGGTCATCTCCGTCATCCAGTTCGCCGGCGACTACGCCGCCCGCGCCCTGCACCGGCGCGGCGGACGCTCCGGCGCGGCGCCCAGGCTGCGGCTGCTGAAGGCCAAGGAACCCGCCGCGGCCGACATCAGCAAGGTCGCGTAAAACCTCAGACTCCGCAGAGTCGAGCAGAACCCCAAGACTCCCCCGTACCACCCGAGACGGGGTCGCACCACCCATTCAGGAAAGGCACTTTTCGTGCGTAACACCGCCAAGATCACCACCGCTGTCCTCGCCGCCGGAGCCCTCACCCTCGGGCTCAGCGCCTGCGGCTCGGACAAGGACGCCGCCTCCGACACCTCCGGCCCGCTGGTCGTCGCCGCGACGCCCGTGCCGCACGCCGAGATCCTCACCTACGTCAAGGACAACCTGGCGAAGAAGGAGGGCCTCGACCTGGAGGTCAAGGAGTTCACCGACTACGTCACGCCGAACACGGCGACCGAGGACGGCTCGGTGGGCGCCAACTACTTCCAGACCGAGCCCTACCTCGAGGACTTCAACAAGAAGAACGGCACCCACCTGAAGTCCGTCGCCTCGGTGCACCTGGAGCCCCTCGGCCTCTACAGCAACAAGGCCGACAAGGCGGAGGACCTGAAGAACGGTGCGACCGTCGCCGTCCCCAACGACAGCGTCACCGAGGCCCGCGCCCTGCAGTTGCTCGCCGCCAACGGGCTGATCACCCTCAAGGACGGCGTCGGCACCGCGGCCACCACCGCCGACATCACCAAGAACCCCAAGAACCTCAAGTTCAAGGAGCTGGAGGCGGCCCAGACCCCGCGCTCCCTGAACGACGTGGACGCGGCGGTCATCAACGGCAACTACGCCCTCGAAGCCGACCTCAAGCCCGCCGAGGACGCCCTCGTCCTGGAGTCCGCGAAGAACAACCCCAACGTCAACCTCCTCGTCGTCAAGGAGGGCCAGGAGGACGACCCGCGCGTCAAGAAGCTCGCCAAGCTCCTCACCTCCCCCGAGGTGAAGAAGTTCATCGAGGACAAGTACGCCGGTTCCGTGATCCCCTCCTTCTGATCACACCGCCCGCCGCCCCCGGGGTCCGCTCCCGACCGGAGCGGACCCCGTGGTGCGGTCCGAGCCCGCCATGCTGCATGCTGGGCAGTTCAGCAGGCAGGGCCCCGACGGCCACGACGGTACGAAGGTTACGGAGCGGCGCATGACGAGCACCTTCCCCAACATCTCCATCAGCACGGAGCGGTTGGTGCTGCGCCCCCTCGACGAGGACGACGTGCCCGCCCTCGCCGCCATGATGAACGACGAGCAGGTCGGCGCCTGGACCGACGTCCCCCAGCCCTTCACCGAGGACGCCGCCCGCGCCTGGATCACCCAGCACGCCCCCGCCGACCGCGCGGCCGGCCGCGGACTCGACCTCGCCGTCACCGAGTTCCTCACCCAGCGCCTGGTCGGCGTGGTCCGGCTCACCCGGACCAACTGGCACGTCCGGTCCACCGAACTGTCGTACATCGTCGCCCCCTGGGCCCGCGGCGAGGGCTACGCCTCCGAGGCCGCGCTCGCCACCGCCCAATGGCTGTTCGGCGACCAGAAGTTCGAGCGCATCGAGCTGCGCACCGCCGCCGACAACACCGCCTCCCAGCAGGTCGCCCAGAAGATCGGCTGCATCAGCGAGGGCGTCCTGCGCAACGCCTGCATAGCGCACGTCCGGGCCGACGACGGGACCTGGACCGACGTACGCACCGACTTCATCGTGTGGAGCCTGCTCCCCGAGGACCTCGAAGGCGCCGAGCAGCTCGCCGGCGGCGACGGCTTCACCGCCTTCAGCGACTGGAGCTGACCCGCGGGCCCCGGCACCACCGTCATGGACCGAGGCCGCACCGGGTACGCTCACCACGCCCGCCCACGGGCCCCGACCCCACGACGACCTGCGCAAACCTCAGGAGACTGACGACGATGGCCGACCGGGTCACGGTGATCGGCTGGGACGGTTCGCCGCTGACCGAGGCGGCACGCGCCGCCCTGGGCGCCGCCACACTGGTGGCCGGCGCCGCCCACCACCTGGCACTGCCCGAAGTACCGCCCGCCGCCGAGCGCATCCGCCTCGGCAGCGTCGCCCTCGCCGCCCGCCGCATCGCCGCCCACCGCGGCACGGCGGTCGTGCTCGCCGACGGCGACCCCGGCTTCTTCGGCGTCGTACGGACGCTGCGGGCGCCCGAGTTCGGCCTGGAGGTCGAGGTGGTCCCCGCGGTCTCCTCCGTCGCCACCGCCTTCGCCCGGGCCGGCATGCCCTGGGACGACGCCCACGTGGTCGTCGCCCACCCCCGCACCCTGCGCCGCGCGGTCAACGTCTGCCGGGCCCACAGCAAGGTCGCCGTCCTCACCGCCCCCGGCGCCGGCCCCGCCGAACTCGGCCTGCTGCTGGAGGGCGTCCACCGCACCTTCGTCATCTGCGAGGAACTCGGCACCGACCGCGAACGGGTCACCGTCGTCACCTCCGACAAGGCCGCCGACCACACCTGGCGCGACCCCAACGTCGTCATCGTCATCGGCGGCCCCGCCGGACCCGGCACCCCGGGCGACAGCGGCGACTGGATCGCCGGCCGCGGCCCGGCCGCCGGCCCGCGCGGCTGGTGCCTGCCCGCCGAGGAGTACGGCGGCGGCCTCGGCGAGGGCGAGACCGACCTGCTGCGCGCCGCCCAACTCGCCCGGCTCGGACCGCGCCTCGGCGACCTGGTCTGGGACATCGGCTGCGGCAGCGGCGCCTTCGCCACCGAGGCCGCCCGGGCCGGCGCCGCCGTCCTCGCCGTCGACCGCGACCTGGCCGCCTGCGTGCGCGCCGAGACCGCCGCCCGCCGCCACGGCGTCCAGGTGCAGATCGTGCACGGCACCGCCCCGCACGTCCTGGAGGACCTCCCTGAACCCGACGTGGTGCGCGTCGGCGGCGGCTCCACCGCCGTCGTCTCCGCCGTCGCCGACCGCCGCCCGCAGCGCATCGTCACCCACGCCGCGACCCGCGACGACGCCGAACTCGTCGGCCGCGAACTGACCGAGCACGGCTACCGCGTCGAGTGCGCCCTGCTCCAGTCCGTCGCACTCGACACCAGGGCCTGGACGGAGACGGAACGGAGCGTCGCGTTCCTGCTCAGCGGCGTGCTGCCGGACCGCGAGGACCCCGCCCCGTGATCCGGTTGTCGTACCGCGCGCGGTAGGCTGGCCGATCGTTGTACCGGTACGGCAGAACCTGACGGCGCGCAACGTGGCGCAGTCCACAGGGGACCGTCGCGGATCAAGCTGTCGTGGCGGGCGAACGACCGGAAGAATGCCACTCAATGGCTTTGTCGCCTTTTACCGGCGGGTCGTTCGTGCCGCTGGGCACGCACGCTCGTTCTTCACTGCGGGGCGGTCGGTGCGCCGTTCCGGGTGAGCTGGTCGTAGGAGCACTAACCGATGGGCGAGGGGTACGCATGACCGACACCGGCCAGATCCCGGGCGAGGGGCTGCCGGAGAACGCAGGCATGGTGGAGCAGCCGGGGGCCCCCGCGCCCGGCGCGTACACCTACCTCTCCGAGACCACCGCCGAGGACGAGGACCTGTTGCTGCTGCCGGGCGCGCAGAGCGCCTGGGGCAACGAGGTCGCCCCGCCCCCGCCCGAGCCGGTCGTCGAGGCCGTGCACGAGCCGGAGCCGCACGAGACGTCCGGACGGGACAGCGGCTCGGTCGACCTGACCGGCGTCCGCCCGCCGGGCCCGGCCGCGCCGCCGCGCCGCCCGCTGCACCTCGGTCCGCCGATCCCCGACACCTCGGCGAGCCCGGTCCGCTCCCTCGCCGACCGCGGCCCCGCGGACGCGCCGTCGCGACCCGCCGGCCCGGAGTACCTCGACGCCGCCCCCCAGCCCACCGCGGCGCCCCCGCAGGGCGCGGCGCCCTGGGGGCCCAGCCCTGCCGAAACGGTTGTCCCGACCCCGCGTCCGGCGGAGCCGGTGCCCGCCGGGCCGGCGGCGGGGGAGTTCCCGGTGCCGGACGGGCCGGGGCCGCAGGGTGCGGAACCGGTCGTGCCGCAGCAGCATCCTGAGACTGCGCCGCAGCAGCATGCCGAGGCCGCGCCTCAGGAGGACCAGGCCGCTGAAGCGCCCGAAACGACAGAAACGCCAGAAACACGCGAGATGCACGACCCCCAGACACCTCCGGTCACCGAGCCGACGCCCGCTCCGCAGCCGGTGGAGGCCCTGGCTGGGGAGGAGGGGGAGGCTCAGCCGGTCGCTTCCGGGACGCCTAGTGCGTCTGAGACGCCGGTGGCGGTAGAGGCGACGGTGGCTGAGGCGGCGGTTGTTGCTGAGGCGGCTGCTGTTCCGGAGACGCCGGTTGTCGCTGAGGTGCCCGTTGCCCCTGAGGCGCCGGTCGTCTCTGAGGTGCCCGTCGCCCCTGAGGCGCCGGTTGTCGTTGAGGTGCCGGTGGCTGCGCCTGTTGAGGAGGCGCCGGTGGCTCCCGAGGCCGTGGTCTCCGCCGAGGTGCCCGTGGCCCCCGAGGTGCCCGTGGCCCCCGAGGCGCCCGTGGTCCCCGTGGCCCCCGAGGTGCCCGTGGCTCCGCCGGTCGATGAGGTGCCGGTGGCTCCCGAGGCGCCGGTGGGCCCCGCTGCTGAGGAAGCGCCGGTCGCTCCCGAGGCCGTGGTGGCTCCCGAGGTTCCGGCCGCCCCTCCCGTCGACGAGGCCCCGCCCGCCCCGCTCGCGGAGGTCGCCGAGGCCGCCCCCGAGGCCCCCGTCACCCCGCCCGTCGAAGAAGCCCCGATCGCGCAGCCCGCCCAGCTCCCCGAAGCCGCCCCGGCAGAGCCCGAGCCCTCGGCGGAGGCGGAGCAGCCCGCCCCCGCCCAGCCCCTCGCCGCCCAGGGCCCCCAGTCCACGACCCCCGTGGCCCAGTTCGTGCCGGTCGAGGGAGACGAGGGCCACGAGGACCAAGCGCCACCCGTCGCCGTCCCCGTCCCCGCGCCCCCGCACGACGCCGCCCCCGGCCTCGTACAGAACGCCGACGACCTGGACACCCGGGCCGCCGCCGAGCAGGACGACGTACCGGAGGCGAGCGCTGCGCCCGAGGCGGGGCGCCGGTCCGCCGGTCCGGCCGCGCCCGGCTACGACGACGCCGAGCGCGAGGCCGTCCTGAAGGTGATGCGCGAGCGCCGGGACATCCGCAACGGCTTCCGCGGCGACCCCATCCCGCACGAGGTGCTGCTCCGCGTCCTGGAGGCCGCGCACACCGCCCCGTCCGTCGGCCACTCCCAGCCCTGGGACTTCGTGGTCATCCGGTCCGCGGAGACCCGCCGCACGATGCACGAACTGGCGACGCGCCAGCGCGAGGCGTACGCCAAGTCGCTGCCCAAGGGCCGGGCGAAGCAGTTCAAGGAACTGAAGATCGAGGCGATCCTCGACACCCCGGTCAACATCGTCGTCACCGCCGACCCCACCCGCGGCGGCCGGCACACCCTCGGCCGCCACACGCAGCCCCAGATGGCCCCGTACTCCGCCGCGCTCGCCGTGGAGAACCTGTGGCTCGCCGCCCGCGCCGAGGGCCTCGGCGTCGGCTGGGTCAGCTTCTTCGACGAGCGGGAGATGGTCCGCGCCCTCGGCCTGCCCGAGCACCTGGAGGTCATCGCCTACCTGTGCGTCGGGTACGTCGACGAGTTCCCGGACGAGCCCGAGCTGATGCAGGCCGGCTGGTCCAAGCGCCGTCCGCTCTCCTGGGTCGTGCACGAGGAGACGTACGGCCGCCGCGCGCTGCCCGGCGAGGAGCCGCACGACCTCCTCGCGGAGACCGTCGCCCAGATCCGCCCGCTGGACGCCAAGGCGCTCGGCGAGGCGTGGGAGCGGCAGAAGCGGATGACCAAGCCGGCCGGGGCGCTCGGCATGCTGGAGATCATCTCCGCGCAGTTGTCCGGTCTGTCCCGCCAGTGCCCGCCGCCGATCCCGGAACCCGCCGCCGTTGCGATCTTCGCCGGCGACCACGGGGTGCACGCCCAGGGCGTCACCCCCTGGCCGCAGGAGGTCACCGCCCAGATGGTGGCCAACTTCCTGGGCGGGGGAGCGGTGTGCAACGCGTTCGCCACCCAGGTCGGCGCCGAGGTGTGCATCGTGGACGTCGGTGTCGCCGCCGACCTCCCCGCCACCCCCGGCCTGCTGCCCCGCAAGATCCGCCCGGGCACCTCCGACATGACGACCGGCCCCGCGATGACCCGCGAGGAGGCCAAGCAGGCCATCGAGGTCGGCATCGAGACCGCCCGCGACCTGGTCGCCGCCGGCAACAAGGCGCTGCTCACCGGGGAGATGGGCATCGCCAACACCACCGCGTCCGCCGCGCTGATCTCCGTCTTCACCGGCGCCGACCCGGCCGAGGTCACCGGCCGCGGCACCGGCATCAACGACGAGACCCTCGCCCGCAAGACCGAGGTGGTCCGCCGCGCCCTGGAGGTGCACCGGCCCGACCCGGCCGACCCGATCGGCGTGCTCGCGGCGGTCGGCGGCCTGGAGCACGCCGCCATGGTCGGCCTGCTGCTCGGCGGCGCGTCCCTGCGGACGCCGGTGATCCTGGACGGCGTCAGCGCCGGCGCCGCCGCGCTGGTCGCCCGCGCCATCGCCCCCGAGGTGCTGGCGGCCTGCATCGCCGGTCACCGCAGCGCCGAGCCCGGCCATGTCGCCGCGCTCAACAAGCTGGGCCTGCGCCCCCTGGTCGACCTCGACCTCCGCCTCGGCGAGGGCACCGGCGCGCTGCTCGCGCTGCCGATGGTGCAGAGCACGGCCCGGGCCATGCACGAGGTGGCGACGTTCGACTCGGCGGGCGTCACCGAGAAGTAGCCCCGCGCGGACCGGGGCGGCGGCGGCACGCACTCGCCGCCGCCCCGGCCGACTGCGTAAAATCCGCACGTATTCGCGTACGTGATCGCATGCGCAATCGTGTACGCAATCGTGTTCGTATGCGTACGTATGTGTACGTATGCGTACGTGTGCGCACGTCAGGGCAGCTCCAGAGCCGCAGCACGCCCGGCGCACCCCGCCAAGCCCCCTGCCCCACCGCACCCCGCCAGGACCCACCCGGAACCTGCCGGGCCCCCGCCAGGACCCCGCCAGGACGAGGAGCCGCACCCGCATGGCCGAACACCCCGCCTACCCCGTAGGTCTCCGTCTGACCGGCCGCCGCGTGGTCGTCCTCGGCGGCGGCCAGGTCGCCCAGCGCCGCCTCCCCGCCCTCATCGCGGCGGGCGCCGACGTCCTGCTCGTCTCCCCGGGGGCGACCCCGTCGGTCGAGGCGATGGCGGACGCGGGCGAGATCCGCTGGGAGCGCCGGCCGTACGCGGACGGCGACCTCGCCGACGCCTGGTACGCCCTGATCGCCACCAGCGACCCGGAGGCCAACGCCGCCGCGTCCGCCGAGGCCGAACGGCACCGCGTCTGGTGCGTCCGCTCGGACGACGCCGACCTGGCCACCGCCTGGACCCCGGCCACCGGCCACAGCGAGGGCGTCACGGTCGCCGTCCTCACCACCGACGCCCGGGGCCGCGACCCGCGCCGCACCGCCGCCATCCGCGACGCGGTCGTCGAGGGCCTGCGCGACGGCACCCTCGTCGCCCCGCACCACCGCACCCGCACCGCGGGCGTCGCCCTGGTCGGCGGCGGCCCCGGCGACCCGGACCTGATCACCGTGCGCGGCCGCCGGCTGCTCGCCGAGGCCGACGTCGTCATCGCCGACCGCCTCGGCCCCCGCGACCTGCTCGCCGAACTGCCGCCGCACGTCGAGGTGATCGACGCGGCGAAGATCCCCTACGGGCGGTTCATGGCCCAGGAGGCCATCAACAACGCCCTGATCGAGCACGCCAAGCAGGGCAAGGCCGTGGTCCGCCTCAAGGGCGGCGACCCGTACGTCTTCGGACGCGGCATGGAGGAGCTCCAGGCGCTCGCCGAGGCGGGCATCCCCTGCACGGTCGTCCCCGGCATCTCCAGTTCCATCTCGGTGCCGGGCGCGGCCGGCATCCCGGTCACCCACCGCGGCGTGGCCCATGAGTTCACCGTGGTCAGCGGCCATGTCGCCCCCGACGACGAGCGCTCCCTGGTGGACTGGCCGGCGCTGGCCAGGCTCACCGGCACCCTCGTGATCCTGATGGGCGTCGACAAGATCGGGAAGATCGCCGAGACGCTGATCGCGCACGGCAGGTCCCCCGACACCCCGGTCGCCCTCGTCCAGGAGGGCACCACCGCCGCCCAGCGCCGCGTCGACGCCACCCTCGCCACGGTCGCCGCGACGGTCGCCGCCGAGGAGGTCAGGCCCCCCGCGGTCATCGTCGTCGGCGAGGTCGTCCACGTCGGCCCGCGGAGCGCCGAGTGATGGCCGGCCTCGTCACCGTCGAGGACCCCGAGGACCCGCGCCTGGCCGACTACACCGACCTGACCGACGTGGAACTGCGCCGCCGCCGGGAACCCGCCGAGGGCCTGTTCATCGCCGAGGGCGAGAAGGTCATCCGCCGCGCGGCCCAGGCCGGCTACGCCCCGCGGTCGCTGCTGCTGTCCGCCAAGTGGGTCGACCCCCTGCGCGACCTGATCGACCGGCTCGACGCGCCCGTCTACGTGGTCAGCCCCGAACTCGCCGAGCGGGTCACCGGCTACCACGTGCACCGCGGCGCCCTCGCCTCCATGGCCCGCAAGCCCCTGCCCACGGCCGCCGGACTGCTCGGCGCGGCCCGCCGGGTGGCCGTCATGGAGTCGGTCAACGACCACACCAACATCGGCGCCATCTTCCGCTCCGCCGCCGCCCTCGGCATGGACGCCGTCCTGCTCTCCCCGGACTGCGCCGACCCCCTCTACCGGCGCAGCGTCAAGGTCTCGATGGGCGCCGTCTTCTCGGTGCCGTACGCCCGCCTGGAGACCTGGCCGAGGGGACTGGACGCGGTCCGCGAGGCCGGTTTCACGCTGCTCGCCCTCACCCCCGACGAGCGGGCCAAGACCCTCGACGAGACCGCCCCGCACCGCATGGACCGGGTGGCCCTGATGCTCGGCGCCGAGGGCGACGGCCTCTCCGCCCGCGCCCTGTCCACCGCCGACGCATGGGTCCGTATCCCCATGTCCCACGGCGTCGACTCCCTCAACGTCGGCGCGGCGGCGGCGGTCGCCTTCTACGCGGTCACAGCGGGCCGCCCGCAGACGTAACCCCCTGGAAGCCCGCCCTCACCCGGCCGAGGACCCGCCTGATACACCGGACTCACCCGATACGTCCGTCAGGTCCAGCACATCCGGCACATCCGGTACATCCGGTACGTCGATCCGCAGCACCCGCTCCGCCCGTACGCCCCCGCCGTGATCGCCGCCGAGGCCGCGCGAGGGCCCCTGGCAGCCCTGGGCCGCGGCGATGCCGAGGGCCACCAGCAGCGTCACCACGACGAACACGAACAACCGCTGCCGCAGCAGCCTCGGATTGGCGGGCCGCCGCCCGGTCCCCGTGGTGCGCGGCCCCGGCCGGGTCCGGCCGCGCGGCACGGGCCGGCCGCCGCTGCCCGGACGCGTGCCGTTGCGCCCCGTGGCGCGCGAGGCGGGCGTGGGCCGTGCCCCCGTACCGCCGCCGCGCGAGGGGGCGGGCCCCCGCGCTCCGGGAGCGCCCCCACCGCGTGCGCGCGCCCCCGTACCACCACCGCGCGAAGGAGCCGCCCCGCGCGCCGCCGGACCGGGCACCCCGCGGGACCCGGACGGCCCCTGGCTCCGGGGCGCGGGGGTGCCGCCCTGCGGACGCCGCCGCTCCCGCTCCCGGTCCAAGCCCCGCTCCCGGCTCCGCTCCCGGTCCGGGTAGGTGTCGGCGAGCCGCCCGGTGGGCCGGTCCGCCTCCGCCGAGCGGGGCGCCGGGGGCCGTACGTCGGACAGGCCGTGGGCCTCGCGGGCGGCGATCTCCTTGAGCCGCAGCGACAGTTGGAGGGTGCTGGGCCGCTCCTCGGGGTCCTTGGCGAGGCAGGCCCGCACCAGCGGGGCGAGCGCGTCGGGGACGCCCTGCAACTGCGCCTCCTCGTGCACCACGCGGTACAGCATCACCTCGGAACTGCCGTGCCCGAACGGGGAGTCGCCGGTCGCCGCGTACGCCAGGGTGGCGCCGAGCGAGAACACGTCCGTGGCCGGGGTGACCGCCGCGCCGCGCACCTGCTCCGGCGCCAGGAACCCGGGGGAGCCGACCGCCGTACCGACGTGCGTCAGCGTGGAGGCGCCGGTCGCCCAGGCGATGCCGAAGTCGATGATCCGGGGGCCCTTGGGGGAGAGCAGGATGTTGGACGGCTTCAGGTCCCGGTGCACGACCCCGGCCTCGTGCACGGCGACGAGCCCCTCGGAGAGCGCGGCACCCACCGCGGCGACGTCGGCCGCGCTCAGCGGCCCCTCGTCGGCGACCTTGTCGTGCAGCGACGGACCGGGCACGTACTGGGTGGCGAACCACGGCCGGTCCGCCTCCAGGTCCGCCGCCACCAGCCGCGCGGTGCACCCGCCCCTGATCCGTCGTGCCGCCGAGACCTCACGGGCGAACCGTGAGCGGAACTCCTGATCCTCCGCCAGATCCGGCCGGATGACCTTGAGCGCGACCCGCTGCCCCTTCTTGTCGGAGCCGAGGTAGACCACGCCCATTCCGCCCGCGCCGAGCCGCCTGTGAAGCCTGAACGAGCCGACGACGCGCGGGTCCTCGCGCCTCAGGCGCATCATCGCCATGTTCATCCCCGCTGCCCGGTCCCTGTGACGAGCCACAGCTTACGTTTCCCCGGCCGCCCGCGCGCAGAGGCCGCGCCCTCTCGGGACGATGGATTGTCAGTGCCCGGTGCGACAATTGAGGAGTGGTCAGGAAAGGGGCGAACCGGCCGGATTCGGTGCCGTCCGGGGCCCCAACCGGCCGCCTGGGAAGGGGGATTGACTCCGTGAAGGGCGATCGAGTGGAGATAGTCGTCGACGCCGGCGACACGACCAGGACGTACGAGGTGGTGGCGAGCCGAGCGGGCCGCCGGGTGGAGACGGCGGTGCGACGGGGAGTCGTCGAAGTGAGCGAAGTCACCCGCAGCGGCACCGTCGTCCGCACGGCCCGTTTCATGGCGAACCGGGTGCTGGCACTGGTGGAGCAGCCCGTTCCCCGGGAGGACGGCTCAGAGAAAGCGGGGCAGAGCGGACGCCCCCTCCGGGAACACCCCGAGACCTAGGCCGCCGTCTCCACCCAGGGGAGTACTCAGCAGGTCATGGCTCATCCTCCGGGAGGCCCGGCAATCGGTACGAGGGCATGACGTCCGGCGCGGGCCGGACGCCTAGATTTGAAGTCAAGCGGCGGGTGCAGCACTCGTCCCCCGAGGTCAGACGCCCGCCGCTGTCAACGGCACGACACATCGGAAGGTCAGGAGAGGGACCATGGCGCAGACGGCACCGCGCACGCTGACCCGCACACAGCGCCGCCGTCACCCACTGGTGGCGACGCTGATGGCCCTTCCCCTGGCGGTCCTGCTCCTGCTCGTCTTCGACGGCTGGGAGACAGTGGCCACACAAGCGTCGTCCGTGGGTGTGATGCTGGGGCGCTGAGCGGCGACCCCAGGCCCGGAAGAGCGGTCCGGGCGGGGACATCCACCCATGAAACCCCGTGGGGACGGGGGTGCGGCGGACGGCAGAATGCCGGCGTAGCTGGGGAGCTACGCCGGCATCGCCACGTCCACCTCCGGCGACTTCAGACTCTCCGGCCAACCCCAGCGCCCCCAACCACGAGCCACCATTCCACGCGGCCGGACCCGCCCCCCACGGACGCCGGGCCCACCCAGCCGCGGGTTCCGGGCCCACTCACCCGCGGGCGCCGGGCCCACTCACCCGCGGGCGCCGGGCCCGCCCAGCCGCGGGCGCCGGGCCCGCCCAGCCGCGGGCAGTCGTGCCGCCTGGGGCGGCACGGGTGGCCGCAGGCGGCCGGGCCCACCCAGCCGCGGGTTCCGGGCCCGCCCAGCCGCGGGTTCCGGGCCCGCCCAGCCGCGGGCGCCGGGCCCGCCCAGCCGCGGGCAGTCGTGCCGCCTGGGGCGGCACGGGTGGGCGCGGGCGGCACCCCGCTAGCGCCGGGTTGCGCCACGCCCCCGGGGAACCAGCGGCACCCCGCTGACGCCGGGTTGTGCCACGCCCCCTCGGGACCCCGGCGGCACCCCGCTGACGCCGGGCCCTGCCACACCCCCGTCCAGCCCAGCGCACCGCCACCCAGCCAACACCGACCACCACCCCCGTACCCTCACCCCGTGACCCCCGACGCCCTCCTCCCCACCCTGACCGCCCGAGCGAAGGCGAGGGCCCACACCCGCACCCCCACCTGCCCCTGCGACGCGGTCACCCTCGCCCACCGCCCCGACGCCACCGTCGTCCGTCACGCCGGCACCGTCGCCAAGGCCCACGCCCCCGGCACCGACCCCACCACCCTCACCCACCGCGTCACCACCGCCGCCGCCCTCCCCGGCGTCTTCCTCCCCCCGCTCGACCCCACCCCCACCCCCGTCCACGTCCCCCCGCACGACCGCCTCGTCACCTTCTGGCCGTACGGCACCCCCGTCGACCCCGACGACCCCACCGCCGCCCCCTGGGAGGCGGCCGGCACCCTCCTCGCCCGCCTCCACCGCACACACCTCACCACCCCCCGGAAGCGGCCCCCGAACCTCCCCCCGATGCGCGGCCCGCAGAAGGCCGCCGCGGCGATCACCGCCCTCCACGAGACGACGCGACGCCACCCCCACCCAGCCACCACCGCCACCGCCACCGTCACCGCCCACATCCTCCGCGCCTGGGCCACCCTGCCCCCCTGGGCCCGCGCCGAGGCCCCCATGCCGGACACCGCCACCCTCTGCCACGGCGACCTCCACCTCGGCCAGCTCGTCCGCCACCCCGCCCCGGACGGCCCGTGGCTGCTGATAGACGTGGACGACCTCGGCGTCGGCGTCCCCGCCTGGGACCTCGCCCGCCCCGCCGCCTGGTACGCCTGCGGTCTGCTCCCGCCCGAGGACTGGTCCCGCTTCCTCACCGCCTACCGCGCCGCCGGCGGCCCGGCCGTCCCCCCGGACGGCGACCCCTGGCCCGCGCTGGACGTGCCCGCCCGCGCCCTCACCGTCCAGACCGCCGCCCGTTCCCTCACCAAGGCGATCGCCGCCGGCCGGGAGCCCGACGAGGTGGACCGCCTGCTGATCGACGCCTGCGCCCGCATGGCCTTCGTACCCGCCGATCTGGGGAACCCATCTCCGACGTAGGGTGAAACCGAGGGCAGCCGGACGGAGTCTGTCCTGGTGGAACGCGAAGCAGGTCCGACCGGCGAGGAGTTGAGCCGACATGCAGTGTCCGAAGTGCCACGCGGCGATGCACACGTACAACCGCAACGGTGTCCAGATCGAGCAGTGCAGCAACTGCCGGGGCATCTTCCTCGACTACGGCGAGCTGGAGGCCCTGACCCGCCTGGAGGCCCAGTGGTCCCAGCCGGCCCCGCCGCCCCCGGCCGCCCCGCAGGCGTACCCGGCCCCGCCCGCCCCCGCCTGGGGCGCCCCGCACGGCGGCCACCACGGCCACCACGGTCACCACCAGCGCGGCTTCGGCCGCATGCTCTTCTCAAGCTGACCGAGCCCCGGGCGCAGGGCCCACGACAAAGCCCCCGGCCGTACGAGACGGCCGGGGGCTTCGGCTGATGGTGGACGATACTGGGATTGAACCAGTGACCTCTTCCGTGTCAGGGAAGCGCTCTCCCGCTGAGCTAATCGTCCTCGGGACCACGATCCGCGGATCATGGGCACTGCGTGCGCGATACTGGGATTGAACCAGTGACCTCTTCCGTGTCAGGGAAGCGCTCTCCCGCTGAGCTAATCGCGCGGGTCGAAGCCCAAGGGCTTCAGTGGACGATACTGGGATTGAACCAGTGACCTCTTCCGTGTCAGGGAAGCGCTCTCCCGCTGAGCTAATCGTCCTTGGAGGTGGAGACGGGATTTGAACCCGTGTAGACGGCTTTGCAGGCCGTTGCCTCGCCTCTCGGCCACTCCACCAGGAGTGTAGGGGACCGCGTGGCCCCCTGTTCCTGCGAGCGGACGACGAGGCTCGAACTCGCGACCTCAACCTTGGCAAGGTTGCGCTCTACCAACTGAGCTACGTCCGCCTGTCGTTTCGGTCCGCTTCCGCGTCCCGGCGACGTGTTGAACTCTAGCGGATTCCGCTGCCAGGACAAAAACGCGTTTGCGCAGCGTGCTGCGCTGTACCTGATCACGGACCCGCACACTGACCTGCTCAGGGGCCAGGTCAGGCGGCGAAAGGTCGCCTCCGGGCCACCTCCCGCTCCCCCCGCCTACACTCGGCCGTGTGCTCGACCTGCCCCCTCTCGCCCGTTTCGGCGACCGTCTCGCCACCGGCCTCCTCGATGTCACGAGCGATCCGGCCGCCCTGGACTCCGCGGGCTTCTGGGCGGTCGGCGCCGACTTCGAGGGCCGTCTGACCTGCGCCCGCTTCGCCGAGGTCCGCACCGCGCCGGTCCCCGCGCCCGTTCCGGGCCGGTGGCGGGGCCCGGTCGCCGGTGACTGGGCGTCATCGCTTGACCGTGCTGCGTACACGGCGGCGGTACGGCGGATCCGCGCCCACATCGCGGTCGGCGAGGTCTATCAGGCCAACCTCTGCCGGGTCCTGTCCGCGCCCGTCCCGCCGGACGCCGACGTGGACGCCCTCACCGCACTGCTGGCCCGCGGCAACCCGGCGCCGTACGGCGGCACGGTCCGGCTGCCCCGGCACGGCGTGGAGATCGCCACCGCCTCGCCGGAACTGTTCCTGCGCCGCACCGGCCGGATCGTCGAGTCGGGCCCGATCAAGGGCACCGGGCGCACCGAGGCGGACCTCCTGGACAAGGACCACGCCGAGAACGTGATGATCGTGGACCTGGTCCGCAACGACCTCGGCCGGGTCTGCGCCACCGGCACCGTCACCGTCCCCGACCTGTGCGCCGTCGAGAAGCACCCGGGCCTGGTGCACCTGGTGTCGACGGTGCGCGGCCGGTTGCGTACCGGGGCGGGCTGGCCGGAGCTGCTCGCCGCCGCCTTCCCGCCCGGCTCGGTCACCGGCGCCCCCAAACCGAGCGCCCTGGAGATCATCGCGGCGCTGGAGCCGGTGCCCCGGGGCCCGTACTGCGGGGCCGTCGGCTGGGTCGACGCCGACCGGGGCACCGGCGAGCTGGCCGTCGGGATACGTACCTTCTGGATCGACCGCGCCGAAGGGCTGCTGCGCTTCGGCACCGGCGCCGGGATCACCTGGGGCTCCGACCCCGAGCGGGAGTGGCGGGAGACCGAGCTGAAGGCGTCCCGGCTGCTCGCGGTAGCGTCGGGGACGTACGAGGTGGACGGAAGCGGAGAGGCACTGACGACGTGAAGATCTGGCTCGACGGCGGGCTGACGGACCCCGAGACCGCCCGTGTCTCCGTCTTCGACCACGGGCTGACCGTGGGCGACGGCATCTTCGAGACGGTGAAGGCGGTGCACGGCCGGCCGTTCGCGCTCACCCGGCACCTGGACCGGCTGACCCGCTCCGCCCGCGGCCTCGGCCTGCCCGACCCGGACCCCGACGAGGTCCGCCGCGCCTGCGCCGCCGTACTGGAGGCCAACCCGATGCCGCTCGGCCGGCTGCGGATCACCTACACCGGCGGCCACGGCCCGCTCGGCTCCGACCGCGGCGCGCACGGCACGACCCTGGTCGTCGCCCTCGGCGAGACCGCGCCCCGCCCGGACACCACGGCCGTGGTCACCGTGCCCTGGACCCGCAACGAACGCGGCGCGCTCACCGGCCTGAAGACCACCTCGTACGCCGAGAACGTCGTCGCCCTGGCCCGCGCCCGGGAACGCGGCGCCTCCGAGGCGCTGTTCGGCAACACGGCGGGCGACCTGTGCGAGGGCACCGGCTCCAACGTCTTCGTCGTGCTGGACGGCGAGATCCACACCCCGCCGCTCACCTCCGGCTGCCTGGCCGGTGTCACCCGCGCCCTGGTCGCCGAGTGGACCGGCGCCCAGGAGACCGACCTCCCGCTGGACGTCCTGACCCGGGCCGACGAGATCTTCCTGACCTCCACCCTGCGCGACGTCCAGGCCGTGCACCGGATCGACGACCGCGAACTGCCCGGCGCCCCGGGCCCGGTGACCGCCAAGGCCATGCGGATCTTCGCGGAGCGCGCCGCGGACGACCTCGACCCCTGACGGTCCCCGCCGGCCCCGGGCGCCCGCGATATTCGGCTGCTCCCGGGGCCCCGGTACGGGTAGAACACCCTGATGACCACGACCCTGCGGCCGACCGAGCCGCTCCAGCGCGCCGCCGACGGGACCCGTTCACGGCACTACCAGGTGTGTGTGAACAGCCGTCCCGTCGGCACGATCCACCTCGGCACCCTGCCCGGCTTCGGCGACACGGTCGCCGCCATCCACGACCTGCGCATCGACGAGGCCGACCGCCGCCGGGGCCGCGCCACGGTCGCCGCGCTCGCCGCGGAGGAGGTGGCGCGCACCTGGGGCTGCCGGCAGCTCGCCGTCACCGTGCCCGCCGACGCCGAGGCGGCCCTGCGCCTGGTCGCCGCGCTCGGCTATGTGCCGCGCAACCGGAACATGGCGAAGCGGCTCGGCGACACCCCGCCCGCCCTGCCCGCCGGGAGCCGCCCGCGGCCCATGACCCGGGAGGAGTTCGCCGCGTGGCGGGAGTACGGCACCGAGGAGTTCGCGCGCGCCTGGGCGGAGCGCGGCATACCCGAGGAGGTCGCGCGCGCACGGTCCCGGCGCGACAACGAGATCCTGCTGCCGCAGGGACCCGACACCGCGGACATGCTGTTCACCGTGGTGGAACACGAGGACCGACCGGTCGGCACCCTCTGGCTGGCACTCCGCCCCCAGGACGCCTTCATCTACGACGTGGAGGTGTACGCCGCCCACCGCGGCCGGGGCCACGGCCGCACCCTGATGCTCGTGGCAGAGGCCCAGACGATCGCCTCGGGCCGGCGCCTCCTCGGCCTCAACGTCTTCGCGGACAACACCCCGGCCGAACGACTGTACGAGTCACTCGGCTACGAGACGACGCGGTACGGCTTCTACAAGCCGCTGCTGTAACGGCCCGGTCCGGGCCGGGCGGGCCGGCTCCGGCCAGCGGCCCGTCGGCGGATCGGGCAAGGCCGCCGCCCGGCCACCGGCAAGCCCGCCGCCCGGCCACCGGCTCGTCGGCGGACCGGATCAGGCCCGCTCCCCGGCCAGCAGCCGGTCGGCGATCTCCTCGACCCGCTCGCGCAGCCCCTCCTGGCTCTTGCCGCCGTCCAGGCGCTCGCCGCCGATGACGTACGTCGGGGTGCCGGTCACGCCGATGGCCTTGCCCTCGGCCTGGTCGGCGTCGACGATCAGGATGTGCCGGCCGTCGATCAGCGCGGTGTCGAACTCCTCGGCGTCCAGGCCGAGTTCCCGGGCCGCCTCGACGAGGAACGCCTCGCCCGCGCGGTCCAGCTCCTCGACCCGGCCCAGCACCGCCTCGACGTACGGCCAGCCCTGACCCTGCGCGAACGCCTCCTCGGCGGCCTGGGCGGCGGCGAAGGCGTGCCGGTGCTTGTCCAGCGGGAAGTGCCGCAGCCGCACCTCCAGGCGGTCGCCGTAGCGGGCGCGCAGGGCGCGGAGGTCGTCCAGGGCGGTACGGCAGTCCGGGCACTGCAGCTCGCACCAGACGTCGAGGACGGGGACGGCGGGGGAGGAGTCACTCATGGGACCAGTCTCCCAGCCCCGGCTCCGGCGGCCCAATCCGGAACCCCGCCGTCCACCGCCCGCCGTCCGCTGCCCGGCGCCCGGCACGGCACCTGGGGAGGAGCCGACCCGGAGATGTCCCTGAGGTCCGGCCGGAGGATGGCCCCGGCGGGCGGGGACGGTGCAGGATGGAATGGAAGGGACGAAGTACCCCCTGCCCGACTCCCGACCGCCGCCCAGCCTGGAGGACCGGATGATTGCCGAGACCGTCTGCTCCGCCGTGTCCGCGGCCGGCCTGGGCATCGCGGCGGTCACCGCGTACCGCAGGCGCTTCCTGGCCGCGGTACGCATAGCCGCCTACTCGCTGATCCCGGTCGGCCTGGTGATGACCGGCGTCGTCGACTGGGTGTCCGACACCGCCTTCAGCCCCACGGCCTGGGCGGGCTTCGGGGTGCTCGGCGCCGCCTGGCTGCTGTTCCTGACCACGCGCGCCGTGGAGCGCCGGCGCGGCGGCACCCGCAAGGAACGCCGGGCGGCCCGCGCCGCCGCGCGCGACGCGGTGGCCCCGGCGGCCTCGGCCCCCTCCCTGGGCGGCGCCCCCGCCGCCGCCCGTCCGGCGGCCCGTCCCGCGGCCAAGCCCCGGGGCGAGGACGATTTCAGCGACATCGAGGCGATCCTGAAGAAGCACGGCATCTGACGGAAACGATCACAACCTGACCGGAAGATCATGGATACCGGCGAACTCCGGTGCCGTGCTAGCGTGTTGATCGCGTGCGGGGCGGGTCCTGCGCCATCATCGCCGCGAGATGCTGGACACGACACGTCTGGACCCGACAGAGAGTGACGCCGCGCCCGGCCGGGAAGAGCCCCGCGGCTGTCTCTTCGCCCTTTCCCAGCCACCGCTGATGATCTTCCTTGCGGTGATCGGGTGTCTGCTGCTCGTGGGCGCGCTGCACGATCTGCTGCTGCTCTGAGCCGTACCCGCGTTCCCCGGCGCCACCCGCCGGGGGCGCGTCGGGCCGGTCGTCCGCCCCCGGGAGTCAGCCCGCGGCCTCTTTGCGCCGCGCCCGGTACGCCGCCACATGCAGCCGGTTACCGCAGGTACGGCTGTCGCAGTAGCGCCGTGACCGGTTGCGCGAGAGGTCCACGAAGGCCCGCCGGCAGTCCGGTGCCTCGCAGCGCCGCAGCCGCTCCCGTTCCCCGGCGACCACGAAGAACGCCAGCGCCATCCCGCAGTCAGCCGCCAGGTGGTCGGCGACGGACGCCCCGGGCGCGAAGTAGTGCACATGCCAGTCGTAACCGTCGTGGTCGGTGAGCCGGGGCGTGGTGCCCGCGGCGGCGATCAGCTCGTTGATCAGCCCGGCGGCGATCCGGGCCTCCGCGGCGGAGAAGACCGCGGCGAACCGCCCGCGCACCTTGCGCACCGCCGAGAGGTCGAACTCCGAGAGCGTTCCGACATCGCTGATCTGGTGGCTTCGTACGAAATCCGTGAGGGCGGCGACATCCGGCAGCCCGTCCGGCGCCGACTCGTCCTCCGGCGCGGTGTTGACCAGATCCACCACGGCCTCTAGGGCGCACCGGGTGTCGTGGGTGATCAGCACGTTTCGCTCCCTGGCCTGGGGGTGGGCGGCGGCCGCCCGCCGATGCTGGCCGATCGTAGTGGCATCCGCGCCCGACGCACCGGTCCCGGTGCCACGACGTACATCACCGACGGCCCGTCCGGGCTCCCCGGGCGCCACCGGAGAACGGCCCCGAGGCACCCGGCCCCGGCCCCGTCCCGTACGGCCCCGCTCCACCGAGGCCCACCCCGCCGCGCCACGCACACCGGCGCTGCACGCCGAAGCCCACCCCGCGCCACACACACCGACGCCGCACCCCGAAGCCTCCCCGCGCCACGCACACCGGCGCCGTACACCGCGGGCGGGCCCGCGGCGACGACGCCGGTGTGTGTGCCGTATGCGGTTGTCCCGGCCCGAGCCGTCACCCCGAGTCGACGGCGTCGGGCGGCTTGACGGAGCCGCCTCGCCCTAGCTTTCCGCCAGGATGTGCGACAGCTCCTGGTCGAGGTCGAAGTGCCGGTGTTCCGTACCGGGGGGCACGGCGGCGTCGGTGCGCTTCAGGAAGGACTCCAGGGCCCGCGCCGGGGCCTCCAGCAGGGCCTCCCCCTCCGGGGAGCTGAGGGCGATGCAGACGACGCCCTGACCGTGGCTGCGCGACGGCCAGACACGGACGTCGCCGGTGCCGGTGGGGCGGTGCAGCCCCTCGGCGAGGAGGTCGCGGGCGAACACCCACTCGACGGTCTCCTCGGCTCCGGTGTGGAAGGTGGCGTGCACGGCGTAGGGGTCGGCCGTGTCGTACCGCAGTCCTGCGGGGACAGGCAGGGAGGACTCGCTCGACACAACGAGGCGCAGGTGCAGCTCGCAGCTGACCGTGGTGTTCATAAGCGCCAGGGCCTTTCGCTCAGTGTGCGCTCGGGGATTCGCACGTCGGCGAAATCGACATGCCACCTACGGTGTCGTTGTAAACCCCTCTGAGCGGTTTGCGTGCGTTTATGTAACTCTTCTGGCCGAGAGATCACGGGCGAGGTGCGGCCATTCCGGTGACTCGTTTCGCTCCGGTAGGGTTTGGCCGTATGAACACGGGGAGTAGCGAGTCGGGCGAGGCGGCGGCCATGGTGCCGGACAGGGCGAAAGCGGACGGAGCGCAAGGCGAGCAGGCGCTCGGCTCGCGTGCGCCCGAGTTCGTCAAGGCGCGCCGGATGCTGCATCTGAGCTGGCAGGTCGGGGTCTTCGTGGTCGGCCTCGCGGTGGTCGTCGCGGGCATCATCATGCTGCCGCTGCCGGGACCCGGCTGGGTCGTCATCTTCGCCGGCATGGCGATCTGGGCCACCGAGTTCGTCTGGGCCCAGCTCGCCCTGCGCTGGACCAAACGGAAAGTCACCGAGGCGGCGCAGCGCGCGCTCGACCCGAGGGTGCGCCGGCGCAACATCGTCCTCACCTCGGTCGGCCTGGTGATCATCGCGGCGATCGCGGGCTTCTACCTGTGGAAGTTCGGCCTGGTGATGCCGTGGGAGATCGAAGATCAGTGAGGTGATCCCGGCGCGGTCACAGGCACCCGCTGACATGCGGTAATGTTCTTCCTGCGCCCGGGCGATTAGCTCAGTGGGAGAGCGCTTCGTTCACACCGAAGAGGTCACTGGTTCGAACCCAGTATCGCCCACCGGGATCCACAGCGGCCCGGCTCACCATCCGTGAGCCGGGCCGCTGTGTCGTCGTACGCCGGGGAGTATCCGGACAGAGCTGCGTGCCGCTCCGGGACAGGGCCCCGTGCCGTCCCGGACAGGGCCGCGCGGCGCCCCGCACCGGTCCGCGTTCACCCAACCGTGACCTTCCGCCGCCCGCCCCGCCGCCACCCCCTCGCCGTTCGGTCCGTCGAGCGCACCCGCGGCGAACTGGGGGTTCGTGCCCCGCGCGCCGCCCGCCCCCGGACCGCCCGCCGGCCCCGACCGGCCCGTGCGCCTATGAATTCCTGTCCGGATTATTGACGCGCCCGGAGCCCCTCCGTAACTTGTGCCAGCAAGCGCTTACTTGAAACGATTCATGCACGCGCACACCACATCGCGGGGAGGCTCATATGCGGCAGGGCGGAAGCATGGAGAGGCGGACGATCCTCAAAGCTGCGGGGGCCTCGCTGGCCGTCGCGGGGCTCGGGGCGACGGCCACCGCCTGCGGCTCGGGCAGCGGGTCGGGGGACGGGACGGTGACGATCCGTTACTCCTGGTGGGGTGCGGAGGACCGGGCCCAGCGCATCAACAAGACCATCGCGCTCTTCGAGAAGAAGTATCCGAAGATCAAGGTGAAGACCGACTTCCAGCAGTACGCCGACTTCTGGAAGAAGTTCAACACCCAGGCGTCCGGCGGGAATCCGCCGGACGTGTTCCAGAATGCCATCGGATTTCTGCGCAAATACGACGCGAAGAACGTTCTGCTCGACCTCGGTGAGCAGGTGAAGGCCGGGAATCTGTCCATGGACGGATTCCGCGCGGGCCTGGAGAAGTTCGGCGAGGTCGACGGCAAACTCCTCGGCGTGCCCGTCGGTTCGAATTCGATGGCGCTGGTCATCGACAAGCCCGTCTACACCCGGGCCGGCGTCACCCCCGAACCGGGCTGGACCTGGGACGACTTCGACGCGGCGATGAAGCGGATCCGCGACCGCACGGGCCGGGCCGGGGACAGCGGCATGTACGGGGTCATGTACCTCTACGACCTGTATCTGCGCCAGCACGGCAAGGCGTTCTTCACCGAGGACGCGCTCGGCTTCACCGAGGCCGACCTCACCGACTGGTGGACCAAGGCCGAGCGGGGCGTGAAGGAGGGCGTCTACGCCGATGCCAAGAAGGTCGTCCAGGTCAAGCCCAAGTCGGCGGTCTCCGCGGAGCTCGCGGGCTCCGAGTTCACCTGGGACAACTTCACCGTCCGCTACACCTCCGAGGGCAAGAGCGAGTACGGCCTCGCGCCCATCCCCACCACGGACGGCAAGAAGACCGGCCAGTACCTGGGCTCGCTGATGCTCAGCGCCTCCAAGCGCACCCAGCACCCCAAGGA
The DNA here is from genome assembly GCF_014655295.1 of Streptomyces fumanus. GTDB lineage: Bacteria > Actinomycetota > Actinomycetes > Streptomycetales > Streptomycetaceae > Streptomyces > Streptomyces fumanus. The sequence goes on from NZ_BNBI01000010.1 coordinate 256,057, forward strand.
GGTCGCCCAGTTCATCGACTTCATGGTCCACGACCCCGAGGTCGCCAAGATCATGGGCTATGACCGGGGCGTGCCCGCCACCCAGGCCCAGTTCGACGCCTTCCAGCCGGACGACGAGGTCAACAAGGCGATCGCCGCCTATGAGACCTCCCTCGTCGAGTCGGGCGTGCTGGAGACCATCACCCCGCACCCGAGCGGCGCCGATGTCTGCGAGGCCGCGTTCCTGCGCATCGCCGAGGAGATGGCGCTGGGCAAGCGGTCCGTCGAGGACGCCGTCAAGCAGTTCTTCACCGAGTCGAAGACCGCTCTGGCCGGCTGATGGGACACGCCGTGACACACGCCCCCGCGACGGCGGACCGCGCCGCGGCCTCCGAGCCGCGGCACGGTCCGGCGAGGTCCCCGCGCCCCGCCGCCCTCAAGCGGCGGCGCCGCCGGGACAATCTGGCCGGCTACCTCTTCATGTCGCCCTGGATCGCCGGTTTCCTGCTGCTGACCGCGGGACCGATGATCGCCTCGCTGTACTACGCCTTCACCGACTACAACCTCTTCGACGCCCCGAAGTGGATCGGCCTGGACAACTTCGCCGAGATGTTCGGCGACCCGCGCTGGCGCCACTCGGTCCAGGTCACCCTGTGGTACGTCGTCGTCGGCACCCCGATCAAGCTGCTCGCCGCGCTCGGCGTCGCCCTGCTGCTCGCCCAGAAGCGGCGCGGCCAGGCGTTCTACCGGGCCGCGTTCTACGCGCCCTCGCTGATCGGCGCGAGCGTCTCGGTGGCCATCGTCTGGAAGGCGATCTTCTCGGACGACGCGGTCGTGGACCGTACCCAGAAACTCTTCGGGGTCCACGCCGGCGGCTGGACCGGCGACCCGGACCTGATCATCTACAGCCTGGTGGCGCTCACCGTCTGGCAGTTCGGCGCCCCGATGGTCATCTTCCTGGCCGGTCTGAAGCAGGTGCCGCGCGAGCTGTACGAGGCGGCCGACGTCGACGGGGCGGGGAAGCTGCGGCAGTTCTGGAACATCACGCTGCCGATGATCTCGCCGGTCCTCTTCTTCAACGTCCTGCTGGAGACCATCCACTCGTTCCAGATCTTCAGCTCCGCCTACATCGTCGGCGGCGGCGCGGGCGGCAACGCCTGCGGACCGGCGGACGGCTCGATGGTCTACACCTGTTATCTGTACGTCCAGGGCTTCGAGAACAGCCGCATGGGCCTGGCCTCCGCCATGGCCTGGATGCTGCTGGTCGCCGTCGCCCTGGTCACCGCGGTGCTGTTCTGGTCCCAGAAGCGCTGGGTGCACTACGAGGAGGGCGGCCGATGAGCGCGCGGGCCACCGACGTCACACCCGTCACGCCGGCCAGGACCACGGCCCGGCGGCGGAGGCTGCCCGGCTCGCTCGCCTGGCACCTCGGCTCGCTGGCGGTCCTCGCCGTGATCCTCTACCCGGTGGTCTGGGTGATCGGCGGTTCCTTCAAGCGGGGCGAGGACATCGTCGGCAGCCTGGACCTGTTCCCGTCCGATCCGATCACCGGCAACTACACCCGGCTGACCGAGGGCATCGCGGACATCCCGATCTCCACCTTCTTCGTCAACTCGCTGCTCCTCGCGGTGGGTTCGGTGGCCGGCATCCTGCTGTCCTGCTCGCTGACCGCGTACGCCTTCGCCAAGATCCGGTTCGCGGGCCGCAATCTGCTCTTCACGCTGATGATCGGCACCCTGCTGCTGCCGTACCACGTGCTGCTGATCCCGCAGTACGTGCTGTTCCGCAACCTCGACATGATCAACACGTACACGCCGCTGCTGCTGGGCAAGTACCTCGCCACCGAGGCGTTCTTCGTCTTCCTCATGGTGCAGTTCATGCGCAACCTGCCCAGGGAGCTGGACGAGGCCGCCCGGCTCGACGGCTGCGGGCACCTGAGGATCTACTGGTCGATCGTGCTGCCGCTGTGCCGGCCCGCCCTGATCACCAGCGCCATCTTCACCTTCATCAACTCCTGGAACGACTTCATGGGCCCGTTGATCTACCTCAACGACCCCGAGAAGTACACCGTCTCCCTGGGCCTGAAGATGTTCGTCGACCAGGAGGGCCTCGCCGACTACGGCGGCATGATCGCCATGTCGCTGGTGGCGCTGCTGCCCGTCCTCGCCTTCTTCCTGGCCTTCCAGCGCTATCTGATCGACGGCATGGCGACCTCCGGTCTGAAGGGCTGAGGTGACGACGATGACGGACGCGCGCGCCGGGGCGGGCACGGAGCGGGGCGGGTCACGGCTCGCCGAGGGGTTCGCGCTGTTCGCCGAGTGCCTGCTGACCGGGGTGTGGATCGCGGTGGCCGCGCTGCCGCTGGTGACCGGCCCGGCCGCCTTCGCCGCCGGGTCCCGGCACCTGGGGCGCCGGCTCGCCCATGAGCGGGGCGGGCTGCGCGAGTTCGCCGCCGACTTCCGGGCGGCGGTGCGCCGGGGCTGGCTGGTCGGGCTGGCGGGCTGGGCCGCCCTCGCCGTGGTCTGGCTGGACGTGCGGGCGGTCCGGGCGGGCCTGCCGGGCGGCCCGCTGGTGGGCGCCGTCGGGGTGCTCGCCCTGATCGGCGCCGTGGTGGCCGGACTGCGCGCGGCGGCGGTGTGGCGGCCCGGCGCCTCCTGGCGGTCGCTGCTCGCGGGCGCCGCCCGGCGCACCGTGCTCGACCCCGCCGGGTCCTTCCTGATCGTCGGCGGGCTGGCCGTGGTGGTCTGCTCCGCCTGGTTCAGCGCGCCGCTGGCCCTCCCCGTCCTCGGGGCGGTCGCGGCGGCCGCCGTCGCCGTGGAGCGCCGCCACGGGCACCGCTGACCCACCCGGCCACCGCGGCCGGACCCGGCGCCACCCCTGTTCTGTCATGCCCTTGACATGCCCTGCTCCCGCTCCACACCCCGCATCCGTACGTACGGAAAGGAAGGCCATGTCCCCCATCCCCCGCAGGTCCCTGCTGAAGGCTGCCGCCGTCGCCGGCGCCGCCACCCAGGCGAGCTGGGCCCTCGGCGCCCGCCCGGCCGACGCCGCCCCCGCCGCCTCCGCCGCCTCCGACGCCACCGTCACCCTGGACTGGCTGGAGGACGGCGGCCTCGGCGCCGCCCCCGGCACCACCGTCGGCGTGCCCTGGCCCAAGGGCGCCCACCGGCCGGACCGGACCTTCGCCCTCACCGACGCCGCCGGCCGGTCCGTACCCACCCAGTCCTGGCCGCTCGCGTACTGGCCGGACGGCTCCCTCAAGTGGACCGCGCACGCCGTCGCCTCCGGATCCGGCAGGCTCACCCTCACCGCCGGCCCGCCCGCCGCCCCCGAGCACGAGGTCACCGTCACCCGGCACGGCGGCAGCATCGACATAGCGACCGGCGTCATCACCGCCCGGATCGGCACCTCCGGCACCACCGTCGTCAAGTCCGTCACCCGCGGCGCCACCGAGATTGCCCGCAACGGCCGGCTGGTCCTGCTCCGCCAGCCCGAGATCGAGGACGGCGACCAGGGCACGGTGCGCACCGAGCGGTTCGACGGCGCGATCACCGGGGCCGAGGTGGAACAGCGGGGACCGGTCCGCGCGGTCGTCCGCGTCGACGGCAAGCACCGCAAGGGCGACCGGAGCTGGCTGCCGTTCTCGCTGCGCCTGTACTTCTACGCGGGCGCCGACTCCTTCCGCATGGTGCACACCATCACCTTCGACGGCACGCAGGAACCCGGGAAGGCGAGCGGCGATTTCGTCCGGGGCCTCGGCGTCCGCTTCACCGTGCCGATGCGCGACGCCTCCTACGACCGCCACATCCGCATCGGCGGCGAGGGCACCGGCCTGCTCCGCGAGGCCGTCAAGGGCATCACCGGACTGCGCCGCGACCCCGGCGCGGCCGTCCAGGCCGCCCAGTTCGAGGGGCGGAAACTGCCCGACCCCGCCACCTGGGACCAGCGCGTCACCAGCCGCCTCCAGTACATCCCCGAATGGGGCGACTACACCCTCTCCCAGCTCTCCGCCGACGGCTTCACCCTGCGCAAGCGCACCAAGAAGGGGTACGGCTGGGTCGGCGCGGGCGGCGGCCGGCGCGCCTCCGGCTTCGGCTACGTCGGCGGGGCGAGCGGCGGACTCTCCTTCGGCCTGCGCGACTTCTGGGAGAAGCACCCCGCCCAGCTCGACATCCGCGACGCCCACACCGACGCCGCCGAGGTCACCCTCTGGCTCTGGTCACCCGAGGCCCAGCCCATGGACCTGCGCTTCTACCACGACGGCATGGGCCAGGACAGCTACGCCGAACAGCTCGAAGGACTCAACATCACCTACGAGGACTACGAACCCGGCTTCGGCACCCCCTACGGCATCGCCCGCACCAGCGAACTCCTCTTCTGGGCCAACGCCTCGACCCCCGCCGCCGAGGCACTCGCCCGGCAGATCGAGGCCGTCCGCGTCCCGCCGCAGCTCGCCGCGCCGCCCGCGCAGCTCATCAAGGCCAAGGTCTTCGGCCCCGGCCTGTACTCCGAGCCCGACCGCTCCACCCCGGCCAAGGCGAAGATCGAGGACCACCTGGACTTCCTCTTCACCTACTACCGCGACCAGGTGGAACAGCGCCGCTGGTACGGCTTCTGGGACTACGGCGACATCATGCACACCTACGACACCGCCCGGCACCAGTGGCGCTACGACATCGGCGGCTACGCCTGGGACAACTCCGAACTCTCGCCCGACCTGTGGCTCTGGTACGCGTACCTCAGAAGCGGCCGCGCCGACATCTTCCGCTTCGCCGAGGCGATGACCCGGCACACCGGCGAGGTCGACGTCTACCACCTCGGCCAGTGGGCCGGCCTGGGCACCCGGCACGGCGTCCAGCACTACGCCGACAGCGCCAAGCAGCAGCGCATCGCCAACACCACCTACCGCCGCTTCTACTACTTCCTCACCGGCGACGAACGCGTCGGCGACCTCATGCGCGCCAACGTCGACTCCGACGAGACCTTCCTCGTCCTCGACCCCCAGCGCAAGGTCCGCCCCGACCCCGACTACCGGCCCGACCCGCACGCCCTGTCCATCGGCTTCGGCACCGACTGGAGCGGCCTGGTGTCGGCCTGGCTCACCGAGTGGGAACGCAAGGGCCCCCAGTGGGAGAAGGCACGCGCGCGCGTGCTGTCCACCATGGAGACCATCGCCGCCCAGCCCAACGGCTTCGTCCAGGGCAGCGGCCTGTACGACCTGGACACCGGCAGGTTCGCCGTCGCGGACACGCCCGCGGTGTCCGTCTCCCACCTCTCGGCCGTCTTCGGCCTCAACGAACTCTGCGCCGAACTGATCGACCTCGTCGACATGCCCGCCTTCGAGGAGGCGTACTACGACTACTGCCGCTACTTCAACGCCACCAAGGCCGAGCAGAAGGCGCGCTACGGCAGCGACTTCGGCAGCCTGATCCTCTTCCAGGGCCACTCCCGCCTCGACGCCTACGCCGCCGTACGCACCGGCGACGCGAAACTCGCCGCGCGGGCCTGGGAGAAGTTCTACGACTCCGACGGCTACAAGGAATCGGCCCCCTGGACCACGGAGAAGATCGGCGGCCCGCTCGCCCTCGTCCCCGGCACCGAGGCGAGCTGGGTCTCCACCAACGACACCGCCCTCTACGGCCTCGCCGCCATCGAGAACCTCGCGCTGCTGGGGGACCGGATGCCGTAACCCGCTCCCGGGCGGGCAGAAAACCCGCGTGGACTGGAACCATTACCGCTTCCGCAGCCTGTGGGAGCTGCCCGCCCCCGCCCCGGCCGTCTACCGCGCCCTGGAACGCGTCGAGGACTACCCCCGCTGGTGGCCCCAGGTCCGCGAGGTCACCCGCCTCGACGACGCCACCGGCATCCTGCGCATCCGCTCCCTCCTCCCGTACGACCTGACCCAGACGGTGCGGGAGGAGCGGCGCGACCCGGCGGCGGGCGTCCTGCGGGCCGTCCTCACCGGCGACATCGAGGGCTGGTCCCGCTGGACGGTCACCCCGCGCGGCACCGGCACCCTGGTCCGCTACGACCAGGAGGTCGACGTCCGCAAGCCGCTGCTGCGCCGGCTCGCCGTGCCCGGACGGCCCTTCTTCCGCGCCAACCACACCCTGATGATGCGCGCCGGGCGGCGCGGACTGGCCGCCCACCTGGAAGCGGTTTGAAGGAAGCGGGCCGGGGCCTGTATGGTTCAGTGCGTTCCCGGGCGATTAGCTCAGTGGGAGAGCGCTTCGTTCACACCGAAGAGGTCACTGGTTCGAACCCAGTATCGCCCACCACCCGGGAAAGCCGGTCCGTCGAAAATTGACGGACCGGCTTCTTCGTATACGGACATGCCGACGGCTACGCCGCCGCCGGGAGGTCCGGGCGCAGCGGCCACGCCGGGTCCACCGGCTGCTCGTCGCCGTTCGGCGCGAACCACGTCTGCTGGCCCCGCGCCTGCCCCGCGTGCCACACCGCCTGCAAGGTGTGCAGCTCGGCGGGGGAGACCCGGTCCAGCCGGCCCGCGAAGCGCCGCCCCACCGCCCGGACCACCTCCAGCGCCGCCTGCGCGTCCACCGCCGCGTCCCGCGCCCCCTCCAGGGCCACGCCGTAGTGCTCGCACAGATCGGTGAGCGTCCGCGGGCCCTTGCGGTAGCGGTCCAGGTGCCTGTCGAGCACCCTCGGGTCCAGCACGTGCAGCGGCGTCCGCTCCAGCCAGCGGGCCAGCGACGAGGCGCGGTGCCGCCGCAGCTCCCGGTCGAGCAGCGTCAGACCGAACGGCGCGTCCATCACCACCAGCGGGCGCCCGGCCCGCGCCTGCTCCGCCAGCGCCTCCGCCACCTCGTACATCACCGGCGCCGGCCAGCGGCCGTACCGCTGCAGGCGCTCCTCGGTCAGCCCGTGCGCCTCCACCGCCGGAGCGGGCACCGGCACCCCCGGGTTCACCAGCCAGCGGGTGATCCGGGGCCGGAGCCCCTCGGCGTCCTGGACGACGACCGCGGCCGACACGATCCGGTCGGTCTCGGCGTCCGCACCCGTGGCCCCCGTGTCGAACGCGGCCAGGGGACCCTCGTACCAGCACGTCATAGCGCATCACAACCCCTCGTCCCAGCCCGGCGGTTGACGCCCCGTCCACTGCCCGATCCGGTGATACCCGGGCGGTTCGCCCCGTACGCCGGAAGGGCACCACATGAGGACGGGTCTTTGCGGTCCGGCGGCCCGGCAGGCGGACCCTCCGGTTCCGGACGGCGGCCGGCGCGGGCGGGGCCGCCCCCGCCGCCGGGGACTGATTTCGCGGGGGACCCGGGCGGGTCGGTACGATCGGGCTCATGCGTGCGCTCCGGTATGGCGCCGCACTTCGCCTTCAGTCAGGAGAGACCGGTGTCAGACGTCCGTGTGATCATCCAACGCGATTCCGAGCGGGAAGAACGCGTGGTGACGACGGGCACCACGGCCGCCGACCTCTTCGCCGGGGAACGCTCGATCGTGGCCGCCCGCGTCGGCGGCGAGCTGAAGGACCTCGCCTACCAGCTCCAGGACGGCGAGACCGTCGAGGGCGTCGAGATCTCCTCCGAGGACGGCCTGAACATCCTGCGCCACTCCACCGCGCACGTCATGGCACAGGCCGTGCAGGAGCTCTTCCCCGAGGCCAAGCTGGGCATCGGCCCGCCCATCCGGGACGGCTTCTACTACGACTTCGACGTCAAGGAGCCCTTCACCCCCGAGGACCTCAAGCGCATCGAGAAGAAGATGCAGGAGATCCAGAAGCGGGGCCAGCGCTTCTCCCGCCGCGTCACCAGCGACGACGCCGCCCGCGAGGAGCTGGCGGACGAGCCGTACAAGCTGGAGCTGATCGGCCTCAAGGGCAACGCCGCGCAGGCCGCCGACGGCGCCGACGCCGAGGTCGGCGGCGGCGAGCTGACCATCTACGACAACCTCGACGCCAAGACCGGCGAGCTGTGCTGGAAGGACCTCTGCCGCGGCCCGCACCTGCCGACCACCCGGAACATCCCGGCGTTCAAGCTGATGCGCTCCGCCGCCGCCTACTGGCGCGGCAGCGAGAAGAACCCCCAGCTCCAGCGGATCTACGGCACCGCCTGGCCGTCCAAGGACGAGCTCAAGGCCCACCTGGACTTCCTCGCCGAGGCCGAGAAGCGCGACCACCGCAAGCTCGGCGCCGAGCTGGACCTGTTCTCCTTCCCCGACGAGCTGGGCCCCGGCCTCGCAGTCTTCCACCCCAAGGGCGGAGTGATCCGCAAGGTCATGGAGGACTACTCGCGCCGTCGCCACGAGGTGTCGGGGTACGAGTTCGTCAACACCCCGCACATCTCGAAGGAGCACCTCTTCGAGATCTCCGGGCACCTGCCGCACTACGCGGAGGGCATGTTCCCGCCCATCCAGTTCGACGAGCAGAACTACCGCCTCAAGGCGATGAACTGCCCGATGCACAACCTGATCTTCAAGTCGCGCGGCCGGTCCTACCGGGAGCTGCCGCTGCGCCTGTTCGAGTTCGGGACCGTGTACCGGTACGAGAAGTCGGGCGTGGTGCACGGCCTGACCCGCTCGCGCGGCTTCACCCAGGACGACTCGCACATCTACTGCACCACCGAGCAGATGCCCGAGGAGCTGGACACCCTCCTCACCTTCGTGCTCGACCTGCTGCGCGACTACGGCCTGACCGAGTTCGAGCTGGAGCTGTCCACCCGCGACGACTCCGACAAGTTCATCGGCTCGGACGAGGACTGGCAGGAGGCCACCGAGGCGCTCCGCCAGGCCGCCGAGAAGCAGAACCTGCCGCTGGTCCCGGACCCGGGCGGCGCCGCGTACTACGGGCCGAAGATCTCCGTGCAGGCCAAGGACGCCATCGGCCGGTCCTGGCAGATGTCGACCATCCAGGTCGACTTCAACCAGCCCAAGCGGTTCGGCCTGGAGTACACCGCCGCGGACGGCTCCCGCCGGCAGCCCGTCATGATCCACCGGGCGCTGTTCGGCTCCATCGAGCGGTTCTTCGGCGTCCTCCTGGAGCACTACGCCGGCGCCTTCCCGGCCTGGCTCGCGCCGGTCCAGGCGCTGGGCATCCCGATCGGCGACGCGCACGTGCCCTACCTCCAGCAGTTCGCGGAGCGGGCGCGGGCGGCGGGGCTGCGGGTGGACGTGGACGCGTCCTCGGACCGGATGCAGAAGAAGATCAGGAACGCCCAGAAGCAGAAGGTGCCCTTCATGGTCATCGCCGGGGACGAGGACATGGCGGCCGGTGCCGTCTCGTTCCGCTACCGCGACGGCTCCCAGGAGAACGGCATCCCGGTCGACGAGGCCATCGCCAAGATCGCCAAGGTGGTCGAGGAGCGGGCGCAGGTCTGACCGGACGCCCGGCGGGCCCCCGGGGAGAACCCGGGGGCCTTTCCCGCGTCCGCAGGTCGACGCCATATGCTGCACGCATGACGAGTGAGCCGGAGCAGCAGTTGGGAGTGGGGACGCCGGACGCGTTCCAGCGCCTGTGGACGCCCCACCGGATGGCCTACATCCAGGGGGAGAACAAGCCGAGCGGCCCCGGGGCCGGCGACGGCTGTCCCTTCTGCTCGATCCCGGCGGGCTCCGACGAGGACGGTCTCGTCGTCCGGCGCGGCGAGCACGTGTACGCGGTGCTCAACCTCTACCCGTACAACGGCGGCCACCTCATGGCCGTGCCCTACCGGCACGTCGCCGACTACACCGAGCTGACCGGCGCGGAGACCGCGGAGCTGGCCGAGCTGACCAAGCAGGCGATGACGGCGCTGCGCACCGCCTCCGGCGCCCATGGCTTCAACATCGGCATGAACCAGGGCTCGGTGGCCGGCGCGGGCATCGCCGCCCACCTGCACCAGCACATCGTGCCCCGCTGGGGCGGCGACACCAACTTCATGCCGGTGGTCGGCCACACGAAGGTGCTGCCGCAGTTGCTGGGCGACACCCGCAAGATGCTCGCGGAGGCGTGGCCCGCGTAACGCGGATCACGCGTCGTAGAGGTCGGCCTTCCTGGGGGAGGGGTCCTGGACCGCGCCGCTCAGGAACGCCGACCGGGCGCCGAACTTCTCCGTGTCCACGCCGTTCTCCGCCAGCACCTTGATCGCGGCCTGGTGGACCACCCGCAGCACCGGCGTGGCCGCCCGCAGCGCGTCGTCGGCCATGAAGCGGTGCCGCCAGGGCTGGTCCGCCCAGGCGTGCCGCAGGCCGAACGGCTCGGGCAGGGCGATGGTGCCGCCGAGCCAGTTCAGCAGCGGCGGGTAGACGGTGAGCGGGGCGCGGACGGCGAGCCGCACCACCTCGTCGGTGGGGACCAGCGGGAGCATCACCTTGCGGGTCTCCCAGGGCTTGAACGACTTGGCGACCTCCTTGGACGGTGCCGTCGGCCCACCGGTGAACAGCGAGTTCACCGGGCCCAGGGCATGGCCGGTGACCTCGATGCGCAGTGTGGCGTGCAGCACCGTCACCGTGATCATCATGGTGAGGACCAACTGGCCGTCCCACAGCGTCCACTGCACGCCCAGGTAGTGCCGGTCGCCCGCGCCGAACTGCTGCTTGTTGCAGATCTCCTGCACGGCGTGCGGCTTGACCTGGTACGCCTCGACGTCGGTGCCCTCGGGGCGGGAGACCGCCGAGGCGTTCTCCCCGATCGGGGTGACGATCCAGTGCCGTATGGAGGGCTTGGGGAAGCCGCCGGTGTTCAGCGGGCCGCGCTCCAGCATCCGCAACTGGTCGTGGATGGAGCGGACGACGTCCCAGGCGCGGAACGGGTGGATCTCCCGGGTCGGGTCGGCGGGCACCAGCTCCTCGGCGAGCTGCCAGCTTCCCCAGCGGGTGCCCATGCCGAGTATGCCCTTGGGGCCGGCGTAGAAGACCGAATTGGACTGCTGTTCGGCGCCCAGCTTGGCCAGGGACTGGCGCAACTGCTCGGCGGCGGTCTCGCTGGGGTTGCTGGGCACCGCCTCGGGGACCTTGGCGCCGATGCCGGCGCCCGCCAGCAGGCCGCTCCAGCGGTCCCGCAGGTCCTTGGCGGTCTGCTCGCAGATCCGCTTGGCCCAGAACCAGCCGACCACCGGCATGACCACCGCGGCTCGCGCGTACCAGCCCCAGAAGCCGCCGAAGGGCATCTTGACCAGGAACAGCGCGGCCAGCGCCCCGACGCCGACCAGGACGGCGGTGGCGAGCGCGCCGGCCCGCTGGTTCTCCGTCTTGGCGACGGCGCTGCGGATGATGAAGGCGAGCAGCCAGACCAGCATCCCGGGCAGGAAGACCAGGCCGCAGATCGCCATGACGGCGGTCAGCCGCAGGTCGCGGATCCTGCGGATGCGGTTGGCGGCCAGGCAGTGCTCGACGACGACCTGCGGCTCGGTGCCGAAGGACTGGATGAGCGGCTTGCGGCCGGGGCCCAGCATCCGGGCGACCACGGCGGCGGCGAAGGCTTCGCCGAGGTTGGGCCGGAAGATCTTGGCCCAGGAGCGGCCGGGTTTCACGGTGGTCTGGTGCCACTCGTTGTCGGCCTTCTTGATCTCCTCGACCGGGTTGTCCCGGTAGGCGGCCGACGCCAGCGCGTAGGTGGCCGTCTGGCTCGCGTCTCCCGTCCGGGGCACCTGAGGCCCGAAGAAATCCGCGTAACCGCCGTCAACGGTCATTACCGCCCCCGATCGAAGCCGCTCTCGCTCAAGCGGCCTTCCCGACTTCCGTCCTGCGCACACCTGTTGATCAGGTCATCAGCGTATCGCCCGGTGCCGGGCCGCGTCGGCGGACGGCTCAAGCCGCCCGCCGACATGCCGCTCCGCGCTCCCGGCGCGCCGTTCACGCTCCGGCGCGCGCCTCCTCGCGGAGCCGTTCGGCGAGCTGCGGCGGCATCGGTTCGTGCCGGGCGTAGCGGCGGTTGAACCGGGCCGTGCCGTGCGACAGGGACCGCAGGTCCACCGCGTACCGGCCGATCTCGATCTCCGGTACCTCGGCCCGGATCAGGGTGCGTCCGCCGGTGGTCTGCTCGGTGCCGAGCACCCGGCCGCGCCGCCCGGACAGGTCGCTCATCACGGCGCCCACGTAGTCGTCGCCGACCAGCACGCTGACCTCGGCGACGGGCTCCAGCAGATGGATGCGGGCGCCGGCGGCGGCCTCCCGCAGCGCCAGCGCGCCGGCCGTCTGGAAGGCGGCGTCGGAGGAGTCCACCGAGTGCGCCTTGCCGTCCAGCAGCGTCACCCGGACGTCGATCAGCGGATGGCCCGCGGCGACGCCCTTGGCGGCCTGCGCCCGCACCCCCTTCTCGACCGAGGGGATGAACTGCCGGGGCACCGCGCCGCCGACCACCTTGTCCACGAACTCGATGCCGGAGCCGCCCGGCAGCGGCTCCACCTCGATCTCGCAGATCGCGTACTGGCCGTGCCCGCCGGACTGCTTGACGTGCCGGCCGCGCCCGCCGGCCTTCCCGCCGAAGGTCTCGCGCAGGGAGACCTTGTGGGGGACGACGTCGACCTGGACGCCGTACCGGCTGCGCAGCCGCTCCAGGGCGACGTCCGCGTGGGCCTCGCCCAGGCACCACAGGACGACCTGGTGGGTGTCCGGGTTCTGCTCCAGCCGCATGGTGGGGTCCTCGGCGACCAGCCGGGCCAGCCCCTGGGAGAGCTTGTCCTCGTCCGGTTTGCTGTGCGCCTGGATGGCGAGCGGCAGCAGCGGGTCGGGCATGTCCCACGGCTCCATCAGCAGCGGGTCGTCCTTGGCGGAGAGGGTGTCGCCGGTCTCCGCGCGGGAGAGCTTCGCCACGCACGCCAGGTCGCCCGCGATGACGTGGGTGACCGGCCGCTGCTGCTTGCCGAAGGGCGTGGACAGCGCGCCGATGCGCTCGTCCGCTTCGTGGAGGGCGCGGCCCTCGTGGCCGCGGTCGGCCAGTCCGTGCCCGGAGACGTGCACCGTCTGGTCGGCGCGGAGGGTGCCGGAGAAGACGCGGACCAGGGAGACCCGGCCGACGTAGGGGTCGGAGGAGGTCTTCACGACCTCGGCGACCAGGGGCGCGTCGGGGTCGCACCGGTTCAGCTCGCGCGGCCGGCCGTCCGGGGTGGTCACCCGGGGTGCCTCGCGCTCCAGCGGGGTCGGGAAGCCGCGCACGACCAGCTCCAGCAGCTCGACCGTGCCCAGTCCCTGCCGGGCGCCCTCGGCCGCGGGGGCGGCGGCCAGCACGGGGAAGAAGGACCCGCGGGCCACGGCCCGTTCCAGGTCCTGGATCAGGGTCTTGACGTCGATCTGCTCGCCGCCGAGGTAGCGGTCCATGAGGGTCTCGTCCTCGCTCTCCGCGATGATCCCCTCGATCAGCCGGTTGCGGGCCTCCTCGATCAGCGGCAGCTCGTCGGCGCCCGGCTCGGACTCCTTGCGCTCGCCGGTCGAGTAGTCGAACAGCTTCTGGGTGAGCAGGCCGATCAGTCCCGTCACGGGCGCGTGCCCGTCGGCGGCCCGTGGTCCGTGCAGCGGGAGGTAGAGCGGCAGCACCGCGTCGGGGTCGTCGCCGCCGAACGCCTCGGCGCAGATCCGGGTCATCTCCTCGAAGTCGGCGCGGGCGGCCTCCAGGTGGGTGATCACCAGGGCGCGGGGCATGCCGACGGCCGCGCACTCCTCCCAGACCATGCGGGTCGAGCCGTCCACGCCGTCCGCGGCCGAGACGACGAAGAGGGCCGCGTCCGCCGCCCGCAGACCGGCCCTCAGCTCACCGACGAAGTCGGCGTACCCGGGCGTGTCCAGGAGGTTGACCTTGATGCCGTCCCATTCGACGGGCACCAGGGAGAGCTGTACGGAGCGCTGCTGCCGGTGCTCCATCTCGTCGTAGTCCGAGACGCAGCCGCCGTCCTCGACGCGGCCGGCCCGGTTCAGGGCCCCCGCGGTCAGCGCGAGGGCCTCCACCAGAGTCGTCTTGCCCGAACCGGAGTGGCCGACCAGCACCACATTCCGTACGGACGCGGGATGGTCGGCCGCCTGTGCCCTGCCGGCGGCTCCGGGGTGGGTGTGTGCCTTGTCGCCCATGTCTCTGCCTCCCGTGCACGGTGAGGTCACTGGGGGCGCGGACGCGCGGGACCGCGTGCACTGGCGGCTCCGGCGACGCCCGCGGTCCTTCGAGCTTTCCACTGGTGTCACGCCGCGTCCATACGAAGGACCGTTCCCCGGACTCCGCCCGGGCCCGCGAGGGCGGTCCGGGTGCCCGGCCGTCGCCCACGCGCGCGCGTGGCTACGATGGGCCAGCCGGTGGCCAGCGGGGCCACGCGGCGACACCGACCGTCGGGAAGGCCATGCTGAACAAGTACGCGCGTGCATTTTTCACGCGTGTCCTCACACCGTTCGCCGCGTTTCTCATCCGCCGGGGCGTGAGCCCGGACACGGTCACGCTGATCGGCACCGCCGGGGTGGTCGCGGGCGCGCTGGTCTTCTACCCCATGGGCGAGTTCTTCTGGGGCACCGTCGTGATCACGCTGTTCGTCTTCTCGGACCTGGTCGACGGCAACATGGCCCGCCAGTTGGGGCGCTCCAGCCGCTGGGGGGCCTTCCTGGACTCCACGCTGGACCGGGTCGCCGACGGGGCGATCTTCGGCGGCTTCGCGCTCTGGTACGCGGGCGGCGGCGACGACAATGTGCTGTGCGCGGTGTCGATCTTCTGCCTGGCCAGCGGCCAGGTGGTGTCGTACACCAAGGCGCGGGGCGAGTCGATCGGGCTGCCGGTCGCCGTCAACGGACTGGTGGAGCGGGCCGAGCGGCTGGTGATCTCGCTGGTCGCGGCCGGTTTCGCGGGTCTGCACAAGTTCGGTGTGCCCGGCATCCAGTACCTGCTGCCGGTGGCCCTGTGGATCGTCGCCGTCGGCAGCCTGGTGACGCTGGTCCAGCGGGTGGTCACGGTGCGCCGGGAGTCCGCCGAGGCGGAGGCCGCCGCGGACCGGGAGACGCAGGGGAGCGAGGCGGCCCAGTGAGCGCCCAGGAGCGCCTGACCGACGCGCTGTACGGCGCCGGCTGGGGCACCGTGAAGAAGCTGCCCGAGCCCGTCGCCGCCCGGCTCGGCCGGACCATCGCCGACCTCGCCTGGAAGCGGCGCGGCAAGGGCGTGCTGCGGCTGGAGGGCAACTACGCGCGCGTGGTGCCCGGCGCGGGCCCCGAGCGGCTCGCCGCGCTCTCCCGCGCGGGCATGCGGTCCTATCTGCGGTACTGGATGGAGTCGTTCCGGCTGCCGGTCTGGAGCCGGGAGCGCATCGCGGCGGCCTTCGACCCCAAGGGCCTGCACCACCTGACCGAGGGCATGGACGCCGGCCGGGGCGTGGTCCTCGCCCTGCCGCACCTGGCCAACTGGGACCTCGCCGGCGCCTGGGTCACCACCCACCTGGGCATCCCCTTCACGACGGTCGCCGAGCGCCTCAGGCCCGAGACGCTCTACGACCGGTTCGTCGCCTACCGCGAGGGCCTCGGCATGGAGGTCCTGCCGCACAGCGGCGGCGCCGCCTTCGGCACCCTCGCCCGGCGGCTGCGCGCCGGCGGCCTGGTCTGCCTGGTCGCCGACCGGGACCTGTCCGCCTCCGGCGTCGAGGTCGGCTTCTTCGGCGAGCCGGCCCGGATGCCCGCCGGACCCGCCCTGCTCGCCCAGCAGACCGGCGCGGCACTGCTGCCGGTCACCCTGTGGTACGACGAGACGCCCGTGATGCGCGGCCGGGTCCATCCGCCCGTCGAGGTGCCCGAGTCAGGCACCCGGCGGGAGAAGACGTCTGTGATGACACAGGCGCTGGCCGACGCCTTCGCCACGGGGATCGCCGACCATCCGGAGGACTGGCACATGCTCCAGCGCTTGTGGCTCGCCGACCTCGACCCCGCGAAGGGGCCCTCGTGAGGATCGGCATCGTCTGCCCGTACTCGTGGGACGTCCCCGGCGGGGTCCAGTTCCACATCCGTGACCTGGCCGAGTACTTCATCCGGCTCGGCCACGAGGTGTCCGTCCTCGCCCCGGCCGACGACGACACCCCGCTGCCGCCCTACGTCGTCTCGGCCGGCCGCGCGGTGCCGGTGCCGTACAACGGCTCGGTGGCCCGGCTGAACTTCGGCTTCCTGAGCGCCGCCCGGGTACGGCGGTGGCTGCACGAGGGCGCCTTCGACGTCATCCACATCCACGAGCCGACCTCGCCCTCGCTGGGCCTGCTGGCCTGCTGGGCGGCGCAGGGCCCGATCGTGGCGACCTTCCACACGTCCAACCCGCGCTCCCGCGCGATGATCGCCGCGTACTCCATCCTGCAGGCCGCGCTGGAGAAGATCAGCGCCCGCATCGCGGTCAGCGAGTACGCCCGCCGCACCCTGGTCGAGCACCTCGGCGGCGACGCGGTGGTCATCCCCAACGGCGTCGACGTCGACTTCTTCGCCAAGGCCGCGCCCCGCCCCGAGTGGCAGGGCGGCACCATCGGCTTCATCGGGCGCATCGACGAGCCCCGCAAGGGCCTGCCGGTGCTGATGCGGGCCCTGCCCTCGATCCTCGCCGCCCGCCCGGACACCCGGCTGCTGGTGGCCGGGCGCGGCGACGAGGAGGAGGCGGTCGCCCCGCTCCCCGCCGACCTGCGCTCCCGGGTGGAGTTCCTCGGCATGGTCAGCGACGAGGACAAGGCCCGCTTCCTGCGCAGCGTCGACCTGTACGTGGCTCCCAACACCGGCGGCGAGAGCTTCGGCATCATCCTCGTCGAGGCGATGTCGGCGGGGGCGCCGGTGCTCGCCTCCGACCTGGACGCCTTCGCCCAGGTCCTGGACCGGGGGGCGGCGGGGGAGCTGTTCCCCAACGAGGACGCCGACGCCCTCGCCACCGCGGCCGTACGCCTGCTGGAGGACCCGGCCCGGCGCGCGGAACTGCGGGAGCGGGGCAGCGCCCACGTCCGCCGCTTCGACTGGTCGACGGTCGGTGCGGACATCCTGTCGGTGTACGAGACGGTGACCGCGGGCGCGGCGGCGGTCGCCACGGACGAGCGGGCCACGGGGCTGCGGGCACGGTTCGGGCTGGCGCGGGACTGAGCGGGTGCGGTTCGGGCTGGCGCGGGACCGAGCGGGTGCGGTTCGGGCTGGCGCGGGGTTGAGCGGGTGCGGGGCGGGCTCGTGCGGGGCTGAGCGGGTGCGGTTCGGGCTGGCGCGGGGTTGAGCGGGTGCGGGGCGGGCTCGTGGAGGGCTGAGCGGGTGCGGGGCGGGCTCGTGCGGGGCTGAGCGGGTGCGGTTCGGGCTGGCGCGGGGTTGAGCGGGTGCGGTTCGGGCTCGTGCGGGGCTGAGCGGGCGGGGTGCGGGCCTGTGCGGGGCTGAGCCGGTACGGCCCGCGCGGGCCGCACCGGTGCGCACCGCGGGGCACGGCGCCGGGGCCGCCCGGTAAGTTGGCGCAGCGTGACCGCAACCCTGATCTGGATCCTCGTCGCCCTCGTCGCCGTCGGCCTCTACCTGAGCTGGACGGCGGGCCGCCTGGACCGGCTGCACGCCCGGATCGACGCCGCCCGCGCCGCGCTGGACGCCCAGTTGCTGCGACGGGCCTCCGTCGCCCAGGAGCTGGCCACCTCCGGCGTCCTGGACCCGGCCGCCTCGATCGTCCTGTACGAGGCCGCGCACGCCGCCCGGCAGGCCGAGGAGGAGCAGCGGGAGGTCGCTGAGAGTGAGCTGAGCCAGGCGCTGCGGGCCGTGTTCGGGGACCGGCACCAGGTGGAGGTGATCCGCGAGGCGCCCGGCGGCGAGGAGGCGGCCGGCGAGCTGACCGAGGCGGTCCGCCGGGTGCCGATGGCCCGCCGCTTCCACAACGACGCCGTCGGCGCCGCCCGCCGGCTGCGCGAGCACCGCAAGGTCCGCTGGTTCCGGCTGGCCGGCCACGCCCCGTTCCCGCTGGCCTTCGAGATGGACGACGAGCCCCCGGCGGCCCTGGTCGACCGGGGCAACTAGCCGACCCCGTTCGAAAACGAGCCACCGGCTCCTCATTGGCCCTTGCTGTGGCCTGGTCCCGTCACGTTTCCTCAAGGCCGAAGAATCCTCTTTCCCCACCAGTGAGGTACCCGTGGCGAGCACGCTTCCCGACAACCAGGCCCCCGAGACCGGCACCGCGCGCGTGAAGCGCGGCATGGCCGAGCAGCTCAAGGGCGGCGTGATCATGGACGTCGTCACCCCGGAGCAGGCGAAGATCGCCGAGGACGCCGGCGCCGTTGCCGTGATGGCCCTGGAGCGCGTCCCGGCCGACATCCGCAAGGACGGCGGGGTGGCCCGGATGTCCGACCCGGACATGATCGAGGGCATCATCGAGGCCGTCTCGATCCCGGTCATGGCCAAGTCCCGCATCGGCCATTTCGTCGAGGCCCAGGTGCTGCAGTCGCTCGGCGTGGACTACATCGACGAGTCCGAGGTGCTCACCCCGGCCGACGAGGTCAACCACTCCGACAAGTGGGCGTTCACCACCCCCTTCGTCTGCGGCGCCACCAACCTGGGCGAGGCCCTGCGCCGCATCGCCGAGGGCGCCGCGATGATCCGCTCCAAGGGCGAGGCCGGCACCGGCAACGTCGTCGAGGCCGTCCGCCACCTGCGCCAGATCAAGAACGAGATCGCCCGGCTGCGCGGCTACGACAACCACGAGCTGTACGCCGCCGCCAAGGAACTGCGCGCCCCCTACGAGCTGGTCAAGGAGGTCGCCGAGCTGGGCAAGCTCCCGGTGGTGCTGTTCTCCGCGGGCGGCGTGGCCACCCCCGCCGACGCGGCCCTGATGCGCCAGCTCGGCGCCGAGGGCGTCTTCGTCGGCTCCGGCATCTTCAAGTCCGGCGACCCCGCCAAGCGCGCCGCCGCCATCGTCAAGGCGACCACCTTCTACGACGACCCGAAGATCATCGCGGACGCGTCCCGCAACCTCGGCGAGGCCATGGTCGGCATCAACTGCGACACCCTCCCCGAGACCGAGCGCTACGCCAACCGCGGCTGGTGACCACCCCATGAGCGACACCCCAGTGATCGGCGTCCTGGCCCTCCAGGGCGACGTACGGGAGCACCTCGTCGCCCTGGCCGCGGCCGACGCCGTGGCCAGGCCGGTCCGGCGCCCCGACGAACTCGCCGGGCTGGACGGCCTGGTCGTCCCCGGCGGCGAGTCCACCACCATCTCCAAGCTGGCCGTCCTCTTCGGGGTGATGGACCCCCTCCGCGCGCGCGTGCGGGACGGCATGCCCGTCTACGGCACCTGCGCCGGCATGATCCTGCTCGCCGACAAGATCCTCGACCCGCGCTCCGGCCAGGAGACCATCGGCGGCATCGACATGATCGTGCGCCGCAACGCCTTCGGCCGGCAGAACGAGTCCTTCGAGGCGGCCCTCGACGTCAAGGGCGTCGCGGGCGATCCTGTGGAGGGCGTCTTCATCCGCGCCCCCTGGGTGGAGTCCGTGGGCGCGGACGCCGAGGTGCTGGCCGAGCACGACGGGCACATCGTCGCCGTCCGCCAGGGCAACGCGCTGGCCACGTCCTTCCACCCGGAGCTGACCGGCGACCACCGCGTGCACGCCCTGTTCGTCGACATGGTGCGCGCCGACCGGACGGCGGAGTCCTTGTAGGATCTCTGGGGTTCGTTCAGTAGATGGGTTACGCGAAGGAGACAGGCAGATGTCCGGCCACTCTAAATGGGCCACGACGAAGCACAAGAAGGCCGTCATCGATGCCAAGCGCGGCAAGCTCTTCGCGAAGCTGATCAAGAACATCGAGGTGGCGGCCCGGATGGGCGGCGCCGATGTCGACGGCAACCCGACGCTGTACGACGCCATCCAGAAGGCCAAGAAGCAGTCGGTCCCGAACAAGAACATCGACTCCGCGGTCAAGCGCGGCGCCGGTCTCGAAGCCGGCGGCGCCGACTACGAGACGATCATGTACGAGGGCTACGGGCCGAACGGCGTCGCGGTGCTCATCGAGTGCCTCACCGACAACCGCAACCGCGCCGCCTCCGACGTGCGCGTCGCCATGACCCGCAACGGCGGTTCCATGGCCGACCCCGGTTCGGTGTCGTACCTGTTCAACCGCAAGGGCGTGGTGATCGTCCCCAAGGGCGAGCTGACCGAGGACGACGTCCTGGCCGCCGTGCTGGACGCGGGCGCCGAGGAGGTCAACGACCTCGGCGAGACCTTCGAGGTGATCAGCGAGGCCACCGACCTGGTCGCGGTCCGCACCGCCCTGCAGGACGCCGGCATCGACTACGAGTCGGCGGACGCCAACTTCGTCCCGACCATGCAGGTCGAGCTGGACGAGGAGGGCGCCCGGAAGATCTTCAAGCTGATCGACGCGCTGGAGGACAGCGACGACGTGCAGAACGTCTTCGCCAACTTCGACGTCAGCGACGAGGTCATGGAGAAGGTCGACGCCTAGCGCGTACGGACTCCACGGGCCGACGGGACACACCCGTCGGCCCGTCGCTTTGTCAGTGCCACCCGATAGCCTGCACAAACAGGTGATCGATGGGAGGGGCCGCGTGCGCGTACTGGGGGTCGACCCGGGGCTGACCCGCTGCGGGGTCGGCGTGGTCGAGGGCGTGGCGGGCCGGCCGCTGACCATGCTCGGCGTCGGCGTCGTGCGCACCCCCGCCGACGCCGACCTCGGCCGGCGCCTGGTCGCCGTCGAGGAGGGCATCGAGCGCTGGCTGGACGAGCACCGCCCGGAGTACGTCGCCGTGGAGCGCGTCTTCAGCCAGCACAACGTGCGCACCGTGATGGGCACCGCCCAGGCCAGCGCCGTCGCCATCCTGTGCGCCTCCCGGCGCGGCCTGCCCGTCGCCCTGCACACCCCCAGCGAGGTCAAGGCCGCCGTCACCGGCTCCGGACGCGCCGACAAGGCCCAGGTCGGCGCCATGGTCACCCGGCTGCTGCGGCTGGCCGCGCCCCCGAAGCCCGCGGACGCCGCCGACGCCCTCGCCCTCGCCATCTGCCACATCTGGCGCGCCCCCGCGCAGAACCGCCTCCAGCAGGCCGCCGCCCTGCACGCCCGCTCCGTACCGCCCGTACGCGAAGTACCGAAAGGCCGCCCCGCATGATCGCCTTCGTCAGCGGCACCGTCGCCGCCCTCGCCCCCGACGCCGCGGTGATCGAGGTCGGCGGCGTCGGCATGGCCGTCCAGTGCACGCCGAACACCCTCTCCGGGCTGCGCGTCGGCAAGCCCGCCAGGCTCGCCACCTCCCTGGTGGTCCGCGAGGACTCCCTCACCCTGTACGGCTTCGCCGACGACGACGAGCGCCAGGTCTTCCAGTTGCTCCAGACCGCCAGCGGCGTCGGCCCCCGCCTCGCCCAGGCCATGCTGGCCGTGCACAGCCCCGACGCCCTGCGCAGAGCCGTCTCCACCGGCGACGAGAAGGCCCTGACCGCCGTCCCCGGCATCGGCAAGAAGGGCGCCCAGAAGCTCCTGCTCGAACTGAAGGACCGGCTCGGCGAGCCGGTCGGCGCCCCCGCCGTCGGCGCCTCGGTCAGCACCGGATGGCGCGACCAGTTGCACGCCGCCCTGATCGGCCTCGGGTACGCCACCCGGGAGGCCGACGAGGCCGTGACCGCCGTCGCCCCGCAGGCGGAGGCCGCCGGCGGCCCGCCCCCGGTGGGCCAGTTGCTCAAGGCGGCCCTCCAGACGCTGAACCGCACCCGATAGGCAGCGGTCACCGCGCCCGCCCGTCCGTAGCGAGAACCGAGGCAGACCACTCATGAACTGGGACGACACGACCGACCCCGACACCGACGCCGCCGGCGAGCGGCTGGTCGGCCCGGTCGCCGACCGCGAGGACCAGGCCGTCGAGGCCGCCCTGCGCCCCAAGGACCTCGGCGAGTTCATCGGGCAGGAGAAGGTCCGCGAGCAGTTGGACCTCGTCCTGCGCGCCGCCCGCGCCCGCGGCGCCACCGCCGACCACGTGCTGCTCTCCGGCGCCCCCGGCCTCGGCAAGACCACCCTGTCGATGATCATCGCGGCCGAGATGGGCGCCCCCATCCGCATCACCTCCGGCCCCGCCATCCAGCACGCCGGCGACCTCGCCGCGATCCTCTCCTCCCTCCAGGAGGGCGAGGTCCTCTTCCTCGACGAGATCCACCGCATGTCCCGCCCCGCCGAGGAGATGCTCTACATGGCGATGGAGGACTTCCGCGTCGACGTCATCGTCGGCAAGGGCCCCGGCGCCACCGCCATCCCCCTGGAGCTGCCCCCGTTCACCCTGGTCGGCGCCACCACCCGGGCCGGCCTGCTGCCGCCCCCGCTGCGCGACCGGTTCGGCTTCACCGCCCACATGGAGTTCTACGAGCCCACCGAGCTGGAGCGGGTCGTGCACCGCTCGGCCGGCCTGCTCGACGTCGAGATCGACACCGCCGGCGCCGCCGAGATCGCCGGCCGCTCCCGCGGCACCCCCCGCATCGCCAACCGGCTGCTGCGCCGGGTCCGCGACTACGCCCAGGTCAAGGCCGACGGCGTGATCACCCGGGAGATCGCCGCGGCGGCCCTCGCCGTCTACGAGGTCGACGCCCGCGGCCTGGACCGCCTGGACCGGGCCGTGCTGGACGCCCTGCTGAAGCTGTTCGGCGGCGGCCCGGTCGGCCTGTCCACCCTCGCCGTCGCGGTGGGGGAGGAGCGGGAGACCGTCGAGGAGGTGGCCGAACCCTTCCTGGTCCGCGAGGGACTGCTGGCCCGCACCCCGCGCGGCCGGGTCGCCACCCCCGCCGCCTGGGCCCACCTCGGCCTCACCCCGCCCCGCGCGCACACCCCGGGAAACGGACAAGGGGACCTGTTCGGGGCGTGACGGCACACCGTCGGCGAGCGCATTGGCCGGAGGAGGAACCCCGGTGCCATGCTGAGCGTTGTTCCATGCGCGCGGACTCGCTTAGACTCCGCCGATGCCGCCCTTGTCAGCGGCGCACGACAACCCCCAACCATCAGGCCGCTCACATCGCGGTCGTGTGAAGGAAGTACCGACCCGTGAGTCTCGTGACCCTCCTCCCGTTCATCGTGCTCATCGGGGCCATGTTCCTGATGACCCGGTCGGCGAAGAAGAAGCAGCAGCAGGCCGCCGACATGCGGAACCAGATGCAGCCCGGTTCCGGCGTCCGCACCATCGGGGGCATGTACGCGACGGTCAAGGAGGTCAACGAGGACACGGTCCTCCTCGACGCCGGCCCGGGCGTCGAACTGCTCTTCGCCAAGAACTCGATCGGCGCCGTCCTCACCGACGACGAGTACAACCGCATCGTCCACGGCGTCGAGCACGACCTGAAGACCGACGGGGACCTCGTCCCGGACGACGCCTCCTCCCTCACCGGGACCGACGCCCCCGACGCCGCCGCCTCCGACGACACGCCCGTCGACCTGGGCAAGAAGGACCCGGCCGGGGAGTCCGCCGCCGACGCCGCGCCCGCCGAGCCCGCCGCCGAGGAGCCGGTGAAGAAGTCCGACGGCGACACCGAGGCGAAGTAGCCGTGCCCCGGGGCACGCGGGCCGCACCCGCGTGCCGTCGGACATGCGCGGCTCCCACGGGATTCCGACACCATGTCATGGCCGCCGGTACGCCAAGACGGCGTGCGGCGGCCCGAGAGGGAGTACGAGAAGGTGGCAGCACCTAAAAAGGGCCGGAACGCGAGCGCCCAGAGCAAGCCGGGGCGCTCGCTGGCCCTGATCCTGATCGCCATCGTGGCGCTCACCGGAGGAATGTTCGCCTCCGGACACAACACTCCGCGTCTCGGCATCGACCTGGCCGGCGGGACGAGCATCACCCTCCGGGCCGTCGCGGAGCCCGGCCAGGAGTCCGCGATCAACAAGACCAACATGGACACCGCGGTCGAGATCATGGAGCGCCGGGTCAACGGTCTGGGTGTCTCGGAGGCCGAGGTCCAGACCCAGGGCGACAAGAACATCATCGTCAACATCCCCAAGGGCACCAACAGCAGGGAAGCCCGGGACCAGGTCGGCACCACCGCCAAGCTCTACTTCCGGCCCGTCCTCACCACCGAGATCTCCGGTGCCGACGCGACGGCCAGCCCCTCCCCGAGCGCCTCCAGCAGCGCCTCGGACAAGGCCAGTGGCAGCGCCGACGAGAGCGCCTCGCCCTCCGCCTCCGAGTCCGCCTCCGCCTCGCCGTCGGCGAGCTCCACCTCCCAGGGCCGCGCGGTCACCGACGCCCTGAAGGCCGACGCCACCCCGTCGGCGACCGGCTCCGCGAGCGCCTCGGCCTCCGCGTCCCCGAGCGCCAGCGCCTCCGCGAGCGACGCGGACAGCAAGCTCCAGGCCGCGTACACCAAGCTCGACTGCACCGACAAGGCGGCCCGCGCCAAGGCCGGCGAGGGCGTGAAGCCCTCCGAGTCCACCGTCGCCTGCGGGCAGAACGCCCAGGGCCAGTGGCAGAAGTACATCCTCGGCCCCGCCGCGGTCGACGGCACCGACGTCGACGACGCCCAGGCCGTCTTCAACACCCAGACCGGCGCCGGCTGGACCGTCACCATGGACTTCACCGACGGCGGCGCCAAGAAGTTCGCGGACATCACCGGCAAGCTGGCCAAGAACCAGTCCCCGCAGAACCAGTTCGCGATCGTCCTGGACAACGAGGTCGTCTCCGACCCGTACGTCAGCCAGGCGCTGACCGGCGGCAACGCCGAGATCTCCGGCAGCTTCACCCAGGAGGAGGCCCAGAGCCTCGCCAACATGCTGTCCTACGGCGCGCTGCCGCTGAGCTTCAAGGAGGACAGCGTCACCACGGTGACCCCCGCGCTCGGCGGCGACCAGCTCCGGGCCGGTCTGATCGCCGGCGCGATCGGCCTCGCCCTGGTCGTGGTCTACCTGCTGGTCTACTACCGCGGCCTGTCCTTCATCGCCATGGCCTCGCTGCTGGTCTCCGCGGCCCTCACCTACGTGATCATGTCGCTGCTCGGCCCGACCATCGGCTTCGCGCTGAACCTGCCGGCCGTCTGCGGTGCCATCGTCGCCATCGGCATCACCGCGGACTCGTTCATCGTGTACTTCGAACGGGTCCGGGACGAGATCCGCGAGGGCCGCTCGCTGCGCCCCGCCGTGGAGCGGGCCTGGCCGCGCGCCCGGCGCACCATCCTGGTCTCCGACTTCGTGTCGTTCCTGGCCGCCGCGGTGCTCTTCATCGTCACCGTCGGCAAGGTGCAGGGCTTCGCGTTCACGCTCGGTCTGACCACCGTCCTCGACGTGGTCGTGGTGTTCCTGTTCACCAAGCCGCTGCTGACCCTGATGGCCCGCCGGAAGTTCTTCGCGAGCGGCCACAAGTGGTCCGGTCTCGACCCGCGGAGCCTGGGCGCCAAGCCGCCGCTGCGCCGCACCCGTCGTCCCTCCCGTCCCGCCGGCCCTGTCGACCCGAAGGAGGCGTGAGAGATGTCGAAACTCGGCAGCCTCGGCGCCCGACTGCACCACGGCGAGGTCGGTTACGGCTTCGTCAAGAACCGCAAGATCTGGTACGGCATCTCGATCCTGATCACCATCACGGCCATCGTCGGCCTGGCGGTGCGCGGCCTGCACATGGGCATCGAGTTCCAGGGCGGTGCCGTCTTCACCACCCCGAAGAACACCAACGCCTCGGTCTCCCGGGCCGAGGAGGACGCGGAGCGGGCCTCCGGCCACGACGCGATCGTGCAGAAGCTCGGCGACGGCAGCCTGCGCATCCAGATCTCCGGGATCGACACCGACAAGTCGGACCAGATCAAGGAGAAGCTCTCCCGCGATCTGAAGATCGACGCCGAGCAGATCAACGCCGAACTGGTCGGCCCCAGTTGGGGTGACCAGATCGCCAACAAGGCGTGGCAGGGCCTGGGGATCTTCCTGGTCCTGGTGGTGATCTACCTGGCGATCGCCTTCGAGTGGCGGATGGCGCTCGCGGCGTTCGTCGCCCTGATCCACGACATCACCATCACCGTCGGCATCTACGCCCTGGTCGGCTTCGAGGTCACCCCGGGCACGGTGATCGGTCTGCTGACCATCCTCGGCTACTCGCTGTACGACACGGTCGTCGTCTTCGACAGCCTCAAGGAACAGACCCGGGACATCACCAAGCAGACCCGCTGGACCTACGCCGAGATCGCCAACCGGTCGATCAACAGCACCCTGGTCCGTTCCATCAACACCACGGTGGTCGCGCTGCTGCCGGTGGCGGGCCTGCTGTTCATCGGCGGCGGTGTGCTCGGCGCCGGCATGCTGAACGACATCTCGCTGTCGCTGTTCGTCGGCCTCGCGGCCGGCGCGTACTCCTCGATCTTCATCGCCACGCCGCTCGTCGCCGACCTCAAGGAGCGCGAGCCGCAGATGAAGGCGCTCAAGAAGCGCGTCCTCGCCAAGCGCGCCCAGGCCGCCGCCAAGGGCGACTCCCTGGAGAGCGCGGACGAGACCGGCGAGGCGCACGGCGAGGAGCCCGAGGACACCGCGACCGTCGTCGTCGGCCCCCGCAACCAGCCCGCGTCCCGCACCCGGGGCCGCGGCCGACCCTCGGGGAAGCGCCGATGACCGGCCTGCAGGAGCTGCTGCTCAGCCGCATCCGGGACGTCGCCGACTATCCGGAGCCGGGCGTGATGTTCAAGGACATCACCCCGCTGCTGGCCGACCCCGAGGCGTTCACCGCGCTCACCGACGCGCTGGCCGGGATCGCCAAGGACACCGGCGCCACCAAGGTCGTCGGCCTGGAGGCCCGCGGCTTCATCCTCGGCGCCCCGGTCGCCGTCCGCGCCGGCCTCGGCTTCATCCCCGTACGCAAGGCGGGCAAGCTCCCCGGAGCCACCCTCAGCCAGGCGTACGACCTGGAGTACGGCTCGGCCGAGATCGAGATCCACGCCGAGGACCTGGCCGCCGGCGACCGGGTGCTGGTCGTCGACGACGTGCTCGCCACCGGCGGCACCGCCGAGGCGTCGCTCCAGCTCATCCGGCGGGCCGGCGCCGCGGTCGCGGGCGTCGCGGTCCTGATGGAGCTGGGCTTCCTGCCCGGTCGGGCCCGGCTGGAACCCGCGCTGGACGGCGCACCGCTCCAGGCGCTGCTCACCGTCTAGCCACCGCGCCGCGACCGCCGGGACACCGGCGCGACACCCGAGGGCGGGCCCGGAGGAATCCGGCGCCCGCCCCAGGTGTTTCCGTGGTGGACGGGCTTCACACCGTCCTGAAGGCGATCCACCGAGTCCGGATCGCTACCATGGGGTTTCCGGAGCCTGACCGGGGGACCCGGATCGCGCACGAGGAGTCCTCTTGCCAGACGAGGCCCAGCCACTGACCGCCGCCAAGCCCGAGCCCGCCTCGGCGCCCGCGGCCAAGCCCGCACCGAGCGCTCCGCACGCCACGAACGACACCCGCGGGCCGATCCAGCACGCCCCGGCCGCGCCCGTCGGCAAGGCCGAGGCCCGCCCCAAGCCGGCCGCCCCCGCCGAGCGCCCGCAGAACCCGCCCGTGGTCCGCGCGCCCGCCGCCCAGCCCCGCTCCGGCTCCTCCAACCGCGTCCGGGCCCGCCTCGCCCGCCTCGGCGTCCAGCGAGCCAACCCGTACAACCCGGTCCTGGAGCCGCTGCTGCGGATAGTCCGCGGCAACGACCCGAAGATCGAAACGGCGACTTTGCGCCAGATCGAGCGCGCCTACCAGGTCGCCGAGCGCTGGCACCGCGGCCAGAAGCGCAAGAGCGGCGACCCGTACATCACCCACCCCCTCGCCGTCACCACCATCCTCGCCGAGCTGGGCATGGACCCGGCCACGCTCATGGCGGGCCTGCTGCACGACACCGTCGAGGACACCGAGTACGGCCTGGACGACCTGCGCCGCGACTTCGGCGACGTGGTCGCCCTGCTGGTCGACGGCGTCACCAAGCTGGACAAGGTCAAGTTCGGCGAGGCCGCGCAGGCCGAGACCGTGCGCAAGATGGTGGTCGCCATGGCCAAGGACCCCCGCGTCCTGGTCATCAAGCTCGCCGACCGCCTGCACAACATGCGCACCATGCGCTACCTCAAGCGCGAGAAGCAGGAGAAGAAGGCGCGCGAGACCCTGGAGATCTACGCGCCGCTCGCCCACCGCCTGGGCATGAACACCATCAAGTGGGAGCTGGAGGACCTCGCCTTCGCGATCCTCTACCCCAAGATGTACGACGAGATCGTCCGCCTGGTCGCCGAGCGCGCCCCCAAGCGCGACGAGTACCTCGCGATCGTCACCGACGAGGTCCAGCAGGACCTGCGCGCCGCCCGGATCAAGGCGACGGTGACCGGCCGCCCCAAGCACTACTACAGCGTCTACCAGAAGATGATCGTCCGCGGCCGCGACTTCGCGGAGATCTACGACCTGGTCGGCATCCGCGTCCTGGTGGACACCGTCCGCGACTGCTACGCGGCCCTGGGCACGGTCCACGCCCGCTGGAACCCGGTTCCCGGGCGGTTCAAGGACTACATCGCGATGCCCAAGTTCAACATGTACCAGTCGCTGCACACGACGGTCATCGGGCCCAACGGCAAGCCGGTCGAACTGCAGATCCGCACCTTCGACATGCACCGCCGCGCCGAGTACGGCATCGCCGCGCACTGGAAGTACAAGCAGGAGGCCGTGGCCGGCGCCTCCAAGATCCGCACCGATGTGCCGAAGGCGTCCGGCAAGGACAAGGACGCCATCAACGACATGGCGTGGCTGCGGCAGTTGCTGGACTGGCAGAAGGAGACCGAGGACCCCGGCGAGTTCCTGGAGTCGCTCCGCTTCGACCTCTCCCGCAACGAGGTCTTCGTCTTCACCCCCAAGGGCGATGTCATAGCGCTCCCGGCCGGGGCCACCCCGGTGGACTTCGCGTACGCGGTGCACACCGAGGTCGGCCACCGGACCATAGGGGCACGGGTCAACGGACGGCTGGTGCCGCTGGAGTCCACCCTGGACAACGGCGACCTGGTGGAGGTCTTCACCTCCAAGGCGGCCGGCGCGGGCCCCTCCCGCGACTGGCTGGGCTTCGTGAAGTCGCCGCGCGCCCGCAACAAGATCCGGGCCTGGTTCTCCAAGGAGCGCCGCGACGAGGCGATCGAGCAGGGCAAGGACGCCATCGTCCGCGCCATGCGCAAGCAGAACCTGCCGATCCAGCGCATCCTGACCGGCGACTCCCTGGTCACGCTGGCGCACGAGATGCGCTACTCGGACATCTCCGCGCTGTACGCGGCGATCGGCGAGGGCCATGTCTCCGCGCAGAACATCGTGCAGAAGCTGGTCCAGGCGCTCGGCGGCGAGGAGGCGGCCACCGAGGAGATCGACGAGGCGGTCCCGCCGTCGCGCGGCCGGAGCCGCAAGCGCCGCTCCAGCGCCGACCCGGGCGTCGTGGTCAAGGGCGTGGACGACGTGTGGGTCAAGCTGGCCCGCTGCTGCACCCCCGTCCCCGGCGACCCGATCATCGGCTTCGTCACCCGCGGCAGCGGCGTCTCGGTGCACCGCAGCGACTGCGTCAACGTGGAGTCGCTCTCCCGCGAGCCCGAGCGCATCCTCGACGTGGAGTGGGCGCCCACCCAGTCCTCGGTCTTCCTGGTCGCCATCCAGGTCGAGGCACTGGACCGCTCCCGGCTGCTGTCGGACGTCACCCGGGTGCTGTCCGACCAGCACGTCAACATCCTCTCCGCCGCCGTCCAGACCTCCCGGGACCGCGTCGCCACCTCCCGCTTCACCTTCGAGATGGGCGACCCGAAGCACCTCGGCCACGTCCTGAAGGCCGTGCGCGGGGTGGAGGGCGTCTACGACGTGTACCGGGTGACGTCGGCGCGCAGGCCCTCGTAGAACCGGCAGAGCACGCACGGGAACGCGGAAGGGGCCCCCGTACGGGAGCCCCTTCGGTGTACGCGGGACCGGATCAGCCGCCGAACTCCTGGAGGCCCTTGAGCGCCTGGTCCAGCAGCGCCTGGCGGCCCTCCAGCTCACGCTCCAGCTTCTCGGCCCGCGCGGTGTTGCCCTGGGCCCGCGCCTGGTCGATCTGGCCGCGCAGCTTGTCCACCGCCGCCTGGAGCTGACCGGTCAGCCCCTCGGCACGCGCGCGTGCCTCCGGGTTGGTCCGCCGCCACTCGGCCTCCTCGGCCTCCTGCAGCGCCCGCTCGACGGCGTGCATCCGGCCCTCGACCTTCGGCCGGGCGTCGCGCGGCACATGGCCGATGGCCTCCCAGCGCTCGTTGATCGACCGGAAGGCCGCCCGGGCCGCCTTCAGATCCGCGATCGGCAGCAGCTTCTCGGCCTCCTCGGCCAGCTCCTCCTTGAGCTTGAGGTTCTCGGCCTGCTCGGCGTCGCGCTCGGCGAACACCGAGCTGCGGGCCGCGAAGAACACGTCCTGGGCACCCCGGAAGCGGTTCCACAGGTCGTCCTCGTGCTCGCGCTGGGCCCGGCCCGCCGCCTTCCACTCGGCCATCAGCTCGCGGTACCGCGCGGCCGTCGGACCCCAGTCGGTCGAGGACGACAGCTCCTCGGCCTCGGCGACCAGCCGCTCCTTGATCCGGCGGGCCTCCTCGCGCTGCGCGTCCAGTTGCGCGAAGTGCTGCTTGCGCCGCTTGGAGAACGCCGACCGGGCGTGCGAGAAGCGGTGCCACAGCTCGTCGTCGGACTTGCGGTCCAGCCGCGGCAGCCCCTTCCAGGTGTCCACCAGCGCCCGCAACCGCTCACCGGCGGCCCGCCACTGGTCGGACTGGGCGAGCCGCTCGGCCTCGGCGACCAGGTCCTCCTTGGCCCGGCGGGCCTCGTCGGACTGCTTGGCCCGCTGCGCCTTGCGCTCCTCGCGGCGCTTCTCCACCAGCTCGACCAGCTTGTCCAGCTTGTCGCGGAGCGCCTGGAGGTCGCCGACCGCGTGATGGGCGTCGACCTGCTCCCGCAGATGGTCGATGGCGGCCATGGCGTCCTTGGACGACAGGTCGGTGGTCCGCACACGCTTCTCGAGGAGGCCGATCTCGACCACCAGGCCCTCGTACTTGCGCTCGAAGTAGGCCAGCGCCTCCTCGGGGGAGCCGGCCTGCCAGGAACCGACGACCTGCTCGCCGTCGGCCGTACGCACGTACACGGTCCCCGTCTCGTCGACGCGGCCCCACGGGTCGCTGCTCACAGCGCCTCCTCCACATGATGCCTGCGGAGGGCTTTCCCACCCCCGGGCATCGTCCACAGTTTCGTCACGGCCAACATAGGCGACCGGCGGGTGGCCTGTCCGCATCCCGCGCGACCGAAATTCCGCAGTTGGCGGTCAGGATTTCGTGACGGTCGCCTTGTCGATCACGACCGTCGCGTTCGGCGCCCCGTCACCGGCGCCGGTGCTCTCGCCGGCCTTGGCGATCTTCTTCAGCACC
Organism: Streptomyces fumanus; assembly: GCF_014655295.1. Classification (GTDB taxonomy): domain Bacteria; phylum Actinomycetota; class Actinomycetes; order Streptomycetales; family Streptomycetaceae; genus Streptomyces; species Streptomyces fumanus. The sequence goes on from NZ_BNBI01000010.1 coordinate 287,286, forward strand.
TTCATGCCGGCGTCCGAGACCGTACCGAACGGGGTGTAGCTCGGCGGGAGCTTGCTGTCCTGGTAGACCAGGAAGAACTGGCTGCCGCCGGTGTTCTTCTGACCGGTGTTGGCCATGGCGACCGTGCCCGCCGGGTAGGTGTTGTCCTTCAGGCTTTTGTCCTTCAGGTTCTCGTCCGGGATCGTGTAGCCCGGGCCGCCGGTGCCCTGCCCGGTGGGGTCGCCGCACTGGAGCACGTAGATGCCGTTGGTGGTGAGCCGGTGGCACTTGGTGTGGTCGAAGTAGCCCTTCCCGGCGAGGAAGTCGAACGAGTTGACCGTGTGCGGCGCGGCCGCGGTCTTCAGCGCGACGTCTATCTCACCGCACGTCGTGTCCAGCTTCAGGGTGTAGTCCGCCGACTTGTCGATCGACATCGCCGGCTCCTTCTTCCACGTCTTCGTCGCCGGCTTGCCCGCCGCCGGCTTGTCGCACGGATCGGGCGCCTTGCTGGTCGCCGACGCGCTCGGGGTGGCCTCCGCGCTCGCGTTGGCCTTGTCGTCGTCGCCCTTGAGGGTCCCGGTGGTGTACAGCGCGAGGCTGCCCACCAGGACCACGCCGAGCACCGACGCGATCACCGTGTTGCGCACCCGCGCCTTGCGGCGCGCGGCGGTGCGCCGCTGCTGCTGGCGCAAGAACTTCTCCCGGGCGAGCTGACGCCGCCGCTGCTCCTGGCTGACCACCGGGTTGTCTCCTATGCGTCTTCGTGTGCCGACCGGAACGCCTGGGTGCTCGTGGGCCGACCGCCTGCGTTAGCCCCGTACCGTATATGGGTTGGCTGAGGAATCGGCACCGCCGGTAGGCTCTGACCACGGGCGCAGCCCGTTCACAAGTCACCCGTTTCGACACAACGAAGGACGATCGTGCTCATTGCCGGGTTCCCCGCCGGGGCCTGGGGGACGAACTGCTACCTCGTCGCCCCCGCCGCCGGCGAGGAGTGCGTGATCATCGACCCCGGCCACCAGGCCGCCCAGGGAGTCGAGGAGGCGCTGAAGAAGCATCGGCTCAAGCCCGTCGCCGTCGTCCTCACCCACGGCCACATCGACCACGTGGCCTCGGTCGTCCCGGTGTGCGGCGCGAGCGACGTGCCCGCCTGGATCCACCCCGCCGACCGGTACATGATGAGCGACCCCGAGAAGGGGATCGGCCGTGCCATCGGGATGCCGCTGATGGGCGAGCTGACGGTGGGGGAGCCGGACGACGTCCGGGAGCTGTCCGACGGCGCCCGGCTCGCACTGGCGGGCCTGGAGCTGACCGTGGCGCACGCGCCGGGCCATACCAAGGGGTCGGTGACCTTCGGCCTGCCCGAGGCGGCGGACGTGCCGCCGGTGCTGTTCTCGGGCGACCTGCTGTTCGCCGGCTCCATCGGACGCACCGACCTGCCCGGCGGCGACATGGCCGAGCTGCTCGACTCGCTGGCCCGCGTGTGCCTGCCGCTCGACGACTCGACCGTGGTGCTGTCCGGCCACGGCCCCCAGACGACCATCGGCCGGGAGCGCGCCACCAACCCGTACCTGCGGCAGGTGGCGGCCGGCCAGGGAGCATCCGAGGCTCCCCGACGAGGAATGTGACGAGAAACCCCCCGTGAGCACCTTCAAGGCCCCCAAGGGCACCTACGACCTGCTGCCGCCGGACTCCGCCACGTACCTGGCGGTCCGCGAGGCGATCGCCGCCCCGCTGCGCGACTCCGGCTACGGCTACATCGAGACGCCCGGCTTCGAGAACGTCGAGCTGTTCGCCCGCGGTGTCGGCGAGTCCACCGACATCGTCACCAAGGAGATGTACGCCTTCGAGACCAAGGGCGGCGACCGGCTCGCCCTGCGCCCCGAAGGCACCGCCTCGGTGCTGCGCGCCGCCCTGGAGGCCAGCCTGCACAAGACCGGCAACCTCCCGGTCAAGCTCTGGTACTCGGGCTCGTACTACCGCTACGAGCGTCCCCAGAAGGGCCGTTACCGCCACTTCTCGCAGGTCGGCGCCGAGGCGATCGGCGCGGAGGACCCGGCGCTGGACGCCGAGCTGATCATCCTGGCCGACCAGGCGTACCGCTCGCTGGGCCTGAGCCGGTTCCGCATCCTGCTCAACAGCCTGGGCGACAAGGAGTGCCGGCCGGTCTACCGCGCGGCGCTCCAGGAGTTCCTGCGCGGCCTCGACCTCGACGAGGAGACCCTGCGCCGGGCGGAGATCAACCCGCTGCGCGTCCTGGACGACAAGCGCGCGGAGGTCCAGCGGCAGCTCACCGGCGCGCCCCTGCTGCGCGACTACCTCTGCGACGCCTGCAAGGCGTACCACGAGGAGGTCCGCGAGCTGATCACCGCGGCCGGGGTGGTCTTCGAGGACGACCCCAAGCTGGTCCGCGGCCTGGACTACTACACCCGCACCACCTTCGAGTTCGTGCACGACGGGCTGGGCTCGCAGTCCGCGGTGGGCGGCGGCGGCCGGTACGACGGCCTCTCGGAGATGATCGGCGGCCCCGCGCTGCCGTCCGTCGGCTGGGCCCTCGGCGTGGACCGCACGGTGCTCGCCCTGGAGGCCGAGGGCGTGACGCTGGACCTGCCGCCGACCACCTCGGTGTTCGCCGTGCCGCTCGGCGAGGAGGCCCGCCGCCTGCTGTTCGCCAAGGTCACCGAGTTGCGCAAGAACGGCATCGCCGCCGACTTCGCCTACGGCGGCAAGGGCCTGAAGGCCGCGATGAAGGCCGCCCATCGCTCGGGTGCCCGCTACGCGCTGGTGCTGGGCGAACGCGACCTGGCCGAAGGCGTCGTCCAGCTCAAGGACATGGAGTCCGGCGAGCAGACGGCGATCGGCGTCAACGAGATCGTGGCGGAACTGGAGTCGCGGCTCGGCTGAGGCCGCAGGCACCGACGGAGCAGGGCGCCGGGGAACCGGCGCCCTGCTCCGTGCCGGTGAGCGCCCGCACGGACTTCCTTATCCGCAACGAACGGTGCGCACGCGCGCGGGTGCGGCACAATGTCCCTGTCGGAAGCAGGTCCGCATCTCAAGTGACGGAATCGGCGTGATGAGCAGGACGACAGTGCGGGACGTCTCCACCGGACCCGGTCCCTCGCCGGACCCCTCCACGGGTCCGCGTACCGAGGGAGGCAGCCGCGCCCTCGCGCTGCTGCTGATCATCACGGGCGCGGCCGGGCTGCTCGCCGCGTGGGTCATCACGCTCGACAAGTTCAAACTGCTCGAAGCCAAGGTCGCGGGCACCACCTTCACCCCCGGGTGCAGCCTCAACCCGGTGGTCTCCTGCGGCAGCGTCATGGAGAGCGACCAGGCGTCCGCCTTCGGCTTCCCCAACCCGATGCTCGGCCTGGCCGCCTACGCCGTCGTGATCTGCGTCGGCATGAGCCTGCTCGCCCGCGCCCGCTTCCCGCGCTGGTACTGGCTCACCTTCAACGCCGGCACCCTCTTCGGCGTCGGCTTCTGCGCCTGGCTGATGTTCCAGTCCCTGTACCGGATCAACGCCCTGTGCCTGTGGTGCTGCCTGGCCTGGGTCGCCACGATCGTCATGTTCTGGTACGTGACCTCCTTCAACGTCCGCAAGGGCTTCCTGCCCGCGCCGGGCTGGCTGCGCGGCTTCTTCGGCGAGTTCACCTGGGTCCTGCCGGTGCTGCACATCGGCATCATCGGGATGCTGATCCTGACCCGCTGGTGGGACTTCTGGACGAGCTGACGCGCCGCCCGCGTTGTCGGTGCGGTGATTTAGGGTTCTTGACGTGGAGCCCGACCTGTTCACCGCCGCAGCAGAAGAACGCCAGGAGAAGGACCCCGCCGGCAGCCCGCTGGCCGTCCGGATGCGCCCGCGCACCCTCGACGAGGTGGTCGGCCAGCAGCACCTGCTGAAGCCCGGCTCCCCCCTGCGCCGCCTGGTCGGCGAGGGCGCCACCGGCCCCGCGGGCCCCTCCTCGGTGATCCTCTGGGGGCCGCCCGGCACCGGCAAGACGACCCTGGCGTACGTGGTCTCCAAGGCGACCAACAAGCGGTTCGTGGAGCTGTCCGCGATCACCGCCGGCGTCAAGGAGGTCCGCACCGTCATCGACGGCGCCCGCCGCGCCGTCGGGGGGTACGGCAAGGAGACCGTCCTCTTCCTCGACGAGATCCACCGCTTCAGCAAGGCCCAGCAGGACTCCCTCCTGCCGGCCGTGGAGAACCGCTGGGTGACCCTGATCGCCGCCACCACGGAGAACCCGTACTTCTCGGTGATCTCCCCCCTGCTCTCCCGCTCCCTGCTGCTCACCCTCGAACCCCTCACCGACGACGACGTCCGGGGCCTGCTCCGCCGCGCCCTCACCGACGAACGGGGCCTCAAGGGCGCCGTCACGCTCCCCGAGGACACCGAGGACCACCTGCTGCGCATCGCCGGCGGCGACGCCCGCCGCGCGCTGACCGCCCTGGAGGCCGCCGCCGGGGCCGCCCTGGACAAGGGCGAGAGCGAGATCGCGCTGGCCACCCTGGAGGAGACGGTCGACCGGGCGGCCGTGAAGTACGACCGGGACGGCGACCAGCACTACGACGTCGCCAGCGCCCTGATCAAGTCCATCCGCGGCTCCGACGTCGACGCCGCCCTGCACTACCTCGCCCGCATGATCGAGGCCGGCGAGGACCCCCGGTTCATCGCCCGCCGCCTGATGATCTCCGCCAGCGAGGACATCGGGCTCGCCGACCCCAGCGCCCTGCCGATCGCCGTCGCCGCCGCCCAGGCCGTCGCCATGATCGGCTTCCCCGAGGCCGCCCTCACCCTCAGCCACGCCACCATCGCCCTCGCCCTCGCCCCGAAGTCCAACGCCGCGACCACCGCCATCGGCGCCGCCCTGGAGGACGTACGCAAGGGACTGGCCGGGCCGGTGCCGGCGCATCTGCGCGACAGCCACTACCAGGGCGCCGGCAAGCTCGGCCACGGCCAGGGCTACGTCTACCCGCACGACCTGCCCGAGGGCATCGCCGCCCAGCAGTACGCCCCGGACGCCCTCAAGGACCGCGAGTACTACACCCCGACCCGGCACGGCGCCGAGGCGCGGTACGCCGACGCCGTGGAGTGGACCCGCAAGCACCTCGGTCGCAAGCGGTCCTGAACACCCTGTAAACTCGCTCGGAGTGCCGAGTCCCGCGCAGTCAGAACGGGACACCCGGCCGGAGCCCCCTCGGGGGTTCCAGGAGCGTCGCGCACCGTCGACCGGTGTCGCGGGCAGCCCACCACCACCCGCCGTGGCAGACGAGCGGCGGGACCGGCCGGTGGGCCACTCGCGTGCTGCACATATGTGCCCAGACCAGGGAGCGGCTGCCCACCGAGGTCCGTACGGACCCCGGCGGGTCTCCCCGGCTGCGGATGCGACCTCCCTCAACCCTGACGAGCCGATACCCAGGAAATGAGAGACAGTGGCGAACCAGTCCCGCCCCAAGGTCAAGAAGTCGCGTGCCCTCGGCATCGCGCTGACCCCGAAGGCCGTCAAGTACTTCGAGGCCCGCCCCTACCCGCCGGGTGAGCACGGCCGCGGCCGCAAGCAGAACTCGGACTACAAGGTCCGACTGCTGGAGAAGCAGCGCCTGCGCGCGCAGTACGACGTGTCCGAGCGCCAGCTCGTCCGCGCCTACGAGCGTGCCGCCAAGGTCCAGGGCAAGACCGGTGAGGCCCTGATCGTGGAGCTGGAGCGCCGCCTCGACGCGCTGGTCCTGCGCTCGGGCATCGCCCGCACGATCTACCAGGCCCGCCAGATGGTCGTCCACGGCCACATCCAGGTCAACGGCCAGAAGGTCGACAAGCCGTCCTTCCGGGTCCGCCCGGACGACGTGGTGCAGGTCCGCGACCGCTCCAAGGACAAGACGCTGTTCCAGATCGCCCGCGAGGGCGGCTTCGCCCCCGACGGCGAGACCCCGCGCTACCTCCAGGTGAACCTCAAGGCCCTGGCGTTCCGCCTGGACCGCGAGCCGAACCGCAAGGAGATCCCGGTGATCTGCGACGAGCAGCTCGTCGTCGAGTACTACGCCCGCTGACCCCAGCCGGACGCAGCACCGAGCGGTACCTCAGCCCGCCGTCTCCCCGCCCCTCCGGGCGCGGGAGGCGGCGGGCCTCGTCGTACGCCCCGCCGACGGCGCCCGCCGGCCCGGACCCGGCGGGGACGGCTCCGCCCCGGCCGGCCGGCCCAGCGCCCGCGCCACCGCCTCCTCCCGGCCGAGCCGCGCACCGGCCCGCACGCACTCCTCGTACCGCTCGTCGCCCAGGTGCTGCCGGGCCGTCGTCTCGCACAGCTCGTGCGGCGCGTTGTAGTGCGCCGAACCGAACAGCGGCAGCCCCACCGACGGCCACATCCGGCCCGCCGCGCCCTGCAGCACCGCCGCCTCCGCCGGATCGCCCTCCGTCGCCGTGACCAGCGCCAGCAGCTCGATCGACAGCACCGAGCCGAGCAGGTCCCGGAAGCCGTGGGCGTCGCGCAGGCAGTCGGTCAGCAACTGGCGGGCGCGGCGCGCGTCGCCGTCGTACCAGGCCGCGTACGCCAGCACGTACAGCGCGTAGCCGCGCGCCCAGCGCTCGCCGTGGTCGTCGCAGACCCGGCGCACGTCCTCGCACAGGTGCACCGCGCCCGCCAGATCGCCCTGGAACGCCCGCGTCATCGCCAGCTCCACCTGGCCCATCAGCACATTGCTGTTCAGCTCGCCGATCTCCCGGTAGTGCTCCAGCGCCGAGCGCAGCAGCGACTCGGCGGCCGGCATGTCGTCGGTGACCAGCGCCAGACAGCCGGTGCGGTGCACGGCGTACGCGGTCGCCGCCGCGTTCCCCGTCAGCTCCGCCGCCTCGCGGCACTCCCGCAGCGCCACCAGCGCGGACACGGTGTCGCCCTGGAGGATCGCCACGTACGCCAGCACCCACAGCGCCTTCAGCCGGGACTGCTGGTGCGCGGTCCGCTCGCCCTCCAGGCGCACCGCCTGGTCCAGCCAGTGCCGGCCCTCCGACAGTTGCCCGCAGCCCACCCAGTGGAACCACAGCGAGCCCGCCAGGTACTGGCCCAGGTGCACCGCGTCCGGATCGGTCAGGCACTCCTCCAGCGCGTCCCGCAGATTCGGCAGCTCCGCCTCGATCCGCGCCGCCACCTCCGCCTGGCGCGGCGAGAACCAGTCCAGCTCGCACCAGGTGGCCAGCCCCACGTACCAGTCCCGGTGCCGCCGCCGCAGCCGGGCCGCCTCCCCGGTCGCCGCCAGCCACTCGGCGCCGTACGCCCGGACCGTGTCCAGCATCCGGTAGCGGACCCCGGCCGGGGTGTCCTCGCGGGTCACCACCGACTGGGCGAGCAGCGCGCTGAGCACGTCCAGGACCTCCTCGGCGGGCAGCCCGTCGCCGCCGCACACGTACTCCGCGGCGTCCAGGTCGAAGCGGCCCGCGAACACCGACAGCCGCGCCCACAGCAGCCGCTGCGCGGGGCTGCACAGCTCATGGCTCCAGCCGATCGTGGTGCGCAGCGCCCGGTGCCGGGGCAGGACGGCCCGGTCCTCGCCGGCCAGCAGCCGGAACCGGTCGTCCAGCTTCCGCAGCACCTGCCCCGGCGACAGCGCGCCCAGCCGCCCCGCGGCCAGCTCGAGCGCCAGCGGGATCCCCTCCAGCTTCCGGCACAGCTCCCGCACCTCCGCGCCGTCGCCGCAGCGGACGCCGTGCTGGGCGGCGCGCACCGCCAGCAGTTCCACGGCCTCGTCCTCGGTCAGCGGCGCCAGCGGGAACAGGTGCTCGCCGGGCACGGCCAGCGGTCCCCGGCCCACCGCGAGGACGGTCAGGCCGGGGGCCCGGCCCAGCAAATCGGTCACCAGCGCGGCACAGGCGTCCACCAGGTGCTCGACCCCGTCCAGCACCAGCAGCAGTTCGCGCCCGGCGAGATGGTCGCGCAGGATCTCGCGCGGCGGCCGGGCCGTGTGATCGGTCAGCCCCAGCGCCTCCACGACCGCGTAGTCCACGAACTCCGGGTCGCGCACGTACGCCAGCTCCACCCGCATCGCGGCCCGCCCCGCCCACCGGGCGGCGGCCCGCGCGGCCAGCCGGGACTTCCCGACCCCGCCCGGCCCGGTCACCGTCACCAGCCGCGCGCCGGCCAGTGCCCGCGCCAGTCCGGCGAGTTCCGCCGCGCGTCCCACGAAGGCGTCGAGTTCCAGGGGCGGATGTCCGTGCGGGAACGTTCCGTCGTGCCGTCGATCTCGCATAGACAACGCAGCGTACTGAACCGTATTCAGTCCGTACAATCACCGCGTCCCACTCCGCTCGTGCCCGGTGGCGATCCGGTGCGGAGCCCCTTCCCCGGCGCGATAGGCTCGGTCGCACGACTTTCTCGATGTTCAGGCACGTTTCAGGGAGCGGGTGCACACAGTGTCCGGTGGAGAGGTGGCCGGGATCCTGGTGGCCGTCTTCTGGGCGATCCTGGTCTCCTTCCTCGCCGTCGCCCTGGCGAGGCTGGCCCAGACGCTCAAGGCGACCACCAAACTCGTCGCGGACGTGACCGACCAGGCCGTCCCGCTGCTGGCCGACGCCTCCTCGGCGGTGCGGTCCGCGCAGACCCAGATCGACCGGGTGGACGCGATCGCCTCCGACGTCCAGGAGGTCACCTCCAACGCCTCCGCGCTCTCCACCACCGTGGCCTCCACCTTCGGCGGCCCCCTGGTCAAGGTGGCCGCGTTCGGGTACGGCGTGCGCCGGGCACTCGGCGGCCGCAAGGACGAGGTGCCGGCCAAGTCGCCCAGGCGCACCGTGATCGTGGGCCGGACCGTGCCGGCCACCCGACGGGCGAAGCGGAAGAAGGACTGATCCCAGGAATGTTCCGCCGTACCTTCTGGTTCACCAGCGGCGTCGCCGCCGGAGTGTGGGCCACCACCAAGGTCAACCGCAAGCTCAAGCAGTTGACGCCCGAGAACCTCGCCGTCACCGCCGCCAACAAGGCGATCGAGGCCGGCGGCCGGCTCCGGGACCGCGCGGTGGACTTCGCCCTGGAGGTCCGCGACAACATGGCCCAGCGGGAGGCCGAACTGGGCGACGCGCTCGGGCTCAACGCCCCCGTCGACCCGGACCGCGAGCTGCCCGCCCCCCGGCGCATCGCCGCCATCGAGAACCGCAACGACCCGACGTATGTCGACAGGACGACATACTCGTACAACCGGAATGAGGACCACTGATGGAGTCGGCCGAGATCCGCCGCCGCTGGCTGAGCTTCTTCGAGGAGCGCGGGCACACCGTCGTCCCGTCGGCGTCGCTCATCGCGGACGACCCGACTCTGCTGCTGGTCAACGCCGGCATGGTGCCCTTCAAGCCGTACTTCCTCGGCGAGGTCAAGCCGTCCTTCGCACGCGCCACCAGCGTCCAGAAGTGCGTGCGCACCCCGGACATCGAAGAGGTCGGCAAGACCACCCGGCACGGCACGTTCTTCCAGATGTGCGGCAACTTCTCCTTCGGCGACTACTTCAAGGAAGGCGCCATCAAGCTCGCCTGGGAGCTGCTCACCAGCTCCCGGGACAAGGGCGGTTACGGCCTGGAGCCGGAGAAGCTGTGGATCACCGTCTACCAGGACGACGACGAGGCCGAGCGGATCTGGCGGGAGACCGTCGGCGTCCCCGCCGAGCGCATCCAGCGCCTGGGCAAGAAGGACAACTTCTGGTCCATGGGCGTGCCCGGCCCGTGCGGCCCCTGCTCCGAGATCAACTACGACCGCGGGCCCGAGTTCGGCCCCGAGGGCGGCCCGGCCGTCAACGACGAGCGGTACGTGGAGATCTGGAACCTGGTCTTCATGCAGTACGAGCGCGGCCAGGGCACCGGCAAGGAGGACTTCGAGATCCTCGGCGACCTGCCCGCCAAGAACATCGACACCGGGCTCGGCCTGGAGCGGCTCGCCATGATTCTGCAGGGCGTGCAGAACATGTACGAGATCGACACCTCCATGGCCGTCATCAACAAGGCCACCGAGCTGACCGGCGTGGCCTACGGCGACGCCCACGCCTCGGACGTGTCCCTGCGCGTGGTCACCGACCACATCCGCACCGCCGTGATGCTCATCGGCGACGGCGTCACCCCCGGCAACGAGGGCCGCGGCTACGTCCTGCGCCGCATCATGCGCCGCGCCATCCGCAACATGCGGCTGCTCGGCGCCACCGGTCCGGTCGTCAAGGACCTGATCGACGTGGTGATCCACATGATGGGGCAGCAGTACCCCGAGCTGATCACCGACCGGGAGCGGATCGAGAAGGTCGCCCTCGCCGAGGAGAACGCCTTCCTCAAGACGCTCAAGGCCGGCACCAACATCCTGGACACCGCGGTCAGCGAGAGCAAGGCGGCCGGCGGCAGCGTCCTCCCCGGCGACAAGGCGTTCCTGCTCCACGACACCTGGGGCTTCCCGATCGACCTCACCCTGGAGATGGCCGCCGAACAGGGCCTGTCCGTGGACGAGGACGGCTTCCGGCGCCTGATGAAGGAGCAGCGCGAGCGCGCCAAGGCCGACGCCCAGGCCAAGAAGACCGGCCACGCCGACCTCGGCGCCTACCGCGAGATCGCCGACCGGGCCGGGGCCACCGACTTCATCGGCTACACCGACACCGAGGGCGAGTCCACCATCGTCGGCATCCTGGTCGACGGCGTCTCCTCCCCGGCCGCCACCGAGGGCGACGAGGTCGAGATCGTCCTGGACCGCACCCCCTTCTACGCCGAGGGCGGCGGCCAGATCGGCGACACCGGCCGGATCAGGGCCGACTCCGGTGCCGTCATCGAGGTCCGCGACTGCCAGAAGCCCGTGCCGGGCGTGTACGTGCACAAGGGCGTCGTCCAGGTCGGCGAGATCACCGTCGGCGCCAAGGCGCACGCCGCGATCGACGACCGGCGCCGCAAGGCCATCGCCCGCGCCCACTCCGCGACCCACCTCACCCACCAGGCGCTGCGCGACGCTCTCGGCCCGACGGCCGCGCAGGCCGGCTCGGAGAACCAGCCCGGCCGGTTCCGCTTCGACTTCGGTTCGCCGTCCGCCGTGCCGACGGCCGTGATGACCGACGTCGAGCAGAAGATCAACGAGGTGCTCGCCCGCGACCTCGACGTCCGCGCCGACATCATGGGCATCGACGAGGCCAAGAAGCAGGGCGCCATCGCCGAGTTCGGCGAGAAGTACGGCGACCGGGTGCGCGTGGTCACCATCGGCGACTTCTCCAAGGAGCTGTGCGGCGGCACCCACGTGCACAACACCGCCCAGCTCGGCCTGGTCAAGCTGCTCGGCGAGTCCTCCATCGGCTCCGGCGTACGCCGCATCGAGGCGCTCGTCGGCGTGGACGCCTACAACTTCCTCGCCCGCGAGCACACGGTGGTCAACCAGCTCACCGAGCTGCTCAAGGGCCGCCCGGAGGAGCTGCCAGAGAAGGTCTCGTCGATGCTCGGCAAGCTCAAGGACGCCGAGAAGGAGATCGAGAAGTTCCGCGCCGAGAAGGTCCTCCAGGCCGCCGCGGGGCTCGCCGAGTCCGCCAAGGACGTGCGGGGCGTCGCCCTGGTGACCGGGCAGGTCCCGGACGGCACCACCGCCGACGACCTGCGCAAGCTGGTCCTGGACGTGCGCGGCCGGATCCAGGGCGGGCGGGCCGCCGTGGTGGCCCTGTTCACCACGGTCAACGGCAAGCCGCTGACCGTGATCGCCACCAACGAGGCCGCCCGCGAGCGCGGGCTGAAGGCCGGTGACCTGGTCCGCACCGCCGCCAAGACCCTCGGCGGCGGTGGCGGCGGCAAGCCGGACGTGGCCCAGGGCGGCGGCCAGAACCCGGCCGCCATCGGCGAGGCCGTCGCGGCCGTCGAGCGGCTCGTGGCGGACACCGCCAAGTGAACGGCACGACGGACGGCCGGGCCGGGCGCCCGGCGATGCGCCGCGGCCGGCGCCTGGCCATCGACGTCGGGGACGCCCGGATCGGGGTCGCCTCCTGCGACCCCGACGGGATCCTCGCCACCCCGGTGGAGACGGTCCCCGGCCGGGACGTCCCGGCCGCCCACCGGAGGCTGCGGAACCTGGTCGCGGAGTACGAGCCGATCGAGGTCGTCGTCGGTCTCCCTCGCTCCCTCAAGGGGGGCGAGGGCCCGGCCGCCGCCAAGGTCCGCCGCTTCGCCCAGGAACTGGCCAAGGGCATCGCCCCCGTCCCCGTACGCCTGGTCGACGAACGGATGACCACCGTCACGGCCGGCCAGGGGCTGCGCGCCTCGGGCGTGAAAGCGAAGAAAGGCCGGTCGGTGATCGACCAGGCCGCCGCTGTGATCATCCTGCAACAGGCCCTTGAATCCGAACGGGTGTCAGGTAATCCGCCTGGCGAGGGCGTCGAAGTGGTCATGTGATCGCGATACGGTAACGTTCCGCGCGATGCGGCGGCATTCGAACAGCCACCGCACAGCAAGAGGCGGAGCGGAACCGGGCCCACCGGCGAGCCGCGCACCACCACCTCGCGGCTCTAGGGGATCGATGACTGAGTATGGCCGGGGCCAGGGCTCCGAACCGTGGGATCCGGAGGACCCGTTGTACGGGGACGGCGGATGGGGCGGACAGCAGGCCCAGGCGGCCCCGCAGTCCCCTTACGGCGGCCAGCCGCAGCAGCACTACCCGCAGCAGCCGCAGCAGCAGTACACCGACGGCACCTGGGCGGCCCAGGACGGTCAGGGCTACGACCAGGGGCAGCAGCAGTACGCGTACGACCAGCAGGGCTACGGCCGGCAGGACGGTTACGACCAGCAGCAGTACGACCAGCAGCAGTACCCGGCGGAGCAGCAGCACCAGCAGCAGCACCAGCACCAGCAGCACCAGCAGCAGGGCTACGACACCGGGGGCTGGGGGAACGGCGGCCAGGTGCCCGTCCACTACCCCGCCGACCCCGCGGACCCGTACGGGCAGCAGGCCGCCGCCTACGGCACCGAGCAGCCGGACCTCTACGGCACCCCCGACGCCTACCCGCCGCCCGAGCCGCCCGCCCGCCGGCGCACCGAGCCCGAGCCCGAGGCCGAGGCCGAGCGCACCGACTGGGACCCGGGCCCCGACCAGGGCGAGCACGCCTTCTTCGCGGGCGGCGACGAGGACGAGGACGGCGGTGACGACGGCGAGGCCGGTGCCGGGCGCGGGGAGCGCCGGGGGCGCGGGAGCAAGCCCAGGAAGAGACGCAACGGCTGTGCGTGTCTCGTCGTCTGCCTGGTCCTCGGCGGAGGTGTGGCGGGCGTCGGCTATTTCGGGTTCCAGTTCTACCAGGATCGTTTCGGCACGGCCCCGGATTTCGCCGGCGACGGAAACGGCGAACAGGTCACCGTCACCATTCCCAAGGGCGCGGGCGGCTCGGTCATCGGCCAGGTGCTCAAACGCCAGGGCGTGGTCAAGAGCGTCGACGCCTTCATCGCCGCGATCCAGAGCAACCCCGACGGCAAGAGCATCCAGGACGGCGTCTACACGCTGCAGAAGGAGATGTCGGCCGACAGCGCGGTCGCGCTCATGCTCAGCCCCAAGAGCCGCAACAACCTGATCATCGCCGAGGGCAAGCGCAACGACGACGTCTACCAGCTCATCGACAAACGCCTGGAAGTCGACGACGGCACCACCGCGAAGGTCGCCGAGACCCAGTGGAAGAGCCTGGGCCTGCCCGACTGGGCGATGAACCACCCCGCCGTCAAGGATCCGCTGGAGGGCTTCCTCTACCCGTCCAGCTATCCGGTGGCCAAGGGGCAGAAGCCGAAGGACGTCCTCAAGCAGATGGTGGCGCGGGCGGCCGATAAGTACGAGGAACTCGGATTCGAGAAGAAGTCCGCGGAACTCGGCCTGGAGGGCCCGTGGCAACTGGTGACGGTCGCCAGCCTGGTACAGGCCGAGGGCAAGACGCACGACGACTTCCGGAAGATGTCCGAGGTCATCTACAACCGGCTGAAGACCAGCAATACCGAGACCAACCAATTGCTCCAGTTCGACTCCACGTACAACTACCTGAAGAAGCAGAGCGACATCCACATCAGCGAGTCCGAGGTCAACGGCAACAAGGACCCGTACAACACGTACACCAACCGGGGGCTGCCGCCCGGACCCATCGGCAACCCCGGCGACGAGGCGCTCCGGGCCGCGCTGAACCCCACGAAACAGGGCTGGCTGTATTTCGTGGCCGTCGACGGGGTGCACAAGACGGAGTTCGCCAGGACCAACGACGAGTTCGAGAGGCTCAAGGACGAATTCAATGCCAGTTCCGGCAACTGACGCCCGCCGGGCCGCCGTACTCGGCTCCCCGATCGGCCACTCCCTCTCCCCGGTGCTGCACCGGGCCGCGTACGCGGAGCTGGGCCTGGCGGGCTGGACGTACGACCGCTTCGACGTGGACGAGCGGGCGCTGCCCGGCTTCCTGGAGAGGCTGGGGCCCGAGTGGGCGGGGCTGTCGCTGACCATGCCGCTGAAGCGGGCGGTGATCCCGCTGCTCGACGGGATCAGTGAGACGGCGGCCTCGGTGGACGCGGTGAACACCGTCGTCCTCACCGAGGACGGGCGCCGTACCGGCGACAACACCGACATCCCCGGGATCGTCGCGGCCCTGCGCGAGCACGGCGTGGACAAGGCCGAGTCCGCGGCGGTCCTCGGCGCCGGTGCCACCGCCTCCTCCGCGCTCGCCGCGCTCACCCGGATCTGCGCCGGCGAGATCGCCGTCTATGTGCGCAGCGAGGCCCGCGCCGCCGAGATGCGGGGGTGGGCCGAGCGGCTGGGGGCCGAGGTGCGCGTGGTGGGCTGGGACCGCGCGGCGGAGGCGCTGCGGGCCCCGCTGGTGGTGGCCACCACGCCGGCCGGTGCCACCGACGCGCTCGCCGCCGCCGTGCCGGAGATGCCGGCCACCCTCTTCGACGTGCTGTACGAGCCCTGGCCGACCGCCCTCGCCGCCCGCTGGTCGGCACACGGCGGGGCCGTGGTCAGCGGCCTCGACCTGCTGCTCCACCAGGCGGTGCTCCAGGTCGAGCAGATGACGGGACGCACTCCGGCGCCGCTCGCCGCGATGCGCGTGGCGGGGGAACGGGCGCTGGCGGCCCGGGCCCCGGGGGCGGACGGCGGGGGCCTGCCCGGGGGTGAGTAAGCGGGGGCGCCGGCGGTGTTACGGGCCGGGAACCGCCGGCGGGTGACGGGGGCCCGTCGCGGACGTGGCCGGACGCGGGCGGATCGGTGTCCGGTTGGTGGACCGCCGCCCGGGGCGCCCGGTCGGACATGGGAGAATCGGGGACGGCGGATCAGGGCCGCGCACCCGGTCGCGCCATAGGACCCACAGGGCGCTGAGGACTGAGGAGCACCGTTGAGCAGGTTGCGCTGGCTGACCGCGGGGGAGTCCCACGGTCCCGCACTCGTCGCGACGCTGGAGGGCCTGCCCGCGGGTGTGCCGATCACCACCGACATGGTGGCGGACCACCTGGCGCGGCGGCGGCTCGGCTACGGGCGCGGCGCGCGGATGAAGTTCGAGCGGGACGAGGTCACCTTCCTCGGCGGCGTCCGGCACGGGCTGACCCTGGGCTCCCCGGTCGCGATCATGGTCGGCAACACCGAGTGGCCCAAGTGGGAACAGGTCATGGCGGCCGACCCGGTGGACCCGGAGGTCCTCGCCGGACTCGCCCGCAACGCCCCGCTGACCCGGCCCCGGCCCGGCCACGCCGACCTCGCGGGCATGCAGAAGTACGGCTTCGACGAGGCCCGGCCGATCCTGGAGCGGGCCTCCGCGCGGGAGACGGCCGCCCGGGTCGCGCTGGGCGCGGTCGCCCGGTCGTACCTGAAGGAGACGGCCGGCATCGAGATCGTCAGCCACGTCGTCGAACTCGCCGCCGCCAAGGCGCCCTACGGCGTCTACCCGACCCCGGCGGACGTGGAGAGGCTGGACGCCGACCCGGTGCGCTGCCTGGACGCCGACGCCTCCAAGGCAATGGTCGCGGAGATCGACCAGGCCCACAAGGACGGCGACACCCTCGGCGGCGTGGTCGAGGTCCTGGCGTACGGCGTCCCGGTCGGCCTCGGCTCGCACGTGCACTGGGACCGCCGGCTGGACGCCCGGCTGGCCGCCGCCCTCATGGGCATCCAGGCGATCAAGGGCGTCGAGGTCGGCGACGGCTTCGACCTCGCCCGGGTGCCGGGCTCCCAGGCGCACGACGAGATCCTCGCCACCCCCGAGGGCATCAAGCGGGCCTCCGGCCGGTCCGGCGGCACCGAGGGCGGTCTGACCACCGGCGAGCTGCTGCGGGTGCGGGCCGCGATGAAGCCGATCGCCACCGTGCCGCGCGCCCTGAAGACCGTGGACGTCGTCACCGGCGAGGAGGCCGCCGCCCACCACCAGCGCTCCGACGTGTGCGCCGTCCCGGCCGCCGGCATCGTCGCCGAGGCCATGGTCGCCCTGGTGCTGGCCGACGCGGTCGCCGAGAAGTTCGGCGGCGACTCCGTGCCCGAGACCCGGCGCAACGTCACCTCGTACCTCGACGCCCTGGCCATCCGATGACCGCACCGCTGCTCGTCCTGGTCGGCCCGATGGGCGTCGGCAAGTCCACCGTCGGCGCCCTGCTCGCCGAGCGGCTCGGCACCGCCTACCGGGACACCGACGACGACATCGTCGCCGAGCAGGGCCGGACCATCGCCGAGATCTTCGTCGAGGACGGCGAGGACGCCTTCCGGGCGATCGAGAAGCGGGCGGTACGCCGGGCGCTCACCGAGCACGACGGCGTCCTCGCCCTCGGTGGCGGCGCGATCCTGGACGCGGACACCCGCGCGCTGCTCGGCGGGGTGCGGGTGGTCTACCTCTCGATGGACGTCGAGGAGGCGGTCCGGCGCACCGGCCTCAACGCCGCCCGCCCGCTGCTCGCGGTCAACCCGCGCAAGCAGTGGCGCGAACTGATGGAGGCCCGGCGGCACCTGTACGAGGGCGTCGCCACCGCCGTCGTGGCGAC
The DNA here is from genome assembly GCF_014655295.1 of Streptomyces fumanus. GTDB lineage: Bacteria > Actinomycetota > Actinomycetes > Streptomycetales > Streptomycetaceae > Streptomyces > Streptomyces fumanus. The sequence continues at coordinate 304,228 of NZ_BNBI01000010.1, forward strand.
CGACGGACGGACGCCCGAAGAGGTCACCCAGGCCGCCCTGGACGCACTGGAGTTGAAGACCGCTTCCCCCGGGGGACAACCCCCGGACCCCCGGCCGGAGGACGTCATGGCAAGCCAAGTCACCAGGATCCAGGTCGGCGGCACCGCCGGCACCGAGCCGTACGAGGTGCTGGTGGGCCGTCAGCTCCTCGGCGAGCTGGCCGGACTGATCGGGCCGAGGGCCAAGCGGGTCGCCGTGATCCACCCCGAGTCGCTCGCCGAGACCGGCGACGCGCTCCGCGCCGACCTCGCCGGACAGGGCTACGACGCGATCGCCATCCAGGTGCCCAACGCCGAGGAGGCCAAGACCGCCGAGGTCGCCGCCTACTGCTGGAAAGCGCTCGGCCAGTCGCAGTTCACCCGGACCGACGTCATCGTCGGCGTGGGCGGCGGCGCCACCACGGACGTGGCCGGGTTCGTCGCCGCGACCTGGCTGCGCGGCGTGCGCTGGATCGCCGTCCCGACCACCGTGCTCGCCATGGTCGACGCGGCTGTCGGCGGCAAGACCGGGATCAACACCGCCGAGGGCAAGAACCTCGTCGGCTCCTTCCACCCCCCGGCCGGCGTCCTGTGCGACCTCGCCGCCCTGGACTCCCTCCCGGTCCACGACTACGTCTCCGGGCTCGCCGAGGTCATCAAGACCGGCTTCATCGCCGACCCGGTGATCCTCGACCTCATCGAGTCCGACCCCGAGGGCGCCCGCACCCCGGCCGGGCCGCACACCGCCGAGCTGATCGAGCGGTCCATCCGGGTCAAGGCCGAGGTCGTCTCCTCCGACCTGAAGGAGGCGGGCCGCCGGGAGATCCTCAACTACGGCCACACCCTCGGCCACGCCATCGAGAAGAACGAGCGCTACAAGTGGCGGCACGGCGCCGCGGTCGCGGTCGGCATGCACTTCGCCGCCGAGCTGGGGCGGCTGGCCGGCCGCCTGGACGACGCCACCGCCGACCGGCACCGCACCATCCTGGAGTCGGTCGGGCTGCCCCTGCACTACCGCTACGACCAGTGGCCCAAGCTGGTGGAGAACATGAAGCTGGACAAGAAGTCCCGCGGCGACCTGCTGCGCTTCATCGTCCTCGACGGCCTCGCCAAGCCCACCGTCCTGGAGGGCCCCGACCCGGCCGTCCTGCTCGCCGCCTACGGGGAGGTCGGGCAGTAGGTTCCCCGGCGTCCCTTCCGCCCGATTCGCCGTGCCCGACGGGCACTTCGGACCGCCCCCGCCCGTTTCACCAAACGCCGGCCGGGGGCGGTACCGTTCGGTAGCAGAGCGGGGCCCGCCCCCGCGGTCAGCGCCCATCGCCCGCGGCGAGCCCGTCGACGGGGCGCGCCGGTGCGCAGAGGTCGAGCGCGGTGCGGCCCCAGGGGCCGCGCGCGGTCGTGCCTCACGGCACCGGCCGCGGCACCCCGGCGGCGGACCGAGCCCGGACAGAACGAGACGGAGTGGCACCGGATGCAGCACGCAGTGGGTTCTCCGCTGCCGCCGCCCCACCAGCCGGGGCACGGACCGGCCGCCGGCCGGTCCCCGGCCGCACACCACCCGGGCCCGGGCCCGGACCCCGACTACACGGCCCAGGCGCCGCAGGCGGGTCAGCCCGGCCAGCCCGGTCGGGCGCCGCAGGCGGGTCACCCCGGTCAGGTCGGTCGGGCTCCGCAGCCGGGCCAGCCGGGTCACGCCGGTCAGGCCGGTCGGGCGCCGCTGGCGGATCAGCCGGGTCACGCCGGTCAGGCCGGTCTGGCGTCGCTGGCGGATCAGCCGGGTCACGCCGGTCAGGCTCCGCGCCCCGCCCACGCCGCCCAGGCATCCCACGCCGGTCAGTCCGGTCAGGCACCCCACGCCGGCCAGCCTGGCCAGCCCGCCCCGGCGCCACACTCCGGCCAGCCCGGCCAACCCGGTCACCCCGCCCCGGCACCACACCCCGGCCAGCCCGGCCACCCTCATCACGCGCCGCGCCCCGAGCAGCCCCCGCACGCGGCTCAGCCTCCGCACGCCGCTCAGCCTCCGCACGCCGAGCAGCCCCCGCACCCGGCTCAGCCCCCGCACCCCGCACACGCCCCCCACCCCGGCCCGCCGCCGCATCCCGTCGCCGCGCCGCCGCAGCACGCCGCGCCGCCGCGCCACGTCGTCCCGCCGCGCGCCCCCGCCGCCCCGCCCGTGCCGGACGGCACCGGGCATGTGCCGCTGCCCCCCGGCGGTCCCGTCGCCGCGCCCGCCGCGCCGTCGGCCGCCAGTGCCGCGCCGGACCCCGCGACCACCACCCTCGCCGTGCTGCTCATCGGCCCCGCCGGGGCCGGGAAGACCAGCGTCGCCAAGTACTGGGCGGACCACCGCCGCGTGCCCACCGCCCACATCAGCCTCGACGACGTACGCGAATGGGTGCGCTCGGGATTCGCCGACCCGCAGTCCGGGTGGAACGAGCACTCCGAGGCGCAGTACCGCCTCGCCCGCCGCACCTGCGGCTTCGCCGCGCGCAACTTCCTCGCCAACGGCATCTCCTGCATCCTCGACGACGCCGTCTTCCCCGACCGCCCGGTCGTCGGCCTCGGCGGTTGGAAGCGGCACGTCGGCCCCGGCCTGCTCCCGGTCGTCCTCCTGCCCGGCCTGGACGTCGTCCTGGAGCGCAACGCCGAGCGCAGCGGGAACCGCCGCCTCAGCGACGAGGAGGTCGCCCGCATCCACGGCCGTATGGCCGGCTGGTACGGCTCGGGCCTGCCCATCATCGACAACTCCCAGCTCGACGTGGCCGAGACGGCCCGCCTCCTGGACGACGTCCTCACCCGCTCCCTGGCCAGCCCCCCGAACTGGTAACCGCCCGGCGGACGCCCACTCGGCCCCGCCCGACCGGCGCGGCCCGCCCCCCGCTCGTACGCTCGGCACATGTCAGAGGTGTACGCGGCCCGCCGGACGCGCCTACGGGAACGCTGCAATGCGGGCGGCAGCGCGGCGGCGCTCGTCTCCCGGCCCGCCAACGTGCGCTATCTCGCGGGCGCCGCCCCGCCCGGCGCCGTCCTGCTCCTGGGCAGGACCGAGGAGCTGCTGCTGTGCGGCGGGCCACCGGAGGACCGCCCCGCCGAGGGCCGGCCGGACGAGGCCGTACGGCTGCGGGTGCTGCCCGGCCCCGGCGGCGACCCGGCCGTCGCCGCCGCCGGACTCGCCGCCGACCAGGGCGCCGACTCCCTCGCCGTGGAGGAGCACCACCTCACCGTCGCCCGGCACCGGGCCATGCGCTCGGTCGCCCCCCGGCTGCGCCTGGCCGACCTCGGCGGCGCGGTCGAACAGCTCCGGGTGGTCAAGGACGAGGAGGAGATCTCCTGCCTGCGCATCGGCGCGGAGATCGCCGACCAGGCCCTCGGCGAACTGCTGGAATCCATCCTGGTCGGCCGCACCGAACGGCACCTCGCCCTGGAGCTGGAACGCCGCCTGGTCGACCACGGCGCCGACGGCCCCGCCTTCCCCACCTCCGTCGGCACCGGCCCGAACTCCGGCCGCCCCGGCCACCGCCCCACCGACCGCCGGGTGGAGGAGGGCGACTTCCTCTCCGTCTGCCTCGGCGCCACCTACCGCGGCTACCGCTGCGAGATCGGCCGTACGTTCGTCATCGGCACCTCGCCCGCCGACTGGCAGATCGAGCTGTACGACCTCGTCTTCGCCGCCCAGCGGGCCGGCCGGGAGGCCCTCGCGCCCGGCGCCTCCTGCCGTGACGTGGACCGCGCGGCCCGTCAGACACTGGACTCAGCGGGCTACGCCGACCACCTCCCGGCGCTCACCGGACACGGCGTCGGGCTCGAAATCGACGAGGACCCTCAATTGACCCCGGCGGCCATGGGTAAACTGGACGCTTGTGTGCCGGTCACCGTCGAACCGGGGGTCCACCTCCCGGGCCGGGGCGGTGTCCGGATCGATGACACGCTCGTCGTACGCCCCGAGGCGGACGGCGGACCCGAGCTACTCACCATCACGACCAAGGAGCTGCTCGCGCTCTAGCCTCGCGCTGTGCGCACCACGCCGCCCCGGGGTCGTCCACGTCAGTTACGTCCAGGAGATTCCGCAACCGTGGCTTCCACGAACGACCTCAAGAACGGCATGGTGCTCAAGCTCGAAGGCGGCCAGCTCTGGTCCGTCGTCGAGTTCCAGCACGTCAAGCCCGGCAAGGGCCCCGCCTTCGTGCGCACCAAGCTCAAGAACGTGCTCTCCGGCAAGGTCGTCGACAAGACCTTCAACGCCGGTGTCAAGGTCGAGACGGCCACTGTCGACAAGCGCGACATGCAGTTCTCGTACATGGACGGCGACTACTTCGTCTTCATGGACATGGAGACCTACGACCAGCTCCACATCGACCGCAAGGTCGTCGGTGACGCCGCCAACTTCCTCATCGAGGGGTTCGAGGCCACCGTCGCCCAGCACGAGGGCGAGGTGCTCTTCGTCGAGCTGCCCGCCGCCGTCGAGCTGACCGTCCAGGAGACCGAGCCGGGCGTCCAGGGCGACCGCTCCACCGGCGGCACCAAGCCCGCCACCCTGGAGACCGGTCACCAGATCCAGGTCCCGCTCTTCATCACCACCGGTGAGAAGATCAAGGTCGACACCCGCACCAGCGACTACCTCGGCCGGGTGAACAGCTAACCGTGGCTGCCCGCAACACGGCCCGCAAACGCGCCTTCCAGATCCTCTTCGAGAGCGACCAGCGAGGCGCCGACGTCCTGACCGTCCTCGCGGACTGGGTCCGGCACGCCCGCAGCGACACCCGGCAGCCGCCGGTGAGCGAGTACACGATGGAGCTGGTCGAGGGGTACGCGGAGCACGCCGCGCGCATCGACGAGCTGATCGCCCAGTACGCGGTGGGCTGGACGCTGGACCGGATGCCGGTCGTCGACCGGAACATCCTGCGGCTCGGCGCCTACGAGCTGATCTGGGTCGACGGGACGCCCGACGCCGTCGTGCTGGACGAGATGGTGCAGTTGGCGAAGGAGTTCTCCACGGACGAGTCGCCCTCGTTCGTCAACGGTCTGCTCGGCCGGCTCAAGGAGCTGAAGCCGACGCTCAGGCGCGGCTAGCCTTCCCCGGGGGCGCGGTGAGCCGCGGCCGCTCGACCGCCCGCGGGCGCGTCGTGGCCGGTCGCGCGGTTCCCGCGGCCCCGAGGGCATCGGTGCGCAGGTACGAGAGCAGAAACCGCCGGGGTGGCCGGAACCGTAGAGTTCCGGCCACCCCGGCGGCACGTTTCTGCTGGGACCCGAGGGCTCAGACTTCCTCGTGGGAGGCGACCGCGCGCCGCGCGTCCGCGTCCAGCACGCCCCAACTGATGAGCTGCTCGGTCAGGACCGAGGGCGACTGGTCGTAGATCACGGCGAGTGTGCGCAGGTCGTCCTGGCGGATCGACAGCACCTTGCCGTTGTAGTCACCGCGCTGGGACTGGATGGTGGCCGCGTAGCGCTGGAGGGGCCCGGCCTTCTCGGCGGGCACCGTGGCCAGCCGCTCCAGGTCCAGGACCAGCTTCGGCGGCGGCTCGGCGGCGCCGCCGGGGGTCGTGCCCGGAAGCAGCTCCTGCACCGGCACGCCGTAGAAATCCGCCAGCTCGGCGAGGCGCTGCACGGTCACGGCACGGTCGCCGCGCTCGTACGAACCGACCACGACGGCCTTCCAGCGTCCCTGGGACTTCTCCTCGACACCGTGGAGGGAAAGGCCCTGCTGGGTGCGGATGGCCCGGAGCTTGGCCCCGAGCTGTTTGGCGTATTCGCTGGACATATGGCTCCCCGGACACTGTGTCGACGCGACGGGCCGGAATCCTGCCGCGCGGCTGGTAACTCACTGTGAGGTTACGCAGCGTTACTCTCCCGCGTCAAGCCGAACGGTCCGCACCGACGCTTCCGTGACAGCGGGAGCCCACTGCGCCGGACGAGTGACAGAGGTACGCCGAAGGGGTGACGGGGGGCACGCCGGGGTGGTGCCGGGCACCTGCTACCGTGGATGGCGCAAATCCGACGTCCTTTAAGGTCCGTCCCGTGAGGCGGAGAAGGAGGTCCGTTTCGTATGGACACGCAGCCCGGTTCACCCCCCGACGCACGGCCCGTCCTGGAGGGCCCCGACATCGCGCGGGTACTGACCCGTATCGCCCACGAGATCGTCGAACGCGCCAAGGGCGCCGACGACGTGGTGCTCCTCGGCATCCCGACGCGGGGCGTCTTCCTCGCCCGCCGGCTCGCCGCCAAGCTGGAGCAGATCACCGAGCGCAAGGTCCCCTGCGGCTCGCTCGACATCACCATGTACCGCGACGACCTGCGCATGCACCCGCCGCGTGCGCTGGCCCGCACCGAGATCCCCGGTGACGGCCTCGACGGCCGCCTCGTCGTCCTCGTCGACGACGTGCTCTTCTCCGGCCGCACCATCCGCGCCGCCCTCGACGCCCTGAACGACATCGGGCGCCCCCGCGCGGTGCAGTTGGCGGTGCTCGTCGACCGGGGCCACCGCGAACTGCCCATCCGCGCCGACTACGTCGGCAAGAACCTCCCCACGTCGCTGCGGGAGACGGTCAAGGTCCAGTTGGCCGAGGAGGACGGTCGCGACACCGTGCTGCTCGGCGCCAAGGCCGGCCAGTAGCACCCCGGGGGCACCGGGCCGCTCCGGCGTGCCCACGCGTGTCCCGGCGTGCCCGAATCCTCCCGAATGAACTGCCTTACGGAGCCTGACAGATGCAGCGTCATCTCATCTCGGCCGCCGACCTCACCCGCGACGACGCCGTCCTGATCCTCGACACCGCCGAGGAGATGGCCCGGGTCGCGGACCGGCCGATCAAGAAACTGCCCACCCTGCGCGGACGTACCGTCGTCAACCTCTTCTTCGAGGACTCCACCCGGACCCGGATCTCCTTCGAGGCCGCCGAGAAGCGCCTGTCCGCGGACGTCATCAACTTCACCGCCAAGGGCTCCAGCGTCTCCAAGGGCGAGTCCCTGAAGGACACCGCCCAGACCCTGGAGGCCATGGGCGTGGACGCGGTGGTCATCCGGCACGGCGCCTCCGGGGCCCCGTACCGGCTCGCCACCTCCGGGTGGATCGACGCCCATGTGATCAACGCCGGTGACGGCACCCACCAGCACCCCACGCAGGCCCTGCTGGACGCGTTCACCATGCGCCGCCGGCTGGTCGGCCGGGACGCCGGGCTCGGCAAGGACCTGGGCGGGCGGCGCATCACCATCGTCGGCGACGTGCTGCACAGCCGGGTCGCCCGCTCCAACGTCGACCTGCTGCACACCCTCGGCGCCGAGGTCACCCTGGTCGCCCCGCCCACCCTGCTGCCGGTCGGCGTCGAATCCTGGCCCTGCGAGGTCTCCTACGACCTGGACGCCACGCTCACCAAGTCCGACGCGGTGATGATGCTGCGGGTGCAGCGCGAGCGGATGAACGCCGCCTTCTTCCCGACCGAGCGCGAGTACTCCCGCCGCTACGGCCTGGACGGGGACCGCATGGCGCGGATGCCGGAGCACGCCATCGTGATGCACCCCGGCCCGATGGTCCGCGGCATGGAGATCACCGCCGAGGTCGCCGACTCCGGCCGCTGCACCGTCGTCGAGCAGGTCGCCAACGGCGTCTCCATCCGCATGGCCGTGCTGTACCTGCTGCTCGGCGGCAACGAGCCCGCCCAGACCCGCACTGAGGAGAAGTAAGACCATGAGCAAGATCCTGATCCGCGGTGCGAAGGTGCTCGGCGGCGAGCCGCAGGACGTGCTAATCGACGGCGAGACCATCGCGGCGGTGGGCACCGGCCTGGACGCCGAGGGCGCCGAGGTCGTCGAGGCCGGCGGCAAGGTGCTGCTGCCGGGCCTGGTCGACCTGCACACCCATCTGCGCGAGCCCGGCCGCGAGGACTCCGAGACCGTGCTGACCGGCACCCGCGCGGCCGCCAGCGGCGGCTACACCACCGTGTTCGCCATGGCCAACACCTTCCCGGTGGCCGACACGGCGGGCGTGGTCGAGCAGGTCTGGCGGCTCGGCAAGGAGTCCGGCTACTGCGACGTACGGCCGGTCGGCGCCGTCACCGTCGGCCTGGAGGGCGTCAAGCTCGCCGAGCTGGGCGCCATGCACGACTCCGCGGCCGGCGTCACCGTCTTCTCCGACGACGGCAAATGCGTCCACGACGCGGTGATCATGCGCCGGGCCCTGGAGTACGTGAAGGCGTTCGACGGCGTCGTCGCCCAGCACGCCCAGGAGCCGCGGCTGACCGAGGGCGCCCAGATGAACGAGGGCGTCGTCTCCGCCGAGCTGGGCCTCGGCGGCTGGCCCGCGGTCGCCGAGGAGTCGGTCATCGCCCGGGACGTGCTGCTCGCCGAGCACGTCGGCTCCCGCGTGCACATCTGCCACCTGTCCACCGCCGGGTCGGTGGAGATCGTCCGCTGGGCCAAGTCCCGCGGCATCCAGGTCACCGCCGAGGTCACCCCGCACCACCTGCTGCTCACCGACGAGCTGGTCCGCACGTACGACCCGGTCTACAAGGTGAACCCGCCGCTGCGCACCGAGCGGGACGTGCGCGCCCTGCGCGAGGCCCTGGCCGACGGCACCATCGACATCGTCGCCACCGACCACGCCCCGCACCCGCACGAGGACAAGGACTGCGAGTGGGCCGCCGCCGCCATGGGGATGGTCGGTCTGGAGACCGCGCTGTCGGTGGTCCAGGCCACCATGGTGGACACCGGCCTGCTGGACTGGGCGGGCGTGGCCGACCGGATGTCCGCCAAGCCCGCGCTGATCGGCCGCGCCGCCGGCCAGGGCCGTCCCGTCTCGGCTGGTGAGCCCGCCAACCTCACCCTGGTCGACACGGAATACCGTGGGCGCGTGGACCCCGCGGGCTTCGCCTCGCGCAGCCGCAACACCCCCTACGAGGGACGCGAGCTGCCGGGCCGTGTCACCCACACGTGGCTCCGGGGCAAGGCGACGCTCGTCGACGGGAAGCTCACGTGACACCTGTAATCCTGCTGGCCGCCGAGAAGGAATCGGCGCAAGTGACCGATTGGGCCGCCCGGATCGGCTGGGTCGTCGGCCTCGGCCTGTTCGTCGCGCTCGTCTACTGGCTGATGCGCGAGGGCTGGAAGTGGCGCGGAACCCTCCAGGGCGACCTGCCGGCCCTGCCCACCGCGCCCGAGCCGGCCGGACCGGCCAGACTGACGATGAGCGGCCGCTACCACGGCTCCACCACCGCCGGGCAGTGGCTGGACCGCATCGTCGCGCACGGCCTGGGCACCCGCAGCCGCGCCGACCTCACGCTCACCGACGCGGGACTGGACGTCGTACGCCCCGGCGCGACCGACTTCTTCGTCCCGCGCGCCGCGCTGCGCGAGGCCCGGCTCGACAAGGGCATCGCCGGCAAGGTCCTCACCGAAGGCGGACTGCTGGTGATCACCTGGGCGCACGGCGGCAAGCTGATCGACTCCGGCTTCCGCTCGGACCGCGCGGCCGAGCACCACGAGTGGGTCGAGACCCTGAACGACATGATCAACAAGACGGAAACGGAAGGCGCACGATGACGACCTCCACCAGGGGAACCACCAGGGTTCCCGCCGTACTCGTCCTGGAGGACGGCCGGATCTTCCGCGGCCGCGCCTACGGGGCCGTGGGGGAGACCTTCGGCGAGGCCGTCTTCTCCACCGGCATGACCGGCTACCAGGAGACCCTGACCGACCCGTCGTACGCCCGGCAGATCGTCGTGGCGACCGCCCCGCAGATCGGCAACACCGGCTGGAACGACGAGGACGACGAGTCCCGCCGCATCTGGGTCTCCGGCTACGTGGTCCGCGACCCCGCGCGGGTGCCGTCCAACTGGCGCTCCCGGCGCTCCCTGGACGAGGAGCTGACCCGCCAGGGCGTCGTCGGCATCGCCGGCATCGACACCCGCGCCCTCACCCGCCACCTGCGCGAACGCGGCTCGATGCGGGCCGGCGTCTTCTCCGGCGAGGCCCTCGCCGACGACGCCGCCCTCCTCGCGCGCGTGCTGGAGCAGCCGCAGATGAAGGGCGCCAGCCTCTTCGCGGAGGTCGCCACCCAGGAGGCGTACGTCGTCCCCGCGATCGGCGAGAAGAAGTTCACCGTCGCCGCCGTCGACCTCGGCATCAAGGGCATGACCCCGCAGCGCATGGCCGAGCGCGGCATCGAGGTGCACGTCCTGCCCGCCACCGCCACCGTCGAGGAGGTCTACGCGGTCCAGCCGGACGGCGTGTTCTTCTCCAACGGCCCCGGCGACCCGGCCACCGCCGACCAGCCCGTCGCCCTGATGCGGGGCGTGCTGGAGCGCGGCACCCCGCTGTTCGGCATCTGCTTCGGCAACCAGATCCTGGGCCGCGCCCTGGGCTTCGGCACCTTCAAGCTGAAGTACGGCCACCGCGGCATCAACCAGCCCGTGCAGGACCGTACGACCGGCAAGGTCGAGGTCACCGCGCACAACCACGGATTCGCCGTCGACGCCCCGCTCGACAAGGTCTCCGACACCCCCTACGGCCGCGCCGAGGTCTCCCACGTCTGCCTCAACGACAACGTGGTGGAGGGGCTCCAGCTCCTCGACCGGCCGGCCTTCAGCGTCCAGTACCACCCCGAAGCGGCAGCGGGCCCCCACGACGCCGCCTACCTGTTCGACCGCTTCGTTTCCCTGATGGAGGGCCAGCGTGCCTAAGCGCACCGATATCCAGTCCGTCCTGGTCATCGGCTCCGGCCCGATCGTCATCGGCCAGGCCGCCGAGTTCGACTACTCCGGCACCCAGGCGTGCCGCGTGCTCAAGGCCGAGGGCCTGCGCGTCGTCCTGGTGAACTCCAACCCGGCGACGATCATGACCGACCCGGAGATCGCCGACGCCACCTACGTCGAGCCGATCACCCCCGAGTTCGTCGAGAAGATCATCGCCAAGGAGCGCCCCGACGCCCTGCTGCCCACCCTGGGCGGCCAGACGGCCCTGAACACCGCCATCTCGCTGCACGAGAACGGCGTCCTGGAGAAGTACGGCGTCGAGTTGATCGGCGCCAATGTGGAGGCCATCCACAAGGGCGAGGACCGCGACCGGTTCAAGGAGGTCGTGGAGGAGGTCCGCAAGAAGATCGGCCACGGCGAGTCCGCCCGGTCCTACATCTGCCACTCCATGGATGACGTCCTCCAGGGCGTCGAGGCGCTCGGCGGCTACCCCGTGGTCGTCCGGCCCTCCTTCACCATGGGCGGCGCCGGCTCCGGCTTCGCCCACGACGAGGAGGAGCTGCGCCGCATCGCCGGGCAGGGCCTGACCCTCTCGCCGACCACCGAGGTGCTCCTGGAGGAGTCCATCCTCGGCTGGAAGGAGTACGAGCTGGAGCTGATGCGCGACAAGAACGACAACGTCGTGGTCGTCTGCTCCATCGAGAACTTCGACCCCATGGGCGTGCACACCGGCGACTCCATCACCGTGGCGCCCGCGATGACCCTGACCGACCGCGAGTACCAGGTGCTGCGCGACGTCGGCATCGCGATCATCCGCGAGGTCGGCGTCGACACCGGCGGCTGCAACATCCAGTTCGCGGTGAACCCGGCCGACGGCCGCGTCATCGTGATCGAGATGAACCCGCGCGTGTCGCGCTCCTCGGCCCTCGCCTCCAAGGCGACCGGCTTCCCGATCGCGAAGATCGCCGCCAAGCTGGCCGTCGGCTACACGCTGGACGAGATCCCCAACGACATCACCGCCGAGACCCCGGCCTCCTTCGAGCCGACCCTCGACTACGTGGTCGTCAAGGCGCCCCGCTTCGCCTTCGAGAAGTTCCCGTCCGCCGACTCCACCCTCACCACCACCATGAAGTCGGTCGGCGAGGCCATGGCGATCGGCCGGAACTTCCCCGAGGCGTTCCAGAAGGCGCTGCGCTCGCTGGAGAAGAAGGGCAGCCAGTTCACGTTCACCGGCGACCCGGGCGACAAGCAGACCCTCCTGGAGGAGTCCGTCCGCCCGACCGACGGCCGGATCAACACCGTGATGGGGGCCATCCGCGCGGGCGCCACCCCGGAGGAGGTCTTCGAGTACACGAAGATCGACCCCTGGTTCGTCGACCAGCTCTTCCTCATCAAGGAGATCGCCGACGAGCTCGGCGAGGCCCCCGAGCTCACCCGCGAGCTGCTCGCCGAGGCCAAGCGGCACGGCTTCTCCGACCAGCAGATCGCCGAGATCCGCGGCCTGCGCGAGGACGTGGTCCGCGAGGTGCGGCACGCGCTCGGCGTCCGCCCGGTCTACAAGACGGTCGACACCTGCGCCGCCGAGTTCGCCGCGAAGACGCCGTACTTCTACTCCTCCTACGACGAGGAGAGCGAGGTCGCCCCGCGCGAGAAGCCCGCGGTGATCATCCTGGGCTCCGGACCCAACCGGATCGGCCAGGGCATCGAGTTCGACTACTCCTGCGTGCACGCCTCCTTCGCGCTGAGCGACGCCGGGTACGAGACCGTGATGGTCAACTGCAACCCGGAGACCGTCTCCACCGACTACGACACCTCCGACCGGCTCTACTTCGAGCCGCTCACCCTGGAGGACGTCCTGGAGGTGGTGCACGCCGAGGCGCAGGCCGGCCCGATCGCGGGCGTCATCGTCCAGTTGGGCGGCCAGACCCCGCTCGGCCTGTCCCAGGCGCTCAAGGACAACGGCGTGCCGATCGTCGGCACCTCGCCCGAGGCCATCCACGCCGCCGAGGACCGCGGTGCCTTCGGCCGGGTGCTGGCCGAGGCGGGCCTGCCCGCCCCCAAGCACGGCACCGCCACCACCTTCGCCGAGGCCAAGGCCATCGCCGACGAGATCGGCTACCCGGTCCTGGTGCGCCCCTCCTACGTCCTCGGCGGACGCGGCATGGAGATCGTCTACGACGAGACCCGCCTGGAGTCCTACATCGCCGAGTCCACCGAGATCAGCCCCTCCCGGCCGGTCCTGGTCGACCGCTTCCTCGACGACGCCATCGAGATCGACGTCGACGCCCTGTACGACGGCGAGGAGCTGTACCTGGGCGGCGTCATGGAGCACATCGAGGAGGCCGGCATCCACTCCGGCGACTCGGCGTGCGCGCTGCCCCCGATCACGCTCGGCGGCTTCGACATCAAGCGGCTGCGCGCCTCCACCGAGGGCATCGCCGCGGGCGTCGGCGTACGCGGCCTGATCAACATCCAGTTCGCGCTGGCCGGGGACATCCTGTACGTCCTGGAGGCCAACCCGCGCGCCTCGCGGACCGTGCCGTTCACCTCCAAGGCGACCGCGGTGCCGCTGGCGAAGGCCGCCGCCCGGATCTCGCTGGGCGCCACCATCGCCGAGCTGCGCGCCGAGGGGCTGCTGCCGGCCCACGGCGACGGCGGCGAGCTGCCGCTGGACGCGCCGATCTCCGTCAAGGAGGCCGTGATGCCGTGGTCCCGCTTCCGGGACATCCACGGCCGCGGTGTCGACACCGTGCTCGGCCCGGAGATGCGCTCCACCGGCGAGGTCATGGGCATCGACTCCGTCTTCGGCACGGCGTACGCCAAGTCGCAGGCGGGCGCGTACGGGCCGCTGCCGACCAAGGGACGGGCGTTCATCTCGGTCGCCAACCGCGACAAGCGCTCGATGATCTTCCCGGCCCGGGAGCTGGTCGCGCACGGCTTCGAGCTGCTCGCCACCTCCGGCACCGCCGAGGTCCTGCGGCGCAACGGCATCAACGCCACCGTCGTGCGCAAGCAGTCCGAGGGCACCGGCCCCAACGGCGAGAAGACGATCGTCCAGCTCATCCACGACGGCGAGGTCGACCTCATCGTCAACACCCCGTACGGCACCGGCGGCCGCCTCGACGGCTACGAGATCCGTACGGCGGCCGTGGCGCGGTCCGTGCCGTGCCTGACCACCGTCCAGGCGCTGGCGGCGGCGGTGCAGGGCATCGACGCCCTCAACCACGGCGACGTGGGCGTCCGGTCGCTCCAGGAACACGCGGAGTTCCTGACCGCGGCCCGCGACTAGCGGCCCCGAGGGGGACACCGGCGGACGGTGTCCCCCTCTTCATGCGGCCCCCATCAGGCGCCCACCGCCCGTGAGGCATCCCGAGGACACCATGTACAAGATCTTCTTCAAGCTCGTCTTCTCCCGGCTGGACCCGGAGCGGGCGCACCATCTCGCCTTCCGCTGGATCCGGCTCGCCGCCCGTGTCCCCGTGCTGCGCACCTTCGTCGCCGCCGCGCTCGCCCCGCGGTACGCGGAACTGCGCACCGAGGCGCTCGGCCTGCGCATGCATGGGCCCTTCGGCCTCGCGGCCGGCTTCGACAAGAACGCCGTCGGCATCGACGGCATGGCGATGCTCGGCTTCGACCACGTCGAGATCGGCACCGTCACCGGGGAGCCGCAGCCCGGCAACCCCAGGAAGCGGCTGTTCCGCCTGGTCGCCGACCGGGCGCTGATCAACCGCATGGGCTTCAACAACGACGGCTCGCTGACCGTCGCCGCCCGCCTGGCCTCCCGCCGGCCGGTCTTCCGCACGGTCGTCGGCGTCAACATCGGCAAGACCAAGGCCGTCCCCGAGGCGGAGGCCGTCGCCGACTACGTGAAGTCCGCCGAGCGGCTGGCCCCGTACGCCGACTACCTCGTCGTCAACGTCTCCTCGCCGAACACGCCGGGCCTGCGCGACCTCCAGGCCACCGAGGCGCTGCGCCCGCTGCTGACGGCTGTCCGCGAGGCCGCCGACCGGGTCGCCGCCGCCCGGCGCGTACCGCTGCTGGTCAAGATCGCCCCCGACCTGGCCGACGAGGACGTCGACGCGGTCGCCGACCTCGCCGTCGAACTCGGTCTGGACGGCATCATCGCCACCAACACCACCATCGCGCGCGAAGGACTCGGTCTGGAATCCGGACCCTCCCTGGTCCAGGAGGCCGGCGGCCTGTCCGGCGCCCCGCTCAAGGCGCGCTCCCTGGAGGTGCTGCGCCGCCTCTACGCGCGCGTGGGCGACCGGATCACCCTGATCGGCGTCGGCGGCGTCGAGACCGCCGAGGACGCCTGGCAGCGCATCCTGGCCGGCGCCACCCTGGTCCAGGGCTACAGCGCGTTCGTCTACGAGGGCCCCTTCTGGTGCCGGACCGTCCACAAGGGCCTCGCCGCCCGTCTGCGGCAGAGCCCGTACGCCACCCTCGCCGACGCGGTCGGCGCCGATGTGAGGAATCCCGCATGAACGAGCCCTTCGGCGCCAGGCTGCGCCGGGCCATGGACGAGCGCGGCCCGCTGTGCGTGGGCATCGACCCGCACGCCGCCCTGCTCGCCGAGTGGGGCCTGGCCGACGACGTGGCCGGCCTGGAGCGGTTCAGCCGCACGGTCGTCGAGGCGGTGGCCGACCGGGTCGCCGTCGTCAAGCCGCAGAGCGCCTTCTTCGAGCGGTTCGGCTCCCGCGGCATCGCCGTCCTGGAGCAGACCGTGGCGGCGGCGCGGGCCGCCGGGGCGCTGGTGGTGATGGACGCCAAGCGCGGCGACATCGGCTCCACCATGGCCGCGTACGCCGAGTCGTTCCTGCGCCCGGACGCCCCGCTGTACTCGGACGCGCTGACCGTCTCGCCGTACCTCGGCTACGGCTCGCTGAAGCCGGCCGTCGACCTGGCGCGCGAGAGCGGCTGCGGCCTGTTCGTGCTGGCGCTGACCTCCAACCCCGAGGGCGGCGAGGTCCAGCACGCCGTGCGGGAGGACGGACGCACCGTCGGCGCGACCGTGCTGGCCCGCCTGGCGGCCGAGAACGCGGGGGCGGAGCCGCTCGGCTCCTTCGGCGCGGTGGTCGGCGCCACCCTCGGCGACCTCTCCGCGTACGACCTCGGCATCAACGGCCCGCTGCTGGCGCCCGGCATCGGCGCCCAGGGGGCGGCCCCGGCCGATCTTCCCCGGGTCTTCGGGTCCGCGCTGCGCGACGTGGTGCCGAACGTCAGCCGGGGCGTGCTGCGGCACGGACCCGACGTGAGCGCGCTGCGCGGGTCCGCCGACCGGTTCGCGGACGAGATCAGGTCCGTCCTCGCCGCCGCCTGAGTCCGGCCCCGAGTCCGGCCTTGAGTCCGGCCCGAAGGTGAATACATCCTCAAATCCGAGGCGTTATGTCCAGAATGTCGGGCCTCATGGAGGCTGACCAGGACTTTTCCGCTGTTCTCGCTGACTCTTGCGGCCTTGACCGCTAGTCTCCGACGAGTGGGGGCCCCTTCCACGCCGTCCTGGCAGTGGGGGACACCGGGCGAGCGTGTTGCTCGTGGCTCCCCTGGTGTGGGGCGACTAGGTTCCTCACCGGTCCGTATCCGACAGTTCGACATCCGAGGTGACGTAGGCGTGGCTCTTCCGCCCCTTACCCCTGAACAGCGCGCAGCCGCGCTCGAAAAGGCCGCCGCGGCTCGCCGGGAGCGGGCCGAGGTCAAGAATCGACTCAAGCACTCCGGCGCCTCCCTTCACGAGGTCATCAAGCAGGGCCAGGAGAACGACGTCATCGGCAAGATGAAGGTCTCCGCCCTCCTGGAGTCGCTGCCGGGCGTGGGCAAGGTCCGCGCCAAGCAGATCATGGAGCGACTCGGCATCTCCGAGAGCCGCCGCGTGCGCGGTCTCGGGTCCAACCAGATCGCCTCGCTGGAGCGTGAGTTCGGCAGCACCGGCAACTGAGTCCGGACCACTCCGGGATTGCTGGAATAATCGCCGCATGGCTGCAACACCCCGGGGGACGACCCCCGTGCCCCCGGATTCACGTCCGCGGCTGACCGTGCTCTCCGGCCCCTCCGGGGTCGGCAAGAGCACGGTCGTCGCTCATATGCGCAAGGAACACCCCGAGGTCTGGCTCTCGGTGTCGGCGACGACCCGCAAGCCCCGGCCGGGCGAGCAGCACGGGGTCCACTACTTCTTCGTCACCGACGAGGAGATGGACAAGCTGATCGCCAACGGCGAGCTGCTGGAGTGGGCCGAGTTCGCCGGCAACCGCTACGGCACGCCCCGCGCGGCCGTGCTGGAGAAGCTGGCGGCGGGGGAGCCGGTGCTGCTGGAGATCGACCTCCAGGGCGCCCGGCAGGTCCGCGACTCCATGCCGGAGGCCCAACTGGTGTTCCTCGCCCCTCCCTCCTGGGAGGAGCTGGTGCGCCGGCTCACCGGCCGGGGCACCGAGCCGCCCGAGGTCATCGAGCGCCGTCTCGCGGCGGCCAAGGTGGAGCTGGCGGCCGAACCCGAGTTCGACAGCACCCTGGTCAACACCTCCGTCGAGGACGTGGCGCGCGAGCTGCTAGCCTTGATGGACGTCGTGTGATCACATCCGGTCACTGAGACTGATTCTTTCCCATCCATCGGAAGGTAGAGCGTGTCCTCTTCCATCTCCGCGCCCGAGGGCATCATCAACCCGCCGATCGACGAGCTCCTCGAGGCCACCGACTCGAAGTACAGCCTCGTGATCTACGCGGCCAAGCGGGCCCGCCAGATCAACGCGTACTACTCGCAGCTCGGCGAGGGCCTCCTCGAGTACGTCGGTCCCCTCGTCGACACGCACGTCCACGAGAAGCCGCTCTCGATCGCCCTGCGCGAGATCAACGCGGGGCTGCTGACCTCCGAGGCCGTCGAGGGCCCCGCGCAGTAGTGCGTCGGCGGTCAGACACCGCGCAGTAGTATTTTCAGCTCGACGCTGACTTGTCCACAGGCCCGGCAGCACGTCTGCCGGGCCTGTGGTGTGTGATGGGGGTCGTACGTTTTCCGAGGTCCGGGGAGAGACGGTGGACAAGCCCAAGGTCGTCCTGGGGGTCAGCGGCGGCATCGCCGCCTACAAGGCGGGTGAGCTGCTGCGCCGGTTCACGGAGTCCGGGCACGACGTCCGGGTCGTCCCCACCGCCTCCGCACTGCACTTCGTCGGCGCCGCCACCTGGTCGGCCCTCTCCGGCCACCCGGTCTCCACCGAGGTCTGGGACGACGTCCACGAGGTCCCGCACGTCCGCATCGGCCAGCACGCCGACCTCGTCGTCGTCGCCCCCGCCACCGCCGACCTGCTCGCCAAGGCAGCCCACGGCCTCGCCGACGACCTGCTCACCAACACCCTGCTCACCGCCCGCTGCCCGGTCGTCTTCGCCCCCGCGATGCACACCGAGATGTGGGAACACCCGGCCACCCGGGAGAACGTGGCGACGCTGCGCCGCCGCGGCGCCGTCGTGATCGAACCGGCCGTCGGCCGCCTCACCGGCGCCGACACCGGCAAGGGCCGCTTCCCCGACCCCGCCGAGATCTTCGAACTCTGCCGCCGGGTGCTCGCCCGGGGCGTCCCCGAGCCCGACCTGGCCGGCCGGCACGTCGTCGTCACCGCCGGCGGCACCCGCGAACCCCTCGACCCGGTCCGCTTCCTCGGCAACCGCTCCTCGGGCAAGCAGGGCTACGCCCTCGCCCGCACCGCCGCCGCGCGGGGCGCCCGGGTGACCCTGATCTCGGCCAACGCCGCGCTGCCCGACCCGGCCGGCGTCGACCTGGTCACCGTCGGCACGGCCGAGGAACTGCGCGCGGCGGTGCTGAAGGCCGCCGGGGACGCCGACGCGGTCGTCATGGCCGCCGCGGTCGCGGACTTCCGGCCCGCCGTCTACGCCACCGGCAAGATCAAGAAACAGGACGACCAGGAGCCCGCGCCCATCGCCCTGGTGCGCAATCCGGACATCCTCGCGGAGATCTCCGCGCGCCGCGCCCGGCCCGGCCAGATCGTGGTCGGCTTCGCCGCCGAGACCGACGACGTCCTCGCCCACGGCCGCGCCAAGCTCCGGCGCAAGGGCTGCGACCTGCTCGTCGTCAACGAGGTCGGCGAGCGCAAGACCTTCGGCGCCGAGGAGAACGAGGCCGTGGTGCTCGGCGCCGACGGCAGCGAGACCCCCGTCCCGTACGGCCCCAAGGAAGCCCTGGCCGAAACGGTGTGGGACCTCGTCGCGGCCCGCCTCGACTGACTCCTCCGGCCGTGTCGAGGCTCCCTCCGACCCCGGTGGAGCACCCGCGTATCTGACACATTCGGCCGCGGCGCCCCTGGCCAAGGGCGCCGCTCATTGGGCAGAATGCGCGTGCCGCAGGTCACAGCCTTCTTGAGAGTCGAGACGGGTGGGCCCGCGGCCGAGCGCGACCGATAAACTGTTCTCGGACGTCGCCGGGTGCAGCTCCCCGTGCCGTCCAACCATGATCAGCCAGCAGCCGCTGCAACCCCAGGGAGCGTTGTGTCCCGTCGCCTGTTCACCTCGGAGTCCGTGACCGAAGGTCACCCCGACAAGATCGCTGACCAGATCAGTGACACCATCCTCGACGCGCTCCTGCGGGAGGACCCGACCTCTCGGGTGGCTGTCGAAACCCTGATCACCACCGGCCTGGTCCACGTGGCCGGCGAGGTCACCACCAAGGCTTACGCCGACATCGCCACGCTGGTGCGCGGCAAGATCCTGGAGATCGGCTACGACTCCTCCAAGAAGGGCTTCGACGGCGCGTCCTGCGGCGTGTCGGTGTCGATCGGCGCCCAGTCGCCGGACATCGCGCAGGGCGTCGACACGGCGTACGAAACCCGGGTCGAGGGCGACGAGGACGAGCTGGACAAGCAGGGCGCCGGCGACCAGGGCCTGATGTTCGGCTACGCCTCCGACGAGACGCCGACCCTGATGCCGCTGCCGGTCTTCCTGGCGCACCGCCTGTCCAAGCGCCTCTCGGACGTCCGCAAGAACGGCACCATCCCCTACCTGCGCCCCGACGGCAAGACCCAGGTCACCATCGAGTACGACGGCGACAAGGCGGTCCGTCTGGACACGGTCGTCGTCTCCTCCCAGCACGCCTCCGACATCGACCTGGACTCGCTGCTCGCCCCCGACATCCGCGAGTTCGTCGTCGAGCCCGAGCTGAAGGCGCTGGTCGAGGACGGCATCAAGCTCGACACCGAGAACTACCGCCTGCTGGTCAACCCCACCGGCCGCTTCGAGATCGGCGGCCCGATGGGCGACGCCGGCCTCACCGGCCGCAAGATCATCATCGACACGTACGGCGGTATGGCCCGCCACGGCGGCGGCGCCTTCTCCGGCAAGGACCCGTCCAAGGTCGACCGCTCCGCCGCCTACGCCATGCGCTGGGTCGCCAAGAACGTGGTCGCCGCGGGCCTCGCCTCCCGCTGCGAGGTCCAGGTGGCGTACGCGATCGGCAAGGCCGAGCCGGTCGGCCTGTTCGTGGAGACCTTCGGCACCGCCACGATCGACCAGGAGAAGATCGAGAAGGCGATCGACGAGGTCTTCGACCTCCGCCCGGCCGCCATCATCCGCGACCTCGACCTGCTCCGCCCGATCTACGCCCAGACCGCCGCGTACGGCCACTTCGGCCGCGAGCTGCCGGACTTCACCTGGGAGAAGACGAACCGCGTGGACGCGCTGCGCGAGGCGGCGGGCCTGTAGCACCCCGTCTCACGGGAGGCCCGGCGCCCTGGGGGGTGCCGGGCCTCTGCGTGTCATGGAGCCGGGGTGCCATGATCCGGAGGCCCGGAGCCGTCCGCCGCACTGGGATCGCCACCGTCCGGATCATCCGGCCGTCCCGGTCCGGGACCGAAGCGCTGTCGCAGTTCCTCCGTCAGCTTCGCCGCGCCGTGTGTCTCCGCCAGCTTGAGGAGCCGTTCCGCGAACAGGTCGAAGTCCGGGTCGGCGGGGGAGACGCCGAACCACGCGAGGAGCGTGTCGACGGAGAGATCCGGGACCGGGTCCGCGTCCGGCACCGGAGTGGTCGGTTCATGGGGCCGCTGCCAGTACGGGAAGGCATGGCCGTTCACCGTTCCTCCGCCCGCCGCAGCCTGTGGCGCGAGGTGCGCGAACGGGGGCGCCACCTCTTCGTTGTTGGCCGCGGCGGAGAGCCTGGCGAGCAGGCCGATGCGGTCCACCGCGTCCTCCACCTTGTCGTCGTTCCGGGACAGCCACCACACCACGGCGCTGCCCGTGTTCTTGAGCACGTCGTCGCCCAGGTAGGCGCGCTTGCTGCGTTCGTAGTTCCGCTCGTGCTCCCACACGTCCTCGTCCTTGCGGACGTCGGAGAGCTTGGCGAGGCGCTCCCGGTCGTGCTCGGGGAGGACCAGGGAGACGTTCTGTGCCATCGCCGTGACCCGGCCGGTGGGGTCGGGACGCATGGTCGCCAGCGCCCCGTCGAGCTGGTGCTGGCAGAAGGCGCTGCGGTGGGGCGGCTGCTGGGCGGTCACCGCACGGGCCCGCTGGAGTACGGCGTCGACGGCCAGGCCGGCGGCGTTGACGTGAGGAGCGTCGGCCGGGGCGTCGAGCATCAGCCAGCGGACCGTGGCGGAGAACGAGAAGTCGTAGTCGGGTACCGAGCTGGGCAACGCCACATGGGTGATCCGGTGCTCCTGGCGCTGTGGCTCGGGCAGCGGCAGATCGGGGTCCTCGCCCAGTCGCCGCGGGAACGGTTCGGGCGCCGGGGCGAGGACCTTGTCCGTGACCGCGGCGATCACCAGCATCAGTGCGGCCACGGTCGGCCAGGCCCACAAGGGCCACTCGGCGCTCAGGCCGAGGATGACCAGGATCAGGCCCAGGATGACCGTGACGAAGAGAGTCATGGTCCGGTGTCCAGAACTCATGGGAGGCCCCCCGAATCAAGAAGATCCGTCTCCGGATCCTCGCTAGGAGATGTTTCGACGTCGTCAGGCGGCCCGGCCGTGGAAATCCAGGCCCTGAGCCGCGTCGATCGTCCGCAGCAGGTCGCGGACGGTGGCGGCGCGCTCGTCGCTGTGCCCGGCACGCTCCCAGTCGAGCGCGACCCGGTAGACGCGGCCCGAGACCCGGGTGTCCGTGGCCGCGGCCGCCGCGAGTACCGGCAGGACGAGGCGGCGGTGGCGGAGGTCCACACCGGCGGTGAGCCAGTCGCGGACGGGAGCGGCCCAGGTTTCGACCGGCCGTCGAAGCACCGAGCGCCAGCAGGCGATCAGGGACGCGCGGACGGTGGCGAACCCGAGACCGCGGAGCGGATCCGCCAGTTCCGTGAACAATGTCCGATCCGTCGGCCACCGGTCGTCTGCCAGACCGGCGGCCAGCCGGTCGAGCATCTGCCGGTAGAGACGCTCATCGGAGCCGGCCAGATCCAGTACCGCCTGCCGGGCATTGGCGGCGACCGGGCCGCGCGCACGCCGAGCGAGATGGTGCAGGCGCACCAGGGCCTGGTCGGGGTGGGTCAGAGCCATCGTCTGCGAGCAGACCGAGACGAGGATCTGACGCAATCGGTTGTCCGTCTCGGCGGAGGTGGCCCAGTCGTAGACGCGCTGCCGGAAGAAGCGGCCGTACCGCTCGTCGTCCAGGCCGATCGCGAGCGCCTGGGACGCTTCCGGCACGAACCGTTCCCAGGGCCGGACCGACATCCACCGTTCGGCCAGCCAGGCGAGGTCCTCGGGCCGACCGGTGCGCAGAACCTGCCGGCCGAAGCGGGTGATGGCCGCCTCCCGGTCGGCCGGACCGATCGCTGCGTCGGTCAGACACTCCTTGAACCAGTCCCGGAGCTGACGGCGGACGTCCGGCAGAAAAGTCCAGAAGTGGTCCCGTACGGCACGGTCGTACCCCTCGGCGCCGAAGCGGACGCGTCCGTCCGGTTGCGGTTCGACGCCGATCATGGAGAGCTCCGCGTGCAGATCGGCCCGGTCCAGGCGGGGCGTCGTGTCCGGTGGGTGACTCATCACGTCCAGCAGCGCGTTGGTGGCCCGAAGCACCGTTTCGGCGGTCGCTCCGTGAAACATCGCCGTGGAGATGAGAAGAGCTCTTTCCCGGCCGCTGCGCATGGCCGTCAGGTCCGCCGCCACCTGGGCGCTCCGGTCCTGCTGGACGGCCAAGGACCGGGCGAGCCAGTCCGGCAGGCCCCGGTCGGCCGGGGAGCGGTCCCGGCAGTGCCGTATCCGGTCGGCCAGTGCCGCCACGTCGCGCATCGGCGCCTTCGCCAAGTAGGTGAGCAGCTCGGCACCGCTCAGTTCCTCGGCCGTGGGCATGATGCCGACGGCCCGCAGATGACGCTTGAGCACCCGGTGGGGCGAAGGGCGGCCGACCTCCGCCACGAGGTAGCGCAGATCGGCCCTGAGGAGGTAGGCGAGGTGGTGCGGGAGCACCACCGCGAGATGTGCTCCCCGCCCGATGAGCGTGCTGCGCAGACCGGACAGCTCCCCTTGGACGTCCAGGTACCGCGACTCCTCCACCTCCGACAGATCCAGCAGCAACCGGTCGCCCGGCCCTACGTCCCCCGGGTCGAGGAGAGAGGCGCTCTTGTCGTCGGAGGTGTCCGGGAGTTCATGGAGGCTGCCGTGGGTCTCGGGCAGTTCGTGCAGCAGCATCAGCGCGGCGGTACGGCGACCGCTGCCCGGAAGGCCGTCGATCAGCACCGTGTGCGTGTCGCGGACGCGGTCGCGGGCACGTTGCAGTCCGGGTGGGGCCAGGAAGCGCTGGGCGATGTGGACGCGGTCCTCTTCGGCGATGGTGCGCGTCCGTCCCCGCGCTCGTTCGCGCAGTTTCTCCTCGGCGGTTCGTACGTAGAAGTTGAACTGGGCGCCGGAACCGCTGTGCACCGAGCCGTGGGCCTCGTTGACGAACACCCCCTCGTGGATCTCCGTCACTTCCTCTCGCCTCCGCGAGGCGTCCGGGTGCCGAAGCCCTGCCGTATGCCGCCGTGGTTGTCCCCGGCGACGTAGTTCGTTCCGTCGCCGTCGAAGCGCGGACCGTTGTGCTGATCGCCCCGGCCGGCGTGCAGCGGAGCGTGGGTGTCGTTGATGTACGTCTCGACCGAGCCCGCGACATTGCCGATGCCGCCGCTCTGCCGATCGGTTCGGACGGCGGCGGCTTCCGGCGCTCCGGACCCGGAAGCGCCGGGGGAGCGGTTGCCGTCCAGGGCCGCGAGGGCGGGCAACTGCCGTGCGAGACGGTCCCCGAGCCGGGCCAGATCGGTGTCGATGCTGCTCATGTGCACCCGCGCGTACTGGTACTCGGCGATCTCGGCGATCGATCCGGGCAGCCGCCGCGGATCGAGCTGTTCCACCCCGCGTCCGACGAACACCGGTACGACCAGGGTTCCCGCATCGAGAGCCGCTTCGATCTCGCGGCGCACCCAGTCGTCGGGATTGTCCAACGCGCGCCGAGCGGGTCGCTTCCGGTCGGGGACGGTCAGCCACCCCTCGTCGATCAGGGCGAGCAGGACCTCGCTGCGGCGGGCGGTCCGCAGCAGGACGTCCATTTTCTCACCCAGGTCGATGGACCGTCCGGCGAGGAAGACGCTGTCCGTGCCGAACCTGGCCGACAGTGCCTGGGCGCAGAGGTGCGCGACCTCCCTGCCGCCCTTGGTCCGGTAGTTGAGAAAGATCTCGTGCATGGTCGGGTCCCTTCTAGGAGACGGAGCAGCGGACGGACGCGGTGGATAATTCGGGCAAGAGGTCCCGTACTGCCGTGTTGCGTGAGTGTCGCCTCAAGGTCTGGCACAAGCGGTCCAGATCGCTCGAAACGGTCGCCGAGCGGACGAGGCGTACGGACGGCAGGATCTCCGAGGTGAGATGGCAGGCGCGGTCGATGTCTCCCGCCGCCGCGTGGGCCAGCGCTCGACGGACGCCGTAACGTGCCCGGGTGCGGGAGGCGTGCGCCGGGATGCGTGCGGTCTCCTCGTCGAGGAGCGCGGCTGCCTGCTTCGGATGGCCCAGGTCGTACAGGCACCAGCCCGTGAACATGGAGACCACGTCCGGTACGTGGGAGGCGCCCAGCACCGGCTGAACCGGATCGGCGGCGTCCTGTTCGAGCAGCTTCCGCGCCAGATCGAGGTTGCGCATGCAGGCGTCGTAATCGCCCTGTACGGCCCTGCCCTGTGCGAGGTGCTGCGCCGCCAGACCACGCACGCGTGCCGGGGCATCGCTGCCGAGGGCGTGGGCGGCGAGACCGACGGCTTCAGCGGCTTCCCCCCGGTAGAGACTGATCAGGGAGCGGCGGACCTGGGCGTAGCTGGCGAGACCGGCGTCCGCGCCGGCGTCCGCCAGTCCCACCGCTCGGTCGGTCCACCAGATCGCGGTGGCGTCGTCTCCGGACTCCTGGGCCATCCAGCCCGCGTACTCGGCGTAGCGGGAGGCGAGAAGGAGAAGCTGTCGCCCGGTGCGCCGACCACTGAGCGCGGCCAACTGTTCGAGGGCGTGGGTCTGGGCGACGAGCGGAGGCAGCACACTCGCGGGGCCGGACGACTGGCCCAGTCGCCGCAGTTGGTCGAACACCATGCGTGAGGCGTCCACAAGGGTCTGGGCCGCCTCGTCCACGGGAACCGCTGGACAGGCATCACCGGCCCGCGCGCCCAGTACGGACGCGGTGCCGGCCGTGATCAGGCCCCGGCGCGTCACGCGCTGGAACGCGCTGGAACCGTCCTTGCGCAAGTGCATCAACCACACCTCGTCGTCGCTGTGGGAGGAGACGGGCAGGGGCGCCCGGGAGGGCTGGGCGGTCTCCGCGAGGCGGGAGAGCGCGCCGTCTGCCCGCAGTACGGTGTCGCAGAGGCGGGCCAGCTCCGGGGTGGGACGCTTGAGACCGCGCTCCACCTTGCTGAGCTGGCTCTTGCTGTAGTGCACGCGCTGTGCGAGCTGTTGCAGGGAGAGCCGGGCGGCCATACGCCTCCGGCGCAGTTCCGACCCGAAGTCGTTCGGTGTCTCCGGCACTTCGACCTCCGTCGCTCTCGGCCGGCAGCCGGGAAGCGCCGCGGTTCAGCCTGCGGCAGGCGGCTGGGCCGAACAAGACGAAACGGGCGTTTCCCGTTTCCTCCTTCGGAGCGAAGCCGATCCCACCCGCCGTGTCGAGGGAGCGATTCCCGACCCGTTGACACCCCGCGTCGGCTGGGAACGGCACACGAGGCGCGACGCCGCTGTCAGTGCCGTTTGGTAAGAATGCTGGTGTGAGCAGCGACGATGAGCAGGTGGGCGGGGGCCGGGAGGGGGGGCCGCCCGAGCAGCTCGCGTTGATCCGGGAGAGTGTGCGCAAGGCGTCGGTGCCGCGGGCCAAGCCGCGGACCTGGCGGGGGGCCGCGCTGGCCGGGGAGCTGCCGGTCGCGCGGGTGCTGGTCGACAAGGGCGTGCTGCATCTCGACCGGTACTTCGACTACGCCGTGCCCGCGGAGCTGGACGCCGACGCGCAGCCCGGGGTGCGGGTGCGGGTGCGGTTCGGGGCCGGGCGGCACCGGGTCCGGCAGGGGCGGCGCGAGGGCGGCGGGCTGGTCGACGGGTTCCTCGTCGAGCGGCTCGCCGAGTCGGACTACTCCGGGCCGCTGGCCGCGCTGGCCCAGGTCGTCTCGCCCGAGCCGGTGCTGGACGCGGAACTGCTCGGGCTGGCCCGGGCCGTCGCCGACCGCTACGCGGGCAGCCTCGCCGATGTGCTGCAACTGGCGGTGCCGCCGCGCAACGCCCGCGCCGAGCGGCGGCCGTCCCCGGCGCCGCTGCCCCCGCCGCCCGCGCCCGGGCCGGGGAGCTGGGAGCGGTACGAGCGCGGGGCCGGGTTCCTGGCGGCGCTGGCCTCGGGGGGCTCGCCGCGCGCCGTGTGGAACGCGCTGCCGGGACCCGAGTGGAGCGAGGAACTGGCGCGGGCCGTGGCCGCCACGCTGGCCTCCGGGCGCGGCGCGCTCGTCGTCCTGCCGGACGGGCGGACGGTCGCCCGGGTCGACGCCGCGCTGACCGCGCTGCTGGGGGAGGGGCGGCACGCCGTGCTCACCGCCGACGCCGGGCCCGAGAAGCGGTACGCGCAGTGGCTGGCGGTGCGGCGGGGGGCGGTCCGGGCGGTGATCGGGACCCGGGCGGCCATGTTCGCCCCCGTCCGGGACCTGGGGCTGGTCGCGCTCTGGGACGACGGCGACGACAGCCACAGCGAGCAGCACGCCCCGCAGCCGCACGCGCGCGAGGTGCTGCTGCTGCGGGCGGCGCAGGACGGGTGCGGGTTCCTGCTGGGCGGTGTCGCGTGCACGGTCGAGGCCGCCCAGTTGGTGGAGACGGGGTGGGCCCGGCCGCTGGTCGCCTCCCGCGAGCGGGTGCGCGCCGCCGCGCCGCTGATGCGGACCGTCGGAGACGGCGACCTCGCCCGGGACGAGGCCGCCCGCGCCGCGCGCCTGCCCACCCTGGCCTGGACGACCGTCCGCGAGGGCCTGCGGCACGGGCCGGTGCTGGTGCAGGTGCCCCGGCGGGGTTACGTACCGCGGCTGGCCTGTGCCGCGTGCCGGGCCCCGGCGCGGTGCCGGCACTGTTCCGGGCCGCTGGAGGGGCAGGAGTCGGGGGCGGCGCTGCGCTGCGGGTGGTGCGGGCGCGAGGAGGGCGGCTGGCACTGCCCGGAGTGCGGGGGGTTCCGGCTGCGGGCCCAGGTCGTCGGGGCCCGGCGGACCGCCGAGGAACTGGGGCGGGCCTTCCCCGCCGTACCGGTGCGCACCTCGGGGCGCGAGCACGTCCTGGACACGGTGCCGGGGGCGCCCGCGCTCGTCGTCAGCACCCCGGGCGCGGAGCCCGTCGCCGAGGGCGGGTACGCGGCGGCGCTGCTCCTCGACGGCTGGGCCATGCTCGGGCGGCCCGACCTGCGGGCCGGCGAGGACGCGCTGCGGCGCTGGCTGGCGGCGTCCGCGCTGGTCCGGCCGCAGTCGGCGGGCGGCACGGTGGTCATCGTCGCGGAGCCCACCCTGCGGCCGGTGCAGGCGCTGGTCCGCTGGGACCCGGTCGGCCACGCGGTACGGGAGCTGGCGGAGCGGGCCGAGCTGGGGTTCCCGCCGGTGTCCCGGATGGCCGCGGTCTCCGGGCCCGGCGAGGCGGTGGCCGAGTTCCTCGGCGCGGTGGACCTGCCCGGCGAGGCCGAGGTGCTGGGGCCCGTGCCGATGCCGGTCACCGCTCCCGGCGGGGCGCGGCGGCCGGGGGCGCCGCCGCCCGGTGAGCACTGGGAGCGGGCGCTGGTACGGGTGCCGCCGGGACGCGGGGCGGCCCTGGCCGCCGCGCTGAAGTCCGCGCAGGCGGCGCGGATGGCCCGGGGGGGCGCGGAGGGGGCGGTGCGGGTGCGGGTGCGGATCGATCCGCCGGACATCGGGTGAGGGGCCGGTGCGGGTGGTCGGTTCGCGGCCGGGCATGGTCCCGGCCTTCCGGACGCGGCCTGCCCTTGCGGACATGGCTCCGCCCTCCCGGGCAGGAGGGCGGGGCCATGGGGGGACGGGTGAGGTCAGCCGTTGCGGGGGGACGGGAAGGCGGTGGGCCTGGGGTCGTTGCGGAGGGACGGACTGCCGGCCGTCGGCTGGGTCGGCATGGAGCGGGCGGCGGGGACCGTGGGGACCGGGGAGATGCCGCCGCCCACGTTCACCGGGCGGGTGCCCGGTTCGGGGGTGCGCTCGGGGTCCGCGGGGGCGGCCTGGGCGGCGGCCGCGCGGCGGGCGCCGTAACGGCGGTGCACGGCCTGCTTGGTGACGCCGAGGGCGGAGCCCACCGCGTCCCAGGAGAAGCCGAGCGAGCGGTCGAAGTCCACGGCGGCCGTGACCAGGGTCTCGACACTGTCCCGCAGCTCCTGGGCGAGACGGACCGTCGGGGCGGGGGCACGTCCGTAGACGACGAAGCCCGTGGAGGGGCCGGAGCGGCGGGGGCGGTAGACGTTGCCCAACTGGGCGGTGAGCGTGCGCAGTGCGTCCACCTGCCGACGGACCCGCTCGATGTCCCGCACCAGCAAGTGCAGGCTGGCCCGAGCCTGGGCGTCGTGGGTTGCGTGGTCGGCCATGAACAAGCCTCTCGAACCGGCGTTGAAAGGAATCGGGCCGCGGCGGGCGGCCCGGGGGTGGTCAACTCTTTCTTGACCAACGCGGGAACGCTCCGCGGGTCACGGGGGTGGGGCGTGGGGGGATGTTCGTGCGCCCCCCTCGGCCTTCGGCCTTCGGGTCCTTTCTCCCGCCCGCGCACCACCCGTTTACTGTCGGCCGAGAGGCTCGCCTCTCAGGCGGGGGCTGGGCGCCGTCGGCGGCCGGGCGCTTCTAGACTGGGGCGTTGACCTGATCGTTTCCGTCCGAGAGGCCGTCCTGCCCATGAAGCTCGTCTTCGCCGGTACCCCCGAGGTCGCCGTTCCCGCACTGGACGCCCTGATCGCCTCCGGGCGGCACGAGGTGGCGGCCGTCGTGACCCGCCCGGACGCGCCGGCCGGGCGGGGTCGCAGGATGGTCGCCTCTCCCGTGGCCGAGCGCGCCGCGGAGGCCGGGATCGAGGTGCTCAAGCCCGCCAAGCCGCGCGACCCCGAGTTCCTGGAACGGCTGCGCGAGATCGGGCCCGACTGCTGCCCCGTCGTCGCCTACGGGGCCCTGCTGCCCCGCGTCGCCCTCGACATCCCCGCCCACGGCTGGGTCAACCTGCACTTCTCGCTGCTGCCCGCCTGGCGCGGCGCCGCGCCCGTGCAGCACGCCATCATGGCCGGCGACGAGATCACCGGGGCCTCCACCTTCCTCATCGAGGAGGGGCTGGACTCGGGGCCCGTGTACGGGACGATCACCGAGACGGTCCGGGCCACCGACACCAGCGGCGACCTGCTGACCCGGCTCGCGCTCGCCGGCGCCGGGCTGCTGGCCGCGACCATGGACGGCATCGAGGACGGCACCCTGAAGGCCGTACCGCAGCCCGCCGACGGCGTCAGCCTCGCCCCGAAGGTCACCGTCGAGGACGCCCGCGTCGACTGGGCCGCCCCCGCGCTGCGCGTCGACCGCGTGGTGCGCGGCTGCACCCCCGCGCCCGGCGCCTGGACCACGTTCCGCGGCGAGCGGCTCAAGCTCGTGCAGGTGGCCCCCGTCACCGAGCGGACGGACCTGGCCCCGGGCGAGCTGTCGGCTGGCAAGAACGACGTGTACGCCGGCACCGGCTCGCACGCCGTCGAGCTGCTGTGGGTGCAGGCGCAGGGCAAGAAGCCGATGCGGGCCGCGGACTGGGCGCGCGGGGTTCGCATCGCCGAGGGCGAGCGGCTCGGCGGCTGACCGGCGGCGTAGGCTGGCGGGGACGTTTCGTCCCACACCCGGAGCACCTTTTACGTGAGCGAGCAGCCGCGCCGTCCCCGCAAGACCGCCAGCACCGGCAGGCCCGGTAAGCCCGGCAGGCCCGGTAAGCCCTACCGGCGGCCCCAGAAGGACCCCGTCCGCATCCTCGCCTTCGAGGCGCTGCGGGCCGTGGACGAGCGGGACGCCTACGCCAACCTCGTCCTGCCGCCATTGCTGCGCAAGGCCCGGGAAAGCGGCGACTTCGACGCGCGGGACGCGGCCCTCGCCACTGAGCTGGTCTACGGCACGCTGCGCCGCCAGGGCACGTACGACGCCGTGATCGCGGCCTGCGTGGACCGGCCGCTGAGGGAGGTGGACCCGCCCGTCCTGGACGTGCTCGCGCTGGGCGCCCACCAACTGCTCGGCACCCGGATCCCCAGCCACGCCGCCGTCTCGGCCACGGTGGAGCTGGCCCGGGTGGTGCTCGGGGACGGGCGGGCCAAGTTCGTCAACGCCGTGCTGCGCAAGATCGCGCGGGACGACCTCGACGGCTGGCTGGAGAAGGTCGCGCCGCCCTACGACGAGGACCCCGAGGACCATCTGGCCGTGGTGCACTCGCACCCGCGCTGGGTGGTCTCCGCGCTGTGGGACTCGCTCGGCGGCGGCCGGGCCGGCATCGAGGAACTCCTCGCCGCCGACAACGAGCGGCCCGAGGTGACACTGGTCGCCCGCCCCGGCCGGGCCATGGCCGAGGAACTGCTCGCCGAGCCCGCCGCGGCGCCGGGGCGCTGGTCGCCGTATGCCGTGCGGCTCGCCGAGGGCGGCGAGCCGGGGGCCGTCCAGGCGGTCCGGGAGAACCGGGCCGGGGTGCAGGACGAGGGCAGTCAGCTCGTCGCGCTGGCCCTGGCCGCCGCGCCGCTGGACGGGCCCGACCGGCGCTGGCTGGACGGATGCGCCGGTCCCGGCGGCAAGGCCGCGCTGCTCGGTGCGCTGGCCGCCGAGCGCGGCGCCTTCCTGCTGGCCTCCGAGAAGCAGCCGCACCGCGCCGGGCTCGTCGCCCGGGCGCTGGACGGCAACCCGGGGCCGTACCAGGTGATCGCCGCCGACGGCACCCGGCCGCCGTGGCGGCCCGGCAGCTTCGACCGGGTCCTCGTCGACGTGCCCTGCACCGGGCTCGGCGCGCTGCGGCGCCGGCCCGAGGCGCGCTGGCGGCGCCGGCCCGAGGACCTGGACGGCTTCGCACCGCTCCAGCGGGAGCTGCTGCGCGGTGCGCTGGAGGCGGTACGGGTCGGCGGCGTCGTCGGCTACGCGACCTGCTCGCCGCACCTGGCGGAGACCCGGGCCGTGGTGGCCGACGTGCTCAAGCGCTACCCGGACACCGACCTCATCGACGCCCGCCCCCTCCTGCCCGGCGTCCCCGACCTAGGCGACGGCCCGGACATCCAACTCTGGCCCCACCTCCACGGCACAGACGCCATGTACCTCACCCTCATCCGCCG
Source organism: Streptomyces fumanus (assembly GCF_014655295.1). Lineage (GTDB taxonomy): Bacteria > Actinomycetota > Actinomycetes > Streptomycetales > Streptomycetaceae > Streptomyces > Streptomyces fumanus. Next base: position 335,676 of record NZ_BNBI01000010.1, read on the forward strand.
CACCGCGTAGCAACACGGCAACCAAATCCCCCTTAAAGGGGCGCGGGGAACTGCGCGCTCAGCCCCCCACCTCCCGCACCCATACGACCGCCCCGCCCCCCACCCACCCCCAGGGGCGCGGGGAACTGCGCACCCAGCCCCCGACCCCCCGCACCCATACGACCGCCCCGCCCCCCACCCACCCCCAGGGGCGCGGGGAACTGCGCACCCAGCCCCCCCACCCCCCGCAGCCAAACCACCGCCCCCACCCACCCCCAGGACCGCGAGGAACCCCGCACCCAACCCCCCACCACCCCCGGAGGGCATGGCAGGCTTGGACGCATGCCCGTGCAGATCAACCCCAGCATCCTCTCCGCCGACTTCGCCCGCCTCGCCGACGAGGCGCGCGCGGTCGAGGGAGCCGACTGGCTCCACGTCGACGTGATGGACAACCACTTCGTCCCCAACCTGACCCTCGGCGTACCGGTCGTGGAGTCCCTGGCGCGGGCGACCGACACCCCGCTGGACTGCCACCTGATGATCGAGGACCCCGATCGGTGGGCGCCCCGGTACGTCGAGGCGGGGGCCGGTTCCGTCACCTTCCACGTGGAGGCCGCCGCCGCCCCGGTACGGCTCGCCCGCGAGATCCGCGCCAAGGGCGCCCGCGCCTCCATGGCCCTGAAGCCGGCCACGCCGATCGAGCCGTACGAGGACCTGCTGCCCGAACTCGACATGCTGCTGATCATGACGGTGGAGCCGGGCTTCGGGGGGCAGGCGTTCCTGGACATCATGCTGCCCAAGATCCGCCGCACCCGTGAGCTGATCGCCAAGCACGGACTCGAACTCTGGCTCCAGGTCGACGGCGGGGTCTCCGACGCGACGATCGAGCGCTGCGCGGAGGCCGGCGCCGATGTCTTCGTGGCGGGCTCGGCCGTCTACGGGGCATCCGACCCGGCGGAGGCGGTACGTGCATTGCGCACCCGTGCCCAGGCCGCCACCGCGGGGGCGTCCTGGGCCTGCGCCCACTGAAGAACGACAAGTGAACGGCTCCCATCAGGGCTGATCCCGCCCGCCGGATCTGCGAGGATGAACGGCGAATCCAGAGTGTGAACAGCCGCGTAAGTGAACAGCAGTGAGGAGATCGCCGTGTCGGGTATGTCGGCGGGCCGGTCAGCCATGCGGATGGGACCCGCTGAGCTGGTGCAGGCGGCGGCCATGGCCCGCCGCTTCTACCTCGAGGGCAAATCCAAGATCCAGATCGCGGAGGAGTTCGGCGTCAGCCGCTTCAAGGTGGCCCGGGTCTTGGAGACCGCCCTCGAACGGGACCTCGTGCGGATCGAGATCCGGGTGCCCGCCGAGCTGGACGCCGAGCGCTCGGACGCGCTGCGCGCCCGGTACGGGCTGCGGCACGCGGTCGTGGTGGAGTCCCCGGCGGACGCCGAGGAGAGCCCCGATCCGGAGAACCTGGGGGAGGTGGCCGCCGACCTGCTCGGCGAGCTGGTCGACGAGGGGGACGTGCTCGGCCTGGCCTGGGGCCGCTCCACCATCCACATGGCGGCGGCGCTGGACAAGCTGCCGCCCTGCACGGTGGTGCAGTTGACCGGGGTGTACGACGCCGGGACCGCCGAGCGCGGCTCGGTGGAGGCGGTGCGCCGCGCCGCCCAGGTCTCCGGCGGCGACGCGCACCCCATCTACGCGCCGATGCTGCTGCCGGACGCGGCGACCGCGACCGCCCTGCGCCACCAGACGGGCATCGCGCGGGCCTTCGAGTACTTCGACAAGGTCACCGTCGCCTGTGTCTCCATCGGCTCCTGGGAACCGGGCATCTCCACCGTGCACGACATGCTCAGCGACGAGGAGCGCGCCCACTACGCCTCGCTGGGCGTCGCCGCCGAGATGTCCGCGCACCTCTTCGACGCCGAGGGCCGCCGGGTCGGACGGGACCTGGGGGAGCGGTGCATCACGGTCACGGCCGACCAGCTCCGCCGGATCCCCGAGGTGGTGGCGATCGCGGGCGGGCAGCGCAAGGCCCCCGCCATCGACGCGGTCCTGCGCTCGGGCCTGGTCACCAGCCTGGTCACCGACACCTCCGCCGCGGACTACCTGATGGCGGCCGGCCCGGCGCCCAAGCCCGCCCTCAACCGGTCCGACCCGGACGGGATCTGACATGGCGTCAGCGGACAGCGGTGCGGAGACGACGGACGACCCGGCCGGGCGGATCGTGCGCACGCTCGACCTGGACGGGGTCACGGACAAGGCGGGGCTGATGGACCGCTGCGCCCGTGACCTGGCCCTGCCCGACTGGTTCGGCCGCAACTGGGACGCGCTCGCCGACTGCCTCGCCGACCCCGCGCTCTGGCCGGAGCAGGCCGCCGACCGGGGCCTGCTGCTGGTCGTCCGGGGCTGGCGGGCGTACGCCGCGGCGCGGCCCGAGGAGTGGCAGGTCGCCGAGGAGGTCTTCGCCGAGGCCACCGACCGCGGGCCCGGACTCTTCGTGACCCTCGGCCCTGGAGGATCCTCCGAGACCCCCTCCGACCAGCCTGGATGATCTGCCCGGGGCCCGCCGCGCCCCGGGCATGGGAGAATGAAGTACGTGCTCTTTCCCCCTGGCTGACCTGTCCGGGGGCCACCTCTGATCGACTGGGATGTGCAGCACGTGCGTTTCCTCAACGACATCCAGCCCTCGTACGACCTGACGTACGACGACGTCTTCATGGTGCCGAGCCGCTCGGCCGTGGGCTCCCGGCAGGCCGTGGACCTCAGCTCGCCGGACGGCACGGGCACCACGATCCCGCTGGTCGTCGCCAACATGACCGCCATCGCGGGGCGCCGCATGGCCGAGACGGTGGCCCGCCGCGGCGGCCTGGTGGTCATCCCGCAGGACATCCCGATCGAGGTCGTCACCGACGTCGTCTCCTGGGTCAAGAGCCGCCACCTGGTCCTCGACACCCCCATCGTGCTGGCCCCGCACCAGACCGTCGCCGACGCCCTGGCCCTGCTGCCCAAGCGGGCGCACAACGCCGGCGTCGTGGTCGACGCGGACGGGCGGCCGATCGGCGTGGTCACCGACACCGACCTGACCGGCGTGGACCGCTTCACCCAGCTCGAAGCGGTCATGTCCAAGGACCTGCTGCTGCTCGACGCGGAGGTCGACCCGCGCGAGGCGTTCCACACCCTCGACGCCGCCAACCGCCGCTACGCCCCCGCCGTGGACCGGGACGGCCGCCTCGCCGGCATCCTCACCCGCACCGGCGCGCTGCGCGCCACCCTCTACACCCCGGCCGTCGACGCCCGGGGCAGGCTGCGCATCGCCGCGGCCGTCGGCATCAACGGCGATGTGGCGGGCAAGGCCAAGCAGTTGCTGGACGCGGGCGTGGACACCCTCGTCATCGACACCGCGCACGGCCACCAGGAGTCGATGATCAGCGCCCTGAAGCTGGTCCGCGCCCTGGACCCGCGGGTGCCGATCGTGGCCGGCAACATCGTCTCCGCCGAGGGCGTCCGCGACCTCATCGAGGCGGGCGCCGACATCGTCAAGGTCGGCGTCGGACCCGGCGCCATGTGCACCACCCGGATGATGACCGGCGTCGGCCGGCCCCAGTTCTCCGCCGTCCTGGAGTGCGCCGCCGAGGCGAAGAAGTACGGCAAGCACGTCTGGGCCGACGGCGGCATCCGCCACCCCCGGGACGTGGCGATGGCCCTCGCGGCCGGCGCGTCCAACGTGATGGTCGGCTCCTGGTTCGCCGGGACCTACGAGTCCCCGGGCGACCTCCAGCACGACGCCGACGGCCGCCCGTACAAGGAGTCCTTCGGCATGGCCTCCGCGCGCGCGGTGCGCAACCGCACCTCGGAGGAGTCGGCGTACGACCGCGCCCGCAAGGCCCTGTTCGAGGAGGGCATCTCCACCTCCCGGATGTTCCTCGACCCGGCCCGTCCCGGCGTCGAGGACCTGATCGACTCGATCATCGCGGGCGTCCGCTCCTCCTGCACCTACGCCGGTGCCGCCTCCCTGGAGGAGTTCGCCGAGAAGGCCATCGTCGGCATCCAGAGCGCGGCCGGCTACGCCGAGGGCAAGCCGCTGCACGCGAGCTGGGTCTGACCGGCCCCGGCCCGCAACGGCCGGTACCCCGGGCGCAACGAAATCCCGCCCCCCGGGTGGAGACGCAACGATCGTCCGGCGATGCGCAAGGTTGCTGCATTACCGGAGCAACGAGCTGCTCATAGAGTTCTGCGCTGTACGTGGCGTGGCGGGGACCCCGCTCGGTGGGTCCCCGTTCGCGCTGGACCCCACCGCTCCCCGCCGCCGCCCCACCCGCAGCGACGAAGGAGTCCCCGCGTGCTCGACCACGGCGCATCCCCGCAGCAGGGCGCAGCGACCGCCCCACCGCCCCCGGGCCCGGCCGCCCGGCTGATGCGCCGCAAGCCCGTGGAACGCCTGGTCGCGGAGGGCGGCCAGGGCGAGGGCGGGTCGCTGCGCCGCTCGCTGGGGCTGTGGCAGCTCACCATGATCAGCATCGGCGCCACCCTCGGCACCGGCATCTTCGTCGTCCTCGGCGAGGCCGTCCCCAAGGCCGGACCCGCGGTCACCCTCTCCTTCGTCATCGCCGGACTGACGGCCCTCTTCTCCGCCCTGTCCTACGCCGAACTGGCCGGCACCATCCCGGTGGCCGGCTCCTCCTACTCGTACGCGTACGCGACGATGGGCGAACTCATCGCCTGGATCTGCGGCTGGTGCCTGGTCCTGGAGTACGGCGTGTCGGTCGCCGCCGTCGCGGTCGGCTGGGGCGAGTACCTCAACGAACTCCTCGACGGCACGATCGGCGTGACCATCCCGGCCGCGCTGTCCGCCCCGCCCGGCGACGGCGGCGTGTTCAACCTGCCCGCGCTGCTCGTGGTCGTGCTCGCCATGGTGTTCCTGCTGGGCGGCGCCCGGGAGTCGGCCCGCGCCAACACCGTCATGGTCGCCGTCAAGATCGCCGCGCTGGTGCTGTTCTGCGCCATCGGCGTGCAGGGCTTCCGCTCCGGCAACTACGCGCACTTCATGCCGCTGGGCATGGCCGGGGTCAGCGCCGCCGGGGCGACCCTCTTCTTCTCGTACATCGGCTTCGACGCCGCCTCCACCGCCGGGGAGGAGGCGAAGGACGCCCAGCGCGACCTGCCCCGCGCGATCATGCTGTCGCTGGTCATCGTCACCGCGCTGTACGTCCTGGTCGCGGCCGTCGCCGTGGGCGCCCGGCCCTGGCGGACCTTCACCGACTCCGAGGCGTCCCTCGCCCGGATCATGCGGGACGTCACCGGCCAGGAGTTCTGGGGCACGCTGCTGGCGTTCTGCGCGGTGGTCGCCATCGCCAGCGTCGTCCTGACCGTGCTCTACGGCCAGACCCGGGTGCTGTTCGCCATGTCCCGGGACGGGCTGGTGCCCAAGGTGTTCTCCCGCGTCCACCCCCGGACCGGGGCGCCCCGCGCCAACACCGTGATCGTCTCCCTGTTCTGCGGGGTGCTCGCGGCCGCGATCCCGCTCGGGCAGTTGGCCGACGCCACCAGCATCGGCACCCTGTTCGCGTTCGCCCTGGTCAACGTCGCCGTCGTGGTGCTGCGCCGGACCCGGCCGGAGATGCCGCGCACCTTCCGGGTGCCGCTGTCGCCGGTGCTGCCCGCGCTGGGCTTCGCCTTCTGCGTCTGGATGATGGGCAGCCTGTCCACGGTGACCTGGGTGGTCTTCGGTGTCTGGATGGCCGTCGGGCTCGTGTTCTACTTCCTCTACGGCTACCGCCGCTCCCGACTGGCCCTCTCAGAAGCGAAGTGAACCACCCGCAGTGCTGAACGATCTCGACGAACGCATCGTGCACGCCCTCGCCGAGGACGCCCGCCGCTCCTACGCCGACATCGGGCAGGAGGTCGGCCTCTCCGCGCCCGCCGTGAAGCGGCGCGTGGACAAGCTGCGCGCGACCGGCGCCATCACCGGCTTCACCGTCCGGGTCGACCCCCTCGCCCTGGGCTGGCAGACCGAGGGCTTCGTCGAGATCCACTGCCGCAGCAACACCTCGCCGGAGACCATCCAGCGGGGCCTGGAGCGCTACCAGGAGGTGGTGGCCGCGTCCACCGTCACCGGGGACGCGGACGCCATCGCCCAGGTCTTCGCCTCCGACATGCGGCACTTCGAACGGGTCCTGGAGCGGATCGCCGGGGAGCCGTTCGTCGAGCGCACCAAGTCCGTCCTGGTGCTCTCCCCGCTGCTGCGCCGCTTCTCCTCAGGCTCGCCGGCCTGAGCCGTCCCGCTCGGCGCGGCGGCGGACGCCCGCGAGCAGCCGGGGCACGCCGACCGCGTGCCCGCCGCTGCCGATGACCAGCAGCCGGTAGAGCGCGCCCAGCGGACCGGGGAACCGCCCCCGCGTCTCGGCCCGCACCCGGGTCCGCGGGCCCACCGGGTCCAGCCGGAAGACCAGGGCGTACGTCGAGAAGCGGTGCCGTCCGATCAGCACCAGCTCCCGGCCCGGGTCGGCGACGGCCACCCGGAAGCCGGGGAACGCCGACCCCGGGGCCGGCGGCCTCGGCCCGGACGCCGAGCGGTCGGCGCAGCCCACCAGTTGCGCGTACGCGGTGGCCCCCGCGCCCGAGAAGGCGCCGTCCAGAGCCTCGCCGAGCGCCCGCCACACCGCCTCCGGCGGCGCCTCGACCTCCGTGCCGTGCTCGTCGACGTACGGCAGTGCCGTGATGTCCATGGGTCCCTCCCCGTCGGCCCGCTCCCGCGGAATAACCGGCACCGGCCGCCCGCCCCCGGGCTAGCATCGGCGCCATGACCTGGCGACATTGATCCACCAGCGCCGCCTCCCGAGGGCCGCCCCGGACGCCGTACCTCCGGCATCCGATCCGTCCCGGCGGGAAGGCACCATGACTCTTCCATCCGCGCGCGGGCCCGTCACCACCGGCCCGCGGCGTCTGACGAGCACGCTCTACACGTACGCGTTCTGCGACGAGTTCGTCCTGCTCTACCCGGTGTACGCGCTGCTGTTCGCCGACACCGGGCTGTCCGTGCGGCAGATCTCCACCCTGTTCGGCCTGTGGTCCCTGACCGGCCTCGTCCTGGAGGTGCCCTCCGGCGTCTGGGCCGACGCCGTCTCCCGGCGCCTGCTGCTGTGGCTCGGCCCGCTGCTCACCGCGGCCGGTTTCGCGCTGTGGGTGCTGGTGCCGTCGTACCCGGCGTTCGCGCTCGGCTTCGTGCTGTGGGGCGCCGGCGGGGCGCTCGGGTCCGGCGCGCTGGAGGCGCTGGTCCACGACGAACTGGACCGGCTGGGCGCGGCCGGCCGCTACGCCGAGGTCATGGGCCGGGCCCGCGCGGCCGGGCTGGTGGCCACGATGGCGGCGACGGGCGCCGCCGGGCCGGTGTTCGACCGGGGCGGCTACCTGGCCGTGGGCGCGGCCAGTGTGCTGGTCTGTCTGCTGGCGGCGGGCGTGGCCACCCGGTTCCCCGAACACCGCGCACCCCGCGCGGCGGGCGGGGGCCGGGCGGGCGGTCTGCGCGCCGGGCTCGCCGAGGCCCGCGCCGACCGGTCGGTGGCCGGGGCGCTGCTGCTGGTCCCGGCGGTGTCCGCGGTGTGGAGCGCGCTGGACGAGTACGCCCCGCTGCTGGTCCGGGACACCGGCGTGGCCGCCGGGACCGTGCCCTGGCTGCTGCTGGTGGTCTGGGGCGGGGCCACCGCCGGCGGCCTGCTGGCCGGGCCCGCCGGACGCCTGGGCACGGGCGGGTTCGCCGCGCTGCTCACCGGCGCGGCCCTGGCCCTCGCCACCGGCGCCCTGCTGGGCACGCCCGCCGGGCTGGTCCTGGTCGGCCTCGCCTTCGGCGGCTTCCAACTGGCCACCGTGCTCGCCGACGCCCGCCTGCAGGAACGCATCGACGCCACCGGCCGGGCGACCCTCACCTCGGTCGCCGGCCTCGGCTCGGAACTCGGCACCCTCGCGGTGTACGGCGGCTACGCCACCCTCGCCACCGGCGCCGGTCACGCCACCGCGTTCGCGTGGGCGGCGGTGCCGTACGCGGTGACGGCGGCGCTCCTCAAGGCCGCCGGGGGCCGGTCCGGCGCCCGGCGCGGCCGGGGGCGCAACGAATCGCCGAAGAGCGGCGCGAGAACGCAATGAACCGCCCGTCCGCGCGCAACGGCCGCCGCTTGTTGCGGGCGGACCGGCGACCGTACCGTCTATCTGGCCCCCGACCCCCTCCGCTCCCCGGTGAGGAACACCCATGCGCACCGCCCTGCTCCAGAGCTCCGGCCGGCCCGGATCGCCCGCCGAGAACCTGACGGCGCTCGACGCCGCCGCGGGCCGGGCCGCCGCCGCGGGCGCGGGGCTGCTGGTGACCTCGGAGCTGTTCCTGACCGGGTACGCGATCGGCGACGCCGTCGGCCGCCTGGCCGAAACCGCCGACGGCGAGGCCGCCGACGCGGTCGCGGAGATCGCCGGCCGGCACGGGCTCGCCGTCGCCTACGGCTACCCCGAGCGGGACGGCGACGCGGTCTACAACTCCGTCCAGTTGATCTCCGCCGACGGTGCCCGGTCGGCCAACTACCGCAAGACCCACCTCTTCGGCTGCTTCGAACGCGAGCACTTCACCCCGGGCGAGCGGCCCGTCGTCCAGGCCGAGCTGAACGGACTGACGGTCGGCCTGATGATCTGCTACGACGTGGAGTTCCCGGAGAACGTCCGGGCGCACGCGCTGGCCGGGACCGACCTGCTGCTGGTGCCGACCGCGCAGATGCACCCGTTCCAGTTCGTCGCCGAGTCGGTCGTCCCGGTGCGGGCGTTCGAGAACCAGATGTACGTGGCGTACGTCAACCGGGTCGGCCGGGAGGGCGAGTTCGAGTTCGTCGGGCTCTCCACCCTGGCCGGACCGGACGGCGTCGCCCGCGTCCGGGCCGGCCGCGCCGAGGAACTCCTCCTCGCCGACGCCGACCCGGCCCTCCTCGCCGCCTCCCGCGCGGCCAACCCGTACCTGGGGGACCGCCGCCCCGGCCTCTACGGGTCCCTCGTCTGACCCCGCCCCCCGCAACGCCTGTGCAAGGAGTCCGCACCCCATGACGTCCACGGTGCCCAACGCCGTCGAGCACACCGACGAGCAGCAGCCGCCGATCACCATGTTCGGCCCGGACTTCCCGTACGCCTACGACGACTACCTCGCCCATCCGGCGGGCCTCGGCCAGATACCCGCCACCGAGCACGGCACCGAGGTCGCCGTCATCGGCGGCGGCCTGTCCGGCATCGTCGCCGCCTACGAACTGATGAAGATGGGCCTCAAGCCCGTCGTGTACGAGGCCGACCGGATCGGCGGCCGGCTGCGGACGGTCGGTTTCGAGGGCGCGGGCACCGAGGGGCTGACCGCCGAGATGGGCGCGATGCGCTTCCCGCCCTCCTCCACCGCCCTCCAGCACTACATCGACCTGGTGGGCCTGAAGACCCGGCCGTTCCCCAACCCGCTGGCGGAGGCCACCCCGTCCACCGTCGTCGACCTCAAGGGCGAGTCGCACTACGCCCAGACCCTCGACGACCTCCCGCAGGTCTACCGCGACGTCGCCGACGCCTGGGGCAGGTGCCTGGAGGAGGGCGCCGACTTCTCCGACATGAACCGCGCCCTGCGCGAGCGGGACGTCCCCCGCATCCGCGAGATCTGGTCCCGGCTGGTGGAGAAGCTCGACAACCAGACCTTCTACGGCTTCCTGTGCGACTCGGAGGCGTTCACGTCCTTCCGGCACCGGGAGATCTTCGGCCAGGTCGGCTTCGGCACCGGCGGCTGGGACACCGACTTCCCCAACTCCATCCTGGAGATCCTGCGCGTCGTCTACACCGAGGCCGACGACCACCACCGGGGCATCGTCGGCGGCTCCCAGCAGTTGCCGCTGCGCCTGTGGGAGCGCGAACCGGAGAAGATCGTGCACTGGCCGTACGGCACCTCGCTGGCGAGCCTGCACGAGGGCGGCGCGCCCCGCCCGGCCGTGACCCGGCTGCACCGCACGGCCGGCAACCGGATCACGGTGACGGACGCCCGCGGCGACATCCGCACCTACCGGGCGGCGATCTTCACCGCCCAGTCCTGGATGCTGCTGTCGAAGATCGAGTGCGACGACGCGCTCTTCCCGATCGACCACTGGACCGCCATCGAGCGCACCCACTACATGGAGTCCAGCAAGCTGTTCGTGCCGGTGGACCGGCCGTTCTGGCGGGACAAGGACGAGGAGACCGGCCGGGACGTCATGTCGATGACGCTCACCGACCGGATGACCCGGGGCACGTACCTGCTGGACGACGGCCCGGACAAGCCCGCCGTGATCTGCCTGTCGTACACCTGGTGCGACGACAGCCTGAAGTGGCTGCCGCTGTCCGCGCACGAGCGGATGGAGGTGATGCTGAAGTCGCTCGGCGAAATCTATCCCAAGGTCGACATCAGGAAGCACATCATCGGCAACCCGGTGACCGTCTCCTGGGAGAACGAGCCGTACTTCATGGGCGCGTTCAAGGCCAACCTGCCCGGCCACTACCGCTACCAGCGGCGCCTGTTCACCCACTTCATGCAGGACCGGCTGCCCGAGGACAAGCGGGGTATCTTCCTGGCCGGGGACGACATCTCCTGGACGGCGGGCTGGGCCGAGGGCGCCGTGCAGACCGCGCTGAACGCGGTGTGGGGCGTCATGCACCACTTCGGCGGGACCACCGACCCGACCAACCCCGGGCCCGGCGACCTGTACGACGAGATCGCGCCCGTGGAACTGCCCGAGGACTAGGACGGCACTCCCGGAGGACGCGCTCCTCGGGGATCAGGACGGCAGGGGAGTCAGCAGCATCCGGCCCGCGAAGCCGACCGCCGCGTCGAGGCGGTCGGCGAACTCCCCGGCCAGCTCCGGCAGTTGGCGCAGCGCCCACAGGGCGCGGGCCGCGGCCCAGGCCGCCTCGCGGGCCCGGTCCAGGCTCCACGAGCCCAGCAGATGGGTCAGCGGGTCGGCGATCCGGAGCAGGTCGGGGCCCGGCACCAGCTCCTCCCGGACGCGTTCCTCCAGCGCCGCCAGGAGGTCGCCGACCCGCTCGAACTCCTCCTCCAGGTCGGCCGGTTCGCAGTCCAGCGCACGGCAGGTGTCCACGACGGCCAGCGCGAGGTCGTGGCCGAGGTGCGCGTTGACGCCGGCCAGGGCGAACTGCGCCGGACGTACCTGGGGGTGGCGGCGGAACTGGAACAGGGGCCGCCAGCAGGCGGGCGGCCGGTCGTCCCGGCCGGCCGCGGCCAGGGCCGCCAGGTACCGCTCGGCGCACCGCGTCCCCAGCGCGGACCCGGCCCCCGCGTCCGCGCCCGGCCCGGCGCCGGGCTCCCGGTCGGCGCTCTCGGTGACCGCCAGATAGACCCGGTGGAAGACCGCGATCCCGTCCCGGGCCGGCAGCGCGGTGCCGAGGGCGCGCAGCCGGGCGACGACGGGGGTGTCCACCGGCTCGGCGGCGGGGGCGAGGTGTGCGGGGTGCGCCATGCAGGCAGCGTCGCAGCTCCTCCGGCGCCGGGGACAGGGGCCGGAGCGATCCTTCCCCGGTTCGGGCGAACGGCCCCGCCGCGCCGCCCCGCCTACCGCGCGCTCTCGTCGTAGGACGACGTGCCCTCGTCGAGCAGCGGCCGCTGCGTCTTGAGGTGGGCCGGGGCGAAGGCGCGCAGCGCGTGGTAGCCGGTGATGACGACCAGCGTGCCGAGCGCGATGCCGCTGAGCGAGAAGGTGTCGGTGAACTTCATGCTGACGTTGCCGACGCCGATGATGATGCCCGCGGCGGCCGGGACGAGGTTCAGCGGGTTGCGCAGGTCGACCTTGGCGTTGAGCCAGATCTGCGCGCCGAGCAGGCCGATCATGCCGTAGAGGATGACGGTGATGCCGCCGAGCACCCCGCCCGGGATGGCGGCCACCACCGCGCCGAACTTGGGGCAGAGGCCGAACAGCAGCGCGAAGCAGGCGGCGGCCCAGTAGGCGGCGGTCGAGTAGACGCGGGTCGCGGCCATCACGCCGATGTTCTCGGAGTACGTGGTGTTGGGCGGGCCGCCGACCGCGGTGGACAGGATGGAGCCGACGCCGTCGGCGGAGATCGCGGTGCCCAGCTTGTCGTCGAGCGGGTCGCCGGTCATCTCGCCGACCGCCTTGACGTGCCCGGCGTTCTCGGCGACCAGCGCGATGACGACCGGGAGGGCGACCAGGATCGCCGACCACTGGAAGGTCGGCCCGTGGAAGGAGGGCAGGCCGATCCAGTCGGCCCGGCCGACGGCGGAGAAGTCCAGCCGCCAGTGGTCGGTGACCTTGCCGCTGCCGTCCGCCGAGTGGATCCGCCCGAAGACCCGGTCGAGGAGGAACGAGAGGACGTATCCGAAGACCAGGCCCAGGAAGATCGCGATCCGGGACCAGAAACCGCGCAGGCAGACCACGGCCAGCCCGGTGAACAGCATCACCAGCAGGGCCGTCCACTGGTCCTGCGGCCAGTAGGTGGAGGCGGTGACCGGGGCCAGGTTGAAGCCGATCAGCATCACCACCGCGCCGGTGACGACCGGGGGCATCGCGGCGTGGATGATCCGCGCCCCGAACCGCTGCACCGCGAGCCCCACCAGGAACAGCGCCACGCCCACCACCAGCACCGCGCCGGTCACCGTGGCGCTGGTGCCGCCCTGCGCCCGGATCACCGCGGCGACACCGACGAAGGAGAGCGAGCAGCCGAGGTAGCTCGGCACCCGGCCGCGGGTGGCCAGCAGGAAGATCGCGGTCGAGACGCCCGACATCATGATCGCCAGGTTGGGGTCGAGGCCCATCAGCACCGGGGCCACGAACGACGCCCCGAACATGGCCACCACGTGCTGGGCGCCGAGCCCGGCCGTGCGGGGCCAGGAGAGCCGTTCGTCGGGGCGGACCACCGCTCCGGGAGCGGGCGTCCGCCCGTCACCGTGCAGCTTCCAGCGGACGCCGAGATCCATGGGGGTGTCGCTTTCGTCGTTCGTGCAGCGTGTCCGGACCATTGTCGGCGCTGACCGGCCGTGCTCCGCACCGGCGGGCGTCCGGCCGGCGGCGTCCGGACCTCCCGTCCGGCGTCTGCTCGGGACGCGGGAGGCGCCGCCGGTCGTGGCGGAAGGGCTGGTTCGACCCGAAGGCGACCACGTCGGGCGGCTCCGCCCGCCCCGGTCCCCGCTCGGTGCGCGGACGCGCCGCCGGTCGTGGTGCGGGTCCGCCCGTCCGGCCCTCGCTCGGTGCGCGGACGCGCCGCCGGTCGTGGCGGAAGCGCTGGTTCGGCTCGAAGGCGACCACGTCGGGCGGCTCCGCCCCCCCGGCCCCCGCGCGGGACGCGGACGCGCCGCCGGTCGTGGTGCGGGTCCGCCCGTCCGGCCCCCGCTCGGTGCGCGGACGCCCCGCCGGTCGTGGTGGGCGGCCATCGCCTCGTACGTTCCCGGCGCACCGCTCATGACCGCCGGCGCCCCGGCCCGGCGCCGCCGAACGGGGCGTTCAGGGCCGTCGGTCGGGGACCGCCGCGTCCGGCTTGCTGATCTTCGGGCGGTCCCGGTCCCCGGCGCGCAGCACCCCGGCGAACGCCGCCAGCCCGCAGGACAGCACCGTCACCAGCCCGAAGGACACCACCAGACTGGTCGCCTGCGCCAGCGTGCCGATGGCACTGGGCGCCACCAGTCCCGAGGTGTACGTGATGGTCGCCACGCCCGCGATCGCCAGGGACGGATTGGCGCCGCTGCGGCCCGCCGCCGCGAAGCACAGCGGTACCACCACGGCGATGCCCAGCCCCATCAGGGCGAACCCGCTCATCGCCACCACCGGACTGCCGCCGACGACGATGAGCACCCCGCCCAGGGTGGCCAGCGCGCCGCTGACCCGGACCGTGCGCACCGAGCCGAAGCGGTCCACCACCTTGTCGCCCGCCAGCCGGGCCAGCGCCATGGTGAGCGTGAAACCGGTGGTGCAGGCCGCCGCGAGTCCGGCCGAGGTCTCCAGCTCGTCCTTGAGGTAGACCGCCGACCAGTCCAGGCTCGCGCCCTCGGCGAACACCGCGCAGAACCCGATGGCGCCGATCAGCAGCGCCGAGCGGGGCGGCAGCGCGAACCGCGGCGGCGGGTCCTCGTCCTCGGCGGGCTGGAGGTCCAGCACCCACGCGCACGCCACCAGGCCCGCCGCGGTCAGCACCGCGGCGGCCAGCGCGTGGTGCAGCCGGGCGTCCGAGCCGAGGTGGGCGGCGAGCGTGCCGGCCGCCGAACCGATCAGGGCCCCGGCGCTCCACATGCCGTGCAGCCCCGACATGATCGACTTGCCGAGACGATTCTCCACCTCGACGCCGAGCGCGTTCATCGCCACGTCCGACATGCCCGCCGAGGCGCCGTAGACGAACAGCGCGAGGCAGAGGGTGAGCAGGTTCGGGGCGATCGACGGCAGGGTCAGCGCCAGCGTCCACAGCGCCAGCAGCCCGCGCAGGGCGGCACGGGCGCCGAAGCGGTGGCTGATCCCGCCGGCCAGCGGCATGGCGACCGACGCGCCGAGCGCGGGGAACGCCAGCGCGAGCCCCAACTGACCGGCGCTCACCCCGGCGTGATCCTGAATCCAGGGCACGCGGGTCGCGAAGGAGCCGGTGACCGCGCCGTGCACCGCGAACACCGCCGCCACGGCGAACCGCGCCCGCCTGACCTCGACCGCCGAGTAGACCACTGCACTCATCTCCGCCGGACCCTCCCGCCGCGTCCTCAGTTCCACCTGCGCCGCGTAAACTATCAGGGAGCCTGCCTGATAGATAGGGAGTATCGGATCGCGGGCCCCGCCTCCGCCGATCTGGAAGGATCCCGGCCATGCCCGCTTCCCCGAGCACCGCCCGGGCCATCAACGACCGGCTCGCCCTGCGTCTGCTCCAGCAGGAGGGCGCGTTGACGGCCGCCCAGCTCAAGCATCTGACGGGACTGTCCCGGCCCACCGTCGCCGACCTCGTCGAGCGCCTCACCGCCGCCGGCCTCATCGCCGTCGTCGGCGAGTCCGGCGAGCAGCGCCGGGGCCCCAACGCCAAGCTGTACGGCATCGTCGCCGACCGCGCCCACCTCGCCGCGCTCGACGTCCGTACCGAGGGCGTCTCCGTGCTCGTCTCCGACCTGGTCGGCCGGGTGCTCGCCGAGGCGTCCGTGCCGATCGACGGCGCCATGGGGACCGGACCCGCGCTGGAGCAGGCGGTCGCCCTCGTCGAGCGGGCCGCCAAGGAGGCCGGGGCCGAGCGGCTGCACACGGTCGGCATCGGCGCCCCCGGCCTGATCGACCCCGGCACGGGTGAGCTGCGGCCCTCCACCGGCCTGCCCGTCTGGCACCGGCGGCTGGTCGCCGCCCTCCAGGAACGGTTCCCGGAGTCCCGGGTCAGCGTCGAGAACGAGACCAACCTCGCCGCCCTCGCCGAACAGCGCGACGGGGCGGCCCGGGATCGGGACACGTTCGTCCTGCTCTGGCTCGGCCTCGGCGTCGGCGCCGCCCTCGTCCTGGACGGCACCCTGCGCCGGGGAGCCTCCGGCGGCGCCGGCGAGATCGGCTTCCTGCCGGTGCCGGGCACCCCGGGCCTGCCGTCGGCCACGGACTGCGACGGCGGCTTCCACTCCCTGGCGGGCGCGGCGGCGGTGGCGGAGCTGGCGGCGGGGTACGGGCTGGGCGCGGGCCCGATGCGTGAGGCGGAGGCGGGCGGCGCGGCCGCCGACCCCGCGGCGCCCGTGCGGGAGGCCGTGCGGCGGCAGGATGCCGAGCCCGCCGCCCGGCGGTTCCTCGCCGACCTCGCCGAGCGGATCGCCCTCGGGGCGGCGGCCGCCGTCTCCGTGCTGGACCCCGGCTGTGTGGTGCTGGCCGGGGAGATCGGCCGGGCCGGCGGCGACGACCTCGCGGCCCGGGTCCGGGAGCGGCTCGCCCGGCTGTCACCGCTGCCCACCGAGGTGCGCCCCACCCTGCTGGGCGGCGAGGCCGTACTGCGCGGCGCCCTGCTGACCGCCCGGGACCGGGCGCAGGAGGACCTCTTCGCCCAGCGCTAGCGCCGGTCCCCGTACGGCGGCCGTGGGTGGCCCGGCGGCGGGCAAGGGCCTTCGTCACCGCCGCCGGACCGGTCTCGCGGGGAGGATGCGCGGACCCGCAGACAGTAAAGAGGACTAGACCAAAGCGTCAATAGGTATGGACCACTTGGCCGGGCCTGACGCGGTGCGGCGGCGGCACGGCGGCGTGCCGCGGTGCTGTGGGGTGACCCTGTGAGCCACCCCACAGCACCCGTCCGCATGGGTGACGATCAGGCGTGGCAGACTGGCCCTGTACCAGAAGCAGCGCACTCCGGGGTCGGTGAAAGTCCGAACCGGCGGTTACAGTCCGCGACCCGGTCGCCTCCAGCGACCGGTTGACCAGGTGAAATTCCTGGACCGACGGTTAAAGTCCGGATGGGAGGCAGTGCGCGGCGGGCGGGCATACCCACGTGCCGCCGACTGTTTACGGATCTGTCCACAGGGACGGCTCCGCGATCAGGGGCGACGCACCGGATGCCGTCGCCCGTGCATTCTGTCGTCATCGGCAGAGCCCCGGAGTCCGTGCCCGAAGAGGCAGGGAGGACCCGGGAAGTGTTCACCGGAATCGTCGAAGAGCTGGGCGAGGTCACCGCCGTCGAGACCCTCGGCGACGCGTGTCGCTTCCGGCTGCGCGGCCCCGTGGTCACCGAAGGCGCACGCCACGGCGACTCCATCGCCGTCAACGGCGTCTGCCTCACCGTCGTCGACCACGAGGGCGACGAGTTCACCGCCGACGTGATGGCCGAGACCCTGAACCGCTCCAGCCTCGGCGCCCTCACCGTGGGCTCCCGGGTCAACCTGGAGCGCCCCACCGCCGTCGGCGCCCGCCTCGGCGGCCACATCGTGCAGGGCCACGTCGACGGCACCGGCGAGATCCTCGCCCGCGAGCCGTCCGAGCACTGGGAGATCGTCCGGATCTCGCTGCCCGCGGACCTCGCCCGCTACGTCGTCGAGAAGGGCTCCATCACCGTCGACGGCATCAGCCTCACCGTCGTCGAGGCCGGCCCCGACTCCTTCACGGTCAGCCTCATTCCGACCACCCTCGCCCTGACCACGCTCGGCCGCAAACAGCCCGGCGACCCGGTCAACCTTGAAGTGGACGTCATCGCCAAGTACGTCGAGCGCCTGCTCGTCGCCCAGGGGGGCACCCAGTGAACTGGCTCAATTCCGAGGCGTTCGTCCTCTTCGACCAGCACATCAAGTGGTCCGACATGATCGGCAACGTGATCGGTCTGCTCGGTCTCGCGCTCGGCTGGCGCCGCTCGATCTGGAGCTGGCCGGTGCAGTTCCTCTCCGGGCTGATCCTCTTCGCGGCCTTCGCCACCGCCCACCTCTCCGGCAGCGCCGGCAAGCAGATCGTGGTCATGGTCGTCGCCGCGTGGGGCTACTGGCAGTGGAACCGGGGCCGGCGGCAGAGCCAGGACGGCACCATCGCCGTCCGCTTCGCCAGTTGGCGCGAGCGCGCCGTCCTGCTCGGCGGCGCCGCGCTCGGCACCCTCGCGGTCGGTGGCCTGTTCACCGCCGTACCCAGCCTGTCCTGGGACCCCTGGCCGGACGCGTACATCTTCGTCGGCACCGTCGTCGCGATGTACGCCCAGGCCCGCGGCATGGTCGAGTTCTGGTTCGCCTGGCTGCTGGTCGACCTGGTCGGCGTGCCGCTGAACTTCGCCAACGGCTTCGCCTTCTCCGGCTTCGTCTACGTCGTCTACGGCGCGCTCGTCCTGTGGGGCATGCGCGACTGGTGGCTGCGCTCCCGCCGGGGGCAGCGGCCCGTCATGGAAGGAGCGCCCGCGTGACCGCGGCACCCATCCTGTACAGCGCCGACGGCCCCGGGGACCTCGTCCTCGACCCCGTCGAGCAGGCCGTCTCCGACATCGCCGCCGGCCGCCCGGTCGTGGTCGTCGACGACGCCGACCGGGAGAACGAGGGCGACCTCGTGATCGCCGCCGAGAAGGCGACCGAGGAGATCGTCGCCTTCATGATGAGCGAGTGCCGCGGTCTGATCTGCGCCCCCATGGAGGGCGCGGAACTCGACCGGCTCCGGCTCCCGCAGATGGTCGAGGACAACACCGAGTCGATGAAGACCGCGTTCACGGTCTCCGTGGACGCCGGCCCGGCGCACGGCGTGAGCACCGGCATCTCGGCCGCCGACCGGGCCGCCACCCTGCGCCTGCTGGCCGGCGGCACCGCCGGGCCCGCCGACTTCGTCCGCCCCGGCCATGTCTTCCCGCTGCGCGCCCGCCCCGGCGGCGTCCTCGCCCGGAACGGTCACACCGAGGCCGCCGTCGACCTCGCCCGGCTCGCCGGACTGCGCCCGGCCGGCGCCATCGTCGAGATCGCCGGCGAGGACGGCCGGATGCTGCGGCTGCCCGAGCTGATCCCGTTCGCCCGCAAGCACGGCCTGACGATCATCTCCATCGAGGACCTGATCGCCTACCGCCGCAGCGCCGAACCCACCGTCCGCCGCGAGGCCGAGGTCGACCTGCCCACCGCCCACGGCCCCTTCACCGCGTACGGCTACCGCTCCACCGTCGACGGCGTCGAGCACGTCGCCCTGGTCCACGGCGACCTCGGCGACGGCCGGGACGTGCTGGTGCGCGTCCACTCCGAGTGCCTCACCGGCGACGTCTTCGGCTCCCAGCGCTGCGACTGCGGACCCCAACTGGACGCCTCGCTGGCCCGCATCCAGGCCGAGGGCAGGGGAGTGGTGGTCTACCTGCGCGGCCACGAGGGGCGCGGCATCGGCCTGATGTCCAAGCTGCGCGCCTACGAACTCCAGGAGCGCGGCCGCGACACCCTGGACGCCAACCTGGAACTCGGCCTGCCCGCCGACGCCCGGGACTACGGCGCCGGCGCCCAGATCCTCAAGGACCTCGGCGTCCGCGGCGTCCGCCTGCTGACCAACAACCCCGACAAGTCCGCCGCCCTGGAACGGCACGGCATCGAGGTCACCGGCCGCGAACCGATGCCCGTCCAGGCCGGCGAGCACAACCTCCGCTACCTGCGCACCAAGCGGGACCGGATGGGCCACGACCTGCCCTGGCTGGACACCGCCCCGGTGTCCACCTGCGGCAACCAGTAAGCGAAAGAACTCCGAGAGCCGAGGAGCAACGTGAGCGGCAAGGGTGCACCGGAACTGTCCGTACGCAACGTGGGTGACCTGCGGATCGCCGTCGTCGCGGCACAGTGGCACGAGAAGGTGATGGACGGCCTGGTGGACGGCGCCCTGCGGGCCCTGCACGACCTGGGCATCAGCGAGCCGACCCTGCTGCGGGTCCCCGGAAGCTGGGAACTGCCCGTCGTCGCCAAGGCCCTCGCCGGCCGCGGCTACGACGCGGTCGTCGCCCTCGGCGTCGTCATCCGCGGCGGCACCCCCCACTTCGAGTACGTCTGCCAGGGCGTCGCCCAGGGCCTCACCCAGGTCTCCGTCGACACCGGCGTCCCCGTCGGCTTCGGCGTCCTCACCTGCGACACCGAGGAACAGGCCCTGGACCGCGCCGGACTGGCCGGCTCCAGCGAGGACAAGGGCCACGAGGCGGTGACCGCGGCGGTGGCGACGGCGGCGACGCTGCGTTCCGTATCCGAACCCTGGCGCCAGGGCGGTCCGCACAACCCGTAGAGTGGGCGCCACCATGTCCAAGAAGACGTTCGAGGAGCTGTTCACCGAGCTCCAGCAGAAGGCCGCCCACGGCGACCCCGCCACCTCCCGCACCGCCGAGCTGGTCGACAAGGGCGTCCACGCCATCGGCAAGAAGGTCGTCGAGGAGGCCGCGGAGGTCTGGATGGCCGCCGAGTACGAGGGCAAGGAAGCGGCCGCCGAGGAGATCTCGCAGCTCCTGTACCACGTCCAGGTGATGATGGTCGCCCGCGGCATCTCCCTGGACGACGTCTACGCCCACCTGTAAACCGAGTTCACCACCTCCCCCTCTTCAACGCGAAGGAAGCCGACCTCATGCTGCGCATCGCCGTCCCCAACAAGGGTTCACTCTCCGGCCCTGCGGCGGACATGCTGCATGAGGCCGGCTACCAGCAGCGCCGCGAGTCCAAGGAACTGCGCATCGTCGACCCGGTCAACGAGGTCGAGTTCTTCTACCTGCGCCCCCGCGACATCGCCATCTACGTCTCCTCCGGCCGCCTCGACATCGGCATCACCGGCCGCGACCTGCTGATCGACTCCGGCGCCGACGCCGAGGAGATCCTCCCCCTCGGCTTCGCCCGCTCCACCTTCCGCTACGCCACCAAGCCGGGCACGGCCGGCGGCGTCGCGGACCTCCGGGGCATGACCGTCGCCACCTCCTACGAGGGGATCGTCGCCAAGCACCTCGCCGACCACGGCGTCGACGCCTCCGTCGTCCACCTCGACGGCGCCGTGGAGACCGCCATCGAACTGGGCGTCGCCGAGGTCATCGCCGACGTCGTGGAGACCGGCACCTCGCTGCGCAACGCCGGACTGGAGATCATCGGCGAGCCGATCATGAAGTCCGAGGCCGTGGTGATCCGCCGCACCGGCGCCGACCCGGACGAACCGAAGGTCCAGCAGTTCCTGCGCCGCCTCCAGGGCGTCCTGGTGGCCCGGACGTACGTGATGATGGACTACGACTGCCGCGTGGAGCAGTTGGAGAAGGCCGTCGCGCTCACCCCCGGCCTGGAGTCCCCGACCGTCTCCCCGCTGCACAACGAGGGCTGGGTCGCCGTGCGCGCCATGGTCCCCGCCAGGGAGGCGCAGCGGATCATGGACGACCTGTACGAGATCGGCGCCCGCGCCATCCTCACCACGGCCATCCACGCCTGCCGCCTCTGACGCACATCCGCACCTCCCGGAGCACACCATGCCGGACGCCACCCCGCAAGCCCGACCGGAGCCGCCCGCCCTGCCCGTCACCTTCCGGCCGGGCCGCACCCGCGCCGTCCTGGTGGGCGCCGCCGTCGCCGTCTTCGCGGTCATCACGGCGGTCGCGTTCCTGATGGAGCGGCTCGGCCCCGGAGAGCGCGCGAGCTTCGTGCTGACGGCGCTCCTCCTGGCCGGCGTGCTGCTCCTGCTGGCCCGCCCCAAGGTGGTCGCCGAGGAGTCCGGGGTCACCGTGGTGAACCTCACCCGGCGGCGCCGCCTGGAGTGGGCGGAGATCCTCCGGGTCAACCTCCGCCCCGGCGACCCCTGGGTCTTCCTCGACCTCAGCGACGGCACCAGCCTGCCCGCGCTCGGCATCCAGCCCGGCATCGCCCGGCAGCGGGCCCTGGCCGACGCGCGGGCGCTGCGGGCGCTCGCCGAGGCCCGCTCCGCCCCCGGCGTCGGGCCGCTCCGCCCCTGACGCCGCGCTCCCGGCGTACGCCCCGGGGCACCTCGGGGGCTCTTCGGGGCCCGTTCGGGGTCGTCCACCCTGCCGCTCCCGGCCCGCGGGTGATTAACCTGGTGGGCGGAGGCGCGCCGAGTGCGCCTCCGCTCCTGTCGCTCCGCCCGGTGCACAGGGGTTCCAGCTACCCGAGGAGTGACTCCCTCCGGCGATGGACGGATCGTCCTGCAGTACCTGCGCCGCCCCCGGTCGTGACACGACACAGGCGGCGGCATCATGACCACCCCCCTGCTGCTCCTGGCAGCCGCGTTCCTGCTGATCCTCGCCAACGGTTTCTTCGTGGCGGCCGAGTTCGGCCTGGTGACCGTCGAGCGCCCGGACGCCGAGGAGGCCGCCGCCCGCGGCGACCGGCGCGCCCGGCGGGTCGTCGCGTCCCTGCGGGAGCTGTCCTTCCAGCTCTCCGGCACCCAGCTCGGCATCACCATCACCTCCCTCGTCGTCGGCATGCTCGCCGAACCGGCGCTCGCCGGGCTGCTGGCCGGCCCGTTCGCCGCCGTCGGCGTCCCCGACGGCGCGGTCTCCGGCGTCGCGGTCGTCGTCGGCATGCTGCTGGCCTCGGCCGTGCAGATGGTGATCGGCGAGCTGGTCCCGAAGAACTGGGCGGTCTCCCGCCCGCTGCAGGTCGCCCGGTTCGTGGCCGGCCCGCAGCACCTGTTCGCCCGTACCTTCCGCCCGGTGATCGCCGCGCTGAACACCGTGGCCAACCGGCTCGTCCGCGCCCTCGGCGTGGAACCGGCCGAGGAACTGGCCTCCGCCCGCACCCCGGGCGAGCTGGTCTCCCTCGCCCGGCACTCCGCCCAGGCCGGCGCCCTGGAGCAGGACACCGCCGACCTCTTCGTGCGCACCCTCTCCCTGGGCGAACTGACCGCGCAGCACGTGATGACCCCCCGGGTGAAGGTCAGCGCCCTGCAGTCGTCGGCCACCGCCGAGGACGTGGTCAACCTGACCCGCGCCACCGGCCTGTCCCGCTTCCCCGTCTACCGGGAGAAGATCGACGAGGTGACCGGCATGGTCCACCTCAAGGACGCCCTCGCCGTCCCGGTCCACGACCGGCTGCGCACCCCCGTCGGCCGCATCGCCCGCCCGGCCCTGCTGGTCCCCGAGACCCTGCCGGTGCGGCCCCTGCTGACCCGGCTCCGCAGCGAGCAGCCGATAGCCGTCGTCGTCGACGAGTACGGCGGCACCGCCGGCGTCGTCACCCTGGAGGACATCGTCGAGGAGATCGTCGGCGAGGTCCGCGACGAGCACGACGGTCAGGACCTCCCCGAGCTGGCCGCCGTCCCGCCCGAGGACGGCCGCCCGGCCTGGGACGCCGACGGCAGTTGCCGCGTCGACGTCCTGCGCCGCATCGGCCTGGAGGTCCCCGAGGGCCCCTACGAGACCGTCGCCGGGCTCGTCGCCGACCTGCTCGGCCGCATCCCCGCCGTCGGCGACCGCGCCGAGCTGCCCGGCTGGAAGCTGACGGTGCGCCGGGTCGGCCACTACCGCGCCGAGCGGGTCCGGGTGGTCCGCACGGCGCCCGTGCCCGTACCGGAGGCCGTCCGATGAGCGTGCTGCAACTGCTGCTGGCCGCCCTGCTGGTGCTCGCCAACGGCTTCTTCGTCGGCGCCGAGTTCGCGCTGGTGTCGGTCCGCCGCAGCCAGATCGAACCGCTGCGCACCGCCCGCGCCCGCCAGGTCCTGCACGGCCTGGAGCATCTGCCGCAGATGATGGCCGCCGCCCAGTTCGGCATCACCGTCTGCTCGCTGACCCTCGGCGCGGTCGCCGAACCGACCGTCGCCCACCTGCTGGAGCCGGTCTTCGCCTGGGTCCACCTGCCGCACGGCATGATCCACCCGCTCGGCTACGTCATCGCGCTGGCCGTGGTGGTCTTCTGCCACCTGGTGATCGGCGAGATGGTCCCGAAGAACCTCGCCATGGCCGCCCCCGAGAAGGCCGCCCTCTGGCTGGGCCCCGGCCTGGTCGCCTTCGCCCGTCTGTGCAAGCCGGTCACGGCCGCCCTCGGCGCCTGCGCCCAGGGCATCCTCAAGCTGTTCCGGGTCGAGCCCAAGGACGAGGTGGAGGCCGTCTTCACCCGCGCCCAGCTCAACCGGCTGGTCGAGGACGCCGGCCAGGCCGGGCTCCTCGACCCCGAGGAGCAGGAGCGCCTGGAGGACGCGCTGGAGCTGGGCTCCCGCCCGGTGACCGACGTCCTCGTCGAGCGCGAGGCATGGGTGACGGTCCCCCCGTCGGTCACCCCCGGCCAGATCGTCGAGCTGACCGCCCGTACCGGCTACTCCCGGTTCCCGATCGCCGCCGACAACGGTCCCTTCATGGGTTACCTCCACGTCAAGGACGTCCTCGACCTGGAGGAGTCGGAGCGGGCGGTGCCCCAGCAGATATGGCGGCCCATGACCACCCTGCGCCCCGAACTCCCGCTGGACGACGCCCTCACCGTGATGCGCCGCGCCGCCACCCACCTCGCCCAGGTCACCGACGCGGGCGGCCGGGTCCTAGGCCTGGTCGCCCTGGAGGACGTCCTGGAGCTGCTGGTCGGCGAGGTCCGCGACCCGGCCCACCGCGAGCCGGCGGTCGGCGCGCCGCGGACCGGCAGCGAGCCCGAGGAGGTGCTGGCCTAGGCCCCCTCGTGCGGCTCAGCCGGTCGCCGGTCCGGGCGCGCCGCCGACCGCCGGTCCGGGTGTGCCCTCGGCCGACCTGCGAAGCCGGGAACGGTACTCGCCCGGGGCAGTGCCCCGGGCCCGTCGGAAGGCCCGGCTGAACGCGTGCGGAGAGCCGTATCCGACCGCGCCGGAGATCGACTCGACCGGCTCATCGGTGTCGCGGAGCCGGACGGACGCCAGGTCGATGCGCCACCGCGTCAGGTACGCGCCCGGCGTCTGTCCGAGGGCGGACCGGAAGCGCCGGGACAGCGTCGCCCGGGAGACGCTCGTCGCGGCGGCCAGGGTCTCCGTGGTCCAGGGGTGTTCCGGTCGGGCGTGGACGCGGGCCAGAGCGTCGCGCACGACCGGATCACGCATCGCTCCCAGCCATGAGCCGGACCGCTCCTGCGGGTGGCGGGCCAGCCAGGCGCGTACGAACTGGACGAGCAGCAGGTCGACGACGCTGTTGATGGCGGCGGTGGTGCCGATCTGCGGCTCGGCGAGCTCGGCGGCGAGCAGTTCGACCGTCCTGCCGAGCTGCGCGTTCTCCCGGGCCGTGACGTGCAGCGGCCGGGTGAGGGAGGTGAGCACCGGGGTGCGCACCTCCGGGTCCTGCTCATAGTGCAGGACGATCACTTCCGTCCGCCCCGGCGCCGAGCCCAGACGCAGGGCCCGGCCCTCGCCCATGGCCCGGGCCGCCGCCTCCCGGTCGCAGGAGCCCATCGTCACGTCGGCACCGCCGGCGATCCCGTGTGCGGTGCCCGGCGACACCAGGACGGCGTCTCCGGCCCGCACCTGAAGGGGTTTCTCGCCCGTGACATGGAGCCACATGGCGCCGCGGGACACCACGTGCAGTGCCGCCCCTGGAAAGGAGTCCAGCCACAGGCCCCAGCTTCCGCCGGCCTCCAGCCGCACCCCGAGCGCCCCCCGCGCACCCGAGACCTTCAAGACCTCCGCGAGCACATCCATGGGGCCATCCTCGTCCACCGCCGCGAACCGCCGCCGGCGGTCGGCGACCCAGGTGTCCTCGTGCACGGCTTCAGCCCACGTCGAGCACGATCTTCCCGTGCACCGTCCGCGCGAACAGGGCCCGGACGGCGTCGCCCACGTCCCGCCAGTCGCCGCGCAGCCCGACCGGTGCCGAGAGCCGCCCGGCGGCCATGAGGCCCAGCAGGTCCGTCAACTCCCCGCCGGTCGGCGTCATGTCGCCGTAGGTGGCGATGGTCCGGGGCTCACCGAAGCCGAACAAGTCCCCTGGCGGGAACGTGGTCTCCTCCCCCGAGGAGTGACCGACCAGGTGCACGGTGCCGCCCTCGGCGAGACGGCTCCACGCCTGCGCCACCACCGGGCCGCCGACCGTGTCCAGCACGAGATCGAACCGTTCCTCGGTCCCGGCCAAGCCGGTCAGGACCCGGTCGGCGCCCAGTTCACGCAGCCCGGCGGCCCGCTCCGGCGAACCGACGAGTGCCGTCACCCGGGCGCCCGCCAGCGCCGCCAACTGGACGGCGAAGTGCCCCACGCCCCCGCTGGCGCCGGTGATCAGCACATCGCGCGCCAGCAGGGAACGCGTGCGCAGCACCCGGAGCGCGGTGGCCCCGGCGATCCCCAGCGCGGCGGCGTCGGCCAGCTCCACGCCCTCGGGGACGGTGCCGAGCGAGGCGGTGCCGACCGCCACCCGCTCCGCCCACGCGTGGGGAGCCATGCCCACCGCGACGCGGGTGCCTTCGGGCGGCCCCGAGCCGTCGGACGCGGCGCGCACCACGACGCCGGACGCGTCGTGACCGTGCACGGCGCCGGCCGGCCACTGCTCCACGTAATTCAGCTCACCGAAGTTGAGACTGATGTGCCGTACCTCCACCAGCGCCTCACCGGTGGACGGCACGGGCTCCTCTACATCGGCGAACCGGACGGGTCCGGCCTCACTGTGATCGACCACTAGGGCGCGCATAGGGGCGGGTTTCCTTCTCTCGCGGGTGTGCCTGTCGTCCTCCGGGAACCCTCGCGCAGGACCGGGACGGCGACCAGACCCGTGAGAATCAATCAGTTGACGATCTGTATCAACGCGGCTCACGACGCGTCGGGCTTCCGTCGCACCCCCTGGGGCCGGAGGCCGTCGAGGAGGAGGTCCAGGAGCCGGTCGGCTGTGACCGCGTGGCCGGGCTGGTGCGCGACGGTGAAGATCCCGATCAGAGCGGCCGCGACCTCTTCGGCGGTGACGTCGGACCGGAGGTCTCCGGCCGCGCGGCCCGCGTCGAGGATCGTCGAAATGGCGTTCAGCAGCTCGTCCCTGGTCCGGGCGTGGCCGACCGCGCCGGACTCGATCAGGGCCAGCAGGGTGTCGAGCATGCCGTTCTTCGTCGCGATCCAGTTGCCGAAGAGGTCCATCCAGCGCCGCATCGCGACGGCGGGGGCCTCGTGGGCGAGCAGGTCCCGGGCGCCCTGCGTGAGGCGGACGACCTGGTCCCGGTAGACGGCCTCCACCAGGGACTCCCGCGTCGGGAAGTGACGGTAGAGCGTTGCGATGCCGACGCCGGCTTCGCGGGCGATGGCACGCAGGGACGTCTCGGCGCCGGGCGAGGCGAGCACGCGGGTGGCGACCTCCAGGAGCTGATCGCGGTTGCGGGTGGCGTCGGCCCGCGTCGCCCGCGGCTTCGGCTTCGGCTTCGGGTTCGTCAAACGGATCACGCTCCGGTTATGCTGGATGCCATAAGTGGAGCGTAGTCCGTTTCAGGTGGCTCCACCCACCACGAGGAAGCGGGTAAGACATGCGGCAGCACGGCGACGCGACCCGGGACGGCAGGAGCAGGGCTGTCCTGCTCGACTCGTTCGGCGGCCCGGAGGTCCTGGCACTCAAGGACGTACCCGCGCCCCGGGCGGGCGACGGGCAGATCCGCGTCCGGGTGTCGGCGGCCGGGCTGAACCCGATGGACTGGTTCATGACCTCCGACGCCGGGACCGCGGCACGGTTCGGTCTGAGCCTGCCCTGCGGATTCGGCACCGACTACGCCGGAGTCGTCGACCAGGTCGGCGCCGGTGCGAGCGGCTACGCGGTCGGTGACCGCGTGTTCGGGACGGCGCTGTCCCGGGCGGTCGCCGACCACGTCGTCATCGAAGCGGACGGCGACATCACCGGCGGCGTCGCGCACCACACCCCGGACGGCGTCGACGACCGCACCGCCGCCACCCTCTCGATCGCGGGCAGTACCGCGTCCGCCGCCCTCGACGTCCTCGGCCTCGGTCCCGGCGACACGGTACTGATCGGCGGCGCGGGCGGCGGAGTCGGCGTCTTCGCCGTCCAACTGGCACGGATCGCGGGCGCCCGCGTCATCGGCACCGGTTCGCCGTCGTCGGCGGAGCACCTGCGAAGCCTCGACGCCGAACCGGTCGCGTACGGCGAGGGCCTGGCCGACCGGGTCCGCGGCCTCGGTGGGGGCCCCGTCACCGCGGCCCTGGACCTGTACGGCACGGACACCGTGGACGCCGCCCGTGAGCTGGGGGTCCCGGACGGCCGCATCTGCACCATCGCGGGCCGGGTCGACGGCGTGCCCGCTGCCACCGGCGCCAGTGCCGCGCCCGACGCCCTCGACGACATCGCGCGCCTGGTCGCGTCGGGCCGCCTGCGGGTGCCCATCGCGGCGGCCTACCCCGTCGAGGACATCCGCGCGGCCGTCGAACTCCAGGCCGCCCGGCACGTCCGCGGCAAGGTCGTCATCGACCTCTAGTCCGGGCCGCCCGGATCAGCCGGTCGCCGGCCCGGGAGTGCCGGACCGCCCCGCGGGCCTCACAGTCCGGGCGGGTCCTGGGGCCCCCGCCCGGACAGGACCTCCCCGTACGCCTGCATCAGGTCCGGCAGCCGCAGGGTCGCCAGGTCGTCGCGGGTCAGCGTGCCGGGGTAGGTGGACAGCCGCAGATCCCGGTACGCGCAGCTCTTCTCGTACAGCGTCCGCAGGAACCGCCCGTTGCCCAGCTCGTCGATCCAGCCCTGCTCGACCACGTGCCCGGCGATGGAGCGCAGCTCCTCCAGGGCCTCCGCGTCCCACCCGTCCCCGTTCTCCGCGGCGAGCACCTCGCCGATCGAGGTCAGCTCCTGGGGGCGGTACGAGGGGAAGTCCACGCGGGTGGTGAAGCGGGAGGAGAGCCCCGGGTTGGCGGCCAGCAGCCGGTCCATGCCCTCCGGGTAGCCGGCCAGGATCACCACCAGGTGGTCCCGGTTGTCCTCCGCCCGCTTCAGCAGCACCTGGAGCGCCTCGTCGCCGTACGCGTCGCCCTTGCCGTAGCCGGAGTTGGACAGCGCGTACGCCTCGTCGACGAAGAGGACGCCGCCGAGCGCGGAGTCGATCAGCTCGTTGGCCTTCACCGCGGTCTGCCCCAGGTACTCGCCGACCAGGTCGGCGCGCTGGGCCTCCACCAGGTGGTCGCCGCCGAGCAGCCCGAGGGCGTAGAAGACCCGGCCGAGGATGCGGGCCACCGTGGTCTTGCCGGTGCCGGAGGGGCCGGAGAAGACGAAGTGCCGCTTGGGCGGCTGGACCGGCAGGCCCTGCCCGGCCCGCAGCCGCGCCATGTTGAGCTGCGCCGACAACGCCTTGACCTGGCGCTTGACCGGCTCCAGGCCGACCATCCGCTCCAGCTCGGCGAGCGCCTCGGCCAGCAGGTCCGGGTCGGTGGGCCCGGCCGGCAGGGACGGGTCCGCCGCCGCCGTCCGCTGCCGCACCGGCCGGCCGGCGACCGGGGCCAGGGGCGCGGCCGGCGGCTCGGGGTCGGACAGCTTCAGGTCCCGCTCGGGGGTGCCGAACAGCGGGTCCAGGCCCCCGTCCGGGGCGTCCGGCGCGTCCTGCCCGCCGCCCGCCGGGGCGAACGCGGCCAGGTCGCCGGCGTCCTCGTAGCCGTCGCCCTCGGCGATCGCCGCGAGGCGGGCCGCGGTGTCCATGAACGCCGGGTCGACCCGGTGCACGGCCCGGTACAGCGGCAGGGCGGCGGCGCTGCGGCCGGTGCCCTCGTGCGCCCGGGCCAGCCAGTAGCGCAGCTCCTTGCGCTGCGGCTGCTCGCTGCGGCACCGCATCAGCGCCGCCGACAGCAGCGGCTCGGCCTGCCCGTACATCTCCAGCCGGACCCGGGCCATGCCGCCGAAGAGCCCCGCCTCGATGCCCAGCAGCGGATCGCCGAGCAGCGGGTCGGTGTGCCGGACCAACTGCTCCCAGTCCTTGACGAGATAGGCGCGGCAGGCGTGCAGGAACCGCACCTGGGGGTCGGCGTCCACCGGCGGCAGGGAGGCCAGCGCCCGGTCCAGCTCCGGGACGTGCCGGCCGTCCAGCCAGTGCGAGGCGTGCGCGAGCAGCAGGTCGCGGGGGCTCTCCAGCACCGGCTGCACCCACCAGCCCAGCCAGTACCAGGAGTTCAGGGTGCGGTGGTGCCGGGCGCGCTGCTCGCCGAAGCGGTCCCGGTGCCGGAACATCCGCAGCAGCGCGGTCGTGGTGTCGACGCGCAGCGCGTGCAGCCCGAGCCAGCCGTCGGCCATGCCGGGGTCGATGCGCACCGCCCTGCGGAACTCCTCCTCGGCCTGGGGGTAGGCGCCCATCGTGTAGGCGTCCACGCCGCGCAGCCAGGCGAGGTCGGCCGGGGCCGGCGGGCTCTGCGTGCCGAAGTCCATCACGTCCCCCACAAGCCGCGCCCCCGTCGGTACGCCGGCGGGCCGTCGCCCGCCGGCCTGTCGGTCCGACCGCTGAACCGCTGTGCCACGGCCCGGAGTTGCAGGTGCGCGAACCAGTCGTCGGAAGGTCGCACCGAAGGCATCGTACCCGCGCCGGTCGGCCCTCCGAAGGGTGCCGTGAGGGACGTTTCACGAGGTGGGAGCGGACGGAGCACGGGGGGCGCGGTGACCGTGGGTGAGCGCCCGGCGGCACGCGGCGCCCGGAAACGGGCCGCGGGCAGAACGAAGCCCCCGGTCACGGGGGAACAACCGGGGGCTTCGCGTCTGCGGGCGGCTCCGGAGGAACCGCACATTGAGAACGTAAGACCTGTACCGCCGTCGGGTCAAGCGGAGTTGGGGCACTGCGGGGCGCACTCGAACAGCGATCTTCACGGGTTCACCACAACGCGGACGGTCCGTCACTCTCCGTGAAGAACAGGCCCGTCCTGGCCCGTCCCGGGGGGCCCGTCCAGCACCTCGTACCCCTCCGGTCGCCGGCGCACCAGCAGGTGTGCATGGGGGCGCGTGGGGTCATCGGCGAAGTGCTCGCGCTCGGCCGGGATCCACCCGTCCCAGAACTCCCGCTGTTCCTCACCGTCGCGCGCCCGCCCCCGGGCCCACGCCCGTTCCGCGGGCATCTCCATCCACAGCAGCGCGGCCAGCAGCGGCCGCAGCTCCCGGCGACCGGCGCCGACCCCCTCCAGCAGCACCAGGGGAGCGCACGGCAGCGGGCGGGGCGGGCCGAAGCGGCGGGCCCGCCAGTCGTACGGGCGGTAGCGGGCGTCCCCGCCCCGGGCGAACGGCTCGATCACCTGTGCCAGCAGCCGGTCCGTCCAGTCGAACAGCTCCGCATGGCTGGCGATGTCGTCCAGGTGCAGCACCGGAGCGCCGCCGAGCGCCTCCGCCAGCCTCCCGGCGAACGTCGACTTGCCCGAGCCCGCGTGCCCGTCGACCCCGATCAGACGGACCGGGCCGCAGGACGGGGGCAGGGCGCGGAGCCGGGCGGCGAGAGCGTGCATGACGGTTCCTGGGCGGGCGCGGTACGGAGGTGCGGTCGCCCAGCACTCTAACGGCGGCCGGGCCCGGCCCCGCACCCGCTGCCCCGCGGCGTCGTTTTCCCGGCGCGGCACGGCGAAATGGCTGGCAGCGGCGGGCGGCTGCGGCCATAGTTGGCCCACAACCGTGCAACCGGACCTGCCCCGACTCGGACACCTGGGGGTCTTCCGCCCATGAGCAGAGCCGAACAGCCGTCCCGCAGAACAGTCCTGGCCGCTGCGGTGGCCGCCGCGGTGGCCGGCGGCACCGTCCCGGCCGCCGCCGGCAGTGCCACCGCCGCCGGCCCCGCGGCCGAGGGCGGCACCGGCGCCGCGGACGCCGACCGCGACCCCGGCCGCCAGGTCGACTACCGGTCCTGGACCACGTACCGCGACTGGCGCGGCGGTGCCGCCGACGGCACCCGGGCGGTCGCGGGCGCCCGTCCCGGCGTCGTGATCGGCGCCCCCGCCGGGACCACCCAGTACACCGATCCGCACACCGGCACCACCGCCGCCTGGGAGTACGCGCGCTGGACCTCGCCCGTCCACCGGCTCGCCGTGCCCGCGACGGAGGTGATCGCCTCCTGGAACGCCCGCACACCCGGCGGCACCTGGATCCAGGTCGAGCTGAAGGGCACCTACTCCGACGGCACCGCCACACCCTGGTACGTGATGGGCCGCTGGGCCGCCGGCGACCAGGACATCCGCCGCACCTCGGTCGACGACCAGGGCGACGGCAGGAGCAGCGTCTGGACGGACACCTTCGCGATCGACGACGCCTCCACCGGGCTGCGCCTGACCTCCTACCGGCTGCGGCTGACCCTCTACCGCCGGCCCGGCGCGGACGTCACCCCGACCGTGTGGCGGCTCGGCGCGATGGGCTCCGACATCCCCGACCGCTTCACGGTCCCGGCCTCCACCCCCGGCCTCGCCCAGGAGCTGACCGTCCCGCGCTACTCGCAGGAGATCCACAAGGGCCAGTACCCGGAGTACGACAACGGCGGCGAGGCGTGGTGCAGCCCCACCTCCTCGCAGATGATCATCGAGTACTGGGGCGGCCGGCTCACCGAGGAGCAGCTCGCCTGGGTCGACCCGTCCTACGCCGACCCGCAGGTCTGCCACGCGGCCCGCTCCACCTACGACTACCAGTACGGCGGCTGCGGCAACTGGCCGTTCAACGCCGCCTACGCGGCCACCTTCGACGGCCTCCAGGGCGTGGTCACCCGGCTCCGCTCGCTCACCGACCTGGAGACGCTGATCGCGGCCGGCATCCCGGCCATAACGTCCCAGTCCTTCCTCGCCTCCGAGCTGACCGGGGCCGGGTACGGCACCTCGGGCCATCTGATGACGGTGATCGGCTTCACCGCCACCGGGGACGTGATCGCCAACGACCCGGCCTCGGACAGCAACGAGCAGGTCCGCCGCGTCTACCAGCGGCGCGAGTTCGAGAACATCTGGCTGCGGACCAAGCGGTACAACGCCTCCGGCAAGGTCGCCTCCGGCACCGGCGGCGTCTGCTACCTGTACTTCCCGGCTCACCCCACCCCGCGCCAGCGCAAGGCGCTCGCGGCGGTCGGCGTGCGCTGAATCCGGCTTCCGCGACCGGCCCGGACGGCCCCCGGCACCCGCCGGGGGCCGTCCCCTGTGACGGACATCTCGGCCGCGGCGGGGCATTTCGGTGGCAAGGTGGACGCACCGGCGGGGGACCGGCCGGGGGGTTCCGTCCAGTACGCCGAGACCTGCGAGAAGCCATGACCGCACAGACCGCCACCGCCGCCCGCGCCCGCACCGGCGGCCCCCGGGACGACGGCCCGGAGATCCTGGAACACGTCCTGGGCTGGATCCTGGTCGCCGTGATCGCGATGCTGGTGGTGCGGCTCGGTCTGATGTGACCGGCGCGCGGGCCGTGGCGAGGGTGGCACGGCAGGTCGCCGAGAGGGCCGGCGCGAGGGCCGGCGCCCCGTGCCTGCCGCGCGGGCGCCCGCGGTCGCGGGCCCGGGGAGCCGCCCCGCACAATTCCCGAAGTAAGCGGTCGTTAACTGGTGACTCGGCCCCTCCGATCGGGCATACTCAGCGCACAGCCGCTGGTCAGCCGCTTTCCGCAACCCGGAGGGCGCGAGCGCCGGCCGGGCTGGAACGACCAGGCGGAGCCGCCTCCACCCAGGGCGCACGTCCGCCGATGTGCCCGACAGGGAGGAGAGCGTCGCCATGCACGACCGCGCCCCGCAGTTGGTGGACCGCCAACTGCCCACCGACGAGGCACGGGACCTGATCGCACTGGTCCGCGACATCGCGCGCCAGGAGATCGTCCCCCGGGCGGCCGAAGAGGAGGACACCGGCCGCTTCCCCCGCGAGGTCTTCACCCTGCTCTCCGCCTCCGGCCTGCTCGGCCTCCCGTACGACGCCGAGTACGGCGGCGGCGACCAGCCCTACGAGGTCTACCTCCAGGTCCTGGAGGAACTGGCCGCGGCCCGGCTCACCGTCGGCCTCGGCCTCAGCGTGCACACCCTCGCCTCCTACGCGCTCGCCGCCCACGGCACCAAGCAGCAGCAGGTCGAGCACCTGCCCGCGATCCTCGGCGGCGGACTGCTCGGCGCCTACGCCCTGTCCGAGCCGTCCTCCGGCTCCGACGCCGCCTCGCTGCGCACCCGGGCGGTCCGCGACGGCGGCGACTGGGTGATCAACGGCACCAAGGCGTGGATCACCCACGGCGGCGTCGCCGACTTCTACACCGTGATGGCCCGCACCGGCGAGGAGGGGCCGCGCGGCATCACCGCCTTCCTGGTCCCCGCCGACGCCGAGGGGCTGAGCGCCGCCGCGCCGGAGAAGAAGATGGGACTGAAGGGCTCGCCCACCGCCCAGCTCCACCTCGACGGCGTCCGCGTCCCCGACAGCCGGCGCATCGGCGAGGAGGGGCAGGGTTTCGCCATCGCCCTGTCCGCGCTGGACTCGGGCCGGCTGGGCATCGCCGCCTGCGCCATCGGCGTCGCACAGGCCGCCCTGGACGAGGCGGTGGGCTACGCGCGCCAGCGGCGGCAGTTCGGCCGGGCCATCGCCGACTTCCAGGGACTGCGCTTCATGCTCGCCGACATGGCCACCCAGATCGAGGCCGGGCGCGCGCTGTACCTGTCGGCGGCCAGGCTGCGCGACGCCGGGCGGCCGTTCGCCCGGCAGGCCGCCATGGCCAAGCTGCACTGCACCGACACCGCGATGCGGGTCACCACCGACGCCGTGCAGATCCTCGGCGGCTACGGCTACACCGCCGACTTCCCGGCCGAGCGCTACATGCGCGAGGCCAAGGTGCTGCAGATCGTCGAGGGCACCAATCAGATCCAGCGCATGGTCATCGCCCGTCACCTGGTGGGACCCGAGGGACGCTGACCGCGCCCGGTCCGCGCGGGGGCGCCGCGAGCCTCACCCACTCCGGGTCGTGGCGCCCCGGCAGGGTGCGGCCGCGGTCGGCCCAGATCCGCATCAACTCGCGGTAGATCGGCGGGTCCGGAGGGGGCGGTGCCGGCGGGACCGGCCCCGCGACCACCGGGACGAACAGGCGTCGCCGCTGCCCGGTCACCGTGAACGTGGGGGTCATACCCGGGCAACGCGCCACGCCGCGGGCAGGTCACCGCCGTACGCAATCGCGCGTCAGTTCAGCGGGTGCCGCCCGGACGGCCGTGCCGTCAGGCGGCCTGCCGGCGCATCGTCGGCACCCGCATCGGGCGCGAGCCCGGCCCGCCGACGTGGGAGAACGGCTGGGTCCGCCAGTCCAGGCCCTGCGGCAGCGTCAGCAGCAGCGCGGTGTCCTGCTCCTGGACCGCGAAGGACTCGTCCGCCGGACGGGCGTCCGAGGCGCGGCGGCCGGTGCCGGCGCAGACCGTGAGCCCGAACGGGTTCCACGGGGAGGCGCACAGCGCGTGCTCCGGCAGGACCTCCTCGTCCGCCAGCAGCGCGATGGGCTGCGCGCAGTCCGGGCAGATCACCCGGTACATCTCGAAGGTGTCGTAGGCGTCGAGCTCGTCCTCGTCGTAGGCGTCGGGTTCGACACCCTCCGGCGTGGACTCGACGACCGGCTGCTGCCGCTTGGGCGCGGTACGACCAGGGCGCTTAAGACTCTGCATGGGATTCTCCCCCTCGGGCTGGGCCGTGAAGGCACTGCGGCCTCGACCACAGCAAGCACTTCCCGTCCCCCCTCGGGGGTAATCACGGGAACATCACGGAGACCGTCCGGACGATGTGGCGTTCGTCACATGCCGGTCCGGACTGTCCGGAGCGGCCCGTTTGTCCCCGCCGGCCGGCCGGCCGGACCCCGGCACATCACGAACCGGGGGTGACCTGGGCCGCTGAGGTATCGGAGGAGATCAAACGCCCTGTAGGTTCTTGCGCCATGGAGGAGCTGGACCGACAGATCGTGCGCCTGCTCGTCAAGGACGGGCGGATGAGCTACACCGACCTGGGCAAGGCCACCGGCCTGTCCACGTCGGCCGTGCACCAGCGCGTGCGCCGGCTCGAACAGCGCGGGGTCATCCGCGGCTACGCGGCCGTGGTCGACCCCGAGGCCGTCGGGCTGCCGATGACCGCGTTCATCTCCGTCAAACCGTTCGATCCCAGCGCCCCCGACGACATCGCGGACCGGCTGGCCGGCGTCCCCGAGATCGAGGCGTGCCACAGCGTGGCCGGCGACGAGAACTACATCCTCAAGGTGCGCGTGGCCACCCCCCACGAACTGGAGGAACTCCTCGCCCGGGTCCGCTCGCTGGCCGGGGTGTCCACCCGGACGACGGTGGTGCTCTCCACGCCGTACGAGGCCCGGCCGCCGCGCGTCTGACGGGCCTGCCCGCGGGGCGCGCGGGACGAGGGGCGAAACTGGTGCCCATGAGTGAGTCCAGCGCCCCGACCGAGACCGTCCTGCTGCGCCGCGGCGAGGTCCACAGTCCCGCCGATCCCTTCGCCACGGCCATGGTGGTCGAACGCGGCCAGGTCGCCTGGGTGGGCTCGGAGGGCGCCGCGGACGCCTTCGCGGACGGCGTGGACCGGGTGATCGACCTGGACGGCGCCCTGGTGACCCCCGCGTTCACCGACGCCCATGTGCACACCACCGCGACCGGCCTCGCCCTCACCGGCCTCGACCTGTCCGACGCGCCCACCCTGGCGGCGGCCCTCGCCCGGGTACGGGAGTTCGCCGCCGCCCGCCCCGCGGACCGGGTGCTGCTCGGCCACGGCTGGGACGCCTCCGCCTGGCCCGAGGGCCGCCCGCCGACCCGCGCCGAACTCGACGCGGCCACCGGCGGCCGCCCGCTCTACCTCAGCCGGATCGACGTCCACTCCGCGGTCGTCACCACCGCCCTGCTCGACCTCGCCCCCGGCGCCCCGGCGGACGCCGACGGCCCGCTCACCGGCGACGCCCACCACGCCGTACGCGCCACCGCCCTCGGTGCCGTCACCCCGGCCCAGCGCGCCGACGCCCAGCGGGCCGCGCTCGCGCACGCCGCCTCCCTCGGCATCGGCACCGTCCACGAGTGCGCCGGGCCGGAGATCTCCTCCGAGGACGACCTGACCGCCCTGTTGCGGCTCGCCGCCGAGGAGCCCGGCCCCCGGGTGGTCGGCTACTGGGCGGAACGGGACGTCGACCGCGCCCGCGCACTCGGCGCGGCCGGCGCCGCGGGCGACCTCTTCGTGGACGGCGCCCTCGGCTCCCACACCGCCTGCCTGAGCCGGCCGTACGCCGACGCCGGCCACACCGGCACCGCCCACCTGGACGCCGGCGACGTCGCCGCGCACGTCGTCGCCTGCACCGAGGCCGGTCTCCAGGCGGGCTTCCACGCCATCGGCGACGCCGCCGTCGGCACCGTCGTCGAGGGCGTCCGCGCGGCCGCCGAGAAGCTGGGCCCGGCCCGCGTCCGCGCCGCCCGGCACCGCGTCGAACACGCCGAGATGCTCACCCCCGAGACCATCGCGGCCTTCGCCGAACTCGGCCTGACCGCCTCCGTCCAGCCCGCCTTCGACGCCCTGTGGGGCGGCGACGACGGCATGTACGCCCGCCGCCTGGGCGCCGACCGGGCCCGCACCCTCAACCCCTACGCCGCCCTGCTGCGGGCCGGCGTTCCGCTGGCGTTCGGCTCCGACAGCCCGGTCACCCCCCTCGACCCGTGGGGCACCGTGCGGGCCGCCGCCTTCCACCGCACCCCCGAGCACCGTGTCTCGGTGCGGGCCGCGTTCACCGCGCACACGCGCGGCGGCTGGCGCGCGGTCGGCCGGGACGACGCGGGCGTCCTGGTGCCGGGCGCGCCCGCGGACTACGCCGTGTGGCGCACCGGCGAGCTGATCGTCCAGGCCCCCGACGACCGGGTCGCCCGCTGGTCCACCGACCCGCGCTCCGGCACCCCCGGTCTGCCGGACCTCACCCCCGGCCGTGACCTGCCCGTCTGTCTGCGCACGGTGGTCGGCGGACGGACGGTCTTCGTACGGCCGGGCGAGTGACGCGCGCCGCCGACGGGGCGACGGTCTCCGCCCGGGACGGGGCCCGCTCGCCCGCGCCCACGCGCCGCTGACCAGGCCACCTGCGGCAGACCCGCAGGTGGCACGGCTGTTGACAGGCGACGGCCGGGGGCGGGTAGGTTCAGCGGGTCCACCACCGGACGCCCTACCGGGGAATCTTCCGCGCGCACGGCGCGGCGCCGCTGGGTCAGGGACGGTGTGCCGCACCGGGGCACCGCCACTGGGAGCCAGGCTCAGCGTCAGCGCCGCGGCGAGGGAACGTTCCGGCCGGTCGGGAGGTGCGACCCGGATGGGGCCCGGAGGCTCAGTAGACAACGGCTCTCGGTCGGCCCGCAGCCAGCGGGTCCCAGGCCGGCCCGAAGGGCACCGGGCCCCCATCCGCAGGGCGCCGGCCCCGTCTCCGCCCGGGCCGCCGGGAAACGACACCACCATCCGTACGTCCTGTCGCGTCGGCGCAGGCCGTGGCCACTATGGTGGTCCCCTGCGTACGACGTGAAGGGGCAGTAGTGAACGACGGTGACGGGACCCGCGCGGCAGCGGGCCAGGAGAGACGGTTCGGTCCTCTCGGCACCGCCCTGGTGATCATCCCGACCTACAACGAGGCCGAGAACATCAAGGCGATCGTCGGCCGGGTCCGCGCGGCGGTCCCCGAGGCGCACGTCCTGGTCGCCGACGACAACAGCCCCGACGGCACCGGCAAGCTCGCCGACGAACTGGCCGCCGTCGACGACCAGGTGCACGTCCTGCACCGCAAGGGCAAGGAAGGGCTGGGCGCCGCCTACCTCGCGGGCTTCCGCTGGGGCCTGGAGCACGACTACGGCGTGCTGGTCGAGATGGACGCCGACGGCTCCCACCAGCCGGAGGAACTGCCCCGGCTGCTGACCGCCCTCAAGGGCGCCGACCTGGTGCTGGGCTCCCGGTGGGTGCCCGGCGGGCGGGTGGTCAACTGGCCGAAGTCCCGCGAGTTCATCTCCCGCGGCGGCAGCCTGTACTCCCGGCTCGCCCTGGACCTCCCGCTGCGCGACATCACCGGCGGCTACCGGGCCTTCCGGCGAGAGACCCTGGAGGGCCTCGGCCTCACCGACGTCGACTCGCAGGGCTACTGCTTCCAGGTCGACCTGGCCCGCCGGGCGGTCAAGGCCGGGTACCACGTGGTCGAGGTGCCGATCACCTTCGTCGAGCGCGAGCTGGGCGACTCCAAGATGAGCCGGGACATCCTGGTGGAGGCCCTCTGGCGGGTCACCGCCTGGGGCGTGGGGGAGCGGGTCACCAAGCTCACCGACCGCGCCAAGGAGACCAGGTCGCGCACGCGTCAGCCCTGACCCGGGCGCCGTCCGGCCCGGCCGGGCCGCTTACGCCGCGCTGAGCCGGGGCCGGGCACACTGGAGGTATGACGACTGGCGCTCAGACCCCCAGCCACCCGACCCGGCCCCGGCGCTCCCGGCTCCGCACCGTCCTGCCGCTCGGCGTGGCCGCCTGGCTGGTGCTGGAGATCTGGCTGCTGACGGTGGTCGCGGGCGCGTCGAGCGGCCTGGTGGTCTTCCTGCTGCTGGTGGCCGGCGTCGTCCTCGGCTCCCTGGTCATCAAGCGAGCGGGCCGCCGCGCCTTCCGCAACCTGGCGGAGACGCTGCAACAGCAGCAGAGCGGCACGGCGCCCGCCGCCCGTCCGAACAGCGAGGGCAACGGCCTGATGATGCTGGGCGGCCTGCTGCTGATCATCCCGGGGCTGATATCGGACGCCCTGGGCCTGCTCCTGCTGCTGCCGCCGGTGCAGAAGGCGGTCGGCCGCACCGCGGAGCGCACGGTCGAGCGCAAGCTCCGCGAGGCCGCCCCCGGCACCCTCGGCGACGCCTTCCGGCAGTCCCGCATCCACCGCCCCGACGGCAAGGTCATCCAGGGCGAGGTCATCCGCGACGACGACCGCCCGAGCGACACCCCGCGCCCGCCCCTGACCCACTGAAGCCACCTGGCCCCACCGACCGGGCCGCCTCCCCGCCCAGCGGGGTCGCACCGTCCCGCTTTGCCGGGTCGGGCTGCCTTGCTCGCCTTGGGCTGTCTCGCTCAGCCGGGTGGGGCCGTCCCGCTCAGCCGCGTCGTGCCGTCCCGCTCAGCCGCGTCGTGTCGTCCCGCCGGGGCGGCCCGGCGTCCGCCGAGCGGCCCGGCGTCCGGGCACGGAGCCGGGGACCGGTCGTCCGGCGTGGAGGCCGGACCGGGCGTCCGGGCATGACAATGACCGTGGGCGCCGCACCAACCACGTACGGCGCCCACGGTCATGAACCTGCGCTGATATCCCTCAAGCCCCGCAGGGACTACGCACTCTTGCGGCTGTCCCGCGGATGAACCGCGATGTTCATCGCGCCGGAGCGCAGAACGGCCAGCCGCTCCTCGAGGACCTCTTCGAGTTCCTCGCGGGTGCGTCGCTCCATCAGCATGTCCCAGTGCGTACGCGCGGGCTTGGCCTTCTTCTCCTCAGGGCCGTCGCCGTCCACCAGGAGTGCCTGGGCCCCGCAGACCTTGCACTCCCACTCCGGCGGGATCTCCGCCTCGACCGAGAAGGGCATCTCGAAGCGGTGCCCCTTCTCGCATGCGTACTCCACGGCCTGGCGCGGGGCCAGGTCGATGCCGCGGTCCGTCTCGTAGCTGGTCACCACGAGGCGCGTGCCGCGAAGAGCTCGCTCACTCATGAATCGTGCCTCCCGGGCTTGTCGCCCACAGGACAGGTGTCGCTGTCGTCGTCATCCGGTCAACGTCCGGTCGGCGGTAAAGATTCCCGTCCCGAGTCCCGTTCCGGGGCCATGCGTCGCCGTCGTAGCCGCAGCCTTGTCAACCGTGCAGTACCCACCGGCGTCCGGTTTGTCACATCTGCTAGGAGATGTCACCCAGCGTCTTGACACCTTTGACGCGCAGTAACGGTACGCCTGGCAGGCCAAACGCGTACACTACCGCCCTTTCGCTCTGAGTGCTAAATCCTTTCGGGCACGGGGTTCCCCGCGTCGCCGATCGCACGCCGCACCGGGACCCGCGCGAGCAGCAGGAAGCCGAGCACGAAGAACGCCACCAGGGAGAGGATCGCGTCCCGGAAACTGCCGGTGAGCTGGTAGGTGAGGCCGAACAGCAGCGGGCCCAGCCAGCTCATGCCGCGGTCGCTGATCTCGTACGCCGAGAAGTACTCGGCCTCCTTGCCCGGCGGGACCAGGTGGGAGAAGAGGGACCGGGACAGGGCCTGGCTGCCGCCGAGGACCAGCCCGATCCCGGCGGCCAGCACGAAGAACCACCCGGGCGCCCCGGCGGGCAGGAAGTACCCGGCGGCCAGGGTGACCGTCCAGGCGACCAGTGAGCCGAGGATCGTGCGCTTGGCGCCGTACCTGCGGGCCAGGCGGCCGAGGAGCAGGGCGCCGGCCACCGCGAGCACCTGGACGAGCAGCACGGCGACGATGAGCGTGGACTGGCCCAGATCCAGTTCCTCGCTGCCGTAGACGGACGCCTGGGAGATCACCGTCTGGATGCCGTCGTTGTAGACCAGGTACGCCAGCAGGAAGGCGAGGGTCAGCGGATGGCGCCGCATGTCGCGCACGGTCGCCGCCAACTGGCGCAGGCCCGGGACGGCCGCCTCCCGCGCGGCGGTGCGCCGGTCGCGCAGCCTGCGCAGCGGGATCAGGGCGAAGGCGCCCCACCACAGGCCGGCCGAGGCCAGGCAGACCCGCACCGCCATGCTCTCCGACAGGCCGAAGGAGTCGTGCCCGGAGTAGAGCACCAGGTTGACGACCAGCACCAGGGCCCCGGCCGCGTAGCCGAAGGCCCAGCCGCGCGAGGAGACCGCGTCGCGTTCCTCGGGCGGGGCGATCTGCGGCAGGTAGGAGTTGTAGAGCATCATCGCCACCGACTGCGCCGCGTTGGCGACCACCAGCAGGACGCCGCCCAGCAGATAGCGGTCGCCGTCCAGGAAGAACATGCCGGCCGTCGCCGCCGCCCCGGTGTACGCGGCGGCGGCCAGCAGCGGCTTCTTGCGGCCCGTGCGGTCGGCCGCGGCGCCCGCCAGGGGCATCACCAGCACCGCCACGATCACCGACAGGGAGACCGCGTAGGCGAAGAACGACCCGGAGCGCACCGGTAGGCCCAGCGGATGGACGTAACCGCTTTCATCCGCCGCCGACTCGGCGACCGACGTCAGATAGGGGCCCAGGAAGACGGTGAGCACGCTCGTCGAGTAGACGGAGCACGCCCAGTCGTAGAAGTACCAGCCGCGTTGCTCGCGCCGCCGTTCGGCGGCCCCGCCGGCCGCGTCCGTGCGCACGGTGTCGGTGCCCACCCGTGCCCTCGCC
Source organism: Streptomyces fumanus (assembly GCF_014655295.1). Lineage (GTDB taxonomy): Bacteria > Actinomycetota > Actinomycetes > Streptomycetales > Streptomycetaceae > Streptomyces > Streptomyces fumanus. The sequence continues at coordinate 377,239 of NZ_BNBI01000010.1, forward strand.
TCCCCGTGAACGCGCGACGCCGCGTCGGCCGCCGGGCGCGGGGCGTCAGACCCAGACGCCGCGGTCCGCCATGACCTTGCGCAGTGTGTCGATGTGATCGGTCATGATGCCATCCACGCCCAGGTCCAGGAGCCGGTGCATCCGGTCGGGGTCGTTCACCGTCCACACGTGCACCTGGAGCCCGCGCGCGTGGGCGGCGCGCAGGAAGCGGCGGTCGACGACCGGGACGCCGCCCTGGCTCTCCGGCACCTGCGCGGCCACCGCCGAGGAGCGCGGCGCGACGGGCAGGCCCCAGGAGCGCAGCCGCAGCCCGAGCACGCCCCGGACGCCGTAGGAGGTGGCCAGGCGCGGCCCGGCCAGCCGCCGGGCGCGCGCCACCCGGGCCTCGGAGAACGAGCCCAGGCAGACCCGGTCCCAGGCGGCCGTGCGCCCGACCAGGTTCAGGAAGGGCAGCAGGGCCGGCTCCGCCTTCACGTCGACGTTCCAGCGGACCTCGGGGAAGGTCTCCAGCAGCTCCTCGAAGAGCGGCACCGGCTCGGTGCCCGCCACGCGCGCGTGCCGTACCTCCGCCCACGGCAGGTCGGCGATCCGGCCCGCCCCGTCGGTCACCCGGTCCAGCGTCGCGTCGTGGAAGGCGACGAGCCGGCCGTCGCGCGTGGCGTGCACATCGGTCTCGATGTACCGGTAGCCCGACTCGACCGCCCGCCGGAACTGGCGGAGCGTGTTCTCGAGGCCGTCGGCGGCACCGCCCCGGTGGGCGAAGGCGATCGGGCCGGGATGGTCCAGGTAGGGGTGGTGTATCGGCGAGGTCACCGTCGCAGTATCGCCGCACGGGGTTGACCGGCGGCAACCACCGTGCTGCCGCCGGATGCCGACGGGACGGCGAACACGCGCAGGAACACCTGGGCGAGCGGGCCGATCGTCACCGCGTACAGCAGGGTGCCGATCCCGACGGTGCCGCCGAGGGCGAAGCCGGTCGCCACGACCGTGACCTCCAGGGCGGTACGCACCAGGCGCACCGACACCCCCGTACGCCGGTTCAGCCCCGTCATCAATCCGTCGCGCGGGCCCGGCCCGAACCGGGCCGCGATGTAGAGGCCGGTCGCCGCGCCGTTCAGGACGATGCCCCCGGCCAGCGCGGCCACGCGCGGCGCCCATCCGTGGGCGTCCGGCAGCACGGCCAGCGTCGCGTCCATCGCGGCGCCGATCACCAGGACGTTGGAGACCGTGCCCAGGCCCGGACGCTGGCGCAGCGGGATCCAGAGCAGCAGCACCAGGGCGCCGACGACCGTCAGGACCACGCCCATCGACAGGCCGGTCCGCTCCGCCAGGCCCTGGTGCAGCACGTTCCACGGTTCCAGACCGAGACCGGAGCGGACCAGCAGGGCCGAACTGGCGCCGTACAGCGCCAGACCGCCGTAGAGCTGGACGAGCCGCCGGGTGAGATGTCCCTGCCTGGGCTGCCGCGCGAACAAGAGGTGCCCCCCTGTGGTGGTAATGGACCGACGCATGACACTCTGTGGCCTGGAAACCGAAGTCGACCATGGCCAATCCGGGGAAGGTGGACTGATTCACATGGCGCAGTGGACCTCGGCGGTGGGGGCGGCCCAGCTCGCCCGGCTGCTCCGCTCCCAGCAGGACCGCCCGGCCGGCCCCGGCACCCGCCGCCCGCCCGCCTACCGGGCGCTGGCCGACGGCATCCGGCTGCTCGTCCTGGAGGGCCGCGTGCCGGTCGCCGCCCGGCTCCCCGCCGAACGCGAGCTGGCCCTCGCCCTGTCCGTCAGCCGCACCACGGTCGCCGCCGCCTACGAGGCGCTGCGCGGCGAGGGCTTCCTGGAGTCCCGGCGCGGCGCGGGAAGCTGGACCGCCGTCCCGGCCGGCAACCCGCTGCCCGCCCGGGGCCTGGAACCGCTGCCGCCCGAGGCGCTCGGCTCCATGATCGACCTCGGCTGCGCGGCGCTCCCCGCGCCCGAGCCCTGGCTCACCCGGGCCGTCCGGGGCGCCCTGGAGGAACTGCCCCCGTACGCCCACACGCACGGCGACTACCCGGCCGGGCTGCCCGCGCTGCGCGCCACCATCGCCGACCGGTACACCGCGCGCGGCATCCCCACCATGCCCGAGCAGATCATGGTCACCACCGGGGCGATGGGCGCCATCGACGCCATCTGTCACCTCTTCGGCGGCCGCGGCGAACGGATTGCGGTGGAGTCGCCGTCGTACGCCAACATCCTGCAGTTGATGCGCGAGGCCGGGGCCCGGCTGGTGCCCGTGGCGATGGCCGAGGGGCTGACCGGCTGGGACCTGGACCGCTGGCGCCAGGTGCTGCGCGAGGCCGCGCCCCGCCTCGCCTACGTCGTCGCCGACTTCCACAACCCCACCGGCGCGCTCGCCGACGACGACCGGCGCCGGGCCCTGGTCGACGCGGCCCGGTCGGCGGGCACGGTGCTGGTCGCCGACGAGACGATGAGCGAGCTGAAGCTGGACGAGGACGTGCGGATGCCGCGCCCCGTCTGCGCCTTCGACCCGGCCGGCTCGACCGTCATCACCGTCGGGTCGGCCAGCAAGGCGTTCTGGGCCGGGATGCGCATCGGCTGGGTGCGGGCGGCGCCGGACGTGGTCCGCAGCCTGGTCGCCGCGCGGGCCTACGCCGACCTGGGCACGCCCGTACTGGAGCAGTTGGCGGTGAACTGGCTGTTCGGCACCGGCAACTGGGAACAGGCCGTCGAGGTCCGGCGCGAGCAGGCCCGGGAGAACCGGGACGCCCTGGTGGCGGCGGTACGGCGGGAGCTGCCCGAGTGGGAGTTCGAGGTGCCGCGCGGCGGTCTCACCCTGTGGGTGCGGGCCGGCGGGCTGTCCGGCTCCAAGCTGGCGGAGGCGGGGGAGCGGGTCGGCGTGCGGGTGCCGTCGGGGCCCCGGTTCGGCGTCGACGGCGCGTTCGAGGGGTACGTCCGGCTGCCGTTCACCGTCGGCGGCGCGCTGGCCGACGAGGCGGCCTCCCGGCTGGCGGCGGCGGCCCGGCTGGTGGAGAGGGGCGGCGCGGGGAGCGCGGGGGAGGCGCCGCGGACGTTCGTGGCCTGAGCCGGTCCGGGGCCGGGTGAGCCGTGTGAGCCGTGTGCCGGACGCCGGGCGGGTCGGCGGCCGCTACGGCTTGATCAGGGTCGGGACCGACCTCTTCTTCTTGGGTTCCTCGGGCTTGCCGAGCGTCGGGACCGTGCGGGGCCGCTCCGGCTCCGCCTCGGTCAGGACCGGGACGGGGCCGGCTGGGGCGGGCTCGGCGCCGGTGGCCGGTTCCGGCACCGTGTCGTCCGGCGCCGGGCGGGTCCCGGGCTCCCGCGGGTCCTGGTCCGCGGGGGCGGTCAGGTCCTGCTCACCGCCGGGCACCTCCGGGACGTGCTCGCCGTCCGCCGGGGTGGTGCGCGGCGGCAGCAGCTCCAGGACCGCCTCCCGGTGGGCCCGGCCGGCGGCGTCGTCGTACGGGTCCGGCGTGGCCGGCACCTGGAGGCGGTGGACCGGGCCGGCGCCCAGTTGGGCGTAGCCGCGGCCGGGCACGATCCGCGCGACCGGCGTGGTGGGCGGCGGCGCGCCGAGCACGGACGCCAGCAGACCGGCGTCGGCCGGGCCGAGCACCACCCGCGCGCGTGTGTGCTGCCGTACGGCGTCGCTCAGGGTGTCGTAGGCGTCCAGTTGCTCGGCGACGACCACCGTCACCTGGGCCGCGCGGCCGTGCCGCAGGGGCACCTGGAGCAGGGACTGCGGGTCCCGGCGGCCGTCCGCGGAGGCGAGGTGCGCGAAGGCGCCGGGGCGGTCCAGCAGGATCCACAGCGGCCGCCGGGTGTCGTCCGGCGGCGGCCGGCCCTCCTGGCGGGCGCGGTTGACGGCGATCAGCCGGCGTTCCGTCTCCTGGGCGGCCCACTCCAGGCCGGCCAGCGCCCCGGTGAGGCCGCACTCGACGGCCAGCACGCCGTCGCGCCCGGTCAGGCAGGCGTACTCGCCGGTGCCGCCGCCGTCGACGATCACCAGGTCGCCGCCGTGCTGGAGCGCCTGGAGCGCGACCGAGCGCAGCAGCGTGGAGGTGCCGGAGCCCGGCTGGCCCAGGGCGAGCAGATGCGGCTCGGTGGAGCGCGGGCCCGTGCGCCAGACGACCGGCGGCACGTCCCGCCGCTCCTCGCCCTGGGTGAGCGGCAGGGTGCGGTGCACCTCGGTGGGGTCGGTGAAGCCCAGGACCGTCTCGCCGGGGGCCGTCACGAAGCGCTGGGCGGCGATGTCGGTGGGCAGCGGCGCGAGGACGGTGAGGGTGAGGTGGTTGGCCTCCTCGTCCCAGTCGAAGCGGTACTCGCGGCTCCGGCCGGCCTTGGCGGTGAGCAGGTGCTCGATCCGGGCGCGGGCGGCGGCCTCCCCGTCGGTGAAGTACGCCGGGTAGCGGATCACCAGGTGCGCGAACCGGCCGTCGGCGTCGAACTCGTACGCCGGGAACGCCTTCTCCCAGGAGCCGCCGTGCGCGTACAGCGGCTCGGGGTCCTCGGCGAGCGAGAAGTAGGGCACCAGGGCCTCGTAGAGCGAGGCCAGGCGCTGGGCGCCGGAGTCGTCCGGTCCCTCGGGGGCGGGCGGGGTGCGGTCCCGGCCCTGCCAGGCCGCCGCCGCCATCAGCGCGATGGCGGCGAGCAGCGGTCCGTACGGCATCAGCGCCACGATCAGGAGCACCGACGCCACCAGGAACAGCAGCGCGCCGCGCCGGTCCTTGGGGGTCTCGGCCCATCTGCGCCGCGCGGCCGACGCGAGCCGGCCCAGGCCGCGGGCGATGGTGATCAGCGGCTGGAGGACGTCGGCGGCGCTGTCGGCCGCCGTCCGTGCCAGCTCCCGGCTCCGGGCGAGCTGCGCGCCGCCGTTGCTCAGAATGCGGGGGAGGGGGCGCCGGGCCACTGCTGCCTCCTGGGCGTGCGTACGGGGTGGGGGCGGTGCGGGCGGGGGGGCGGTCAGAACTTGATGCCGCCGAGGAGCCCGGCGAGGCTCTCGCCGCCCGCCTTGATGCTGGGGGCGATGGCGGTGCTCGCCAGGTAGAAGCCGAACAGCATGGCGACCACCATGTGCGACGCCTTCAGGCCGTCCTTGCGGAAGAAGATGAACAGGACGACGCCGAGCAGGACCACGCCTGAGATCGAGAGGATCATGTGAGTTCTCCTGGTTCGCGGGGACAGTCGCCATGAGTACTTCCAGGATCACAGCATGTGTCTATACGATAAAAGGTGCAAGCGGGTGAAAAACGGGCAAGTTACCTCGCCTGGTCGAGCGGCTCCCCGGCCGCCGGGCGGTGGCCCGCGCGATCCGTGAACGCTGTGTGATCTTTGCCTCGGGCGCATCCGGCCATGTGCGCCACGAGCCAGTACCCTGGCGATTCACTCGTACGGCCGCGCCGCTCGCGGCCGTACGCACCCGATCCCCCCGACGTTGCGGCGTCCGAGTTGAGAGGCGGTCCGGCCGATGAGCGAAGCCCCCGACCCCGAGGTCGTGGAGCTGGCGACCAAGATCTTCGATCTGGCCCGGCAGGGGCGGACCGACGAACTCGTCGCGTACGTCGACGCGGGCGTCCCCGTCAACCTCACCAACGACCGCGGCGACTCCCTCGTGATGCTCGCCGCCTACCACGGCCACGCCGACGCGGTCCGCGCCCTGCTGGCCCGCGGCGCCGAGGCCGACCGGATCAACGACCGGGGTCAGACCCCGCTCGCCGGGGCCGTCTTCAAGGGCGAGACGGACGTCGTCAAGGCCCTCCTGGAGGGCGGCGCGGACCCGGCCGCGGGCACCCCCTCGGCCGTCGACACGGCCCGCATGTTCGCTCGTACGGAGGTACTGGAGCTGTTCGGCGCGCACTGACGCCCCACCGTACTCAACCTTCTGACCAGGGAAAACAACGAAAACGGGGGAGGCGGTAGAGGGCCGCCGAAATTTCGGTCGCGGTCGACCGAAGCGCCGGGTCATCATGACGACGTGGTTCACGGACGTGATGGCTGGGCAGGTCTTGCCGCACCGCGCGGCCCGTGATCCGGTCCGCAAGGGCCACCGACGAGAGGCAGAGGAAAATGGTCTTCGACAAGCATGAGACGGCGGGCGTCCCGACGTGTGGTCACGCGGCCAGGTAACGCGTGTTCCCCGGTTGCGCCGACGCTTGATATGAGGCTGTTTCCCATGTTCGATCCGTTCATAGCGCCCAGCGGTACGCTGCTCGGCCTGCTCCAGCGGGGACGCGGCGACGGCACGCTGCACGCGCTGACCGCCCCCCGCCCCGAGGCGCTCGCCGCGCTCAACCACTGTGTGGTGCGGGACCCCCGCCACGACTGGCAGGTGGAGAACCGCTCCCTCTACTACGCCCGTCTCTTCCTCGATCTGGGCGGCGACCTGGACGCCATCGAGGCCCACCTCTTCGACGCCGAGGACCTGCTGGACACCGACGAGTCCCGCACCGGCCTCGCCCTCGCGGTCCTCGGCCACCTCGCCTCCTACGGGCGGCCGGGCGCCCTCGGCCTGCTGCGCCGGTACGCGGCCACCGGCGCCAACTGGGCCTGGGCCCTGGACGAACTGGCGCTGCGCGACGACGACGCCGGGCTGCGCGCCCTCGCCGAACCCGTGCTGGCCCGCTTCCCCGAGGGCGCCGAGGGCGAGGCCGAACTGGCCGCCGCCGTCCGCGACGCCTTCGAACCGCGCCCCTGGCGGCTGTGGGCGGACGATCCGCGCCCGGCGGTCGCCACGCGCGTGCGTGCCGCCCAGGAGACCGGCTGCTTCGACCGCTGGCAGCGGCAGATGCGGCCCGCCGGACCCCGCCCGGACTGGAGCGTCGGCGCCGTCCTCGCCTGGGCCCAGGAGGGCCTGGAGCGCGGCGCCGCCCTGCATGTGCCGGCCGCCCGCTGCCTCGCGGCCGTCGCCGGTCCCGAGGACCGGGCCGAGATCGTCGAGGCCGCCCGGTCCGGCGACGACGGCGCCCGCTGCACCGCCCTGCGCTATCTCGCCGACAGCGACGATCCCCAGGCCCTCGACCTGATCGAGGGCGCGGTGGGCACCGGCACGACGGCCGTCGTGGACGCCGCGGTCGACGCCTTCGAACGGATGCGCGGCTCGTACGCCGTGGACCGGGCGCGCGGCTGGGTCCACCGGCCGGACGCCCTCGGCGCCGCCGCCGGCCGCGTGCTGGCCTGCCGGGGCCTGCCCAAGGACTCCGACCTGGTGCTGACCGCCCTGCGCGAGGCGGTACGCGGCGAAGGCCCCGACGCCGCCACGCTGTGGACCCTCGTCGACGGCACCGGACGGCTCGGCATCGCCTGCGCCGCCCCCGTCCTGCGGCACATCTACCGTGAGACGGCCTCCTCCCACTTGCGCGGCCGGGCCGCCCGCGCCCTGGCCGCCACCGACCCCTCCTTCCCCGCGGGCTTCGCCGTGGAGTGCCTGTGGGACTGCGAGGAGTCCACCCGCGAGGTCGCCGCCCGGCACGCCGCGACCGGGGACAAGCGCGTGGTCGAGCGGTTGCGCCGGCTCGCCGCCGACCCCGCCGAGGAGGCCGAGGTGCAGACCGCGGTACGCAGCCGGATCGGGCCGGACGCGTCTGCGGTGTGAGGGGGGCGGGCGTCCGGGGTTGCCAGGGGCGCGCGTCCGGGGGCCGGGGTGTCGGGGGCGTGCGGGGTGTCGGTGGGGCGCGCGTCCGGGGGTGTCAGGGGCGCCTGGGATGTCAGGAGGCGTGCGGAGTGTGAGGGGGCGTGCGCCCCGGGTGTGAACCGGGGGTGGCCCGTGGGCCAGGCGGGTGTGGACACGTCCTGACCTGCGCGGAGCGCAGCGCAACGCTCATGGGCCGTTCCTCGCCCGGACAGATCCACTTTGACGCGGGCACGTCCAGTCCGGCGACAACACCGGTATGCGTGTCGCCATCGTCACCGAGTCCTTTCCCCCCGATGTGAACGGCGTCGCCCACTGCGCGCTCCAGACCGCCCGGCACCTCGCCGACCGCGGTCACACCCCCGTCGTCGTCGCACCCGCCCCGGCGCCCGGCCGGCGGGCCGGCGATCCCGCCCCGTGCCCGGTCGTGCACGTCCCCTCCCTCCCGCTCCCCGGCTACCCGGACGTCCGCGTCGCCCTGCCCAGCAGGCGCTTGGCCGCGACCCTCGCCGAGCACCGCGCGGACGTCGTCCACCTGGCCGGCCCGTTCGTGCTCGGCGTGCGCGGCATGGCCGCCGCCGCCCGGCTCGGCGTCCCCGCCGTCGCCGTCTACCAGACCGACCTCGCCGGATACGCCCGCACCTACCTGGGCGCCGGGGAGGCGGCGGCCTGGCGGCGCATCCGCTCCGTACACCGCGCCGCCGACCTCACCCTCGCCCCGTCCGGCGCCGCCCTGCACGACCTGCGGGCGCACGGCGTGCCCCGGGTCGCCCTGTGGCCGCGCGGCGTCGACACCGCCCGCTTCCGGCCCGCCCTGCGCGACGAGGCACTGCGCCGCGAACTCGCCCCGGACGGCGAGCTGATCGTCGGCTACGTCGGACGGCTCGCCCCCGAGAAGCGGGTCGACCTGCTGGCCGGGGTCTGCGCCCTGGACGGCGTACGGGTCGTGGTGGTCGGCGACGGACCGTCCCGGCCCGGCCTGGAACAGGCGCTGCCCGGTGCCGTGTTCCTCGGCCGCCGTACCGGCGACGACCTCGCCCGGGTCTTCGCCTCCCTGGACGTCTTCGCCCACACCGGGCCCTTCGAGACCTTCTGCCAGACCGTGCAGGAGGCCATGGCCAGCGGTGTGCCGGTCGTCGCCCCCGCCGCCGGTGGCCCCCTCGACCTGGTCGACCACGGCCGCACCGGGCTGCTGGTGCCGCCGGGCGACGCCGCCGCCGTACGGGACGCGGTGCGGTCGCTGGCCGCCGACCCCGCGCTGCGCGCCGCCTGCGGCAGCGCCGGGCGGACGGCCGTGGAGGGCCGCACCTGGGCCGCCGTCGGGGACCGGCTGATCGGCCACTACACCGACGTGCTCACCGCGCGGAAGGCGGTGCTGGCGGCATGAGCGCCCTGCGGATCGTCCGGCTCGCCAACTTCGTCGCCCCCGCCTCCGGCGGTCTGCGCACCGCCCTGCGCGAACTGGGCAAGGGGTACCGGGCGGCCGGGCACGACCCCGTCCTGATCGTGCCCGGCGACCGCGCGAGCGACCGCGAGACCGAGCAGGGCCGGGTCCTCACCCTGCCCGGGGTGCCGCTGCCCGGCACCGGCGGCTACCGCGTCCTGACCGACCGGCGGCGCCTGGCCGCCCTCCTGGCGGACCTCGCCCCCGACCGCCTGGAGGTGTCCGACCGCACCACCCTGCGCTGGACCGGCAAGTGGGCCCGGCGGGCCCGGGTCCCCGCGGTGATGGTCTCCCACGAGACCGCCGACGGCGTCCTGCGCACCTGGGGACTGCCCGAGGCGGCGGCCCGCCGCGCGGCCGACGCCCTCAACACCCGGACCGCGCACGCCTACGCGCGCGTGGTGTGCACCACCGAGTTCGCCGAACGGGAGTTCGTACGGATCGGCGCCCGCAACGTCGTCCGGGCACCCCTGGGCGTCGACCTAGCCGCACGGCACCCCGCGCTGCGCGACCCCGGGCTGCGGGCGCGGCACGCGCGCGGGGACGAGATGCTGCTGGTGATGTGCTCCCGGCTGTCGGTGGAGAAGCGGCCCGGGACCGCGCTGGACGCCCTCCAGGCGCTGCGCCGGCGCGGTGTCCGGGCGGTGCTGGTGGTCGCCGGGGACGGTCCGCTGCGGGCCCGGCTCGCACAGCGGGCGCGGGAGCGGGGGCTGCCGGTCACCTTCCTCGGGCACGTCGCCGACCGGGACGCCCTCGGCGCGTTGCAGGCGTCCGCCGACGTGTGCCTGGCGCCGGGGCCCGCCGAGACGTTCGGGCTGGCCGCGCTGGAGGCGATGGCCTGCGGCACGCCCGTGGTGGCCAGCGCCTCCTCCGCGCTGTCCGAGGTGATCGGCTCCGCCGGGGCCGTCGCCGCCGACCACGGCGAGGCGTTCGCCGACTCGGTGGAGACGCTGCTGACGGTCCGTAGGGAAGGGGAACGGCGGGCGGCGGCACGCGCGCGTGCGGAGTGCTTCGGCTGGGACACGGCGGTGGCCGCCTTCCTCGCCGCCCACGACGCGCCGGCTCCGGCCCGCCGGTCGCGCCCCGGGGTGCCGAAGGGCGTGGCTTGAGCGAAGGCGGGGGCCGGGGTCGGTCAGGAGGTTCAGGCCAGTTCCCGCCCGCGTGTCTCGGGCAGTCCGAGCAGTGCCAGGGCCGCGACGCCGTAACCGAGAGCACCGAAGACCAGCGCGCCGCCCACACCCCAACTGTCCGCCAGGAAGCCGACCGCGGTGGGGAAGACGGCGCCCACCGCGCGGCCGGTGTTGTACGTGAAGCCCTGCCCGGTGCCGCGCACCGCCGTCGGGTACAGCTCGGCCAGGTAGGAGCCGAAGCCGCTGAAGATCGCCGACATGCAGAAGCCCAGCGGGAAACCGAGCACCAACAGGAGGGTGTCCGCGCCCGCCGGGATGTTCGCGTACGCCAGGACGCACACCGCCGACAGCAGCGCGAACAGCCAGATGTTGCGCCGGCGGCCCAGCCGGTCGGTGAGGTGGCCGCCGGTCAGATAGCCGATGAAGGCGCCCGAGATCAGGAACGTCAGATAGCCGCCGGTGCCGACCACCGACAGCCCCCGCTCGTCCTTGAGGTACGTCGGCACCCAGGTGGCCAGCGTGTAGTAGCCGCCCTGGACGCCGGTAGACAGCAGGGCGGCGAAGAGCGTCACGCGCAGCAGACCGGGCGAGTCGGCCGAGCCCGGCGCGAAGACCGCCCGGAACGAGCCCTTCGCCGTACCGCTCACCCGCGCGGCGCTCGCCTCGGGCGCGTCCGTGACGCTGCGCCGCACCCAGACCACCAGCAGCGCGGGCAGCGCACCGGTCCAGAACATGATCCGCCAGGCCAGGTCGTCGCCGGCCACCGAGAACACCAGCGTGTAGACGAGCGCGGCCAGCGCCCAGCCGACCGCCCAGGAACTCTGGACCGCGCCCAGGGTGCGGCCCCGGTGCCGGGCGCTCGCGTACTCGGCGACCAGGACCGCGCCGACCGCCCACTCGCCGCCGAACCCGAGGCCCTGCAGCGCCCGGAAGACCAGCAGCGTCTCGTAGGTGGGCGCGAAACCGCAGGCCACCGTGAACGCGGCGTACGTGATCACGGTGAGCATCAGCGCCCTGACCCGGCCGAACCGGTCGGCCAGCACGCCCGCGAGGGCGCCGCCGACCGCCGAGGTGACCAGGGTGACGGTCGTGAACAGCCCGGTCTGGCCGCTGTCCAGGCCGAAGTACGCGGCCAGCGCGACCATGCTCAGCGGCAGCGTGAAGTAGTCGTAGGAATCGAGGGCGTAGCCGCCGAACGCGCCCGCGAAGGCGCGGCGCCCGCGCGGGCCGAGGGCGCGCAGCCAGCCCAGCGCGCCCGCGTCGTCGGCGCGTTCACCGGAACCGGGGGGCGTGACCAGGGTCGGAGGGGGAGGAGTCGTGCTCATGGGCACCTCGCAACGGAGGACGGAGGGTGCGTACGGAATGAGCCGTGCCCAGCACCGTAGAGGATCGTTCAACGATCCCTCAATACCCATGTTGTTTCGTTCCTGTGTCTGCGGTTGAATTCCGGGCATGGCAGAGCAGCTCGCGCAACTCGCGGACGACCGGGCGCTCCTGGGGCGCACCAGCACCGCCGAGCGGGTCTCGGACATCCTCAGGAGCCGGATCTCCGAAGGCTTCTTCCCGCCCGGGACCCGGCTGTCGGAGGACAGCATCGGCGGCGCCCTCGGCGTCTCCCGCAACACGCTGCGCGAGGCGTTCCGGCTGCTCACCCACGAGCGGCTGCTGGTGCACGAACTGAACCGGGGGGTCTTCGTCCGGGTCCTGACCGTCGACGACGTCGAGGACATCTACCGCACCCGCACCCTCGTGGAGTGCGCCGTCGTCCGCGGCCTCGGCGAGCCGCCGTACGCGCTGGACGCGCTGGCCGGGTCGGTCGAGGAGGGCCGGCGGGGGGCCCGCGAGGGTGACTGGAAACGGGTGGGTACGGCCAACATCCACTTCCACCGGGAACTGGTCGCCCTGGCCGGCAGCGAGCGCACCGACGAGGTGATGCGCAGCGTCTTCGCCGAACTCCGCCTCGCCTTCCACGTGGTGGACGACTGGCGGGCCCTGCACGAGCCGTACCTCGCCCGCAACCACGAGATCCTCCAGGCGCTCCGGGCGGGCGACCGCGACGGCGCCGAGCGGTTGCTCGCGGTGTACCTCGCGAACTCGCAGGAGAGGCTCGTGGAGGTGTACCGGCGGCGGGTGGGCGAGGACGGCTGACGCCGGCGGGGGCGAGGGCGGGGGCGGGGGCGAAGGCTGGGGCTGGGGCGGAGCTTCCGGCCGGGGGACGGGAGGGCTCGGGGCTCACGGGGTGTCCGCCGCGGGCCCCGGGGGCGCTGGGGCGCTGGCCGGGCTCCCGTGAGGCGGTCGTCGCGGTGCCCGGACGCCCGTGCGGCCGGGGGCGTGCGTACCGTTTGGGTCGTTGTCAGACCTAGCACCTAGTCTGTGCACCGTGACTTCGCCTGCACCGACGGACAGCGTTCCGCCCCAGCTCAGCGCGGGGCCGCGCCCCGCGACGGGCCCGGCCGCCGACGAGGGACTGGCGCGGCGCCTGCGCGCGCTCGCCTGCACCGCCCCCCTGCACGACCTCGACGCCCGCAAGGCCAATCTCGCCGGTGAGTACTCGGTGTACGGCATGGCGGAGATCGCCCTCGCCGCCATCGATCTGGTCACGCTCAACATGGACTTCGACACCGGCGCCGACCACGACCAGATCGTGGCCCGGCTGGTCCCGCGCGTCGCCGCCCAGGCCCCGCGCCGCCCCGCCGCCGAGCACGAGCGGGTGGCCCGCTGGGTCCTGGAGAACCTGATCAACGTCGGCAGCGTCGACCGCGGCTTCCGCGCGGTGTACGGCACGTTCGACCCCGACGGCACCTATGTGCGCCGCGACTACGACTTCAAGCTGCTGGAGGAGGTCCCCGGCCCCGGCGGCACCGTCTACCTGCGCACCACCGACGAGGCGGTCAACGTCCTGGTGGGCGCCCTGGACACCGACGTCACCAGCGCGCAGATCGCCGCCGAGGTCAAGCTGGAGGTGCTGATCAGCCGGGGCCGGCTCGCCGACGCCCAGTTGGCCGCCGAGCAGGCCCGGTACCGGACCGTGCAGTACTCCGAGACCCTCCGCAAGGCCCTCGACGCCACCCGGCGCAACGTCCGCGCGGTGGACTGGCTCCACGCCGTCCCCGACATGATCGCCGAGGCCCTCGACCACGTCGCCGACCGGTACCGCCACGAGAACGCGATCCTCACCAACATCCGCAAGGCCCGCGACGAGTCCGAGGACCCCGAGCACAAGCGCCGCGCGGCCGAACTGGTCGACATCGTCAAGGACTGCATCCGTCGGCACACCCAGCTCCAGTCCCGGCTGCTGGAGGCCGGGCCCCTGTTCCGCGCCGAGCAGGACCGGCAGGCGTTCGCCACACCCCTGGCCGCCTCGGGGATCGACCTCTACGGCCACCTGCTCGCGCCCGTGCTGCCGCTGCCCCTGGAGGGCGCGCTGCGGGTCACCGACGCGTTCTTCGCCCACGGCACCGGGCTGCGTACGCCGGTCTCCGTCCGGGTCGGCGACCTCGTCGACATCCTGCTGACACCGCCCGTCGAGCGGGAGCACCTGGGCGCCGAGATGCCCGAGCCCGACCTGATCGCCACCCCCGACGACAGCCGGTTCAGCGAGGAGCAGCTCGCCGCCGCCATGGAGCTGCTCGACCTGCCGCACGACGCGCCGCGCCGGCTCTCCGGGCTGCTCGCCGAGGCCCGCGCGACGGGCGACCCGGACCTGGCCTACCTCGTGGCCCTGCTGGCGGTCCACGCGGCCAGCCCGCCGGTCGGCACCGCCTACCGGCAGGGCGAGCGCAAGCTGCTCTTCGCCGTCGACGACGGCACCGAGCTGGACGACCCCGAGTTCGGCGGCGCCGACCTCATCGTGGGCACGGCCCTGCTGGACGCGGCCGGCATGGCCGCCGACCGGACGGAGGCGGCGTGAGCGCCGCGCACACCCACAAGCACCCCCGCAGCAAGGAGTACCGACCGTGACCGAGCCCGCCGACTGGAGCGAACCGGAGCCTTCGGGCGCCGCGCCGGCCGCCGCGGCGGTCACGCCCGCCGATGCCGCCGACGCGGCCCGGCTGGTCGCCTTCGGCCTCCAGCCCAAGCTGCTGCCCGCCCGCGACCAGGAGTACGCCGACCTGCTCCGCCGCTACCGCGAGGACCCCCCGTTCGCCCGGCTCGCCGACGCCGTCGCGGCCGGCCTCGGGCTGGTCGTGCTGGAGGTGTCCCCCCGCGCGGGCATGGCCGTGACCGCCGCCGAGGACTCGGTGTTCGCCGTCCGCATGGGCGACTACGCGCGCCGCGCCGCCGCCGACTCCGGCGACCGCTTCCTGCACGGACTGGCCCATCTCGCCGTCGCCGCCATGGCGTTCCCCCGCCCCGAGGACCTCGCCGACGACGGCTACATCGGCCGCGTCACCGTCAACGGCGTCGACTCCTTCGTCCGCCAGGCATGCCACCGCCTGGAGGAGCGCGCCGCCGAACAGGGCGAGAACACCGACCCGGTCAGCGACGCCCCCGGCCTGGAGGCCGCCTGGCGGATCTGGGCCCGGCGCAGTGCCGCCGGCGCCACCAAGGACGCCCGCAGACTCCCCGGCTCCACCACCGGCATCGTCGGCAAGGCCGTCGCCTTCCTCACCGACTCGGGCTTCCTCCAGCGCACCGGCGACGAGCACGGCGGTACGTACCGCACGACGGCCCGCTACCAGCTCCAGGTGCGCGACCTGGCCGGCAGCGCCGCGCTGGCCGAGCTGCTGGAGCTGGGCGTCGTCCCGGTCACCGACGGCACGCCGACCCTGCTGCCCCCCGAGGACACCGACGACCTGGATCTGGTGGCCGACGCCGGCCTGCCGTTCCACTCCGCCTGACCCCATCCCCCCACGACGACGCAAAGACTGACGAGAGTCCGCCATGTACGAGCTGTCCCGGGTCCGCCTCTACTCCATCGGGCCCGCCGGTGCGCGCTACGCCGACACCGTGCTTGACCTGCGGGGCGTCGGCGAGCCCGTGCCCGACCCCGCGCCCGCGCAGGCGGAGTTCTTCGAGAAGGAGCCGGTCGGCCCGCCGCGCCGCCCCGCGCCCGCCGGCGTGCTCTTCCTGGAGAACGGCGGCGGCAAGTCCGTCCTGCTGAAGCTGATCTTCTCGGTGATGCTGCCCGGCCACCGCAACACCCTGGGCGGCGCCAGCTCCGGCGTGCTGCGCAAGTTCCTGCTCGCCGACGACTGCGGGCACGTGGCCCTGGAGTGGCAGCACGTGCTGACCGGCGAGTGCGTCGTCGTCGGCAAGGTCAGCGAGTGGCGCGGCCGCCAGGTCTCCAACGACCCGCGGAAGTTCGCCGAGGCGTGGTACTCCTTCCGGCCCGGCCCCGGACTCTCCCTGGACAACCTCCCCGTCGCCGAGTCCACCGCCGTACGCCCGCCCGTCGAGGGCGTCTCCGGGGCGCGGGGCCGGCGGCGCACCATGAAGGGCTTCCGGGACGCGCTCACCGAGGCGGGCAAGGCGTCCCCGCACCTGGAGGTGCACTGGGAGGAGATCCACGAGCGCTGGACCGAGCACCTCGGCGACCTCGGTCTGGATCCCGAACTCTTCCGCTACCAGCGGGAGATGAACGCCGACGAGGGCGAGGCCGCCGGCCTTTTCGCCGTCAAGAAGGACGCCGACTTCACCGATCTGCTGCTGCGCGCCGTCACCGACACCCGCGACACCGACGGACTCGCCGACCTGGTCAGCGGCTTCGGCAACAAGCTGGGCCGGCGCGCCGAGCTGATCGCCGAACGGGACTTCACCGCGGGCAGCGTCGACCTGCTCGGCCGGATCGTGGAGGCCGCCGACGCCCGCACCCGCGCGCGGGAGATCCACACCGCCGCCGAGCGCCGCACCAGGACCCTCGCCCGCCGCCTCTCGGCGCGCGGCGCCCAGGAGCGGGTCCGCGCCGCCGACCTCGCCCAGCGCGTCACCGCCGCCGCGTCCGCCGTCACCCACGCCGGGTCGGCCCGGGAGCGCGCCGCGCTGGTCGCCGCCGAACTCGCCTACCGGCACGCCTCGCTGGCCCTCGCCGCCGCCGAGAAGTCCGCCGCCGCGCAGAAGCGCGAGCTGGCCGACGCCCGCACCCTGCACGCCGCCTGGCAGGCCGCCGAGGCGGTACTGCGCCACCGCGCCGCCGCCGACCGGGTCGCCCGGGTGTCCGCCGCGATCCAGGAGGCCGAGCGGGACGCCGCCCCCGCCCTCGCCGCCCGCGCCAGGGCCGCCGTCGACCTGGTCCGCGCCCTGCACGCGGCGGCCGGGAAGGCCGAGGCCCAGGCCAACGAGGAGGAGGAGCGGTCCGCCGTCCTCCAGGAGACCGGCGACACCGCCCACCGGGACGCCACCGCCGCCGCCACCGAGGCGCAGCGCGCCCGCAGCGAGGCCGGACACCTGCGCCAGCGGCTCACCGAGGTCGAGCAGGAGACCGCCGAGGCCGTCCGCGCCGGCTGGCTCGACGACAGCGCCCCCGACGCCGACCCGGCCCGCGCCGCCCTCGCCGCCAGCGACGCCGAGAAGACCGCCGTCGCCGCCTGGGACACCGCGCGGGAGGCGGCCCGCCGGGCCACCGAGCACGCGCGCGAGGCCGCCGCCGCCGAGAGCCGCGCCGAACTGACCGCGGCCCGCGCGGCGGACGCGGCCACCGCCGCCGCCCGCGCCCACGAGGCCGAGCGCCGCACCGCCGAGGCCCTGGCCGCCGAGGAACGGCTGGCGGAGCTGCTCGGCCTGGCCGCCCCGGACGGCCGCCCCGGCATCCCCGGCCCCCGGCAGAACCCCGGCCGCACCCCCCGGCCCGACGCCCCCGTCACCGGCGCGCCCGCCACCGACGGCACCGCCCCCGCCGCCCTGACCGCCGAGGAACTCGACCGGTTCGCCGAGGAGCTGCGCGAGCTGCTCGACGACGCCGTCTCCGCCGCCGAACGCCAGTTGTTCGAGCTGCGCACCGCCGCCGCCGACGACGCCCGCATCCTCGGCGCCCTCGGCGACGGCGGGCTGCTGCCGCCCGGCCCCGACGTCCTGGCCACCGTGGAGTACCTCGGCGAGCACGGCATCCCCGCCCTGCCCGGCTGGCGCTACCTCGCCCAGGCCGTCGACCCCGCCGACCACGCACGCGTGCTGGCCGCCCGGCCCGAACTGGTCGACGGCGTGATCATCACCGACCCCGGCTCGCACGCCCGCGCCCGCGAGGCCCTCGGTGACGCGGCCCTGCTGCCCCGCTCCGCCGTCGCCGTCGGCACGGCCGCCGCCCTGCTCGCCCCCGCCCCCGCCGCCGGGACCGGCGACGGCGAGGTGTTCCTCGTCCCGCCGAACCCGGCCATGCACGACGAACGGGCCGCCGACGAGGAACGGCACGCGCTGCGCGCCCGGGCGACCGCCCGCGACGAGGAGATCCGCGCCCTCGCCGCCCGGCTCGGCAAGGACCGCGAGCTGGCCGCCCGCCTCGCCTCCTGGCGCACCGGCTGCCCGCCCGGCCGGCTCGCCGAACTGGCCCGCGCCGCCGAGGAGGCGGGCGCCTTCGCCGAGGAGTCCGAGGCCGAGCTGACCGAGGCCCGCACCGCCCGCGCGGAGGCCGACGAGGCCGCCGCCGAGGCCGTCCGGGTCCGCGACGAACGCCAGGAGGCCGCGCAGAAGGCCCGCCGCGCCGCCGACGCCCTCGCCGGACTCGCCTTCCGGCTGCGCGAACGGGCCGGCTGGCAGGCCAGACTGCGGGAGCTGGCCGACGAGGCCGCCGAGGCCGAGGCCCGCGCCCAGAGCTGCCTGGAGCGGGCCCGATCCGCCGACGAGGACCGCCGCGCCGCCCAGCGCGCCGCCGACGACGCCCGCCGCACCGCCCGCGCGCTGCGCGCCGAGCGCTCCGAGATCGCCGGCGCCCCCGACGACGTACCGGAGGACGGCGCACCGGCGCCCGCCGCGTCGCTGCCCGCGCTGCGGGAGGCGTACCGGGCCGCCTCGCAGGTGTACGAGAAGGTCGGCGTCGGCGCCGACCTGAGGGCCGAGCAGGCCCGCGCGGAGAGCGACGAGAGCGCCGCCCGCGCCGAGCTGGACCGGCTCAGCAACAAGGTCCGCACCCGCGCCGAGCAGCTCCTGCAGTCGCCCGACGGCTCCGACGGGCCGTCCCGGCAGGCCGCCGCCGCCCGCGCCGAGGAACTGGTGCAGGTGCTGGAGACCCGGATGACCGGCGCCAGCGAGCAACTCGGCCGGCTGCGCGGCGAGGCCGAGCGGCTCGCCCCCGAGGACGGCGAGGCCCACACCGAGCTGCCCGAGGACCTCCTCCCGCGCGACGCCGAGCACGCGCAGACGCTGCTGCGCACCGCCACCGCCGAACTCGCCTCCCGCACCGAGGAGTTGGCCCAGGCCCGCGAGGCGCACGCCGAGCTGCTCGACGCGCACCGCGCCGCCGAGGACGCGGCCGGCGGCTTCGACGAGATCGCCGCCATGCTCCGCGACCTGCTGCGCGAGCACGCCGAGGAGGACCAGGAGGACCCCGAGCCCTACCCCGGCACCCTGGAGGAGGCCCGGCAGTCCGCCGCCGAGACCCGCCGCTCGCTGCGCAGTTGCGCCGCCGACCTGTCCGCCGCCGACGCCGCCGTCCGCGAGGCCAGCGACATCCTGGTCCGGCACGCCAACTCCACGCGCTACGAACAGGTCCGCACCCCCGCGCGGCAGCAGATCCGCGAACTGCCCGCCTCCGCGCTGCCCGAGCACGCGCAGAAGTGGGCGGACGCCTTCGCGCCCCGGCTGCGCGTCCTCACCGACGAACTCGCCCAGTTGGAACGCAACCGCGACTCGATCGTGGACCGGCTGCGCGGCCTCGTCGAATCCGCCCTCGCCACCCTGCGCTCCGCCCAGCGGCTCTCCCGGTTGCCGGAGGGGCTCGGCGAGTGGTCCGGGCAGGAGTTCCTCCGCATCCGCTTCGAGGAACCCGACCAGGCCACCCTCACCGAGCGGCTCGGCGAGGTGATCGACGAGGCGACCCGGTCGGCCGTGAGGAAGAACTCCGACCTGCGGCGCGACGGCATGTCCCTGCTGCTGCGCGGAGTGGCGGCGGCCCTGCAGCCCAAGGGCGTCGCCGTGGAGATCCTCAAGCCCGACGCGGTGCTGCGCGCCGAGCGGGTCCCCGTCGGGCAGATGGGCGACGTGTTCTCCGGCGGGCAGTTGCTCACCGCCGCCATCGCCCTGTACTGCACGATGGCCGCGCTGCGCTCCAACGACCGGGGCCGGGACAAGCACCGGCACGCCGGCACCCTGTTCCTCGACAACCCCATCGGCCG
Organism: Streptomyces fumanus; assembly: GCF_014655295.1. Classification (GTDB taxonomy): domain Bacteria; phylum Actinomycetota; class Actinomycetes; order Streptomycetales; family Streptomycetaceae; genus Streptomyces; species Streptomyces fumanus. The sequence goes on from NZ_BNBI01000010.1 coordinate 396,717, forward strand.
CGCCAACGCCACGTATCTGCTGGAACTCCAGCGGGCCGTGTCCGACGCGCTCGGGGTGCAGCTCCTCTACACCACGGGCCTGTTCGACACCACCGCGCTCGCCGAGTTCCCCCTGGTGATCCGGCTGCGCAACGACGCCGACCTGCGCGCCGGACTGAAGTACATCAGCGTGGAGGAACACCTGCGGCCCGGCCTGCCCCAGGTGGCCCCGGCCGGTGAGGGGGAGGCCGTGCACAGCGAGATCACGGCCACCCGTATGTACAAGCGGCCCGCCTGACACCGCCACCGGGCCGCGCGGACGAGCCGTGCGGCCCGGTGCCGGCGGGCGGGGGCGGTGCGCCTAGGGGTGGGACAACTGCCCCGCGCCGCCCCGCCGCCGTATCCGCCCCCGTATCCGTTCCCGCGTGCGCTCGGTGGCCCGGGCCTGCCGGCGGGCCCGGCGGCGCTCCCGCCGCAGTGCCCGCGCGGTGCTGCTCGGGACCGACACCACACCGTGCCGCTGGTTCCACACCTGCCGGGTCACCCAGACGTCGAGCACCCCCCAGGTGGCGACCACCGTGCTGGCCACACTGCTGATCACCATGGGGAACGCCAGCCAGGACCCGGCCAGCGTGGCCAGGAAGGCCACCATCGCCTGGATCAGCGTCAGGGCGACGATCAGCACCGCCCGTACGGCCGCCGTCCGCACCGGGTCCGGCAGCCGGCGCCGCCGGGCCGGCTCCTCCACCCACAACGGCCGGTACCCGTGCCCCGCGCGGCCCCGCTCGCCGGCCTCCCGCCGGACGCCCGGTCCGGCCGCCGGGATTCTCCGCTCCGGTGCCCGGGGGCCGCGCCGCGCCCCCGGCCGGACCGTCCCGCTGTCATCGGGCGCCTCACGACGCCCCACCGTGCCCATCACCGTGTCACTCCCCACCGCCGGTCAGACCGCCAGCCCTGTCCCGAAGGACCCGACTCCCCTGTGGCTGCCCGGCTCGCACCGATTCACGCCGCACGGACGCGGGATGCGGCCCCCGTGGCCGATTCCGCCTCCCTCTCCCGAACAGTAAGACGACCGGCCCCTGTTCAAGATTCCCGGAGAATCCCGGAAGATGGCCGAGAGGCGAAGAATTCCGGCCAACCGGCCCCCGCGCCGTCCGGCCGGCCCCCGCGCCCGTCCTCCGGTCCCCGGGGGCAATCTCCCGCAATGGCCGGACAACTGACCATCCCGCGCCGTGCACCGGGGAGTTCGCCGTCCGGACGGGTCTTCGAGTTATCCGGGGGTGAGTAGTAGGCTCGCGCCGTTTGTTGACGTACATCCGTGCCCCTGCCGGTGGGGGTCGAGCTGGGGGAGGCCATGCGCTTTCGCGGGAAGTCGATCCGCCGGAAGATCGTGGCGCTGCTTCTCGTGCCGCTGGTGTCGTTGACCGTGATCTGGGCCTTCGCCACGGTGCTCACCTGGCGCGAGGCGAGCCGGCTGTTCACCGTCTCCACCCTGATCGAGGAGATCGGCTACCCCGTGCAGGACACCGTCCGTGTCCTGCAGCAGGAGCGCCGCCAGACCCTGGTCTACCTGGCCGACCCCCGCTCCTCCGACGGCCTGGCCGCCCTCCGGCGCAGCCGCACCGCCACCGACAAGGCCATCGCGAAGATCCGCGGCAACGCCGCCGACCCCGATGTCCGCGACGCCCTGAACCAGGGCGAGGACGAGCGGCTGACCGCCGCCCTGGACGCCTTCGACGGCATCCGGGCGCTGCGGCGCGGCGTCGAGGACGGCACCGTCGACCGCGACCAGGCCCTCGGCTTCTACAACCGCCTGGTCGACCCCTGCCACGTGCTCCTCGCCGACCTCAGCGTCATCGACAACGTCGCGATGGACAAGCAGTACCGCGCCCTGGTCAACCTCTCACGCGCGCGTGAGCTGCTCTCCCGCGAGGACGCCCAGCTCGGCGCCGCCCTGGTCACCGGCAGCGTCACCCGCGACGAGGTCGACGACGTCTCCGACCTGGTCGCCCAGCGCACCATGCTGTACGACATCACCCTGCCGCTGCTGCCCGTCGCGGAGCGCGAACGCTACGAGCGGTTCTGGCAGAACGCCTCCTCCGCCCCCCTGCGCGCCGCCGAGGACGCGGTCATCTCCGCCGGTTCCGGCACGCCCGGCGGCATCGACGCCAAGAGCTGGGACACCGTCGCCGGGGACGTGCTGGACGAACTCGGCGGCTACGACGACGAGGCCGCCGAGCGCTACGAGGACCGCGCCGAACCGGTCGCCATGGCCGTCATCACCAAGGCGGCCGTCGCCGGCACCCTCGGCGTCGTCGCCCTGCTGTTCTCCCTGTTCCTGTCGGTGCGGGTCGGCCGGAGCCTCATCCGCGACCTCAAGAAGCTCCGCCTGGAGGCCCACGAGGCGTCCGGCGTCCGCCTGCCCAGCGTGATGCGCCGGCTGTCGGCGGGCGAGCAGGTCGACGTGGAGACCGAGGTCCCGCGCCTGGAGTACGACAAGAACGAGATCGGCGAGGTCGGCCAGGCCCTCAACACCCTCCAGCGGGCCGCCGTGGAGGCCGCCGTCAAACAGGCCGAACTCCGCGCGGGCGTCTCCGAGGTCTTCGTCAACCTCGCCCGCCGCAGCCAGGTCCTGCTGCACCGCCAGCTCACCCTCCTGGACACCATGGAACGCCGGACCGAGGACACCGAGGAACTGGCCGACCTGTTCCGCCTGGACCACCTCACCACTCGTATGCGCCGGCACGCCGAGGGCCTGGTCATCCTCTCCGGCGCCGCGCCCTCCCGGCAGTGGCGCAAGCCCGTCCAGCTCATGGACGTCGTCCGCGCGGCGGTCGCCGAGGTCGAGGACTACGAGCGCATCGAGGTACGCCGGCTGCCCCGGATCGCCGTCACCGGGCCCGCCGTCGCCGACCTCACCCACCTGGTGGCCGAACTCCTGGAGAACGCCACGGTGTTCTCGCCCCCGCACACCGCCGTGCAGGTGCTGGGCGAGCGGGTCGCCAACGGCTTCACCCTGGAGATCCACGACCGCGGCCTCGGCATGACGGCCGACGCCCTGCTCGACGCCAACCTCCGGCTCGCCGAGACCCCCGAGTTCGAGCTGTCCGACACCGACCGGCTCGGCCTGTTCGTGGTCAGCCGGCTCGCCCAGCGCCAGCACGTCCGCGTCTCCCTCCAGCCCTCCCCGTACGGCGGCATCACCGCGGTCGTCTTCCTGCCGGATTCGCTGCTGACGGAGGACGCGCCCGACACCAACGGCGTCGGCTTCCGCCTCGACCGCCCCCAGCGCGCCAAGGAGGACGGCCGCCCGTCCCTCGCCAAGACGGCGGTACGGACGTCCGGCCTGCCCGCCTCGGTCCTCGACGGGCCGGTCGAACTGGAGGCCCCCGTCGACCTGGACGCCCTCGACGGCCTGCCGGGCCCGCTCGGCGGCCCGGACGGCGAACGCGGCGGACTGCTCCGCCCCCGCCGCCCGCATGTCTCGGCGGCGGACGAACCGGCGGGCATCCGCTACGGCGACCGGCACGGCCGGCACGACACGCCGGACCCGGCCGACCGGCCCGACCGGTCCAGTCGGCCCGACCGGCCCGACCGCGAGGCCCCCGGCCCCGGTGACGCGGCGGAGCGACCGGGCCGGAGCGGCACCCCGGGCGCCCCGGTGCCGCTGCCCCGCCGTACCACCCCGAAGCTGGTCAGCTCCCACGGCCGCCCGGTCCCCGAGCGCCCCCGGCGCGACACCCCGCCCCCCGCCGACGGCCCCGCCGCCCCGGAAGGGGCACCGCCGCTGCCCACCCGCCGCCGGCGCGGCACACCCCCCGAGGACACGGCCGCCCCCGGCGGTCTGCCCCGGCGGGTACGGCAGGCCAGCCTGGCCCCGCAGTTGCGGCAGGAACCCGAGCGGCGCACCGGGGACCGCGCCGACCCGGCCGAACGGGACGCCGACGAGGTACGCGACCGCATGGCGTCCCTCCAGCGCGGCTGGCAGCGCGGCCGCCGGGAGAACGCCGAGGACGACCGGACACCGAACGACCCGGCACCGGGGAGCGCGCAGGCCCCGGCAGAACCGGAAGCAGCACCACCCGCACCAGACGCACCACAAGGAACGACTAAGGGGGACGGTCGATGACCGCACCGAACACGACCGGCCGGACCACGACCACCAACGGGGAACTGAACTGGCTCCTCGACGACCTGGTCGACCGTGTCGCGAGCATCCGCAAGGCCGTCGTCCTGTCCGGGGACGGACTGGCCACGGGGGCGTCCAAGGACCTCACCCGCGAGGACAGCGAGCATCTCGCCGCCGTGGCCTCCGGCTTCCACAGCCTCGCCAAGGGCGTCGGCCGCCACTTCGAGGCGGGGGACGTGCGGCAGACGGTCGTCGAACTCGACGACGCCTTCCTGTTCGTGACCGCCGCCGGCGACGGCAGTTGCCTCGCCGTCCTCTCGGACGCCGACTCCGACGTGGGGCAGGTGGCGTACGAGATGACCCTCCTCGTCAAGCGCGTCGGCGCACACCTGGGCACCACGCCGCGCACCGATCTGCCCTCGGGCGGGTAGTGAGATGACATGAGCGCAGACGGTCAGGCAAGACTCCACTGGTTCGACGACGAGGCCGGACCCGTCGTCCGTCCGTACGCCATGACGCGGGGCCGCACCACCAGCGCGGCCCAGCACCGCCTGGACCTGATCGCGGTGGTCGTCGCGGAGCCGCACGCGGACGATCCGGAGGCCGACACCACGCTGTCCCCGGAGCACGTCGACATCGTCGGCCGCTGCCGGGAGACCCCCCAGTCGGTCGCCGAACTCGCCGCCGGCCTCGACCTGCCCATCGGCGTGGTCCGCGTCCTCGTCGGTGACCTGGTGGCCGCCGACCTGGTGCACGTGAACCGGCCGGTGCCCCCGGCCGAACTGCCGGACGAGAGCATTCTGCGTGATGTGATCAACGGCCTCCGGGCCCTGTGAGGAGAAGGAAACGATGGTCTTCGGGCGTTCCAAGGGCGGCAAGCACCCGGTCGAGCCCGTCACGCTCAAGATCCTGGTGGCCGGCGGCTTCGGCGTGGGCAAGACCACCCTCGTCGGCGCGGTCAGCGAGATCAGGCCGCTGCGCACCGAGGAACTGCTCACCGAGGCCGGGCGCCCGGTCGACGACCTCACGGGCGTCGAGGGCAAGCACACCACCACCGTGGCCATGGACTTCGGCCGCATCACGCTCCGCGAGGACCTGGTGCTCTACCTGTTCGGCACGCCCGGCCAGGAGCGGTTCTGGTTCATGTGGGACGAGCTGTCCGAGGGGGCGCTCGGCGCGGTGGTCCTGGCCGACACCCGCCGCCTGGAGGACTGCTTCGCCGCCGTCGACTACTTCGAACGGCGGTCGATCCCGTTCCTCGTCGGCGTCAACTGCTTCGAGGGGGCGGCCCGCTACCCGGCCGAGGACGTCCGCCGGGCCCTCGACCTCGACCCCGACGTCCCCCTGGTGATGTGCGACGCCCGGGACCGCGAGTCGGTCAAGGAGGTCCTCGTCGGCGTCGTCCAGCACGCCATGGCGTACGCCGCGGCCCGCCGCCGCAGCCCGGTCACCACCTGACCCGCGACCGCGCCCCACGCGTGCGTGCCGTGGCCGGTCATCGCGTTCCGCCCCGCCGCCACGCGCGCGTGCCCGCCGCCGGCCTCGCGGCCGATGCCCCGCAGCCCGGCGCCCGCACCCACGCGCGCGTGCCTACGCCTCCTCCTCTTCGCCCTCCTCCAGCCAGCCGAGGCTCCGCTCCACGGCCCTGCGCCAGTTGCGGTACTCCCGGTCCCGTACCGACGCCGCCATGGCGGGCGTCCACCGGGCGTCCTGCCGCCAGTGCGCCCTGAGTTCGTCGAGGTCGTTCCAGACCCCGGTGGCCAGTCCCGCCGCGTACGCCGCGCCCAGGCAGGTCGTCTCGGACACCTGCGGCCGGATCACGGGCACGCCCAGGACGTCCGCCTGGTGCTGCATCAGAAGGCCGTTCCGCGTCATCCCGCCGTCGACCTTCAGGGCCGTGATCCGCACCCCGGAGTCCTGGTACATGGCGTCCACGACCTCCCGCGTCTGCCAGCTCGTCGCCTCCAGCACCGCCCGCGCGAGGTGCGCCTTGGTGACGTACCGGGTGAGCCCGGTGACCACGCCGCGCGCGTCGGAACGCCAGTAGGGCGCGAACAGCCCGGAGAACGCGGGCACGATGTAGGCGCCGCCGTTGTCCGGCACGCTCGCCGCGAGCGGTTCGATCTCGTCGGCGTCGCGGATGACGCCGAGCTGGTCGCGGAACCACTGCACCAGGGCGCCGGTGACCGCGATCGACCCCTCCAGGCAGTACACGGGCGCCTCGCCGCCGATCCGGTAGCCCACCGTCGTCAGCAGCCCGCTCTTGGACGCCACCGGCCGGTTCCCGGTGTTGAGCAGCAGGAAACTGCCGGTGCCGTACGTGTTCTTGGCCGTGCCCACGTCGTAGCAGGTCTGCCCGAACACGGCCGCCTGCTGGTCGCCCAGCGCCGAGGCCACGGGCACGCCGGAGAGTTCGCCGACGGCGGTGCCGTACACCTCGGCCGAGGAGCGGATCTCGGGCAGTACGGCCTCGGGGATGTCCATGGCGGAGAGGATGGCGGGGTCCCACTGGAGGGTCCGCAGATCCATGAGCAGGGTGCGGCCGGCGTTGGTCACGTCGGTGACGTGCCGGCCGCCGTCGGTGCCGCCGGTCAGGTTCCAGATCAGCCAGGAGTCGATGGTGCCGAAGGCGATCTCGCCGCGCTCGGCGCGGTCCCTGAGGCCGGGCACGTTCTCCAGCAGCCAGGCCACCTTGGGCCCGGAGAAGTAGCTGGCCAGGGGCAGCCCGGTCACCTCGCGGAAGCGGTCCGGTCCGTCCGCGCCGCCCAGCCGACGGCACAGCGCGGAGGTACGGGTGTCCTGCCAGACGATCGCGTTGTGCACCGGCTTGCCGGTCGTGCGGTCCCACAGGACGGTCGTCTCGCGCTGGTTGGTGATGCCGAGCGCGCTGAGCTGCCCGGCGCGCAACCCGGCCCTGGCGAGCGCCCCGGCGACCACGGCCCGCACCCTGGCCCAGATCTCGGTCGCGTCGTGCTCCACCCAGCCGGGTCGGGGGAAGATCTGGCGGTGCTCGCGCTGGTCCACGGCGACGACGGCGCCGCCCCGGTCGAAGATGATGCAGCGGCTCGACGTGGTGCCCTGGTCGATCGCGGCGACGTACTTCGCTCCAAGATCCGTCATGGCTGCCCCTCGGGCTGGGTGGTTGGAAGGCTGCGGTGCACTGACACTGCGCTGTCCTGTTCGGGAGGAGGCGCCGGGGCCGCCTCAGAACGCCGCGTTGCAGAGGAGCCCCGCCAGCGCCCCGCCGATCAGCGGCCCGACGACCGGCACCCACGCGTAACCCCAGTCGGAGGTGCCCTTGTTCGGGATCGGCAGGAAGGTGTGCGTGAGGCGCGGGCCGAGGTCGCGCGCGGGGTTGATGGCGTAGCCGGTCGGTCCGCCGAGGGAGAGCCCGATGCCGATCACCAGCAGGGAGACGATCAGCACCAGGGTGCCGGACTCGCCGAGCCCCTCGGTCAGCCCGAAGGCGAGGACGGGCAGCACCAGGCCGACGGTCGCGACGATCTCGGTGACCAGGTTGGCGACCGGGTGCCTAATCTCCGGGATCGTGGCGAAGATCCCCAGCGTCGGAACCGGCTCTTCCGCCGTCCCCGGCTCCGCCACGTTGGCCCGGAACTGCGCGAAGTACGCGGCATAGCACAGCAGGGCGCCGGTCACGGCCCCGACGAACTGCCCGAGCACGTACACCCAGACCTTGCCCCACACCCCGGTGTCGACGGCGATCCCCACGGTGACGGCCGGGTTCAGATGCCCGCCGGACAGCGGCGCGGCCGTGTACGCCCCGGCCAGCACCCCGAACCCCCACCCGAACGCGATCACCACCCACCCGGACGCCCGCGCCTTGCTGTGCCTCAGGGTGACGGCGGCGCACACTCCCGCGCCGAACAGGATGAGGATCGCCGTACCGATGACCTCGCCGACGAAGATGTCTCCGTTGCTCATGGCGGCTCCTAGGCGCACGCGCGGCGTGCGTTCTGCCCTGGCGACCCGCCGCCGGGCCCGGGGCGGTCCCGCGCCCGATCGGCGGCACGGCCGAACCGCCCGTGGGGCAGCGGGCCCCGACCCGGGAGGACCCGTGCGGCGCGTACCGGAATACGCCGAGATGTACGGCGATGTCGGCCGACACCGGGAAGTGTTCACCGGCGCCCGGTGACCGTCAAGCTCGCCGACGACACGGGTTGCCCCCGTCCGCTGTCACGGGGACCGGCCGCACTTCACCCGGCTCACCGGCCCCCTGCGACCTCCGCTGCCGCGCTGCCCGCCCCGGCCGGCCGGCGCACCCCCTGACCGCCCCCGCCCCCTACCACCCCCTCCCGACCCCCGCCCCCACCCCCCGCCGCACCTCGTACTCCCGCGCCCCGGCGTACCCCACCACCCAGCTCGCGCCGTCCAGCCCCTTGGCGACCCGTTTCAGCGGCGCCAGGCAGGCCGCCGCCTCTCGGTGGTCCCGTACGCTGCCCGCCCCGCACAGCACCGTGGCGACCGAGAGCGTGACGGCCCGCCCGCCGACCGCCCAGGGCACGTCCAGCACCCCGGCGACCAGCGCCTCCAGTTCCGCCCCGGCCCCCGCCTCGGTCAGCACCACGAAGTCGTCGCCCCCGATGTGCCCGACCCGGGCCGTGCCCGCCGCGCGCCCCTGGAGCGCCCGCCCGACCGCCCGGATCAGCTCGTCGCCCGCCGCGAACCCGGCGGTGTCGTTGATCTGCTTGAAGCCGTCCACGTCGACCCAGCTCAGTGCGAACCCCCGCCCCTGGGCGAGCCACCGGTCCGCCTCGGCGGTGACCGCGTCCGAACCTGGCAGCCGGGTCAGCGGATTGAGCCCCGCCGCCTCCTCCACCCGCGTCTCGGCCAGCGCCCGTACCAGATCGGCGAGGTGCACGACCCCCACGCACCGCCCGGCCGCGTCGACGACGGCCACGTCGTCCGAGGTCCGGTCCCGCCCGCCGACCGCGACGACGTCCAGCACCTCCCACGCCGTGGCGTCGATCCCGACCGTCCGCGGCGGGTCGCCCAGCCTGACGGCGGGCCGGTCGGCGTACAGCGCGTGCCCGTACCGCCCCGACATCGACAGCAGGAACCGGGACCGGTGCACCGACCGCACCGGCACCCCGGCCCGGTCCACGAGCACCACCCCGGACACCCCGGGCGACCCGGTCAGCAGCGCCCGTACCCGCCCCGCCGACGCGGTCACCGGCAGCAGCGCGGCCGGCCGGACGAACTCCCGTACCGGCGGCCCCGACCGCGGCACCGGCACGACGGCGGGGGAGCGCGGCGGAACGTATACGTCCGCCGCGGGCAGCCGGGCCGGCGGCGCGAACAGCGCGCCCTGCGCCCACTGCGCCCCGGCCTCCCGCGCCGCCGCGCACTGCGCCTCCGTCTCCACGCCCTCGACCGCGAGCAGCGCCCCGAACCCGTCGCACAGCGTCCGCATCGCCCGTACGGCGGCCGGCCGCGCCAGCAGCGACGCGTCCAGCTTCACCAGCTCGGGCGCGAGATCCGCGAGCACCCGCAGCGGTACGTCCCCGTCGCCGATGCCGTCCGCGCTGATCCGGAACCCCTGCTCGCGTACCGAGGCCACCGCCTCCAGCAGCGCCCGCGACGGCACATGGGTGTACGGCGGACCGATGTCGATCGTCACCTCCCAGGGCAGCCGCCCCGCCTCCCGCACCGCGTCGCGCAGCGCCCCGAGCCCGCCCAGGTCGGCGAGCGTGCCCGCGAACACGTTGACGTGCAGCGGCAGCAGGGTCTCCTTGCGGGCGGCCGTCCGCAGCGCCGACACGGCCAGCCTGCCGTCCAGTTCGGGATCGCGCCGCGCCTCGGCCAGGACGTCGCCGGCCTGGGGACGGGTGAGTATCTCCAGCGCCGCTACCCCGCCGGTGACCAGGTTGACCACCGGTTGGAAGGCGAAGCGAAGGCTGTCCGTCCAGGAGGGCACGGCAGCATGATGGCGCCCCGCGGGTACGCCCAGGCCCAGTTCATGAGACGTTCACGCGCCCTTCCCACCCGGTCACCGCCCGGGAGAGGTACTTCCGTGACGGGAGAGGTTCCTGATAGATGCAGGGGACATGACACGACTCTCGGCCCCTTTCCGCACCCTCGTCACCGCCCTCACCACCCTCACCGCCCTGCTCACCGTCACCACCGCCCCCGCCACCGCACAGGCCGCGGTTCACGACCCGAAGGCCCCCGGGGACTTCGTCGCCCTCAGGAGCGTCGCCCCGACCGTCTTGGAGGAGATCCGCTACTTCACCCCGCACAACTTCGTCGGCGAGCGCATCGACGGCTACCGGCAGCCCCTGTGCATCCTCACCCGCCCCGCCGCCGAGGCCCTCGCCCAGGCCCAGACCGCCCTGCTCCGCCAGGGCTACTCCCTCAAGGTGTACGACTGCTACCGGCCGCAGCGCGCCGTCGACCACTTCGTCCGCTGGGCCGAGGACCTCGACGATCAGCGGATGAAGGCGGAGTTCTACCCGGACGTCGACAAGTCCCGCCTGTTCGCCGACGGCTACATCGCCGAGAAGTCCGGCCACAGCCGCGGCTCGACCGTCGACCTCACCCTGGTCCCGCTCCCGGCCCGTCCCACCCGCCCCTACCACCCCGGCGAGCCCCTGGCCCCCTGCACCGCGCCCCAGGAGGAACGCTTCCCCGACAACTCCGCCGACATGGGCACCGGCTACGACTGCTTCGACACCCTCTCCCACACCCTCGACCCGCGCGTCCAGGGCGCCCAGCGCGCCCACCGGCTGCTGCTGAAGGACACCCTGGAGAAGCTCGGTTTCGTCAACCTCGCCGAGGAGTGGTGGCACTTCACCTACAAGCCCGAGGCGTACCCGGACACCTACTTCGACTTCCCCGTCTCGGCCCGGTCCCTGACCGGCCGCCGCTGAGCCGCCGCCCACCGGAGACGCCCGTTCCACGATCGGCTACAGTCCGCCGCGTGTCCGAGAATCAAACCTCCGTCCCCAACCACGCGCCGGACAGCCACTGTTCGAGCTGCGGCACGCCCTACGGAGCGGGCGTCTCCGGCTGGCCCCGCACCTGCCCGGCCTGCGGCACCGTGGCGTACCGCAACCCGCTGCCGGTGGCGATCGCCCTCCAGCCCGTGTACGACACCCAAGGCACCTCCCTGGTGGTCATCACCCGGACCGTGTCCCCCGCGCGTGGCGGCACGGCCCTGCCCGGCGGCTATGTCGACGACCGCGAGGACTGGCGGCAGGCCGTCGTCCGCGAACTCAAGGAGGAGACCGGCATCGACGCGGCGAGCCGCGACGTACGCCTGGCCGACGCCATGAGCGCGCCCGACGGCCACCTGCTGCTGTTCGGGCTGCTCCCCGAGCGGCCGGCCGACGGCCTCCCGCCGTCCGCCGCCACGGACGAGACGGCGGGCTGGCACCTGCTGCGCCGCCCGGAGGAACTGGCCTTCCCCCTGCACACGGTCGCCGTCCGCGCCTGGTTCGAGGGACGGTACTGAGACCCGGGCCGGGGCGCGCCCCCGTACGGCGCCGCGGCCCGTACGGACCTCAGCCGTCCACCCGCCCCCGCACCCGCACCGGATACGGCGGCTCGCTCCCGCCGTCCGGGCCTTCCCGCTCGACCTCCAGCCGGGGGCCCCGCCAGCGGGCGACGTACCGCTCGATCTCCGGTTCGCCGAAGCCGTCGCCCGCGTCCGGCACGACCAGCCCGCCCCCGGTCCGCCCCCGGGCGGGCGCCCACACCTCCAGTTCCAGGCCGCCGTCGGCGCCGGACACCGGGAGGACGGCTCCCGCGCGGGCGAACACCGGGATCCGCGCGGCCGGCGCCTCGACCAGCACCTGCGCCGGCCCCTCGTACGCCCGTCCCGTCGCCGTGTCGTACCACCGCCCGCGCGGCAACCGCACCGCCCGCCGGTCCGTCCCCGGGGCGAGCACCGGCGCCACCAGCAGGCAGTCACCCAGCAGGAAGGCGTCCTCGCAGTCCCGCAGCGCCCGGTCCTCCGGCGCCGCCCACCACAGCGGCCGCACATAGGGGGCGCCCGTGCGCCGGGCGAGGTGCGCCAGCGTCATGAGGTAGGGCAGCAGCCGCCGCCGCTCGACCAGCGCCACGCGCGCGTACTGGAGCACCTCCTCCCCGAACTCCCACGGCTCGCGCCGCCCCGCCCCGGGACCGGCGTGTGTCCGGAACAGCGGCAGATACGCGCCCAGTTGGAACCACCGCAGATACAGCTCCGGCGACGGACTCCCGTCCGAGCCCCCGATGTCCGTTCCCGAGTACGGCACCCCGCACAGCCCGAGCCCCAGCACCAGCGCCAGCGACGCCCGCAGTCCCGCCCAGCCCGTGGCCGCCTCGCCGGACCAGATGCCGCCGTAGCGCTGGACACCGGCCCAGCCGGACCGCGAGAACACGAACGGCCGCTGCCCCGGCACCAGGTCCCGCAGCCCCTCGTACCCGGCCCGGGCCATGCACAGCGCGTACACGTTGTGCGCCTCCCGGTGGTCGCCCCCGCGGCCCTCCAGGGCGTGCCGGGCCGACCGCGGCAGCGTCGGCTCCCCGAACGCGGCGAACGACGTCGGCTCGTCCATGCCGTGCCAGAACCCCGCGAAGCCCTGCGTCAGCCGCTCCTCGTACAGACCGCCCCACCACGCGCGCACCCGCGCGTGCGTGAAGTCGGGGAATACCGCCTCCCCGGACCACGCCACCCCCCGCACCACCTCACCGGCGGCGTCCCGGACGAACGCGTCACGGGCCGCCCCGCCGTCGTACACGGCGTCACCGGGCTCCGCCGGGACCGCCGGAGCGAGGACCGACACCAGCCGGATCCCGTCCGCCCGCAGATCCTCGGCGAGCTGCGGCAGCTTCGGGAACCGCTCCTCGTCCACGGTGAACCCCCGGTGCCCGTCGAAGTGGCCGGCGCCCAGGTGCACGGCGTCCAGCGGCAGCCCCCGCTCCTGATAGCCGGCGACGACCCGCCGCACCTCCCGCTCCCCGCCGGACGCCCACCGCGCGTGATGGTGACCGAGCGCCCACGCGGGCGGCAGCGCCGGAGCACCGGTCAGCGCGGCCCAGGTGTGCAGCACGCGCGCGGGCGTCCCCACCGACACCCAGCAGCGCAGCGGCCCCCCTTCCATCCGCAGCACGCTGGTCCCCGGCCGGTCGTGCCCCGACCCCGCCCCCTCCTCGCCCTCCCGCAGCACCACGGACCCGTCCCAGGAGCTGTCGTAGAACACCAGATGGGTGCCCGCGTCGGCCACCACCACCTGCACCGGCATCGTCACCGGCAGCGGATCGTCCCCGGCCCCGGACGCCGCCCCCGGACCGGTGTTCCACAGCCGGTACGTCCCGTCCCGCAGCCGGGGCCCCGAGGCCCGCCCTCCCAGCCCGAAGAACCGCGCGTCGGCGGTCACCTCCGAACGCTGCATCCACCGCGCCCGGCCCCCGCCGGCCGGCTCCCACCACCGGGGCGGCGACTCCCGCCGCAGCGTCACCCCGCCCGGCGTGCGCACCTCCACCGCGCCGTGCCGCGAGACGGCCACCGTCACCCGCTCGGCCACCACCCGCCAGCCGCCGTCCTTGTCCGGCTCCAGGGCCACCCGCGGATCCGGCTCCGGACACCGGCCCGCCAGCGCGTACGAGGGCTCCGGGCCGGCCCCGTCCCAGCCCCAGAAGACGGCGCCGTTCACGGCCACCAGGATGCGCAGCTCCGCACGCTCGAACCGGACCACACCCCCGCCCGGCCCGGACTCCGCCTCCCGCAGCACCCCCGGCACCCGCGCCCGCTCCGCCCCCCGCCGCTCCAGCCCCGCGGCGTCGGCCCGCCGCCGACGCCAGGCCGCCCGTACGGTCCGTAACCCCTGACCCGTCCGCAACGAACCCACCAATTTCACCGAACGCACCAGGTCACGACCGTCCATGCTGCTCACCCTGCCACTGACCGCCACCCGAACGGGTGCCGTTCAACTCCCGTTCACCCGTGCCGGGACCACATCTTCACGAGGGCGACTATGTGCGGCACACCCTGGTGCGGAAGTCGATCACATGGCATCGTCCGTGTCAGCCGCGTCACGCGCACACCCCAGCCCGTGCGCGGGACGACGCACACGACGCGCACAGTCCGGGAGCCGACCCATGACGACCGTGAACCCCCAGCCCCTGTGGCAGCCCGACCCGGAACGCATCGCCCGGGCCGCGATCACCCGCTTCCAGACCTGGGCCGCCGAACACCACGGCGCCCCCGCGACGGGCGGCTACCCGGCGCTGCACCGCTGGTCCGTCGAGGAACTCGACACCTTCTGGCAGGCCGTCACCGAGTGGTTCGACGTCCGGTTCTCCACCCCCTACGCGCGCGTGCTGGGCGACCGCGCGATGCCCGGCGCCCAGTGGTTCCCCGGCGCCACCCTGAACTACGCCGAACACGCCCTGCGCGCGGCGGCCACCCGCGCGGACGAACCGGCCCTCCTGTACGTCGACGAGACCCACGCACCGCGCCCGGTCACCTGGGCGGAGCTGCGCCGCCAGGTCGGCTCCCTCGCCGCCGAACTGCGCGCCCTCGGCGTCAGCCCGGGCGACCGCGTCAGCGGCTACCTGCCCAACATCCCCCAGGCCGTCGTCGCGCTGCTCGCCACCGCCGCCGTGGGCGGCGTCTGGACCTCCTGCGCCCCCGACTTCGGCGCCCGCGCCGTCCTGGACCGCTTCCAGCAGGTCGAACCGGTCGTCCTGTTCACGGTCGACGGCTACCGCTACGGCGGCAAGGAACACGACCGCCGCGCGGTGGTCGCCGAACTCCGCCGCGAACTGCCCACCCTCCGCGCGGTGGTGCACATCCCGCTGCTCGGAACCGACGCCCCGGAAGGCACCCTGGACTGGCCGGCCCTGACCGCCGCCGACACCGACCCCGTCTTCGAACAGGTCCCCTTCGACCACCCCCTGTGGGTGCTCTACTCCTCCGGCACCACCGGCCTGCCCAAGGCCATCGTCCAGTCCCAGGGCGGCATCCTGGTCGAACACCTCAAGCAGCTCGGCCTGCACTGCGACCTCGGCCCCGAGGACCGCTTCTTCTGGTACACGTCGACCGGCTGGATGATGTGGAACTTCCTCGTCTCCGGCCTGCTCACCGGCACCACGATCGTCCTCTACGACGGCAGCCCCGGCTTCCCGGACACCGGCGCCCAGTGGCGTATCGCCGAACGCACCGGCACCACCCTGTTCGGCACCTCCGCCGCCTACGTCATGGCCTGCCGCAAGGCCGGCGTCCACCCCGCCCGCGACCACGACCTGTCGAAGGTCCAGTGCGTGGCGACCACCGGCTCACCCCTGCCGCCCGACGGCTTCCGCTGGCTGCACGACGAGTTCGCCGCCGCCGGCGCCGACCTGTGGATCGCCTCCGTCAGCGGCGGCACCGACGTCTGCTCCTGCTTCGCCGGCGCCGTCCCCACCCTCCCCGTCCACATCGGCGAACTCCAGGCCCCCGGACTCGGCACCGACCTCCAGTCCTGGGACCCGCACGGGGACCCCCTGACCGACGAGGTCGGCGAACTCGTCGTCACCAACCCCATGCCGTCCATGCCGATCCGCTTCTGGAACGACCCCGACGGCAGCCGCTACCACGCCAGTTACTTCGACACCTACCCCGGCGTCTGGCGGCACGGCGACTGGATCACCGTCACCTCACGCGGCTCCGTCGTCATCCACGGCCGCTCCGACTCCACCCTCAACCGGCAGGGCGTCCGCATGGGCTCCGCCGACATCTACGAGGCCGTCGAACGCCTCCCCGAGATCAGGGAGTCCCTCGTCATCGGCATCGAACAGCCCGACGGCGGCTACTGGATGCCCCTGTTCGTCCACCTCGCCCCCGGAGCCGTCCTCGACGACGCCCTGAGGACCCGTATCAAGCAGACCATCCGCGAACAGCTCTCCCCCCGCCACGTCCCCGACGAGATCGTCCAGGTCCCCGGCGTCCCCCACACCCTCACCGGCAAGCGCATCGAGGTCCCCGTCAAACGCCTCCTCCAGGGCACCCCCCTGGACAAGGCGGTCAACCCCGGCTCCGTCGACAACCTCGACCTCCTGCGCTTCTACGAGACCCTGGCCCGCGAACGCGCCTGATCCCGGCCCGTTGTCAGTGCCCGCGGTTACGGTGAGTGAGCATTGATCGACCGCGCACACAGGGGGAAACATGGCGCACACCGACCTGACCTCGCGACGCGTCCTGCGCCGCGAGATCGCCGGCACCATCGGCCTGCTCACCGACGAGCACGACTTCGGCGCCATGCGGCGCTACCGCAGCTTCACCTTCGACGACCACACCGCCTACCTGCGGCACGTCGAAGCCGTCCTGAGGACCCGCGCCCTCCAGGGCTCCCACACCACCATCGCCCTCTTCGACCCGGAGGAGTACGCCGACTACTGCGCGCGCACGGGCCTCGACCCCGACCACCACACCAGCCGCACCCGCTTCACGGCGGAGCTCGCCGCCACCGGACCCACCGTCCCCTACGAGGGCCAGCCCCTCACCGACCTCCTCCCCACCCTCGTCGACGAAGCGGTCCGCCAGGCCACCTGGGAGTACGCCAGCACCCTGCTGGCCCGCCTCGGCACCTGCGCCACCTGCGGCCAGGACCTCGGCCGGGCCGCCTTCACCCGCGCCTCCCACCTGCTCACCCGAGTCCTGGACACCGCCCCGCCGGGCGAGCACCACCTGGTCTGCAGCGTCTCCGCGACCCCGGAGACCCTCGTCTCCGTCCTGCACGCCGACGAGGACACCGACGGCACCACCCACCTCGACGAGGCCGAGGCCCTCGAATTCACCAGCGTCCTCGCCGTGGGCCTGGCCACCCACACCCCCGGCGGCCTCGTCATGCGCACCAGCGCCCCCGGCACCCCCGACCGCGTCTACGGCTGGCGCCTGCGCGGCCACGGCCTCGCCCCCCTCACCGCGGGCGAGGTCTTCGACGCCTACTGCACCGACGCCGCATCCGGCGACCTCATCGCACCGGAACCGGGCGTCGACTACTGCGAGCCGCCCGACCTCGGCGCCGACGAACCCGACCCCGGCCACCACCACTGAACGCCGGGAGGGGCGCCCCACCCACAGGCGGAGCGCCCCTCCCGGCCAGCACATCCGGCCCCTACTCGCCGGACAGCACCGCCTGCGCCGCGGTACGCGCCTCCTCGGCACTGTCCGCGGCCCGGGCGGCCGCCGCCGCCCGCTCGCACTGGGCGAGCGTGAACTTGCCCAGCGACGCCCGCACGTAGGGAATCGACGCCGCACCCATGGAGAGCGAGGTGACGCCCAGACCGGTCAGCACACACGCGAGCAGCGGGTCCGACGCGGCCTCACCGCACACCCCGCAGCTCCTGCCCTCGGCCTTCGCCGCCTCGGCGGCCAGCGCCACCAGGTCGAGCAGCGCGGGCTGCCACGGGTCCTGCAGCCGGGACACCGCACCCACCTGACGGTCGGCGGCGAAGGTGTACTGCGCGAGGTCGTTCGTCCCCAGCGACAGGAACTCCACCTCCCGCAGGATCGACCGCGCCCGCAGCGCGGCCGACGGGATCTCCACCATGGCCCCGTACTTCGCCCGCAGCCCGGCCTCCCGGCAGGCGTCCGCGAACGCCCTGGCGTCCGCCCGGTCCGCCACCATCGGCGCCATGACCTCCAGGTGCACCGGAAGCCCCTCGGCCGCCTTCGCCAGCGCCGTGAGCTGAGTGCGCAGCACCTCCGGGTGGTCCAGCAGCGTCCGCAGCCCCCGCACGCCCAGCGCCGGGTTCGGCTCGTCGGCCGGGGTCAGGAAGTCCAGCGGCTTGTCCGCGCCCGCGTCCAGCACCCGCACGACCACGCGCCCCTCGGGGAACGCCTCCAGCACCTGCCGGTAGGCCGCGACCTGCTTCTCCTCGGACGGCGCGCTCTTGCTGTCGTCCAGGAAGAGGAACTCGGTGCGGAACAGACCGACCCCCTCCGCCCCGGCCTCCACCGCGGCGGCCACGTCCGCCGGCCCGCCGATGTTGGCCAGCAACGGCACCTTGTGCCCGTCGGAGGTCGCCCCCGGCCCGGTCGCGGCGGCCAGCGCGGCCTTCCGTTCGGCGGCCTGCGCCGCCAACCGCTCCTTCTTCTCCGCACTGGGGTTCACGAAGATCTCGCCGCTGCTGCCGTCCACCGCGATCACCGTGCCCTCGGGCAGCTCACCCGCGCCCGGCAGCGCCACCACGGCCGGCACCCCGAGCGCCCGCGCCAGGATCGCGCTGTGGCTGGTCGGCCCGCCCTCCTCGGTGACGAACCCGAGCACCAGGGCCGGGTCCAGCAGCGCGGTGTCCGCCGGCGCCAGGTCCCGCGCGATGAGCACGTACGGCTCGTCGCTGTCCGGCACACCCGGCATCGGCACCCCGAGCAGCCGCGCGACGATGCGGTTGCGCACGTCATCGAGGTCGGCGACCCGGCCGGCCAGGTACTCCCCGGCACCGGCCAGCAGCGCCCGGTACGCCGCGAAGGCGTCGTACACCGCGCGCTCGGCGGTGCTGCCGACGGCGATACGCCGTTCGACGTCCGCCATCAGCTCGGGGTCCTGGGCCATCATGGCCTGCGCTTCCAGCACCGCCTGGGCCTCGCCCCCCGCCAGATTGCCGCGCGCCATCAGATCGGCGGCCACGGCCTCCACGGCCTGGCGGGCGCGCCCCTGCTCGCGCTCCGCCTCCTCCGCCGGGATCTGCTTGGCCGGCGGTTCCAGCACCGCCGTCCCCATGTGCCGGACCTCGCCTATGGCCACGCCGTGGCTCACACCGACGCCTCGCAGCGTTGTCTCCATCTCACCCGTCTCCGTTAGTGCGGCGGGACCCGCCGCCGCGGTGGTTGTCCTGCCGGCCGTCACGCGACGGCACCGATGTCACTGCCAGACGAAGAGGCTCTCGCCGGCCTTCACTTCGCCGTCCTCGCGGAGTTCGGAGAGGGACTCGGCGGTGGCCTCCAGCGCGACGACCGGGCAGACCGGCGACTTGCCGGCGGCCTCGACGGCGGCCGGGTTCCAGCGCACGACCGCCTGCCCCCGGGTCACGGTGTCGCCCTTGTTCACGAGCAGCTCGAAGCCCTCGCCGTTGAGCTGCACGGTGTCGATGCCGAGGTGGGTCAGCACGCCGTGCCCGCTCTCGTTCACCACGACGAAGGCGTGCGGGTGCAGGGACACGATCACGCCGTCCACGGGCGCGACCGCCTCCGACGGCTCCCGGACGGGGTCAATGGCGGTGCCCGGGCCGACCATGGCCCCGGAGAAGACCGGATCCGGCACGGCGGCCAGCCCGATGGCGCGTCCTGCCAGCGGCGACGACACGGTGGTCATGGGGAGCCTCCCAGAGTGGAGATGCAGATGGGCGGCCGTCACTGCCTGTCCCGGACGGCACGTTGAGCAGCAGGGTATGTCATAGGAAGTACCGGTTCCGCATGAGTGGTACCGAATAGAGGTCTAGACCACAGTCCCCATCGATTTGCACCCGTTCCACGGCCCCGTGTACAGTCGATACTCCTGCTGGAGGCGAGGCGGCGCGACCACGTGTCCTCGCTCGGCAGCAACCAAACCTGTCAGATCCTAATCTCCGGATCCGCCCCTGCCTGTGCGCAGGGGGGTGGTCAGAGGGACGGGAAACGCCTGATAGTGTTGGAAACACCGAAGGGAAGCGCCCGGAGGAAAGCCTGAGAGAGTCTCTCGGGTGAGTACAAAGGAAGCGTCCGTTCCTTGAGAACTCAACAGCGTGCCAAAAGT
>NZ_BNBI01000011.1 GCF_014655295.1 Streptomyces fumanus
CGCCGCCGCGCCGCACCGGCCGCCTCACCGCCGTCGCGCCGCGTCGCCGCGCTGCCGCCGGCCGCGTCACCGTCACCGCGCCGCGCCGCCGCGCCGCACCGGCCGCCTCACCGTCATCGCGCCGCGTCGCCGCGCCGCACCGGCCGCGTCACCGCCGCCGCGCTGCGCCGCGCAACGACCGGCCCCGGCAGGCCCGGTCCCCCCACGCCCGTACGATGCGGCCAGCCGTACCGATGTGGCGTACGGCCGTCCTCATCCCGCGCGGACGCCCGCGCGCCGCCGCCCGAGTCAGGAGCACGGTACCCGTGTCCATACCGCCGCCGCCCCAGATGGCCTGGGGTCACCCGCACCACGCTCCGCCGCGCCCCGCGCCCGTCAACGGCCTGGCGATCAGCGCCCTGGTGCTCGGCGTGCTCTGCTTCCTGCCGGCCGTCGGACTGGTCCTGGGCCTGGTGGCGCTGGGCCAGATCAAGCGCCGGGGCGAGCGGGGCAAGGGGCTGGCGGTGGGCGGCGCCGTGCTGTCCTCGCTCGGCCTGGTGCTGTGGGCGACGGCCCTCGCCACCGGCGGCGCGTCCGCGTTCTGGGACGGCTTCCGCGAGGGCGTGGACGGCGAGAGCACGGCCTACGCCCTCACCACCGGCCAGTGCTTCGACGCGCCCGGCGGTTCCCTGGAGGGCATCACCTACGACATCGAACAGGTGCCCTGCGCCGGGGAGCACGACGGTGAGGTCTTCGCCTCCTTCGACCTGCCCGGCGGCGCCTACCCGGGCGACGACGAGATCACGCGCTCCGCCGACGACCGCTGCTACGCCCTGGACAGCGACTACGCGATGGACGCCTGGGCCCTCCCGGCCGACGTCGACGTGTACTACCTCACGCCGACCCGGCAGAGCTGGCGGCTCGGCGACCGGGAGGTCACCTGCCTGTTCGGCAACACCGACGAGCACGGCACCCTCACCGGCTCGCTGCGCAACGACGAAACCACCCTCGACGCCGACCAGGTCGCCTACCTGAAGGCGGACGCCGTGCTCGACGCCGCCCTGGAGTCCGAGCCCGGCGCCGGGTACGCCGAGGACGACCTGTCCGGCCACCGGGCCTGGGCCGGGCGGGTCGCGGACGCCGTCGCCGAGCGGGCCGGGCTGCTGCGCGACCGCACCTGGCCCGCCGCCGCCCGGCGGCCGGTCGCCGACCTCGCCGACCGCCTCGACCGGGCCGGCGCGGAGTGGCGCCGGGCCGCCGACGCCCCCGACGCGGACACCTTCTACGAGCACTGCGGCAAGGGCTACGACCTCATCGACCCGGCCGGCGCGGTCACCGCGCGCAAGGCCCTGGGGCTGGCGACGACACCACCGTCGTACGAGGACACCGGTGACGCGGGAGGCGACGGCGGCGGCATGGAGGTGTGACGGCTTCTATAACGGAGAGAAAGTGCCTGCGTAAAGCCCTTGGCGGGCACAAGTCATCACATCGAGTGATTCTCTGGCCTTTGCTTGCCTGGCACAACCTAGGGTTGCCAGGCTGTTGCTGTCTGTACAACCTGATGGGAGAGCGGCCAGTGACATTCGGTGAGCAGCCGGCGTACTTGCGTGTCGCGGGTGATCTCCGCAAGAAGATCGTCGACGGGCTGCTGCCGCCCCACACCCGCCTGCCGTCCCAGGCCCGCATCCGCGAGGAGTACGGCGTCTCGGACACCGTCGCCCTGGAGGCGCGCAAGGTGCTGATGGCCGAGGGCCTGGTCGAGGGCCGCTCCGGCTCGGGCACCTATGTGCGCGAGCGGCCCGTGCCCAAGCGGATCGCCCGCTCCGGGTACCGGCCGGCCGGCGGCGCCACGCCCTTCCGGCAGGAGCAGGCCGACGCCGAGGTGCGCGGCACCTGGGAGTCGCGCAGCGAGCAGACCGAGGCGAGCCACGCCGTCGCCGAACGCCTCGCCCTGGAGCCCGGCGACCGCGTGATGTGCACGCGGTACGTCTTCCGGGAGGGCGGCGAGGCGATGATGCTCTCCACCTCCTGGGAGCCCCTCGCCGTCACCGGGCGCACCCCCGTGATGCTGCCCGAGGAGGGCCCGCTCGGCGGCATGGGCGTGGTCGAGCGGATGGCCGCCATCGACGTGGTCGTGGACAACGTCACCGAGGAGGTCGGCGCCCGCCCCGGCCTCGCCGAGGAACTGCACGCCCTGGGCGGTGTCCCCGGCCATGTCGTCCTCGTCGTCCAGCGCACCTTCTACGCCTCGGGCCGCCCGGTGGAGACCGCCGACGTGGTGATCCCGGCCGACCGCTACCGGGTCGCGTACCACCTGCCGGTGAAGTGACCGGGGCCCGCCACCTGCCGGTGAAGTGACCGGGGCCCTCCGGCCGCCGGTGAAGTGACCGGAGCCCTCCGGGGCCCGGTGTGAGATGGAGCACGCCCCTCGGTGCCCCCCGGGGGCGCGCGCCGCGGCGTGTCCACGGGCCCGCGCCGCGAGGATCCGGCCGTTCTCGCAGGTGACCTCCGCGGCGCCGGCATGCCCCTGACCCGTTGCGTCGGCCGGGTCCGGCGGCGCGTACGGCGTCGCGCGCCCCCCGCATACTGGCCGGTTGCGTACCTCTTCGTGAAAAGCCGTATTCGCAGCGTAAAGGTTGGGCGTAGGCTCGGGCATATGCGGATTGCGGTTTCCTCGGCGGGTGGAGCGCGGCGCGGATCGCGGGCGGGAAGCGGATCACGGGCAGAAAGGGGAGGCGCTCGATGAACGACGGCACGGTCACGCTGCCCTGGCTCGTCTACCGGCAGGACGACAACGGCAATCGCTACCGCGTCGGCCGGTACGCCACCCGGGCCGAGGCGCAGAAGATAGCCGACAGCCTCGACAGCCGCGGCCACCAGCAGCTCTACTGGGTCGAGCGGGTCGGCCAGAACGGCACCGACGGCGCGGACCGGACCCTGCCGTAGGCTCCGGCGCATGACGGAACGGATCGTGGTCGGCGCCGCCCTGCTCGACGGCGACCGCCTGCTCGCCGCGCGCCGCAGCGCCCCCGCCGAGCTGGCCGGCCGCTGGGAACTGCCCGGCGGCAAGGTGGAGGAGGGCGAGACCCCCGACGCCGCCCTGGTGCGCGAGCTGCGCGAGGAACTCGGCGTCGACGCCCGCCCCGGCGAGCGCGTCCCCGGCCAGTGGCCCCTGAAACCCCCGTACGTCCTGCACGTGTGGACCGCCTCGCTGCTGCCGGGCTCCGCCGCCCCCGCGCCCCTGGAGGACCACGACGCGCTGCGCTGGCTCAGCCCCGGCGAGATCTGGGACGTGCCCTGGCTGGCGGCGGACGTACCGGCCGTCCACCGCACCCTCACCCACCTCGGCGTGACCCCGCCCGCCGGCCCGCCCGGCGCGTGACGCACCCCGTCGGCCCCGGCGCGCTCCGGCGCCACCGGAGGCCGGGTGCGTACGCCCGCACACCGTGCGCTCCGCCGTCTGCCACGGGGGGCCGCCCCGGACGGTACCCCGCCCAGGATTTCGGGTATGTGCCCTTTAGTCCCATGGAGACGGACATGGGTGAGGCGGGTTGACCGGCCGGGGAAGTGATCGGCGTGATCGACACCGAAGACGACTGTGCCGAGTGGACCTTCCCCGCGGAGCCGGGTGCCGTGCGCACCGCCCGCTCCCTGGTCCGCGGCCGGCTGCGCGACTGGCACCTGGACAGCGTCGACGACATGGCCGCGCTGCTCGTCAGCGAACTGGTCACCAACGCCCTGCGGCACGCCACCGGCCCCATCGGCGTCCGCCTGGTACGCCCCCGCCCGCAGGACGGCGTGCTGCGCGTCGAGGTCTCCGACACCCTCCCCGACCCGCCGCGCGCCCGCGCCGCCCGGCCCGAGGACGAGAGCGGCCGGGGGCTGCGGCTGCTCGCCTGCGCCGCCCGCCGCTGGGGGACCCGGCCCGCGGACCCCGGCAAGACGGTCTGGTTCGAACTGGCGGTCCCCCGCTGACCGGTCACCGGTCGTCACGCTCCGTGCCCGGCCGGGTGGACACCGGGGCCGGTTCCGTCCACCGGGCGGAACCCGCCCCGGACCCGTGCCCACGTGCGGGATTCGACGGCGTGTCCGCTGGTTAGAAGACTGGGAGTGTTGTCACGGACCGGACCGAAAACGATCGGGATCGTGCTGTGATCGTGAACACCGTGTTGTGCGGCCCCGTAGTGCTGGATACTGCGGGCAGCCGCCCCCGGTGACCGGTGCCGGACGCGGTGAGCTGGAGGGGACGGTTCGCGTGAGCGAGATACCAGCGAGGGCCACGGGGTCCGCGTACCCGCCGGACGACGCGCGGGACGGGTCCGCGGGCGGCGACGCGGCGGGCGGCGTGCCGGGCACGCCGCCGCCCGGCGACGCCATGTGGCAGAGCAGCCCGCCCGGCTCGATCTACGACTACATCAAGGTCGCCTCCTTCTCCATCGGCCCGGACGGGCTGATCGACCAGTGGAGCCTGCGCGCCGAGCACCTGTTCGGCATCAGCGCGGACCGTGCCGTCGGCATGGACCCCATAGAGGTCTTCATCGACTCCGACCTGCGCGAGCGCGGCCAGCGCAAGATGGCCGAGATCCTGGACGGGCGGGAGTGGACCGGCGTGGTCCCGTTCCGCGTCCCGGACGAGACGTGCGGGCCCCGCGGCAGGCGCGGACTGGCCGAGGTCTACGTCATGCCGACGCGGACACCGGACGGGGAGAAGGCCGCCGTCTGCATCGTCGTCGACGTCCGCACCCTGCGGACCATCGAGACCGACCTCGCCGCCTCGCAGGCGATATTCAGCCAATCTCCGTTCGGCTTCCTGCTGATCGACCCCGATCTGCGGGTGCGCCGCGCCAACCAGCGGTTCGCCTCCCTCTTCGGCGGCACCCCCGACGACCACCGCGGCAAGGGCGTCCACGACTATCTGCCGCGCGCCGAGGCCGACCGGGTCTCCGCCACCCTGCGCCGGGTGCTGGAGACCGGCGACTCCATCACCGACATGCACGTCACGGGCTTCGTACCGGGCTCCGAGGAGCGCCGCCACTGGTCCGTCAACCTCTACCGGGTGCACAGCGGTTCCGGCCGCCCCATCGGCGTCGCCTGGCTGGGAACCGACATCACCGCCCGCCGCGCCGCCGCCCGCGAGGCCGCCGCCGCCCGGCGCAACCTCGCCCTCCTCAACGAGGCCGGCGCCCGCATCGGCAACTCCCTCGACCTGGAGACCACCGCCCGCGAACTCCTCGACGTGGTCGTCCCCGGCTTCTGCGACCTGGCCACCGTCGACCTCTACCAGGGCCTGCTGGTCGGCGACGAGACACCGCACGGCCTCGCCGACGGCAGCGCGGAACTGCGCCGCGTCGCCTACGCCAGCGCCGTGTCCGACGCGCCCTTCCTCGGCACCGGGGAGCGGGTCGCGGTCGGCGCCGTGCACCACTACCCGTTCAGCTCGCCCTGCGCCGTCGCGCTGCGCACCGCCCGGCCGCGCAGCGTCCCCGCCGAGGAGGGCGGGCTGGTGCAGTCCACGCTGGCGGTGCCGATGGTCGCCCACGACACCGTGGTCGGGCTGGTGCAGTTCGCCCGGACCAAGGGCAGCGAGCCCTTCGGGGACCGCGACCGCGACCTCGCCGTCGAGCTGGCCGCCCGCGCCGCGGTCTGTATCGACAACGCCCGGCTCTACCGGCGCGAGCACGAACGCGCCCTGATCCTCCAGCGCTCCCTGCTGCCGCCCGGCGACCCCGAGGCGTCCGGCCTCGACATCGCCTGCCGCTATCTGCCGGGCAACGCGGCCACCGGCCGGCCCAGCGAGGTCGGCGGCGACTGGTTCGACGTCATCGAACTGCCCGGCCACCGCACCGCCCTCGTCGTCGGCGACGTGATGGGCCGCGGTCTGCGGGCCGCCGTGGCGATGGGCGAACTGCGCACCGCCGTGCGGACGCTGGCCCAGTTGGACCTGGAACCGGCCGAGGTGCTCGCCCAGTTGGACGAGATCGCCCGGGGCCTCGGCGCTCCCGGCGGGGTCCAGCAGGCCACCCGGGCCGCCCGCCGCCCCCGCGAGGCCGACCTCTCCGAGGTCTACCTGGCGACCTGCGTGTACGCCGTGTACGACTCGGTGACCCGCCGGTGCACCTTCGCCAACGCCGGCCACCTCCCGCCGGTCCTGGTCGAGCCCGGCGAGAACGCGCTGATGCTGGACGTGCCGCCCGGGCTGCCGCTCGGCGTCGGCGGGGAGCCGTTCGAGGAGGTCGAGGTCGAACTGCCCGAGGGCGCGCTGCTCGCCCTCTACACCGACGGGCTGGTGGAGAGCCGCGACCACCCGCTGGACGAGGGGCTCCAGGCGTTCGTCGGCGCGCTCACCGACCCCGCCCACGCGCCGGCCCACCGCGCCGAGACCCACCGGGACCTGGAGGACGTCTGCGACCGCGTCCTCAACACCCTGGACAGCCACCACGGCGAGGACGACATCGCGCTGCTCATGGCCAGGGTGCAGGGGCTGCCCGCCGACTCGGTGGGCGACTGGACCCTGCCGCGCGAGCCGCGCAGCGTGGGCCGGGCCCGCGAGTACGCCCGCGCCCAGTTGCTGAGCTGGGACCTGGAGCCGCTGGTCGACACCACCGAACTCCTGGTCAGCGAACTGGTCACCAACGCCCTGCGGTACGGCGAGGGCGAGATCCGGCTGCGGCTGCTGCTCGACCGGACCCTGGTCTGCGAGGTCTGGGACTCCGGCCTGGTCCAGCCGCGCCGCCGCCGCGCCCGCGACACCGACGAGGGCGGACGGGGACTGCAACTGGTCGGCCTGCTCAGCGCGGCCTGGGGGTCCCGGCGCACCCCGCGCGGCAAGACGGTCTGGTTCGAACTGCCGCTGCCCGGCGGCGAGACCGGCCTGACCGACCCGGCGGAGGCCCTGCTGAGCCTGTTCTGACCCCGGAGCGGAACCGGAACACCCGTACGCGCCGTCCTCGCAGGCACCGACGACGGCCGACACGGAGGCGACACGGGTGACGCGGGTGACGCGGGTGACGCGGGTGACACGACCGGCAGGCACCACGGACGCCCCGTCCCCGGACGCCGCCCCGATCGCGGGCGACGGCCCGGCTCCGGGCGAAGACCCGGTCCCGGGCGACGGCCCGGCTCCAGGCGACGGCCCGGCTCCGGGCGAAGGCCCAGCCCCGGGCGAAGGCCCAGCCCCGGGCGACGGCCCAGACGCCGCCCCGTCCCCGCCCCCGGCCACCCCCACCGAGGCGACCCGGGCCGCCGACGAGAACCCCTCGCCCGCACCCAGCCGCCGCCGCGCGCGGCTCGCGCGGCGGATCGTCCTGGGCCTGGTCCTCGTCCTCCTGCTCCCGGTGCTCGCCGCCGAGGCCGCCCTGCGGATCAACGGCACCGGCGACCCCGCCGACGGCACACGCAGCCGGAACCGGGACGCGGTGTGGCTCGGGCACGCCTGGGTCGACGGGCGGAAGACGGACGCGGACATCGCCGCGCTCGCCCGCCGCCTGGCCGGCACCGGCATCCGCGACCTGTACGTCCACACCGGCCCCCTGGAGCACGACGGCACCCTGGAGCGGTCGCTGTACCCGAGGGCGCGGTGGCTGACGGGCGCCGTGCACCGGGCCCTGCCCGGCGTCCGGGTCCAGGCGTGGCTCGGCGACGTCCTCGCCACCGAGGGCCCCGACGGCATGCGGCTGGACCGGCCCGCCACCCGTGCCGCGGTGACCGGGTCGGCCCGGCGGGTCCTCGCCGAGGGCTTCGACGGCGTCCACTTCGACCTGGAGCCCGCGCACTCCGGCGACGCCGGCTACCTCGACCTCCTCGACCGGGTCCGCGAGGTCACCGCCGACCGGGACGCCGTCCTGTCCGTCGCCGCCCACCAGATCGACCCGCTGCCGGCCCTGCACGCCGTCGCCGGCGCCCTCACCGGCCACCCCAAGTGGTGGTCGCAGCGGTACTTCGGGCAGGTCGCCCGCCGCGTCGACCAGATCGCCGTGATGTCGTACGACACCATGCAGCCCACCGAGGGCACCTACGGCGGCTACGTCGCCCAGCAGACCTCGCTCGCCCTGGAGGCCACCCCGGACGGCACCGACCTGCTGATGGGCCTGCCCTTCTACCACGAGAACCGCTTCGGCCACCGGGCGCACGCCGAGACCGTCCCCGCCGCCGTCCGGGGCGTCCGCCTCGGCCTGTCCCGCACGGACGCGGACCGGGCCCGCTTCGGTGTCGCCCTGTACGTCGACTTCGCCGCGACCGAGGCGGACTGGACGGCGTACCGGGAGGACTGGGTCAGTCCCGGCGGCGCCTGATCTTCGTACCGAGCCAGACCAGCGGGTCGTACTTGCGGTCCACGGCCCGTTCCTTCAGCGGGATCAGCGCGTTGTCCGTGATCTTGATGCCCTCGGGGCAGACCTCGGTGCAGCACTTGGTGATGTTGCAGTAGCCGAGGCCGTGTTCGTCCTGGGCGGTGCTCTTGCGGTCCAGGCCGGCCTCGGCCGCCGCGTCCAGCGGGTGCATGTCCAGCTCGGCCACCCGCATCAGGTAGCGCGGACCGGCGAACGCCGTCTTGTTCTCCTCGTGGTCACGGACCACATGGCAGGTGTCCTGGCACAGGAAGCACTCGATGCACTTGCGGAACTCCTGCGGCCGGTCCACGTCCTCCTGCATCATCCGGTACTCGCCCGGCCCGAGACCGGGCGGCGGCACGAACGCCGGGACCTCGCGGGCCTTGGTGTAGTTGAAGCCGACGTCCGTCACCAGATCGCGGACGACGGGGAAGGTCCGCAGCGGGGTGACGGTGACCGTCTCCCCGCGGGTGAAGACCGACATGCGGGTCATGCACATCAGCCGGGGCCGCCCGTTGATCTCCGCCGAGCAGGAACCGCACTTGCCGGCCTTGCAGTTCCAGCGGACGGCGAGGTCGGGGGCCTGGGTGGCCTGGATGCGGTGGATGATGTCCAGGACCACCTCGCCCTCGTTCACCTCGACGGTGAAGTCCGTCAGTCCGCCGCCCGCCGCGTCGCCCCGCCACACCTGGAAGCGGGCCTGGTAGCCGCTCATTCGTACAGCTCCTCCTCGGCGAGGTACTTGACCAGCTCCTCCTTCTCGAACAGGGCGAGCAGATCCGGGCGGATGGGGTCGGTGGTCTCCCGCTCCAGGGCGATCTGGCCGCGCACCGGGTCGGTCGCCTCCAGCCCGCCGGTGGGGTCGGTCAGCCGGCACAGCAGGTTTATATTGCGCCACCTGCGGTCCATCGACGGGTGGTCCTCGCGCGTGTGGCCGCCGCGCGACTCGGTGCGCTC
Source organism: Streptomyces fumanus (assembly GCF_014655295.1). Lineage (GTDB taxonomy): Bacteria > Actinomycetota > Actinomycetes > Streptomycetales > Streptomycetaceae > Streptomyces > Streptomyces fumanus. The sequence goes on from NZ_BNBI01000011.1 coordinate 9,264, forward strand.
CAGCGCCGCCCGGGCCACGCACTCGCTGACCAGCAGCATGTTCCGGAGGTCCAGGGCGAGGTGCCAGCCCGGGTTGAACTGGCGGTGGCCCTCCACGCCGGCCCGCCGGGCCCGTACCCGCAGCTCGGCCAGTTTCTCCAGGGCCTGCTTCATCTCGGCCTCCCGGCGGATGATGCCCACCAGGTCGTTCATGGTCTGCTGGAGTTCCTGGTGCACGGAGTACGGGTTCTCCGGGGGGCCGCCGGCGGGCCCGGTGGCCCCGGCGCCGGCCTCGGCGGAGAACGGGCGCAGGGCCTCCGCGGCGGCCAGGTCGACCTGTGTGTCGTCCACCCGGGGCCGGGCCCCGCGCGTCGCGGTGGCGTACTCGGCGGCGTGCCAGCCCGCCCGGCGGCCGAAGACCAGCAGGTCGGAGAGGGAGTTGCCGCCCAGCCGGTTGGAGCCGTGCATCCCGCCGGCCACCTCACCGGCCGCGTACAGCCCCGGCACCCCGCGCGCGGCGGCGGTGTCGGAGTCGACGGCGATGCCGCCCATCACGTAGTGGCAGGTGGGGCCGACCTCCATCGCCTCGGCCGTGATGTCCACGTCGGCCAGCTCCTTGAACTGGTGGTACATCGACGGCAGCCGCCGCTTGACCACCTCCGCGGGCATCCGCGTCGACACGTCCAGGAAGACCCCGCCGTGCGGGGAGCCCCGGCCCTCCTTGACCTCCGTGTTGATGGCGCGGGCCACCTCGTCGCGGGGGAGCAGCTCGGGGGGCCGCCGGTTGCCGTCCGGGTCGTCGTACCAGCGGTCGGCCTCGGCCTCGGTCTCGGCGTACTTCTCCTTGAAGACGTCCGGGACGTAGCGGAACATGAACCGCTCGCCGTCGCTGTTGCGCAGCACCCCGCCATCGCCGCGCACCGACTCGGTGACCAGGATGCCCTTCACCGAGGGCGGCCAGACCATGCCCGTCGGGTGGAACTGCACGAACTCCATGTTCAGCAGGGGCGCCCCGGCCAGCAGCGCCAGCGCGTGGCCGTCGCCGGTGTACTCCCAGGAGTTCGACGTCACCTTGAAGGACTTGCCGATGCCGCCGGTGGCGAGCACCACCGCGGGCGCCTCCAGCACGAAGAAGCGGCCGGACTCGCGCTCGTAGGCGAAGACGCCGGAGACCCGGGAGCCGTCCTTGAGCACCCGGGTCACCGTGCACTCCTGGAAGACCTTCAGCCGGGACTCGTAGTCGCCGGTCTCCCGGTGGTCCTCCTGCTGGAGGGCGACCACCTTCTGCTGGAGGGTGCGGATCAGCTCCAGGCCGGTGCGGTCGCCGACGTGGGCGAGGCGCGGATACTCGTGGCCGCCGAAGTTGCGCTGGGAGATCCGGCCGTCCTTCGTCCGGTCGAACAGGGCGCCCCAGGTCTCCAGCTCCCACACCCGGTCCGGTGCCTCCCGGGCGTGCAGCTCGGCCATCCGCCACTGGTTGAGGAACTTGCCGCCGCGCAGGGTGTCGCGGAAGTGCACCTTCCAGTCGTCGCGTTCGTTGGCGTTGCCCATCGCCGCCGCGATGCCGCCCTCGGCCATCACGGTGTGCGCCTTGCCGAACAGCGACTTGCAGATCACGGCCGTACGGGCGCCCCGCTCGCGCGCCTCGACGGCGGCGCGCAGGCCCGCGCCGCCCGCCCCCACCACGACGACGTCCCATTCCTGCCGGTCGACCACGGTCATCAGAACAACCTCGGATCGTCGAAGGCACCGGACGCGACCAGGTACACGTACAGGTCGGCGAGGGCCACGCTGATCAGCGACGCCCAGGCGAGCTGCATGTGCCGGGCGTTGAGGCGGCCCACCCACCGCCAGGCGCGGTAGCGCACGGGGTGCCGGGAGAAGTGCTTGAGCTTGCCGCCGACGATGTGCCGGCAGGAGTGGCAGGACAGGGTGTACGCCCAGATCAGCACGATGTTGGCCGAAAACACCAGGGTGCCCAGGCCCATGTGGCCCCACGCGTAGTGCTCGTCGCGGAAGGCGAGCACGGTGTCGTAGGTCAGGACCAGGGCGACCAGCAGGGCCGCGTAGAAGAAGTACCGGTGGACGTTCTGCAGGATCAGCGGGAAGCGGGTCTCGCCGGTGTACGTGCGGTGCGGCTCGGCGACCGCGCAGGCCGGCGGGGAGGCCCAGAAGCCCCGGTAGTACGCCTTGCGGTAGTAGTAGCAGGTCAGGCGGAAGCCGAGCGGGAAGATCAGGATGATGATCGCCGGCGAGATGCCCCACCAGGGGCCGAAGATCTCCCAGTTGGGGCCCGAGCGCATCGGCGCGCAGCGCTCGGCCAGGCACGGGGAGTAGAACGGCGAGACGTACGGGGCCGCGTAGTAGTCCGCGTCGGCGAAGGCGCGCCAGGTCGAGTAGACGACGAACGCGAGCAGGCCGGCGGCCGTGCCCGCGGGCGCCAGCCACCAGCGGTCGGTGCGCAGGTGCGGGGCGGCGATGGCGGCGCGCCGCGGGGAGCGGACGCCACCGCCCCGGGGATGGGGTTCGGTGTCTGGGGGTTCCGTGCCAGTGGCCACTGGTCGACTCCGGTCGGGGTGTCAGGGGGCGCGGCGGTCGCGGGCGCCGAGACCCTCGTCGTCCAGGTCCGTCCACAGGGAGAGGTCGTAGGGGGCGTCGGAGATGGTGACGAGGTCCGGCCGGCGCGGGATGTCCTGGGCGGCGGCGGCCTCGCGCAGCAGCGCCACGCTCTCCCGCAGGTGACCGGCGTCGTGCCGGACCCGTCGCACCTCCAGGCCGCCGGCGCCGATCTGCTGCTCCAGCCGGCTCATCGACCTCGACAGATCGTCGAGGCAGCGCTGCATCGTCGTCAGTTCGTCGTGCACGGACATGGGGGTGTCCTCACTTCCGTCGGACACGGCCGCGGAGGCCGGCCTGGGGCGGCGACGTTCATGCGCCTGTGAGTGTCGCGCGTCACACCTGCCACTGGGAAGAGGACGTGCGGTGATTGGCCGGGGCGTGCGGGCGCACTGGCCGGTGCGCTGCGCCGGACGGGTGGCCTTGCGGTCCGTGGCCGTCGTGTCGCCCTGGGTTGCCGAATCCTTTCGCCTTCAGTGGCCGCATACATCTGGATACAAATGATCAACTTCATATACCGCCATAAGGGAACAGAACGCCCGCGGCTTTCCGGAGGTAGCAGAGATGTCCCACGTCGGCGGCGGACCCCGCGCGGTCACGCGCTCGGTCGCCTTCCTCACCGCGGGCGTGCTCGCGGTCCCCGCCCTCACCGGGTGCAGCTCCGACGACCCGGCGGGCAGGCCGCTGGCCGGGCCGGACATCGCCGGCGCGGCCCGCGCCCGGATCGCCGACGGCGGCACTCTGCGCTGGGCGGTGGACACCGTGCCGGAGACGCTCAACGCCTTCCAGGCGGACGCCGACGCCACCACCGCCCGGGTCGCCCAGGCCGTGCTGCCCGCGCTGTTCCGCACCGACGCGGCCGGGCGGCCGGTGCGCGACGCCGACTACCTGGAGTCGGCCGAGGTGGTCGGCACCGAGCCCAAGCAGGTCGTCCTCTACAAGCTCAACCAGCAGGCGGTCTGGAGCACCGGCCGGGAGATCGGCGCCGCCGACTTCGCCGCCCAGTGGCGCGCCCTGTCCGGCCGGGACTCGGCCTACTGGACCGCGCGCAACGCCGGGTACGACCGCATCGAGAAGATCGAGCGCGGCGACAACGACCTGGAGGTCAAGGTCACCTTCAGCCGCCCCTACGCCGACTGGCGCTCCCTGTTCACCCCGCTGTACCCGAAGGACGTCATGGGCACCCCGGACGCCTTCAACGACCGCGCCCGGCGCACCCTGAAGGTCACCGCCGGGCCGTTCGCCGTCCGCGAGGTCGACCGCGACGAGGACCGGGTCGTGCTCACCCGCAACCCCCGCTGGTGGGGCGAGCCGGCCAAGCTCTCCTCGATCGAGCTGCGGGCGGTGCCGCGCGGCAAGCGGATCGCCGCGCTCACCGCGGGCACCCTCGACCTGGCCGAGGTCGACCCGGACACCGCCCGCGAGGTCGGCCGGGCCGGCCCGCCGCCGCACGCCGCCGACGGCACCAACCCCCTCGCCGGGCCCGGCAGCGCGCCCCTGTCCGGCCCCGGCAGCGCCCCGCTGCCCGGCCCCGCCGGGCGGACCGCCGCCGAGGCCCTGCGCTCCTGGGCGGTCCTGCACGGCTCCGACGAGGAGGCCGCGTACGAGGAGACGCTAGCCCGCGCCGAGCGGCGCGCGGCGTGGGCCCGCACGGAGCGCCGGCGGGCCGCCCTGCGCGGCTTCGAGGTCCGCAAGTCGCTGGAGCCCGCCTACACCCAGCTCGCCCTCAACGGCGCCGGCGGGCCGCTCGCCGACGAACGGGTCCGCCGGGCCGTCGCCCGCGCGGTGGACCGCGAGAAGCTCGCCGAGGCGGTCCTCGGCCCGCTCGGCCTGCCCACCGAGCCGCTGGGCAGCCACCTCGCGCTCGCCGGGCAGCCGGTCTACGCCGACGGCAGCGGCGCGCTCGGCGAACCGGACGTCAAGGAGGCCCGCGCCCTGCTCGCCGACGCGGGCTGGGTCCCGGGCGGCCCGGTGCGCGAGTCGAAGCGGACCGAGAAGGCGGCCGGCGCCGAACGCGCCGACGAGGACTCCCCGGGCGGCGACGACGGGACGTACATCGTGGGGGAGGAGGACGACGACAAGAACGACAGCGGAGACAGCGGCAAGGGCGACGGGGGAGCCGACCCGCACGACCGCAAGAGCGCCGAGAAGCGCGAGGGCGAGCGGCAGAGCGGGGAGCGGGCCGGCGCGCAGGGCGGCGGCGCCCCCGGCGCCTACGCCCCCCAGGGCACCGCCGCTCCCGGCGGTCCCGCCGCCGCCCCGCTGGCCAAGGACGGCAAGCCCCTCACCCTGCGCTTCGTGCTGCCCTCCGGCCCCGGCTCCGGCACGCTGCGCACGGTCGCCGAGCGGATCGACGCCATGCTGGCCCGCATCGGCATCCGTACCGAGATCAGCAAGGTGTCCGACGAGAGCTACTTCAAGGACCACATCGCCTCCGGCGCCTACGACCTCGCCCTGTACTCCTGGCCCGCCTCGCCGTTCCCCGCCACCGACGCCCGGCCCATCTACGCCAAGCCCGTCCCGGCCGCCGACGGCTCGCTCAACGTCGAGCAGAACTACACCCGGGTCGGCACCGACCAGGTCGACCAGTTGTTCGAGCAGGCGGCCGGGACGCTGGACGAGAAGGAGGCCCGCACCCTGCTGCGCAAGGCCGATTCCCGGATCTGGGCGGCGGCCGGCTCCCTCCCCCTCTACCAGCGCCCGCAGCTCACCGTCGCCCGCGACGGCCTGGCCAACGCGGGCGCCTTCGGCTTCGCCGCACCGGTCTACGAGGACATGGGCTTCCTGAAGAAAGGGGCCCAGGGGCCGGGGCCCCGGCGGGGCTCCGGGAGCCCGGCCGCCTAGGGGTGCGGGGGCCCACTGCTCCCGGCCCCGTACCATGGAGGGGAAAAGGCCGAGGCGTCAGCAGCCCGGCGAGGCCAGCGCAGCGACCTGGCCGTCCTCACCACTCCGGGAGTACGCCGCACCATGGCTGTGTCCGTTACGCGTCACGACATCCGCAACGTCGCCATCGTCGCCCACGTCGACCACGGCAAGACCACGATCGTCGACGGAATGCTCAAGCAGGCCGGTGCCTTCGCCGCGCACCAGCTCGACTCCGTCGACGACCGCATGATGGACTCCAACGACCTGGAGCGTGAGAAGGGCATCACGATCCTGGCGAAGAACACGGCGGTGAAGTACCACCCGAAGGACGGGGGGGACGTCATCACCATCAACATCATCGACACCCCCGGCCACGCCGACTTCGGCGGCGAGGTCGAGCGCGGCCTGTCGATGGTGGACGGCGTGGTGCTCCTCGTCGACGCCTCCGAGGGCCCGCTGCCGCAGACCCGCTTCGTGCTCCGCAAGGCGCTCCAGCAGCGGCTGCCGATCATCCTGTGCATCAACAAGACGGACCGCCCGGACTCCCGCATCGACGAGGTGGTCAACGAGACCTACGACCTCTTCCTCGACCTGGACGCCGACGAGGAGCAGATCGAGTTCCCGATCGTCTACGCCTGCGGCCGGGACGGCGTCGCCTCGCTGACCAAGCCGGAGGACGGCACGGTCCCGTCCGACTCCACCAGCCTGGAGCCGTTCTTCTCCACCATCCTGGAGCACATCCCCGCCCCCACCTACGAGGAGGGCGCCCCGCTCCAGGCGCACGTCACCAACCTGGACGCCGACAACTTCCTCGGCCGTATCGCGCTGCTGCGCGTGCACCAGGGCGAGCTGAAGAAGGGCCAGACGGTCGCCTGGCTCAAGCGCGACGGCTCCACGCAGAACGTGCGGATCTCCGAGCTGATGATGACCGAGGCGCTCACCCGCAAGCCCGCCGAGAAGGCCGGCCCCGGTGACATCTGCGCGGTCGCCGGCATCCCCGACATCATGATCGGCGAGACCCTGGCGGACCCGGAGAACCCGATCCCGCTGCCGCTGATCACGGTGGACGAGCCCGCGATCTCCATGACCATCGGCACCAACACCTCGCCGCTGGTCGGCCGCGGCGCCACCGGCAAGGGCGCGGACAACAAGGCGGCGGTCAAGGACCGCAAGGTCACCGCCCGCCAGGTCAAGGACCGCCTGGACCGCGAGCTGATCGGCAACGTCTCGCTGCGGGTGCTGGACACCGACCGCCCCGACGCCTGGGAGGTGCAGGGCCGCGGCGAGCTGGCGCTGGCCATCCTGGTGGAGCAGATGCGCCGCGAGGGGTACGAGCTGACGGTCGGCAAGCCGCAGGTCGTCACCAAGGAGGTCGACGGCAAGACCTACGAGCCGGTCGAGCGCATGACCATCGACGTGCCCGAGGAGCACATGGGCGCGGTCACGCAGCTCATGGGCGTCCGCAAGGGCCGGATGGACAACATGTCGAACCACGGCTCGGGCTGGGTCCGCATGGAGTTCGTCGTGCCCTCCCGCGGTCTGATCGGCTTCCGCACCGAGTTCCTGACCCAGACCCGCGGCACCGGCATCGCGCACTCCATCCACGAGGGCCACGAGCCCTGGTTCGGCACCCTGACCACGCGGAACAACGGCTCGCTGGTCGCCGACCGGGCCGGCGCCGTCACCGCGTTCGCGATGACGAACCTCCAGGAGCGCGGCGTGCTCTTCGTGGAGCCCGGCACCGAGGTGTACGAGGGCATGATCGTCGGCGAGAACTCGCGCGCCGACGACATGGACGTCAACATCACCAAGGAGAAGAAGCTCACCAACATGCGGTCCTCCACGGCCGATGTGACCGAGTCGATCGTCCCGCCGCGCAAGCTCTCGCTGGAGCAGTCGCTGGAGTTCTGCCGCGACGACGAGTGCGTGGAGGTCACCCCGGAGGCCGTTCGCATCCGCAAGGTGAACCTGGACGCCCGCGAGCGGGCCCGCGCCGCGAGCCGCGCCAAGCACAACTGACCCGCACCGCCCCGAGAAGCCCGGGTGCCCCCGCCGTGGGGGCACCCGGGCTTTTCGCAACCCCTTTTCCCAACTCCCTTGCGGCCACGGGCGTCCGGCATCCGGAGATCACCGCCCGATAGCCATGTAACACGTCCGTTTCGCGGCCTTCTCGTCACGAACAGTTTGTCCAGATTTTAGAAGATCCAGCCGTGAGCTGTGACTGAATTGAGATTTAAAGACGGTGGTCGCTTCTTCTGCTCATGGCAGATAGTTAGCCGCGTAGCGCTCGGGTCAATGGGTCTCGCGCTGTGGGGACAGCGCCGGCTCACGAGCACCAGGGGGTGTCCGGTCTTCCGTCAGGGGTGTCGGAAGCGGGACGTGTACCCCCTCCCGTCGGTGAACACGTGAAGTCACGAGGAGGAGCCCCATGCGCGGTGCCATGCACGCCCGGTGGGTCACACGGTCCCAGTCGCACACGCGGTCGCGTTCCGCCCTCGCCGTCCGTACGGCCTGTCCCGGCGGCCGTCCCTGAGGTCTCGTCCGGCCGTGGCCGCGCGTTGTTCGGACTACGCGCGTCCGGCTGCGGGTTTCCCGTCACACCTCGGGGCGCCCTGACGCTTTCTCACGATCCGTTCCGCGACCGCGCCGTGCCGCGCGGGCCGCCGGTTCGGCACACCCACACCTGTGAAATGGGCGAACTGTGACAAGTCCTATCGACATCGAGGGCGGCGGGACGTCGGCCGTCGTCGACGGTGCACCGGAGCCGGAGACGAAGGGCGAGGGCAAGAAGCTGGAGGGCCGCTCTCCGGGGCAGTTGATGTGGCTGCGCTTCAAGCGCGACCGGACCGGTGTCATCTGCGCCTGGGTGGTCCTCGCCTACTTCGTGATCGCCGCGCTGGCCCCGGTGATCTCCGCGCTCTACGGCAAGGACCCGTACACCCTGTACGGGCAGGACCCCGAGTACGTCAACGACAACCCGGTCCTGGACGACTTCGGGCTGCCGCTGGGCTACTTCGGCGGGGTCTCGGGGGAGCACTGGTTCGGCGTCGAACCGCAGTTCGGCCGGGACGTGTTCACCATGCTGCTCTACGGCATGCGCACCTCGCTCTACATGGCGCTGGGCGTGAGCACCCTGCTGATGGTGACCGGCATCGTCATCGGGCTGGTCGGCGGCTACTTCGGCGGCCGTACCGACTTCTTCCTCGGCCGGATCACCGACTTCTTCCTCTCCTTCCCGCAGCAGTTGTTCTTCATCGCCTTCATGCCGGTGGTCACCGCGTTCTTCGTCGATCCCCGGGACGAGACGCCGACCTACTTCCGGGCGCTGGCGATCCTCATCGTGCTGTGGCTGCTGGGCTGGATGGCCATGGCCCGGCTGGTGCGGTCCACCGTGCTGTCGCTGCGGGAGCGGGAGTTCGTCGAGGCGGCCAAGGTCGCCGGCGCCTCGCCCTGGCGGATCGTCCGCAAGGAGATCCTGCCGAACGTGGTCTCACCGATCCTGGTGCAGTTCACGTACCAGCTTCCCAACACCATCCTCACCATCGCGTTCCTCTCCTTCGCCGGCGTCGGCTTCGTCGAGCCGACCCCCGACTGGGGACGCATGTTCGCCACCGGAGCCAAGGTCGCCGAGCAGGACCCGGCCTTCATGTTCTTCCCGGGTGTCGCCCTGGTGGTGTTCGTCCTGTGCTTCAACCTCCTCGGAGACGCCGTACGGGACGCGCTCGACCCCAAGTCAGGCCGGTAAGACGTCCTCAACTATCCCGACAGGCAGGTGCATCACCACATGAACACGCTCAACTCCCGCGGCGCGCGGGCCGCGCTGGTCGCGCTCGCGGCAGGCTCGCTCGTGCTCACCGGATGCTCGGAGAACAAGGGCGGCAACTCCGGCAAGGACTCCAAGAAGGACCAGAAGGAGGCCGCGGTCCAGTCCAAGGCGGTGGCCTACGAGGACGCCGCCGCCTCCACCGGCCCGGCCGAGGAGGTGCCGGGCGCCAGGAGCGGCGGCACCATCCAGGTCTATCAGGAAGCCGGCCTGACCCACCTGGACCCGGGGCAGATCTACGTCTCCGACGCCGGCCAGGTGGCGAACCTGCTGTTCCGGGGGCTGACCAACTTCCAGGAGGACGGCAAGGGCAACGTCTCGGTCGTCGGCGACCTCGCCACCGACTCCGGCAAGTCCTCCGACGGCGGCAAGACCTGGACGTTCACGCTGAAGGACGGGGTGAAGGACCAGAACGGCAACCCGATCACGTCCGCCGACATACGGCACACCATCGAGCGCCAGTACGCCAAGTTCATCTTCGACGGCCCGACCTATCTGCAGACCTGGCTGAGCGGCGCCGACTACCGCAAGGCGCTGCCCGACGGCGGCTTCGGCGACAAGCACCTGCCGGCCTCGGTGCTGGACACGCCCGACGAGAAGACGATCGTCTTCCACTTCGACACCGCCCGCCCCGACCTGCCGCAGACCCTGGCCATGCCGGGCTACACCGTGGTGCCGGAGGAGACCGACACCAAGGAGAAGTACGACAAGGCGCCCGTCTCCACCGGCCCGTACAAGATCGCGGAGTACAAGGTCGGCAAGTCCCTGAAACTCGTCAAGAACGACCAGTGGGACCCCAAGACCGACCCGGTGCGCCACCAGTACGTGGACGGGTACGACTTCGACTTCGGTGTCACCGAGTCCACCCAGACCAAGCGGCTCATCTCCGACCAGGGCGCCTCCAAGAACGCCATCCAGCTCACCGGCGCGGTGGAGTCCACCCAGATCCAGGACGTGGTCGGCGACCCGGCGGTCAGCAAGCGCACCATCAAGGGCTACCAGCCCTACGTCATGACGCTCACCTTCAACCTGGACCGGGTCAAGAACAAGAAGGTCCGCGACGCCATCACCTACGCGGTCAACTCCAAGTCGCTGATCGCCGGCGAGGGCGGCGCGTACGGCGGTGACGTCGCCCCGAACCTGTTCGCCCCGACCCTGCCGGGCTACGAGGCCGGCTACGACCCGTACGGCCGGCTGAAGACGCCCGCGGGCAACCTGGCGAAGGCCAAGGAGCTGCTGAAGGACGTCCCGGCCGCCGAGAAGAAGATCGTCCACGCCTACCGCAACAACGAGGCCGGCCAGAAGCACAAGGTGGCCGTCGAGGACGCGCTGACCAAGGCCGGCTTCGACGTGGTCTCCAAGGAGGTCGACGCGGCGAGCTTCTACGAGCAGGTCGGCAAGCTGGACAACCCGTACGACGTGTACATCACCGGCTGGGGCCAGGACTGGCCGTCGCCGGCCACGGTCGTCACGCCGGTCTACGACGGTGACCAGGTCGCCGACGGATCGCCGAACTACTCGCACATCGACGACCCCAAGGTCCAGGCGCTGATCAAGAAGGCACTCGTCCAGGAGCCCGAGGAGGCCGAGGCCACCTGGAAGGAAGCCCACCGCTACATCCTGGAGAAGGTCAACCCGGCCGCCCCGCTGTGGTACACGAAGCAGTTCCAGCTCTACGGCTCGAACATCGGCGGCGCGCGGTACAGCACCGAGTCCAGCTACATCGACGTCAACCAGCTCTTCCTGAAGTCGTGACGTCGCACGGCTGACTGGCGGGGGTGCGCACCAGGCGGAGCGCACCCCCGGGGTTCCGCTACCTCCCCCGACCACCTCCGCAGAGAGCAGCCCACCCGCCATGCTTCAGTTCATCATCCGGCGTACGGTCGGAGCCGCCGTCACCCTGTTCCTGATCGGCGCCGCCACCTTCTTCCTGTTCGTCGCCGCGCCGTCCGACTACGCGTCCCTGTCCTGCGGCAAGGACTGCTCACCCCAGCGGCTGGAGGACATCCGCGAGGCGCTCGGCCTGAACCTGCCGCTCGCCCAGCAGTTCTGGGACTTCATGTCCGGGATCGTGGTGGGCCGTGACTTCCCCGGGGAGCACTGCCCGGCGCCCTGCCTGGGCCAGTCCTTCTACTCCAGCGACCTGGTGTGGGACACCATCAAGGACCGGTTCCCGCTGACCCTGTCGCTGACCGTGGGCGCGACGGTCGTCTTCCTGGTGCTCGGGCTCGGGGCGGGGATGCTCGCCGCCTTCCGGCGCGGCTCGCCGGTGGACAAGGTGGCCACCGGCGCCTCCATGGTGCTCAGCTCGTTCCAGATCTACTTCCTCGGCCCGATCGCCCTGATGATCTTCGTCTACGGCACGGGCATCATGGAGGACCCCAAGTACGTGCCGCTGACCGAGGACCCGGTCGGCTGGCTGGTCGGGCTCTCCATCCCGATGGTCGTGATGGCCACCATCTTCACCGCCCAGTACACCCGTATGGCGCGCTCCTCGCTGATCGAGCAGTTGGCCGAGGACCATGTGCGCACCGCCCGGGCCAAGGGCATGTCCCAGCGGTACGTCTTCTTCCGCTACGCCTGGCGCGGCTCCCTGATCCCCATCGTCACCATCCTCGGCATCGACCTCAGCAGCCTGCTCGGCGGCGCGGTCGTCACCGAGCTGACCTTCTCCCTGCAGGGCATCGGGCGGCTCGCCGTGGACGGGGCGGTGCACAAGGACCTGCCGCTGACCATGGGCGTCATGCTCGTCGGCGCCTTCGCCATCCTGATCCTCAACATCCTCACCGACATCGCGTACGCCTGGATCGACCCGCGCGTCCGGCTTTCCTAGGAAGAGGAACCACCGTGACCACAGTGACCAAGACCGAGGGCGCGCCGGCCGGGACCGGGCCGGAGGGGTTCCTCTCGGTCCGGGACCTGAGCGTGCGGTTCGCCACGGAGGACGGCGTCGTCCGGGCGGTCGACGGTCTCTCCTTCGACGTCGAGCGCGGCCGGACCCTGGGCATCGTCGGCGAGTCCGGCTCCGGCAAGTCCGTGACCAACCTGACCATCCTGGGCCTGCACAACCCGCGCACCACCACGATCGACGGCGAGATCGTCCTGGACGGCAAGGAACTCGTCACCGCCACCGAGAAGGAGATGGAGAAGCTCCGCGGCAACAAGGTCGCCATGATCTTCCAGGACCCGCTGACCGCGCTGTCGCCGTACTACACGGTGGGCCGGCAGATCGCCGAGCCGTTCATGAAGCACACCGGCGCCTCCAAGAAGGAGGGCTGGGCGCGGGCGGTGGAGATGCTCGGCAAGGTCGGCATCCCCAACCCGGCGCAGCGCGCCAAGGACTACCCGCACCAGTTCTCCGGCGGTATGCGCCAGCGCGCGATGATCGCCATGGCCCTGGTCTGCGACCCCGACCTGCTGATCGCCGACGAGCCGACCACCGCCCTCGACGTCACCGTCCAGGCCCAGATCCTGGACCTGCTCAAGGACCTCCAGCAGGAGTTCGGCTCCGCGATCGTCTTCATCACCCACGACCTCGGCGTCATCGCCGACATGGCCGACGACATCATGGTGATGTACGCGGGCAGCGCGGTGGAGCGCGGCACCGTCGACGAGGTGCTCCGCGCGCCCCGGCACCCGTACACCTGGGGCCTGCTGAACTCCATGCCCCGGCTGGACTCCGACCTCAGCGCCCCGCTGGCGCCGATCCCGGGCTCCCCGCCCTCGCTGCTCAGCCCGCCCTCGGGGTGCCGTTTCCATCCGCGGTGCGCCTTCCGGGACCGGGTGGCGGGCGACCGCTGTGTCACCGAGCGTCCGCTGCTCGGTCCGGACCGCTCCTCGGCCTGCCATCTCACGGCCGAGCAGAAGCGGACCATTTTCGCCGAAGAGATCAAGCCCCGGCTGGGCTGAAGGAGGAGACATGAAGGAAGACCTCGTCCTCCCCGCCCCGCGCGGGACCGCGGCGGAGCGCGAGCGGGAACCCCTGCTCGAAGTGAGCGGCCTGACCAAGCACTTCCCGGTCAAGGGCGGCTTCCCGATCAAACGGACGGTCGGCCAGGTGCAGGCCGTCGACGGCATCGACCTGAGCATCGGCGTCGCCGAGAGCTTCGGGCTGGTCGGGGAGTCGGGCTGCGGCAAGTCGACCACCGGGCGGCTGATCACCCGGCTGCTGGAGCCGACCGGCGGGACGATCAGCTACCGGGGGCGGGACATCACCCACGCCCGGCGCAAGCAGCTCGCCCCGGTGCGGTCCGAGATCCAGATGATCTTCCAGGACCCGTACTCCTCGCTCAACCCCCGGCAGACCGTCGGCAAGATCATCTCCGGGCCGATGGAGATCAACGGGATCGACCCGGCCGGCGGCCGGGAGAAGCGGGTCCGGGAGCTGCTGGAGATCGTCGGTCTCAACCCCGAGCACTACAACCGCTTCCCGCACGAGTTCTCCGGCGGCCAGCGCCAGCGCATCGGGGTGGCCCGCGCCCTGGCCCTGGACCCCAAGCTGATCGTGGCCGACGAGCCGGTCTCCGCGCTCGACGTGTCGATCCAGGCCCAGGTGGTCAACCTGCTCCAGCAGGTCCAGCGGGAACTGGGCATCGCGTTCCTGTTCATCGCCCACGACCTGGCCGTGGTACGGCACTTCTCGCAGCGCGTGGCGGTGATGTACCTCGGCAAGATCATCGAGATCGGCGACCGCGACTCCATCTACACCCGCCCCCGGCACCCCTACACCCACGCCCTGCTGTCCGCGGTCCCCGAGGTGACGCTGACCGAGGGCGCCGGACGCAACCGGGAGCGCATCCGGCTGGCCGGCGACGTGCCCTCGCCGATCTCGCCGCCCTCGGGCTGCCGGTTCCGCACCCGCTGCTGGAAGGCGCAGGACAAGTGCGCCACGGAGGTGCCCCCGCTGGTCCGGATCGAGGGCAACCGCGAGGGCCATCTGACGGCCTGTCACTTCCCGGAGGACCCGACGATCACGGACCGCGGGGAGGACATCGTGCTGGACCCGGCGCTGGCGGCGCTGGAGGAGACCGACCAGGGCTGAGGGCATGAAAGGAGGGCCCGCGCCGGGGGAGGCGCGGGCCCTCGTTCCCCTGGAGCGGACATTCATGGGCTCGGGTCAATGGGCCGGTGAAGGTCCGTTCCGCAAGGGGGCGGCCGACGGAAAAGGGGTGTTGTCAGGCCGCCGCCTCGGGGTTCTTGGCGAGCCGGGGACCGGGCACGGTCTCCGGCGTCTCGGGGTAGTGGCATGCGGTGAGGTGGCCGGGCCGGTTGCCTTCGACCTGCACCAGCGGGGGCACCTCCGTCGCGCACTTCTCGGTGGCCTTCCAGCAGCGGGTGCGGAACCGGCAGCCGGACGGCGGGTTGATCGGCGACGGCACGTCACCGACGAGGCGGATGCGCTCCCGGGGCGTGTCGTCCACGGTCGCCTCCGGGACGGCGGACAGCAGGGCCCGGGTGTAGGGGTGGCGCGGGTTGCCGTACAGGTCGTCGCGGTCGGCGATCTCCATGATCTTACCCAGGTACATCACCGCGACGCGCTGCGAGAAGTGCCGCACGACGGCGAGGTCGTGGGCGATGAAGACGAAGGCGATCCCGAGGTCCTGCTGCACCTTCTGGAGCAGGTTGACCACCTGGGCCTGGATCGAGACGTCGAGCGCGGAGACCGGCTCGTCGGCGACGATCAGCTTCGGCTCCAGGGAGAGCGCGCGGGCGACGCCGATGCGCTGGCGCTGGCCGCCGGAGAACTCGTGCGGGAAGCGGTTGTAGTGCTCGGGGTTGAGGCCGACGATCTCCAGCAGTTCCCGGACCCGCTTCTCCCGGCCGCCGGCCGGGTTGATCCCGTTGATCTCCATCGGCCCGGAGATGATCTTGCCGACGGTCTGCCGGGGGTTGAGGGACGCGTACGGGTCCTGGAAGATCATCTGGATCTCGGACCGGATCGGCGCGAGCTGCTTGCGGCCGGCGTGGGTGATGTCCTGCCCCCGGTAGGCCACCTTGCCGCCGGTCGGCTCCAGGAGCCGGGTGATCAGCCGTCCGGTGGTCGACTTGCCGCAGCCCGACTCGCCGACCAGGCCCAGGCTCTCGCCCTCGCCGACCTGGAAGTCCAGCCCGTCCACGGCCCGCACGGCACCGACCGTACGCGGGATCGGGAAGCCGCCCTTGATCGGGAAGTGCTTGGTCAGACCGCTGACGTCCAGGAGCGGTGTCGCGTTGCTCATGATGGTGAAGTCCCGTCTCGTGTACGTCAGTTGTGCCGGGTTCCGGCGTAGTCGGCGAAGAGTTCCCGGCGCTGCGCCGGCGTGAGGTGGCAGGCCGAACCGCGTCCGTCCACCACCTCCAGCAGCGGCCGCTCGGTGGCGCACCGCCCGCCCGGCACCTGCTCCGCGAAGGCGCACCGCGGGTGGAAGCGGCACCCCGAGGGCGGGTTGAGCAGCGAGGGCGGCGACCCCGGGATCGGCGACAGCGGCACGTCGACCGGGCCGTCCAGGCTCGGCATGGAACTCATCAGGCCCAGCGTGTACGGGTGCTGCGGGTCGCGCAGCACCTCCTCCTTGGTGCCGCGCTCCACGCACCGGCCGCCGTACATCACCAGCACGTCGTCGGCGATGTCGGCGATGACGCCGAGGTCGTGGGTGATGAAGATGATCGCCGTGCCGAACTCCTGCTGGAGGTCCTTGAGCAGGTCCATGATCTGCGCCTGCACGGTCACGTCCAGCGCGGTGGTCGGCTCGTCCGCGATCAGCAGCTCCGGGTCGCAGACCAGCGCCATGGCAATCATCGCGCGCTGGCGCATACCGCCGGAGAACTGGTGCGGGTAGTCGTCCACCCGCACGTCCGGCTGCGGGATCCCCACCCGGCGCAGCATCTCCACCGCCCGGTCCCGGGCCTCCTTCTTCGAGGCCCCGGTGTGCTTGCGGTACGTCTCCCCGATCTGCCGCCCGACGGTGTGGTACGGCGACAGCGAGGCCAGCGCGTCCTGGAAGATCATGGACATCTTGTTGCCGCGCAGGCGTTCCAGCTCCCGCTCGGAGGCGGTGAGCAGGTCCTTGCCGTCGAGCACGATCTCGCCCTCGATCGCGGTGCTGCGCCGGTCGTGCAGGCCGAGGATGGTCAGGTTGGTGACGGACTTGCCGGAACCCGACTCGCCCACGATGCCGAGCGTCCTGCCCTTGGCGAGGTCGAAGGAGAGCCCGTCGACGGCCTTGACGATGCCGTCCTCGGTGGAGAAGTGGACCCTGAGGTCCTTGACGGAGAGGAAGGGCTGCTGATCGGTGCTCGTCACGGGGACGCTCCAGATGATGCGGGGGGTGGGGACTGCGGGCGGAGGTCAGGCGAGCCGGATCCGCGGGTCGATGAGGGCGTAGACGGCGTCGACGACGATGTTGAAGAAGACGATCGCGCCGGCCGCCAGGACGGTGACCCCCAACTGCATGGGCAGGTCGCTCTGGTCCACGGCCTGCACCGCGAGCCGCCCCACGCCCTGGAGGGAGAAGACGGACTCGGTGATGATGGCGCCGCCGATCAGGGTGCCGAGGTCGATGCCGAAGAGGGTGACGATCGGGCCCATCGCGCCGCGCCAGGCGAACCGGAAGAAGACGTTGGCCCGGGACAGCCCCTTGGCGCGGGCGGTGCGGACGTAGTCCTCGCTGAGTTGCTCCACCATCTGGGAGCGGGTCATGCGGGTGTAGTTGGCGGTGAAGATGATGGACAGCACCAGCCAGGGCAGCAGCAGCCCGGAGACCCAGGCGGCCGGGTTCTCGGTGAGCGGGGTGTACGACGGCTGGCTGAAGATGCCGAGCTGCGAGACCAGGAAGAACATCGCGATGTAGCCGACGAAGTAGATCTGCAGCGAGGAGCCGAGCAGCGACACCGAGCTGGCGAACTTGTCCAGGAACTTGCCCTGCTTCAGCGCCGCGAGCATGCCCGCGCCGACGCCGATGACCAGGAAGAAGGCGGCGGAGCCGAAGGCCAGCGACAGGGTCAGCGGCATCCGGTTCATGATCGTGCCGAACACCGGCTCGTTGTTGGCGAACGAGTAGCCGAGGCAGGGCGCGTCGCAGTAGCCGTACCCGCCGTAGTCGCGTCCGGTGAAGATGCCCGCGAGCCAGTGCCAGTACTGCATGATGATCGACTCGTCGATGCCCAGGTTCTTCCGGATCTGCTCCAGATTCTCCGGCGTGCAGTTCTTGCCGCAGGACATCATCGCGGGGTCACGCGGAACTGCGTAGAAGAGCCAGAAGGTGACGGCGCTGATGATCAGCAGGATGACCATCGCGCCAAAGACTCGGCGGACTAGGAAGCGGAGCATGGGGCGTGACTTTCCGGACGGGGCGCCGTCGCCGGGGTGTTGGAGGGGGGTGGGCCACGGGGGCGGCCGTCGCGGGACGGCCGCCCCCGTGGGGGCGCGCTACTTCTTGGCGTAGAGCTTGCAGAGCGCGACGCAGGTGTTGCCGGCGTCGTAGACGACGTTGCCGACCTTGGAGCCGTACATCCAGTTGCGGATGGAGTGGTAGTCGGGCACGACGGCGGCCAGCTCCATGATCTGGCGGTCGATGGCGCCCCACGCCTTGTTGGCCTTCTCCGGGTCGGTGATCGCCGAGGCGGCGTCGATCGCCTTGTTGACGCCGGTGTCGTCCAACTGGGCGTAGTTGCTGCGGCCCTTGCCGATGTTCTTGCCGCTCCAGCAGGGGTAGAAGACCGAGTAGCCGTTCGGCCAGTCCGGGCTCCAGCCGGCCGCGAACAGGTCGAAGCCGTTGTCGGTGTCGCCGATCTGGGTGTAGAAGGTCGACTTGTCGACCTGCTTGTTGACGACCGTGAAGCCGGCCTCCTCCAGGGCGTTCTTGATCGCCACGGCCTGCTTCACCGAGTTGTCCGACTGCTGGTAGGCGATGACCAGCTTCTGGCCGAGCTTGCCGGCCTCCTTCAGCAGCGCCTTGGCCTTGGCCGGGTCGCCGCCGGGCTTCTTGGTGGTGCCGTACAGGTCGAACTTCTCGTAACCCGGGGTGACCGGGCTGAGGATCGTGGTGGCGATCTCGGTGGTGGACGCGCCGCCGCGGATGGTCTGGAGCTGCTGGTGCGGCCAGGCACAGTTGATGGCCTGGCGGACCTTGACGTCCGTGATCCGGGTGGTGTTGATCGGCCAGTAGTAGGTGACCGTGTCGACCGCCGTCAGCACGCGCTTCTTCAGCTCGGCGTCGGTCAGCACCTGGGCGACGCGCTCGGCCGCGACCTCGTTGAAGATCGGCACCGCGTACTGGTCGTTGCCCTTGTCCGCGATGTAGCGGTCGGTCGCCGCCAGCGGCTGGAAGCCGTAGGAGAAGGCGAACTTGTCCGGGTAGGCGTTGCGGATCGGGTCGGTGGCCGGGTCCCAGTGCTCGTTGCGCACGTACGTCATCGACTTGCCCACGCTGCGGCTCTCGATGCGGTACGGGCCGCAGGAGAACGGCTGCTTGTCGTACTTCTCCTTGGTGTCGTGCTTCTCGGGCACCAGGGAGTAGCCGCGCATGGCGAGCGTGTAGTTGAAGTCGCCGCGGGCCTCGGTGAGGCGGAAGGTGATGGTCTTGCCGTCGATCTCGATGGAGTCGAGGTGCTTGCCCTCGTAGGGGCCCTTGTACTTGTCGCCGCCCACCAGCCACTGCTGGACGTAGCGCGGGCCCTCGGTGATGAACGAGGCGAACAGGCGCTCGAAGGTGTGGCGGACGTCATCCATCGTGACGTCGGAGCCGTCCTCCCACTTCAGCCCGTCCTTCAGGGTGAAGACCCACGTCTTGCCGCCGTCCTTGGCGGTGCCCGGGTCGGTGGCCGCGTCGCCGACCAGGGTGACCCCGCCCTTGTCGTCGATCTTGTAGCCGGTCAGACCGCGCATGATCGGCACGGTGATGGCGGCCTCGGTGGAGACGTAGATCTGCGCCGGGTCCAGGTGGTCCATGTCGAACTGCTCGAGCGAGTAGATCGTCCCGCCCTTGACCGCGCCCTTGACCTCGGGGGCCGGACCGGTGGAGTCCGCCTTGGTGCCGACCGGGATCTCCATCGTCTTGGAGCCGGTCACCTTGGGGGTGTCCGACGCGGAGCCGCCGCCACCGCCGCCGCAGGCGGTCAGGACCGAGGACGAGGCCGCGACCACACCGGTGGCGATGAGGAAGTTTCTACGGGAGAAAGACATAGGGCACCTGCCAGAAGAGGGCAAAGGGGAACGGGACGGCCGGCCGGACGGCGTCGAACGAGCCGGATGGAGGAGCGGAAGGTCAGCGCTTGGACTTCGGGTCGAGGGCGTCGCGCACCGAGTCGCCGAGGAGGTTGAAGGCGAGGACGAAGATCACCATGGACAGGCCCGGGAAGAGCATGAAGGTGATGTCCTCGGTGTAGAACTGGGCGCCGCGCTGGATCATGACGCCCCAGTCCGGGGTCGGGTCGATGATGCCGACCCCGAGGAAGGCCAGGCCCGCCTCGGCGGTCACGAACGCCGGGAGCATCAGCGTGGACTGGATGATGATCGGCGTCCACAGATTGGGCAGCAGCTCCTTGAAGACGATCCGCCACGGGGAGGCGCCGGTCACCTTGGCCGCCTCCACGAACTCCCGCTCGCGCAGCCCGAGGACCTGGCCGCGCAGCAGCCGGGCGAGGGAGGCCCAGCCGAAGACCGCCAGCACCAGGATGAGCGAGACGGCCCGCAGCGAGGTCGGGATGTTTTCGTCGTCCGCGACGAACAGGCCGTAGACCACCGGCATGAAGGCGATGAAGAACAGGGTCGACGGGAACGACAGCAGGATGTCGATGACCCGCCCGACGAAGTAGTCCGTCCGGCCGCCGAGGTACCCCGCCGTGATGCCGACCACCACACCCACCAGGCAGGTCAGCAGGGTGGCCGCCAGGGCGATGCCCAGCGAGGTGCGGATGCCGTAGAGCAGGAAGGTGAACACGTCCCGGCCGAGCTGGGGCTCGATGCCGAACCAGAACTCCGAGCTCATCCCGCCGTTGGGGCCGGCCGGGTACGAGAAGGCGTTGAGCAGCTCCGGGCGCTGGCTGGCGTACGTGGTGTACGGGTCCTTGCCGTAGAGCTTGGCTATCAGGGGGGCCGCGAGCGCGATCACGAAGAAGAAGATCACGATGCCCGCGGAGACGACGCCCGTCTTGTCACGCTTGAAGCGGGTCCAGGCCAGGCGCCCGGGAGAGCGGCTCTCGTTGCCCTGGGAGGTGGCGGGCGCGGGCGACGCGGGGGCGCTCTCGTCGGTCACCTCGAGCGGGGCAGCCGCTGATGGAGTTGGGGGGGTCATGGTGCTCCTGGCCCGGAGGAGGGTCTGATGAGCGGACTTTTTCAACGCAATTCGTTCAAGGTCAATAAAAACCAAGTCGCCTTGAGTTTCTCTTTACCTTTTTTGCCTCTGCTTGACGGTTCCGTAGCTACGCGTGTAGCGCGCTGTGATGCTTCTGTGCCTTAAGTCGGGCTAACGGGACTATTCCGGCAAGGCGTTCGTTATACGGACGCCAGGGTGTCGAAATGTGTACACCTTGGGGTAACAATCCAACGGTTCCGTATCGGATCGCGATGATCTGTTGCGCTCCGGATCGCGGTCGTCCGTGATCGTCCGCGATGGACGGCCGGACTCCGCTTCGGCGCCCCCGCGGAGCCGCTGATTCCACTGGCGGGTTCCTCCAAAGGACCCCATGCGTGTGCGACCTGCACCTCTTGCCGTGATATTGGCCGGTAAGGGATCAGCGGACGAGGAGGCACCCCATGCGCGGAGCGACGCACGCCGGATGGGCCGCGGGCGCGGCGGCGGTAGTCCTGGCGGCGACGGCCTGCGGAGGCGGCGGTGACGGGGGCGGCGGTGACGCCGGCGCGGTGCTCAGCTCCTCCTGGGGCGACCCGCAGAACCCGCTGGAGCCGGCCAACACCAACGAGGTGCAGGGCGGCAAGGTCCTCGACATGATCTTCCGGGGCCTGAAGCGGTACGACCCGGAGACCGGTGAGGCCAAGGACATGCTCGCCGAGAAGATCGAGACCTCCGACTCGCAGAACTTCACCGTCACCGTCAAGGACGGCTGGACCTTCAGCAACGGCGAGAAGGTCACCGCCCGGTCCTTCGTGGACGCCTGGAACTACGGCGCCAGCCTGAAGAACAACCAGCGCAACGCCTACTTCTTCAGCTACATCGACGGCTACGACAAGGCCCACCCCGAGGACGGCGGCAAGCAGAGCGCCGACACCCTCTCCGGGCTGAAGGTCACCGGACCGCGCACCTTCACCGTCAAGCTGAACCAGAAGTTCTCCACCTTCCCCGACACCCTGGGCTACCCCGCGTACGCCCCGCTGCCCCGCGCCTTCTTCGACGACCACGGCAACTGGCTGAAGAAGCCGGTCGGCAACGGCCCGTACCGGGTCGACAGCTACGCCCGCGGCTCCCAGATGTCCCTGCGCAAGTGGGAGCAGTACCCGGGCGAGGACAAGGCGCGCAACGGGGGCGTCGACCTCAAGGTCTACACCGACAACAACACCGCCTACACCGACCTGATGGCCGGCAACCTCGACCTGGTCGACGACGTGCCCGCCGCCCAGTTGAAGAACGTCAAGAACGACCTCGGCGACCGGTACATCAACACCCCGGCCGGCATCATCCAGACCCTCGCCTTCCCGTACTACGACCGGAACTGGAACAAGAGCGGCTCGGAAAAGGTCCGCAAGGGCCTGTCCATGGCGATCGACCGCGAGCAGATCACCGAGACGATCTTCCACAGGACCCGCACCCCGGCCACCGACTGGACCTCACCCGTGCTCGGCGAGGACGGCGGCTTCCAGGACGGGCTGTGCGGCGAGGCGTGCGAGTACAAGCCCGACGAGGCGAAGAAGCTGATCCGGGACGGCGGCGGACTCCCCGGCGGCCAGGTCAAGATCACGTACAACTCGGACACCGGCTCCCACAAGCAGTGGGTCGACGCGGTCTGCAACTCCATCAACAACGCCCTGGGCAACGACAAGGCGTGCGTCGGCAACCCCGTCGGCACCTTCGCCGACTTCCGCAACCAGATCACCGACAAGAAGATGAGCGGGCCCTTCCGGGCCGGCTGGCAGATGGACTACCCGCTCATCCAGAACTTCCTCCAGCCGCTCTACTACACCAACGCCTCCTCCAACGACGGCAAGTGGTCGGAGAAGAAGTTCGACGACCTGATCGACAAGGCCAACGCCGAGACCGACACCGGCCGGGCGATCAAGACCTTCCAGCAGGCCGAGCAGGTCGTCCGGGACAACATGGCCGCCATCCCGCTCTGGTACCAGAACGGCAGCGCCGGCTACTCGGACCGGCTCTCCGGCGTGAAGCTCAATCCGTTCAGCGTCCCGGTGTACGACGAGATCAAGGTGAGCTGAGCCGCCGTGGGCCGGTATGTGATCCGACGCCTGCTCCAGATGATCCCGGTGTTCATCGGGGCCACCCTGCTGATCTTCCTCATGGTCAATGTGATGGGCGACCCGGTCGCGGGGCTGTGCGGCGACCGGGAGTGCGACCCGGCCACCGCCGCCCAGCTCAGACGGGAGTTCGGCCTCGACCAGCCGGTGTGGCGGCAGTACCTGACCTACATGGGCAACGTCTTCACCGGCGACTTCGGCACCGCCTTCAACGGCCAGCCGGTCACCGAGCTGATGGGCACGGCGTTCCCGGTCACCGTCCGGCTGACCGTGGTGGCGATCGTCGCCGAGATCGTCATCGGCATCACCCTCGGCGTGATCACCGGGCTGCGCCGCGGCCGGCCCGTCGACACCGCCGTGCTGGTCCTCACCCTGGTCGTCATCTCGGTGCCCACCTTCGTCACCGGGCTGCTGCTCCAGCTCCTGCTCGGCGTGAAGTGGGAGTGGATCCGGCCGTCGGTCTCCTCCTACGCCCCGCTGGACGAGCTGATCGTCCCCGGCCTGGTGCTGGCCTCGGTCTCGCTGGCCTACGTCACCCGTCTGACCCGGACCTCCATCGCGGAGAACCGGCGCGCCGACTACGTGCGCACCGCCATCGCCAAGGGGCTGCCGCGCCGCCGGGTGGTCACCCGGCATCTGCTGCGCAACTCCCTCATCCCGGTCGTCACCTTCATCGGCACCGACGTGGGCGCGCTGATGGGCGGCGCGATCGTGACAGAGCGGATCTTCAACATCCACGGCGTCGGCTACCAGCTCTACCAGGGCATTCTGCGCCAGAACACCCAGACCGTGGTCGGCTTCGTCACCGTCCTGGTCCTGGTCTTCCTCGTCGCCAACCTCCTCGTCGACCTGCTGTACGCCGTACTCGACCCGAGGATCCGCTATGCCTGAGCAGCCGTACGAACCGGAGCGCGCCGTCGCCGGCACCGGCATGGGCGGTCAGATGGACCTCGGCGCCAGCGAGGCGGCGACCCTGACCCCGGCGGGCCCGGAACCGGCCGGCCCCCAGGAGCGGCCCCGCAGCCTCTGGTCGGACGCCTGGCACGATCTGCGCCGCAACCCCGTCTTCCTGATCTCCGCGCTGGTGATCCTCTTCCTGATCGTCATCTCCCTCTGGCCGTCCCTCATCGCTCCCGGCAACCCCCTGCAATGTGAACTGTCCAAGGCCCAGGACGGTTCCCGGCCCGGCCACCCCTTCGGCTACGACGGCCAGGGCTGCGACGTCTACACCCGCACCGTCTACGGCGCCCGTACCTCGGTGGCGGTCGGTGTGCTGTCCACGCTCGGGGTGGCGGTCCTGGGCAGCGTGCTCGGCGGGCTCGCCGGGTTCTTCGGCGGCTTCTGGGACTCGGTGCTGTCGAGGATCACCGACGTGTTCTTCGCCATCCCGGTGGTCCTCGGCGGCCTGGTCCTGCTCTCCGTCATCACCAGCAACACGGTCTGGCCGGTGATCGGGTTCATCGTGCTGCTCGGCTGGCCGCAGATCTCCCGGATCGCCCGCGGTTCGGTGATCACCGCCAAGCAGCACGACTACGTGCAGGCCGCCCGGGCGCTGGGCGCCTCCAACTCCCGGCTGCTGCTGCGGCACATCACCCCCAACGCCGTCGCCCCGGTCATCGTCGTGGCCACGATCGCGCTGGGCACCTACATCTCGCTGGAGGCGACCCTGTCCTTCCTCGGCGTCGGCCTGAAGCCGCCCAGCGTCTCCTGGGGCATCGACATCTCCGCCGCCGCCCCCTACATCCGCAACGCCCCGCACGCCCTGCTCTGGCCCTCCGGTGCGCTGGCCGTCACCGTCCTGGCGTTCATCATGCTCGGCGACGCGGTGCGCGACGCCCTCGACCCGAAGCTGAGGTGAGCCGCCGCCATGCTGCTCGAAGTGCGTGACCTGCACGTGGAGTTCCACACCCGGGACGGCGTCGCCCGGGCCGTCAACGGTGTCTCCTACGGCGTGGACGCGGGCGAGACCCTCGCCGTGCTCGGCGAGTCCGGCTCGGGCAAGTCCGTCACCGCCCAGACCGTCATGGGCATCCTGGACACCCCGCCCGGCCGGATCACCGGCGGCGAGGTCCTCTTCGAGGGCCGCGACCTGCTGAAACTCAAGGAGGAGCAGCGCCGCAAGGTGCGCGGCGCGGAGATGGCGATGATCTTCCAGGACGCGCTGTCCTCGCTCAACCCGGTGCTGACCGTCGGCGACCAGCTCGGCGAGATGTTCACCGTGCACCGGGGCATGTCCAGGAAGGACGCCCGCGCCAGGGCGGTGGAGCTGATGGACCGGGTGCGCATTCCGGGCGCCCGGGAGCGGGTGAAGCAGTACCCGCACCAGTTCTCCGGCGGGATGCGCCAGCGCATCATGATCGCCATGGCGATGGCCCTGGAGCCGAAACTGATCATCGCCGACGAGCCGACCACCGCCCTCGACGTCACCGTCCAGGCCCAGGTCATGGAGCTGCTCGCGGAACTCCAGCGGGAGTTGCGCATGGGTCTGATCCTGATCACCCACGACCTCGGCGTGGTCGCCGATGTCGCCGACCGGATCGCGGTGATGTACGCGGGCCGGATCGTGGAGACCGCCCCCGTCCACGACATCTACCAGGCGCCCGCCCACCCGTACACCCGGGGCCTGCTGGAATCCATCCCGCGCCTGGACCACAAGGGCCGGGAGCTGTACGCCATCAAGGGCCTGCCGCCCAACCTCACCCGCATCCCGTCCGGCTGCCCCTTCCACCCGCGCTGCCCGATGGCCAGGGACGTCTGCCGCACCGACGTCCCCCCGCTGTACGAGGTCTCGCCGCGGCGGGGCAGCGCCTGCCACTTCTTCAGGGAGTGCCTCGATGCCTGAGCCGATCCTCGAAGTGCGCGGCCTGGTCAAGCACTACCCCCTCACCCGCGGCATCCTCCTCAGGAAGCAGATCGGCGCGGTCAAGGCCGTCGACGGCGTGGACTTCCACCTCGACCGCGGCGAGACCCTCGGCATCGTGGGCGAGTCGGGCTGCGGCAAGTCCACGGTCGCCAAGATGCTGGTCAACCTGGAGCGGCCCACCGCCGGCGAGATCCGCTACAAGGGCGAGGACATCACCCGCCTGTCCGGCAAGGCCCTCAAAGCGGTCCGCCGCAACATCCAGATGGTCTTCCAGGACCCCTACACCTCCCTCAACCCCCGCATGACCGTGGGCGACATCATCGGCGAGGCGTACGACATCCACCCCGAGGCGGCCCCCAAGGGCGACCGGCGCCGCCGGGTGCGGGAGCTGCTCGACGTGGTCGGCCTCAACCCCGAGTACCTCAACCGCTACCCCCACCAGTTCTCCGGCGGCCAGCGCCAGCGCATCGGCATCGCCCGCGGCCTCGCCCTGCGCCCCGAGATCATCGTCGCGGACGAGCCCGTCTCCGCCCTGGACGTCTCGGTGCAGGCCCAGGTCATCAACCTGCTCGACCGGCTCCAGAAGGAGTTCGACCTCTCCTACGTCTTCATCGCCCACGACCTGTCGATCGTGCGGCACATCTCCGACCGGGTCGGGGTGATGTACCTCGGCCGCATCGTGGAGACCGGCACCGACACCGAGATCTACGACCACCCCACCCACCCCTACACCCAGGCGCTGCTCTCCGCCGTCCCCGTCCCCGACCCCGAGGCCCGCGAGGACCGGGAGCGGATCATCCTCGCCGGGGACGTGCCCTCGCCGACCAACATCCCCTCCGGGTGCCGGTTCCGCACCCGCTGCTGGAAGGCGCGGGAGCGCTGCGCCCTGGAGGTGCCGGCGCTGGCGGTGCCCGCGGCCTTCCGGGACGAGGGCGGGCCCGCGGCGCACGACTCGGCCTGTCACTTCGCCGAGGAGAAGCGGGTCGTGCCGGCCGAGGGGTCCGGCGGACACGGCGGCGGGCCGGGGTGACATGGCGCACCCCGGCCCGCTTACGGCACCCGCACGGCCGTACCTGGCACAGCCTGTCGCGTCCGTATATCGGTATCGCTTCCGCGGAGTTGCCGGTGTGTTAACGACGTTCGTCCGCGTTTGAACCGCTTTGCGGGCGGACCGGGACGAGCGGGCCGGGGAGGCTACGCCAGGGAGCGCTTGAGGAAGTCGACCTGGAGGCGCAGCAGGTTCTCCGCGACCGTCTCCTGCGGGGTCATATGGGTGACCCCGGACAGGGGGAGCACCTCGTGCGGCCGGCCGGCGGCCAGCAGGGCGGAGGAGAGCCGCAGGGAGTGGGCGACGACCACATTGTCGTCGGCCAGCCCATGGATGATCATCATGGGCCGGTGCGGCTCGGCCGCGTCCACGAGCCCCTCGTCGTCGATCACCGAGTTGCGGCGGTACACCTCGGGCCGCTCGTCCGGGTGGCCGACGTACCGTTCCTGGTAGTGGGTGTCGTACAGGCGCAGGTCGGTCACCGGGGCGCCCACCACCGCCGCGTGGAAGACGTCCGGGCGGCGCAGCGCGGCGAGGGCGGCCAGATAGCCGCCGAAGGACCAGCCCCGGACGGCGACCCGGCCCAGGTCCAGCGGGAACTCGGCGGCGAGCGCGTGCAGCGCGTCCACCTGGTCCTGCACCACGACCGCGGCGATGTCGTCCTTGACGGCCTTCTCCCAGGCGGGCGACCGGCCCGGTGTGCCCCGGCCGTCGGCGACGATCACCGCGAAGCCCTGGTCGGCGAACCACTGCGAGGTGAGGTGGGCGTTGTGCGCGGCGAGCACCCGCTGGCCGTGCGGACCGCCGTACGGGTCCATCAGCACGGGGAGGAGGGTGTCACCGTGGTAGTCCGTTGGCATAAGCACGGCGCACGGAATCCGCCGTGCGCCCCCCATGGTGAAGCTCACCCTCGGGGACAGCTTGGGGTCCTCGGCGTACGAGGCGATGACCGCCACCGTCCTCCGGCCTCCGGCCGGGGGCGCCCCCGTCTCCCTCCGGTCGCCCTCCCGCAGCACCCGGGCGCGCGCACCCGGCCGGTCCGGCGTGGCCGACACCAGTACGGTCACGCCCCCGGCGCGCACCGCCGAGTGCACGCCGGGCTCCTGCGAGACGCGCTCCACGCCCAGCTCGCTGACCCGGTACACATGCACCTCGCCGATCTCCGGATCGGCCGCCTCCTCGCCCGCGGACGCCGAGACCAGCACGTCCTGGTCGCCGACGTCCAGCACCGCGCGGATGTGCAACTGCGCGCCGGTCAGCGGGCGTTCTCCCACCGCCAGGACCCGTGCGCCCCCCTCGTCGGCGATCCGGACGAGCCGTCCGGAGGGGGACCAGCAGGGCACCCCGGGGAAAAGTTCCAGCCAAGTTCGATCTTCATCGGCGTGCACCATCCGGGTCCCGCCGGACTCCGGGTCCACCGCCAGGAACACCTGGCCGCGCTGGTCCCGCGTCTGCACCAGCAGCAGCGGCGCACCCGCCGCTGACCAGTGCACTCGCGCGAGATACGGGTACCGCTCGCGGTCCCAGCCGACCTCCGTGCGGGAGCCGTCCAGGCCGGCCACGAACAGCCGGACCTCCGCGTTGGCGGTCCCCGCCGCCGGAAAGGCGACGTGGTGTGGGTCACGCTCGGGATGGGCCGGATCGGCGATCCACCACCGCCGTACCGGCGTGTCGTCCACCCGCGCCACCAGCAGCCGGTCCGACTCCGGGGCCCACCAGAACCCCCGGTCGCGCCCCATCTCCTCGGCGGCGATGAACTCCGCCAGCCCGTACGAGACCCCCTCCGCCTCCGGCTCGGCCAGCGCCCGGTCGTCCTCGCCCGCCGCGCCCACCACCCGCAGGGCGCCCCCCGCCACGTACGCCACATGCCGTCCGTCGGGGGAGGGGCGCGGGTCGACCACCGGCCCGGCGACGGGAAGTTCACGCGTCGTACCGGCCCGCAGCTCGGCCGTGAAAAGCCGCCCTGACAAGGCGAAAGACGCCAACTCCACGGCCGCGTCGGTGGCATAGCCGACGATGCCGGCGCCGCCCTCGCGGCTGCGCTCGCGCCGGGCCCGCTCCTCGGGCGGCAGGTGCTCCTCGGCACCGCCCAGCAGGGCGCGCGGGTCGGCCGCCACGCGCTCCGTGCAGTCCGCCAAGTCCAGCACCAGCAGCGCGTTCGCCCGGTCGGTGCCGGAGGCGGAACGCAGGAACACGACACGGGAACCGTCGGGCGCCACGGTGAACGAACGCGGCGCGCCGAGCGTGAACCGCTGGGTGCGGGCGTGCCGTTTGGGGAAGGAGTCAGCCTCGGTCGTCATGCCCTGACCATATTGGCCATGCGCCCCCTTGTGCGGCTGTGCGCCGATCGATGCGCGCGTACGGATAGTTATGATCACTAGCGCATAGTGGGTATCAACCTGCTGCTCGCTGTGTGGATTTCATATGCCCCAAGGTTTTGACCGCGTCAGACCCCCCCGTTGTCCCCGGGCTATTTGGAGGTGAGCCGCCGTGGCACTCTCGATTTCGGCGGTGGTGCTGCTGGCGATCATCGTCTTCCTGCTGATCAAGAAGTCAGGGCTGAAGGCGGGCCATGCCATCGTCTGCATGCTGCTCGGCTTCTATCTCGCTTCGTCGACGATCGCGCCCACGATCAGCGAGCTGACGTCCAACATCGCGGGCATGATCGGCAGCATCAGCTTCTGACGGACGTCGTCCCGGGTCGCGGCGGGTTCCGGGGGAGCGGACGGGGCCTCGTAGGGTGGGGACCATGACGGAACAGCCCACCCGGCGTCTGCTGCTGGTGCACGCGCACCCGGACGACGAGTCGATCAACAACGGCGCCACCATGGCCAGATACGCGGCCGAGGGCGCCCAGGTGACGCTGGTGACCTGCACCCTGGGCGAACGCGGCGAGGTCATCCCGCCCGGCCTCGCGCACCTCGGCGGGGCCGCCCTCGGGCAGCACCGCCTGGGCGAGCTGCGGGCCGCGATGAGCGCGCTCGGCGTCGACGACGTACGGCTGCTCGGCGGACCCGGCCGGTTCGCCGACTCCGGGATGATGGGCCTGGCCGACAACGACGACCCGGGCTGCTTCTGGCAGGCCGACGTGGACGAGGCCGCCGCCCTGCTGCTCGACGTGATCCGCGAGGTGCGCCCGCAGGTCCTGGTCACCTACGACCCGGACGGCGGCTACGGCCACCCCGACCACATCCAGGCGCACCGGGTCGCCACCCGCGCCGCCGCACTCGCCGCCGAGGCCGGCTGCCCCATCGCCCGGACCTACTGGAACCGCCTCCCGCGCCCGGTGGCCGCCGCCGCCTTCGCCCGCCTCGACCAGGACCTGCCCGGCCTGCCCTTCCCCGAGGCCGCCACCGTGGACGACCTCCCCGGCGTCGTCGACGACGAGCGGATCGCCGTGGAGATCACCGCCGACGGCACCCCGTACGCCGCCGCCAAGGCCGCCGCGATGCGGGCCCACGCCACCCAGATCGAGGTCGCCGAGCCGTACTTCGCACTCTCCAACCACCTCGCCCAGCCGCTGTTCACCACCGAGTACTACGAACTGGTGGGCGCCCCCGCCCCCGCCGCCCGCGCCACCGACCTGTTCGCCGGGATCGAGGAGGCGTCGTGAGCGACCGCGGCACCACGCGGCCCCCGGCGCTCGCCCAGCCGTTCCGGCCGCCCTCCGCCGGCCTGGCCGCCCTGTACCTCGCCCTCCTCGTCCTCGGCGCCGTCACCGGCGTGGCCGGGGCGCTGGTGCAGCCCGGCTGGTTCCCCGGCGGGCTGCTGCTCGCCCTCGCCGCCGAGGCCGGGCTCTGCCTGGGCGCCGCGCGGGCCGTCGGCCGCCGGGGCGCCGCCGTCGCGCCCGCCGCGGGCTGGGCCCTCGTCGTGGTGCTGCTCACCACCAGCCGCCCCGAGGGCGACTTCTTCTTCGCCGCGGGAAGCGGCTCGTACCTCTTCCTGCTGGGCGGCATCGCCGTGGCTGTGATGTGCGCCACCCTCGCGCCGGTGCGGCGGCCGGGTGACGACGCCGTCCGACGTGGCGCGTGACGTACCGCTCCGCCCTGGCGCGGGCGGACGGGACCGAGGAGGGTTTCCTCAGCGGCCGGCGGATAAGCGTCAGAAGTGGCCAGTATGGTGGTGCGCGCCGCCGAGCCGCCCGCTTTCAGGTGTGACGGGCGGCGGAGCCAACCGGGAGAACCTGCCTTGAGTCGTGAAACTGACAGTCCGTCCTCCGGACCCCACGGACGCGGTGGAGCCGCTTACCCGTCGGGCACCCCGCCCTACGGGACGCCGACGGGCTCCGACACCGGTACGGACGGGGGCCGTTCGGCCACCCGGCCGGAGGACCGCAAGACCGAGACGACGCTGACCACCCGGATCCGGATCAACATCCCCGGGTCCCGGCCCATCCCGCCCGTGGTGGTGCGCAAGCCGGTCGGCGAAGGGGAGGGCGGCACGGGCGACCCGGAGCCCGAGACCCCCGCGCCCGGCGGCGGCACGCCCACGGGCGGCGCCGAGACACCGGCCGAGCCCGCGCCGCCGCCCCGGCCGGCGGAGGAGAAGCCGACCAGCGACTGGTTCGCGCCGCGCCGGTCCGCCCCGGCCAAGGGCGGCACCTCCGGGGCCGCGAACGGGACGGCCCCGGGCGGGGCTTCGGGCCCGGCGGGGGCTGCCGGTGCATCTGGTGCGTCTGGTGCGCTTGGTGCTCCCGGTACTCCTGGTGCGCCCGGTACCCCTGGTGCTCCCGGTACCCCTGGTGTGTCCGGTGCGCCTGGTACGCCCGGTGCGGCCGGGACGCGGTCCGGTGGCGGGCGGCCCGGTGGCGTCGTCGGCTCCATGAACATGCCGGGCGGCTCCCGGCCCGGCGGCACCAACGGCGCCGGTCTCCCCGGCGCGACCGGCGGACCCGTGGCCCCCGGGCACGGCGGCGGCACCGGCTCCTTCGACGTGACCGAGGCCCTGTCCGCCGGCCCGCTGGGCGGCAACGGCACCGGCAACGGCACCAGCGGCACCGGCAACGGCACGACCGACACCGGCAACGGCGTCGGCGGCCCCGAGCCGCGCCACGACGACCTGCCGTACTTCACCGAGCCCGGACCGGCGGCCCCGAACGGCGCGTACGCCGGCCCCCAGGCCCCCACCGGGTCCACCGGTCCGGCCGGCCCCACCGGCGGCCCGGCCACCGGCACCGGACGGCTGACCCCGCCCCCGAGCGGCGGCCTGAGCGACGACACCGCGATCCTCACCCCGCAGCAGCAGGTCCCCGAGCCGCCCGGCGGGATCGCCTACGGCACCCCGGACAACGTCTCCGGGAACACCGTCACCAGCGGCATCCCCGTCGTACCGGCCGACCGGAACACGCCGTTCCAGGCCGGCCCCGCCACCGGCGGCCCGCTCGCCCCGACGCCCCCGAAGCTCCCCGGCCCCGCCACGCCGCCCCCGGCGAGCGCCGCCAAGCCGGTCAAGCGCAAGGGCCGGAGCAAGCTCCCCCTGCTCGTCGGCGGCCTGGTCCTGGTCGGCGGCCTCGCCTACGGCGCGGGTCTGCTGATGAACCACTCCGACGTGCCCAAGGGCACCACCGTGCTCGGCGTCGACATCGGCGGCAGCACCCGGGACGACGCCGTGGAGAAGCTCGACACCGCCTTCGAGGGCCGGGTCAACAAGCCGCTGAAGCTCTCGGTGGGCGGCGACAGCGTCGCGCTCAAGCCGGACCAGGCGGGGCTCCAGTTCGACACCCAGGCGACCGTCGCGGCGGCGGCCAGGAGCGACTACAACCCGGTCTCCGTGATCGGCTCCCTCTTCGGCAACCACCGCGTCGTCGACCCGGTCATGCCGGTCGACGAGGAGAAGCTGCACGCGGCCCTCCAGGACGCCTCCGGCGGCTCCGGCTCGATGACCGAGGGCGGGATCAGGTTCGAGTCCGGCCGGGCGGTGCCCGTGTACCCGAAGGCGGGCAAGGGCATCGACGTGGCCAGGTCCACCGACGAGGTGGAGGAGGCGTACCGCGGCCAGGTCGAGACCGGCGCGGCCGGCACGGTGAACCTGCCGACCACCGCCCGGCAGCCGGAGGTCACCAAGGCCGAGGTCGACCGGATGATGAAGGAGTTCGCCGAACCGGCGATGTCGGCCCCCGTGACCGTGCAGACCGACGCGGCGCACACGATCCTGATGAGCCCGCAGAAGTCGCTGTGGAAGTTCCTCCGGGTGACGGCCGTCGGCGGCAAGCTGGTCGACAAGCCGGACCTGGACGCCCTGGAGGAGCTGTACGGGCAGACGTTCGACGGCGTCACCATCGCCCGCGCCAACGGCGAGAAGACCCCCGTCAC
Organism: Streptomyces fumanus; assembly: GCF_014655295.1. Taxonomy (GTDB): domain Bacteria; phylum Actinomycetota; class Actinomycetes; order Streptomycetales; family Streptomycetaceae; genus Streptomyces; species Streptomyces fumanus. The sequence goes on from NZ_BNBI01000011.1 coordinate 42,174, forward strand.
CCCCCAGGACGTCTACGGCGCCCTGCGCCAGGCCCTGACCAGCACCACGAACCGGGTCGCGACCATCGACACCGACCCGAGCTGACCCACCACCGGCCGGCCCCCTGAAGGCGTCCCCGCACGGGACCCTCCAGGGGCCGGGCGCCCGCCCACCCGGCCGCCCCTGTCAGTTCGCCGGCGCCCGCGGTCAGTTCAGCAGCGCCCGCGCCGCGAACGCCTCCCGGCGCACCCGCTCCGCCGCCGCCGCGTCCACCGCCGACACCACCTCCGCGTACGCCTCCAGTTCCACCGCGCCCGCGACGAAGTCGCCCCGCTGCACCAGCAGCCGCGCCCGCTCGTACCGCAGCCTCGCCGGATGCGACGGCAGCAGCAGCGACAGCTCCAGCGCCCACAGCGCCACGTCCGACCGCTCCGGCCGCGCCGCCGCCCAGGCCCGGACGTTGTTGAGCATCCGCAGCACCACGTCCAGCGGATCGGCCGGCGCCGGCAGGGGCGCGTCCAGCGGCGCCCCCGTGGCCCCCGCCACCAGCAGCTCCGCGTCCGCCCCGGTCAGCACCCGCCCCCCGTCGAACGGGTCCACCAGCACCCGTTCGGCGGCACCGGACCCGAACCCGACCACGAAGTGCCCCGGCAGCGCCACCCCGTACACCGGGCCCCCGGCCCGCCGGGCCACCTCCATCCACACCACCGACAGCAGGATCGGCAGGCCGCGCCGCCGCGCCAGCACCCGGTGCAGCAGCGACGACTCCAGTCGCCGGTAGTCCGCGGCGGTGCCGTGGAACCCGGCCCGGTCGCCGAGCACCTCCCGCAGCGCCACCGCCCAGTCCCGCGCCCCGCCCGGCCGGTACGGCACCTGCCCGGCGAGCCGGTCCAGTTCGGCCTGCGCCGCGTCGATGCCCGCGTCGTCCAGGCTCCCGTCCGCCGCCGCGCCCATCAGCAGGCACAGCGCGGCCAGATCGGGCCGCCCGGAGCGGGCCTCCTCGGCGAACCGGCGCCGCACCTCGGCGGCGCGCCCGGGCGGCGGGGGACAGGGGGAACACATGGCTCGGTCGGGCCCTCTCGACGACGATCGGTCACCGGTCCGCTGGGGCGGCGTCCGGTGCGCGGTAGTGGTGGTAGGCGTGGTGCGCGGCGAAGCCCAGCCCGGTGTACAGGCCGCGCGCCCCGGTGTTGTCCGTCTCGACCTGGAGCCAGGCCGCCGAGGCGCCCTCGTCCAGGGCCCGGCGGGCCAGCGCGGCCATGACGGCGGTCGCCAGCCCGGCGCGCCGCCGCTCGGGCGCCACCTCGACGGCCGCGAACCCGGCCCACCGCCCGTCCACGACACACCGCCCGATCGCGTCGGGCACCCCCGCCGCGCCGGGCACGCTCGCGAACCACACCGACGGCCCGGAGCCCAGGACCCGCAGGGCCGCCTCGCCGACCCCCTTGCGCTGGTAGCGCGCCAGCCACCCCGCGTCCGCCGTCCGGGACAGGACGACCCCGGCCGGCCCGTCCCGGTCCGCGACCGGCGCCAGTGCGCCGGTCCACAGCTCGGCGCTCACCTCACGCGTCCAGCCCCGCCGCTCCAGCTCCGCGCAGAGCGCCTCCTGTGTGCCCTCCGCGCCGGTGGCGGTCTGCAGGTACGCGGGCAGCCCGCGCTCGCCGTACCAGCGGCGTACGGCGGTCAGCGCGGCGTCGAGCGGCAGGCCCGGATCGCCGAGCGGCAGCACCGAGTTGGCCCGCCGGGTGAACCCGGCGGCCGCCCGCAGCTCCCACTCGCCGAGCCGCTCGCTCTCCACCGGCCGCCAGCCCCGCGCGGCGACCCGCGCGAGTTCCCCGTACGAGGCGGCCGGGCCCCGCCGACGGGCCGGCGCGGCCGGCACCACCTTGCCCGCGACCAGCGCGGACGCCGCGATCCGTACCGTCTCGCCGTCCTTGCGTGTGATCAGCAGCACACCGTCGTCCCAGGATGTGAGAACGCCGACCGTGTCGGTGAACTTCCGGCCCGGCGCGTCCGACGCGGCCAACCGCCGTACCGACACCCGTTTGCCCACGTCAGCCGCGCTGATACGGACTTCGAGACGGCCGGCGGCAGAGATTTCCACAGGTCTGTCCACCCCTCCTGTTCGGATCGTGCCCAGGAACGGAGATACTAGGTGCGGGCATCGACGACGCCGCGCTCCCGCGCGCCAGGCGGCGGAGCCTGAGGAGGCCCGCCAGCGCCCGTATCGAGGAGGAACGACAGCGTGACCTACGTCATCGCGCAGCCTTGTGTCGACGTCAAGGACAAGGCGTGCATCGAGGAGTGTCCGGTCGACTGCATCTACGAGGGCCAGCGGTCCTTGTACATCCACCCGGACGAATGCGTCGACTGTGGTGCCTGTGAGCCGGTCTGCCCGGTCGAGGCGATCTTCTACGAGGACGACACTCCGGAGGAGTGGAAGGACTACTACAAGGCGAACGTCGAGTTCTTCGACGAGCTCGGCTCGCCCGGTGGTGCCAGCAAGCTGGGGCTGATCGAGCGCGACCACCCCTTCGTCGCGGCCCTGCCGCCGCAGAACCAGTAAGAGCGGTCCGCACCCGCGCCGCCTCGGTCCCGCCCGGCCCGGTCGTCCCCGACCGGTGCCGGCCGGGACCGAGGCGTTTGCCGTACCGAGGAAAGTGAGCCAGAACCGTGTCCGCAGTCACCGACCGCCTCCCCACCTTCCCCTGGGACAGGCTGACGCCCTACAAGGCGACCGCCGCGGCCCACCCGGACGGCATCGTCGACCTCTCCGTCGGCACCCCGGTCGACCCGGTCCCCGAGCTGATCCAGAAGGCCCTGATCGACGCGGCGGACTCCCCGGGCTACCCGACGGTGTGGGGCACCCCGGCACTGCGCGACGCGATCACCGGCTGGGTCGGGCGCCGCCTCGGCGCCCGGGACGTCACCCACCGGCACGTCCTGCCGATCGTCGGCTCCAAGGAACTCGTCGCCTGGCTGCCGACCCAGTTGGGCCTCGGCCCCGGCGACCGGGTGGCCTTCCCGCGGCTGGCCTACCCGACGTACGAGGTCGGCGCCCGGCTGGCGCGCGCCGAGTACGTGGCGTACGACGACCCGACCGAGCTGGACCCGGCCGGGCTGAAGCTGCTCTGGCTCAACTCCCCGTCCAACCCCACCGGCAAGGTGCTCTCCCCGGCCGAGCTGACCCGGATCGTCGCCTGGGCCCGCGAGCACGGCGTGCTGGTCTGCTCCGACGAGTGCTACCTGGAGCTGGGCTGGGAGGCCGACCCGGTCTCGGTCCTGCACCCGGACGTCAACGGCGGCTCCTACGACGGCCTGGTCGCCGTCCACTCCCTGTCCAAGCGGTCCAACCTCGCGGGCTACCGCGCGGCCTTCCTCGCCGGTGACCCGGCGGTCCTCGGCCCGCTGCTGGAGATCCGCAAGCACGGCGGCATGATGACCTCGGCGCCCACCCAGGCGGCCGTGGTGGCGGCCCTCGGCGACGACGAGCACGTGCGCGTGCAGCGCGAGCGGTACGCGGCCCGCCGCACCGCGCTGCGCGAGGCCCTGCTGCGGCACGGCTTCCGCATCGAGCACAGCGAGGCCAGCCTGTACCTGTGGGCCACCCGCGGGGAGTCCTGCTGGGACACCGTCGCCCACCTCGCCGACCTGGGCATCCTGGTGGCCCCCGGCGATTTCTACGGCCCGGCGGGCGCCCGGCACGTCCGGGTGGCCTTCACGGCGACGGACGAACGCGTGGCGGCGGCGGCCGCCCGCCTCTGACCCGCCGCCCCGGCGACCGGGAGACGACACAGCGGCGGCGGGGCCCAGGGAGAGCCTGGACCCCGCCGCCGTGACCGGACGACCCGTCAGCCGCCGAGCGGCAGCCCCTGCACGGGCAGCGTCTTCGCGGCCGGCAGCCCCTTGCTGACGGCGTCCGTCGGCAGCCCGCTCTTGGTGGCGGTCTTCGCGGTGTCCCCGACGATGTCCCCGGCGGAGCCCGCCGCGTCCCCCGCCGCCTTCTGCGCGGCCGGCGTCGTCTGCTTCACGACCGACCCGCCGGTCTTGCCCGCGGCCGGCACCGCCTTCTTCACGGCGTTGCCACCGGTCTCGCCCGCGGTCTTGGTCACGCTCTGCGCGGCCGAGTCCACGGTGCCGCCGACGTTGGCACCGTCCAGGGCGGTCAGTCCGGCCAGGTTCGGGGTGGCCGGCAGCTCCGGGGCCGCGCTGGCGGAGCCGGCCGCACCGACCCCGGCGGCCGCTCCCGCAGCGACGAGCAGCGCGGCACGGGCGATCCGGCGGGTCAGGGGGAGGGACATGATGCTCCTTCGACGGGAAGTCAACGTTGAGAGGTCCTGCCGTGCTCGACCGGCCCGGCTCGGACGCAGTGACTACCGCTCGAAGGCCCCGAAGGTTGCGGCGCGGCAAGGTAAAGAGTTGGCAATGCGTCGCATTATCGGGTGCCCGGAAAAACGGGCAAACGGGCGCCGGCCGGAAACCCCGCCGAATCCTTACGGCCCGTTGTTCCCAAGGAAATCGGCGGATGCGCGGGCGACGGCACGCACCGCGGCCCGGCCCGCCGCCCGCCCGCCGCGCGGGTCATCCGGGAGAGTGGGGCGTCGTACGGGCGAGCTACCGCCGGACGGTGACGATCCGGACCGCCCCGGTGTCCCGTTCCGCGCCCTGGGCGCCCCCGGAGCCGGTGGCCGGCGCGGTCCGCCACCGGGTGCCGGTGGTCCCGGCGGTCCACTCGCGGCCGGCGTACGAGACCTGTTCGATGCCCAGCGCGGAGGCGTTGGCCACCGCCCAGTGCGCCAACTGCCAGCCCCGGCGCCGCGCCTCGCGCCCGGACTCCGCGCCCCGGCCCTCGGTGACCGGCAGCGTCATCACCCGCCCGCCCGGGCCGCCCGGGGAGGCCGGCGGCGAGGCCGGTGCGGCGGGTGTCGCCGTCGCCGGTGCGGACACCTCCGCGCCGACCGGCTGGAGCACCTCGCGCCCGAAGTCCCGGGCCAGCGCGGCCCGTACCGCGTCCGGGCCCCTGGCCCCCCGGGTGCCGGCGGCGGGCAGGCCCGTGCAGGTCAGGGTGGCGGCGGAGTGGCCGGTCAGGGCGGCGGCCAGCAGCGTGGCGTCCGGCTCGTGCCGCGCGTACGCGTCCGGGAAGCCGCTGCGCTGCACCCGCTGGGCCGCGACGGTCAGCGGCAGCTTCGTGTACCCGGGCACCTTGACCAGGTGGTCGTAGAACTTCCCCGCCGCGTAGGTCGGTTCCATGATCTGCCGGGGGCTGCCCCAGCCCTGCGAGGGCCGCTGCTGGAAGAGGCCGAGGGAGTCGCGGTCGCCGTGGTCGATGTTGCGCAGCGCCGACTCCTGGAGGGCGGTCGCCAGGGCGATCGCTATGGCCCGCTCGGGCAGGTCACGGGTGGTGCCGACGGCCGTGATGGTGGCCGCGTTGACCGCCTGCTCCGGCGTGAACTCGTAGCGCGCGCCGTCGTCGCCGGCGGAGACGACCGTGCAGCGGGTCCGGGCCGCGCCTCCGGTGACGTACTGCACCACCAGGTAACCGGCGACCGCGAGCAGGGCCACCAGGGCCGACATGAACCGGAGGAGTCGGCTTCGCTTCTTGCGGGTGGGGGACGGCTGAAGCACGCGTAACAAGGTACTAAAGGGCAGCCTGCCTGGTACGCAGGGCACGGGCCGTGCCCGAAGGGGCAGGGCGCTAGGGTCGACGCCATGGCCGACACCCCGCTTGACCTCACGCTGGACGCCGCCGAGCTGACCGCCCGGCTGGTCGACTTCCCCTCCGTCAGCGGCTCCGAGCAGCCGCTCGCCGACGCGATCGAGCACGCGCTGCGCGCCCTGCCGCACCTCACCGTCGACCGGTACGGCAACAACGTGGTGGCCCGCACCGGCCTCGGGCGCGCGGAGCGGGTGATCCTCGCCGGGCACATCGACACCGTGCCGATCGCGGACAACGTGCCCTCGCACCTGGACGACGACGGGGTGCTGTGGGGCTGCGGCACCTGCGACATGAAGTCCGGCGTCGCCGTGCAGTTGCGGATCGCGGCCACCGTCCCGGCGCCCAACCGCGACCTCACCTTCGTCTTCTACGACAACGAGGAGGTCGCCGCCGACCTCAACGGCCTCAAGCACATTGCCGAGGCGCGCCCGGAGTGGCTCGAAGGAGACTTCGCGGTGCTGCTCGAACCGTCCGACGGGCAGGTCGAGGGCGGCTGCCAGGGCACGTTGCGGGTGCTGCTGCGGACGACCGGCGAGCGGGCGCACTCCGCGCGGAGCTGGATGGGCGCCAACGCCGTCCACGCGGCGGCCCCGGTCCTCGCCAAGCTGGCCGCCTACCAGCCGCGCCGCCCGGTCATCGACGGCCTGGAGTACCGCGAGGGCCTCAACGCGGTCGGCATCTCCGGGGGAGTGGCCGGCAACGTGATCCCCGACGAGTGCCAGGTCACCGTCAACTTCCGCTACGCGCCCGACCGTACGCCCGAGGAGGCCCTCGCCCACGTCCGCGAGGTCTTCGCGGACTGCGGGGTGGCGGAGTTCGTGGTGGACGACCACAGCGGCGCGGCCCTGCCCGGCCTGTCCCACCCGGCCGCGGCGGCCTTCATCGCGGCGGTCGGCGGCACCCCGCAGCCCAAGTACGGCTGGACGGACGTCTCCCGGTTCGCCGCCCTCGGCATTCCCGCGGTCAACTACGGCCCCGGCAACCCCCACCTGGCGCACAAGCGGGACGAGCGCGTGGAGGTGGCCAAGGTGCTGGTCGGCGAGGAGCGGCTGCGGGCCTGGCTGACCGCCTGAGCACCCGGTGGTTTAGTCCGCTGCCCGGCGGACATGCTGAGGTCCCCCGTACGTAACCCGCGGACATCTACGCTGAGGTGGAAGGACCGCACGAGGACAGGGAGCAGCCATGGCCACCGGCAACCCCGCAGGCAAGAAGCAGCCGCCGGACGAGCAGCGCCTGGGTCCGGTCCTCAGACGGCGCGGCCAGGTGCAGGCCAGCACCACCGACCAGCGGCTGCTGGACGAGCGGGCGCCCACGGACTGGGTGCACACCGACCCCTGGCGGGTGCTGCGCATCCAGTCCGAGTTCATCGAGGGCTTCGGCACCCTCGCCGAACTGCCGCCCGCGATCAGCGTGTTCGGCTCCGCCCGCACCCCGGCGGACAGCCCCGAGTACGAGGCCGGGGTGCGGCTCGGCCGGGGTCTGGTGGAGGCCGGGTTCGCGGTGATCACCGGCGGCGGGCCCGGCGCCATGGAGGCGGCCAACAAGGGCGCCTGCGAGGCCGACGGCATCTCAGTCGGCCTCGGCATCGAACTGCCCTTCGAGCAGGGGCTGAACAAGTACGTCGACATCGGGCTGAACTTCCGGTACTTCTTCGTCCGGAAGATGATGTTCGTCAAGTACGCGCAGGGCTTCGTGGTCCTGCCCGGCGGCCTCGGCACCCTGGACGAGCTCTTCGAGGCCCTCACCCTGGTGCAGACCCAGAAGGTGACCCGCTTCCCGATCGTCCTGTTCGGCACCGAGTACTGGGGCGGACTCGTCGACTGGCTGAAGAACACCCTGGTCGCGCAGGGCAAGGCGGCCGAGAAGGACCTGCTGCTGTTCCACCTGACCGACGACGTGGACGAGGCGGTCGCCCTGGTCTCGAAGGAGGCCGGACGCTGACCCCCCGCTAGGCCAGTCCCCGCCGGGCCACCGCCGGCGGGCGGTGGCCCGCGATGGCCGCCACCATGTCCAGCACCTGCCGGGTCTCGGCCACCTCGTGCACCCGGTACACCTGGGCGCCGAGCCACGCCGAGACCGCCGTCGTCGCCAGGGTGCCCAGCACCCGCTCCTTCACCGGCTTGTCCAGCGTCTCGCCGACGAAGTCCTTGTTCGACAGGGAGACCAGCACCGGCCAGCCGGTGTCCACCATCTCGCCGAGCCGCCGGGTCGCCTCCAGGCTGTGCCGGGTGTTCTTGCCGAAGTCGTGCCCCGGGTCGATCAGCACCGACTCCCGGGGCACCCCCAGGGACACCGCCCGCTCGGCCAGCCCCAGCGTCACCTCCAGGATGTCCGCCATCACGTCGTCGTACGTCACCCGGTGCGGCCGGGTGCGCGGCTCGGCGCCGCCGGCGTGGGTGCAGACCAGGCCCGCCCCGTAGCGGGCCGCGACCTCGGCGAGCCGGGGGTCGACGCCGCCCCACGCGTCGTTCAGCAGGTCCGCGCCCGCCTCGCAGACCGCCTCGCCGACCTCGTGCCGCCAGGTGTCCACGCTGATCACCACGTCCGGGAAGCGCCGCCGCACCTCCGCGACGAAGCCGACCGTGCGCCGCGCCTCCTCCTCGGCGCTCACCTCGTCGCCGGGCCCCGCCTTCACCCCGCCGACGTCGATGATCGCGGCGCCCTCGGCGACCGCCCGCTCCACGCGCGCGAGGGCGGGCTCGTCGTGGAAGGTGGCGCCCTGGTCGTAGAAGGAGTCCGGGGTCCGGTTGACGATCGCCATGATCACCGGTTCGTGCGCCGCGAACTCGCGCCTGCCCAGCCTGAGCATCCCCTGAGACCTCTTCTCGTCCGTCCTGTGCGGGCACCCGCCCGAGGGGCGCCTGATGGCCCCGGCTGTCAGACTCGCATGGCACGATCGACCTGACACACCCGACTCCGATCCATTCGATCATCCGACCGTGGGGGCTCCAGCGATGGTTATGTTCCTGTTCCTGGTCCTCGCGCTCGCCGTCGTGGTCGCCGCGGTGACCCTCGCCGTGATCGGCGGCGGCGAGAGCGGACCGCTGCCCGACGCCGCCCCCGAGCGGCTCCAGGACGCGCTGCCCCCCGACCGCCCGGTCACCCGCGCCGACGTGGAGAGCCTGCGCTTCCCGCCGGTCGTGCGGGGCTACCGCATGGCGGACGTCGACGACGTCCTGGCCCGGCTCGGCGCCGAGCTGGCCGAGCGCGACGCCCGCATCGCCGACCTGGAGTCCGCGCTGGCCGGGGCCCGCGCCGCCGCCCCCGCCGGGGCCGTGGAGCAGCACCAGGCCCAGGAGGAGCAGCGATGAGCGCCGGGGCCGCCCTCGTCGGTCCGGACGGCGCCGCGCGCTGCCCCTGGGCCCTGTCCACCGAGGACTACGTCGCCTACCACGACGAGGAGTGGGGCCGCCCGGTCCACGGCGACGACGCGCTGTTCGAGCGGCTCAGCCTGGAGGCGTTCCAGTCCGGGCTGTCCTGGATCACCATCCTGCGCCGCCGCCCCGGCTTCCGCGCCGCCTTCGCCGGCTTCGAGATCGCGGCGGTGGCCGCCTTCACCGACGCCGACCGGGAACGGCTGCTCGCCGACCCCGGCATCATCCGCAACCGCGCCAAGATCGACGCGACCCTCGCCAACGCGCGCGTGCTGGCCGACTGGGCCCCGGGCGAGCTGGACGAGCTGATCTGGTCGCACGCCCCGGACCCGGCCGCCCGCCCGGTGCCCAGAACCCTCGCCGACATCCCGGCCGTCACGCCCGAGTCGACCGCCCTGTCCAAGGCGCTGAAGAAGCGGGGCCTGCGCTTCGTCGGCCCGACCACGGCGTACGCGATGATGCAGGCGTGCGGTCTGGTCGACGACCACCTGGAGACCTGCGTGGCCCGGCGGGGCTGAGGCTCAGCGGCCCAGGTACGCCGGCTTCTCCTTGGCGACGAAGGCCCGCACCGCGATCGCGTGGTCCTCGGAGGCGCCCGCCCGGGTCTGCAGCTCGTCCTCCTTCTCCAGGGTCTCGGCCAGGGAGTGCGTCAGCCCGTACGCCAGTGCCTCCTTCAGCGCCGCGTACGCCACCGTGGGGCCCCCGGCCAGCGCGCGGGCCGTCTTCTCGGCCTCGGCGCGCAGCTCGGCGGCGGGCACCAGTCGGTTGGCGATGCCCAGGTCGTACGCCTCCCGGGCCGGGATGCTGCGCGGGAAGAGCAGCAGGTCGGCGGCGCGGCCGGGGCCGACCACGCGCGGCAGCGTCCAGGAGACGCCGGAGTCGGCGGTGAGCGCCACCCCGGCGAAGGAGGTGTTGAACGCGGCCGTCTCCGCGACGATCCGGTAGTCGGCCGCCAGCGCGAACCCGAAGCCCGCCCCGGCCGCCACCCCGTTCACCGCGGCCACCACCGGCTTGGGCGCCTCGGCCAGTGCCCGGACGATCGGGTTGTAGTGCTCCCGGACCGTGCTCATGGTCTGCCCCGAGCCCCGCTCCCGGTCCCCGGCCATCAGCCCGATGTGCTCCTTGAGGTCCTGGCCCACGCAGAACGCCCGGTCCCCGGCGGCGGTCAGCAGCACCGCCCGTACCGCACCGTCGGCCGCCGCGGCGCGCACCGCGTCCCGGAGGGCGACCTTGGTCTCCACGTTCAGCGCGTTCATCGCCTCCGGGCGGTTCAGCGTGATCGTCGCCAGTCCGTCGCTCACCTCGTAGAGCACGGTGTCGGCCATGGCGTATCCCCTCCGCGTCGCGGCTGCGCGGACGTACCCGTCGGTACGTCCCTGTCTGGAGGACAGCATGACGGAGATCACCGGAAACGGACCGGGGTGCGGGTGTGAGCTGCGTCAAAGAATTCCGGTCCGTAGCCATTCGGCGGAAGTGAGTGCGGGCGGGCAGTATCGCAGCCACATCGCCGAATTGAGTGGTTTTGCTCGCGTGCGTTGCCCAAGCGATGCCGACCGATGTTGGTCATCGGGTCCCGCGATGCGGGATAATGGCCTGGAAGCAATGTGTTCGATGCCGGTGTCGCGTGTCCCCTTGCGGGAGCGCGTGCCCTCGCGGGCCGTCGGCCTTGACGATGAGCTGGTATCAGGAAGGGGAACGAGCATGGCGGCCATGAAGCCGCGGACGGGTGATGGCCCGCTCGAGGTGACCAAGGAGGGGCGGGGCATCGTCATGCGCGTTCCGCTCGAAGGCGGCGGTCGGCTCGTCGTCGAGCTGACCCCTGACGAAGCCGACGCGCTCGGCGACGCCCTCAAGAAGGTCGTCGGCTGACGCGCAAGCGGACCATACAGGTTCGGTCGCCCCGGTGCCCCATACGGTGCCGGGGCGCCTGCCGTTCCGGCATCGCCCCAGGTCGGCCCGGTCGCCGGGCTAGCGTTTGACGGCGCACAGCAGGCCGTCGCCCACCGGCAGCAGTGACGGCGCCAGCTCCTGGCTCTCCCGCACCGCGCGCAGCAGCTCGCGCAGCCGCAGCACCTCGGTGGGCTGCGGACCGGAGTCGATGGTCCGGCCGTTGGCGAAGACGCCCTCGAACACCACCAGCCCGCCGGGCCGCAGCAGCCGCAGCGCCTCGGCGAGGTAGTCGAGGTACTCCAGCCGGTCGCCGTCGCAGAAGACGAGGTCGTACCCGGCGTCCGCGAGCCGCGGCAGCACGTCCAGCGCGCGTCCCGGGATGAACCGGGCCCGGTTGCTGGCGAACCCCGAGGCCCGGAACGCCTGCCGGGCGAACTGCTGGTGCTCCGGCTCCGGATCGACCGTGGTCAGCACCCCGTCGGGCCGCATCCCGTGCAGCAGGTGGATACCGGAGACCCCGCAGCCGGTCCCGATCTCCGCGACGGCCTTGGCGTCCACGGCGGCGGCGAGCAGCCGCAGCGCGGCGCCCGTGCCCGGCGCCACCGAGCGCAGGCCGGCCTCGCGGGCCCGGTCGCGGGCCCAGGACAGCGCGTCGTCCTCGGCGACATAGGCGTCGGCGAACGCCCAGCTCGTCTGCCGGTTGCCGGTAATGACCCTCTCCTGTCCCCGTGGTTGCCTCGGCGTGACTGTATCCGTTGGCGTCGGGAACCCGCAGATGGGACCGGTCGTTTAAGGGGTGCGGGGAAACATGCCCGGGTCGGCACGAGCCGGACCGGTCCAGATCAAATTCCCGTAAAACCGCTTATCCGGAGCTAACGGGCGAGGTGGCTATGGTAGGGGCTCCACTGGACACCACCGGAGCCAAAAGGGGAGGTGCGGCCGTACCTGTGGACCGGGGCGGAGTGCTCAGGCGCTTCCTCGGGTCGGCGGGCAGGCCGACATCCGTGAACGACACCGCTGCTGACCACAGCCACGCCACCGGCCCCCGGGCCGGTCAGGACCGGACCGCGACCTTCTCCACCGACGCGGACGGGCAGGCGTGGACTCCGCCCACCTGGGAGGAGATCGTCAGCACCCACAGCGGTCGCGTCTACCGGCTCGCCTACCGCCTGACGGGCAATCAGCACGACGCCGAGGACCTCACCCAGGAGGTCTTCGTCCGGGTCTTCCGCTCCTTGTCCACGTACACGCCGGGCACCTTCGAGGGCTGGCTGCACCGCATCACGACCAACCTGTTCCTGGACATGGTCCGCCGCAAGCAGCGCATCCGCTTCGACGCCCTCGGCGAGGACGCCGCCGAGAAGCTGCCCAGCCGGGAGCCCACCCCCCAGCAGGTCTTCAACGACGCGCACTTCGACGCCGACGTCCAGCAGGCGCTGGACACCCTCGCGCCCGAGTTCCGCGCCGCCGTCGTCCTGTGCGACATCGAGGGGCTGTCGTACGAGGAGATCGCCGCCACCCTCGGCGTGAAGCTCGGCACCGTCCGCTCCCGGATCCACCGTGGCCGCTCCCAACTGCGCAAGGCGCTCTCGCACCGCTCTCCCGAGGCGCGCGCCGAGCGCCGCTCGTTCGTGGCCCGCGTTCCGGCACTGGGAGGAGGGGGCGCGAGCGCGTGAGCGGTTCACGGCCGGACGGCGAGGGGCACCTCGCGGAGCAGCACCTGGGAGACCGACTCTCCGCCCTGGTGGACGGCGAGCTCGGTCATGACGCGCGTGAGCGCGTACTGGCGCACGTGGCGACCTGTGCGAAGTGCAAGGCGGAGGTCGACGCCCAGCGCAGACTGAAGAACGTCTTCGCGGAGGCGGCCCCGCCCGCCCCCTCGGAGAGCCTGCTGGCCCGCCTCCAGGGACTCCCCGGGGGCGGCGACGGCGGCTCCCCGCTGGGCGGCGACGGGCCCCCCGGGCTGCCGGACCTGTCCGGACGGTTCGGCGGCTCCGGCGCGTTCGGGGTAAAGCGGGGCGACCGGTTCGCCTTCGACCACGTGCCCTCGCGGGCGCACCCGCCCGTGCTGCCGTCCGGCTCCCCGGCGCGCGGCTTCCGCATCCACGACGTCGGACGGCACGAGTCCGAGCGGTCGGCCTCGCGCGGGCTGCGGTTCGCCTTCGTCGCCGCCGGTGCGGTGTCGCTGGCGGCGATCGCCCTCGGCGGTGTCACCGCCGGCCCGCCGGACTCCACCGCGGAGGCCCGCGGCGGCTCCGGCACCGGCAGCAAGGTCGTCCCCGCCCGCACCCAGGGCACCGGACCGGCCACCGCGCCGGAGAGCCAGCGGCGCCGCTCGGCCGGCCCGCTGCTGGGGCAGGCCCAGGGCGGCCAGCAGTCCCTCGGCGAGGCCGCCGTGGCCCCGACCGAGGTCTCCGCGCCGCTGCTGCCGGGCGTGCCGTCGCCCGCCGCGGGCCGCGACGACCGGGCGGTACGCACCCTGACGGCGCCCGTCATGGCCGGTGCGGTCGCGATGTCCCCGCTGATACGTCCGCTGGAGGCTGTCCCGCCGATCGCCGTGACCTCGTCCTGGCTCACCGATCCCGACCTCAAGCCGCCGCGCCTGCTCGGGGCGCCCGTTTCCGACCCGTCCGCGGCACCGTCGCCGTCCGCCTCCTGAGCAGGCGCTGCGCCGCGGCGGCCGGACCTGGTTGAATCGGGCGCGCAGTCGACGAGCCGTGCCGCGGCCAGGTCTGGGGAGAACATGAACGAGGAGAAGCCCCCGAAGGCGAAGTGGTGGAGCCGTCCCCGCCCGGACGGCACCGATCCCGACGGCGACTTCCCCCTGGCCCGGCCCCGCCCACCCGAGACGGACCCGGACTTTCCCCTGGCGGGTCCGGCGGGGGTGCCGCCCGGCGGGGAGGTTCCGTCCGTCGCCGCCGAGGAGGCGCGGAGCGAGGCACCGTCCGGCGCCGAGGGCGTCCGGGACGAGGGTGCGGGCGAGGGCGAGCGGGTCCGGCCGCTGCACGATCCCGACCCCTACAGCACCCCGCCGTACGGCGAACCGGGCCCCTGGGCCCCGGCCCCGCCCGTCCAGCACCCGACCGTGCCACCGCCCGCGACCGGCGCGCTCCCGGCCCAGGGGACCGGGACACCGCTGCCCGCCGAAGTGCCCCCCGCCCCGGTCTCCGCCCCGGCCCCTGCCCCCGGCACGCCCCCGGCCGCCGACCCCTGGCGGCGGTACGACCCCTGGGCCGTGGCCGCCGCCGGACCGACGGGACCGGCGGGGCACGGCGGCACGGTGGCGCCGCGCGGGCGGGGCCGGACGAGGCGGACGCTCGCCGGGTTCGCCGTGCTGCTCGCGCTGGTCTCCGGGACCGTCGGCGGCCTCGTCGGCGCCTACCTGGAGCGCAACGGCGGGTTGGGCACCGTGGAGCTGCCGCAGGCCGGGAAGGAGCCCGCCGGGCGGGACCCGGACAGCGTCGCCGGGATCGCCGCCAAGGCCCTGCCCGGCGTCGTCACCCTGCATGTCAGCGGCGCCGAGGAAGCGGGCACCGGCACCGGCTTCGTCCTCGACACCCGGGGCCACATCCTCACCAACAACCACGTCGTGGCGCCCGCCGGGACCGGCGGCGAGATATCGGTGACCTTCCACAGCGGGGACACCGCCGAGGCCACCGTCGTCGGCCGCGACAGCGGGTACGACCTCGCCGTCGTCAAGGTGACCGGCGTACGCGGCCTCACCCCGGTGCCGCTGGGCAACTCCGACAACGTGCAGGTGGGCGACCCGGTCGTCGCCATCGGCGCCCCCTTCGACCTGGCGGACACGGTCACCTCGGGGATCATCAGCGCCAAGGAACGGCCCATCACGGCGGGCGGCGAGAAGGCCGACGGCAGCGACGTGTCCTACGTCGACGCCCTGCAGACCGACGCGCCCATCAACCCCGGCAACTCCGGCGGTCCCCTGCTCGACTCCCGCGGCCGGGTCATCGGCATCAACTCCGCGATCCGCTCCGCCGACAGCGGCGCCGACCCGGAGGGCGGCCAGGCCGGTTCCATAGGGCTCGGCTTCGCCATCCCCGTCAACCAGGGCAAGCGCGTCGCCGAGGAGCTGATCAACACCGGTCACGCCACCCACCCCGTCATCGGCGTCACCCTCGACATGAGCTACACCGGCGACGGCGCCCGGGTCGGCGCCCGGGGCGGCGACGGCGGACCCCCGGTCACCGAGGGCGGCCCCGGCGACCGGGCCGGCCTGCGCGCGGGCGACGTGATCACCGCGGTCGACGGCCGCCGCGTGCACAACGGGGAGGAACTGATCGTCAGGACCCGCGCCCACCGCCCCGGCGACCGCCTGGAGCTGACCCTGGAGCGGGACGGCGAGGTGAGGAAGGTCTCCCTGGTGCTCGGCTCCTCGGACGGCGACTGACCGCCTCCGCAAGCAACGCGAGCGACCGGAAAGGCAAACAATCCGGAAAGCGGCCGTATACACGCACTCGGGCGGGACGCGACTGTACCGGTCGGACAGGCCGGGCGGGTACCGTGGAGGCGGCCCGGACATCCCAAGGAGCTTCAGGTGTTCAATGACATAGGACCGCTAGAGCTGGTGACGCTGATCGTCCTCGCCGTGCTCGTCTTCGGTCCGGACAAGCTCCCCAAGGTCATCCAGGACGTGACGCGGACCATCCGCAAGATCCGTCAGTTCTCGGAGAGCGCCAAGCAGGACATCCGGCAGGAGCTGGGCCCGGAGTTCAAGGACTTCGAGTTCGAGGACCTCAACCCCAGGACGTTCATCCGCAAGCAGTTGGACAACGACGACCTGGGGCTCAAGGAGATCCGCAACGGCTTCGACCTGAAGAAGGAGATGGCCGAGGTCGCCGACGCCGTCCAGGGCCGTGACTCCGACGGCTCCGCCGCCTCCGCGTCCTCCGGTGGCCGGGTCGACATGGTGAAGAAGCCGGAGAGCCCCGCCCGCGACGAGCGCCCGCCCTTCGACGCGGACGCCACCTGACCTCACCCCCGCCCCGGCTGGTGTGACGTGCGTCACGCCCAGGTCGGGGCGTACACGGCCGGAACACGCCGCCCGCGCGACCCACGCGCCGGGCGGCTTCCCGGTTGCCCGCGCCGGGATGGCTATGCTGCCGAGTTGTTGTGCGGACCGGACGAGTCGCCCGAAGGGGGGCGGGCCGTGCCAGGTCCGACGAGAGCGAGGAGGCGTCCGGGTACATGGAGACGACGAGTCGGGCAGTCGCGCAGACGCCGGCCGGGGAGGGCGGAGAACAGTCCCCCTCCGCCCGGCGCACGGTCGACGGCTACCTGCGTGCGCCCTTCCCCTGGTACGGACTCGACGAGGCGTTCACCGGACCGCGCTGGCTGATGCAGGTCGGCACGGCGGCCGACGGGGTCGTGGAGCACGGGTCGATCGGACACGGCGACGAGCCGTCGGTGCGCAACGAGCACACGGCCGGCGGTGAGCAGGACGCCAAGGAGAGGTTCGCGGTCGTCGTGACGGTCGCCGCCCACCCCGTACGGCGCAGCCCGGACGGCACGGGCCTGCTGGAGGCCACGTCGGTGTCGTCGGCGGCCTGGCTCGCCGGGGTCGGGCTGCTGTCGTTCACCTGGCCGGGGCAGATGGACCACTCGCTGCGGGACGACTGGCTGGAGCAGCAGACGGAGACCGCGTGGGTCCTCGCCGACGACCTCGACGGGCCGGACTGGACGGCGCTGTCGCTGCCCGTGGACGGGGTGCCGACGCCGTTCCACTACCGGGAGTCGGAGTTCGGCTGGGTGCTCGCCGGGTCCACGGAGCAGGGGGTGCACCTCGGGGCGTACGGACGGGGCATGAGTGCGTACGGGCTGGCGTTCGCGGTGGTGAAGGACATCGGGGCGTACGCGTGACATCGGGGGCGCCGGGTGATGCGTCGGCGCCCCTACGCGCGGGTGCGTCGTGGCTGGTCGCGCAGTTCCCCGCGCCCCTTACGGGGCCCGGTCCTAGAACTTGTTCCGCGGGGTGATGCCCAGCGACAGGCCCGACAGGCCGCGCTGGCGTCCGCCGAGCTTGCCGGCGATCGCGCGCAGCGCCGCGCCCGCCGGGGAGTCCGGGTCGGACAGGACGACCGGCTTGCCCTCGTCGCCGCCCTCGCGCAGGCGCACGTCGATCGGGATGGAGCCGAGCACCGGGACCGAGGCGCCGGTGGTGCGGGTCAGGCCGTCGGCGACCGTCTGGCCGCCGCCGGTGCCGAAGACGTCGACCATCTCGCCGCAGTGCGGGCACGGCAGCCCCGACATGTTCTCCACCACGCCGACGATCTTCTGGTGGGTCTGCACGGCGATCGCCCCGGCCCGCTCGGCCACCTCGGCCGCCGCCTGCTGAGGCGTCGTCACCACCAGGATCTCGGCGTTGGGCACCAACTGGGCCACCGAGATGGCGATGTCGCCGGTGCCGGGCGGCAGGTCGAGCAGCAGGACGTCGAGGTCGCCCCAGTACACGTCGGCCAGGAACTGCTGGAGCGCGCGGTGCAGCATCGGGCCGCGCCACACCACCGGGGCGTTGCCCGGCGTGAACATGCCGATGGAGATGACCTTCACCCCGTTGGCCGAGGGCGGCATGATCATGTTCTCGACCTGGGTGGGCCGCCCGTCGGCGCCCAGCATCCGGGGCACGCTGTGGCCGTAGATGTCCGCGTCGACCACGCCGACCTTGAGGCCGTCGGCCGCCATCGCCGCCGCCAGGTTCACGGTGACGGAGGACTTGCCGACGCCGCCCTTGCCGGAGGCGACCGCGTAGACCCGGGTCAGGCTGCCGGGCTTGGCGAAGGGCACCTCGCGCTCGGTCTGCCCGCCGCGCAGCGCCGCGGCCAGCTCCTTGCGCTGCTCGTCGCTCATCACGTCCAGCGTGACGTCGACGCGGGTGACGCCCTCGACCCGCGAGACGGCCTCGGTCACCCGCTGGGTGATGGTGTCCCGCATCGGGCAGCCGGAGACCGTCAGGTACACGGTGACCGCGACCGCCCCGTCCGCGCCGATCTCCACCGATTTGACCATGCCGAGTTCGGTGATGGGCCGGTTGATCTCGGGGTCGTTCACCGTCGCCAGTGCTTCGCGCACCGCGTCTTCCGTAGCCATAAGGACGATGGTACGGCGCCCGGTGCGGGCCCCGGTAAGCCCGTCAGCGGTCGTCTGCGTCACGTCCCCGCGGCCGTTGCGCCGGGTCTGCCGGGAATGCCCCGCTCTCCGGGCGGTGGTCGTCCCGCAGCGCCTCCAGCTCCTTGACCAGGTCCTGCAGCTCCGAGCGGATCCAGTCCCGGGTGGCCACCTCGCCGAGCCCGGCGCGCAGCGCGGCGACCTCGCGGGTCAGGTACTCGGTGTCCGCGATCGACCGCTCGTTCTGCGCGCGGTCCTGCTCCAGGTTGACCCGGTCCCGGTCGTCCTGCCGGTTCTGCGCGAGCAGGATCAGCGGGGCGGCGTAACTGGCCTGGAGCGACAGCATCAGCGTCAGGAAGATGAACGGGTACTCGTCGAACCGCAGCTCGGCCGGGGCGGCGATGTTCCACACCACCCACACGATGATGACCACCGTCATCCAGACGATGAACCGCCCGGTGCCCAGGAACCGGGCGATCCGCTCGGACAGCCGTCCGAACGCCTCCGGGTCCCACTCGGGCAGCAGCCTGCGGCGCGGCGGCCGGGGCTGGTCCAGGCGGGGGCCGCGGTGCCGGGAGGCGGCCGTCGCCCCCGACACCGCGCGCTCCCGCGCGGTCGTCTCGCGCTCAGGCACCATCGGCTCGCACCTCCCCGTCCGTCCCGTCGTCCGCACGCTCGTCCGTGCCCTCGTCCGCCGTCCCGTCCCTCCTGTCGTCCGCCGTCCCGTCCGTCCCGTCGTCCGTCCCGTCCAGGTCGTACTCGGTCTCCCGCCAGTCGTCGGGCAGCATGTGGTCCAGTACGTCGTCCACGGTGACCGCGCCCAGCAGCGACCCGGACTCGTCGACCACGGGCGCCGCGACCATGTCGTACGTGGCGAAGAACCCGGCGACCACCGGCAGCGCCGCGTCCGGCGCGAGCGGCTGGAGATCGTCGTCGATGATCGAGCCGACCAGGGTGTACGGGGGGTCGCGCAGCAGCCGCTGGAAGTGGACGGTGCCCAGGTACTTGCCGGTCGGTGTCTCGTCGGGCGGCCGGCAGACGTAGATCTGGGCGGCGTGCGCCGGGGAGAGGTCCGGGTTGCGGATGCGGGCGAGGGCGTCGGCGACGGTGGCGTCAGGGCGCAGCACGATCGGCTCGGTCGTCATCAGTCCGCCGGCCGTGTGCTCCTCGTACGCCATCAGCCGCCGCATGTCGGCCGCGTCGGCCGGCTTCATCAGGCTGAGCAGCCGCTCCTTGTCCTGCTCCGGCAGTTCGCCGAGGAGGTCGGCGGCGTCGTCGGGGTCCATCGCCTCCAGGACGTCGGCGGCCCGCTCCTCCGCCAGCTTGCCGAGGATCTCGATCTGGTCGTCCTCCGGCAGCTCCTCCAGGACGTCGGCCAGCCGGTCGTCGTCGAGGGCGGCGGCGACCTCGGCGCGCCGCTTGGCGGACAGGTGGTGCAGCACGTTGGCGAGGTCGGCGGGGCGCAACTGCTCGAAGGTGGCCAGCAGGTTCTCGGCGCCCTGCCCGTGCTCCTCCAGCGAGAACCCGGTGACCGCCGACCACTCCACGGTCAGCGTCTCGCCCTTGCTGCGCCGGAAGGCGCCGCCGCGGCCCTTGCGGACGAAGACCCGGTCGATCTCCCAGTCCCGGCGGGCCGGCAACTGCTGCACCGACAGGTCGAGGACGGTGACCTCCTCGCCGGTCTCGGTGAGCGTCACCCGGCGGTCCAGCAGTTCGCCGAAGACCAGCCGCTCGGTGGGCCGCTGCTCGAAGCGCCGCACGTTGAGCACGCCGGTGGTGAGGACCTGCCCGGACTGGATGCCGGTGACCCGGGTCATGGGCAGGAAGATCCGCCGCCGGGTGGCGACTTCGGCGACCAGGCCCAGCAGCCGCGGGGGGCGGCGTCCGACGCGGAGCATGACGACCAGGTCGCGCACCCGTGCCACCTGGTCGCCGTTGGGGTCGAAGACGGCGACACCGGCGAGGTGCGAGACGAAGATCCGGGGGGCGCCCGCTGCCATGGCCGCGGCTCCTTTTCTCTGACCGTTCACGCGTGATGCGTTATGGCTGGTGCGTGTGGTGTCTCTTTACCGAATTGCCCGCTCGGACGGCCTTCAGGCTAGCCCGTCCGGTACGGGTCCGCCCCGGCGGCCGGTGCGGACGGACCCGCTCCGACCGCTCCGCACGGCCCCGGTACGCTGCCGTACGCCGCATCGGACTCCCGTCAGAAAGGCAGCCCCACCTGTGACTGCGACTTCCCGGCGCCGAACCCCCCGGGCCGCTCTGGCGGGCGTGGCGTGCGTGCTGGCCGTGACGGGAGCGGGCCTGACGGGATGCGGCGGCGGCGAGGACCCGGACGCGGGCACCAACGGGGTCGGCAAGCTGTCCGCCGAGCGGATCCAGGCGAAGACGCGGGCCGCCGCCGACGCCGCCGACGCGGTCCGGCTGCACGGCACGGTGTCGACCCGCGGCAGCACGTACACGCTCGACATGCGGCTGAAGTCCGACGGCGGCACCGGGTCGGTCACCTCCAAGGGGGCGACGTTCCGGCTGCTGCGGATCGGCGAGCAGCTCTTCCTCAAGGCCGACGCCGGCTTCTGGAGCCATGACGGCGGGGACGCGGACGCCGCCGCGGCGGAGAAGCTGGCCGGCAAGTACGTGAAGGTGCCGCAGGGCGACCCCTCGTACCAGAAGTTCAGCGGGTTCACGGACAAGGACGTCCTCCTCGACGGGCTGCTGACGCTGCACGGCACGGTGGAGACGGACGGGCGGCACGAGCAGGCGGGCGTGCGCACCGTCCGGATCAGCGGCGGCCAGGGCTCGGGCGGCTCGCTGGACGTCTCCCTGGAGGGCACGCCGTACCCGCTGCGCCTGGTTCGCGCGGGCAGCGCGGGCACGCTGCGCTTCTCCGAGTGGAACAAGGACTTCCCCCTGGCGGAACCGCCCCAGGACGAGACCCTGGACTACGGCCGGGAGTTGCCGACGTCCTAGGCGTCCTGGGCGTCCTAGGCCCCCGGCCGGCCGGGCAAGGCGTCGGCTAGCGGCGTTTGCGGCGTTTGAGGAGCAGCTTGGGCAGGCCCGCCGGGACCGGGGTGCGGGTGGTCGCCGGGGTGGGCAGCGGGGGCTCGGCCCGCGCGTCGTCGGGCAGCGGCGCGGTGGCGCCGGTCGGCTCCAGCCGCAGTACCCGGCACTCGCGCGCCCAGCGCTCCACCGCCGCCTCGCCGTCGGGGGCGTTGAGCCGCTTGCCCTTCAGCTCCGCGACCGCCGCCCGCCACGCCTCGGAGCCGGACGCCAGCTCCACCACCCGCGCCGACCAGGTGACCAGCCGGCCGCCCTTGTCCTTGCTGCGCACGGTGACCTCGGCGGTGCCGCCGTCGGCCAGCCCCGGCAGCGGCTGTTCGCCGGGGCCGTCGCCGAGCAGGCAGGCCGCGCCCTCGTGCCAGACGTGCCACAGCGCGCGGGCCGGGACGCCGGGGCCCCTGACCCAGACGAGGCCGGACTTCTTGGTGGCCTCCTCGATCAGGGCCCGCTGGAGCAGCTCGCTTGTCATGGGCCCAGCCTAACGAGAGGGTTCACAGCCAGCCGTTGCGCTTGAGCGCGCGGTGGATGCCGAGGCAGATGGCGACGGTGACGCCGAGGACCATCGGATAGCCGAACCGCCAGTGCAGTTCGGGCATGTGATCGAAGTTCATGCCGTACACCCCGCACACCATCGTCGGTACGGCGATGATCGCCGCCCAGGAGGTGATCTTCCGCATGTCCTCGTTCTGCGCGACGGACGCCTGGGCGAGGTTGGCCTGGAGGATGGAGTTCAGCAGTTCGTCGAAGCCGATGACCTGCTCCTGGACCCGGGCGAGGTGGTCGGCGACGTCCCGGAAGTACTTCTGGATGTCGGGGTCGATCAGCCGCATCGGCCGCTCGCTGAGCAACTGCATGGGCCGCAGCAGCGGCGACACCGCCCGCTTGAACTCCAGGACCTCGCGCTTGAGTTGGTAGATCCGCCCGGCGTCGGTGCCGCGCGGGCTGCCCTTGCGGCCGGGCGAGAACACCTCGGTCTCGACCTCGTCGATGTCGTCCTGCACGGCGTCGGCGACCGCGATGTACCCGTCGACGACGTGGTCGGCGATGGCGTGCAGCACCGCCGAGGGGCCCTTGAGCAGCAGTTCGGGGTCGTCCTGGAGGCGGTGGCGCAGGGCGCGCAGGGAGCCCTGGCCGCCGTGCCGGACGGTGATGAAGAAGTCCCGGCCGGTGAAGCACATGACCTCGCCGGTCTCCACCACCTCGCTGTTGGCGGTGAGCCGGTCGTGGTCGAGGTAGTGGATGGTCTTGAAGACGGTGAACAGGGAGTCGTCGTACCGCTCCAGCTTGGGCCGCTGGTGGGCCTGGACGGCGTCCTCCACGGCCAGCGGGTGGAGCCCGAACTCCCGGGCGATCCCGGCGAATTCGTCCTCGGTCGGCTCGTGCAGGCCGATCCAGACGAACCCGCCGTCGCGGCGCACCAGGCGCATCGCCTCGTGCGGGCCGAGCGGCGCCTCGGTGGGCAGGCGCCGGCCGTCGCGGTAGACGGCGCAGTCGACGACGGCGGAGGCCGTCGACGGGTCGCGGGTGGTGTCGTAGGCGCCGGTGTCCTTGCGCAGGGAGACGCGGGACGGGCGGACCGCGGCGCGCAGGTCACGGATCATCGACAAGGCAGGCTCCTTCGCTACGGGCAGCGAACGGCGCCGGCGACGGGTGGAACCACCCGGAATGAGGACGTCCAGACCACGCTGTTCGGCGCGTCCACAAAGCGGGGAGCACCCCACCGTCGCGGTGGCGGGCTTCGCTGCTGGTTCACTACGAGACGAAGTGCTCTTCCGCGGGACAGCGCGCGACTGACCTGAGGCCGCTACCGGGGAAAAACCGGGGAGAACCGGGGAACGCGGTGCGGCGCGTCAGCGGCCGGAAGAGCGGGTGGTACTGCACGGTCGACTTCGGTCCATGCCAGCCCCACCTCCTCCGGCCGGTCCCTCGTGAGGGACGGTTGATTCCCCCTGTTTAGCGGGGTTCCCCGTAGGGGAGTGTTCTTCACAGCGTCGAGGCTTGATCGCGACGCTTCTGCGTGCTGCCTCGAACCACCGGCTCAGAGTACCAGCCGCTCCGTGTGTCAAGGCGCCGCTTTGCCGCTTCCCGACGAGTTCTATGCTCGCCGCATGGCTGATGTTCTTCCTCTGGTCGAGGCCCGGTTGCGCGGCGCGCTGGGCGAGCCGGACGCGCGCGCGGCGGTCACCTTCCTGGGCACGGACCGCATCGAGGTGCTCCGCTTCACCGAGGGGGAACTCGTCCGGTACGCCACCCTCGGCATGTCCGCCCACCCCATGGCCGACCCCACCGCGGTGCTCGCCGATCCGGTCCGCGGGCCCCGCGCCGAGCTGGTCCTGACGGTCCGCGCGGGGCGCGCCGACACCGGCAAGGTGCTCCGCCCGCTCGCCGTGCTCGCCGCCTCCCCGCAGGTCGAGGGCGTGGTCGTGGCGCCCGGTGCCTCGCTGGACGTCGGCGAGCCGCTGTGGCCGGGCGCCCCGTTCACCTCGGTGCTGGTGGCCGAGCCGGGCGGCCTGGTCGAGGACCTGGAGCTGGACGCGCCCCTGGACCCGGTGCGGTTCCTGCCGCTGCTGCCGATGACGCCCAACGAGGCCGCCTGGAAGCGCGTGCACGGCGCGGCGGCCCTCCAGGAGCGTTGGCTGAGCCGCGGCACGGACCTGCGCGACCCCGCCCGGCGGTCGGTACCGCTGGAGTGACGCGGGGCGCCGGATGCCGGGCGGGGCGGGCCGATCGGCTCAGTCGGCGAAGGCCGTGACGCCGTCCTCGGTCGCGTGCCGCGGCTCCAGTTGCTCCGCTTCGTGGGTGAGCGCCCGCCGCCGGACCAGGACCACCAGCGCGCCCAGCACCGCGGTGACCGCCGCGACCACGAACGGGATGTGGATGTCGGTCCACTCCTCGATCTTCGGCGCGAAGTACGGGGCCGCCGCGGCGGCGAACCAGCGTACGAAGTTGTATCCGGCGCTCGCCACCGGGCGCGGGGCGTCGGAGACGCCGAGGGCCAGCTCGGTGTAGACGGTGTTGTTCACGCCGATGAAGGCACCGGACAGGATCGTGCAGACGACGGCCGCGGTGTGGTTGCCGTAGCCGAGGACGAGCACGTCCGCCGCGAGCAGCACCAGCGAGCCGCCCAGCACCTTCAGCGAGCCGAACCGCGCCTGCATCCTCGGGGCCACGATCACCGAGAACACGGCGAGCAGCACACCCCAGGCGAAGAACACGGCACCCGACCGGTACGGGGTCATGTCCAGCACGAACGGCGTGAAGGCCAGCACGGTGAAGAACGTGTAGTTGTAGAAGAACGCCGAGACCGCGGCCGAGGCCAGCCCGCCGTGGCCGAGCGCCTTGAGCGGGTCGAGCAGCGAGGTCTTCCGGGCGGGCCGGGGCTGCTCCTTGAGGAACGCCGTGATGCACAGGAAGCCGACGGCCATCAGGAACGCGGTGCCGAAGAAGGGGTAGCGCCAACTGGCGTCGCCGAGCAGCGCGCCCAGCAGCGGGCCGCAGGCCATGCCGAGGCCGAGGGCGGACTCGTACAGCAGGATCGCGGCGGCGCTGCCGCCCGCCGCCGCGCCGACGATGACGGCGAGCGCGGTGGAGACGAACAGCGCGTTGCCCAGGCCCCAGCCGGCCCGGTAGCCGACGAGCTGGCCGACCGTGTCGGAGGTGCCCGCCAGGCCCGCGAAGACCACGACGAAGGCGAGGCCGAGCAGCAGGGTCTTGCGGCCGCCGATCCGGCTGGAGACGAACCCGGTGACCAGCATCGCGACGGCGGTGATCAGGAAGTAGGAGGTGAACAGGAGGGAGACCTGGCTGGCGGTGGCGTCCAGGCCCTTGGCGATGGACGGCAGGATCGGGTCGACGAGTCCGATGCCCATGAAGGCGACGACGGACGCGCCGGCCGTCGCCCACACCGCCTTGGGCTGCCGCAGGATGCTGCCCGCCCCGGCGTCGAAGGGGTCCATGCTGGCTCCAATCCGGACGATTCCGACAGGGAGATGGTTGCTGTATACACACGATAAGTTAGATCGGCTAATTAATGCAACACACACCTAGTTCTGGCCGGGCGACGGCCGGCCGGTGGCCGGTCGGGGCGGCCTCCGGATGGGTGATCGTCCTTGACGTGACGGAGCCGGGGTAGGACCGTGGGGCCCTATGAGGGGCGAACCCAGTTGCCCGAAGTGTGGTGGCCGGGTCAGGGCTCCCGGTCTCTTCGCCGATTCCTGGCACTGCGACCTGCACGGCGGTGTGCATCCGGTCCAGCCCGTGATACCGCCCAGTGTCGAAGCCCTGGACGTCGTGGTGCACCGCACCCAGGTGCCGGTGTGGATGCCGTGGCCGCTGCCGGTCGGCTGGCTCTTCACGGGCGTGGCCTGCGCGGGCGACGACCGCACCGGCGGACGCGCGACGGCGGTGGCCTGTTCCGGCCCCGGTCCCGTCGGCGGCGTGGGCGAGCTGATCCTGGTCGCCGAGGAACTCGGCGTCGGCCTCGGCGCCCGTTACGCCGGCATCGACGCCCCCGACCCCGGCCCCTACATCGACGTCGAGAAGCCGCCCCAGGCCAAGGTCCTCGCCGCCGGCCGTCCCACCCCGCTCTGGCATGTCTCCGGCGCCCCGCCCGACCGGGCCGTCTTCGCGGGCGAGGCGCTCGGCATGTGGCTGTGGGCCGTCGTCTGGCCCGAGCAGTCGGGGCTGCTGATGTACGACGAACTGGTGCTGACGGATCTGCGGGACGCCGGGGCCGAGGTGGAACTGGTGCCGTGCGGGGCGCTGTCGCCGAGACTGCTGGAGCCTTGAGTCGCTACGGCACTTCCCGGGGGGCCCTGGGGTCCCTCCGCCGCTTGCCGAGGGTCATAGGGTTCTCCGCCGCTTGCCGAGGGTCCTAGGGTTCTCCGCCGCTTCCCGAGGGCCCTGGGGTCCCTCCGTGCGGAGGGTCCTAGGGTCTCCGCCACTTCCCGGGTGCCTTGAGGTTCCTGTGACGCCTCCTGGGCCCCCCGAGACCCCTGGGTCCCGCTGGACGGTTGGCCGGTGTGGTTGTCCGGTTATCCTTGAGCGTCCCGTTCCTCCCGTCGTCCCCTGGAGTCTGCCGTGCGCATCGACCTGCACTGCCACTCCACCGCGTCCGACGGGACGGACACCCCGGCCGAGCTGGTGCGCAACGCCGCCGCGGCCGGGCTGGACGTGGTCGCGCTGACCGACCACGACACCACCCGGGGGCACGCCGAAGCGATCGCCGCGCTGCCCGAGGGGCTGACGCTGGTCACCGGCGCCGAACTGTCCTGCCGGATCGACGGCGTCAGCATGCACATGCTGGCCTACCTCTTCGACCCCGAGGAGCCCGCGCTGCTCGCCGAGCGCGAGCTGGTCCGGGACGACCGGGTGCCGCGCGCCCGGGGCATGGTCGCCAAGCTCAACGAACTGGGCGTGCCGGTCACCTGGGAGCAGGTGGCCCGGATCGCCGGCGACGGATCGGTCGGGCGCCCGCACGTCGCCTCGGCCCTCGTCGAACTCGGCGTCGTCCCCACCGTGGGCGACGCCTTCACCCAGGAGTGGCTGGCCGACGGCGGCCGGGCCTTCGTGGAGAAGCACGAGACCGACCCGTTCGACGCCATCCGGATGATCAAGGGCGCGGGCGGCGTCGCCGTCTTCGCCCACCCGGCCGCCGCCAAGCGCGGGCGTACGGTCCCGGAGTCGCGGATCGCCGAGATGGCCGCCGCCGGACTGGACGGCATCGAGGTCGACCACATGGACCACGACCCCGACACCCGGGCCCGGCTGCGCGGCCTCGCCAAGGAACTGGGGCTGCTGGTCACCGGGTCCAGCGACTACCACGGCAGCCGCAAGACCTGCGTCCTGGGCGAGTACACGACCGACCCCGAGGTGTACGGGGAGATCACGCGCCGGGCGTTCGGCGCGTTCCCGGTGCCGGGAGCCGGCGGGGCCTGAGACCCGCCCCCGCACCCTCACACCCGTACCACCGCAAGGCCAGTAGCTCACCCATGTTCGACGTCGCCGTCTTCGGCTCCCTCTTCCTGACCCTTTTCGTCATCATGGATCCCCCCGGGATCACCCCGATCTTCCTCGCCCTGACCGCCGGCCGGCCCGGCGCGGTGCAGAAGCGCATGGCCTTCCAGGCCGTCTGCGTGGCCGGCGGAGTGATCACCGTGTTCGGGCTCCTCGGGCACCAGATCCTGAACTACCTGCACGTCTCCGTGCCCGCCCTGATGATCGCGGGCGGCCTGCTGCTCCTGCTGATCGCCCTGGACCTGCTCACCGGCAAGACCGACGAGCCCAAGCAGACCAAGGACGTCAACGTCGCTCTCGTACCGCTGGGCATGCCGCTGCTCGCCGGGCCCGGCGCGATCGTCTCGGTCATCCTCGCCGTGCAGAAGGCGCACAGCGTCACCACCCAGGTGTCGGTCTGGTCGGCGATCCTCGCCATCCACGTGGTGCTCTGGCTGGTGATGCGGTACTCGCTGCTGATCATCCGCGTCATCAAGGACGGCGGTGTGGTGCTGGTGACGCGGCTCGCGGGCATGATGCTCTCCGCGATCGCCGTGCAGCAGATCATCAACGGGATCACCCAGGTGATCCAGGGCGCCTGACCTACGGAAAACCCCCGCACGCCGTGCTGCGTGCGGGGGTCCCGGTGCGGGTGCGGACGGTCCGCGCTACGAGGCCGAGGTCCCGGCCGGGCGGATCCACAGGCGCTGCCCGATGGCGGCGGCCTGCTGAACGATGCGGTTCACAGAGGCGGCGTCCACGACGGTGGTGTCCACGGGCGTGCCGTCGACATCGTCGAGTCGCATGATTTCAAAGCGCATGGCCTCTCCCTTGATCTGGTCATCCTCCTGAGGAGAACTACTGGTGCGCGCCCGGATCATCGGTGCCCTGGGCGCACGTACGTAGTCAACCGGGACTGTGTTACGAACATTCCCTACGCTAAAGAAATTTTTCGAACGCCTAACTACTGACCGGTAAGTACAGTCCGCGCCGTTTTCTGTGTGTCCGGTCAAGACCGACCGGGACCAGTTGTGTTCGCAGCGTGACCACCGGGACAATGGAGACAATGAACGACGACCTCGCGTCCCTGCACGCCCGTATCGACCGCACCAACGAGCTGCTCCAGCGCATGCTCGCCGAGGTGGCGAAGACGCCCTCCACCCACGCGATCTTCGTGGACGCGGGATACCTGTACGCGGCGGCGGGGCGGCTGGTCGCGGGCACCGAGGACCGGCGCGCCTTCGACCTGGACGCCGAAGGGCTCATCGAGGCGCTCATCGACAAGGCCCGCACCATCTTCGCGGACAGCAGACTGCTCCGCGTCTACTGGTACGACGGCGCCCGGCGCCGCATCCACACCGCCGAACAGCAGACCATCGCCGAACTGCCCGACGTGAAGGTCCGGCTGGGCAACCTCAACGCCAACAACCAGCAGAAGGGCGTCGACTCCCTCATCCGCTCCGACCTGGAGTCCCTCGCCCGGCACCGCGCCATCAGCGACGCGGCCCTGCTCGGCGGCGACGAGGACCTGGTCTCGGCGGTCGAGGCCGCCCAGGGGTACGGCGCCCGCGTCCACCTCTGGGGCGTCGAGGCCCCCGAGGGCCGCAACCAGGCCGACCCGCTGCTCTGGGAGGTCGACAGCCAGCGCACCTTCGACCTGGACTTCTTCAAGCCGTACGTCTCCCGGCGCACCGTCGCCGCCTACGAGGGCACCGGCCTGGCCCGGCCGGCCCGGGAGGACGTCCGGTTCGTCGGCGCGCAGATCGGCGCCAAGTGGCTGGGCGCCCGGGGCCGCGAGGCCCTCGCCGAACTGCTCCCCGGCCACCCCTACCTGCCCGGCTCGGTCGACCAGGACCTGCTGGTCGAGGCCGAGGGGCTGCTCCAGTACTCGCTGCGCGGCCAGGCCGACCTGCGGCGCGCGCTGCGGGACGGGTTCTGGGAGTACGTACAGACGCAGTACTAGGGGATATCCGACGGGTCCCGCGGTCCGCCCGGGCCGGGATGGTCGTCCCAGAAGTCGGCGAGGGCGGCGGCGGTCGGCAGCGGGCGGTCGGTGTTGGGGGAGTGCTCGGCGCCGGCGATGACGGTCCGGCGTGCGCCGAGGCGCTCGGCCATGTCGTCCAGCAGCGGCACCGGCCAGGTGTCGTCGCGCTCACCCGAGAGCACATGGACGGGCAGCGGTACGGCGGCCAGTTCGGCGACCCGGTCCGGCTCGGTACACAACTGGTGTCCGCCGGCCCGGAGCTGCGCGGGCCTGGTGCCCAGCCAGCGGCGCCGCAGATGCTCCTCGTCGCCCGCCGCCGGGGCGGGGCCGCCGACCTCCTCGGGGGGACCCATGGCCCGTATCCGCTCCCACACCTCGGCCATCGTCAGCACCGCGAGCGCGTTCCGCAGCAGCCTCACCCGCTGCTGCTGGGAGACCGAGATCCGGGCCGGACCCGAGGACATCAGGGTGAGGGAACGGAAGGGGGCCGGGTCCAGCAGCACGGCGGCGCGGGCGATCTGACCGCCGAGCGAGTGCCCGAGCAGATGCACGGGGGTGCCGAGCGCGGCGGCCTGCGCGAGCACGTCCAGAGCCAGCTCCCGCTGGGCGTACGCGGACTCGTCGTGCTCGGGCCCGGGGGACTCGAACTGGCCCCGCCCGTCGACGGCGACGGTACGGTACCCGCGCGCCGCGAGCGGCTCGTGCAGCAGCGTGAAGTCCTCCTTGCTGCCCGTGAAGCCGGGCAGCATCAGCACCGTCCCCCGCACCGCCACCCCGTCGGCCACGGGG
Organism: Streptomyces fumanus; assembly: GCF_014655295.1. Classification (GTDB taxonomy): domain Bacteria; phylum Actinomycetota; class Actinomycetes; order Streptomycetales; family Streptomycetaceae; genus Streptomyces; species Streptomyces fumanus. The sequence continues at coordinate 72,083 of NZ_BNBI01000011.1, forward strand.
AAGTCGACGACGGCGAACTCGCCCCGGGCGGTCCGCAACGGATACCCGCGCGCACCGGGCGGCGGGACGAAGACGGCGTTCCTGCTCACGGGATGAGCGTATCGGGCCGGGGTGAGGGGTGCGGGGAGGGCGGACGGGGGCCGGGTGCGCGCCGGGTGGGGGCCGGGGGAGCGGGAACGCCGTCGGCCCGGTTCCGCTGGGGGCGGGACCGGGCCGACGGCGTAGGAGAGGGGCTCTCTCTCCGGGTCAGTTCTCCGCGGTGTCCGTGGACTGCGGGGCCGCCGCGGTCTTGCGGGTGCGGCGGGCCTTCGGCTTGGCCTCCGCGCCCTCGGCGGTCGCTTCTGCCGAGGTGGCGGCGGTGGCCTTGCGGGTGCGGCGGCGCGGAGTGGCGGCCTCCGGTTCCTGCGCGGCCTGCGCCGGGATGTCGGCTGCCGTTTCGGCGGTGGCCGCCGCCTTGCGGGTGCGGCGCGGCTTGGCCTCGGTGGCGTCCGCCTCCGGGGCCGCTGCGGCGGTCTCGGCGGACTTGCGGGTCCGGCGGGTCTTGGGCTTGGCCTCCGTGCCCTCGGCCGTGTCGACCGCCGTCTCGGCGGTGGCCGCGGTCTTGCGGGTGCGGCGCGGCTTGACCTCGGCGGTCTCCGTCTCCGGGGTCGCCTCGGCGGTTTCGGCGGTCTCGGCGGTCTTGCGGGTGCGGCGGGTCTTGGGCTTGGCCTCCGTACCCTCGGCGGTGTCGGCCGCCGTTTCGGCGGTAGCCGTCGCCTTGCGGGTGCGGCGGCGCGGAGTGGCGGCCTCCGGCTCCTGCGCGGCCTGCGCCGGGATATCGGCGGCGGTCTCCGTGGTGGCCGTCTCCGGGGCTGCCTCGGCGGTCTCGGCGGTCTTGCGGGTGCGGCGGGTCTTGGGCTTGGCCTCGGTGCCCTCGGCGGTGTCGGCCGTCGCTTCCGCGGTGGCCGTGGCCTTGCGGGTGCGGCGCGGCTTCACGGGCTCCGGCGTCTCGGTGGCCGTGCCCTCGGCCGTGTCGGCGGCGGCTTCCGCCGTGGCCTTGCGGGTGCGGCGGCGCGGCGCGGCGACGGGCGCCTCCTCGGCCGGCGCGACGACCTCGGCGGTCGGGGCCTGGTCCGCGACCGGTGCCGTCTCCCGTACCTCGGCCTGCGGCTCCGCCGACTTGCGCGTACGGCGGCGGCGCGGCTTCGCCTCGGTGACCTCGGCGGTGGCCTCCGCGGCCGTACCCTCCGCCGTGGCCAGAGCCGCCTCGGCGGCCTCCGGCGCGGGGGACTCGACCGGCGCCGCGGTCACCGCCGACTGGGGCTGGGGCTGGGCCTGGGCTCCGCCGCGCGTGCGACGGCGGCGGCGCAGCGTGCGCGGCGCGTCGGTCGTCTCCGCCGCCGGAGCGGCGGCGGCAGCGGTGGCCTGCTCGGCGGGCGCCGCGTCCAGCGGAGCTCCGCCGCGCGTACGGCGACGGCTGCGCGGCGTACGGGCCGGACGCTCGCGGTCGGCGGAACGGGACTCGTCCCGGCCGCCCCGGCCACCGCGTCCGCGTGCCCCGCGTCCGCCGGGCTCGCCCAGGTCCTCCAGCTCCTCGGCCGCCAGCCCGGCGCGGGTGCGCTCGGAACGCGGCAGCACGCCCTTGGTGCCCTCGGGGATGCCGAGTTCGGCGTACAGGTGAGGGGAGGTGGAGTACGTCTCCGGCGGGTCGTTGAAGTCGAGCCGCAGCGCCTTGTTGATCAACTGCCAGCGCGGGATGTCGTCCCAGTCGACCAGCGTGATCGCCGTACCCTTGGCGCCCGCGCGGCCGGTGCGGCCGATGCGGTGCAGGTACGTCTTCTCCTCTTCCGGCGATTGGTAGTTGATGACGTGGGTCACGCCCTCGACGTCGATGCCGCGGGCGGCGACGTCGGTGCAGACCAGCACGTCCACCTTGCCGTTGCGGAAGGCGCGCAGCGCCTGCTCGCGGGCGCCCTGGCCGAGGTCGCCGTGGACCGCGCCGGCCGCGAACCCGCGCTGCTGGAGCTGGTCGGCGAGGTCGGCCGCGGTGCGCTTGGTACGGCAGAAGACCATGGCCAGGCCCCGGCCCTCGGCCTGCAGTATGCGCGCGACCATCTCGGGCTTGTCCATGTTGTGCGCGCGGTAGACGAACTGCTTGGTGTTCGCCACCGTGGTGCCCTCGTCGTCCGGCGAGGTGGCCCGGATGTGGGTGGGCTGCGACATGTAGCGGCGGGCGAGACCGATCACCGCGCCCGGCATGGTGGCCGAGAACAGCATGGTCTGGCGCTTGGCCGGCAGCATGTTGATGATCTTCTCGACGTCGGGCAGGAAGCCCAGGTCGAGCATCTCGTCGGCCTCGTCGAGGACGAGGGACTTGATGTGCTTCAGGTTCAGCTTCTTCTGGCCCGCGAGGTCCAGCAGCCGGCCCGGGGTGCCGACGACCACGTCGACGCCCTGCTTCAGGGCCTCGACCTGGGGCTCGTACGCCCGGCCGCCGTAGATCGCGACGACCCGTACGTTGCGCACCTTGCCGGCGGTCAGCAGGTCGTTGGTGACCTGCTGGCACAGCTCGCGGGTGGGGACGACGACGAGGGCCTGCGGGGCGTCGGTGAGCGCCTCGGGGGCGGCGCGGCCGGCCTCGACGTCGGCGGGGACGGTGACGCGCTCCAGCAGCGGGAGGCCGAAGCCCAGCGTCTTGCCGGTGCCGGTCTTGGCCTGGCCGATGACGTCCGTGCCCGTCAGGGCCACGGGGAGGGTCATCTCCTGGATGGGAAACGGATTGACGATGCCGACGGCTTCCAGGGCTTCGGCTGTCTCGGGGAGGATCCCGAGGGATCGGAACGTCGTAGTCAGGGTGCTGCCTCTTCTGTGTGCGCGGTGCGAGGCGAGCGCGGGGGTCGTGCCGGACCGTGCCGGGGACGTCGGCTTGCCTCAGGGGCCAGCCGTGGACACGGGACCTCTGCCGACGCTCTAGCGCTCGAACCGCTGAGGGTCCCCCTCCGGCTGCCGTCCACACCGTGGCGGACGGCCGGGAGGGCTGTCTGGTCGGAGCCGATCGGGCCACCGACCGGGCATCCTCATGCGTGCGGCCCGTCGAAGACGTCACGTACCCGTACGTCACATACTCGGCAGGCGCATTACCACCATACCCCGGATTCGCGCACATGCGGTGGCCGATCCCGTGACGTAGTCGTCGTCACACTGGTTGACCAGGGCCTTCCGCCCCGCGACGAGCGGGCTATTGTGCGCTGCATGACGAGCTCTGACAAGCCTGGCACCGCCGCCGAAGCCCCCGCCCCCGCCCCGCGGACCGGGGTCGCCGCCCTGGACTGGGCGAGCGCCTCCGCCGACCCGCAGTACCGCGCCGCGGTGGTGGATCTGCTCGGCGCGCTGGCCTACGGGGAGCTGGCGGCGTTCGAACGGCTCGCGGAGGACGCCAAGCTGGCGCCGACGCTGGCGGACAAGGCGGAGCTGGCGAAGATGGCGTCGGCGGAGTTCCACCACTTCGAGCGACTGCGGGGCCGGCTCGCCGAGATCGGCGAGGAGCCGACGGGGGCGATGGAGCCCTTCGTCGCCGCCTACGACGGCTTCCACAAGCAGACGGCCCCCTCGGACTGGCTGGAGGGGCTGGTCAAGGCGTACGTCGGCGACTCCATCGCCAGTGACTTCTACCGCGAGGTCGCGGCCCGGCTCGACACCGACACCCGTGAGCTGGTGCTGGCCGTGCTGGACGACACCGGGCACGCCGGTTTCGCCGTGGAGAAGGTGCGGGCGGCGATCGACGCGGACCCGCGGGTGGGCGGGCGGCTGGCGCTGTGGGCGCGGCGGCTGATGGGCGAGGCCCTGTCGCAGTCGCAGCGGGTGGTCGCCGACCGGGACGCCCTGTCGACGATGCTGGTGGGCGGGGTCGCGGACGGGTTCGACCTGGCGGAGGTCGGCCGGATGTTCTCCCGCATCACCGAGGCCCACACCAAGCGGATGGCGGCGCTGGGCCTCGCGGCCTGAACGGGGCCGCCGGTCGGGCGGAGGGTCGCTTCGGGGCGCGCGCCGGAGCACGGCTGCCTCCGGGCGGAGGTCCAGGGCGAACTTCAGTTCAGTCGGACCGAGGCGCGCGGCCGGTCAGTGGGACCGAGGCGCGCGGCAGGTCAGTGGGACCGAGGCGCGCGGCCGGTCAGTCGGACGGAGGCGCGCGGCCCGTCAGGCGGACCGAGGCGCTCGACCGGTCAGGCGCACCGAGGCGCGCGGCCCGTCAGGCGGTGGCCGATCGGCCGCGCAGTCTGCCCGCGGGGCGCAGCAGGAGCGACAGCGAGGCCGAGGAGACGGCCGCCGAGCCCAGCAGGACCACCAGCAGACTGCCGGCGCCGAGCGCGCTGTGCGTGACGAACGCCCCGAAGAGGGCCCCGGCGACACCCGTCGGCAGGACCAGGACGCGGCCCGGCAGACGGTGCGGCACGCGGTGGACGGCGGCCCAGGCGAGGGCCAGGCCGAGCATCGCGGCCAAGAGCGCTTCCAGGAGCATGTCGGGGTCCCTCCCACACGGCCGGCCTGCCCGAACGGTTGCAGTCGTCATACCCCTGACCTGCGAAATCCAATCATCCCCTGTGGGGCAGTTGTGCGCCCTTTGTGTACGCGGACACAGCCGCCGCGAGCGGAAACGGCAGGGCCCGGCGGTGTGTGACCGCCGGGCCCTGCCGTTTCCGCTGACGTCCGCCGACGCCGCCGCTACAGCGCGCCGAAGCCCACCTTGCGCGGGGTCGGCTCACCGATCTCGACGTACGCCAGGCGGTCGGCCGGGACCAGGACCTTGCGCCCGTGCTCGTCCACGAGGCTCAGCAACTGCGCCTTGCCGGCCAGCGCGGCGGCGACCGCCTGCTCGACCTCATCGGCGCTCTGACCGCTCTCCAGAACGATCTCGCGCGGCGCGTGCTGCACGCCGATCTTGACCTCCACGGCTATGTCCCTCCGACGGTCAGTGAAGTGCGCGACCTTCCGCGCCGTACCCAGCACACATTAGCCCGGTGAGGGGACGTACACGCTCCGCCCTACCACGCCAGGAGCGAACAGCGGACGGGAACAAACCGGTCGGACGCGTCCGGCGGCTCAGTGCGGCTGGTCGGTCCCGTGCAGCGGGAAGCCGGCGATGCCCCGCCAGGCCAGCGAGGCGAGCAACTGCACCGCCTGGTCGCGCGGCACGCTGCGGTCGCTGTGCAGCCAGGAGCGGGCCACCACCTGTGCGAGCCCGCCGAGGCCGGAGGCCAGCAGCATCGACTCCGCGCGGGACAGGCCGGTGTCCTCGGCGATGACGTCGCAGATCGCCTCGGCGCACTCGTTCGTCACCTTGTCGACGCGCTCGCGCACCGCGGGCTCGTTGGTCAGGTCCGACTCGAAGACCAGGCGGAAGGCGCCGCCGTCGTCCTCGACGTACGCGAAGTAGGCGTCCATCGTGGCGCGGACGCGCTGCTTGTTGTCGGTGGTCGAGGCCAGCGCGCCGCGCACCGACTGGATCAGCGACTCGCAGTGCTGGTCCAGCAGCGCGAGGTAGAGGTCGAGCTTGCCCGGGAAGTGCTGGTAGAGCACCGGCTTGCTGACCCCGGCGCGCTCGGCGATGTCGTCCATCGCGGCCGCGTGGTAGCCCTGGGCCACGAAGACTTCCTGCGCGGCGCCCAGGAGCTGGTTCCGTCGGGCACGGCGCGGCAGGCGGGTGCCCCGCGGGCGTACCGCCTCTGTCTGCTCGATGGCTGTCACGCCGCCTCCCAAAGTCGTCCACGTGCGGTGTGCGCCGCGCCGCCATCGTACTTTTCGGTAACCGTGGTGTGCGCGGTGCGGACGCAGAATTTCACGGACCGGACGGCGGCGAAAGCCACCCAAAAGGTTTCAGGCCGGTTCACGCCGGGCAAAGATCGGCCCCTCCTCCTGTCGGGCGGCGCCTTCCGCCGACCGGTCAGCGGTAGTCGTCCTCGTCGAGGGTGACCACCCTGGCCTGCTCCGCGAGGTCGGCCTCGCTGGCGCGGCCGGGGTCCACGCCGGTCAGCGGGTCGTCGCGGTCCGGCGCGATGTCCGCCTGCTGCTCGGCGGCGTCGGCGTCGGGCGCCTCGACGCCGACCTCCGGCGACTCCTGCGCCTCCTCGTCCCGGAAGGTCTCGGGGTCGGTGGGGTCGATGGCCATGCTGGGCTCCCTTTCTACGAACGTCCCTGGATGCAGGGGCCACACGCGGGTGCCCTCTCTCCGAGAGTAGGAGACACCCGATCCGGACGCCATGCCGTCCGGACCGGCCCGTGTGTGACCCTCTGTACCCGCAAGGGACCCGCTCAGCACCCACTGTTGTGATGCCGAACACGTGAGCCATTGCGTGATCGTCTCGTAACATTGCCGCATGTCTTCGACCGAACTGCCGTCCGTACCGCCCGCCGCCGTACTGCCGCGGGCCACGGCCGTACGGATCGCGGAGGGCGAGCGCCTGAGGTCGGTGCACCTGCCGGGCATCACCCTGACGGTGCGGTCGAGAACCCCGGCCCGCGAAGGACTGCCGCCCGCCCTGTACGTCCACGGCCTCGGCGGCTCCTCGCAGAACTGGTCGGCGATGATGCCCCTGCTGGACGACGTCCTCGACAACGAGGCCGTCGACCTGCCCGGCTTCGGCGACTCCCCGCCGCCGGACGACGGCAACTACTCGATATCGGCACACGCGCGTGCGGTGATCCGTTACCTCGACGCCTCGGGACGCGGACCCGTGCACCTGTTCGGCAACTCGCTCGGCGGCGCGGTCGTCACCCGGGTGGCCGCGGTCCGCCCCGACCTGGTGCGCACCCTGACCCTCGTCTCGCCCGCCCTCCCCGAGATACGGGTGCAGCGCACCGCCGTGCCGACCGGGCTGCTGGCGCTGCCCGGGGCGGTGTCGCTGCTCACCCGGTTCAGCCGGGGCTGGACGGCCGAACAGCGCGTCCGCGGCGTGCTCGCCCTGTCCTACGGCGACCCCGGGCGGGTGTCGGAAGAGGGCTTCCGGCACGCGGTCGAGGAGATGGAACGACGGCAGCGGCTGCCGTACTTCTGGGACGCGATGGCGCGCTCCGCGCGGGGGATAGTCAACGCCTATACGGTCGGCGGTCAACACGGGCTGTGGCGCCAGGCCGAGCGGGTTCTCGCACCGACGCTGCTCATCTATGGTGGCCGGGACAAGCTCGTCGGCTACCGCATGGCCCAGCGCGCCGCCCGTGCCTTCCGTGACTCGCGGCTGCTGACCCTGCCGGACGCCGGGCACGTCGCCATGATGGAGTATCCCGGGACGGTCGCCACGGCGTTCCGCGAACTCCTCGCGGACACGGGCGAGTCGGCGGGTGCCGCCGCCGACGACGATGACGACAGGTACGCCGACGACAGCACAGGAGGCTGAGGCGCGACGTGGGACGCCACAGCCGCCGCGGACCGGCCCCGAAGGTCTCCAGGACCTCCCGGGGGGCCGAGGGCAGCGACACCGCGGACACCGCCGGACCGCGCGAGCGGCGACGCGGGGCGGGGGACATCGAGCAGACACCGGGCACGCCAGGACGCACCCCGCCGCAGAGGGGGGCGGCGCCGGGCGGGCGCGGGGGCGCGCGGTTGCCGGACGGGGCGCCCGCTCGTGGCGCGCGGCTGCCGGACGGGACGCCTGCGCAGGGTGTGCCGAGGGTGCCGGACGGGACGCCTGCGCGTGGTGTGCCGAGGTTGCCGGACGGGACGCCCGCGCAGGGTGTGCCGAGGTTGCCCGATGGGACGCCTGCGCATGGTGTGCCGAGGTTGCCCGATGGGACGCCTGCGCATGGTGTGCCGCGTGCGTTCGAAGGAGGGCCCGGCACTCCCGCGCACGGGGTGCCGCAGGTGCGGGGCGGCCATCCCGAGCAGCGTGAAGCCGGTGGCGGCTGGGGCGAGTTGAGGGGGCGGGCCGGCGCGGCCGGCGCGGGGCAGGCGCCCGGCGTACCGCTTCCGCGGCAGCGGCAACGGCAGGCCCCGGTACCGGGCGGGCCCCGGCAGGACTACCTCGACGCCTTCGGGGCGGACGGCGACGGCTTCGCGCCCCGCAAGTCCCCGAGCGCCGCCGCCGACCCCTACGCCACCGTCACCGACTGGAACGCCGCCGAGGACGCCGTCCGCACCCGCGGCACGGCGCGCGCCGCCGTCGACGCGCCCCCCGCACCGTCGCGCGCGGGAGCGCCCGCCGAGGCGGACAAGGGCGGCAAGGGCCGTACCTACACCGGCATCGCGGCGGCCGCCGTCACCACCGTGCTGGCGATCGTCGTGGCCGGACAGGTCACCGACGGGCGCGCGGAGGACGCGGCGTCCCGTGCCGCCACCGACCAGGCGCGCGACCTCCACGTCCCCGCGCCGGACGTGAGCCGGCCCGCGAAGACCGGCCCCGGCGCGACCGGCGCCAAGGCGCCGCTGACGTACGCCCAGAAGATGAGCCGGACGTACCCGCTCAGCCCCACCCTGAAGGGCTCGGGGAAGTTCGACGCGGTCCCCGGGGTCGCCAAGGCGCCCGGGAAGGGGCAGAAGTTCACCTACCGCGTGGACGTGGAGCGGGGGCTCCGCCTCGACGGCGGGCTCTTCGCACGCGCCGTGCAGGAGACGCTCAACGACGACCGGAGCTGGGCCCACAACGGCGCCCGTACGTTCGAACGCATCCACTCCGGGCACCCCGACTTCGTGATCACGCTCGCCAGTCCGGGCACCACCGCCGACTGGTGCGCGAAGTCCGGGCTGGACACCACCATCGACAACGTGTCCTGCGACTCGGCCGCCACCGAACGCGTCATGATCAACGCCTACCGGTGGGCGCGCGGCGCCAAGACGTACGGTGACGCGAAGATCTACGCGTACCGGCAGATGCTGATCAACCACGAGGTCGGCCACCGTCTCGGCCACAACCACGTGACCTGCGACAAGGACGGCGATCTCGCGCCCGTCATGCAGCAGCAGACCAAGTTCCTGGAGTACGACGGCATCCGCTGCCGCGCCAACCCCTGGCCGTACCCGAACGACTGAGCCGCCGCCGGACTCCGGGCGTCACAAGGTGTGAGCGAGGGGTCGCCTAGCGCGACCGAACGCACGTCGCGCCGGAAAGTCACGACCGTTCACCCCTTTTGGTGGTGCGACGGACAACCGTCCATCACACCCCCACCTTGTCCGCTTACGTTCGTCCCGCTGTGAGTCGCCGGACCAACGGCGGCTCCCCACACGGGAGATCGGGAGTGCACGCGTGCGCATCGGACTGCTTACGGAGGGTGGCTATCCGTATGTGAGCGGTGACGCGGGACTCTGGTGCGACCGGCTCGTACGCGGGCTCGACCAGCACGAGTTCGACGTCTACGCGCTCAGCCGCGACGAGCGCCAGGAGGACGCGGGCTGGGTCCCGCTGCCGCCGCAGGTCAGCCGGGTCCGCACCGCACCGCTGTGGACGGCCGAGGAGGACGGCGTCGGCTACGGACGGCGCACGCGCCGGCGCTTCACCGAGTACTACGGCGACCTCGCCGCCGCCCTCTGCGCGACCGCGGCGACCGGCCCGGCGGACCCTCCCGGGGATGCGGAGAACGCTTCGGCCATGGAGGCGGACCGTTTCGCCAACGCCCTCTACGGCCTCGCCGAACTCGCCCGCGACGAGGGCGGCCTGGTCGGCGCGCTCCGCTCCGAGACCGCCGTACGCGCCCTGGAGCGTGCCTGTCGCGCCCCCGGCGCCCAGCGCCCGGCACGTGAGGCGCGCGTGCCCGATCTGCTCACCGTCGCCGCGCACCTCGAACGCGCCCTGCGCCCCCTCTCCCTCGACTGGTACGACGACGCCGGCCTCGGCGCGGTCGACCTGTGCCACGCGGCCTCCGGCGGCCCGGCGGCACTGCCCGGCCTGCTCGCCCGGCACTTCTTCGACGTCCCCCTGCTGGTCACCGAGTACGGCGTGCGCCTCCGTACGCACTACCTGACCGCGCCCCGCACCACCCCCGCCATACGCGCGCTGCTCGCCGCCTTCCACGGCCGGCTCGCCGCCGAGACCTACCGGCGGGCCGCCGTCATCACCCCCGGCAACGGGCACGCCCGCCGCTGGCAGGAACGGTGCGGAGCCGACCGCGCCAAGCTGCGCACCGTCTACCCCGGGATGGACGCGGCCCCGTTCGCCGAGGTGGGGGAGGCCCCGGAGAGCGCCGCCGACCCGGACACCCTCCTGTGGGTCGGCCGCGTCGAACCCACCAAGGACCTGGTCTCCCTCCTCCACGCCTTCGCCGAGATCCGCAAGGCGCAACCCGGGACGCGCCTGCGGATCATCGGCGCCCCCGACGGCCCCGAGGGCACCGCCTACCTCGCCCACTGCCAGGCGCTGGCCGCGCAGCTCTTCCCCGACGAGGCCGACGGCCCGCACGCCGTCGGCCACAACCCGGTCTCCTTCGACGAGATCGGAGGTCCGGAACTGCCCACCGCCGCCGACGCGTACGCCTCCGGCGCCCTGGTCGTCCTCTCCAGCGTCATCGAGGGCTTCCCGGTCGGCCTGGTCGAGGCCATGTTCAGCGGCCGCGCGACGGTGTCCACGGACGTCGGCGCGGTGGTCGAGGTGATCGGCGGCACCGGGCTCGTCGTACCGCCGCGCAATCCGAGGGCGCTCGCGGAGGCGTGCGTATCGCTGCTGCGCGACCCCGAGCGCCGTGCACGCCTGGGCGCCGCGGCGCGCGCCCGCGCCCTCGAACTCTTCACCGTCGAGCAGAACGTCTCGGCGTTCCACGGCCTCTACCTGGAGATCCTCTCGCGCACCCCGATCCGCCGCGTCCTCCTCGACGCCACCGGCGAACCCGTCCCGTTCGCCGCGCCCGCCGAGGCCCACGTCCCCGGCCGCTGGACCGGGCCGACGAGCCCCCTCGTCCCCCGGAGCCGCCCCGACTGGGCCGTGGACCCACCGGTCCGGGCGACCGCGCCGACCTCCGCCACGGAGGCGGTCCGATGAACGACCTCGAAGGCATCGGCGGCTTCGGCGACATCGACCGACCTGGCACCCCGAGCAGCCCCGGCGCGTGGGACGAACGGTCGCGGGCGTACCTCGACGGGGGCTCGGACCTGGGCTCGGTCCCGGCCCCGGGCTCGGTCCCGGCCCCGGGCTCGGTCCCGGCCCCGGGCGTGGACCCGGCCTCGGGCGTGGACCCGGCCTCGGGCGTGGACCCGGCCCCGGGCCTGGACCCGACCCCGGGCCCGGATGTGGCTCAGGGTTCGGACGCGGTCTCCGGAGCAGGGCGGAAGGCGGTTCGGACAGTGGTGTCCAGGCAGAACGCGAGCCTCGGTGCGGGTGCGGGTGCGGGTGCGGGTGCGGGTGCGGGTGCGGGCGCCGGTGCCGGCGCCGCTTCCGGCGTGGCGGAACGTCCCGCCGCACCCCGTCGCCCGGCGCCCGTCCGCCGGCTCGGCGCGGACCCCGTGAAGGCGCTGCTGCACCGGCACCGCGAGCTGTGCGAGCGGGCCGTGGACCCGCTGGAGATCGCGGCCGGCCTGGAGGCGCACGGCATCACCGACCGGACCGCCGCCCGCTTCCGCCACCGGGACGTCTTCTCCCTCGCGGAGGAGATGTACGCCCGTGCCCCGCGCGGCGGTGACACACCGGCGGCCCCGGGCACCCGCGCGCCCTCGGCGGACTCCGACCGCCCCGCGCCCCCACGTGCCGTCTGGGCCGCGCTGTCCCTCCTCCCCGGTCTGCTGTGCGCGGCGACGGTCGTCGGACTGCGGCTCACCCAGGGGCAGTCCCGCCTGTGCACGGCCGTCGGCGGTGCGCTGGCCGTCCTGCTGGCCCTGCGGGCGGCGCTGCGGCGCGGACCGCTCGGCGGCACCGACGACCACACCGGGCCCTGGGCCTGCTGGCTCGCCGGGTACGCCCTCCTCGGCGACGGACTCCTCGCCGCGGCCCTCGGCGGCGGTCCCGACGGCCCGCCCACCGGCGCCGCCGACGGCCCCTGGCCCGTCACCGTCGCCCCCGTGCTGGCGCTCACCGCGGCCTGCGCGCCGGCGGCCTGGTGCGCCCACCTGTTCACCACCGGCGCCCGCCGCAGACTGGCGACGAGCCGCGGACTGGAAGAGTTCGCCACCTCCGTACGGCCCCTGCTGTTCGGCAGCTTCGCCCTGTTCCTCGGTGCCCTGGCCGCCCTCCTCGCCCTGACCGCCGCAGCCCTCGGCGAGGAGCCCGCCTACCCGGAGGTCCTCACCCTGGGCGCCCTGCTGCTGTCGGCCCGCCTGCTCGCCGCGCACGGCTTCGTCCACGCCCCCGCACTCGTCCTCACCGCCGCCGTGGCGGCCGAGGCCACCGCCCTGGCCTGTGTCTTCGCGAGCCGCCTCCCGCACTGCGGCCCGCTGGCCACCCCCGTCGAGGCGCTCGTCACCGCCTGGGGCCCCGGCGGCGTCCCCACCGCCGCCTGCGGTGCCGGAGCCCTCGCCCTGCTGGGCCACGCGGCCCGGCGCCTCACCAGAGCCTCCGCCCACGCGCGACCGGAGCCCGGACCGTGACCGGTCCCGCCCCTCCGCCCCGGGCGGACACCCCCCACCTGCCCCCCGAGTCCGGCCCCCCCCGTGCCGGCGGACCCCGCATCACCCCCTGAAGGAGAACCCCACATGACCACCTCCCGACCCGGAACCTCGGCCCCGGGAGCCGTCCGATGAGAGTCCTGCTGATCGGAGCCAACGGCTACATCGGCCGCTTCGTCGCCGACCGTCTGCTCGCCGACCCCGCCGTCCAGCTCACCGCCCTCGGCCGCGGCGACGACGCCGACGTCCGCTTCGACCTCGCCAGCGGCAGCCCCGGCGCTCTCACCCGCTTCCTCGACGCGGTCCACCCCGGCGTCGTCATCAACTGCGCCGGCACCACCCGGGGCGGCGCCCGCGAACTGACCCGGCACAACACCGTCGCCGTCGCCACCGTCTGCGAGGCCCTGCGCCGCAGCGGCTGCGGCGCCCGCCTGGTACAGATCGGCTGCAGCTCCGAGTACGGCCCCAGCCAGCCCGGCTCCTCCACCGCCGAGGACGCCGTCCCGCGCCCCGGCGGCCCCTACGGCGTCAGCAAACTCGCCGCCACCGAACTGGTCCTCGGCTCCGGCCTGGACGCCGTCGTCCTCCGCGTCTTCTCACCGGCCGGCCCCGGCACCCCCGCCGGTTCACCCCTGGGCCGGCTCGCCGAGGCCATGCGTCGCGCCATGCAGTCCGGCGACGGCGAACTCCGCCTCGGCGGGCTCGGCGCCCAGCGCGACTTCGTCGACGTCCGCGATGTGGCCCGCGCCGTGCACGCCGCCTCCCTCTCCGCCGCACAGGGCGTGATCAACATCGGCTCCGGCCGGGCCGTCCGGCTCCGCGACGCCGCCGCCACCCTCGCCCGCGTGGCCGGCTACGGCGGCGCCCTGCACGAACTCGACGGCCCGCCCGGCGCCCTCCGGCCCACCATCGGCCACCCCCGCGGCGAATCCGTCGGCCACCGCGCCGACGGCCTCGGCCACCGCGCCGACGCCCCGGGGCACCACCGCGTCGACGGCATGGGCCACCACCGGATGGACGCCCTCGGCCACCGCGCCGACCCCGAACACGTCATCCCGGTCACGTACCCGTACCCGGACGGCTGCGGCAGTTGGCAGCAGGCCGACGTGCGCACCGCCCGCGACCGGCTCGGCTGGCGCCCCCGCATCAACCTGGAGGAATCCCTCGCCGACATCTGGATGGAGGCCGCGTGTCGTATCTGACCGGCACCAGACCGGCCGACCCGGGCACCGGCCTCCGCACCGGCCTCGGCGTCCCCGGCCTGGCCCACCCCCTCGTCGCCGCCGCCGAGTGGGCCGGACTCACCCGCCCCGGCACCCCGCTGCACTGGGTCGTCCTCAACGTCGCCGACGGCCCCGGCGCCCACCCCGACCCGGACTGCCTGGCAGCGGCCGGCCGGCTGCGCAACGCGGGCGTGCGCGTCCTCGGCCACCTCGACGCCGCCCACGGCACCCGCGGCACCGGCGAACTGGTCCAGCAGGCCCGGCGGTACCTCGACTGGTACCGCGCCGACGGATTCCTGCTGCACCGCTGCCCCGCCGGCCGGACCGCCCTGCCCGCGGTCCGCCGCACGACCGGCGCCCTGCGCGCCGTCCGTGACGACGCCCACATCGTCCTCGGCCACGACACCCACCCGCACCCCGGCTACGCCGCCCTCGGCGACCAGTTGGTGACCTTCCGCGGCCCCTGGACCGACTACCGGTGGTCCCAGGCGCCCGAGTGGACCGCCGACCACCCGCCCGAGCGGTTCTGCCACTTCGTGCACGGCGTGCCCCGGCCCCACCTCGACGAGGCCCTGCGCATCGCCCGCTGGCAGGGCGCCGCCACCATCTGGTTCACCGACCGCACCGACCGCACCCACCGGCACGGCAGCACCGGCCCCTGGGAGGCGATGCCCGGCTACTGGGACACCATCGTCTCGCAGGTCGGGACGGGTGTCTCGGAATGAAAAAGCGCGTGGCAGTGTTACGGGGAGAACAACCGTCATGATTGACCGACCAACGGAGTCCCCGTGTCGCTGCCACCCCTGGTCGAGCCAGCCTCTGAGCTCACCGTAGACGAGGTCCGCAGGTACTCCCGCCACCTGATCATCCCGGACGTCGGGATGGACGGGCAGAAGCGGCTGAAGAACGCCAAGGTGCTCTGTGTGGGCGCCGGCGGCCTGGGTTCGCCGGCGCTGATGTACCTCGCCGCCGCGGGCGTCGGCACCCTCGGCATCGTGGAGTTCGACGAGGTCGACGAGTCGAACCTGCAGCGCCAGATCATCCACAGCCAGTCCGACATCGGCCGCTCCAAGGCCGAGTCCGCCCGCGACACCGTCAAGGGCATCAACCCGTACGTGAACGTGGTCCTGCACGAAGAGCGGCTCGAGGCCGACAACGTGATGGACATCTTCAGCCAGTACGACCTGATCATCGACGGCACGGACAACTTCGCGACCCGCTACCTGGTCAACGACGCCTGCGTGCTGCTGAACAAGCCGTACATCTGGGGCTCGATCTACCGGTTCGACGGCCAGGCGTCCGTCTTCTGGTCGGAGCACGGCCCCTGCTACCGCTGCCTCTACCCGGAGCCCCCGCCCCCCGGCATGGTCCCCTCCTGCGCCGAGGGCGGCGTGCTCGGCGTGCTGTGCGCGTCCATCGGCTCCATCCAGGTCAACGAGGCCATCAAGCTCCTCGCGGGCATCGGCGAGCCGCTGGTCGGCCGCCTGATGATCTACGACGCCCTGGAGATGCAGTACCGCCAGGTCAAGGTCCGCAAGGACCCCGACTGCGCGGTCTGCGGCGAGAACCCGACCGTCACCGAACTGATCGACTACGAGGCGTTCTGCGGCGTCGTCTCCGACGAGGCCCAGGCGGCGGCCGCCGACTCCACGATCACTCCCAAGCAGCTCAAGGAGTGGATCGACGACGGCGAGAACATCGAGCTGATCGACGTCCGCGAGCCCAACGAGTTCGAGATCGTGTCCATCCCGGGCGCCCGGCTGATCCCGAAGAACGAGTTCCTCATGGGCACCGCGCTGGAGAGCCTCCCGCAGGACAAGAAGATCGTCTTGAACTGCAAGACGGGTGTCCGCAGTGCGGAGGTCCTCGCGGTCCTGAAGTCGGCCGGTTTCTCGGACGCCGTCCACGTCGGCGGCGGCGTGATCGGCTGGGTCAACCAGATCGAGCCGGACAAGCCGGTCTACTGAGACCAAAGCTGCTCCGCTTCCAGGGTGGGGGTCACCGGCACCGCGGGTGCCGGCGGCCCCCATCGTCGTCAGGAGCAGACCGTGCCGTCCCGAGGCCCGGTCCCGTCCAGCAGATAGGCGTCGACCGCGGAGTCGACACAGTCGCTCCCGCTGCCGTAGGCACCGTGCCCCTCGCCCTTCCAGGTGAGCACCACACCCACGTCCTCGCCCAGCTCGTCCGCCATCCTGCGGGCCCCCTCGTACGGGGTCGCCGGGTCGCCCGTGTTCCCGACCACCAGCACCGGGGCCGCGCCCGGCGCGCTCACCTCGGGCGTCTCGTGCTGTCCGGGCACCGGCCAGCCGTGGCACCAGCCGGCCGTGTCCCAGCCCAGGAAGGCGCCGAACACGGGGGAGATCCGCTCGAACTCCGGCAGCAGCCTCCTGGTCTCCTCCAGCGTGGGCCGCCGCTTGTCGTCCAAGCACGATATGACCCGTTGGGAGTGGGTCGTCGTGCCGTAGTGCCCCGACGGATCACGCTCGTTGTACCCGTCGGCCAGCGCCAGCAGCTCCGAACCGTCGCCGTCCTCGGCGGCCTCCAGCGCACTGGTCAGGGCCGGCCAGCTCGCCTTGCTGTAGAGGGGCAGCACGAGCCCGGTCAGGGCCAGCGTCTGGGTCAGCTCCCGCCCCGAGGACGAGGTGGGCAGCGGCTCCGCGTCGATCCGCTCCAGCAGGCCGGCGATCTTCCGTGTGCCCTGCTCGGGGTCCTGGCCGGTGGAGCGCAGATAGTCGTCCAGCGCCCGCTGGAAGCCCCTCGCCTGGTGCTCGGCGTGCCCGATGGTGTCGGCGGTCGGGTCCACGACCGCGTCCAGGACCATCCGCCCCACGTGCTTCGGGAACAGGTGGGCGTAGACCCCGCCGAGTTCGGTGCCGTAGGAGATGCCGAAGTAGTGCATCCTGCGGTCGCCCAGCACCTGGCGGAGCAGGTCCATGTCGCGGGCGGTGTCCGTGGTCGAGACGTGCGCGATCAGCTTGCCCGCGGAGCGCTCGCAGCCCTTGGCGAAGTCGGCGGCGTTCTTCAGATACGCCCGCTCCTCCGCCGGGGTGTCCGGGGTGGCGTCCACCGACTCGGCGGCCTGCGTCTCCTTGTCGCCCCGGCAGCGGACGCCCTCGCTGGCGGCCACGCCGCGCGGGTCCCAGCTCACCAGGTCGTACCGCTCCCGCAAGGAGGACGCGGTGTCGGCGTACGACGGCAGCATCGAGACGCCGGAGCCGCCGGGGCCGCCGAAGTTGAACAGCAGCGAGCCCGCGCGCCGCTCACCGCGGGCCTTGGTGCGGATCAGCGCCAGGCCGATCCGCTCGCCGTCCGGGTCGGCCCAGTCCAGGGGCACCTTGAGCGTGGCGCACTGCCAGTCGCCGCCCGGCGCGGGGCCGTCCGAGGTGGCCTCGCAGCGCCCCCAGTCGAGCCGCTGGGCCGTCAGCGGCCCGTCGCCCCCGCCGCCGTCCTTCCCGTCGCCGGACGAGCCGCCGCCGCAGCCCGCGGTCAGCAGTGCCGCGACCCCCGCCAGTGCCGTCCACCGCAGCCATCGCCCCATGTGTGCCCCCCTCACAAGCCGTCCGCACCGTGCCGCGGATGGCGGTCATGCCATGGTAGGCGGATCGGCGCGGACCCGCCGGGGCCTGTGGATAACGTTCTGACCTGCGAATTCTCGGGGTCGGAGGGTCAGGAGCAGACCGTGCCGGCCGCCGGTTCCCGGCCGTCGAGCAGATAGCCGTCGACCGCGTTCCGTACGCACTTGTTCTTGCTGTCGTAGGCCCCGTGCCCCTGGCCCTTGTACGTCAGCTCGATGCCGACCCCCTTGCCCAGGGCCCGCACCATCTTCCGCGCGCCCTCGTACGGTGTGGCCGGGTCGCCGGTGTTGCCGACGACCAGGATCGGCGGGGCGCCCGCCGCACCGACGTCGGGATGGTCGGCCGCGCCGGGCACCGCCCAGTCGGTGCAGCTCAGCAGGGACCAGGCGAGGTAGTCGCCGAACAGGCCGGAGGCGGCGCGGAACTCCGGCAGCTTCCGCTCGACGTCGGCCGGGTCGTAACGGGGCTTGTCGTCGGCACAGTTGATGGCGACGTTGGCGGCGGTGATGTTGCTGTACTCGCCGTTGTCGCCGCGCCCGTTCAGCGCGTCCGACAGCGCCATCAGGACCCGGCCGTCACCGTCGTACGCCTGTTCAAGGCCCTCGGTGAGGTACTCCCAGAAGTCCTGCGAGTACAGGGCCTGGGCGATGCCGCCGGTCGCGGCGGTCTGGGTGAGCCGGCGGGGGAAGACGCCGGGCAGGGGCTCGGCGTCGAGGTCCTTCAGGAGCCGGGCGATGCGGTCCTTGACGTCCTGGGCGCTGTCGCCGACCGGGCAGTCCTCGGTCTGGGAGACGCAGTGCTCGGCGTAGTTGTCGAGGGCCCGCTGGAAGCCCCTGGCCTGCCCGAGCGCACTCTGCTCCGGGCTCTGCGTCGGGTCGACGACGGCGTCGAAGACGGCCCGGCCCACCTTCTCGGGGAACAGGTGGGCGTAGACGCCGCCGAGTTCGGTGCCGTAGGAGATGCCGAAGTAGTGCAGCTCGTCGTCGCCGAGGACCTGCCGCATCAGGTCCATGTCACGGGCCGCGTCGGTGGTGCGCACGTGCGGCAGCATCTTCCGGGAGTTCTTCTCGCAGGCCGCGTTGAACTCCTCGGTGTTCCTGACCAGTCCGGCGCGCTCGGCGGCGTCGTCGGGGGTGGCGTCCTGCTGGAAGTACGCGTCGAGCCGGGCGTCGTCCAGGCACTCCACGGGCGCGCTGCGGCCGACCCCGCGCGGGTCGAAGCTGACCAGGTCGTAGCGGGTGCGCAGGTTGGCGTAGTCCCCGGCGAAGGCGGGCAGCGTGGTGACGCCCGAGCCGCCGGGGCCGCCGAAGTTGAAGACGAGCGATCCGATCCGCCGGCCGGCCTCGCCGCTCGCCCTCGCCCGGATCAGCGCGAGGCCGATCGTGTCGCCCTCGGGGTCGTCCCAGTCCAGCGGTGCCTTCATGGTGGCGCACTGCCAGGTGCCGCCGCCCGGCAGCGGCGAGGGCGCGGTGCCGCCGCCCTGCGCCTGGGACGGGGCGGGGCACTCCCGCCAGGTGAGCTTCTGCCGTGTCAGGTCCCCGTCGCCGGTGTCCTCTCCGCAGCCCGTGAGCGCCAGGGCCAGCAGCGCGGAGGTGACGGTGAGGGCGGCGGCGCGCTGACGGCGGGGATTCGGCATGCCCCCATCGTGCGGGCGCCCGGGACGCGGCGCTCGGGGCGCGGGCCGTACGGGGTACGCGGCGGGCCCGGCCCCGGCTACAGCGCCTGTTTCCGTGTCAGGTGGGTGAAGGCCAGCCAGCCCGGCAGCACCGGCAGCCACAGGGTGAGCAGCCGGAACAGCAGCACCGCGGGGGCGGCGACCTCCTTGGGGAGGCCGACGGCGATCAGACCGACCGTCAGGGTCGCCTCGACCGCGCCGACGCCGCCCGGGGTCGGCGCCGCGGACCCCAGGGCGTTGCCCGCCAGGAAGACGACGGCGACGCTGGTGATGCTGATGGAGGTCGACTCGTCGCCGAAGGCCCTGATCGAGGCGTCCAGGCACATCACGAAGCAGGCGGTGAGCAGCAGCATCCCGCCGATGCCGGTGATCAGCTTCTGCGGGCGCTGCAGCACGTCCAGCATGCGCGGGACCACCCCGGCGAACAGCGACCGCACGCGCGTGACGACGAATTTCCGCAGGAAGGGCACCGAGGTGACCACCAGGACGAGCACCGCCACCGTCAGCAGACCGGCGATGACCGTCCGGGACGGCGACAGGGAGGGCGTCTTCTCGGTGCCGGTGACGTAGCCGAAGGACAGCAGCATCAGGATGTGGCAGCCCAGCCCGAACAACTGCGAGGCGCCCACGCTGGCCACCGCGAGCCCGGGGCGCACGCCCGCGCGCTGGAGGAAGCGGGTGTTCAGGGCGACGCCGCCGACCGCGGCCGGGGCGACGATCTTCACGAACGACCCGGCGACCTGCGCGGCCACCGTCCGCACGAACGGCACCCGCTCGGGCACGAACCCCAGCAGGGACATCGCCGCCGCGACATAACTGGCCGCCGAGAACAGCACCGCCGCGGCGACCCAGCCCCACTCGGCGTTCGAGATCAGCGGCCCGAACTCGATGTGGGTGAGCTGCGTCAGCAGGAAGTACGCGCCGATCGCGCCGGCGATGAAGCTGATCAGAGTGCGCGGCCGGACCCGTTCCAGACGGGCCGGCTCGACGGGGGCCTGCGGCCTGATCCGCAGCACCTCGTAGCGGATCTGGGTGAGCAGGTCCTCCTCGCGGGCCTCGTCCAGGGCCTCGTCCAGCGCCCGCTTCTCGGCCCGCTGCTCCGCGCGTACGGCCTTCTTGCCGGGCTTGTCCCCGGCCGTCGCCCCGCCGGGCTCCCCGGCCGCCTCCAGGCGGGCCTGCTTGGCCTGCCTGGACGCCTCCAGGACGGCCTCGCGCTCGCGCTGGGACCGTTCCCGGGCCAGTCGGCGCAGCGTCGCGCGCGTGGAGCGGCTGAGCGCGATCGGCTGGAGCATCGGCAGACAGTCCGCGACGGCGTCCGGGCCGAGGACGCCGACCGCCGAGGCGACCGCCCGCTCGGCGCCGACCCGCAGTCCGAGGGTGACCAGGAGCTGGGAGACGTCCATGCGCAGCAGCAGGTCACCGGCGGCGATCTCGCCGATCCGCAGGTCGGTGAGGATCACACTGCCGGAACGATCCACCAGGATGGCGTCCCCGACCAGCCGCCGGTGCGCGATCCGCCGGGACTGCAGGGCCCGTACCTGCTCCCAGGTGCCGCGCAGCAGGTCGTCGGTGATCTCCTCGTCCGCCAGCGAGTCCAGGGTGCGTCCGCCGGTGTGCTCGTAGACGAGCATCACGGCGTCGGGGCCCAGCTCCGAGGTGGCGATCAGCTTGGGCGCGTTGGCTCCGGCCGCGATCGCCGCGTAGGCCAGCAGCGCCTCCTGCTCCAGCGCCTGGCGCAGCGACTGCAGGCTGCTGCGGGTGGCGAAGCCGCGCAGGGTCAGGTTGCGCCACGCGCGGTAGAAGAAGCCCTGGGCCTGCTGCTCCCGGTCGACGATCGTGACGTCCAGGGGCGGGCCGTCCTCCAGGGTGACGAAATAGCGCCGGCCGCGGTCGCCGGTCTCGGCGGAGTCCGCCGGGGCCTCCTCGCGGGAGGCGGTCACCGGGTGGAAGCCGACCCTCATCAGGCCCGCCATCAGCGTCCGCCCGGTGGGGCGGACGTTGGGGGAGCCGACCGCGTACAGCGTCCCGGAGGCCACGGCCCAGCCGATCAGCACCGTCAGGATGATGGAGAACGGTGTGGTGTAGCCGGTGACCAGCATCGACAAGGCGTACAGCAACAGGACGACCCACAGCACCGAGCGCCACCGGGGCCTGCGGGACATACCGACGGCCGTCATGTACGCGATGACCGGCGCCAGGTAGCCGTGCACGGGGTCGGTCAGGGCGTGCAGCTCCCCGGGCGCGGGCTGGGTGAGCGCCTCCTGAATGGAGCCGGGCGCGGCCTCGGCCACCCACAGGTCGGTGGCGAGCGTCACCCCGTGGGCGAGGACGGCGGCGAGCACGCCGTCGGCGATCCGCAGCCCGTCCCGCTTGATCAGCCGTTCGATCGCGAAGGCGACCGGCACCAGCAGGATCGCGATGCTGGAGACCAGACCCGCGATCCTGGTCAGCACATCGGGTGCCTGGCCGGTGCCCTTGTTGATGTCCTGTTCGAGGCCCGAGGTGGTGCCGTGCGCGAAGGCGGCGACGGCGAGCAGCACGGCGACGGCGAGCACGCCCACCAACAGGCGCATCAGATCGGAGGGCCGGTGCACGCGCGCGGGGAGCAGCGGCTCGTCGCCCTCGACCTCGTCGATGTGCGCGGTGTCCGCGGCGTCCGGCGCGGTACTGCCCGCGCCGCCCTCGCCGTCGGCCGTCTTCCCGGTGCCGGGACGCGCCGAAGCGTCAGAGGTGCCCTCCGTGTCCCCGGGTCGCACACCCTGCTGCTTCATCGTCTCTTCTTGCTCTCGTATCACCGGTCACCGCCCGCACGATGGTGGCATGCCGCACCGGCGGCCGGGGGCATCAGGGTCCTCAGGGTCCCCATGCGGGGCCGCACAGTCTGCCCCAAGCACCGCTGCCGGGCGAGGCACGCGAAGCGGCCACGCGCGTGCGTACCGGTGTCGGAGGGGTGCGGCAGGATGGAGCGGATGAGCGAGCGAAGCCTTCCGGACGACATCGGTCCAGAGCCCCGGGACGACACCGGTTCCGCGTCCTCGGACGACGTCGGTCCTGAGCCCTCGGACGACATCGGCCCCGAGTTCTCGGACGCGCTGCCGGAGTACGCCGAGCGCGTCCTGGACGCCACCGAGGCGATCCCGCCCGGGCGCGTGATGACCTACGGGGACGTCGCCGAGTGGCTGGGCGAGGGCGGTCCCCGGCAGGTCGGCCGGGTGATGTCCCTCTACGGCGGGGGCGTGCCCTGGTGGCGTGTCGTCCGCGCGGACGGCGTTCTGCTGCCGGGCCACGAACTGGAGGCGCTCGCCCGGTACCGGGAGGAGGGCACGCCCCTGAAGGAGGCGGGCAGGGCCGCGGAGGACCACCTGCCGCGCGTCGACATGAGACGGGCGCGGTGGGACGGCGGCGGACACGCGCAGGTTCACACCTGACAGCTTCCGCCATCGGACCGACGGGTGTGCGACCCGTGATCCGTACGAGGGAACCGGGAGACTCGGGGCACGTCGGTGGCATGACGTACGTTCGTGGGGTGGGGTACACACGCGCCGCGAGTGACGGGAGGGAAGAAGCGGAAGCTCCGCTGCCGGCCTTCCCGCCGGCGTAGCGTCGGCTGCACGTGTCCCCCTCACCCCGCGGCCACCGCCCACCCCGAGGGACGGCCGCCCCACCAGCAACCCCACCAGGACCGGCGAACCACGTGAGCTCCTCTTCCTCCGTCAGGCATCTGCCGCACCCCCAGGTGCGGCAGGGGACCCGTGGCGCTTACCGACTGGTCCGTACCCCGCCCGCGCGCGTGGACCCCCCTCATCTGGACGCCGCCCAGCGAGCGGTGGTTGACCACCGCGCCGGTCCGCTGCTCGTCCTCGCCGGCCCGGGCACCGGCAAGACCACCACGCTGGTGGAGTCCGTCGCCGAGCGCATCGCCCGCGGCGCCGACCCCGAACGCATCCTGGTGCTCACCTTCAGCCGCAAGGCCGCCGTCGAGCTGCGCGACCGCATGGCGCTGCGCACCGGCGCCGCGCGCGCGCCCCGGGCGACCACCTTCCACTCGTTCAGCTACGCCCTGGTCCGCGCCCACCAGGACAGCGACCTGTTCGTCGAGCCGCTGCGGCTGCTGTCCGGCCCCGAGCAGGACGTCACCGTGCGCGAGCTGCTGGCCGGCCAGGCCGACCTGGAGCGGCTCGGCCTGGCGCACGTGCGCTGGCCCGACGAACTGCGCGCCTGCCTCACCACCCGCGGCTTCGCCGACGAGGTCCGCGCGGTGCTCGCCCGCAGCCGTGAGCTGGGCCTCGGCCCGGACGCCCTGGCGGACTTCGCCCGGCGCATCGGCCGCCCCGACTGGCGCGCCGCCGCCGTGTTCCTCGCCGAGTACCTCGACGTCCTCGACCTCCAGGGCGTCCTGGACTACGCCGAACTCGTCCACCGCGCGGTGCTCCTCACCCACCGCGCGGGCGTCGCCGAACGCCTCGCCGCCCAGTACGACGCCGTGTACGTCGACGAGTACCAGGACACCGACCCCGCCCAGGTACGGCTGCTGCGCGCCCTGGCCGGCGGCGGACGCACCCTCGTCGCCTTCGGCGACCCCGACCAGTCGATCTACGCGTTCCGCGGCGCGGACGTCGGCGGCATCCTGGACTTCCCGCACGCCTTCCCCCGCGCGGACGGCCGCCCGGCACCCGTCCAGGTGCTGCGCACCTCCCGCCGCTCCGGGGCCGCCCTGCTGGACGCCACCCGGCTGCTGACCCGGCGCATGCCGCTGCCCCGCCTGCCCGCCGACCGGGTCCGCGCCCACCGCGAACTGACCCCGGTGCGCGACGGGGGCCGGGTGGAGGTCTACACGTACCCGACGGCCGGTACGGAACTGGACAATGTGGCCGACATCCTGCGCCGGGCGCATCTGGAGGACGGCGTTCCGTGGGGCGAGATGGCGGTCCTGGTCCGGGCCGGTTCCCGCACCATCCCGGCCGTCCGCCGCGCCCTGTCCGCCTCCGGCGTCCCCCTGGACGTCGACGGCGACGACCTGCCGCTGCGCCACGAACCGGCGGTGGCCCCGCTGCTCACGGCGTTGCGCGCGGTGGCGGGCGCGGAGGCGGGCGGCGGCGCGGACGGTGTCGGCGCGGGCGATGGGCCGGGTGGCGCGGTGGCGGGCGGCGGCGTGGAGGCGGGCGGCGGGCCGGGCGGCGCGGTGGCGGGTGGCGTGGAGGCGGGCGGCGCCCCGGACGGCGCCGCGGCAGGTGGCGGCCCGGACGGCCCGGAGACGGACAGCGCCCCGGACGGCGCGGTGCCGGGCGCCGGCCCGCGCGACCCGGACGCATGCTGGCTCGACACCGAGACCGCCCTCACCCTGCTCACCTCGCCCCTGGCCGGCATGGACGCCGCCGATCTGCGCCGGCTCGGCCGGGCCCTGCGCGAAGAGGCCCGGGCCGCCGGTCAGGTGCCGCCCCCGCCGTCGGACGAGCTGCTCGCGCGGGCGCTGGCCGAGCCCGAGCGGCTCGCCGTGCACGACCCCGCCTACGCGCGCGGCGCCCAGCGCCTCGGCGCGCTGCTGCGCAAGGCGAGGGAGCGCCTGGCGGGCGGCGGCACGGCCGAGGAGGCGCTGTGGGACCTGTGGAACGGCACCCCCTGGCCCGGCCGCCTGGAGCGGGCCGCCCGCCGCGGCGGCGCCGCCGGCCGCAACGCCGACCGCGACCTGGACGCCGTGTGCGCCCTGTTCGCGACCGCCGCGCGCGCGGAGGAGCGCACCGGCGGCCGGGGCGCCCTGAACTTCCTGGCGGAGATCGACGCCGAGGACATCGCCGCCGACACCCTCGCCCGGCGCGCCGTGCGCCCCGACGCCGTGCGCCTGATGACCGCCCACCGCGCCAAGGGCCTGCAATGGCGGCTGGTCGTCGTCGCGGGCGTCCAGGAGGGCCTCTGGCCCGACCTGCGCCGCCGGGGCTCCCTCCTGGAGGCGGACCGCATCGGCCGCGACGGACTCGCCGAACCGCTCAGCCCGGGGGCACTGCTCGCCGAGGAACGCCGCCTGTTCTACGTCGCCGCCACGCGCGCGCGTGACCGCCTCGTCGTCACCGCCGTCAAGGCCCCGGCCGACGACGGCGACCAGCCGTCCCGGTTCCTCACCGAACTCGGGGTCGAGCCCAAGGACGTCACCGGCCGCCCGCGCCGCCCCCTGTCCGTCGCCGCGCTCGTCGCCGAGCTGCGCGCCACCACGGTCGACCCCCGGGTCTCCGACGCCCTGCGCGAGGCCGCCGCCCGCCGTCTGGCCCGCCTCGCCGCGCTCGCCGACGAGGACGGCCGCCCGCTGGTGCCGTCCGCGCACCCCTACCGCTGGTGGGGCATGTTCGAGCCGACCGAGTCCAAGGTGCCGCTGCGCGACCGGGACCAGCCCGTCGTGCTGTCCGGCAGCGCCCTGGACCAGCTCGCCAACACCTGCGCGCTCCAGTGGTTCCTCGGCCGCGAGGTCAAGGCCGACGCCCCCGCCACCGCCGCCCAGGGCTTCGGCAACGTGGTCCACGTCCTGGCCGACGAGGTCGCCTCCGGGCACACCCCCGCCGACCTCGACGTCCTCATGGAGCGCCTGGACTCGGTGTGGAACGCGCTCGCCTTCGACGCGCCGTGGAAGTCCGAGCAGGAGAAGGCCCACGCGCGCGTGGCCCTCGAACGCTTCCTGAAGTGGCACGTCATGGACCGCACCGGCCGCACTCCGGTGGCCAGCGAGCACGACTTCGACGTCACGCTCACGGCAGGCGAGTACGAGGTGCGCGTCCGCGGCCAGATGGACCGCGTGGAGGCCGACGGCGAGGGCCGCGCCTATGTGGTCGACTTCAAGACCGGCAAGCAGGCGCCCAGCTCCGCCGAGGTGGCCCGCCACCCGCAGCTCGCCGTCTACCAGCTCGCCGTCCGCGAGGGCGCCGTCGACGAGGTCTTCGACGGCGCCCGGCCCGAACCCGGCGGCGCGGAACTCGTCCAGTTGCGGCAGGGCGCCGCCAAGCGGGACGGCGGCGAGACGCTGCCCAAGGTGCAGGCCCAGGAACCCCTGGAGGGGGAGTGGGTCGGCGAGCTGCTGGCCACGGCCGCCGGCAAGGTCCTCGACGAACGGTTCACCCCGACCGCGGGACAGCACTGCGCGCACTGCGCGTTCCGGGCCTCGTGCAGCGCCCGGCCGGAGGGCCGCCACATCGTCGAGTGACCGGCGTGACCCATCGCACCCCAGGGGCTGACCTGCGCCTCTTCCGCCCCGGCCGCCGATCCGGCCTCGGCTGTCAGTGGCCGCCGCTAGCCTTTCGTCGTGCCCGCTCGTATCACCGACCCCGACCAGCTCAAAGAACTCCTCGGCATCCCGTTCACCCCGGAGCAGACGGCCTGCATCACCGCGCCGCCCGCCCCGCAGGTGATCGTGGCCGGCGCCGGTTCCGGGAAGACCACGGTGATGGCGGCACGCGTGGTCTGGCTGGTCGGCACCGGCCAGGTCGCCCCCGAGCAGGTGCTCGGCCTGACCTTCACCAACAAGGCGGCCGGTGAACTCGCCGAACGCGTCCGCAAGGCCCTGATCAAGGCCGGCGTCACCGACCCCGACGCCATCGACCCGGACAACCCGCCGGGCGAGCCGGTGATCTCCACGTACCACGCCTTCGCGGGCCGGCTGCTCACCGACCACGGCCTGCGCATCGGCCTGGAGCCCAGCTCCCGGCTGCTCGCCGACGCCACCCGCTACCAGCTCGCCGCGCGGGTGCTGCGCGAGGCCCCCGGCCCCTACCCGGCGCTCACCCGCTCCTTCCCCGACCTGGTCGGCGACCTGCTCACCCTGGATTCCGAACTCTCCGAGCACCTGGTCCGCCCCGAGGACCTGCGCGCCTGGGACGCGGACCTGCTGACCGGCCTCCAGGGCGCCAAGCTCACCAACGCCGACCTGCGCAAGGTCCCCGAGGCCGCCGCCGCCCGCCGCGAGCTGGCCGACCTGGTGATCCGCTACCGCGCCGCCAAACGCGACCGCGATCTGCTCGACTTCGGCGACCAGATCGCCCTGTCCGCGCGGCTCGCCACGCTCCCCGAGGTCGGGCGCGTCCTGCGTGACGAGTTCCGGGTCGTGCTGCTCGACGAGTACCAGGACACCTCGGTGGCCCAGCGCGTCCTCCTGGCGGGCCTCTTCGGCGGCGGCACCGGCCACCCCGTGACCGCCGTCGGCGACCCCTGCCAGGCCATCTACGGCTGGCGCGGCGCCTCCGTCGCCAACCTCGACGACTTCCCCGAGCACTTCGCCCGCGCCGACGGGGCCCCCGCCACCCGGCAGTCGCTCAGCGAGAACCGCCGCAGCGGCGGCCGGCTCCTCGACCTCGCCAACGGCCTCGCCGAGCCGCTGCGCGCGATGCACGCGGGCGTCGAGGCCCTCCGCCCGGCCCCGGGAGCCGAACGCGACGGCCGGGTCCGCTGCGCCCTGCTGCCCACCCACACCGAGGAGATCGACTGGATCGCCGACTCGATCGCCCACCTGGTGCGCACCGGCACCGCCCCCGGGGAGATCGCCGTGCTGTGCCGTACCGCCACCGACTTCGCGGAGATCCAGGGCGCCCTGGTGGCCCGGGACGTGCCCGTGGAGGTCGTCGGCCTGTCCGGGCTGCTGCACCTGCCAGAGGTGGCCGACCTGGTCGCCGTCTGCGAGGTGCTCCAGGACCCCGGCGCCAACGCCGCCCTGGTGCGGCTGCTCACCGGGCCGCGCTGGCGGATCGGGCCGCGCGACCTCGCCCTGCTGGGGCGCCGCGCCCGGCTGCTGGTCGCCCACGCGCGCGTGACGGACGACGACGACCCCGACCGCCGGCTCGCCCAGGCCGTCGAGGGCGTCGACCCCTCCGAGGTGATATCGCTCGCCGACGCCCTGGACACCTTTCTGGAGACGCCGATGGACGGCGCCGGGGACGACGACGGCCTGCCGTTCTCCCCGGACGCGCGGGTGCGCTTCGCCCGCCTGGCCACCGAACTGCGCGAGCTGCGCCGCTCCCTCGCCGACCCGCTGATGGACGTCCTGCACCGGGTCCTCGCCGTCACCGGCCTGGAGGTCGAGCTGTCCGCGTCCCCGCACGCGCTCGCCGCCCGCCGCCGCGAGACCCTGTCGAACTTCCTGGACGTCGCCGCCTCCTTCGCCGCCGGCGACAACGAGGCGACCCTGCTCGCCTTCCTCGGCTTCCTGCGCACCGCCGCCCTGTACGAGAAGGGCCTGGACAACGCCCTCCCCGGCGGCGAGAACACCGTCAAGGTGCTCACCGCCCACAAGTCCAAGGGCCTGGAGTGGGACGTCGTCGCCGTCCCCGGCCTGGTCACCGGCACCTTCCCCAGCACCCAGGGCCGCGAGAAGTGGACCGCCCAGGGCAAGGTCCTGCCGCACGCGCTGCGCGGCGACGCCGACACCCTGCCCGACGTCGCCTCCTGGGACTCCCGCGGCCTGAAGTCCTTCCACGAGGCCATGAAGGAGCACCAGTACACCGAGGAGCTCCGCCTCGGCTACGTCACCTTCACCCGCCCCCGCTCCCTCCTCCTGGGGTCCGGCCACTGGTGGGGCCCCACCCAGAAGAAGCCCCGCGGCCCGTCCGACTTCCTCCAGGCCCTGTACGACCACTGCGCCGCCGGACACGGCGAGATCGAGGTCTGGGCGGACGAGCCCGCCGAGGACTCGGAGAACCCCGCGCTGCAGCGGGCCGCCGCCGAGCAGGCGTGGCCGCTGCCGCTGGACGACACGGCCCTCGCCCGGCGCCGCGCGGCGGCCGAGACGGTCCTCACCCACCTGGAGAACCTCGCCGCCCCGGCCCAGGCCCGCCCCGTCGCCGTCCACGACCCCGACCGCTATGACGACCCCGAGTGGCCGCCGCCACCGGAGGACGACGAACTCCTCGGCGACCCCTCCTACGAGCCCCCGTACGGCGAACCCCCGTACGACGAGCCCCCGTACGACGGGCCCCTGTACGACGAGCCTCCCTACGAGGGCGGTCACCCGGAGGAAGCCGGCCCCTTCCTCGGCGACGCCCCCTGGTCCCCGCACCGCCCGACCGTCCCCCACCAGGCGACGCCCCCGGCCGACGGCCCGGACACCGCCCGCCCACACCCGGCGGACCCCGCGGACCCGGAAACCCTCCTCACCCCGGAGGAGGCCCGCACCGTCGCCTCCTGGGACCGCGACCTCGACGCCCTCGCGGGGGAACTGCTGCGCGCGCGGGAGAGCGTCACCGAGGTGCCGCTGCCGGTCTCGCTGACCGCCACCCAACTGCTGCGCCTGGCCGCCGACCCGGACGGCCTCGCCCAAGAGCTGGCCCGGCCCATGCCCCGCCCGCCGCAGCCCGCCGCCCGCCGCGGCACCCGGTTCCACGCCTGGGTCGAGGCCCGCTTCGAGGCGCTCACCCTGCCCATGCTGGAGCCGGACGAGCTGCCCGGCAGCGAGGCCGAGATCGCCGACGAACACGACCTGGCCGCCCTCAAGGCGGCCTTCGAACGCACCGAGTACGCCCACCGCACCCCCTACCGCGTCGAGGCCCCCTTCCAGCTCGCCCTCGCCGGCCGCGTCGTACGGGGCCGTATCGACGCCGTCTACAAGCAGGGCGACGGCGACTCGGCGACGTACGAGATCGTCGACTGGAAGACCGGCCGCACCGGCACCGCCGACCCGCTCCAGCTCGCGGTGTACCGGCTGGCCTGGGCCGAGCAGCAGGGCGTGCCCCCGGAGGCGGTCACGGCGGCGTTCCTGCACGTGCGCACCGGCGAGATCGAGCGCCCCGGCGACCTGCCCGGCCGGGCCGCCCTGGAGCGCCTGCTGCTGGGCGGGCCGTACGGTGACGAACCGCACGATCGGGGTGTCGGTGCGGGCCGATAGGCTCGTGACCATGAGCAAGCCCGTTGACAGTGCCGTCAGCGCCGTCCGCACGTACATCGCGCAGCACCGCGCCGCGTTCCTCGACGACCTCGCCGAGTGGCTGCGGATCCCGTCCGTGTCGGCCCAGCCCGACCACGCGCCCGACGTACGCCGCAGCGCCGACTGGCTGGCCGCCAAGCTCCGGGCGACCGGCTTCCCGACCGCCGAGGTCTGGGAGACCCCCGGTGCGCCGGCGGTCTACGCCGAGTGGCCCGCCGCCGACCCCGCGGCGCCCACGGTCCTCGTCTACGGGCACCACGACGTGCAGCCCGCCGCCCGCGAGGACGGCTGGCACAGCGACCCCTTCGAGCCCGTCGTCCGCGACAACCGCCTCTACGCGCGCGGTGCCGCCGACGACAAGGGCCAGGTGTTCTTCCACACACTCGGCGTCCGCGCCCACCTCGCCGCCACCGGCCGCACCGCCCCCGCCGTCACCCTCAAGCTGCTGATCGAGGGCGAGGAGGAGTCCGGCTCCCCGCACTTCCGCGCCCTCGTCGAGGAGCGGGCCGGGCGGCTGGCCGCCGACGCCGTGATCGTCTCCGACACCGGCATGTGGTCCGAGGACACCCCCACGGTGTGCACCGGCATGCGCGGCCTCGCCGAGTGCGAGATCCGGCTGTACGGGCCCGACCAGGACATCCACTCCGGTTCCTTCGGCGGCGCGGTGCCCAACCCCGCCACGGCCGCCGCCCGCCTCGTCGCCGCCCTGCACGACGAGCACGCGCGCGTGGCGATCCCCGGCTTCTACGACGGCGTGATCGACCTCACCGACCGGGAACGCGAACTCTTCGCCGAACTGCCCTTCGACGAAGACCGGTGGCTGCGCACGGCCAAGTCCCGCGCGGCGCACGGCGAGGCCGGCCACACCACCCTGGAGCGCGTCTGGGCCCGCCCGACCGCCGAGGTCAACGGCATCGGCGGCGGCTACCAGGGCCCGGGCAGCAAGACGATCATCCCGTCCTCCGCCATGGTGAAGCTCTCCTTCCGCCTGGTCGCCGGCCAGGACCCCGACCACGTGGAGAAGGCCGTCCGCGCCTGGGCCGCCGACCGGACGCCCCCGGGCATCCGCTGCGAGATCGACTTCGGCGCCGCCACGCGCCCGTGCCTGACGCCCCTGGACCACCCGGCGCTGGAGTCGGTGGTCCGGGCCATGGGCCGGGCCTTCGGCAAACCGGTCCGCTACACCCGCGAGGGCGGCTCCGGCCCCGCCGCCGACCTCCAGGACGTCCTCGGCGCACCGGTGCTCTTCCTGGGCATCTCCGTCCCCTCCGACGGCTGGCACGCCCCCGACGAGAAGGTCGAGCTGGACCTGCTCCTCAAGGGCGTGGAAACCTCCGCGTACCTCTGGGGCGACCTGGCCGAGCACTGGCGCCATGCCCCCTGACCACCCCGGACCGCCCGGACCCGCACCCCGCGCGGGGCACACTGGAAGGGCCGCCCCGCACCACCGAGCCCTCCCGGACCCGGTCGCCACCCGCCGTACGACCCGCTGAACCGCCCGCCGAACAGAACCGCCGCACCGGGGGAGATGGAAGCACCCGTGACCACCTGGACCGACCACACCGCCGACCGTCCCATCTCGCTCACCGCCCCGAGCGGCGTCGACCGCGCCGCCCACCACCGTCTCGACGAGGCGTGGCTCGCGGCGGCCTGGAGCCACCCCTCCACCCGCTGTTTCGTGGTCTCCGGCGGCCAGGTCCTCATCGACGAGACCCCCGACGGGCGCACCGAACTCGTCATGACCCCCTCCTTCGAGGCCCCGCTCACCGAGGCACACCGCTACTTCCTCGGCATCGACGAGGACGGCGTGGCCTACTTCGCCCTGCAGAAGGACGCGCTGCCCGGCCGCATGGACCAGTCCGCGCGCCCGGCGGGCCTGCGCGAGGCCGGTCTGCTGCTCTCCCCGCGCGACGCGGGCCTGATGGTGCACGCGGTCGGCCTGGAGAACTGGCAGCGCACCCACCGCTTCTGCTCCCGCTGCGGCGAGCGCACCGTGATCGCCGCCGCCGGCCACATCCGCCGCTGCCCCGCCTGCGGCGCCGAGCACTACCCGCGCACCGACCCCGCCGTGATCATGGCGGTCACCGACGACAGCGACCGCATCCTGCTCGGCCGCCAGGTCCACTGGCCCGAGGGCCGCTTCTCCACGCTGGCCGGTTTCGTGGAGCCCGGCGAGTCCATCGAGCAGTCGGTGCGCCGCGAGGTGTTCGAGGAGGCCGGCATCACCGTCGGCCCGGTGGAGTACGTCGCCAGCCAGCCCTGGCCGTTCCCGTCCAGCCTCATGCTCGGCTTCATGGCCCGCGCGACCAGCACCGACATCACGGTCGACGGCGACGAGATCCACGAGGCCCGCTGGTTCTCCCGGGACGAACTCGGCGCCGCCTTCGAGTCCGGCGAGGTGCTCCCGCCCTACGGCATCTCCATCGCGGCCCGCCTGATCGAACTGTGGTACGGCAAGCCGCTGCCGACGCGCGGTTTCCTCTAGGACACGACGAAGGGGTGGCCGTCCCCGCTCGGGACGGCCACCCCTTCGGTGGTCGGCGGACCGGCCTTCCGGTTACGCGCCGATCTTCTGCTTCACCTGCGCCAGCGACGGGTTCGTCAGCGTCGAACCGTCGGGGAACAGCACCGTCGGCACCGTCTGGTTCCCGCCGTTCGCCTTCTCCACGAACGCGGCGGACTCCGGGTCCTGCTCGATGTTGATCTCGGTGTACGCGATGCCCTCGCGGTCCATCTGGCTCTTCAGCCGACGGCAGTATCCGCACCACGTGGTGCTGTACATCGTCACAGTGCCCGGCATGTCTCTCGCGCTCCTTCGGCGGCTCGGGGAATCCGTGTTGCTCGCACCAGGGCAACGTCCGCGACGGCGCACCCATTCCCACCCGGGGGCGCGACCCCCTGCCGAACCCGCGCCCCCGCCCCGCCCGGCCCGCACCACCGCTGTCCGCCCACACCTCCCGCATTAGTACGACTATCAGGGCCCGCCTGTGGACAACCGACGCAGCCGCCTCCCGCGACCTGGCAGCATGGCTGTGTGACAGCAGCAACGCACTCCTCCCTCTTCCCGCAGGTACCGGACTCGGCCGACGCGGTGCTCGACGGGCTCGACCCCGAGCAGCGCGAAGTGGCCACCGCCCTGCGCGGACCGGTGTGCGTGCTGGCCGGCGCCGGCACCGGCAAGACCCGGGCGATCACCCACCGCATCGCCTACGGCGTACGCGCCGGCATCCTCCAGCCGAGCAGCGTCCTCGCCGTCACCTTCACCAACCGCGCCGCCGGGGAGATGCGCGGTCGGCTGCGCCAGCTCGGCGCCGTCGGCGTCCAGGCCCGCACCTTCCACTCGGCCGCCCTGCGCCAGCTCCAGTACTTCTGGCCGAAAGCGATCGGCGGCCCCATGCCCCGGCTCGTCGACCGCAAGATCCAGTTGGTCGCGGACGCGGCCGCCGCCTGCCGCATCCGCCTCGACCGGGGCGAGCTGCGGGACGTCACCGCCGAGATCGAGTGGTCCAAGGTCACCCAGACCGTCCCCGCCGACTACGCCCTCGCCGCGGCCAAGGCCGGCCGCGAGGCCCCCCGCGACCCCGCCGAGATCGCCCAGCTCTACTCCGCCTACGAGGACCTCAAGCGCGGCCGGGGCGTCATCGACTTCGAGGACGTCCTGCTGCTCACCGTCGCCGTCCTCCAGGACCGGCGGGACGTGGCCGAACAGGTCCGCGCCCAGTACCAGCACTTCGTGGTCGACGAGTACCAGGACGTCAGCCCCCTCCAGCAGCGGCTGCTGGACCTGTGGCTCGGCGACCGCGACGACCTCTGCGTGGTCGGCGACGCCAGCCAGACCATCTACTCGTTCACGGGAGCAACCGCCGACCACCTGCTCGACTTCCGCACCCGCCACCCCGGCGCCACCGTCGTCAAGCTGGTCCGCGACTACCGCTCCACCCCCCAGGTCGTCCACCTCGCCAACGGACTGCTCGCCCAGGCCCGGGGCCGCGCCGCCGACCACCGCCTGGAGCTGATCTCCCAGCGCCCCGCCGGCCCCGAGCCCGTCTACACCGAGTACACCGACGAGCCCGCCGAGGCCGAGGGCGCCGCCCGCCGTATCCGCGAACTGATCGACTCCGGCGTCCCGGCCGCCGAGATAGCCGTCCTCTTCCGCACCAACTCCCAGTCCGAGACCTACGAGCAGGCCCTCTCCGACGCCGGGGTGCCCTACCAGTTGCGCGGCGCGGAGCGGTTCTTCGACCGCCCCGAGGTGCGCAAGGCCCACACGGCACTGCGCGCCGCGGCCCGCTTCGGCGGCAACGACGCCCTCCTCGACGACACCGCCGACCTGCCCGCCCAGGTGCGCGCCGTGCTGTCGGGGGAGGGCTGGACGCCCCAGCCCCCGGCCGGGTCGGGTGCCGTCCGGGAGCGCTGGGAGTCACTGGCCGCGCTGGTGAACCTCGCGCGGGACTTCGCCGCCGCCCGGCCCGGCACGACCCTCGGCGACCTCGTCGCGGAACTCGACGAGCGGGCGAGCGCCCAGCACGCCCCGACCGTGCAGGGCGTCACCCTCGCCTCCCTGCACTCCGCCAAGGGACTCGAATGGGACGTCGTCTTCCTGGTCGGCCTCGCCGAGGGAATGATGCCGATCACCTACGCAAAGACCGACGAGCAGATAGAAGAGGAACGCCGTCTCCTCTACGTGGGCGTCACCCGTGCGCGCGAACGCCTGCACCTGTCCTGGGCGCTGTCCCGCGCACCCGGCGGCCGGCCCAACCGGCGGCCCAGCCGGTTTCTCGACGGACTGCGCCCCGGCTCGGGCGGCCCGGCCGGCCGCGCGGCGGCGGGCGCCGCGGGAGGGGTGGAGCGCGGCTTCGGGGGCACCGCGGCGGGCGCCCCCGCCCCGCGGCGCACCCGGCGCTCCCCGGCCCGCTGCCGGGTCTGCGGCCGGGCGCTCACCGACGGCGGCGAGCTGAAGCTGCTGCGCTGCGAGGACTGCCCCTCCGACATGGACGAGGGCGTCTACGAGCGGTTGCGCGCGTGGCGTGCGGTCCAGGCCCGGCGCAGCGGACAGCCGGCCTTC
This sequence comes from Streptomyces fumanus, assembly GCF_014655295.1. Taxonomy (GTDB): domain Bacteria; phylum Actinomycetota; class Actinomycetes; order Streptomycetales; family Streptomycetaceae; genus Streptomyces; species Streptomyces fumanus. The sequence continues at coordinate 107,005 of NZ_BNBI01000011.1, forward strand.
TGCGTCTTCACCGACAAGACACTGATGGCGATCGCCGAGACCGTCCCCGAGGACGAGCACGAGCTGGCCCGCGTCCCGGGCGTCGGAGCACGCAAGACAAACCGCTACGGAGCCGATGTTCTGGCCATCTGTGCAGGTCAAGAGGTCGACTACGGAGACACGGACGACTGATCCCAACTCATCGAAAAAATAGTTTGCGCACGCCCCGGGAATCCCCATAGGTTCTTGCACACGGAGACGGCAGCCTTCCCGGAGGCACTGAATCCGTGTTGTACTTGCATATCCGCGGACCGGTTCACCCCGGTCCCCCGAGACGCCGAGAGGAGGCGAGTCCAGTGGCCACCATCATCACCAGCTCCACCGTGAAAATGACCGATCGCTCGACCGTCTCCCTGTGCATCCTCGGCGCCTCCGACCTGGGCACCGGTCTGTCCGGCATTCCCGCCGTGCGTCCGGCGTCCTCCGTTGCCCCCGCGGGCCTTCCCGTCCGTGAGCGCAATGAGCGACCGACCAAGGCACTGGAAGCGGCAGTAGTGGCACAGGCCCGGGCCTATGCCTTTGCGGCGACCGGTGCCGGATTCCGGAAGCAGCAGACGACGCAGCACCACCTGATGTGGGCCTTCCGTGGGCCAGAACCCTGGAGTGATCCAGCCTGATCGCCGATCAGGCCGGCGCCTTCAGGGCCGCGGAACCCCATCCGGGATCCGCGGCCCTTCTGTTTGTCCCCAGAACGGGACGGCAGAGCGAAGGGGCCTCGGGACACAACACAAGAGCCCGGTACCAAGCCGCCCCCGGCCGACCGGCCGGAACGACCAGACGAGGAAGACGACCCGTGCAACTCGAAGCGCACGTCCCGTCCGTACCGCCTTCCGACACGATCCCCAAGCCTGTCCCCACGGAGGACCCGACCTTGACCCCGCTCACCGCGCTCACCGCGCTCGACGACGCCATCGAGAACCTCGGCGTACCCGTCCCGTGCCGCTCCTACGACCCGGAGGTCTTCTTCGCCGAGTCGCCCGCGGACGTGGAGTACGCCAAGTCCCTCTGCCGCACCTGCCCGCTGATCGAGGCTTGCCTCGCCGGCGCCAAGGAACGGCGTGAGCCCTGGGGCGTCTGGGGCGGCGAGCTGTTCGTCCAGGGTGTCGTCGTCGCCCGGAAGCGGCCGCGCGGCCGCCCGCGCAAGAACCCGGTCACGGCATGAAAACCACCGGAACGATCGACCGTCCCCTCACGTACGACCCCAAGAAGCAGGCCCCGATGAAGCCGTCCACCCACGAGCCCCTCAGCTCCGCGCCCGAAGACCTCACCACCAGTGGTGCGAACGACTCGCGCCAGAACAGGACCCGAGAGATGCAACTCATCCAAGAAGCCCTGGCACGTGCGCATATGCACGAGCAACTGCGGCAGGCGGAGCGGGAGCGCCGGGCCATGCGCCTGGCCACCGCCCGCCGGATGCAGCGCCGGGCGGAGCGCGCCTCGATGCGTGCCCGCCGGGCGCTCGCCATGGCCGTCATGCAGTAACCACCACACCCGAAGCGGTGGCCTCCCGGCCCGCACTCGAGCCACGGGAGGCGAAGCTCTCCTCGCGGGGGCCGGTCCGACCAGCGGACCGGCCCCCGCGGCGCGTCCCCGCCTCCGCGCCGCGCTCACGCCTCCGCGGCGGGTTCCGCCTCCTCCACCGGCAGCGGCTCCTCGACGAACCCGGGCAGCCACTCCTCCAGCTCGTCGCGCAGCCGCACCGTCGCCCCCAACTGGCACAGCACGCCGATCGTGCTCAGGGTGACCCGGTGGATCAGCAGATAGGCCGGCGGCAGATTGAGCTGCTTGGCCAACTGGTACGCCGGGGAGCGGATGTCCCCGATGCGGGCGGCCTGGCTGCGCATCCAGCCCCGGGTGAAGGTGAACGCGTCCACCCGGGCCGGTTCGATGATCGGCAGCAGATAGTCCAGGACCGCGTCGGGGTCCAGCTCTATCGACTCCTTGACGAAGCCCTCCTCGCGGAGCTGCTCGTAGACGGTCTCCGCGTCCCCGTCCAGGGTCAGGCGCAGACAGGTGCCGATGGTGTCCGGCAGGCCGCCCGGGAGCCGGTCGACCGTGCCGAAGTCCAGTACGCCCAGCCGCCAGTCGTCCTCGCCGGCCGGGCCGCCGGGCAGCAGCCGGAAGTTGCCCGGGTGCGGGTCGGCGTGCAGCAGGCCGGTGCGGGCGGGACCGGAGAAGAGGAAGTGGGCCAGGAGCTGACCGGCCCGGTCGCGCTGCTGCGGGGTGCCGTCGGCGATGATCTCCGACAGCGGGATGCCGTCGATCCACTCGGTGACCAGGACCTGCTCGCGCTGGTGGACCACGGCCGGCACCACGATGTCCGGGTCGGCCGCGAACTCCTCCGCGTGCGCCCCCTGGGCCTGCGCCTCCAGGCCGTAGTCCAGCTCCTCCGAGACCCGGTCCCTCAGCTCCGCGATCAGCGGTTTGACGTCCAGGCCGGGGACCAGCGGGCCCAGCAGCCGGGCGAAGCGGCTGAGCTGGCCGAGGTCCGACAGCAGGGCCTCGCCGGCGCCCGGGTACTGCACCTTGACCGCGACCTCGCGGCCGTCGTGCCACACGGCCCGGTGCACCTGGCCGATCGAGGCCGCGGCGGCGGGCTTGTCGTCGAACTCCTGGAACAGCTCCGGCCAGTCCTCGCCGAGCCGCTCCGCGAGCACGGCGTGGACCGTGCGCGTCGGCATCGGCGGGGCGGCCTCCTGCAGCTTGGTCAGCGCAGCCCGGTAGGGACCGGCGATCTCCTCCGGCAGGGCCGACTCGAAGACCGAGAGGGCCTGGCCGAACTTCATGGCGCCGCCCTTCAGCTCGCCGAGCACCTTGAACAACTGCTCGGCGGTGCGCTGCTGCACCTGCTGGCCGACGAGCTCGGCGGACTCGCCGACGATCCGCTTGCCGAGTCCCCAGGTCGCCCGTCCGGCGAAGCCGAGCGGGAGCGCGGCGAGTTTGGCGGTCCGGGTGACCGCCTTCCGGGGAAGATCAGACATGCGCCCTCCAAGTCCCAGCAGGCCGCGCCGTGCCCGCCTTGCGGCGGGGTACCGCTGACAGCCGTTGCCCAGCCATTGTCGCGCGCCGCCGCCCGTTCTCGGAGGTGTGTCCGCGCACACCTTCGTTCCCGTCCTCGTCGCGCTGCGGTTCGACGTTCCGTTCGGCGGGGCGCCGGGCGGCCGAGCACGGGCACGCGGGGTGGGCCGGGACCGGCCGCGCGTGCCAGTGCAGGCCGGGCAGCGAGACCTCCCAGCGGGCATCGGCGACGGACGGGTCGTGCCCGTCGAGGAACGCCAGTGCGTGGGCCGCCGCCAGCCCGGCGACGGTGGTGGCCAGCGCCAGGTCGCAGGGCCGCACCCGGGGCTGCCGGCCGGAGCGCCACTGGGCGACCAGCCGCGGCCAGGTCGGGTCCCGGTCGGCACGGTCCTCCTGGAGGCAGCCCGCGCAGGCCGTCTCACCGGGCAGGACGAAGGGCCCGACCACACCGGTGCCCTCGACCACCCCGGCGTACAGATGGGGCGTACCGGAGGCCATCAGGGGTTCGGCGGCGGACGGCGGGGGTGCGTGCACGGCGACGTCGTCGCGCGGGGCGAGGACCACCAGGGAGAAGCCGGAGCCGCCGTCCTCGGGCGGGACCGCCGGACCGCGGCGGGGCGGACGGCCCGGGGCGGCCCGGCGGGCGGCCCGCCGGGCCGACTCGTCCCTGCGGTCCCCGACGGACTCGGCGGGCAGCCCGCCGGGGGAGAGATCCCAGGGTTCGACACAGCCGCCGTCGCGCACGTCGACCTCGCCGACCCCGGCCGCCGACAGCAGCGAGGCCAGCACCGCACCGACCCGGCCCGCGCCTCTGACCTGCACGCGCTGCGCCCCGCGGGCCGCCAGGCGGCCGATCGCCTCGCCCGGCCCGGCGGTCGTCAGCGACAGCGAGGCCAGGTCCGGGCGGAGCCGGTCCAGGACGTCCTTCTTCTGCCGGAGGGCGTCGGCGGCCGGACCGCCGCCCCGGGAGTCGTCGAGGAGCCCGGCCCCCGCCAGCCGCTCCAGCAGCGCGTCCACATGGCCGTCCGGCAGGTCCATGCGGCGCCCCTCCTCCCGCAGCAGCGCCACTCCCCGGGTGCCGTTGAGCAGCTCCAGGAAGCTGCCCGTCGCGGTGTCCAGCGGCCCCAGCGTCAGCGCGTGCGCCGGTGCCATGCCGAACTGGACGGTCTTCAGGTCGCGCCAGCCGCGCCGCAGCGCGGGTTTCACCATCGGATGCATGACAGGTCCCCCGTACGTGGTCGTACTCCCGTGCGTCGGCCCGGACGGTCGTGGCGGGGCCGGCGCAGCCAGCATGCACGGTCGCGGCGCCGGGTGCGGAACGTTGTCCACAGGCAGTGGATGCTTGTCGTACTAATGCCACCGCCTCATGCCGCCGCGGCCGGCTCCGGTGACTGTGCGGTCGTACAAATCGGACGCCGGGTGATGGCGTCGTATCCAACCGCCCCGGAGTCGGGACTTCTCCCGTGCGCAGCGGGTAACGTCGGGGCGTGTCCGCCGACCCACTGCACCGCGCCGGAACGCCACCGCGCGTGCCGACGAGTCCGCCGAGCGGCGGCTCGGGCACGAGCGCGATCGAGGTCCGCAGAAGCACCCGTCGACGCAGGACGGTCTCCGCGTACCGCGAGGGCGATCGCACCGTCGTGCTGATCCCCGCCCGGATGTCCGAGGCGGAGGAGCAGCGCTGGGTGAGCGTCATGCTCGACAAGCTGGCCGCCCAGGAGAGCAAACGGGTCCTCGGCGACACCGAGCTGGCCGAGCGCGCCGAGCGGCTGTCCGCCCAGTACTTCCAGGGCCGCGCGCGGCCCAGCTCGGTGCGCTGGGTCACCAACCAGAACACGCGCTGGGGCTCCTGCACCCCCGCCGAGGGCAGCATCCGGCTGTCGCACCGCCTCCAGGGCATGCCCGAGTACGTCGTCGACTACGTCCTCCTGCACGAGCTGGCGCACCTGCTGGTGCCCGGGCACGGCCCCCGCTTCTGGCGGCTGCTGGACGCCTATCCGCGCACCGAGCGGGCCCGGGGGTACCTCGAAGGGGTGGTCGCCGCGGACCGGCTGCCGCAGGTGCCCGGCGCCCGCGAGCGGTAGCGGACGCCGCCCGGGGACCGTCCCCACGCGTGCGTGCGGCACGGCCGGACGGAGGTTCTGTACCGGGTCCGTACCGACATCGGCCGATGTCGGACTTTGCGGTTAGCCTGGCGCGACGCACTCACATCAGGGACGGGGGACGGTCGTACGCATGGCCAGGGAATTCCAACGCGGTCACAAGGCCAGGATCAGTGACCTCACCGCGGGCACCGATCTGTACGTAGGCGTGCAGATCTCCGGTCCCGGGCTGACCTTCGACATCAGTTGCTTCGGCCTCGACGCCGACGAACGGCTCTCGGACGACCGGTACTTCGTCTTCTTCAACCAGCCGAAGTCCCCGGAGGAGGCCATCCAGCTCCTGGGCGCGCAGGCGGGTGACACGGAGTCCTTCCGGGTCACGCTGGACCGCATCCCGCCGCGGATCCAGAAGCTGTCCTTCACGGCGACGATCGACGGCGCCGGGCAGATGTCGCAGATCGGCCCCGGATACCTCCGCATCGTCGCGGGCGGCGAGGAAGTGGCCCGGTACCCGTTCGACGGCTCGGAGTTCTCCACCGAGCGGGCCGTGATGCTGGGCGACTTCTACCTGAAGGACGTGTGGCGGTTCGCGGCCGTCGGACAGGGGTTCGACGGCGGCCTGGAGGCGCTGCTGCGGAACTTCGGCGGCGAGGTCGCCGAGGAGGAACCGTCCGCGCCCCAGCAGCCCCAGCCCGGCTCCGTCCCCGGCTTCGCCCCGCCCCCCGGTCCCGCCCCGGCCACCCCGCCCCCGGCCTTCGGCGTCCCCGGCACCCCCGCGCCCGCCACCGCACCGCCGGCCCCCGCGCCCCCCGCGCCGCAGCCCGCCGCGCAGGTCTTCGCGCCCCCGCCGGGAGCCACCCCGCCCCCGCCGCCGGCGCCCGAGCCGCCCCCCGTGCACGCCGCGCCGACCGTCGTCGCGCCGATGCCCACCCCGCCCGGCGGCGCCCCCGTCCCGCCCCCGGCACCCGCGCCGCACGACCAGGTCCCCGGACAGCCCGCCCCCACGGCCCCGCTGCCCCCGGGCTACGGCCAGCCCCAGACACAGCACCAGCAATACCCGCACCCGCACCAGCCACCGCAGGCACCACAGCCACCGCAGCCACCACAGGCACCCCACGGGTCCTACGCACCCCCGCCCGCCTACGCCCAGCAGGCCCCCTACGGAGCCCCCCAGGGCATCCCGCCGCAAGGCGGTGTGCCCCAAGGCATCCCCCAAGGCATCCCTCAGGGAACCCCCCAGGGCGCCGGTGTCACCGCCGCGCTCCAGCGGTTCCGCGAGACGCCCACCGGCCAGCGCTGGACCCAGCAGAACGGGAAGCTGGTCCGCGTCGACCTCGCCATCGGCGGCACCCCCGTGCTCGCCCGCCAGGGCAGCATGGTGCTCTACCAGGGCAAGGTCGACTTCAGCTACAAGGGCGCCGGATTCGCCGGCCGCGTCGTGGGCAACGCGACCGGCCAGGAGATGCAGTTGATGCGCTGCACCGGCAAGGGACAGGTCTTCCTCGCCGAGCAGTCCACGATGCTGCACCCCATCGAGCTCCAGGGCGACGCCATCTGCGTCTCCGCCGAGAACGTGCTGGCGTTCGACGAGAGCCTCACCTACGAGGTCCGCCGCATCGAGGGCCACGGCATCCCCGGCGGCGCGCTGTTCACCATGCAGTTCCAGGGCACCGGCACGATCGTCGTCAAGACGCACGGCACGCCCGTGGTCCTGCCGGTCACCCCCACCACGTTCGCCGACTGCAACGCGGTCGTCGCCTGGTCGGCCGCCTCCCAGGTGGTCGTCTCCAGCCAGGTGCGGATGCGCCGGAACTCCTACGCCGGGGACACCGGCGAGAGCGTCAACCTCCAGTTCCGGGGAGCGCCCGGCAACTTCATCGTCGTCCAGCCGTACGAGATCTGAAGGGAGGGCCCGAGATGAGCCAGCCGCTCGCGGGCTACGCCCCCGCACCCGTCACCGCCCGCATGGAGAACCACGGCGACCACATGCTCAAGGTGGCCCTGCAGACCGGGCACGACCTCTTCGCGCGCGTGGGCTCGATGATCGCCTACGAGGGCTTCATCCAGTACGAGCCCAACCCGCCGGCCGTGCGGCAGATCGCCAAGGACTGGATGACCGGCGAGGGCGCGCCCCTGATGAAGTGCTCCGGCGACGGTCTGCTCTACCTCGCCGACTACGGCGCCGACGTGGTCGTGATCAACCTCGACGGCGACGGGATCTCCGTCAACGCCACCAACCTGCTCGCCTTCGACGCGCACCTCACCTGGGGCGTGGAGCGGGTCAAGGGCCTGGCGAAGTTCGCCGGGCAGGGCCTGTGGAACACCAGGATCTCCGGGCAGGGCTGGGTCGCGCTGACCTCCCGGGGCAAGCCGATCGTCGTCGACTGCGGCGGCGGCGAGGACGAGACGTACGTCGACCCGGACGCGCTCGTCGCCTGGTCCCCGAACCTGAAGGTGAAGGGCAAGCGCAGTTTCAAGGCGCAGTCCCTGATCGGCCGCGGCAGCGGTGAGGCGTACCAGATGGCCTTCTCCGGTCAGGGCATCGTCGTCGTCCAGCCCAGCGAGGACAGCACCGACCGCCTCCGGGTCCGGGGCTGAGGGGGAGCACAACCACCATGCAGAGCCCGCTTTTCGCCTACAACGACCAGCAGACCCAGGAGCGCTGGAGCCTGCAGAACCAGCAGATGCTCCGCGTCGTCCTGGAGGGCCACGACGACATCCTCGCCCGCAAGGGCACCATGGTCGCCTACCAGGGGCTCGTCGAGTTCGACGCCGAGTACCAGGGCGGCGGCCGGGCACGCGCGCGTGCGCGCACCGGCGAGGGCCTGGACCTGATGCGCTGCCACGGGCAGGGCACCGTCTACTTCGCCAACCTCGCCCAGCACGTCCATGTGATGGAGGTCGAGCCGGACGGCCTCACCGTCGACAGCGGCTATGTGCTGGCGATGGACTCGTCCCTGCACCACGAGGTCATCGCCGTCGACAGCCTGTACGGCATCTCCGGCTCCGGGAAGTACCAGCTCAACATCACCGGGCGCGGCCGGGTCGCCCTGATGACCTCGGGCGCCCCGCTGCTGATGCGGGTCACGCCGGACACGTACGTCAACTGCGACGCCGACGCGATCGTCGCCTGGTCCACCGGTCTGCGGGTGCAGATGCAGGCCCAGACGCACTCCTCCGGGGTGTGGCGGCGGCGCGGCAGCACCGGTGAGGGCTGGGAGCTGAGCTTCATGGGCAGCGGCTTCGCGCTCGTCCAGCCCAGTGAGCTGCTGCCGCCGCAGCACGCGGTGATCGGCTCGGGCCTCGCCGCCCAGTACGGCATGGGCCAGCAGGGCGCCCGGGGACAGAACCAGGGCAACGTCTGGAGCTGACCTCCCGGCCGGTCGGGGTAAGGGGCGATCACCCAGGTGGTCGCCCCTTACCGTGCGGGTCCCCGCCCGGGCGGAACCCTTGCCCGTACGGGTCCCCGCGCGGGCGGAACCCTTGCCCGGGCCCGGTCAGAGCCTCGCCCGGGTGGCCGCCACCAGCCGTACGACCGACTCGTCGGCCACCTCCGCGACCTCGTCGTAACCGAACCAGCGCAGGTCCAGGGACTCGTCGCTGATCGCCTCGACGGCCCCCGGCGGGGCCAGGGCCGCGTACTGCACGTCCAGGTGCCAGGCGCAGGGCGTGTGGTGCCGGTCCAGTCGTACCGGGCCGCCGGGCAGCAGGGTCAGGCCGGTGATGCCGGACTCCTCGGTGCCCTCGCGCAGCGCGGACGCCGCCAGGGTGGCGTCCTCCGGCTCGCAGTGGCCGCCCATCTGCAGCCACATGCGCAGCTTGCGGTGCAGGGTCAGCAGCACCCGCTCCCGGGCGGGGTCGACCACCAGGGCGCTCGCCGTGATGTGACCGTCCCCGCACGCCTTCCACATGCCGTCCGGGTGGGCGGCCAGATGGTCGAGGTAGACCTGCCGCAGCTCGTCCTGGCCCTCGTACCCCTTCAGTACGAGGACCGCGTCGTCGTGGAGACTCACTCGCCGCCGTCGCCCTCGTCCCGCTGGTCCCGCTTCTTCAGATCGGGCTTGTCGGCGGCCTCGCCGAGCATCTTGTCCAGCTCGGAGAAGTCGAGCTGCTCGCGGTGGACGAAGCCGTCCGGGTCGTCCAGGTCGGTGGCGGTCGGCAGCATGTCCGGGTGGGCCCACAGGCCGTCCCGGCCGTCCACGCCGCGCGCGTCCGTCAGGGACGCCCACAGCCGGGAGGCGTCGCGCAGCCGCCGCGGACGCAGCTCCAGCCCGATCAGCGTGGCGAAGGTCTGCTCGGCCGGGCCGCCGGAGGCGCGGCGGCGGCGCAGTGTCTCGCGCAGCGCGTCGGCGGAGGACAGCCGCGGCTTGGCGGCCGCATGCACCACCGCGTCCACCCAGCCCTCGACGAGCGCCAGGGCAGTCTCCAGCCGGGCCAGGGCCGCCTTCTGCTCCGGGGTGTCCTCCGGCTGGAACATGCCCTGCTGGAGGGCCTCCTGCATCTGCTCGGGGTTCTGCGGGTCGAACTGGCCGACCACGTCCTCCAGCTTGGCCGTGTCGACCTTGATGCCGCGCGCGTAGCCGTCGACCGCGCCGAACAGGTGCGAGCGCAGCCACGGCACATGCGCGAAGAGGCGCTGGTGGGCGGCCTCGCGCAGCGCGAGGTAGAGCCGCACCTCCTCCTGGGGGACGCCCAGGTCCTTGCCGAACCGCTCGATGTTGGCCGGCAGCAGGGCGGCCTTGCCGGCCGGGCCCAGCGGCAGGCCGATGTCGGACGAGCCAACGACCTCCCCGGCGAGCACGCCGACGGCCTGCCCGATCTGGGTGCCGAACATGGCGCCGCCCATGGAGCGCATCATGCCGATCAGCGGGCCGGCCATGGCCTGCATCTCCTCCGGCAGGACGTCGCCCATGGCGGTGCCGACGCGCTCGGCGACCGGGTCGACCAGCTCCTGCCAGGCGGGCAGCGTCGCCTCGACCCACTCCGCGCGGCTCCAGGCCACCGCGGAGCCCGCGCCGGACGGCAGCGCGGTGGCGTCGTCCAGCCACAGGTCGGCGAGGCGCACGGCCTCCTGGACGGCGCCGCGCTCGGCGGGGCCGACGCTGGCGTCCTTGGTGCCGTCCGGAGCGCCCTGGGCGACGGTCTGGCGGGCGATCTGCTTGGCCATGTCCCAGTTCACGGGGCCGCCCTCGTAGGAGAGCATCTGGCCGAGCTGCTGGAACGCGGCGCCCAGGTCGGTGGGGTTCAGTGAACCGAACATGGCAGCGAACGGATTGTCCGCACCGGGGCCGCCAAGACCTCCGGCTCCGGGCAGGCCGAAACCGAACGGGTTGGCCGGTCCCTGACCACCGCCGCTCTGCTGGTCCTTCTTCTTGCCCTCGTCGCCGTCGTCCGGCTCCTCCGGCGGAAGGCCGAATCCGAATGGGGTGTCACTCACGGGGTTCCTCGGCTGGTAGGGCCGCCGGTTCTCTCCGGCGGCACGGCTGCCCGACATTCACCACCCAGCGTAGACACCCGGGGCGGATCGGGCCTCGGTGCTTCGCCGACTGACGGCCTGCGGCAGGATGGATGCCACCTGGTACGTACGCGTCACTCGCGACCGTACTGAAGACAACCGCTGGAGACGCCCGGTGAGTTCCCCGAATCCGCAGGTTCGCGCAGCGCGAAACCAGTCAACCGGCGCGGTGGCGCGCGGACCCGTCGTCGCGGTGACCGGCGCCGCGTCCGGGGTCGGCGCGCTGCTCACCGAGCGGCTGGCCGCGTCGGACGAGGTCAAGCGGGTCCTCGCGATCGACGAACGGCGCGGCGAGTGCGCGACGGCCCAATGGCACCTCCTGGACGTACGGGATCCGGCCATCGCCGACAAGCTGCGCGGCGCCGACGTGGTGGTGCACCTCGCTCTGGACCTGGACCTGGAGACCGACGCCACCGCCCGGACGGCCTACAACGTGCGGGGCACCCAGACCGTGCTGACCGCCGCGGCGGCGGCCGGGGTGCACCGGGTCGTGCTCTGCACGTCCGCGATGGTCTACGGCGCGCTCCCGGACAACGAGCTGCCGCTGTCGGAGGACGCCGAGCTGCGGGCCACCGCCGAGGCCACCGGCGTGGGCGACCTCCTGGAGATCGAGCGGCTGGCCCGTCGGGCGCCCCGCGCGCACCCCGGACTCAACGTCACCGTGGTCCGCCCCGCCGTCCTGGTCGGCGGCACCGACACCGCCCTGACCAGGTACTTCGAGTCGCCCCGGCTGCTGGTCGTGGCCGGGTCGCGGCCCGCCTGGCAGTTCTGCCACGTCGAGGACCTGTGCACCGCCCTGGAGTACGCGGCCCTGGAGAAGGTCGACGGCGAGCTCGCCGTGGGCTGCGACGGGTGGCTGGAGCAGGAGGAGGTCGAGGAGCTGAGCGGCATCCGGCGGATGGAGCTGCCCTCGGCGGTCGCGCTCGGCGCGGCGGCCCGGCTGCACCGCATCGGCCTGACGCCCTCCCCGGCCGGGGACCTCGCCTACACGATGTACCCCTGGGTGGTCAGCGGCAGCCAGTTGCACGACGCCGGGTGGCGGCCCAAGTACACCAACGAGGAGGTGCTGGCCGAACTCCTGAAGGAGGTCGCCGGCCGGCACACGGTCGCCGGACGGCGGCTCGGCCGCAAGGACGCGACGGCGGCCGGGGCCGCGGGCGCCACGGTGGCGCTGCTGGGCGCCGCCGCGGTGGTCCGGCGGGCCCGCAAGGCCCGGCGGCGCATCTGAGCGGACCGGTGCCCTAGGAAGACTCCAGGCCGGCACGCGCGCGGCGGCCGGCGCCTGTAGGAGGCTCCGAGGCGGCACGCGCGCGTACCGGTCGATCACGCCATTGACGCGAGGTCCGTGCCGTGGGGCACGATGGGCGCATGGCAGCCATGAACGAGCACCCCGGCGAGCGCGCCGCGCAGGACCCGGTCAAGCTGATCGCGATCCGGGACACACCGCTCTCCGTGGACGAGGTCTTCGGGGCCGTCGGGGACCCCTCCGCCGGCGGGACCGCCCTGTTCGTGGGCACCGTCCGGGACCACGACGGCGGCACCGGCGTCGACCGGCTCGGCTACTCCTGCCACCCCAGCGCCGAGGCCGAGATGCGGCGGATCGCCGAGAAGGTCGCCGCCGAGTACCCGGTGCGCGCCCTGGCCGCCGTACACCGCGTGGGCGACCTCCGGGTGGGCGACCTCGCCGTCGTGGTGGCCGTCTCCTGCCCGCACCGGGGCGAGGCGTTCGACGCCTGCCGCAAGCTCATCGACGACCTCAAGCACGAGGTGCCGATCTGGAAGCACCAGACCTTCGCGGACGGAACCGACGAATGGGTCGGCGCGTAGCGCCGTCGTCGAGGGGCGGTGGCCGGGCGACGGGAGGGCGGGTGGGCGCCTGCTGAGGGGCGCCCGGGCGCCGTCCGGTTGCGTAACCGGCCCCCCGGCGTGAGCGTTGTCACTGCGGATGGTTAATCTGCTGATCAGTCATACGCGGACGCTCAATGGGGTTGGGAGGTCGGCATGGCGGCGCTCGCCTGGTTGCTGATTCCGCTGGTGGCCGGGATCGTCGCGGGCCTGTGGGGCAGTTGGGCCAACCGCACCCGCAAGATACGCGGCGACGGACCGGAACTCGACGGGTACGCCCGCTTCCGCGAGGCCATGGAGAAGTCGCACTCCCGGACCTGAGCGACCACCCCGGCGCCCTGACGGAGCGCTGACAGACACGTCCCGTACTGTCGTGCCATGCCACGCCGCACCGCGACGATGCTCGCCTCCACCCTGATGCTGATCGCGCTCCTGTGCGCGGGAGTGTTCATCCCCGTGCCGTACGCGGAGATGTCCCCGGGGCCGACGGTGAACACGCTGGGGGACCACGACGGCGAACCGGTACTGCAGATCACCGGGCACAAGACGTACGAGGCGAGCGGCCACCTCAACATGACCACGGTCCGCGTCACCAGCGCCGACTACAAGATGAACCTGGTCGAGGCGGTCTACGGCTGGCTCGCCCACGACAACAAGATCGTCCCGCACGACACGCTCTACCCGGACGGCAAGACCGAGGAGCAGTCCACACAGGAGAACGCCGAGGAGTTCAGCCAGTCCCAGGAGAGCGCCAAGGTCGCCGCGCTGAAGGCCCTGAAAATCCCGGTGCGGTCCTGGGTGGTGGTCTCCACCGTGGTCAAGGACTCCCCGGCCGAGGGCAGGCTGCACGCCGGAGACGTGATCAGGTCCGTCGACGGCACGGCGGTCAAGCAGCCCGGGGACGTCGCCGAGCTGGTGACGAAGCACAAGCCCGGCGAGGACGTCGTCTTCACGGTCGTGCCCGCCAAGGAGCAGGCCGCCGCCGAGAAGGAACACCGCGCGGCGACCGTCACCGAGAAGGTCACCATCACCACGGCCGCCTCCCACGACGACGGCGCGAGGCGCGCCGTGGTCGGGATCTCCGCCGGGACCGACCACACCTTCCCGTTCGACATCGACATCAAGCTCGCCGACGTCGGCGGGCCGAGCGCCGGACTGATGTTCGCGCTCGGCATCTACGACAAGCTGACGCCCGGCGACCTCACCGGCGGCGAGTTCGTCGCCGGCACCGGCACCATCGACGACGCCGGCGAGGTCGGCCCGATCGGCGGCATCGAGATGAAGACCGTCGGCGCCCGCGACAAGGGCGCCCGGTACTTCCTGACGCCCGCCGACAACTGCGCCGCCGCCGCGAAGGACACCCCCGACGGCCTCACCCTGGTCAAGGTGCGCACCATCGGCGACGCGCTCGGCGCGCTGAAGGACATCCGCTCCGGGGACACCGCCGGCCTGCCGTCCTGCTCCGCCGGATGAGCCGCGGGGCTACTCGGCGAACGTCGCCGCCAGCGCCTCGGCCAGCCCCGGGACCAGATCGGAGCCGGTGAGGACCTCCGTCGGGGAGTCCTTCTCGCGCAGCCGCAGCGCCGAGTCGCGGGCGCCGTCGCGCAGCACGGCCACCGTCATACGGACCTCCTGGCGCTCCGGGTGGTCCGCCACCCACCGCGCCAGCTCGGCCTCGCCCAGGCCCTGCGGGACCTGCGCCTCGGCGGACGGCGGCAGCATCAGCCGCTCCACCGACAGCGCGCAGCCGGCCACCGCGTCGGGCCAGGCGATGGTGCCCAGGAACTCGTCCAGCGGCCGGTCCGTTGGCACTTCGTCCTGCTCGATCGGTGTGAGGCCGGCCGACTCGCCCTCGTCGGCCAGCCCGAGCCGGTCGGCGAGCGTGGGCTGTTCGGCTTGCAGCCGGGCGGTGTCTACGAGGGCGAAAAGGCGTGCGGGCTGGTCCCAGCCGAGGCCGGAGACGTACTCGTCGATCTCGAGTACGGCCCGGGTGAGCGGGCTCGCTGCCATGGGGGTGTTGGACATGGTCACAATCCTGCCTCGTTCGGGGCCGGAATCGGGAACCGAGTAAACGATGAGTAAGTTGCTTAAGTGTGGGCCCACGAGCACGGGGGCGCACGGCGGGCCCTTGAACCCTAGGGCCTGACGGAATCGACAGCGAACTTCGAGGTGCGCACCTTGGCTTTCCAGATGCCGGACCGCGGCGGAGGCCCGACGGGGCCACGGATCAGAGTGGGACGCCCGTCCCGGCGGGTCCGGACCCTGCTGATGACACTGGGCGTGCTGGCCGTCCTGGCCATGGCGTTCACCATGTTCGCGGGATTCTGGACGGACTGGCTGTGGTACCGGTCGGTCCACTACTCGTCGGTGTTCACGACCACGCTGTGGACCAAGATCGGTCTGTTCTTCGTCTTCGGTCTGCTGATGGCGCTCGCCGTCGGGTTCAACATCTGGCTGGCCCACCGGCTGCGCCCCCCGCTGAGCGCCATGTCGATGGAGCAGCAGAACCTCGACCGCTACCGGATGGGCATCGCGCCCTACAAGAAGTGGCTGCTGCTCGGCATCACCGCCCTGGTCGGCCTGATCGCCGGCGCCTCCGCCGCCGGCCAGTGGCGGACCTGGCTGATGTGGGTCAACGGCGTGCCGTTCGGCCAGAAGGACCCCCAGTTCAAGCTGGACGTCGCCTTCTACGCCTTCGACCTGCCCTGGTACCGGTTCCTGCTCGGCTTCGGCTTCGCCGCCGTGATCCTCTCCGTGATCGCCGCCGCGCTCACCCACTACCTGTACGGCGGGCTGCGCGTCACCAGCCCCGGCGCCCGCGCCACCGCCGCGGCCACCGGCCACCTGTCGGTGCTGATCGGTGTCTTCGTCGCGTTCAAGGCGGTCGCGTACTGGCTCGACCGGTACGGGCTGGCGGTGAAGTCCAGCGACTTCAAGGCCACGGACAACTGGACGGGCCTGCGGTACGTCGACGCCAACGCCTATCTGCCCGCCAAGACGATCCTGTTCTGCATCGCGGTCATCTGCGCGCTGCTGTTCTTCGCCACCCTCTGGCGCCGCACCTGGCAGTTGCCGGTGATCGGCTTCGGCCTGATGGTGCTCTCCGCCATCCTGATCGGCGGCCTCTACCCGGCGATCGTGCAGAAGTTCCAGGTCCAGCCCAACGAGCAGGCCAAGGAAGCGCCGTACGTCGAGAAGAACCTCAAGGCCACCCGTGACGCCTACGGCATCGACGGCACCCAGGTCACCGACTACGACGGCAAGAGCAAGACCGAGGACCTGACGAAGCTGCGCAAGGACGTCGACGACGCCGCCAGCATCCGCATCATGGACCCGAACATCGTCTCGCCGACGTTCCAGCAGCTCCAGCAGATGCGGAAGTACTACGCCTTCCCCAACAACCTGGACGTCGACCGCTACAACAAGGACGGCCAGGACCAGGACACGGTCATCGGCCTGCGCGAGCTGAACCTGGCGGGCGTCGACAAGCAGAACTGGATCAACAACCACTTCCGCTACACCCACGGCTACGGCGTGGTCGCCGCCAAGGGCACCGAGGTCGACTCCGAGGGCCGCCCGGTCTTCACCGAGTCCAACCTGCCCTCCGAGGGCGAGCTGCCCCGGTACGAGCAGCGGATCTACTACGGCGAGAAGACCACCACGTACTCGATCGTCGGCGGTCCCCAGAAGGAGATCGACTACTCCGACGACAGCGGTGAGAAGACCACCAGCTACAAGGGCGACGGCGGGGTCAACCTCTCCAACCCGATCAACCGGGCCGCGTACGCGGTGGCGTTCAACGAACCGCAGATCCTCTACTCCGGGGCGATCGGCGACGGTTCGCGCATCCTCTACAACCGCACGCCCAAGGACCGCGTCGAGGCCGTCGCCCCGTGGCTGACCATCGACGGCGACGCCTACCCGGCCGTCGTCAACGGCCGCATCCAGTGGATCGTGGACGCGTACACCACCACCAACGGCTATCCGTACGCCTCCCGGACCACGCTCGGCGACACCACGGCCGACTCGCTCACCGCGGCCAACGACAACCGCGCGGTGGTGGCCCAGCAGAACCAGGTCAACTACATCCGCAACTCGGTGAAGGCGACCGTCGACGCGTACACCGGCGACGTCAAGCTCTACCAGTGGGACACCAAGGACCCGGTCCTGAAGACCTGGATGAAGGCGTTCCCCGACACGGTGCAGCCCAAGTCGGCGATCACCGGCGACCTGATGGCCCACCTGCGCTACCCGCAGGACCTGTTCAAGGTCCAGCGCGAGCTGCTCACCCGCTACCACGTCGACGACGCGGACACGTTCCTCAGCGGCAGCGAGGTCTGGCAGGTCCCGGAGGACCCGACCAACAAGTCGGGCGACGCGGTGCCGCCGTACTACCTGAGCATGAAGATGCCCGACCAGCAGCAGCAGTCGTTCTCGCTGACGACGACGTTCACGCCCAACGGGCGGGACAACCTCAGCGCGTTCATGGCGGTCGACGCGGAGGCGGGCACCAGCGGCTACGGCAAGATCAGAATCCTGAAACTGCCGACCAGCACGACCGTCGACGGACCCAAACAGGTCCAGAGCCAGTTCAACTCCGAACAGGACATCGCCGAGTCGATCAGGCTGCTCAGAGGCGGCGACTCGGAGGTCGAGTACGGCAACCTGCTCACCGTGCCGCTCGACGGCGGACTGCTCTACGTCGAACCGGTCTACGTCCGCGGCGGCGGCCTGAAGTACCCGCTGCTGCGCAAGGTGCTGGTCACCTACGGCGGTCAGACGGCCTTCGAGGACACGCTGGACGAGGCCCTCGACAAGGTCTTCGGGGCCGAGGGGGCGACGCCCGAGCCGCCGGACCAGGGCGACGACGGCACCACCCGGCCGCCGACCTCCAGTGACCCGACGGTCCAGGACGCGCTGGACGACGCCCAGGCAGCCTTCGAGGCCGGCCAGAAGGCCCTGAAGGAGAACGACTGGACGGCGTACGGCGAGGCCCAGAAGGACCTGGAGGAAGCGCTGCAACGGGCGGAGGACGCCCAGGCGAAGGCCGACCGCGACGCCGCCGGCAAGAACGGCGACAAGAGCGACGGCAAGAGCGACGGCAAGAGCGGTGACCAGGACGGGGACCAGGCGAGCCCGAGTCCCGATCCCAGCTCCAGCGGCTGAACCGGCTGGTCAACTGCCCTCCCGCGCCGTGATACGGTGGTGAACACAACGGCGCGGGGTGGAGCAGCTCGGTAGCTCGCTGGGCTCATAACCCAGAGGTCGCAGGTTCAAATCCTGTCCCCGCTACTGCAAGCGAAGGCCCGGATTCCGAAAGGGATCCGGGCCTTTGTGATGTGCGAACGCGTGTACCGACCCAGGTGCTACGGCCCTGCCGCCGACGGGAGTTGGGCGATCTGTGTTTGACTTGTCTCTCTGTGGGCATGTCGACAAAACGCTGAAGTGACCTCACTGACTGCGGTATACCAGGTGTACCCAGGCTGCAGGTGGTGCGACGATGGACGTTATGGGGGACAAGGCAACTCTGTACGAGACAGGGCGATTTGCGCAGCCTGCCCGTTCCGCCGTGGCCGGGGACGAGGCCGACGCGGTGGCGGACGAGGCGGCCGAGGAAGTGCGCCGGCGGCTCGCCGCCGAATCCGGTGACGTCGAGGCGATGAGCGTCCTCGGGTCCATGCTGCTGCGCCGCGGCGATCTCGACGGAGCCGAGCCCCATCTGCGCGCCGCCACCGCCGCGGGCGACCGCGCCGCCGCCAACAACCTGGGCGTCCTGCTGCACCAGCGCGGCTACGCCGACGAGGCCGCCGGATGGTGGCGGATCGCGGCCGTCGCCGGTTCCGCCGCCGCGGCGCACGCGCTCGGACGGCACTTCCGCGAGCGCGGCGACGAGCCCGCCGCCGAGTACTGGCTGCGCCAGTCCGCCGAACAGGGCCACACCCTGGGCGCCTACGCCCTCGCCGACCTGCTGGAGCACCGCGGCGACGCCACGGCCGAGCGCTGGATGCGGGCGGCGGCGGAGCGCGGGCACCGGGAGGCCGCGTACCGGCTGGCCAGAGCCCTGGACAGACGCGCGGGGACGGCGACCGGCACGGACGCCGAGTCGGCCGCGCACGAGGCCGAGCAGTGGTACCGGCAGGCCGCCGCGCGCGGACACCGGCGGGCCGCGCTGCACCTCGGGGCGATCCTGGAGAAGCGCGGCGAGCTGAAGGAGGCGGGGCGCTGGTACCTGACCTCCGCCAAGGACGGCGAGACCCGCGCCGCCTGCGCGCTGGGCTTCCTGCTGCGCGACGCCGGGGACACCGAGAGCGCCGCCGTGTGGTGGCTGCGCGCCGCCCAGGAGGGCGACGGCAACGCGGCCAACGCGCTGGGCGCGCTGCACGCCGAGCGCGGCGAGACCCAGACCGCCGAACGCTGGTACCGCGCGGCGATGGACGCGGGCGACGACAACGGCGCGTACAACCTCGGGCTGCTCTGCGCCGAGCAGGGCCGCACCGCCCAGGCCGAGCAGTGGTACCGGCGCGCGGCCTACGCCGGGCACCGCGAGGCCGCCAACGCGCTGGCGATCCTGCTGCTCCAGGGCGGCGACCGCACCGGCGCCGAGCCCTGGTTCTCCAAGGCCGCCGAGGCGGGCAGCGTCGACGCCGCCTTCAACCTCGGCATCCTGCACGCCGGGCGCGGCGAGGACGCGGCGGCGCTGCGCTGGTACGAGCGGGCCGCCGCCGCCGGGCACACCGAGGCCGCGCTCCAGGTCGGCATGGCCAGGCTGCGCGACGGCGACGAGTCGGAGGCCGAGCGGTACCTGCGCTGCGCGGCGGGGGGCGGCAGCGCGGAGGCCGCGTACCGGCTGGCCACCCTGCTCGACGCGCGCCGGCCGCCGGCGCCCGCGCACGAGCTGGGCGAGCCGGCGCACGAGAAGACCGAGTGCGAGGAGTGGTACGAGCGGGCGGCCACCCAGGGGCACCGCCGGGCCCAGGTCCGGGTCGGGATGCTCGCCGCCGCGCGGGGCGATGCGGTGGAGGCCGCCCGCTGGTACCGGGCGGCGGCCGAGGCCGGGTCCCGCAACGGCGCGTTCAACCTGGGGCTGCTGCTGGCCCGGGAGGGCAGCGAGCCCGAGGCCGCGGTGTGGTGGACCCGCGCCGCCGACGCCGGGCACGGCCGGGCCGCGCTCCGGCTCGCCCTGGTCTGCGCTCGCCGGGGCGAGCTGGCCGAGGGCCAGCGCTGGGCCGACCGGGCCGCCTCCCTGGGCCCCGCCGAGGTGGCCGGCCGCGCGGCCCGCCTCCGGGACGCGCTGCGTGAGGAACTGTCGGCGTGACGAGCGCCCTGGCCTGCCGGCCGGGGCGCATCGGCCGGGGCGCATCGGCCGGGGCCTGCCGACCCCCGGCCCACCGGTCGAGGTCCATCGGCCGAGGCGCGTCGACGGGGCCCTGGGGTCGTGGGCCGTCGGCCGTCGACCCCGGCTCACACGGCCGAGGTCCATCGGCCGTGGCGCGTCGGCCGGAGTCCTGGGGTCGTGGGCCGTCGGCCGTCGACCCCGGCTCACCCGGTCAAGGTCCATCGGCCGTGGCGCGTCGACCGGGGCCCCGAGGTCGTGGACCGTGGTCGTCGACCCCGGCTCACGGTCGAGGCCCATGGGCCGTGGCGCGTCGGCCGCCGCCCACCGGCCGCGGCCCGTCGGGGGCGGAGGCCCGGGTGGGGTTCGTGGGAAGGGATTTGCCTCTGCCCGCATCCTTGACGTAACGTTGCATTCATCGCCGCGGGGTGGAGCAGCTCGGTAGCTCGCTGGGCTCATAACCCAGAGGTCGCAGGTTCAAATCCTGTCCCCGCTACTGAAGGCCGAGGGCCGGAATCCGAAAGGGTTCCGGCCCTCGGTGTGTTGCGGGCACGTCCCGCACGCGAAAAGCCCCCGGCGTCCAGGGACACCGGGGGCTCGGGTGGCGTACTACGCCGCCGCGCAGTTGGGGCACAGACCGCGGTAGGTGACCTCGACGTCCGACACCGTGAAGCCGAAGCGCTCCGAGTCGGGGAGGTCGGCCAGCGGATTGCCGCTCGGGTGGACGTCCCGGATCGCCCCGCACCGCGCGCACACCAGGTGGTGGTGCGGACGGTGGGCGTTGGGGTCGTACCGCTTGGCGCGCTTGTCCGTGGCGACCTCGAGGACCTCGCCGAGGGTGACCAGCTCGCCCAGCGTGTTGTAGACCGTCGCTCTGGAGATCTCCGGGAGCTTGGCGACGGCCCGGGCGTGCACCTCGTCGGCCGTCAGATGGACGTGTTCACCGTCCAGGACCTCGGCCACGACGCGCCGCTGAGCGGTCATGCGCCATCCGCGTCCACGCAGCCGTTCCAGTAGGTCACTCATGCAGTCCAGCCTAACAGGAGGGGGGACCGAGTCCCGAACAGGTGTGACTTTGGAGCTTTACTTGACTTAGACATTGTCCATTGTAGGATCGAGCCTGGCATTAGCCAAGCGACAGGTTTTGCACGGAATGGCGCAGGAGGCCCACGTGACTCAGGGACCGCTCACTACGGAGGCCGGTGCACCGGTAGCCGACAACCAGAACAGTGAGACCGCGGGCGTCGGTGGCCCCGTGCTCGTCCAGGACCAGCTCCTTCTGGAGAAGCTGGCCCACTTCAACCGTGAGCGCATCCCGGAGCGGGTCGTGCACGCCCGCGGGGCCGGGGCCTACGGCACCTTCACGGTCACCGCCGATGTCACCAAGTACACCCGCGCCAAGTTCCTCTCCGAGGTCGGCAAGGAGACGGAGGTCTTCCTCCGCTTCTCGACCGTGGCCGGCAACCTGGGTGCCGCGGACGCCGTCCGCGACCCGCGCGGCTTCGCGGTGAAGTTCTACACCGAGGAGGGCAACTACGACCTCGTCGGCAACAACACCCCGGTGTTCTTCATCAAGGACGCCATCAAGTTCCCCGACTTCATCCACACCCAGAAGCGCGACCCGTACACGGGCAGCCAGGAGGCGGACAACGTCTGGGACTTCTGGAGCCTGTCGCCCGAGTCCACCCACCAGGTGACCTGGCTGCACGGCGACCGCGGCATCCCCGCCTCGTACCGCCACATGGACGGCTTCGGCTCGCACACCTTCCAGTGGAACAACGAGGCCGGCGAGGCGTTCTGGGTCAAGTACCACTTCAAGACGGACCAGGGCATCAAGAACCTGACCGCCGAGGAGGCCGAGATCCTCGCGGGCAAGGACCCCGACTCGCACCAGCGCGACCTGCGCGAGGCCATCGAGCGCGGCGACTTCCCGTCCTGGACGGTCGGCGTGCAGATCATGCCGGTGGCCGAGGCGGCGACCTACCGCTTCAACCCGTTCGACCTGACCAAGGTGTGGCCGCACGCGGACTACCCGATCGTCTGGTTCGGCAAGCTGGAGCTCAACCGCAACCCGGAGAACATTTTCGCCGAGGTCGAGCAGTCGATCTTCTCCCCGGCGCACTTCGTGCCCGGCATCGGGCCGTCCCCGGACAAGATGCTCCAGGGCCGTCTCTTCGCGTACGGCGACGCCCACCGCTACCGCGTCGGCATCAACGCCGACCACCTGCCGGTGAACCGGCCGCACGCCACCGAGGCGCGCACCCACGCCCGGGACGGCTACCTGTACGACGGCCGCCACAAGGGCGCGAAGAACTACGAGCCGAACAGCTTCGGCGGCCCCTTCCAGACGGACCGCCCGCTGTGGCAGCCGGTCGCGGTCACCGGTGTCACCGGTGAGACCGAGGCGCCGGTGCACGCCGAGGACAACGACTTCGTCCAGGCCGGCAACCTCTACCGGCTGATGACGGAGGACGAGAAGGAGCGCCTGATCAACAACCTGGCGGGCTCCATCTCCAAGGTCTCGCGCGAGGACATCATCGAGCGCGCGATCAACAACTTCCGCCAGGCGGACGTCGACTTCGGCAAGCGGCTGGAGGCCGCGGTCCAGGCCCTGCGCGGCTGACCACCAGCACTGGATCGCTTGTCGTAGCGGCGGGCCGGGCTCCTCGTTCACCCGAGGGGTCCGGCCCGTTCCGTCTGCTCAGACGGGGACGCGGGCCGGGACCCAGCAGCGGATGATGTCGCGGACCGAGACGATGCCGGCCGGTTCGCCGCCGTCCAGGACGATGAGGTGGCGGAAGCCGCCGTGCGCCATCGCCCGCGCGGCCTCCTCCAGGGTCCACGCCGGGCTGGCGAAGACGACGTCCCCGGTGGTGTGGGCGTGGGTGCGTTCGGCGTCCGGGTCCTGGCCGCGGCCGACGGATTCCAGGACGTCGCGTTCGGTGAGGATGCCGATGCCGCCGGCGTCGGGGTCGTACACCACCGCCGCGCCGACCCGGCGCGCGGCCATCAGGGAAGCCGCCTGGCGGAGGGTGTGGTCGGGGCCGACGGTCAGGACGACCGTGGTCATGGCGTCGCGGACGAGCATGGGGAGCCACCTCCTGGTGATCCATGGGACTGGTGCATGGATTCACAAGTTCACAAGTGGGGGGACTCTCAGAGTGGCAGGCGCGGCGGAGGCCAACAAGAGGGCGTCGCGCGACGGTCGTCCCAGTTGCCCCGTCCGTCTCAGTAGCGCTGGTTGAGATAGCCCAGCAGTTCGTCGTGGAGCAGTCCGTTCGACGCGGCCGCGTTGCCGCTGTGCGGGCCGGGGCGGCCGTCGAGGCCGGTGAAGGTGCCGCCGGCCTCCGTGACGACGATCGCGTTGGCCGCCATGTCCCACAGGGACAGCTCCGGTTCGGCGCACAGGTCGACCGCGCCCTCGGCGACCATCATGTACGGCCAGAAGTCACCGTACGCGCGCGTGCGCCAGACCTCGCGGGTGAGGTCCAGGAAGCCGTCCAGGCGGCCCTGCTCCTCCCAGCCGGTGAGCGAGGAGTACGCGAAGGAGGCGTCGGAGATCCGCGAGACGCGGGAGACCTGGAGGCGGGAGGCCGAGGTCAGGCTGCGTCCGGAGAAGGCGCCGTGGCCCTTGGCGGCCCACCAGCGGCGGCCCAGCGCGGGGGCGGAGACCACGCCGACGACGGGCTGGTAGCCGCCCTCGCCGGCCTCCATCAGGGCGATGAGGGTGGCCCAGACGGGGACGCCGCGGACGTAGTTCTTGGTGCCGTCGATCGGGTCGACGACCCAGCGGCGGGGGCCGGTGCCCTCGACGCCGTACTCCTCGCCGAGGACGGCGTCGCGGGGGCGGGCGCGGGCGAGGTGTCCGCGGATCAGTTCCTCGGCGGCCTTGTCGGCCTCGCTCACGGGGGTGAGGTCCGGCTTGGTCTCGACCTTGAGGTCGAGGGCCTTGAAGCGGTCCATCGTCGTGGCGTCGGCGGCGTCCGCGAGGACGTGGGCTAGGCGGAGGTCGTCGAGGTAGTCGGGCATGTACGTCACCGTATCGGCCGGGGGAGTGGGCGGGCCAGCAGGGGCGTTGCGCGGGGCGGGTCGGTGGGGCGGGGGGCGTTGCGGGGCCCGGTGTCGTGCGGGGCGGGTCGGTGGGGCGGGGGCGTTGTGCGCCCCGGCGGTGCAGGGTGCGGGTCGGCGGGGCCGAGGCGGGGGCGTTGCGCAGCCCGGCGTCGCGGGGTGCCGCCTGCGCCCACCCGTGCCGCCCCAGCGGCACGACTGCCCGCAGACGGCGGCGTGACTGCCCGCAGGCTGCGGCGCGGGACTGCCCGCAGGCGGCGGCGCACGACTGCCCGCAGGCGGCGGCGCACGATTGCCCGCAGGCTGCGTGGCCGTGCGGTGGGTATTGACAGCGTTCGTGGGCGCGTCAAATCTGTGCGCAGAGTTGCTCCCCGAGGGAGGCGATGATGCCTGCAGCGCGGGAATCCCTGCTCGACGCCGCCTATGCGGCACTGGCGCGGCGGCCGTGGTCGGCGGTGCGGATGGTGGACGTCGCCGCGTCCGCCGGGGTGTCACGGCAGACGCTCTACAACGAGTTCGGCAGCAAGGAGGGACTCGCCCGCGCCCTCGTCCGCAGGGAGGCGGACGCCTATCTGGCCGGCGTCGAACGCGCCCTGGCCGGCGCCGGGGACCCCCGGGAGCGGCTCACCGCGACCGCCGAGTGGACCACGTCGGCGGCCCGCGGGAACGTCCTGGTCCGCGCCCTGCTCACCGGCTGCTGGGGTGCCCGGCTGCCCGCGCCGGCGCTGACCGCGGTGCCGTCCTCCGCCGCGGTCCCGGCGCAGCGCCGGGCGGACGGCCCGCTGCCCGCACCCGGCGACCTGGTGGCCCTGGTCCGCGACCGCGCCGTGGCGGCGCTCGCCGCGCCCGGCGTCCCCCGGGCGGACACCGCCGAGCTGGCCCGCTCCTGCGAGCTGGCCGTCCGCCTCGCCCTGTCCTGCGTCACCGCGCCGCCGCCGGGCGAGGGCGGTGTCGCCGATCTCGTACGCACCGCGCTGGCGCGGCAGCCGGCGCCGTAGCGGGCGGCGGGGGTCAGTGGGCCGAGCCGGAGAGCTGGAGGCCGATGACGCCGAGGATGACCAGGCTGATCGAGACGATCTTCAGCGTGGAGACCAGGTCACCGAGGAAGATCATGCCGTAGATGGCGGTGCCGGCCGCGCCGATGCCGGTCCACACCGCGTACGCGGGGCCCACGTCGAGCTTCTTCAGGGAGAGGGTCAGCAGACCGAAGCTGCCCAGCGCGAACGCGGCGAACGCGATCGTCGGCCACAGCCGGGTGAAGCCGTGCGACAGCTTCAGGCACACCGCGAAGCCGGTCTCCAGCAGTCCGGCCACTATCACCAGCAGCCACGCCATCCGTCGTCCTCCCGTAGTCCCCGGTACCGTGACCGCTTTTGCGCAGGCTTGAATCCGGCTTGGTGCGATTATGCACTTACCGGCCCCCGGGGAGCCGGACAACGCGAGGGTCAGTCGCCTTCCTTCGCTTCCCGGGTGGCCAGCAGCCGGCGCAGCGAGTACAGCCGCGCCGGGTCGGCGTGCCCCTCGGCGACCCAGGCGTCCAGCGCGCAGTCGGGCTCGTCGTGGCTGCACGCGCGCGGGCAGTTCGCCGTACCGGGTTCCAGGTCGGGGAAGGCGTGGATGACCCGGGACGGGTCGATGTGGGCCAGCCCGAACGACCGTACGCCCGGGGTGTCCACGACCCAGCTCCCGGTGTCGGAGGAGAGCGGCAGCGCCAGCGCGGAGGTGGTGGTGTGGCGGCCGCGGCCGGTCACCGCGTTGACATGGCCGGTGGTGCGCCGCAGGTCCTCGGGGACCAGGGCGTTGACCAGGGTGGTCTTGCCGACGCCGGAGTGGCCGACGAAGGCGGTGATCTTGCCGTGCAGATGCTCGCGTACGCGGTCGGCGGCGTCGCCGGTCTCCAGTTCGGCGCGGCTGGTGACCACGTAGGGGATGTCCAGGTCGCCGTAGAGCTCCAGGAGTTGGTCCGGCGGGGCGAGGTCGGACTTGGTCATCACCAGCAGCGGGGTCAGCCCGCCGTCGAAGGCGGCGACCAGGCAGCGGTCGATGAGCCGGGGGCGCGGCTCGGGGTCGGCGAGGGCGGTGACGATGGCCAGTTGGTCGGCGTTGGCGACGACGACGCGCTCGTAGGGATCGTCGTCGTCGGCGGTGCGGCGCAGCACCGAGGTGCGCTCCTCGATGCGGACGATCCGGGCGAGGGTGTCCTTCTGCCCGGACAGGTCGCCGACCAGGGCCACCCGGTCGCCGACCACCGCGGCCTTGCGGCCCAGTTCGCGGGCCTTCATCGCGGTGATGGTGCGGCCCTCGACCAGGCAGGTCAGCCGGCCCCGGTCGACGGTGAGAACCATGCCCCAGGCGGCGTCCTCGTGCTTGGGCCGGATGTTGGTCCGGGGCCGGGTGTTGCGGCGGCCCGGACGGGTGCGGATGTCGTCCTCGTCGGTGTGCTTGCCGTAGCGGCGCATGGCGGAACCCCTATGCCCCGAGCATCCCGGTCCACAGCTCGGGGAAGTCCGGCAGGGTCTTGGCCGTGGTCGCCACGTTCTCGATCCGGACTCCCTCGACCACGAGGCCGATGATCGCGCCGGCCGTGGCCATGCGGTGGTCGTCGTAGGTGTGGAAGACGCCGCCGTGCAGGGGCCGGGGGCGGATGTGCAGGCCGTCGGCGGTCTCGGTGACGTCACCGCCGAGTTCGTTGATCTCCTTGGTGAGCGCGGCCAGCCGGTCCGTCTCGTGCAGCCGGAGGTGGGCGACGCCGCGCAGCGTCGAGGGGGAGTCGGCGAGGGCGGCGACCGCGGCGATACCGGGGGTCAGCTCGCCCACCTCGGAGAGGTCCACGTCGATGCCGTGCACCGCGCCGGAGCCGGTGAACTCCAGCCCGTAGTCGGTCAGTTGGCAGGAACCGCCCATCTCGGTGAAGATCTCGCGCAGCCGGTCGCCGGGCTGGGTGGTGCGGGCCGGCCAGTCGGGGATCAGCACCTTGCCGCCGGTGACCAGGGCCGCCGCCAGGAACGGCTGGGCGTTGGACAGGTCCGGCTCCACCGTCAGGTCCCGGCCGAGCAGCGCGCCCGGCGTCACCCGCCACACATTGGGCTCGCCGCCCGACTCGGGGGTGTCGACCTGGGCGCCGACCCCGCGGAGCATGTCGACGGTCATCCGGATGTGCGGCATCGACGGCAGCGTGGAGCCGGTGTGCCGGACCTCGACGCCCTGGTTGAAGCGCGGGCCGGAGAGCAGCAGCGCGGAGACGAACTGGGAGGACGAGGAGGCGTCGATCTCGACCGGGCCGCCGTCCAGGGCCCCGCTGCCGTGCACGGTCAGCGGCAGCGCGCCGCGCCCGTCGTCGTCGATCCGGGCGCCCAGGACGCGCAGCGCGTCGATCACGCCGTGCAGCGGGCGTTCGTACGAGCGCGGATCGCCGTCGAAGCGGACGGGGCCGTCGGCGAGGGCGGCGACGGGGGGCAGGAAGCGCATCACCGTGCCGGCGTTGCCGACGTCGACGGTGGCCGGGCCGTGCAGGCCGGCCGGGATCACCCGCCAGAACTCCCCGGTGCCGTCCGGGCCGACGCCCTCCTCGATCCCCACGCCCAGCGCCCGCAGCGCGCCGGCCATCAGCAGGGTGTCGCGGGAGCGCAGCGGGCGGCGCAGCCAGCCGGGTTCGGAGGCGAGGGCGGCCAGCACCAGGGCGCGGTTGGTGACCGATTTGGAGCCGGGCACCTGGACCGTCGCGTCGACGGCTCCGCTCGCGTGCGGGGCGGGCCAGAGGGCGGTGTGTGCGGGGTTCACGGTCATGGGCCCCACTTTAGTGGCTGAGGCCGATCGGAGATCTTGATCAAAAATGGCGAAACCGGACCGAAACAACGTCATGGTATGTGTCGTGCATATATGCTGTGGTGCTTGGAGTGGTGATGTGCCACATGTCCCGTTCACACTTCAAGCAGCCAGCGCCCGCCACCGATCAGCGAGCACAGCGACACCGCGTGGAAGAGGAAGAACCACACCCCCGCGGGCGCGTGCGTGAGCCGGGCCAGTTGGTCCGCGTCCGAGTCGCCGGCCCCGCCCCGGGCCCGCTTCGCCTGGAGTTCGAAGGCCGGGCGCACCCCGCCCAGCAGCAGGAACCACACCGCCGCGTACGCGAACGCCGCCTGCACCTGCGTCCCCGCGAACCAGGAGACCAGCACGAACGTGCCGCCGGTCAGGAACACCGTCAGCGCCCCGTAGGCGTTGCGGATCATCACCAGCAGGGCGAGCAGC
Source organism: Streptomyces fumanus (assembly GCF_014655295.1). Taxonomy (GTDB): domain Bacteria; phylum Actinomycetota; class Actinomycetes; order Streptomycetales; family Streptomycetaceae; genus Streptomyces; species Streptomyces fumanus. The sequence continues at coordinate 135,173 of NZ_BNBI01000011.1, forward strand.
AGCGCCGTCGCCAGCCACAGCAGCAGCGTGATCCGCCCGGTCGCCAGCAGCGCGGCGCCGCCGAGGCCCAGCAGCGGGGGAGCGGTGTAGCCGGCGACGGCGGTGAGGATCATGCCCAGGCCGTGCGGCTTGCCCCGGCTGACGGTCAGGCCGCTGGTGTCCGAGTGCAGGGTGATGCCGGTCAGCGTGCGCCCGGTGACCAGCGCCACCAGCCCGTGGCCGCCCTCGTGGGCGATGGTGATGGCGTTGCGGGCTATCCGCCACGGCAGCCGCAGCACCACCACCGCGAGCGCGGCGGCCAGGGTGGCGAGCACCACCCACAGGTCGGGGTCGGGCTGGGTGCCGGAGATCTCGTCCCACAGGGAGGTGAGCGAGGCGGAGGCGAGGCGGTCCATGTTCGGTGCGGGCTCCTCGTGGACGCGGTCGGACGGGTGCGGGGTGCGGCGCCCGCTCCGGGGGGTGGTGGCCGGGAGGCGGGCGGGCCTGGCAGTGTGGCACGTATGTGCGGACGGTATGCGGCGAGTCGTGGACCCGAGGATCTCGCGGGAATCTTCGAGATCGACAAGTGGGAACCGGAGGAGACCCTGGAGCCCGACTACAACGTGGCTCCCACCAAGGAGGTCTACGCGGTCCTGGACCGCCCTCTGAAGGACGCCGGCGACCCGGCCCCGGTTCGCCAGTTGCGGAAGCTGAAGTGGGGCCTGGTCCCGTCCTGGGCCAAGACGCCCGAGGGCGCCGCCCGGATGATCAATGCCCGCGCGGAGACCGTCCACGAGAAGCCCTCCTACCGCCGCGCCTTCGCCACCCGGCGCTGCATCCTGCCCGCCGACGGCTACTACGAGTGGGTCACCGGCAAGCAGGAGCGGGACCTGGAGGTCGAGGGCCGCCGGAAGCGGCCCCGCAAGCAGCCCTACTTCGTCACCCCGGCCGACGGCTCGGTCTTCGCCATGGCCGGGCTGTACGAGTTCTGGCGGGACCGGACGCTGCCCGACGACCACCCGCTGGCCTGGTGGGCGACCTGCTCGGTGATCACCACCGAGGCCGAGACGGCACCCCTGGCGGCGGCGCCCGAGGACGGCCCCCGCTCGCTGGCCGAGATCCACCCCCGGATGCCCCTGATGCTCACCCCGGACCGCTGGGACGCCTGGCTGGACCCGGCGCGCACCGACCCGGACGACCTGATGCCGCTGCTCGCGCCGCCGCCCGGCGGCCTGATGCGCGCCTACCCGGTCACCACCGCCGTCAGCAACGTCCGCAACAACGGCCCGGAGCTGCTCAAGGAGCTGGAGGGCCCGGTGGAGGGCACACTCTTCTAGCGTGAGCACAGAGATCACCGAGACCATCGGGACCGAGGCCGGCCCCGCCCGCCTCACCTGGTACCCGGCCGGCCGCCCCCGGTACGTGCTGGCCCTGGGCCACGGCGCCGGCGGCGGCGTCGAGGCCCGCGACCTCCAGGCACTCGCCCGCGCCCTGCCCGCGCACGGTGTCACCGTCGCCCTCGTCGAGCAGCCCTGGCGGGTGGCCGGCAAGAGGCTCGCGCCCGCGCCGAAGACCCTGGACGCCGGGTGGCGGGGCGTCTGGCCCGCGCTGACCGCCCCCGGCCCGCCGGTGATCTCCGGCGGACGCAGCGCCGGCGCCCGGGTGGCCTGCCGCACCGCCGCCGAGCTGGGCGCCCGGGCCGTCCTCGCCCTGAGCTTCCCGCTGCACCCACCGGGCCGGCCCGAGAAGTCCCGCGCCGCCGAGCTGCTCGGCACCGGCGTCCCCACCCTGGTCGTCCAGGGCGGCAACGACCCCTTCGGCCGGCCCGGGGAGTTCCCCGAGGGGCCCCACCGCCTGGTCGAGGTGGCCCACGGCGACCACGGTTTCGCCGTGCCCAAACGTGCCCCGATCGGCCAGGACGAGGCCCTCGCGGTGCTGACCGACGCGGTCGCCGGGTGGGTCGGATCACTGGAGTGAACTCCAGGGAATGACCGGCGCCCGGCCGCTGTTGTGCGGTGCGTACGTGCTGGGACCCCAGTACCGAAGCCGTAGGGAAGGAAGTCCGCCGCATGGGTTCCACCTTCTGCCCGAGCCGACGCAGCCGCCCCGACCTGGAGTGGACGGTGCTGCACGCGGCGAAGACCACCCCTATTGGGGCGGCGGGCGGACCGGGAAGTCGTCTATCCTCCGATTCGAGTGGGGCCGGGTTCGGTCCCATGACGGCTTTGGAGGAGGTGGGTCCGGTCACCGGTACCGACGCAGGGACCGAAAACGGCCAGGCGGAGCAGCCCGAGGGCCCGGGCGGCACGGGCGCGGAAACGACCGCGGAGCGCAGCGCGCGCTTCGAGCGGGACGCGCTCGAGTTCCTCGACCAGATGTACTCGGCCGCGCTGCGCATGACGCGCAACCCGGCCGACGCCGAGGACCTGGTGCAGGAGACGTACGCCAAGGCGTACGCGTCCTTCCATCAGTTCCGTGAGGGCACCAACCTCAAGGCGTGGCTCTACCGGATCCTCACCAACACCTTCATCAACTCGTACCGCAAGAAGCAGCGCGAACCCCAGCGCAGCGCGGCCGAGGAGATCGAGGACTGGCAGTTGGCGCGCGCCGAGTCGCACATGTCCACGGGCCTGCGCTCCGCGGAGTCCCAGGCGCTGGACCACCTGCCCGACTCGGACGTGAAGCAGGCCCTCCAGGCCATCCCCGAGGAATTCCGCATCGCCGTGTACCTGGCGGACGTCGAGGGCTTTGCCTACAAGGAGATCGCGGACATCATGGGGACACCCATCGGGACCGTGATGTCACGCCTGCACCGTGGGCGCCGCCAACTGCGCGGCATGCTGGAGGACTACGCCCGCGACCGCGGTCTGGTCCCGGCCGGCGCCGGAGAGTCGAACGAAGCGAAAGGCTCGGGGTCATGAGCTGCGGAGAGCCGCACGAGACGGATTGCAGCGAGATCCTCGATCATCTCTACGAGTTCCTCGACCGAGAGATGCCCGACACGGAGTGCACGAAGTTCGAGACGCACTTCGAGGAGTGCTCGCCGTGCCTGGAGAAGTACGGTCTGGAGCAGGCCGTGAAGAAGCTGGTCAAGCGGTGCTGCGGACATGACGACGTGCCCGGTGACCTGCGCTCCAAGGTGATGGGGCGGATCGAGCTGATCCGTTCCGGGGAGGCCGTGCCCGAGCACGACGTCACGGCCTCGCCGGCCACCCGGCGGGAATCCTGACCTCACCCGAACGTGCTAACGCGGGCCGTCGGCCCGCACCTCCTCCCCGCGCGCACACCTGCGCTCACCCCCTGGCGGGCGGTCGGCCCAGCCGCCCGCCGCGCGGATCGTCCGGGCCGTCGACGCCTGCGACGACAGGTCCCGGGGCGCCGGTCCCGGCGGGCCCCTCGCGGCACCCGCGCACCTGAGCCCGGCGACCGCGGCGACCGCGCCCCCGAGGTCCTGGCGGCATCGGCCCGGGTCCTCGCCCGAGCCGGCCTTACCTCCCCGTCGGTTGGGTAACCCATGGGTAATGAGCGCCCTTCCGGCCGTACGTGGTTTGATGCGCAGGAGAGGGTGTCCGGGGGCGCGGGAAGGCACAGCCAGCCCACAGAACGGAACTGGCAGGCGGGAATCGTGAGGATCTTCGGCAAGGGACGGCACCGGCCCTCCGCCTCCTGGCGGCAGGCCACCGACCGGGCGTTCACACTGATCGGCGACGGCCGGTACGAGGACGCGGGGGCACTGCTGACGAGGGCCGCCGATCTGGAGCCGTGGCTGTCGGAGTCGTGGTTCAACCTGGCCCTGCTGCACAAGTTCCGGCACGACTGGGAGCAGGCCCGCACGGCCGGACTGCGGGCCGTCGCGCTGCTCGACCGGGACGCCGGGGCGCCCGACTGGTGGAACGTCGGCATCGCCGCCACCGCCCTGCAGGACTGGCCGCTGGCCCGCCGCGCCTGGCAGGCGTACGGGCTGAAGCCGCCCGGGGACGCCACCGACTCCGGCGAGCCGCTCGGCATGAACCTGGGCAGCGCCGCCGTCCGGCTCTCCCCCGAGGGCGAGGCCGAGGTCGTGTGGGGGCGGCGGCTGGACCCGGCCCGGATCGAGGTGCTGTCCATCCCGCTGCCGTCCTCGGGGCGGCGCTGGGGCGAGGTCGTCCTGCACGACGGCGTCCCGCACGGCGAGCGGACCACCGCCGCCGGGCACGCCTACCCGGTCTTCGACGAGATCGAGCTGTGGGCGCCCTCGCCGGTGCCGACCTGGGTGGTGCTGCTGGAGGCGGCGACCGAGTCCGACCGGGACGCGCTGGAGCAGCTCGCCGCGGACGCCGGGTTCGCGGCGGAGGACTGGTCGTCGTCCGTGCGGCTGCTGTGCCGGATGTGCTCGGAGTCGCGGATGCCGGCCGACGAGGGCGACGGGGAGCACCTCGACCCGCACGATCACAGCGAGCCGGGGCACCCGGGGCCGCTGGGGCACCGCACGGACGGGCAGTTGTGGGTGCCGGAGCGGGAGTGCGGGGTGGCCGCGCCGGCTTCGCTGGTCCGGGGGCTGCTGGACGGGTGGGTGGCGGACAGTCCGGATTCCCGGGATTGGCGGGATCTTGAAGAAGTGTGTTAGCCGAGGGTTCGTCGTGGCCGGCCGCGTACTTCCCGGCGCCCCCGGCGGGGCCCGGGGCCCGTACCCTGTATCAGCAACACACCCCCTGTTTTTCTAGGAAGGCGTACGTCCGTCATGGCGCAGCAGGACACCGATCAGCAGCACGTGGGCGTGCTCCCCGTGGACGACGAGGGATACGTCATCGACACGGAGGACTGCGAGGAGCGCGAGGCCGCCTGGCGGGAGCGCGGCACCTCGCGGCCGATCACGGTGGTCGGGAACCCGGTGCTGCACAAGGAGTGCGCGGACGTCACCGACTTCGGCGAGGAGTTCCAGCAGCTCGTCGCGGACATGTTCGCCAGCCAGCGCACCGCCGAGGGCGTGGGCCTGGCCGCCAACCAGATCGGCGTGGACCGCAAGGTCTTCGTCTACGACTGCCCCGACGACGAGGGCGTCCGGCACGTCGGCGTGGTCTGCAACCCCAAGCTCGTCGAGCTGCCCGCCGAGCGGCGCCGCCTCGACGACAGCAACGAGGGCTGCCTGTCCGTGCCGACCGCGTACGCCCCGCTGGCCCGACCCGACTACGCCGAGGTCACCGGGCAGGACGAGAAGGGCAACCCGATCAAGGTGCGGGGCACCGGCTACTTCGCCCGGTGCCTCCAACACGAGACCGATCACCTGTACGGGTACCTCTACATCGACCGGCTCTCCAAGCGGGAACGCAAGGACGCGCTGCGCCAGATGGCCGAGAACGAGCCCCGCTACCCGGTGGTCCCGAACGACTGACCTCCCGCCCCAGGGCCCTCCCGCGCACGGCGCCTGTCCGGCAACACCGCCCGGAACAGGCGCCGTTCGCGTGTGTTTCCCCGGAAAGCCGCCACACACCAGGAGAATCCCGGCACCCGGGCCGGGCAATGGAGCAAATCCGTGCCCGGAGCGGTCAGTTGTGGTGCTGAATGGGAAGGACGGGATACGCAACGGCGCACGTCCGGCACAGCGGGAGGGGCGTGCGTCTTCGGCGGCTGAGAGGGGTTCGTTCGTGCGTTTCTCACACGGCAGCACATCGACACCGACCGCGATCGCCGTCCCACCGTCGCTCGCCCTTCCGGTGATCGAGGCGGCCTTTCCCCGGCGGCTCCATGAGTATTGGCCAAAGCTTCAGGAGAAGACCCGCGCGTGGCTGCTGGAAAAGCGGCTCATGCCGGCCGGCACGGTGGAGGAGCAGGCCGACGGCCTGTGCTACACGGACCTCATGGCCGGCTACTACCTGGGCGCCCCCGACGAGGTCCTCCAGGCCATCGCGGACTTCAGCGCCTGGTTCTTCGTCTGGGACGACCGGCACGACCGGGACATCGTGCACGGCCGGACCGCCGCCTGGCGACGGCTGCGGCGCCACTTGCACACGGCCCTGGAGACCCCCCGGACCCATCTGCACCACGCGGACCCGCTGGTCGCCGGGTTCGCCGACAGTGTGCTGCGCCTGTACGGGTTTCTGCCGGCCACCTGGAACGCCCGGTTCGCCCGGCACTTCCACGCGGTGATCGAGGCGTACGACCGGGAGTTCCACAACCGCGCGCACGGTGTGGTGCCCGGCGTCGAGGAGTACCTCGCGCTGCGCCGGCTCACCTTCGCGCACTGGATCTGGACCGATCTGCTGGAGCCGAGCGCGGGCCGCGAACTCCCCGACCGGGTGCGCGCCCACCCGGCCTACCGGAGGGCCGCGCTGCTCAGCCAGGAATTCGCCGCCTGGTACAACGACCTCTGCTCACTGCCGAAGGAAATCGCGGGCGACGAGGTGCACAACCTCGGCATCAGCCTCATCACGCACGAGAAAATGACCCTGGAGGAGGCCATAGCGGACCTGCGGCGGCGTATCGAGGAATGCGTCGCCGAATTCCCGCTCGCCGAACGGGAGGTGCTGCGGTTCGCCGACGCACTCGCCGACGGAACCGCGGACGGAAAGGAACTCGGCGACACCGTGCGCTCCTGCGTGGCGAACATGCGGAACTGGTTCAGTTCCGTCTACTGGTTCCACCACGAGTCCGGCCGGTACATGGTCGACAGTTGGGACGACCGGTCCACGCCCCCCTACGTCGACAACGAAGCGGCCAGGTGAGAGAGATGACCGTCGAGTCCGCCGGACCCGCCGCCGCGACCGGAACCGCTCTGTCCGAACCGCCCGTCGCGGGCGGCGCCGTACCGCTGCTCGGCCACGGCTGGAGACTCGCCCGCGACCCGCTGGCCTTCCTGACCCGGCTGCGCGACCACGGCGACGTGGTCCGCCTCCGCCTGGGCCCCAAGACGGTGTACGCCGTCACCGCCCCGCACCTCACCGGCGCGCTGGCGCTCAGCCCCGACTACATCATCGCCGGCCCGCTCTGGGAGTCCCTGGAGAGCCTGCTCGGCAAGGAGGGCGTGGCCACCGCCAACGGCCCGCTGCACCGGCGCCAGCGGCGCACCATCCAGCCCGCGTTCCGGCTCGACGCGATCCCCGGGTACGGGCCGGTCATGGCCGAGGAGGCGTACGCGCTGGTGGACCGCTGGAGCACCGGGGAGGTCCTCGACGTCACCGCCGAGTCCTTCCGCGCGGCCGTGCGGGTCTCCGCCCGCTGCCTGATGCGGGGCGGCTACATGGACGTCCACGCCGAGCGCATCTGCGCCGACCTCGCCACGCTGTTCAGCGGCATGTACCAGCGCATGGTCGTGCCCCTCGGGCCGCTCTACCGCGTCCCCGTGCCGAGCAACCGGGAATTCAACCGGGCCCTGGCCGATCTGCACCTCCTGGTCGACGAGATCGTCGCCGACCGGCGGGCGAGCGGCCGGAAACCGGACGATCTGCTGACGGCCCTGCTGGACGCCAAGGACGACCAGGGCGAGCCCATCGGGGAACAGGAGATCCACGACCAGGTCATCGCGATCCTCACGCCCGGCAGCGAAACCGTCGGTTCCATGCTCATGTCGCTGCTCCTGGTGCTCACCGAGCACCCGGAGACCGGTGATCGGATCCGCGCCGAGGTGGAAAGGACGGTGGGCGGCCGGCCCGTCGCCTTCGAGGACGTGCGGAAGCTGACGTACACCGCGAACGTGGTCGTCGAGACCATGCGGCTGCATCCCGCGGTGTGGGTGCTGACCCGGCGGACGGTGGCCGACACCGAGCTGGGCGGGTACCGCATTCCGGCCGGCGCGGACGTCATCTACAGCCCGTACGCCGTCCAGCGCGACCGGCGCTCCTTCGACCGGCCCGAGCAGTTCGACCCCGACCGGTGGCTGCCCGGGCGGAGCGGGGAGGTCCCCAAGTACGCCATGGCCCCGTTCAGCGTGGGCAACCGCAAGTGCCCCAGCGACCACTTCTCCATGGCCGAACTCACCCTGATCACGGCCGTGCTGGCCACCGCCTACCGCTTCGAGCAGGCGCCCGGCTCGGACCCCCGGCCCCGGATCGGCATCACCCTGCGGCCGCGCGCGCTGAAGGTGCGGGCCGTGCCGCGCTGACCCCCGGGCGCCCCGGCGCGCGGTCAGGCGGCCTGCGGGCCCCGGAACGTGCGCCGGTAGGCGTTCGGGGTGACGCCCAGGGCCCGGACGAACTGGTGGCGCAGCGCCGCCGCCGTGCCGAACCCGGCCCGCCAGGCGATGGTGTCCATCGTCTCGTCCGTCGCCTCCAGCAGATGCTGGGCGAACAGCACCCGCTGGCGCAGCAGCCAGCGGTAGGGCGTCGTCCCCGTCTCCTGCTGGAAGCGGCGGGCGAAGGTGCGCGGGGCGAGGTGGGCGCGGGCGGCCAGTTGCTCGACGGTGACCTCCTGGTCGAGGTTGCGTTCCATCCAGGCCAGCACCTCGCCGACGGTGTCGCAGGAGGAGCGCGGCAGGGGCCGCTCGATGTACTGCGCCTGCCCGCCGTCGCGGTGCGGGGGGACCACCATGCGCCGGGCGATGCCGTTGGCGACCTCGGGGCCCTGCTCCTTGCGGACCAGGTGCAGACAGGCGTCGATCCCGGCGGCCGTGCCGGCCGAGGTGATCACCGGGTCCTCGTCGACGTAGAGCACGTCCGGCTCGACGGTGGCCCGCGGGAACTGCCGGGCCAGCTCGTCGGCGTGGTGCCAGTGCACCGCGCAGCGCCGCCCGTCCAGCAGACCGGCGGCGCCCAGCACGAAGACCCCGGAGCACACGCTCAGCACCCGGGTGCCCCGGTCCACCGCCCGCCGCAGCGCGTCGAGCAGCTCCGGCGGGTACTCCCGGCGGGAGTAGTCCGCGCCCGCCGGGACCGCGATCAGATCGGCCTCCTCCAGCCGGTCCAGGCCGTACGGGGTGGAGACCGTCAGCCCGCCCACATGGGTGGACAGCGACGGGCCCTCCGCGGAGACCACCGCGAAGTCGTACACCGGCAGCCCCTCGTCGCTGCGGTCGATGCCGAACACCTCGCAGACCACGCCGAGTTCGAAGGGGTGCACGCCGCCCAGCAGTACCGCCGCCACGTTTCGCAACATGCCGTCAGTCTGCCTCGGAACTGGCAGGAATTCGAGGTCTTACGGCAGTCCTGCCGCTCCCGGTAAGGAGCGTCCGGCGGGACAGTGGTGTGCATGACCGGAGAACAGACAGAAGCCCTCATCGGAATGCTCGTCACCCTCGGCCTCTTCGCCGTGATGGTCCTCCCCTCGGTGGCCGGGATCGTCCGCGACCGGCGGATCGACCGCGAGATCAGGCAGGCCCAGCAGCCCGCGGCGTCGCGTCCGGCGGAGCCCCCGGCCGCCACCTGGTCCGCCGCGGGACGCCGTGCGAAGAAGCTGGTCAGTTCCTGACCCCGACCGGGGCCGGCCCGACGCCGGCGAGAACCGCGAACGGGCCGCCGGGCATGTGCTCCCCGGCGGCCCGCTCCTGTGCCGCGTGCTCCTCCCGGACGAACGGGTCAGTGGGCGGAGCCCGCCGTGGCCGGGGGCAGTTCGACCTGGACGCCCGGGTCGCCCGCGTCGGCCGTGTAGTCGGCGGGGCTGGTCTCGTCGATGCCGTCGGGCGCCTTCGCGGCCCTCAGCACGACCGTCAGGACGACCGTGACCAGGACGTTCAGGACGAAGGCGGTGAGCCCGATGTACCCGATCTCGCCGATGCCCGGGATCTCCTTGGAGGAGCCGCCGAAGTGCTTCTGCGTCGGCGAGGCCACGCCGTACGCGGCGACCGTGCCGTAGACCATGCCGACCGCCCAGCCGGCCAGCAGCGCCCAGCGGTGGAACCAGCGGGTGAACAGGCCGCCCACCAGCGCCGGGAAGGTCTGCAGGATCCAGATGCCGCCGAGCAACTGGAAGTTGATCGCGACCGTCTTGTCCATGCCGAGCACGAAGATCAGCGCACCGACCTTGACCAGCAGCGACACCAGCTTGGAGACCTTGGTCTCCTGCTCCGGCGTGGCGTCGGGCCGGATGAAGTCCTTGTAGATGTTGCGGGTGAAGAGGTTGGCCGCCGCGATGGACATGATGGCCGCCGGGACCAGCGCGCCGATGCCGATCGCCGCGAACGCCACGCCCGCGAACCAGTCCGGGAACATGTCCTCGAAGAGCTGGGGGATCGCCAACTGCCCGTTCTCCACCTTGACCCCGGCCGCGATCGCCATGAAGCCCAGCAGCGCCAGCAGGCCCAGCATCAGCGAGTACAGCGGCAGGATCGTGGTGTTGCGGCGGATCACCTCACGGCTGCGCGAGGAGAGCGTCGCGGTGATCGAGTGCGGGTACATGAACAGCGCCAGCGCGGAGCCGAGGGCCAGCGTGGCGTACGTCCACTGGCCGGCCGGGGCCGGTGTCACCCCGCCGGCGCCCGCCGCCTCGAACTTCTCCCCGGCCGCCGCGAAGATGTCGTCGAAGCCGCCCAGCTTGATCGGGATGTAGATGATCGCGACCGCGATCACGAGATAGATGAGTGTGTCCTTCACGAACGCGATCAGCGCGGGCGCCCGCAGCCCCGAGGAGTAGGTGTACGCGGCGAGCACACCGAAGGCGATCAGCAGCGGCAGGTCCTTGACGAACCAGTTGGTGTCCTCCCCGCCGCCGACGCCCATCACGTCCAGGACGGCCTGGATGCCGACCAGTTGGAGCGCGATGTACGGCATCGTGGCGAGGATGCCGGTGACGGCCACCGCCAGCGACAGCCCCTTCGAGCCGAACCGGCCGCGCACGAAGTCCGAGGTGGTCACGTACCCGTGCTTGTGCGAGACCGACCAGAGCCGGGGCAGGAAGGTGAAGATCAGCGGGTAGACCAGGATCGTGTACGGCACCGCGAAGAAGCCGGAGGCGCCCGCCGCGTAGATCGCCGCCGGGACGGCGACGAAGGTGTAGGCGGTGTAGAGGTCGCCGCCCAGCAGGAACCAGGTGATCCAGGTGCCGAACGAGCGGCCGCCCAGGCCCCACTCGTCCAGGCTGTGCTCGTTCTCGGCCCGGCGCCAGCGGGCGGCCAGGAAGCCCATCGCGGTGACGAGCAGGAAGAAGAAGATGAAGACGGCGAGTGCGACGCCGTTCACGCCCCCGTTCACTTGCCCGCACCTCCCTTGCGGGCGCGCTGGTCACGCTGCCACAGCCGGTACGCGATCGCCGTCAGCGCCGTGGAGATCAGCACCCAGGCCATCTGGTACCAGTAGAAGAACGGGATGCCGATGAACGCCGGGTCGGTCTTCGCGTACGAGCCGACCCAGAGCATGGCGACGAACGGTGCGAGGAGGCAGACGCCGATGACGACGCGCACCGGCGTCACCACCGGCCCCCTGCTTGCTTCCGGGGCTTGTGACATGGCTGCGGCTCCGTCCCCTAGGTGATCACCTCTGCAATGCGCGGCAATCTAGGTGACGGTGACACGACAGCGGAAGACCCCGTCCGCATAACGGTCCGCGGCGGCCGGTCCGGCGCTCGGCAGCAGCGGGAGCCCTCCCGGGGATCGGCCTCCCGCCGGTTCAGTCCTGGGGGCGCTTGAGGCGGGCCACGAACTTGTAGCGGTCGCCCCGGTACACCGAGCGCACCCACTCCACCGGCTGGGCGTCCCGGTCCCGGGAGTGCCGGGAGAGCATCAGCATCGGCAGGCCCACGTCGGTGCCGAGCAGCCCGGCCTCGCGCGGGGTGGCCAGCGAGGTCTCGATGGTCTCCTCGGCCTCGGCGAGATGGACGTCGTACACCTCGGCGAGGGCGGTGTAGAGGGAGGTGTACTTGACCAGGCTGCGGCGCAGGGCGGGGAAGCGCTTGGCGCTCAGATGGGTGGTCTCGATGGCCATCGGCTCCCCGTTGGCCATCCGCAGCCGCTCGATGCGCAGCACCCGGCCGCCGGCGGTGATGTCCAGCAGCCCGGCGAGTCGCTCGTCGGCGGTGATGTAGCCGATGTCCAGGAGCTGCGAGGTGGGTTCCAGGCCCTGGGCGCGCATGTCCTCGGTGTACGAGGTCAGTTGCAGCGCCTGGGAGACCTTGGGCTTGGCGACGAAGGTGCCCTTGCCCTGGATGCGCTCCAGCCGGCCCTCGACGACGAGTTCCTGCAGGGCCTGGCGCACGGTGGTGCGGGAGGTGTCGAACTCGGCGGCCAGCGTGCGCTCGGGCGGTACCGGGGTGCCCGGCGCCTGGGTCCGCGTCATGTCGAGCAGATGCTTCTTCAGACGGTAGTACTTGGGCACGCGCGCGGTACGGACGGCCGCCCCACCCTCGTTCTCCGCACTGCTGACGTCGGTGCTCATGCTCTGCCTTCCCGGCTCCGGGTGCCGAAGCGACCGACATCCGCTATCGGCCACGGCTCACATCGTGGCACGGCGGCGCGCGGGGTGTGCCCGCACGCTCCGTGATCCCCTCTGTATACCTCCGCGCCCCCCGTTGGTCTAGTCCACCGCGCCGTACGGACCCGGTGGTACGCGCCCGCGGACCCCCTCCGCGGGCGCCCGCGCAGGTCGGTGGTACGGCCGCCGGCGACCGTCCGATCTGCCGCTTGCGGAATGAAAGGTCCCTGCATATCTCGGTCGCATCACGGACCCCGGGAGCGCGCTTTCACACCCTTGACAGCCTTATTGGTCTGGGCCAGGCTCCCCGTACTGGTCTACACCATTGGTCCAGGTCCCGGCCCCAAGGGCGGTCACGTGTCTGCGAGTTACCGCGGGGAGGCAGGGGGGTTTGTGGCATCCCTGAGGAGGGTGGCGTGAAGCGCAAGCTGATATCCGCGATCGGTGTCGCGGGCATGATGGTCTCCATCGCGGCGTGCGGGGGCTCCGACGACGGCGCGTCCGGGCAGGACCCGAAGGACCGCAAGGGCGAACTGACCGTCTGGCTGATGGTCGACGCCCAGAGCAGTTGGCCGGAGCTGGTCAAGCAGGCCAACGCCGACTTCAACAAGAAGTACCCGGGCGTCAAGGTCAACGTGCAGTACCAGCAGTGGGCCGACAAGACCAAGAAGCTGGACGCCGCGCTGTCCGGGGACAAGTTCCCCGACGTGGTCGAGCTGGGCAACACCGAGACGATGACGTACATCCTCAACGGTGCCCTCGGCGAGATCGACGAGAAGAAGTACGACAACTCCGACACCTGGATCAAGGGTCTGAAGGACACCTGTTCCTACGAGGGCAAGCTCTACTGCGTCCCGTACTACGCCGGTGCCCGGGTCGCCATCTACAACAAGGACATGTTCAAGGCCGGCACCGGCTCCGACCAGTTGCCCACCACCGAGGACGACCTGCTCAAGGCGCTCGACAAGGTGCAGGCCAAGTACAAGAAGGACAACGCCTTCTCCGCGCTGTACCTGCCGGGCCGCTACTGGTACGCCGCCATGTCCTACGTCGCCGCGTACGGCGGCCAGATCGCCAGCTACGACGAGGGCAGCAAGGAGTGGAAGGCCGCGCTGTCCACGCCCGAGGCGCAGCAGGGCATCCAGCACTTCGTCGACCTGGTCAAGAAGTACAACCACGGCGACCAGACCAAGGACGAGCAGGACCACGCCAACGTCATGGCCAACGAGAAGACGGCCATGCTCTACGGCAACGGCTGGGAGGCCGGCAGCGTCGTCGACTCCAAGGCGAACGGCAACGCCAAGCTCAAGGACAAGATCGCGGTGGCGGGCATGCCCGGCCCGAACGGCAAGGCCCTGCCCTCCTTCATCGGCGGCTCCGACCTGGCCACCATCTCTAAGTCCGACAACCAGGACCTGGCGCAGGACTGGATCTCGATGTTCACCAGCGAGAAGTCCGAGGCCGCGCTCGCCGCCAAGGACATCCTGCCCAACAACACCAAGCAGTTGGAGCCGCTGAAGGCCAAGCCGGCCACGGCCCCGATCGCCAACGCGGTCCCCGACGCGTGGTTCACGCCGATCGCCCCCGGCTGGGCAGCGATCGAGAAGAAGGAGACCCTGGAGACGATGCTGCTCGACATCCTCAAGGGCAAGTCGGTCGCCGACGCCACCAAGGCGGCGGACGCGGAGATCAACTCCATGATCAACGAGAGCGCCTGATCCGGCGCCCCACCCTCGTTGACCTCCGGTGCCCTGCCCGGCCGTCCGGCCGGGCAGGGCCGGTCGGACGGCCGACCCCCTGGCGGTGCGCCGGCCACCGATCCGATGCAGACCCTTCGAACGGAAGGCCAGCACAGTGAGTGCCGCCGACATCAAATCAGCCGAACCGGAGGTGTCCGGCCCGCGGGCGCGTCCCAGTGACGGCCCGGCACCGTCCGCGCCCCGCAGAACCCGGTGGACGAACGGGCCCCTGCTGCCCTACCTGCTGATCGCCCCGGCGGTCGTGGCACTCGCCGCGGTGTTCGTCTGGCCGCTGATCAAGACCGTCGTCATGTCCTTCCAGGACGTCGGCCGACGGGAACTGTGGACCGGAGACGCCGCCGAGTGGGTCGGCTTCGAGCAGTTCACCAACATCCTCGGCGACGGCGAGTTCTACGACGTCCTGTGGCGGACCGTGCTGTTCATGGTCGTGTGCGTGGTCGCCACCATGGCCATCGGCCTCTTCCTCGCTCACTCCATGCAGCGCATGACCAAGGCGGTACGGCTGCTGCTGACCGGCGCGCTGATTGCGGCCTGGTCGCTGCCGCTGCTGGTCGCCACCTCGATCTTCCGCTGGTTCGCCGACTCCGACTACGGCGTCGCCAACATGGTGCTGACCAAGTACTTCGGCATGGACTACCAGGGCCACAACTGGTGGCTCGACCCCAAGCAGGGCTTCTTCATGATCGGCGCGGTGGTGGTGTGGGGCGCGGTGCCCTTCGTCGCCGTCACCCTGTACGCGGCGCTCACCCAGGTACCGGCCGAACTGGAGGAGGCCGCCGAACTCGACGGCGCCGGACGCGCCGGCGTCTTCCGCTACGTCACCTGGCCGGTGATCAAGCCGGTCTTCCAGATGGTGGCCACGCTCTCGGTGATCTGGGACTTCAACGTCTTCGGCCAGGTCTTCCTGATGCGCGGCAACAAGCCCGAACCCGAGTACAACCTCCTCGGCCTGTACTCCTACGAGAAGGCGTTCGAGTCCAACTCCTTCAGCCAGGGCGCCGCCATCGCGCTGATCACCGTGCTGCTCCTGTCCGGCGTGGCCGTCTACTACCTGCGCCAGTTGCTCAAGATCGGAGAGGTCGAGTGAGTGACACGACCGCCACCCGCGCCCCGGCGTCCCCCTACCGGCCCGACCGCAAGAAGCGCAGCCGGCACTTCTACAACGCCGTGGGACTCGTCGCCTTCGTCGTGATGGCCTTCCCGGTCTACTGGCTGATCGTCAGCTCCCTGCGGACCAACGCCGAGATCCGCTCCTACGACCAGAAGCTCTGGCCGACCTCCCTGACCTTCGACAACTTCCGCCGGGCGATCGACGCGCCCAACTTCGGCACCGCCATCCAGTCCAGCCTGATCATCTGCGTGACCGCCGTCGTCGGCGCGATGGTGCTCTCCACCATCGCCGCCTTCGCCATCGGCCGGTTCCGCTTCGCCGGCCGCAAGGTCTTCATGATCGTGCTGCTGGTGGTGCAGTTGCTGCCGCCCACCGCGATGCTCATCCCGCTCTACATCCAGTTGAACGACCTGGGCGCGATCAACGAGTACTGGGGCGTCATCGTCATCTACCTGGTCTCCACGCTGCCGTTCGCCACCTGGATGATCCGCGGCTTCGTGGTGAACATCCCGCTGGAGCTGGAGGAGGCCGCGATGGTCGACGGCTGCTCCCGGATGGGCGCCTTCTGGCGGGTGGTCTTCCCGCTGCTCGCGCCCGGCCTCGCCGCCGCGTCGATCTTCTCCCTCATCAACGCCTGGAACGAGTACCTGCTGGCCTACATCGTGCTCCAGGACAACGACAAATACACGCTCAACGTCTGGCTCATGAACTTCACCACCTCCCGCGGCACGGACTACGGCGCCCTGATGGCCGCCTCCACGCTGATCGCGATACCGGTGGTCGCCTTCTTCATGATCGTCCAGAAGAAGATGGCCGCCGGGCTCACCTCCGGCGCCGTGAAGGGATGACGCCGACCCGATGACGACACTGACCCAGGGCACCGACACCCTCACCCGCAACGCGCTGACCGTCCTCCAGCCCGGCTTCACCGGCACCACCGCCCCCGACTGGCTGCTGCGCCGGCTCGGCGAGGGCCTCGCGGCCGTCGCCCTGTTCGGCCGCAACGTCGCCTCCGCCGAGCAGGTCGCCGCGCTCACCGCCAAGCTGCGCGCCGAACGCGACGACGTGCTGGTCGCCATCGACGAGGAGGGCGGCGACGTCACCCGTCTGGAGGTGCGCACCGGCTCCTCCTTCCCCGGCAACCACGCGCTCGGCGCGGTCGACGACGTGGAGCTGACCCGGGGCGTCGCCGCCGAACTGGGCCGCCGCCTCGCCGCCTGCGGCGTGAACCTCGACTGGGCCCCGTCCGCCGACGTCAACGCCAACCCCGACAACCCGGTGATCGGCGTACGGTCCTTCGGCGCCGACCCCGCCCTGGTCGCCCGGCACACCGCCGCCTACGTCACCGGCCTGCAGTCGGCGGGTGTGGCCGCCTGCACCAAGCACTTCCCCGGCCACGGCGACACCGCCGTCGACTCCCACCACGCGGTGCCGCGCATCGACGCCGACGCCACCGTGCTGGCCGAACGCGACCTGGTGCCGTTCCGCGCGGCGATCGAGGCCGGCACCCGGGCGGTGATGAGCGCCCACATCCTCGCCCCGGCCCTGGACCCGGACCACCCGGGCACCCTCTCCCGGCGGATCCTCATCGAACTCCTCCGCGGCGAACTGGGCTACGACGGCCTGATCGTCACCGACGGCATCGAGATGCGGGCCATCGCCGGCACCTACGGCATCGAACACGGCAGCGTCCTCGCCATCGCGGCCGGCGCCGACGCCATCTGCGTGGGCGGCGGCCTCTCCGACGAGGAGACCGTACGCAGGCTGCGCGACGCCCTGGTCGCCGCCGTCCGCTCCGGCGAACTGCCCGAGGAACGCCTCGCCGACGCCGCCGAGCGCGTCCGCGCCCTGGCCCGCTGGACCTCGGCCACCGCCGCCGCGGGCCGCGCCCTCGCCGCCGACGAGGAGGTCGGCCTGCGCGCCGCCCGCCGCGCCCTGCGCGTCACCGGCGCCGCCGGCTTCACCCCGCTCACCGCACCGCCCTTCGTCGCCTCCCTCACCCCCGCTCCCAACATCGCCGTCGGCAACGAGACCCCCTGGGGCGTCGCCGCCGAACTCCTCCGTCTCCTCCCCGGCACCGAGACCGGCGGCTTCTCCGGCCCCGGCGCCGGCGAAGAGGTACTGCGGGCGGCCGGTGACCGCCGGGTGGTGGCCGTCGTCCGCGACGAACACCGCCACCCCTGGATGGCCGCCGCCCTGGACACCCTGCTGGCCGCCCGCCCCGACACCGTCGTGGTCGAGATGGGCATCCCCCAGGCCCCGCCCCGCGGCGCCCTCCACCTGGCCACGCACGGCGCCGCCAGGGTGTGCGGCCGGGCGGCGGCGGAGGTGCTGACGGGTGGGGAGTGACGGGGTCTGACCTGACGGGGGAGTGACGCGTCCCGGCCGGGGAGCGGCGCGGCCCGTTCCGGCCCGGGAGTGGCGCGACCTCTCCCGGCTGGGGAGCGGTGCAGCCCGTTGCGGTCGGGAAGCGGCACGGCCCATCCCGCCCGGGGGCGACGCGACCCGCCCCGCCCGGAAAGCGGCACAACCCGCCTCGCCGCAAGGCCGCTCACCCCACGACAAAGGCGCCGATCCCCACCGGGACCGGCGCCTTCGCCCTGTGCGGGGCGGGGTTAGATCCCCTGCCAGTCCGGCTTGTTGGCGTACGTGTGCCGGAAG
Organism: Streptomyces fumanus; assembly: GCF_014655295.1. Lineage (GTDB taxonomy): Bacteria > Actinomycetota > Actinomycetes > Streptomycetales > Streptomycetaceae > Streptomyces > Streptomyces fumanus. The sequence goes on from NZ_BNBI01000011.1 coordinate 152,995, forward strand.
TAGTCGGCGAGCTTCAGCTTGGACGCGGCGGGCTCGTCGACGACCACGGTGGCGTGCGGGTGGAGCTGCAGTGCCGAGGCGGGGCACACCGCGGCGACCGGTCCCTCCACCGTCGCGGCGACCGCGTCCGCCTTGCCCTCGCCGGTGGCGAGCAGCACCAGGTGCCGGGCCTCCAGGATGGTGCCGATGCCCTGTGTGATCACGTGGTGCGGGACCTGCGCGATGTCGCCGTCGAAGAAGCGGGCGTTGTCCACCCGGGTCTGCTCGGTCAGCGTTTTGATCCGGGTCCGCGAGGCCAGCGAGGAACAGGGCTCGTTGAAGCCGATGTGCCCGTCGGTCCCGATGCCCAGCAACTGCAGGTCCACCCCGCCGGCCCCGGCCAGCGCCCGGTCGTACGCCTCGCACGCGGCCTGCACGTCGGCGGCCGTGCCGTCGGGGCCCATGAATGCGTCCATCCCGATCCCGAGCGGCTCCAGCACCTCCCGCCGCAGCACCGACCGGTACGACTCGGGGTGCTCCGCCGGGAGCCCCACGTACTCGTCGAGCTGGGCTATCCGTGCCCGCGAGGTGTCCACGGCACCGGCGCGCACCTTGGCCGCCAGCGCCTCGTACACGGGCAGCGGCGTCGAGCCGGTGGCCACCCCGAGCAGGGCGTCGGGCTTGCGCCTGAGCAGCTCCGCCATGGCCTCGGCGATCAGCTCGCCGCCCGCCCTGGCGTCCGGAACGATGACAACTTCCACGCTGGCCTGCCGTTCTGAAGAGGGGACTGGAGAACACCCCGGGAAGGGCTCTGTGGTTTAGACCAATCTAACAGAGCGGCGCCTTCCCTCCCAGGTTCCCCGGGCCCCCGACCGGCCGCCACCGCACGGCGGACGCGCCCCCGGCCGCGACCTCCGGCCCCCGGCGCCCGGCCCCGGCTCCCGGTGCTCGGCCCCCAGTTCCCGACCCCCGGCGCCCTACGGCAGCGAACCCCCCGTCGCGTCCACCCAGCTCCCCGTGACCCACCGGCCGGCGTCCGAGGCCAGGAAGGCGACCACGTCGGCCACCTCCGCCGGGCTGCCCACCCCGCCGAGCGCCGAGAACGCCGCCGCCCGGGCCCAGCCGCCCTCGGTGCCGTGCAGCATCGGGGCGGTGTTGTCGGTGTCGATGATCCCGGGCGCCACCGAGTTCACCGTGATGCCCCGGGGGCCCAGCACCTTGGACAGGTCGCGGGAGAAGACGTCCAGCGCGCCCTTGGTCATCGCGTAGGCGATGTTGTCCGGCATCAGGGCGGTGCGGGCCAGGCCCGAGGAGATGTTGATGATCCGCCCGCCGTCGCGGAGCCGCCGGATGCCGTGCTGGACGAGGAAGAAGGGCGCCTTCACGTTCACCGCGAAGACCTGGTCGTACTCCTCCTCCGTTATCTCCTTGATCGGCCGGGCGCTGCCGATCCCCGCGTTGTTCACCAGGATGTCCAGTCCGTCCGCGTGCCGGTCGAACTCCGCCCACAGCGCCTCGGCGTCCCCCGGCCGGCCCAGCTCCGCGCCGATGGCGAACGCCGAGCCGCCCGCCTCCTCGATGGCGGCGACCGTCTCCTTCGCCGCCGCCTCGCTCCTGCCGTAGTGCACCGCGACCCGGGCGCCGTCCCGCCCCAGCCGCTCGGCGATCCCCCGCCCGATGCCCCTGCTCGCGCCCGTGACCAGCGCCGTCCTGCCCGTGAGCACGCCCATGGTGCCGCCCCCTTCAAATCTCTAGCGGTCGCTACAGAAAAAACCGTACAACACTCCGGCGGCCTTTCTCTAGTGCTCGCTATAAAATCCACCCATGGCAACCGCACCCGGCCGCGGCCGTGGCCGCCCCCGCTCCTTCGACCGCGCCACCGCCCTGGAGAAGGCGCTGATGGCCTTCTGGGAACACGGCTACGAGGCCACGTCCGTCGCCGACCTCACCCGGGTCATGGACATCGGCGCCCCCAGCCTCTACGCCGCCTTCGGCGACAAGCGCTCGCTGTTCGAGGAGGTCGTCGCGGAGTACGGCAGCCGCTACGGCTCCTTCACCGACCGCGCCCTCGCCGAGGAGCCCACCGCCCGCGCCGCCGTGGAACGCGCCCTGCGCCAGGCCGCCGTCGAGTACACGCTCCCCGGCCGCCCGCACGGCTGCCTCGTCGTCCACGCGGCCACCAACTGCTCCACGCCCGAGGTCGAACAGTTCCTGCGCGACCGGCGCAACGCCAACATCGCCGCGTTCGAGAGCCGGATACGGGCCGACGTCGCCGCGGGCGTCCTGCCGGCGGACACCGACGCCGCCGCCCTGGCCCGGCACACCGGCGCCATGATCCAGGGCATGTCCCAGCAGGCGCGCGACGGCGCGAGCCGGGCGGAGCTGGAGGCGCTCGTCGAAATTGCCCTGTCCGTCTGGCCCCGCTCATGAGCCGACGGGGTTACTCTGCTGCTGGGTGTTCGGGCGTCCGAGCAGTCGGCGGAATGTGACAAGAACGGACGCGTCCGCCGCATGGACACCGATAGTGGTCTAGTCCACAATGGCCACGGGTCGTTCGAACACCGAGCACCTCACGTCAGGCTTCCGCCTTCCCCGCACAGGAGGGCGGACCGAGGAACCGGGCTCTCTGCCCTGACTGCCCCGGCTCCTCGACCTTCGGCCGACCGGGACCGCACACCCCACGGCCGAATATTGCTCCGGGCTGCGGTGCCGGGAGGGTTGAGGGTCCCTCCCAGGCGCCGCGGCCCGCGGGTGTTCCCGGACCCGGCCGACCGGCCCGTACGCGGCCGGTGCTCGGCCTGTGCATGACCCGTACGCGGTCGGTGGCGCGGCCCGTACGCGGCCGGTGCCCGGTCGGTGCGCGGCCCGAAGTGGCCGGTTCCGATCGGTGTCCGAACCGGCGGGTACGCTCACCCCGTGCCCTCCATGAACGAACTCGTGCGCCAGCACACCGCCCTGGACGACTCCGACCTCGAGTGGCTCCACCTGCTGGTCTCGGAGTGGCAGCTCCTCTCCGACCTCTCCTTCGCCGACCTGGTCCTGTGGGTGCCCACCCGCGACGGCACCCGGTACGTCTCGGTCGCCCAGATGCGGCCGAACACCGGCCCCACCTCGTACCAGGACGACATGGTCGGCCATCTCGTCCCGCGCGGCCGGCGCCCCATGCTGGACGCGGCCCTGGACGAGGGCCGGATCGTGCGCGAGGGCGATCCGGAGTGGCGCGAGGAGGTCCCGGTCCGCGTCGAGTCGATCCCGGTACGGCGCCACGGGCGCGTGCTGGGCGTCATCGCCCGCAACACCAACCTGCTCACCGTGCGCACCCCGAGCCGACTGGAGCTGACGTACCTCCAGAGCGCCTCCGACCTGGCCCAGATGATCGCGGCCGGTTCCTTCCCGTTCGAGAACCAGCAGGTCGACATGGACGCCTCGCCGCGCGTCGGCGACGGTCTGATCCGGGTGGACGGCGACGGCATCGTCCAGTACGCCTCGCCGAACGCGCTGTCGGCGTACCACCGGATGGGCCTCGCGGCGGACCTGGTCGGCCATCACCTGGGCCGGACCACCGCCGAACTCGCCCCCTCGCGCGGCCCGGTGGACGAGGCGCTCGCCAAGGTGGCCAGCGGCTGGGCGCCACGCGAGTTCGAGATCGAGGCCAACGACGGCGTGATCCAGTTCCGCGCCATCCCGCTCAAGCCCAAGGGCACCCGCATCGGCTCGCTGGTACTGCTCCGGGACGTGACGGAACTGCGCCGCCGCGAACGCGAGTTGATCACCAAGGACGCCACCATCCGGGAGATCCACCACCGGGTGAAGAACAACCTCCAGACGGTGGCCGCGCTGCTCCGCCTCCAGGCCCGCCGGATCGGCTCCGAACGCGGGCGCGAGGCGCTGGAGGAGGCCGTGCGCCGGGTGGGGTCGATCGCCATCGTGCACGAGACGCTGTCCCAGAACCTGGACGAGCGGGTGGAGTTCGACGAGATCGCCGACCGGGTGCTGGCGATGGTCGCCGAGATCTCGCCGGGCAAGGTCACCGGCCGGCGCACCGGCCGCTTCGGCATCCTGGACGCCGAGGTCGCCACCCCGCTGTCGATGGTGTTGACCGAGATCCTGCAGAACGCGCTGGAGCACGGTTTCCGCGAGGGCGACACCGGCACGGTCGAGGTCTCGGCGGTCCGCGGCGGCACCAGCAAGGAGGCCCGTCTGCTGGTCACCGTCCAGGACGACGGCGTCGGCCTGCCCGAGGGCTTCGACCCGCACCGCTCGGGCAACCTGGGCCTGCAGATCGTCCGCACCCTGGTGGAGGGCGAGCTGGGCGGCGCCTTCGACATGGTCCCGGCCCCCGAGCGCGGCACCCGGGTGATCCTCGACATCCCGGTGCCCGCGCAGAAGTGAGCCCGGCCGCTCACCGGACGGTATCCGCGCAGAAGTGAGCCCGGCCGCTCACCGGAGAGTACGCAGCAAGTACGCAGCAAAAAGCCCCGGATCACCAGTGATCCGGGGCCAGTGCTCGCTGCTGCCCTTGGGGGTACCCCTGGCTCGAAGAGCTTCGGGGAGCATCGGGGGTACTGCGCGCTGCGGCTCGGGGGCGGGAGATGCGTACTCGCTGTACGCGCCGCCAAGCTCAGGCTGTTTGCGGGGCGGGTGTGTCAGGCGGATGCCTGACGGGCCCGGTTGCGGGCGGCGCGGCGCTTCATGGCACGGCGCTCGTCCTCGCTGAGACCACCCCAGACGCCGGAGTCCTGACCGGACTCGAGCGCCCACTGCAGGCACTGCTCGATAACCGGGCAGCGACGGCAGACGGCCTTGGCTTCCTCGATCTGCAGCAGCGCAGGACCGGTGTTGCCGATGGGGAAGAAGAGCTCGGGGTCTTCCTCGCGGCAAACGGCGCGGTGACGCCAGTCCATGGCTGCTACCTCTCCTTGGTATGACTTGCAGGTTGCTTGTGAATGTGAACGCTTTCACGAATCCCTCAACAAGTGAAGGGCCGACCGCCAATCCTTGGCGTGGTCCTTGGTTTGAAGAGGGGTTCCGGTGATCTGTGGAGGCCGGTGTTGCGGGCCGTCCCGATCGCCACGTAGAGACTCGCAAACCTCAGCGGCGGATACAACCCCTTCCGGAAAGTTTTTTTTGATTCTTCGGTGTCGACTAGGTCACAGCCGTACTTCCATGGGGTGGACCCTGGCCTAAACGTTCGAGTGAAAGGACTTTCGCCCGTTCTGCTCACACAATCACACGCAGTGCACGGCGTACGCCTGTGAACGTCACGCTGGTACGCAGCCCCAGGTGGTCACCGTCCATCTGGAGGGGCAGCGGCACCTTCGAATGCAAGGTGAAGTCGGTCAGATCGTGCAGCGACACGGCGTGCTTTCCCCGGGGTCCGCGCTCGGGGGACGAAGTGAGCAACTGGGTGCCATACCGGGCAACAGCGGCCGTGGAGAGGCGGCTGAGGCCCAGTACGTCGAGTCCGGTGTCGAACGAGGCTTTAGGTGACGCATAGATCGGGCGATTACCCAGGAAAGTCCAGGGGCATGTGTTCGAGACTATGGAGAGGACCAGATCCGTGACCGGTTCCTCACCGACCCGCTCCAAAGTGATCGTCCCGCTGCGCCGGTGCGGCTCGCCCAGCAACTGGCGCACGACCTGACGGACGTAGAGCGCGTGGGTCGACTTCTTGCCCCGCTCGCGCTTCTGCTCGACCCGGCCGACGACACCGGCGTCGAAGCCGAGTCCGGCGTTGAAGGTGAACCAGCGGGCGGGCACGGCCTCGTCCTCCGAGCCCGGGGTGCCGGAGGCCAGCCCCAGGCCCACGGTGCGCTCGCTGCCCCGGCGCAGGGCGTCCAGCAGGGCGCCGGTGGCCTCCACCGCGTGGTTGGGCAGGCCGAGGGCGCGGGCGAAGACATTGGTGGAGCCGCCGGGGACCACCGCCAGGCCGGGCAGGTGCTCCGGGTCGGGGCCCGCGTGCAGCAGGCCGTTGACGACCTCGTTGACGGTGCCGTCGCCGCCGAGGGCGACCACCAGCTCGATGTCCTGGCTCAGCGCCGCCTGCTTGCCGAGGTCCCGGGCGTGGCCGCGGTACTCGGTGGTGACCGCCTCCAGCTTCATCTCGCTGGCGAGCGCGTGGATCAGTACGTCGCGCGTGCGCGCGCTCGTGGTGGTTGCCGCCGGGTTGACCACGAGAAGTGCACGCATGGGTTGCAGGGTACCTACTGGGCGGTACCGGGCCCAGACCAAGGTGTGGATCAGGGAGGCGATACCGGCGTGAACCTGGACACGGACCCCGGTGCCGTGCGGGCTACCCTTCAGGGGTGAGCAGTGAGCAGAACCCCCGCCCCGAAGCCGCCGCCCCCGTCGCCGCCGGCGAGCCGGGCCCCCGCCCGGCCCGGCTGACCGCCGCGGCCGCACTCGCCGGGCTGGAGGGGCTCGCGCTCGTCGTCGGCGGGCTGTGGATGCTGGTGGGCGGCCTCACCGGCCACCCCGACGACCGCACCCAGGCCGTCACCGGCGGGGTCACCCTGGTCGTCCTCGCGCTGCTGCCGCTGCTGGCCGCCCGGGGACTGCTCGCCCGGCGGGGCTGGAGCCGGGGGCCCGCCGTGATCACGCAGATCATGGCGCTGCCGGTGGCCTACAACCTGCTCCAGGCCGACAGCGTCGCCATCCCCGCGGGGATCGTGCTCGCGGTCGTGGCCGTCGCGGCGCTGGTGCTGATCGTGAACCCCGAGACCACGCGGGCCCTCGGCATCCGGGGGCCCGGCGGCACCCGCGAGTAGCGGGTCGGCCGGTCCGCTCCGGCGGCACCCGCGAGCAGCCGGCCCGCCGGTCCGGCGGCCCACTGGTCCCCTGCGAGACCCGCCCCGCGCGGCCTCACTCCTCGACGAGCAGCTTCTCCCGCAACTGCGCCAGGGTGCGCGCCAGCAGCCGGGAGACGTGCATCTGCGAGATGCCGACCTCCTGGGCGATCTGCGACTGCGTCATGTTGCCGAAGAAGCGCAGCAGCAGGATCCGCTTCTCCCGGGGCGGCAGGTCCTCCAGGAGCGGCTTGAGCGACTCGCGGTACTCGACGCCCTCCAGCGCCTCGTCCTCCGCGCCGAGGGTGTCCGCGACCGCCGGGGACTCGTCGTCCGTGTCGGGGACGTCCAGGGACAGGGTGGAGTACGCGTTGGCGGACTCCAGGCCCTCCAGGACCTCCTCCTCCGAGATGCCGAGCTTCTCGGCCAGCTCGTGCACGGTGGGGGAGCGGCCGTGCAACTGGGACAGCTCCGCCGTGGCCGTGGTGAGCGACAGCCGCAGCTCCTGCAGGCGGCGCGGGACCCGTACCGCCCAGCCCTTGTCCCGGAAGTGCCGCTTGATCTCGCCGACCACCGTCGGGGTCGCGTACGTGGAGAACTCCACGCCGCGGTCCGGGTCGAAGCGGTCGACGGACTTGATCAGCCCGATGGTGGCGACCTGGGTGAGGTCGTCCAGCGGCTCCCCGCGGTTGCGGAAGCGGCGCGCGAGGTGCTCGACGAGCGGCAGGTGCATGCGGACCAGCCGGTTGCGCAGCTCCGCGTACTCGGGGCTGCCGTCCGCCAGTCCGCGCAGCTCGGTGAAGAGGGCACGCGCCCCGCTGCGGTCCTGCGGATCGTGGTGTGCGCCCGGCACGCCCCGCGCGCCCGGCGCGTCGTCCTCGGAGTGTCGCTCGTGCTCGCTCATCGTCCCGCCCGTAGCCCTTTCCGGAGCCCTCGCCTCCGCTCGGCCGGGCCGGGCGGGGCCGCCCCCGCTCCGCCCGCCCGCAGGCGCGCTCTGCACGGCACCGTCCCCGCTCCCGGCCCGCCGCCCTTCGCCCGGGACGCCGGTTCCCGCGCCGGCCTCCTCGGTGGTGTCCTCGGGGTGCGGGCGGGCCTGCTCGGGGATGCCGTCGATGCCATCGATGCCATCCGCCGTGCACCGGGTCCCGTTCGGGGAACGGGGGTCCTCGTACGGCAGCTCCCGTGTGCCGCGATTCTCGTCCCGCACCGGCCCGTCCCCTGTCCTCACGCCGGCCCGGGTCCCGCGCCGCGCTGTTTGTAGAGACTGATCGACACGGTGTTGTCCTCGTCCACGGCGGAGGAGACCTTGCCCGCCAGGGCGGACAGGACGGTCCAGGCGAAGGTGTCGCGCGACGGGGCGTGGCCGTCCGTGGTGGGCGCCGAGACGGTGACCTCCAGCGAGTCGTCGACGAGGCGGAAGACACAGCTCAGCACGGAGCCGGGCACGGCCTGCTGGAGCAGGATCGCGCAGGCTTCGTCCACCGCGATGCGCAGGTCCTCGATCTCGTCGAGGGTGAAGTCCAAACGGGCCGCGAGGCCGGCCGTCGCCGTACGCAGCACCGACAGGTAGGCACCCGCGGCCGGCAGCCGGACTTCCACGAAGTCCTGGGTCGCGGGCTCGCCTGCGATCTGGGACACCCTCACCTCCAAGGTGGTACAAGCGTTTCAGGGCCGAGGGTCAGCCCTCGGGTAACGCGGTGACGCGATACGTGGTTCAGCGGTGACGTTATCGCGCTCGGAACTTTCCTGTCCCCGAGACCCCAACCCCTTGCTGTCACTCATAGTAAACACCTGAACACGCTGAGTGGCTAGAGGTCGGGCGGGCCCAAATCGGAAGAGCGCGCGCCGGGTTGACGTACCCAGGCGTCAGACGGTCGAACCGTCCCCTCCCGGGCCGCCCTCAGCTTGGCACGAGGACGTGGTCGACGAAGCACCAGCGCCAGTCCTCGCCGGGCTCGAAGGTCCGCATCACCGGGTGCCCGGTCGCCTGGTGGTGGGCGGTGGCGTGCCTGCGCGGCGAGGAGTCGCAGCAGCCGACATGACCGCAGGTGAGGCAGAGCCGCAACTGCACCGGGTCCGTACCCTCGGCCAGGCACTCCGGACAGGTCTCGCTCAGCGGCCTCGGCTCCGGGTGCGGCAGCGCGTCGACGTGCGTGCACTGTTTCATGATTGCCAGGTTACGACGGGTGCGCGGGTGACCGCGCGGAAGAAGAGGGCGGGCGGGGAGCATGGACGTGATGCCGCTGCTGTTGCTGGTGGCGGGCAGTGCGGCGGTCGCCGCGGCGGGACGGCGCTTCCCGGTGCCGGTGCCGCTGCTGCTGGTCGCGGCCGGACTGGCGGTCAGCTACGTACCGAAGGTGCCCGACTACACCCTCGACCCGCACATCGTGCTGCCGCTGCTGCTGCCCCCGCTGCTCTACACCGCCGCCACCGACAGCTCCTACCTGGACCTGCGGGCCCAGATGCGGCCGGTGGCCCTGCTCTCCGTCGGGTACGTGCTGTTCGCGACGTTCGCGGTCGGCTGGGCCGCCTACCTGATCGTGCCGGGGCTGCCGCTGACCGCGGCGCTGGTGCTGGGCGCGGTGGTGGCGCCGCCGGACGCCGTCGCCGCCACGGCGGTCGCGCGCCGGGTGGGGCTGCCCTCGCGGATCACCACGATCCTGCAGGGCGAGTCCCTGGTGAACGACGCCACCGCGATCACCGCCTACAAGGTGGCGCTCGCGGCGGCGGTCGGCGAGGGCGCCACCTGGGCCGGCGGGATCGGGGAGTTCCTGATCGCCGCGGTCGGCGGCGTCGGTGTCGGCCTGGTGCTGATGGCGCCGCTGCACTGGCTGCGCACGCACGTGCGGGAGGCGCTGCTGCAGAACACGCTCTCCCTGCTGATCCCGTTCGTGGCCTACTCGGTCGCCGAGCAGGTGCACGCCTCCGGCGTCCTCGCGGTGGTCGTCGTCGCCCTCTACCTCGGCCACCGCGCGTGGGAGGTCGACTTCGCCACCCGGCTCCAGGAGGAGGCGGTGTGGAAGATGGTCGCCTTCGTCCTGGAGTCGGCCGTGTTCGCCCTGATCGGCCTCCAGTTGCCGGTGGTCCTGCGGGGACTCGGGGCGTACGAGGGGATCGACGCCGCCTGGTACGCGATCCTGCTCTTCGTGGTGGTGGTCGTCACCCGGTTCCTGTGGGTGTACCCGGCCACCTTCCTGCCGCGCGTCCTGTCGGCACGCATCCGCGCGCGCGAGGAGAACCCCACCTGGAAGACGCCGTTCGTCATCGGCTGGGCCGGGATGCGCGGCGTGGTCTCCCTGGCGATCGCCTTCTCGATCCCCCTCACCGTGCACGGCGGCGACCCCTTCCCCGAGCGCAACCTCATCCTGTTCCTGACGTTCACCACGGTCATCGGCACCCTGGTGGTCCAAGGCGTGACCCTGCCCCCGCTGATCCGGCTGCTGAAGTTCGCCGGCCGCGACCCCCAGGCCGAGACGCTCGCCGAGGCCAACGCCCAGGCACAGGCGTCCCGGGCCGCCGAGCGGCGCCTGGACGACCTCCTGGCGGACGACCGCAACGCCCTGCCGGGCCCGCTCGCCGAGCGCCTGCGCACGGTCCTGGAGCGCCGCCGCAACGCCGTCTGGGAACGGCTCGGCCAGGTCAACCCGGTCACCGGCGAGACCGTCGACGACACCTACCGCCGGCTCTCCCGGGAGATGATCAGCGCCGAGCGCGAGGTGTTCGTCAAGCTGCGCGACGGCCGCTACATCGACGACGAGATGCTGCGCGTCCTGCTGCGCCGCCTGGACCTGGAGGAGGCCGCCGCGTACCGGGAGGCCGCCTAGTCAGAGCGTTCGCTCGGGGAAAGGGCGGCCGGTGATCACGGCCGCCAGCGTCGTCCCGCGCGGGAAGGCGCCCTCCTCGGTGAGGGCGAGCAGGGCGTAGAGCGCCTTGGCGACGTACAGGCGCTCCACGGGCACCCCGTGGCGGCGTTCGAAGTCCGCGGCGAAGGCGTCCAGCGCGGGGGAGACCCGGGCGTAACCGCCGAAGTGGAAGCGGTCGTCCAGCCACCACGCGCCCCGGGGCCCGCCGAAGGCCGCCTGCTGGAGACGGCGTATGTCGCCGTCCAGGAAGCCGCCCTTGAGCACGGGCACGCCCAGCGCCCGCCGCCCGGGGGCGAGCCCGGCGGCCAGCCCCGCCAGGGTGCCCCCGGTGCCGCACGCCACGGCGACGACGTCGGCCCGGTCGCCCAGCTCCGCGCCCAGCTCCCGGCAGGCGCGCACCGCCGCGGCGTTGCTGCCACCCTCGGGGACGACGTACGCGTTCTCGGCGTCGCAATCGCGAAGGAGCGCGGCGAGCACCGCGGGCTCGGTCTTGCGCCGGTACGTCGCCCGGTCGACGAAGCGCAGCCGCATCCCGTCGGCGGCGCACCGGGCCAGGGACGGGTTCAGCGGCCGGCCGGCCAGCTCGTGGCCGCGGACCACGCCCACGGTGCTCAGGCCCAGGAGGCGGCCCGCGGCGGCGGTGGCGCGCAGATGGTTGGAGTAGGCGCCGCCGAAGGTGACGACCGGGCGGCCGGCCGCCGCCGCGAGGTTCGGTGCGAGCTTGCGCCACTTGTTGCCGATCAGCTCCGGGTGCACCAGGTCGTCGCGTTTGAGAAGCAGACGGACACCGTGCCGCTCGAAGCGGTCGTCCCGCACCTCCCGCAGCGGTGACGGCAGGCGGGGGCGCAGGACGTCCAGGGCGGTCATCCCGCCATTGTCGGACACCGGCTCACTTCAGGCGGTCCCGGATCCGCTCGCGCATCGACGCCATCGTGAACCCGCGCGGGTCCACCTTCCCCGGCTGCCACTCCAGGTGTCCGATGACGGACCGCTCGTTCCAGTCGTGGTAGCGGCAGATCGCGGCGGCCACCCGCTCGACGGCCTCCAACTGGACGGCCGGCCACGGGTCCTCGCCGTCGCCCAGGTTCTCGCACTCGAAGCCGTAGAAGTACCGGTTGCCGTCGGTGTTGGCCTCGTTGTCCTTCGGCAGCCCCTTCTCCGCGATCACGGCGCGCAGCACCTCGTCGTCGCCGAGGCCCGCGTGGTTGGCCCGGCCATGGCCGATCAGATGGACCCGGCCGTCCTTGGTGATCACGCCGTGGCACAGGGGGCCCGGCAGGTCCTCGTAGCCCTTGCGGCAGATCTCCACGGTCCGGGCGCTGCCCTTGGTCACCGTGTGGTGGATCATGACCCCGTGGACCGGGCCCCAGGGCCCCTTGTGGTTGCGGTTGTGGGTCCGCCAGTCGCCGACCTCGACGACCGTGACCCCCTCCGCCTTCAACGCCTTGACCAGACTGCTCGCGGACATGGGTGTAGCCATGGGCCGCTCCTTCGTCCCGCACGGCGACCGCCCGGCGCGATCCGCTCGTACCGGTTGCGTATACCGCAACGCGGTGATCGCCAGCCAGCCGTTCGGACCGTGTGCGAGCCGAACCGGCCAGCGTCCGGAATCCGGTCGCCGGAGAGGCGGTGGAACGAGCCCTTATGGTGCCCCGCCACAGGCCCGTCCATTCCCGCTCTTTCGGGTAATAGCACCGCCCCGGCGGGTGAGGAAGGCTGACCCGTGCACATCGATGCCGGGCGCACGGACGCGCCGGGCAGGACCGGGAAGGCAATCCTTTATGTCGGTAGGCGATGAGGTCCGCAGCACCGAGCAGACCAGGCCGCAGCAGTCCCTCGGCACGGCGGCCGCGCGGAACCTGGCCACCACGACCAAGTCCGTGCCCCAGATGCAGGAGATCAGCTCGCGCTGGCTGCTGCGCACACTGCCCTGGGTCGACATCCAGGGCGGTACGTACCGGGTGAACCGGCGTTTAACCTTCGCCGTGGGCGACGGCCGGGTCACGTTCGTGAAGACGGGTGACCGGGTCGAAGTCATCCCCGCGGAGCTGACCGAGCTGCCGGCCCTGCGCTCGTACGAGGACGACGAGGTGCTCTCGGAGCTGGCCCGGCGCTGCGAGCAGCGGGAGTTCGGCCCCGGCGACGTGATCGCCTCGTTCGGCAGCCAGACCGAAGAGGTCTACCTGCTGGCGCACGGCAAGGTCGAGAAGGTCGGCACCGGCCCCTACGGCGACGACGCGGTGCTCGGCGTCCTCGCCGACGGCGCCTACTTCGGCGACCAGGCCCTGCTCGACGCGGACGCCATCTGGGAGTACACCGCCCGCGCGGTGACCGCCTGCACGGTCCTGGTACTGCCCCGCCAGGCGGTCGAGCAGGTCTCGGAGCGCAGCGACTCCCTGCGCGACCACATCCAGCAGCGGCGCTCCATCCCCCAGCAGCGCACCAACAAGCACGGGGAGAAGGAGATCGACCTCGCCGCCGGCCACACCGGCGAACCGGACATCCCGCACACCTTCGTCGACTACGAGGCCAAGCCCCGCGAGTACGAACTGAGCGTCGCCCAGACCGTCCTGCGCATCCACTCGCGCGTGGCCGACCTCTACAACCAGCCGATGAACCAGACCGAGCAGCAGATCCGGCTGACGGTCGAGGCGCTCAAGGAGCGCCAGGAGCACGAGCTGATCAACAACCGCGAGTTCGGCCTGCTGCACAACTGCGAGTACGACCAGCGGATCCAGCCGCACGACGGCGTCCCCAGCCCGGACGACCTGGACGAGCTGCTCAGCCGCCGCCGCGGCACCAGGCTGCTCTTCGCCCACCCGCGCGCGATCGCCGCCATCGGACGCGAGCTGAACAAGCGGGGACTGGTCCCGGAGACCATCGACATCGCCGGCAACCGGATCCCCACCTGGCGGGGCGTGCCGATCTACCCGTGCAACAAGATCCCGGTCAGCGAGGCCCGGACCACCTCGATCATCGCCATGCGTACCGGCGAGGCCGACCAGGGTGTCATCGGGCTGCGCGCCACCGGCATCCCGGACGAGATCGAGCCCAGCCTGTCGGTGCGCTTCATGGGCATCAACGAACAGGCCATCATCAAGTACCTGGTGACCGCCTACTACTCGGCCGCGGTCCTGGTGCCGGACGCGCTCGGCGTCCTGGAGAACGTCGAGATCGGCCGCTGGCGATGACCCCTCCTCCCGCACGCCGTGTCCCCGTCCCGCCGGGCGGGGACGTCCCGGGGGGTACGGGAGGCGGTCCCGCCGGCACGCTGGAGAGGCAGGGGGCGATCGGGACGCAGCGCACGAACGGGCCGCGGAGCTCCGAGGGGCGGGCACCGGGCGAGTCCGAGGGACACGAGGCGACGACGCTGCTGCGCCGCGCGCGGGCGGCGGTCGACCCGGAACTGCGTGCGGCCGTCGGTGAGTTGCCCGCCGCACTGGGCCGGGTGGCCCGCTACCACTTCGGCTGGAGCCACGCGGACGGCAGCCCGGCGACGGGCAACGCGGGCAAGGCGATCCGGCCCGCGCTCGTGCTCGCCTCGGCCGCCGCGGTCGGCGGAGCCCGGGCCCGCGCGGCGGCCGTCCGCGCGGCGGTCGCGGTGGAACTCGTGCACAACTTCACGCTGCTGCACGACGACGTGATGGACCGGGACACCACCCGTCGCCACCGGCCCACCGCCTGGACCGTGTTCGGCGACGCCGACGCGATCCTGGTCGGCGACGCCCTCCTGGCGCTGGCCCTGCGGCTGCTCGCCGCCGACCCGCACCCGGCGTCCGCGGCGGCGGTCGCCCGGCTCGCGGACTGCGTGGTGGAGCTGTGCGCCGGACAGCAGACGGACACGGCGATGGAGCGGCGCCGGCCGGACGAGGTCACCCTGGCGGAGACCCTCGCCATGGCCGAGGCCAAGACCGGCGCGCTGCTGGGCTGCGCCTGCGCCCTGGGCGGGCTGTACGCGGGTGCCGAGGAGGACGACGTGGCGGCGCTGGACGCGTTCGGCCGGGAGGCGGGGCTGGCGTTCCAGCTCATCGACGACGTCATCGGCCTGTGGGGCGACCCGGACCGCACCGGCAAGCCGGCCGGGGCGGACCTGGCGGCCCGCAAGAAGTCGCTGCCGGTGGTCGCCGCGCTCACCTCCGGCACCCCGGCGGCGGCCGAGCTGGCCGAGCGGTACGCGATGCCGTACGAGGAGGGAGCGGAGGACCTGGAGCGCACCGCGCTGGCCGTGGAGCGGGCGGGCGGCCGGGACTGGGCGCAGACCCAGGCGGCCGACCGGATGGCCCGCGCGATGCAGGAACTGTCCCGTGCCGTCCCCGAACCGGAGGCGGCGGGCGGCCTCCTCGCCCTGGCGGAGTTCGTCACCCGCCGCACCGCGTGAGCCCGGGCGCCGCCGTCTCCCCCACCCAGCGTCCGCCGCGGGCACCGGCCCAGGAGCCCGGTGCCCGCGGCGGGGCGCCACCCCGGTCCCGTTCCCCCGCCGACCTGGAACCCGCAGCGAGCGCCGACCCAGGCCAGTCCCCGCCGCTCCGCACCTTCCCCCACCGACCCCGGAGCCCGTAACAGGGCCGTACGGTTCCGACACCGTGCGGTCGCACCGCGCGGGCTCCGGTCCCGGCGGGTCCCGCACTGCCCCACGGTGTGCGGGACCCGCCTCAGGCGTACCCCGAGCCCCCGCCAGTCCCACCGGTTACGCTCAACCCCCGTACGGACACTGGCCGTTGAGACGAAGGGGTGGGGCATGGGCGTGGCGATCCGGACGGCGGGGGAGGACGACCGGGACACGGTCGTGCGACTGCTGGACGCGGCCTTCCAGGACGACCCGGTCAGCACCTGGGTCTTCCCCGGCGCGGAGTACCGCCGCCGGACGCACCACCGGCTGATGGCCGCCTTCACCGACATCGTCCTCGCCGAGGGTCGCGTCGACCTCACCGAGGACGGCTCGGCCTGCGCGCTCTGGCTGCCGATACCCGCCGACGCACCCGACGACGACGGTGACGACGAACCGGCGCGGATCCGCGAGGCCGTCGACCCGGACAACGAGCGCGTGGAGCTGATCGCCCGGCTCACCGCCGATGTGCATCCCACGGGCCGGGCCCACGAGTACCTGTGGATGATCGGCGTCACCCCCGAGCGGCAGGGCGAGGGCTTGGGCACCGCGCTCATCGGCTCGGTCCTCGACCGCTGCGACCGCGCCGGCACACCCGCCTACCTGGAGGCCAGCAGCGCCCGCAGCTCCGGCCTGTACCAGCGCCTGGGATTCACCCTCACCGGCCGCCCCCTGGAACTCCCGTACGACGGCCCCCGGATGTGGCCGATGTGGCGCGAGCCGGGGGCGGTGGCCGGGTAGCCCCGCCGCGAGGCGTCCCGGACAGCGCTGAGGGCCCGGCCGGTACGGCCGGGCCCCTGCAGGATGCCCAAAGGCCCGCGATGGTGCACCGATCGCCGGCCGACCAGGGTCACGCCTTCTTGGTCTCCTAGTAATGGGCCGGGTCGGTGACCTGCGAGGATGTCTCCTGCGGGTCGCTGACCTGGCCGTTTGGTGATTGGTGGTGATGGGGTGCGACGGTCCTGATCGGGTGTTCTGCGGACTGTGTGCGGACTGGGCCGGGACTGATGCGATATCACTGCACGGTTCTGAACGCTCCGCTACGGTGAGCCGTACGGCCGCTGATAGCACGATGCCACCGAGGAACATATGGACGAGTCTGTTGCACCGGATGCTGCTCGGCCCGGGGGTGAAACGGCATCTGGACCCGCTGCTGCTCCCGAAGATGCGACGGCCGGAGGCGACATCGCTGCAGCCGGTGAAACTGAGCGAGGATCGAGCACCTATGCGACCGGCGGTGGTGGTGTTTCGTTCGCGCACCGCGTCGCGGCTGTCTATCTCGCTGGCATGTTGACTGGCGCACGACGGACGGAGGTATCTGAGCTGCCGGTCCGGAGGGTGTCGTTCCAAACCGGTCCGGCGCACCCGGTGGACGATCTTCTGATCGAATGCGGCGATGCGGCAGCCGAGGTCATCCTTGCCGTGGCATGTCGAGCAACGCCGAACTTCGTCCAGAGCCACGGCGACACGGTGAAGCTCGTCGGGTCCATGCTCGCCGAGGTCGAGAGGTTCGACGCCGACACTCACCAGGTCGCCGTAGCGACCGCCGGTCGGTCCGATCAGTGGGACCAGCTCGCAACGCTCTGCGGCATCGCGCGTGCTCATGCCGACCCGGAGTCGTTCCAAGCGTCCATGGACGTCGAACGCCGCTGGTCCAA
Source organism: Streptomyces fumanus (assembly GCF_014655295.1). Classification (GTDB taxonomy): domain Bacteria; phylum Actinomycetota; class Actinomycetes; order Streptomycetales; family Streptomycetaceae; genus Streptomyces; species Streptomyces fumanus. The sequence continues at coordinate 169,886 of NZ_BNBI01000011.1, forward strand.
GCCGGTGCGTAAGCGGCATGAGCATTTTCTGGAGATGGTCGAGAAGGTCGTCGAAGACGACACAACGCAGGAAGAGATCCTGCGGCTGGAGTGGCGGCTGCTTGGCCGGCTGCACATCCTCGGTTTTGCGGTTCAGAGCCCGGACGAAGGCGACCGCACAGCGGTCGCGACGTCGCTGGACAGCGTGGCCTCGGCTGCCGCCGACGGGGTGGTGGTCCGGGACCGTCTCGAGGTCGAGGCAACCCGCTACGACGCGACTGGCGCTGTGGTGGACCTCAAGGTGCTCCGCCGTGACATTCACGTGGTCTTGGACTCGGCTACGACTCGAAGTCGGCACGCCTGGTCGGTGCTTGCTGAGCAACGCAAGTTGGCCGTTGCCGGTGTGCGGGCCACTATCGGTGATGAGTCGTCCGGAGGGCCGGTCGAGATCTCGTTCGCCGACCGCCGCGAACGACTCGCTCATGCCCTGCGCGAGGCCGGTACCCGTGCTTCGGCTTTGTTGGTATCTGGCGAGTCGGGCATCGGTAAGAGTGCGCTGACTCTGTCGGCCGTTGCAGAGTTGGAAGCCGCAGACCCCGCCGGGTTCCGGGGGGCGGTGGTGAACTTCCGTGGCATGCCGCAGTCGAGTTTGGAGCTGCGAGCTGCGCTCGGGGTTTCGCTGGAGGACGTGCTCGCGGAGATATCGGCACCTTCTCGAGTACTGGTCATCGACGCTGCTGATGCTGCTCTGGAGCGGTCTGCTGGCCTGTTGAGTGACCTGGTGCTGGCCGCGGCTGCGGCGGGTGTTGGGCTCGTTGCGGTGACATCTGACGTGGCACTGGGTTTCGTGCGGGAGCAGGTGGAGCTGGGGTTCCCGAAGTCCATTTCGTCTTTTGAGATGCGGCCGTTGGGCGATGAGGACATATCCGTCGTCTCAGACCACTTTCCGCTTTTGCGTACGGTCCTGCGAGACCTGCCCGTGAACTCGCTGCTGAGAAGGCCCGTCGTACTGGATCTTCTGGCTCGAACCGGGGCGGAGCCAGATAGCTCACTGGGTGAGTGGGAATGCCTTGATCTGGTGTGGAGCAGGATTGTGCGGGGCGATGGGCGGCCCGGTGTCGGCTCGGCGGAGGCACGCGAACAGACACTGCTCGCGGTAGCCGCAGAGACCATGAAGCTGCCCCAGGACCGTCGACCTGACGCAGGCGTCGATGCCGCAGCGGTCGACATGCTGCGTCGGGATCATCTGCTTGCGCCACCGAGCCGGTATCGGAACCAGCCGGACTTTGCACATGACGAAGTCCGACGGTACGCGACCGCCATCCTTCTCGTCCGTGATCAGAGCCCCGCCGAGTTGCTGCAGGCAGCGGGAGCGCCCCGGTGGGCGCTGTCGGCCACCACTCTTGCGTGCGAGGGACTACTGAAAGCACCAGACGCTCGGCCCGTCCGGAAGTTCATCGAACTGCGCTCGCAGTTTGAGGTGTTCGCGGCAGCACGCGGACCCCGGTGGAGTGATGTTCCGGTTGAGGCGGTTCTGGCGACTCCATACGCGTACGAATGCCTGAAGTCAGCGTGCACGGATCAGGCGGTCGGCCTGGTGCTCGGCGACGTGGTTCGAGTTGTTCAGCAGCGGCATAAGGCGAACGGGCTGGTCGACCGTCTGGTCACGAACCCGGTTGTGCAACTTCTCCTCGATGACGAAAAGCCGTGGGACGTGTCGAAGGAGTCGTTCGAACTGCTCGCGGACTGGCTGCAAGCCCTGTCCCTAGCGGACGTTACGGCTGGCAACGAACTACGAGTCCGGCTTCGGGACCGTCTCGTTGCCTACTGGAACTCCTTCCCTCTACGCAAAAACAGCGGGGACATACCGTCTGGGTGGATGTCGCAGCGTCGGCGACGCCGACGCGAGCTGAATCACCACCTGACGAAGGAAGAGTTCGTCGAAACGTTGGCCCTGCTCGGCCCGGACATCGATGATGCCGCCGAAGCATGCCTTCGGGCCATCGCGGACGATGCGCCAGCGTTCCTGGCTCCGGCTGTGGACTCGCCGTTGAGCGCCCGAGCCTTGGCCCAGAAAGACCCCGAACTATTGGCGACGTTGATGGCGGCCTACTACATCGACGATCAGCCCAGCTGGCACCGAGACGAGGGTGTCCGAGGGCATCAGGGCCGATGGACCGGTTTCGGAGCACCCTTCTTCCAGTACTACTTCGGTGGGTTCTGGCAGCTGTTCCAGACAGCGCCCTTGCCGACATCGGTGCGGGTGTTGAACGACGTCCTGAACAGCGGTGCTCGGGCGCGCGTAACGACGCTGTCGCGGCTTAGGTCACCTGACGCGTTTGCTGAGCCTGTCCGGGCCCGGGACGAAAGCGCCGATGGCGAAACAGATAGCGCAGAGGGTGAAGACCTCGGTGCGGTTCTGAACCTTGACGGCACCGCCCGCCTGTACGTCGGCGACAGCCACGTGTGGAGCTGGTACCGGGGCACGTCAGTTGGCCCATACTCGGCTATGAGCGCGCTCCAGGCGATGGAACGTCTTGCTGACACATGGTTGAGTCAGGGGGCATCACCGAGGGTGATTGTCGAGACCCTCTTGAACGGCTGCGAAAACCTGGCGATTCCGGGGATGCTATTCGGTCTGCTAGTGCGCCACATTGAGAAAGTCGGCACCGAGCTCGACCTTTTCCTCGCCGAACCTGTGGTATGGGAGCTGGAGTTTGGCCGCAGGACGAGTGAGTACGTAGGGCTGCGTGCAGCAACTGAAGGACTCGCAAACCTTGAACGTCGCCAGTGGACACCGCGTGAGGTAGCCATGTGGCTGATGGTGCACGGCGGGAAGGAGCGTGCCCAGGCTTTGAAGAAGGTCGCCGACAAGCTTGTCGAGAACGGCGACCGGCTGAGCATTAGCCAGGAGTGTACGAAGAATTGGGCCGCTAGCCTGGACCCGGAGCAATATCGGGTTAAGCAGCATGGTGATCAGGTCTACATCGAGGTCGAACCACCGCTTGAGCTGCAAGCAGCGCAAGAGGCGCACGCGGCTCACCAGGAGGTCGTGCGGACCAGTCTGCGCCTGCAGAATCGGTACTGGGGCTCGACCAAGCACGACGCCGAGTACGTGCCGCCCTCGTCGGAGGAGATCGCTGCGGACCTGGCGGCAGGACGTGCTTTGGTCGAAGCCGATGAAGACCTGATGCCGAGTCGGCCTGTGGACGCCGTTGCCCATGTCGTTCGAGCTGCGGTCGAACGAGCCGCCGCTGGTGATATGGAGGCGCTGGGCAACGAAGAGCAGTTCGTAACTGAGTTCGTCATCGGAATCGTATTGTTGTTCCGGGAGGCCGAGGATCAACGTCACGAAGACCAGTTCTTCGATCTTGGTGCCGACCGAGCCGTGGCTCAAGCCTTGCCGGCGTTTCTCACACCCGCACTGGCAGGGCCGCTGGAAGCAGCCAGCGGCTCGATCGAAGATGTTGCCGAGGCCGGCCATGTGATGGCAGGCAAGGCGTCCTTGGAGACTCGGCTGTACCTGGCGCGCGGATGCGATGTCGTCTGGAGGTCCCCATGCCACTACGACTCTTGCATCCACCGGACCGCGTTGAACTGGCTTCTTGAGACCGCCCGTGGCGCAGAAATCGGTCTGTGGGACCAGAACGGTCAGCGACGGCCGAATGTCCGGATTGCTGGCGACGTTGCCGAACGGCTCCAGGAACTAACGGGTGACTGCGTTGATATCGCGGTTCTGGACGCGGCCATTCGCGGGCTCGGGGCAGCTGCGTCGGCGGACCACTGTTGCACCGACGACGCAGCTACGCTCCTCGCCGCGTTTCTCGACGTTGAGCGACGTGCCATGGTTGTGTACGAGAAGGAGGGCTGGACCGCGGACGACCGCGGGACGCACACCCTTGTCGCCGCACGGGCCCTGCTCGAATGCTTCGCGAGGGACGGTGACGCCGGGCCGGTGCTCGAACACCTCGACGTCCTTCGCGCAGACGCAGGGCTAATGTCGAATTTTCTCCACGGTCTTGCCGCGGCAGGTGCAGAGAACGAACGCTTGGCTGAAGCTGCGCGAGGTGTCTGGCCGTCGTTGCTGCGCCATGCCATTGGCTACCTAAATGATGACTCGAGCCCCTACCGTGACCATCATTGGGGCGACTGGGCTGCCGCTGCCCTGCTGCCGGACCCTCTTCCGTGGACGCAGGGCCTGTACAACGAGGTCGTCGGCGAACCCGTCGACTGGGTCCGCGCTGAGGACCTAGTCGAATCGATCGACGATTGGCTGCCGACTGCTCGCGGGGAGGCCCAGTCCGTCGACGCGCTCATCGGCATCCTGCGGAAGCTCCCGGAGGAAGTGCAGGCTACCCGTGGCGTGTATTGGGTTTCTGACCTCTGCATTCAAGATGGACGTGTCACGGTCAAGCGGTCGTGGCTCTCGAACAACTGGCTTAAGGAAATTCGTAGGACGGCCGAAGAAATCGGTGAATTGGACAAGTGGCAAGTGCTCGTCGATTCCTTGGTCGTCGCCGGAAATGAAGGACTGGCGCCATATAGCAGGTGATGGCTCAGGGCCTGCCCGATCTCTCGCGAGACTTCCGGGCTGCGAGATATGGTCGATCATGCGGGTACGTCGCGTCGGCAAGGGGCAGCAAGGTCGCGAGGGTTTGCATTCGGCGACTGGAACGCGCGATGGCATTGAGCAAGGAGGAAACGGCCTTGGTGTCTTGAATCACGCGCGAACGACCTTGGCTGACGTACGCCTATTGCGCACGGATGCCCTTGAAATAGTCCGGCTGCTATTGCCAGCCGTCAAGGGAGACCGCTGATCCTCCCCCTAGGTAATGGTGGAGGGCGCTTGACGTGGTGTCCACGAAGTTTTCAGGGATGGCGTCAGCGGCGACCCAGCGGACCTGGGCGTGCTTGCGAGGTTCGCGGTTCTCGGGTTCGCCGGTCCATTCCTCAGCGGCGAAGACGACCGTGAGGAAGCCGTTTGGGGCCTCGACGCCCCAGGCGCCGTGGATGATGTGGGCGACCTTGAGGGACTCGGGCTTCACGATGAGGCCCGTCTCCTCGTAGAGTTCGCGGACCGCGGTCTCCGTGATGGGCTCGCCCGGTTCGCTCTTGCCGACGGGGAGGTCCCACATGCCCTGGGCGAATTTTGCGGTCTCGCTGCGTTGGAGCAGGACGACGCGGTTGGTGACCTTGTCGTGGACGATGACCGCGGCGACCAGCAGCGTCATGGATTCGCGCGCTGACTTGAGGGCCTTCGGTTGGTCGTCGGTCTGCGGGGCCACGGTTTTCCCTTCGGCGGTCGGTTCCTGAGCATGTCAGGGGCGGACTCCCCCGGGGTGCGGCGTGAGGTGATTGCCTTCCGCGTCCGGTCGGAGAGACCGCTTCGGCGGCATGGGCCTGGGCGGCGAGGTTGAGGCCCACTGACCGGTGGTGTGGGCCGACAGCGGCGCGGCTCCGCCTGTGGCGCGTTGGAATGTGGCCCAGACACACTTCCCGGGGCCTACCCGCTCAGTCGTACCCCAACTGTCGGCGGTCGTCGAGACGATCAGCAGGCCGCGGCCGTCGACGGCGGAATCCGCTGGAGCACGTTGGACTGGAGCCTCCTCACGGGCGTCGTGGACCTCGATCCGCACCTGCTCGTCGAGAACCTCGACGCTTACGAGGATCATGCGGCCGGCGGGTGTCCCGTGGAGCAAGGCGTTGGTGACGAGTTCGGAGGTGCACACCCGGATGTCGTCGAGGCGGCTGGTCTCGCCCCATTCGGTCAGTGCGGCGACGACGAAGTCGCGAGCGGCACGTGGTGTGGTCCGGCTGCGGGGGAGGAGCATGGCGCGGTGCCGGCCCGTGCCCGGCAGGTGGTTCGGTGCGGCGTCGGGCGCCTCGTCGGTGGGTCCGATCGTCATGGCCGACAGCAAAGCGGCTTAACTCGTTCGGGTCGGGAGCCGCCGCGGGGGCCAAAGCGGGAGCCACTATGGGGGCCGGAGTCCACGTGTTCCTGGGGGACAGCTTGAACGGCACCGGGATCGGCTCGTTGCTCGTCCATCTGCGCACCGCACGCGGCTGGAGCCAGCAGAGGGTCGCCGACGAGTACAACGTCCTGGAAGGACGCCACGCGAAGACCGGCAAGGAGATCGGGCGCTACGAGCGTGAGGCACGGATTCCCGTTCCGTACGCCCGCAGGTACCTGGCTCAGGTCTTCGGTGTCGAGGTCGCTCTGCTCGACCGGGCCGCCGCCGTCAGCAAAGGGCGACGGGGCAGCGAAGCGGGTCCCGTGAAGGGCGAGAACGAGCCGCTCGCCCGATCGTTCCCATCGTCCGGCATTCGTGGCAAGACGTTGTCCGAGGACGCTGCGCGATCGGCCGAGTTCGCCCGGTTCATCGCGCGACGCAACGCCGACGAGGTGGTCGTCGAGCAGGTGGACGCGGATGTCGGTCGTCTTGCCCGTACGTACGTCAGTCACCCCTTGATGGAGCAGTACGTCGAGATCAAACGCTTGCGGGACGGCGTGTTCGAGCTGTTGCGGGGGCGTCAGCATCCCCGGCAGACCACCGACCTCTGTCTCTCCGCCTCGCGCCTCTGCGGCTTGTTCGCGCATGTCTGCCTCGACCTCGGCGACTACGGCTCCGCCGCCACCCATGCCCGCACCGCACGTGCCAGTGCCGCGGCGGCCGGACACGAGGGGATGCTTGCCTGGGTACGGGCCGTGGAGTCTCTGATCGCGTACTGGACCGGGCAGTACGAGCAGGCGGCACGGCTGGCCCATGAAGGCCGGCGGCACCGGGCGAGTGGCAGTATCCGCGCGCGTCTGGCGAGCCTGGAGGCACGGGCCTTGGCCATGGTGGGCGACTCGGTGGGTGCGCTCACCGCTCTGTCGGACGCCGAGCATGCCCGTGAGGCGATGTCCGGTCGGGGCGAGGAACCGGGGATCTTCGACTTCCCGGCCGCCAAGCAGTTCGCGTACGCCGGCACCACCCTCCTGGCCGTGGGAGGACGGCAGCACGTCCAGCGGGCCATCGGCAGCGCGAGGACGGCGATCCGCCTCTATCGCAGCGCGGACGGTGACGACCAGTCGGTCGGGGACTTGTTCGCCGCGCATCTCGATCTCGCCCGCGGGCACCTGCTCCTGGGCGACCTGGACGGGACCGAGGAGACGCTCGGTTTCGTGCTCCGGTCCTCACCGGAGCGCATGTCGGCCAGCATCGTGCGCCGCCTGACCGCTCTCGGGCGGGAGTTGGCGGGGCCGCAGTACGGTGGAGCCACGCAGGCGGTGCACCTGCGCGAACGACTTCAGCACATCGCCGTCCGTGCTTCCTCGCCAGCCGCCCGCCCTCCGGAGTCGCCGACGTGACCGATCCGTCCGCCGCCCACGATGCCGCTGTCACCGACCGGACCCGCCTGGTGGGCAGCGCCTACAACGGAGACCGGGACCTGGCCGCCCGGCAGTCGCTCTACCGGTGGCAGACGCCCCGGTACGACCTGCCCGGCCTGGTCGCCGAGCGACTCGGCGACGTACGCGGGAGCGTCGTCGACATCGGCTGTGGCAACGGCAAGTTCATCCAACGGCTCCGCCAGGACCGCCCCGACCTGTCCCTGCTCGGACTCGACATCGCCCCCGGAATCATTGCCGGTGTCCCCGGTCCGGTTGCCGTGGCGGACGCGACGAGGCTTCCGCTGGCGACGCGGAGCATGGACGCCGCTCTGGCGCTCCACATGCTCTACCACGTGTCCGACATTCCCCAGGCGGTCGAGGAACTGGCCCGTGTCATCACCCGCGGCGGGGTGGTGATCGCCTCCACCAACAGCGACCGTGACAAGGCCGAACTCGACGACCTCTGGCAGCGGGCCGCCGGTGACGTCCTCGGTACCGGCCGGGGTCCGGCTCGCATCTCGCTCAGCGCCCGTTTCTCCCTCGAGAAGGCACCGGCTCTCCTCGGCGAACGATTCCGCCGCGTGGAGGTCATCGAACTGCCGGGAACCATCACGGTCCACGAGCCCGGGCCCGTCATCGCCCACATGGCTTCGTACCGCGCCTGGGCGGACCAGCACGAGGTGCCCTTCGACGCGACGATCGACCGGGCCCGCACGCTCGTCGCCGATCACATCGCCCGCGACGGCACGTACCGGATCACCTGCCTCGGCGGCATCCTCGTCTGCCGCCCCTGAGATCCCTCAACCAGTGGCGCTGCCAGACCCGGTGGAACGTCGCCCGCAAGGCGCTCCAGGCGGCCGGGAACGAGGCCCCCGAGCGGGCGCGCGTCCGCCCTCACCATGCCGTGGATCGACGCGTACCTGTGGCCGCGCAGACAGGACCGCACCCGGTCCGTCATGGACGCCGTGCTCGGCGGACTGCGGACCGGGTGCGGACCGGAAGACCATGCGAACAAGGAAACCGCAGGTCAAACGGCATGATCGAAGATCACGCCTTCTTGGTCTCCCAGAAGATCTTGTCGATCTGGGCGATGTAGTCCAGCGCCTTCTGGCCGGTGGCCGGGTCGGTGGACGCCTTGGCGGCCGAGAGGGCCTTCAGGGTGTCGTTGACCAACTGGTGCAGCTCCGGGTACTTCTCGAAGTGCGGGGCCTTGAAGTAGTCGCTCCACAGGACCGACACGTGGTGCTTGGCCAGCTCCGCGCGCTGCTCCTTGATGACGGTGGCGCGGGCCTGGAAGTGCGGGTCGTCGTTGCCGGCCATCTTCTCCTGGACGGCCTTGACCGACTCCGCCTCGATGCGGGCCTGGGCAGGGTCGTACACGCCGCAGGGAAGGTCGCAGTGGGCGCTGACCTTGACCTTGGGGGCAAACAGGCGGGAAAGCATGAAGCATTCCTTCCTCGTGATCGTCTTCTCAGGGGGGACATTACTCCCCTGGAGGCCCGTTTTCGCGAGTGCCCCCGTGGGCTTAGGACAAAAGTCCGGGGTGACACTGGGACTGGTGGAGGAATGACCGGGGAGGTGCCGGGTGATGCCGGAGCTGTCGCAGGAGACCGGCCGTGCGAGAGGGCCGCTGCCCTTCGGGCCGGCCGAGGTGACCGGACCGTCGATGGTGCCGACGCTGTACCACGGGGACCTGCTGCTGGTGCACTGGGGAGCCCGGGTGCGGCCCGGTGACGTGGTGGTGCTGCGGCACCCGTTCCAGCAGGACCTGCTCGTCGTCAAGCGGGCCGCGCAGCGGCGCGAGGGCGGCTGGTGGGTGCTCGGGGACAACGCGTACGCCGGGGGCGACAGCACGGACTACGGGGTGGTGCCCGAGGACCTGGTCCTGGGCACGGTACGGCTGCGCTACCGGCCGCTCGGGCCGGGCCGGCGGTCGCCGTTCGCGCTGGTCCGCTGGGCGCTGTCGGCGGTCAGGCCGGTGCTGTCCGACCGGTCGGCCGCCAGGCGCTTGCGGGCCCGGTAGGCGGCCACGTTGGCGCGGGTGGCGCAGCGGTCGGAGCAGTAGCGGCGGGAGCGGTTGGTGGAGGTGTCCAGGTAGGCGTTGCGGCACGGGGTCGCCTCGCACACGCCCAGGCGGTCCACGCCGTACTCGGTGAGGTGGAAGGCCAGGCCCATCGCGGCGATCGCGGCGTACCCGGCGGTCGCGTTCGACGGGTGGTCGGCCAGGTGCATGTGCCACAGCGGGCGGCCGTCGTCGTCCCGGAAGTCGTGGCCGGAGATCTGGGGGCTGACCGGGAACTCCAGGAGCAGGGAGTTCAGCAGGTCCACCGCCAGGGTCTCGTCGCCGCCGTCGGCCGCGTCGAAGACCGCGCGCAGCCGGGCCCGGACCCCGCGGAACCGGGTCACGTCCGCCTCGGTGGCCCGCCGGGCCGCCGACTGGTTGTCGCCGAACAGGTCGCGGACGGCCTCCACGGACGTCAGCGAGTCCTTGCCCCGGACCGGCTCCTCGGTGTTGACGAGGCGTACGGCGTAATCCGAGTAATAGGCCAGTTCCACTTGTAGTCCTTACGAAGGGGCTCTATGGTCGTGCCTGCGGTCGGGTAATGAGCGATCGTGCTTCCAGGGTATTACGTGACGGATCCGAGGAGGGGCTCGATGACGGACGCGGACACCACCACGACCGGTGCCGACTGGGGGGCCTGGCAGAAGAGCTGGGACCGGCAGCAGGAGTGGTACATGCCCGACCGCGAGGAACGCTTCCGCATCATGCTCGACATGGTGGAGGCCCTGGTCGGCCGGACGCCGCGCGTCCTGGACCTCGCCTGCGGCACCGGCAGCATCACGGCCCGGCTGCTCGCCCGCTTCCCCGGGGCCACCAGCACCGGTGTCGACCTCGACCCGGCGCTGCTGGCCATCGCCGAGGGCACCTTCGGCGGCGACGACCGGGTCACCCTGGTCACGGCCGACCTCAAGGACCCCGGCTGGACGGCCGGGCTGCCGTACGACTCCTACGACGCGGTGCTGACCGCCACGGCCCTGCACTGGCTGCACGCCGAACCCCTCGCGGCCCTCTACGGCCAGATCGCGGAACTCGTCCGCGACGGCGGTGTGTTCCTGAACGCGGACCACATGATCGACGACACGACGCCCCGGATCAACGAGGCCGAGCGGGCGCAGCGGCACGCGCGCATGGAGGAGGCCCGGCGCGAGGGCGCCCTGGACTGGGCCGAGTGGTGGCGGCTCGCCGCCGCGGACCCGGTCCTCGCCGAGCCGACGGCCCGGCGCTTCGCGCTCTACGGCGAGCACGCCGAGGGCGACACCCCGCCGGTGGCCTGGCACGCGCGCGTGCTGCGCGAGAAGGGCTTCGGCGAGGTGCGGCCCGTGTGGTGCTCGCCGTCGGACACGCTGCTGCTCGCGCTGAAGTAGCCGCCGGAGCGGAGGAAGGGGGCGGTACGGCGGAACCGTACCGCCCCCTTCCGGTCGTTCAGAGCACCTTGGACAGGAACGCCTTCGTCCGCTCGTGCTGCGGGTCGGTCAGCACCTCGCGCGGGTTGCCGGACTCGACCACCACGCCGCCGTCCATGAAGACCAGGCTGTCGCCGACCTCGCGGGCGAAGCCCATCTCGTGGGTGACGACGACCATGGTCATACCGGACTCGGCGAGGTCGCGCATGACGTCCAGGACGTCGCCGACCAGCTCCGGGTCGAGGGCCGAGGTCGGCTCGTCGAACAGCATCAGCTTGGGGTCCATCGCCAGCGCCCGGGCGATGGCGACCCGCTGCTGCTGGCCGCCGGAGAGCTGCGCGGGGTAGTTGCCGGCCTTGTCGGCCAGGCCGACCCGGTCCAGCAGCCGGGTCGCGCGCTCCCGGGCCTCGGCCTTGCTCGCGCCCTTGACCTGGACCGGCGCCTCCATGACGTTCTCGATGGCCGTCATGTGCGGGAACAGGTTGAAGCGCTGGAAGACCATGCCGATGTCCCGGCGCTTGAGGGCGACCTCGCTGTCCTTCAGCTCGTAGAGCTTGTCGCCCTTCTGCCGGTAGCCGACCAGCTCCCCGTCGACGTACAGACGCCCGGCGTTGATCTTTTCGAGGTGGTTGATACACCTGAGGAAGGTGGACTTGCCGGAGCCGGAGGGGCCGATGAGGCAGAAGACCTCGCCGGAGTTCACCTGGAGGTCGATGCCCTTGAGGACCTCGACCGTGCCGAAGGACTTGTGCACGCCCTCGGCCCTGACCATGGGATGCGTCATGCCGTGACTCCCTTCGGGCGGCGGGCGGGCAGGACCGCGGCCCTGAAGCGCTGGAGCGGGGTCGGCGGCAGCGAGCGGGTGGAGCCGCGGGCGTAGTACCGCTCGACGTAGTACTGGCCGACACTGAGGATCGAGGTCATGATCAGGTACCAGGCGGCGGCGAGGAAGTACATCTCCACCGTGGAGCCCGCGTTCTGGCCGATGTCCTGGGCCTCCTTGAAGAGGTCGTAGAACTGCACCGCCGAGACGAGCGAGGTCGTCTTCAGCATGTTGATGACCTCGTTGCCGGTGGGCGGCACGATCACCCGCATCGCCTGGGGGATGACGATCCGGCCCAGGGTCTTGGTGTGGCTCATGCCCAGCGCGTGCGCGGCCTCGGTCTGGCCCTCGTCGACCGAGAGCAGGCCGGCCCGGCAGATCTCCGCCATGTACGCGGCCTCGTTCAGGCCCAGGCCGAGCAGCGCCGTCAGCAGCGGCGTCATGAAGGACGACCAGTAGTCCTTGTAGATCGGGCCCAGGTTGATGTACTCGAAGACCAGGCCGAGGTTGAACCAGACGAAGAGCTGGACCAGGACCGGGGTGCCGCGGAAGAACCAGATGTAGAACCACGCGATCGACGAGGTCACCGGGTTCTTCGACAGCCGCATCACCGCGAGCACGATGCCGCCGACGATGCCGATCAGCATGGAGAGCACGGTGAGCAGCAGGGTGTTCCCGACACCGTGCAGGATCCGGTCGTCGAAGAAGTAGTCGGGGACCGCGCCCCAGTTGATGTTTCCTTGCGCGAAGGCGTAGACGACCGCGCCCAGCAGGCCGAGCGCGATGATCGCGGACACGTACCGCCCGGGGTGCCGGACCGGGATGGCCTTGATGGCCTCCGGACCGGCGGGGGGCGTCGCGCCGGGACCGTCCGTCTTGCTGACGTCAACAGTCACGGGTGGAGCCTTTCAGAACCGAGTCGGTTCGGACGTGCCGGTTCAGGAACCGCCGTTGATCTTGGCCTCGGTGACGGCGCCGTCCGCGACGCCCCACTTCTCCACGATCTTCTGGTACTCGCCGTTGTCGATGATCGCCTGCACGGCCGCCTTGAGGGCGTCGCGCAACCGGGTGTTGTCCTTGGCCACGGCGATGCCGTACGGACCCGCCTCGACCTGGTCGCCGACGATCTCGAAGTACTTGCCGCCGCCCGCGTTCTTCACCGAGTACGCGGCGATCGGGAAGTCGGCGGAGACCACGTCGGCGCCCTTGGAGCGCATCCGGGTCTCGGCCTCGGGGTTGGTGCCGAAGTCCTCGATCTTCAGCGTCCCCTTGCCGTCCTTCTTGCACTTCGCCGCCTGGTCCTTGGCGAGGTCGTGGGAGAAGGTGTTGCGCTGCACCGCCATGGTCTTGCCGCACAGGTCGTCCCAGGTCTTGATGCCCTGGTCGTCGCCCTTGTTGGTGTAGAGCGAGACGCCCGCGGTGAAGTAGTCGACGAAGTCGACGCCCGCGCCGACCTTCTTGCCGGTGTCGGCGTCGACGCCCTCCTGGCGGTCCTTGGTGTCGGTCATGGCCGACATGGCGATGTCGTACCGCTTGGCGGCGAGACCGCCGATCAGCGTGTCGAAGGTGCCGTTCTGGAACTCGAACGTCACGCCGAGCTGCTTGCCCAGCGCCGCCGCGATGTCCGGGTCGATGCCGACGGTCTTGCCGGCGTCGTCCTTGAACTCCACCGGCGCGTACGCGATGTCCGAGCCGACCTTGATGACGCCCTTGTCGCGGATCTGCTGGGGCAGCTTGTCGGCGAGCGGGGCCTTGCTCGCGGACTGGCTCTCGCCGGAGCCCTTGTCCTTGTCCTTGGTCTGGTCGCCGCATCCGGTGAGCAGCAGCGCGCCTGCGACCGCGATCGCACCGACCGCTGCGGTGCGGGAGGTCGCGGCGGTCGGGCGACGGGTGGAGCTTGCGGTCATGGTGGGTTCCTCCGGCGGATGGTGGAGTAGCCGATGGGACGGGGTGCACAGGCGTGCGCACACACCTTCGGGTGTCGCTACCTCGTGTGATTACGGCATCTTGCCATTCGGACGGCGCTGTTCAGGGAGGCCGCCATGTCAAAATCGGATAACGGGTGACCCCCCGAACCGCACCAGGTCGGTACATCACGACCGAACCTTTGCGGGAATCGCTGCGTCCGGCCGGAAGATCTCCGGTCGGTCTCGGAATGCGGACGGGTGGCAGGGCGCCGGACCGTCCGCCAAGGACTGCTTCCCTCTCTTGTCAAGAGGCGCGGAGAGCTTGGCCGGAATTCGCACTATGAGTCATGTCACCGACATATGACTGCGGACAGCTTCCGACGTCCGGGATGTGAGCTTGCGCCTATGGGGCTCGTCGTGGGCGGTGCCCGTCCGGTAAGAAGGAGCGTTACACCCCTCATCCGGGGCTCAGGGCGCGTGTGCGGCGCGTCCGTCGCGTACTGGCCCGTACGCATCACACCGTGGGCCTTGCGCGGTCCCGCCCATTCCTCACCAGGAGTGGACAAACCCTCAAACCATGCAGAGCTAAGGGGTAATAGGAAGTGGCAGCGGAGATCGTCAATCCTCGCAGCGACAGTGACAGCGACAGCGACCGTGCCGGCGATTCCTTCGATTCGCTGGACCCCGCGTTCGCGCTGCACCGCGGCGGCAAGATGGCCGTGCGGGCCACCGTGCCCGTCCGTGACAAGGACGACCTGTCCCTGGCGTACACGCCCGGGGTCGCGAAAGTGTGCAGCGCGATCGCCGAGCAGCCGGACCTGGTGCACGACTACACGTGGAAGTCGTCGGTCGTCGCGGTCGTGACGGACGGTACGGCCGTCCTGGGGCTCGGTGACATCGGGCCCGAAGCCTCCCTCCCGGTGATGGAGGGCAAGGCCATCCTCTTCAAGCAGTTCGGCGGGGTGGACGCGGTGCCGATCGCGCTCGCCTGCACGGACGTCGACGAGATCGTCGAGACGGTGGTGCGGCTCGCGCCCTCGTTCGGCGGGGTCAACCTGGAGGACATCTCGGCGCCGCGGTGCTTCGAGATCGAGCGCCGGCTCCAGGAACGGCTGGACATCCCGGTCTTCCACGACGACCAGCACGGTACGGCGGTCGTGACGCTGGCGGCGCTGCGGAACGCGGCGCGGCTGAGCGGGCGGTCGCTGGGCGAGCTGCGCGCCGTGATCTCGGGCGCGGGCGCGGCGGGCGTCGCCATCGCCAGGATGCTCGTCGAGGCCGGGATCGGGGACGTGGCGGTCGCCGACCGCAAGGGCGTGGTGTCGGCGGACCGGGACGACCTGACGTCGGTGAAGCGGGAACTGGCCGAGTTCACCAACAAGGCGGGGCGGTCCGGGTCGCTGGAGGCGGCGCTGGAAGGCGCCGACGTCTTCATCGGGGTCTCCGGCGGTACGGTGCCGGAGGCGGCGGTGGCGTCGATGGCGCCGGGCGCGTTCGTGTTCGCCATGGCCAACCCGAACCCCGAGGTCCACCCGGAGGTCGCCCACAAGTACGCGGCCGTCGTCGCCACCGGGCGGTCGGACTTCCCCAACCAGATCAACAACGTGCTGGCGTTCCCCGGGATCTTCGCCGGGGCGCTGCAGGTGCGGGCCTCCCGGATCACCGAGGGCATGAAGCTGGCGGCGGCCGAGGCGCTGGCCTCCGTCGTCGGCGACGACCTCGCGGCCGACTACGTCATCCCGTCGCCGTTCGACGAGCGGGTCGCGCCGGCGGTCACCGCGGCGGTGGCGGCCGCGGCGCGGGCGGAGGGGGTCGCGCGGCGGTGACGTCGCTGACGCACGTGGCGTCTATGGCGTCCGCGGCGTCCGTGGTGTGAACGGTCCCGCTCCCGGCTCGGGGGCGGGGCCGTTCCGCGTGTTGCGCAAGAGGGTGTGTGTCACAGGGGCGCACGGTTCCGGACGGCGGGCGGGGAACCTATCGTCGGGGGCATGTTCGCTGTCTACGCCGCCCGAATCGACCGCGACCAGCCGCTGACCGGGCTGGAGTCGGGAGAGCGCCCGGCTCCCGAGGCCCGCCCCGGCTGGAGTGTCGTCGAGGTCAGAGCCGCCTCCCTCAACCATCACGACCTGTGGTCCCTGCGGGGCGTCGGCCTCTCCGAGGACCGGCTGCCGATGATCCTGGGGTGCGATGCCGCCGGGATCGACGAGGACGGCAACGAGGTCGTCCTGCACTCGGTCATCGGCCAGACCGGGCACGGGGTCGGGCCGGGGGAGCCCCGGTCCATCCTCACCGAGCGCTACCAGGGGACGTTCGCCGAGCGGGTCGCCGTGCCGACCTGGAACATCCTGCCCAAGCCGAAGGAACTCTCCTTCGCACAGGCCGCCTGTCTGCCGACGGCCTGGCTGACGGCGTACCGGATGCTGTTCACCAACGCCGGGGTGCGGCCCGGGGACTCGGTGCTGGTGCAGGGGGCCGGCGGCGGGGTCGCCACCGCCGCGATCGTGCTGGGCAAGGCGGCCGGGCTGCGGGTCTTCGCCACCAGCCGGGACGAGGCGAAGCGGAAGCGGGCGGTGGAGCTGGGGGCCGTGGAGGCGGTGGAGCCGGGGGCGAGGCTGCCCCAGCGGGTCGACGCGGTGATCGAGACGGTGGGGGCGGCGACCTGGTCGCACTCGGTGAAGTCGCTGCGGCCCGGCGGGACGATCGTCATCTCCGGTGCGACCAGCGGTGACCGGCCCTCGCACGCGGAGCTGACCCGGATCTTCTTCCTGGAGCTGAAGGTGGTCGGGTCGACGATGGGCACCAAGGACGAGCTGGAGGACCTGCTGTCCTTCTGCGCCGCGACCGGGGTGCGTCCGGTCGTCGACGAGGTGCTGCCGCTGGACCGGGCCCGGGAGGGCTTCGAACGGATGGCGGCCGGGGAGCAGTTCGGGAAGATCGTACTGAGCACGGCCTGACGGTCGCCGGGCAGGCGCGGTCGTGGGCGGCGGGTCCGGGAACGGGCCCGCCGTTCGTGTTTTCCAGGGCGATCGGCGCGATCGGCGCGATCGGGGTGATCGGGGTGTCAACTAGGGTTGACGAGCGATGGATGTCAATTTAGGTTGACGGTATGAGCGAAGCAACGGATCTCGCCGCGCGGGCGGGGGATCGCGATCCACGGGTCGGGCTGCGGGCCGTCGCCGCGCTGCGGAGGCTGCTGGAGCAGTTGGAGTCGGTGCAGGTGCGCAGTGCGCGCGAGCAGGGCTGGTCGTGGCAGGAGATCGCCTCGGAACTCGGGGTGAGCAGGCAGGCCGTGCACAAGAAGTACGGGAGGCGTTGATGTTCGAGCGGTTCACGAAGGACGCGCGGGCCGTGGTGCAGGACGCGGTCGGTCACGCGGAGGCGGCGGGGGCGCGGACGGTGGGCGCCGAGCACCTGCTGCTGGCGCTGCTGGACCGGGAGGGCAGCCGTGCCTCGTTCGCGCTGGCCGCGCTGGGGGCCGGCGGTCAGGGGGAGTCGGTACGGCGGGCGCTGGACGAGGCCCGGCGGCGGGCCGGGCTCTCCCGGGCCGAGGCGGACGCGCTGGCCGGGCTCGGGATCGATGTGACGGAGATCGTGTCCCGGGTGGAGGAGGCGCACGGCGCCGGGGCGATGACCGGCGATCCGGAGGGCGGGGCCCGGCGCTCGCGCCGGGTCGGCTTCGGGCGGGACGCCAAGGAGGTCCTCACCGGGTCCCTCCGGGCGGCCCTCGCGCGCCGCGACCGGCACATCGGCGACGAGCACCTCCTCCTCGCCCTGACCACCCGCCCCGGCGTCCCGGCCGAGGTCCTCGCCGACCACGGCGTGACCCATGAGTCCCTGAGCCGGGTGCTGGGCGGGGAGGGGGAGGCTCGGGCGGGGTGAGCGGTGCTTCTTCCCTTCCGGACGCCCTCCTGGTGCGGTGACCCGCGTCCCTCCGGGGCGCCCGGCACCGCTCAGGGTTTCCGGGGGTCCAGGACCGTGTGGAGGTGGGCCGCGGTGGCCGTCAGGTGGTGGCGGACGGCCTGGAGCTGGGCGTCGGTGATGCCGTGGTCGCGGGCGGTGTCGCGGATGTCGTCACGGAAGCGGTCCAGCAGGCGGTCGAGGTCGCGGGCCGGGTCGCCGGTGGAGTCGGTGGCGTGGGCCCAGGAGGGCTCGTAGCCGGCCGGGAAGTCCTCGGCGGCGGGGGTGTAGGCCGGGCGGCCGAAGCCGACGCCCTTGCCGAACTCGGCGACCTCCTTGGCCAGTTCGCGCAGGCCGGTCGGCCAGTCGCCGCGGGCGAAGTGGTCCTGCACCTGCTCCTGCACCCGGCGGGCGATGCGCTGCACCTCCTCCTGGGCCTCCTTGGCCTGGCGGCGGGCCCGCTGGGCCTCCTCGCGGGCCCGGCGGCTCTCGTCCTTGGCGCGGCGGGCCTGCTCCTTCCACTCCTGCTTGACCCGGCGCATCTCCTCCTTGGCGGCCCGCCACGCGTCCTTGTCGCCCAGGTCGGCGAAGTCCCCGAACGGCGAGCCCTGGTCGCCCCCGCCCCCGGTGGTCCGGCGGGAGGCGGTGGCCGCCGCCCGCATCTCCCGGCGCAGATCGCCGGCCGCGCCCCGCACATCGGCCCGTATCTCCGCGGCGAGTTCGGCGACCGACTCGCGGATCTCCAGTTCCAGATCGGCCAGCTCGCCGCTGCGGTCGGCCAGTTCGGCGCGGCCCGCGTCGGTGATGGCGTACACCTTCCGGCCGCCCTCGGTGGTGTGGGTGACCAGGCCCTCGGCCTCCAGCTTGGCCAGACGCGGGTAGACCGTGCCGGCCGAGGGCGCGTAGAGGCCCTGGAAGCGTTCTTCGAGGAGGCGGATGACCTCGTAGCCGTGGCGGGGGGCCTCGTCGAGCAGCTTCAGGAGGTAGAGGCGGAGGCGGCCGTGGGCGAAGACGGGGGGCATGTCAGAGCACCTTCTTGTCGGTCGGGCCGGCGGTGGGGTCGTCACCGGGGGTGTCCACCGGCTCGGCGTCCCACGGATGCTCCTGGGCCGGCGGGCGGCGCAGCAGGGCGATGGAACCGGAGACCGTGGTCGCCTTGAGTCTGCCGCTGCCCGCGCCCAGTTGGCCGGTGATGTGCTTGGCGCCCCAGCGGCCGCCGATCCGCAGGTCCTCGAAGGCGCTGGAGACCGTGCCGCTCGCCGTGTTGGCCTCGACCTCGGTGTCGGCCGGGTGCGGGAGCCGGACGGCGATCTCACCGGAGACGCTGGTCAGGCTGAGGTCGGTGGGGCGGCTGGCCGGATCGCAGTCGACGATCACCGAACCGCTCACCGAATCCGCCCGGACGGAGGACCCGGCCTCGACGACCGTCAGGTCCCCGGAGACGGAGTGGAACCGCAGGTCGCCGGTGAGGGCCTGGGCCTCCACGCTGCCGGAGACCGTGTCGGCGCGGACCGGGCCGGCCAGCCGGACCAGTGTGGTGTCGCCGGTGACGCCCTTGACCTCGGCGGGGGCGTCGAGCCCGGAGACCACGGTGGCGGCGCAGACCGCGCCGACCTCCACGCGCGTGGCCGCCGGGACGGCCAGGGAGACCACCGCGCTGCGGCGCCGGCCGGTACGGTCCAGCCACTTGAGGAAGTCCTTCCAGGGCAGGTCCTCGTAGGCCACCGTGAGGGTGCCGCCGCGCTGGGTCACGATCAGCGGGGGTCCCTCGATCGAGGAGACTTCCAGGCGGGCGGAACTCTCCTCCGTCCCCACCACGTTCACCGTGCCGTCGACGACGCGGACATGGAGTTCGCTCACGGGGGCGTCGAAGGTGAGCCTGGTGGGCTCGGAAACGGACCACTCGGACATGGTGCACCCTCCTGACGACGCGACGCGACACGCCATATCGCGTTCTGCCTCTATCACGATATATCGCGGGTGTCGGAAGTCAAGACACTCGTACGAGTGGTTCAGAGCCGGTGCCGGTGCTGGTGCCGGTGCTGGTGCCGGGCGGGGACCCAGGGCGGAACACCCCGGGCAGGCCCCGCCGAGCCGGGCCGCCGCTACAGGTCGTCGTCGTCCTCGTCGTCCAGCCGGGCCAGCCAGGTCGCCAGGCGTTCCACCGGGACCTCGAAGTCCGGGTTGAGGTCGACGAAGGTCCGCAACTGCTCGGCGAGCCACTCGAAGGTGATCTCCTCCTCGCCGCGCCGCTTCTCCAGCTCCTCGATGCCGCGGTCGGTGAAGTACATGGATGGTGCTCCGTCGGTCGGCGCAGGGATAGGGCACGCCCCTCCTGGGAAGGACCCTGTTTCCTGCGGGAAAAAATGAGGGTGAGGTCTTTCGTGCCCGGCGCGCGACCGGGCACGAAAGACGACAGAGGACAGAAAAAAGGATAGGCGCAGGGAACGGCGGGCCCGCGGCCGCGGCCGGGCCCTCGCGCCGGCGGAACCCGGGGGGCTAGCCTCGCGAAGGCGGCCGGTACCAGGGGTTCGCGGGGGAACGGGGGACGTCCATGGAACAGGAAGTGACGAGGGTCGCACGGATCGCCTTACCGGACGGCACCCCGGTGTGGGCCCGGATCTCGGGCGCCGCCGAGCTGTCCGGGCACCCGGGGGAGCTGTCGTACAGCGACACCGGGTTCGCCGAGCGCGTCGAGGCGACCGTGGAGGGCCTGCACTCGCTGGTCACCGGGGTGGCGCGGTCGCTGGCCGAGCCGCTGCGCGCGGTACGGCCGGACGAGGTCAGCGTGCAGTTCGGCATCGAGCTGACCGCGAAGGCCGGCAAGGTCGTCGGCCTGCTCGCCGACGGCGAGGCCAAGGCCGGCCTCACCGTCACCCTCACCTGGAACGGCGGACCGCCGGTGCCGCAGGACGGGAGCGGCGACGGCGGGGGGAGCGACGCCGGCGCCCCGCGCCACGGCGCACCCCCCGGCGCGGCGGGGCACGGCGGCGCTCCGGGCACGCCGGGCGGGGGCGCGGCATGACGGACCGGCACGACCCGGGCGCGTCGAGCCCCCTGGATGCCGCCCGCCGTGCGCTGGGTGGCCTCGTCATGGCGGCCACCGTGCGCATTCATCGACCGGGGGCCGGGTATGCCCTGGACGAACCCGAGGCATTCCTCGGGAGCGGCTTCTTCATCGCTCCCAACTGGGTGGTGACCTGCGCGCACGTGGCATGCGAGGGGGAGGGGGGCGACGTCTCGGTGGTGTACGAACCGGCGCCGGGCCACGGCATGTCCGCGGTCCCCGGCCATGTGGTGACGACCCTCCCGGAGGGCGCCGCCGCGGTCCCCGGCACCTGGCCGCCCCCCGACCTGGCGCTGATCGAGCTGACCGCGCCCGTCCAGCACGAGTGCGGGTACGTGTCCGAGCGCCCGGCCGCGTACTACGGCGACGGCAAGGTGCTCTACGCGGGCTGGACCGTCCTCGACGGCCGCCTCCAGATGCTGTACGGCACCCTCGCCGTCCAGGGCACCGTCGGCAGCCTGTCCACGGACGTCCAGATGCGCCTCGGGGAGAACGACCTGCCGCACGGCGTCTCCGGCGGCCCCGTGGTCGACCCGCTGCGCGGCGAGATCATCGGCATCGTGAAGTCCCGTTCGCAGCACGCGCGCGGCGGCACCTCCATCGGGCTGGAGCAACTGCGCACGCTGCCCGTGCCCGCCGGCCCCCTCACCACCGAGCGCGACGACCTCTACCAGCGCGTCTTCCACGCCCACGACCGCTACCACCGGGACCGCCAGCGGCACCCCGCCGGGCGCCGCCACACCTGGGTCGACGTACAGGGCCAGTTGGGCGCCCGGCCCGGCCGCACCCTCAGCCCGGACGAGCGGGCGCAGTTGCTCGGCCGGCTCGCCGACCTGCCGCCCCCGGCCAGCACCCGCTCGCTGCTCGACATCCTCGACGACCTGCCGGAGTTCCAGGCGCCCCTGCCGCTGCCCGCCCCCCGGGGCTGGCGGGACGGACTGGGCGCCCTGTACGAGAGCGCCCGCGACGACGGCGCCCTCGGCCTGGTCCTCGACTACGCGGTACGGGTGCTGACCGCCGAGCGGCCCTATGTGGCGCCCAGCACCCAGGCCGCCGAGGAGGCCCTGTGGGACTGGGTGTGGGCGGCCGGGCAGCGGCTCGGGGTCCGGCAGCGCCGGGGCCTCGCCGAGCAGCGGCTGCGCGGTCTTACGCCCCGGCCCCGTACCGGCGGGCGGCCCGACCGGCCCCCGGCCGGCCCCGGCCCGGCCGCACCGCCCGGCCGGCTCCCCGAGCGGACGCCCGTGGCGCGGCCGTCCGTCCTGGTGGAGCTGGTGCGGCGGCACTGGGAGCCGGACCACTGCGACTGGTCGGTCTCGGTGGTCCCGCCCGGCCAGGACGCCCGGCGCCTGGACGAGGCCGAGCGGGCCCCGCTGGCGCGGCTCGCCGACCACCTGGCGGCCGCGCTCACCGAGGCGTTCCGGCAGTGCGACGAGCCGGGCCGGCCCGCCGTCCTCCAGGTCGCCGTACCGCACTCCCTGCTGGGCCGGGTCGACGCCGACGAGTGGACGCTGGGCCCGGACGAGCAGCCGCTGGGCGCGCTGCGCCCGGTGGTGCTGCGCTGCTCGGACCGCGAACAGCTCGCCGCGGACGACCCGTTCGCCGACGGCGAGGACATCTGGCCGCTGGCCGACCCGGTCGACCTGGAGGAGGAGCGCCGGGCCCGCTGGCGGTGGCTGCACACGCACAGCGCCAAGGTCGAGGTCCTCGACTGCGACGAAGGGCTGCGCAAACCCGTACCGCCGCTGGAGCAGTTGCGCGCCCTGGCGCACGGCACAGTGCCCGTGCTCTGCCGCTACGGCGACGACCGCTTCGACGACGACGCCGCGGCGCTCGCCCGGATCGTGCGCGGCGGCTTCGGCGTCGCCCTGTGGCGCCGCCGGCGCGGGCTGCCGGACGCGGTCTGCGGCGAGTTCCACCGCGGCACCTTCGACGAGATCGCCGACCCGCCCAGCGCGCACGGACTGCCCGAGGTCGTGCACGCCCTGCGCCGGGGCCTGCGGGACGGCCGGACCGAGACCTTCTGGGCCGACGGCATAGCACTCCTGTACGACGATCCGCACCAGCCGCTGCCCGGCGCGGGCGAACTGCTGGAGGCGCCTTGACCCCGTCCACCCCCCTGTCTTCGCCGACCGCCTTATCAGGCCCTCGGAGGATCGATACGGTGAGGAACGTTCGGACGGCCGCCCCTGTGGACGAGTGACGACGAGGACCGGATCATGACCGAATCCAGTGAGTGGCTCATCTACCGAGGCGCCGGCGAACCCCATGACGGGATCGAGCGCCTCCCCGACCCGCCGCCCTGGCGCGACTTCTCCAGCCGGCACGAGGGGCCGGACGCGGGCGACGGCTCCGAGGACCGCAGGCTCGGCGCCCACCGGCACCTGGCCGAACTGCACCGGCCGGGCGCCGAGGAGCTGGAGATGATCAACGCGGCGCTGTATCTGCGCCGCCCCCTGCTGGTCACCGGCTCGCCCGGGGCCGGCAAGAGCACCCTGGCGCACTCGGTGGCGTACGAACTGGGCCTCGGCAATGTGCTGCGCTGGTCCATCGTCAGCCGCTCCAGCCTCCAGGACGGCCTCTACCACTACGACGCCATCGCCCGGCTCCAGGACGTGCAGATCGCCGCCCAAGGGGGGTACGGGTCGGCGGCCGGGTCGCCGGGGGCCGTGGAGGGCATCGGCAGCTACATCCGGCTCGGCCCGCTGGGCACCGCACTGCTGCCCTCGGAGACACCGCGCGTGCTGCTCATCGACGAGCTGGACAAGAGCGACATCGACCTCCCCAACGACCTGCTGAACGTGCTGGAGGAGGGCGAGTTCGCCATCCCCGAGCTGGAGCGCATCGCCGACCGGCTGCCCGGCGGCGAGGCCGAGGTGCTCACCGCCGACGGCGTGAAGGTGCGGGTGCGCGACGGCCGGGTGCGCTGCCGGGCGTTCCCCTTCGTGGTGCTCACCAGCAACGGCGAACGGGACTTCCCGGCGCCCCTGATGCGCCGCTGCATCCACCTGGAGCTGGGCCGCCCCGACCACAACCGGCTCGCCACCTTCGTCCGGGCCCACCTGGGCGACGAGGCGGCCCGCGCGGGCGACGACCTGATCACCCGGTTCCTGGAGCGCTCGCGCAGCGAACTGCTGGCGGCGGACCAGTTGCTCAACGCGATCTACCTCACGGACGCCGCCGCGCCGCCCAGCCGCGACCGGCTCGCCGACCTGCTCATCCAGCGGCTCGACCGTCCGAGGTGACGCGCTGATGCCCGACGCAGCGGCGCGGCACGGTCCCGGCACCCCCGGCGACCGCCCCGACCCCCTGGCCGAACTCGTCCTGCGGCTGCGGGAGATCGGCCTCGACCCGGACGCCGAGCAGCTCAGCGACGCCCTGTGGCTGGCCCGCTGGACCCGCCCGGCCCGGGAACCGGACGAGCGGTTCCCGCCGGGCGGCCGGGTCGTGCCGCCACCGGCACCGCCGCCCGCCCGGCCCGTGTCCCCGCCGCCGGACGGCGACCCGCGCCCCGCCGCGCCCGGGGAACCGCCGGGCACCGTCCCCGCCGACCGGCGGGTCGCCCTCTACCCGGTGCCGCGCGCCGGGGGCACCGGGGGAGCGGGCCGCGCCCGCGCCCTGCCGGTCGGGGTCCCCGCCGCCCCCGTACTCCCCGCCCCCCTCGAACTCCAGCGGGTGCTGCGGCCGTTGCAGGGCTACCGCAGCCCCGCCCCGCCCCGCCGCCGCACCCTGGACGAGACCGCCACCGCCGACCGCAGCGCCCGGGCCGGCGGGCTGGTGCTGCCCGTGTACCGCCGGGTGACCCGGCGCGACGCCCGGCTGCACCTGGTGCTGGACGCCTCCTCCTCGATGCGGGTGTGGGACCGGCTGTTCCTCGAACTGGAGCAGATCTTCAGCCAGTTGGGCGCCTTCTCCGACATCGAGGTCAGCCATCTGCACCGCGACCCGGACGGCGCGGTCGCGGTCAGCCGCAGCCCCGACGCGCACGCCGCGCCGCTGCACTCCGCGGACCGGCTCGGCGACCCCACCGGCCGCCGGATCGTGCTGCTGGTCAGCGACTGCGCGGGCCCGCTCTGGCACAGCGGCCACGCCCACCGGCTGCTGCACCACCTGTCCCGGCAGGGCCCGGTCGCCGTCCTCCAGCCGCTGCCGCAGCGCATGTGGAACCGCACCCGGCTGCCCGTCACCTTCGGCGAGCTGTCCCGCGGCGACACCCTCGGCGGCGCCGCCGCGCTCTGCGTCCGGGTCCCCGGCGGCCGGCCCGCCGCGGCCCGCCGGGGCGCCCTGCCCGTACCCGTGCTGCCGCCCGAGCCGGTCGCCCTCGGCGCCTGGGCCAAGCTGCTCTCCGGGGCCGGCGCCGGACCGGTGCCGGGCGCCGTCGGCTGGGTCCGCGCCGACCAGCCGCCCGCCCCGGCCGCCCGCGCCGACCGCCGGCTCAGCCCGTACCAGCGGGTCAGCCGGTTCAGCTCCGGCGCCTCCCCGGCCGCCGGCCGGCTCGCCGTCTACCTCGCGGCGGCGCCGCTGTGCCTGCCGGTGATGCAGTTGGTGCAGCGCACCATGCTCCCCGGCTCCGGCCCCGCCGAACTGGCCGAGGTCCTGGTCAGCGGCCTGGTCACCCGGGCCGGCGAGGAGTACGGCACGGACGGCACCCAGTGGTACGAGATCGAGCCGGACGTGCGCGACGCCCTGCTGTCCCGGCTCGGCCGCGACGAGGCCATGCTGGTGCTCAAGCACTGTTCGGAGTACATCGAGCAGCGCTTCGGCAAGGGCGGCCCCAACTTCCCCGCCCTCGCCCTGGCCCAGTTGGGCGACGGCGACGGCCGCTCCCGGGCCCCGGGCGCCCGCTACGCCGACAACGGCGAGGACGCCACCGTCCCGCAGCCCTTCGCGGAGATCGCGGCCCGCGTCCTGGAGCGGTTCATGCCCCTGCCCGAGCAGCTCGCCCTCTACGACGGCCCGCCCGGGTACGACGACCGCGCCGACCCCCCGCCGGCCGACCGGCGCCCCCCGCACCAGGCGGTCACCCGCGCCCGCGACCTGCTCGCCCGGTTCGACGACGAGGGCATGGTCCAGGACCTCATCGACGCCGTGCAGTTGCTGCGCGGCGCCACCGAGCGGGAGGGCCCGGCCGGCACCGACCCCGCCCTGTGGGCCGAGTACGCGCGCTGCACGCTGCGGCTGTGGGAGGTGCAGGGCGGCACCGCCCTGCTCGGCGAGGCGGAACAGGCCGCCGAGCGCGCCGCCGCGCACCCGCACGCGCTGCGCGAACGCGCCGTCCTCGCGCGCGTGCTGCACGCCGCCGCCACCGACGCCCGGCGCCACGGCGACCGGCCCGGCGCGCTGGAGCTGCTGCGCCGCGCCGACCGCGAGTACGCCGTGGCCAGCGCCGCCCCCGGCCTGGACGAACGGGAGGCGCTGCGGCTCACCCTGGAGCGGGTCGACGCCCTGGAGGCCCAGTGGCGGCTCGGCGGCGACAGCGCGCTCCTCCAGGGCGCCGTCGGCATGCTGGAGGCGTTCGCCGACGCCTGGCCCGACCGCACCGACCGCCCGCCCGAACTGCCGCTGGCCCACGGCCGGATGCTGCTGCGGCTGGCGGAGGTGACGGCCGACCGGGCGCAGGCCAAGCTGTACGCCGAGCAGGCGGCGCGGTCGCTGGGCCGGGCGCTGGCCACCGGCGGCCGGGCGGAGAGCGCCGAGGCGGTCCGGGCCCGGGTGCGGACGCTGACCGACCTGGTCGACGCCCTGCTGCGGTCGGACGGGCCGCTCGACGAGGCCGAGACCCGCACCGACGAGGCCCTCGGCGTCGTACGGGAGCAGGGACAGCGCGCGGCGCTGCTGGTGCGCGCCGGGCGGATCGCCGTCGCCCGGTACGCCGAGACGGGCGACCCCGCCGAACTGCACCGGGCCGCCGACCGCTTCGCCCGGGCCGCGCAGCGCATGCCCCGGGACGCGCCCGCCCACGCCGACGTGCTCGCCGAGTGGGGCGAGGTGCTGCTGCGGCTGGCCGCCCTGGAGAGCGGCACGCCCTCCCAGGAGCAACTGTCCCAGGCCATCCGGGTGCTGCGGGACTGCCGGATGGAGACCCCGGCGGGCAGCCGCCGCACCGCCCACCGGCTGCTGCTGCTCGGCCGCGCGCTGATGCACCGCTACCAGGTGCGCGGCGACCGGGTCGACCTGCGCGAGGCCGAGCACCTCCTCGGGCTCGCCGCGGCCGACGCGGACGACCCGCTGCTGGCGGCGCGCTGCCGACTGGAGCTGGGGCAGGCGCAGTTCGAGGCATACCAGAACCTGGGCCGGGCGACCCGGCTGGACGTGGCGGTGGACGCGTTCCGGGCCGCCGCCGAGTCCGCCGGGCGGGCGGAGGCGGCGGCCGAAACGGAACGCCGCCGCCAGGAGGCGGTGGAACTGGCCGCGCAGGCACACCACTGGCGGGGTATGTCCTATGAGGCGGCGGCGCGCCCCCGGGCGGCCCGGGAGGCGTACCGGGCGGCCCGCGCGCAGTGGGCCAGGCTGCCGGAGGACCACCTGGGCACGGCGGAGCCGACCGCGCGGCAGACGGCACAGCGGCTGGCCGAACTGGAGTGAGCCGCCGCGCCGGGCCGGCTCACCGGGTCATCGAGCGAGAGGGAACGGGGTATGGACGCAGCGTACGAGCCCGCCGACGGGCCGGGGAGCACCGGTGCCGCGGAGCAGCGGCCGGAGCCCCCGCCCGAGCCCCTGCCCGACCTGCTCGCCCTGGACCTGGACCGGCTGGGGACGATCGAGCACCCGGTGCTGCGGGAGGTGCTCCAGGAACTGCGGACCCGGGCGGCGGAGCCGAGCGAGATGATGTGGGGCTTCGACAACTCCTTCTGAGGTTCGCTGACCCGGGTGCGTGATTAGGACAACTTCGACCGGCCCGGGTTTCGGCCCCGGGCCGCGCCGGGAATGCCGCCCCGTGCGGCACCGGCGGCCGCGGCGGCGCGGGGGCGTACGGCATGGGGGTGCTCAGTGTCCGGATCGGCGGCCGTCCCCTTCCGTCAGTTCATCGTCAAGGCGCACGGCCGCTGCAACCTCGCCTGCACCTACTGCTACCTCTACGAGGGCCCCGACAGCAACTGGCGCAGCCGCCCCGCCGCCGCGCCCGCCGAGGTCCTGGACCGCACCGCCACCCGGATCGCCGAGCACGCCCGCGCCCACGCCCTGACCGGCCTCGCCCTCGTCCTGCACGGCGGCGAACCCCTGCTCGCGGGCGCCGGCACGCTCGCCGCCTTCACCGACCGGGTCCGCGAGCGCGTCCCCGCCGGATGCGCCGTGCACGCCGTCGTGCAGACCAACGCCACCCTGCTGACCGCGGCCCGCCTCACCGTGCTGGCCGGCGCCGGCATCCGGGTCGGCGTCAGCCTCGACGGGGGCACCGCCGCGCACAACCGGCGGCGGGTGGACCACGCGGGCCGCCCGTCCTGGCCGGCCGCGGCCCGCGGCACCCGGTTGCTCGCCGACCGCTTCCCGGCCTCGTACGCGGGCGTCCTCACCGTCGTCGACCCGGACCTCGACCCGGTCGGGACGTACGAGTCCCTGCTCGCCCTGCGCCCGCCCGCGCTGCACCTGCTGCTGCCGCACGGGAACTGGACCACGCCTCCGCCGGGCCGGACCGGCACCCGCTACGGCGACTGGCTGTGCGCCGCCTTCGACCGCTGGTGGGCGGCGGGCCGCCGGGAGACCCGGGTGCGGCTGTTCGAGGAGTGCGTGGCGCTGCTGCTCGGGCTGCCGGCGGCCACCGAGGCGCTGGGGCTGGCGCCGTTCGACGCGGTCGTGGTGGAGACCGACGGGTCGATCCAGCAGGTCGACTCGCTCGCCTCGGCGTACCCCGGGGCCGCGCTGACCGGCCTCGACGTGTTCCGGCACAGCTTCGACGAGGCCCTGCGGCACCCCGGTGTCGCCGCCCGGCAGACGGGCGCGGCGGCCCTCGCCGGGCAGTGCCGGGCCTGTCCGCTGCTGCGCGTGTGCGGCGGCGGCCACTACGCGCACCGCTACCGCGCCGGACACGGCTTCCGCAACCCGTCCGTGTACTGCGCCGACCTCCAGCGCTTCATCCGGCACGTGGCCGGGAAGCTGGCCGGCGCCGCGGCACCCGTACCGTCCCTGCCGTCCTCGCCCGAAGGGGGCGCTCCGTGATGTTCCCGACCGTCCCGGACCGGTTCCTGGACGAACTCGCCCGTACCGAGGGCGGACCCGACGCCCTCGCCTTCCTCGTCCGCGACCAGGACACCCGGCGCCTGCTCGCCCTGCGGGCCGTCCTGGACGCGGCGGAGTCGGCCGGTCCCGACGTCTGCGACCCGGACCGCAGGGCCCGGCTGCGGGCGGACTGGGCGATGCTGGCGGAGGCGGACCGGGCCCCCGCGCCGGCCACCGCCCGGACCGGCGGCGCCCCACCGGCCCAGGGCGGGGCGGCCCCATCGGCCGGGGGCGGGGAGGCCCCACCGGCCGAGGGCGGGACGGCGCCCCGGCCCACTCCCGCCCGGGCCCGGCTCTTCCACCCGCTCATCGGCCCCTGGGCCCGTTCCTGCCTGCGCGGCCTGGACGGCGGGGCCCGCACCCCGGCCGGGCGGCGGGCGCTGCGGCGGGACCTCGCCCACTTCAGCGCGGTCGCCGCGGTCGCCGCCGCCGTGGCCGGCCTCCCGTTCACCGTGCGGCTGACCGCCCGCGCCGGGGTGCTCACCCTGCCCTCGCTGGGCGCCCTGCACACCGCCGCCTCCGGTGACGTACCCGTCGACGTCACCCACCGCAAGGGCACCCTGACGGTCCGGCAGCCCGACGCGCCCGACATCCGCGTCCATCTGGAGCACGGCACCGGCGCCTGGTCCGGCTCCCCGGCGTGGACGCCCGCGCACGCGCTCCCCGGGCTCACCCCCGACGCGCCCCCGATGCCGCTCGACGACCTCGACCCCTACCGCGAGCCCCCCTACGCCAGCCACCGCGGCAGCCTCAGCGGCGTCGCCACCCTCGACGACGCCGGACGCAAACGGTGGCTGCAGTCCTGGTCCGGCACGGCCGCCGCGCTGCGCTCGGGCGGCGCCCACCGCCTCACCGAGGCCACCGCCCTGCTGCGCTGCCTGGTCCCGCTGGAGATGCCGCCCGACGTGGGCACCGGCCGGGGCAGTTGCAGCGCCACCCGGGGCGAGGCGTTCGGCGCCCTGCTCAGCAGCACGCCCCCCGACCCGGTCACCTTCGCCGCCACCCTGGTGCACGAACTCCAGCACGCCAAACTCGCCGCCCTCGGCGACCTGCTGACCCTGCACCGGGCCGGCCCCGAGGCCCGCTACTTCGCCCCCTGGCGGCCCGACCCCCGGCCCTACGACGGGCTGCTCCAGGGCACCTACTCGCACCTCGCGCTGGCCGCGTTCCACCAGCGCCGCGCCCTCACCGCCCGCCCGCCGGAACGGGAGTGGGCCTGGGCCCAGCACGCCCGCTACCACGCCCAGGTCGGCGCCGCCCTGCCCGCCCTGGTCGGCTCGCCCGACCTCACCGTGTCCGGCCGCCGCTTCGTCGACGCGCTGGCCGCCACCTACGAGAAACTGGCCGACCACCCCGCACCCCGCGACCACACGGCCCGCGCGCGGGCGTACGTGCAATCGGCGCGCGCCCTGTGGACACAGCGGCACGCTCCCGCTCTCCCACGGCCGAAAGAGTGAGGATGCCTGCGCGGACCGCCCGGGTGCGGAAAGATCGTCGCGCCGAGGTGTGTGCCCGTCGGTCGTCGTACTTACGCGTGGCGCGCCGAGGTCCTAGGATTCCGTGGTACTACGCGCGCTGGAGGCCGCTGCATGTCTGGAGCTCGTAAGCCGGTCGACCCGACCGAGAGGGGGGCCGCGAGGCAGACGGTCACGATCCACTTCGCCGGCTTCAACCGGGCGTGGGCGGCCTGGATCGGCGACCGCCTGGAGCGGCGCGGGCAGCGGGTGGTGTACCTGCGCTGGGAGTCGCCCGCCGACGTCCCCCTGGTGGACCTGCTGCGCGACCTGAAGCTGGCCGAGGGCCGCATCCTCATCGTCGTCAGCGACTGGTACTTCCAGCTCGGCCCGCGCACCCACGAGGAGTGGAACGAGGCGCTGCGCGAGGTCGTCGCCCCCGACCCGTCCCGCTTCGCCGCCGTCTCCGTCACCACCGCCACCATCCCCTCGGCCGCCGCCGTCCTGGCCCCGGTCGCCCTCACCAACATGGGCGCCGAGGAGGCCGAACGCCGGCTCCTGGACCGCCTCGACCTGCCCTCCGAGCCGCTGTCCGAACCCCCCGCCGCCGCCCGCCGCGGCCCGCGCTTCCCGGCCTCCATGCCGGACGTCTGGGGCGCCGTCCCCCGCCGCAACACCCGCTTCACCGGCCGCGAGGACCTCTTCAACGAGGCGTACAACCTGCTGCTGAACTCGGAGCCGGGGGCGGGCGTCCTGACCTTCTACGGCATGTCCGGCGTCGGCAAGACCCAGTTGGCCGCGGAGTACGCCCACCGGTTCGGCTCCGAGTACGACGTGGTGTGGTGGGTCAACGCGGAGGGCCGGGTCACCTACCGCCGGCAACTGGCCGAGATGGCGCCCAAACTGGGCCTGCAGACCGGCCAGGAGTACGGCGAGCGGCTGCGGGCGGTACGCGACTCGCTGCGGCGGGGCGAGCCGTACTCGCGGTGGCTGCTCATCCTCGACGGCGCGGACGAACCGGACCAGATCTGGGACATGGTGCCCAACGGCCCCGGGCACGTCCTCATCACCTCCCGCAACCCCGAGTGGGGCGAGCACAACAGCCGGCTGCTGGAGGTCCCGGTCTACGCCCGCGACGAGTCGGTGGCCTTCATCCGCCGCCGCGCTCCGCGGCTGACCGAGACCGAGGCGGACCAGTTGGCGGATGCGCTGGAGGATCTGCCCCTGCTCCTCGACCAGACGGCCGGCTGGCTCAACGACTCGGACATGTCGGTACGGCAGTACATCAGGCTGCTGGAGGACGGCGTCGACGGCGATGTGGTCAAGGTGTCCGCGGACTTCCCGCTGGCCTTCCAGACCGCCTGGTCGATACTGCTGAACAAGCTCCGCGAGACCGTCCCCGAATCCGTCGACCTGCTGCGGCTGTGCACCTTCTTCGCCCCCGGCTTCATCCCCGTACGACTGCTGCGGGAGGTGCCGAGCGACGAACTGCCGGAGCAGCTCGCCCGGCTGTTCAACGACCCGCTGCTGTGGAACCGGGCGATCAACCAGCTCCGTACGTACTCGGTGGTGCGTCTGGAGTCCCACGAGTCCTCGGGCGACGAGACCGTCTCCTCCGGCGAGTCGCTGTACCTGCACCGCATGGTCCACCAGATCGTGCACAAGGACATGCCGGACAGCGACCGGCACGAGTTCGTCGACGTCGTGCGCCGCGCCCTGGCCGCCGCCGACCCGCGCCGCCCCA
This sequence comes from Streptomyces fumanus, assembly GCF_014655295.1. Lineage (GTDB taxonomy): Bacteria > Actinomycetota > Actinomycetes > Streptomycetales > Streptomycetaceae > Streptomyces > Streptomyces fumanus. The sequence goes on from NZ_BNBI01000011.1 coordinate 201,808, forward strand.
CCGACTCCGACCTCTGGCCGGGCTACGCCGAGATCACCCCGCACCTGAAGTACGCGGACGTCCTGCAGAGCCGCGACCCGCAGGTGCAGCGCCTGGTCTTCAACTGCCTGCGCTACATGTACTTCTCCGGCGAGTACCCCTCCGGCATCAAGCTCGCCGAGCGCGCCCTGAACGCCTGGCGGGAACTGCTCGGCCAGAGCCACCCGCGCATCTGGGAACTGACGTACCACTACACCAATCTGCTGCGGGCCAGCGGCGACTACGTCCGCAGCGAGGCACTGAGCCGGGACGCCGTGGACCACCTGCGCGAGCAGCGCGGGGAGCAGGACCTGGAACACGTGCGCGCCGCCGCCGGCCTCGCCGCCGACCTGCGCGGTCTGGGCCGCTTCGACGAGGCGCTGGAGATGTCCCAGTGGGTCCTGGCGGCCTACCGCGAACTCCTCGGCGAACAGGACTCCCGGACACTGAGCGCGCAGAACAACCTGGCGCTGTCCCTGCGGCTGCTCGGCTGGTACCGGGAGGCCCTGGACGTCGACAAGCAGACCATGGAGGCCCGCCGCCAGTTCCTGCGCGCCCGGCACCCCTTCACCCTCAGCTCGGAGAACTCGTACTCCATCGACCTGCGGCTGCTGGGCCGCTACGCGGAGGCCGAGTCGATCCAGCGCAAGAACGTCCACGAGGCGCGCATCGCCCTGGGCCGCGACAATCCGCTCACCCTCAGGGCCGAGTACAACCTCGCCCTGTGCCGGTACCGGATGGGCGACCGCGACCGCCGCAGGGACCAGGGCGACGGTCCCCAGGAGCCCGGGGCGCTGCTCGCCAGCGTCCTGGAGCGGGGCGAGCGCGTGCTCGGCGAGACCAACCCGTGGACCCTGATGTTCGCCACCGGCCAGAGCTGCTACGCCCGAGAGCATGGTGACATCGACCAGGCCCGGGAACTGAGCGAGGCCGTCGTGGCCCGCTACGAGGTGATGCTCACCGAGGGCCATCCGTTCATCGCCGGGGCCCGCGCCAACCAGGCGCTGATCCTGCGCAACGTCGGTGAGCGGGAGCAGGCGCACGCCCTCATCGAGCAGGCGCACGGGGAGATGACCCAGGCGCTGGGCGAGAGCCACCCCTGGTCCCTCGGCTGCGCCCTGAACGCCTCGGCGCTGCGCAACCTGGTGGGCGACATCGAGGGCGCGGCCGACCTGAGCCGGGACACCGTGACCCGGGCGACGGAGTGGCTCGGACGCACCCACCCGCTCACCCTGTCGACCCGTATCGCCTACGCCGCCGACCTGCGCGGACTGCGGGACCGCCGCCAGGCCGAGAAGGTCGAGCAGGAGGCGCTGACCGACCTGGACGCCACCCTCGGCAGCAAGCACTCGCACACCGTCTCGGCCCGCGCCCGCAACCGGCCCTACTGGGACTTCGAACCGCAGTCGACCTGACGGCCTCCCCGGTGCGCATAACCCCCACCGCGCCGGGGAAGGAACCGGTTCACTCAGCACGCCGGAAACACACGTGAGCTGACCCAGGGGGACGTGTGGTGATCTTGGTGGGGCCCGTTGCCGGGGGAGCGGACGGGCCCGTACCGGTCGAGGTGGACGCGGAGCTGTCCGGGGCCGCCGTCGACGGACTCGACCTCGTCTACGGCGACGAGAGAACCCGGGACGGCGCCGGGCAACGCGTCGTCCGGGTGGCCCGCGACGTCTACACCGAGGGACTCGACCTGGCCCGCCGGTGTGCGGCGCAGGCCGTACGGCGCTTCGGGGAACTGGAGGAGGCGCTGCGGCCCGACGAGATCGAGCTGCAGCTCGCCATCAGGCTCGACGCCGGGGTGGCCACCCTCGTCCGCAGCGGCGCCGAGGCCCAGCTCCAGGTCACCCTGCGCTGGCGGACCGCCCCCGCGGGGACCGCCCCGTGACGGGCGCCCCGCCGGACGCGCGGATCCTGCCCTACTCCCGGGTGGTGGGCCAGGGGGAGCTGAAGCTCGCGCTGGAGCTGAACCACGTACTGCCCCGGATCGGCGGGGTGCTGATGGCCGGGCCGCGCGGCACCGCCAAGTCCACGCTGGTGCGGGCCTTCGCGCTGATGGCGCACGGCGAGCTGCCGGTCACCCTGCCCATCAACGCCACCGACGACCGGGTCCTCGGCGGCTGGGAACTGGACGCCCTGATCCGCGGCGAGGCCCGCCCCCAGCCCGGCCTGCTGGAGGACGCGGCGGACAAGGGGCTGCTCTACGTCGACGAGGTCAACCTCCTCGACGACCACCTGGTGGACATCATCCTGGACGTCGTCTCCACCGGTGTGCTGTCGGTGCAGCGCGAAGGGCTCGCCGCCGCGCGGACCCTCTCCTTCGGGCTGGTCGGCACCATGAACCCCGAAGAGGGCGGACTGCGGCCGCAGTTGCTCGACCGGTTCGGGCTGATGGTCACCGCCGAACAACTGGACGAGAACGCCCGGTACCGGCTGATCCGCACGGTGCTGGACTTCGAGGAGGAACTGGAGCGGAAGGACTCCGGCTGGCTCGCGGCCGCGCGGCGCGACGACGCCGAGCTCCGGCAGCGGCTGGAGACGGCCCGGCGGCGGGTACCCGAGGTCGGCGTGCCCGACGAGGTCCTCAGGCTCTGCGGCCGGGCGGCGGACCGCACGGAGGCCGTCGGCCAGCGCGGGGAGATCGTGGCCACGCTGGCGGCCCGTGCCCTCGCCGCCCTGGAGGGCGCGGACCGGGTGGCGCCCGAGCACGTCCTGCGGGTCCTGCCGATGGCCCTGCGGCACCGGCGGCCGGAGACCACCCACGGCGGCACCTTCGACTGGGGGCCGGAGGACCAGGCCCGGGTCGAGGACCTCTTCGGGGCCTGAGCCGGTCATGGCCGCCCCGTTGCCGCGCCGCACCGCCGACGACCCCGCGCGCCGCCTCACCCACGCCCTGGTCTGCGCGGCCGCCGAACCCGCCCTGTCCGGGGTCCTCCTCCTCGACCTGGAGCCCCGGCTCCTCGACCCGGTGACCCGGCTGTTCACCGCCCTCCTCACCGGCACCACGGACCGCCCGCCCGCGCCCCTGGTGCTGGGCGCCGCCGGCCGCGACGAGGACCTGTGGGCCCGCACCGAGCTGCGGCGCGAGGAGCACGGCCTCTCCTTCCGCACCGCACCCGGCCCCCTCGTCGCCGCCGCCGGCCAGCCCGGACCGCCGCCGCTCGTCGTCGTGCCCGACCTGCCCCGGCTGAGCGTCGCCGGGATGCGCGCCGCCGTCCAGTTGGTCGGTGCCGACGTCACCGTGGTGGAACGCACCGGAGTACGCCGGACGATCCGGCCCCGGGCCCGCTGGCTGGCCCTGTGCCGGTCGGCCGACGCGGGACGGCTCAGCCGGCATCTGCTGGACCGGTTCGCGGTACGGCTGCCGGTGCCCGGCCTCACCCTGCCGCCCGTGGAGCCGCTGCTCGCCGCCCTGCCGCCCGCCTGGCGGGCCGCCGCCGTCCGGGGCGTGCCGCCCGTCCCGGTCACCGACGAGGCCCTCACCCGCGTCCACGAACTGCTCGGCGGCGAGGCGGGCGTCCGCCGCCGACTGGCCCTCGCCCGCCTCGCCCGCACCCTCGCCGCCCTGGACGGCGCCCCGTCGGCGGACGCCGGGCACTGCGACGCGGCGGCCCGGGTCATCGGCCTGCCCGTGCCGGACGCCCCGCGCCCCGGACCCGTCCCCGCGCCGGACGGCGACCCCGGGCCGCCGGCCGGCGGCACGCCCCGCACGGTCCCGGCACGCCGGCCCGCCCGGGACGCACCGCCCCGCCCCGCCGGGGACCGGGCGCTGCTGGAGACCGGCCCCGCCGAAGGCATCGGCGGCGCCCCCGGCGGCAGCCCGGCCGGGTCCGGCACCCCGTTCCCGGAGGACGAGGCGTCCGGTCCTCCCGACGCCACGCCGCTGCGCAGCCCCGGCCGGCGCACCTCCGGGCCCGCCCTGGCCCGCGGCCCCGTCATCGGCACCCGGCGCGCCACCGACCTGCGCGACCTCGCGTACGTGCGTACCGTGCGGGAGGCCGCGGTGCACCAGCGGGTGCGCGGCACCGACCGGTTCACCGTCTCGCCGGCCGATCTGCACAGCAACATCCGGGCCGGCGCCCCCGAGCGCGTCCTGGTGCTGCTCCTGGACCACACCTGCCGGGGCGGCGACTGGGACTGGCAGGACGCCCTGACGCCCTTCCTGCAGTGGGCGTACACCAGCCGGGCCACCGTCCATGTCGTCGAGGTGGGCGCGGCGGACACGGCCGAGGAACTGCGCGCCCAGAGCTTCGCCGCGCGCAGCGTCCTGGACCCCCAGGTGCTGGCCGCGCTGTACCGCCGGGCGGGCCGCGCGACGCCGCTGGCCCACGGGATCGAACTCGCGGCGCAGACGCTGCGGCGCACGTTCCGGCAGCACGGCACCGGACCCGCGGAGGCGTGGCTGGTCGTCGTCACCGACGGCCGCGGCAACATCCCCCTGCGGGCCAGCCACACCGGGCGGCTCACCGGCGAGGTGGCCGCCGCCGGCGTCGAGGACACGGTCGAGGCCGCCGCCCGGATCGGCGCGATGGACCGCACCCGGCTGCACGTCGCCGTCGTCGACCCGGCCCGGGAACCCTACGGCGACCTGCCGTTCGTCCTCGCCGACAGCCTCGGCGCGACGGTCGTCGAGGGCCGCACGGAACCGGGGGCACCGGTGGACGGCGAGCCGCGGTCCGGCCCGCCCCGCACCCCGGGGGGCGAGCGTGGCCACTGAGCCGCAGCGGGCGCCGAGGTGGCTGGGGGAGACCCGTACCGCCGTGCTCCGCAGAGGACTGCCCGGGCTGAAGGCGGCGGCACGCAGACCGGTCGTGCGGACCGGGCAGATGCGCCGCGTGCAGGAACCGCCCGCCGGACTCGGCGGCACCGAGACCCACCCCGGCGCCCGCCTGGAGGACGGCTTCGCGGTGCTCCGCGTCCTGCGCGGCGAGGGCCCCGGCGGAGCGCAGGGGTACCGGCTGCGCGGCTGGTGCGGCGACCTGACCCTGACCTGCGCGCCCGGCCCGACCCGCCTGGCCGCCCCCGGCATCAGCCTCGCCACCCTGCGCCGGGACGACGGCGAGTACCCCTCCGAGGTGCTGCACGGCATCCGCCTGTGGTCGTCCAACCAACCGGAACTCACCCACTGGCTCGACCGGATCCGTGCCCGGCACGGTGACGAACTGCGCCTCGTCGTCTGGGACGACACCGGCTTCGACCTGCCCTGGGAGCTGTTCTGGCTGCCCGAGGACCCGGCCCGCGGGCTGCCCGGCGGGCCGCTGGGCGCGCTGACCGTCGTCTCCCGCTGGACCACCGTCCGCGACCTGAGCCACGGCCTGCCCCGGGAGACCGGCGGCTGCCGCGGCCGCGTCCTCGGCTATCTGCACCGGGACATGGCCGACGACGGCCACGTCTTCGCCCCGTACGCGCACAAGCTGCACGGGCGGATGACCCCCTTCCTGCACGACCTCGACACCCACCCCGACACCACCGGCCTGGTCTACCTCGGCTGCCACGGCGGCTACGGCGACACCGTGCCGCGTCTCACCCTGGGCGACCGCACCTGGGCCGAGCTGAACGGCGAGGCCATGACCGTGCTGCTGCGCGACCGCTCGCTGGTCTGCCTCAACGCCTGCGACTCCGGGCGGTTCGTCACCAACCGGGCGCAGGGCGAGGAGGCGCTGCGCGGCTTCGCGGAGCTGTTCCTGCGCAAGGGCGCCGGCGGCTGTCTCGTCACCGCCGGGAAGGTCGGCGACGAGGAAGCCAGGACGCTCGTACGCGAGCTGGTGCGCGAGGTCGCCGCCCACCCGCACCGGTCGGTGCCCCAGACGCTGCGGGCCTTCCGCGCCCGGGCCCTCGCCGAGTTCGGGTCCCCGGCCCGGCTGCCCAGCCTCCTCGACGACACCGGACGGATCGACGGCACCGGCCAGAAACGGGTCCTGCGGCTGCTGTACGCCTTCATGTTCCACTACTACGGGCACCCCCGGACCACACTGGGGCTCATCTCGGCGGCGGGCGCGCGGCACACCGAAGCGGGGCCCGGACGGTGACCGGCAACGAGCGCCCGCTGCTGATCGAACCGGTCGTGGCCTGGCCCCGGCAGGCCGAGGCGGGCGCTGACTACCTCGTCACCGTCGACCTGCGCGGCCCCCTCCCGGCCCCGGACGGCACCCCGGCCGACTGGCCGTACCCGGAGGAGGAGTTCACCTTCACCGTCACCCTCGACGGTGCCCCCCTGTTCGCCTGCGCCGCCCTCGGCGAACCCAGCGTGGTCCTGCACCGCTTCGGCGGTACGTACGGACCCGCCCGCTTCCGGGTCTCCGCGGGCACCGACACCGGCCCGGCCTCGCTGTGGCTGACGGTCAGCAACCAGTGGGGGGTGCCCGTCCGCAAGGCCGAGCTGCGCTGCGAGATCCGGGCCGGCGACGGCACCCGGGAGGAGCGGACCCCGGCCCGCCCGGTCGAGGACGTGCCCCGGCCGCCCGTCCTGCGGCCCGGCCGCGCCGAGCCCGCGCCGCCCCGCCCGCGTCCCGGGACGGGGACGGTCACCATCAGCTTCGCCGGTCCCGACCGGGCGTGGGCCGCCTGGATCGGGGACCGGCTGAGAAGGCGCGGAGTGCGGGTGGACCGCCGGCGCTGGGACCCGCCCGCCGGGGTGCCGCTGGCCGGACTGCTCTCCGGCCTGCGGACGGCGGGACCGGTCCTGATGGTCCTCAGCGCCCCCTACTTCGAGGCGGGCGGACGCACCCGGGACGAATGGGAGCGGGCCCTGCGCGACATCGCCGCCGCGGACCCGTCGGGGTTCGCCGCCGTGTCCGTCACCTCGGTGCCCGTCCCGGCGGCCACCGCCGCCCTCCGCCCGGTGGACCTGACGGCACTCGGTGCCGAGGAGGCCGAACGACGGCTGCTGGCCCGGCTGGACCTGCCGGCCGACCCCCTTCCCGAGCGGGTGGACGACGTGCGGTACCCCGCGTCGAGGCCGGACGTCTGGGGCCTGGTACCGCGCCACAACCCCCGCTTCACCGGCCGGGAGGCGCTGCTCGCCGCGGCGCACCGCCTTCTGCGGGACGCCGGAAGGGTCACGCTGCACGGCATGTCCGGCGTCGGCAAGACCCAGATGGCCACCGAGTACGTGTACCGGTTCGGCCCGGAGTACGACGTGGTGTGGTGGGTGCACGCCGAGTCCCGGGCCACCTGCCGTCGCCGGCTGGCCGAACTGGCGCCGGCACTGGGACTGCGGACGGGCGAGGAGTACGGCATGCGGGTGCGGGCCGTGCGCGACGCCCTGCGCCGGGGCGAGCCGTACTCCCGGTGGCTGCTGGTCCTGGACGGCGCGGACGAGCCGGACCAGATCCACGATCTGCTGCCCGCCGGTCCCGGACACGTGCTCGTCACCTCCCGCAACCCGGACTGGGCGGAGCACGGCAGCGAGCTGCTGGAGGTGCCCGTCTACACCCGGGAGGAGTCGGTGGCCTTCGTCCGCCGCCGGGCGCCCCGGCTGAGCGGCCCCGAGGCGGACCAGTTGGCGGAGGCGCTGGGGGACCTGCCGCTGCTCCTCGACCAGACGGCCGGCTGGCTCGACGAGTCCGACCTGCCGGTGGGCGAGTACCTCGCCCTGCTGGAGGCCGGCACCGCCGACGACGTGCTGCGGGTGTCGGCGGACTTCCCGCTGGCCTACCGGACGGCCTGGACGATCCTCCTGGAGAGCCTGCGCGCGGCCGTCCCCGAGTCCGTCGACCTGCTGCGCCTGTGCACCTTCTTCGCCCCCGGCCACGTCCCCGTCCACCTGCTCAGGAAGCTGCCGCGCGAGGGCCTGCCGCCCTCCGTCGCCCGTCTGCTGACCGACCCCGCGCTGTGGGCGGCGGCGGTCGACCAGCTCCGCCGGTACTCCGTGGTCCGGGTCGAACCGCACGAGGCCGACCCCGCCCGCGAGGTCCTCTACCTCCACCGCGTGGTGCACGGCTTCGTCCGCGCCGAGCTGCCCGAGGACACCGCGCGTGAACTCGCCGACGTGGTCCGGCGGGCCCTGGCCGCCGCCGACCCCGGCAAGCCGTCCAGCCCGGCGCTGTGGCCCGCCTACGCCGAGATCGTCCCGCACCTCAAGCACGCCCAGGTCCTGGCGAGCGAGGACCCCGGCGTGCAGCGCCTGGTCCTCAACTGCCTGCGCTACCTGTACCTCTCGGGCGAGTACGCGGCCGGCGGCAAGCTCGGCGGCCGGGCCATGGACGCCTGGCGCGCCCTGCTCGGCGAGAGCCACCCGCGGATCTGGGAGCTGACGTACCACTACGCCAATCTGCTGCGGGCCGTGGGCGACTACGACCGCACGATGCGCATCGAGCGGGCCGCCGCCGACCACCTGCGCCGGCAGCGCGGCGAACGGGACCCGGCCTACCTGCGCGCCCTGGGCGGCCTCGCCGCGGACCTGCGCGGACTCGGCCGGTACGCGGAGGCACTGGAGATGTCCGAGCGGGTCCTCACGGCCTACCGCGAGCGGCTCGGCGAGGACGACACCGCCACCGTCAACGCCCGCAACAACGTGGCCGTCTCGCTGCGCCTGCTCGGCCGCTACGAGGACGCCTGCCGGCTCAACAGCGCCACACTGGCCGCACGCCGCGCCCTGCTGGGGGACCGGCACCCGTGGACGCTGAACTCGGAGCACGCCTACGCCCTCGACCTGCGGCTGCTGGGCCGGTACGGCGAGGCGACAGCGGTGCAGGAGCCGAGCCTGCGGGTGGTCCGGGAGACGCTGGGCCCCGACACCGTCCAGGCGCTGCGGGCCCAGCACAACCTGGCGATGTGCCGGTACGCGGCGCGCGACCTGGACGACGCGGGCCGGTACTTCGCCGACGCGCTGGAGCGGGCCGTCCACATCCTGGGCGACCGCGATCCGCTGACCCTGATCCTCGCCGTCGGCCAGAGCTGCTTCGCCCGGGAACACGGCGACGCCGAGCGGGCCCGCGCCCTCAGCGCGGCCGTCGTCGCCGCCTATGAGGAGACCCTGTCCCCGGACCACCCGTACGCGGTGGGCGCCCGCGCCAACCACGCGCTGGCGCTGCACCGGGCCGGCGACCCGCGGGGCGCCCTGGAGCTGGCCCGGGCGGCCCGGGCGGGCATGGCCGCGAGGCTGGGCCCCGGCCATCCCTGGACGCTGGGCTGCGCGCTGAACGAGGCGGCGCTGCGCGCGGTCGCCGGGGACACCGAGCGCGCCGCCGCGCTGAGCCGGGACACCGCCGACCGGGCCGCCCGGGTGCTCGGCCCCGCGCACCCCTTCACCGGGTCGGCCCTGCGCGGGCTGGCGGCCGATCTGCGCGCCCTGGGGCGGGCGGACGAGGCCGACCGGGCCCGGGAACGGGCGCTGGACGAGGCGGGGCACGGCGGGCCCGCCCGCCGCTACTGGGACTTCGAGCCGCACCGCACCTGACACGGAAGGGCCCGGCCCCGGGGAAACCCCCCGGGGCCGGGCCCTTCGCCGTGTCACATCGGGTCAGCCGGTCACGCCTCGAAGACCTCGCGGACCAACTGCTCCTGCTCGGCCTGGTGCCGCTTCGCGGAGCCGACCGCCGGGGAGGAGCTGTGCGGGCGCGAGATGCGGCGCAGGCGCTCGCCGTGCGGGACGTCGGCGCCGACCGCCAGGTCCAGGTGGTCGATCAGGTTGAGCGCGATGAACGGCCAGGCACCCTGGTTGGCCGGCTCCTCCTGGGCCCACAGGTACTTCTCGGCGTTCGGGTACTTGGCGATCTCCGCCTGGAGCTCGGCACCCGGCAGCGGGTACAGGCGCTCGATGCGGATGATGGCGGTGTCCGTGACGCCGCGCTTCTTCCGCTCGGCGTCCAGGTCGTAGTAGACCTTGCCGGCGCAGAAGACGACCTTCTTGACGGCGGCCGCGTCGACCGAGTCGTCGCCGATGACCGGGCGGAACTGGCCGGTGGTGAACTCCTCCGCCTTCGACGCCGCCGCCTTCAGGCGGAGCATCGACTTCGGGGTGAAGACCACCAGCGGCTTGTGGTGCGGGTTGTGCACCTGCCACCGCAGCAGGTGGAAGTAGTTCGCCGGCGAGGTCGGCATGGCGACCGTCATGTTGTTCTGCGCGCAGAGCTGGAGGAACCGCTCCGGGCGGGCCGAGGAGTGGTCCGGGCCCTGGCCCTCGTAGCCGTGCGGGAGGAGCAGGACCACACCGGAGGTCTGGTTCCACTTCTGCTCGGCCGAGGAGATGAACTCGTCCACGACCGTCTGGGCGCCGTTGACGAAGTCGCCGAACTGCGCCTCCCACATCACCAGCGCGTCCGGGCGGGCCAGCGAGTAGCCGTACTCGAAGCCCATCGCGGCGTACTCGGACAGCAGCGAGTTGTAGACGTTGAGCCGGGCCTGGTCCTCGGAGAGGTACTGCAGCGGGGTGTACTCGTCGCCGGTGGTGCGGTCGATGATCACCGCGTGCCGCTGGCCGAAGGTGCCGCGCTGCGAGTCCTGGCCGGCCAGCCGCACCGGCACGTTCTCCAGCAGCAGCGAGCCGATGGCGAGGGTCTCGCCCATGCCCCAGTCGATGGTGCCGTCCTCGACCATCGCCGCCCGGCGCTGCAACTGCGGCAGCAGCCGCGGGTGGACGGTGATGTGGTCGGGGATGTTGACCTGGGACTCGGCGATCCGCTTGACGACCTCGCCGGTCACCGCGGTGTTCACGGCGACGGGGAACTCGGCCTGCGGGTCGGCGGGCGCCACGGCGGCCGGGCTCGAGGTGGCCTCGCGGACCTCGGTGAAGACCTTCTCCAACTGGCCCTGGTAGTCCTGCAGGGCCTGCTCGGCCTCCTCCAGGGTGATGTCGCCGCGACCGATGAGGGACTCGGTGTAGAGCTTGCGCACCGAGCGCTTCTTGTCGATCAGGTCGTACATCAGCGGCTGGGTGAAGGCCGGGTTGTCCGACTCGTTGTGACCGCGGCGGCGGTAGCAGATGAGGTCGATCACCACGTCCTTGTTGAACGCCTGGCGGAACTCGAAGGCGAGCCGCGCGACGCGGACCACGGCCTCCGGGTCGTCGCCGTTCACGTGGAAGATCGGGGCCTCGATCATGCGGGCCACGTCGGTGGCGTACATGGAGGAGCGCGAGGACTCCGGCGCCGCCGTGAAGCCGACCTGGTTGTTGATGACGATGTGGACCGTGCCGCCGGTGCGGTAGCCGCGCAACTGCGACATGTTCAGGGTCTCGGCCACCACGCCCTGGCCCGCGAAGGCCGCGTCGCCGTGGATCGCCACCGGCAGCACGGTGAAGTCCGTACCGCCCTTGTTGATGATGTCCTGCTTGGCGCGGGCGACGCCCTCCAGGACCGGGTCGACCGCCTCCAGGTGCGAGGGGTTGGCGACCAGCGAGACCTTGATCTGCTCGCCGTCCAGGCCGGTGAAGGTGCCCTCGGCGCCCAGGTGGTACTTCACGTCACCGGAGCCGTGCATGGACTTCGGGTCGAGGTTGCCCTCGAACTCGCGGAAGATCTGCGCGTACGACTTGCCGACGATGTTGGCCAGTACGTTCAGCCGGCCGCGGTGGGCCATGCCGATGACGACCTCGTCCAGGCGGGACTCGGCGGCCGAGTCCAGGACCGCGTCCAGCAGCGGGATGACGGACTCGCCGCCCTCCAGCGAGAACCGCTTCTGGCCGACGTACTTGGTCTGCAGGAAGGTTTCGAACGCCTCGGCCGCGTTCAGGCGGCGCAGGATGCGCAACTGCTCCTCGCGCTCCGGCTTGGAGTGCGAGCGCTCCACCCGGTCCTGGATCCACTTGCGCTGCTTGGGGTCCTGGATGTGCATGAACTCGATGCCGGTGGTGCGGCAGTACGAGTCGCGGAGCACGCCGAGGATGTCGCGGAGCTTCATCATCGACTTGCCGGCGAAGCCGCCGACGGCGAACTCGCGCTCCAGGTCCCACAGGGTGAGGCCGTGCTCGATGATGTCCAGGTCGGGGTGCTTGCGCTGGCGGTACTCCAGCGGGTCGGTGTCGGCCATGACGTGGCCGCGGACCCGGTAGGAGTGGATCAGCTCGAAGACCCGCGCGGCCTTGGTGACGTCGTCGTCGTGGGAGGCGTCGATGTCCTTGAGCCAGCGGACCGGCTCGTAGGGGATGCGCAGCGCCTCGAAGATCTCGTCGTAGAAGCCGTTCTCGCCGAGCAGCAGGTTGGCGACCTGGCGGAGGAACTCGCCGGACGCGGCGCCCTGGATGACGCGGTGGTCGTAGGTCGAGGTCAGCGTCATGACCTTGGAGATGCCCAGCTTGTTCAGGGTGTCCTGGGAGGTGCCCTGGAACTCGGCCGGGTAGTCCATGGAGCCGACGCCCATGATGACCGACTGGCCGGGCATCAGCCGGGGCACGGAGTGGACGGTGCCCAGGCCGCCGGGGTTGGTCAGGGAGACCGTGACGCCGGTGAAGTCGGCCATCGTCAGCTTGTTCTCGCGGGCGCGGCGGACGATGTCCTCGTACGCCTGCCAGAACTCGAAGAAGTTGAGCGTCTCGGCCTTCTTGATCGCCGCGACGACGAGCTGGCGGTCGCCGTTGGGCTTGACCAGGTCGATGGCGAGACCGAGGTTGACGTGGTCCGGCTTGACCAGGGTCGGCTTGCCGTCCTTGACCTGGAAGGACCAGTTCATCGACGGCATGGCCTTGATGGCCTGCACCATCGCGTACCCGATGAGGTGGGTGAAGGAGATCTTCCCGCCGCGGGCGCGCTTGAGGTGGTTGTTGATGACGATGCGGTTGTCGAACAGCAGCTTCACCGGGACGGCGCGCACGGACGTGGCCGTGGGCATCTCCAGCGAGGCGTCCATGTTCTTCGCGACCGCGGCGGCCGGGCCGCGCAGGGTGACCAGCTCGGGGCCCTCGGCGGACTCCTGGGCCGGCTCGGCCTTGGCCTTCGGCTGAGGCTGCTGCTGCGGCTTCGCGGCGGGGGCCGGCTGGGCGGCGGCGGGCTTCCCGGCCGGGGCGGCGGGAGCGGCCTGCGCGGCCGGCTGGGCGGCGGGCGCCGGGGCCTGGGCGGGCCCTGCCGGGGCGGCCGGGGCCGGGGCCTGGGCGGGCTCCTGGGCGGCCCGGGGAGCCGGGGCGGGCTGGGCCGTGCTGGTGGTCTGCGCGGCCCCCGCGGCCGCACTGCCCGACGCAGCCTGGGCGGCGGGCGCCCCCGGCTTGTAGTCGGCGAAGAAGTCCCACCAGGCTCGGTCCACCGAATTGGGGTCCTGGAGGTACTGCTGATAGATCTCGTCGACGAGCCACTCATTGGCACCGAAGGCCGCTGCGGGGTTCTTCCCCGCTTGGTCGGTGTCGGTCGAGATGCTCGAGTTACTGGGGGACTGTGGCGACACGGCGGCAACCGCCCTCTTCCGCTTCACAAGGTGATGGACAGCGGGAATAAAGGCTACGCCTCCCGGACCCGGAAGGTCAGGCCGGGCCCGTTCATCGTCGTGTAAGTCACATCACGGAGCGTGTTTCACCGCCGGAAAGGACGGGAAACAAGCGGGGTTCCGGGTCGTCCGGGAAGGGCGCGGCGGCCCGCGGCGCCCAGCGGCGCGGGCTCCTTCCGGGTCACACGTGTCCGCCAGCGCGGACTTCCCTGGACCTGGTGGCTCCGCTTCGCACTGTACGTCAACCGGCGGTGGACGGCTCTCCCGGAAGGGTGACGAGGATCCGGCAGCCGCGCTCCGATTCGGCCACCCCGATCCGGCCGCCGTGCAGATCCACCGCCCAGCGGGCGATCGCCAGGCCCAAGCCGGTGCCGCCGTCGCTGCCGGGGCCGTGCGGCCGGGTCACCGCGCCCCGGTTGAACCGCTCGAAGACCCGGTGCCACTCCGAGCGCGGGATGCCGGGCCCCTCGTCGATCACTTCCAGCTCCAGGGAGTCCGGCCCGTCCCCGCGCCGGGCCCGGACCGTCACCCGGCCGTGCGGGGGGCTGTGCTTGACCGCGTTGTCGATGAGGTTGGCGACCACCTGGTGGATGCGCTCGGGGTCGGCGTGCGCGGTCAGGTCGGTGGGGAAGACGTCCAGCGCCAGGTGGACGTCGGTGCGGGTGTGGCTGCCGGAGCCGGAGGCGATGCCCGCGCGGGCCGAGGCGACCATGTTGGCCTCCTTGAGCACCCCGGACAGGTACGGCCACACCTCGAAGCGCCGGGCGCGCAGCGGCACCACGCCGTTGTCCAGGCGGGACAGGTCCAGCAGGGTCTCCACCAGCCGGCCGAGCCGCTCGGTCTGCCCGAGGGCGGTCCGCATGGTCTCGGGGTCGGCCTCGGTGACGCCGTCGACGATGTTCTCCAGCACCGCGCGCAGGCCCGCGATGGGGGTGCGCAGCTCGTGCGAGACATTGGCCACCAGCTCCTTGCGCTGGCGGTCCTGGGCCTCCAGGTCGTCGGCCATCCGGTTGATGGTCTGGGCGAGGTCGCCCAGCTCGTCACGGCGGTTCTCGCTGACCCGGCGGGTGTAGTCGCCGTGCGAGATGGACCGGGCGACGGCGTTCATCTCGTCCAGCGGGGCGGTCAGCGAGTGGGCCACGAACTGGGTGATCAGCAGCGTGGCGATCATCGAGAAGACCGTGATGAACCGCAGCTCGGTCTCGGTGCGGGCGGCGATGATCAGCAGCCCGGTGGTGATGAGCACCGAGATGACGACCAGCGCGCCCAGCTTGGTCTTGATCGAGAACGGGCGTACGCCGCCCCAGGGCTGCCCGGGGCTCCTCCGCGCGGCCTCCCGTCCGGCGCTCATGGCGTCGGCGTCTCCAGCGCGTAGCCCACGCCGTGCACCGTGCGGATGCGCTCGGCGCCGATCTTCCGGCGCAGCGCCTTGATGTGGCTGTCGACGGTGCGGGTCCCGGAGGCGTCCGCCCAGTCCCACACCTCCGCCAGCAACTGCTCCCGGGAGAGCACCGCGCGCGGGGTGTTGGCCAGGCACACCAGCAGGTCGAACTCGGTGGGCGTGAGGTGGACGTCCTCGCTGCGCACCCGCACCCTGCGCTGTGCGTGGTCGATCTCCAGCTCGCCCAGGCGCAGGATGCCGCTGCGCGGGGTGGTGGCGGCCAGCGCGGCCCGCTCCACGCGGCGCAGCAGCACATGCACCCGCGCGGCCAGCTCGCGCATCGAGAACGGCTTGGTCATGTAGTCGTCGGCGCCGACGCCGAGCCCGACCAGCAGGTCCGTCTCGTCGTCGCGGGCGGTGAGCATCAGCACCGGCACCGGGCGCTGGGCCTGCACCCGGCGGCAGACCTCCAGGCCGTCGAAGCCGGGCAGCATGATGTCGAGGATCAGCAGGTCGGGCTGCCACGCCTCGGCCGTGTCCACGGCGGACGGACCGTCGCCCGCCGTTTGCACCAGGAATCCCTCGGCGCGCAGGCGGGTCGCGATGGCGTCCACGATCGTCTGGTCGTCCTCGACCACCAGCACCCGGCGCTGCGCGCCCGGGGCAGCCGTCGTCGTGCCGTTGTGGGAGGTGTGTGTCTGCTCCATCGCCCGCCCCTGAGGTGTGCTTTACGGAATCCGTGGGGTGATCCCATGACTGCGATTGACGCTTGAATGATCGGCGTCAGAGCAGCAGCGTACGGGGAGTCACCGGGCCATCGCTATCCAGGCCGGACGCCGAGGTGCACCACGTCCGGAACGCCCCGGGCAACGGGGATCTCTTCGGTACGCACCTGCTGGAACCCGGCATTACACAAGGTTTCTTCGAATTCGGGAGAGGGTCGCGCGGACCACACGGCGAGCACTCCGCCGGGTCTCAACACCCGTGCGCAGCCCGCCAGTCCGGTCGGCGCGTACAGGCCCTCGTTGCCCTCGGTGACGGTCCAGCCGGGGCCGTTGTCGATGTCGAGGCAGAGCGCGTCGAACGTGTCGGAAGTCTCATTGACGTAATCGACGAGATCCGCTTCCACGATCCGGGTGCGGGGGTCGGCCAGCGCCTCGCGGGTCAGTGCGGCCAGCGGTCCGGTGCGGTGCCAGTCGATGACGGCGGGCTCGCGCTCGATCACCGTGATCCGTCCCCAGCGCGAATTCGCGGCCGCACGGGCGAGGGAGAAGCCCACGCCCAGGCCGCCGATCAGGACGTGCGGGGCGGGGCGCACGGCGGGCGCCGGCAGCGCGGCGAGCGCGGCGTCCACGAGCCGGCGTTCGGAGCGGCCGTCGGAGGTGTCCATGAGGAAGCAGCCGTTGGCGATGATCTGCAGCAGGTCGCCGTGCCGGCGCAGTACGACCTCGCCGTAGGGGCCCTCGCGGCGGTCCAGGACTTCGGGGACTTCGTGGCCGACGGACATGCGGTCATCCTGACATCCGGCCGAGCGGTGGGTGGCGGAATTACCGGGGCGCGGTGGCCGCTGAGAGTACGCGTGGCGGTCGGCCTGGGGGGGGCGGGTGCGGGTGCGTGGGGTTTGGTTGCGCAGTTCCCCGCGCCCCTGAGGGTCGGGTGCGGGTGCGTGGGGGCTGGTCGCGCAGTTCCCCGCGCCCCTGGGTGGGTGTGCTCCCCGGCGGTCATGGGTGGGGTGCCCTTTCGGGGCGGGTGAGGCAGCGCAGTCAGGGGCGCGGGGAACTGCGCGACCAGCCACCCCGGGAGGGTGATCGCTCAGAGCGAACACGGGGCGGGGAACAATCACCGCTCCCCGAGCATTGAGTCGGCATAACTCAACTTGACTGCCGAAGGGGAGATCATGGCTGCTGAGTCCACGGCGTTCACACCGCTCACCCTGCCCGTGCTGCCGCTCGACGACGAGGTCGTGCTGCCCGGGATGGTGGTCCCCCTCGATCTGAGCGACTCCGAGGTACGGGCCGCGGTGGAAGCCGCCCAGGCCGCCGCCCGCAACGAACCCGGCAAGCCGAAGGTCCTGCTGGTGCCGCGCATCGACGGCTCCTACCCGGGCACCGGCGTGCTCGGCACCGTCGAGCAGGTCGGCCGGCTGGCCGACGGCGACCCGGGGGCCCTGATCCGCGGCCGGGGCCGGGTGAAGATCGGCGCCGGGACCACCGGGCCGGGCGCGGCCCTCTGGGTCGAGGGCACCCGGATCGACGAGAGCGTGCCCGACCCGCTGCCGGGTCACGTCACCGAACTGGTGAAGGAGTACAAGGCACTCGCCACCGCCTGGCTGAAGAAGCGCGGCGCCTGGCAGGTCGTGGACCGCGTGCAGGCCATCGACGACGTCTCCGCCCTCGCCGACAACTCCGGCTACTCGCCGTTCCTGACCACCGACCAGAAGGTCGAGCTGCTGGAGACCGCCGACCCGGTCGCCCGCCTGAAGCTCGCCACCCAGCAGTTGCGCGACCACCTCGCCGAGCAGGACGTCGCCGAGACCATCGCCAAGGACGTCCAGGAGGGCGTCGACAAGCAGCAGCGCGAGTTCCTGCTGCGCCGCCAGTTGGAGGCCGTCCGCAAGGAGCTGCGCGAGCTGAACGGCGAGCAGGAGGGCGAGGAGTCCGACGACTACCGCGCCCGGGTGGAGGCCGCCGACCTGCCCGAGAAGGTCCGCGAGGCCGCGCTCAAGGAGGTCGACAAGCTGGAGCGGGCCAGCGACCAGTCCCCCGAGGGCTCCTGGATCCGCACCTGGCTGGACACCGTCCTGGAACTGCCGTGGAACGAGCGGACCGAGGACCGGTACGACATCCAGGGCGCCAAGGCCGTCCTGGACGCCGAGCACGCGGGCCTGGAGGACGTGAAGGAGCGGATCACCGAGTACCTGGCCGTCCGCAAGCGCCGCGCCGAGCGCGGTCTGGGCGTGGTCGGCGGGCGCCGCGGCGGCGCGGTCCTCGCCCTGGTCGGCCCGCCCGGCGTGGGCAAGACCAGCCTCGGCGAGTCCGTCGCCCACGCCATGGGCCGCAAGTTCGTCCGCGTCGCCCTCGGCGGCGTGCGCGACGAGGCGGAGATCCGCGGCCACCGCCGTACGTACGTGGGCGCGCTGCCCGGCCGGATCGTGCGCGCGATCAAGGAGGCCGGCTCGATGAACCCGGTCGTCCTGCTGGACGAGATCGACAAGGTCGGCTCGGACTTCCGCGGCGACCCGGCGGCGGCCCTGCTGGAGGTGCTGGACCCGGCCCAGAACCACACCTTCCGCGACCACTACCTGGAGGTCGAGCTGGACCTCTCCGACGTGGTCTTCCTGGCCACCGCCAACGTCCTGGAGGCCATCCCGGAGGCCCTGCTCGACCGCATGGAGCTGGTCCGCCTGGACGGCTACACCGAGGACGAGAAGATCGTCATCGCCCGGGACCACCTGCTCCCGCGCCAACTGGAGCGGGCCGGCCTGGACAAGGACGAGGTGGTCCTGGAGGAGGGCGCGCTGCGCAAGCTGGCCGGGGAGTACACCCGCGAGGCCGGGGTGCGCACCTTGGAGCGGTCGATCGCCCGGCTGCTGCGCAAGGTGGCGGCCCAGCACGAACTGGGCGAGCGGGAGCTGCCGTTCACCGTGGGCGCCGAGCACCTGCGGGACCTGATCGGCCGGCCGCACCACGTGCCCGAGTCCGCCCAGGACCCGGCTCAGCGGCGCACCTCGGTGCCGGGTGTGGCCACCGGCCTGGCGGTCACCGGCGCGGGCGGCGACGTGCTGTACGTCGAGGCGTCGCTGGCCGACCCGGAGACGGGCGGGGCGGGGCTGACCCTGACCGGGCAGCTCGGCGACGTGATGAAGGAGTCCGCGCAGATCGCCCTGAGCTTCCTGCGCTCGCACGGCGCCGAACTGGAACTGCCGGTCGCCGATCTGAAGGACCGGGGCGTGCACATCCACTTCCCGGCGGGCGCGGTCCCCAAGGACGGCCCGAGCGCCGGCATCACCATGACCACGGCGCTGGCCTCGCTGCTGTCGGGCCGGCTGGTCCGCACCGACGTGGCGATGACCGGTGAGGTGTCGCTGACCGGCCGGGTGCTGCCGATCGGCGGGGTGAAGCAGAAGCTGCTCGCGGCGCACCGGACGGGCGTCACCACGGTGATCATCCCCAAGCGCAACGAGCCCGACCTGGACGACGTGCCCGCGGAGGTGCTGGACAAGCTCGACGTCCACACCGTCACCGACGTCCGCCAGGTCCTGGAACTGGCACTCGCGCCCGCGACCAGCGGGGTGGCGCCCAAGGAGGTTCCGGTCGCGGCGTGACGGACGCGGCCGGACGCAGGGGAGGGCCCGGGTCCCGTGAGGGAGGCCCGGGCTCTCGCCGTACGCGGGCGGGTCGGCCGTTGGTCCTTCGCCGTGCGCGGGCGGGTCGGCCGTTGGGTCCGTCGCCGTACGCGGGCGGCTCAGCCGTTGGCGAGCGCCACCACCCGGTCCAGGGCGCCGTTGAACCGGTCGTGGTCGCCGACGGTCGGTCCGGACGAGGTGTACTGCCACATCGTGTAGTACGACCAGCCGGCCGGCAGCGTCCCCACCGTGGTGGCGTACCGGGCGATCCACAGCGGGTTGGCGGTGGCGAAACCGCCGTAGTTCCCGGTGCACTCGGTCCACCAACTGGTGGCGGTGTAGATGACGGCGTCCCGGCCGGTGCGGGCCTTGTAGGTGGCCAGGAAGTCCGCGATCCAGCTCACCATCTGGCTCTGCGTCTTGCCGTAGCAGGAGGCGCCGTACGGGTTCCACTCGATGTCGAGGGCGCCCGGCAGCGTCCGGCCGTCGCGGGACCAGCCGCCGCCGTGGTCGACGAAGTAGTTGGCCTGGGTGGCGCCGCTGGTGGTGTCCGGGGTGGCGAAGTGGTACGCGCCGCGGATCATGCCCACGTTGTACGAGCCGTTGTACTGCTGGGCGAAGTACGGATTGGTGTAGTACGTGCCCTCGGTGGCCTTGACGTAGGCCCATTTGACCCCGCTGTTCCACAGGGTCGACCAGGCGACGTTGCCCTGGTGGCTGGAGACGTCGACGCCCTCGGTCTGGGTGGCGTCGCCGGGGACGGGCGTGCCCTGCCGCCCGTCGTGCTCCAGGACGCCCATGCCCATGTGGGCCGAGCCGCGGGGCGGGGTGTCCGCGGCGGCCGAGGGCAGGGTGAGCAGCAGGGAGAAGGCGGCGAGCAGGGTCCCGACGGCGGCGAGTCGGCGGCGGGGGGCCGATCCGGGTCTGTGCACGGGCATGGCGTGCCTCCGATGGTCGGTGGTGCCCGGTGGGGAGGGGACTGGCGTGGGCATGCCAGCCAGGTCCCGGGGGCGACGCTACGCACGTAGACCGGCCGGTGGAAGGGGGACCGGAAGCTGCCGTTGGTCTAAGCCTGCGAAATACTGACGGAGCTGCGGCGATGGCGCTGTCCGGCGGAAACTTTCAGAACCGGGAAAACGAGGCAGGGGCTGACGTGCACGGAAGCGGGAACGGCGACGGACGGCGGGGCGCGGCGGGGCCGGCCGCCGCGAACGGCCTGGAACAGCCCGAGTTCCTCGCCCTGGAGCGCGAGTTGACGGTCCTGCTGCGCCGCGCGCGGGCCAACCAGGGCGAGATGGCCCGGGAGGTCCACCCGGACCTGGAGTCCTCCGCGTACGGGCTGCTGGTCCGGCTGGACGAGTGCGGCGGCCAGCGCGCCACCGAACTCGCCGCCTACATCGGCGTCGGCAAGGCCACCATGTCCCGCCAGTTGCGCGCCCTGGAGGAGCTGGGCCTGGTGGCCCGCGAGCCCGACCCCGCCGACGGCCGCGCCTGGCTGATCACCCTCACCGAGGAGGGCCATGAGCGGGTCCGCCGGGTGCGCGAGGCCCGCCGCGCCCGCTACGCCGGCCGGCTCGCCGACTGGGACCCGGCCGAGGTCGCCGAACTGGCCCGGCTGCTGCACGAGCTGAACCGGGGCATGGAGCAGCGCTGACCCGGGAGGGCTACAGCTCCGCGTAGACCACCGTGGCGTCGTCGTGGGTCTTGGCCCGGCCCAGGAACCGGCGGCCGGTGTCCGCGCGTTCCAGCTCCCGCACCCGGTCCACCAGCCACCGCGCCCCCTGTTTGCGGACCACCCGGAAGCAGTCCGCCCAGTCGCCCTCCCCGAACGTCTCCACCCAGCGCGCCGCCCCGTCCGTGAGCGTCGCCAGCGCCCGCACCTCACCGCGCGGCAGCACTCCCGTCACCGCCCGCGCCGCCACCGCCGGATCGGCCGCCGCGGTGAAGAAGCCGCCCTCCTTGTTGCGCAGTTCCGCGTCGACCCGCGCCGCGGAGGCGAGCGCCGAGCGCGGCAGGCGCGCCAGCCGGTCGTCCAGACGGGCCGTCACCGTCCCGTCGGGGGACTCCAGCAGCAGCGCCGAGTCGGACAGCACCAGGTACTCCACCGCCTCCGGCGACCAGCGCGCCAGGACCACCGTCGCCTGCGGCGTCCGGGGGTGAGAAAGGTCACAGGTGACGGCGTGTGCATCGGCGGTAGCGGCGATGGCACGGGAAAGGGCCTCGGTGAGGGGGACATCCAGGAGGGAAACGGTCAGATCGGTCAGCGCCCCGCCGAGGTGCGCGGTGAACCAGGGCACCGAGTGCCGGCAGCCCGACGCGCCGCGCGGCGGGGTGACCCCGTCCAGCAGGACGAGCGCGCCGCCCTGTCCGGAGGCCGCGAGACCGACGCTCGCGAAGTCCTCGTTGGGCAGACCGGGGCTGCTGGGTTCCGAGACCAGTTCGGTACGCATCCGGTCAGTCTGCACCAGCCCTTCACACCGTCCGCGAAGCGTCGGCGGAGATCCCGGAACCGGTACGGCGGTGCAGGTCAGCCGCCCAATTTGGGGGGAATGCCGCACCCCGGGAACGCGCGGCGGCAAATACTGCCACCGCCCCGCCGCGAACGTCCAACCGGCTCACCGCGCGGGCGGGCCCCGCCCGTCGGGGCGACTTGCCCACCAACTCCCCTCCGGGGTTCACTCCTTCGGGTGGCGGGTCAGGTGTTGCACACCCGGTGCCGAGGGGCACTGCAAGGGTCGGGAGCCGGTGGGGGCCCCGCTCCGCTCGAGCGCGGTCGACGGCTCGGGGGAGGGTGAACGCGCCGGCCGGCCAGTTGACGGAGCGCCACCCGGGCCCACGGGTACACGAGTCAGGAATGCGAGCACCGGTGCAGAAGACGCGGCCTCGTCGCACAGGCAAGCAGACGGCCCCCGTCGGGGGGACGGAGCCGACCCCCGGGACCGCCGCCCCGGCCGCCCCCGTCGGCAAGGGCCGCCCCACCCATGTACGGAACCGGCTGATCGTGGCCGTGGCGGTGGTCGCCGCCGCGATCGCCGCCGCCGGCGCGCCCTCGGTGGTCGCCGCGTCGGGCCAGGTCGGTGACGCGCAGGAACTGGTGACGCTCGCCCAGCGGACCCAGGACGCGCTCACCCTCGCCCACTCCCTCGCCGACGAACGCGACGAGGTCACCCCGTACATCGCCGCCGGGCGCCCCAAGTCCAAGGCGCCCTCGGAGCAGCGCGGCGCCCGGGTGGACCGGCAGGTCGAGGAGTTGCGCGCCGACCCCGACGCGCCCGCCGCGCTCCGCGAGGACCTGGACGCGGTGGCCGCCCTGCGCCGGGCGGCGCTCACCGGCCGGACCAGCGCCCTGGAGGCGCACCAGGCGTACTCCACCGTCATCACCGAACTGCACGCCCTGGCCGAGGAGCTGGCCGAGCGCATGCCGTCCCGGGCCGGCGCCGGCGGGCACGCGCTGGCCGAGCTGGACTCCGCCGTCCAGCAGGCCGCCGCCGCCCGGGGCCTGCTGCTGGCCGCCCTCGCCGTGCCCAGCAGCACCCAGACGGTCATCGACCCGGTCAGCGGGCTGCCGACCGAGACGACCACCTCCTCGGGCGCCGACGGCAAGCAGCGCGACGCCCTGGCCGCCGCCGCCCAGCAGTCCCGGGTCCGCTCCGACGCCGCGCTCGCCGGCTTCCGCGAGAGCGCCCCTCGGACGGCACGCGAGCGCTACGACGCCACGGTCACCGGGCCCGAGGTCGACACCGCCGAGAAGTACCTGGCCGCCCTCACCGACCAGCCCTCCCTCTCCGACGACGACCTCACCACCAGCGCCGAGAAGCTGGAGGCCGCGCTCACCGCCCGGGTCGACGCCATGCGCGGCGCCGAGTCCGCCCTCTACGACCGGCGCACCAAGGACCTCGCCCAGCTCCGCGACGACGACGTCACCGCGCTGGAGATCCGCATCGCCCTGCTCGGCGCCCTGATGCTGCTGGCGGTCGGCGTCGCCACCGCCATGGCCCGCAGTCTCACCCGGCCGCTGGCGGTGCTGCGCCGGGGCTCCGCCCGGCTCGCCGGGGCCGAGGACCCCACCGCCGAGGAGCCGGTCGCCTTCACCGGCCGCAACGACGAGTTCGCGCAGGCCGTCCGCTCCGTCAACGCCCTGCACGCGCGGGCCGTCGCCCTCGCCGAGCGCGTCACCACCCTGGAGGCCGACCGCAAGCACCTGGTCGGGCAGCGGCAGAAGATGGCCGACGCCCGCGAGGAGCTCCGCGCCGAGCTGGCCGAGTCCGCCGCCCAGCTCAAGCGGATGCGGCAGGCCGTCGACGGCACCTTCGTCAACCTCGCGCTGCGCACCCTTGCCCTGATCGAGCGCCAGTTGGGCGTCATCGAGGGCCTGGAGGAGCGCGAGCAGGACCCCGAGCGGCTGGCCACCCTGTTCAAGCTCGACCACTTCGCCACGGTCATGCGCCGGCACAGCGAGAACCTCCTGGTGCTGGCCGGCACCGAGCACGTCCAGCACACCGCCGGACCGGTGCCGCTGGTCGACGTGGTGCGGGCCGCCGTCAGCGAGATCGAGCGCTACGAGCGGGTCCGCATCGCCGCGCTGCCGCCGCACGCGCACGTGGCCGGGTTCGCCGCCGACGACCTCTCCCACCTGCTGGCCGAACTGATGGAGAACGCCACCTCGTTCTCCCCGCCCGAGCTGCCCGTCGAGGTCTCCGGCTGGCTGCTGGAGAACGGCGAGGTGATGCTCTCCGTCCAGGACGAGGGCATCGGCGTCCCCGGCGACAAGCTGGAGCGGCTCAACGCCCGCCTCGCCGACTTCGACCCGGAGGCCGCCTACGACCAGGACGGCGAGGACGGCCTGGGACTGGGCCTGTACGTCGTCGCCCGCCTCGCCCACCGGCACGGCGCCCGGGTGAAGCTGCGCGAGCAGAAGCAGGGCGGGATCGCCGCCGTCGTCGTGCTGCCGACGGCCCTGCTCGCCGAGGCGCCGCCGGCCGCGGTCGCCCCGGCCGCCCCGGTCACCGACGGCACCGGCGGCTTCTCCCTGCCGGGCGCCGACGCCGAGGCCAACTCCAACGTCCTGCACGGCCGCTCCGAGGGCGGCGACCCGCTGGTCGAGGCGGCGGAGCGGGCGGTACGGCGGTCGGCGGACGGCCAGCGCACGGACGCACCAGAGCAGGCCCCCGCAGCGGCCTCCGAGGAGCCCGCGGAGCCCGCCGAAGAGGCCCCCGAGGAGGCCGACCGGACGGTCTCCGAGACCACCATGGAACTGCTCATCCCGGCCCCGGCGGCGGAACCGTCCCCCGACTCCGCCCCCGGCACGCCGGAGACCGGCACCGAGAACGAGAACGACAACCGGGACGAGAACCGGGACGAGGGCCGGCCCGAGGCCGAACCCGCCCACGACCGGGTCCCCGACGACCCGGAGGACCCCGTCACCGACAAGGGGCTGCCCAAGCGGACCCCCAGGATCAGCACCCCCGCGGCGGCGCCGCCCCCGCGCGCGGGTTCCGTGGACGCCGAGGCGCTCCGCCGCCGCCTCGGCGGATTCCGCCGGGGCGCGGAGGCCGGCCGGCGCGATGTGGCGGCGGAGATCGCCGAGCAGACCGCCGGGCACCGCACCCCGGACGCCGCGGCGGGGACGACCGAAGAAGCCACGGGGGGCACTGTCGAGGAGGCAAGCAGTTGACCGCGCCCAGTACCTTCGGACTGAGCAGTGAGGCCCGCAACCTGCACTGGCTGCTGACCAACCTCGTCGAGGAGGTGCCCGGCATCCTCTCGGTCGCCGTCGTCTCCTCCGACGGACTGCTCCTGCTCTCCTCCGACCAGGAGAGCACCGACGCCGCCCGCCGCGCGCGCACCGAGCGCCGCACCGGTCCGCGCGGCTCCGCCGCCGACCTCGCGACCATCGTCTCGGGCATCGGCAGCCTGACCGTCGGCGCCGCCAAGCTGATGGACTTCGGCACCGTGAAGCACACCATGGTCGCCATGGAGGAGGGCAGCCTGTTCGTGATGTCGATCAGCGACGGCTCGCTGCTCGGCGTGCACGGCTCCGCCGACTGCGACATGAGCGTGGTGGCGTACCACATGGCGCTCTTCGTGGGCCGGGCCGGGCATGTGCTCACCCCGGAGCTCCGCAGCGAGCTGCGAAAATCCCTGGAGTCCGAGTCGACGGGGAGCCCCCGATGAGCAGCGGCCCCGAGAAGAACCGCAAGAACCTCCCCGTCCGCGGCGCCGACCGCAAGCCGGCCCGCGTCCGCCCCTACTCGCTCACCGGCGGCCGGACCCGGTTCGGCCATGTGCTGCTGGTGGAGACGTTCGTCGGCGCCACCGGCACGGCCGCGCTGGAGGCCGCCGAGGAGCGCAAGGAACTGACGAGCGCCCCGCTCTCCCGGGTGATGCCGGAGATGCGGGCCATCGTCGAACTGTGCCGCCGGATGCGTACGGTGGCCGAGATCGCCGCGCTGCTGAAGATGCCGCTCGGCGTGGTCCGCGTGCTCCTGAGCGACCTCGCGGACCAGGGAAAGATCCGTGTGTACGGCACCGGGACCGGCCACGGCACGGGCCGTCCGGACCGCGCTCTGCTGGAAAGGGTGCTGAGTGGACTCCGTCGTCTCTGACGCCGCCTTCGGCGTCTCCCCGCTCGTCGAGCCCGACGAGCCCCTGCAGCCCTGGCAGACGGACCCGGGCCGCGCGCCGATCGCCACGAAGATCGTCGTGGCGGGCGGCTTCGGCGTGGGCAAGACCACGCTGGTCACGTCCGTCTCGGAGATCACGCCCCTGCAGACCGAGGCGCTGATGACCGAGGCGAGCGAGGAGACCGACGACCTCACCGCCACGCCGGAGAAGCTCACCACCACGGTGGCCATGGACTTCGGCCGCATCACGCTCGACGACGACCTGGTGCTCTACCTGTTCGGCACGCCGGGCCAGCAGCGGTTCTGGTTCATGTGGGACGACCTGGTGCGCGGCGCGATCGGCGCGGTGGTGATGGCCGACACCCGGCGGCTGAAGGACTGCTTCCCGGCGCTGGACTACTTCGAGAGCTGCGGGCTGCCGTACGTCGTGGCGGTCAACCACTTCGACGGCAGCGAGCGGTTCGAACCGGAGGACGTACGGGAGGCGTTGACGATCCCGCGGCACATACCTGTAATGATCATGGATGCGCGCCGCCGGATCTCGGTCATCGAGACCCTCCTGTCCCTCGTGGGCCACGCGCTGGACGAAACACCCGAGTAGAAGACGGAAACCCCCGCATGCGGAAGATACTCGTCGTCGGAGCCGGCCAGTCCGGTCTCCAGCTCGCCCTCGGCCTCCAGTCGCACGGCTACGAGGTCACCCTGATGTCCAACCGGACCGCGGACGAGATCCGCACGGGCCGGGTGATGTCGACGCAGTGCATGTTCCACACCGCCCTCCAGCACGAGCGTGACCTGAAGCTGAACTTCTGGGAGTCCCAGGCCCCGAAGATCGAGGGCCTCGGGGTCTCGGTCGCCGCGCCCGGCTCGCACGACCCGGGCCCCACCCAGCGCGCTGTCGACTGGGTGGGCAGGCTGGACGGCTACGCGCAGTCCGTGGACCAGCGGGTGAAGATGGCCGGCTGGATGGAGACCTTCGCCCAGCGCGGCGGCCAGTTGGTCATCCACGGCGCCGCCGTCGGCGACCTGGACTACTTCTCCCGCGCCTACGACCTGGTCCTGGTCTCGGCCGGCAAGGGCGAACTCGTGCAGATGTTCGGCCGGGACGCCTCGCGGTCCCCGTACAGCGAGCCGCAGCGCGCCCTCGCCGTCGCCTATGTGCACGGCCTGGCCCCGCGCCCGGAGCACCCCGACTTCGACGCGGTCCGCTGCAACCTGGTGCCGGGCGTCGGCGAGCTGTTCATCATGCCGACGTTCACCACCTCCGGCCGCGCCGACATCCTGTTCTGGGAGGGCATACCCGGCGGCCCGCTGGACGTCTTCAAGGACGTCAAGGACCCGGCGGAGCACCTCTCCCTGACCCTGGAACTCATGGAGAAGTTCGTCCCCTGGGAGTACGCGCGGGCCACCAAGGTCGAACTGACCGACGCCGGCGGCACCCTGGCCGGCCGCTACGCCCCCACCGTCCGCCACCCCATCGGCCGCCTGCCCGGCGGCGGCCTGGTGCTCGGCGTGGCCGACGTGGTCGTCGCCAACGACCCGATCACCGGGCAGGGCTCCAACTCGGCGTCCAAGTGCGCCGCCTCCTACCTCGCCTCGATCCTGGAACACGGCGACAAGCCGTTCGACGAGACCTGGATGCAGGCCGCCTTCGACCGCTACTGGGAGACCGCCCAGCACGTCGTCAAGTGGACCAACGCCATGCTGGCCCCGCCGCCGGAGCACGTGCTGAACCTGATCGGCGCGGCCGGCCAGCTCCAGCCGGTCGCCCACCGCATCGCCAACGGCTTCAACGACCCGGCCGACTTCGAGAACTTCTTCTACGACCCGAAGAAGGCCGAGGGCTACCTGATGGAGGTCTCCGGCGCGGCCGGCGCCTGAGCGCCCGGCGCGTACACGGAGGCGTACCCCTCGTCCGACCCGTCCGCCGCCCCCGCGGGCAGCTCCGGCGGCACGTAGTCCCGTACCGGCGGCGCCCCGGGGTCGGGCCGTACCGCGCCGAGGACCGGGTTGGCCGCGATCGGCGACACCTTGACCTCGGCGCCGGGACGCGGAGCCTGCACCACCAGGCCGGAGCCGAGGTACAGCGCCACATGGGTGGCCTCGGGGAAGTACACGACCAGGTCGCCGGGGCGCAGCTCGTCCAGCGGCACCCGCTCCAGACGGGCCCACTGCTCCTGGCTGGTCCGGGGGATCGGCGTCCCGGCCCGCGCCCACGCCCGCGAGGTCAGCCCCGAGCAGTCGTACGCCCCGGGGCCCTGCGCGCCCCACGCGTAGGGCTTGCCGAGCTGGTCCACCGCGAAGCGCAGCGCCCGGTCGCCGGCGGCGGACGGCGGGGCGGCGGCGGTGCCGAGCGCGCCGGAGGCCAGGAACCGGTCCTGGGCCTCGGCGGTGCCCTTCCGCTCGAACGCGGCCAGCGCCGCCAGCTCCTCCGGGGCGAGCGAGACCAGCAGCTCCTCGACCTCGCGCAGCTTCTCCCGCACCTCGTCGCGGGCCGCCTTGCGGCGCTCGGCCAGCGCGCGCTGCCGGTCCAGGGCGGTGCGGGCCCGGCGGGCCAGCTCACCGGCCTTCTTCTCGCCGCCGGTCAGTTCGCCCACCGTGCGCGCCCGGTCCCGGGCCAGTTGCCCGATGACATGGCCCTGGTCGAGGGCGTGCTGCGGATCGCGGGCCAGCAGCAGCCGTACGTAGGGGGAGAGGCCGGTGCTGCTCTGGTACTGCTGCCGGGCCAGCTTCCCGGCCTCGGCCCGGCTGGTGCGCAGCGAGAGCCGGGCACGGGCCAGCGCCGCGTCCAGGTCCCGCACCCGGCGCTGCTGCTCCTGGAGCCGCTGCTCGGCGCCGTTGTAGACCTCGGTGGCCTTCTCGGCGTCCCGGTACAGCTTCTGAAGGTCCGTCAGCAGCTCGGCCACCGGGCGCCCGCCGGGGGCGGGTTCGGCCGCGGCGGGTACGGGTGCGAGGGCGGTGCCGGCCGCCACCGCGGTCGCACAGACCAGGCGCAGAAGCCTTCCTGACACGTCATCACCTCCGGTGCGCAGCGGCGGGTCCGCTCCGCACCGCGAGCATCGGGCGCCCGCTTACGGCGCGCGCGCCGAGTGTGCGCCGCCCGGCGCAACCGCGTCACCCGTCGGCGTCGTCCGGCTTGCCGCCCGGCGTGGCCTCCGGGCCCGCCGCGGGTTTCGACCAGGGCCAGCGGGGGCGGGCGCGGGGCACGCCCTCGGGGGCGTAGGAGTACTTCCAGCGGGCGAAGCCGGCCCGGCGGCCGGGGTCCCTGGGCACCCGGCGGTAGACCAGCACCGTCGGGGGGCCGCCGGCCGGGTCGGGCACCGGGATGCGGTACGTCTTCGGCGGATGCCCGGTCATCCCCACCAGCACGGGCAGCACCCGGCCGTCCATGGGGCCGCCCTCGAAGGGGGTCTCTTCGCTCTTCACCGCACCAGTGTCAGACATCCGCCGACAGCACCCGGAGCACCGCCTCCGCCTGCGGGTCGCGGCGGGCGGTGACCGCCAGCACGGCGGCGAACTGCTCCACGAGCCAGTCCCGCAGCTCCTCGGCGGGCGGCTGCTTCTCCTCGTCCAGCCAGATCAGCGAGGCCGCCTCCACCGCCGCGATCCACATCCGGACCGTCATCCGCAGCCGGGGGCCGGGCTCGTCGGCGTCCAGGTGGCGCAGGATGTGCTCGGCGGCGTCCCGGCGTACGCCGTCCACTATGGCCGACGCCCGGGAGGTCTCGGCGACGCTGCCGCCGCGCAGCAGGGCGCTGAAGCCGGTGTCGTGCTGGTCGACGAAGGCGAGGTAGCGGTCCAGGACGCGGGCCAGCCGGGCGAGCGGGGAGCCCTGACGGGGCTCGTCGAAGCAGAGCCGCAGCTCGTCGGCGGCCGAGCGCAGGGCGGCCTCGTAGAGCTGCTGCTTGCCGCCGGGGAAGTACCGGTACACCAGGGGGCGGGAGACCCCGGCCTGCTCGGCCACGTCGTCCAGCGACACCTCCTCGGGCGGCCGGTGGGCGAAGAGGGCGAGCGCCGCCTCCAGCAGTTGGCTGCGGCGCTCCTCGACGCTGAGCCGGCGGTACGCGGGTGGGGGAGCCTGCGGGGTCATGTCCCGCAGGGTAACGGGTACGTCCGCCCGCCTTGTCCGGCTTAGGCCAGCAACCCCGACGACCGCCACAGCCTCCGGCCGACGCCGCGCAGCACGCCGATGTCGTCCAAGAAGTCCGTCAGGCGCTTCGAGCCGTTCTGCATCACCTCGCGGCGGTGGCCGCTGGCCTTGACCTGGGCCATCGCCTCGCGCTTGTCCAGTCCCACGTTCGTGTAGACCTCGGGGTTGATGAAGGCGATCGAGAAGACCCGGGCGAACTCGCCGGAGGTGATCCGGGTGAACTCCTGGGACCACTTCGGGGCCGTCACCATCTGGCGGCGCAGCTCCTCGCGGGCGTACCGGACGTGGCGGGCCTCCTCCACGACGTGGATGCGGGTGACGCCCCGGACCAGCGGCTGGACCCGCTCGTCGGGGAAGGTCAGCCGCTGCATCCAGTCCAGGACCTCCTCGCCGAGCAGGGTGGCGGTGAAGGACCCCGGCGTGGTGGAGATCGTCTTGAACAGCCGGCCGAGGTGCTGGTGGAGCGGGCTCACCGGGTACCAGGGCGTCCCGCCGCGCGATATCAGCCGGGCGAACATCTTGGAGTGCCGGCACTCGTCCTCGATCTCGGTCAGCGCGTACCGCACGTGCGCGCTGGTCGCCGACTTGTCGTAGATGTGCCGGACCAGCAACTGCATCAGGATCAGCTCGAACCAGATGCCGAGCGAGGCGAGGGCCGCGGCCTCGTGCTGGGAGAGCAGGATCCGCTGCTCCTCGCTCATCCGCTTCCACAGCGGAGTGTCGTACAGCGACACCAGCTCCGGCGGCCAGAACCACTTGCCCTCCTCGAAGGGCGCGTCCCAGTCCAGCTCCTTGTCCGGGTCGAAGGAGTGCTTGGCGGAAGAGGCGAGCAGCCGTTCGGCGACCTGCTCGCGGTCCTTGAGCAGACCGAGCGCGTCCCGCAGCCCTTCGAGCGCGTCGGCTTCCGTCAGGGTCGTCATGGCTGTCCCACCTCGTCGTGTTACCCGCGGTCACTCTCCCTTCTTATAAGACTGCCTGTCAGCAAGCCCGTCAATCCCCTGCGCGCAACTTGTTGACCGCGAGTAAAGAAGGGCGTCGCCGTCAACGGCACGGCGCCGGGTCGCCCGTTGGAGTGCCGTGCGGACGTTCGCCCTGGGTACGCTGGCCGGGTCGGCCGGACTCCAGCGCAGGGGAGTGATGATGAGCGCCGCACGCGAGGACGGGCTGGACGCGGAATACGCGTGGCCTCGTCCGCCGGAGGGCGGCTGGACGGCCGACGACCTCGACCGGCTCCCGAACCTGCCTCCGCACACGGAGCTGTCGTCCCTCCGGAGCAGCCCTCGTAGCGACCCGGCACCCCCTCCGCCTCAGGAACCCAGAACCGCCGCCATCACCGCGCGGGCCACCGGGGCCGCCAGCCCGCCGCCGGTGATCTCCCCCCGGTCCGCCGGTGCGCCCTCGACCACCGCCGCGACCGCCACCCTCGGCTCCAGGTCCCGGGCGCCCTGCGCCCAGGAGACGAACCAGGCGTAGGGCGCGCCGGAGTTGCCGACGCCGTGCTGGGCGGTGCCGGTCTTGCCGCCGACGACCGCGCCCGGGATCGCCGCGTTGCCGCCGGTGCCGTGCTCCACCACGTCCCGCATCAGCTCCTTCAGCCGCGCGGCCGTCATCGGCCGCATCGCCTGCCGCACCGGCCGGGCCCCGGCCGCCGACAGCACGCCGCCGCCCGCCCGCGTGGTCCGCTCCACCAGGTACGGCGTGCGCACTCGCCCCCGGTCCGCGACCGCCGCCGCCACCATCGCCATCTGCAGCGGCGTGGCCCGCGTGTTGTACTGCCCGATCGACGACAGCGCCAACTGCGCCCGGTCCACCGAGGCGTCGAAGGTGCTCCGCGCCACCGGGAACGGGACGGTGAGCCCCCCGTCGTTGAAGCCGAGGGCCTCGGCCGTCGCCGTCATCCGCCGCACGCCCACGTCCACCCCGAGCCGCGCGAAGACGGTGTTGCAGGACCGTTCGAACGCCGCCCGCAGCGAGGCGTTCCGGCACCCCCCGGACCCGTTGGTCAGCCGCGTCCGGGTGCCGGGCAGCGGGTACGGGTCCGGGGACCGGGTCGGCGCGTCCAGGTCCCCGGCCACCCCCGCGTCCAGCGCCGCCGCCGCCGTGACCACCTTGAACGTCGACCCCGGCGGATAGGTGCGGCGCACCGCCCGGTTCAGCATCGGCCTGCCCGGGTCCCGGTTGAGCCGCCGCCAGGACCGCAGCGCCGCCTTCCCGTTGCCGGACAGCTCCCCCGGGTCGTAGGACGGCGTGGACACCAGGGCGAGGATCCGCCCGGTGGCCGGTTCCACCGCGGCCACCGCCCCCGGACGCCGGCCCAGCCCCCGGTACGCCGCCCGCTGCGCCGCCGGCAGGATCGTCGTCACCACGTCGCCGCCCGGGTTGGGGGCGCCCGTCACGTCGTGCCACAGCGGCAGCGGCGCGAGCAGCGGGTCGGCGCCGGACAGCACCCCGTCCGCCGCGTGCTCCAGCAGCGTGGTGCCGTACTCCTGCGAGGCGAAGCCGGTCACCGGGGCGTACAGCGGCCCGTCCCGGTAGGTCCGTTCGTAGCGCAGGTGCTGCCCGGTGTCCCGGGAGCCGGTGACCGGCTCGCCGCCCGCCAGGATGTCCCCGCGCGGCTGCTGGTACCGGGCGATGTCCGGCCGCCGGTTGGCCGGGTTGCGGTCGTACTCCGGGGCGCTGACCACCTGCACCCGCACCGCGTTGACCAGCAGCGCGACCAGCAGCAGGACGCAGAACGCGGCGGCGTGCCGGATGTGCCGGGTCATGACCGCGCCGCCGGCCTGCGCGCCGAGTCGCCGAGCCGGATCAGCAGGGCGACGATCGCCCAGTTGGTGACCACCGAGGAGCCGCCCTGCGCCAGGAACGGCATCGCCATCCCGGTCAGCGGGATCAGCCCGGTCACCCCGCCCGCGATGACGAACACCTGGAGCGCCACCAGCGAGGACAGCCCCACCGCGAGCAGCCGCCCGAACGGGTCCCGCAGCACCAGCCCCGCCCGCAGCCCCCGCTCCACCAGCAGCGCGTACAGCAGGAAGATCGCCGTCAGACCGAGCAGGCCCAGCTCCTCCCCGGCGGTGGCCAGGATGAAGTCGGACTTCGTGGCGAAGCCGATCAGCACCGAGTGGCCGAGCCCCAGCCCGGTGCCGGTCACACCCCCGGCGGCGAACGCGAACAGCGACTGGGCCAACTGGTTCGGGCCCCGCCCGGCCTCGATGGACGCGAACGGGTGCAGCCAGTCCTCCACCCGGCCGTGCACATGCGGCTCCAGCCAGCCCACGGCGACCGCGCCGAGCGAGGCCAGCAGCAGGCCGACGGCGATCCAGCCGAGGCGGCCGGTGGCGACGTACAGCATGACCACGAACAGGCCGAAGAACAGCAGCGAGGTGCCGAGGTCGCGCTCCAGGACCAGCACGCCCACGCTGACCAGCCAGACCGCGACGATCGGGCCGAGCACCCGCCCGGTGGGCAGTTGCAGCCGCCACACCCGGCGGCCCGCGTACGCCAGCGCGCTGCGGTTGGCGGCCAGGTACGCGGCGAAGAACACCGCGAGCAGCACCTTCGCGAACTCGCCCGGCTGGATGGAGAACCCGGCCACCCGCAGCCAGATCCGGGCGCCGTTGACCGCCGGGAACAGGATCGGCAGCGTCAGCAGCACCAGCGCCGCGGCCACGCAGACGTAGGTGTAGCGCTGGAGCAGGCGGTGGTCGCGCAGCACCAGCACGATGACGATGAACAGGGCGATGCCGAGGGTGGACCACACCAGTTGGGTGGGGGCCGCCCGGTCGCCGGGCGTCTCCAGGTCCAGCCGGTAGATCAGCACCAGGCCCAGGCCGTTGAGCAGCACCCCGATCGGCAGCGGCAGCGGGTCGGCCCAGGGGGCGCGCAGCCGGACCGCGAGGTGCGCCAGCAGGGCGAGCACCCCGAGCCCGGCGCCGTAGCCGGCGGCGCCGGGCGGGAGGGTGCCGTGCTGGGCCAGGCCCACGTTGCAGTAGCCGAACACGGACAGCAGGACGGCCACCACGATGAGGGCGAGTTCGATGCCCCGGCGCCGCGGGAGGCGGGCGACGGGAGCGGGGGCGTCCGCCGCTGCCACGGTGATTCCGGTTCCGGCCTTCGTCATGTCCGGAACTTACCTAATGGGGAGGGTGTGTGGTGTTTCGGCATCAGCACCAGTGCGGTGCCGGGCCGATGTTGTCGATGTACCGGGCCGACCCCCAGGCCCAGGTGCCGTCCGCGAGCAGGTACCAGAGGGGGTTGCCGTCGACCGTTTCGCCGCCGGTCTTGCAGTAGATGCGCACGGTCTCGCCCCGGTGGGCGTACCGGATGACCTCCGAACCCCGGTCGGGGCCGCTGCGCAGGGCGAGCGTGCCGGCGGTGACGACGCCCCGGTAGCGGGCCGGCCCGGACTGGTCGCCGCCCGGCCGGCCGCTCGTCGCGGGACCGTCGCCCCGGGGCGCGGGCCCGGGCGCGGGCCCGAGCGCGGCGGAGGGCCCGGCGGCGGCCACCGCGGCGACCGCACCGGCGGCGAGCGCCATGGCGAGACGGCGGGCGGCGGGGGAGTGCGGGGACATGGCGTGACCTCCACGGGGACGAAAGGTGTCGGACGTGACTGATCGCCACCTTAGGAGCGGCGAGGGGTGCGCGCGCGTCGCGCTGCGCCATCGGGGAGGGGTGTCTGTCGGGGCTGCTGGGGGCACGGGGCAGCGGGGCAGCGGGGCAGCGTCAGGGCCGCCGCGCCGGGACGACAGGGCCAGGGCCGGGGAGGGTCGGCACCGCCGAGGCGGGACGGCAGGGTCAGGGCCGCCGGGACGGCAGCGTCAGTACCGCCGGGACGGCGGTGTCACGGCCGTCGCGGCAGTGTCAGTACCGCCGCCGCCCCGCCGTCCGCCGGGTTGGTGAACTCCAGGCGCGCGCCCAGCACCTCCGCCTGGCCCCGCGCGATGGTCAGCCCCAGCCCGTGCCCCTTCGCCCCGCCCTCGGTGCGGAACCGCTGCGGCCCGTGCGCCAGGAGGTACTCCGGATAGCCGTCCCCGTGGTCCCGTACGGTGATCACCGGCCCGTCCACGGTCAGCACCACCGGCGCCCGCCCGTGCCGGTGCGCGTTGCCGACCAGGTTGCCGAGCACCCGCTCCAGCCGGCGGCGGTCGGTCTCCACCCGGGCGTCCCGCACGACCCGCACCTCGGTGTCGGTGCCGGAGGCCCGCACCACCCGGCGGGCCAGCGCGCCCAGCTCCTCGGCGTCCACCTCCAGGCGCTCCCGCCCGGTGTCCAGCCGGGAGATCTCCAGCAGGTCCTCGGTGAGCGTGCGCAGCGCCGCCACCCGGTCCCGGACCAGCTCGGTCGGGCGGCCCGGCGGCAGCAGCTCGGCCGCCGCGTGCAGCCCGGTCAGCGGGGTCCGCAGCTCGTGCGCCACGTCCGCGGTGAACCGCTGCTCGGCCAGCAGCTTGCCCTGCAGCGAGGCCGCCATGGAGTCCAGCGCGGCGGCCACCGCGGCCACCTCGTCCTGCGACCGCGCCGGGTCCTTGGTCCGCGGGTCGCCGACCCGCGCGTCCAGGTCCCCCGCGCTGATCCGCCGGGCCACCGCCGCGGTGGCCCGCAGTCGCCTCGTCACCCGGGTCACCGCGAACGCGCCGACCAGCAGCGTCGCCCCGATGGCCAGCGCGGAGGACCCGACGATGGCCCGGTCCAGACCGTCGATGGTCCGCTTGCCCTGCGCGTAGTCGACGGTCACCGCCAGCGCCCGGCCGCCCTGGACGGGGCCCGCCGCCCACATCGCCGGTCGCCCCCGGTACTCGGCGACCATCGTCGCCCGGTTCCCCGCCACCGCCAGCTTCCGCAGCGCCCCCGGCAGCTCCGGCGGATCGACGGCCGCGCCCCGGCGCGGGGCGTCCCCGGCCTCGTACGCCGCGGTCGCCTCCGCCAGTTGGTCCAGCGCCCGGTCGCGGGCCTGGCCGACGGTCTGGTTGGTCACCGAGACGTGCACCAGCACGCCGAGCAGCGCCGCCAGCGCGCAGCACATCACCGTGATGAACACGGCGGCCTTCACCGCGAGCGGACCGGCCCACCGGGGCATCCTCACCGGGCGCCCCCCGAGGGCGAGGGCGAGGGCGTGCGCCGGGGCCGGGGGTGCCCGTGGTCCCCGGTGCGCAGCATCTCGTCGTGGGTGAGCAGCATCGCGCGCTGGTCGGCGTCCCAGGTCCACTGGAGCCGGTACTCGTACCCCGCCACCTCGGACGGCGACCTGATGATCACCGACCGTCCGGCCAGCTCCACCGCGCTCACCGCGTCGTTGTTCGACATCACCCGCACCAGCTCGTGCCCGATGACGGTGTAGACCCGCACGGCCGTCTGCCCGGTCGGCGGCAGCCGGAAGCCCAGCGTCAGATCGTCCCGGCCGTCCCCGGTCAGGTCCCGGTAGTACGGCGTGAGCAGCGGGCACCGGTCCCGGTCCGCGCCGCACCCGGCCAGCCGCGCGCCGGTCTCGCGGTACGGGGCCTTCGCCCCGGCGTAGTCCTCCGGGTGCGCGGCGATCTCCGCGCGGACCACCGCCGCCGGGTCCACCCGGCGCACATCGCCGTCCGGCACGCGGACGCCCTCGACGGTCTCGGTGTCCGTCTCGCCGTAGTCCCACGCCGGACTGGAGGCCGGCGGCAGTCCGGGCCAGAGCCGCGCCGGGCTCACCGCGGTCGGGGTCGCGCCCGCGCTCAGCGGCCCGCCGGAGTCGCCGCAGCCGGAGCCGGCCGCGAGCACCAGGGCCCCGGTGGCGAGGGGACGCAACGCGCGCCGGCGGCGACTGGGGGGCACGGCACTCCCGCGGTTCGTGGCTCGTCGATGACCCGGACCACCTTATTCAGGCGGACGTCCCTTTTGCGCACCGGTACCGGCGCGGTACCGGCGGGTTCCCGGTGGCGGGCGCGCGCCCTCCCGGCGGGTGGGGACCTACTCCGCCGGCTCGCGGGGGGGGGGGGGGGGGGGGGGGGGGCGTTGCGGGGCCCGGTGTCGTGCGGGGCGGGTCGGTGGGGAGAGAGACCTACTCCGCCAGCTCCTCCAGCAGCCGGACCGTCGGCAGCCCCGTGCGCAGGTACTCCACGAACAGCTCGTTGTGCAGCGCCCAGGGCGAGCGCCGGGCCCGGATCAGCCGGATCGCCTCCTCCGGGGACCGGCCCCGCCGGACCAGGGCGTGGGCGACGACCAGACCCGAGCGGTTGTACCCGTGGTAGCAGCGGACGAGAACCCTGCGGCCCCGGTCCAGCGCCGCGCACGCGGCCTCCGCCAGCCGGATCACCCCGGCCAACTGGGTGCCGTCCAGCGGCCCGTCGGGGATCGGCCACACCTGGTGCTCGACGCCCGCCGCCGGCCCGTGTCCGGGCAGCCGCAGCAGGGTCTGCACCAGGTCGAACTCGTCCCCCACCACGGCGGACGCCAACTGCCCGGGGGACCTGCGGTACTGGTGCCCGCCCATCCACAGACCGGGCACGATCTCGTTCCACGGACTGTCCGGAGCCGGTACGCCGGCCTCTCCGCCCCGCATACGCAAGCGCGCCTCCCCGTGGTCGCCTCCGCCGGACCGAGCGCTGTCCAAGGTAGCCGGGTTCTTGCCCCTGGAGCACCCCGCCTGTTCCCATGGTCCGGGGTGATGGTGCATGAGCGGACTGCGCGTCGTACCGCGCCGGCGCCGCGGCCGGGACCGGCTCTACGTCTGTCTCGCCGACGGCCGGAACATCGCCTGGTACGACCGGGACACGGGCCGGGTCAGCCTGCTCGGCGACGAGCGCCGCCAGGACGTGCTGGACGCCCTGGCCCCGTTCCTCACCGGCCCCGTCACCGTCGGCCCGCCCCCGGTGCCCACCTCGGCCGAGCTGGCCCGGCTGACCCTGCACCCCGACGACGACCTGGCCCCCAACCGGCCCGGCGAGGCCCTCCTGATCGACCTGGACCGCGACCCCGGCCCGCCGCACCGGCTGCGCGCCGACCCCCGGCGCCGGGCACTGGCCGCCGAGCAGGCCACCGGGGAGGCCCTGGACCGGCTCGACGGCGCCGGCTGGCACACCCTGCACTCCGTGCCGCTGCCGGGCGGCGACCGCATCCACCATCTGCTGATCGGCCCCGGCGGCCTCTTCGCCGTGCACGCGCGGTACGCCCGCAGGCTGCGCGTGCGGGTCGCCGATCCGCTGGTCGCCCTGGGGCGCCGGGAGCCCCGGCCGCTGCTGGACCGGGTGCGCGCCGACGCCCACCGCGCCTCCTACGCCCTGACCGCCGAGGTCCGCCCGGTGCTCGTCCTGGTCGGCGCCGCCTCCGTCACGGTGACCGCCCCGCCCCGGGAGGTCCGCGTCCTCACCGACACGGAACTGCCCGAGCTGTCCCGCCCCGGCGGCGTCCTCAAACCGGCGGACGTCGAGTCCCTGCACGCCCTGGCCCGCGACCGGGCCACCTGGACCCGGGTCTGAGACGCGTCCCCGATCCCGGCGGCTGGCCCCTCCCCGCCTCCCGCGTCCGGCACCCCCCCGCCGAACCACGCCCCGTCACGGCAGCGCCCCCGCCGCCCCCCGGTCGAACAGCGGGGCCAGCAGATCCCCGGAGTCCCGCACCCGGGCCACCACGTCCGCCGCCAGGAACGCCAGATCCCCCGGTGCCCGGCACCCGGCCACCTCCTCCCAGGTGACCGGCGCGGACACGGCCGGCTCGGCGCGGGCCCGCAGGGTGTAGGGGGCGGCGGTGGTCTTCCGCGCGGCGTTCTGGCTCCAGTCCACGAACACCTTCCCCGGCCGCAGACTGCGCGTCATCCGGTGCACCACCAGCTCCGGCATGGCCCGCTCCGCCTCCACCGCGAGGGCCTTGGCGTACTCCGACACCCGCTCCGAGGAGGACCCCCGCACCCCGGCCAGCAGGTGCAGCCCCTTCGCCCCGGACGTCTTGGCGTACACCTCGATGCCGTCCCGCCGAAGCCGCTCGCGCAGCCACAGCGCGACCTCGCAGCAGTGCACGACGGTCGCGGGCGGCCCCGGGTCCAGGTCGAAGACCAGCCGGTCGGCCCGCTCGGGGTCGACGGCCACCCACTGGTGGGTGTGGAACTCGGCCACCAGGTTCGCCGCCCACATCAGGCTCGGCAGGTCCCGCACCAGCACCATCCGGGAGGGCCCCTCCGAGCGCGGCACCTCGGCGGTGGTGACCCAGTCGGGCGTACCCGGCGGCACGTTCTTGGTGAAGAACCGCTGCCCGTCCGGCCCGTCCGGATACCGCAGGAAGGACACCGGCCGGTCCCGCAGATGGGGGAGGAGCACCCCGGCCACGGTCGCGTAGTAGTGCAGCAGCTCGGCCTTGGTGAACCCGGTCGCGGGATACAGCACCTTCTCCAGGTTGCTGAGGGCCACCCGCCGCCCCTCCACCTCTGTGATAGGCGCCATACCGTGAGAATCTCATAAAACAGGGACATACCGCCCCGCGTGGCCATCGAGAGGAAGGGTGCGGCACGTGCGATCCATCTGGAACGGCGCCATCTCGTTCGGCCTGGTCAGCATCCCCATCAAGCTGGTGAACGCGACCGAGAGCCACGCGATCTCCTTCCGCCAGATCCATACGGAGGACGGCGGCCGCATCCGCTACCGCAAGGTCTGCGAACTGGAGGACCGCGAGGTCACCTCGGCGGAGATCGGCAAGGCGTACGAGGACGCCGACGGCTCGATGATCCCGATCTCCGACGAGGACCTGGAGCAGTTGCCGATCCCGACCGCGCGGACCATCGAGATCGTGGCCTTCGTCCCCGAGGACCGCATCGACCCGCTCCAGATGGGCGCCGCCTACTACCTCGCGGCCGGCGGCGCCCCCGCCGCCAAGCCGTACACGCTGCTGCGCGAGGCGCTCAAGCGCAGCAACCGGGTCGCCATCGCCAAGTACGCGCTGCGCGGCCGGGAGCGGCTGGGCATGCTGCGGGTGGTGGGCGACGCGATCGCCATGCACGGGCTGCTCTGGCCGGACGAGGTACGCGCCCCCGAGGGCGTCGCCCCCGACACCGACGTCACCGTCCGCGACAAGGAACTGGATCTCGCGGACGCCCTGATGGACACCCTCGGCGAGATCGACCTGGACGATCTGCACGACGAGTACCGCGAGGCCCTGGAAGAGGTCATCGCCGCGAAGGCGGCGGGGGAGGCGCCCCCCGAGGCGCCGCGTGCGGCGACGCCCGGCAAGGTCCTGGACCTGATGGCGGCCCTGGAGAACAGCGTCCGGGCGGCCCGCCGCTCGCGCGGGGAGGAACCGGGGGAGGAGGAGCCCGGCGAGCAGGCCGGGGAGCGGGCCGAGGCGGAGGTCAGATCGCTGCCGCGGCGCAAGACGTCCCGCGCCGCCCCCAAGCAGCCCGCCGGCCGCAAGTCGACCTCCACGGCGAAGAAGACGGCCGCCGCCGGCCGGAAGGCCGCGGACGCCCCGAAGAAGTCGACGGCCAGGAGCACGGAGAAGAAGACCACGGCCACGGCGAAGGGCACCGCGAAGAAGACGGCCTCCAAGACGGCGTCCAGAACGGGGGCCAAGTCGTCGTCGGGGGCGTCGGCGTCCAAGACCTCCGCCAAGAAGACGGCCTCCCGCAAGCGCAGCGCCTGACCGGGTA
This sequence comes from Streptomyces fumanus, assembly GCF_014655295.1. Lineage (GTDB taxonomy): Bacteria > Actinomycetota > Actinomycetes > Streptomycetales > Streptomycetaceae > Streptomyces > Streptomyces fumanus. The sequence continues at coordinate 242,284 of NZ_BNBI01000011.1, forward strand.
CGGCGGCTCAGCGGCCCTCGCCCGCCGGCCCCCCGGTCCGCACGTCCAGGTCCGGCCGGGGCGTGAGGACGGCGACCGGCTCGCCCGGCCGGGGCGGCGGCGGGGTGGTCCGGTCCCCGGGCAGCTTCGCGGGCGCGGTCTGCCGGAAGCCGACCTCCCCGAATCCGACCAGGCCGGTCCTCTCCAGGACCGTCATATGGTCCAGGACGGTGTCGTTGGCCAGGTCGGCCAGCTCCCGCACCAGCGTGTTCCGGGTGGTCGCCCGGATGCCGGCGACCACCGGGAAGATCTGCCCGTGGGTGACGCGCATGATGGTGACCGCCGTCGCGTCGAACTCCTCGCCCGAGGCCGCCGACACCGTCCGTACGAACCCCTGCTGCTGCGGACTGGGCCGGTTGGGCAGGGTGATGCCCAGTCGCGGGGCGATCCGGCGGCAGGCGGCGTCCAGCCCCGCGTGGCCGGCGACCAGGTGCGCGCCGGCCTCCCGCATCGCCTCCGTCGTCCCCCGCCGCATCGACAGCTCGCCCAGCGGGTACTCCCACAGCCCCGCCGCCCGCACCTTCACCACGAAGTCCCGGTCGGCCTCGGTCAGCGGCCCGAACGGGGTACTGGCCACCACCCGGTCCTGACCGCCCGGCTTCCCCTCCAGCCCGACCACCGACGGGAACGCCAGCGCGGTGAGGGTCAGACCCAGCAGACCGAACAGGGCGACCACCCCGAACCCGCCGCGGGACATGCGCATGCTGCCTCCCGTACGACACGAACCCCTCGCGTACGGCAGGAGGTACGTGCCCGGCGCCCGCCCCGCTCACGGCCCGGCGCCCGCCCCGCTCACGGCCCCGGTGCCCGGCTCACTCACCGCCCCGGCGCCCGCCTCGCTCACCACCCCGGCGCCCGGCTCGCCGCGCGCTCCCCACCGGCCCCGAGCATAAAGACGTATGTATTCGGAAATGATGCCTCCGAACCACTGGCCGGTCCCCGCGGGAGGAACCCGACGTGCGCGTGCCCTTATACCTGCGACCCCGGCTCGAACCCCCGCTGGACGCACTGCTGGACACCCCGCACCTCCTGCACACCCTCGTCGACGCCCTCGGCTCCCCGCTCAACGTGCTGCTGCCCGACCGCGTCGCGGAGAACGCCGAGCGCTTCCTCGCCGTCTACCGCAAGCACCACCTCGCCGGCCGGGTCACCTTCGCCCACAAGGCCAACGGCGCGAACAGCCTGCTGCGCCGGCTGGCCGCCGCCGACCCGGCCGCCGTCGGCGTGGACGTCGCCTCGCTCGGCGAACTCCAGCACGCGCTGGCCTCCGGCTTCACCCCGGACCGGATCACGGCCACCGGCCCGAAGGACCCCGCGTTCCTGTGGCTGGCCGCCCGTACCGGCGTCACCGTCCACCCCGACTCGATCACCGAACTCGGCCAACTCGCCGACCTCGTACGCCGGTTCGCGCTGCCCCGGGTCGCCGTCCTGCCGCGGCTGTCCGGCTTCGACGCCGCCACCGGCGCCGGTGCCACCGGGGTCAGGGTCCGCTCCCGGCGCAGCCGCTTCGGCACCCCCCTGACCGAGGCCGAGGCCCTGCTGGACGCCCTCGACCGGCACCGCGACGCCGTCGAACCCGTCGGCGTCGCCTACCACCTGGACACCACCGGCCTCGCCGAGAAGGCCGTCGCCCTGGAGCAGTGCGTCGGCTTCCTGGACGCCCTGCGCGCCCGCGGCCGGGACCCCCGCGTCCTCGACATCGGCGGCGGCTTCGGCGTCGGCTACGTCGACGACGCCGCCCAGTGGGACCGCTACACCACCGAACTGGGCAACGCCGTCCTCGGCACCCGCCCCGCCCTCACCTGGCGCGGCCACGGCTACGGCCTGCGCAACGAGGGCGGCACCCTGCGCGGCGCCCTCGCCCTCTACCCGGCCCACCGCCCCGACGCCGGCCCCGGCTACCTCGACGAGCTGCTCACCACCCCCGCCCCGGCCACCGGCCGCCCGCCCGCCACCCTGCTCCTGGAACACCTCTACGACCTGTCCACCCAGCCGGGACGCGCCCTGGTCGACCAGTGCGGCGCCGTCCTCGCCCGGGTGCTCGACGTCACCCCCTCCGACTCGGGCGACCTCCTGGTCCGCCTGGCCATGAACGCCGGGGACATGAGCCTGGAGGAACACGGCGTCCTCGTCGACCCGGTCCTCCTGCCGCGCCCCGGCGACAGCCCACCCGCCGACAGCCCATCCGGTGACACCACACCCGCCGACAGCCCGCCCGACGCCGGACCGGTGGGCGTCCACCTGTTCGGCAACCTCTGTCTGGAGGCCGACCTGATCACCCGAAGGACCGTGTTCCTGCCCCGCCGGCCCCGCCCCGGCGACCTGCTCGCCTTCGCCAACACCGCCGGTTACGCCATGGACTTCCACGCCCACCGGGCCCAGCGCCAGCCGGTCGCCCGGACGGTCGCCGTGGTCCGCGACGGCGGCTCCTGGCGCTGGTGCCTGGACGAGGAGTACTGGCCCACCACGCACCCGGGGGGAACGGCATGAGGTACGACAGCATCACCGACGCCATCGGCAACACCCCGCTGGTCCGCATCGACCCGGCCGTGCACGGCCTCACCCGTATCGACCTGTACGCCAAGCTGGAGATGCTCAACCCCTTCGGCTCGGTCAAGGACCGCCCCGCCTGGCACATGGCCCGCCCGCTGCTGGCGGCGGCCGGCCCCGGCGAACAGGTCGTGGAACTCTCCAGCGGCAACACCGCCAAGGCCCTCGCCCTCCTCGCCGGACTGCACGGCCTGACGTTCAAGAGCGTCACCAACCGGATGCGCATCCCGGAGATCAAGGAACTCCTGCTGCTGCTCGGCGCCGAGATCGAGGAACTCCCCGGCCGCAGCGAGTGCCTGGACCCCACCGACACCGACGACCCGCTCACCCGCTTCCACCAGGCCCTCGCCGAACCCGGCGGCCACTACCTGCACACCGACCAGTACTTCAACCCGCGCAACACCGACGCCCACGCCTCCGGCACCGGCCCCGAGATCGTCAAGGACCTCGACGGCCGCGCCCCGGACTACTTCGTGGCCTGCGTCGGCACCGCCGGCTCCTCCACCGGAGTCGCCCGCGTCCTGCGCGAACACGACCCCGACGTGCGGGTCATCGGCCTGGTCGCCGACAAGTCCGACTTCATCCCCGGCATCCGCACCATCGACGAGGTCCAGCAGGTCGGCCTCTTCGACCCGGCCACGTACGACACCATCGAGACCGTCACCGCCGACGAGGCCATCGACGGCATGGTCACCCTGATCCGCCGCTGCGCCCTGCTCTCCGGCCCCACCGGCGGCGCCGCCTTCCAGGGCGCGATACGCCACCTGCGTACCGTCGACCGGGAGCTGACCGAACGCCGCACGGCGGTCTTCATCGTCTGCGACCGCGCCGAGAGCTACCTGGGATACGTCCGCCAGCGCCGCCCCGAACTCCTCGGCCGGCCCCCGCTGAAGAACTCCGCCGCCGCCCTCACCGAGGCCGAGGTCCGGGCCGAGGCCAAGACCGTCGGCCCCGAGGCCGCCCGCCGCTGGATCACCGAGGGCGACCCGGCCCCCCTCGTCGTCGACCTGCGCGGACCGCACGCCTACGCCGCCCTGCACATCGACGGCTCGATCAACATCGCCGACGAACTCTTCGGCGAACTGCTCCGCGGCGGCCTGCCGTTCAGCACCCGCCGCCCCGTCCTGCTGGCCTGCCCGGTCGGCGAGAAGTCCGCCCGCTACGCCGCCCTGCTGACCCGCATGGGCCACCCCGACGTCCGCAGCCTGGCCGGCGGCGTCGTCGCCTGGCGGGACGCGGGCGCCCCCCTGGTACGGGACTGACCATGAGCGACGCCGACCTGAAGGAACTCGACGGCTGGCACCGGGACTTCCGCGCCGGGTTCCCCATCATCACCGCCCACCCCGGCCTGGCCTACCTCGACAGCGCCGCCACCGCCCAGAAGCCCCGGGCCGTCCTGGACGCCGTACAGACGTATCTGACGACGGCCAACGCCAACGCGGGCCGGGGCACCTACCCCTGGGCCAACCGCACCACCGAGCTGGTGGAACGCACCCGCCGCCGGGTCGGGGAGTTCCTCGGCGACCCCGGCGGGTCCGGCTCCGCCGTCCACTTCACCAGCGGGACCACCGAGGGGCTGCGCACCGTCGCCCGGGACTGGCTCACCGCCCACCTCACCGACGGCGACGAGATCCTCGTCCCGCACGCCGACCACCGCGCCAACCTCGACCCCTGGCGGGAGGCCGCCGACCTGCTCGCCGCCCGGGGCGTGCGCGTCCGGATACGCCCCCTGCCCTACCAGCGCGGCTCCGGCGACTACGACCACCGCGCCCTGCCCGCCCTCGTCGGCCCCCGCACCCGGTTCGTCGCCGCCACCCACGTCCACCACGTCTACGGCGGCGACATGAACGTGCACCGGCTGCGCGCGGCCGTCGGCCCCGGCGTACCGATCTGCCTGGACGCCGCCCAGAGCGTCGGCCACCTCCCCGTCTCCGTGTCCGACCTGGACGTGGACTTCGTGGTCTTCTCCGGCCACAAGGCCCTCGCCCTGCCCGGCACCGGCGCCGTCTGGGCCCGCAACGACCCCCGGCGCGGCCCCGAGTTCCGCCCCGGCGGCTGGCGGGGCACCCCCAACACCGTGGGCATCGCCTCCCTGGAGGCCGCCCTCGACGCCCTGGACACGGCGGGCGTCGACCGGATCGCCCGCTGGACCACCGCCCTCACCGCCCGCCTCACCGAGGGCCTGGCCCGCCTCGCCCCGTACGAGATCCTCGGCTGCCAGGCCAGCCTGACCGCCGGGACGGACGTGCAGCGCCGGCACAGCCTGGTCTCCTTCCGCCACCCGGCCATCCCCTCCGACGACCTCGGCTTCATCCTCTTCAGCCACGGCTTCATGGTCCGCGCGGACACCCTCTGCCAGGCCGGGGCGGACGAGACGGAGGGCGTCGTCCGGGTGAGCGTGCACGGCTACACCTCCGTGGCGGAGATCGACCGCCTGCTGGACGTCCTCGCATCACTCGCCTGAGCGCCCGGCCCGTCGATGTGAATGAGAACCGTTTTCACCTGTAGAGTCTGCGCCACCCGGGACGAACGAGACGGCTGAGGCGCGCACGCGCCGAAAGCCGATGTGGCGATGAGTGGGAACCGATGGGTGTGAGCCGATGGGTGTGAGCCGATGGGCGTGAGCATGGCGACGGCCCGCCGATGGGTGGAGCGCTGGGAACGCCAGCAGGAGCGCTACGCCCTGGACCGCGAGGAACGCTTCACCGTGATCGCCGATGTCGTCGAACACGCCACCGCCGGCCACTCCGGCCGCCCCCTCCTCCTCGACCTCGGCTGCGGCCCCGGCTCCCTCGCCGCCCGGCTGGCCGCCCGCTTCCCCGACGCCGAGATCGTCGCCGTGGACACGGACCCCGTCCTGCTCGAACTGGGCCGCACCCACCACCCGTACGCCGCGCGATACGTCGACACCGAGATCGGCGCCGGTGACTGGGACCGGGCGCTCGGCCTGGACCGCCCCCTGGACGCGGCCGTCTCCACCACCGCCCTGCACTACCTCTCCCGTCCCGCCCTGCTCCGCACCTACCGCCGCCTGGCCGCCCTGCTCCGCCCCGGCGGCGTCCTCGTCAACGGCGACCACTTCCCGCCGGCCGGCCCGGCCTGCGCCGCCCTCACCGCACACGTCGGACGCCGGCGCGCCGAACGCTCGCGGACGGGCGGCGCGGAGGACTGGGAGTCCTGGTGGAGCGCGGCGGCCCGCGACCCGGAACTCACCGACCTGTTCACGGAACGCGCCCGCCGCCCCCCGGCCCCGGCCGCGCGGGACACCCCGCGGACCGTCGCCCACCACACGGAACTCCTCCGGGCGGCGGGCTTCCGCGAGGTGACACCGGTCTGGCAGTTCGGCGACAGCCACGTCCTGGCGGCGGTGGCGTAAACGGCGGCCGTAGGCACTTGCGACTGCGACTGCGACTGCGACTGCGGGTGAACGCATGAAGACCTGTTCATCCATTCCTGTATTCTGTCGGCCATGTCCTCCACGCCGTCGTCCACCCTGTCCTCGTCCCGGGCCCCCGGCGACGTCCGCGAAGGCGCCGTCGTCCGCCGCCGCACCCGCGTCCTCGCCCTGCCGGAGGCCCGCTGGGCCGCCGCCGCGCTGCTGCTGTTCCTCCTGGCCCTCCCGCTCGACCTGCTCGGCGCCCCCGCGTGGACCTGGGCCCCGCTGTACGCCGCCGTGTACGTCACCGGCGGCTGGGAGCCCGGCTGGGCGGGCCTGAAGGCGCTCAAGGACAAGACCCTCGACGTGGACCTGCTGATGGTGGTCGCCGCCCTCGGCGCCGCCGCCATCGGACAGTTCCTGGACGGCGCGCTGCTGATCGTCATCTTCGCCACCTCCGGTGCCCTGGAGGCGGTGGCGACCGCCCGTACCGCCGACTCGGTACGCGGCCTGCTCGACCTCGCCCCCACCACGGCGACCCGGCTGGCGCCCGACGGCACGGAGGAGACGGTGCCGACCGAGCGGCTCGCCGTCGGGGACACGCTCCTGATCCGCCCGGGGGAGCGGGTGGGCGCCGACGGCCGGGTCCTGGCCGGCAGCACGGAGATCGACCAGGCCACCATCACCGGAGAACCCCTCCCCGTACCCAAGCGGCCCGGCGACGAGGTCTTCGCCGGCACCCTGAACGGCACGGGCGCGGTCCGGGTCCGCGTCGAACGCGACCCGTCCGACTCGGTGATCGCCCGGATCGTGCGGATGGTCGAGGAAGCCTCGGAGACCAAGGCCCCCGCCCAGCTCTTCATCGAGAAGATCGAGCAGCGCTACTCGATCGGCATGGTCACCGCCACGCTGGCCCTGTTCCTGATCCCGCTCGCCCTCGGCGCCGAGGTCCGCGACACCCTCCTGCGGGCGATGACCTTCATGATCGTCGCCTCGCCGTGCGCGGTGGTCCTCGCCACGATGCCGCCGCTGCTCTCGGCCATCGCCAACGCGGGCCGGCACGGCGTCCTGGTCAAGTCGGCGGTGGTGATGGAACGCCTGGGCCGGATCGACACGGTCGCCCTGGACAAGACGGGCACCCTGACCGAGGGCGTCCCCCAGGTCACCGACCTGCGCCCGCTGACCGTCCCCGAGACCGACCTGCTGACCCTGGCCGCCGCGGCCGAACACCCCAGCGAACACCCGCTGGCCCGAGCCGTCGTCGAGGCGGCCCGCGCCCTCGGACTCGCCCTGCCGCCCGCGACGGACTTCGCCTCCGCCCCCGGAGTCGGCGTGACCGCGACGGTGCGCGGCGCGACGATCCGGGTGGGCGCCCCGTCCCGGCTTCCGGTCGAGGGGCCGGCGGCAGCGGCCGTACGTGACCTGGAGGCGGCGGGCCGTACGGCGGTCGTCGTCACCCGCGACGGCGACTGCCTGGGCGTCCTGGGCATCGCGGACCGCGTACGCCCCGACGCCCCCGCCACGATCGCCGCGCTCACCGCCCTGACCGGCACCGGCCCGCTCCTGCTCACCGGCGACAACGCACGCGCCGCCCACCGCGTGGCCACCGAGGTCGGCATCGCGGGCGACGACGTCCACGCGGGCCTGCTCCCCGAGGACAAGGTGACGGCGGTACGACGCCTGACGGACCGCGACCGCAAGGTCCTGCTGGTCGGCGACGGCGTCAACGACGCCCCCGCCCTGGCCGCCGCCCACACCGGCGTCGCGATGGGCCGGGCCGGCTCCGACCTGGCCCTGGAGACCGCCGACGCGGTCGTCGTCCGCGACGAACTCGCCACCGTCCCCCAGGTCGTCGCCCTCTCCCGCCGCGCCCACCGCCTGGTCACCCAGAACCTGGTCATCGCGGGCACCTTCATCGCCGCCCTCTCCCTGTGGGACCTCTTCGGCACCCTGCCCCTGCCCCTGGGCGTCGCGGGTCACGAGGGCTCGACGGTCCTGGTCGGCCTGAACGGCTTGCGGCTGCTGCGGGAGAAGGCTTGGGGGATCCCCCGAGCGAGCTACCGGCAAGTGCCTTCTCCGGGGTGACGCGCCAGCCGGCGCTCTCTTATTGACTCGGATCATCAACGAAACGGCCCGACAAGGCCGACCGATCCAGCAGTCAAGGACACCACCATGCCCACCACAGGCAGTCCCACCCACCGCATCGCCGCAGCCCTGCTGGTCTCCACCCTGGCAGGCACCGCACTGGTCGCGTGCGGCGCCGAGGCCGAGGGCTCACCATCGGCCACGGTCTCGGACAAGCGCGTCGGCGCAACCGCGGGCGACGCCCGGATCACCTGGGGCGAGTGCCCGCCCCCGGCCGGCGGACGGACCCGTACCCCCCGCCTGGACTGCGGAACGCTGAAGGTACCGCTCGACTACCGGAAGCCGGGCGGGACGAAGATCGACGTGGCGGTCTCCCGGCTGTCCACCGCCCAGCCCGGGAAGCGACACGGCGTTCTCCTGCTGAACCCCGGCGGACCGGCCGTGGGCGGCCTCGACATGCCCGAGACCATGGCGTCCACCCTGCCGAAGTCCGTGCTGGACCGCTACGACCTGATCGGCTTCGACCCGCGCGGCGTCGAACACAGCACCCCGCAGAGCTGCGGTCTGCGCGACCCCAGCGTCCCCGGCCTCTTCCCCTATCCCGCCGCGGACGGCTCGATCACCAAGAACGTGGCCCACGCCCGAGCCGCCGCCCAGCAGTGCGCCGACACGGTGGGCAAGACCCTGCGGCACTACAACACCGCCAACACCGCCCGCGACATGGACCGCATCCGCCAGGCGCTCGGTGAGCGGAAGATCTCCTACTGGGGCCAGTCCTACGGCACCTATCTCGGCACCGTCTACCGCTCCCTCTTCCAGAACCGCACCGACCGGGTGATCCTGGAAGGCAACGTCGACCCCACCAAGGTATGGGCCCACCAGGTGGCGGACACCTGGGGCAAGGGCATGGCCGACCGCTTCCCCGACGCCGCCCGCGTCGCCGCGGCCCGGTCCGACACCCTGGAACTGGGCACGACCGCCGCGCAGGTGACCCGCACCTATCTCGCTCTGGCCGACCGGCTCGACCGCACCCCCGCACCCATACCCGGCACACCGATCTCCTTGGACGGCGCACTCCTGCGCAACATGACCTACGCCCTCCTTCTCCACAACACCACCCTCCCCAAGCTCACCGAGTTCTGGAAGGCCGCCGAGGACCTGTCCCACGGGAGCCTCACACCCGCCGACACCGCGGTCCTGAACGAGCTGCTCGCCGACACTCCGCCGACCCCGGGCGTCCCCGCGGACAACCAGGCCACCATGTTCATGGCCCTCACCTGCGGCGACGCCGAATGGCCGCACGACATCGACGGTTACGCCGCCCGCACCGCCGCCGACCGCCAGAAGTGGCCGCTCACCGCGGGCATGCCCGCCAACATCTGGCCCTGCGCCTACTGGGCCAAGCCGACCGAGCCGCCCGTCAAGGTGCTGAAGGGCGGCCCACGCAACACCCTCATCCTCCAGAACCGCCGCGACCACGCCACCCCCTGGGAAGCCGGCCTCGGCCTGCACAAGTCCCTCGGCTCCGCCTCCGCCTTCATCGGCGTCGACAACGGCGGCCACTCCGTCTACGCCCAGGGCTCCACCTGCGCCGACAAAACCACGGTCACCTTCCTGACGACCGGCCGCATGCCGAGCAGGGACGTCTACTGCACCGACGTGCCGCAGAAGTGGCCCGCGGAGCTGCTGCCGACGGTCACGCCCACGTCAGCAGAGCAGCGACGATGACGGCCACCTGGCAGGACTCGGCCGTCTTGTCCGACGATGCGGCGCCACTGCTTCAGCCGGTTGAAGCACCGTTCCACCAGGTTGCACCGGAACGTCTCCTTCACTGCGGCTCTCAGACGACGCCTGGAGACTGGTCTCCGTGGTGATCCGCGCCCAACGACAAAGAGCGGGACCCAGTGAGGCTGGTTCCCGCTCTTCATCCTTGGCATCTGCGCTGCTTAACCGCATCGTCGTGCTCGTTGAGGCAAAGTGCCCGGCAGGACTCGGACCTGCGCACGCGGCTCCGGTGGCCGGTTGGCTCCCTCGCGAAGCGGCAGGCCACGGCCTTGGAGCCGGTGGGGAGTGCGGCCAAGTCCACAGATAGTCCATGGCCCACCGCCGCCATACCGTCTCCACAAGCTCGGCCAGCGCGGCGAGCTGGTTGAGCGCCGAGGTCAAGGAGTGCCGTCACCTATGCCGGGTCGGGTCGGATTTCGCTGCGAGAGGCGCTAACGTCGTCGGCAGCACTTCATTCGCTCGCTTGAGCTGGACATTCTCCCTGCGCAAGGCCACAAGCTCCTCACGCTCAGCTGGTCACTGGTCATCCCACTCGCCAGCATCTGCCTTGGTCTGGCGGACCGAGCCGCGCACAGCCTCGGGGTGAACGCCGAGTTCCTCGGCCATGCAACGGATGACGAGCTTGGGCTCGGCAACGCAGTACGTTAGCACCGCACGCTGGCAGAATCTTAGTGGTGCTTTCTGCGAGCAGCATGGCCACAAGCTGCGTCCCGCCGGGTGGTGTAGCCGATCAAGTGCTCGGAATGTGCAGGCCACCGCAGCATCGACGCGGTTCCAGGGCCGTCAACGGCGCTGACGGCAGGTCAACCGCTTGTGATGCGGGAGTCGTGTCCCATGCGGCGGCCGACGTGCGGCTTACCGCTACGTATCGAGCAAGGTCGCGTATATCATGAGGTGGGACACGATCTGGCCATTGATCCCGTCAGAACAAACCTGTCTCGCTGTCACCTCGCGCCGGAGCTGGAGGACCCTCGGGTGTTTCTTGGCCCGTGCCGTAAGCTCGGTCTGCTGTTTCGAGCGTTGTCAGTGGGGCGCGGTATAACTTCACAGGGTCTCGAGCTGTGGTTTCTGAGGGTTCAGTCGTGCGGCCGAACTGGTACGTGATGGGAGTGGCAAGACGGTGAGTGTCCGGTACATCGGCTCCAAGGCCAGGGTTTCGGGGCTGATCGCCGAGCTAGCTGGGTTTCCGTCCGGCGCCGGGGTCTTCGTGGACGGCTTCAGCGGTACTGGCGTGGTCGCGGAGGCCGCGGCAAACATGGGTTGGCCAGTGCGGATCAACGACCATCTCACAAGCTCCACCATCGTCGCTGCGGCCCGGTTGATCGCCAGCAGTGAAGTGCTCTTCGCTGAGCTCGGCGGTTATGAGGCCGCGCTCGAAGCACTAAGCGCCTTGCATCCAGTGGTCGGCTTCATTACACGCGAGTACAGCCCTCTGTCAGCAGAACATGCTGGTGTAGAGCGCCGCTACTTCACTAAGGCGAACGCTTCTCGTATAGACGCCATGCGGGCGCAAATCACAGCCTGGCGCAAGGAGGGTGTGATCAGCGCAGTAGAGGAACGGCTGCTTATCGCGGACCTGCTCGCGGCTGCCAACCGTGTGGCCAACATCGCCGGTACCTACGGATGCTTCCTGCGCCACTGGTCGAGCACAGGCATGCGCGACCTCGAACTCAGGCCCCGGGAGCTGCGCAGCCAAACGGTTGAGGTGGACGTCTACGTCGGAGACGTCACCGAAGTTCCGGTCGGCCCCGAGGACGTCGTGTACTTCGACCCGCCGTACACCAAGCGGCAGTACGCAGCCTATTACCACATTCTGGAGACCATCGCGGTGGGTGACGAACCCGAGGTCGGCGGAGTCACTGGTCTGCGGCCGTGGAAGCACCTGGCTTCCGATTTCTGCTACCGCAAACGGGCTCTGGGAGCGCTGGTTTCCCTGATGCGTGACTGTGCCGCTGGGCGGGTGCTGCTTTCGTACAGCTCCGAGGGGCATGTGGCACAGGATGAATTGATAGCCGCGCTGGCGCCTCTCGGTGAACTGACCGTGCACTCCCTCGGCGACATCGGACGCTACCGACCGAACGACGCCGCTGTCCGCAAGGCTGACTCGGTGCACGAATACGTTCTCGAACTGCGTCGTACGGCGCAGGTCGCCCTCGTGCCCGCTGCTCAGCACGCCGAGCGGGAGGTGGCATGACCGCCGTGCGCGCCTACGAGCAGAGCTTGATGGCCGGTGCCGAGACTGTGCTCGAGGAGACTGCGGGGCGTGACCCGGAGCGGCGCTTGGAGGTGCTCGAAGTCGCCTCCTGCGGGTTCGCGGGTCTAGACGTTGATGAGTATTGGGCCGCTTTCTGCGCCGAGTCCCGACAGCGCACGGGTACCAATGTGGTGGCCGTCCGGCAGTCGGCAGCCCGGCTTCTTGAAGCCCTCGGTGCTGCGGACAGCGCCGTTGTTCCTCTGCCGCTCGCGCTGGCCTCACTCGCGCGCGTGGAAGTTTCGCACGGAGAACGGCGCGCCATGGGCGCCTACTACACCGATTTCCGCCTCGCGCGCTACCTCGCTGAGGAGCTTGCCGGGCACATCCGGCCCGGAATGAAGGTTATCGACCCGGCGGCTGGCTCTGGCCTGCTCCTGACCGCCCTCGCGCTGGCAGTGGGCGAACACGGCAGGGTCAGCACCACGGACTACGTCGCGGACATCGCCTGTGCCGCAGACCTGTCCGACCTGGCGTTGCGCGGTGCCCGGCTGGCGCTGGCCGCTGTTAGCAACGACTTCAAGGCCGTGCTAAGCCTTCAGGAGCGGTTGCTCCAGGGGGACAGCCTGCTGGTCGAGGACGCCGCATGGGAACGGGTGAGCCCGGGCGGCTTCGACGCGGTGATCGGCAACCCGCCATGGGAAAAGCTCAAGGTCACGCGGCACGAGCTGCTTGCGAAGGTCGGCGTGGAGCGTCACTACGGCGCCGACTACACACCCCATGACGGTCTGTCCCAGGCGCTAACCCAGGAACGTCGCCAGATGCTGGACTACCTCGGGCAGCTGGCCGCCAACGCCCAACTGCAGGGGCGGGGGGAGGCCGACCTGTACAAGCTATTCTTGGAATTCTCCTGCCGGCGGCTACGCTCAGGGGGAAGGCTGGCCCTACTGGTGCCAGCCGGCTTGATCCGCTCGCAAGGTACCGAGGCGCTGCGTAGATTCCTGTTTGACTGTGCCTCGGAGCTGGAGTTCACCGTCATGGAGAACCGCGCCCGGTTCTTCGCTATCGACACACGCTTTAAGTTTCTCGCTGTCGAGGCACGTCTCGGCGAAAGCCAGGAGCGCAGGCAAGAGAGCCCGAAGGCGCGTCCAATCGTGCTTAAGCATGCCTCCGGGACGGACACCGGCCTCGGCGAAACCTCCCGCGTCATCATCGATCGGTCCGAACTCGCCGCGACCCGCGCAGATCTGACTGTTCCCGAGGTGCGAGGGCAGGCGGAGTGGAACCTGTTCCGACGGATGTCCGAAGCTGGCACGCCGTTCGGCGATCAAGACGGCCCATGGCAGGCGCAGCTGGCGCGTGAAGTCGATATGTCTCGGGACCGTGCCCACTTCAGGAGCCGTCCGGCAGTCGGCTATCTGCCGGTGATCGAGGGCCGGATGGTCCATCAGTACCGCTCCCGGGCCAAAGCGTATCGCTCGGGGACCGGCCGGGCCGCGCAGTGGGAGGCGCTGGCTCTCGCCAACGCGGACATCGGCCCGCAGCACTGGTACCCCACCATCCAGTTGCGGCGCGGCATAGCGGAGCGGGTAAACACCGTAAGGGCGGGGTTCTGCGATGTCACCGGGCAGACCAACGAGCGCACTCTGCTCGCGGCCGTCATCCCGCCAGGGGTGGTGTGTGGAAACAAGGTACCGACCGTAGTCTTCGAACCGCCATCGGGCAAAGGCGAGACGTTGGTACATCTGTGGGTGGCGCTGATGAACAGCATCCCGGTGGACTGGCTGGCCCGCCGGATCACCACCACCTCAATGAACTATTTCCTGCTGAACTCCATCCCGCTTCCGTCTATCGAGCCGGACAGCCGCGACGGTGGCCGCATCATCGAGCTGTCCCAGCAGCTGACGGGGATGGAAGGCCAGCGCTGCTACGCCCTAGATGCCGCCGCCGCAGCTCGGGCGAGGGCTGAGATCGACGTGCTGGTGGCTGAGGCGTACGGCCTGGGGCCGGACGAACTTCAGTTGATTTTCGATGACTTCCCGTTGCTCGACCGAGGCCAGCCCGCGCTCGACGGCGAGGAGCAGTCGACGATCACCCGGGACCTCGTTCTGTCCCGGGCACACTCCGGTGGCGCGGCCAAGCCATGGGCTGACAGGGTCGCCGAGGCGGAGCGGCTGGGGGCTGTCGCCTATGTCCCGGCGGACTACGCCCGGTTTTGCGAATGAAGTGACCTGCACGGCAGGTGAAGTGGGGGTAAAGATGGCGGTGAATGGGTCGCTGCGTACGGCAGGCATACTGCGGGTTGTCTACAAACAGGTGAGTGCTGGGGATCTAAGGAAGCTCCAGGCAGTATCGAATGACGCCCCAACGGGGGGTGGAGCGCGTGATTTCCGGCTTCCCTACCGGGAGTTCGATCCGGTCATGAGGAAGCTGTTGCCCCATACGAAGCAGCTGCAGCGGGTGCGGGGCGGGGGCAGGAAGGTCGTGCACTTCCCGTGCGGTCCCGTGAAGTACCGAAAATCGAACGGGACCGGGGCCATCGAGGTCGAACTGCTTTGGGAAGACCCCACGGATACGCGCCCCACGGAAGGACGGATTCCCCTCATCCACAAGCATTTCGGTCTGCCGAAGACCGACCCCGAGCTCGGAGCGGCGTTCTTTCTGCTTATGCAACACAAAACTGAGGTCAGAGCCCACTACGCGTATGAGCGCGACCTGCGCGCCGGAAAGTGGGACGGGGAACTGACGTATCACATTCTCTCGTGCAAGGACAGCCCCAGCCGCAGGGCCAAGAGTTCCGTCCAGGGCTACATCGATTGTGTGGCCGAGGTTGAGCACTGTCACGGGATCGCCGATGACTGATCAGCAAATGACGGCCCCCACGTTCTCCGATGACTGCATTCGTATTATGGAGCTCCTGGGCGAGCGAAACAACGTATTGCTTAGCGGTCCACCCGCGACGGGCAAGTCACGGCTGCTCGCCGAACTAAAGCATGCCTTTCGCGGAGAAGGCGGCGGCAATGCATCGATCTACCAGCCTGACGAGGACATTTTGCTGCCCTCGGTGGGTGCCGTCCCCGACTGGCTACCCAGCCCAGACCGCACGGATCGCCGGGTATTCAGCACCGCCTTCGACCAGAGCACTCACCAGCGGGACGTGCTACGTGGTCTCGTACCCAGAATCGTTCAGGAAGGAGAGCCGCTGGGCTTCACCGTTTCCCGGGGCATCCTCTACCGAGCGGCCGAACACGCCCTGAAGGGCGACGGTGCCTCTCTGCTCATCATCGACGAAATCAACAGAGGGCCGGCCGTGGCCGTCTTCGGCGCGAGTATCGTGGCACTGGAGAGCGACAAGCGCCTCGATGTTGACGGCCTGCCCCGGAAGTCCACCCAGACCTTCGAACTGCTCGGCGACGACGGACAGATGGTCGACTACGCGCTTCCACGGCATCTCTACATCGTCGGTGCGATGAACCAGGCGGACGCGTCGGTGGCGCCGCTCGATGTGGCCTTCCAACGGCGGTTCGTGCCCCACCAGCTGAACCCCGACGAGGCTGTCCTAAGGACCTATTTCGAGCTTGTGGGAAGCCCCGTAGCCCAGCCCGACGCGACCCTTCCCGAGCAGCCGACAGATCACAGGGATGTCTACGCGGCGTTGGTGCGGGCTTGGCGGAAGGTGAACGAACGGCTTACCCTAGGCCGAGGTGCGGCCTATCAGATGGGCCATGGTGCTCTCATGCACGCGGTCGCGCCGACGGACAAGGAAATGGCACTGCGGTACGCGGCCGACTGCTGGCGGCTTCTACGCGCCCACATCGACGAGGTTTTTTTCGGTGACCTGCAGGGCGTCGCCGAGACAATATCGGCAGGTGCTCCAGGCAGCCCGTTCTCGCTCACGTCGGTGACCTTCGCCGAGCAGCCGGTACTCCAGCTGTCGCCAGCCGGGGAACTGCGGCAAGACCAGGTCTATCCGGCCCTCAAGGCCATCGCTGAGTCGCCCTGATGAGCAGCACGACGTTGCATCGAGTACGCCTGGCTGAGAATCGTGAGGAAACACGTTTGGTGTCCCGGCTGGCCCAGTTGGCGGGGCAGCCGGAACCGGAGGTCGAGCGGCTGCTCTTCCAGGCGGGGCAGCGCCTGGTGAATCTGCTTGGTTATGAGCGTCTCCCACTGCGTATCTCATCGGCTGGCACGGTCCGGATCGATGGCGTCGCCGGCTTGCTCAGGCTCTCACCGCAGCTAGAGCTGGAGATCGTGCCGAAGTTCTTGGACGGGGCGGACCCAGACTGGCGGCAGGACTTCTTCCGCGTGGCCCTGCTGAGTAGAACGGGAAAGCTGTTGCCGCGGGAGCATCTGCGCGCCGACGTTGCCACCCGCGGCGATCTCGCCACGCTGGTAGGCCGTACCCTCGCGAACCTGTATTGGGCCAGTCACCGGCGTCCGCTGCGCGAGTACAGGTCCCGTACGGTGTACGACTATGCCGTCGTCGGTGACCTCGACCCGGTCGGCATTGTCTTGCCGGACGCAGAGGGTTTCCGCCAGACCCAGCTGGTCTTCGACCATGTGAATTTCTGGAATGAAATCATCTCGTCTGCGGCGAGTGTCCTGATACCCGAGGCCCAGGACGGTGAGACGGCGCGCCAGCTGCTCCGCATGCGCCAGGCGCTGGCTCCCCAGCGGGAGGTGCGCTCGGCCAGGCATCGCAAGCTGCCGAACCGCTACCACCACTGGCAGTCCCTGTACGACCTATCCGTGGAAGTGCTCAACGGCTTCGGCGTTGGCTATCAGGAGAAACACCTGAATGCACCCGGCTACGTGATGGTGATGTGGTCCACCTGGCAGCAGCTGTGCGAGCTTGCGCTGCGTGTGGGGCTTGCCCCGACCGAGGTGCACTCGTCAATGGGCTTCTCGCTCGGCAAGAGGGACAGCAAGGTGCTTAAGGTCACTCCGGACGTGACGGTTGGGCCACGCGACGCGCCCACACTGCTTGTCGACGCCAAGTACCGAACCCGGCTGAACGGCAAGCTGTCCGTCGACAACTCCGACGTCTACGAGTCTCTGGCCTTCATGCGCGCTGCGGGTGTCCAGCGGATGATTCTCCTCTATCCACGCCCCGCCTCACACGGGGACCCGACGGAGCCCGGTTCAACTCAGATATTCCAAACGATCGAGGTCGGCGAGGAAAGGATTGATGCCATGCTGGTCGAGTGCCGAGGCGTCAGCCTCACCCAGGGCTTCGAAAGCTTCAGCCGAAACCTCGCATCGGGAGTCATGGACGCGCAACTTCTCAGTAATTGATCCGCGACGCTTGCTGCTGGCTGCCGACGGCCTCCGGACAGGTACCCGTGGCCTGAGCGGCTACGGCAGAGTTCGAGGGCCTAAGAAGTCATCTCATTCGACGGCGCCCTGCGTCCGGCTGAGGCCGTGGGCCTCACCGGTGCGGATCTGAAGTTGCCCGAGGCCGGTTGGGGTGCAGCACTGTTGAACCGGACGCGGTCCAGTGTCGGCAAGCGGTGGACCGACTATAGCGAGACCCACGACGACCAGGGCCGCAAGAACCGGCTGGCGGAAGAGGTCCGGCTCGTGCCGATCCCGCCCCAGCTCTTGACTATCCTCCGGCAGCACATCGATACGTTCGGGACTGCCGAGGACGGGCGGCTGTTCACCAAAGAACGCGGGGGAGTGGACGGCTCGTCCACGTACTACCGCGTCTGGCAGGAGGCTCGTGCGCTGGCACTCCCGCCGGCCGCGGTCGCCTCCCCGCTCGCTGCGCGTCCGTACGATCTTCGGCACTCGGCGCTGTCGACGTGGCTGAACTCCGGGGTGGACACCACCGAGGTTGTCGAGCGTGCGGGCAACAGTGTCGAGGTTCTGCTGTCCCGCTATGCCAAATGCATCGATGGTCGGCAGGAAATCGCTAACGGCAAGATCGAAGAGTTGTCGCGCGAGTACGAGTGATCGGTCTCTGGGCGTTGGCCCCCTGGCTTTCGGGCTGGGGGCTTCGTCATGTCTCGGTCGCTTTTTTGGTCGGTGGTTGCTGGTTGCACCTGCCGGGTCGTATTTCTCTATCAGCGCACCACTGCCTCAGGTGTCCCGTCTGGTTCGCGCTCTACGCAGGGGCCGCCGCGATGCCGCCCCTCGCCTTACGGGGGCTTTGGAGAAGACGCCGCTCCGACTGGGTAGCGGGCAGTCCCGCTGTCCGTACTGTGGCTTACCGCAAGATCGGGTGGCGATGCTTGAGTATGACTGGGTGATGTTGGAACCCCACATGGCTCCACTGGCTCACACGGTGCCCGCGGAGCACCGGTGGATCGAGCTGTCTGATGGGCGGGTGACCGTCTACGGGGTCTGTCCGCCGGCTCAGTTCCAGCGCTGCCGTATCGCGCACCGCTTAGCCTGCCCTGCGCAACCGCTGCCGGATTCATGGCCGTGGCTGACGGCCTTGCGAGGAGAGAACGCGCGGCAGACGGAACGGGACGAGCCGGAGCCGCCTCCGCCCCCTGAGCAATGGCCGGACGCCGACTGACGGGCACTCTCGAAACGTTGGGCCTGACCAGGGCGAATGCCCCAAGGCCCTGTCCACGAATAGTCCACAGACCCCGGCATACGGCCGCTCCGGGCCGCACACGCCTGCACATACGCGAAGACCCCGCTCTCAGCGTTTCCGCTGATGACGGGGTCTTTAGGCACCTCCTGCAAGGTGCCCCCGGCAGGATTCGAACCTGCGCACACGGCTCCGGAGGCCGTTGCTCTATCCCCTGAGCTACGGGGGCGTGTCGCTCGCGGCGACGGGTAGAACACTACCAGCTCTGTCGGGGTGGTCATGACCGGGTTGGGCGTCAGGTGATCAAGGGCGGGTCCCCCACAGGGGGTGGAAGTCGGGAAAAGCCGGACGCGATGGCCGGTCCCGACCTACTCTCAAGTTGTGCCAGGCGCGTCTAGCCGGGTCCTTGTCGTGGACGACAACAAGGTGATCCGGCAGTTGATCAGGGTCAACCTCGAGCTGGAGGGCTTCGAGGTCGTGACCGCGGCCGATGGTGCCGAGTGTCTGGAAGTCGTGCATCAGGTGCGGCCCGATGTGGTCACCCTCGACGTGGTCATGCCCCGCCTCGACGGGCTCCGTACCGCTGCCAGACTGCGGGCCGATCCGCGTACCCGGGATCTTCCGCTCGCCATCGTCAGTGCTTGCGCCCAGGGCGAGGTCGACGCCGGTCTTGATGTCGGTGTCGACGCGTTTCTGTCCAAGCCGTTCGAGCCCGCCGACCTGGTGGGGCTGGTGCGGCGGCTGGCCGAGTGTCCGCCGCGCCGGGAGGGAGGGGACGGTGACGGTGACGGGGGTCGGTTCGCCGCGCGTGGGGAGTGGGCCGGGTAGCGGCGTCGTCCACATGCCGGGACTGCCGCGAACCGGTTCGCCTACCCGCCCCTCTCCTCCCCTACGCTGGTCCCGTGACCCCCGTCGAGCTCTCGCGCACCCTGCTGCACGCCGTGCGGTGCGCTGTCGACGAGGGCAAGCTCAGCGTGGCCGTTCCTGAGCGGGCCGTGGTGACCGTGCCGGGGCCCGGGGGGTGCGGGGACTACGCCAGCAACCTCGCCTTGCAGCTCGCCCGGCCGGCCGGGCAGCCGCCCCGGCGTGTGGCCGAGGTGCTGCGGCCCTATCTCCTCGGCACCGGCGGTATCCGCGAGGTCGTCGTCACCGGGCCCGGGTTCCTCAATGTCCACCTTGGCCAGGACGCCTCCGTCGGGCTCGTCGAGCGCATCCTGCGGGACGGGGTCCGGTACGGGTTCGTCGAGCGCGGTGGGGAGGGGCCTGGAGTGCGGCTCCTCTGTCCTTCCGAGGCTCGCGCCCTCGTCTTCCGTGACGCCGTCGCCCGCATCCTCCGATCACAAGGCGTCCCCGTGTACGACGCCGACGCCCGCGACGCCCACACCAACGCCCGCCCCACCCCCACAGACGCCCCCACCGCCCTCCACCTCCACCCAACCCCCGCCCCCACCTCCCCCCACCCCCTAGGCCCCGACGCCTCCCGCTGGGCCCTGCTCCACCCGGCCGCCCACGACACCCCCCGCATCGACGCCCGGCATCTCGTGCAGCGCGAGGAGAACCCCCTGTTCCGGGTGCGGTACGCCCATGCCCGTACGCGGGCGCTCGGGCGCAACGCCGCCGAGCTGGGGTTCGGGGCCGTCCCGGGGCCCGTCGACGGGGCGCAGGCGTTGCTCGCGCGGCTCGGGGATCATCCGCGGGTGCTGGCGGTGGCGGCGCGGGACCGGGCTCCGGACCGGGTGGCCCGGCAGCTCGTCGCCGTCGCCGACGAGCTGCTGCCGTTGCTGCCGCTGGTGCTGCCCGTCGGGGAGGAGAAACCCTCGGCCGCCCACCGTGCCCGGCTCGCGCTCGCCGAAGCCGCCGGGGCGGTGCTGGCCGGCGGCTTGTCCCTGCTCGGCATCGACGCACCCGACCACCTCTGACGAGAGCCCAGAAGAGAGCCACCGGAGAAATGAGCCGTTCCGCACACCCCGCCGGGCCCCGGCACGCCGACGTCCTCCCCGAGGGGCACTACGCCGCCCCGCCCGCCGATCTCAACGCCCTGGACCCGAAGGTGTGGGCGCGGACCGTCGACCGCGGCGCCGACGGGGTCGTCACCGTCGGCGGGATGTCCGTCGTCCGGCTCGCCGAGGAGTTCGGCACGCCCGCCTACGTCCTGGACGAGAGCGACTTCCGGGCCCGGGCGCGGGCCTGGCGCACGGCCTTCGGGGCCGGCGCCGACGTGTTCTACGCCGGGAAGGCGTTCCTGTCCCGGGCCGTCGTCCGCTGGCTGGACGAGGAAGGGCTGAACCTCGACGTGTGCTCGGGGGGCGAGCTGGCCACCGCGCTGTCCGCCGGGATGGCGCCCGAGCGGATCGCCTTCCACGGCAACAACAAGTCCGTCCAGGAGCTGGAGCGGGCGGTGCGCGCCGGGGTCGGGCGGATCGTGCTCGACTCCTTCCAGGAGATCGTCCGGGTGGCGCACATCGCCCGGGAGCTGGGGACGCGGCAGCGGGTGCAGATCCGTATCACCGTGGGGGTGGAGGCGCACACGCACGAGTTCATCGCCACCGCCCACGAGGATCAGAAGTTCGGGATTCCGCTGGCGGGCGGGCAGGCCGCCGAGGCGGTGCGGCGGGCGTTGCAGCTCGACGGGCTGGAGCTGATCGGCATCCACTCGCACATCGGGTCGCAGATCTTCGACATGTCCGGGTTCGAGGTCGCCGCGCACCGGGTGGTCGGGCTGCTGAAGGACATCCGGGACGAGCACGGTGTGGAGCTGCCCGAGATCGACCTCGGGGGCGGGCTCGGGATCGCGTACACCAGTGACGACGACCCGCGCGAGCCGCACGAGATCGCCAAGGCGCTGACCGAGATCGTCACGCGGGAGTGCGAGGCGGCGAGCCTGCGGGTGCCGCGGATCTCGGTGGAGCCCGGGCGGGCCATCGTCGGGCCGACCGCCTTCACGCTGTACGAGGTCGGCACCGTCAAGCCGCTCGACGGGCTGCGGACCTACGTCTCCGTCGACGGGGGCATGTCGGACAACATCCGTACCGCGCTCTACGACGCCGAGTACAGCGTCGCCCTGGTGTCCCGGGCCAGCGATGCCGAGCCGATGCTCGCGCGGGTGGTCGGCAAGCACTGCGAGAGCGGGGACATCGTGGTCAAGGACGCGTTCCTGCCGGCCGATCTGGCGCCCGGCGACCTCATCGCCGTACCGGCCACCGGGGCGTACTGCCGGTCCATGGCGAGCAACTACAACCATGTGCTGCGCCCGCCCGTGGTCGCGGTCCGGGACGGTGAGGCGCGGGCGATCGTGCGGCGGGAGACCGAGGAGGACCTGCTGCGGCTCGACGTCGGCTGATCCGGCGGGCCCCGGGGGAGGGGCGTACGCGCGGGAGATCTTCCGTGCGTACGCCCCGCGCAAATGAAATTAATGTCTCAGGATCCGGACGAAGGGCAGAAACTCCCGTCCGGTGAGTGAGACTGGTTCCACCGCAGACGGTAAGAGGAAACGAGGTCGGATGATGCGTACGCGTCCGCTGAAGGTGGCGCTGCTGGGCTGTGGAGTGGTCGGCTCAGAGGTGGCGCGCATCATGACGACGCACGCCGACGACCTCGCCGCCCGGATCGGCGCCCCGGTGGAGCTGGCGGGCGTGGCGGTACGGCGGCCGGACCGGGTACGCGAGGGCATCGACCCCGCCCTGGTCACCACGGACGCCACCGCCCTGGTCAAACGCGGGGACATCGACGTGGTCGTCGAGGTCATCGGCGGCATCGAGCCCGCCCGGACGTTGATCACCACCGCCATGGAGCACGGCGCCTCCGTGGTCTCCGCCAACAAGGCGCTGCTCGCCCAGGACGGCCCCGCGCTGCACGCCGTCGCCGCCGGGCAGGGCCGGGACCTGTACTACGAGGCCGCCGTGGCCGGCGCCATCCCGCTGATCCGGCCGCTGCGCGAGTCCCTGGCCGGCGACAAGGTCAACCGGGTGCTGGGCATCGTCAACGGGACGACCAACTTCATCCTCGACGCCATGGACTCCACCGGCGCCGGCTACCAGGAGGCGCTGGACGAGGCCACCGCCCTCGGGTACGCGGAGGCCGACCCGACCGCCGACGTGGAGGGCTTCGACGCCGCCGCCAAGGCCGCCATCCTCGCCGGGATCGCCTTCCACACGCGGGTGCGCCTGGACGACGTCCACCGCGAGGGCATGACCGAGGTCACCGCCGCCGACTTCGCCTCCGCCAAGGAGATGGGCTGCACCATCAAGCTGCTCGCCATCTGCGAGCGGGCCGCGGACGGGGCCTCCGTCACCGCGCGGGTGCACCCCGCGATGATCCCGCTCAGCCATCCGCTGGCCAATGTCCGCGGGGCCTACAACGCCGTCTTCGTGGAAGCGGAGGCGGCCGGGCAGCTCATGTTCTACGGGCCCGGCGCCGGCGGGGCGCCGACCGCCTCCGCCGTCCTCGGCGACCTGGTCGCCGTCTGCCGCAACCGGCTCGGCGGCGGGCGCGGGCCCGGTGAGTCCGCGTACGCCGCGCTGCCCGTGTCGCCGATGGGCGAGGTGGTCACGCGGTACCACATCAGTCTCGACGTCGCCGACAAGCCGGGCGTCCTCGCCCAGGTGGCCACGGTGTTCGCCGAGCACGGGGTGTCCATCGACACCGTCCGGCAGTCCGGCAAGGACGGCGAGGCATCGCTCGTCGTCGTCACCCACCGCGCGTCCGACGCCGCCCTGGGCGGCACCGTCGAGGCGCTGCGCAAGCTCGACACCGTGCGGGGTGTCGCCAGCATCATGCGGGTTGAAGGAGAGTAACCAGCAATGACCCACCAGTGGCGCGGAATCATCGAGGAGTACCGGGACAGGCTGCCGGTCTCCGCCAGCACGCCGGTCGTGACGCTCCGCGAGGGCGGCACGCCGCTCGTGCCCGCGCAGGTGCTCTCCGAGCGCACGGGCTGCGAGGTCCACCTCAAGGTGGAGGGCGCGAACCCCACCGGGTCCTTCAAGGACCGCGGCATGACCATGGCCATCAGCAAGGCCAAGGAGGAGGGCGCGCAGGCCGTCATCTGCGCCTCCACCGGCAACACGTCGGCCTCCGCCGCCGCGTACGGGGTGCGGGCCGGCATGGTGTCCGCCGTCCTGGTGCCGCAGGGCAAGATCGCGCTCGGCAAGATGGGCCAGGCCCTGGTGCACGGCGCGAAGATCCTCCAGGTCGACGGCAACTTCGACGACTGCCTCACCCTGGCCCGCGCGCTCAGCGACAACTACCCGGTGGCGCTGGTCAATTCGGTCAACCCGGTGCGGATCGAGGGGCAGAAGACGGCCGCCTTCGAGATCGTCGACATGCTCGGCGACGCGCCCGACATCCACGTCCTGCCGGTCGGCAACGCGGGCAACATCACCGCGTACTGGAAGGGGTACCGGGAGTACGCCGCCGACGGGGTCGCCGCGCGCACCCCGCGCATGTGGGGGTTCCAGGCGTCCGGCTCCGCGCCGATCGTGCGCGGCGAGGTGGTCAAGGACCCCTCGACCATCGCCACCGCCATCCGGATCGGCAACCCCGCCTCCTGGGACTTCGCGCTCGCCGCGCGGGACGAGTCGGGCGGCGCCATCGACGAGGTGACGGACCGTGAGATCCTGCGCGCCTACCGGCTGTTGGCCTCCCAGGAGGGCGTCTTCGTGGAGCCCGCCTCCGCCGCGTCGGTCGCCGGTCTGCTGAAGGCCGCCGAGCAGGGCAAGGTCGACCCGGGCCAGACGATCGTGTGCACGGTCACCGGCAATGGCCTGAAGGACCCCGACTGGGCCGTGGCCGGCGCCCCCCAGCCGGTCACCGTCCCGGTCGACGCCGCGACCGCCGCGCAACGCCTCGGCCTGGTCTGACGCCGCCGCGGTCCGCCTAGCCGGGGCCCCGGCGGCGCCGGTCGGGGGAGGCGTTCCCCAGGGGGTGCATAGGGGGCTTACGACACGCATCGTGCGCCTCCTGTGCGCCCTATGTCGCCACAGAACCTTCCTTCGATAGGCTGTACCGAACCCGCCCGCCGCATATGCCGCGGTGCCGCGCCGTCCCCGCGGCCGGGAAGCGGTCGGGACGGTCGTCCGTACGGCAGGCTGCGGCGACCGGATCGGGTTCCCGTACGTCATCGGATGTCCCTCGGAGTCATTCGACCATCACGCAGCTCAAGGAGAGTCAACGAGCGATGGCCGGTCCAGCGTTCCGCGCCGCCGCCGTCCGGGTGCGCGTCCCCGCCACCAGCGCCAACCTCGGCCCGGGCTTCGACGCCCTCGGCCTCGCGCTGGGGCTCTACGACGACGTCGTCGTCCGGGTGGCCGACTCCGGGCTGCACATCGACATCGCCGGGGAGGGCAGCGAGACCCTGCCGCGCGACGAGAAGCACCTGCTCGTACGCTCCCTGCGCACCGCCTTCGACCTGCTCGGCGGGCAGCCGCGCGGCCTGGAGATCGTCTGCGCCAACCGCATCCCGCACGGCCGCGGCCTCGGCTCCTCCTCCGCCGCCATCTGCGCCGGCATCGTCGCCGCCCGCGCGGTGACCATAGGCGGCGAGGCCCGCCTGGACGACGCGGCGCTGCTCGACCTCGCCACCGAGATAGAGGGGCACCCGGACAATGTGGCGGCCTGTCTGCTCGGCGGCTTCACCCTGTCCTGGATGGAGAGCGGTGCCGCCCGTGCGATCAGGATGGAGCCCGCCGATTCCATCGTTCCGGTGGTTTTCGTCCCCGGGAAGCCGGTACTGACGGAGACGGCGCGCGGACTGCTCCCGCGGACCGTGCCGCATGTCGACGCCGCCGCCAACGCCGGCCGCGCCGCACTGCTCGTCGAAGCCCTCACCCGGCGCCCCGAGCTGTTGCTGCCGGCCACCGAGGACCGCCTCCACCAGGAGTACCGCGCCCCGGCGATGCCCGAGAGCGCGGCGCTGGTGGACCGGCTGCGGAGCGACGGCATCCCGGCGGTGATCTCCGGTGCCGGGCCCACCGTCATGGCGCTGGCCGACGCCGGCACCGCCGACAAGGTCGAGGCGCTGGCCGGTGCGGACTGGGCGGCGAACCGGCTCGGCCTGGACCTGCGAGGGGCGAGCGTGCTGCCGCTCGCGCCCCCCGGCGACATGTGAATGCGCACGGTTGCCGGATTTGGAGAGGGGGAATGTTTGTTGGATCCGGTAGTGTTAACCTCAAGTCTGCACCCGACCTCACCATGGCGAGGTGCCTCGTGTCCCCGTCCGGGACAGACATTCTTCCGGGAGCCCCCCAAGCCGCATTGTGTTGTGACCGCCGTACGCCACGCGTCCGGCCTCCATCGGCACTGAGCGGCTCGCCGGGCACGCTTCGGAACCGGTGCGACCACGCCGCGTGACACAGACACTGGGTGCCACGGCTCAAGGAAGCGCCATCACCAGATATCTCTTCCGCCGCTTAGGCGGACCACCGCCCCGGCACGGTTCACACAGCAAGGACCGAAGCCGGACAGCACAACCGGTCGCCG
Source organism: Streptomyces fumanus (assembly GCF_014655295.1). Taxonomy (GTDB): domain Bacteria; phylum Actinomycetota; class Actinomycetes; order Streptomycetales; family Streptomycetaceae; genus Streptomyces; species Streptomyces fumanus. The sequence continues at coordinate 268,330 of NZ_BNBI01000011.1, forward strand.
AGCCAGACAGGCCGACGTCCGCTCCAGGGAAGGACCCTTCGTGAGCGACACCACCGATCTGATGGGCGCACGTGTCGAGGAGACCGCTGCAGCGCCCGCCACGGACGCCTCCGCGCCTGCCACCGGTGCCGGCTCCCGGCGGCGCCGCGGTACCGGCCTCGAGGGCATGGTGCTGGCCGAGTTGCAGCAGGTCGCATCCGGCCTCGGCATCAGGGGCACCGCGCGGATGCGCAAGAGCCAGTTGATCGAGGTCATCAAGGAGGCGCAGGCCGCTTCGGGCGCGCCCGCCAAGGCCGCGGACGGCGCCGCCGAGAGCAAGCCGAAGCGCCGCGCCACCGCCCGGACCCGCACCGGCGACGAGGGCCCCGCCGCCGAGCAGGCCGACAAGGGCGAGAAGGCGGGGAAGAAGGCGGCCAAGGCCACCGACTCCGCCGAGAAGGCCGCCGGCGCCCAGCAGCAGATCGAGATCCCGGGACAGCCCGCCGGCACCCCCGCCCGGACGAGCGAGGCCGAGGAGGCCCCCGCCGAGCGCCGCCGCCGCCGCGCCACCGCCGACGCCGGGAGCCCGGCCGCCGCGGCCGACACGGCCGTCGCCGAGCCGAAGACCGACACCGCGCAGCAGACGCAGCAGCAGGGCCAGGGCGGCCAGCAGCACCAGGGCGACGCCCGCTCCGACGGCGACGGCGGCGAGGGCCGCCGGCGTGACCGCCGGGACCGCGGCCGGGACCGCGACCGCGGTGACCGGGAGCGCGGTGACCGCGACCGCCGCGGCAAGGGCGACGACCAGCAGAACCAGGGCGGCGGCCAGCGCCAGCAGCAGGGCGGCGGCCGGCAGGACCGCCAGCAGCAGGACGACGACGACTTCGACGGCGGCCGGCGCGGCCGACGCGGGCGCTACCGGGACCGCCGGGGCCGCCGCGGGCGCGACGACATCGCCGCCGAGCCGCAGATCAACGAGGACGACGTCCTGATCCCGGTCGCGGGCATCCTCGACATCCTCGACAACTACGCGTTCATCCGTACCTCGGGCTACCTCCCGGGCCCCAACGACGTGTACGTCTCCCTCGCCCAGGTCCGCAAGAACGGCCTGCGCAAGGGCGACCACATCACCGGCGCGGTGCGCCAGCCCAAGGAGGGCGAGCGGCGCGAGAAGTTCAACGCGCTGGTCCGCCTCGACTCGGTCAACGGCATGGCGCCCGAACACGGCCGCGGGCGGCCGGAGTTCAACAAGCTGACGCCGCTGTACCCGCAGGACCGGCTCCGCCTGGAGACCGACCCGGGCGTGCTGACGACCCGGATCATCGACCTGGTCTCGCCGATCGGCAAGGGCCAGCGCGGTCTGATCGTGGCCCCGCCGAAGACCGGCAAGACCATGATCATGCAGGCGGTCGCCAACGCGATCACGCACAACAACCCCGAGTGCCACCTGATGGTCGTCCTCGTCGACGAGCGTCCGGAAGAGGTCACCGACATGCAGCGGTCGGTCAAGGGCGAGGTCATCTCCTCGACCTTCGACCGCCCGGCCGAGGACCACACCACCGTCGCCGAGCTGGCCATCGAGCGCGCCAAGCGCCTGGTGGAGCTGGGCCACGACGTGGTCGTGCTGCTGGACTCGATCACGCGTCTGGGCCGTGCGTACAACCTCGCCGCGCCGGCCTCCGGCCGCATCCTCTCCGGTGGTGTCGACTCCACCGCCCTGTACCCGCCGAAGCGCTTCTTCGGTGCGGCCCGCAACATCGAGGACGGCGGTTCGCTGACCATCCTCGCCACCGCGCTGGTGGACACCGGGTCCCGCATGGACGAGGTGATCTTCGAGGAGTTCAAGGGCACCGGCAACATGGAGCTCAAGCTCGACCGGAAGCTCGCCGACAAGCGCATCTTCCCCGCGGTGGACGTGGACGCGTCCGGCACCCGCAAGGAGGAGATCCTGCTCGGCAGCGAGGAGCTGGCCATCGTCTGGAAGCTGCGCCGGGTGCTGCACGCCCTCGACTCGCAGCAGGCGATCGAGCTGCTGCTGGACAAGATGAAGCAGACCAAGTCGAACGCCGAGTTCCTGCTCCAGATCCAGAAGACGACCCCCGCGCCGGGCAACGGCGACTGAGGGCCCGTCCCGCACCGCCACCCGTAACGCCACGAGGGCCGCTCCCGCACCGGGAGCGGCCCTCGTGGCGTGCGTAGGCCCCGGTGACGGGAGGGACGGCAGGGGCGCACGGGAGACGTTTGCCACACTGCTCCCTTTCTGTGAGTTTTCTGTGCGGTTCCGTGCGCCCCGGTGAAACCGCAGGTGAGCCCCCGGTTTCGCCGCCACCGTCGATACGGTGCGTAGTCATGGCGGGGCCGTTCGGTCACGGAACGCTGTGCAACCCTTTCCCGGGTTTCTCCGTCTGACCGGACGGAGCGACGATGGTGCGTCGAGAGTCCGAGAGCCGAGGAGCACATGTCCGCCGAGAGCACGCCGGAGCCCGGCATACCGTCAGAGCCCGGCACCAGGGCCCCGCGCCGCCGCGCCAAGGGCCGCCGCCGCAAGCCGCGCGGCCGGCGCCGCACGGGCCTGCTGGTCGCCGCCTGGACCGCGGCCGGCATCGTCGTCCTGGGCGGCAGCGGGGTCGGCTACCTGTACTTCAAGCTCAACGGCAACCTGCACAGCGTCGACATCGACCAGGCCCTGGGCACCGACCGCCCGGAGAAGACCGACGACGGCTCCGAGAACATCCTGGTCCTCGGCTCCGACACCCGCGCCGGCGGCAACAAGAAGCTCGGCGGCGGCACCGACGACGGCACCGCCCGCTCCGACACCGCGATGATCGTGCACATCCACGAGGGCCACCAGAAGGCCAGCGTGGTCTCCATCCCCCGCGACACCATCATCGAGCGCCCCGAGTGCACCGACGCCGAGGGCGGCGTCCACCCCGCCGCCACCAACGCCATGTTCAACTCCGCGTACGCCACCGGCGGCGCCGCCTGCGCGGTCAAGACCGTCGAGTCGCTCAGCGGACTGCGCATGGACCACTACCTGGAAGTCGACTTCAGCGGCTTCCAGAAGCTCATCGACGAACTCGGCGGCGTCGACATCACCACCACGAAGGACATCGAGGACCCCGACAGCCACCTCAGCCTCAAGGCCGGCGAGCACACCCTCGACGGCGAGCAGGCGCTCGGCCTGGTCCGCACCCGGCACGGCGTCGGCGACGGCTCCGACCTCGGCCGCATCCAGCTCCAGCAGGCGTTCATCAAGGCCCTGGTCGATCAGGTCAAGGAGATCGGGCTGCTGACCAGCCCCAAGAAGCTGGTCGACCTCGCCGACACCGCCACCAAGGCCGTCACCACCGACTCCGGCCTGGGCTCGGTGAACGCCCTGATGTCCTTCGCCGGCGGCCTCAAGGGCATCGGCGCCGGCAGCATGACCATGGTCACGATGCCGGTCCAGTACGACCCGCAGGACGGCAACCGCGTCATCGTCGAGGAGACCAAGGCCCAGCAGGTCTGGACGGCCCTCAAGAACGACCGGGCGATCCCCAAGAGCGCCACGAAGGACACCGCCACCGGCAAGGCGGACGGCGTCGTCAGCCCCTCCTGACCAGGCCGGGAATACCCGGCCCCGCCCCCCGGTTTGGGGAGTAGGCGCCAGTCCTGGCAGACTGGTCCGTCGGCCCCGGTTCACGCTCCCGCAATCCGCGGCGGCGACCCGGAGCCCTCCCGAACCTAGGAGACACCTTGAAGCGCGAGATCCACCCCGAGTACGTCGAGACCCAGGTGAGCTGCACCTGCGGCGCGTCGTTCACCACCCGCAGCACCATCCAGTCCGGCACCATCCGGGCCGAGGTCTGCTCCGAGTGCCACCCGTTCTACACGGGCAAGCAGAAGATCCTCGACACCGGTGGCCGCGTGGCCCGCTTCGAGGCCCGCTTCGGCAAGGCTGCCGCCGGCTCCAAGAAGTAGCGAGCCCCAGACCGCCGGTCCACGGCCGCGCCCCCGCCCGGGGCGTGCCGGGACCGGCGTTTTTGGTCGCCCGCCTTCCCCTTTCCCCGCAGTATCAGGAGCCCCAAGATGTTCGAGGCCGTCGAGGAACTCGTCGCCGAGCACGCCGACCTGGAGAAGACGCTCGCCGACCCGTCGGTCCACGCCGACCAGGCGAACGCGCGCAAGCTGAACAAGCGCTACGCCGAGCTGACCCCGATCATCGCCACGTACCGCTCCTGGAAGCAGACGGGCGACGACATCGAGACCGCGCGGGAACTGGGCGCCGACGACCCGGAGTTCGCGGCCGAGGTCAAGGAGCTGGAGAAGCACCGCGAGGAGCTGACCGAGAAGCTGCGGCTGCTGCTCGTCCCGCGCGACCCCAGCGACGACAAGGACGTCATCCTGGAGATCAAGGCCGGCGCCGGCGGCGACGAGTCCGCGCTGTTCGCCGGGGACCTGCTGCGCATGTACCTGCGCTACGCCGAGCGGGTCGGCTGGAAGACCGAGATCATCGACGCCACCGAGTCCGAGCTGGGCGGCTACAAGGACGTCCAGGTCGCCGTGAAGACCCGCGGCCAGACCGAGCCCGGCCAGGGCGTGTGGGCCCGGCTGAAGTACGAGGGCGGGGTGCACCGCGTGCAGCGGGTGCCCGCCACCGAGTCGCAGGGCCGCATCCACACCTCCGCCGCCGGTGTCCTGGTGACCCCCGAGGCCGAGGAGGTCGACGTCGAGATCAACCCCAATGACCTGCGCATCGACGTCTACCGGTCCTCCGGGCCCGGCGGGCAGTCCGTGAACACCACCGACTCCGCCGTGCGCATCACGCACATCCCGACCGGCGTCGTCGCCTCCTGCCAGAACGAGAAGAGCCAGCTCCAGAACAAGGAGCAGGCCCTGCGTATCCTGCGCTCACGGCTGCTGGCCATGGCGCAGGAGGAGGCGGAGCGGGAGGCCGCCGACGCCCGCCGCAGCCAGGTCCGCACCGTCGACCGCTCCGAGAAGATCCGTACGTACAACTTCCCGGAGAACCGCATCTCGGACCACCGCGTCGGCTTCAAGGCGTACAACCTGGACCAGGTCCTGGACGGCGACCTCGACGCGGTGATCCAGGCTTGCGTCGACGCGGACTCGGCCGCCAAGCTCGCCGCCGCCTGACCCTCACCGACAGCTCGGAGGACGCGTGAACCTGCTGCTCATGGAGGTGGCCCAGGCCACCCAGCGGCTGGCCGACGCCGGCGTGCCCTCGCCGCGCACCGACGCGGAGGAGCTCGCCGCGTTCGTGCACGGCGTCAAGCGGGGCGAGCTGCACACCGTGCGGGACGCGGACTTCGACGCCCGGTACTGGGAGGTCATCGCCCGCCGTGAGGCCCGCGAGCCGCTCCAGCACATCACCGGACGCGCCTACTTCCGCTACCTGGAGCTCCAGGTCGGCCCCGGCGTCTTCGTGCCCCGCCCGGAGACCGAGTCGGTGGTCGGCTGGGCGATAGACGCGGTGCGCGCCATGGACGTCGTCGAGCCCTGCATCGTCGACCTGTGCACCGGCTCCGGCGCCATCGCGCTGGCCCTCGCCCAGGAGGTGCCGCGCTCGCGGGTGTACGCCGTGGAGCTGAGCGAGGACGCCCTGGTGTGGACCCGCAGGAACATGGCGGGCTCCAGGGTCGAGCTGCGCCAGGGCGACGCCCTGACCGCCTTCCCGGACCTCGACGGCCAGGTCGACCTGGTCATCTCCAACCCGCCGTACATCCCGCTCACCGAGTGGGAGTACGTCGCCCCCGAGGCCCGCGACCACGACCCGCAGATGGCGCTGTTCTCCGGCGAGGACGGCCTGGACCTCATCCGCGGCCTGGAGCGCACCGCGCACCGGCTGCTGCGCCCCGGCGGTGTGGTGGTCGTCGAGCACGCCGACACCCAGGGCGGCCAGGTGCCGTGGATCTTCACCGAGGAGCGGGGCTGGGCCGACGCCGCCGACCACCCCGACCTCAACAACCGCCCCCGGTTCGCCACCGCCCGCAAGGCGCTGCCGTGAGCACCGCCCCGACCCCGCATCCGCAGCACGTGCACGAGGAGGCCCGCTAGACATGGCACGGCGATACGACACCAACGACGCGACCGACCGCGTGACCGGTCTGCGCGAGGCCGCGTCCGCCGTCCGCCGTGGCGAGCTGGTGGTGCTGCCGACGGACACGGTGTACGGGATCGGCGCCGACGCGTTCTCCGCGGAGGCCGTCGCCGACCTGCTGGAGGCCAAGGGACGGGGCCGTGCCATGCCCACCCCCGTGCTGATCGGCTCCCCGAACACGCTGCACGGCCTGGTCACCGACTTCTCCGAGTCGGCCTGGGAGCTGGTCGACGCGTTCTGGCCGGGCGCGCTCACCCTGGTCGCCCGGCACCAGCCCTCGCTCCAGTGGGACCTCGGGGACACCCGGGGCACCGTCGCCGTCCGGATGCCGCTGCACCCGGTCGCCATCGAGCTGCTCACCGAGGTCGGCCCCATGGGCGTCACCTCCGCCAACCTCACCGGGCACCCCGTGCCGGAGGACTGCGACGCCGCGCAGAGCATGCTCGGCGACTCCGTCTCCGTCTACCTGGACGGCGGCCCCACCCCCGGCAACGAGCCCTCCTCCATCGTCGACGTCACCGGCGAGGTGCCCGTGCTGCTGCGGGCCGGCGCGATCCCGGCGGAGGAACTGAGGAAGGTCGTACCCGACCTCGAGGTGGCGAATTGACGGCCCCTGAGGCGGGGCGCGGCATAGGCGGTCTCGCGGAACAGACGACGACCTTCGTCGGCCTTCCCCGCGACCGGTTCCGCATCCTCCACGTCAGCACCGGCAACGTCTGCCGCTCGCCCATCACCGAGCGGCTGACCCGCCATTTCGTACGGGAGCGGCTCGGCATCCTGGGCGGCCCGCTGATCGTCGAGAGCGCCGGCACCTGGGGCCACGAGGGCGCCCCGATGGAGGCCAACGCGGAGACCGTGCTCGCCGACTTCGGCGCGGACGCCTCCGGCTTCGTCGGCCGCGAACTGCTGGACGAGCACGTGATCCGGGCCGACCTGGTGCTGACCGCGACCCGCGACCACCGCGCGCAGGTGATCTCCATGGGGCACTCGGCGGGCCTGCGGACCTTCACGCTGAAGGAGTTCACCCGCCTGGTCAACGCCATCGACCCGGCCACCCTGCCGCCCCTGGAGGAGGGCGTGGTGGCCCGCGCCCGCGCCCTGGTGCGGGCCGCCGCCGCGCTGCGCGGCTGGCTGCTGGCCCCGACGGCGGAGGCGGACGAGGTCTACGACCCCTACGGCGCCCCGCTGACCTTCTTCCGGTCGATCGGCGAGGAGATACACCAGGCGCTCGACCCGGTGGTCACCGCGCTGACCGGGGTGCCCGCGCGCACCTGACGGGCACCCCGCCGCACTCCGGCGGGCACCCGGCGCGCCCCGGGCCTACAGTGGTCGTACGCCCTCGTCGACGAGCCGCCCGGAGCGCTGCCATGCCGGTCACCCATCCCGTCGCCCCCGGCGTGGCCGACGCCGACGTTCTGCGGCGGCAGGACCCCGAGATGGCCGACGTGCTGCTCGCCGAGCGGGACCGGCAGGCCGGCACGCTCCAGCTCATCGCCGCCGAGAACTTCACCTCACCCGCCGTGCTGGCCGCGCTCGGCTCCCCGCTGGCCAACAAGTACGCCGAGGGCTACCCGGGCGCCCGGCACCACGGCGGCTGCGAGCTGGCCGACGCCGCCGAGCGCCTCGCCGTACAGCGGGCCCGGGCGCTGTTCGGGGCCGAGCACGCCAACGTCCAGCCCCACTCGGGCTCCTCGGCGGTGCTCGCCGCCTACGCCGCGCTGCTGCGCCCCGGCGACACCGTCCTCGCCCTCGGCCTGCCGCACGGCGGGCACCTCACCCACGGGTCGCCCGGGAACTTCTCCGGCCGCTGGTTCCGGTTCATCGGCTACGGGGTGGACGCGGAGACCGGCCTGATCGACCGGGACCAGGTGCGCGCGCTGGCCCGCGCGCACCGGCCCAAGGCCATCGTGTGCGGCTCGATCTGCTACCCCCGGCACCTGGACTACGCCTTCTTCCGCGAGGTCGCCGACGAGGCCGGCGCGTACCTCATCGCGGACGCCGCCCATCCGATCGGGCTGGTCGCCGGGGGAGCGGCGCCCAGCCCGGTGCCGTACGCGGACATCGTCTGCGCCACCACCCACAAGGTGCTGCGCGGTCCGCGCGGCGGCATGATCCTGTGCGGCGCCGAGCTGGCCGAGCGGGTGGACCGGGCGGTCTTCCCGTTCACCCAGAGCGGCGCGCAGATGCACACCGTCGCCGCCAAGGCGGTCGCCTTCGGCGAGGCCCGCACCCCCGCCTTCGCCGCCTACGCCCATCAGGTCGTCGCCAACGCCCGGGTGCTCGGCGACCGGCTGGCCGCCCAGGGCCTGGCGGTCACCACCGGCGGCACCGACACCCACCTGCTGACCGTCGACCCGGCGCCGCTCGGCGTCGACGGCCGCACCGCGCGCGGGAGGCTGGCGGCGGCCGGCCTGGTCCTGGACTGCTGCGCGCTGCCGCACCCGGACGCCCGGGGCCTGCGCCTTGGCACCGCGGCGGTCACCACGCAGGGCATGGCGGAGCCGGAGATGGCGCTGATCGCCGAACTGATCGGCGGGGTGCTCAGGGAGGAGACGGGGGTCACCCGGGCGCGGTCGCTGGCCCGGGGACTGGCGGAGGCGTTTCCGCCGTATCCGGGGTGAAAGACGGCGGTTGCTCCGGGGGGCACAGCCGCGCGTGCAACCATCGTCGCTACCCGGAAGTCCCCACCCATATGCGCGCATCGCTAGGGTGTGGGCCTGGAATGGCCAGCGAGACCTGTGGGGAAGCCCGTGCGTGAATACCTGCTGACGCTCTGCATCACGGCCGCGGTGACGTACCTGCTGACCGGGCCGGTGCGGAAGTTCGCGATCGTGGCGGGGGCGATGCCGGAGATCCGGGCCCGGGACGTGCACCGGGAACCCACTCCGCGGCTCGGCGGTATCGCCATGTTCTTCGGCCTGTGCGCGGGCATGCTGGTCGCCGACCACCTCACCAACCTCAACCAGGTCTTCGAGACCTCCAACGAGCCCCGGGCGCTGCTCTCCGGGGCCGCGCTGATCTGGCTGATCGGTGTGCTGGACGACAAGTTCGAGATCGACGCCCTGATCAAGCTGGGCGCCCAGATGATCGCCGCCGGTGTGATGGTGGTGCAGGGTCTGACGATCCTGTGGCTGCCCATCCCGGGCGTCGGCAACGTGGCGCTCACCCAGGGGCAGGGCACGCTGCTGACGGTGGCGCTGGTGGTCATCACCATCAACGCGGTCAACTTCGTGGACGGCCTGGACGGGCTCGCGGCCGGCATGGTGTGCATCGCCTCGGCGGCGTTCTTCATGTACGCCTACCGGATCTGGTACTCGTACGGCATCGAGGCCGCCGCCCCGGCCACCCTGTTCGCGGCGATCCTGATGGGCATGTGCCTGGGCTTCCTGCCGCACAACATGCACCCGGCGCGGATCTTCATGGGGGACTCCGGGTCGATGCTGATCGGCCTGGTGCTGGCGGCCGGCGCGATCTCGGTGACCGGGCAGGTCGACCCGGACGCGATGCGGCTGTTCTCCGGCTCCGAGCGCAACACCGTGCACCAGATGGTGCCGGTCTACATCCCGCTGCTGATGCCGCTGACCATCATCGCCATCCCGGCCGCCGACCTGATCCTGGCGATCGTCCGGCGCACCTGGCGCGGCCAGTCGCCGTTCGCCGCCGACCGGGGGCATCTGCACCACCGGCTGCTGGAGGTGGGGCACAGCCACAGCCGGGCGGTGCTGATCATGTACTTCTGGTCGGCGCTGATCGCCTTCGGCGCGCTCGCCTACTCGGTGAACTCGGCCTCGATGTGGATCGTGCTGGGGGTCGTCTTCCTCAGCGCCCTGGGCCTGGTGCTGCTCCTGCTGCCGCGGTTCACCCCGCGCGTCCCGCTCTGGGCGCAGCGCCTGGTCCCGCCGCGCTACCGGCGGCGCGCGGTGGGTGCCCCGGCGGCCGGCGCGGCACCGCGGGCGCGGGCGGCGGACGCGGACGACGAGGGCGAGGACCGGGTGCCGGCCGGGGTCTCCGGTGTCACGGGTGTCAATGGCGCAACGGCCGTCGGTCCCCGATCGAAGCTGCCAAGGTAAGAATCTGACTAGAGCATTGCCAAGTCGTGGGGGAGCGAAGCGCCCCAATACCAGACAAGTCGGCGCTGTTTTTGCACAAACGCGCAGCTTCACTCTCATGTGTGACAGCGCGCACACCCTCAGGTAAAGACCTCATCAAATAGTTTGTGATACGGTTCACGAGAACCCCCGGATAGAGCCGAAGGACCGCGATGCGCCGGTTCTCTTGGCGTGAGGACACCACTCAGCCCGGGACTACGCTCGTCCATGACGACACCCTGCCCCCTGTGAAAAGCGGAGTTGCCGCCATGCCGTCCAACGACGTCCGGACCCTGCTCCAGGCCGCTGTGCCCACAGTCGCCGCCGGCGCCATCGCCGCCGTCGTCAGTGGTGTGCTGGCCGGTGGCAAGGGTGTGCTCGGAGCGGTCGTCGCGACCCTGGTGGTGACCCTGTTCATGGGCATCGGGCTGTACGTCCTGCAGCGCACCGCCAAATCGCTTCCGCACCTCTTCCAGGCGATGGGCCTGATGCTCTACGCGGCGCAGATCCTGCTGCTGTTCGTCTTCCTCGCCGCGTTCAAGAACACCAGCCTGTTCAACCCCCGGTCCTTCGCGATCACGTTGGTCGTCGGCACCCTGGCGTGGATCGCCGCGCAGACCCGCGCCCACATGAAGGCGAAGATCCTCTACGTCGAACCCGACTCCTCGGACGACAAGCCCGAAAAGACGGGGCGCCCGTCGTGAGGGGTAGGGCCGGGATAAGCACGTCGAAGAGATCCTGCTATCGTCCGGTGCCAACTGCGGCATCGCGGGCGCGGGCATCTGAGCTGTCGCCTGCTCATTCGCGAGGCGAGATGCCCCACAGCCGCCCCCACATCCGTAACACCAGTCCCGTGCCGAACCGCGGCTCCGCGCCGCGCCGACACAACGAGGTTGCCGTACCCATGCGCCACGATGAAGGAGCCCGCGGTGAGTGCTGACCCGACGCAGGTGCTCGCCTTCGAGACCGACTGCCACATCTTCGACGGCTGTGGCTTCCCGGCTCCCGGCCTGCACTCGTTCCTCTTCGAGCCGCTCGCCGGCAACGCGGACGGCAACGGCTTCTACTTCAACAAGCCGATGCTGCTCGCGCTCCTCGGCTCGGTCATCATCGTCGGCTTCTTCTGGGCCGCGTTCGCGCGCCCCAAGGTCGTCCCGGGCAAGCTCCAGATGATCGCCGAGTCCGGCTACGACTTCATCCGCCGCGGTGTGGTCTACGAGACGCTCGGCAAGCGGGAGGGTGAGAAGTACGTCCCGCTGATCGTCACCCTGTTCTTCTTCATCTGGATGATGAACCTCTGGTCGATCATCCCGGTCGCCCAGTTCCCGGTGACGTCGATCATCGCCTACCCCGCCGGCCTCGCCGCGATCGTCTACATCCTCTGGGTCTCCCTGACGTTCAAGCGCCACGGATTCGTCGGCTTCTTCAAGAACGTGACGGGCTACGACAAGTCGCTCGGCGCCGTGCTGCCGCTGGCCATGCTGATCGAGTTCTTCTCGAACCTGATCGTCCGCCCCTTCACGCACGCCGTCCGGCTCTTCGCCAACATGTTCGCGGGCCACACCCTGCTGCTGCTCTTCACGATCGCGAGCTGGTACCTGCTGAACGGCATCGGCATCGCCTACGCCGGCGTCTCGTTCGTCATGACGATCATCATGACGGCCTTCGAGCTGTTCATCCAGGCCGTGCAGGCGTATGTGTTCGTCCTGCTGACCTGCACCTACATCCAGGGCGCGCTCGCCGAGCACCACTGAGCGTCCCGCCTCCTACCCCCTAGCCGTCCGGTGGCCAACCCCCACCGGTCCGTAAAGAGAAGGAAGAACTGGCATGTCCAACACCCTTGCCGCTGTCGATGGTTCGCTCAGCTCCGTTGGTTACGGCCTGGCCGCCATCGGCCCCGGCGTCGGCGTCGGCATCATCTTCGGCAACGGCACCCAGGCCCTCGCCCGCCAGCCCGAGGCGGCCGGCCTGATCCGCGCCAACCAGATCCTGGGCTTCGCCTTCTGTGAGGCGCTCGCCCTGATCGGTCTCGTCATGCCGTTCGTCTACTAAGACGGACTGACGACCGACCCTTTCGACGAAAGGCACTGATGTGAACTCCGCCCTGGTTTTCCTGGCGGCTGAGGGTGAGAAGGAAAACCCCCTCATCCCGCCGTGGCCGGAAGTCGTCATCGGCCTCATCGCTTTCGTCATCGTCTTCGGCTTCCTCGCCAAGAAGCTGCTCCCGAACATCAACAAGGTTCTGGAGGAGCGTCGCGAGGCCATCGAGGGCGGTATCGAGAAGGCCGAGGCCGCGCAGACCGAGGCCCAGAGCGTCCTTGAGCAGTACAAGGCCCAGCTCGCCGAGGCCCGCCACGAGGCCGCGCGCCTGCGCCAGGAGGCGCAGGAGCAGGGTGCCGCGCTCATCGCCGAGATGCGCGCGGAAGGCCAGCGGCAGCGTGAGGAGATCATCGCCGCCGGTCACGCCCAGATCGAAGCCGACCGCAAGGCCGCCGCGTCCGCGCTGCGCCAGGACGTCGGCAAGCTCGCCACGGAGCTGGCCGGCAAGCTGGTCGGCGAGTCCCTCCAGGACCACGCCCGGCAGAGCCGGGTCATCGACCGCTTCCTCGACGAGCTGGACGGCAAGGCGTCGACCGCCGAGGCGGCCCGATGACCGCGCACGGTGCGAGCCGCGAGGCGCTGGCCGCCGCCCGTGAGCGACTGGACGCGTTGACGGACGCCACGTCCGTGGACGCGGCCCGGCTCGCCGACGAGCTGGCCGCCGTGACCGCGCTGCTCGACCGTGAGGTGTCGCTGCGTCGGGTCCTCACCGACCCGGCGCAGGACGGCGAGGCCAAGGCGCAACTGGCGCGGCGCCTGCTCGGCACCCAGGTCGGCGGCCCCACCGCCGATCTGGTCGCCGGACTGGTGCGCGCCCGCTGGTCGCAGTCGCGCGACCTGGTGGACGCGCTGGAGGAACTGGCGAACACCGCCGACCTCACCGCCGCCCAGCGCGACGGCAGCCTCGACGACGTGGAGGACGAGCTGTTCCGGTTCGGCCGGATCGTCGGCTCCAGCACCGAGCTGCGGGCCGCGCTGACCGACCGCAAGGCCACCGCCCCGGCCAAGGGCGCGCTGCTGCGCACCCTGCTCGGGGGCAGGGCCAAGCCGGTCACCGAGCGGCTGGTGACCCGTCTGGTCACCGCGCCCCGGGGACGTAGCCTGGAAGCGGGACTCGAGTCCCTGTCCAAGCTCGCCGCCGAGCGCCGGGACCGCATGGTCGCCGTCGTCACGTCGGCGGTGCCGCTGAGCGACCCGCAGAAGCAGCGCCTGGGCGCCGCCCTCGCCAAGCTCTACGGCCGCCCCATGCACCTCAACCTCGACGTGGACCCCGCGGTCCTCGGCGGGATGCGGGTGCAGGTCGGCGACGAGGTGATCAACGGCTCCATCGCCGACCGCCTCGAGGACGCCGGCCGCCGCCTGGCGGGCTAGCGACTTCAAAGCAGTACGTACGTGTACCTACGGCCCGGTTGGGCCGTGCAGAGGATTCACCTCGTTCAGGGGGGAGTCCGGGATTTCGAGACATCCCCCCAAAGTGAAACTTCGGGCCCAACAAGGAGAGCAGGGAACCCAGATGGCGGAGCTCACGATCCGGCCGGAGGAGATCCGGGACGCACTGGAGACCTTCGTCCAGTCGTACCAGCCGGACGCGGCCTCGCGCGAGGAGGTCGGTACGGTCACCCTTGCCGGCGACGGCATCGCGAAGGTCGAGGGGCTGCCCTCGGCCATGGCCAACGAACTGCTGAAGTTCGAGGACGGCACCCTCGGCCTCGCCCTCAACCTCGAGGAGCGCGAGATCGGTGCCATCGTCCTCGGTGAGTTCAGCGGCATCGAGGAGGGTCAGCCGGTCACCCGTACCGGCGAGGTCCTCTCCGTCGCGGTCGGCGAGGGCTACCTCGGCCGCGTCGTCGACCCCCTCGGCAACCCGATCGACGGCCTCGGCGAGATCGAGACCTCCGGTCGCCGCGCCCTCGAGCTGCAGGCCCCCACGGTCATGCAGCGCAAGTCGGTGCACGAGCCGATGGAGACCGGCTACAAGGCCGTCGACGCCATGACGCCGATCGGCCGCGGCCAGCGCCAGCTCATCATCGGCGACCGCCAGACCGGCAAGACCGCCCTGGCCGTCGACACGATCATCAACCAGCGCGACAACTGGCGCTCGGGCGACCCGAAGAAGCAGGTCCGCTGCATCTACGTCGCCATCGGCCAGAAGGGCTCCACCATCGCGTCGGTCCGCCGCGCGCTGGAGGAGAACGGCGCGCTGGAGTACACGACCATCGTCGCCGCCCCGGCCTCCGACCCGGCCGGCTTCAAGTACCTGGCGCCGTACACCGGCTCGGCCATCGGCCAGCAGTGGATGTACGAGGGCAAGCACGTCCTGATCATCTTCGACGACCTGTCGAAGCAGGCCGACGCCTACCGCGCCGTGTCGCTGCTGCTGCGCCGTCCGCCGGGCCGCGAGGCGTACCCCGGTGACGTCTTCTACCTGCACTCCCGGCTGCTGGAGCGCTGCGCCAAGCTCTCCGACGACATGGGCGCCGGCTCGATGACCGGTCTGCCGATCGTCGAGACCAAGGCCAACGACGTCTCGGCGTTCATCCCGACCAACGTCATCTCCATCACCGACGGCCAGTGCTTCCTGGAGTCGGACCTGTTCAACGCCGGTCAGCGCCCCGCGCTGAACGTCGGTATCTCCGTCTCCCGAGTCGGTGGTTCCGCGCAGCACAAGGCGATGAAGCAGGTCTCCGGCCGGCTCCGCGTGGACCTCGCCCAGTTCCGTGAGCTGGAGGCGTTCGCCGCCTTCGGTTCCGACCTGGACGCGGCCTCCAAGGCCCAGCTCGAGCGCGGCCAGCGCATGGTCGAGCTGCTCAAGCAGAACCAGTACGAGCCGATGTCCACCGAGGACCAGGTCGTCTCCGTCTGGGCCGGCACCACCGGCCGCATGGACGACGTGCCGGTCGCCGACATCCGCCGCTTCGAGCGGGAGCTGCTGGAGTACCTGCACCGCAAGGAGCAGGGCCTGATGACCTCCATCCGCGAGGGCGGCAAGATGTCCGACGACACCCTGCAGGCCGTCGGTGACGCCATCGCCGAGTTCAAGAAGCAGTTCGAGACCTCGGACGGCAAGCTGCTCGGCGAGGACGCCCCGGCCGCGGCCAAGTGACGTAAGGAAGGGACCTGACTCATGGGAGCCCAGCTCCGGGTCTACAAGCGTCGCATCCGATCCGTCACCGCGACCAAGAAGATCACGAAGGCGATGGAGATGATCGCCGCCTCGCGCGTCGTCAAGGCGCAGCGCAAGGTGGCGGCCTCCACGCCGTACGCGACCGAGCTGACCCGCGCGGTCACCGCGGTCGGCACGGGATCGAACACCAAGCACCCGCTGACCACCCAGGCCGAGACGGTCACCCGGTCCGCGGTGCTGCTGCTGACCAGCGACCGCGGTCTGGCCGGTGCCTTCAACTCCAACGCCATCAAGCAGGCGGAGCAGCTCACCGCCAAGCTGGAGCAGGAAGGCAAGGAGGTCGTCGTCTACATCGTCGGCCGCCGGGGTGTCGCCCACTACAACTTCCGCGAGCGCAAGATCGCGGAGTCGTGGTCGGGCTTCACCGACGAGCCGTCGTACGCGGACGCCAAGAAGGTCGCGGCGCCGCTGATCGAGGCCATCGAGAAGGACACCGCGGACGGCGGCGTGGACGAGCTCCACATCGTCTACACGGAGTTCGTGTCGATGATGACCCAGACGGCGGTCGGCGCCCAGTTGCTGCCGCTGCGCCTCGAAGAGGTCAAGGAGGAGTCGCCCGCCAAGGGCGAGATCCTCCCGCTGTACGACTTCGAGCCGTCGGCGGAGGACGTCCTCGACGCCCTGCTGCCGCGGTACGTCGAGAGCCGGATCTACAACGCGCTGCTCCAGTCGGCCGCTTCCAAGCACGCCGCCACGCGGCGCGCGATGAAGTCGGCCACCGACAACGCGGGCGAGCTGATCAACACGCTCTCCCGTCTTGCCAACGCGGCCCGCCAGGCCGAAATCACCCAGGAAATCAGCGAGATCGTCGGTGGCGCCAGCGCCCTGGCCGACGCGACCGCGGGGAGTGACAAGTAATGACCACCACTGTTGAGCCGACCGCTGCGGCGGGCGTGGCCACGGGCCGCGTCGCGCGGGTCATCGGCCCGGTCGTCGACGTGGAGTTCCCCGTCGACGCGATGCCGGACATCTACAACGCCCTTCACGTCGAGGTGGCCGACCCGGCCAACGCCGGCGAGAAGAAGACGCTGACCCTGGAGGTCGCCCAGCACCTGGGTGACGGCCTGGTCCGCACCATCTCCATGCAGCCCACCGACGGCCTGGTCCGCCAGGCCCCGGTCACCGACACCGGCGACGGCATCACCGTCCCGGTCGGCGACTTCACCAAGGGCAAGGTGTTCAACACCCTCGGTGAGGTGCTGAACGTCGACGAGAAGTACGAGGGCGAGCGCTGGTCCATCCACCGCAAGGCCCCGAACTTCGACGAGCTCGAGTCGAAGACCGAGATGTTCGAGACCGGCGTCAAGGTCATCGACCTGCTGACCCCGTACGTCAAGGGCGGCAAGATCGGTCTGTTCGGCGGCGCCGGCGTCGGCAAGACGGTGCTCATCCAGGAGATGATCTACCGCGTCGCCAACAACCACGACGGTGTCTCCGTGTTCGCCGGTGTCGGCGAGCGCACCCGTGAGGGCAACGACCTCATCGACGAGATGAGCGAGTCCGGCGTCATCGACAAGACCGCCCTGGTCTTCGGCCAGATGGACGAGCCCCCGGGCACCCGTCTGCGCGTCGCGCTGGCCGGCCTGACCATGGCCGAGTACTTCCGTGACGTCCAGAAGCAGGACGTGCTGTTCTTCATCGACAACATCTTCCGCTTCACGCAGGCCGGCTCCGAGGTGTCGACCCTGCTCGGCCGCATGCCCTCCGCGGTGGGCTACCAGCCGAACCTGGCCGACGAGATGGGCCTCCTCCAGGAGCGCATCACCTCGACCCGCGGTCACTCGATCACCTCGATGCAGGCGATCTACGTCCCCGCGGACGACCTGACCGACCCGGCCCCGGCCACCACCTTCGCCCACCTCGACGCGACGACGGTGCTCTCCCGTCCGATCTCGGAGAAGGGCATCTACCCGGCCGTGGACCCGCTGGACTCCACGTCCCGCATCCTGGACCCGCGGTACATCGCGCAGGACCACTACGACTGCGCCATGCGCGTCAAGAACATCCTGCAGAAGTACAAGGACCTCCAGGACATCATCGCCATCCTCGGCATCGACGAGCTGGGCGAGGAGGACAAGCTGGTCGTCCAGCGCGCCCGCCGCGTCGAGCGCTTCCTGTCCCAGAACACCCACGTCGCCAAGCAGTTCACCGGCGTGGACGGCTCGGACGTGCCGCTGGACGAGTCGATCGCCGCGTTCAACGCGATCTGCGACGGTGAGTACGACCACTTCCCCGAGCAGGCGTTCTTCATGTGCGGTGGTCTCGAGGACCTGAAGAAGAACGCGAAGGAGCTGGGCGTCTCCTGACCCCCGCGGTCTTCCGGTGAGGGGGCGGGCGCGTCCCGCCCCCTCCGCCACGCCCCTTAGACTTGTAACCAACACCCGGCAGAACCGCCGGGTGGTGACCCGAGGAGCCACCCTTGGCTGCTGAGCTGCACGTCGCGCTGGTCGCGGCCGACCGAGAGGTCTGGTCCGGCGAGGCCACCCTGGTCGTCGCGCGCACCACGTCCGGCGACATCGGCGTCATGCCCGGTCACCAGCCGCTGCTCGGTGTGCTGGAGTCGGGCCCGGTGACCATTCGTACGAGTGACGGCGGGACGGTCGTCGCCGCGGTGCACGGCGGTTTCATCTCGTTCGCGGACGACAAGCTGTCGCTGCTGGCGGAGGTCGCCGAGCTGTCGGACGAGATCGACGTCCAGCGCGCGGAGCGGGAGCTGGAGCGCGCCAAGGCGGAGGGCGACGCCACCGCCGAGCGGCGCGCGGACGTCCGACTGCGTGCGGCGGCGGCGCACTGAGCCCACGCGCCGTGCTATGACGTCACTCAGCCGCGGCTGGGACCGGAGTGATCCGGACCCGGCCGCGGCTGAGGCAGATGTGGGTGTTTTTTACGTTCCGTTACCTAGGAGACGAGGAGGTCGGTGCCGATGGTCCTCGCTCTGACTGTGTGCGGAACGATCGTCGCCCTCCTGGTGGTGGGACTGTTCGTCTTCGGACTGCGCCGCCGGCTGATCCAGCGCTCGGGCGGCACCTTCGACTGCTCGCTGCGCTGGGACGCCCCCCGGGAGGGCGACGCCGACGGCAAGGGCTGGGCCTACGGGGTGGCCCGGTACAACGGCGACCGCGTCGAGTGGTACCGGGTCTTCTCGTACTCGCCCCGGCCGCGCCGGGTGCTGGAGCGCTCCGCGATCGAGGTGGCCGGCCGCCGCGTCCCGGAGGGCGAGGAGGAGCTGGCCCTGCTCTCCGACTCCGTGGTCCTCGCGTGTCTGCACCGGGGGACCCGGCTGGAACTGGCGATGAGCGAAGACGCGCTGACCGGTTTCCTCGCGTGGCTTGAGGCAGCCCCGCCCGGTCAGCGCGTCAATGTCGCTTAGGGGTATTACTTCAGGCCGTTGCTGATCGCGGTGACCAGCTCGCCGTTGCTGGTGTCGCCGCTGAACTCCCAGAAGAACGCGCCGCCCAGACCCTGGTTCTTGGCCCAGGTCATCTTGCCGGCGATCGTCGAGGGGGTGTCGTACGACCACCACTGGGTGCCGCAGTGGGCGTACGCCGTGCCGGCGATGGTGCCGGTGACGGGGCAGGAGTTCTTGAGGACCTTGTAGTCCTCGATGCCCGCCTCGTAGGTGCCGGGCGCCGCGCCGGTCGCCGTGCCGCCGGGGGCGGACTGGGTGACGCCGGTCCAGCCGCGGCCGTAGAAGCCGATGCCGAGCAGCAGCTTGCCGGCCGGCACGCCCTTGGCCTTGAGCTTGGCGATCGCGTCCGCGGAGTTGAAGCCCGCGGTCGGGATGCCGGAGTACGAGGTCAGCGGGGAGTGCGGGGCGGTCGGGCCGGTGGTGGCCCAGGCGCCGAAGTAGTCGTACGTCATCACGTTGTACCAGTCGAGGTACTGCGCGGCGCCGCCGTAGTCGGCCGCGTCGAGCTTGCCGCCGGAGGAGCCGTCAGCGGTGATCGCGGCGGTGATGAGGTAGTCCTTGCCGAACTCGGCGCGCAGCGCCTGGGTCAGCGTCTTGAGCGCGGCGGGGCCGGAGGTGTCGCAGGTCAGGCCGCAGGCGTTCGGGTACTCCCAGTCGATGTCGATGCCGTCGAAGACGTCCGCCCAGCGCGGGTCCTCCACGACCGACTTGCAGGACTTGGCGAACGCGGCCGCGTTCTGGGCGGCCTGTCCGAAGCCGCCGGAGTAGGTCCAGCCGCCGAAGGAGTACAGGATCTTGATCTTCGGGTACTTCGCCTTGAGCTGCCGCAACTGGTTGAAGTTGCCGCGCAGCGGCTGGTCCCAGGTGTCGGCGGTGCCGCTGACGGACTGGTCGGCGGTGTACGCCTTCTCGTACGCGGCGAAGGTGTCGTCGACGGTGCACTGACCGTTCTTGACGTTGCCGAACGCGTAGTTGATGTGGGTGATCTTCGAGGCGGAGCCCGAGGTCACCAGGTTCTTCACGTGGTAGTTGCGGCCGTAGACGCCCCACTCGGTGAAGTAGCCGAGGTTGACCTTGGAGCCGGGGGTGCCCGGGTCGGTGGTGCCGGTGGTGCGGACCTTGACGGCGCCGCTGGCCGGGCCGGTCTGGTCGGCGGTGTCCCGGGCCTGGACGGTGTACGAGTAGTCGGTGCCCTTGGTCAGGCCGGTGTCGCTGTACGAGGTGCCGGTGACGGTGGCCACCTTGGCGCCGTCGCGCAGCACGTCGTAGTTCTTGATGCCCTTGTCGTCGGTCGCCGCCGACCAGGACAGCTTCACCGAGGTGTCGGTGATGTCCGAGGCGGTGGGGGTGCCCGGCGCCGAGGGGGCGGCGTCGCCGGGGACGGAGGTGCCGTCACAGGAGCCGCCGTTGAGCTTACAGCCGGCCGGGGAGCCCGAGCCGGAGCCGTTGAAGCCGAAGGAGACGGAGGCGCCCGGGGCGAGGGTGCCGTTCCAGCCGAGGTTCTTGGCGGTCCAGTGGTCACCGGAGTTGGTGACGGTGGCGTCCCAGGCGGAGGTGACCTTGGTGCCGGAGGGGAAGTCCCACTCCACGGTCCAGGAGCTGATACTGGTGGTGCCGGTGTTCTTCACCGTCCACTTGCCCTCGAAGCCGGAGCCCCAGTCCTGGGTCTTGGCGTAGGTGGCGGTGGCGGCGGTCGCGGTGGTGGCGGCCGGGGCGGGCGCCGCGAGGGCGACGAGGCCGGCGAGGGGGAGAGCGAGCGTCGCGGTGAGCGCCGCGGCCCGGTGTCTGAGCTTGAAGCGCATGATGCGCCTCCCTTTTATGGGGGTGTTGTCGGGGGCATGACTGAGCCATCACGCCCGCAGTGCCGCGAGAATAGAAAGGTCTGGACCATAGGTCAATAGGTCTGGACCACTGGGCGAACGGCGGGTGTCGTCCCCGGACTCAGCGCTCCAACTCCTGCGCGAGCACCGCCGCTTGCACCCGGCTGCGCAGCCCCAGCTTGCCCAGCAAGCGGCTGACGTGCGTCTTCACCGTGGCCTCGGCCATCTGGAGGCGGTCGGCGATCGCCGCGTTGGACAGCCCCTCGCCGAGGCAGGACAGTACCTCGCGCTCCCGCCGGGTCAACTCCTCCAGCACCGCCGGGTCGACGCCGGTCCGCCGGGCCGGCCGCGCCGCGAACTCGGCGATCAGCCGCCGGGTCACGGCCGGGGCGACGATGCCCTCCCCGGCGGCCACCGTGCGCACGGCGGTGAGCAGGTCGGCCGCCTCGGTGTTCTTCAGCAGGAACCCGGCGGCGCCCGCCCGCAGCGCCCCGAACACGTACTCGTCCAGGTCGAAGGTGGTCAGCACCAGCACGTCCGCCAGCCCCTCGGCGACGATCTCCCGGGTCGCCGACACCCCGTCCAGGCGCGGCATCTGTACGTCCATCAGCACCAGGTCGGGTCGCAGCTCCCGGGCTAGGGCCACCGCCCGTTCGCCGTCGGCGGCCTCGCCGGCCACCTCGATGTCGGGGGCGCTGTCCAGGATCAGCACCAGTCCGGCGCGGACGGCGGACTGGTCCTCGGCGACCAGGACGCGGATCATGCGGGGTCTCCTTCGGTGAGGGGCAGCACGGCGCGTACGGTCCACCGGGCGCCGTCGGGTCCGGCGGCGAAGGTGCCGCCCAGCAGCGCGGCCCGCTCCCGCATCCCGACCAGACCGGCCCCGGAACCCGGGGCGCGGGGCCGGTCCCGCTCGGCGTACGGACTGGTCACCGTCACGGTGAGGACCCGGGCGTCCCTGGCCAGGGTGACGTGCACGGGTCCGGCGGCGGCGTGCTTGAGGGCGTTGGTGAGGGACTCCTGGACGATCCGGTAGGCGGCCAGCTCGACCGGCACCGGCAGTCCCTCGCCGGGGACGGTCGTGAGGCGCACGTCGAGTCCGTTGGCGCGGGCGCCGTCGGCCAGGGCGGGCAGGCCGTCGAGGGTGGGCGCGGCGGCGGGCCCGGCGTCGGCGCCGGCGTCGCGCAGGATGCCGATCAGGCGCCGCATCTCGGCCAGTCCCTCCA
The DNA here is from genome assembly GCF_014655295.1 of Streptomyces fumanus. Lineage (GTDB taxonomy): Bacteria > Actinomycetota > Actinomycetes > Streptomycetales > Streptomycetaceae > Streptomyces > Streptomyces fumanus. The sequence goes on from NZ_BNBI01000011.1 coordinate 290,236, forward strand.
CGCTGTTCTCGCGGATCACGGCGAGGGCGCGGCGGGAGGTGCCGGGGTCGTCCAGGGAGAGCGCGGCCGTGGAGTGGATGGCGATCGCGGAGAGGTGGTTGGCGACCAGGTCGTGCAGTTCGCGGGCCATCCGGGACCGTTCCGCGGTGACCGCCTGCACGCGGTCCTGCTCGGCGAGGAGCGCGGTCTGCTCGGCGCGCAGCAGGGCGGCGTCGGCGGCCTCCCGGTGGTTGCGGACGATCAGGCCGGTGGAGGCCGGCCCGAAGGCGACGATCCCGATCGCCACCCCGATCAGCAGCGCCTCCGGCACCCGCCACACCGCGAACGGCACCACCGTGCCCGCGACCGTGAGCAGCCCGGTGATCCACGGGATGCGGCGGGCCGCGGCGGGCGGGCCGTACAGGACGGCGGCGTACATCAGGTCGGTGAAGAGCATGACCGTGACCAGGTTGCCCTGGGTGGTCAGGTCCAGGACGACGGCGGCGGTGCCGACCAGCAGGGCGGCGCGCGGCGCGGACCGGCGCAGCAGCTCGCAGCCCGCCGTGACGGCGAGCGGCACCAGCGGCGGCCAGGGCCCGTCGAAGAGCACGATCGGGTCGTCGGAGGGGCGGACGCCGAGTCCGAGGACCGTCAGCAGCACGCCGCTGAGCAGGCCGCCGGCCGCGACGTACCCGTCGAAGCGGTGCGGGCGGGGGAGTCGTACGGCCATGTCCTCATCCAACACGGCCGGGGCGGCGTCCGCCTGATCCCCGGGGACGGTCCGGCACTGCATCGTTCGATGTACCCGGGATTCGTCACCGGCGACGACGCCCGGGGGCGGCGCACGGGGGAGCCTGGACGGGGTGACCGAGAGGAGCGAACCGTGATCGTCACCCTGATCATCGTCTGCGAGGTCGGCTTCTGGGTGCTGCTGGCCGCCGGGCTGGCCGTGCGCTATCTGCTGCGGATGCCGCGCACCGGCCTGGCCCTGCTGCTGTGCGAGCCGCTCCTGGAGGTCGCGCTGCTGGCCGTCACCGCGCTGGACCTGAGGAACGGCGCCGATCCGGACTGGACGCACGGCCTGGCCGCGCTCTACCTCGGCTACACCGCCGGTCACGGCCACCGCACGGTGAAGTGGCTCGACGGCCACGCCGCGCACCGCCTCGACGGCCGCCCGCCGGTCCGGCCCCCGCGCTACGGGCTGGCCCGGGCCCGGCACGAGGGCGCGGTCTGGCTCGGCACGCTGGTCGCCGCCGCGGTGGCGACCGGGCTGCTCCGGCTCGCCATGTGGTACGTCGACGACCCCGCCCGGAGCGGCCCCCTGGAGAGCTGGGAGCAGTTCGCCTGGCGGGCGGCCGTCATCCACGGCCTGATCGCCCTGACGTACCTGATCTGGCCGAAGCGTCCGCCGGAGCCGCCCAAGGGCGCGGGGACCGGCGCGCCCGGCCGCGACGAGGGCGCGGCCGGGGACCGGGCCGGGAGCTACCTCTCCCCGCCCGGCACCCACAGCACGTCCCCGACCTCCTTGTTCGCGGTGCGGGCGAGGATGAAGAGCAGGTCGGACAGGCGGTTGAGGTAGGTCGCGGTGAGCGGGTTCATCGTCTCGCCGTGCGCCTCCAGCGCGGCCCAGGTGGAGCGTTCGGCCCGGCGGACCACCGTGCACGCCTGGTGCAGCAGCGCGGCGCCGGGCGTGCCGCCGGGGAGGATGAACGAGCGGAGCTTCTCCAGCTCGCCGTTGAAGCGGTCGCAGTCCGCCTCCAGCCTGTCCACGTAGAACTGCTCGACGCGCAGCGGCGGGTACTCCGGGTTCTCGACGACCGGCGTGGAGAGGTCCGCGCCCACGTCGAACAGGTCGTTCTGCACCCGGACCAGGACCTCGACGACCTCCTCGGGCAGCCCGCCGAGCGCGATCGCCGTGCCGATCACCGCGTTGGCCTCGTTGGCGTCGGCGTACGCGGCGATCCGCAGGTCGGTCTTGGGGACCCGGCTCATGTCGCCGAGGGCGGTGGTGCCCCGGTCGCCGGTCCGGGTGTAGATGCGCGTCAGGTTGACCATGCGCCCAGCGTAGTTACGCCCCGGCCGTGCGGAACACGCGTGTGCCGACCGTCACGGAGAGCACGGTCAGGCCGACGGCGACCAGGGAGCCGTAGAGCATGTGCGCGGTGGCGTACCGGCCGACGTAGGCGTCCCGCACGGCGTCCACCAGGTAGCGCAGCGGCATCAGGTGGGACAGCACGTCCAGCCAGCGCGGGCCCAGCGTCATCGGCAGCATCAGACCGCTCAGCAGCATCGCGGGCAGGGTCAGCGCGTTGACCACCGGACCGAACCCCTGCGGGGTGGCGACCTTCATCGCCAGCGCGTACGACAGCGACGCCAGCGAGACGGTGAGCAGCGCGACGAACCCGAACCCGATCAGCACCCCGGGCAGCGGGGCCCGCAGCCCCATCGCCACGGCGGCCAGCACCAGCAGCACCGCCTGGAAGACGAACACGGTCGCCTCCCGCAGCACCCGCCCCAGCAGCAGCGCGAGCCGGCTCACGGGCGTGACCCGCATCCGCTCGACCACCCCCTGCCCCTTCTCCAGGATGATCATGAACCCGGCGAACGAGGCGCCGAACAGCCCGAGTTGCAGCAGCAGTCCGGGCACCAGCACCTGCCAGGAACTGCCCCGCCCGCCCAGCGGCAGACCGGTGAGCAGCGGCCCGAAGAAGAGCAGGTACAGCAGCGGCATCAGCACGCCGAACAGCAGCGCGAACCGCGAGCGCAGCGACTGGCGCAGATAGCGGCCGTAGACGAGAGCGGTGTCGTGCAGCAGCATCCGGGGGCTCCTATACGGCGACGGGGGCGGCGTCGGCCGGGGCGGGGCCGCGGCCGGTGATGGCGAGGAAGGTGTCCTGGAGGGTGGCGTCGGCCGAGCCGCCGTAGGCCAGCTTCAGCGCGGCCGGAGTGCCCTCGGCGGCCACCACGCCCCGGTCGACGATGACCAGGCGGTCCGCGAGGGCGTCCGCCTCGTCCAGGTAGTGGGTGGTCAGGAAGACGGTCGTGCCGTACCGGTCGCGCAGCCCGCGGACCAGCTCCCACAGGCCGGCGCGGCTGCCGGGGTCCAGACCGGTGGTCGGCTCGTCGAGGAAGAGCACCTTCGGGCGGTGGGTGAGCGCCATCGCGATGTCCAGCCTGCGCCGCTGCCCGCCGGAGAGCGCCCCGCACCTGCGGTCGAGCAGCCCGGTCAGGTCCAGCTCGCGGGCGAGTTCCCCGGCGCGCTCGGCGGCCACCGCTTTCGGCAGGCGGTAGAGGCGGCCCTGGGTGACCAGCTCCTCCCGGACGGTGATCTGGGGGTCGACGCCGCCGGACTGGGCCACGTACCCGCAGGCCCGGCGCACCCCGGCGGGGTCCTTCGCCAGGTCGCACCCGGCGACCGTGGCCGCGCCGCCGGTCGGCGGGAGCAGCGTGGTGAGCATCCGGAGGGTGGTGGTCTTGCCGGCGCCGTTGGGCCCGAGGAAGCCGAGGATCTCCCCCTCGCGCACGGTCAGGTCGATGCCGCGCACGGCCTGGACGGGGCCGTGCCGGGTGCGGAAGGTACGGGCCAGACCGGCGGTGCTGATGATTGCCATGCCCCCAGAAAAACAGAGTCACTGAAAACTTGCAACGTCCCCAAGTTTTCGCGCGACCCAAGTTTTGACCGTGCCCAGCGAACTAGGATGCGGGCATGGCCGAGGGACTCAGGGAACGGAAGAAGCGGCAGACCAGGCAGTACATCTCGGATGTCGCCACCGGTCTGTTCCTGGAGCGCGGCTTCGAGGCGGTGACCGTCGCCGAGGTCGCCGAGGCCGCCGACGTCTCCGTCAACACCGTCTACAACTACTTCCCGGCCAAGGAGGACCTCTTCCTCGACCGCTCCCGGGGCGTCGTCGACCGCCTCTCGCGCTGGGTGCGCGGCCGGCCTGACGGGGAGTCGGCCGCCGCCGCGGTCCTGCGCGAACTGCGCGAGGAGGTCGAGTCGGTGTCGCCCCGCGTCGGCCTGATGGCCGGGTACGCGCGGTTCATGCGGGTGGTGCACGACTCGCCCGCGCTCCGCTCCCGCCTGTGGGCCATCGGCCAGGAGGTCCTCCAGGACCTCGAACAGACCCTGCGCGAGGAGACCGGCGCCCCCGGCGACGACCCGATGCCCGCCCTGATCGCCGGTCAGATCAACTGGGTGCACTCCACCGTGATGTCCGCCATCGGGCAGCGGATGCTGGCCGGCGGCACCCCCTCCCGGGTCTCCCGGGAAACACTGGTGCTCCTCGACGAGATGGAGGACCTGCTGAGCGAGAAGGTGCTCAACTACGCCGTACGAGCCGCCGGATGACCCCCTGCGGTGTGATGTCCGTCATCTGAGACGTGACGCGCGTTACTTACCGGTCACACCGCCCCTTCCGACCGCTAGTGTCCGCCGGAGAGGCAGAAGGACGCGCATCAGGGGAGTCGCACAGTGGCACGCAAGCTCGCCGTCATCGGAGCCGGTCTCATGGGGTCCGGCATCGCCCAGGTCTCCGCACAGGCGGGCTGGGACGTCGTCCTGCGCGACGTCACCGACGAGGCGCTGCGCCGCGGCACCGACGGCATCAAGGCGTCCTACGACAAGTTCGTCGCCAAGGGCGCCCTGGAGGCGCACGACGCCGACGCCGCCCTCGCCCGGATCACCCCCACCACCGACCTGGACGCCGTCGCCGACGCGGACGTCATCGTCGAGGCCGTCTTCGAGAAGCTGGACGTCAAGCACGAGATCTTCCGCGCGCTCGACAAACTGGCGAAGGACGAGGCGATCCTGGCCTCCAACACCTCCGCCATCCCGATCACCAAGATCGCGGCCGTGACCGAGCGCCCCGAACGGGTCGTCGGCACCCACTTCTTCTCCCCGGTCCCGATGATGCGGCTGTGCGAGCTGGTACGCGGCTACAAGACCAGCGACGAAACCCTCGCCACCGCGCGGGAGTTCGCCGAGTCCACCGGCAAGACCTGCATCGTCGTCAACCGCGACGTGGCCGGCTTCGTCACCACCCGGCTCATCTCCGCCCTGGTGGTCGAGGCCGCCAAGCTCCACGAGTCGGGCGTCGCCACCGCCGAGGACATCGACCTCGCCTGCAAGCTCGGCTTCGGCCACGCCATGGGACCGCTGGCCACCGCCGACCTGACCGGCGTGGACATCCTGCTGCACGCCACCAGCAACATCTACACCGAGTCCCAGGACGAGAAGTTCGCCGCGCCGGAGTCGATGCGCCGAATGGTCGACGCCGGTGACATCGGCCGCAAGAGCGGGCAGGGCTTCTACAAGTACTGAGCCGCGCACATCACACGCCGGAGTGAATTCGGTATCGGTTCGCTCACGGCCCGCAACCTCCGTCCGCCCCACGCGGTCAGAGGTTGCGTCACCCGCATGGCACACCGGGCACCGATCCGACACCACACCGCGGAGCACGAGACGCACTCACGGGAGCGCATATGCACATCAGGGGCGACCACGCCGAACTGGTCGTCGGGGGCCGCCTCGACGTCCGCAGCGCGGCGGACGCCCGTACGGTCCTGCACTCGGCCGTCGACGACGGAGCCGGCGACCTGGTGCTCGACCTGTCCGAGCTGGACTCCTGGGACGCCACCGGACTCGGCGTGATCATGGGAGCCCACCGGCGGGCCGGCCGCTGCGGCCGGCGCCTGGTGCTGCGCGGCGTACCGCCGCAGATGCAGCGCCTGCTGGTGGCCACCCGGCTGCACCGCATCCTCGCCATCGAGGGCGGCATCGGCGTGGAGAGCCTGCCCCGGGTGTGACTCCCCGGACGGATGCGGCTCCGGGACGGCCGTGCCCCCGGGACAGGTGTGAAGCGGCGCCCGGGGGAGACCCGGATCACCCCTCGGCGAAACGTACGACGCGCGCAATCCTCACGAGACCGTGACGTCTCGGGCGGCGCGGTACCCCGGACTGTCGGAGATACTGACCGAAGGTTTAGGGTTCGGCTGCCCGCCGCCTTCGTGACCCACAGGCGGGCCCGGACCAGAAGCGACAGCGCGGTGTGCGGCAAGGCCGGGAGGGTGGTCCCGACCGGTGACCGAAGCACACGACGCTTTTGGGGGGCTTGAACCTATGGACCCGAACGACCGGGGACCTGAGGAGTACGGCCACGACGGCGACGGCCACGCGCCGCGCCCGCGTCCGCCCAGGGACCCCCTGACGCCCGACTTCGGCCAGCACGCGCCCGCGCCGGCCCGCATGGTGCGGCTCGTGGCCGGCGACTTCCTGCTCACCGTCAACCCCGTCGACGGCAGCGAGATAGAGGTCTGCCCGCCCACCGAGCGGCCCGCCCGCCCCGTCAAGCGCACCCCGGCCGAACGCGCCGCGACCGCACGCGCCGCCCGGCCCCCCGCGCCGCCCGGCCCCGCCCGGCCGGCGCTGCCGCTGCTCGCCCGCGACGACGAACGCGACCGCCTGGTCCGGCTGCTCGCCCGCGGCCGGTCGGTACGCCTCACCGGCCCCGCCGGCTCCGGCCGCACCCGCCTGCTCGACGTGGTCGCCGAGGACTGCGCCGACCTCGCCCCCGACGGCGTGGTCCGCCTCAGCGGCTTCCACCGCACCGCCGACGACCTGCTCCACGACCTCTTCCACGCCGTCCACCACGCGCCCCGGCACCGCCCGGCCCGCGAGGAACTCCTCACCCACGTCCGGGAGATCGGCGCGGTCGTCCTGCTGGACGACCTGGAGTTCGGCGGCACCGCCCTCGACGAACTGCTGGCGGCCACCCCCGAGTGCGCCTTCCTCTTCGCCGCCACCCCCGACGTGCCCGCCCCGTCCGCCGAGGCGGGCGTCGAGGAGGTCCTCCTCACCGGCCTGGACCGCGCCGACGGCGTGGCCCTGCTGGAGCACGCCGCCGGCCGCCCCCTCACCGAGGAGGAGGCCAACTGGGCCGGCGACCTCTGGTTCGAGTCCGAGGGCCTGCCGCTGCGGTTCGTCCAGGCCGGCGCCCTGCTGCGGCACCGCGACAGACTGCGGGCCGGCGCCGACGCCGTCGACGAGTTCGGCGTCTTCGCCGACACCGCCCCCGAGGACGCCGCCCCCTACGACACCGGCGCCGGGGACGACGTACCGCTGCCGTCCCTCGGGGAGGCCGCCGCGCCCGCGCCGCTGCTCGCCTCCCGGCTCAGCGCCGCCGGCCGGGCCGCCCTGGAGTTCGCCGTCGCCCTCGGCGGCGAGATGCCCCACCAGGCGCATCTGCCCGCGCTGGTCGGCGACACCCACGCGGACGCCGCCCTCGGCGAGCTGTCCGCCTGCGGACTGATCTCGCCGGTCGGCTCCCGCTACCGGCTGGCCGCCGGGGTCCTCACCCAACTGGAGAGCGCCGGGTACGGCGACGACATCCCCGGCCGCGCCCTGGAGGCCGCCCGGCACTACGCCTGGTGGGCCGGGCACCCCTCGGTCACCCCCGAACGCGTCTGCGCCGAGGCCGACGCCCTGCTGGCCGCCCTCACGGTGCTGGCGCCGGGCACCGAGCCGCCGGCCGAGGACGAGGAGGCCCCGGCGGTGGCCCTGGCCCGCACGGCGGCGCCCGCGTTCGCCGCCGGGCTGCGCTGGGCCGCCTGGGAGCGGTCGCTGCGCTCCGGCGCGGAGGCCGCCCGGCTCGCCGGCGACGTCGCCGAACAGGCGTACTTCCACCACGAACTCGGCGTCCTCGCGCTCTGCGAGGACCGTCTGGACCGGGCCCGCGCCGAACTGGAGGCGTCCATCGGGCTGCGCGGCGCCGCCGCCGACCGCCGCGGCACCGTGGCCGGCCGCCGCGCCCTCGCCCTGGTCGCCGACCGGTCCGGGGACACTCCCGGGATGAGCGGCGGGGCGGTCTTCGGGGGCTTCGGAGCGGGAGTCCCCTTCGCGCCCGGCGCGGGGGCGGCCGGTCCCGGTGCCGTAGCGGACGGTCCGGGCGGCTTCGGTGTGGTAGCGGGTGGCCCGGACGGCTTCGGTGCCGTAACGGGTGGTCCCGGTGCCGCGGCCGGTGGGTCCGATACCGCGAGCGGCTTCGCCGCGGTCGCGGGCGGGTCCGGGCCGGCCCCGGACGGCTCCGCCCCGGCTACTGGGGCGGAGGGGGCCGGTGACCGGCGGGAGCAGGCGCCCGAGCCCTTTCCGCCGCTGCGTCCCTCCCCGCAGGCCCCGACCCTGGTCGCCAACCGGTCCTCGGGCCGTCCCCCCGGCCGTCCCCCGGGCGGCAGCCCGTCCCGCAAGGCCCGCGGTGGCATCAGGGGCTTCGCCCGGCGCAACCTCGTCGCGGCGGGCGCCGGCGCCCTGCTGGTCGCCGTGCTCGGCACCGTCGTCACCCTCGGCGCCACCTCCGACGGCGACACCGACGGCCCCGCCGACCGGGTCGGCGTCAACCCCTCCGCCAGCCAGGGCACCGGCGACGACGGCAACTCCTCTACCGACCCGGGCGACGACGGCGACGGCGGCTCCGGCGACCCCGGGTACGCGGGCGCGGTCCCCACCGACCCCGGCCCGGACGGCACCCCGGGCACCGCCGACGACCCGGCGCCGACCGGCTCGGCCACGCCGTCGGACGACCCGAGCGGCACCCGCCGCCCGAGCGGCTCCGCCGACCCGTCCCAGAGCCCGAAGCCGTCGACGTCCGGCAAGCCGCCCACCGGCACCCACAAGCCCCCCACGGGCACGCAGAAGCCGCCCAGCGGCAGCCAGACGCCGAGCACGCCGACCTCGCCCACGGAAACGGAGCCGGAGACGCCGACCCAGCCGACGCAGACCCCGGAGACGCCGACATCCCCGGTGACCTCCGCCTCCAGCGCGTCCGGCAGCGCCCCCGGCACGGCGGCCACCGGCCAGATCATGTGACACCGCCCGCACCCCGCGACGGGCGAGGGCCGGGCCCCCCAGGGGAGCCCGGCCCTCGTCCGCGATGGCTCAGAACAGCCGCAGCTTGTCGTCCTCGATGCCGCGCAGCGCGTCGTAGTCCAGCACCTGGCAGCCGATGCCCCGGTCGGTCGCCAGCACCCGGGCCTGCGGCTTGATCTCCTGCGCGGCGAACACCCCGCGCACCGGGGCGAGCAGCGGATCCCGGTTCAGCAGCTCCAGGTAGCGGGTGAGCTGCTCCACGCCGTCGATCTCGCCGCGCCGCTTGATCTCCACCGCGACGGTCCGCCCCTCGGCGTCCCGGCACAGGATGTCGACCGGCCCGATCGCCGTCGGGTACTCGCGGCGGATGAGGGTGTAGCCCTGGCCGAGCACCTCGATCCGGTCGGCGAGCAGCTCCTGGAGGTGTGCCTCCACCCCGTCCTTGATCAGGCCGGGGTCCACGCCCAGTTCGTGCGAGGAGTCGTGGAGGACCTCCTCCATCGTGATGATGAGCTTCTCGCCCGCCTTGTTGACGACCGTCCACACACCGGCGTCGTCACCGGTGCCCTCCTTCAGGGTGCAGGGCGGCGACATCCAGTTCAGGGGCTTGTAGGCCCGGTCGTCGGCGTGGATCGAGACGCTGCCGTCCGCCTTGACCAGGATCAGGCGGGGTGCCGAGGGGAGATGAGCGGTGAGCCGCCCGGCGTAGTCCACGGAGCAGCGGGCAATGACGAGACGCATGGTCGGCAACGCTACTCGACCCGCCCGCCCCGGCGCGATTCGCACCCCGTCCCGCCTCCCGGACGAGGGGCCGGGGATCGCCCCGCTTCTCCCCTTGGTCCCTTCTTGCGCACTGGCCGATTGTGCCCCGGTCCCCGGTCGCGCATCTGCACATTCTCCTGGTGCGGCCCCCTCGGGCTGCCTACGGTAGGGAACGGGAGGTCGCGGGTCGTGCACACAGCGTGTCCGGAGCCCCAGGACTCCCTTACTGTCCGGCATCCCCCGCTGGTCGGGGGTGCGAGAGGAGAACCCATGTCGCTCGACGTCTCACCGGCCCTACTCGAACAGGCCGAGCGAGGCGAGGTCGACGACGCTGCATTCGTCGACTGCGTCCGGACTTCCCTGCCCTACGCATGGGAAATGATCAGCTCCCTGGTGGCTCAGCTCAAGGTCGACGGCGGCGAGTTCGCCGACAATCAGACGCCCCCGCCGGACGAGCAGGCGCGCGGCCAGTTGCTGCGCGCACTCGCGAGTGACGCGATACGCGGAGCGCTGCAGCGGCACTTCGGTGTCCGCCTGGCCTTCCAGAACTGCCACCGGGTGGCCGTCTTCGCGCCGGACTCCTCCGCCGACGGGAGGCTGGCCCGGTTCACCTCGGTGCGCGGCCAGGTGCTCAACCAGTCGCCGGAACTCCGCGACTGCTGATGCCGAAGCCCCGCTTGCCGCTCCGTGCGCGGGAGGCGCGGTCCGTACCGGAGCGGCAGGCCCCCGGGGAGTCAGCGCAGGTGGGGCAGGACCTCGGAGCCGAGCCGCCGTACGTTCTCCTCGGTGGCCGCGAGATCGCCGGAGCCCTCCACCAGCAGGGCGAACCGGGAGATACCGGTGCGCTCGCTGGTCGCCGCCAGCCGGTCGGCGCAGAGCCGGGGGGTGCCCACCGGGTGCAGGCCGCACAGCAGCTCCGTATAGGCCAGCGGGTCGCGCATCCGCCGGGCCCGGCCGTCCACCGTGACATGGGCCGCCAGGCCCCGGCGCAGCCAGCCCGGCATCGCCTTGGTCAGCGTCTCCGCCGCGTCGCCGCGCCGGTCGGCGATCTGGCAGACGCCGGCCGAGATGTGCGGGGCGCCCCTGATCTCCTCGCCGGGCCGCCCGGCCGCCCGCGCGTGCCGCCGCCACAGGGCGACCATCTCGGCCTTCTCCTCGTCCCCGATGTGCATCCCGAGCAGCATCGGCAGCCCGCGCCCGGCGGCCAGCTCCACGCCGGCCGGGGAGGTGCAGGCGACGACGACCTCCGGGCCCGGCGCCTCGGTGAGGGCCTCGCGGGGGCGGGGGACGACGGGGACCTCGCGGAACCGGTGGCGCTCGCCGGACGCCGAGACCACCGGGTCGCGCAGCCAGCGCAGCAGCAGGTCCAGCGACTCCGGGAACTGCCGCTCGTAGGCCGCCAGACCCGCGCCGAACACCTCCAGGTCCACCCAGGGCCCGCCGCGCCCCACGCCCAGCGTGAACCGGCCGCCGCTCGTCACGTGCAGCAGCGCGGCCTGCTCGCCGAGGGCGACGGGATGGGCGGTAGGCAGCACGCTGACGGCGGTGCCGATCCGCAGCCGGGAGGTGCGGCCCAGCAGCAGGGCGGCCAGCGTCACGGCGGACGGGCAGGTGCCGTACGGCACGAAGTGGTGCTCGGCCAGCCAGACCGAGTCCAGCCCGGCCTCCTCGGCGACCTCGGCGGAGCGGACCGCGCGGTGCAACGCCTCTCCCTGGCCCTGCCCCGGGAACTGGGCAGCCAACACGAAAGTTCCTACGCGCATTGCTTTTTCCTGCTTCCTCGGCTCCGACGCGGAGCTCCCCCACAGCGCATAACCGCACGACACGTGCCGAGGACACGGCCGAGCGGAGAGATTTGCCGATTGTCGGGAGAACGGGCCCCCGGGCGCGGCGGGGGACGTGCCGGGGACCCGTCGTACGGGCGCCGCGGACGCCGGGTGCCGTACCGTCCGCCCCCGCCCCGCCCGCGTAGGCTGGTTTCCGACCCGTACTCCCCGTAGAGCTCCGTGAGGTGTCCCGTGTCCCCGCGTCGCAACCGACCCAAGGGAGCCGGTCTGTCCGGCCGGAGTGCCGAGGACGACCGCCCGGGGCGCTACGGCGGCTGGCAGTCCTCGCAGAGCTGGGGGGACGAGGAGTGGTACGTGCGGCACGTGGCCGGCGCCAGCGCGCAGGGCAAGTCCTACCGCTGCCCCGGCTGCGACCAGATGATCCCCGACGGCGTGCCGCACGTGGTGGCCTGGCCGGAGCACTCGGGCGTCGACGAGCGCCGGCACTGGCACAAGGCGTGCTGGAACGCCCGGGACCGCCGCACCACGCGGGTGCAGCGGTCCCGGAACGCGCCGCGGTTCTGAACGGCGCTCAGACGTCCCGCCGTTCCAGCAGGGCGTAGGCGAGGCCGAACGCGACGGCGGTCACCACCAGCACCATCCACAGCGGGTCCCAGCCCGAGGGGCCGCTGTCGCTGAGCGAGTTGGCGTAGAAGATGCTGAGCTGGTTGGGGATCGAGTACTCGAACAGGGCCTGCTGCACGTCCTTGAGCGAATCGGTGAACATGAACAGGGCGATCACCAGCGGGGCCAGCAGCACGCCGATCATGATGGTGATGGCGCCCGCCGAGTGCCGGATGATCGAGCCGACGGCGAGCGAGGCCAGGCCCAGCAGCGCCAGGTAGAGCGAGACGCCGACGGTGGCCTTGAGCCAGTCCTCGCCGCCGGGCGACTCGGCGCCGCTGCCCTCCAGCAGCGCCACCTGCACGACCGCCGTCAGCGTGGTGGAGACCAGGGTCACCACGAAGGCCACCAGGAAGAACACCACGGCCTTGGCCGCCAGCACCCGGCCCCGGCTGGGGCAGGCGGTCATCGTGGTGCGGACCATGCCGGTGCCGTACTCCGAGGCCGTGGTCAGCACGCCGAGCGTGATGAGGCACATGCTGCCCAGCAGCAGCCCGAAGAAGCCCAGCTCCAGCGGATTGGACCCGGACATGTCGGCGGTGGTGGAGCCGACCACCGCACCGGCCAGCACGCCGATGCCGACGACCAGCAGCACGAACACCCCGAGCGTCCACATCGTGGAGCGCACCGACCGCATCTTCGTCCACTCGGAGGCGACGGCGTGCAGCAGATGGGTGCGCACCACCGGGATCGGCGAGGTGTAACCGGGGTACGGCGGCCGCGGCGCGGCCTGCGGCAGCGGGGGCTGGGGCGTGCTCATCGTGGGTCCTCGGGCTCGGTGCGGTCGGCGGTGACGGGCGCGGCGGCGGGCTGCCCCGGCCCCTGGCCCTGGGGCGCCGGCTGCGCGTAGGGGTTGGGCTGCGGCGCGCCGTACGGGCCGGGCGGCGGCGCGAACAGCGGCCCGCCCTGCTGGGGCGGCGGCGGGGCGTACCAGCCGGGCTGGCCCTGCCCCGGCACCGGCACCGCGGGCCCCGCGCCGGGCGGGGGCACCTGGTGCAGCCCGGCCTTCTGGTCGTCGGTGGACCGGTAGTCCACCACGCCCTGTGTCATCCGCATGTACGCCTCCTCCAGCGACGCCTGGTGCGGCGACAGCTCCCACAGCCGGACGCCCGCCTCGTGGGCGATGTCGCTGATCCGGGGGAGCGGCAGCCCGGTCACCCGCAGCGCGCCGTCCTGCTCCGGCATGACGTGCCCGCCCGCCTCGGTCAGCGCGGAGGTGAGCTTCTCGCGGGCCTGCGGTTCGGTGCCGGGGGTGCGGACGCGGGCGAAGTCGGCGGAGTTGGCGGAGATGAAGTCGGTCACGCTCATGTCGGCGAGCAACTGGCCGCGCCCGATGACGATCAGGTGGTCGGCGGTCAGCGCCATCTCGCTCATCAGGTGCGAGGAGACGAAGACGGTCCGGCCCTCGGCGGCGAGCGCCTTCATCAGGTTCCGCACCCAGAGGATGCCCTCCGGGTCGAGGCCGTTGACCGGCTCGTCGAAGAGCAGCACCTGGGGGTCGCCGAGCAGCGCGGCGGCGATGCCGAGCCGCTGGCCCATGCCGAGCGAGAAGCCCTTGGACCGCTTGCCGGCGACCTCCTGCAGGCCGACCACGCCGAGCACCTCGTCGACCCGGCGGGCCGGGATGCCGGACAGTTGGGCGAGGCTGAGCAGGTGGTTGCGGGCGGAGCGGCCGCCGTGCACCGCCTTGGCGTCGAGCAGGGCGCCGACGTGCCGGGGGGCGTTCGGCAGTTGCCGGTACGGGTGGCCGCTGATCGTGACGTGGCCCGCGGTCGGGTTGTCCAGGCCCAGGATCATCCGCATCGTCGTCGACTTGCCCGAGCCGTTGGGTCCGAGGAAGCCGGTGACGGCGCCGGGCCGCACCTGGAAGGACAGGTTGTGCACGGCGGTCTTGTCGCCGTATCGCTTGGTCAGGCCGACAGCCTCGATCATGCTCCGCACCCATCGAATGGTTCAGGACAGCGGGGCACACGCCCCCGTAAGGGTTAGGAGCCTATCGAGGCGCTGACGGTTCCGTTCAAGTCCGCGCAAAATCCGGCCGGGCTCAGGCGTCCCGCCGCTTCAGCACCAGATAGCCGCCGAGGAGCGCCGCGACCACCCAGAGCGCCAGAATGCCGAGGCCGCCCCAGGGGCCGTACGGGGTGTCGTCGTCGAGCGGCGGGACCACCTGCATGATCTTGCTGCCCGCCTGGTCCGGCAGGAACCGCCCGACCTTCTCGGTCGCGTCGACGCTGCCCAGGATGTTGGAGATCAGGAAGAAGAACGGCATCAGGATGCCCAGCGACAGCATCGGGGAGCGCAGCATCGCGGCGACGCCCATGGAGAACATGGTGATGAGCGTCATGTAGAGGCCGCCGCCGATCACCGCCCGCAGCACCCCGGCGTCACCGATCGACGCCTTGAGGTGGCCGAGCATCGCCTGCCCCAGGAAGAAGGCGGCGAAGCTGGTGACCATGGAGACCACCAGGGCGAGCAGGGTGGCCACGGCGACCTTGCTGAACAGGAAGGTGCCGCGCCGGGGCACCGCCGCCAGCGAGGTCCGGATCATGCCGCTGCTGTACTCGTTGGCCACCACCAGCACCCCGAAGACGATCATTGCCAACTGGCCGAGGCTCATCCCGGCGAAGCTGGTGAAGGTCGGGTCGAAGGCGAGCCGGTCCCGTTCGTCCATGGTGTCGTACTCGTTCTTGGACAGGGCCGCGATCAGCATCCCGAGCGCGAGGGTGACGACCACGGCCAGCCCCAGCGTCCACACCGTGGAGGCCACCGACCGGATCTTGGTCCACTCGGACCGGACCACCTGTGTCGCCGCCATGCTCATGCCTTCCTCCAGTCGGGTCCCCACGCCTGCCGCGGCTCGGGCCCGCCGAGCGGCCGCCCGTCGTGCGCGTGGTACTCCACCGACTCCGCGGTGAGCCGCATGAACGCCTCCTCCAGCGAGGCCCGCTGGGGGCTCAGCTCGTGCAGCACGATCTGGTGCCGCGCGGCCAGCTCGCCGATCTGCTCGGACTTCTCGCCGTCCACCTCCAGCACCTCGGCGCCGGCCTCCACCACGGTGATCCCGGCTCCGTGCAGCGCGTCGAGCAGTTGCTCGCGCTGCGGCGTGCGGATGCGCACGTACGAGCGGGAGTTGCGGGCGATGAAGTCGGCCATGGAGGTGTCGGCGAGCAGCCTGCCCTGGCCGATGACGACCAGGTGGTCGGCGGTCAGCGCCATCTCGCTCATCAGGTGCGAGGAGACGAAGACGGTCCGGCCCTCGGCGGCGAGGGCCTTCATCAGATTGCGGATCCAGTGGATGCCCTCGGGGTCCAGGCCGTTGACCGGCTCGTCGAACATCAGGATCCGCGGGTCGCCGAGCAGCGCGCCCGCGATGCCGAGCCGCTGGCCCATGCCGAGCGAGAAGCCCTTGGCCTTCTTCTTCGCCACCGAGGTCAGACCGACCGTGTCCAGCACCTCGTGCACCCGGCGCCGGTCGATCCCGTTGGACTGGGCCAGGCAGAGCAGATGGTGGTAGGCGCTGCGCCCGCCGTGCATCGCCTTGGCGTCCAGCAGCGCCCCGATGTACTTCAGCGGGTCCTTGAGCTGGTCGTAGCGCATCCCGTCGATGCGCACCGCGCCGGCGGTGGGCCGGTCCAGGCCCAGCATCATCCGCATGGTCGTCGACTTGCCGGCGCCGTTGGGCCCGAGGAAGCCCGTGACGATGCCCGGTCTGACGGAGAAGGTCAGATGGTCGACCGCCACCTTCTCGCCGTACCGCTTGGTCAGCCCCTCCAGCTCAATCATGCGGACACGCTAGAACGCGACGGAGCCCTCTGCCACCCCAGTGGCAGAGGGCTCGGCCGGTGTTCGACCCCGGTACAGCGAGGTGTTACCGGGACTGCTGCGCGGGCACCCCGCGGGAGATCGGCTCGTCGTCGGAGGACGTGCCGGCGGCGGCCACCGCGGCGCCCGTGAGGGTCGCCAGCATCTCGCGCACGTTGGTGAGCTGCGCGTTGATGGAGTCGCGGCGGTTGGTCAGGGCGGCCAGCTCGCGCTCGGACTCCGAACGGATCCGGTCGGCCTTGGCGTTGGCGTCGGCCACGATGTCCTCGGCCTGGCGCTGCGCGGTCTCCACCGTCTGGCGGGCCCGGCGCTCGGCGTCGGTGCGCAGCTTCTCGGCCTCCAGCCGGAGCTGCTCCGCGCGGTGCTCGATCTCGGCGAGCCGCTTCTCGGCCTTGGCCTGACGCGAGGCCAGGTCCCGCTCGGACTGCTCGCGGCGCTTGGCCAGGTTGGTCTCGAAGTCGGCGGCGGCCTGCGCGGCCTTGGCCCGGGTCTCCTCGAAGAGGGCGTCGGCCTCCTCGCGCTTGGACTGCGCGTCCTTCTGCGCCTCGGACCGCAACTGCGAGGCGTCGCTCTTGGCCTTCTCGACGATCCGGATGCCCTCGTCCTCGGCCTTGGCCTTGCGCTCGGCCGCGTACGCCTCCGCGTCGTTGCGCACCTGCTGGGCGGCCGACTCGGCCAGCTCGCGGTGCTGCTCGGCGGCACGGCGGGCCTCCTCGCGCAGTTCCTTCGCCTCTTCCTCGGCGAGCCGCAGGATCTTCTCGACCCGGGCGCCGAGACCGGCGTACGACGGCTCCGCGTCGCTGACCTGCGCCTGGGCGTTCTGGGTTTCGAGGTGAAGCTCCTCGATGCGCTTTTCCAGAGCGGTGATGCGGGCGAGAGCGCTGTCACGGTCGGAGACGAGCTTGGAGATACGTTCGTCCACCTGAGCGCGGTCGTACCCACGCCGCACAAGCTCGAAGCCGTAGGGGGAAGTGTCGCTCATGGGGTTCCTGTCGAATGAGACCGGTGAGGTGATAGTCGGAATCCTAGGGGCCAATGCGGTGTGTCATCGAGCGGATGCGTGTTTGATCTGGAGAATGACACCTCTTTCGAGTGGCTGACCGACGGATGCCTTGCCAAAGAGTTGGCCAAAGGTCTCAAGGAGACTACGAATTGGCCGTGAGCGCTACCCGTCCGACGGTTTGCCACCCGATCGGGGAGCGCCCACCGCGGCGCCGGCCTTGACCCCGGCGTCCTTGCCGGCGGCCGGTGCCTCGAAGGACTCCAGCGCCTCCAGCACGTCCTGCACCCGGGAGATCTCGGCGTTGATGTCCTGCCGCCGCCGGACGAGGACCTCCAGCTCGCGCTGGCCCTCCTCCACCGTACGCCGTGCCTCGCGGATCGCCTCGGCCTTCAGCTCCTCGGCCTCCTTCACCAGGGTGGCCTTCTTCTGCTCGGCCTCCTTCAGAAGCCCCTCGGCCTTCTTGACCGCGGCGATCCGGACCTTGCCCGCCTCGGAGTTGGCCTCGGAGACGATCTCCTTGGCCTTCGCCTCGGCCTTGGCGAGCTGCTCCTCGGCCGCCTTGATCAGCGCGTCGCAGCGGTCGCCGGCCGACTTCATCGTCTCGGCGGCCTCCCGGCGGGCCCGCTCGTGCAGCTCCTCGATCTCGGCGGTGAGCCGCTCGCGCAGCTCCTCGGCGCGCTCCCGGATGGCGGTGGCGTCCCGGCGGGCGCCGACCAGCAGCTCGTCGGCGTCCGTGCGGGCCTTCTCCACCCGGGTGTTGCCCTCGACGGTCGCCTCGGCGACGATCCGCTCGGCCTCCGCGCGGGCCGCGCCCACCATGCTGTCGGCCTGCGACTCGGCGTCCGCGGTGGTCTTCAGCGCCTGCTGCTGCGCCTCGGTGAGCAGCTTGTCGGCCTCGGCGGTGGTCTCCGTGATCAGCTTGTCGACCTGCTCGGCCGCCTCCGAACGCCGCTTGTTGGCGTCCTTGCGGGCCTCGTCCAGGGTGCGCTCGGCCTCCTCGCGGGCGGCGGTGGTGACCCGCTCGGCCTGGGCCGCCGCCTCCGCCTTGACCCGCTCGGCCTCGGTCCGGATCCGCTCGGCGTGCGCCTGCGCGGAGCCCACCGCCTCGGCGGCCTCGGCCCGCAACCGCTCCGCCTCGCCGGTGGCGTCCGACAGCAGCGCCTCGGCCCGCGCGGTCGCCTCCGCCCGGACCCGCTCGGCCTCGGCCGCCGCCTCGCCGCGCAGCTTCTCGGACGCCTCGGCGGCCTCCGCGCGCACCCGCCGGGCCTCGTCCGCGGCCTCGGTGCGGACCCGCTCGGCCGCCGCGGCCGTCTCGGTGCGCAGCTTGTCGGTCTCGGCGGCCGTCTGGGTGGTCAGCTTCTCGGCCTCCGAGCGGGCCTCGCTGATCAGGGTGTCCGCCTGGGTGGCCGCGTCCGAGCGGATGCGGTTGGCGTCCTCCCGGGCGTCGGCCCGGGTGCGGGCCGCGCTCTGCTCGGCCTCGGCGATGGTGTCGGACGCCTCGGTGCGCACCCGCTGGGCGTGCTCGGCGACGTCCGAGCGGATCCGCTCGGCCTCGGCGGCCGCCTCGGACACCGTCCGCTCGGCCAGCGCCTTGGCCGCCTCGGTCTCCTCGCGGGCCTCGCGGCGCAGCCGGGAGGCGTCCTCGCCGGCCCGCTCCCGCTCGGCGTAGGCGTCGGCGCGGACCCGGTCGGCCTCCTCCTCGGCCTCGCGGCGGGTCCGCTCCGCGGCGTGCTCGGCGGCGCTGCGCAGCCCGGCGATCTCCTCCTGGGCCTGCTCGTGCAGTCCGGCGACCGACTCCCGGACCTGCGTCGCGTGCTGCTCGGCGGCCGACACCAGCTCGGTGGCGCGCCGGTCGGCCTCCTCGACCAGCCGGGTGGCCTCGGCCTGCGCCTCCTCCACGCGGGTGCGCGCGGAGGCGAGCAGCTCCTCGCTCTGCTCGCGGGCCCGCTCGCGCTCCTGGCCGGCCTCCTGCCGGGCCGAGCCCAGCAGCTCCTCGGCCTCGCGGCGGCGCCGGGCGGCCTCCTCCTGGGCGGCGGCCAGCGTCTCGGACGCCTCGGCGGCGATCCGCTCGGCGGCGGCCTGCGCCTCCGCCCGCATCCGGTCCGCGCTGTCCTGCGCCTCCGACTTCAGCCGCTCGGCCTCGGCCGCGGCCTCCGACCGCAGGCGTACGGCGACGCTCTCGCCCTCCGCGCGGGAGGCGGAGGCGTCGGCGGCGGCCTCGGTGCGCAGCCGGTCGGCCTCGGCCTCGGCCTGCTGCTGGAGCGTCCGGATCCGCTCGGCGGCCTCGGCGCGCTGCCGCTCGGTCTCCTCGGCGGCCTCCCGGCGGATCCGCTCGGCCTCCTCGCGGGCCTCGGTCAGCGCCCGCTCGGCGGCGGCCAGGCGCTCCTCGGCCTCGGTACGCAGCCGGGTCAGCTCCTCGGCGGCCTCCGCCTGCCGGGCCGCGACGGCCCGCTCGGTCTCCTCGCGCAGCTCGCGGGCGGCGCGCTCGGCGTCGGCCTGGAGGGCCTCGGCCTGCTCGGCGGCCTCGGCGCGGTGCCGCTCGGCCTCCGCGCGGGTGCGCTCCAGCGTCTCCTCGGCCTGCCGGCGCAGGGTGGTGGCCCGCTCGATCGCCTCGGTGCGGACCTTCTCGCTGTCGGCGGTGGCGGTCCCCCGCAGCTCGTCGGCGTCGGCCTTGGCCTTGGCGAGGAGTTCCTCGGCGGACTTCGCGGCCTCCTCGATCTGCGCCACGGCCTCCCGGCGGGCCTCGGCGCGGATCTTCTCGCCCTCCTCGACCGCCTCGGCCCGCAACTGCTCGGCCTCGCCGCGCAGCTTGCGGGCCTCCTCCTGCAGCTCGACCGTCTTGGCCCGGTACTCCTTGGTGTCGTCCTTGGCCGCGCCCTTGAGCTGCTCGGCGATGTCGTGCGCCTCGGCGCGCAGCCGGTCCGCCTCGGCCTCGGCCTCCCGGCGGATCCGCTCGGCCTCCTCGGCGGCGGCGCGGGTGGTCCGCTTGGCCTCCTCGGACGCCTTGGTGAGCACGTCCTCGGCGGTCCTGGCCGCCTTGGACAACTGGGTGGCGGTCTCCTCGGCGGTGATCGTGCGGGCCTTCTCGGCGGCCTCGGCGACGATCTTCTCGGCCTCGGCGCGGGCGTCCGCGACGAGCTGCTCGGCCTCCGCCTTGGTGGCCTCCGCCTCCTTGGTGGCCTCGCCGACCAGCCGGGCGACCTGCTCCTTGGCGGTGCGGGTCCGGGTCTCGTTGGCCGCCTCGGCGCCGGCCAGGGCCTTGGCGGCGGACTCGCGGGCCTCGGCGACCAGCTTCTCGGCCTCCGACTGGGCCTTGCGCAGCGCCTCCTCGGCCTCGGCCATCCGCTGCTCGGCGGCGCGGCTCAGCTCCTGGGCGCGGCGGCGCGCCTCCTCGGACTCGGTGACGGTGGAGGTACGCAGCCGCTCGGCGTGGTCGGTGGCCTCCTGGGCCTGGGTGGAGGCCGCGTCGAGCAGCCGTTCGGCGTCGGCGCGGGCGCGGCGCAGGATCTGCTCGGCCTCGGCGCGCGCCGACTCGGCCTCGCCGCGCAGCTTCTGCCGGGCCTCGGCGGTCAGCCGCTCGGCCTCCGCGCGGGCGGCGGCCAGGGACTGCTCGGCCTCCGCGCGGGACTCGTCGAGGAGCCGGCGGGCCTGCTGCTCGGTGCGGGCGCGCAACTGCTCGGCCCAGGCGACGTTCTCGTTGACGTGGCTCTCGACGGTCTGCCGGCGCTCGGCCAGCTCCTGGTCGAGCTGCTGGCGCCGGGCGACCGCCTCCTGGTGCAGCTCCGCCTGGAGCCGGGCCGCCTGCTCGGCGTGCTCCTGGAGGATGCGCTGGGTCTGCGCCCGGGCCTGGCTCAGCTCGCGCTCGGCGTCGGCGCGGATCTGGTCGGCCTGCATCTGGGCGTTGCGCAGCAACTGCTCGGCCTGGTACCCGAGATCACCGCCGTCGAAGGCGGGCCGGGACATGATGGTGCGGCGCGCCTCGTGCAGCTTGGCGCGCAGCACCTCGACCTGGTAGCCGAGGTCCTCGGCGTGCTGGATCGCCTTTTCCCGCTCGGTCTTCAGCCGCTTCATCTCGGCCTCGAACCGAGAGAGGTGGTCGACGTCAGCCGCCGGCTCTCGCTCCTGGCTCTCGTAGCCCCGCACTGCGCGGTCCCATCCGTCCCCTGGTCGCAACACTCTCCGAACGAGCCCCGTCCGTCCGCGGACGGGGCCCCCGGGGAATGGTGTCAGATCAACGGCGGAGCATGAGCTGCTGCCCCGGCGCTCGTCCCCCGAAACCCGGACCCCGGCATACGGCCCCGCCGGCGACGGCGGAACCGGTCGCCATGGATCGAGCGGCGACCGCACCCAACCCTACCGGCCCCTATGTACGGGGGTCAGTGCTCAGGTGACTCAACGGGGGCGGAAGTCACCAGTTCTGTCAGGACGCCATGGCAGTCCTTGGGGTGCAGGAAGGTGATGCGCGAGTCCATGGAGCCGCGCCGGGGCTGGTCGTAGAGCACGCGTACGCCCTTGCCGCGGATGTCCGCGGCGTCGGCGTCGACGTCGGCGGTGCCGAAGGCGATGTGGTGCACCCCCTCGCCGTTCTTGGCCAGCCACTTCGCGACCGTGGAGTCCTCGCGGACCGGTTGGAGGAGCTGGAGGTACGAGGAGCCGCCGTCCGACGTATCGTTGATCTTGAGCATGGCCTCGCGGACGCCCTGCTCCTCGTTCACCTCGGTGTGGAAGACCTCGAAGCCGTAGGTGGTCCGGTAGAACTCGACCGTTGCGTCGAGGTCATGACAGGCGATTCCGATGTGGTCGATTCGCGTCAGCATGGTTTCAGTGCAGCGCTCCCGGGGTGGTTACGCAACGTGCGCGCGATCACACCGACGGCCCGGTGACGGGCGGGATACCGCTCAGTACATTCGAGTAAACCCTCGTTCACTCCTCGGCTGTGCAGGCCGGTAAGGGGATCGCAGCTCATGTCTTCTGGAACGTCCGGAGCCTCCGGAACGAACGGCACGACCTCCGTCATCGTCGCGGGCGCGCGTACCCCGATGGGACGGCTGCTGGGCTCGCTGAAGTCCTTCTCCGGGGCCGACCTCGGCGGCTTCGCGATCAAGGCCGCCCTCGACCGTGCGGGGATCGGCGGCGACCAGGTGCAGTACGTGATCATGGGTCAGGTGCTCCAGGCCGGGGCGGGGCAGATCCCGGCCCGGCAGGCCGCCGTCAAGGCCGGCATCCCGATGAACGTCCCGGCGCTCACCGTCAACAAGGTCTGCCTGTCCGGGCTGGACGCGATCGCGCTGGCCGACCAGTTGATCCGGGCCGGCGAGTTCGACGTGATCGTGGCCGGCGGCCAGGAGTCCATGACCAACGCCCCGCACCTGCTGCCCAAGTCCCGCGAGGGCTTCAAGTACGGCGCGGTCGAGCTGCTCGACGCGATGGCGTACGACGGGCTGACCGACTCCTTCGAGGGCATCGCCATGGGCGAGTCCACCGAGAAGCACAACGCCAGGCTGGGCCTCGGCCGCGCGGAGCAGGACGAGATCGCCGCCCTCTCCCACCAGCGGGCCGCCGCCGCGCAGAAGAACGGCCTGTTCGAGGCCGAGATCACCCCGGTGGAGATCCCGCAGCGCAAGGGCGACCCGGTGCTGTTCAGCAAGGACGAGGGGATCCGCCCGGACACCACCGCCGAGTCCCTCGGCAAGCTGCGCCCGGCCTTCGCCAAGGACGGCACGATCACGGCCGGGTCGTCCTCGCAGATCTCCGACGGCGCGGCGGCCGTCGTCGTCATGAGCAAGGCCAAGGCGCAGGAGCTGGGCCTGGACTGGATCGCCGAGATCGGCGCGCACGGCAACGTGGCCGGGCCGGACAACTCTTTGCAGTCGCAGCCGTCGAACGCGATCCGGCACGCGCTGAAGAAGGAGGGCCTGGAGGTCTCGGATCTTGATCTGATCGAGATCAACGAGGCGTTCGCGGCGGTCGCCGTGCAGTCCATGAAGGACCTCGGGATCTCCCCCGAAAAGGTGAACGTGAACGGGGGTGCGATCGCCCTCGGTCACCCGATCGGCATGTCCGGCGCCCGTCTGGTGCTCCACCTGGCGCTGGAGCTGAAGCGGCGCGGCGGCGGCGTCGGCGCGGCGGCGCTGTGCGGCGGCGGCGGCCAGGGTGACGCGCTGATCGTCCGGGTACCGAAGGTCTGACCCGACTTCCTCTGAGTGGAACGGAGCTGTGATGCAGGACGTCTCCTCGCTGGTGGCCCAGGCCAGGGAAGGCCGGCCGCGGGCCGTGGCGCGGCTGATCTCGCTGGTCGAGGGGGCGTCCCCGCAGCTCCGCGAGGTCATGGCGGCGCTGGCCCCGCTGACCGGCGGGGCGTACGTGGTCGGCCTCACCGGCTCCCCGGGCGTCGGCAAGTCGACCTCGACCTCGGCGCTGGTGACGGCGTACCGCAAGCAGGGCAAGCGGGTCGGTGTGCTCGCCGTCGACCCGTCCTCCCCGTTCTCCGGCGGTGCGCTGCTCGGCGACCGGGTGCGGATGTCGGAGCACGCCTCCGACCCCGGCGTCTACATCCGCTCCATGGCCACCCGCGGCCACCTCGGCGGCCTCGCCTGGGCCGCGCCGCAGGCCATCCGGGTGCTGGACGCGGCGGGCTGCGACGTGATCCTCGTCGAGACGGTCGGCGTCGGGCAGTCGGAGGTGGAGATCGCCTCCCAGGCCGACACCTCCGTGGTCCTGCTGGCCCCCGGCATGGGCGACGGCATCCAGGCGGCGAAGGCCGGGATACTGGAGATCGGCGACGTGTACGTGGTCAACAAGGCCGACCGCGACGGCGCGGACGCGACGGCCCGGGAGCTGAACCACATGCTCGGCCTCGGCGAGTCCCGCGCCCCCGGCGACTGGCGGCCCCCCATCGTCAAGACGGTCGCCGCCCGCGCCGAGGGCGTCGACGAGGTCGTCGAGGCGCTGGAGAAGCACCGGGCGTGGATGGAGGAGCGGGGGGTGCTGACCGAGCGCCGGGCGGCGCGGGCCGCCCGCGAGGTCGAGACCATCGCGGTCACGGCGCTGCGCGAGCGGATCGGGGACCTGCACGGGGACCGGCGGCTGGGGGCGCTGGCGGAGCGGATCGTCGCGGGCGAGCTGGACCCGTACCGGGCGGCGGACGAACTGGTCGCGGGGCTGACGCGGGGCTGATCCGGGGGCCAGCGCGCCGTCGCCGGGTGCCGGCGAGTGGGGGCTGGTCGCGCAGTTCCCCGCGCCCCTTGAGGGACGCGCGGTGAGCGCCCCGTCAGGGGCGCGGGGAACTGCGCGACCAGCCACAGACCACCCGCACCCGCCGTCAGTCGTCGTCCGCCCCGTCGCCGGAGCGCGTCTCGACCTCCCAGCCCCCGCGCCCGTCGTCGTCCAGCTCCACGGAGGTCACCGTCCCCTTGGCGGACGCCGCCGCCTGCGCCGCTGTCACCGACGTGCGCTTCAGCGCCGCCCGCACCCCGGCCGGGTCGTCGTCCTCGGCGTCGTCGGCCCGGGAGCCGAGGACCTTGCCGGTGGCCGGGTCGATCCGGACGCTGTGCCAGGTGTCGTCGCCGGCGAGGATGTCGACCTCCCAGGCCGCCGGGCGGCCGTCGTCCTCGTCCTCCAGCTCGGCGGAGACGGCCGTGCCCGCGGTGTGCCGCAGCGCGGCGGTGATGGCGTCCGCGGCGCCGACGCGGGCGGGCACGGCCCGGTCGTCGTCCTCCGCGACCGCGAGGGCCGTGGCGGTACCCCCGCCCAGCAGGACGGCGGCGGTGACGGCGGCGATGACGGCCTTGCGCTTCATACGGTTTCCTCCCGAAGTGGTCCGTGACCGATGTCGATGCCCCCACCGTCGCCGACCGTCGCTGAACGCGCGCTGAAGCCGCCTGAAGGGATCTTCAGGTCGGGTTTGCCACCCTGGACCGCATGCGCCTGTTGATCGTGGAGGACGAGAAGCGGCTGGCCCTGTCGCTCGCCCGGGGCCTGACGGCCGAGGGCTACGCCGTGGACGTGGTCCACGACGGCCGGGAGGGCCTGCGCCGGGCCGGGGAGGGCACGTACGACCTGGTGGTCCTCGACATCATGCTGCCCGGCCTGAACGGCTACCGGGTCTGCGCCGCCCTGCGCGCCGCCGGCCACGACGTGCCGATCCTGATGCTCACCGCGAAGGACGGCGAGTACGACGAGGCGGAGGGGCTGGACACGGGCGCGGACGACTACCTGACCAAGCCGTTCTCCTACGTCGTCCTGGTCGCCCGGGTCAAGGCGCTGCTGCGGCGGCGCGGGCCGGGCGGCTCGGCCTCCCCGGTGCGGGTGCTCGGGGACCTGAAGGTCGACACCGCCGCGCGGCGCGTCTTCCTCGGCGCGGCCGAAGTCGCGCTCACCGCCAAGGAGTTCGCGGTCCTCGAACAGCTCGTGATGCGGGCCGGGGAGGTGGTGTCCAAGAGCGAGATCCTCGAACACGTCTGGGACTTCGCCTACGACGGCGACCCCAACATCGTCGAGGTGTACGTCAGCGCGCTCCGCCGCAAGCTGCGGGCGGAGCTGATCCGGACCGTGCGCGGCGCCGGGTACCGGCTGGAGGCCCGGCCGTGAACCGGCTGTTCGGCTCGGTGCGGGCGCGGGCCACGCTCGCCGCGACGCTGGTGGTCGCCGTGGCCCTGGTCGCCGCCGGGACCGCCGTCCTGCTGTCGCTGCGCTCGAACCTGCTCGGCCAGGCCGGGACGCAGGCCGAGCGGTCCGCGCGGCAGGTGGCGGCCCAGGTGGCCGCCGGGACGCCGTACGAGGACCTGGCGCTGGACCTGGACGACCGGCCGGTGCAGGTCGTCGACGAGGACGGGCGGCTGGTCGCGGCCGGCGAGGACCTGGAGCGGATCGGCGGCACGGGGACCGACGCGGTCGAGCCGCGGCCGGGGGAAGGACACGACGACGCCGACGACGCCGGGGACGGTGAGGTCGGGGCGCGGGCCACGCTCAGCGACGGGTGGGCGACGGTCGACGGGGAGACCGAGGACTACCGGTTCGCCGCGGTGACCGTGGAGACCGAGGACCGCGGCACCCTCACCGTGTACGCGGGCGCCCCGCTCTCCGCCGAGCACGGCGCGGTACGGACCGCGCTGACCGTGATGCTGATCGGCTTCCCGGTGCTGCTGGTGGTGGTCGGGGCCGTGACCTGGCTGGTCACCCGGCGCGCGCTGCGCCCCGTGGAGGGCATCCGGCGGGAGATGGCCGCCATCACCCGCTCCGAGGACCTCGCCCGGCGCGTCCCGGTGCCCGGCACCCACGACGAGGTGGCCCGGCTGGCGCTGACCACCAACGAGACGCTGGCCGCCCTGCAGAGCTCGGTGGAACGCCAGCGGCGGTTCGTCGCCGACGCCTCGCACGAGCTGCGCAGCCCCATCGCCTCCCTGCGCACCCAGCTCGAAGTGGGCGCCGCGCACCCGGAGTTGCTGGACGTGGCGGGCGCGGTGGAGGACACCGTACGGCTCCAGCGGCTCGCCGCCGATCTGCTGCTGCTCGCCCGGCTGGACGCGGGGGAGCGGCCGGCGGACGCGCGGGTCGACCTGGCGGCGCTGGCCCGGGAGGAGGCCGCGGGACGCGCCGGGGTGACGGTGCGCGCGGCGGACGGGGTGACCGTCCTGGGTTCGCGCGGGCAACTGGCGCGGGTGCTGGCCAACCTGCTGGACAACGCCCAGCGGCACGCCCGGTCGGCGGTCGAGGTGTCGGTGCGGCGGGAGGGCGGGGTCGCCGTGGCCGGGGTCGCCGACGACGGGGACGGGGTGCCCGCGGGCGACCGGGAGCGGATCTTCGAGCGGTTCGTCCGGCTGGACGCGGCCCGCAGCCGGGACGACGGCGGCGCCGGGCTGGGCCTGGCCATCGCCCGGGACGTGGCCGTCCGGCACGAGGGCACGCTCACGGTCCGCGACGCACCGGCGGGCGGCGCCCTGTTCGAGCTCCGCCTGCCGGCCGCCTAGCCGGGCGGGACGTCCCCGGTCAGGGGCGTCCGCGCTGGCCCCGCAGATGGTCGGCGACGGGCCGCAGGGCCTTGTCCAGCTCCGTCAGGGCCTCCTGGGGCAGCAGGTCGATGAAGTGCCTGCGCACCGATGCCACGTGGTGCGGCGCGACCTTCCGCATGGTCTCCTTGCCGTGCTCGGTGAGCACCGCGTACAGGCCCCGGCGGTCGGACTCGCAGTTCTCGCGCCGTACCAGGTTCGCGTTCTCCATGCGGGTGATCTGGTGCGAGAGGCGGCTCTTGGACTGGAGGGTGGCGGTGGCGAGGTCGCTCATCCGCATCCGCTCGTCGTCCGACTCGGACAGGTTCACCAGGATCTCGTAGTCGTTCATCGTCAGGCCGAACGGCTGCAGGTCCTTCTCCAGTTGGTACGTCAACAGCTTGTTGACCTCCAGGTGGGTGCGCCAAGCACACTGCTCCGCATCGGTCAGCCAGCGGGTGGCCGTCTCGGTCTCCATGAATGAAGTCTACCTAAGAAGTTGAAAAGCGAACTAGTGAGGGGTGTTCTGTGACGGTGTGCACACGTTCGAGGTCACACTCCGCAGGTTACCGCTCACAGGCCGAAGCGGCGCTGGAGGTCGCCGAGCTGTCCGGGAAGGCGCGGTGTCCCGGGGCCCGCTCCCTGGGGGCCGGGCGCCCCGCCGCCGGGCACCCCCGGCTGCTGCGGAGCCGCCCCCGTCGGCTGCTCGGGCATGAGCGCCTCGCTCGACTGGAGCAGCACCGTCCCCGCCCCCACGAACTCGAACTGGTGCTCCTCCCCGGAGGCCCCGCCGAGGCCCGTCAGCGCACGTAGACCGCCCAGCAGACCGGTCATGTACCCGTGGTCGTAGTGGTGGCACGGCGAGGGGCAGTCGGCCCAGCCGACCAGGGCCTGCGGGTCCACCCGCAGCGGGGGTTCCATGAACACCACCGGGCCGTTGGAGGCGGCCACGAACTTGCCGGTTCCGATGAGGGTCAGAAAACCCGGCACGATCGACTGCTTGAGAGCGAGACTTGGCTGAAAAGCAAGCAGGTTGCCGGAGCGAATGGTGAGGTTGCCCTCTTCGAGGTCGTAGGAATTGACGTCGAAGGCCCGGTCGGCGAGGAGCATCTTGCCCGAGCCCTCGGCCACCACCCAGTCGCTCGCGTGCAGAGGCGAATGGAACGAGGTCCGCACCAGCCGGTCCAGCCGGCCGTGCCCGATCCCGTTGAACTCGATCGTCCCGTAGTAGGCGGTCATCTTGCCCTTCTGCAGGAACCACTGGCTGCCCGTCAGCTCCACGCAGAAGGTGTACGCGTCGACGTTGTCGTCGGCCGGCAGGGTCGCCGGGTCCCAGACCGTGCTCACAGCTTCTCCTCCGACGCCTGGACGTAGACCGCCCCGCTGCCGCTCAGCTCCAGTTGGAACGCCTCGCCCGAGCCGCGCCCCACCATGTCCCGCCAGCCCAGTGCCGTGGACAGCCTGTTGCGCACGTCGCCGTGGTGGGCGACGTACGCCTGCGGGTCGACGTGGACCGGGCGCTGGGGGCTGATCGGGATCTCGATCACCCCGCCGTGCGCCATGACGGCGACCGCCCCGTGCCCCGTGAGCGAGGTGGTGAACAGCCCCTGGCCGCTGACCTGCCCGCGCACCAGGCCCATCACCCCGCCCTGGGCGCCGAGGAAGACCGTGCCCTGCTCCAGGGTGCCCTCGAAGGCGAGCAGCCGGTCGGCCTCCACGTAGAGGGTGTCGCCGGCCAGCCGGATCACCTGGACGTGGTGGCCGCCGTGCCCGAACAGCACCGTGCCGCTGCCCTCGACGGTCATCAGCGGGGTGTCCTCGTTCGCCACCCGGCGCCCGATCATCGACATCACCCCGCCCTGGCCGCCGCGCAGGTTCGGGGTGAAGGACACCTCGCCCCGGTAGGCGAGCATCGCCCCGCGCTGGCTGAACAGCCTCTCGCCGGGCGCGACGGTGGCCTCGACCATCTTGGAGTTGATCTCCCGGAACGCCATCAGACATCCCCCGCGATCGTGTTCCGCTCGCTCGGCTGCACGTACACCAGGCCGTCCCCCTCGAACCGGATCTGGAACGCCTCCCCGCCGCCCTCGCCCATCAGGGTGCGGAAGGTCACACCCGACTGGAAGGACTGCCGCAGGTTCCCCTGGTGGGCGACGTACGCCCCCGGGTCCACGGTCAGCGGGTACTGGGCGCTGACCCGCAGCACCACCGCCGGCCCGTCCGACATGACCGCCGCCTGGCCGTGCCCCTCGACGGTCGTGGTGAACAGCCCGTTGCCCTGCGAGGCGCCGCGCAGCCCGGTGAACTCCGTGCCCGTGCGCAGCCCCGCGTCGGCCGCGAGGAAGTTGCTCGACTCGACGTACAGTCGGTCGCCCCGGAGCGTCACCAGGTTGATCTCGGCCGCCCGGTCGGCGAACCAGCAGGTCCCGTGCCCCTTCACCTCCATCACCGTCATCTGCTCCCCGGTGAGCCGCCGCGTCACCATGCCGCGCAGCCCCTCACCCCCGCCGCTCAGCTTCTTGAAGGACATCTGCCCGTCGTACGCGACCATCGAGCCGTTCTTCGCCTTCACGGCGTCCCCGGTCAGGTCGACGGCGAGCACCTTGCTGCCCTGGAGTCGGAACATCGCCACGCCCTGGACGGTAGCCGAGACCGCACCCGCCCGGCCCCGCCGGTCCCGGGTTTGCCACAATGGCCGGGCGCTTGTGCGTACGTTCACAAAGATCGTCGACGTCTCTCCCACCGAAGGTGACCCACCCGTGGACCTCAAGACCGCCACAGCCCTCCGCCGCCTCCGCCTGGTCTCCGGCCCCGAGGCGATCTCCTTCCTGCTCCTGCTGGTCTGCTCGGTGCTGAAGCGCACCACGGACTTCAACGCCGTGCCGGTGATGGGCATGATCCACGGCGTGCTCTTCGTCCTCTACGTGGTCTTCTGGGCGGACGCCTGGAACCGCGCCAAGTGGCCGCTGGGCACCGCCGCCCTGTACTTCGTGCTGTCGGTCCTGCCGACCGGCGGCTTCTTCGCCGAGCGCAGGCTGCGCCGCGAGGCCGAGGACGCGGTGATCGCCTCCCGCGCCCGCCGGGAAGGGGTGGTGGGCGCGTGATCGTCGCCTTCTCCGTGACGCCGCTCGGCGTCGGCGAGGACGTGGGGGAGTACGTCGCCGACGCCGTGCGGGTGGTGCGGGAGTCCGGGCTGCCCAACCGCACCGACGCGATGTTCACCTCCGTCGAGGGCGAGTGGGACGAGGTCATGGACGTCGTCCGGCGCGCGGTGGCGGCGGTCGAGGCGCGGGCGCCCCGCGTCTCCCTGGTCCTCAAGGCCGACATCCGCCCCGGCGTCACCGACGCGCTCACCGCCAAGGTCGAGACGGTCGAGCGGCATCTCGCCGGCTGACCCGGGCCTCACCCGTACGCCCCCGCGCCGCCCCGGCCGGGGGCGTCGCCGTACCCCGCTCCGGGCGGTGGCAGGTGCCCACCCGGCTGGACGCCCCCAGTTCGACACGCCGGTAATTCTCCACTTTTGTATGGGTAGATCACTCCCCATCCCTTGGAGGACGCTGTGCGGCCGGAGGGCTACGACTACGACACCCACAGCCGACTGGCGGGCCCGCTCACCCAGCCGGACGGCGCCGCCTACCGGGTGCGGTACACCTCGCTGCTCGCACGGGAGCCCCGGCGAATAAGGGCCGTCCTCCTGATGAGCCTCGCGCCGCTGCTCACCGGCGTCCTGCTCGTCTACCTGGTCTGGCCCACCCACTGGGTGCGGCGCGAGGGCGCCGACCGCTGGCTGACCGGCCTCGACGTGGCCATGCTGGTCTCCATCGGCCTGATCGAGCTGTTCATGCTGGTCAACGTCGCCTCCGTGGCGCACGCCACGATGGTCGCCCGCGACCCCGTCCCGGTCGTCCCCGAACCCGGCACCCGCGTCGCCTTCCTGACCACGTACGTCCCGGGCAAGGAACCCCTCGCCATGGTCCGCGCCACCCTGGAGGGCGCCACCCGCCTCACCCACGACGGCACCCTCGACGTCTGGCTGCTCGACGAGGGCGACGACGAGCGGGCCAGGGCGCTCTGCGCGGAACTCGGCGTGAAGCACTTCACCCGCCGCGGCGTCCCCGAGTGGAACCAGGACAGCGGCGTCCACAAGGCCCGCACCAAGCACGGCAACTACAACGCCTGGATCGCCATGCACGGCGACGCCTACGACTTCTTCGCCTCCGTCGACACCGACCACGTACCGCTGCCCAACTTCCTGGAGCGGATGCTCGGTTACTTCCGCGACCCGGACGTCGCCTTCGTGGTCGGCCCCCAGGTGTACGGCAACTACCACAACCCGGTCACCAAGGCCGCCGAGTCCCAGCAGTTCCTCTTCCACGCCCTGATCCAGCGGGCCGGCAACCGCTACCGGGCCCCCATGTTCGTCGGCACCAACAACGTGGTGCGGGTCTGTGCCGTCAAACAGGTCGGCGGCCTGTACGACTCCATCACCGAGGACATGGCCACCGGCTTCGAGATCCACCGGCACCGCAACCCGGCCACCGGCCGCCACTGGGAGTCCGTCTACACCCCCGACGTGCTCGCGGTGGGCGAGGGCCCGGCCTCCTGGACCGACTTCTTCACCCAGCAGATGCGCTGGTCCCGGGGCACCTACGAGACCCTCCTCAAGCAGTACTGGAAGGCCCCCTTCCGGATGCCCGCGGGGCGGCTGCTCTCCTACAGCCTGATGCTCGTCTACTACCCGATGACGGCCGTCAACTGGTTCCTCGGCATCCTGAGCTGTGTGCTGTTCCTCTGGTTCGGCGCCTCCGGCACCGAGGTCGCGGCCTCGGTCTGGCTGATGCTCTACAGCGACGCCGCCGCCCTCCAGGTCGGCCTCTACCTGTGGAACCGCCGGCACAACGTCTCCCCGCACGAGCCCCGGGGCTCCGGCGGCCTGGCCGGCATGGCCATGTCGGCGCTGTCCGCCCCGATCTACCTGAAGTCCTTCACCGAGGCGCTGCTGCGCCGCCCCAGCCGCTTCGTCGTCACCCCCAAGGGCGGCGACGCCAGCCCCGACCGGCTGCTCACCTTCCGCATCCACCTCTCCTGGGCCGCGCTGCTGATCGCCTCGCTGACCGCCTCGGCCGTCCTGGACCACACCCACGTGGCCATGCGGACCTGGGCGTTCCTGGCCACCGCGATCTCGCTCGCCCCGGTCGGCGTCTGGGCCGCGGGCCGCCTGCGAGACCGCCGCGCCCCCGGCCCCCGGCCCGCCCCGGACACCCCGGCGCCCGCGTCCGCCGCGGCGGGCCCCGCCCCGGCGTTCGCCGCGACCGGCGCCACCTCGTCCGTCTCCGGCACCATGACAGGAGGCAACTAGGCCATGGCCTACCAGCCCTCGCAGAGAACCAAGAAGACCGTCCTGGGCATCGGCGGCATCGCGGTGCTGGCCGGCCTCAACGCCCCGGCCGCCCTGGACTTCGCGGGCGAGAAGTACCACGACTACAAGATCTCCCGGCCCGCCTACCAGGCGAAGTACGGCTCCTGGAGCCAGGTCGCCATCCCCGAGGAGTACCGCACCAACGCCATCCACGCGGCCCTGCTGCACACCGGCAAGGTGCTGATCGTGGCGGGTTCCGGCAACGAGCAGAAGAAGTTCGACGCGGGCTCCTTCGACACCGTGCTGTGGGACCCGGAGAAGAACACCTTCAAGAAGATCCCCACCCCGGAGGACTTCTTCTGCTCCGGACACGCCCAGCTCCCCGACGGCCGCCTGCTGGTGGCCGGCGGCACCGCCCGCTACGAACTGCTCGACGGCGAGGTGGAACGGGCCGGCGGCGGCATGCGGGTGAAGAACGAGAACCCGGACAAGACCGTACGCCTCCCCAAGGGCACCCGGTTCCGCTCCCCGGCCGGCGTCGAGTACGTCTCCAAGTTCGACGTCACCCTGCCCCGGGCCAAGCGCTCCTTCGAGGTCACCCGGGACGCCCGCGGGGTCGTCCAGCCCTGGAAGACCAAGGTCACCGCCAGCGAGGCCCGGGTCTTCGTGGAGGCCGTGGAGAAGGGCCCGCTGTCGGTCACCGACACCCAGGCCCAGTACGAAATCGTCGGCCTCAAGGGCGAGGAGGCCGCCAACACCTACGGGCTGTCGGAGAAGATCACCCTGGAGAAGCAGGACTTCCAGGGCATCCGCGCCGCCTACGAGTTCGACCCGGTCGCCGAGAAGTACGTGCCGGTCGACCCGATGGACAAGGCCCGCTGGTACCCGACCCTGGTCGGCCTCGACGACGGCCGGGTGCTCGCCGCCTCCGGCCTCGACGACGTCGGCATGATCGACCCCGGCGACAACGAGATCTACGACCCGCGGACCAAGAAGTGGTCGCCCGGCCCCAAGCGGTACTTCCCGACGTACCCGGCCCTGTTCCTCACCCAGGGCGGCAAGCTGTTCTACTCCGGCTCCAACGCCGGGTACGGGCCCGCCGACCAGGGCCGCGACCCCGGGCTGTGGGACCTGGAGACCAACACCTTCCGCAAGGTGCCCGGCCTGACCGACCCCGACCAGTTGGAGACCTCCGCCTCCCTGCTGCTGCCCCCGGCGCAGGACCAGAAGGTGATGGTGCTCGGCGGCGGCGGCGTCGGCGAGTCGAAGAAGTCGACCCCGCGCACGGCCGTGGTGGACCTGAAGAAGGACAACCCGGTCTTCGAGCGGGGCCCGGAGCTGCCGCAGGGCACGCGCTACCTGAACAGCGTGATCATGCCGGACGACACCGTGTTCACCTCCAACGGCTCCAGGGACTACCGGGGCCGCAGCGCCAGCAACATCCTCCGGGCGCAGGTCTACGACCCGAAGAGCAACACCTTCAAGGAGGCCGCCGCGCCGAAGGTGGGCCGCAACTACCACTCCGAGGCGCTGCTGCTGCCCGACGGCCGGATCGCCACCTTCGGCTCCGACCCGCTCTTCGACGACCAGCGCAACACCAAGCTCGGCCACTTCGAGCAGCGCATGGAGGTCTTCACCCCGCCCGCCCTGCACCGCAACGCGGCCGGCCGCCCGGTCCTGACCGGCGGTCCCGAGCGCCTCGGCGCCGGCCACCGGGTCACCTTCCGCACCGCGCACCCCGAGCGGGTGGCCGAGGCCCGGCTGATGCGGCCCAGCGCGGTCACCCACACCACCGACGTCGAGCAGCGCTCCATCGAACTCGGCGTCACCAAGAAGGGGAACGCGGTCACCTTCGACGTCCCCGAGGACCCCGCGCTGGTGCCGCCCGGTTGGTACATGCTGTTCGTCACCGACGCCGAGGGCACGCCGTCGAAGGCCCGGTGGCTCCAGGTGCCGTGAGCGGCCTCGGCGCTACGCCCCGGCGCCGCGGGCCAGCCCCAGGGCGTACTCCGGCCACCACCGGCCCGCGTCCGGACCGCCCGCGCAACTGCCGTCCGACTCGCCCGGCCGCTTGACCCACAGATAGGCGTCGACGGCCGGGTCGCCGGTGCCGGTGGTGGGGCGGGTGCCCAGCGCCCGGCCGGGCGGGTTGCACCAGACGCCGGGCAGCGGGCCGTTGCCGTTGCGGCTGGTGTCGATGACGAAGTGCTTGCCGCCCAGGCCCGCCGAGAGCAGCTTGCCGTACCGGGTGGTGTCCTCGGTGGTCTGGAAGTTGGAGACGTTCAGCGCGAAGCCGTCGGCCCGGTCGATCCCGGCCCGCTTCAGCGGCTCCACCAGTTTCTCCGGCTCGGTGATCCAGGCCGGGTTGCCGGCGTCCAGGTACACCGC
This sequence comes from Streptomyces fumanus, assembly GCF_014655295.1. GTDB lineage: Bacteria > Actinomycetota > Actinomycetes > Streptomycetales > Streptomycetaceae > Streptomyces > Streptomyces fumanus. The sequence continues at coordinate 324,845 of NZ_BNBI01000011.1, forward strand.
GGTGTTCGGCTGCTCCTTGAACCGGGCGATCGCCTCGCCGAGCAGTTGCTCGCGCTCGGCGTGCAGCTCGCCGGGGGTGCAGCCGTCCACGATGTGCGCGACCGCGTCGGGCTCCAGCACCACCAGGGCCTTCGCGTCCCCGATGGCGTCGGCGAACCGGCCGGTCCACTGCCGGTAGGCCGCCGCGTCGGGGGCCCCGCCGGCCGAGTGCTGGCCGCAGTCGCGGTGCGGGATGTTGTACGCGGTGAACAGCGCCGTGCGGCCCGCCGCCTTCGCCGCCCGGGCGACCCGGCTCACCAGCGGCGCCGGGTCGATCTCACCGGCCGGCCAGAGCGCGGCGGGCTGCCCGGCGATCCGCTGGAGCAGCCCGGCCTCCTCGGCCCGGCCCTGCTGGCGCCAGAGCCGGCTCTGCCGGGCGGCGGGGCTGTCCGGGTCGACCCAGAACGGGGAGTCGGCCGGCCGGGTCGAGGCGGGCGCGGCGACGGACGCCCCGCCGGTCTCGGGCGCGGACGAGCAGCCCGCCGCGAGGCCGAGGGCGGCGAGCGTCGCGAGGGTCTGGATCAGCCGGGACATCGCTGCTCCCTGAGAACCGAGGTGACATTGTGTGATGATCCGAAACGTATCGTGACACAAGGGACACGCTCGGCGCGGCAGGGCCCGCCGGGGAGGGGGCCGGACGGCCGCCCGATGGGCGAGACAGGGCTGTTCGGCATATGACCGGCCGGTAAGGTCTGATGCCGTGCCGAAGCCCCTCAGTCTCTCCTTCGACCCCATCGCCCGCGCCGACGAAAGCTGGAAGCGGCGCTGGGGCAACGTGCCCTCCATGGCGGCCATCACCTCGATCATGCGCGCCCAGCAGATCCTGCTGGCCGAGGTCGACGCGGTGGTCAAGCCCTACGGGCTGACCTTCGCGCGGTACGAGGCGCTGGTGCTGCTCACCTTCTCCAAGTCCGGCGAACTGCCGATGTCCAAGATCGGCGAGCGGCTCATGGTGCACCCCACCTCCGTGACCAACACCGTCGACCGGCTGGTCAGGTCCGGTCTGGTGGCCAAGCGCCCCAACCCCAACGACGGGCGCGGCACCCTGGCCACCATCACCGACAAGGGCCGCGAGGTGGTCGAGGCCGCCACCCGCGACCTGATGGCCATGGACTTCGGCCTGGGCTGCTACGACGCCGAGGAGTGCGCCGAGATCTTCGCGATGCTCCGGCCGCTGCGGGTGGCGGCGGGGGACTTCGCGGACGACTGAGCGGGCCGGCGGGCCCGCCGGAAGATCGCCCGAAACGGGTGGTTACGCTCGTACGCATGAAAAAGAGCGTGCTGACGCGCTACCGCGTCATGGCGTACGTCACCGGTGTGCTGCTGATCCTGCTCTGCCTCGGCATGATCGCGAAGTACCTGCTGAAGATGGACGGTGCCGACGACTTCACCCGGGTCGTCAGCATCGCGCACGGCTGGCTCTACGTGATCTACCTGGTGTTCGCCTTCGACCTGGGCGCCAAGGCCAAGTGGCCGGTGAAGAAGCAGCTCTGGGTGCTGCTCGCGGGGACCATCCCGACCGCCGCGTTCTTCGTGGAGCGCCGGATCACCCCCGAGCTGCAGGCGCGGTTCGCCCAGGACGCGCCGGCGGTCGCCAAGGCGTAGTCCCGCCGCCGTACGGACCCGTACGGCGGTTGCCCATCGACATTTACTTGGACGTCCTAGTAAATTCGGGGTATGGACGCTGACGCCATAGAGGAAGGCCGCCGTCGCTGGCAGGCCCGGTACGATGCCGCGCGCAAGCGCGAGGCGGACTTCACCACGCTCTCCGGCGACCCCGTGGAACCGGTGTACGGGCCCCGGCCCGGCGACCGGTACGAGGGGTTCGAGCGGATCGGCTGGCCCGGGGAGTACCCCTTCACCCGGGGGCTGTATCCGACCGGCTACCGGGGGCGGACGTGGACCATCCGGCAGTTCGCCGGGTTCGGCAACGCCGAGCAGACCAACGAGCGCTACAAGATGATCCTGCGCAACGGCGGCGGCGGCCTCTCGGTCGCCTTCGACATGCCGACGCTGATGGGCCGCGACTCCGACGACCCCCGCTCGCTCGGCGAGGTCGGCCACTGCGGGGTCGCCATCGACTCGGCCGCCGACATGGAGGTGCTGTTCCGGGACATCCCGCTGGGCGACGTGACCACGTCGATGACGATCAGCGGGCCCGCCGTGCCCGTCTTCTGCATGTACCTGGTCGCCGCCGAACGGCAGGGCGTCGACCCGGCCGTGCTCAACGGCACGCTCCAGACCGACATCTTCAAGGAGTACATCGCCCAGAAGGAGTGGCTCTTCCAGCCCGAGCCGCACCTGCGCCTGATCGGCGACCTGATGGAGTACTGCGCGGCCGGCATCCCCGCCTACAAGCCGCTCTCCGTCTCCGGCTACCACATCCGCGAGGCCGGGGCGACGGCGGCGCAGGAGCTGGCGTACACCCTCGCGGACGGCTTCGGGTACGTGGAGCTGGGGCTGTCGCGCGGCCTCGACGTGGACGTGTTCGCGCCGGGGCTGTCCTTCTTCTTCGACGCGCACGTCGACTTCTTCGAGGAGATCGCCAAGTTCCGGGCCGCGCGGCGGATCTGGGCGCGCTGGATGCGGGACGTGTACGGGGCCCGCAGCGAGAAGGCGCAGTGGCTGCGCTTCCACACCCAGACCGCCGGGGTCTCGCTGACCGCGCAGCAGCCGTACAACAACGTGGTGCGCACGGCGGTGGAGGCGCTGGCGGCGGTGCTCGGCGGGACCAACTCGCTGCACACCAACGCGCTCGACGAGACCCTCGCGCTGCCCAGCGAGCAGGCCGCGGAGATCGCGCTGCGCACTCAGCAGGTGCTGATGGAGGAGACCGGCGTCGGCAACGTCGCCGACCCGCTGGGCGGGTCCTGGTACGTGGAGCAGCTCACCGACCGGATCGAGGCGGACGCGGAGAAGATCTTCGAGCAGATCAAGGAGCGGGGGCTGCGGGCGCACCCCGACGGGCGGCACCCGATCGGGCCGATGACCTCCGGGATCCTGCGCGGGATCGAGGACGGCTGGTTCACCGGGGAGATCGCGGAGTCGGCGTTCCGGTACCAGCAGGCGCTGGAGAAGGGCGACAAGAAAGTGGTGGGCGTCAACGCCCACACCGGGTCGGTCACCGGGGACCTGGAGATTCTGCGGGTCAGCCACGAGGTGGAGCGCGAGCAGGTGCGGGCGCTGGGCGCGCGCAAGGCCGGGCGGGACGAGGCGGCGGTTCGGGGGGCGCTGGACGCGATGCTGGGTGCTGCGCGGGCGGGCGGGAACATGATCGGGCCGATGCTGGAGGCGGTGCGGGCGGAAGCCACGCTGGGGGAGATCTGCGGGGTGCTGCGGGAGGAGTGGGGGGTGTACACGGAACCGGCGGGCTTCTAGGCGCCGGTTCCGGGGCGGCGGCCCGCACCAGGGGGCTCCGCCCCCTGGACCCCCGGCCTATGCCCACCCACCACCCGACTCGGCCTACTGAGAAGTGGCCGTCGTGTCCGGCTCGGTCGGGCGGGAAGTGGCCGTCGGGGGTGGGTCGGTCGGGCGGGTGGTGGCCGTCGTGTCCGGCTCGGGCGGGCGGGAGGGGGTCGTCAGGCCGTGGAGGAGGACGTGGGTGAGGGCGGTCACCCAGGGTCCGTCCGCGGGTTGGGCGCTGACCAGGGTGCGGTGGACGACCGCGCCCGCGACCATGTCGAAGATCAGGTCGGCCGTGCGGGCGGCGCGCTCCGGGTCCGGGTCGGCGGGCAGTTCGCCGCGGGCCTGGGCGCGGGCGCGGCCCGCCAGGACGAGCCGCTTCTGGCGTTCCACGATCGAGCCGCGGATGCGCTCGCGCAGCGCGTCGTCGCGCGTGGCCTCCGCCACCACCGCCATCAGGCCGCTGCGCGCCTCCGGACGCGCCAGGATCGCGGCGAACTGGAGCACCACGCCCTCCACGTCCGCGGCGAGACTGCCGCGGTCGGGCAGGGCCAGCTCGTCGAAGAGCTCGGCCACCGCGTCGACCACCAGTTCGTTCTTGCCTGCCCAGCGGCGGTAGAGGGTCGTCTTGGCGACCCCCGCCCGCAGGGCCACGTCGGACAGGGTGAGCTTGGACCAGCCCAGTTCGACCAGGGCCGCCCGGGTCGCGGCCAGGATCGCGGCGTCGGCCGCGGCGCTGCGCGGACGGCCGGCACGGCTGACGGGGGTGCGGCTCTGCATCCCCCGACCCTATCCGGCCGTTCCGGCCCGGCCGTGAGGCAGATCACCGGCGGGCCCTGGTCCGGCGCCACCCCGGGGTATTACGCTACGAGCCGTAGCGAAAGCGCGCGGGGACACCGCCGCGCCGAGCGACGACCACCGGGGCGCGGGTGGGGACCCGGCGCCGGCAGCACACATCAGGGCGGGTTTCGGACCGCTTTTCACAGACGCGCGCGGTACGGGGGAGGATAGGCGCATGCAGCCACGGAACATGTCCATGAGCGGAGTCGTCGACCTCGCCGCGGTGAAGGCGGCCCAGGAGGCCAAGGCGAAGGCGGAGCAGGCGCGCGCCCAGGCCGCGCGGCAGGGCGGCGGGGGCGGCGTCTCCCCGGCCGATCTCGTCATCGACGTCGACGAGGCGGGCTTCGAGCGCGATGTCCTCCAGCGGTCCACCGAGGTCCCGGTCGTCATCGACTTCTGGGCCGAGTGGTGCGAGCCCTGCAAGCAGTTGAGCCCCGTCCTGGAGCGGCTCGCCGTCGAGTACAACGGCCGGTTCGTGCTGGCCAAGATCGATGTCGACGCCAACCAGATGCTGATGCAGCAGTTCGGCATCCAGGGCATCCCGGCCGTCTTCGCGGTGGTCGCCGGGCAGGCGCTGCCGCTCTTCCAGGGCGCCGCCGGCGAGACCCAGATCCGGGGGACCCTGGACCAGTTGGTGCAGGTGGCCGAGGAGCGCTTCGGCCTCACCGGCCTGGTCGTCGACCCCGAGGCCCAGCCCGGCGCCGCCCAGCAGGCCCCCGCCGCCCCGGCCGGCCCGCACGACGCCGCCCTGGAGGCCGCCGTCCGCGCGCTGGACGCGGGCGACCTGGGCGGCGCGGTGCGCGCGTACCAGAACGTGCTCAACGAGGACCCGGCCAACATGGAGGCCAAGCTCGGCCTCGCCCAGGCCCAGTTGCTGCAGCGGGTCCAGGACCTCGACCCCCAGCAGGTGCGCAAGGACGCCGCCGAGAAGCCGGACGACGTCCAGGCGCAGATCGCCGCCGCCGACCTCGACCTCGTCGGCGGGCACGTGGACGACGCCTTCGGGCGCCTCATCGACACCGTGCGGCGCACCTTCGGCGACGACCGGGACGCCGTACGCGTACGGCTGCTGGAGCTGTTCGAGGTGGTCGGCGCGGAGGATCCGCGGGTGGTCGCGGCCCGCCGCGCGCTGGCGCGCGCCCTGTTCTGACCCGCGCCGGGCGCATGCCCCGGTGTACCGCCGGTGTGCTGTCCGTTAGCGACAAGTTGACGCCCGACGACCGATGCGGCCGCGCTTTGCCAAATCTTGGCAATCGCGGCCGCTGTTACTGCCAGTAAGTCGAGGCCGCCGAACTGCCGGGTTCTGTCCGGGGTTCGGCGGATTTGTTCCGCCCAACGGTGACACCGAGCGTCGCCGGTCGGGGCCGGTGTGTCGTGGTGTGGTTATCCGGCCGTTACTAGCGAGTAATGAACCCCCTTGTGCGGGCGGCCAGAATGCACCACGATCGGCGACGCTCGGTCCATTCCCGTACCCCGACAGCCAATCGGGCCGCGGGACTTCCTGGGTCCCCACCGAGCAGGTCCGGCGGCAGTGACGCCGGTCCTTGGGCAGGGGGGTCTTCGCCGCACCCGGCGGAGCCTGCCCGGCAGGTTGTGCGTGATGTGCGTCAGGCGCGACCAGTGGTTGTCGCTCGGGGGTGATCGCCGGTGATTCGGGCGCGTGGAGCGCGCCGCCGAGCGCGGGCGCTCTCCTTCCCGAGGACGTAGCACTTCTCCCATCCCTGCCCGGCCGAGCCGCCGACCGAGGGCGAACCGAGGCCAGGAGATGTACGTCCGAGAAGGAGGAAATATGGAGTCCCAAGTGCGTGGCGGGACCAGATGGAAGCGGTTCGCTGTGGTCATGGTGCCCAGCGTCGCCGCGACGGCCGCGATAGGAGTCGCCCTGGCCCAGGGTGCGCTGGCCGCGTCGTTCAGTGTGTCGGGGCAGCAGTTCAAGGTGACCGCCAGGGAACTGACCGGGCACGGCTTCTCGCAGTACGGCGCCTACAACGAGGGCGCCAGCGGCAAGAACGCCGTGGCCGTCTCGGCGTTCAAGAGCGCCGAGATCGACAAGCTGTGCCAGTCGGTCGTCACCAAGATCCCGGTGCTGGGGCCCATCACCCTGCGGCTGGAGGCCGGTGACACGGCCAAGAAGCAGGAAGCGGTCTACGCCGAGCGTCTCTACATCGACGTCGCGGACCTGCAGGCCGATGCTGAGTTCAAGAACATCGACATCGGTGTGGCGGCCGGGGCCATCAGCAAGGGTCCCAAGCAGAAGAAGGCGGAGGTCTCCCAGGGGCGGGCCAACCCGGGCGGCTTCTCGCAGCAGGCGTCCGAGGCCAACCTGAAGGACGTGAAGCAGACGGCGTGGGCCACCACCGCCGGGACCTTCAGGCTCAGCGGTCTTCACATGTCGCTCAAGAAGGGCGACGGCGAAGGCGTCGAGTGCTACTGAGCCCCTGTTGACGGGTGGGGGCCGGCCGCGCCCCCGCCCGTCGACCCGCACATCATCACCACAGCAACGCTGTACCAGGGAGCTGTTTTCCATGAGCGCCGAGACTCCTGCCGCCACCGGCCAGTTCACCCGCCGCAGGCAGCAGTTCCGAGACTGGCGGGGCACCCGGCCGTTCTGGGCAGGTCTGCTCGTCCTGCTCGGCGGCTTCCCGATCATGTACTTCCCGTACGCGAACCTGAAGCTCGGCAACCTCACGGTGGCGATGTCCACCACCGCCGGGGCCGGCTCTCTGATCATCGGTGTGCTGCTGGTCGTCCTCGGCATCAGCCTCTGGTTCCAGAAGCACGTGCGGACCTTCGCGGGTGTCGCGGCGATCCTCCTCGCCCTGGTGTCCATCCCCGTGTCCAACTTCGGTGGTTTCGTCATCGGCTTCCTGCTCTCGCTGATCGGCGGGGCGATGGCCGTGTCGTGGGCGCCGGGTCAGCCGCAGCCGGTGTCGGAGACCGCCTCGGACGAGCCGAACGATCTGTCAGGAACGAGCCCGGCCAACGGGGCGAACGGGAGGCACAGTGCCGGCTGACGAGGTGACTCACGGGTCGGACGCGGGGGCGTCCCGCGTGAGAACCGGGCCGCGCCACGCGGCACCCAAGAAGCCGCTGTTCACCAGGTTCCACGTGCCGGCCGGGAAGGCGATAGCCCTCGCGGCGATGCCGACGGCGGTCCTCATGGGGATGGGGCTCACGCCGACGCTGGCCCTCGCCGACGGCAACGACCCCGCGGCGAACTCCAAGAGCCTGACGGCCGAGGAGTACCAGGCGTGCGTGGAGGCGCTGGCCGGCGAGAAGGACGACGCTTCCGCCACGCCGACGCCCTCCGCGAGCGCGAGCGAGTCGGAGGCGGCCGAGGACGCCGACACACCGTCGGACGAGCCGAGCCCCTCGGCCACCACACGGAAGGGCACGGGCACCGGCACCGGCTCGTCCTCTTCGTCGGATTCAGGTTCCGACGACGGGGACGACGGGGACGACGAGGACGACGACCAGGCCGCCGTCCCGGCCCCCGAGCCGTCCGCCTCCAAATCCGCGTCCACCGCGTCGCCGTCGGCCTCGCCCTCCCCCTCCGAGAAGGACGGCGGTCTGCTGGAGGACATCGGCGACGCCCTGGAGGGCATCCTTACCGGCGGTCACAAGAACGCCGAGGAGAGCCCGGCGCCGACGGACGGAGCCTCGGAACCGGCGTCGGGCGCCACCACCGACCCGGCGACCGAGGCGGCCGAGGCCGCCAAAGACGCCCTGAAGGACGCCACCGACGCCACCGACGACCCCGGCAAGGCGTCCGGGACGACCGGTGACGACAAGACGGCAGCGGACGACACGACGGACCAGGCGGGCCAGACGGACCAGGCCGACCAGGCCACCCCGTCCCCGGACGCCACCGCCACCGCCTCCGCCAGCCCCAGCCCCACCCCCAGCGGCTCCGCCGGCCCCTCCGTCGACCCGGAGGACTGCCCCGCCGCCACGGACGCGGAGGGCGGCGTGGACAACACCCTCGCGCTGCCCGACCTTCCCTGGAGGCTGGAGGCCAGTTCGCTGCTGCTCAAGGGCGCCTCGTACAAGGGGGTCGTCGAGGTGCGCACGGCGAGCGGGGCGACGAAGAAGGTGCTCAAGTACGTCGTGTCCGCCGGCACCGACATCGGCGACCTGCACCAGATCGTGCAGGACGAGCGGCAGAACAAGACGTACCACGTGCAGGCGGCGAAGGGCTCGACGTCCACCATCAAGGACGGCGACACCGTCATGTACACGGAGAGCATCTCGGGCAACCTGCTCGGGCTGATCCCGATCACGTTCGACCCGGAGCACCCGCCGCCGCTGGACATCCCGGTGATCTACTTCACCAAGGTGACGGTCGTGCAGGCCGGCCAGTTCGGCGGCACGCTGCACATCCCGGGGCTGCATCAGTACGTCACCGGCTGAACGCCCCGCCAAGGACCCGTTCGGGAGCCGCACAACGCCGAGGGCGCCCCCTGCCGCAGGGGGCGCCCTCGGTGCGTATGCGCCGGTGTCAGGACCGCGTCTCGCCCAGGTGGTGGACGCGGACCATGTTGGTGGTGCCGGGGACGCCGGGGGGCGAACCGGCGGTGATCACGACGACGTCACCGGGGGAGAAGCGGTTGAGCTTCACCATCTCCTGGTCGACCAGGTCGACCATCTCGTCGGTGGAGTTCACGAACGGCACGACGTACGACTCCACGCCCCAGCTCAGCGCGAGCTGGTTGCGGGTGGCCTCGTCGGTGGTGTACGCGATGATCGGCTGGACCGCGCGGTAGCGGGAGAGCCGGCGGGCGGTGTCACCGGACTGGGTGAACGCCACCAGGCCCTTGCCGCCGAGGAAGTCGGCGATCTCGGCGGCGGCACGAGCCACCGAACCGCCCTGCGTGCGCGGCTTCTTGCCCGGGACCAGCGGCTGGAGGCCCTTGGAGAGCAGCTCCTGCTCGGCCGCGGTGACGATCTTCGACATGGTCTTGACCGTCTCGATCGGGTACGCGCCCACGCTGGACTCGGCGGAGAGCATCACCGCGTCGGCGCCGTCCAGGATGGCGTTGGCGACGTCGGACGCCTCGGCGCGGGTCGGCCGGGAGTTGGTGATCATCGACTCCATCATCTGGGTCGCCACGATCACCGGCTTGGCGTTGCGCCGGCACAGCTCGATCAGGCGCTTCTGCACCATGGGGACCTTTTCGAGCGGGTACTCGACGGCCAGGTCGCCGCGGGCGACCATCACGCCGTCGAACGCCATCACGACGTCCTCCATGTTGTCGACCGCCTGCGGCTTCTCCACCTTGGCGATGACGGGGACCCGGCGGCCCTCCTCGTCCATGATCCGGTGCACGTCGGCGACGTCCTTGGCGTCCCGGACGAAGGAGAGCGCGACCAGGTCGCAGCCCATGCGCAGCGCGAACCGCAGGTCCTCGACGTCCTTCTCGGACAGCGCGGGCACGTTGACCGCCGCGCCGGGCAGGTTGATGCCCTTGTGGTCGGAGATGACGCCGCCCTCGATGACGATCGACTTCACCCGGGGGCCCTCGACCTCGGTGACCTTCAGCTCGACGTTGCCGTCGTTGATGAGGATCTGGTCGCCCTTGGCGACATCGCCGGGCAGGCCCTTGTAGGTGGTGCCGCAGATCGTCCTGTCGCCCGGCACGTCCTCGGTGGTGATGGTGAACTCGTCACCCCGGACCAGCTCCACCGGGCCCTCGGCGAAGGTCTCCAGGCGGATCTTGGGGCCCTGGAGGTCGGCGAGCACCCCGATGGCCCGGCCGGTCTCCTTGGCGGCGGCCCGGACCCGGTCGTACCGCCCCTGGTGCTCGGCGTGCGTGCCGTGGCTGAAGTTGAAGCGGGCCACGTTCATGCCGGCTTCGATCAGCGCGACCAGTTGCTCGTGGGAGTCGACCGCGGGGCCGAGAGTACAGACGATTTTCGAACGGCGCATGGGGCGATCCTATCGGTTTGTTTCGCTCCGGAATATTCCGCCTAGCGGAAGCTACAAACGGGCGCGGGGGTGCTCAGTCGTGAATTCAGCAGTGACCTCGACCGGTCATCCGTTGTTCTTTTCGACCAGTGCGTACGTCTGTGTCGCGATCTCCAATTCTTCATCCGTGGGCACCACGGCGACCTTCACCCGGGCGTCCTCGGGGGAGATCAGCCGGGGACCGTCGCCGCGTACGGCGTTCAGCCCGGCGTCGACCGCCAGGCCCAGTCCCTCCAGGCCCGCCACGGCAGCCTCCCGCACCGGTGCCGCATTCTCGCCGACCCCGGCCGTGAAGGCGACCGCGTCCACCCGTCCGAGGACCGCGTAATAGGCGCCGATGTACTTCTTCAGACGGTGAATGTAGATGTCGAAGGCGAGCTTCGCCGCTTCGTCCCCGGCGTCCACGCGGCGCCGGATCTCCCGCATGTCGTTGTCGCCGCACAGACCGAACAGGCCGCTCCTCTTGTTGAGGAGAGTGTCGATCTCGTCGGTGGACATTCCGCCTACGCGCTCCAAATGGAAGATGACCGCCGGGTCCAGGTCTCCCGACCGCGTACCCATCACCAGCCCCTCCAAAGGCGTCAGCCCCATGGAGGTGTCCACGCACCGGCCGCCCTGGACCGCCGAGGCCGAGGCGCCGTTGCCCAGGTGCAGCACGATGACGTTCACCTCGGCCGGGTCCTTGCCCAGCAGCCTGGCGGTCTCGCGGGAGACGTACGCGTGCGAGGTGCCGTGGAAGCCGTAGCGGCGGATGCGGTGCCGGTCGGCGATCTTCGGGTCGATGGCGTAGCGCGCCGCGGCCTCCGGCATCGTGGTGTGGAACGCGGTGTCGAAGACGGCGACCTGGGGCAGGTCGGGGCGCAGGGCGCGGGCGGTGCGCAGGCCGGTGAGGTTGGCCGGGTTGTGCAGCGGGGCGACCGGGATCAGCCGTTCGATCTCGGTGAGCACCGAGTCGTCGACGAGGGTGGGCTCGGTGAAGAACATGCCGCCGTGCACCACCCGGTGCCCGATCGCGGCCAGCTCCGGGGAGTCCAGGCCCAGGCCGTCCCGGGCCAGCTCCCCGGCGACCGCCTTCAGGGCGGCCTCGTGGTCGGCGATCGGGCCGTTCTGCTCGCGGGTGCTGCCGTCGGGCACGTGGGTGTGCTTCAGCCGGGAGGTCCGCTCGCCGATCCGCTCGACCAGACCCACCGCGAGCCGGCTGCTGTCGCGCATGTCGAGCAACTGGTACTTCAGCGAGGACGAGCCGGAGTTGAGGACGAGGACACGGGTGGGACTGCTCACTGGTGGGGGGCCTTCTCGGTCGGGGACTGGGCCTGGATGGCGGTGATGGCGACGGTGTTGACGATGTCCTGGACGAGCGCGCCCCGGGACAGGTCGTTGACCGGCTTGCGCAGGCCCTGCAGGACCGGGCCGACGGCGATCGCGCCGGCCGAGCGCTGCACGGCCTTGTAGGTGTTGTTGCCGGTGTTCAGGTCGGGGAAGATCAGCACGGTGGCCTGGCCGGCCACCTCCGAGCCGGGCAGCTTGGTCGCGGCGACCGTCGGCTCCACCGCCGCGTCGTACTGGATGGGGCCCTCGATCCGCAGGTCGGGGCGGCGGGCCCGGACCAGCTCGGTGGCCGCGCGCACCTTGTCCACGTCGGCGCCGGTCCCGGAGGTGCCGGTCGAGTACGACAGCATGGCGATCCGGGGCGCCACCCCGAACTGGGCCGCCGTGGTCGCCGACTGCACGGCGATGTCGGCGAGCTGCTCGGCGTCCGGGTCCGGGTTGACCGCGCAGTCGCCGTAGACCAGGACCTTGTCGGCCAGGCACATGAAGAACACCGAGGAGACGATCGACGCCTCCGGCTTGGTCTTGATGATCTCGAAGGCGGGGCGGATGGTGGCCGCCGTGGAGTGCACCGAGCCCGACACCATGCCGTCGGCGAGGCCCTCCTGCACCATCAGGGTGCCGAAGTAGTTCACGTCGGAGACGACGTCGTACGCCAGTTCCACGGTGACACCCTTGTGGGCGCGCAGCTCGGCGTACCGCTGGGCGAAGGCGTCGCGCAGCTCGCTGGTGGCCGGGTCGATCAGTTGGCTGTCGCCGAGGTCGATGCCCAGGTCGGCGGCCTTCTTGCGGATCTGCTCGACCGGGCCGAGCAGCGTCAGGTCGCACACGCCCCGGCGCAGCAGCACCTCGGCGGCGTGCAGGACGCGCACCTCGGTGCCCTCGGGCAGGACCACCCGGCGCCGGTCGGAGCGGGCCTGTTCGAGAAGGGTGTGCTCGAACATCATCGGGGTGACCCGGTCGCTGCTCGGAGCGGAGACCCGCTTGCTGAGGTCGGCGGTGTCGACGTACCGCTCGAACAGGCCGAGGGCGGTCTCCGCCTTGCGCGGGGTGGCCGCGTTGAGCTTGCCCTCCAGGGAGAACAGCCGCTCGGCGGTGGGGAAGCTGTTGCCGGGCACCGTCAGCACCGGGGTGCCGGGGGCGAGGCGGGCGGCGAGGGTGAGGATGGCGTCGTTCGGCACCTCGTCCAGGGTGAGCAGCACCCCGGCGATCGGCGGGGTGCCGGCGCTGTGCGCGGCGAGCGAGCCGACGACCAGGTCGGCGCGGTCGCCGGGGGTGACGACCAGGCAGCCGGGGGTCAGGGCGCCCAGGAAGTTGGGCAGCATGGCGCCGCCGAAGACGAAGTCCAGCGCGTCCCGGGCCAGCCCGGAGTCGTCGCCGAGGACCACCTTGGCGCCGAGGGCGTGGGCGATCTGGGAGACGGTGGGCGCCGACAGGGCCGGCTCGTCGGGCAGCACCCAGCACGGCACCGGCAGCCGGCCGGCCATCTGCCCGGCGATGGCCGCCCGGTCCTCGCGGGCCACCCGGTTGGCGACCATGGCCAGGACGTCGCAGCCGAGGGAGTCGTAGGCGCGGAAGGCGTTGCGGGTCTCGGCCAGCACCGACTCGGCGCTCTGCCGCCGCCCGCCCACCACCGGGATCACCGACGCGCCGAACTCGTTGGCCAGCCGGGCGTTCAGCGACAGCTCGTCGGGGAGCTGGGTGTCGGCGAAGTCGGTGCCGAGGACCAGGACGACGTCGTAGTCCCGGGCGACCAGGTGGAAGCGGTCCACCAGGGCGGAGACCAGCTCGTCGGTGCCCTGCTCGGCCTGGAGGGCGGAGGCCCGCTGGTAGTCCATGCCGTACACGGTCGACGGGTCCTGCGCGAGCCGGTAGCGGGCGCGCAGCAGCTCGAAGAGCCGGTCGGGGCCGTCGTGGACGAGGGGGCGGAAGACGCCGACCCGGTCGACCTGCCGGGTCAGGAGTTCCATGACCCCCAGCTCGACGACCTGGCGGCCGTCGCCGCGGTCGATACCGGTCACGTACACGCTGCGCGTCACGCGTGCTCTCCGTTCCTGTGCGAGTGGGCGTCGCGGTCATAAAAATCGCCCACCGAGGTGAGCGGAACCCTCTTGACAATACCTCCGCGGCTATATAAGGCGCCCGTCAATGCCCTGTCGGCGGTGGTGGGTGGGACGTGGAAGAATCGACAGTGGCTCACCGGTGTCAACAGCGAGCAGGAGACACAGCACGATGCGTATCGGAGTTCTCACCGCAGGCGGCGACTGCCCGGGCCTGAACGCAGTGATCCGGTCGGTCGTGCACCGAGCGGTCGACAACTACGGCGACGAGGTCATCGGCTTCGAGGACGGGTACGCCGGGCTGCTGGACGGCCGCTACCGCCCCCTCGACCTCAACGCGGTCAGCGGCATCCTCGCCCGCGGCGGCACCATCCTCGGCTCCTCCCGGCTGGAGCGCGACCGGCTCCGCGAAGCCTGCGAGAACGCCGGCGACATGATCCAGAGCTTCGGCATCGACGCGCTGATCCCGATCGGCGGCGAGGGCACGCTGACCGCGGCCCGGATGCTGTCGGACGCGGGTCTGCCGGTGGTCGGCGTGCCGAAGACCATCGACAACGACATCTCCTCCACCGACCGCACCTTCGGCTTCGACACGGCCGTCGGCGTGGCCACCGAGGCGATGGACCGGCTGAAGACCACCGCCGAGTCCCACCAGCGGGTCATGGTCGTCGAGGTCATGGGCCGGCACGCCGGCTGGATCGCCCTGGAGTCCGGCATGGCGGCCGGCGCCCACGGCATCTGCCTGCCGGAGCGGCCCTTCGACCCGGCCGACCTGGTCAAGATGGTCGAGGAGCGGTTCGCCCGGGGCAAGAAGTTCGCGGTGATCTGCGTGGCCGAGGGCGCCCACCCCGTCGAGGGGTCCATGGACTACGGGCACGGCGAGATCGACCAGTTCGGCCACGAGCGCTTCCAGGGCATCGGCACCGCCCTGGCGTACGAGCTGGAGCGGCGGCTGGGCAAGGAGGCCAAGCCGGTCATCCTCGGCCACGTCCAGCGCGGCGGCACGCCCACCGCGTACGACCGGGTGCTGGCCACCCGGTTCGGCTGGCACGCGGTGGAGGCCGCGCACCGGGGCCAGTTCGGGCGGATGACGGCGCTGCGCGGCACGGACATCGTGATGGTGCCGCTGGCGGAGGCCGTGACCGAGCTGAAGACGGTCCCGAAGGACCGGATGGACGAGGCGGAGTCGGTCTTCTAGGCGGTACGCAGGCGCCCGGGCGGGCGCGGACCCGCGGTTCACCCCTTGACCGCCCCGCCCAGCGCGAACCCCCCGCCGAGCCGCCGGGAGATCAGCACGTACAGCAGGATCACCGGCGTCGAGTAGACGACCGAGAACGCGGCGAGCTGGCCGTAGGCCACCATGCCCCGGTTGCCGAAGAACTCGTTGATGCTGACCGAGGCCGGCATCCGGTCCGGGGTGAGCAGCAGCATGAAGGGGACGAAGAAGTTCCCCCACATCATCACGAACGAGAACACCGTCACCACCGCCACCCCCGGCCCCATCAGCGGCAGCACGATCCGCAGCAGGGACTGGAAGGACGAGGCCCCGTCGGTCCAGGCGGCCTCCTCCAGCTCCTTCGGCACCCCGTCCATGAAGTTCTTCATCAGCCAGATGGCGAACGGGAGCTGGGAGGCGGCGAAGAACAGGATCGTCCCCTGGAAGGTGTCGATCAGGTTCACCCGGACGAACAGGGCGTACACCGGCACCATGATCGCGGTGATCGGCAGCGAGGTGGCGAAGAGCACGGTGAGCAGGAAGGGCCGGTTCAGCCGGGAGCGGAACCGGGACAGCGGGTACGCCGCGAGCGCCGCGCAGGCCACCGTCAGCGCCGTCGCGCCGCCGCACAGGATCAGGCTGTTCAGCAGCGGCCGGAACGTGATGTCGTCGGTGAGGATCGCGTCGAAGTGGTCCAGGGTGAGGCCGTCCGGTGCCCGCACCGTCAGGCCGGCGTGCGGGTCGAGGGCGGACAGCACCACCCACACCAGGGGCAGCGCGAACGCGGCGGCGGCCAGCAGCAGCCCCGCGTCGGCGGCCAGTCGGCGGCGGGAGCGGCGCGCGGCGAGGGCAGGGGCCATGGCGGGTCAGACCTCCGTCCGCAGCAGCCGCAGGTACACCACCGAGAACAGCGAGCCGATCAGCAACAGCAGCAGCGCGACCGCCGTGCCGTAACCGATCAGGCTGTTCTGGAACGCCTGCTCGTACATGAACAGCGGCAGCGTCTGGCTCTTGCCGCTGGGGCCGCCCCGGGTCATCACCCAGATCAGCCCGAACACCGACAGCGTCTGGAGGGTGTTGAGCATCAGGTTGGTGGCGATGGAGCGGCGGATCATCGGCAGGGTCACGTGCCACATCCGGCGCCAGCCCCCGGCGCCGTCGACCTCGGCGGCCTCGGTGATCTCCTGGGGGATCTCGTCCAGCGCGGCGGAGTAGACGAGCATCGAGAACGCCGTCCCGCGCCACACGTTGGCGAAGGACACGGCGAGGATCGGCAGCGTGAACAGCCAGTTCTGGGAGGGCAGACGCAGCCAGTCCAGGATGGCGTTGAGAGTCCCCTCGCGGCGGAAGAACGCGTACAGCAGGAAGCCGGCGACCACCTCCGGCAGCACCCACGCCGTGACGACGATCCCGCCGGTCAGGGTGCGCACCGGCTTCGACGCCCGCCGCATCAGCGCGGCCAGCGCCAGCCCGAGCGTGTTCTGCCCGACCAGCGACGACAGCACCGTGAACACCAGCGTCAGCCATACGGCGTTCAGGAACGCCTCGTCGCCGAAGGCCCGGCGGAAGTTGTCGAACCCGACGAACGACTCCTGGGCCTGCCCGGTCAGTTGCAGGTCGGTGAAGGCGATGACCACGCAGTACGCGATCGGACCGGCGAGGAAGAGCAGCAGCAGGGCGACGGCGGGGGAGAGGGGCAGCGCCCGGACCAGGGACCGGCGCGCACCGCTCACCTCTGGACCACCTGGTCGCCGGTGGCCTCCTTCAGCGCCTCGTCGTAGTGCCGCGCCGCCTCCGCCACCGTCATGTCACCGGTCGTCACGCCCTCCATGGCCTCCTGGATGGCGACGGAGACCTTCGGATACGCCGGGTAGGCGGGCCGGTAGTGGGTGTACGGGACGAGTCCGGTGAAGAACGCGGTGCCGGGCTGGGCGTTCCGGTACGCGGGGTCCTTCGCGACGTCCTCGCGGACGGCGATGCCGGAGTTGGCGACGTACCACTTGCGGGCGTTGGCCTTGGTCTGCATCGCCTCGATGAACGCGAAGGCGAGGTCGGGGTTGCCGGCCTTGGCCGGGATCGCCCAGGTCCAGCCGCCCGACATGCTGACCTTGCCGGGCGCCTGCCCGGTCTGCGTCGGCATGGCGGCGAGCCCCAGTTCCTTGGACCACTCGGGCCACTCGTGGCCGCTGCCGGGCAGCCAGTCCTGCGGCAGCCAGGAGCCGTCCAGCGCGATGCCGAGCTTTCCGGCGGGCAGCAGCTCGCCGCGGACCGTGGTGGCGAAGTTGGGGTCGAGCGCGTCGGACACGTCGGGCCCGAGCTTCTCCCGGTACACCGTCCGGACGAAGGACAAGGCGTCCCGGAAGCCCTTCCCCGCGGCGATCCACTTCTTGGACGCCTTGTCGTAGAGCGGGTCATCGGTGCCGTCCCCGGTCCCGTACAGCAGCATCTGGAAGCCCTGCATGGTGGCCGCCTCACCGGCCGGTTTGCCGGTGTAGACGTTGAGCGGGGTGACGCCGGGCACCTTCGCCTTGATGGCGCGGGCGGCGGCGAGGATGTCGTCCCAGCTCCTCGGCTGCCAGTCGGCGGGCAGCCCGGCCTTCGCGAACACGTCCTTGCTGAACCACAGCCCCCGGGTGTCGGTGCCGTCCGGGACGCCGTACGTCTTCCCGTCCTCGCCCTGGGCGGCGGCCTTCGCCGTGCCGATGAAGCTGTCCCAGTCCTTCCACTGCGCGAGATACGGGTCGAGCGGCTTCAGATACCCGCTGGTGATGTCGGAGTTGATGAGGAAGGTGTCCTCGTAGACCAGATCCGGCGCGGTCCTGGGGCTGCGCAGCATCTGCTGGAGCTTGGTGTAGTACTCCGAGTCCGGCGCCTTGATCGGCACCAGCTCGACCTTCTTGCCGGGGTTGGCCTTCTCGAACTGCGACTTCACGCCACCGAGGAAGGTGTCCATCACCTTCACGGAGTTGTCCGTCGACTGCTTGTAGGAGACCTTGAGCGTGTCGGGGTCGTCGCCGGTTCCGCCGGAGCAGGCGGTGAGCGCGGTGGCGGCGAGTGCGGAGGCGAGGAGCAGGGCTGCGGTGGGACGCACGGGCTGACCTCCTGGTGGCCTACGTCGTTGTGGCCGGAAGTTCCTGCCCAGCGAACGTAAGAGGAGCGGTCGCGTCAGGTCAATGCGTGTGCGCGGAGCGTGGTCACAGGAGGTGGTCGGCGGCGCCGTCCTTGATACCGCGGATGAGGGCGCGCAGGGCCTCGGCGGTGTCGGTGACGTAGTGCTCCTCCTGCCCGGCGACGGCGAGGTAGGCGTTGCCTTGGGGGTCGGTGCCTATGCGGAAGCAGTTGTTGCCTTCGGCGCAGTAGGGGGCTTCCCAGGTGATGTCGGGCATGGTGTCCTCTCGGGTCAGAGCTGGCGTGCGATGGAATGCATGAGGTCGCGCGAGGCTTCGGGGTCGAGGGTGTGGGCCTGCCACCAGTCCATGTGTGCCCGGTACTTGCCGAGCTGAGCCTCGGAGTGTGTGAACTCGCCGCCGTGGGCCGAGTCGAGGTGGACGGTGTCGAGCCGGGGAACCGGTCCGTGGGCGTAGAGGACCGCGTGCCCCGCGCCGGGGAAGGCGCCCGCCTCCACGGGGAGCACGCGCAGCTCGACGTTGTCGCGTTCGGAGACCGCACAGAGGTGGTGCAGTTGCTCACGCATCACGCGCCGCCCGCCGAACTGCATGCGCAGCGCCCACTCATGGACGTACGCGGTGTACGGAACGGGATCGTCGTGGTCGAGTACCTGCTGCCGCCGCAGGCGCTGGACGACACGGAGTTCGATCTCCGAGTCGGGCAGGGGCGGAAGCGCGGCGGCGAAGATGGCGCGGGCGTACTCGCCGAGCTGCATCAGGCCGGGTACATGCACGGTCTGATAGCTGCGCAGCCGGGTGGCGAACCACTCCAGCTCGGCGACATCGAGCAAGCCCTGCGGAAGCGTGCCCCGGTACTGGTGCCACCAGCCCGGCTTGCGCACGTCGGCCATGGCGGCCAGCGCGTCGACGTACTCCTCGTCCGCGCAGTCGTAATTGCTGGCGAGTATCCGGACGCGCTCCGGTGAGGTGCCCCGGACGCCCGACTCCATGTTGGACACCTTCGTGCGGTCCAGGCCCAGTAGACCGGCGGCGTACTCCGTCGTGCGCCCGGCGGCGATGCGCATCCTGCGCAGCTCGGCGCCGAGGCGCTTCTGGCGCTCCGTCGGCGCGGGCCGTGTAGGCATGGTGCCCCCTCCTGCCTGATCGTCCGGGTCAGTGTGCACCCTGCGCGTGGCGCGGGTCCAGCGATTGGGAGGCAAAGTGAGCATCTAGGTGGCACACGTGCCCCTGTTGGTTCTACAGTCAGTGACGCATCGACTACATCGCGCACGGTCTGTGCTCAACAAGGGAGTTGATACATGTCCGCATCACTGGTCGGAGCCGTGGCCGCCTGTCCGGTCTCCAGGAAGCCCTGTGGCACCGCGCCCGCCCCGCCCTCGCCCGACACGCTCATCTACAGCCTCACCCTGCCCGCCGAACCGGCCAGTTCACGGATCGCTCGGGTGGCCTCGCGTGCCGTGCTCCACACGCACGGGCTGGACGACATGGTGGACGCGGCCCTCCAGGTCGTGGGCGAACTCGCCGCCTGCGCCAGCCACTTCGCCGCCGGCGGCGACATGTACCTGTCGCTGCGCTACCGCGACGGCGCGCTGCGGGTCGTCCTGTACGACGGGCATCGCCGGCACGAACACCGGCGGCTGGTGGAGGCGTGCGACGGGCACCGGCGGGCGGCGCTGCGCGTCCTGGGGCGCGTGGTGCGCGCGTACGGCGGGGAGTGGGGCTTCGGGGAGGCGCGGGAACCCGGGGGTGGGACGCGGATGTGGGCGGTGCTGCCTCGGCGGGGGGTGGGGTGAGGCTCACGTCTCCAGGGCTTCGGCGGCTGCCTTCGCTTTGGCGGCTTCGGCGGGGGCGTGGGCGAGGGCGTACGCGTCGGCGGCCCGCAGGTACAAGGCGCGGACCTGGGCGTGGCGGTCGGCAGCCGTATGAGCGAGAGCTAGGTTGTACAGCGCCTGGGCCTGCCCGTACCAGTCTTCGGACTCCTGGTGGGCCTTCAGGGCCTGCTCGTAAGCCTCGATCGCCTCCTCGACCCGCCTCGCCATCGCCAGAGCGGTGCCGAGGTTGATCCATGCCGTGGCCTCGCGATGACGGTCCCCGAGGGCCTGGTATAGGTCGCGGGCACGGATGCTCGCGTCGATCGCTTCCGTCATCTGGTTCGATCTGAGGAAGGCGATGCCGATGTTGTTCCACGCCACGGCTTCGCGGCGGCGGTCCTGGGACGCCTGGGCCATGTCACGAGCGCGAGTGTGGGCGTTGATCGCCTCTTCCGCTCGGTCCAGCAACGACAGGGCGATGCCCAGATTGTTCAGCACGGTGGCCCCGCGGGAGCGGTAGCCGGCAGTGTGGTAGAGGTCGAAGGCGCGGACGTGGGCGTCGATCGCCTCCTCCACGCGACCCGCCTCCAGCAGGGCGGTGCCGAGGTTGTTCCACGCTCCGGCCTCATTGACACGGTCTCCGGCCCGGTGGGCGGCCTCCTGTGCGGCACGCGAGACGGTGATCCAGTCGTCGAAGTACCGCCGCCAGGTGAAGTACTCCGAGAGTTGCAGGCCCAGTGCCATCGCCGTGTTCGCGAACGGTGCCTCCCGCCCCCAGGTCACCGCCGCGACCAGGCCGGGCCGTTCCCTGTCCAGCCACGCCAGCGCCTGCCCCCGGCCCCCGAACCGCTCGGGTTCCTCATCGCCCGGCAACCAGCGCAATCGGGCATTGGCCGCGTCCGCCCACCGGAAGTAGAAATCGAGCACCCGCTTCCGGGCTGCCTCCCCCTCGTTCCCCGCCACCACGCCCGCCCCGAACCCCCGCACCAGGTCGTGCAACCGCCACCGCACCCCGGAGGCCGAGTCGTCGCGCACCGGCGTCACCAGGTGAGCGGCCGCCAGATCGTCCAGCAGCCGCAGAGCCGTCCTCTCGTCCAGATCGGCCAGCGCCGCCACCGCCTCGGTCCCCGTCTCCGCGCCCGGAGCGAGGCAGAGCAGCCGCAGCAGCCGGGCCCGGTCGGGCGGCAGGCGTCGGTAGGAGGTCTCCAGGACCGGCCGGACGACGAGTGAGCGGCCGTACAGGTCCGTGCCCGGACTGCCGCTGTCGAGTACGGCGGCCGGGTCTCCGGCCTCCCGGATCTCGGTCACCAGCGAGGCGATCCCGCGGTGCCGGCGGTGCCGGAGCATCGCGGCGGCGATCTGGAGGGCGAGGGGGAGGTGACCGCAGAGGCCGGTCAGCGCGCGCAGGGCGTCCGGTTCGCGGGCGGCGCGGTCGTCGCGTTCGTCGGCGTCGTGCAGGGCGCGGGCGACCAGCGCGGCGGACTCGTCCGGGGCGAGAGTTCCGAGGTCGATGACGCGGACGGGGAGGGCGCTCGGGCGATCGCGCGTGGTGATCAGCACCCGGTGGTGGTCCGTGCCGGGGAGCAGCGGGAGGTACTGGGCCGGGTCCGAGGCGTTGTCCAGGACCAGCAGCGTGCGGTCCCGCCGCTCGGCGAGGAGGGCGCGGTACGCGTCGTACTGCCGTGCCGTGGTCGGGGGCAGATCGGTGTCCCGCAGGCCCATCGCGTCGAGCAGGGCGAGGACCGCCTGGTCCGCCGTGGCCGGGTCGTCGTCGTAGCCGCGCAGGTCGACGAAGAGGAAGCCGCCGGGGAACCAGCCCTCCGCGCGGGCCCGGTGCGCCGCCTCCACCGCGAGCGCGGTCTTGCCGACGCCGCCCATGCCGGTGACGGCCGAGATGAGCAGCGGGGTGCCCTCCCGCGAGGCGGGCGCGAGGAGGGGGAGCAGCCGGTCCAGTTCGGCGGTACGGCCGGTGAAGCCGGGCGGGCGGGGCGGCAGCGTGGCGGACGCGACGGGCGCCGGGCCGTGGACCGTACCCCTACCGCTGCTGCTCCGTCCGCTTGCCGGTGACCGGGCCGTGGAAGACGCCGCCTCGGAAGTCGATGTGGTCGCCTCCGTAGGCCGGGCCGCGATGGGGGCCCTCCTCGGAATCGGCGGAGTTCGAGGACGAGGCGCGCGGCCGGTGCTTGCGCAGTACGGCCACCGCCACCGACGCCGCCTGCGCGGCCGCTCGCTCCTGTGATCCCGCCGCGTCGGCCTCGTGCTTGCCGGGGTCGGCGCGGTCGCTGATGCCACGGACGACAAGGGCGTGCAACTGGCCGTTCAGATGCGCTGCCTGGAGCGCGCCCACGCCCTCCATCTCGATCGCCGCGGCGTCGTTGTAGTTCCGGCGCAGGTGCCGCGCGACGTCCGACCCGGCGTCGGCCAGCACCACGTCCCCGGAGGCGATCGGCTTGAAGTGCGCCCGTACGCCGGACATGTCGCGCGCGGCCGAACGCGCCGCGCTCACCAAGGCGTTCGACACCGGCCACGCCTCCGGCCGGACCTGGAAACCCTCGGGCGTCCGCTTGCCGCCGTGAATGCCGTACACCTTCGTGCCGACCACCACGTCCCCGATGCCGATGTCGTCCTTGAGGCTGCCCGCGATGCCGACGAAGAGGAGCGCTTCCGGCTTCAGCCAACTGACGATCTGCGTGGTGAGGGTGGCGGCCGTGCCGTTGCCCTCACCGAGTTCGGCCAGGACGACGTGCCAGTCCGTGTCCGGCAGCCGGCCGCGCTCGACCCGGGTGCCGTCGGGGTGGACGAGTTCCTCCCGCTCCGGGACATGGGCGCGCACGGCGGCGTACTCCACCGCGAGCGCGGTCAGGACGACGACGGTGGGGCTGGTGTGCGACACGCGTCCACGGTAGGCCAAGCGGTTCGGAACCGCGACGGTTACGGTGAGCCGTGCGCCGAGGGGGAGGACAACGCGTGTCGGAACAGGACGTCACCGTCGGTCAGTTGCTGCTGGCCGAGTACCAGACCGTGAAGGACGAGCAGAAGGCCCGCATCGGGTTCCGGGACAACCTCCTGTACGTGACCCTCGCCGTCGTGGCCGCGGTCATCGCCGCGGCGGCCCAGGCGAAGCAGCCCGCCATGCTGCTCGCGCTGCCGCCGGTCTGCCTGGTGCTCGGCTGGACGTACCTGGTCAACGACGAGAAGATCACCGCCATCGGTCACTACGTACGGGACGAACTCGGGCCCCGGCTGGCCCGGTTGGCCGCCGCTGACGGCAGTTTCCCCACCTTCGGCTGGGAGGCGTACCACCGCAGCGACACCCGTCGCCGGTCCCGCAAGAGGATCCAGGCCGTGATCGACCTGACCGCCTTCTGCGGGGTGCCCCTGGCCGCGCTGGTCGTGTTCTGGGCCGCCGGGGACGGCGGCGCGCTGCTCATCGCGCTGTCGGTGGTCGAGGCGCTCGCCGTGACCGGCCTGGGGATACAGACCCTGGTGTACGCGAGAGCGCCCAGGGCGGCGTCCTGACGGCGTACCGTTGACGCACGGAAAACGCGGGGACACCGGGGGCGGAACTGCGTATGAGGACGGCTTTCCTGGCGGCGCTCGCCGAGGGCGCGGGCGGCGAGCCCGGACGCCGGGCGGCGGACGAACTCGCCCGGCTGCTCGGACTCGGCCCCGGAGCGTCCGCGCGGGCGCTCGCCGAGGCGGCGACCGACCCCGACCGGGCGGAGACGGTACGCGTCTGGGGGGACGGCGTACGGGCACTGCTCGCCGCCGATCCCCAGGTCGCGGGCGCGGTGGCGGCGGCCATGGAACGGCACGCGCCCGGCAGCGGCACCGGCTGGTACGACGGCGACCACACCGACTTCCGGGGCGGGGTCTTCCTGCGCGAGGTGATCGGCGTCCAAGTCGTGGTCCAGCGGGGCGGCGCCGCCGCGCCGGAGGCCCTGGCGTCGCTGCCACCCCGACCCGGCGGGTTCGCGGGACGGGACGACGACACGGCCGGCCTCCTGCGCGCCCTCGACCCGAACACCCCGGACCCCGGCACCCTCGCCGTCCTCGTCACCGCCGTCTCCGGGCTCGGCGGCATCGGCAAGACAGCCCTCGCCGTCGAGACCGCCCACCTGGCGTGCGAGAAGGGGTGGTTCCCGGGCGGCGTTCTCTTCGTGGACCTCCACGGTTACGACGAGGAGCCCGTCACCGCCGACCAGGCGCTCCAGTCCCTGCTGCGGGCGCTCGGCGTTCCGCCGGAGCACATCCCCGCGCGGGCCGACGACCGCGCCGCCCTCTACCGCTCGGTGCTCACCCGGCGCGGGAAGGAGCAGGGCGCGGTGCTGGTCCTGGCCGACAACGCCTCCTCGTCCGACCAGGTACGGCCACTGCTCCCGGGCGACTCCTGCCACCGGGTGCTGGTGACGTCCCGCGACCGTCTCACCCAGCTCGGCGCCCGCCTTGTCCCGTTGGACCAGCTCACGCCCGAGGCCGCGGGGGAACTCCTCGACCTCGCCCTGCGGATCGCCGACCCCGGGGACGGCCGGGTCACCGACGACCCCGACGGTGCCGAACGGCTCGCCAGGCTCTGCGGCCACCTCCCGCTGGCACTCCAGATCGCGGCGGCGCTGCTGGTGGAGGACCCGGAGTTGCCGGTCGCGGAGTTCGTCGGCGAGCTGGAGGCGTCGCACGACCGGCTTCTCCACCTCGACGACGGCGAGCGCAGCGTCCGCGCGGCCTTCGACCTCTCGTACCGCCGGCTGTCTGCTGGACAGGCCCGGCTCCTGCGGCTGCTGGCCCTCGCCCCGGGGCCCGCGATCAGCGACGAGGTCGCCGCCGTACTCGCCGGGGCCGCGGCCCCTCCGCTGCGCGAGCTGAAGGCACTGGCCCGCGTGCACCTCGTGGAGCGGGGGAGCAGGCGCGGATGGTGGCGGTTGCATGACCTTGTGCGGGTGTTCGGGACGGGCGTGGTGGTGGGAGATGCGGTGTGGAGGGAGGAGGGGGAAGCTGCGAGGGTCCGGGTGATGGAGTTCTACTGCCGGTCGGCGGGCGCGGCCGTCAGCCGGATGAGATGGCTGCCCGGGATGGCGGAGCCGGAGCGGTTCGGGGACCGGGAGGAGGCGTTGACATGGCTGGACGGGGAGCGTGCGGGTCTGGTCACAGCGGTGTTGTGGGGGCGGGAGGAACGCTTCGCCGAAAGGGCGGTGACGCTGGGCCTGTGTCTCGCGGAGTACTTCGACTGGCGGCGGTACTTCGACGACCTGATTACTGTCTCCCGTGCCGCACAGGAGGCTGCTCACCGGGTCGGTGACCATGGCCGTGAGGCCGCCGCGTGGAACAACCTCGGTACCGCCCTGGGGGAGGCGGGACCCGTGGGCGAGGCGATCCACGTCCTCCTCCGCGCCCGTGTCCTTTACCAGGCGGTCGGGAACCCCGGTTACGAGGCCCAGGTGTGGAACAACCTCGGCGGTGCCCTGAAGGACGCGGGCCGGGTGGAAGAGGCGATCGATGCCCACATCCACGCCCGTGACTTGTTCCGATCGGTCGGGGACCGGCACCGTGAGGCCGCCGCGTGGAACAACCTCGGCCTGGCCCTGCGGGAGGCGGGGCGGGTGGAGGACGCGATCGATGCCCTCGTGCGCGCTCGCGACCTGCACGAGGCGGTCGGGGACCGGCACCGTGCGGCCACCGCGTGGAACAATCTCGGCCTGGTCCTGCGGAAGGCGGGGCGGGTGAAGGAGGCGATCGCGGCGTACGGCAGGGCACTTGAGGTGTATCAGGAGTTCCAGGACTGGCACCGTGCGGGCCAGACCCTGCAGAACCTGGCCAGGGCTCACGAGATCGCCCATCGTCGTGCCCGAGCCCGCGCGCTCTACTCCGCAGCCGCCGACGCCTTCACCCGCGCAGGCGCCCCCGCCGACGCCGCCCAGGCCCGCACCTACGCCGCCGCCCTCACCGAGCCTCCCGCACCCACCGGTACACCAGCTCCGGCCGTCCCACCTGCCCGTACAGCGGCTTGCGTTCCGCTCGTCCCGCGCTCACCAGGTGTTCCAGGTAGCGCCGGGCCGTGATCCGGGATATGCCGACCGACTGGCCGAGGGACGCCGCCGTGAGGCCCTCCGGGGCGTTGCGCAGAGCGCTCGTCACGCGCTCCAGGGTCGGCGCGCTCAGGCCCTTGGGCAGGGCGACCGGGCCGGGGGCGCGCAGGGTCGCCAGGGCGCGGTCGACCTCGTCCTGGCCGCTCGCCTCGCCCGCCGTGCGGCGGAACTCCGCGTACCGTACGAGCCGGTCGCGCAGGGTCGCGAAGGTGAACGGCTTGAGCACGTACTGGACGACGCCCAGGGAGACGCCCTCGCGGACCACGGTCAGGTCCCGCGCCGAGGTCACCGCGATCACGTCGGCCTGGTGCCCGGCCGCCCGCAGCGAGCGGGCCAGTTGCAGGCCGTGCACGTCCGGCAGGTGCAGGTCGAGCAGGAGCAGGTCCACCGGCGTACGGTCCAGCAGCCGGCGTGCCTCGGCGCCCGAGTGGGCCTTGCCGACGGCGGTGAAGCCCGGCACCCGGCCGACGTACAGCAGGTGCGCGTCGGCGGCGACGGGGTCGTCCTCGACGACCAGGACGCGGATGGGGGAGTCGCCGGTCATGGGCGGGCCCCGGCCACGGCGGACGCCAGCGGCAGGCTCGCCTCGAAGACGGCCCCGCCGCCGTCCGCCTCGCTCAGCGTCAGCGTGCCGCCGTGCCGGTGGACCGCCTGCCGGACCAGCGCCAGGCCCAGGCCCCGGCCGCCCGGACCGGCCGGCTTGGTGGAGAAGCCGCGCTGGAAGACCAGGTCGGCATGGGCCGGGTCGAGGCCCGTGCCGGTGTCGGAGACGCGCAGCACCAGTCGGTCGTCCGCCGTGTACGCCGTCACCGTCACCCGCGCCGGGACGCCGCCCTGGGCCGCGTCCACCGCGTTGTCGATCAGGTTGCCGAGGATGGTGACCAGGTCGCGGGCGGGCAGGGACGGGGGCAGCAGGCCGTCGTCCAGGCGGGAGTCGGGGGAGATCAGCAGCTCCACGCCGCGCTCGTGGGCCTGGGCCGTCTTGCCCAGCAGCAGCGCGGCCAGCACCGGTTCGCTCACCGCCGCGACCACCTGGTCGGTGAGCGCCTGGGCCAGCTCCAGTTCGGCCGTGGCGAACTCCACCGCCTCCTCGGCGCGGCCCAGTTCGATCAGCGAGACGACGGTGTGCAGCCGGTTCGCGGCCTCGTGCGCCTGCGAGCGCAGCGCCTGCGAGAAGCCGCGCTCGGTGTCCAGCTCGCCGGTGAGGGCCTGGAGTTCGGTCACGTCGCGGAGGGTGACGACCGTGCCGCGGCGCTCGCCGCCGGAGACCGGGGAGGTGTTGACGACCAGCACGCGGTCCGCCGCCAGGTGGACCTCGTCCACCCGGGGCTCGGAGGCCAGCA
Organism: Streptomyces fumanus; assembly: GCF_014655295.1. Classification (GTDB taxonomy): domain Bacteria; phylum Actinomycetota; class Actinomycetes; order Streptomycetales; family Streptomycetaceae; genus Streptomyces; species Streptomyces fumanus. The sequence continues at coordinate 352,061 of NZ_BNBI01000011.1, forward strand.
GCGCTCCCGTCAGCGGGCCCGGCAGGCCCAGGTCGGCGACCGAGCGGCCCACCACCTCGCCGGTCACGCCCAGCAGCTCCCGCCCGCCGTCGTTGATCAGCGCCACCCGGTACTGCCCGTCCAGCATCAGCAGCCCCTCCCGTACCGCGTGCAGGGCCGCCTGGTGGTAGTCGTGCATGCGGCTCAGCTCGTCCGCGTTCATGCCGTGGGTGTGCCGGCGCAGCCGCGCGTTGATCACATAGGTGCCGACCGCGCCGAGCAGCAGCGCCCCGGCCGCCACCCCGACCAGGGCGGTGACCTGCTCGCGGGCCCGTTTGCTGATCTCCTCCACCTTGATCCCGGCGCTGACCAGACCGACCGTCCGGCCGCCGGACCGGACGGGGGCGACCGCCCGGACGGAGGGGCCGAGCGTGCCGGTGTACGTCTCGGTGAAGGTGCGGCCCCGCAGCGCGGGCTCGATGTGCCCCTGGAAGCGGCGGCCGATCTGGCCGGGGTCGGGATGGGTCCAGCGGATGCCCTCGGTGTCCATGATCGTCACGAAGTCCACGTCGGCGTCCCGCATGACCCGTACCGCGTACGGCTGGAGCCGCGCCGACGGGTCGGCGGTGCCGATCGCCGCCGCCACGGACGGCGAGTCGGCCAGCGTCAGCGCCACCGACCTGGCCTGCCGCCCGGCCGCGTCCTCGGCCTGCCCCCGGTCGCTGAGGTAGGTGAACAGCGCGTAGCCCGCGACGACGACCGCTATCAGGACGGCCTGCATCGCGAAGAGCTGTCCGGCCAGGCTGCGCGGCCGGGGGACGCGGAAGTGCATGCCGTCAGTCTCCCTCCAAGCCCGGCGGTGAACTAAATGAACGGAAGGGTGACCGCGCTCACAGGGCAGGAGATAGTCACCGCATCCCCCACCCCGGACGTGAGCCGCACGCCGGTGACACCGACGTCGCCAAGGAGGGCCGCCGTGACCAGCGCAGCCGATACGGCACCAGCCGCACCCCCCGCCAAGCGGGACCGCACGCACTATCTCTACATCGCGGTGATCGTCGCGGTCGCCCTCGGCATCGCGGTCGGGCTGATCGCCCCCGACTTCGCGGTGGAGCTGAAGCCGATCGGGACCGGCTTCGTGAACCTGATCAAGATGATGATCTCGCCGATCATCTTCTGCACGATCGTGCTGGGCATCGGCTCGGTCCGCAAGGCCGCGAAGGTCGGCGCGGTGGGCGGTATCGCGCTGGTCTACTTCATGGTGATGTCGCTGGTCGCGCTGGCCATCGGCCTGATCGTCGGCAACATCCTCGACCCGGGCACCGGCCTCGCGGTCACCGACGCCGTCAAGGAGACCGGGCACGCGCAGGTCGACGCGGAGGCCAAGGACACCACCGAGTTCCTGCTCGGCATCATCCCGACCACGATCGTCTCGGCGTTCACCGAGGGCGAGGTCCTGCAGACCCTGCTGGTCGCCCTGCTGTGCGGGTTCGCCCTCCAGGCCATGGGCGACGCGGGCCGGCCGGTGCTGCGCGGCGTCGAGCACATCCAGCGGCTGGTCTTCCGCGTCCTGGCGATGATCATGTGGGCCGCCCCGGTGGGCGCGTTCGGCGCGATGGCCGCCGTGACCGGCTCGGCGGGCGTGGACGCCCTCAAGAGCCTGGCCGTGCTGATGCTCGGCTTCTACGTCACCTGCGTCCTGTTCGTCATCGTGGTGCTGGGCGCGCTGCTGAAGATCTGCACCGGGGTCAACGCCTTCTCGCTCTTCAAGTACCTGGGCCGCGAGTTCCTGCTGATCCTGTCCACCTCCTCGTCGGAGTCGGCGCTGCCGCGGCTGATCGCCAAGATGGAGCACCTGGGCGTCAGCAAGCCGGTGGTCGGCATCACCGTCCCGACCGGCTACTCCTTCAACCTCGACGGCACCATGATCTACATGACCATGGCCTCCCTGTTCATCGCGGACGCCATGGGCACGCCGATGTCCCTCGGCGAGCAGATCCCGCTGCTGCTGTTCCTGTTCGTCGCCTCCAAGGGCGCCGCCGGGGTCACCGGCGCGGGCCTGGCGACGCTGGCCGGCGGCCTCCAGTCGCACAAGCCGGCCCTGGTGGACGGCATCGGCCTGATCGTCGGCATCGACCGCTTCATGAGCGAGGCCCGCGCCCTGACCAACTTCGCGGGCAACGCCGTCGCCACCGTGCTGATCGGCACCTGGACCAAGGAGATCGACAAGGACCGGGTGAGCGAGGTGCTGGCCGGCCGGGTCCCCTTCGACGAGCGGACGCTCCTGGACGACGGCCACGGCGACCGCACCCCCGCCGAGGTCTCCGAGCCGGGCGGCGAGAAGGAACTGGCGAAAGCCTGACGCTCCCCGCCGCCCCCAGTGAGCCGCCCCCATCCCCCCGGGGGGCGGCTCACGCCCCTTTTCCGCGCCCCCTTGCCTTGACGTCCGGGTCAAGGCTTACGTTCGTCGGTATGCGAATCGGCGAGCTGGCCGCGCGGGCCGGGACCACGACGCGCACGCTGCGGTACTACGAAGCGCGGGGGCTGCTGCCCGCGCGGCGGGACGGCAACGGCCACCGGACCTACGACGAGCGCGATGTGAAGCTCCTGGAGCAGATCAGGACGCTGCGGGACTTCGGGTTCGACCTGGAGGAGACCCGGCCGTTCGTGGAGTGCCTGCGGGCCGGTCACGACGAGGGCGACCGGTGCCCGGCGTCGCTCGCGGTCTACCGGCGCAAGCTGGCGGAGCTGGACGGGCTGATCGGCGAGCTGCGGGGTGTGCGGTCGATGGTGGCCGCGCAGTTGGCGCGGGCCGAGGCGGCGGTGCCGGAGAGTCCGGAACCGCGCTGCGAACTGGGAGGAGACGCATGGTGAGCACCGGTGTGGCCGAGGTGACGGACGAGACCTTCGAGACGGAGGTGCTGGGCGCGGAGCTGCCGGTGCTGGTGGAGTTCACCGCCGACTGGTGCCCGCCGTGCCGGCAGATGGCGCCGGTGCTGGCCGCGCTGGCCGAGGAGGAGGCCGGCAAGCTGCGGGTGGTGCAGCTCGACGTGGACCGCAATCCCGAGACGACCAACGCATACAAGGTCCTGTCGATGCCGACCTTCATGCTCTTCCGGGACGGTGAGCCGCTGCGGTCGATGGTGGGCGCCCGGCCCAAGCGGAAGCTGCTGGAGGAGCTGGCGGACGCCCTCTGACCAGGCCAACGGCACGAAAAATCCCCCGAGCAATTGCGCTCGGGGGATTTCTTTGCGTATATTCGGTGATTCACGACTTCATGAGAATGGGTCGCGTGAGAAGTTCACTGAGCACAGTATATCCGGGCGGGAGCGGAATTGTCAAACACCGAATTTCCGGACGATGAATTGCGGCACGAGCAGGAATTCATCGACGGGCTGTACGCACGCGTGGACGCCCTGCGCGGGGACACCGAGTCCGCCGTCACCGACGCCCTCGCACAGGGCCACACCCCGATGCAGGCCCGGCTGGAGCGGGACATCCTGGTCGCCGAGCGCTCCGGGCTGCTCGCCGCGCTGAACGCGGTGGACGGCTCGCTCTGCTTCGGCCGCCTCGACCTCGCCTCCGGGGACGTGCACCACATCGGCCGGGTCGGGCTGCGCGCCGACGACGCCGAGCGCACCCCGGTCCTGATCGACTGGCGGGCCGAGGTCGCCCGCCCCTTCTACCTGGCCACCGGGCACACCCCGATGGGCCTGCGCCGCCGCCGGCACATCGCCAGCGAGGGCCGCCGGGTCACCGCCCTGCACGACGAGATCCTCGACCTCGGCGACGAGACCCGCACCGGCCACGAGGACCCGTCCGGCGACGCGGTGCTGCTCGCCGCGCTGAACTCGGCGCGCACCGGCCGCATGGGCGACATCGTGCAGACCATCCAGGCCGACCAGGACCGCATCATCCGCGCCCCGCACCGCGGCGTCCTGGTGGTCGAGGGAGGACCCGGCACCGGCAAGACCGCCGTCGCCCTGCACCGGGCCGCCTACCTGCTCTACGAGCACCGCGAACTGCTGGCCAAGCGCGCCGTCCTCATCGTCGGCCCCAACCCGGCCTTCCTCGGCTACATCGGCGAGGTGCTGCCCGCCCTCGGCGAGACCGGTGTGCTGCTGGCCACCGTCGGCGAGCTGTTCCCCGGTGTGAAGGCCACCGCGACCGACACCCCCGAGGCGGCGGCGGTCAAGGGCCGGGCCGGCATGGCCGACGTCCTCGCCGAGGTGGTCCGCGCCCGGCAGGCGCTGCCCGACCCGGTGATCGCCATCGAGCACGACCGCGAGGTCCTGATGCTCGACGACGGCCTGGTGAGCGTCGCCCGCGAACGCACCCGCGCCGCCGAACTGCCGCACAACGTGGCCCGCGAGCACTTCGAGGGCCACATCCTCAACACCCTCACCGAGCTGTACGCCGAGCGCATCGGCACCGACCCCTACGACGGCAGCAGCCTGCTGGACGCCGCCGACCTCACCCAGATCCGCGACGAACTCGCCGAGAACCCCGAGGTGTGGTCGGCCATCGACCGGCTCTGGCCGCGGATCACCCCGCAGCGGCTGGTCGCCGACTTCCTCGCCGCGCCGGAGGAGTTCCTGCCCGCCGAGGACGCCGCCGCGGTACGCCGCCCGGTGACCCGGCGCTGGACGGTGGCGGACGTACCGCTGCTGGACGAGGCCGCCGAACTGCTCGGCGAGGACGACCGGATGGCCCGGCTGCGCGCCGCCCGCGAGCGGGAGGCGCAGATCGCCTACGCGCAGGGCGTCCTCGACGTGTCGTACGCCTCCCGGACGTACGAGTTCGAGGACAAGGACGAGGAGGACTCCGAGGTCCTGTCCGCGCACGACATCATCGACGCCGAGCGGTTCGCCGAACGCCAGGAGGAGGACGACCACCGCAGCGCCGCCGAGCGCGCCGCCGCCGACCGCACCTGGGCGTTCGGGCACATCATCGTGGACGAGGCGCAGGAACTCTCCCCGATGGCCTGGCGGCTGCTGATGCGCCGCTGCCCGACCCGCTCGATGACCCTGGTCGGCGACCCCGCCCAGACCGCCGAGGCGGCCGGCGTCGGCTCCTGGTCCGAGATCCTCGCCCCGTACGTCGAGGACCGCTACGAGCACACCCGCCTCGGCGTCAACTACCGCACCCCCGCCGAGATCATGGAGCTGGCGGCGGCGGTCGTGCGCGCCGAGCACCCGGACTTCGAGCCGCCCAGCTCGGTCCGCTCCACCGGCGTACGCCCCTGGGTGCGGCACGCCGGCGACGACCTGCCCGGCGCGGTGGCGAAGGCGGTGGCCGAGCTGACCCCCGAGGAGGGCCGGCTCGCCGTCATCGCCCCCCGCGCCCTGCACCAGCGGATCGCCGCCCGCCTCGACGGCGTCACGGCCGGCGCCGAACCCGACCTGACCCGGACGGTGGTCCTGCTGGACCCCCGCCAGTCAAAGGGCCTGGAGTTCGACTCCGTGCTGGTCGTCGAGCCTGGCCGGTACGGCACCAGCGACCTCTACGTCGCCCTGACCCGCGCCACCCAGCGGCTCGGCATCCTGCACACCGAGCCGCTGCCCGAGGCACTGGCGGACGCCTGACCCGTCACGCCGGGCGGAGCCACACCGTGGACAGGGGCGGCAGGGTCAGGCGGATGCTGGACGGGCGGCCGTGCCAGGGCTGGGGCTCGGGCTTGACCGGGTCGGGGTGGGTGACGCCGCTGCCGCCGTAGCGGGCGGCGTCGGAGTTGAGGACCTCGTGCCAGGCGGGCACGTCGGCGGGGACGCCCAGGCGGTAGTCGGGGCGGACCACGGGGGAGAAGTTGGACACCGACAGCAGCGGGGCGCCGTCCTCGTCCAGCCGGAGGAAGGCGAAGACGTTGTCCTCGGCGGCGTCGCCGACCACCCACTCGAACCCGGCCGGGTGGGCGTCGCGCCGCCACAGCGCCGGGGTGTCCCGGTAGACGGTGTTGAGGTCGCGGACCAGGTCCAGCACGCCCCGGTGGTCCGGCTCCGCCCCGTACCCCGGGTCGAGCAGCCACCAGTCCGGGCCCCGCTCCTCGGACCACTCGGCGCCCTGCGCGAACTCCTGCCCCATGAACAGGAGCTGCTTGCCGGGGTGCGCCCACATGTAGCCCAGGTACGCGCGGTGGCTCGCGCGCTGCTGCCACCAGTCGCCGGGCATCTTCGACACCAGCGACTTCTTGCCGTGCACCACCTCGTCGTGGGAGATCGGCAGCACGTAGTTCTCGCTGTACGCGTACACCATCGAGAACGTCATCTCGCCGTGGTGGTACTTGCGGTGGATCGGGTCGTGGCTCAGGTACTGGAGCGAGTCGTGCATCCAGCCCATGTTCCACTTCAGCCCGAAGCCGAGGCCGCCGAAGCCGCTCGGGCCCTTGTGGTGGGTGGCCCGGGTGACGCCGTCCCAGGCCGTCGACTCCTCCGCGATCGTCACCACGCCGGGCACCCGCCGGTACACGGTGGCGTTCATCTCCTGGAGGAACGCCACCGCGTCCAGGTTCTCCCGGCCGCCGTGCTCGTTCGGCGTCCACTGGCCCGGCTCGCGCGAGTAGTCCAGGTAGAGCATCGAGGCGACCGCGTCCACCCGCAGCCCGTCGATGTGGAACTCCTCGCACCAGTACACCGCGTTGGCCACCAGGAAGTTCCGCACCTCGCGGCGGCCGAAGTCGAACTCCAGCGTCCCCCAGTCGGGGTGCGCGGCCCGCCGCGGGTCCGCGTGCTCGTACAGCGGGCGCCCGTCGAACTCCGCCAGCGCCCAGTCGTCACGCGGGAAGTGGGCCGGCACCCAGTCCATCAGCACCCCGATCCCGGCCTGGTGCAACCGGTCGACCAGGTACTTGAAGTCGTCGGGGGTGCCGAGCCGGGCGGTGGGCGCGTAGAACCCGGTGACCTGGTAGCCCCAGGAGCCGCCGAAGGGGTGCTCGGCGACCGGCATCAGCTCCACGTGCGTGAAGCCCAGGTCCTTGACGTACGCCGGGAGCTGCTCGGCCAGCTCGCGGTAGGTCAGCCCCGGCCGCCAGGACGGCAGGTGCACCTCGTACACCGAGAACGGCGCCTCGTGCGCGGGCGCCTCGGTACGGCGGGCCAGCCACTCGGCGTCGCCCCACTCGTGGTGCGAGGCGGTCACGATGGAGGAGGTCTCCGGCGGCACCTGGGTACGGCGGGCCAGCGGGTCGGCGCGCAGGGTGTGCGAGCCGTCGGGCCGGGTGATGTCGAACTTGTACAGCTCGCCCTCGCCGACCCCGGGCACGAACAGCTCCCACACGCCGGACGAGCCCAGCGACCGCATCGGGAAGCCGGTGCCGTCCCAGAAGTTGAAGCCGCCGGCCACCCGCACGCCCCGCGCGTTCGGCGCCCACACCGCGAAACGGGTGCCGGTGACGCCCTGGTGGGTCATCGGGTGCGCGCCGAGCGCCTGCCAGAGCTGCTCGTGCCGGCCCTCGCCGATCAGATACAGGTCCAGCTCGCCCAGCGTGGGCAGGAAACGGTACGCGTCCTCGGTCTCCTGCACCCCGCCCTCGTACGTCACCAGCAGCCGGTACTCCGGGACCTCCGGCAGCGGCAGCAGGGCCGAGAAGAACCCGCCCCCGTCGTCGTGCAGCTCGGTCCGCAGCTCCTCGGCGACCACGGTCACGCCGAGCGCGTACGGCCGGAACGCCCGGACGGCCACACCGCCCGGCACCGGGTGCGCGCCGAGCACGGCGTGCGGGTCGTGGTGCGTACCGGCCAGCAGCATGTCCCGGTCCACGGCGGGCAGCGCGGGGGAGACGGGCTCCTCGACCCGCTGCTGGGCGGGGATGCGCTGCCGCCGGGCGGGGGCGGATGCGGATGCCGACGCGGAGGCGGACGCGGATGCGGATGCCTGGCGGGGCACGGTGTTCTTGGCGGGGGCCTTCTTGGCCGGGGTCTTCTTGGCGGCGGTCTTCTTCGTCGCCGCGGTCTTCTGCGTGACCGCCGTCTTCTTCGCCGCGGCGGTCTTCTGCGTGACCGCCGTCTTCTTCGCCGCCGTGGTCTTCTTCGCGGCGGCCTTCTCGGCCACGGGGCCGCCGACCGCGACCGTCTTCTTCGCGGCGGCCTTCTTCACGGCGGCCGCCGTCTCGGCCGTGGCCGTCTTCTTCGCGGCAGCGGTCTTCTTCGTCGCCGCGGTCTTCTTCGCGGCGGCCGACGCCCCTGCCGTGGTCGTCTTCTTCGTGGCCGCCTTCTTCACCGCGGCCGTCGTCTCCGCCGTGGTCGTCTTCGTCGCCGCCGTCTTCTTCACGGCCGCGGCCTTCTTCGCCGCGGCCGTCGTCTTCTTCGTGGCGGTGGCGGTCTTCTTGGCCGCCGCCTTCTTCGTCGCCTTCGCCGGCGGCAGCTCCTCGGCCGTCTGCTCGGCCGTCTTCTTCGGGTCCGGACCGCTGGACGGGGGGCGGGGAGTCACGGGCGGAGCCTCCTAGGCACAGGGGGGTGAAAGGGATCAGGCGGAATCGGGCGCGGCCAGACGGCGTACCGCCGACATCGGCACCGGCAGCCAGTCGGGGCGGTGCCGGGCCTCGTAGACGACCTCGTAGACCGCCTTGTCCGTCTCGTAGGCGCGCAGCAGCACCGGGTCGGTGCGCGGGTCGGTGCCGGAGACCTCCGCGTACCCGGTGCAGTACGCGGCCCGGCAGGCCGCCGCCCAGCCCGGGGCCGGCGGGTCGGCGGAGTGGGCGGCGTAGTCGAAGGAGCGCAGCATGCCGGCGATGTCCCGGACCGGCGGCTGCGGCAGCCGCCGCTCCGCCATCGGCCGGGCCGGCTCGCCCTCGAAGTCGATCAGCGACCACTGCCCGGAGGGCGAGCGCAGGCACTGGCCCAGGTGCAGGTCGCCGTGGACGCGCTGCGCGGTCCAGGTACGTCCCTCGGCGGCGAGGTCGCCCAGCGCGGTGTAGGCCGAGCGCAGCCCGGACGCGTACGGCAGCAGCGCGGGCACCGCGTGGACCGCCTCCTCCAGCCGCTCGGTCATCCCGGCCACCAACTGCGCCAGCGGCCCGTGCCCGAGGGTCACCGTGGGCAGCGCGCGGGCCAGCGCGGTGTGCACCTCGGCCGTGGCCCGGCCCAGCGCCCGTGCCTCGGCGGTGAAGTCCTCGCCCTTGGCCAGTTCGCGCAGGGCGAGTTCCCAGCCGTCGGCGGCGCCCTGCACATAGGGCTGGAGGACACCCAGCACCCAGGGCTCCCCGGACAGTTCCGTCGTCATCCACGCGGTCGGGGCGGGGACGCGCGGGCAGCCCTCGCGGGCGAGCGCCAGCGGCAGTTCGAGGTCGGGGTTGACGCCGGGCACGATCCGGCGCAGCAGCTTCAGGATGAACGTATCTCCGTAGACGACCGAGGAGTTGGACTGCTCGGCGGTCATCAGGCGGGGGACCAGGCCGTCGCGGATCTCCTGGTCGGGGGCCCGGTCGAAGCGGAGTCCGCCGACCCGGGCGCGGGTGCGCAGCGCCTCCAGCAGGATCTCGGCGGGCCGGGTGTCGTACAGGGCGTCGTAGACCGTGCGGCCGGCCAGCGGGCCCTGGGTCACGTGTCCGACGAGCGCGGGCGCCAGCCGGGGCGGCAGCGCCTCGCGCACGCCTATCAGGAGCTGGTAGCAGTCGCCCGGCCGCTCGGGGGCGCCCGGTACGGGGGCGAGCTGCTGGTGGGCGCGGACGACGAGGTGGTACAAGCCCAGCCGGGCGTCGGCCGGGAGCAGTTCGGTGGCGGCGACCAGGGAGAAGCCGGTGACCGGGCGGCCCTTGCCGGCGAACCAGCGCTGGCGGGGCAGCCACTCGCGCAGCAGGGGGTCGAGCGACGCGAGCAGGCCGGGCGGCGTGGTCAGGGTGCGGGTGGCGGCTTCCGACATGGCGGCGCGTCCTTTTCCCGGATGGTCGGGGGGTAGTTACTTCTGCGTGCCCCGGGCGGGGCGGTGGAAACCGCCCCGCCGCGGGGTTCTAGGCGGCGTCCTTGCGGAGCCGGAACCAGTAGAAGCCGTGGCCCGCGAGGGTCAGCAGATACGGCAGTTCGCCGATGGCCGGGAACCGCACTCCGCCGAACAGCTCGACCGGGTGCCGTCCGTGGAAGGCGCTGAGGTCGAGCTCCGTGGGCTGGGCGAACCGGGAGAAGTTGTGCACGCACAGCACCAGGTCGTCCTCGTACTCCCGCAGGAAGGCGAGGACGGCCGGGTTGGAGGACGGCAGTTCGGTGTAGGAGCCGAGGCCGAAGGCGACGTTCTGCTTGCGGATCTCGATCATCCGGCGGGTCCAGTGCAGCAGCGAGGACGGCGAGGCCATCGACGCCTCGACGTTCGTGACCTGGTAGCCGTAGACCGGGTCCATGATCGTCGGCAGGAAGAGGCGGCCCGGGTCGGACGAGGAGAAGCCCGCGTTGCGGTCCGGGGTCCACTGCATCGGGGTGCGCACCGCGTCGCGGTCGCCGAGCCAGATGTTGTCGCCCATGCCGATCTCGTCGCCGTAGTAGA
>NZ_BNBI01000012.1 GCF_014655295.1 Streptomyces fumanus
CCTTCGGTCTTGCGTTTCCGACTCTATCAGATCCTTTTCCGATCCGATTTCCTCGGTGCTTTCCAGGTTCCCGCTTCCGCGTTTCCCTTTCCGGCGGCTCCGACTTTATCAGAAGTTCTGAGTCGGAATTCCCGCCCCTCCGGGGCGCTCCCTACCGTGATGTGGTCGGGTGCCCCTCCGAGCGGGGTTGTAAACCTACTGGAGCGGGGCGCCCCGATGCAAATCGAGGCGCCCCGCTCCTGGTCGGCCCGGGTCCGGGCCCGACGGTCCGTCAGACCTCCACCACCACGGGGAGGATCATCGGCCGGCGCCGGTAGGTGTCCGAGACCCACTTGCCCAGGGTCCTGCGGACCAGTTGCTGAAGCTGGTGCGGCTCCACGACGCCGTCCTGGGCCGAGCGCTCCAGTGCCTCGACGACCTTGGGCAGTACCGCGCCGAACGCGGAGTCGTCGATGCCCGAGCCGCGGGCCTGGATGTGCGGTCCCCCGGTGATCTTGCCGGTGGAGGCGTCCATGACCACGAAGACCGAGATGATGCCCTCGTCTCCAAGGATCTTGCGGTCCTTGAGCGCGGGCTCGCCCACGCCGCCGACCGACAGGCCGTCGACGTACACGTACCCGGCCTGGACCTTGCCGGAGATCTTGGCCTTGCCGCCGACGAGGTCGACGACGACGCCGTCCTCGGCGATGACGATGCGGTCGTGCGGGACTCCGGTGAGGGCGCCCAGTTCGGCGTTGGCGCGCAGGTGGCGCCATTCGCCGTGGACCGGCATCAGGTTCTTCGGGCGGCAGATGTTGTAGAAGTACAGCAGCTCGCCGGCCGAGGCGTGGCCCGAGACGTGGACCTTGGCGTTGCCCTTGTGGACGACGTTGGCGCCCCACCGGGTCAGGCCGTTGATCACGCGGTACACCGCGTTCTCGTTGCCCGGGATGAGGGACGAGGCCAGGATGACCGTGTCGCCCTCGACGATGCGGATCTGGTGGTCGCGGTTGGCCATCCGGGACAGGGCGGCCATCGGTTCGCCCTGGGAGCCCGTGCAGACCAGGACCACCTCGCTGTCCGGGAGGTCGTCGAGGGTCTTGACGTCCACGACCAGGCCCGGCGGGACCTTGAGGTAGCCCAGGTCTCTGGCGATGCCCATGTTGCGGACCATGGAGCGGCCGACGAAGGCGACCCGGCGGCCGTACTCGTACGCCGCGTCCAGGATCTGCTGGATGCGGTGGACGTGGCTGGCGAAGCTGGCCACGATGATCCGCTTGCGGGCGCCGGCGAAGACCTGGCGCAGCACGCCGGAGATCTCGCGTTCCGGCGGGACGAACCCCGGGACCTCGGCGTTCGTGGAGTCGGCGAGCAGGAGGTCGATGCCCTCTTCGCTCAGCCGTGCGAACGCGTGCAGGTCGGTGAGGCGGTTGTCCAGCGGGAGCTGGTCCATCTTGAAGTCGCCGGTGTGCACCGCCATGCCCGCGGGGGTGCGGATGGCGACGGCCAGCGCGTCCGGGATGGAGTGGTTGACCGCGACGAACTCGCAGTCGAACGGGCCGATGCGCTCGCGGTGCCCCTCCGCCACCTCCAGGGTGTACGGGCGGATGCGGTGCTCCTGGAGCTTGGCCTCGATGAGCGCCAGGGTCAGCTTGGAGCCGATCAGCGGGATGTCCGCCTTCTCCCGCAGGAGGTAGGGGACGCCGCCGATGTGGTCCTCGTGGCCGTGGGTGAGGACGATGCCCTCGATGTCGTCGAGACGGTCCCGGATCGACGAGAAGTCCGGCAGGATCAGGTCGATTCCGGGCTGCTCCTCCTCGGGGAAGAGCACTCCGCAGTCGACGATCAGCAGGCGGCCGCCGTACTCGAAGACCGTCATGTTGCGGCCGATCTCGCCGAGACCGCCCAGTGGTGTGACCCGCAGGCCGCCTTGGGGAAGCGGCGGGGGCGGGCCCAGTTCGGGATGCGGATGACTCAAAAGACTCTCCTCACCACACGCGCCACGTACCGGTGTGGCACGTGGCGCGCGTGACGTTCGTGCAGAAGCAGTTGTGTGGATGCGGCGCAGGCACCGGTGGCCTGCTTATTCAGTTGTGGGGTCGTGCGAAGTCCGTTGTCAGAGCTGTACCCCGCCGGCAGCAAGATCGATCTTGAGCTGATCGGTTTCCTCGGGCGTCAGCTCGACCATGGGCGCGCGCAGCGGTCCGGCCGGCAGGCCCTGGAGGGCGAGCGCGGCCTTGGTGGTCATGACGCCCTGGGTACGGAACATGCCGGTGAAGACCGGCAGCAGCTTCTGGTGGATCTCCAGCGCCTTGTGCACGTCGCCCGCCACGTAGGCGTCGACCATGGAGCGCAGTTCCGGGGTGACGACGTGGCCGACGACCGAGACGAAGCCGACCGCGCCGACGGCGAGCAGCGGCAGGTTGAGCATGTCGTCGCCGGAGTACCAGGCGAGGCCGGAGTGCGCGATGGCCCAGCTCGCGCGGCCCAGGTCGCCCTTGGCGTCCTTGTTGGCGACGATCCTCGGGTGCTCGGCGAGGCGGACGATGGTCTCCGTGTTGATCGGGACGCCGCTTCGGCCGGGGATGTCGTACAGCATGACCGGCAGCCCGGTCGCGTCGGCGACCGTCTTGAAGTGCCGGTACAGGCCCTCCTGCGGGGGCTTGTTGTAGTACGGGGTGACGACGAGCAGGCCGTGCGCGCCGGTCTGCTCGGCGGTACGGGCCAGCTCCACGGTGTGCTGCGTGTCGTTGGTGCCGACGCCGGCGATGACGTGGGCCCGGTCGCCGACCGCCGCCACGACGGCCCGTACGAGCTCCGCTTTCTCCGCATCGCTGGTGGTCGGGGACTCGCCCGTGGTGCCGTTGACGATCAGGCCGTCGTTGCCTGCGTCCACCAGGTGGGCGGCGAGCCGCTGCGCGCCGTCGAGGTCGAGTGCGCCGTCCGCCGTGAAGGGCGTGACCATGGCGGTGAGGACCCGCCCGAAGGGGGTCTGCGGAGTGGAGGTCGGAGCCATGGGTTACACGCTACTCGTTGCTCGGAGCGGGGTCTGCCCTCGGGGGAGGCGGCCCGGGACGGCGGGGGACGGAGCCCGGCACTGCCTGCTCGGGGGTTCAGGCAGTGCCGGGTCCGTTTGATCAGGCTAGATGAACTTCACGAAATGCCGCAATCTGGACACCTCGTGCGGCTGATGCGTACATGTGTCCCCCTCCGGGCCCGTACCGCATCCGTGGCGCACCCCTACCGGATCACGGCGCCACGCGTCCGTTGGCGTTGAAGGCGGCGTGCGTGAGGGGCATGAGCCCGGCCCAGGCGGCCTCCATCTTCTCGCCGACCATCTCGATCTCCCGCTGCGGGAAGGAGGGCACCTTGGCCAGCTCGTGCTGGGTGCGCAGGCCGATGAAGTGCATCAGCGAGCGGGCGTTGCAGGTGGCGTACATCGAGGAGTACAGGCCGACCGGGAGCACCGCGCGGGCCACTTCGCGGGCGACGCCGGCGGCGAGCATCTCGCGGTAGGTGCCGTACGCCTGCTCGTACGAGTCGGCCATCGCGCGGGCGGTCAGCTCCCGCTGGGCCTCGGTGCCCTCGACGAAGCGGTACTTGCCCGGGCGGCCCTCCTGGACCAGCTTGCGGGAGGCGTCGGGGACGTAGAAGACGGGCTGCAGCTCGCGGTAGCGGCCGCTCTCCTCGTTGTACGACCAGCCGACGCGGTGCCGCATGAACTCGCGGAAGACGAAGATCGGGGCGCTGATGAGGAAGGTCATCGAGTTGTGCTCGAAGGGGCTGCCGTGGCGGTCCCGCATGAGGTAGTTGATCAGGCCCTTGGAGCGCTCCGGGTCCTTCTTCAGCTCGTCCAGGGACTGCTCGCCGACGGTCGAGACGCGGGCGGCGAACAGCACGTCGGCGTCGGACGCGGTGTGCTTGACCAGCTCGACGGTGACGTCGCTGCGCAGTTCGATCTTGAAATCGGCTTCGGGCGTGTCGGACACGGTGTGGTGGGCCTTCCCATCTCGTCGCTTAGGCAGCCACTCTACGGCCCGCCGCGGCGCCGGATTCCCGGGCCGCCAATCGGGGCGATCGGGCCGTGCCGCGATGAAGTCGGCGAAAGCGGGCACCTTCGGGAGGGATCGTTCGTCTGTACCGATGACGAGTGATCCTCCGAATTCCCGAAGGGAGACGTGCGTCGATGTCCCACCGGCGTGAACCCGTCCCGTTCGCCTTCGTCGCCGAGGCCGACAGGTTCCGCAGCAATGTCACGCCCCCGCCGCGTGAGCGGGCGTCCTTCGGCCAGATAGCCGGGCGCTGGCTGCTGGGGCTCACCATCGTGGCCGGACTCGTGGGTGCCCTGGTGATCGGGATGCCCGCGTTGTCGCTGGACCACTCCACGCAGCAGACGCAGCAGTCCCAGGCGTCCGACGACCGCTGAGGCCGCGCGGGGCCGGCCGCTCCCCCGGCCGCCGTCTCCGGCCGCCGTCCCCCGGGCGGCCTCCGGCGGCCGCCATCCGGGCCCCCGAGGGTGGTGACCGGGGACACAGGTCGATAACCTCACCGGGCACTGCCCGCGCATGGAGCGAGTGAGGACCAGCCGTGCCCCTGCCCTTCCTGACGGCCGACCCCGCCCTGGAGTCGGCCGACGATGCCGCGCTGCCGTACGACGACCGGGACACCTGGCGGCGGCCGTACCGCCCCGGGCCGTACCGGGTGGGGGCGTCCGCGCTGATGCTGCTGCTCGCGTCGTTCGTGCTGTTCGCGGCGGTGATCATCGCGGCCACGGGCACGTTCGGCTCCGCCGGGGTGTTCTTCGCCGTCGCGCTGGCCGTGATCGCCGGCGCGCTGCGGCTGCTGCGGGTGGGCGTGTGGGTCAGCGCCCGGGGGCTGCGCCAGGTGAGCTTCCTGGTGACCCGGACGGTGCCGTGGGATCAGGTCGTGGGCGTGCGGACGGTGCAGCAGCCGGTGCGCTGGCTGGGGCTGCCGCGGACGGTGCAGGGCCAGGCGCTGGTGCTGGAGCGCCAGGGGCGCCCGGCGGACGCCCCGCCGCCGCTGCTGACCACGCACGGCGCGGACTTCCTCGCCCGCGCGAGCGCCTTCGACCGGGCCGCCGACGCGGTGGAGGCGTGGGCGGCGGAGTACCGGCGCGGTTGAACCACGGCCCGGTGGAGTACCGGCTCGGCTGAATCCCGGCCCGGTTGCACCACTGGCCACGGGCCATCGATCACCGGCGACCGGCGACCGGAACCGACGCGAGTGGCCCGGTCCGCGGGGTGCGGACCGGGCCACCGGTGTGTTCGGGTCAGGCCGTCCCGGCCGGGTGCGTGTCCTTGCCGTCGTGGAGGGCGATCGCCCGTTGCATCGCCTTGCGGGCGCGAGGGGTGTCGCGGGCGTCGTGATAGGCGACGGCCAGGCGGAACCAGGTGCGCCAGTCCTCGGGGGACGCCTCCGTCTCGGCTTTGCGGCGGGCGAAGACCTCGTCGGCCGAGTCGCGGTCGATGCGGCCGCTCGGGGTGCGCTTCAGCTCGTCGACGGGCAGGGCGCCCTCGGCCTCCAGTTCGGCGGCGAGCTGGTTGGCCCGGCGGACGAACTGGGTGTTCTTCCACAGGAACCACAGGCCGATCACCGGCAGGATCAGCACCGCCACCCCGAAGGTGACGGTGACGACCGTGCCCGCCTCGATGAGCAGCACCCCGCGGCTGCCGACCAGGACGAAGTAGAAGACCAGGACGGCGGCCGTCAGGGCGTAGGAGAGCTTGGCTCGCATGGCGGGGGTCAGCCCAGGTCCAGGAAGTGTTCCAGCCCGAAGGTCAGGCCCGGGGTGGTCACCACGCGGCGGACGCCCAGCAGGATGCCCGGCATGAAGCTGCTGTGGTGCAGCGAGTCGTGCCGGACGGTGAGGGTCTCGCCCTCCCCGCCGAGCAGGACCTCCTGGTGGGCGAGGAGCCCGCGCAGCCGGACCGCGTGCACCGGGACGCCGTCGACGTCCGCGCCCCGGGCGCCGTCCAGGGCGGTGGCGGTGGCGTCGGGCGCCGGGGCGGCGCCTGCCTTCCGCCGTGCCTCGGCGATGAGCTGCGCGGTGCGGGTGGCCGTGCCGCTGGGGGCGTCGACCTTGTTCGGGTGGTGCAGTTCGACGATCTCCACGGACTCGAAGTACGGGGCCGCGAGCTGGGCGAACTTCATGGTCAGCACCGCGCCGATGGAGAAGTTGGGCGCGATGAGCACGCCGGTTCCCGGGGCGGCGTCGAGCCGTTCCCGGAGCGTGGCGAGCCGCTCGTCGGTCCAGCCCGTGGTGCCGACGACGGCGTGGATGCCGTGGCGCAGGCAGAAGTCGAGGTTGTCCATGACCGACGCCGGGGTGGTCAGCTCGACGGCGACCTGGGCGCCGGACTCGGTCAGCGCGTCCAGGTCGTCGCCCCGGCCGAGGGCGGCGACCAGCTCCATGTCCTCGGCGGCCTCGACCGCCCGTACCGCCTCGGAGCCGATCCGGCCCTTGGCGCCGAGGACGGCCACGCGCAGCTTGCTCATGTCTGTTGCTTCCTTACCGGAGGTGACTTACGCCACGGCCTCGTGGAGCCGGGCGGCCTGCTTGTCCTTGAGCGGGCCGATGACCGACAGCGAGGGCCGCCGTCCCAGGATGTCGCGGGCGACCTCGCGGACCTCGTCCGGGGTGACCGCCGCCATCCGGGCCAGCATGTCGTCGACCGACATCTGCTCGCCCCAGCACAGTTCGCTTTTGCCGATGCGGTTCATCAGCGCGCCGGTGTCCTCCAGGCCCAGCACCGTGGAGCCCCGGAGCTGGCCGATGGCGCGGTCGATCTCGTCGTCGGAGAGGCCGTGCTCGGCGACCTGGTCGAGTTCGTCGCGGCAGATCTTCAGCACGTCGTGCACCTGGGAGGGCCGGCAGCCCGCGTACACGCCGAACAGGCCGCAGTCGGCGAACCCGGAGGTGTACGAGTACACGCTGTAGGCCAGGCCGCGCTTCTCGCGGACCTCCTGGAACAGCCGGGAGGACATGCCGCCGCCGAGGGCGGTGTTGAGGACGCCCAGTGCCCAGCGGCGCTCGTCGGTGCGGGCCAGGCCGGGCATGCCGAGGACGACGTGCGCCTGCTCGGTCTTGCGGCCGATCAGCTCGACGCGGCCCGCGGTGCGCAGGGCGCGCCGGCCGCCGCGCGGGGCGATGGGCCGGGCCTGCGGGTCCTTGAGGGCGCCGGCCTTGTCGAAGGCGGCGCGGACCTGGCGTACCACCTTGTGGTGGTCGACGTTGCCGGCGCAGGCGACCACCAGGTGGGTGGGGTCGTAGTGCCGCTTGTAGAAGCGGCGGATGCGGTCGGCGGTGAGGGCGTTGACCGTGTCGACGGTGCCCAGGACCGGACGGCCCAGGGCGTTGTCCCCGAACATGGTGTGCGCGAACAGGTCGTGCACGCAGTCGCCGGGGTCGTCCTCGGTCATCGCGATCTCTTCGAGGATGGCGCCGCGCTCGACGTCGACGTCCTCCTCGCGGATCAGGGAGCCGGTCAGCATGTCGCAGACCACGTCGATGGCGAGCGGCAGGTCGGTGTCGAGCACGCGCGCGTAGTAGCACGTGTACTCCTTCGCCGTGAACGCGTTCATCTCGCCGCCGACGGCGTCGAGGGCGGCGGAGATGTCCAGGGCGGACCTGCGGTGCGTGCCCTTGAAGAGCAGGTGCTCCAGGTAGTGGGTGGCGCCGTTCAGCGCGGGCGTCTCGTCGCGGGAGCCGACGTGCGCCCAGATGCCGAAGGTCGCCGAGCGGACCGAGGGGAGGGTCTCGGTGACGACGCGCAGGCCGCCGGGGAGGGTGGTGCGGCGGACCGTGCCGATGCCGTTCTCGCCCTTGATGAGGGTTTGGGTACGGGCGACGGCCCGCGCCTCCGAGGAGGTGCGGGCCGTCGCCTTGGCGCCGTGGGACGTCACTGGTCGGCGTCGTCCTTCTGCTCGTCCGAGCCGTCCTCGCCCTCGATCACGGGGATCAGGGAGAGCTTGCCGCGGGAGTCGATCTCGGCGATCTCGACCTGGACCTTCTGGCCCACGCCGAGCACGTCCTCGACGTTCTCCACGCGCTTGCCGCCGGCCAGCTTGCGGATCTGCGAGATGTGCAGCAGACCGTCCTTGCCGGGCAGCAGGGAGACGAAGGCTCCGAACGTGGTCGTCTTCACGACCGTACCCAGGTAGCGCTCGCCGACCTCGGGCATCGTCGGGTTGGCGATGCCGTTGATCGTGGTGCGGGCGGCCTCGGCGGAGGGGCCGTCGGCGGCGCCGATGTAGATGGTGCCGTCGTCCTCGATGGTGATCTCGGCGCCGGTGTCCTCCTGGATCTGGTTGATCATCTTGCCCTTGGGGCCGATGACCTCGCCGATCTTGTCGACCGGGATCTTCACGGTGATGATCCGCGGCGCGTTGGGGGACATCTCGTCCGGCGTGTCGATCGCTTCCATCATCACGTCGAGGATGTGGAGGCGGGCGTCCCGGGCCTGCTTGAGGGCGGCGGCCAGGACGGAGGCCGGGATGCCGTCCAGCTTGGTGTCGAGCTGGAGGGCGGTCACGAAGTCCTTGGTGCCGGCGACCTTGAAGTCCATGTCGCCGAAGGCGTCCTCGGCACCGAGGATGTCGGTGAGGGTGACGTAGTGCGTCTCGCCCTCGATCTCCTGGGAGATCAGGCCCATGGCGATACCGGCGACGGGGGCCTTCAGCGGCACACCGGCGTTCAGCAGCGACATGGTGGAGGCGCAGACCGAGCCCATCGAGGTGGAGCCGTTGGAGCTGAGCGCCTCGGAGACCTGGCGGATCGCGTACGGGAACTCCTCGCGCGTCGGCAGCACCGGCACCAGGGCGCGCTCGGCGAGGGCGCCGTGGCCGATCTCGCGGCGCTTGGGGGAGCCGACGCGGCCGGTCTCGCCGGTGGAGTACGGCGGGAAGTTGTAGTTGTGCATGTAACGCTTGCGCGTCACCGGCGACAGGGTGTCGAGCTGCTGCTCCATGCGGAGCATGTTCAGCGTGGTGACGCCCAGGATCTGGGTCTCGCCGCGCTCGAACACGGCGGAGCCGTGCACCCGCGGGATGGCCTCGACCTCGGCGGCCAGGGTGCGGATGTCGGTGACACCGCGGCCGTCGATGCGCTTCTTCTCCTTGATGACCCGCTCGCGGACGAGCTGCTTGGTCAGCGCGCGGTACGCGGCGGAGATCTCCTTCTCGCGGCCCTCGAACTCCGGCAGCAGCTTCTCGGCGGCGAGCGCCTTGACGCGGTCCAGCTCGGCCTCGCGCTCCTGCTTGCCGGCGATGGTCAGCGCCTGGGCCAGCTCGGGCTTGACGGCGGCGGTGAGCGCCTCCAGGACGTCGTCCTGGTAGTCGAGGAAGATCGGGAACTCGCCGGTGGGCTTGGCGGCCTTGGCGGCGAGGTCGGACTGGGCGCGGCAGAGCACCTTGATGAAGGGCTTCGCGGCCTCCAGACCGGCGGCGACGACCTCCTCGGTGGGCGCCTCGGCGCCGCCCTCGACCAGCTTGATGGTCTTCTCGGTGGCCTCGGCCTCGACCATCATGATCGCGACGTCGCCGTCCTCCAGCACCCGGCCGGCGACGACCATGTCGAAGACGGCGTCCTCCAGCTCGGTGTGGGTCGGGAACGCCACCCACTGGCCGCGGATCAGCGCGACGCGGACGCCGCCGATCGGGCCGGAGAAGGGCAGGCCGGCGAGTTGCGTGGACGCGGACGCGGCGTTGATCGCGACGACGTCGTACAGGTGGTCGGGGTTGAGCGCCATGATCGTGCAGACGACCTGGATCTCGTTGCGCAGGCCCTTCTTGAAGGACGGGCGCAGCGGGCGGTCGATCAGGCGGCAGGTGAGGATGGCGTCCTCGGAGGGCCGGCCCTCGCGGCGGAAGAAGCTGCCGGGGATCTTGCCGGCCGCGTACATCCGCTCCTCGACGTCCACCGTGAGCGGGAAGAAGTCGAGCTGGTCCTTGGGGTTCTTGGACGCGGTGGTGGCCGACAGCACCATGGTGTCGTCGTCCAGGTACGCCACGGCGGAACCGGCGGCCTGCTTGGCCAGGCGGCCCGTCTCGAAGCGGATGGTGCGGGTGCCGAAGGGGCCGTTGTCGATGACGGCTTCGGCGTAGTGGGTCTCGTTCTCCACCAGTGTTTTCTCCATTACGTGTATGTCGTCTTTTGTCCCTTGCTGCCCGTGTGGCAGGGGGACTGTGGTGGAGAAGCGCTCCGTCCGATGCGGGCCGGTCTTCGATCGAAGCACCCGGGGCTCGCGTCCCCCCGGGGGCCACTACCGAGGACCGGCGGCGGCGAGGTGCGCTTCTCCTCGTCACATGCGTACTGCGTTCACATGCGTACTGCGTTACGTGTTCCCACGCTGCGCTACCACACTACAAAGTGACAGTGACAGCGCGCACGTACAGCAAAGGGAGCGGCCCCCGAACGATGGGAACCGCTCCCTCCACGGCGTCTTACTTGGCGCCCGCCGCACCGCGGCGGATGCCGAGGCGGTCGACCAGCGCGCGGAAGCGCTGGATGTCCTTCTTGGCGAGGTACTGCAGCAGCCGGCGGCGCTGACCGACCAGGATCAGCAGACCACGACGGGAGTGGTGGTCGTGCTTGTGGGTCTTGAGGTGCTCGGTCAGGTCGGAGATCCGACGGGACAGCAGCGCGACCTGGACCTCGGGGGAGCCGGTGTCGCCCTCCTTGGTACCGAACTCGGAGATGATCTGCTTCTTCACTGCGGCGTCGAGCGACACGCGTACTCCTCAAATAGTCTGTGACTGGCCACCGAGTGCCCCCGGTCTTCTCCTCGGGGGATCTTCCGTGACTCGGAAGGCGGGGATCCGCTGAGCGCGGCCTCCAGGGCGCCGACAAAGAGGCTCCGGGGGTGCGTACACAAACGGCCGTCACCCAGAGTACCAGCCGGCGGGGAGACCCCCGACGGGGAGTTCCCGCTTCGGCCTCGTGGGGCGGGGTACGGCCAGTAGGGTGACCGGGGATCGCAGACAGGTCGTCGAAAGGACCCCCCACCATGGCTGATCTGCCGGACGAGGACGTGAAGGCGCGCAAGGAACGCGAGCGGGACGAGCTGTACGCGCTCGACATCTCGGACGTGGAGTGGCACTGCGCGCCGGGGACCGAGGAGCACGAGGAGCGGGTGGAGATCGCCTACCTCCCCGGCGGCGCCGTGGCCATGCGGTCGTCGCTCGACCCCGACACCGTGCTGCGTTACACGGAGGCGGAGTGGCGGGCGTTCGTGCTGGGGGCGCGGGACGGGGAGTTCGATCTTGACCGGGCGCCCGGGGCGGGGGCGGAAGCGGGGGCGTGACCATAGGGTGAGCCGGGGGTTCGGGGGATGTGGTGACGGGAGTGCCGGCCGGGGTGTTCGTACGCCTCGGGTGGTGCTCCCGTCGAGCTTGTGCCGGTCTGGGGGTGCTCATTCCGTCGACACGGCCTGTTTTGGCCCGAGTTGGGGTACTAGGTGAGCCGCATCGGGGCTCGACGGGACTGACGTGGCCGGGGGGCGGGTGATTAGGCTGGGTACGGGCGCGACGCCAGAACCCGTGGACCGGCGTCGGCGTCCTCAGGGGGAGAGCCGGTGGACCGGACGACCCCGACGATTTACGACAACTCTCGCATGGGTCGCATCAGTTGCTGCAGTCGCCCCGGCACGACGTGAGAGTGCTCGACCACACCAGGAGGAACTGTGAGCAGCGATCGGGACGGGAACCGCGGGGGCTGGGCGACACCCGGCGATGACCAGCCCGACGCGGAGTCCGCGGTCGAGACGACCGGCGAGTTCACCATCGACTATGCGCCGCCTGCTTGGTATACGCAGAATGCGTCGTCGAGTGGAGCCGGTGGGGCCGGTGATTCGGGGGGCTCTCGGGGTTCTTCTGGGGCCGGTGCCGGTGCCGGGGCGCCGGAGGATGGGCCGCGTCCCTTCTCTTCACCCGGTGGGACGGTTCCGCCGTTGCCCGGGTTGACGCCGCCTCCTCATGCCACCGGTCACACGGGGCCCGCCGCCGTGCCGGCTCCGGCGCCGGGGGCGCCGTTCACTCCGCCGGCGCCTGTGCCTGCGCCCGGGGCGCCCTTCACGCCGCCCGCGCCGCCGGTCGGGGGGCCCAGCGGGGTGCCCAAGCTGCCGGTCGGGAGCGGGTTCGAGCCGCAGCCGAGCGAGCCCGCGGAGGAGACGCCGGAGGCCGAACCCGCCCCTCCCGCCCCTCCCACCGCTCTGCCGGCCTTCCCGGCCGGGGAGTCCGGCAACGGGGACCTGGAGAGCGGCGCGACCATGCGGTTCTCCGTCGCCGCGCTGAAGCGGGAGTTCGCGGAGCGCGCCGCCGAGGAGGCCGAGAAGAAGGAAGAGCGGGCGGAGGAGGGGACGGAAGCGGACGCGGCCGCGGCGACCGCCGAGGAGTCCGGGCCGGTCGGTGACGCCGCCCACGCCGGGGTTTCGGACGCGGACACGGCCGAGGACGAGGACCAGGTACCGGTCGTCGCGGAGGACGAGCCCCGGGACGCCGTACTGGACGAGGCCGAGCACGAGGACGCGGTTCAGGACGAGGCCGAGCCGGAGGGCGCCGGACCCGTTGGCGACGCGCTCGCCGACGCCCGCTCCACGGATGACGAGCCCGCCGACGCCGTACCTGACGTGTCCGACGCGCCCACCGACGAGCCGGAGCCCGAGCCCGGGCCCGTCGACGCCGTGCCCGACGATGCCGTCGAGCCGCGGGACGCCGCGCCGCCCGCCTGGACGCCGCCGCCGGTGCCGGTGCCCGGGACGCCGCCGCTGCCGCCGTCCTACCAGCCCGCCGCGCCC
The DNA here is from genome assembly GCF_014655295.1 of Streptomyces fumanus. GTDB lineage: Bacteria > Actinomycetota > Actinomycetes > Streptomycetales > Streptomycetaceae > Streptomyces > Streptomyces fumanus. Next base: position 12,792 of record NZ_BNBI01000012.1, read on the forward strand.
GTGCCGGGCGGGCAGTGGCCCGCGCAGCCGCAGGCACCCCAGCCGCAGCCGCAGGCGCAGCCGCAGGCCGGTGCTCCCGAGACGCCCGCCCAGCCGCAGCAGCCGCAGCCGCCCTTCCAGCCGCAGGCGCCGCAGCCCGCGCCCGCCGCGTGGACCCCGACGCCCGAGGCCGCGCAGCAGCCGCAGCAGCCGGTCGCGCCGCAGGCCGGTTACGGTTTCCCGCCGCAGCCGCAGCAGCCGGGCGCGATGCCGCCCCCGCACGCCGCGCCGGGTTACGGCTTCCCGCCCGCTCAGCAGCAGCCGCAGCAGCCGCAGCCGCCCCAGCCCGGACACCCGGGCCAGCCCCCGCAGGCCCAGCAGCCGCACGCCCAACTCCCCCAGCAGGCACCCGCCGTGGACCCCCGGGCCGGGAGCGCGTGGCCGCAGCCGATGCAGCACGATCAGCGGCAGCCGACCAACCCCGGTGCCGCGCCGCTCGGTTACACCGCCGCCGTGGAACTGTCGTCCGACCGGCTGCTCAACAACAAGAAGCAGAAGGCGAAGAGCAGCCGTCCCGCGGTCGGCGGTGGCCGGTTCAAGCTCGGCGGGAAGAAGGAGGAGGCCGAGCGGCAGCGGAAGCTGGAGCTGATCCGCACGCCCGTGCTGTCCTGCTACCGCATCGCCGTGATCAGCCTCAAGGGCGGTGTCGGCAAGACGACCACGACCACCGCGCTGGGCTCCACGCTCGCCACCGAACGGCAGGACAAGATCCTGGCGATCGACGCCAACCCGGACGCCGGTACGCTCGGCCGCCGGGTGCGCCGGGAGACCGGGGCCACCATCCGCGACCTGGTCCAGGCGATCCCGTACCTCAACTCGTACATGGACATCCGGCGCTTCACCTCGCAGGCGCCGTCCGGACTGGAGATCATCGCCAACGACGTCGACCCGGCCGTCTCCACGACGTTCAACGACGAGGACTACCGGCGCGCGATCGACGTGCTCGGCAAGCAGTACCCGATCATCCTGACCGACTCCGGCACCGGGCTGCTCTACAGCGCCATGCGCGGGGTGCTGGACCTCGCCGACCAGCTCATCATCATCTCCACGCCGTCCGTGGACGGTGCGAGCAGTGCGAGTACGACGCTGGACTGGCTCTCCGCGCACGGGTACGCCGACCTGGTCTCGCGCTCCCTCACCGTGATCTCCGGGGTCCGCGAGACCGGCAAGATGATCAAGGTGGAGGACATCGTCGCGCACTTCCAGACCCGTTGCCGGGGCGTCGTGGTGGTGCCCTTCGACGAGCATCTGGCGGCCGGGGCGGAGGTCGACCTCGACATGATGCGGCCGAAGGTGCGGGAGGCGTACTTCAACCTGGCCGCGCTGGTCGCCGAGGACTTCGTACGGCACCAGCAGATGCACGGCCTGTGGACGTCCGACGGCAACCCGCCGCCGGTCGCCGCGCCGCCCCTGCCGGGCCAGCCGTTCCCGGCCCAGCCGGGCCCGTACGGGCAGCCGGCCCAGCCGGGACCGTACGGTCAGCCAGGACAGCAGAGCCAGCCGGGCCAGCCCGGCCCGTACGGCCAGCCGGGACCGTATGGCCAGCCGGGACAGCCGCCGCAGGCCCCGCAGCCGGGCCAGCCGTACCCCCCGAACCCCGGCTACGGCTATCCCCAGGCGCCTCAGCCGCCGCAGCAGCCGCAGCAGTGATCAGCCGTCGTACGACGTGAAAGGGCGGCCGGTGCTCCAGCGCACCGGCCGCCCTTCATGTCGGCGTACCGGCGTCACGCCGGACGGTCCGCCGCCGCGATCAGCTCGCGGCAGCGCTTGACGTCCTCCGCCATCTGGTCCAGCAGCGCGTCCAGCGTGTCGAACTTGGCCTGGCCCCGCACGAAGGCCAGGAAGTCGACGGCGACGTGCAGCCCGTACAGGTCGAGGCCGACGCGGTCGATGGCGTACGCCTCCACCGTGCGCTCGGTGCCGTCGAACTGGGGGTTGGTGCCGACCGAGATCGCGGCCGGCATCGCCTCGCCGGCCGCGTGCAGCCAGCCCGCGTAGACGCCGTCGGCGGGGATCGCGGTGTGCGGGAGCGTCTCGACGTTGGCGGTGGGGAAGCCCAGCTCGCGGCCGCGCTGGGCGCCGCGGACGACGATGCCCTCGACGCGGTGCGGGCGGCCGAGGATCTCGGCGGCGCCGCGTACGTCGCCCTCGGCGACCAGCCGCCGGGTCAGGGTCGAGGAGAACGGCTCGCCGCCGCCCGCCTCGCCGGACACGTACAGGTCGACGACCTCGACCTCGAAGTCGTACACCCGGCCCTGCTCGGCGAGGAACTCCACGTTCCCGGCGGCCTTGTGGCCGAAGCGGAAGTTGGGGCCCTCGACGACCGCCTTGGCGTGCAGCTTGTCCACCAGGACCTTGACCACGAACTCGGCCGGGGACAGCTTCGAGAACTCCTTGGTGAACGGCAGGACGAGGACCGCGTCCAGGCCCAGCGCGGCGCAGAGTTCGGCGCGGCGGTGGTGCGGGGCGAGCAGCGGCGGGTGGCTGCCGGGGCGGACGACCTCGCTGGGGTGCGGGTCGAAGGTGACGAGGACGGCGGGCACGCCCAGCTCGCGGGCGCGCTGCACGGCATGCCTGATGATGAGCTGGTGCCCGCGGTGCACCCCGTCGTAGGAGCCGATGGTGACGACGCTGCGCCCCCAGTCCTCGGGGATGTCCTCCAAGCCACGCCAGCGCTGCACTGTGTCCGCTCCTTGTCGCAAACTCGTTCCCACGGTTGCTTCTCACGCAGGTCTAAGGGTGCCATGCCGTCGGGTCGGCGCCCGCATCGGCATGGTGGCTCACACCGGTACGCCCACGCCGGCCAGGCTCTCCAGTGTGCGGCGGGCGCTGGGGCCGACCAGGGCCGCCCAGTCCCCGGGGGCGCCGGCCAGCCATCCGGTGACCCGGGCGGCGAAGCCGGGGAGCTGCCGGGCCAGGTCGGCCAGGGCGCGGTCGAAGCGGGCGGCGCCGTCCGGGGTGCGGCCCATGCGCAGGCCCGTGCGGTGCACGAGGTCGCGGAGGTCGTCGCCGTCGCCGTGGGCGGATGCGGCGGCGCGCAGCAGGGCGTCCAGGACGGCGGGGTCCTGCTCGCGTGCCAGCAGGAACTCGCGCAGTTCGTGCCGCAGGGGGCGGCAGTCGGCGGTGCCCGGGGCGGCGAGGACCCTGGCGAGCGCGGCCCGGGCCGGCTCGGGGCCGTCGGTCAGCAGCTCCGTGAGCAGCGGGAACAGGACCTCGCGGGCGGCCGGGCCGGCGCCGAGCCGCCGGTCGGCGTACGCGGCGAGGTGCCCGGCGACTTCCGGGCACCGCGCCACGGCGTCCCCGACGGCGGTGGCGACCCGGGCGGCCAGCGCGGGCGTGGTGGCGTCGACGAGCCGGCGCAGGGCCTCCCCCGCGTCCGGGCCGAGCAGCCGGGTGCGGAAGGCGTCGAGCACCGGCTCGGGGTGGGTCGGCAGGGCGGCGGCGACCGCGCTCGGTGGCAGACAGGGGTCGCCCGCCGCGAAGTGGCTCAGCGCCCGCCGCAGATGCCGGTCGCGGCTGCTCGGGTCGCGGACCAGGAGGGCGAGCGCGGCGCCGTGCAGATGGCTGTCGGCGGAGCGCAGGAGCAGGCCGAGGGCTGCGTAGCGCAGCAGCGCGCGGTCCTCGTCGGTGCGGGTGTGCGGGGCGGCGCGCAGTCCGTAGATGACGGCCGCCAGGCGCCGTTCGGGCCGTTCGTCGCGGGACCAGCGGTCGGCGGCGCGGCACAGGGCGGAGGGCTCGTCCTCGGCGAGGACGGCGAGCAGTTCGACGGCCCGCCGGTGCGCGCTGCCGGCGAGGACCTCCACCAGGTCGTCCAGGTCGTGCCGGCGGTGGGTGTGCAGCAGCGCCTGCGCGGCGGTCGCCACGGTCGCCCGGGGGGCACCGGCCAGCGGGCGCTCGTCGTCGAACCACCGCAGCAGCAACGGCCGTACGGTCCCGGGTTCGGCGGCGAGCAGGGCGGCGACCGCGTCGAGGTGGCGGGGGCCGGGTCCGTCCCCGGCGGCAGCACGCGCACCTGCGGGCACGGGCGCGGGTGGCGGGCCGTCGGCGCGGACCAGGCGGCGGAGCAGGTCGAGGCGGATGTCGGCCGGGAGCGGCAGGGCGCTCCAGAAGCCGGGGGCGAACTCGCCGGGCACCGGCCGCCCCTCCTCGCGCCGGGCCGCGACGGCGTCGGCGAGCAGCCGCAGCACGCCCGTGTACGGCGCGGGGTCGGGCACCCGGGCGAGGGTGCCGGCGAGCAGCCGGGCCGTCCACCAGGAGTACGGGTCGGTCTCCAGGGCGCGGACCAGCTCCTCCAGGCGGTAGGCGAGCCGGGGGGCGCCGTGCTGGCGGGCGAGGTGCAGCAGGGCCTCGACGACGGTGCCGAGGCGGTGGTGCGGTACCGGCGGCGCGGCGCCGAGGCGGTCGTGGACGAGGGTGCGCAGGGCCTCGTCGAGGTCGAGGTGGGCGCCCTGGAGCCAGTCGGCGAGCTCCTCGTGGGCGAAGCGGTAGCCGGTGCCGGTGGGCACGAGGAGTCCTTCGGCGAGGACGGCCGAGGCCCAGTCGGTGGCGCCGGGGTCCGTTCCCCGGGGGAACAGTTCCTCGAACGACGCGGGGTCCAGGCACGCCTGTCCGGGGCCGAGGCTGCGCCGGGCGGCCGCGTGGACCCGCCCGGACACCTTCGCCGCGAGCCGGCGTACGGCGGTGCCGCGCGCCCCGGTGCGGTCGGCGAGCCGCACCGCGATCCGCAGGCACACCAGGTCGAGGTGGGCCGACAGCACCTCGTCGCGGTCCACCGGGCGCCCCGGGGCGTCGTCGAGCGCGGCGCGGACCTCGGAGTACAGGCGGAGGGTGAGGGGGTGCCGGGCGTCGGCGTCCGGGAGCGCCCCGTCGGGGACGCGCAGCCTCGCCCGGGCCTCCCGTGCCTCGGCCTCGGTGAGGTCGCCCAGCGGCAGGCAGGGCGGCAGGTGCCCGGTGCCGGGCGCCGCCCCGTACAGCAGCTCGGGCGGGTACTGCGCCCCCGCCCGCTCCCAGTACTCCGCGCGGCACGCGACGACCAGCCGGGTGCCCGTCTCGCGCAGCCAGGTCACCGTCGCCTCGGTCCACTCGGCGAGACGGCGGTCCAGGCCGGGCGGCATCTCCTCCGGGCCGTCCAGGAGCAGCAGCAGGGGCCGCCCGGCGTCCCGGGCGACGTGGGCCAGGCGGCGCGGGGTGACCTCGCCCACGCCGCCCTCATCACCCGTCGCGCCGCCAGCCCCGGCACCCCGCACGACGTCGCCGCCCACACCCCCGCCCCCGCTCCCCACCCCGCCGATGTCCCCGACCGCCCCCTCCAGGGCCCGGCCCACCGCGTCCGCCACCGATCCGTCGTCCTCGCGCAGGTCGGCGCCGCGCAGCCACAGTGTGGGCGCCGGGCGCGGCCCCCGGGCCCGGCGGCGTGCCAGTCCCGCCAGCTCGGTGGTCCGGCCGCTGCCGGGGGCGCCGACCAGCCCGAGGACGCTCGCCGCGCTGTCGGTGAAGGCGGCGAACTCCCGTGCCGGAACCGCCCTTTCCACCGGCGTCGGGGTCCCCGTGCCGGTGAGCCGGGGGCCGGCCGAGGCGCCGGGCGGCCCGCACCGGCCGACGGAGACGGCGGTGAGCTGCCGTACTCCGGCGAGGTTGAGGTCGGCGCCGTACGCGGGGACCGTCGCCGCGTTCTCGGCGATCAGCTCGGCGAGCGGGCCGGGGGCGGGGCGCAGCGGTACGGCGAAGCCGGCGTCGCCGTGGCCGGACCGGAGGGCGGTGCCGAGGACGCCCAGCACGGCACCGGTGGCGGCGTCGAGCACCGGACCGCCGGCCGCGCCGCCGCCCAGGTGGAGCGCGTCCCGCCCGGCGGTGCCGACCGCGAGTTCCAGGACGTCGCCGAGGAAGTGGAAGCCGTCCGTGGAGGTGTACGTCACGTCGGTGGTGCCGAGCACCCGGGCCTCGCGCCAGCCGCCGGCGGCGATCCGGACGTAGGTTCCGGCCTCGGTCCGCTCCCGCGCGGTGACGGGCAACGGGGCGAGGCAGAGGCCCTCGGTGCGGACGAGGGCGAGGTCGAGGTCGGGGAGCGGGGTGACGGCGTCGGCGGTCACGGCGCAGCGGCGGTCGCCGGCGCCGTACAGCACCAGGCGGGGCAGGCCGTCGACGGCTTCGTGGCTGGTGACGACCGTGCCGTGGTGGTCGGCGAGGAACCCGGCGCCGCGGGGGCGGCCGGCCAGGTCGTGGATGCGGACCAGCGGGTCGCCGGGCGGGCGCCCGGCCGGCGCGTCACCGGCGGCGGCGGAGCCGTACCCCGCGCGGGAGCCGCGGGGCCCGCCGGCCCCGCCGGGTTCGTCGGTCTCACCGGGCTCATCGGGCGGGACATCCCCCGCACCCCGCGACGTCATCGTCGAACCTCCCCGCCGTACACCGCTCCCTGTGATCGACGGTAGGCGGAGGGTGATCGGCGGGACAGCTCGCTCGGCGAACGCGCCCCCTTGCGCTCCCCCGGTTCACTCCGAGCGCCTGCCCGGAAGGGTGAACAGAAGGTGGCTTATGGATAACCCTAAATGTGGGGGAACCGAGGGGGGCCGTGGAGCGGCGGTAAGGGTCCCGTGACCGCCGCTCCATGGAAACGGCTCAGCACGCCCCCCGGCCCCCGTCTCAGCCGAAGATCGCCAGGCTCTTCGCCTTCCCCCGCTGCTCCTCCACCAGCGCCAGGAAGCGCCCGTCGGGGCCGAAGACGGCGACCGCGCCGGCCCCCGCGTACTCCTCGGGCATGTCCAGCCGTACGCCGTTGGTCAGCAGCCTGGCGCGGCGGTCGTCGACGTCCCAGCGGGGGAACGCCGCGTCGGCGGCCCGGGCGATCGGCATGACGGTCAGTTCCTGCTGGAGCTGGTCCAGCGTCCGGGCCGCGTCCAGCTTGTACGGTCCGACGCGGGTGCGGCGCAGCGCGGTCAGGTGGCCGCCCACGCCGAGGCCGGCGCCGAGATCGCGGGCGAGGGCCCGGATGTACGTACCGGAGGAGCAGACCACCGACACCACCAGGTCGAGCACGGGCGTGCCGTCCTCGGCGACGGCGTCCCGGACGTCGTACACCGCGAAGGAGGAGACGGTGACCGGGCGGGCGGGGATGTCGAACTCCTCGCCCTCGCGGGCCCGCTTGTAGGAGCGCACGCCGTTGATCTTGATGGCGCTGACCTTGGACGGTACCTGCATGATCTCGCCGGTCAGGGCGGCGATCCCGGCGTCGATGGCCTCCCGGGTGACCTTGGAGGCGTCGGTGGAGGCGGTGATGTCGCCCTCGGCGTCGTCGGTCAGGGTGGTCTGGCCGAGCCGGACGGTGCCGAGGTACTCCTTCTCGGTGAGGGCGAGGTGCCCGAGAAGTTTGGTCGCCCGTTCGACGCCGAGGACGAGGACGCCGGTGGCCATCGGGTCGAGGGTGCCGGCGTGCCCGACGCGCCGGGTGCGGGCGATGCCCCGCATCTTGGCGACGACGTCGTGCGAAGTGAAGCCCGACGGCTTGTCGACGATGACAAGGCCGTCGGGCGTGGTGGGCTGCTGGGTCATTCGGTGGTGTCGTCCGTCTCGTCGTCCTCTTCCGGCTTGCGGTAGGGGTCCGCGTCACCGGCGTAGCGGGCGCCCGCGGACGCCTCGCGCACCTTGGCGTCGGACTGCCGCGCCTTGTCGAGGAGGTCCTCGATGGTGCGGGCGGTGTCCGGCAGGGCGTCCATGACGAAGGTCAGGGTCGGCGTGAACTTCACGCCCGCCGCCCGGCCGACCTCGGAGCGCAGCACGCCCTTGGCGCTCTCCAGGCCCGCCGCCGCGGCGTTCCGCTCCTCCTCGTCGCCGTACACCGTGTAGAAGACGGTCGCCTCCCGGAGGTCACCCGTGACCCGGGTGTCCGTGATGGTGACGTGGGAGCCGAGCCGCGGGTCCTTGATCCCGCGCTGCAGCTTCTGGGCCACCACTTCCCGGATGAGGTCCGCCAGCCTCTTGGCCCGCGCGTTGTCGGCCACTGGTCCGTCTCCTTAACGTTTTCTTGCTTGTTGCTTCAGTCTTCGTCGCTGTGGAGTCTGCGTCGAACCGAGAGCAGTTCCACTTCGGGCCGCCCGGCGACCAGCCGCTCACAGCGGTCCAGTACGTCGCTGAGGTGCCCGGTGTCCCCCGAGACGAGCGCGAGACCGATCTCGGCCCTGCGGTGGAGGTCCTGGTAGCCCGTCTCCGCCGCGCTCACCCCGTGCTTGCGCTGGAGTTCGGCCACGATCGGACGGACCAGAGAGCGCTTCTCCTTCAGCGAGTGAACGTCGCCGAGGAGCAGGTCGAAGGAGAGTGTCCCCACGTACATGTGTGTTCCGGATGTCCCGCCGGTTCGGGGTACGGGCGCGGTTGCGCGATACGGGAACCGTACACGCAACGGCCGGGGCCGATCGACGGAAATAAGCTCCGCCGACCGGCCCCGGTCGCGTGTCAGGTCACGCCCGCGGCTTCTCCCGCATCTCGTACGTCGCGATGACGTCGTCGACCTTGATGTCGTTGAAGTTTCCGAGGTTGATACCGCCCTCGAAGCCTTCCCGGATCTCGGTGACGTCGTCCTTGAAGCGACGCAGACCCTCGATGGTGAGGTTCTCCGCGATGACCTTGCCGTCGCGGATGAGGCGCGCCTTGGTGTTGCGCCGGACCTCGCCGGAGCGGATGAGGACACCCGCGATGTTGCCCAGCTTGGAGGAGCGGAAGACCTCGCGGATCTCCGCCGTGCCCAGCTCGACCTCTTCGTACTCCGGCTTGAGCATGCCCTTGAGGGCCGCCTCGATCTCCTCGATCGCCTGGTAGATGACCGAGTAGTACCGGACGTCCACGCCTTCGCGCTCGGCCATCTGCGCGGCACGCCCGGCGGCGCGCACGTTGAAGCCGATCACGATGGCGTCGGAGCCCATCGCCAGGTCGATGTCGGACTCCGTGACCGCACCGACGCCGCGGTGCAGGACCCGGATGTCGACCTCTTCGCCGACGTCGAGCTGGAGCAGGGAGGACTCCAGGGCCTCGACGGAACCGGAAGCGTCGCCCTTGATGATGAGGTTGAGCTGCTGGACCTCGCCGGCCTTGAGCACCTTGTCCAGGTCCTCCAGGGAGACCCGGCGGGTGCGCTTGGCGAACGCGGCGTTGCGCTCGCGGGCGGCGCGCTTCTCCGCGATCTGACGGGCCGTACGGTCCTCGTCGACCACGATGAAGTTGTCGCCGGCGCCCGGGACGTTGGTCAGGCCGAGGACCTGGACCGGCGTCGACGGGCCCGCCTCGGGCACGTTGTTGCCGTTGTCGTCGAGCATGGCGCGGACGCGGCCGTAGGCGTCGCCCACCACCATCGTGTCGCCGACCCGCAGGGTGCCGCGCTGGACGAGGACCGTCGCCACGGCACCGCGGCCGCGGTCGAGACGGGACTCGATCGCGATGCCCTGCGCGTCCTGGTTCGGGTTGGCCCGCAGGTCGAGCGAGGCGTCCGCGGTCAGGATCACGGCCTCCAGCAGGGAGTCGATGTGCAGACCCTGCTTGGCGGAGATGTCGACGAACATGGTGTCGCCGCCGTACTCCTCGGCCACCAGCCCGTACTCGGTGAGCTGGCCGCGCACCTTGGTCGGGTCGGCGCCCTCGACGTCGATCTTGTTGACCGCGACCACGATCGGCACGTCGGCCGCCTTGGCGTGGTTCAGCGCCTCGACCGTCTGCGGCATGACGCCGTCGTTGGCCGCGACGACCAGGATCGCGATGTCCGTCGACCGGGCACCACGGGCACGCATGGCGGTGAACGCCTCGTGACCGGGGGTGTCGATGAAGGTGATCCGGCGCTCTTCGTCGTTGACCTCGGTCGCGACCTGGTAGGCACCGATGTGCTGGGTGATGCCGCCGGCCTCGCCCGCGATGACGTTGGTCTTGCGGATGGCGTCCAGCAGCCGGGTCTTGCCGTGGTCGACGTGACCCATGACGGTGACCACCGGCGGACGGACGACCAGGTCCTCCTCGGAGCCCTCGTCCTCGCCGAACTCGATGTCGAAGGACTCGAGCAGCTCGCGGTCCTCCTCCTCCGGGCTGACGATCTGAACCTCGTAGTTCATCTCGCCCGCGAGGAGCTGGAGGGTCTCGTCGGAGACGGACTGGGTCGCGGTGACCATCTCGCCGAGGTTCATCATGACCGCGACGAGCGACGCCGGGTTGGCGTTGATCTTCTCCGCGAAGTCGGTGAGCGAGGCACCGCGCGACAGGCGAATGGTCTCGCCGTTGCCGCGAGGCAGCATCACGCCGCCGACCGACGGGGCCTGCATGGCCTCGTACTCCTGGCGCCGCTGCCGCTTCGACTTGCGGCCGCGCCGCGCGGGACCGCCGGGACGGCCGAAGGCGCCCTGCGTGCCACCGCGGCCACCGGGACCGCCGGGACGGCCGCCGAAGCCGGGACGGCCACCGCCGCCACCGCCGAAGCCGCCGCCACCACCGGGACGGCCGGCGAAACCGCCGCCGCCACCGGGACGACCGGCACCGCCACCGCCGCCGGGACGGCCGGCGAAGCCGCCGCCACCGGGACGACCGCCGCCGCCGGGACGACCGGCACCGGCCGGACCGCGGCCACCGCCGGGGCCGCCACCGGGACGCGGACCGGCGGCCGGACGCTGCGGCATCATGCCGGGGTTCGGACGCGGGCCGCCGCCGGGACGGGGACCCGCGGCGCCGCCCTGCGGACGCGGCATCGAGCCCGGGGTCGGGCGGTTGCCGCCCGGAGCCTGGGGACGCGGACCGCCCTGGCCGCCGGGGGCCTGCGGACGGGGACCGCCGCCGGCGGCGGGACCGCCGGGACCGGGACGGGCGCCGCCCTGCGGGCGCGGGGCCTGCGGACGGGCCATGCCGGCGTTGCCGCCGGAGGTGAAGGGGTTGTTGCCGGGGCGCGGACCGGACGGACGGGCACCCGGACGCGGCGCCGGGGCGCCGGGACGGGGACCGCCGGAACGGCCCTGGCCGCCGCCGCCCTGCTGACCCTGGCCGGGACCGCCGGAGGGGCGGCCGCCGGGCTTGGGGGCGCCGGGACGGGCACCGCCGGGCTTGGGACCGGTCTGGGCCGGGGCCTGGGCGGCCGGGGCCTGCGGAGCCGGAGCCGACGGCGGCGCGGTGAACTCGGGCGCGGCCGGGGCCGGGCGCGGCGCGGGCCGGGGGCCCGGCGTCGGGCGCGGGCCGGGGGCCGGCGCGGGAGCCGAGGGGGCCGCGGGCTGCTGGGCGGCCGCGGGCTTGGGTGCGGCCGGCGGCCGGGGGGCGGCCGGACGGTCCCCCGCGGACTGGGCCGGACGGGGGGTGCTCGCCTGCGCCGGGGACGGCGCGGCGGGACGGGGGGCGGCCTTCCGGGGGGCACCGGGCTTGGCGGCGGACCTGCCGTTGCCACCGCCCTGCTGGAAGGCGTCAGTCAGTTTGCGTACGACAGGCGCTTCGATCGTCGAAGACGCCGAACGGACGAATTCACCGAGTTCCTGGAGCTTGGCCATGACGACCTTGCTCTCGACACCGAACTCCTTGGCGAGTTCGTAGACCCGGACCTTAGCCACTTCGCTCCTTTGAGGTCCGGGTTGCGTCCGGACCGTCGCTAGTTCATGGGCGTACTCATCGCGTACTCATCGAGTGCTCATCGCAATCTCGACCTGCTTTCGACTCGCGAGGTACCAAGCCGCACGGGGTTCCGTACGGCACGTCTTACTTGCCGTGTTGCCGGTTCAGCAACCTTGTGCCTGCTCGACGTGGTGGCGCAACGCCTTTACGTCGAGCGGTCCCGGGACGCGCAGTGCCCTCGGGAACGCCCGGCGGCGTACCGCCTGGTCGAGACAGACCTGGGTGGGATGCACATAGGCACCCCGGCCGGGCAGCGTACCGCGAGGATCGGGGACGCAGGCGTCCTCGACCGCCACGATCCGCAGCAGCCCGGTCTTGGCCGCGCGCTCCCGGCACCCCACACAGGTGCGTTCGGGGCATGCACGAGCAGACGTCCGGCCAGACACTCCTCAGTCTACCTCCCCGTGGCGACCTCACCCCTGGGGGGCGAAAATCGAACACTTGCCGCCGCGAAGCTGTCGTGATCTCAGCGCCCGGCGGCTTGGATCTATTCCCCGATCGGACGAACGGCACACGGGCCGTCCGCCCGGACGGTCATTCGGACGTCTGCTCGGTGTCCGGGCGGATGTCGATCCGCCAGCCGGTCAGCCGGGCGGCGAGGCGGGCGTTCTGGCCCTCCTTGCCGATCGCCAGCGACAGTTGGTAGTCGGGGACGGTCACCCGCGCGGAGCGGGCCGCCATGTCCACCACCTCGACCTTGGTCACCCGGGCCGGGGACAGCGCGTTCGCCACCATCTGGGCCGGGTCGTCGGACCAGTCGACGATGTCGATCTTCTCACCGTTCAGCTCGCCCATCACGTTGCGGACCCGGCCGCCCATGGGGCCGATGCAGGCGCCCTTGGCGTTCAGTCCCGAACGGGTCGACTTGACGGCGATCTTGGTGCGGTGGCCGGCCTCCCGGGCGATGGCGGCGATCTCGACGGACCCGTCGGCGATCTCCGGCACCTCCAGGGCGAACAGCTTCTTCACCAGGTTGGGGTGGGTGCGCGAGAGCGTCACGGACGGGCCGCGCACGCCCTTGGCCACCCGGACGACGTACGACCTCAGCCGCGTGCCGTGCGGGTAGGTCTCGCCGGGGACCTGCTCCTGCACCGGCAGGATGGCCTCCAGCTTGCCGATGTCCACCAGCACGTTCTTCGGGTCGCGGCCCTGCTGGACCACGCCGGTGACGATGTCGCCCTCGCGGCCCGCGTACTCGCCGAGCGTCGCGTCGTCCTCGGCGTCCCGCAGCCGCTGCAGGATGACCTGCTTGGCGGTGGTGGCGGCGATCCGGCCGAAGCCGGACGGGGTGTCGTCGAACTCGCGGGCCGCCTGGCCCTCGTCGAGGTCGTCGGGGTCCTCCTTCGCCCACACGGTCACGTGTCCGCTGGTGCGGTCGAGCTCCACGCGCGCGTGCCGGCGGCTTCCCTCGGTGCGGTGGTAGGCGATGAGGAGGGCCGACTCGATCGCCTCGACCAGCAGGTCGAAGGAGATCTCCTTCTCCCGTACCAAGCCCCTCAGGGCACTCATGTCGATGTCCACGGCTACGCCTCCTCCTCTTCCTGCAAGTCCTTGTGGTCCTGCGTGTCCTTGCGGTTGAACTCGACCTGGACCCGGGCCTTGGCGATGTCGTCGAAGGCGAGCCTGCGGGCGGTGGCCTTGCGGCCCTTCACGCCGGGCACTTCGAGATCGGCGCCGTCGTCGTCCACGGTCAGGATGCGGGCGACCAGGTCCTCGCCCCCGGTGAGGCGGAACCTCACCAGGCGGCCGACGGCGCGTACGTAGTGACGGTGCTCGGTCAGCTCGCGCTCGGCACCGGGGGTGCCCACTTCGAGGGTGTACTCGCCCTCGCCCATCGCGTCGGTCTCGTCCAGCTTCGCCGAGAGCGCGCGGCTCACATCGGCGATGCGGTCCAGGTCGGCACCGGTGTCGGAGTCGACGACCACCCGCAGCACGCGCTTGCGTCCGACCGAGTCCACCGCGATCTCTTCCAGGTCGAGTCCCTGCGAGGCGACCAGCGGCTCCAGCAGTGCTCGCAGCCTCTCGCTCTGGGTGGTGCTCATCCGGGTGACTCCTCGGCCGCGTGTGCTGTTGTGGGACGGTGCGCGTGTCAGGTCAAAGGGTATCCGGTCGCGGAGGGTGTTGCCGTCCACCCGGGCCCGGCGGTGCCGCTGAGTGGTGCCCGGCGGCGGCCCGGGTACGGTGATCACGGGCTCCCGCCCGCCCCGCTTCCCGTCGCTTCCGTACGAGTCTGCCGAGGACGTCCGCCGTGCCGTTTTCCCCCTCGTCGCGCCCGCCTTCGGGGCCGCGCAGAAGGAGCCTGCTCGCCACCGCCGCCGGCGGCGCGCTGCTCGCCGGCTGCTCCGGCGGCCCCGGTTCCGGTTCCTCCCCGGCCGCGGCGGTCGCCGCCGAGCGGGCACGCGCGCGTGCGGCCCGGGACAGCGAGCGCCTCGCCGCGCGGTACGACGCGGTGATCGCGGCGCACCCGGCGCTGGCCGCGCGCCTGCGGCCGCTGCGCGACGAGGTGGTCCGGCACGCCGAGGCGTTCACCGCCTCCCCCACGGCGTCACCGTCCGTATCCGCCCGCGCCGCCGGGCCGGGGAAGGAGCGGGCCGCGGTGCCGGCCACCGAGCGGGAGGCGCTCGCCGGGCTCGCCGCGGCCGAGCGGAAGCTGGCCGGCCGGCGCACCGCGGCGCTGCTGGACCTGCCGGGCGAGACGGCCCGGCTGCTGGCCTCGGTGGCGGCGGCCGGGGCGGCGCACGTGTATCTGCTGACCGAGGGGGACGCATGAGCGGCAAGGGCGAACTGGCGGCCGTCCAGGCGGCGCTGGCCGCCGAGCACGCGGCGGTCTACGGCTACGGCGTGGTCGGCGGCCGGATCGGCGCGGACCGGCGTACGGAAGCGCGGGCGGCGTACGACGCGCACCGTGCCCGCCGGGACGCGCTGGGGCGCACGGTGCGCGCGCTCGGCGGCGAGCCGGTGGCGTCGGCGGCCGGGTACGCGCTGCCGTTCGCGGTGGCGGACGCCGCGGCGGCGGTGAGGCTGGCGGCGGAGCTGGAGGACCGGGTGGCCGGGGTCTACTCCGACCTGGTGCGGGCCTCCTCCGGCGACCGGCGGGCGGCGGCGGCCGAGGCGCTGCGGGAGGCCGCGGTGCGGGCGGTGCGCTGGCGCGGGGGGAGCGTAGCCTTCCCTGGGCTCGCCGAGCGGGCCGGCACCGCGTCGGCCCCGGCGACACCGACGGCGTGACACGTACGGGCTCCCCGTACGGGAAGGGAACGGCTTCCGCATGGCTTTCGAACCGCCGGGGCGTCTGGTCAGGGCGCTCGGTGAGACGGCACCGGAGGGTGACGACTGGCTGGCCGGGCTGCCCGGGGCGGCGCGGCGTGCCGTGGAGCTACGCGGGTTGACCGTGGAGCGGGTGCAGGTGCCCGGCGGCCGCAGCAGCCTGGTCCTGCTGGTCCGCACGGCCGACGGGAGCCCGGCGGTGCTGAAGCTGGCGCCGCCCCGGGCCCGGCCGGAGAGCGAACGGGCGGCGCTGGCGCACTGGGCCGGCCGGGGCGCCGTACGCCTGCTGGAGGAGGCGCCGGTCGCGGGTGAGCTGCTGCTGGAGAAGCTGCGGCCGGACGTGTCGGTGCGGTCGCTGCCGGAGGCGCGGGCGCTGCTGGAGGCGGCCGGGACGCTGCGGAAGCTGTGGGTGGAGCCGCCCGCCGGGCACTCCTTCGAGACGGTCGCCGAGCGGACCGGGCGGCAGGCGGCGGCGATGCGGGCGGGCGCGGCGGCCGATCCGGCGGTGGCGCCGCTGGTGGACGCGGCGCTGGCGGCCCGCGCGGAGCTGCTCGCCGCACCGGCCGAGGAGAAGCTGCTGCACGGCACCTTCCGGCAGAGCAAGGTGCTGGCCGGGGACCGGGTGCCGTGGCTGGCGGTGGGACCCGACCCGGTGGTGGGCGATCCCGCGTTCGATCTGGCCCGGCTGGTCCGGGACCGGGTGGAGGACCTGATCGCCCAGCCGTCCGGCGCCTCGACCACCCGCCGCCGGATCAAGCGGCTGGCGGAGTCGCTGGAGGTCGACCGGGACCGGCTGCGCGACTGGACCCTGTTCCGGGCCGTGGAGTCGGGGGTGCGGGCGGGCCGGGTCGGCCGGGCCCGGGACGCGGAGCTGCTGCTGGAGTTCGCGGGCTGGCTGTAGGGCCCGCCCGGCTGGTCGCCGGACGGGCCCCGGGACCGGTCAGGCGGTGAGGCGGGCGACGGCCTCCTCGACCGTCAGTTCCTCGCGTTCGCCGGTGCGGCGGTCCTTCAGCTCGACGACGCCCTCGGCGGCGCGACGGCCGGCCACCAGGATCTGGGGGACGCCGATCAGTTCCGCGTCGGTGAACTTCACGCCCGGGGAGACCCCGGTGCGGTCGTCGACCAGGACCCGGACGCCGGCGGCGGAGAGCTTCTCGGAGACGTCCAGGGCCAGTTCGGTCTGGAGGGCCTTGCCGGCGGCGACCACGTGCACGTCGGCCGGGGCGACCTCCTTGGACCAGACCAGGCCCTTGTCGTCGGCGTGCTGCTCGGCGAGGGCGGCCACCGCGCGGGAGACGCCGATGCCGTAGGAGCCCATGGTGACGCGGACCGGCTTGCCGTTCTGGCCGAGGACGTCGAGCTTGAGGGCGTCGGCGTACTTGCGGCCCAACTGGAAGATGTGCCCGATCTCGATGGCGCGGTCCAGCTTGAGGCCGGTGCCGCACCGGGGGCAGGGGTCGCCGTCCTGCACGACGACCACGTCGACGTACTCGTCGACCTCGAAGTCGCGGCCGGCGACGACGTTCTTGGCGTGGGTGTCGGGCTTGTTGGCGCCGGTGATCCAGGCGGTGCCGGGGGCGACGCGGGGGTCGGCGAGGTACTTCACCTTGTCCAGGCCCTGCGGTCCGACGTAGCCGCGGACCAGGTCGGTGCGGCCGGTGAAGTCCTCGGCGGTGACCAGTTCGACGACGGCGGGCGCGAAGTGGGCCTCGACCTTGTCCATGTCGACCTCGCGGTCGCCGGGGACGCCGACGGCGACGATCTCGCCGTCGACCTTGACCAGGAGGTTCTTCAGGGTGGCGGAGGCGGGGACGCCGAGGGAGGCGGCGAGGGTCTCGATGGTGGGGGTGTCCGGGGTGGGGATCTCCTCGGCGGCGGGCACGCCGGAGGCGTCCACGGGCTTCAGCTCGTAGGTGATCGCCTCGGTGTTGGCGGCGTAGTCGCAGTTCGGGCAGTCGGCGAAGGTGTCCTCACCGGCCTCGGCCGGGGCGAGGAACTCCTCGGACTTGGAGCCGCCCATGGCGCCGGCGGTGGCCGCGCAGATCCGGTAGTCCAGGCCGAGCCGCTCGAAGATGCGCTGGTAGGCGGCGCGGTGCAGGGCGTAGGACTCGGCCAGGCCCTCGTCGGCGGTGTCGAAGGAGTAGGAGTCCTTCATCAGGAACTCGCGGCCGCGCAGGATGCCGGCCCGGGGGCGGGCCTCGTCGCGGTACTTGTCGGCGATCTGGTAGAGGATGACCGGCAGGTCCTTGTAGGAGGACGCCTGGTCCTTCACCAGCAGGGTGAAGATCTCCTCGTGGGTGGGGCCGAGCAGGTAGTCGCCGCCCTTGCGGTCCTTCAGGCGGAACAGCTCGGGGCCGTACTCGTCCCAGCGGCCGGTGGCCTCGTAGGGCTCGCGGGGCAGCAGGGACGGGAGCGAGACCTCCTGGGCGCCGATCGCGTCCATCTCCTCGCGGACGATCCGCTCGATGTTGGCGAGGACCTTCTTGCCCAGGGGCAGCCAGCTCCACAGGCCGGCGGCGGTGCGGCGGACGTAGCCGGCGCGGACCAGCAGCTTGTGGCTGAGGACCTCGGCGTCCGCCGGGTCGTCGCGCAACGTCTTCGCCAACAACTTCGACATGCGCTGGACCGGTGCGTTCGCCATGGCTCTCGTGTCTCCTGCTGGGTGAGGGTGATGACGAACGAGGTTAGCCGGGCGGTCCCGGGTCGCGGAAATCGGTTACGGGTCAGCGCCGCAGCAGCGGGAGCGGGGCGCCCATCACGGCGTACGGCTTGGGGGCGCTGGGGAAGAGGACCTGGCGGGCGAGGTCGGTGTAGCCGAGGGAGCGGTACAGGCCGCGGGCGGGGCTGTCGGTGTCGATCGCGGAGAGGATCGAGCGGGGCTGGGCGGCGGCGTCGGTGATCGTGGTGATCAGGGCGCGGCCCACGCCGCGGTTCTGGTGGGCCGGGTGGACGTGCAGCTCGGTGATGACGAAGGAGTCGTCCAGCCAGGCGTCGTTGCCCCGGGCGCGCAGGTAGGGCTCGACGACCGTGGACCACCAGTGGACGCGGTCGTTGGGCATGCCGTAGACGAAGCCGGCCAGGCGGCCGTCGGGGGTGGTGGCGCCGAGGGCGCGGGCGCCCGGGTAGGTCATGTGGCGCAGGACGATCTGGCGGCGGACGGCCACCTCGTCGGGGCCGAGGCCGAAGGCGGCGGCTTGGACGGCCAGGGCCTCGTCTACGTGGGTGGTGAGGTCCAGGGGGCCGATCACTACGTCCATGCGGGGAGCCTACAGGGGGGTGTGCGGGGGTTCTTGGTGTGGGTTCTTTGGTGCGGGTTCGTTGTGGCTGGTCGCGCCCACGCGGCGGAGCCGCACATCGGAACAGCCCCGCGCCCCTAGGGGGCGCGTTTCAGAACAGGACGCTCATAAAGGCGCCCACCTCTTCGAAGCCGACCCTGCGGTACGTCCTTCTGGCCGCGGTGTTGAAGTCGTTGACGTAGAGGCTGGCGACGGGGGCGATGTCGGTGAGGGCGTAGCGCAGGACCGCCGCCATGCCGGGGGCGGCGAGGCCCCGGCCGCGGTGTTCGGGGGCGACCCAGACGCCCTGGATCTGGCAGGCGCGGTCGGTGGCGGCGCCGATCTCGGCCTTGAAGACGACCTTGCCGGTGTCGTCGAAGCGGGCGAAGGAGCGGCCGGAGCCGACGAGTTCGGCGACCCGGGCCTGGTAGAGCAGGCCGCCGTCGCCGGCCAGCGGGGAGACGCCGACCTCCTCGGTGAACATCGCCACGCAGGCCGGCATGATCTGTTCCATCTCGTCCTTGCGGACGCGGCGGACGCGGGGGTCGGGGGCGACCTCGGCGGAGGGGCGGTCGGCGACCATGAGGGGCTGGCGGCGGCGGACCTCGCGGGCGGGGCCCCAGGTGGGTTCGAGGAGCCGCCAGAGCAGGGCGGTCGCGTCGGCGGGGCCGACGATGGAGGAGCAGCGGCGCCCGGCCCGGCGGGCGCGGTCGGCGAAGGCGCGCACGGCGCGCGGGGTGGCGCAGATGGGGACGAGGTTGGCGCCCGCGTAGCACAGGGAGGTCAGCGCCCCGTCCTCGTACCAGCCCCACATCTCGCCGCCGAGCCGCCAGGGGTCGAGGCCGGCGATCCGCACCCGGGAGGCCACGAAGGCGTTCGCCACCGGCTCGCGGTCGAGGACGGCGAGCGCGGCGTCCAGGTCACCCGGTTCGAGGACCCGGGAGGTGGTCTGCGTCAACACGTGCGGGGCCTCACCCTAAGGTCTGCTGATCTCCGCACTGTACCTGCCGGGCTTGTGGCGCGCCGCCCCCGGGGGGACGGCGCGACGGCCGGGGGGCGGGTCAGCCGGCGACCGCGACGGAGGGCTCGCCGGAGGGGACGCCGTCGGCCTCCATCTGCTCGGCCAACTTCATGGCCTCCTCGATGAGCGTCTCCACGATCTTGGACTCGGGGACGGTCTTGATGACCTCGCCCTTGACGAAGATCTGCCCCTTGCCGTTGCCGGAGGCGACGCCGAGGTCGGCCTCCCGGGCCTCGCCGGGCCCGTTGACCACACAGCCCATCACGGCGACGCGGAGCGGGACCTCCATGCCGGTGAGGCCGGCGGTGACCTCCTCGGCGAGCTTGTAGACGTCGACCTGGGCCCGGCCGCAGGAGGGGCAGGAGACGATCTCCAGGCCGCGCTGCTTGAGGTTGAGGGACTCCAGGATCTGGTTGCCGACCTTGACCTCCTCCACCGGCGGGGCCGACAGGGAGACGCGGATGGTGTCGCCGATGCCCTGGGAGAGCAGGGCGCCGAAGGCGACGGCCGACTTGATGGTGCCCTGGAAGGCGGGGCCGGCCTCGGTGACGCCCAGGTGCAGGGGGTAGTCGCACTGGGCGGCGAGCTGGCGGTACGCCTCGATCATCACGACGGGGTCGTTGTGCTTCACGGAGATCTTGATGTCCCGGAAGCCGTGCTCCTCGAAGAGGGACGCCTCCCACAGGGCACTCTCCACCAGGGCCTCGGGGGTGGCCTTGCCGTACTTCTGGAGCAGGCGCCGGTCCAGCGAGCCGGCGTTGACGCCGATCCGGATGGGGGTGCCGTGGTCCTTGGCGGCCTGGGCGATCTCCTTGACCTTGTCGTCGAACTGCTTGATGTTGCCGGGGTTGACCCGGACCGCGGCGCAGCCCGCCTCGATGGCGGCGAAGACGTACTTGGGCTGGAAGTGGATGTCGGCGATCACCGGGATCTGCGACTTGCGGGCGATCACCGGCAGGGCGTCGGCGTCGTCCTGGGTGGGGCAGGCGACACGGACGATCTGGCAGCCGGACGCGGTCAGCTCGGCGATCTGCTGGAGGGTGGCGCCGATGTCCGAGGTGCGCGTCGTCGTCATCGACTGCACCGACACGGGGGCGTCCCCGCCCACCGCCACGGAGCCGACCTGGATCTGCCGGCTCTTCCGGCGCTCGGCGAGCTTGGTCGGGACGGACGGCATGCCGAGAGAAATCGCAGTCATCTGCTGTGCAACCCCAAGTCGTGGATCAAGGTCCGGTCCCGTCAGCGGGCGGGCTCCGGGCTTCGAGATTACGGCACGGGCGGAGGCCGGAGCACATCACGCCCGCCGAACAGACCCGAGGGGCGGCGGCCCGCGGGGCGAGCCTGCCGGGCCGCCGTGAACCCCGGGTTGCGCGGTGCTGTCGCGGACCTAGGAGATGCGTACCGGATTGACGACGTCCGCGACCAGGACGAGCAGGGTGAAGCAGACGAAGATGCCCGCGACCACGTAGGCGACCGGCATGAGCTTCGCCACGTCGAACGGGCCGGGGTCCGGGCGGCGCAGCACCTTGGCGAGGTTGCGGCGCAGCGACTCCCACAGGGCGCCCGCGATGTGGCCGCCGTCGAGGGGCAGCAGCGGGAGCATGTTGAACAGGAACAGGGAGAGGTTGAAGCCGGCGACCAGCATCACGGCCATGGCCAGTTGCTGGGTGGGCGGGATGTCCAGGGTGAAGATCTCGCCGCCGACCCGGGCGGCGCCGACCACGCCCATCGGGGAGTCGGCCTCGCGGGGGCCGTCGCCGAACGCGGCGTCCCAGAGGGCGGGGATCTTGCCGGGGAGGTCGGCGAGGGAGTCGACGGCGTCGCCGATCCGGTCGCCCATCCACGTCACGGAGTCGCCGAAGTCCTGCTTGACGATGCCGGTGGCGGCGCTGAAGCCGAGGAAGCCCGCGGTGACGTACTCGCCCTGGACGTAGCCGCCGCTGCCGTCCTTCTTGGCGACCTTGTTGGTGGCGATCGTCGCGTGCAGGGTGAGCCGCTCGCCGTCCCGGTCGACGACGATCGGCACCTGCTTGCCGGGGTTGGCGCGGATCAGGTCGGACAGGCGGTCCCACTGGTCGGTGCGTACGCCGTCGAAGGCGACGATCTTGTCACCGGCGCGGAGCCCGGCGGCGGCGGCCGGGGAGGGCGCGTCGGCCTTGGTGCACTTGTCGCGGTTCTCGCTCTGGGAGATCACGCACTGGGAGACCGAGCTGACGGTGGTGGTCTGCTGGGAGATGCCGAAGCCCATCAGCACGATGAGGAACAGCACCACCGCGAGGACCAGGTTCATGAACGGGCCGGCGAACATCACCACGACCCGCTTCCACGGCTTGCGGGTGTAGAAGAGGCGTTTCTCGTCGCCCGGCTGGAGTTCCTCGAAGGCCGCCGAGCGGGCGTCCTCGATCATGCCGCGCCAGGGGGAGGTGGAGCGGGACTCTATCCGGCCGTCCGGACCGGGCGGGAACATGCCGATCATGCGGATGTAGCCGCCGAACGGGATCGCCTTGACGCCGTACTCGGTCTCGCCCTTCTTCCGGGAGAAGATCGTCGGGCCGAAGCCGACCATGTACTGCGGGACGCGGATGCCGAACAGCTTGGCGGTGGACAGGTGGCCCAGCTCGTGCCAGGCGATCGAGAACAGCAGGCCGACCGCGAAGACGACTATGCCGAGGATGAACATCAGGGTCGTCATGCACGGGCCTCCGCCGTCTGTGCCGCCAGTTCCCGGGCCCGGGCGCGGGCCCAGGTCTCCGCTTCGAGGACGTCCGCGACGGTCAGGGAAGTTCCCGTGGGCGGGGTGCCGTGCTCGTCGACCACCCGGGTGACGGTCTCCATGATGCCGAGGTACGACAGCGCGCCGGTGCGGAACGCCTCCACGCACTCCTCGTTGGCGGCATTGAACACCGCCGGGGCCGTTCCCGCGAGCCGCCCGACCCGCCGGGCCAGGTCCACCGAGGGGAACGCCTCGTTGTCCAGGGGGAAGAACTCCCAGGTCGAGGCGGTGCTCCAGTCGAACGCGGGGGCCGCGTCGGGGACCCGCTCGGGCCAGCCCAGGCCGATGGCGATGGGGCCGCGCATGTCGGGCGGCGTGGCCTGGGCCAGCGTCGACCCGTCGGTGAACTCCACCATCGAGTGCACGTACGACTGGGGGTGGACGACGACCTCGATGCGGTCGAAGGGGATGTCGTAGAGCAGGTGCGCCTCGATGACCTCCAGGCCCTTGTTGACCAGGGTCGCGGAGTTGATGGTGATCACCGGGCCCATCGCCCAGGTGGGGTGGGCGAGGGCGTCCTCGACGGTGACGGCGGCGAGCTGCTCCCGGGTCCGGCCGCGGAACGGGCCGCCGGAGGCGGTGACGACGAGCTTGCGCACATCGGCGCGGGTGCCGGCGGCCAGGGCCTGGAAGAGGGCGGCGTGCTCGGAGTCGACGGGGATGATCTGCCCGGGCTTGGCGAGGGCCTTGACCAGCGGGCCGCCCACGATGAGCGACTCCTTGTTGGCGAGCGCGAGGGTGCGGCCCGCCTCCAGGGCGGCCAGGGTCGGGGCGAGTCCGATGGAGCCGGTGATGCCGTTGAGGACGGTGTGGCAGTCGGAGGCGGCGACCTGGGTGGCCGCGTCCGGGCCGGCCACGATCTCGGGGAGCGGCTCCCCCGGGCCGTACCGCGCCCGGAGGGCCTCCCGCAGCTCGGGGAGGACGTCCTCGCGGGCCACCGCCACGGTCCGGACCCGCAGCCGGTGCGCCTGCTCGGCGAGGAGGGCGACCCGGCCGCCGTTGGCGGACAGGCCGGTGACCCGGAAGCGGTCCGGGTTGCGCAGGACGAGATCGATGGCCTGGGTGCCGATGGACCCGGTGGAACCGAGGATCACCACGTCCTTGGGGCCGTCACCCGCCACGGGGTCGTAGTGGAGGTGCGGGTCGGCGAGAGGGGCAGGGCTGTCGCTCATCCCCCCATTGTTGCGGCAACCGGCGCCGCGCAGGACAGCGCGTCCCGCACCCGGGTGGCGTGCCGCCCGGGCGGGGGCCGCGCGGGACGCGTATCACCTGATGGGACGGTGCACGTTCTCCTTCGTGCTCTCGCCGGGGGTGGCGTCGGCGATCCAGGGGCCGTCGTCGGAGGGGTCGGCGATGCCCTGTTCGAGCCAGGTGTAGGTGCCGGAGAGGATGCCCTTGACGACCTTGCGGTCGAGGTCGTCGGTGTTGGTCCACAGCCGGCCGAAGAGTTCCTCGGCCCGGATCCGGGACTGCCGGCAGAAGGCGTCGGCGAGCTGGTACGCCTCGCGGCCGTGGTCGCCGCGGGAGCGCAGCAGCTCGGCGCGGACGCAGGCGGCGCTCATCGCGAAGAGTTCGGCGCCGATGTCCACGATCCGGCCGAGGAAGCCCTGCTTGGACTCCATGCGGCCCTGCCAGCGGGACATGGCGTAGAAGGTGGAGCGGGCGAGCCTGCGGGCGGCGCGCTCGACGTAGCGCAGGTGCGGCGAGAGGTCGACCTCGTGCCTGAACTGCCCGTACGCGCCCGGGAGCTGCCCCGGTCCGGCGACCAGTCTCGGCAGCCACTTGGCGTAGAAGACCCCGGCCTGGGCGCCCGCCCTGGCCTTGTCCTGGAGGGACTTGTCCGGGTCGATCAGGTCGCCGGCGACCGAGAGGTGGGCGTCGACGGCCTCGCGGGCGATCAGCAGGTGCATGATCTCGGTGGAGCCCTCGAAGATGCGGTTGATGCGCAGGTCGCGCAGGACCTGTTCGGCGGGGACCGCGCGTTCGCCGCGGGCGGCGAGGGAGGCGGCGGTCTCGAAGCCGCGGCCGCCGCGGATCTGGACCAGTTCGTCGGCCATCAGCCAGGCCATCTCGGAGCCGTAGAGCTTGGCGAGGGCGGCCTCGATGCGGATGTCGTTGCGGTCCTCGTCGGCCATCTGGGAGGACAGGTCCAGGACCGCCTCCAGGGCGAAGGTGGTGGCCGCGATGAAGCTGATCTTGGAGCCGACGGCCTCGTGGAGGGCGACCGGCTTGCCCCACTGCTCGCGGGCGGCCGACCACTCGCGGGCGGTCTTCAGGCACCACTTGCCGGCGCCGACGCACATCGCGGGCAGCGAGAGGCGGCCGGTGTTGAGGGTGGTCAGGGCGATCTTGAGGCCGGCGCCCTCGGGGCCGATGCGGTGCGCGGCGGGGACCCGGACGCGGTGGAAGCGGGTGACGCCGTTCTCCAGGCCGCGCAGGCCCATGAAGGCGTTGCGGTGCTCCACCGTGACGCCCTCGGCGGCGGCCTCGACGACGAAGGCGGTGATGCCGCCCTGGTGGCCCTCGCTCCTGGGGACCCGGGCCATGACGACGAGCAGGTCGGCGACGACGCCGTTGGTGGTCCACAGCTTCACGCCGTCCAGCACGTACTCGTCGCCGTCCGGGACGGCGGTGGTGGCCAGCCGGGCCGGGTCGGAGCCGACGTCCGGCTCGGTCAGCAGGAAGGCGGAGATGTCGGTGCGGGCGCAGCGCGGCAGGAAGGCGTCCTTCTGCTCCTGGGTGCCGAACTGCTTGAGCGGCTGCGGCACGCCGATCGACTGGTGCGCGGAGAGCAGCGCGCCGATCGCGGGGCTGGCGGAACCGATCAGGGCGAGGGCCTTGTTGTAGTACACCTGGGTCAGGCCGAGGCCGCCGTACTTGGTGTCGATCTTCATGCCGAAGGCGCCCAGCTCCTTCAGGCCGGTGATCACCTCGTCGGGGATGCGCGCGTCGCGTTCGATCACGGCGCCGTCGACGCTCGTCTCGCAGAAGTCGCGCAGCCGGGCGAGGAACTCCTCGCCGCGCGCGCGGTCCTCCTCGGCCGGGAGCGGATGGGGGTGGATGAGGTCGAGGCGGAAGCGCCCGAGGAACAGCTCCTTGGCGAAGCTGGGCTTGCGCCAGTGCTGTTCCCGGGCGTCCTCGGCCACCTGCCGGGCCTCGCGCTCGGTGACGGAGGGCCGGGAGGAGGGGGTGGTTGGTGCGGACATGAGGGTCACCTCGCCGCGTATCGGCACGTATCGGGGATGTACGGTACTGATCGGTGCTACCGGATCGTTCGTACCTGATCCCGGGCGGCCCGGCCACCCTTCGTGCGACCGTTCGGCCGAGGAACGCGGCACGGGCGGCGGGGAAACAGGCGGGAAACGCCAGGATCAACCCACTGTCGAAGCGCTTCGACGCAGTATGGACACCGACCCCCGCTGGAGCTACTGTCGGACCACTCTCACGAGCCCGTTGTCCGTCTTACGCGCCTGTCGAAGCGCTTCACCACCCTGGGAGAGCTGGATGGTCACTCTTGCCGAGGTCGCCCAGCACGCCGGAGTCTCGGCGAGCACGGTGAGCTATGTCCTCAGCGGCAAGCGGTCCATCTCCCCGACCACCCGGCAGCGGGTCGAAGAGAGTATCCGCCAGCTCGGCTACCACCCCAACGCCGGGGCCCGCGCGCTGGCCAGCAGCCGGTCCAACATCGTCGCGCTGATGATCCCGCTGCGCACGGACATGTACGTGCCGGTGATGATGGAGATCGCCATCGCGGTCGCCACCGCCGCGCGCACCCACGGGTACGACGTGCTGCTGCTCACCGGCGAGGAGGGGCCCGACGCGGTGCGCCGGGTCACGGGCAGCGGGCTGGCCGACGCGATGATCGTGATGGACGTCGAACTCGACGACGAGCGGCTGCCGTTGCTGCGCGGCACCGACCGGCCGTCGGTGCTGATCGGGCTGCCCGCCGACCCCTCCGGGCTGACCTGCGTGGACCTCGACTTCCGGGCGACCGGCGCGCTCTGCGTGGAGCACCTCGCCTCGCTCGGCCACCGCGACCTCGCGGTCATAGGCGAGGCGCCGGGGGTGTACGAGCGGCACACCGGGTTCGCCGAGCGCACCCTGGAGGGGCTGCGCGGCCGGGCCCGGGAGCTGGGGGTGCGGCTGCTGCACCGGCCGTGCGAGGGCGGGTACGACGCGATGGCGCTGACGCTGGCCCGGATCTTCGACGAGCGGCCGGGCACCTCGGGGTTCGTGGTGCAGAACGAGGCGGCGGTCGAGCCGCTGCTGGCCCTGCTGCGGCAGCAGGGCCGGGCGGTGCCGGAGGACGTGTCGGTGGTCGCCATCTGCCCGGAGCAGGTGGCCGTGCAGGCGTCGGTGCGGCTGACCTCGGTGGCCATCCCCGCGCAGGAGATGGGGCGCCGGGCGGTCGAGCAGCTCGTCGCCAAGCTCGACGGGCGCGGCAGCGACGAGGTGGTGCTGCTGGCGCCGGAGCTGACGGTGCGGGCCAGTTCGGGGCCGGCGCCGCAGGTGTAGCGGGCCGGCCCCGCGCGGTGGGCGCCGGTCAGCCGCCGCTCACCGTGAGGTTGTCGGTGCGGAAGTCCAGGCCGCCGGCGGAGGACGTGATCTCGTAGCCGAACTGCACGTCGCCGATGGTCTCGTTGCCGATCCAGCCCTTGGTGTCCTTGATCCACTTCAGGATCGGCAGGATGTTCACGGTGCCGGCGGTCGAGTCGGCGGTGCGCAGGAACGAGTAGACCTCGTTGGCGCCGTTGTTGCCCTTGTAGACGTTCCAGGTGTGGCCGCCGAGGCTGACGGTGCCCTGGGCGGTGCCGAGCGGGCCGACCGCGCCGTTGTAGTTGACCCAGAGCATGATCTCGTGGTCGTAGTCGGTGTCCCAGATGTCGTACGAGGTGTTGTACGCGCCGGCCGCCGGGACCGTGACGTTGTAGCTGCTGGTGAGCGAGGTCAGGGAGGTGATCGGCTTGTTGATCACCTTCTTGGCGTTGGGGTAGGACTTGATGCCGCCGGTGTTCGGGTGGTCGGCCCAGACGCCCCAGTTGGTGCCGGAGTTGGCCCAGACGCACTGGCGGCCGGCGCCGGAGCCCCAGATGTTGTTGTAGAGGGTGTAGCCGTTCAAGGTGGTGTTGCCCCACTGGTCGCAGGAGTTCCAGACGGCGGCCTGGGCGGGGGCGGCGGCGAGGCCGGCGGTGGCGCCGAGGGCGAGGGCGGGCGCCAGCAGGGCCTTGGACAGGGTGCTCAGGGTGCGGGGTGCCATGGGGTTCCTTCCCTGGGTGGGGGGAGTGGTGCGGGGGGCCGCGTCGTGAAGCCGATGACGCGGGTCTCTCCGGCGGTGAGGTCGAGCGGTGCGGCGCCGGAGGGGGTACGCAGGTCCACGCGGAGGGTGCGGGCGGGGCGCAGGGTGGCCGTGGCGGTGCCGCCGGCCGTCCAGGCCAGGTCGACGGTGGCCCCGAACCGGGTGCGCACGCCGGTCAGTTCGCCGGCCGGGAGGCGGGTGGGCAGCGCGGGCAGCAGGACCAGGCGGCCGGGGGTGGACTGCACCAGCATCTCGATGAGCACGGCCGGCAGGGTGTGCGCGGCGTCCGCGTTGTAGACGTCGCGGTGGGGGTAGTGGGCGCTCATCAGCGAGGTGTGGAAGTAGTCGCCGCCCAGGACCCGGCCGAGGGCGTCGGCGACCCGGTCGGCGTCCCGCAGCTTGGCGGCGACCAGGGCGTGGTGCAGGTGGCCGTGGGCGGAGTCGTTCTCGGCGCCGCGCAGTTCCAGGGCCCGGTGGGCGGCGCGGGCCAGGTCCGGGGTGTCGTAGGGGTTGATCTCGTCCAGCGGCCAGACGCCGTAGAGGTGGCTGAGGTGGCGGTGGTCGTAGCGGTCGTCGAGGCCGGGGTGGGCCCATTCGGCGAGGGCGCCGTCGGCGTTGATCCGGTGCGGTGGGAGGCGGTCGGCGAGGGCGCGCCAGCGGGTGGCGTGCCCGGGGTGGTGCTCGGCGGCGGTCCGCAGGGCGTGCCGGGCGGCGGACAGGTCCATCGCCGCGTCGATCGCGCCCCAGCTTCCGTTGGCGGGCCGGTTCTCCGGCGAGTAGGACGGCACGATGTGCAGTCGCCCGTCCGGGTCGGTGCGGGTGAGGAAGTCCTCGTAGAACAGGGCGGTCTCGGCCAGCACGGCGAGGGTGCGCGGGTCGTGTGCGCCGTGGGTCTCGGCGTGGTCGAGGAGCGGCTTGAGCAGCCAGTCGGCGCCCGCGGTCCACAGGTGCAGGGGGTACTCGCGGCTGAAGTGGTACGTGTGCCCGGACTCGCCGTCGGTGTGCGAGGGCGCGACCACGCCCCGGGTGCCGAAGATCTCGCGGGCGTTGTCCCGCCAGTGCGGCACCTGGCGGTGGACCAGCGCGGCGAGCGCCTCGGTGACCTCGGGCAGGTCGGCCGCGGCGGCGGAGGCGGTCTGGAGGTTGAGGTTGGCGTTGGTGGTGAACGCCCCCGACCAGGCGGTGTTCCAGTCGCCGGTCCACAGGCCGGTGAGCCGGGGCGGCAGCAGTCCGGCGGCCGACAGCAGGTGGTAGCGGCCGGCCGCGAACAGCCGCTCCAGCAGGGCCGGGCTGTGCGGCCGGGTGAGCAGTTCGGAGCCGGGCAGGGCGCGTTCGGCGGGGTCGGCGGCGAGGTCGAGGGTGACCCGGCGGTAGGCGGTGCGGTGCGCGGCGAGGTGGCGGGCGAGCAGGCCGTCGTAGCCGTCGGCGGCCAGGGCGCGCAGGGCGCGGGCCTCGGCGGGGACGTCCAGTTCGCCGGTGTGGCGGCGCACCCGGGTCAGCAGCAGCACCTCGGCGGCGTCCTCGATCCGCACGCCCGGGGGCGTCAGGGTGGTGCTGCCGCCGGTGACGACGGCCAGGGTGACGCCGGTGTAGGCGAGGTCGCCGCCGGGGTAGCGGGCGCGCAGGCTGAGCAGGGCGCCGTCGGGGGTGCGCGCGGTGCCGTGGCCGATGCCCAGGCCGGGCGGGGCGCCGGGCAGGCGGTGGTCCAGGGTGAGGCCCAGGGTGAGGCGGGTGGCGGTGACCCGCTGGACGATCACGTCGTCGGCGCGGGAGACGAAGACCCGGCTGGTCCAGTCGGCGCGGGCGGCGGCGGTCTCGCCGGTGGCGAAGTCGACCTCGCGGCGGTAGCCGTGCCCGGCGTCCGGCGGCCGGTCCAGGCGCATCCGGAAGGCGGGGTGGAAGGGCCGTACCCAGCGCAGCGGGCGGCCGTCGGTGAACTCCTCGGCGGCCGTGCGCTCGCCCGCGAGCAGCCGGTCCTGCAGCGCGGGCAGCGCCTCGGCGAGCCGGGGCGGCCGCCGGTCGGCGTCGTCGCCGTCCGGGCGTACCAGGGTGTGGTGGGTGACGACGACCCGGTCGGCGTGCGGGTCGCCGTACACCAGGACGCCGTGGTGGCCGTTGCCCGCGAGGAAGGCGTCCTCCCAGCGGGTGGCGGGGCGCGGTTCCCAGGTGCCGTGCACGGGGCCGGCCGGGGTCATGACGCGGCCTCCGCCGGTTTCAGCACCGCCGCCCCGTAGCGGCCCAGGGTGACGCGGCCGGTGACCGGGGCGCCGGTCAGCAGGTCGCGGTGGGTGCCGGGCACCTCGACGGTCACCGTGTCGCGGCCGTGGTGGAGGAGGAACAGCAGGTCGCCGCGGCGGACCGCCTCCACGCCGGCCGGCGCCCCGGTGAGCACCGGACGGACCCCGGCGCCGGCCGCGATCCGGGTGAGCAGGCCGCGCAGCGCCCCGGGTGCCGGGAGCGTCGACAGGTACCAGGCGCGGCCCTTGCGCAGCAGCGCGGGCAGGCCGTCCAGTTCGCCGCCCCGGTAGCGGACGGTCTCCTCGGCGGTGCCGTCGGGCTCGATCTCCTCCGACCAGAGCGTGCCGTCGAAGCCGTCGCAGGGGGCGGTCTCCCCCGGCTCCAGCGGCCACCACTCGTGCAGCACGCGGATGCCGAACAGCTCGCGCAGCCGGGGGTCCATGCCGCCGGGCCTGATCCGGTCGTCCTGGTCGGCGACGCCGGTGAGGAAGCCGCAGACCAGGGTGCCGCCGCCTTCGACGTAGGCGAGGAGGTTGCCGACGGCGGTGTCGGTGAGCGCGTACATCTGGGGGACGACGACCATGCGGTACGGGGTGAGGTCGTGCTCGGGGTGGGCGAAGTCGGTGGTGAGCCGCGCCTCCCACAGGGCGCGGTGCCAGGCGCGCAGCATGGCCAGGTGGCCGACCCGGTCGGAGGGGCGGGACTCCTGGGCGGCGGCCCACCAGGCGTGCCAGTCGTGCAGCACGGCGACCTCGGCGCGGATCCGGCGGCCCGCGACCTCCGGCGCCAGGTGCGCCAGTTCCGCGCCCAGGCGCCGGATCTCCTGGTACGTACGGCCCTCGGGGCCCGCGTGACCGAGCATCGCGGAGTGGAACTTCTCGGCGCCCTGGCGGGACTGGCGCCACTGGAAGTAGCAGACGGCGTCCGCGCCGCGCGCCACGGCCTGCAGGGACCACAGGCGGTTCAGGCCGCGCGGCTTGGGGTGGTTCACGGCCCGCCAGTCGACCGCGCCCGCCGCCTGCTCCATCAGCATCCAAGGGCCGCGCGCCTGCGACCGGGTGAGGTCCTGGACCAGGGCGCCCTCCTGGGCACCGAGGGGGTCGCGCGGGTCGGGGTAGAGGTCGACGGAGACGACGTCCTCCTCCTCGGCCCAGCGCCAGCCGTCCTGGCCGATGAACAGCGGCATGAAGTTCGTGGTGACCGGGACGCCCGGGGAGTACCGGCGGACGATGTCCCGCTCGGCGGTGAAGCACTCCAGGAGCATGTCGGAGGTGAAGCGGCGGAAGTCCAGCACCTGGGCGGGGTTCTTCAGGTAGTGGACGCGGCCGGGCGGCAGCACCTCGGCCCAGTCGCCGTAGCCCTGGCTCCAGAAGGCGGTCCCCCAGGCCGTGTTGAGGGCGTCGAGGGTGCCGTAGCGGGCCGCCAGCCAGGTGCGGAAGCGGGCGGCGGCCTCGTCGCCGTGGTCGTACGTGCAGTACTCGTTGTTGATGTGCCACAGGGTGAGGGCGGGGTGGTCGCCGTACCGGGCGGCGAGCGCCTCGGTGATGGCGGCGGCGTACCGGCGGTAGGTGGCGCTGGAGTGCGAGAAGTGCTGCCGGCCGCCCCACCGCTCGGTGCGGCCCTCCTCGTCCACCGGGAGGGTGTCGGGGTGCAGGTGCCCGAGCCAGGGCGGGGGCGAGGCGGTGGGCGTGGCCAGGACGACCCCGACGCCGTGCCCGTGCAGCAGCTCCAGCAGCCGGTCCAGCCAGCCGAAGTCCCGCTCGCCGGGCCTCGGTTCCAGGCGGGACCAGGAGAACACCCCGACGGTGACGGAGTTGACGCCGGCCTCCTTCATCAGGCGTACGTCGTCCTGCCAGGTCTCCTCCGGCCACTGCTCGGGGTTGTAGTCGCCGCCGAACAGGAGCCGGCCCCGGGTGACCGAGGCGAGGTCCGGGGCGGGGACCGGAGCGGGGACCGGAGCGGGGTCCGGGGCGAGGTCCCGGGCGGTCATCCCTTCACCGCCCCGGTCAGCATCCCCTTCTTGAAGTGCCGCTGCACGAACGGCGAGAGCACCGCCACCGGCAGCAGCGCCATCACCATGACCGCCATCTGCACCGCGAGGCCGGACAGCTCCCCGGTCTTGATGGCCTGCCCGAGCCCGACCGGCGCCTCCTGCTTCTGCACCAACTGGATCATGACGTTCTGCAGCGGCATCATGTCCTGGTCGTTCAGGTACAGCGAGGCGTTGAACCAGGCGCTCCAGTACCCGACCGCGTAGAACAGCGTGATCACCGCGAGGACGGCCCGGGACAGCGGCATGACGATCCGCCACAGGATGCGCAGATCGCCCGCCCCGTCGATGCGGGCGCTGTCGATCAGCTCCTGCGAGATGCCCATGAAGAAGCCGCGCAGCACCAGGATGTTGAAGACGCTCACCGCGCTCGGCAGGATCAGCGCGAGGTAGGTGTCGGTCAGCCCCAGCGACTGCACCAGCAGATACGTGGGGATCAGGCCGGCGCTGAAGAACATCGTGGCCAGCAGCAGCATCAGCACCCAGCGGTGCCCGAGCGAGCCGGTGCGGGACAGTCCGTAGGCGCACAGCACCGAGACGGTCATGGAGAACGCCGTGCCGGCCAGGGTGACGCCGATGCTGATGACCGCGGCGCGGGTGACCTGGCCGCCGCTGAGCAGTTCCTGGTAGGCGACGAAGGTGATGTCCTTGGGGATCATCACCAGTCCCCCGGCCTCGTCGATGGTCCGGCGCGAGGACAGGCTGGTGACGACGACGATCCACAGCGGGAACAGAATCGCCAGGCAGGCCAGGGCCAGGGCCAGCCCCTTGCCCGCGACCCCGGCCGGGCCGGGCTTCTCCTCCCAGGCCGGGCGGGGCGGGGCCGCCCAGCGCCCGGGGGTACGGGCGGGCTCGTCGATGACGGCGGTCACTTCTTGTACACCCCCTGCTCGCCCATGAGATGGGCCACCTTGTTCGCGGCCAGCACCAGGCCGATGCTGACCACGCCCTTGACCAGGCCCGCGGCGGCCGCGTAGCCGAAGTCCTGGTTGCGTACGCCGTTCCACCACACGAAGGTGTCCAGCACCTCCGCGGCGCCCGGTCCCACGGCGTCCCGCTGGAGCAGGATCTGCTCGAAGCCGACGGTGAGGGCGTCGCCGACGCGCAGCACCAGCAGCAGGGCGATCACCGGGCGCAGCGCGGGCAGCGTGACGTGCCACATCCGGCGCCAGCGACCGGCCCCGTCCATCGCGGCGGCCTCGTACAGGTCCGGCGGGACGGAGGCGAGCGCGGCGAGGAAGACGATGATCCCCCAGCCGGCGTCCTTCCACACGCTCTGCGCGGTGATCAGGAACGCGAAGCTGCTCGGGTCGGTCATGATGTCGAGCCCGTCGTACCCGTGCTCGC
Source organism: Streptomyces fumanus (assembly GCF_014655295.1). Classification (GTDB taxonomy): domain Bacteria; phylum Actinomycetota; class Actinomycetes; order Streptomycetales; family Streptomycetaceae; genus Streptomyces; species Streptomyces fumanus. The sequence goes on from NZ_BNBI01000012.1 coordinate 45,711, forward strand.
GCAGCAACTGCGACAGGATGCCCGCGCCGCCGAACAACTGCTGGAACACGGCGATGACCAGCACCCAGGAGAAGAAGTGCGGCAGGTAGAGGATGGCCTGCGACACCGCCCGCACCCGGGGCCGGACCACGCTGTTGATGAGCAGCGCCAGCAGCACCGGGATCGGGAAGAACAGCAGGAGCTGGAGGAAGAACAGCACCAGCGTGTTGCGCACCGCGTTCCAGAACGCGGAGTCGGCGAAGATCCGCTCGAAGTTCTCCACGCCCACCCAGGGGCTGTGCAGGATGGAGACGATGCCGTTGTCGCTGATGTAGGGGTCGTAGTCCTGGAAGGCGACCACGTTGCCGAGGATCGGCAGGTAGTTGAAGAGCAGGAGCAGCGCCACGGCCGGCAGCGTCATCAGCAGCAGGACGCGGTCCCGGCGCCAGCGCAGCCTGAGGCTCGGCTTCCGCGCCCGGGGCCGGCCCGGCTTCCCGGGCGGTGCCGGGGGTTTCTCGGTGGTCTCGGCCTCGGCCCTGCTCCGAGGCACCGTGCTGTGCGACACGGCCGTTCTCCTTGCCTCGAATGCCGGTCAGTTCGCCGCCGAGCCGTTCTCGTCGAGCAGCTTCTTGTACCAGTCGCGGAGCTTGTCGCCGCCCTTGCTGCGCCACTCCGAGATCGCCTGCTGGACCTCGCCCATCTTCTTGCGGCCGCGGACGAAGTCGTCCTCCATCTGCTCGAAGTCGCTGGAGAGGTTGGCGTACCGGGACGGCTCGGTGATCTGCATGCCGTGGAAGGAGGACTTCCGGGTGAAGGCGCCCATCCGCTGCTGCCACTCGACCTGGCCCTTGGCGACCTCGGGGAAGTCGGGGTGGGCGATGGTCGCGGCGGGGCTGGCCAGCATGACGTAGGCGTTCATCACGTCGATGTTGCCCTGGTCGGTCTTGGTGGGGACGCCGTCCTTGACGGTGTAGTGGGTGCCCTCCACGCCGTAGTTGGTCATCATGTACTCCTTGGTGCCGTACGGCGCGGCGGTCACGTTGGCCGCGGCCAGCACATCGCGGATCACCGCCTCGGACGCCTTCTTGTTGACGAAGGCCCAGATGCCGGCGGGCTGTTCGGCCCAGAGCACCGGGTCGCCGCCGTCGTGGCCGAAGACGTCCATGCCCCAGACCTTGAACTCCGGGTTCTGGGTGGCCTGTTCGGCGGTGCGGCTCCACCACTGGCTGATGTTCTGGGCGTAGATCAGGAACTCGCCCTTGGCGAACTTCGGGCCGGCGTCGGTGGCCTGGCTCTTGCCCAGTTCGGCGTCCGGGTGGACGACACCGGCCGCGAACAGCTTGCGGGTCCACTCCAGCGCTTCGAGGTACTCGTCGGTCTCGACCCGGTTGATCATCTTGCCGTCGACCATGGTCCAGCCGAGCGGCTTCTCGTTGCCCGACATCACGCCGAACGCCTGGAAGGCGGTCCACTTCATGTCCAGGCAGGCCCAGCGCTTGGCCTTGGCGTTGGTGGCCTCCTTGGCCAGGGCGAGGAACTCGTCGCAGGAGGTGGGGACCTCGTACCCCTCCTTCTCGAAGATGTCCTGCCGGTACAGGGGCACGATGCCGGTGACGTACGGCTGCGGCTGGGGCAGGCCGCGCAGCTTGCCGCCGAAGATCGAGCGCTGCCAGGCGTCGGTCGGGACGGCGGCCAGGTTCGGGTACTCCTTGACGGCGTCGCCGGAGAGGTAGGGGCCGAGGTCGGCGAACTTGGAGATGATCGCGCTCGGGATCCTGCCGTTCAGGTTCCAGCTCGGGACGACCACCACGTCCGGGACGTCGCTGGAGGCGAGGACCGCGCCGAGCTTCTGCTCGTAGGTGTTGCCGTCCTGGTTCTGCCACGTGATGTCGACGCCGATCAGGTCGTTCATCGCCCGGTAGTAGGCGTTGTCCGACTTCGGCGGGGAGCCCCAGAACGGGGACATGATGGTGACCCGGCCGCCCTTGCCGAGCTTCTCGGGCACCGAGGTCTTCAGGCCGGCCAGGTCGAGCTTGCGAGTGAAGCCGACCGCGGAGCCGTTCTTCGCCGGGATGTCGGGCGTGACCACGGTGCCGGCCACATAGGCGGGCAGCAGCTTCTCGGCCTCCTTGCCCGCGGTGGTGCCCTCGCGCGAGCCGCCGTCCGATCCGCCGCAGGCGGTGAGCAGCGGCATCCCGCCCGCCACCGCGGCGGCGGCGACCGCCGACGAGGCGAGGAAACTTCTCCGGCTCGGCGCGGGGGCGGCGGAGGCGGCGTTCGGCGTCATTGCGTCAACCCTTCATGGCGCACCAGGACACCCGGCGGCGGCCGTCGGCCGCGTCTCGTCGGCGGTGTCGTCGGCGGTCGTCGGCGGTGTCGTCGGCGGTGTCTTCAGCGGTGTCTTCAGTGGAGCGGGCGGAGCTGGGGTGGGACTCGCGGGAACTCGCTGAGCTGAAGCGGTCGTCGGAGGACTGCCCGGTCGCAGGCACCCGTGCCCTCACGACGGCCCGCAGTCGAAGCGCTTCGATGTTGCAGTGAGGTTAAGTGAACGCCAGGGGGTGCACAAGGGTCGCTTCCAAGATTCCTCGGATGTGTGCGCCGCCCGGTGAGTGCCGTGTGGCGGCCGAAAGGCGGGTGTCCCGCCGGAGGCGGTCCGGCACGACGTCTTGACACCCGACCCGGCCCCCACTGAGCATCGAAGCGCTTCGAAAGCGCCTGGCCACACCATGCAAGGGGAACCCCACGTGACCGCACCCACGCCGCCCGCCCCGCCGTTCCGCGATCCGGGCCTGCCGTTCGCCGAGCGCGTCGACGACCTGCTGTCGCGGCTCACCACGGACGAGAAGACCGGGTTCCTGCACCAGTTCACGCCGCCCGTCGAACGCCTCGGCATCGCCGCCTTCCGCACCGGCCAGGAGGCCCTGCACGGGGTCGCGTGGATGGGCCCGGCGACGGTGTTTCCGCAGGCCGTGGGGTTGGGCGCGACCTGGAACGAGGACCTGGTGCGCCGGGTCGGCGAGGCGGTGTCGGCGGAGGTGCGGGCGATGCGCGCCCGGGACGAGCGGGTCGGCCTCAACGTCTGGTCGCCGACCGTCAACCTGCTCCGCCACCCGCTGTGGGGCCGCAACGAGGAGGGGTACTCCGAGGACCCGGCGCTCACCTCCGCCATCGCCACCGCCTACACCCGGGGTCTGCGCGGCAGTCATCCGATCTACTGGCGTACCGCACCGGTCCTGAAGCACTGGCTGGCCCACAACAACGAGACCGACCGGGACACCACGTCGTCCTCCGTCCGCCCCCGCGTCCTGCACGAGTACGACCTCCAGGCGTTCCGCGCCACGGTCGGGGCGGGCGCGGTCGCCGGGGTGATGCCGGCCTACAACCTGGTCAACGGCCGCCCCAACCACGTCTCCCCGTACCTGGCCGAGCACCTGCGCACCTGGACCGACCAGGAGCTGCTGGTCTGCTCGGACGCGGGCGCGCCCTCCAACCTGGTCGACTCCGAGCACTACTTCGCCACCCACGAGGAGGCGACCGCCGCCGCGCTGAAGGCCGGCGTCGACAGCTTCACCGACCACGGCACCGACTCCACCAAGATCACCGCCCGGGTGCGCGGTGCCCTGGAGCGGGGCCTGCTGACCGAGGCCGACCTCGACCGGGCCGTCCGCCGCCAGCTCTCGGTCCGCTTCCGGCTCGGCGAGTTCGACGGGTACGACGAGCCGGGCGCCTTCGACACCCCCGAGCACCGGGCGCTCGCCCAGGAGGCCGCCGAGCAGGCGATCGTGCTGCTGAAGAACGACGGCCTGCTGCCGCTCGCCCCCGACACCCGGGTCGCCGTGGTCGGGCTGCTCGCCGACGAGTGCAAGCTCGACTGGTACAGCGGCTCGCTGATCCACCGCAGCACCCCGCTGGAGGGCCTGTACGAGCGGTTCGGCGCCGACCGGGTGACCTTCGCGGAGGGCGCCGACCGGGTCCGGCTGCGCACCGCCGACGGCGCGTTCCTGCACGTCCGGCCGGGCGAGGGCAGCCCGGCGCCGGTCACCGGGGAGGGCGCCCTCGACCCCGCCCTGCTGGCCGGCCGCACCGACCTGCCGCCGCTCACCACCGACGCCACCGGCACCGAACTCGCCCTGGTGGACTGGGGCGGGGGCGTCCTCACCCTGCGCGCGCCCGACGGGCGCTACCTCTCCGTCGCCGAGGACGGGTACGTGCGCGCCTCGGCGGACCAGCCCGGCGGCTGGGTGGTGCAGGAGACGTTCCGGCTGGAGCCGCACGGCGACGGTCACCTCCTCAGGCATACGGGCACGGGCCGCCACGTCTGTGTGACCGCCGACGGCGTGAAGGTTGCCGACTCCGGCGCCGAGGTCTTCGAGCTGGTGGTCGCCGAGCGCGGCGAGGACGCGGTGGCGCGGGCCGCCGCCGGGGCCGACGTGGTCGTGGTGGTCGCGGGCAACGACCCGCACATCAACGGCCGGGAGACCGAGGACCGCACCACCCTGCGCCTGCCCGACCAGCAGGAACGGCTGCTGCGCGCCGCCCGCGCCGCCAACCCGGCCACCGTCCTCGCCCTGGTCTGCGCCTACCCCTACGCCGTCGACACCGGACCGCTCCCGGCGGTGCTGTGGACCGCGCACGGCGGCCAGGCGGCCGGCACCGCCCTGGCCCGGGTCCTGGCCGGGGACGTCTCCCCCGCCGGGCGCCTCCCGCAGACCTGGTACGCCTCCGACGCGGACCTGCCCGACCTGCTCGACTACGACATCGTCGGCGCCCGGCAGACCTACCTGTACTTCGAGGGGACGCCGCTGTTCCCGTTCGGGCACGGCCTGTCGTACGCGTCGTTCGGGTACGCGGACCTCGACGCCCGGGTCACCGGCGAGACGGTCCGGGTGACCTTCACCGTCACCAACCACGGGGACGTCACCGCCGACGAGGTGGCCCAGCTCTACGCCCGCGCCGAGGCGCCCTCCGTGCCCCGGCCCCGCCGGCAGCTCCTCGCCCACCGGCGGCTCGGCCTCGCGCCCGGCGAGCGGGCCGAGGTCGCCTTCGAGGTGCCGTCGGCGGCGTTCGCGTACTGGGACGTGGCGCACGGCCGGTGGCGTCTGGAGCCGGGCCCGTACGCGCTGCTGGTGGGCGCCTCCAGCGAGGACCTCCGGCTGACCACCACGCTCACCCTCGACGGGGAGCCGGCCGCCCCCCGCCCGGTGCGCGAACACGGCCTGGACGCGGCCGGCTTCGACGAGCAGAGCGGCACCGAGATCGTGGACCGGACCAAGCGGTCCGGGGACGCGGTGACGCCCGCCCCCGGCAAGACCGGCGAACTCCTCTACCGCGCCTGCGACTTCGGCCCCGGCGTCACCTCGGTGACCGTGACGGTCGCGGGCGAGGGCGTGGTGGAACTCGCCCTCGACGGCGCCCCGGTCCGCGCGGTGCTGGCGACCGACGCGCCCACCGCGGGCCCGTACGACTACGTCACGCTCACCACCGGCCTGGTCGCCGAGGGCGTACGGGACCTGCGGGTCGCCCTGCACGGGCCGGTGCGCCTGGCCCGGCTCGGCTTCGCCGGCTGAGTCCCGGACACGCCGGTGGCCCGGACCCCCGCACAGCGGGCCCGGGCCACCGGCCGTACCGGTCGCCTCAGAGGGCGAGACCCGTGAGCACCAGCACCCGCTCGTAGGTGTAGTCCTCCATCGCGAACCGCACGCCCTCGCGGCCCACGCCGGACTGCTTGGCACCGCCGTACGGCATCTGGTCGGCGCGGTAGGAGGGGACGTCGCCGATGACCACGCCGCCCACCTCCAGGGCGCGGTGGGCGCGGAAGGCGGCCTGGAGGTCGTGGGTGAACACGCCCGCCTGGAGGCCGTACTTGGAGTCGTTGACGGCGGCGAACGCCGCCGCCTCGCCGTCGGCCTTCTGCACGCTCAGGACGGGTCCGAAGACCTCCTCGCAGGCCAGGGTGGTGCCGGCGGGCAGGTCGGTCAGCACGGTCGGCGCGTAGGAGGCGCCGTCGCGCTTGCCGCCGGTGGCGAGCACCGCCCCGGCCGCGACCGCCTCGTCCACCCACGCCTCGACCCGCTTCGCGGCGTCCTCGCTGATCAGCGGGCCGACATCGGTCCGGTCGTCGCTCGGGTCACCGGTGACCTGGGCCTCGACGGCGGCGACGATGCGCGGCAGCAGCCGGTCGTAGACGGCGGCGTCGGCGATCACCCGCTGCACGGAGATGCAGGACTGGCCGCCCTGGTAGTTGGAGAAGGTCGCGATCCGGGCCGCGGCCAGGTCCAGGTCCTCGTCGCTCGCCCAGTCGGCCAGCACCACCGCCGCGCCGTTGCCGCCCAGCTCCAGGGTGCAGTGCTTGCGCGGCACCGAATCCATGATCGCGTAGCCGACCTTCTCGGAACCGGTGAAGGAGATCACCGGCAGCCGCTCGTCCTGGACGAGGGCGGGCATCCGGTCGTTGGGCACCGGCAGGATGCTCCAGGAACCGGCGGGCAGCTCGGTCTCGGCGAGCAGCTCACCGAGGATCAGGCCGGAGAGCGGGGTGGCGGGGGCCGGCTTGAGGATGATCGGCGCGCCGGCCGCGATCGCGGGGGCGACCTTGTGGGCGCAGAGGTTCAGCGGGAAGTTGAACGGCGCGATGCCGAGCACCACGCCCTTGGGGAAGCGCCGGGTGAGGGCGAGGCGGCCCTGACCGCCGGCGTCGGTGTCCAGCCGCTGGGCCTCGCCGCCGTTGAAGCGCCGGGCCTCCTCCGCCGCGAACCGGAACACGGAGACCGCGCGGCCGACCTCGCCGCGGGCCCACTTGATCGGCTTGCCGTTCTCGGCGGAGATCAGCCGGGCGATCTCCTCGGTCCGCTCGGCGAGCCGCCTGCTGACGTGGTCCAGGGCGGCGGCGCGCACATGGGCCGGGGTGGCGGCGAACTCGTCCCGCACGGCGTACGCGGCGGCCACCGCCTCCTCGACCTGCGCGTCGCTCGGGACGCTCACGGCGGCGACGGTCCGGCCGTCCCAGGGGGAGGTGACGTCGAAGCTGTCCGCGCCGGTGGCCTGGCGGCCGGCGAGCCAGAAGGCGTGGGAGGAAGTCATGTGAGGTTCCGGCCCTTCCGCGTTGGGGGTGTACGGGGTTGCTGGCTCCACGGTAGGGGCGGGGCGGCGGGGGGTGGCTTGTCCGGGGTGGCGAAGTGGGGGGCGGCGGTACGACGGAATGGACTAGGGGGTGTCGGGAGCGGACCAGCCGGTGCGGTGTCGAGGGAAGGGTCCCGCCCAGGTCTAGGAAGGCGCCGTCGCCTTCAGCGCCAGCCACAGCTCCATCCGCACGTCCGGGTCGTCCAGGGACCGGCCGAGGATCTCCTCGACGCGGCGCATCCGGTAGCGCAGGGTGTGCCGGTGGACGCCGAGGTCGGCGGCGGCCGCGTCCCACTGGCCGTGCCGGGAGAGCCAGGCCCGCAGCGAGGCGACCAGATCGCCGCGGCCGGTCGCGTCGTGCTCGCGCAGCGCCCGCAGCAGCCCGTCGGCGAAGGCGCGCACCGCGTCGTCCGCCAGCAGCGGCAGCACCGAACCGGCGGCGACCTGCTCGTGCTCCACCCAGACCCGGCCGCGCCGCCGCGCCACCGACAGCGCCTGCCCGGCCTGCTGGTGCGCGACCGGTGCGGCGCTCGGCCCGGCCGGTGCCGACAGCCCGACGACCAGGGCGCCGTCGTCGCCGCCGGCCGGTGCCTCGGGGGCGGACCGGCCGGTCTCCAGCTTCGCCGCGTACTCGGCGCAGGCGGTGACCGCGGCGCCGCCGTCCGCGGCCAGCACCACCAGCCGCTCCCCCTGCGGCACCACCAGGACCGCCTCGCCGGCCCGGGCCGCCGCCGACTCCACCACCTCGGCGAGCGCGCCGAGCGGGTCGCCGCCGGCCGCGGACGCCTCGGCGACGAGCATCCGGAACGGCGCGTCGAGCAGGTCGCCGTAGAGGTCCCCGGCGACCGTGCGGGCGTGGTCGGGCTCGCCGGCCAGCAGCATCCGCAGCACCGCCGCGCCGACCCGCTGCTCGGCGGCGTGCAGCGACCGGGACCGCTCGGTGGTCAGGGTGAGCAGGGCGACCGCCGAGTGGACGGCGTACCGCTCGGCGGTGCCGAGGGGGGCGGCGGTGCCCACGGCGAGGGCGGCGCGGGGCCGGCGGGAGGTGCCGAGGGAGTGCAGCTCGACCCGGTCGTCGGTCTCCGGCACGCCGGTCACGGCCGAGGCCGGCGTCGGGCGCTCCCGCAGCTTCCGTACGTCCGCGGTGAGCCGGGCGGCGCGGCGGCCGGCCCACTCCGGTGCCGCCGCGACCACCGCGCCGGAGGCGTCGTACAGCGCCGCCCAGCCGTCGACCTGCGCGGCGAGCGCGGCCAGCAGCCCCTCCGGGCCGTCGGACAGCGCCTTCTTGGTCAGCTCCCGCTGGGCGGCGAACCCGGCGGTCACCGCCCGGTACTGCTCGGCGGCGAGCGCCGCGGACACGGCCTTGCTGATGGCGAGGAACGGGGTGCGGCGCGGCACCTCCAGCAGCGGCAGCCCCTCCTGCTCGGCGGCCTCCACGAGGGCGGCGGGGATGTCGTCGTAGTGCACGCCCACGGCGAAGCCGAGGCCCACCACACCCGCGCCGGCCAGCCGCCGCACGTAGCGGCGCATCGCCTGCGGGTCCTCCGCGTCCAGCTTCAGCGCGGTGATCAGCAGGAGTTCCCCGCCCTCCATGTACGGCACGGGGTCGGCCAGCTCGCTGGCGTGCACCCAGCGGACGGGCGCGTCGAGACGGTCGCCGCCCGCCCGCACGGCCAGCTTCAGCGCGGAGTGGTGGACGAGCGAGGCGAGGGTCGGCGGCATGGGGCCTTCAGGTCGGCGTCAGGGGTGCGGTGACCCGGTGATCTTTTGGCCGCCGCGTATGAACGGCCACTGCCGATTCTGCCTCACCGTACGGTCCCCGTGCGCCGGTGCGGAGGCTCGGCCTCCGGTCGGGCCCGGGGTGCGCCCCGTCGGGCGCGCGCGGTTCACCCCCGCAGATCCACCAGAAGGGGTGGCGCGTGTTCGCCCTTGACGGTCGTCAGGGAAAGGACCGCGTGGCCCGGCGGGACCGCGTGGGCCAGTTCGGACGCCGACCACCGCTCCCGCTCCACCTGCCGCACGGTGACCGCCCGCGCGGTCGGCGCCTTGCCGGTGATCACCCGGCGGAGCATGTGCGCGGCCTTGCCCGCCGGGGTCTCGGCGATGATCTGCCGGTCGGTGACGTCCCGCGCCTCGGTCCACTCCTTGCCCCACACCTCGGCGAAGTCCTGCCCGTCCCACGGCGTGAGCCCGGACAGCGCCATCCGGCAGCCGGTCGCCCCGAGCAGCGGCCCGCGCAGCGGACGCGGTACGTCGTCCAGGGTGCGCAGCGTCAGCACGACCCCCGCCCCGGCGGACCGCAGCTTCTGGATGCCGCGCACCGCCTCCGGCGTCACCACGCCGGCCGCGTCGTCCAGCACCAGGCAGGCGAAGAGCGACCGGTCCTCCCGTACCGTGACGCTCGCCGTGAACTGGGCCAGGACCAGCCGGGCCAGTATCCGGGAGGCGTCCGCGTGTCCCCGCTCGGGCAGGTCGATGCGGACCCGCACGGGGTGGTCGAGGGCCTTGAGGGAGAAGGGCCGGGACTGCCCGGAGGTGTCGAAGAACGGGGCGAAGGCGGGCCGGTCGAGCAGCGCCACCCGGTCGGCGAGGATGCCGCCCACGTCCCCGGGGTGCCCCATCTGCCGCTCCCGGGCGTCCAGCTCCCGCAGCAGCGACTCCTGCCCGGTCTCGGTCAGGCCCTGCCGCAGCGCGGCCAGCGGCCCCGGCGCCCCGTCGAGCAGTTGCCGCAGCTCGGGGACGGAGGGGAAGCGGCCGTGCACCGCCCGGAACGGGCCGAGGAGCTGCGCCAGTACGGTCGTGGACCGGCGGCTGTCACTGCCCGGGTGCGGGTCGGCGAGGTCCCCGACCAGGGCCTCGGCGAGCACGGCCGCCGCCTCGTCGGGGTCGGTGGTGCCGCCGTACAGGTCCAGGTCGTACACGGAGTCCGGGCTGCCGATCCGTACGACGACGTCGTAGGACTCGGCCGGGCCGATGCCCGCGCCCGCCGCGCCGACGACGACCACCGCGGCCCGCCCGGCGAGCGCGTGCAGGCACAGCGACTCGGTCAGCGGCCGGATGAGGCTGCCGGTCTTGCCCGACCCGGCCGGTCCGACGGCGAGCAGCGAGGTGCCGAGCAGCTCGGGGCCGAGGGCGAGGCCGGCGCCGCGGTAGGCGTAGGGGTTGCGGGCGTCGTCGGCGGCGGTGCCGATCCGCACCTGCCCGGTGAGCAGGTCGTGCCGGGCCTGCCGGAAGGGCAGGTCACGGGCGCCGGAGGGGTGCGGGCAGGCGGCGGCGCCGTCCTTGAGCACGGCTCCGGCGAAGGTGCCGAGGCTGTGCCGGCCGGAGCGGACGCCCTGCCAGGCGCGGGTGATCCGGGCGTGGTCGACGTCCCGCATCAGCCCGGCCCGCGCGTCGGCGGCCAGCCGCTCGGCGGCGTCCACCACCCCGGCGGCCCGCAGCGCCGGCCACTCGGCGGGGTCCTCCCCGGACACCTGCGGCGGCGGCTGGAGGGGGGTGGTGCGACGCCAGGAGGGGGGGCCGTAGCGGCGCCAGATCTCGTTCCAGCGGCCGAGCCGGCCGACGCCGACCATGATGATCAGCGCGACCAGGGTGTAGTAGGCGTAGACGACCACGACGGCGGTGAAGCTGTGCGGCTTCACCCAGGAGTCGGGGATCATCGCGAACAGGGGCAGCAGCCACCAGCCGCCGAGGTAGCCGTTCCAGAGCAGCGACCAGATCAGCCAGCCGACGAGGAAGGCGATGAGGGCGCCGCTCCACAACTGCCGCGCGGGAATCCGCTCCGGCTCCTCCGCCCCCCGCTCCCGGTGCCCGAACCGCCACACCCCCGGCGGCGCCTCCGGCCGGGCCGTGCGCAGCCAGGCCAGGAACGCCGAGCCGTCGGGCGGCGCCGGCACCGGCGGCGGCGCCACCGGCCTCGGCGGCACGGCGGGCCCACCAGACACCGGGGGCACACCGGGCACCGAGGGCACACCGGACACCGGAGTCACGCCGGGCGCCGGGGGCCCACCTGCCACCGGAGGCACACCGGGCGCCGGAGGCACCGCGGACCCGCCAGGCCCCCACGGCCCCCCTGGCGGCACCCCAGGCCCCCCATGCGCTCCAGGCCCCCCGGGAGCCCCAGGAACCTCAGGGGACCCCGTAGGACGCGGCACAGGATTCGCATGCGTACCCCGCGCGTCCCGGTTCCCGTCGCTGTCCATCGACCTTGCCCCCTGACCAGCCGTTCCGTCCACCGTCAGCGAGTCAATCTAACGCCCCCGCAAGGGCAGTTCACCGCTTACGCGGCCGGGCATCCGGGACCGGCCGGGTACGGCCCACCCGCTCGACCCCGCACCACCCCGCACCCTGCTATGTCCACCACGGACAACCCGCCCCCCGGAAAACGCCCACATGGAGCATGCCCACCCCCGCCACCCCGCCCTAGCCTGCGGGAAAAGAACGTCAGCGTCCGTTACACCCCCAGGAGCCCCGCATGACCGCACTTCCGCAGGAGCGCCGCGTCGCCACCGCCATCCCCGGCCCGAAGTCGCAGGAGCTGCAGGCCCGCCGGACCGCCGCGGTCGCGCAGGGCGTGGGCTCCACCCTGCCCGTCTTCGTCACCCGCGCGGGCGGCGGCATCATCGAGGACGTCGACGGCAACCGCCTGATCGACTTCGGTTCCGGCATCGCCGTGACCTCCGTCGGCGCCTCCGCCGAGGCCGTGGTGCGCCGCGCCTCCGCGCAGCTCGCCGACTTCACCCACACCTGTTTCATGGTCACGCCGTACGAGGGGTACGTGGCCGTCGCCGAGGCCCTGGCCGAGCTGACCCCGGGCGACCACGCCAAGAAGTCGGCCCTGTTCAACAGCGGTGCCGAGGCCGTCGAGAACGCCGTGAAGATCGCCCGCGCCTACACCAAGCGGCAGGCGGTCGTCGTCTTCGACCACGGCTACCACGGCCGCACCAACCTCACCATGGCGCTGACCGCGAAGAACATGCCGTACAAGCACGGCTTCGGCCCGTTCGCCCCCGAGGTCTACCGCGTCCCGGTCGCCTACGGCTACCGCTGGCCGACCGGCCCCGAGAACGCCGGTCCGGAGGCCGCCGCGCAGGCCGTCGACCAGATCACCAAGCAGGTCGGCGCCGAGAACGTGGCCGCGATCATCATCGAGCCGGTGCTCGGCGAGGGCGGCTTCATCGAGCCCGCCAAGGGCTTCCTGCCGGCCATCCGCAAGTTCGCCGCCGACCACGGCATCGTCTTCGTCGCCGACGAGATCCAGTCCGGCTTCTGCCGCACCGGCCAGTGGTTCGCCTGCGAGGACGAGGGCATCGTCCCCGACCTGATCACCACGGCGAAGGGCATCGCGGGCGGCCTGCCGCTGGCCGCCGTCACCGGCCGCGCCGAGATCATGGACGCCGCGCACGCGGGCGGCCTGGGCGGCACCTACGGCGGCAACCCGGTGGCCTGCGCCGGTGCGCTCGGCGCCATCGAGACGATGAAGGAGCTGGACCTCAACGCGCGGGCGAAGCGGATCGAGGAGGTCATGAAGGGCCGCCTGACCGCCATGGCCGAGAAGTTCGACATCATCGGCGAGGTGCGCGGCCGCGGCGCCATGATCGCCATCGAGCTGGTCAAGGACCGCGCCACGAAGGAGCCGCACGCGGAGGCGGCCGCCGCCCTCGCCCGGGCCTGCCACCAGGCCGGCCTGCTGGTCCTGACCTGCGGCACGTACGGCAACGTGCTGCGTTTCCTGCCGCCGCTGGTGATCGGCGAGGACCTGCTCGGCGAGGGCCTGGACATCATCGAGCAGAGCCTCGCGGGGCTCTGACGCCGGACGCACTCCGGCAGAGGGTGTGAAGAAGGTGTGCGGGGTGTTTGTCGGGTTGCGGCTGCCCCTGTCCTCACCCCAGCCCCTGTCGTAGGTTCTACGCAGATGAGAGATACACCCCGCCCACAGGAGACTGTGGGCGACCTCAGGCCGGGGCCTCCCCAGCTTCGACCTGGTCGTGCCCTCGCGCACACAACCGGAGCCTCCGGCTTCGGGTCTCCTCACCGATCGGACGGTCGCTCGCCCCAGACCCCCCGGGGCGCGCGACGTTCCGGTCCGGACGGCCGCCCCGGAACGACCCCCCCTGTTCCGGGGCGGCCGACCTCGTTCGTTCTCCTGGTGCTCCTCCCCCTCCTCCTCTTCGCGCTGATCACCTGGCAGGTCCTCGTCGACGGACCGCTGACCGGCCTGGACGAGCGGGTGAGCGGGACGCTGGTCCGTCCCGACCGGTTCTCCGAGCTGCTCTCCGACCTCGGCAACACGGGGACCGCCCTGCCCGTCCTCGCCGCCGCGCTGGCGTACGCGGCCTGGCGGTGGCGCCGGGCCGGCGCGGCCCGCTGGTGGCTGCCGCCGCTGGCCGGGGCGGTGCTGATGGCGCTCGTACCGGCCCTCGTCGTCCCGCTCAAGGAGTGGACCGACCGCCCCGCCACCCCGGTGATGCCGCCGGCCACCGGCTACTTCCCCTCCGGCCACACCGCCACCGCCCTGGTCGCCTACGGCACGGCGACGCTGCTGCTCCTGCCCCACCTGCGGGCGCGGGCCGCCCGGCGGCTGCTCGTCGCGGCCGGCGCCGTCCTGGTGCTCGCCACCTCCTGCGGTCTGGTCCGCCGGGGCTACCACTGGCCGCTGGACGTGGTGGGTAGCTGGTGCCTGTTCGTACCACCGCTGGTGTACCTGCGCGCGGTCACCGCCCGGTACGGCCGCCGACCGTCATGACCCCCGCCCGGCACGGCCCTGCGCAGCCGTGACCCCTGCCCGGGACGACCACCCGCCGCCGTGACCCCCGCCCGGCACGGCCCCCGCAGCCGCCCCGGGCCGGCGGTCGCCGGCAGTCCCCGACGCTCGTCGGCGGTCCCCGGCGCTGACCGGCAGTCGCCAGCGCTCGTCGGCAGTCCTCAGCGCTCGTCGGCGCTCCCCGGCGCCCCGGCGTTTCACCAACCCCCCTCCCCCGCCCGCCCCCGATCCGCCGCCGCCTCGTGCAGCGCCAGTTCCAGCAGGGCCGGGTCCGTGAGGGTGCCGCTGCCGTCCGGGGGGATCAGCCAGCGGATCGCGCCGGCCGGGGGCCGCCCGGGGTACGGCACCACGATCCAGGTCCCGGCCCCGGCCGTGCGGATGCCGGTGCCGAGCCAGCGGGCGGCGGTGCCCGGCGGCACGAAGAACCCGGTGCGCGCGTCGCCGAAGTCGGCGAGCACCGGGCCGGGCTGGTCCAGGATCCGGCCGAGGACGTCGAGGGTCGGGTAGCCGAGCCGGGCGGGCAGGATCAGGACGTCCCAGGCCCGGCCGGCGGGGAGCAGGGTGATGCCCAGGGGGTCGCGCTCCCACGCGCGCCGGCAGGCTTCGGGGTCCGGTGCGACGGAGGTGAGCCACTCGACCGCCGGTGTCTTGGCGCCAGGCATGCGGAAACCTTTCTCTCACTCGTGGACGCGGGCCGCGTCACGGGTGAGAGCGGGGTCCGGGCCCCGCATTACGCGGGTCGCGGCAGCCCGTCGCGGAGGACCGGGCCGGAACCCGTCGGCGCCGGTCAACTGTCGAAGCCCAGGCCGAGCCGGTCCAGGGTGCGCAGCCACAGGTTGCGCCGCCCGCCGTGGGCGTCGGCGCGGGCCAGCGACCACTTGGTGAGCGCGATCCCGGTCCAGGCGAGCGGCTCCGGCGGGAACGGCAGGGGCTTGCTGCGCACCATCGCCAGCTCAGTGCGCTCGGTCCGCTCCCCCGCCAGCAGGTCCAGCATCACCTCGGCCCCGAAGCGGGTGGCGCCGACGCCGAGGCCGGTGTACCCGGCCGCGTAGGCGACCCGCCCCCGGTGGGCCGTGCCGAAGAACGCCGAGAACCGCGAGCAGGTGTCGATCGCGCCGCCCCAGGCGTGGGTGAAGCGGACGCCCTCCAGTTGCGGGAAGCAAGTGAAGAAATGCCCGGCGAGTTTGGCGTAGGTCGCGGGCCGGTCGTCGTACTCGGCGCGGACCCGCCCGCCGTACGGGTAGATCGCGTCGTAGCCGCCCCACAGGATCCGGTTGTCGGCGGAGAGCCGGAAGTAGTGGAACTGGTTGGCGCTGTCGCCCAGGCCCTGCCGGTTCCGCCAGCCGATCGCGGCGAGCTGCCCGGCCGTCAGCGGCTCGGTCATCAGGGCGTAGTCGTAGACCGGGACGGTGTACGGGCGGATGCGGCGGACCAGGCTGGGGAAGACGTTGGTGCCGAGCGCGACCGCGCGGGCGCGGACCGAGCCGTAGGGGGTGCGTACGGCCATTCCGGCGCCGTACGGCCGCAGGGTGAGCGCGGGGGTGTGCTCGTACACGCGGACGCCGAGGGCGAGGCAGGCCCGCTTCAGGCCCCAGGCGAGCTTGGCCGGGTGGAGCAGGGCCACGCCCCGGCGGTCGTACAGGCCGGCCCGGAAGGTGAGCGAGTCGACCTGTTGCCGTACGGCGTCGGCGTCCAGGTACTCGATGCCCTCGGCGAGGCCCGCGCGGCGGATCTCCTCGTACCACTGCTCCAGTTCCCGCGCCTGGTGGGGCTCGGTGGCGACGTCGATCTCGCCGGTGCGTTCGAAGTCGCAGTCGATGCGGTGGCGGGCGAGGGCGGCCTCGATGGCGTCGAGGTTGCGGGCGCCCAGTTCCTCCAGCTTGTGGATCTCGTCGGGCCAGCGGGTGAGGCCGTTGGCCAGTCCGTGGGTGAGGGAGGCGGCGCAGAAGCCGCCGTTGCGGCCGGAGGCGGCCCAGCCCGCCTCGCGGCCCTCCACCAGCACCACGTCCCGCCCGGGGTCGCGCTCCTTGGCGAGCAGCGCGGTCCACAGCCCGCTGTACCCGCCGCCGACCACCAGCAGGTCGCAGCTCTCGGCGCCGGTGAGGGCGGGCTCGGGGCGGGGGCGGCCGGGGTCGTCCAGCCAGTACGGGACCGGCTGGGCGTCGGCGAGGGAGGTCGTCCACTGACTGCTGCGGTTCATGGATCACGCCCTGGACTTGGTGCGGCGGCTGCCGATGACCATCGAGAGGAGGACGAGCAGGACGGCGACGACGAACATGGCCGTGCCGATGACGTTGATCTGTACGGGGGTTCCGCGCTGGGCCGAGCCCCAGACGAACATGGGGAAGGTGACCGTGGAGCCCGCGGTGAAATTGGTGATGATGAAGTCGTCGAAGGAGAGCGCGAAGGCGAGCAGCGCCCCCGCGGCGATCCCCGGGGCCGCGATCGGCAGGGTGACCCGGAGGAAGGTCTGGAAGGGCCCGGCGTACAGGTCCTGGGCCGCCTGTTCCAGCCGGGGATCCATGGACATCACGCGTGCCTTCACGGCCGTGACGACGAAGCTGAGGCAGAACATGATGTGGGCGATCAGGATCGTCCAGAATCCCAACTGAGCACCCAGGTTGAGGAACAGGGTGAGCAGCGAGGCGGCCATGACCACCTCGGGCATCGCCATCGGCAGGAAGATCAGCGCGTTGACGGCGCCGCGCGCGCGGAAGCGGTAGCGGGCCAGGGCGAAGGCGATCGCGGTGCCGAGGGCGGTCGCGCCGAGCGTCGCCCAGCAGGCGAGCTGGAGGCTCAGCGCGAGCGAGCCGCACAGGTCGGCGACCCCGCACGGGTCCGTCCAGGCGTCGGCCGAGAACTCCTGCCAGGCGTAGTTGAAGCGCCCGACGGGCTTGTTGAAGGAGAACACCGTGACGACGACGTTCGGCAGGAGCAGATAAGCGAGCGTCAGCAGTCCGGCGATGACGACCAGATTGCGCTTGAACCAGGTGACGAAGGCCATTTACACCAGATCCTCCGTGCCGGACTTGCGGATGTAGAGGGTGACCATGACGAGGATCGCGGCCATCAGGATGAACGACAGCGCCGCGGCCGTCGGGTAGTCCAGGACGCGCAGGAACTGGGTCTGGATGACGTTGCCGGCCATGCGGGTGTCGGTGGAGCCGAGCAGGTCGGCGTTGACGTAGTCGCCGGTGGCCGGGATGAAGGTCAGCAGCGTGCCGGAGACGACGCCCGGCATGGACAGCGGGAAGGTGATCTTCCGGAAGGTGGTGAAGGGCCGCGCGTACAGGTCGCCGGCCGCCTCGTGCAGTCGCCCGTCGATGCGTTCCAGGGAGGTGTACAGCGGCAGGATCATGAACGGCAGGAAGTTGTACGTCAGTCCGCAGACCACCGCCAGCGGGGTGGCCAGCACCCGGTCGCCGGCCGTCCAGCCGAGCCAGTTCGTGACGTCCAGGACGTGCAGGGTGTTCAGGGCGCCGACGAGCGGCCCGCCGTCGGCGAGGATCGTCTTCCAGGCGAGGGTGCGGATCAGGAAGCTGGTGAAGAACGGCGCGATCACCAGGACCATGATCAGGTTCCGCCAGCGGCCCGCCCGGAACGCGATCAGGTACGCCAGCGGATAGCCCAGCAGCAGGCAGAGCACGGTCGCGGCGGCGGCGTAGGCGACCGAGCGCAGGAACTGCGGCCAGTACGCGGTGAGGGCGTCCCAATAGGTGGCGACGTGCCAGGTGACCTTGTAGCCCTCCTCCAGGGAGCCGGTCTGCACGGAGGTGGACGCCTGGTAGATCATCGGCAGCGCGAAGAAGACGACCAGCCAGAGCAGGCCGGGCAGCAGCAGCCAGTACGGCGTGAGACGGCCCCGCCGGCGCGGGGGCGCGGGCTCCGGCGCGGTCGGGGTGAGCGGCGGGGGCGCCTCGGTGAGCGTCGTCATCAGGCGGCCTCCTCCACCCCGGCGGCGGCGTCCTGGGCGGCGTCCAGGCCGAAGGTGTGGGCCGGGTTCCAGTGCAGGACGACCCGGGCCCCCGGCACCAGGCGGGGGTCGCGGTCGACGTTCTGGACGTAGACCGCGAACTCCTGGCAGACCGGGCTGTCGACGACGTACTGGGTGGAGACGCCGGTGAAGGCGGCGTCCGCGATGGTGCCGGTGATGCGGTTGCGGCCCTCGGGTACGGAGTCGGCGTCGTCGGCGTGGGTGAGGGAGATCTTCTCCGGGCGGATCCCGGCCAGCACCTTGGCGCCGGGCGTGGCGGGCGTCCGGCACCGCTCCCGGGGCAGGACCAGCCTGCCGTCGCCCGCCCGCAGCACGACGTCCGGGCCGCTCGCGCCCTCGATCCCGGCCTCGATGAAGTTGGAGGTGCCGAGGAAGTTGGCGACGAAGGTGGTGCGAGGGTTCTCGTACAGGTCGGCAGGGGTGCCGAGCTGCTCGACGCGGCCGGCGTTCATCACGGCGACCTGGTCGGCCATGGTCATGGCCTCCTCCTGGTCGTGGGTGACGTGCACGAAGGTGATGCCGACCTCGGTCTGGATGCGCTTGAGCTCCCACTGCATCTGGCGGCGCAGCTTCAGGTCGAGGGCGCCCAGCGGTTCGTCCAGGAGCAGCACTTGGGGGTGGTTGATCAGTGCGCGGGCGAGGGCGACGCGCTGCTGCTGGCCGCCGGAGAGCTGGTGCGGCCGCTTGCGGGCCTGCTCGCCGAGCTGCACCAGGTCGAGCATCTCCTCGACCTGCTTCCGTACGCTCTTGATGCCGCGGCGGCGCAGACCGAAGGCGACGTTCTCGAAGATGTCCAGGTGCGGGAAGAGGGCGTAGGACTGGAAGACGGTGTTCACCGGCCGCTTGTACGGGGGCAGCCGGGTGACGTCCTGGTCGCCGAGGTGGACGGTGCCGCGGGTCGGTTCCTCCAGGCCGGCGATCATGCGCAGGGTGGTGGTCTTGCCGCAGCCGGAGGCGCCGAGCAGGGCGAAGAAGGAGCCCTGCGGCACGGTCAGGTCGAGCGGGTGCACGGCGGTGAAGGAGCCGTAGGTCTTGCCGATGCCGGTGAGGCGGACGTCGCCGCCGGTGCCGTTGGTCATGGTGGTCACGCCCCTGTGAGCTTCGCGAACTTGCCTTCGTAGGCCGTTTCCTCCGCCGAGCTGAGCGAGCGGAAGGCCCGGGACCCGGCCCGCATGGCCTGGTCGGGGATGATCAGCGGGTTCTCCGCCGCGTCCGGGTCGATCTTCGCGAGTTCGTCCTTGACTCCGTCGACGGGACAGACGTAGTTGATGTAGGCGGCCAGCCGAGCGGCGGCCTTCGGCTCGTAGAAGTAGTCGATGAGCCGCTCGGCGTTGGTCTTGTGCCGGGCCTTGCCGGGGACCAGCAGGTTGTCGGTGGAGGTGATGTAGCCGCTGTCGGGGACGAGGAAGCCGACGTCCGGGTTGTCCGCCTTGAGCTGGACCACGTCGCCGGCCCAGGCGAGGCAGGCCGCGAGGTCGCCCTTGCTGAGGTCGGCGGTGTAGTCGTTGCCGGTGAACCGGCGGATCTGGCCCTTGTCGACGGCCCGTTGCAGCCGGGCGACGGCCGCGTCGTAGTCGTCGTCGGTGAACCGGCCCGGGTCCTTGTCCATGTCGAGCAGCGTCATGCCGACGGTGTCGCGCATCTCGGTGAGCAGCCCGACCCGGCCCTTGAGCTTCGGGTCGTCCAGCAGGTCGGACAGGGACGTCACCTCGACCCCGTCGAGCGCCTTGCGGTTGTAGGCGATGACGGTGGCTATGCCCTGCCAGGGGTAGGAGTAGGCGCGGCCGGGGTCCCAGTCGGGGGTGCGGAACTGGGGCGACAGGTTGGCGTACGCGTGCGGCAGATGCGACGGGTCCAGTTTCTGGACCCACCCGAGGCGGATGAGGCGGCCGGCCAGCCAGTCGGTGAGGACGATCAGGTCCCGGCCGGTCTCCTGGCCGGCCGCCAACTGCGGCTTGATCTTGCCGAAGAACTCGTTGTTGTCGTTGATGTCCTCGCTGTACTTGACGCGTATCCCGGTGCGTTCGGTGAAGGCGTCCAGGGTGGGGTGCCGTTTGCCGCTCTCGTCGACGTCCATGTACTCGGTCCAGTTGGAGAAGGCGACCTCCTTCTCCTTCGCCGAGTGGTCCTCGGCCGCCGTGCCGCCCCCGGTCTTCCCGGCGGCGGGGATGCCGCAGCCGCTCAGGGCGCCCAGGGCGCCGGCCGCGAGGGCGCCGCCGGCGGAGGCGCGCAGCAGCGACCGGCGGGTCAGGGCGGCCCGGCCGCTGCGCAGGCTGCGCCGCACGGCGGCCACTTGGACCGGGGTGAGACGGTCGGGCTCGTACTGCTCCATGCGCGTGATGCCCTTTCGGGTGGGTCGGCCGTGGTCGGCGGCCTGCGGTGATGGCTATCGGTCCCCGAAGACGGTGCGGTGCCAGTCCTTCGCGGCGACCGCGGTGTTGTCGAACATGACGTGTTTGAGCTGGGTGTACTCCTCGAACGAGTACGTTGACATGTCCTTGCCGTAGCCGGACGCCTTATAGCCGCCGTGCGGCATCTCGCTGACGATCGGGATGTGGTCGTTGACCCAAACGCAGCCCGCCCGGATCTCCCGCGTGGCCCGGTTGGCCCGGTACACGTCCCGGGTCCAGGCGGAGGCGGCGAGCCCGTACGGGGTGTCGTCGGCGAGCCGCAGGCCCTCGTCGTCGCCGTCGAAGGGCAGCACGACCAGGACCGGCCCGAAGATCTCCGACTGGACGATCTCGCTGTCCTGGGCGGCGCCCGTGATCAGGGTCGGCCGGTAGTAGGCGCCCGCCTCCAGGTCGCCCCCGGGCGCCTCCCCGCCGGTCACCACGCACGCGTAGGAGCGCGCCCGGTCGACGAAACCGGCGACGCGGTCCCGCTGCGCGTGGCTGACCAGCGGCCCGAGGTCGGTGCCCGGCGCGAACGGGTCGCCGACCCGCACGGTCTCCATCAGCGCGGCCGTCCGCTCGACGAACGCCTCGTACAACGGGCGCTGTACGTACGCGCGCGTGGCGGCGGTGCAGTCCTGGCCGCTGTTGATGAGGGCGCCCGCGACCGCGCCGTGGGCGGCGGCCTCCAGGTCGGCGTCGTCGAAGACGACGAAGGGCGCCTTGCCGCCGAGTTCCAGGTGCAGCCGTTTGACGGTGGCGGTGGCGATCTCGGCGACCCGTCTGCCGACGGCGGTGGAGCCGGTGAAGGAGGTCATCGCCACGTCCGGGTGGCCGACGAGGTGCTCGCCGGCCTCCCGCCCGGTGCCGCTGACGATGTTGATCACACCGTCGGGGACGCCGGCCTCGGTGGCGGCCTGAGCGAAGAGCAGCGCGGTGAGCGGGGTGATCTCGGCGGGCTTGAGCACCACGGTGTTGCCCGCGGCGATCGCCGGGAGGATCTTCCAGGCGGCCATCTGGAGCGGATAGTTCCAGGGCGCGACGGAGCCGACCACACCGATGGGTTCGCGGCGCACGTACGAGGTGTGGTCGCCGGAGTACTCGCCGGCCGACTGCCCCTGGAGGTGGCGGGCGGCACCGGCGAAGAAGGCCGTGTTGTCGATGGTGCCCGGCACGTCGAACTCGCGGGTGAGCTTGAGCGGTTTGCCGCACTGGAGGGACTCGGCGCGGGCCAGTTCCCCGGCCCGCCCGGCGAGCACGGCGGCGAACCGGTGCAGGGCGTCGGAGCGTTCGCCCGGGGTGGCGCCGGCCCACCCGGGGAACGCGGCCCGCGCGGCGGCGACGGCCGCGTCGACGTCCTCGGTGCCGGCCAGGTCGTAGGTGAGCACCTCCGCGCCGGTCGCCGGGTCGACGACGGTGTGCGTCCGGCCGGAGGTGCCCCGCGTCAAACGGCCCGCGATGTAGAGGGCCCCGTCCGCGAAGCGGTCCTGCGGGGCGGTGTCCGGATGGTGCATGGCGGCTCTCCTCGGTGTCCCCAGAGCGGGGTCCGGCGTGGCTCAGGCTCGATGTGAGTGCCGATCCTGACAGAGCAGTAGACCCCCAACAAGTGATTCCGTTGTTGCCTTTTGGTTACGCGACGGAATCTGTCGACCAGGTGTCGAGTCGGGCCGGAAAAGGCCGGACGGAGTGTCAGTGGCGCGTGCGAGAGTGGCGTGCATGGGAGAGATCACGGGGGCGATCGGCGGCAGGCAAGTGCTGATCGAGCAGGTCCGGGCAGGCGGACGCGTCAAGTACCTGTACTTCTGGGGCCACCGCCCCCGCCCGGACGGCCGGATCGGGGCGGGCTGCCTCAGCCAGTGGTGGCCGTCGCCGTTCACGGTGGCCGGGGTGGAGTACGCGACGGCCGAGCACTGGATGATGGCGGCCAAGGCCCGGCTGTTCGGGGACGCGGAGGCGGAGCGCCGGGTGCTGGCGGCGGGACATCCCGCCGAGGCCAAGCGGGCGGGCCGGCTGGTGCGCGGCTTCGACGAGGCGATATGGGCGCGGGAGCGCTTCGGGATCGTCGTCGAGGGCAGCGTCCACAAGTTCGCGGCGGACGGCGCGCTGCGGGAGTTCCTGCTGGGCACGGGCGACCGGGTGCTGGTCGAGGCCAGTCCCGTGGACCCGGTGTGGGGCATCGGCCTGGCCGCGGACGACGAGGCGGCGGCCGACCCGGAGCGCTGGCAGGGGGCGAACCTGCTCGGGTTCGCGCTGATGGCGGCGCGGGAGCGGCTTCGGGCCGGGGCGGCGCGGCCGGCGGCGGGTGCTACGCCGTCGCGATGATCAGGGCGCCGAAGCCGACGCCCAGGGCGATGCCCACCGCTCCGCAGATGATGCCGGCCAGGGCGTAGCCGCCGTTGGTGGCCTCGCCCCGGCGGGCCTTGCCGCGGCCGATCACGCCGAAGACGACGCCCAGGATGCCCGCGAGGACGGCCAGCGGCCAGAGGCAGAAGCCGATGGCCGCGATGATGCCCAGCACCATGCCCGCCGTGCCGAGCCCGTTGCTGGGCAGCGGCGCCATGCCGGGCCACCCGTAATAGCCCGGCAGTTGCGCGGACCCGGGGTGCCCGTAGCCCCCCGGGTAGCCGTACGGCACCTGCCCGGGCCCGCCCGGCGCCATGGGCGGCGGCGGAACGGCCTGCCCCTGCGGGTAGGGGGGCGGACCGGTGGGGGCGGGGGCGGCGAAGGGGTTGGTGGGGTGGGGCGGGGTGGGGGCGGCGAAAGGGCTGCCGTTCTGCAGCGGGTCGGGGCCGGGGGCAGCGAAGGGGGTGCCGTGATGGGAGGCGGGAGGGCCGGGGGCAGCGAAGGGACGGGCGTGACCGGAAGGGGGCGCGTACGGGTTGCCGTGGTCGGACGCGGAGGAACCCGGCGGCGCGAACGCGTTCCCCTCGCCGGACGCGGAGGAACCCGGCGGCGCATACGCGTTCCCGTCGCCGGACACGGAGGAAACCGGCGGCGCGTACGGGTCGCCGGCATCGGACGCCGAAGGGACCGCCGGGTCGCCCGCCCCGCCGTCCGTGGCCTTGCGCAGGAAGTCGGGGTTCCGGCCGCCCTGGGCCGGGCCGCCCTCGCCGGGTCCGGCGGCGGACTGCGGCGGCTGCGCGTCGTCGGACATACGCGGGTTCCCCTCTGTCGAACGTGCCGTCATGCTACGGCCCGTCCCCGCCCGGCAGGCCCCCGGCCTACGATGATCCCGAGTCACCGATCAGCCGATCACCCGCGTCCCGCCGCCGCCCTCAGGGCCGGGGACGCCGTTCCGGGGAGGAACCCTTGACCGAGCACCTCGTCGACCCCGACGTGCCGCGCGACCTGACCGCCTTCATCGCCGGGCTGCCCAAGGCCGAACTGCACGTCCACCACGTCGGTTCCGCCTCCCCGCGGATCGTGTCGGAGCTGGCCGCCCGCCACCCGGACTCCAAGGTCCCCAGCGACCCCGAGGCGCTGGCCGACTACTTCACGTTCACCGACTTCGCCCACTTCATCCAGGTGTACCTGTCCGTGGTGGACCTGATCCGCACCCCGGACGACGTCCGGCTGCTGACGTACGAGGTGGCGCGGGAGCTGGCCCGGCAGCGGGTGCGGTACGCGGAGCTGACCATCACGCCGTACTCCTCCGTCCGGCGCGGCATCGACGCGAGCGCTTTCATGAGCGCGATCGAGGACGCCAGGAAGGCGGCCGAGGCCGAGTTCGGGACCGTACTGCGCTGGTGCTTCGACATTCCGGGCGAGGCGGGGCTGGAGTCCGCCGAGGAGACGACGCGGCTGGCCACCGACGACCGGCTGCGCCCGGAGGGCCTGGTCTCCTTCGGGCTCGGCGGGCCGGAGATCGGCGTGCCGCGCCCGCAGTTCAAGCCGTACTTCGACCGGGCCATCGCCGCCGGGCTGCACTCCGTGCCGCACGCCGGTGAGACCACCGGGCCGGAGACGGTGTGGGACGCGCTCACCCACCTGCGGGCCGAGCGGATCGGGCACGGCACCAGTTCCGCGCGCGACCCCGAGCTGCTCGCGCACCTCGCCGAGCACCGCATCCCGCTGGAGGTGTGCCCGACCTCCAACATCGCCACCCGCGCGGTGGCCACGCTGGACGAGCACCCGATCAAGGAGTTCACCCGCGCCGGTGTGCTGGTGACGATCAACTCCGACGACCCGCCGATGTTCGGCACCGACCTCAACAACGAGTACGCCGTCGCCGCCCGCCTGCTCGGCCTCGACGAGCGCGGACTGGCCGACCTGGCGAAGAACGCGGTGGACGCGTCCTTCCTGGACGAGGCGGGCAAGTCCCGGATCAGGGACGAGATCGACGCGTACACCACGACCTGGCTCGCCCCCTGACCCGCCCGCCGGAGGCCCGACACCGATGACCACCGCGCCCACCGCGTCCGCGGCGCCCGCCGCGTCCCCCGCGACCACCGTGACGGCCGTGGCGCACCGCGGCGATCCCTACCGGTTCCGTGAGAACACCCTGGACTCGCTGCGCTCCGCGCTCGGCCGCGGCGCGGACGCCGTGGAGACGGACGTACGGCTGACCCGGGACGGCGTGCCCGTGCTGCTGCACGACGCGACGCTGAAGCGCCTGTGGGAACAGGACCGTCCGCTGGCCGCGCTGTCGGCGGACGAGGTGCGCGGGCTGACGGACGGGCGGGTGCCGACCCTGGCCGAGGCCCTCGCGGCGACCGAGGGCCACCGGGTGATGCTGGACCTGCCCGGCGCCCCCGGCACCGGGGCGGTCCGCCGGATCGTGGGCGTCGTACGGGAGTGCGGGGCGGCCGACCGCGTGTACTACTGCGCGGGCGCCGCCGCCATGCTGGCCGTGCGCGCCGCCGACCCGGCCGCCGAGATCGCGCTGACCTGGACGTCGCTGGCGCCGCCCCGGCCCGCGCTGCTCGACGCGGTCGGCCCGCGCTGGCTCAACTACCGCTTCCCGCTGGTCGACCGGGCCCTGGTGGACCGCGTCCACCGGGACGGCCGGCTGGTCTCCGTCTGGACCCCCGACACCCGCCGCAGCATGCGCCGGCTCATCGCGCTGGGCGTCGACTCGATCACCACCAACCGCATCGACGTCCTGCACACCCTGCGCCGCACCGCCTGACCACCGGCCGGCCCCGCACCCGCCCCGCCCGCCGGCTGTCCCGGCGGGCGCGGCCCGGGCCTCGGATCTCAGACGTCCAGCGACGTCATCACGTGCTTGATCCGCGTGTAGTCGTCGAAGCCGTACGCCGAGAGGTCCTTGCCGTAGCCGGACTTCTTGAAGCCGCCGTGCGGCATCTCCGCGACCAGCGGGATGTGCGTGTTGATCCAGACGCAGCCGAAGTCCAGCTTCTTGGACATCCGCATGGCCCGGCCGTGGTCCTTGGTCCACACCGAGGAGGCCAGCGCGTACTCCACGCCGTTGGCCCACTCGACGGCCTGGTCCTCGTCGCGGAACGACTGGACGGTGATGACCGGGCCGAAGACCTCGTTCTGGATGATCTCGTCGTCCTGCTTCAGCCCGGAGACGACGGTCGGCGCGTAGAAGTAGCCGCGCTCGCCGACCTGGTGACCGCCGGCCTCGACCTTGGCGTGGGCGGGCAGCCGCTCGATGAACCCGGCGACCTGCTTGAGCTGGTTGGGGTTGTTCAGCGGCCCGTACGCCACGTCCTCGTCGTCCGGCTGCCCGGTCTTCGTCTCGGTCGCCGCCTTGGCCAGCGCGCTCACGAACTCGTCGTGGATCGACTCGTGCACCAGCACGCGGGTGGCGGCGGTGCAGTCCTGGCCGGCGTTGAAGTAGCCCGCCTCGGCGATGCCCTCGACGGCCTTGGCGATGTCGGTGTCCTCGAAGACCACGACCGGGGCCTTGCCGCCGAGCTCCAGGTGGACCCGCTTGAGGTCCTTCGACGCCGACTCGGCGACCGACATGCCGGCCCGCACCGAACCGGTGATGGAGGCCATCGCCGGGGTGGGGTGCTCGACCATCAGCCGGCCGGTGTCGCGGTCGCCGCAGATGACGTTGAAGACGCCCTTGGGCAGGATCGAGCCGACGATCTCGGCGATCAGGACCGTGGAGGCCGGGGTGGTGTCGGAGGGCTTGAGGACGACCGTGTTGCCCGCCGCCAGCGCCGGGGCGAACTTCCACACGGCCATCATCATCGGGTAGTTCCACGGCGCGACCTGCGCGCACACCCCGATCGGCTCCCGGCGGACCATGGAGGTCAGGCCCTCCATGTACTCACCGGCCGCGCGTCCCTCCAGCATCCGCGCCGCGCCCGCGAAGAAGCGGATCTGGTCCACCATCGGCGGGATCTCCTCGGTGCGGGTCAGCCCGATCGGCTTGCCCGTGTTCTCCACCTCGGCCGCGATCAGCTCCTCGGCGCGCTCCTCGAACGCGTCCGCGATCTTCAGGAGGGCCTTCTGCCGCTCGGCCGGGGTGGTGTCCCGCCACGCCGGGAAGGCCGCGGCGGCCGCCGCCATCGCGGCGTCCACGTCCGCCGGCCCGGACAGCGGGGCGGTCGCGTACGCCTCGCCCGTGGCGGGGTTGACCACCTCGGTGGTCCGTCCGTCGGCGGCGTCCCGGAACTCACCGTCGATGTAGTTGCGCAGACGACGCAGTTCGGTGCTCACTGCCGGCCCTCCAAGTTCGGGTGTCCAATCACTGAGACACCCACCCTAGACGGACCCCCGACGTTTTCAACACCCCCGGAGCCTTGTGGAATGCGAAATCCGCAGACTTGAGTCTCGTACACAACGGATTTCATCGGTCTCGTCTTGCGAAACTGTCGAGACGTCGTGCACAGTGAAGGCGTGGCCAGTCGAAGCGCAGAACCGAGGGACTCCAACCGGTCGAGGCAGCACACCCCCCAGTTGGACGCCGTCTCCCTCGCCATCATCGAGCAGCTCCAGGAGGACGGCCGCCGGCCGTACGCCGCCATCGGCAAGGCCGTCGGCCTGTCCGAGGCGGCCGTGCGCCAGCGGGTCCAGAAGCTGCTCGACCAGGGCGTGATGCAGATCGTCGCGGTGACGGACCCGCTCACCGTGGGCTTCCGCCGCCAGGCGATGGTCGGTGTCAACGTGGAGGGCGACGTGGAGTCCGTCGCCGACGCGCTGACCGCCATGTCCGAATGCGAGTACGTCGTGATGACCGCGGGCTCCTTCGACCTGATGGTGGAGATCGTCTGCGAGGACGACGACCACCTCCTGGAGGTCATCAACCGACGCATCCGGGCCGTCCCCGGAGTGCGCTCCACCGAGAGCTTCGTCTACCTCAAGCTCAAGAAGCAGACCTACATGTGGGGAACCCGATAACCGTGAGCACCGACACCCCCCAGGACCTCAGCCGGACCGCGTACGACCACCTGTGGATGCACTTCACCCGCATGTCGTCGTACGAGAACGCCCCCGTTCCGACCATCGTGCGGGGTGAGGGCACCTACATCTACGACGCCCAGGGCAAGCGCTACCTCGACGGTCTGGCCGGACTGTTCGTGGTCCAGGCCGGCCACGGGCGCGCCGAGCTGGCCGAGACCGCGGCCAAGCAGGCCCAGGAGCTGGCGTTCTTCCCGGTGTGGTCCTACGCCCACCCGAAGGCCGTCGAGCTGGCCGAGCGGCTCGCCCACCACGCCCCCGGCGACCTGAACAAGGTCTTCTTCACCACCGGCGGCGGCGAGGCGGTCGAGACCGCCTGGAAGCTCGCCAAGCAGTACTTCAAGCTGACCGGCAAGCCCACCAAGCACAAGGTGATCTCCCGCGCGGTGGCCTACCACGGCACCCCGCAGGGCGCCCTGTCCATCACCGGCCTGCCCGCCCTGAAGGCCCCCTTCGAGCCGCTGGTCCCCGGCGCCCACAAGGTGCCGAACACCAACATCTACCGGGCGCCGATCTTCGGCGACGACCCGGAGGCGTTCGGCCGCTGGGCCGCCGACCAGATCGAGCAGCAGATCCTGTTCGAGGGCCCGGACACGGTCGCGGCCGTCTTCCTGGAGCCGGTGCAGAACGCGGGCGGCTGCTTCCCGCCCCCGCCCGGCTACTTCCAGCGGGTCCGCGAGATCTGCGACCAGTACGACGTGCTGCTCGTCTCCGACGAGGTCATCTGCGCCTTCGGCCGGCTCGGCACGATGTTCGCCTGCGACAAGTTCGGCTACGTCCCGGACATGATCACCTGCGCCAAGGGCATGACCTCGGGCTACTCCCCGATAGGCGCCTGCATCATCTCCGACCGCCTCGCCGAGCCGTTCTACCGGGGCGACAACACCTTCCTGCACGGCTACACCTTCGGCGGCCACCCGGTCTCCGCCGCGGTCGGCCTGGCCAACCTCGACCTGTTCGAGCGCGAGAAGCTGAACCAGCACGTCCTCGACAACGAGGCCAACTTCCGCTCCACCCTGGAGAAACTGCACGACCTGCCGATCGTCGGCGACGTGCGCGGCAACGGCTACTTCTACGGCATCGAGCTGGTGAAGGACAAGGACACCAAGGAGACCTTCACCGACGAGGAGACCGAGCGCGTCCTGTACGGCTTCCTCTCCAAGAAGCTCTACGACAACGGCCTGTACTGCCGGGCCGACGACCGCGGCGACCCGGTCGTCCAGTTGGCCCCGCCGCTCATCTCCGACCAGGGCACCTTCGACGAGATCGAGCAGATCCTGCGCGCCACGCTGTCGGAGGCGTGGACCAAGCTCTGATCTTCCCCGGACCTCCCGCGCGCATCTCCCGCGCGGAGGACCGCCCACCGGCCCCGGCGCCGCCCGTTCGAGTGAACAACGGCGGCCCGGGGCCGCGTGCTGTCCGCTCCGCCCCGCCCGCCCTGCCTAGCGTGCCTCAGTGACCGATGGGCCCGGCCGCCGTTCGCCCGGACGGGGGACAGCGCCCGGGGAAAACGGATCAGAACCGAGGTGTACGCCCATGGTGGCCCCGCCGGACGACGACGTGCTGCGGGCACGCGCCCTGCACTTCCAGTACCACGACGGCTCCCCCGCGCTCCAGGGCGTCTCGCTGGGCGTCCGGGAGGGCGAGATCCTCGCCGTCAGCGGACCGCGCGGCAGCGGCAAGACCACCCTGCTGCGCTGCCTGGCCGGTCTGGTCCGGCCGCAGCGCGGCGAGGTCTGGTTCACCGGCCTGCCGGTGCACACGATGGGCCCGCTCGCCCGCGAACGGCTGCGCCGCGACCGGTACGGCTGGGTCGACCCGGCGCCGGTCCTGGTCCCGGAGCTGACCGCCTGGGAGAACGCCGCGCTGCCCCTGATGCTGCGCGGCACCGGCCGGCGCCGGGCGAAGAAGGCGGCGCTGGAGTGGCTGGACCGCCTCGACGCCGGGGACAGCGCGCGCCGCCGCCCGCACGAACTGCGCCGCTCCGAACGCCAGCGGGTGTGCATCGCCCGCGCGCTCGCCGTCACACCGGCGATCCTCTTCGCCGACGAGCCGACGGCACCGCTGCACCGCGCCGACCGCGCCCCTGTGCTGCGCACGCTCACCACGGCGGCCCGGTCCCACGGCATCACCGTCGTCGTCGCCACCGACGACCAGGACACGGTCGCCCTCGCGGACCGCGCGCTCTGCCTGCTCGACGGGCGGTGCGTACAGACCGTCCACCTGCCATCGCCGGACGGGCCGGACGGGCCGGACGGAACGGAGGGGCCGGGGGCCGTGGGGGCGGCCCGGGAAGCCGGGGCCGCCGCGGCGCCCGGCGCGCCCGGCGAACCCGTACCGACCGAAGCGCCCGCGGCGAGCGAGGTGACCGGAGCCGCCGGAACGGGCGGGGCGGCCGGGAGCGCCGGGCCGGCCCCGCGGGTCGTCGGGCCGGAGGGACGTGCCGCGTGCTCGCTCTCCGTCTGAGCCGCCGGCCGCACCTCGCCGTCCATCTGCGTCGGCTGCTGGTCTCGGCGGCGTCGGCGGGCACCGGCTTCCTGCTGCTGTGCTCGCTCGGTCACGCGCTGAACCACCAGGACGCGCCCGCCGCCTCCGCCCAGCGCCTGGCCTGGTGCGCGGCGCCGCTCGTCGCCACCGTGTACCTCGCCGTCGCCGTCTCCCGTACCGACCCGGTCGCCCGGCCCCGGCCCGGCCTGTCGGCGATCGGCATCGGCCCCGGCCGCCTGATGGCCCTGTCGGCGGTCACCACGGCCCTGGCCTGCGCGCTCGGCTCCCTGCTGGCGCTGGCCGTCTTCCTGCACCTGCGCGGCGACCTCACGGGTCTGCCCTTCGACGGCGGCGCCGCCGACTCCCTCGCGGCCGGGCTGCCGCTGCCGTACCCGGCGGTGCTGACCCTGCTGGCGCTGGTACCGGCGTCCGCGTCGGCGGCGGTGGCCTTCACCCACCGCCCGCGCGAGTCCCACCCGGCACCGGCGGAGGGCGCGGGTCGCCGGTACGGCCGCTTCGGGGCGTACGGGCTGGCGAGGCGGGAGACCTTCGGGGCGTACGGCCGCTTCGGCGCCCGCCGCGCGCCGGGACGGGCCGCCGACGCGCGGACGACGCCGCCCGGGACCCGGGCACCGGACGGCACCGCGCAGGACGGCCCCGCGAACGGGACGGGCACCGGCGCCGCCGGCATCGCGGCGGGCGGCGTCCTCCAGGCCCGCGTCCACCCGACGCGCACCCCGGCGACCACCACGCCCGCCGGTACCCGGACCACCGTCACCACCCACCAGCCCGGCACCTCAGCCCCGTCCCCGTCCCCGTCCCCGTCCCCATCCCCATCCCCGGAGGCCGACCCCACCGCCCCCGCCTCCACCACCCCCGGACCCGCACCCACCCCCCGGCACGGCACCACCCTCCTCCCCTGGGGCGTCACCCTGCTGGCCGTCGGTCTCGCCGTCGAGGCCATGGCCGACGGCACCCGGGGCGCCGGCACCGGTGTGCTCGCCGGCTGGGCGCTGACCGCGCTCGGGCTGGCCCTCGCCGGACCCGGCCTGACCCATCTGTGCGGCCGGCTCCTCCAGGCGGTCCGGCCCGGCGCCCTGCGCCTGCTGGCCGGGCGGGTGCTGATGGAGGAGGCGTACCGCATCGGCCGCCCCCTGGGCGTCGTCTGCGCGGTGGCCTCCGCGGCGTACGCGGCGGCGGTGCTGTACGCCCCGGAGGGGCCGTCCCTGGGCCCGCTGCGCACGCTCGGCGCGCTGGTCGTCGGGGGCTGCTCGGTGGCCACGCTGCTGACCGCCGCCGTCGAGGTGAAGCACGCCCGCGCCGAGACCACGGCCGCGCTGGCCCGCATGGGGGCGCCGGCCGGGCTGCTGCGCCGCGCCGCCGCCCTGCGCGCCGGAGCGCTGCTGGCCCTGTTCGGCCCGCTGACCCTGGCCGTCGCCGAGCTGGCCGCGCTGCCGCTGACCCGGGCGTGACGGATCAGCGGGAAAAAGACCGGAGAAATCTCCGCGTTCGGCGATGAGTTCGAGCGGGCTCCCCGGTCTACCCCTGCGAACGGCATGACACCGACAGAAGAGGCCCGCATGTACCAGCAGATGATCTTCGTGAACCTGTCGACCAACGACCTCGACGCCTCGAGGAAGTTCTTCACGGAGCTGGGGTACTCGATCAACGAGCAGTTCAGCGACGACAGCACCGTCTCGGTCCCGATCAGCGACACCATCGTCGCGATGCTGCACACCCCGCAGAAGTACTCGGTGTTCACCAAGAAGGAGATCATCGACTCCCGGACGCACAGCGAGGTGCTGATCGCGCTGAGCGCCGAGAGCCGCGAGAAGGTGGACGAGCTGGTGGAGAAGGCCGTCGCGGCGGGCGGCCGGGTCACCGGCGAGACCCAGGACCTCGGCTTCATGTACGGCCGTGCCTTCGAGGACCTCGACGGCCACACCTGGGAGGTCGCCTGGATGGACCCGGCGGCCATCCAGGGCTGACGGACAGGCGTACGAACGGCGGCCCTAGCATGGGCGGGTGGACGCCCCTCTGATACCCGCCCAGCCGCATCACGCCTCGCACGACCGGGAGATCGAGTCCCTCGCCGAGTTCGACGAGGTCGTCGCCCGGGACGGCACGCTTGCGCACTACCGCGTGCAGGCCG
Organism: Streptomyces fumanus; assembly: GCF_014655295.1. Lineage (GTDB taxonomy): Bacteria > Actinomycetota > Actinomycetes > Streptomycetales > Streptomycetaceae > Streptomyces > Streptomyces fumanus. The sequence goes on from NZ_BNBI01000012.1 coordinate 77,972, forward strand.
TCGACCTGACGGACCGTACGGAGGTGCTCACCTCCGTCGGCACCGAGGGCGCCGTCTTCCTCGGCTGCCCGATGGACCCGGACGCAGCCACCGCCGTGCGCGCCGCCGGGGCACTGGTCTTCCCGCCGGTGCCCGGCCTGCCCTTCGACCCGTACCGGGCCTTCGTCTACTCCCCCGACGAGCTGTTCGCCGGTCTGGACGACGGGTACGAGGCGACTCCGGACGCGCTCGCGTACGCCTGGTTCCAGCGGACCAAGGCCGACGGGGACATCTTCGGCTCCATGCTGCGCGCCGTCCACGACGACGCCGTCTCGGACGCGCTCGACGAACTCCTCGCCGGCGCCCGGGTGGTGGGCGTCATGGGCGGCCACGCCATGGCGCGCGGCACCGAGGCGTACGCCGGTGCCGCCCGGCTCGGGCGCGAACTGGCGCGCGCCGGACTCACCGTGGCGACCGGCGGCGGACCGGGCGCCATGGAGGCGGCCAACCTCGGCGCCTACGCGGCCCCCTTCACCGACGGGATGCTGGAGGAGGCGCTGCTGCTGCTCGCCAAGGCCCCGTCCTTCACCCCGTCGGTGACCGAGTGGGCGCGCGCCGCCTTCGAGGTGCGGGAGCGCTGGCCCGGCGGGGGCGCCTCGGTCGGCATCCCGACCTGGTTCTACGGGCACGAGCCGCCGAACGCCTTCGCGTCGGGCATCGCCAAGTACTTCGCCAACGCCACCCGCGAGGACGGCCTGCTGGCCCGCTCCAACGCGGGGGTGGTGTTCCTGCCGGGCGCCGCCGGGACCGTACAGGAGATCTTCGACAACGCGACGCCGAACTACTACGAGTCGCGCGGCGAGCCCACGCCCATGGTGCTGGTGGACCGGGCGCACTGGACGGAGAGGCTGCCGGCGTGGCCGCTGCTGCGGGCGCTGGCGCGGGGCCGGTCGATGGAGTCCCGGATCGTCCTGGTCGACCGGATCGAGGACGCGCCGGCGGCCCTGAAACGTCACGGAGGTTAATAAGAGGGTAAAGTCAACACCCTTACCCGACATGTGCGTTGACACCGGTCGTGCGCTGCCAATAGACCTGTGAGCCTCCTGGGACCACAGTGTCACGAAAGTGTGGACGCCGGTCCCGGGTGAACCCCCCGCATCCACGTATCCGGTAAAGGACCACCGTGCCCCTGCCCATACTCAGAAGCGCGGCCTCCCGCCGCAGCGTCCGCGCCCTCGGCGTGGCCACCGCCACGGCCGCCCTCGCCATCGGCGCCGCAGGCAACGCGTTCGCCTGCAACATCGGCGAGTTCACCGCCGCCGCCAAGTGCGAAGGCGACAAGGGCGTCATCACCGTCACCGACGTGGACCCCTCCGGTGTCCCCGCCACGGTGACCGTCTACCGACAGGACAACGGCACCGAGGTCGAGGTCGGCTCGCAGGAGGTGAAGGGCTCCCGCGAGGGCACCACCATCACCTTCGCCGAGGACTGGAAGCCCAAGACGACGTACCGCATCCACGTGCTGGCGAAGCCGTACGTCGACGACGACATCAAGGGTGGCGTCACCACCCCGGACACCGCCTGCGGCGGCGGCGAGGAGGAGGAGTCCCCGACTCCGACGCCCACGCCCACCCCGTCCGAGTCGTCCTCCACCCCGGCGGAGGAGGAGTCCGAGTCGCCGAGCCCGGTTCCGTCGTCGCCGACCGCCTCGCCGAGCGACAGCACCGTCCCGGCCGGTGACGCGAGCAACGCGCCCTCGCCCGCGGCCGGTGACTCCAACCTCGCCGAGACCGGTGCCAACTCCAACACCGGTCTGATCGTCGGCATCGCGGCCGTGCTGGTCGTCGTCGGCGGCGGCGCGGTCTTCTTCGGCCTGCGGCGCCGTGGAGCGAACAGCAACGGCTGACGCCCCGCCCGTCCTACGGTGGCCCGTCCCCTCCTGGGGGCGGGCCATCGCCGTGTCCGGGCACCGGCACCGCTTCCGGGGCGCGCGGTCAGCCGAGCACCACGATCTCCGCCGCGTCGAACTCCACGCCCACCGCGTCCCCCACGCCGGGCGCGTCCCGCAGCGCGCACGCCGCCTCCAGCCGGGGCGCGCCCCCGGGCTGGACGTGCACGGCGACATGGGTGCCGCGGAAGGTGCGGGCGGTGACCGTGCCGGGCAGGCCGGTGCCGGCGGCGACGAGCCGGACCCCGGCGGGGCGCACCAGGACCGTGCGGCTGCCCTGCGGGGCGCCCTCGGGGACCGGCAGCTTGCCCCAGGGGGTGTCGGCGACCGTGCCGGTGACGGTGGCGCCGGCCACGTTGTCGAAGCCGAGGAACCGGGCGACGAACGCGTCGGCGGGCCGCTGCCAGACCTCCAGCGGGGTGCCCTGCTGGGCGATCCGCCCGTCGCGCATCACCACCACCCGGTCGGCCAGCGCGAACGCCTCGCCCTGGTCGTGGGTGACGGCGAGCACCGTGGTGCCGAGGCGGCCGAACAGCTCCCGCAGCTCCACGACGAGCCGCTCCCGCAGCGAGCGGTCGAGCTGGCCTAGCGGCTCGTCCAGCATCAGCAGTCGGGGCCGGGGCGCGAGCGCCCGGGCGAGCGCCACCCGCTGCTGCTCACCGCCGGACAGCGCCGCCACCGACCGGCGGGCGGCGCCCGGCAGTCCGACCAGCTCCAGCAGCTCCCGTACCCGATCCGCCTGTTCGGCCTTGGACGCGCCGTGCATCCGGGGGCCGAAGGCGACGTTGCCGGCCACGTCACGCTGCGGGAACAACTGGTGGTCCTGGAACATCAGCCCGACCTCGCGCCGGTGCGCGGGCACCCCCGTCTGGTCCCGTCCGTCGAGCAGCACCCGCCCGGCGTCCAGGGGCTGGAGCCCGGCGACCGCCCGCAGCAGGGTGGACTTGCCGCTGCCGCTGGGCCCGAGCACGCACACGATCTCGTGTTCGGCGACCTCGAGGCCGACGGCGTCGAGCACGGGCCGCCCGCCGAAGCGGACGGTGGCGCCTTCGAGGCTGAGCAGGCTGGGCAGGCTGGGCGGCATGGTCACAACTCCCCGGTCCGGTCGGTCCGCAGCTTCTCCAGCACCAGCAGCGCCACCGCGCACACGATCATCAAAATCGTCGAAAGGGCCATCGCCTGGCCGTAGTTCAGCTCCCCGGGCCGCCCCAGCAGTCGGGCCACGGCCACCGGCAGCGTCGGGTTGTCGGGCCGCGCGATGAACACCGTCGCCCCGAACTCCCCCAGTGACACCGCGAACGCGAAGCCGGCCGCGACCGCCAGCGCCCGCCGCACCAGCGGCAGGTCGACCTCCCGCCAGACCCGCCACGGCGACGCCCCCAGCACCGCCGCCGCCTCCCGCAGCCTGGCGTCCACCGCCCGCAGCACCGGCAGCATGGTCCGTACCACGAAGGGAACGCCGACCAGTGCCTGGGCGAGCGGCACCAGCAGCCAGGAGGAGCGCAGGTCCAGCGGCGGCTCGTCGAGCGCGATGAGGAACCCGAAGCCGACGGTCACCGCCGACACCCCGAGCGGCAGCATCAGCAGCGCGTCGAAGCCCCGCACCAGGCGGCCCGCGTCCCGGCGGGCCAGCGCGGCGGCGGCGAGGGAGCCGATCAGTACGGCGATGGCGGTGGCGGCGAGGGCGTACCGCAGGGAGTTGCCGATGGCGTCGACGGGCGGGACGAGGAAGGCGCCGCCGTCCTCGTGGGTGAGCGCCCGGTAGTAGCCGAGGCCGCCGTCGAGCGAGCGCTGGACCAGGACCGCGAGCGGCAGCAGGATCAGTACCGCGACGGTGGCCAGCACCCCGGCCAGCAGCGCCCGCTGCCCGGCGCCGCGCGGCCGGCGGGCGGTGGCCGCGGCGTCCACCAGCTTCAGGGCGGTCTCCCGCCGCCGTACCGTCCAGGCGTGCACGGCGAGGATCACGGCGACCGCGGCGAATTGGACGAGGGTCAGTACGGCGGCGGTGGCGAGGTCGAAGACCTGGGAGGTCTGCCGGTAGATCTCCACCTCCAGGGTGGAGAAGGTGGGCCCGCCGAGGATCTGCACCACCCCGAAGGAGGTGAAGGTGAACAGGAACACCATCAGCGCGGCGGCGGCCACCGCGGGCCCCAGCGCGGGCAGCGTGACCCGGCGCCAGGCCGCCGCCGGGGAGGCCCCGAGCATCCGCGCGGCCTCCTCCTGGCGCGGGTCGAGCTGGGACCACAGGCCGCCGACGGTGCGCACGACGACGGCGTAGTTGAAGAACACGTGCGCGAGCAGGATCGCCCACACCGTGGTGTCCAGCCGCACCCCCCACAGCTCGTCCAGCAGCCCGCCCCGGCCGACCAGCGCCAGGAACGCCGTGCCGACCACCACCGTGGGCAGCACGAACGGCACGGTGACCACGGCCCGCAGCACCTGCTTGCCGGGGAAGTCCAGCCGGGCGAAGACGTACGCGCCGGGCAGCGCGACCAGCAGGGTGAGCGCGGTGGAGGCCAGGGCCTGCCAGGTGGTGAACCACAGCACGTGCCGCACATCGGCGGCGGTCACCACCTCCGCGATCCGGCCGAGGTGCCATCCGGAGTCGTCCTTCAGCCCCCGGGCGACGATCGCCGCGACCGGGTAGGCGAAGAACACCGCGAAGAACGCGACGGGCACCGCCATCAGGGCGAGCCGCGCCGCGCCCGCGCGCCGCCGGACGGCCGCTCCGGCTACTTCAGTACGAGCGAGGTCCACGCCTTGACCCAGTCGTCACGGTGTTCGGCGATCTTCGCCGGGGCCATGGTCTCGGGGCGCTCCACGGCCGGCATGTTGCCGGTGTAGACGGCGGGCAGCTTCGTACCGGAGACCACCGGGTTGACGTACATGTTCAGCGGCATGTCCTCCTGGAACCGCTTGCTGATCAGGAAGTCGATGAGCGCCTTGCCGCCCTCGGGGTTGCGCGCGTTGCTCAGCAGCCCCGCGAACTCGGTCTGCCGGAAGCAGGTGCCGGTGGCGACTCCGGTGGGCGCGGTCTTGGGCTGCGGGTCGGCGTAGACCACCTCGACGGGCGGCGAGGAGGCGTACGAGACGACCAGCGGCCGGTCGCCGCCCGCCTTCCGGCCGCCGGCCGAACCGGAGAACTCCTCGTTGTACGCCTGCTCCCAGCCGTCGACGACCTTCACCCCGTTGGCCTTCAGCTTCTTCCAGTACGCCGCCCAGCCCCCGTCGCCGTACCGCGCGGCGGTGCCGAGCAGGAAGCCGAGGCCGGGCGAGGAGGTGCCGGCGTTCTCGGTGACGAGGAGGTCCTTGTAGGCGGGCTCGGTCAGGTCGTCGAAGGAGGCGGGCGGGGTCAGCTTGTGGTCGCGGAAGTACGCCTTGTCGTAGTTGACGCAGATGTCGCCGTAGTCGACGGGCGTGACCCGGTGCTTGCCGGCGTCGAGCTGGTACCGCTCGTCGATCCGGTCCAGGCCCTTGGCCTCGTACGGCTGGAACAGGCCGTTGTCCAGGGCGCGGGAGAGCAGGGTGTTGTCGACGCCGAAGAGGACGTCGCCCTGGGGGTTGTCCTTGGTCAGGATCGCCTTGTTGACGGCCTGCCCGGCGTCGCCGTCCTCCAGGACCTCGACCCGGTAGCCGGACTCCTTCTCGAAGGCGGCGATGACGCTCTTGGACGCGGCCCACGAGTCGTGGCTGACCAGGGTGACGGTCCTGGAGTCGCCGGACCCCTCGTCGCCGCCGGACGACGATCCGCACGCGGACACGGTGACCAGGCCGAGCCCTACGGCCAGGACGGCGGCCTTCTTGGTGATGCTCACTGGATTCCTCCTGGGACGCTCCAGGAAGAGACGCGGCCCTGCCCGGGGCCCCTCGTCGGGGACCCGGGCAGGGCGCAACAGCTCGAGTGGTGACCGATCTCCCTACCCAGAATGACCTGGGCGAGGTTCGGAGGGTCTGCGGCCGGTGCCGCACTCTCAGCGCTGTGGCGCTCCCCTGTCGGAATATGAAGATGTCGGATGATGGCTGTGCCGGGACGGTGTGGATGTCCTGGCGCCGCCGGTCAGGTTACCGCTCGCTGGCGGCGAGCTGCCCACACGCCCCGTCGATCTCCTGACCACGGGTGTCCCGGATGGTCACCGGCACACCGTGGGCGGCGATCGCCTCGACGAACGCCTGCTCGTCCTCGGGCCGGGAGGCGGTCCACTTCGAGCCGGGCGTCGGGTTCAGCGGGATCAGGTTGACGTGCACGGGCTTGCCCTTGAGCAGCCGGCCGAGCCGGTCGCCGCGCCACGCCTGGTCGTTGATGTCCCGGATCAGCGCGTACTCGATGGACAGCCGGCGCCCGGACTTCGCGGCGTACTCCAGCCCGGCGTCCAGCACCTCGCGGACCTTCCAGCGGGTGTTCACCGGCACCAGGGTGTCGCGCAGCTCGTCGTCGGGGGCGTGCAGCGAGACGGCCAGCCGGCACTTGAAGCCCTCGTCGGCGAAGCGGTGGATGGCGGGGACCAGGCCGACGGTCGACACGGTGATGCCGCGCTGGGACAGGCCGAGGCCGTCGGGCTCGGGGTCGGTGAGGCGGCGGATGGCGCCGACGACCCGGTTGTAGTTGGCGAGGGGCTCGCCCATGCCCATGAACACGATGTTGCTCAGCCGCGCCGGGCCGCCGGGGACCTCGCCGTCCCGCAGCGCCCGCATCCCGTCCACGATCTGGTGCACGATCTCGGCGGTCGACAGGTTCCGGTCCAGACCGGCCTGGCCGGTGGCGCAGAACGGGCAGTTCATCCCGCAGCCCGCCTGGGAGCTGATGCACATGGTCACCCGGTCCGGGTAGCGCATCAGCACCGACTCCACGAGCGTGCCGTCGAACAGCTTCCACAGCGTCTTGCGGGTGGTGCCCGCGTCGGTCGACAGATGCCGTACGACCGTCATCAGCTCGGGCAGCAGCGCCTCCCGGAGCCGCTCGCGGGAACCGGCGGGGATGTCGGTCCACTGCTCCGGGTCGTGCGCGTAGCGCGCGAAGTAGTGCTGGGAGAGCTGCCGGGCGCGGAACGGCTTCTCGCCGGCCGCGGCCACCGCTTCCTTGCGCTCGGCGGGCGAGAGGTCGGCGAGGTGCCGCGGCGGCTTCTTGGCTCCGCGGGGGGCGGCGAAGGTCAGCTCACCGGGGGCGGGACGGGCCACGGTCGGACAACTCCTCAAGACGACGGGCCTGTGGCAGCCCCGGCGGCGCGGGGACGACGGCAGGGCCATGCCGGAGCCAGGAGACCTCACGGGATCGTCCCCGCGTCGGCGGGGACAAGGAAAGGGCCCGCGGTGTGATGCCGCGAGCCCTTCCAGCGTACCCGACCGCTGTCAACCCGAGCCGACGAAGATCACCAGCAGCAGCCACACCACCGGTGCGGTCGGCAGCAGGGAGTCCAGGCGGTCCATGATGCCGCCGTGGCCCGGCAGCAGGGTGCCCATGTCCTTGATGCCGAGGTCGCGCTTGATCATCGACTCGCCGAGGTCGCCGAGGGTGGCGCTGACGGCGACCGCGAGGCCCAGCAGCAGGCCCTGCCACCAGGCGCCGTCGTCGATCAGGAACTGCGTGCACAGCGCGCCCGCCACCATCGCGAACGACACCGCGCCGAGCAGGCCCTCGCGGGTCTTGCCGGGGCTGATCCGGGGGGCCAGCTTGGTCCGGCCGAACCGCCAGCCCACCGCGTAGGCGCCGGTGTCGCTGACCACCGTCAGCACCAGGAAGGTCAGCACCCGCCAGGGCCCGTCGTCGGCCGCCAGCATCAGGGCGACGAAGGTGGCCAGGAACGGCACGTAGAACGCGGCGAACACGCCCGCGGTGACGTCCTTGAGGTAGCCCTCGGGCGGTTCGGTCATCCGCCACACCAGCACCGCCAGCGCGGTGAGCGCCATGGCGACCCAGGCGCCCTCGGCGCCCCGGACGTAACCGGCGACGACCATGGCCGCGCCGCCGATCGCGAGCGGGACGAGCGGCGCCCTGATCTCCTTGCGTTCCTCCAGTCGCTTGGTCAGTTCCCACAGGCCGACCACGACGGCGACGACGACGACCGCGACGAACGCGGCCTTGACGACGAACAGTGACGCGATGATGACCACGCCGAGTCCGAGACCGACCCCTATCGCGGCGCCCAGGTCGCGCCCGGCGCTCTTCTTCGGCGGCCGGGGCACCGGCTGCGGGGCGTCGGGCAGGGGCTCCGGATTCCGCGGCGCCGCCTGGTAGGGCCGCGCCGCGGGATCGTCGTGGAACGCGGGGCCGCCCGGCCGAGCGGCCCCCCGGCCCTCATCCTGGTCTCCGCCGTGTTCGGGTACGTCGGGCACGATGGGCATGGGGCGAGTCTGCTGCGCGGAGTGCGCGTCGTACGCGGGACCCGCCGGGGCAGCCCCCTGGACAGGCCCCTGGTCGGACGGCCCCCAGTACCCGGTCTGCGGCGGCGCCCCCCAGGAAGAGTCGTTCATCAGACCTCGAGCAGCTCCGCTTCCTTGTGCTTGAGGAGCTCGTCCACCTGGGCGACGTACTTCGAGGTGGTGTCGTCGAGCTCCTTCTCCGCACGGCGGCCCTCGTCCTCGCCGACCTCGCCGTCCTTGATCAGCTTGTCGATGGCGTCCTTGGCCTTGCGGCGCACCGCGCGGATGGAGACCTTGGCGTCCTCGCCCTTGCCGCGGGCGACCTTGATGTACTCGCGGCGGCGCTCCTCGGTCAGCTCGGGGAACACCACGCGGATGATGTTGCCGTCGTTGCTCGGGTTGACGCCCAGGTCGGAGTCGCGGATGGCCTGTTCGATGTTGCGCAGGGCGCTCTTGTCGAACGGCGTCACCACGGCCATGCGCGGCTCGGGCACGGAGAACGAGGCCAGTTGGTTGATCGGCGTCGGCGCGCCGTAGTAGTCGGCCACGATCTTGTTGAACATCGCCGGGTGCGCACGGCCGGTGCGGATCGCGGCGAAGTCCTCCTTAGCGACCACGACGGCCTTCTCCATCTTCTCCTCGGCCTCGAGGAGGGTCTCTTCGATCACCACTTGCTCCTGCGTGTCTTGAGTAGGCCCGGCTGCGGTTCCTCGTCGGGGCGGCGGCCGGCTGCGTCGCGTCTTCTTCTGCACGGTTCCCGACCGGCAGGACATTGTCCATCCCCCGGCGGGGCACCGTGGTTCATCCGGTCAGGCCCGGCTGTCCTGCTCACCCACGAGCGTGCCGATCTTCTCACCCTTCACGGCACGGGCGATGTTGCCCTCCTTCAGGAGCTCGAACACCACGATCGGGAGCCTGTTGTCGCGGCAGAGCGTGACCGCGGTGGCGTCGGCGACCTTCAGGTCGCGGGTGATGACCTCGCCGTAGCCCAGGGCGTCGAACTTGACCGCGTCCGGGTTGGTCTTCGGGTCGGAGTCGTAGACCCCGTCCACGCCGTTCTTGCCCATGAGGAGCGCCTCGGCGTCGATCTCCAGGGCGCGCTGGGCGGCGGTGGTGTCGGTGGAGAAGTACGGCATGCCCATACCGGCGCCGAAGATGACCACGCGCCCCTTCTCCAGGTGGCGCACGGCGCGCAGCGGGATGTAGGGCTCGGCGACCTGGCCCATGGTGATGGCGGTCTGCACGCGGCAGTCGACGCCCTCCTTCTCCAGGAAGTCCTGGAGGGCCAGGCAGTTCATCACGGTGCCGAGCATGCCCATGTAGTCGGAGCGGGCCCGGTCCATGCCGCGCACCTGGAGTTCCGCGCCGCGGAAGAAGTTGCCGCCGCCGATGACGATGGCGATCTGCGCGCCGTCCCGGACGACGGCCGCGATCTCACGCGCGATGGCATGCACCACGTCGGGGTCGACGCCGAGGCCCCCGCCGCCGGAGAACGCCTCTCCGGACAGCTTCAGCAGAAACCGGCCGCGTACTTTGCCGTCGTCGCTCTTCTCGGCCTTGGTGGTCATCGCAATCTCACTTCTTTTCCTTGGCGCACATACGAAGAAGGCCACTGCCGGTGGGGTGCTGGCATCCCATGCGCGGCAATGGCCTCCTCGTCAGTTCTGCAGCCGCCCGCGTGCGACGCGGGCGGGTGCTGTCGACCCTACCGGGGTCGTGCGTCCGTCGCGGTGCGGACTCAGATGCCGACCTTGATGCGCGAGAAGCGCTTCAGGGTGACACCGGCCTCGTCCAGGACCTTCTGGACGGACTTCTTGTTGTCCAGCGCGTACGGCTGGCCGAGCAGCGTGGCGTCCTTGAAGAAGCCGTTGAGGCGACCCTCGACGATCTTCGGCAGGGCGGCCTCGGGCTTGCCCTCGGCGCGGGTGGTCTCCTCGGCGATGCGGCGCTCGGCCTCGACGATGTCGGCCGGGACGTCGTCCTTGGAGAGGTACTTCGGGGCGAACGCGGCGATGTGCTGCGCGATGCCCTTGGCGACCTCGGCGTTGGGCTTGTCCAGCTCGACGAGGACACCGATCTGCGGGGGCAGGTCGGGCATCGTGCGGTGCATGTACGCGGTGACGAAGCCGTCGGCGAACCGCGCGAAGCGGTCCAGGACGATCTTCTCGCCGAGGTTGGCGTTGGCCTCGTCGACGTACGCCTGGACGGTCTTGCCGGGCTCGATCTCGGAGGCGAGCAGGGCCTCCAGGTCGGCCGGGGCGGCCTTGGCGACGTGCTCGGCGATGGTCTTGGCGACGTTCTGGAAGCGGTCGCCCTTGGCCACGAAGTCCGTCTCGCACTTCAGCTCGACCAGGACGCCGGAGGAGTTGTCGTCGGCGATGATCGAGACGACCGCGCCGTTCTCCGCGGAGCGGCCCTCGCGCTTGGCGACGCCCTTCTGGCCCTTGATGCGGAGCGCCTCGACGGCCTTCTCGACGTTGCCGTCGGCCTCGTCCAGCGCCTTCTTGCAGTCCATCATGCCGGCGCCGGTGAGCTCCCGGAGCTTCTTGACGTCGGCGGCGGTGTAGTTCGCCATGATTCTGGAATCTCTCTCGAAGTCCGAAGATCTACGGGTCGGACGGCGGAGGCCGGTGGGCCCCCGCCGTCCGGTACCCGAAGGGGGTGGGGGGTCAGCCCTGCTCGGCGTCCGCGGCGGGCGCCTCGGCGGCCGGGGCCTCGGCGGCCTCGGCCGGCTGCTCGGCCTCGGCGGCCGGAGCGGCCTCCGCGGCGGGGGCCTCGGCGGCCGGGGCCTCCTCGGCCTTCTTCTCGCCCTCGAGCAGGTCGCGCTCCCACTCGGCCAGCGGCTCGCCCGCGGCCTTCTCGCCCTTGCCCTCGGTGGCCACACCGCTGCGGGCGATGAGGCCCTCGGCGACGGCGTCGGCGATCACGCGGGTGAGCAGGGTGACGGAGCGGATCGCGTCGTCGTTGCCCGGGATCTTGTAGTCGACCTCGTCGGGGTCGCAGTTGGTGTCGAGGATGGCGACGACCGGGATGTTGAGCTTCCGGGCCTCGCCGACCGCGATGTGCTCCTTCTTGGTGTCCACGATCCAGACGGCGCTGGGCACCTTGGACATCTCGCGGATACCACCGAGGGTCTTCTCCAGCTTGGCCTTCTCGCGCGAGAGCACGAGAAGCTCCTTCTTGGTCAGACCGGACGCGGCGACGTCCTCGAAGTCGATCTGCTCGAGCTCCTTGAGGCGCTGCAGACGCTTGTAGACGGTCGAGAAGTTGGTGAGCATGCCGCCCAGCCAGCGCTGGTTGACGTAGGGCATGCCGACGCGGGTGGCCTGCTCGGCGATGGCCTCCTGCGCCTGCTTCTTGGTGCCGACGAACATGACCGTGCCGCCGTGGGCGACGGTCTCCTTGACGAACTCGTAGGCGCGGTCGATGTACGACAGCGACTGGAGCAGGTCGATGATGTAGATGCCGTTGCGCTCGGTGAAGATGAAGCGCTTCATCTTCGGGTTCCAGCGGCGGGTCTGGTGACCGAAGTGGACGCCGCTCTCCAGCAGCTCCCGCATCGTGACGACGGCCATGGCCGTTTCTCCTTGTGTTTCTCGGTTGTGCCGCGGAAGCCGGACGGCTCCCGCGCCTGACGCCCGCGGTGCGCCGTGCCACGAAGGACCGAGGGGCGCTGATACGTGCCGTCGACCGGTCGCGTATCGGGGCGTGCGAAGTCGACCCGGTGACCCGGATCGCCACCAGAAGTGTACGGGACCCGGGGAGCACCGGGTGACGCCGCTGTCCACAACCGGCTGGTCGTCCACAGCCCCCGGCGGCGGCCGGGGCCGGTGCGGGACGGTTCTCCCATGCGAGCACGACGAAGGCGATGGCCGCGGACGGGCGTCCGGGCCGTCCTGCTACTGACTCTGACGGCCCTCCCGGGGGCGCCGCCGGTGATGGTGCCGGCCGCCGGCGACGGACCGGGCGCACCGGTGCCCGCGGTGGCGCGGCTCTGGCCGACCGGCGCGCGTCCGGTGGTGGTGCGCGGCTGGGCACCCCCGGCCAGCCCGTACGGTCCGGGCCACCGCGGCGTGGACCTCGCGGCCCGTCCCGGGGCCCCGGTCCGCGCGGTGGCGGCGGGGCGGGTCTCCTTCGCCGGGCGCGTGGCCGGGAAAGGCGTGGTCTCGGTGGAGCTGGCCGGGACGGGCGAGCCGCCCCTGCGGACGACGTACGAGCCGGTACGGGCCTCGGTGCGGACGGGCACCCAGGTCACGGCGGGCGAGACCGTCGGCACGGTGGAGGCCACCGCCTCCCACTGCCCGGCCGGCTGCCTGCACTGGGGCCTGCGGCGGGCCGGTGCCTACCTCGACCCCCTGACCTTGCTCCCGCCGTGGCTCCTGACGAGGGGCCCGTCGAGGCTGCTGCCGGTTCTGGGGGTGCCGCTGCCGCTGCCGCTGCCGCTGCGGTGACCGTGACGACGTGGGGGGGGGGGAGGCGGGCGCGAGGGGGTGGAGGAGGGGAGGGGGCCGGGGGGCCAGTCAGTCGCCCCGGACTCCCCGGAGCGCCATCGACACCGCCGCCTCGATGATCGTCTCCGGTGGCTCGGCGGCGCCCAGCTCGGTGCGGCGCACGGCCGCGTCGACGACGCCCTGGAGCAGCATCGCCGCGAGCCGGGGCTCGGCGTGGCCCAGCTCCGCGAGCGCCTCGACGATCATGGCGACGAGCCCGCCGTGCGCCGCGCGGATCTTCTCCCGGGCGCCGGCGTCCAGCTCGCTCGCGGAGATGGCGACGACCGCGCGGTGGCGCCGGTCGCCGACCAGTTCGAGTTGCTTACGGACATACGCCTCGACCTTGGCCTCCGGCCGGTCCGCCGCGGCCATCGCCGCCTCGACCTCCGCCGCCCAGACGGGGAAGTCGACCGCGCACAGCTCCTCGACGACCGCGCCCCGGGACCGGAAGTACTCGTACACGGAGGACCGCGCGAGTCCCGTCCGCTCGGCCAGCGCGGGGAAGGTCAGCGCCTCCGTCCCGCCCTCGGACAGCAGGGAGCGTGCCGCGTCCAGCAGGGCGGCACGCTGCATCGACCGGTGCTCGGCCACGGAGGCCGCTCGAATCCTTGGCACGTCGACCACTGTACGGACGCCTCTCCCGGGACGGGAGTCGGCCGCCCGGCGGCGGGTCCGGCCGGGCCGGCTCAGCGGCCGAATCCGGCCAGCTTGGCGCGGAGTTGCAGGACCGACTTGGTGTGGATCTGGCTGACCCGGCTCTCCGTGACGCCCAGCACATTGCCGATCTCGGCGAGGGTGAGTCCCTCGTAGTAGTAGAGGGTGACGACGGTCTTCTCCCGCTCGGGGAGCGTGTTGATCGCCCGCGCCAGGAACCGGCGCAGTTCCCGGTCCTCGGCCACCTCCACCGGGTTGTCGGCGGCGGTGTCCTCCAGGGTGTCGATCAGGCTGAGCCGGTCCCCGCCCTCGCCGCCTACGTGCAGCAGCTCTTCCAGCGCCACCACGTTGGCCAGCGACAACTGGCTGAACACCGCGTGCAGCTCGTCGACCGCGATGCCCATCTCGGCGGCCACCTCGGCCTCCGTCGGGGTCCGTCTGAGCTGGGCCTCCAGGGTCGCGTAGGCCCGTTCGACGTTGCGGGCCTTCTGCCGCACGGACCGGGGGATCCAGTCCAGCGCCCGCAGTTCGTCGATCATCGCGCCCCGGATCCGGGTGATCGCGTACGTCTCGAACTTGATCTCCCGGTCGATGTCGAACTTCTCGATCGCGTCGATCAGCCCGAACACCCCGGAGGAGACGAAGTCCGCCTGCTCGACATTGGGCGGCAGGCCCACGCTCACCCGGCCGGCCACGTACTTCACCAGGGGCGAGTAATGCAGGATGAGCTGCTCACGCAGCCGCTCGTCCCCCGTCGTCTTGTACGACCGCCACAGCTCGTCGAGTGTCGTGGGAGCGGGCGGCCGGACGCTGGCACCGTCGCGGGCGGCTGGGGGGATGGCCGCCCGGTCGGGCCCGGAGGTGTGCTGGGGCATTCGTCGCCTTGTGCCGTTCTGCCGATTGCCGGTTTGCCGGTGCTGCTGGGAGCCGTCGGATCAGGTGTCTGTCGCTGCCTGTTCTGCGCCTGTTCTGCGTGGGGGTCCTCGTGAGCGTAGCGTGACTGGACTGTGGCAGTGAGCGAACAACGGACGCCGAGGATGCGCAGATACGTTCCTCTCGACGCTCCGCCGAGCCGTCCCCGATCGCTCAGCGTGATCACTCGAATACCTCAACTGCGGTGAATCCCAAGGGCGTCGGGGTTCCCCCGGACGGCCGAACACGCTCGGTCAGCGGGGGTGGCGACCGGTGCGACCCGAGATCGCCGTCTGGTGTGTCAACCTCCAGCCGTCGTCGTGTCGTTCGACGTAACCGAGTGCTCGAAGCTCGTACAGCCGCGCGACCGCGTCGTCCTCCGTGGTCTGGGCGCGGCGCGCGATCCCGGCCGCCGACGCGGGCCCGTCGCCGGGCAGTGCGGCGAGCACCTCCCGGGCGCGGGGCTCCAGCAGATCGGTGGGGAGCACGGGGCCGCGCCGGGCCGGGGCCAGCTCGCCCATGTCCCCGACCAGCTCGACGACCTCGGCGGCGTCGGTGACCAGTACGGCGCCGCCACGCAGCAGTTCGTGGACGCCGGCGGAGAGCGCGCTGGTGGCCGGCCCGGGGACTCCCATGGTGTGGCGGCCCAGGCGCTGTGCCGCCCGGGCGGTGACGAGGGAGCCGCTGCGGTGGGCGGCCTCGACGACCACCGTGCCCCGGGTGAGCGCGGCGATCACCCGGTTGCGCAGGACGAATCTGCTCGGGGTGGGGTGCTCGCCGGGCGGCAGCTCGCCGAGCACCAGGCCCTGTTCGGTGATCCGGCGGATCAGCTCGGTGTGGCCGCGCGGATAGGGGCGGTCGATGCCGCTGGCCAGCACGGCGGCGGTGGCGCCGCGTGCGCCGAGGGCGCCCCGGTGGGCGGCGCCGTCGACCCCGTAGGCGCCGCCGGAGACCACCACCCAGCCGCGTTCGGCGAGGCCCGCGGCGAGGGCGGCGGCCATGTGGGCGCCGTACTCGGTGCAGGCGCGGGCGCCGACCACGGCGACCGACCGGAGCGCCCACATCCGCAGGCTGGGCCGGCCGCGCACCCACAGGCCCAGCGGCCGGGCGTCCCCGAGGTCGTCCAACTGTCCCGGCCACTCCGCCTCCCCCGGGGTCACGAACCGCACCCCGGCCGCCCGGGCCACCGCCAGGTCCCGGTCCGGCTCGGCCTCCCCGGCGCGGGCCCGCAGCCCCGCCCACCGCCGCTCGCTCGCGCCGGGCAGGGGCGGCCCGCCCGTCCGGAGCCGCCGGGCCACCTCGGCGGCCCCGTACTCCCGCACCCACCGCCCGGCCCGCTCGTCGCCGGGCTCGACGACCCGGGTGAGGAAGACCCGGTCCAGCAGCCCTGCGCGGTCCTCGCCGTCCGCGCTCATGGCGCCGCCCCGACGGTCATCGGCACACCGCGCGGCACCCCGGTGCGCAACTGGAGGGCGAGGGCCACGTCACCGGCGCCGGGCCGGTCGTGCCCCGCGAGGTCGGCGACGGTCCAGGCGACGCGCAGCACCCGGTCCAGGCCGCGTGCGGTCAGGGCGCCGCGCTCCAGGCCCCGCTCGGCCTCGTCGAGCGCGCCGGGCACCGGATGCCAGCGGTTGCGCAGCTCCCGCCCGGGCACTTCGCCGTTGGTCCGCCAGGGGGTGCCGGCGAGCCGGGCGGCGGTGCGCTCCCGGGCCGCCCGGACCCGGTCGGCGACGGTGGCGCTGGACTCGCCGGGGGTGCCGCACGCGGCCAGTTCGGCGCGGGTGACGCGGTCCACCTCGACCCGGAGGTCGACCCGGTCCAGCAGCGGACCGGAGAGCCTGGCCTGGTAGCGGCGGATCGCCGAGGGCGGGCACTCGCACAGCGCGTCCCGCTGGGAGAAGCGCCCGCAGGGGCAGGGGTTGGCGGCGAGCACCATGAGGAACCGGGCCGGGAAGCGCACGACGCCGGCGCTGCGCGCGATGACGACGTGGCCGCTCTCCAGCGGCTGGCGCAGGGCGTCGAGGGCCTGCGTGCCGAATTCCGGCGCTTCATCCAAAAAGAGGACGCCTCGGTGGGAAAGCGACACGGCTCCGGGCCGGGCGATGCCCTGGCCGCCGCCCACCAGGGACTGCATGGTCGCCGAGTGGTGCGGCGCGCAGTAGGGGGCCGTGTCGATCAGGGGTTTGCCGGGGGGCAGCAGGCCGGCCACCGAGTGCACCGCGGTGACCTCCAGGGACTCCTGGCGGGTCAGCCGGGGCAGTACGGCGGGCAGCCGCTCGGCCAGCATCGTCTTGCCGGCCCCGGGCGGTCCCTCCAGGAACAGGTGGTGCCCGCCGGCGGCGGCGACCTCGACGGCCGTGCGCGCGGAGGTCTGCCCCACCACGTCGGCGAGGTCGGGGGCGTGGTCGGGGCCGGTGCCGTGGGTGCCGGTGGCCGCGCCGGTGCCGGGGAGGCGCAGGCCGGCCAGCAGCGGGTCGGGGCGGCCCTGCTGGTCGGGTTCCTCGTCGGGGACGGGTTCGTCGGCGAGGACGGCGATCAACTGGCGCAGGCTGCGCACGCCCAGGACGGAGATGCCGGGCACCAGGGTGGCCTCGCCGGCGGCGCACTCGGGCACCACGACCTGCTCGTAACCGGCGTCCGCCGCGGCGAGGACCGCCGGCAGGATGCCCCGTACCGGACGCACCCGGCCGTCCAGGCCCAGTTCGCCGATCATCACGATGTCGGCGAGCACCCGGGGGTCGATCCGCTCGGCGGCGCCCAGGACGGCGGCGGCCACAGCAAGATCAAAACCGCTGCCGCTTTTCGGCACGGAGGCGGGGCTCAGCCCCACCGTCAGCTTCTTCTGCGGCCACGGGGTGCCGGAGTTGACGACCGCGGCCCTGACCCGGTCCCGGCTCTCGATCAGGCTCTTGTCGGGCAGTCCCACCAGCGTGAAGGCCGCCACGCCCGGTTCCAGGTCGGCCTGGACCTCGACGACCACGCCCTCGACGCCGACCAGCGTCACCGAGCAGGTACGCGCGAACGACATCAGGCCACCCCCCGCGCGTGCTCGACGACGGGCGCGCCGCGCCGGGGCAGCAGGATGCCCACCAGGTCGATGCGGACCCCGCCCGGCGGGGCGCCGCCGTGGCTCTGGATCCAGCGCTGGGCGAGGTCGCGCAGCCGTTCGGCCTTCGCCGAGGTGACCGCGGCCATCGGGTGTTCGAACCGGCCGGTCCTGCGGGTCTTGACCTCGCAGACGACCAGGACGTCACCGTCGCGGGCGACGATGTCGATCTCGCCGGACCTTCCGCAGCGCCAGTTGCGCTCCAGGAGGGTCATTCCGGACTCGGTCAGCCTGCGGGCGGCGAGCGTCTCGCCGTACGTGCCCATCGCGCTTCGTGCGTTCATGTCGGCACCACCTCCGGCACCGACGATCACGCGGACCGGTCGATCGTGTGGATCTTGGTGAGTTACTCACCGGTTGTGGAAAACTCCGTCACCCACACGGATCAGCCGGGTCTTCCCGTCAGCTCCCGGGAAGTTCCAGATCGCTCTTGTTCAGCTCCTCGATGTTCACGTCCTTGAACGTGAGCACCCGCACCTGCTTGACGAACCGGGCCGGCCGGTACATGTCCCACACCCACGCGTCCGCCATGGTGACCTCGAAGAACACCTCGCCTTGGACCGAGTGCACCTGCATCTCGTAGTCGTTGGTGAGATAGAAACGCCGCTCGGTCTCGATCACGTATTTGAACAGACCGACGACATCGCGGTACTCCCGGTAGAGCTTCAGCTCCATCTCGGTCTCGTACTTCTCGAGGTCCTCGGCGCTCATGGCATGTTCCCCTTCAGCCGTGCGATCCCACCATTGTGCGCCAGTCCCGTGAGCCGCTAGACGATTTCCGTGTCAAGGGTCACCGGGCCGGCCGGGGGGCCCTCGTCGAGCAGCTTGCGCAGCAGCTCGGCGAGCCTGGTCGGGTACACCGTCTCATGGGCCCGGGCCAGTTCCCGGCACGTCCACCAGCGTGCTCCCGCCACGCTGCGCCGCTCCAGCTCGGTCAGCGCGGTCGCGGCCGTCGCGGTCTGGGTGGTCCGGGCCAGGTAGTACCACTCGTCCTGGTCCCAGCGGCGGCCGGCGAACGGGAAGGAGCAGCGGCGCCGCCACAGCACCGGCCCCAGGTCGACCTCGGTGATGCCGGTCTCCTCGGCGAGTTCCCTGAGGGCGGCCTCCTCGCGGGTCTCGTCGCCCTCCACGCCGCCGCCGGGCGTGAACCACCAGTCGTCCGCCGGGTCGTCGGGTTCGTGGCCGTGCAGCAGCAGAATGCGGTCGTCGGGGTCGAGCAGCACCACCCGGGCGACCTTGCGCAGCCCGCCCTCGTAGGTGTCGCGCTCGGCCTCCGTGGCGTCAGCGGGCACCGGCGGACCCCGTCCGGGCGCGGGAGGCAGCCCGCTTGGCCAGGGGGCCGTAGGCGGCGCCGCCCAGGATCAGCACCACTCCGGCGATCACCGTCCAGGTGATCGCGCGCAGCGGGCCCGGCGAGGACAGGGGGCCCAGCTCGGTGAAGCCGGTGGGCCGCTGCAGCATGCCGTCCATCGGCCAGACCACGGCGTCCACCCGGGCCTCCACCGCGGAGCGCGCCACACTGCCGCCGGCGGCGTCCGTGAGGTGGGCGGTGGAGTCCAGCGAGGTCCGGCGTTCGTCACCGAGCAGGAACAGGCGCCCCTCCGGGACGGTCACGGTCGGGAAGCCGGCGCTCTGCGCCGACGTGCCCGCCGGGAGGTAGGGCTCGTCGATCTCCTTGCCGTCGACCTGGAGTTTCCCGTGCTCGCAGCAGGAGACGGTGTCGCCGCCGACCGCGACCACGCGCTTGACCATCGGGGCGTCGGCCCAGGTGCTGTCCCGGAAGACGACCACGTCGCCGCGGCGCACGTCGGTGCCGTCGACGCGCTGGGCCAGCACGCGGTCGCCCGTGCCGATCGTCGGCGTCATCGAGTCGGTCGGCACGGTGTACGGCCGGTACACCACCGCCGCCCAGACGAAGCCGCCGAGGAACAGCACCATGCCCAGCGCGACCGCCAGCCCGGACAGCCGCTGCCCGGCCCGGCCGGTCGCCGCGGCCGGGCCCGTACGGGCCGTGCCCGGAGCCGTACGCGTCGTACTCTCGCCACCCATGGGTCCGCACCCTACCGGGCGGTACCCGGCACGGTCAGCCCCCGCCGGGGTTCACCGGCAGCGGCCGGGGCCGGGCTCCCGGCGCACCGACGGCCTGCCGTGGCGCGCCCGCGCGCCCGGTCCGGCCAGGCGCCTCCACGCGCCGCGCCGCCGGCCCGGCCGGGCCGGGCGCGCCCGTGCGGGAACGGACCCGCCTCAGCGCGCCCGCTGCGCCGCGGCCCGCCTGCGGCGCCACAGCACCACGGGCACGGCGCCCGCCAGGGCGAGGCCCTCGGGCGCGGCCGACAGGGCAGCGGCCGCCGAGGACCGGGCGTCCAGGCCCGTCTGGTCGAAGGTGTCCGGGACCGGCAGGGTGTCCCAGTGGTTGAGGGGCCAGGCGACCACGATGGCGCGGCCGATGACCTCGTCCACCGGGACCATGCCGTGGTTCTTGTCGCCCTGGTTGTAGCGGGAGTCGCGGCTGTTCTGCCGGTGGTCGCCCATGACCCAGATGTAACCCTCGGGGACCTTGACCTTGAACCGGCCGCCCTGGTCGTCGTCGCTGCACGGCGTGTTGCCGGGGTAGACGTACGACGACTCCTCCAGCGCCTTGCCGTTGACCTTGAGCGGGCCGGTGCCCTCACACTCGACGGTGTCGCCGCCGACGCCGATGACCCGCTTGATCAGGTCCTTCTCCTCGGAGGACGGCATCAGGCCGATCCAGCCCAGGAAGGTCTGCAGGGCGTTGGGGTCGGTGGTGGGCTCGCCCGCCAGCCAGTCGTCGGGGTCGTGGAAGACGACGACCTCGCCGCGGTCGGGCTCGGAGCCGAACCAGGGGGTGAGCTTGTCGACCAGGACCCGGTCGCCCTCGGTGAGGGTGTTCTGCATCGACGCGGAGGGGATGGAGAACGCCTGCACCAGGAACGTCTTGATGAGCAGGGCGAGCACCAGCGCGATGCCGATCAGCAGCGGCAGCTCCTTCCAGAAGGAGCGCTGCTTCTTGGCCGGCCTGGGCGGCGGGGTGTCCTCCGGACCGGCCGTCCCACCGGGTCCGGGCGCCCCGCCGGAGCCGCCGGGACCGGAGGGGCCGCCGGACCCCGGCGTCCCGCCGCCGTCCGCCGTACCGCCCGGACCCTGTCCGCCGATCCTGTCGCGCCCGTGGTCGCGCCCGTCGCCGCGCCCGTCCGTCACCGCGCCGTCGCCGGCCGCCGGGGAGTCATTCCCGGTGACCGGAACGCCGTCCGTGGCCGGGGGGGCCGCTTCCACGGGGCGTCCGCGGTCCTCCTCGCCACCGTGTCCGGACCGTGCGCCAACCGCCACATCCCCCACGCCAACTCCTTACTCCGTACCGCTGCCTGCCCCGTGTCCGACGCAGGCCCACCACTCCCATAACGAGCGGGAGTTCCGCAGGGGTCGGGAGCTGGATCAACTCGTTCGATTCGTCGGGGGCAACCCTATGCGACGGACCCGCCGCCGCGGTGGGCGCGGAGGCCGCGTCGGAGACGGACGCGTACGTCTTCGGCTCCTCCAGGGTGCTCCAGTGGCCGAGCGGCCAGACGATCATCCTGGCGCGGCCGACCACCTCGTCCTCGGAAACCGTACCGAAGTCGGTCTCCTGGTGGGCGCGGGAGTCCGCGGAGTTGGCCCGGTGGTCGCCCATCACCCACAGCCGGCCCTGGGGGACGGTGACGTCGAAGCGCGTGGTGGAGGGGGCGTTGCCGGGGAAGAGGTAGTCCTCCTGGAGGGGGACGCCGTTGACGGTGACCCGGCCCTGGGCGTCGCAGCACCTGACCCGGTCGCCGCCCACGCCGACGACGCGTTTGATGAGGTCCTGCTCGTCGTCGGAGGGCAGCAGGCCGATGAAGGTCAGCGCCTCCTTGACCTGCTTGACGACGACGGGGGCGTCCTCGGTGGCGGTCCGCTCGCCCTGGAGCCAGCCGCCGGGGTCGCGGAAGACGACGACGTCCCCGCGCGCGGGGCGGGACCCGAACCACGGGGTGAGCTTGTCGACGAGCACCCGGTCGCCGATCCGGATCGTCTGCTCCATGGAGCCGGACGGGATCACGAACGCCTGCACCAGGAAGGTCTTCAGCACCAGCGCTATCAGGACGGCGACCCCGACGAGAAGGGGTATCTCCTTGACGGCGCCGCGTCGGCGGCGCCGTTTGACCTTGCGCTGCAGGCGGCGCCGCTCCGCCCGGGAGCGGCCGCCGGAGGTGCCGCCCGCGCGGCGCGAGCCGGTCGGCAGCAGGTTCTCGGCGGGGCCGCCGGGCGCCCCGCGCGGCTTGCCGCGGCTACCCATCGGCGTCCCCGGTACCGTCCGGCCCATCCGTGCCGCCGGTTCCGGCGGGCACGCGCGCGTAGGCGCCGGGACGGTCCAGTCCCGACCTGGCGTGGCCGAACGGCCAGACGATCCAGTCGGCGCGGCCGACCACGTCGTCCACCGGGACCATGCCGCCGCCGGGAGAGCCGAGGTGGTCGCGGGAGTCGCTGGAGTCGCTGCGGTGGTCGCCGAGGACGAACAGCCTTCCGTCGGGCACGACGACGTCGAAGTTCACCGCGGACGGGCTGTCCCCCGGGTACAGGAACGCGGACTCATCGACCGACCGGCCGTTCACCTGGACGCGCCCCTCCTGGTCGCAGCAGACCACGTGGTCCCCTCCCACACCGACGACGCGCTTGATGTAGTCGCCCTGCCCGAAGGTCCCCGTGCCGTCGAACACGACGACGTCGCCCCGCTCGGGCCGGGCACCGAAACGGTACGCCAACTTGTTCACGAGGACGCGGTCGCCGATCCGCAGTCCGCGTTCCATCGATCCGCTGGGGATGCGGAAGGGCTGGAGCACGAACGTGGAGAGCAGCAGCAGGAAGAGCAGCAGGATCAGCAGGGTGAGGGTGACCCGCCCGCCCGGGACCCACGGGGCGAGCCGGTCCGCCAACGCGGAACGCGACCGTCCCTCCCGGCGCTCCGGCTCCGAGGGGTCCTCGGGTCCGGAAGGGCGGGAGGAGCGGTCGCGCTCCGTCGGCTGTGTTTCGGTGTCCATCGGGGCCAGATGCTATCCGGCCCCGGCGAGGACACCGTGAGAACACTCAGTTCTCGCGCTTCTCCTTGATCTTCGCGGCCTTGCCGCGCAGCTCACGGAGGTAGTACAGCTTGGCGCGGCGGACGTCACCGCGGGTGACGAGCTCGATCTTCTCCACGATCGGGGTGTGCACCGGGAAGGTGCGCTCGACGCCGACGGAGAAGGAGACCTTGCGGACCGTGAAGGTCTCGCGCACGCCGGAACCCTGGCGGCGGATCACCACGCCCTTGAACTGCTGCACACGGGAGCGGTTGCCCTCGATGACGCGGACGTGCACGTTGACGGTGTCGCCCGGGCGGAAGGCCGGGATGTCGGTCCGCAGCGACGCGGCGTCGACGGTGTCGAGCAGGTGAGACATTTCGTCTGCTTTCCTCGCTGATGCCACAGGTCATCAACGGAAACTAGGTTTTCACGGGTGAGCGTCGTGCGGGTCGGGCGGCGTCGTCTCCCCCTGTGGCAGGGGCGCGCACCGGACAGGCGCACAACAGCGGCCTATTCTTCCACGCCGTCCGCCCTGCGCCAAAATCGGCCGTACGGCTCCCCCGCCGGGTCCGGTTCCCAGCCCAGGATGGAGAGCATCTCCCGGTCCTTCTTGTCGAACGCCTTGGGGTCGCAGCCCTCGATCAGGTCGGGCCGGTGGGCGGTCGTGCGCCGCAGGGCCTCGTCGCGGCGCCAGCGGGCGATCTTCCCGTGGTGGCCGCTGAGCAGCACGTCGGGGATGCCGCGCCCGCGCCAGTGCGGGGGCTTGGTGTAGACGGGGCCCTCCAGGAGGTTGGCCATGGCGCCGGGCGCGAAGGAGTCGTCGCGGTGCGACTCGGCGTTGCCGAGGACGCCGGGCAGCAGCCGGGCCACGGCCTCGGTGACGACCAGGACGGCCGCCTCGCCGCCGGCCAGGACGTAGTCGCCGATGGAGACCTCGTAGACGTCCATCCGGGTCGCGTACTCGTCGACGACCCGGCGGTCGATGCCCTCGTAGCGGGCGGGCGTGAAGATCAGCCAGGGGCGCTCGGAGAGGTGGACGGCGAGCTCCTGGGTGAAGGGCCGGCCGCTGGGCGTGGGCACGATGAGGGCGGGCGCGCGGGAGCCGGTCTCGTAGCCGTCGGCCAGGACGGTGTCCAGCGCCTCCCCCCAGGGCTCGGTCTTCATGACCATGCCGGGGCCGCCGCCGTAGGGGGTGTCGTCGACCGTGTTGTGCCGGTCGTGGGTCCAGGAGCGCAGGTCGTGGACGTGCACGTCGAGCTGTCCACGCGCGCGTGCCTTGCCGACCAGGGAGACGTTCAGCGGTTCCAGGTACTCGGGGAAGATCGTGACGACGTCGAGCCGCATCAGGAGGCGTCCTCCCGGGCGGAGGCGATCTCCGCGCGGTCGTCGATCAGTCCCGGCGGCGGGTCGATGACGGCGCGCTGCTCCTCCAGGTCGATCTCGGTGACGATCTCGGCGACGAACGGTACGTAGACCTCGCTGCCGTCGGGCCGCTCCACCACGAACAGGTCCTGGGTGGGCAGGTGGGAGATCTCGGTGATCCGGCCGACCTCGGTGCCGTCGGCGGTGACCACGTCGAGGTCGATCAACTGGTGGTCGTAGTACTCGTCCTCCTCCTCGGGCAGCTCGTCCGGGTCGACCTCGGCGATCAGGAGGGTGTTGCGCAGGGCCTCGGCGCCGGTGCGGTCGTGGACGCCCTCGAAGCGCAGCAGCAGCCTGCCGCTGTGCACGCGGCCGGCGGCGATGGTGAGCGGCCCGGCGGAGGCGGGGTCCGTGGCCAGGACGGCGCCCGGGGCGAGCCGCAGCTCCGGTTCGTCGGTGCGGACCTCCACGGTGACCTCGCCCTTGATGCCGTGGGCGCGGCCGATGCGTGCGACTACCAGCTCCACTGTGTTCGTTCTCCTGTCATACGACTACGGGCCGGGGACGGCCCTGATGGCCTTCCCCGGCCCGAGCCGGTGTGCTGCGAAGCGTCAGCGGACGTCGTCCACGTCGACCAGGTCGACGCGGACGCCACGGCCGCCGATGGCGCCGACGACGGTGCGCAGCGCGCGGGCGGTACGGCCGTTGCGGCCGATCACCTTGCCGAGGTCGTCCGGGTGGACCCGGACCTCGAGCACGCGTCCGCGGCGCAGGGTGCGCGAGGCGACCTGCACATCGTCAGGGTTGTCGACGATGCCCTTCACGAGGTGCTCGAGAGCCTCCTCGAGCATGCTCAGGCCCCGGTCGACTCGGACTCGGCAGCGGCCTCGTCCTTCTTGTCGGCCTTCTTCTTCGGGGTGATGGCCTCGCCCTTGCCCTCGTCGTCGCCGACGAGCGCCTCGAAGGACGGGCGGGCCGTCTTCTCGGCCGGCTGGAGCAGCGGCGCCGGGGCGGGCTCGCCCTTGAACTTCTGCCAGTCGCCGGTCTTCTTGAGGATGGCGAGCACGGGCTCGGTCGGCTGCGCGCCGACGCCCAGCCAGTAGGCCACGCGCTCGGAGTCGACCTCCATGACCGACGGGTTGTACGTCGGGTGGTACTTGCCGATCTCCTCGATCGCACGGCCGTCACGACGGGTACGGGAGTCGGCGACGACGATGCGGTAGTGAGGCGAACGGATCTTGCCCAGACGCTTCAGCTTGATCTTGACTGCCACGGGAGTGGGTTCTCCTGGATTTGACGTGGTTGGGCACGGCGAGATTGCCGCGTGGGGTTGCGGTACCCGAGTGCCCGATGGACGCGTCAGCCGGAGGAGAGAGGGGTCCTGTGCGGCTGTCGAGTACAGCTAGCCATTGTGCCATACCCCGGTGGCCGCTTCCGGCCGCCGGTCAGCTCGCCGCCGCGCCCACCACCTCCGGAATCCGGAACGGCTTGCCGCAGCCGCCGCACACGATCGGGGCCTGGGCCAGTACGGACGGGACGACCCGTACGTTGCGGCCGCAGTCGCAGACGGCCTTCACGCGGACGCCGCCGCCGGAGGAGCCGTGGCGGGCGGCGGGGCCGCGGAAGGTGCGGGCGGAGTCGGTCGCGGTCGCCGCGGTGTGCGCCTTCAGGGCGCGCTGCAGGCGCTCGATCGTCGGGCGGTAGCGGCGCTTGGCCTCGGCACTGAGCGTGACCAGGGAGAAGCCGCTGCTCGGATGCGGTTCGTCGGGATGGTCCAGGCCCAGTTCCTCGGCGATCGCGAGGAACCTGCGGTTGTGGTACCGGCCGGCGCGGGAGGTGTCGCGGACTCCACGCGCGGCGGCGATGCCGTGGACTGCCTCGTGCAGCAGTCGTTCGAAGGAGAGCTCGTGCCCGCAGGCGGACGACGACTCTCCGATCAGGGACTCGGGGGCGGCAAGGTCCGGCAGCTCGGGGTGGTGCCGCTGAATGTCGGCCCACGCCTGCGCCAGCTCTGCGGCGAGAACAGGTGGTGTCGTGCTCACGTAACGCCAACGAGCAGGGGTGCCGCTGTGTTCCTATTCCGGGGCATCCCAAATAATTTGCTCGTAGCCGTCAGTTTCCGCTGATGCGTCCCGACGAGGGCGGGTGCGCTGATCTGCGGAGAAGCCTCACAGCTCGTACCAAGGTGGTGCGTAGTCCGCGGTACGCGCCGGCGCGTAGGCCGTGTCCACGCGCCGGTGTGCGGGGGCGCGGCGCGGGCGCAAGGGGCGTTTCGGTCGCTCTCGCGCCCGGAGGGGCGTCACCCGGTGGGCGTACGCGACGGGGGCGACGTTACCGGGTACGCCCCCGCGATCCGGCACCGACCCGCCCACGGCGACCGGACCCGGTACGGCGACCGCGGGCCCGGCCGGTCCGACCTCGCCGTTCGCTCCCGGCGCCGCCGGGGCGGCGTCCGCCGGGGCGGCCGGCTCGCCCGCCCGCACGGGCCGCGACGGCACCCCGCGGGCGCGGGCCGGGCGGCGCGCCCGGGACCGCCCTCCGGGCCTCCCGCGGGGCCGCGGGCACCGCCGCGCCGGACGAACCGGCCGCTCGCCGCCCGATGGGGACGGTCACGCGGCCCCGTCCCGCGCGGGGACGCCCACCGCGGTCAGCCGGCCGCCCCGCTCCCCGACCTTGGCCGGAACCGCCTCCTCCCCCTCGCCCCGGCGCCGACGGCCCGGACCGGCACCGGCCCCGGCGCCGCCCGCGACCCGCTGTCATCACCGGGCGACACGATCAGGCCACCCCGCACGCGCGTGCCAGCCGCCGACGGCGTGGCGCGAGGGTGCGGCTCAGGTTGCCGTCGTGTGAAATCTCGCCACATCCGCCGGGATCGGACGAACCGGCCCCCTCCACCACTGGACGCCACGGCGCGCCCGGAGTTTCCTGGCATACAGGGGGGAGTGCGAGCGCGACCCACGGGGGCGACGGAAGCGGCACAGCGGCAGAACTCTCGGCGATTGGGGCACTTTCCTATGACACCTACGCTCGTGCGCCGGCACCCGCCCCACACGGGGACGGCACCCCGCGTGGACCGGCGGGCACGCGCGCGTGACTGGTCGGAGATCCAGGAGCGGATGCTCGTACCGCTCTACGAGGCCGTCTACGAGCGACTCGACGTGGGAAGCGGTACGCGGCTGCTGGGTCTGGGATGCGGCTCGGGGCTGGCCCTGCTGATGGCCGCCGCCCGGGGCGCGGCGGTCACCGGCGTGGACACCGGCGCTCCGGAGAAGCTGGCACTGGCGCGCGAACGCCTGCTGCCGGACGGAGGCCGGGGCACGCGCGCGCGTGCGGACGCCCGGATCGTCGAGGGCGCGCCCGGCGACGCTCGGCAGCCGGGACAGCCGGCCTTCGGTCTGGTGACCGCCCTGGAGCCCATCGGCTGCTTGGCGGGCGACTCCGAGGACCTGGGCGGACTGCTGGCGGAGGCGGCCCCGCTCGCCGAGCGCGGGGCGCCCGTGGTGCTGGCCGGCTGGGGCCCGCCGGAGCGCTGCGCCACCACCTCCGTGCTGCGGGTGGCCACCCGGCTCGCGGACCCGCTGCGCAGCGCGGGCAGTTGGCGCCCCGCCCTCCGCGACGACCTGGAGGAGGTCGCGCACCGGGCCGGGCTCCGGCCGGACGGCTCGGGCCGGGTGGCCTGCCCGTTCGGGTACGCCGACACCGACAGCGCGGTGCGCGGGCTGCTGTCCACGGGACTGTTCGACCAGGCGGTCGCCGCCACCGACCGCTCCCAGGTCGACAAGGAACTGACCGAGGCGCTGCACCCGTACCGGCGCGGCGACGGCACCGTGTGGATGCCGAACGTCTTCCGGTACCTGATCGCGCGGACCCCCTGACGGCTCCGCCCCCGGACGGGCGGGCCGCGGTCAGTCCTCCCGGGTGTCCTTGCGCAGCCGGGTGATCCCGGCGATGCGGTACGCCTCCGCCTCCTCCAGCGTCTCGTTCGCGAGCAGCGCCTGAGCCAGGGCGTCCAGGCGCCCCCGGTGGTCGCGCAGCTTGCGGCACGCCTCGTCGTAGCAGGTGTCGACCACCCGGCGCATCTCGCCGTCGATGGCGTCCAGCGTCTGGGGGGCGGCGGCCAGCCCGTACGCCTGCTGGGCGTCGTCGGGCAGGGCGGACAGGCGGCCCACCCGCTCGCTCATCCCCCAGCGGGCGACCATGGACCGGGCGATCCGGGTGACCTGTTCCAGGTCGCTCTCCGAGCCCGTGGTGATCACCCCGTAGACCACGTGTTCGGCCGCCATGCCGCCGAGCGCGCCGATGATCCGCCCGCGCAGGTACTCCTCGGTGTACGCGTACTTGTCCGCGTCCGGCGTCGACAGCGTCACCCCGAGCGCCCGCCCGCGCGGCACGATGGTGATCTTGCGGACCGGGTCGGCGCCCGGCTGGAGCATGCCCAGCAGGGCGTGCCCGCTCTCGTGGTAGGCGGTGCGCCGGCGCTCCTCCTCGGGCATCACCAGGGGGCGTTCCGCGCCGAGCTGGACCTTCTCCAGGGCGTCCGACAGGTCGGCCGCCGTCACCCGGTCCTGCCGCCGCTTGACGGCGAGCAGGGCGGCCTCGTTGGCCAGGTTGGCCAGTTCCGCACCGGTCATGCCGGGGGTGGTCCGGGCGACCCGCACCAGGTCCACGTCGTCGGCGAGCGGGATCTCGCGGGTGTGGATGCGCAGGATGGCCTCCCGGCCGCCCCGGTCCGGCGGCGAGACGGTGACCACCCGGTCGAACCGCCCCGGGCGGGTCAGCGCCGGGTCGAGGATGTCGGCGCGGTTGGTGGCGGCGATGACGACCACGCCCTCCGAGCCGGAGAAGCCGTCCATCTCGGTGAGGATCTGGTTCAGGGTCTGCTCGCGCTCGTCGTGGCCGCCCATGCCGGCGCCGCCGCCGCGCGCCCGCCCGATGGTGTCGATCTCGTCGATGAAGATGATCGACGGCGCCACCTTCCGGGCCTCGGCGAACAGCTCCCGCACCCGGGAGGCGCCCACGCCGACGATCATCTCGATGAACTCCGACGCCGACGCCGAGAAGAACGGCACCCCCGCCTCCCCCGCCACCGCGCGGGCCAGCAGCGTCTTGCCGGTGCCGGGCGGGCCGGACAGCAGGACGCCGCGGGGCATCTTGGCGCCCATCCTGCGGTAGTCGCCGGGGTTCTTCAGGAAGTCGACGACATCGCTCAGCTCGCCCTCCACCTCGTCGATGCCGGCCACGTCCGCGAAGGTGGTGCGCCCGCCGCCCGGCTCCAGCTCGACCGGCTTGGGCGGTGCCTTGCGGCCGAGCATGCCGCCCGCGCCGCCGCCCAGGGCGCCGCGCATCCGCCGCGCGACGACCACCCACAGGACGACCAGGAGCAGCATCGGCGCCAGCGAGATCAGCAGGTTGGCGAGGAAACTACGGTGCTGGACGACGGGTTCGGCCGTGACGGTGACGCGGTTCCTGGTGAGGTCCTCCCAGAGCCGGTCGTCGGCGAAGGTCGGCCGCTCGGTCTGGAACTTGGTGTACGTGCCACCGCCCCCGGGCTTGTCCCGGGCCTTCTTGAGCTGGCCCTGGATGGCGTCGCCCTTGGCGTAGATCTTGCTGACGTTGCCCTCGCCGACCTGCTCGCTGAACTCCGTGTAGGAGATGGTCGGCTCGTCGCCCCCGTCGAAGAAGGACAGCACCAGGTTGGCGACGAGGTAGACGACCAGCGCGGCCAGCACCAGGCTCCACCAGTTGCCGCGCGGCCTGCGCCCGCCCGGCGGCGGCCCCGGCGGCTCCTCGGGCGTGCCCTCGGTACGCCAGGGCGGCTCGGGCGCCTTGCGCGGCGGGGAGGGGTTGGCCATACCCGGACGTTACGACAGGAAAGCCGCGCCCGCCCGCGCGTGTACGGCACTGGGGGCGCCCCCCCGAAGGAAGGGCGCCCCCAGTGCCGTACCGGCCGCCGGTCCGCTGCGGGGACCGTCAGCCCATGAACTTCTTGAACTCGTCCGGCAGTTCGAAGTCCTTGCCGCCCTGCTGCGGCAGCCCGAGGGCGCCGCCGGCCTGAGCGGCGGCGGCCCGGCGGGCGGCCTCCTCCTGCTCCTGCTGCTTGCGCTTCATCGGGTTGCCGGAGCGCTGCTTGCCCTTGGCCTTCTTCTGCTGCTTCTTCTGCCGGCCCGGACCGCCGCCCATGCCGGGCAGCCCCGGCATCCCGGGCATTCCGCCGCCCTGGGCCATCCGGGACATCATCTTGCGGGCCTCGAAGAACCGCTCGACCAGGTTCTTCACCGCGCTGACCTCGACGCCGGAGCCCTTGGCGATCCGGGCCCGGCGCGAGCCGTTGATGATCGTCGGGTCCTGGCGCTCGCCCGGGGTCATCGACTTGATGATCGCGGCGGTGCGGTCGACGTCCCGCTCGTCCAGGTTGTTGATCTGGTCCTTGATCTGGCCCATGCCG
Organism: Streptomyces fumanus; assembly: GCF_014655295.1. Lineage (GTDB taxonomy): Bacteria > Actinomycetota > Actinomycetes > Streptomycetales > Streptomycetaceae > Streptomyces > Streptomyces fumanus. Next base: position 108,318 of record NZ_BNBI01000012.1, read on the forward strand.
GGGAGCATGCCGAGCAGCTTGGAGATGCTGCCCATCTTCCTGACCTGCTCCATCTGGGCCAGGAAGTCGTCCAGGGTGAAGTCCTGGCCCTTCTTGGACGCCAGCTTGGAGGCCATCTTCTCGGCCTCTTCCTGGCTGAACGTCTTCTCCGCCTGCTCGATCAGGGTGAGCAGGTCACCCATGTCGAGGATGCGGGAGGCCATCCGGTCCGGGTGGAAGGCGTCGAAGTCCTCCAGCTTCTCGCCGTTCGACGCGAACATGATCGGCTTGCCGGTCACGGACGCGATCGACAGCGCGGCACCGCCGCGGGCGTCGCCGTCGAGCTTGGAGAGGACGACCCCGTCGAAGCCGACGCCGTCGCGGAACGCCTCGGCGGTGTTGACGGCGTCCTGGCCGATCATCGCGTCGACGACGAAGAGGATCTCGTCGGGCGAGACGGCGTCGCGGATGTCCGCGGCCTGCTGCATCAGCTCGGCGTCGATGCCGAGGCGGCCGGCGGTGTCAACGATGACGATGTCGTGGACCTTGGACTTCGCGTACTCGATGGAGTCCTTGGCGACCTTGACCGGGTCGCCCACGCCGTTGCCCGGCTCGGGGGCGTAGACGGCGACGCCGGCCCGCTCGGCGACGACGCTGAGCTGGTTGACCGCGTTGGGGCGCTGGAGGTCGGCGGCGACCAGGATCGGCGAGTGGCCCTGCTCCTTGAGCCACCGGCCGAGCTTGCCCGCGAGGGTGGTCTTGCCGGCGCCCTGGAGGCCGGCCAGCATGATCACGGTCGGCGGGTTCTTGGCGAAGCGGAGCCGGCGGGTCTCGCCGCCCAGGATGGTGACCAGTTCCTCGTTGACGATCTTGAGGACCTGCTGGGCGGGGTTGAGGGCCTTGGAGACCTCGGCGCCGAGGGAGCGTTCCTTGACGCTCTTGATGAACGACCGGACGACGGGGAGGGCCACGTCGGCCTCGAGGAGCGCGATGCGGATCTCACGGGCCGTGGCGTCGATGTCGGCCTCGGAGAGCCTGCCTTTCCCGCGGAGTGATTTGAAAGTCGCGCTGAGGCGGTCGGAGAGGGTATCGAACACGGCGGCGTCGGTCCTCGGGGTCGGGGGCGTGTGGGCTGCCCTCCAGGGTATCCGGCCCCGGAGGCGAATCGTCCCCGCCCGCCGTGCTCGGCGGACGGGGACGGAACCCCGCGCAGGCGGGGAGCGCCTCGCGTCCATGTCGGCTTCGGACAGCCGTCCCGGACCACCCCCGCGGCAGCGGGGAGTACGTCATGAGAACGCGTCCGGCGAGCGCGGGTCACCCCCGCAGCGTCTCCTCCAGCGCCCGGGCCACCGTGGCCGCCTCCTCCCCCGGCAGGGGGGCGCCCGTCGGGCCGGTGACGTAGAAGGCGTCGACCGCGTTGGCGCCCAGCGTGGAGACGTGGGCGCTGCGGACCCGTACGCCCGCCCGCTCCAGGGCGTGGCCGATGCGGAACAGCAGGCCGGGGGCGTCCTGGGCGCGGACCTCGATCACCGTGGCGGAGCGGGACGCCGCCGGGGCGACCGTCACGCGCGGCGGCGGCGCGACCACGCCCCGGCGCCGGGGGTAGGCGGCGTCGCGTTCGGCGAGGCGGGCGGCGATGTCCAGGGAGCCGTCGAGGGCGCGGACCAGGTCGGCGCGGAGCCGGGCGGCCTGCGGCAGCGAGCCGTACTCGGCGGCGACCCGCCAGTCCAGCAGCAGGACCGAGCCCTCGACGCCGTCCGGCAGCGGCAGCGACCGCAGCTCGGCGGTGCGGACGGTCAGCCGGTGCACGGCCAGCACCCCGGCGACCGCGGGGAGCACCCCGGACTGGTCGGGTACGGCGATCAGCAGTTCGACGCCGAGGGGTTCCTGTCCCCCGGCCGGTTCGGCCGGTTCGGCCGGCGGCTCCGCCGCGGTCTCGGTCCGGGCGCGCAGCGCGAGCACCGGGCCGCCGGTGCGGAAGGACTCGACGGCGAGCCGTTCCTGCTCGGCGGTGGGGGCGGCGGCCTCGGGGTCCGCCGGGGGGTCCCCGGAGAGCACCGCCGAGACCCGTTTGACCAGGTCGGCGACGAGCGAGCCGCGCCAGCCGGACCAGGCGGCGGGCCCGGTGGCCAGGGCGTCGGCCTCGGTGAGGGCGTGCAGCAGTTCCAGGGTGCCCTGGGTGCCGACGGCGTCGGCGACCGCGCGGACGGTGGCGGGGTCGTCGAGGTCGCGCCGGGTGGCGGTCTCGATCAGCAGCAGGTGGTGGCGGACGAGGGTGGCCAGGACGGCGGTGTCCGCGCGGTCGAAGCCGATGCGGGCGGCCACGTCCTTGGCGATGATCTCGCCGGCCACCGAGTGGTCGCCTGGCCAGCCCTTGCCGATGTCGTGCAGCAGCGCGGCGACGAGCAGCAGGTCGGGGCGGTGCACCCGGCGGGTGAACGAGGCGGCGCGGACCGCCGTCTCGATGAGGTGCCGGTCGACGGTCCACACGTGCACGGCGTTGCGCTGGGGGCGGCAGCGCACCCGCTCCCAGTCCGGCAGCAGCCGGGTGACCAGGCCCTCGGCCTCCAGCGCCTCCCAGACCTGGACGGTGGGGCGGCCGGAGCCGAGCAGGGTCACCAGTTGTTCCCGGGCCTCGGCGGGCCAGGGCGTGGGCAGGGGGCGCGCGGTGGCGGCCAGGCGCCGTACGGCGTGCAGGGAGAGCGGGAGCCCGGCCTGTGCGGCGGCGGCCGCGGCACGCAGCGGGAGCACGGGGTCGCGGTCGGGGCGCGCGGCGCGGGCGAGCACCACCTCGCCGTCCTGCTCGACGACGCCCTCGGCGAGCGGGGAGCGCTCGGCGGCGGGTCTGCCGCCGCCCAGCATGGCGCGCAGCCGGGGCCGCACCGACCGGGCCCGCAGGACGCGCCCGACCTCGCGCCAGGTGACGTCGCCGGCGTAGGAGACGGTGCGGGCGGCCTCGTAGACCTGGCGCAGCAGGGTGTCGGCGTCGAGCAGGCCGAGTTCGGCGGCGACCTGGTCCTGTTCCTGGAGGGCGAGCCGGTCGGTGGCGCGGCCGGTGGCGAGGTGCAGGGCGTCACGGACGTCGAGGAGGCGGCGGCGGGCCTCGGCGAGGCCCTCGCGGGGGGCGTCGGCGAGCCAGGAGGCGGCGACGGCGCGCAGGGCGGTGGCGTCGCGCAGGCCGCCGCGGGCCTCCTTGAGGTCGGGTTCGAGGAGGTACTGGAGTTCGCCCTGGCGTTCGGCGCGTTCGGCGCAGAGTTCCTGGAGTTCGGGCAGGCGCTTGGGGGCCTGGTTGCGCCAGTCGGCGAGGACGGTGGTGCGCAGGGCGGAGGTGAGGCCGAGGTCGCCGGCGAGGTGGCGGGCGTCGAGCAGGCCGAGGTGGACCTTGAGGTCCTCGCCCGCCGTCCGCCGGGCCTCCGCGGGCGTACGGACGGCGTGGTCGAGGGCGAGGCCGAGGTCCCAGACGGGGTACCAGAGGCGGTCGGCGAGGGCGGCGACCGCCTTGTCGTCGCCGCCGTCGTGCAGCAGGAGCAGGTCCAGGTCGCTGCGGGGGGAGAGTTCGGCGCGGCCGTAGCCGCCGACCGCGACCAGGGCCACGCCCGCGCGGTGCTCGGCGGCGGCGTCGAAGAGGCCGGCCAGCCATTCGTCCGTCAGTTCGGCGAGGGCGCTACGGCGCGGCGGCCCGGACCGCGCCCCCTCGGTGAGGAGGCGCAGCCGGGCCGCCGCGTAGCCGCTGGGTCCCGAGTCCTCTGTTTCGTTCACCACGTCCGTACCCGTCACCCGGCGACTCCTGTTCGTTGCGGTGTCAGAGCGCGTCCGGGCCGCGTTCGCCGGTCCGGACCCGGACGGCCGTCTCGACCGGTACGGCCCAGACCTTGCCGTCACCGATCTTGCCGGTCCGGGCGGCCTTGACGACGACCTCGATGAGCTGTTCGGCGTCGTCGTCCTCGACCAGCACCTCGATGCGGATCTTGGGGACGAGGTCGACGGTGTACTCCGCGCCCCGGTAGACCTCGGTGTGGCCGCGCTGGCGGCCGTAGCCGCTGGCCTCGGTGACGGTCAGGCCGTGCACCCCGAAGGACTGCAGGGCTTCCTTGATCTCGTCGAGCCGGTGCGGCTTGACGACGGCGGTGATGAGCTTCATGCGTCCACCTTCTTGGTCTCGGCCTGGGCCAGGGGGGTCGGCACGGCGGTCCGGGCCGCGCCGCCGCCGGCGCCGCTGAAGTCGTACGCGGTCTCGGCGTGCTCGGCCTGGTCGATGCCGGCCACCTCGTCGTCCTCGGAGACTCGCATGCCGATGGTCCGGTCGAGGAGGAAGGCGAGGACCGCGGAGACGACCAGGGAGTAGGCGAGGACGCCGAAGACGCCGGCGCACTGCTTCCAGAACTGGTCGAGGCCGCCGCCGTAGAACAGGCCCGCGACGTCGGACTGGCCCTTGCCGGTGGCGAAGAAGCCGATGAGCAGGGAGCCGAGGATGCCGCCGACGAGGTGGACGCCGACCACGTCGAGGGAGTCGTCGTAGCCGAAGCGGTACTTCAGGCCGACGGCCATGGCGCACAGCACACCGGCGATGACGCCGATGGCGATGGCGCCGAGCGGGGAGACCGCGCCGCCGGAGGGGGTGATGGCGACCAGGCCGGCGACGGCGCCGGAGGCGGCGCCCAGCGTGGTGAAGGCGCCGTGCCGGATCTTCTCGTAGGCCAGCCAGCCGAGCACGGCGGAGGCGGTGGCGACCTGGGTGTTGACGAACATCAGCGCGCCCACGCCGTCGTCGTTGCCGAGCCAGGAGCCCGCGTTGAAGCCGAACCAGCCGAACCACAGCAGGCCCGCGCCGAGCATGACCAGCGGCAGGCTGTGCGGGCGCATCGGGTCCTTCTTGAAGCCGATCCGCTTGCCGATGACGAGGATCACGCCGAGCGCGGCGGCACCGGCGTTGATGTGCACGGCGGTACCGCCGGCGAAGTCGATCACACCCAGTTCGAAGGCCCAGCCGCCCGCGCCCCACACCCAGTGGGCGACCGGGAAGTACACGATCGTGGCCCACAGGGCGATGAACAGGGCCCACGCGGTGAACTTGACGCGGTCCGCGAGGGCGCCGCTGATCAGGGCGGGGGTGATGACCGCGAACATGAGCTGGAAGACCAGGAAGACGAAGACCGGGATGGTGTAGCCGTCCCACAGCTCGGTCAGGCCGATGTCGCTCAGGCCCACCCAGCCGGAGTTCCAGCCGACGACGGAGCCGGAATCCGTGCCGAACGCCATGGAGAACCCGTACAGCACCCACAGGACGGTGACGATGCCGAGGCTGATGAAGCTCATCATCAGCATGTTCAGGGTGCTCTTGACGCGGACCATGCCTCCGTAGAAGAAGGCCAGGCCGGGGGTCATGAGCATCACCAGGGCGGAACAGATGAGCATGAACCCTGTGTTGGCGGCAGAGAGCGTGGGCGTCTCTGCGGCAAGGGTGATGGCTGGTGCCATCGGCGTCTCCTCGTCGTTGGTACGGCCCCGTGCGGGCGAAGCCTGGGCGGGCTGTGAGGGGTGGGCCGGTTATGCGCCACGAGATTGGCGCAGCGCGGTTTCGGTGGGCGCCCCTGGTTGTTTCGCCGCCGTGACGAAGGCTCCGTACGTGTTACGCGTGGGTGAACCGCCGGAATCGGGCTCGCGCGATCGTTATCGTGCCGCAACCAACGGGACCGGCCGCGGCGACCCTCCGATGACTTGGCGCGGGGGAGCCGAGTCGGGCAGTTCGGGAGGGCCGGCCGCGGCCGGGGTCGGTGGGGTCAGACCGCCTCGGCGGTCTCGGGCAGTTCGGCGGCGAGGCGTTCGGTGAGGTCGGTGACCTCGGCGAGGTCGCCGAAGTCGCGTACGGCCGTGTCGACGGTCTTGCGGATGCGGGTGTTGACGCGTTCGGAGCGGACCTTGCGGGCGATGCCGAGGGCCTCGGTGACCAGGGCGGTGCTCTGCTCGGGCTCGCGCCGCAGCAGGTGGACGGTGGCCATGCCGACCAGGTTCAGTGCGTACGACCGCTGGTGCTCCTCGTCCTCGGCGAACAGCTCCACGGCGCGGCTCATCAGCGGCTCGGCGAGCGAGGCGTAGGCGGGGCTGCGGCCGGCCACGTAGGCCAGGTCGCGGAAGGAGTGGGAGTTCTCCCCGTACAGCTCGGCCTCGGAGAAGAAGCGGATCCAGTCGGGGTCGGGCTCGTCCCAGTCACCGGCCTCGGCGAAGGTGTCCTCGGCCATCCGCACGGCCCGCTTGCACCGGCCGGGCTGCCCCATGTTGGCGTAGGCGCGGGCCTCCATCGCATACAGCATCGCCTGGGTGCGCGGGCTCGCGCAGTCCCGGCTGCCGTACTGCGCGAGGTGGATCAGCTCCAGGGCGTCGTCGGGCCGGCCGAGGTGGATCATCTGGCGGCTCATGCTGGAGAGCACGTAGGAGCCGAGCGGCCGGTCACCGGCCTCCTTGGCGGCGTGCAGGGCGAGGACGAAGTACTTCTGCGCGGTGGGCTGGAGCCCTATGTCGTACGACATCCAGCCGGCCAGTTCGGCGAGTTCGGCGGCGACCTGGAACAGCTTGGCCCGGGTGGGGCCGGGCTGCGGTTCCTGGAGGAGGTCGGTGACCTCGTGCAACTGGCCGACGACCGCCTTGCGGCGCAGGCCGCCGCCGCACTGGGCGTCCCAGCGGCGGAACATCACGGTGGTGGACTCCAGCAGGTCCAGCTCGGGCTTGGACAGCTTGCCCCGCGCGCGGGTGGTGGGCACCGGCTCGGCATCGGCCGCCGGGGCGGACGGGGACGGGACGAGCCAGCGCTGCATGGGCTCGATCAGGGACGGGCCGGCGGACAGGGCCAGCGAGGTCCCGAGGAAGCCGCGCCGGGCCAGCATCAGGTCGCTGCGGGAGAACTCGCTGAGCAGGGCCACCGTCTGCGGGGCCGTCCACGGCAGGTCGACGCCGGTGGCGGAGGGGGCGGGGCGGCCGGTGCGCAGGCCGAGGTCCTCGACCGACACGACGACGCCGAAGCGCTCGGAGAACAGCTCGGAGAGGATGCGCGGGATCGGCTCGCGCGGGTTCTCGCCGTCCAGCCAGCGGCGTACCCGGGAGGTGTCGGTGGAGATGTGGTTGGCGCCCAACTGGCGGGCGCGGCGGTTGACCTGGCGGGCCAGCTCGCCCTTGGACCAGCCGCTGCGCACGAACCACGAGGTGAGCAGTTCGTTGGGGCGCTTGTCGGGGTGCGGGGCGCTGCCCGCGCCCGCCGCGCTGTCTCCGTTTCCGCTCACTGGAACGCCCCCATCCTCAAAGCCGCTGTCGCCGGGTGGGCCAAACCCTATCAGAATCCCGGTGGCCGTGGCCGCCCGTCCGGCATTTCTCACCCGTCGAACGGAAAGCCGAGTTGCCTCCGGCATACCCACGCGCGTAGGTGCCCACCGGCTTCATGCACACAAAGTAATCCTACGATCACCCGTTCAGCCACGGGGTTCGCTGAAACGCCACCATTCGCCACCCCTTCGAATGAACGCGCGGTGGCGTCTCCGCGATTCACTTGACACAGCCCGTTCGGGAGTTGTTGCAGTGCTGCACGCCAGGGCGTGCACTGGCCGCCGCACCACCCGGGGTGCTTCCTGGCGCCGTCTGAAACGCGCGGCACTGGGGAGGGGGAGTACATGGAAGCACGGAGCGTCACGCCGCACGTCCGCAGCGTTACCGCCGGTGCGCCGGACCCGTTGGAGGGGGTATGGGCTTCACGATCGGCAGCAGTCGGGGCATCCGCGACATCAGGGCCGGTTCGCGCCGCCGCGGTCGCTCCTCGGTGTGCACGGCCGTGGCCGAGTTCACCGGGCTGTGGGGCTGGGACGTGGTGCCGGGCGCCCGGGCCGCCGGAGGGGCGTGCTCCTGCGGGCGCGCGGACTGCCGGGCGCCGGGCGCGCATCCGCTGGACTTCGCGGAGGAGATCCCCGCCGGGTCGACGCTGGACCGGGTGACCGAGGCGTGGGGTGCGGTCCCGGGGGCGGCGGTGATGCTGCCGGTCGGCCGGACGTTCGACGTGATCGAGGTGGCGGAGGCCGCCGGGCGCCGGGCGCTGGCCAGGCTGGAGCGCATGGGGCTGCCGGTCGGTCCGGTGACGGTGACGCCCGAGGGCCGCGCCCACTTCTTCGCCGCGCCGGGCACCGCCGCCGAGCTGTCCCGGTCGCTGTACCGGATGGGCTGGGACCTGCCGTCCACGCTGGACCTGCGCGGTCTCGGCCCGGGTACGTACATCACCGCCCCGCCCTCCGACCGCGGCGGCCGGGGCCCGGTGCGCTGGCTGCGCCCACCGACCCTGGACGCCGCGGCCCAGCCCCCGACGGCCCGGCTGCTGCTGGGCACGCTCGCGTACGTGGCGCACCGGTCGCGGGACTGAGGGGCCCGCGCCGGGCCGGCCGGGCGCCGGGGCGTCGCTTCCGCCCGCGCTGGAGCGGGCGGGGGCATCGCCTCGGCCGCCGTGGCCGTGACCCGGCGGCGGGGGCGGCGCGGTGCGGCACCCGCCTTCCGGGGCCGTGCGAGGCGGCGGCCCGTCTTCGGAGACGTGCGCCTGGCGGCCGGCGTGCGGCGGCCCGTGGGCCGTACGCACGGAAGCGGCGCCCGTCCCCCGAGGGGCCGGGCGCCGCTCGTGCGGGCGTGGGTGCCTCAGTCGCCGATCAGCGCGTCCACGAACGCACCCGGCTCGAACGGCGCCAGGTCGTCCGCGCCCTCGCCGAGGCCGATCAGCTTGACCGGCACCCCCAGCTCGCGCTGGACGGCGATCACGATGCCGCCCTTGGCGGTGCCGTCCAGCTTGGTCAGCACGATGCCGGTGATGTCGACCACCTCGGCGAAGACCCGGGCCTGGATCAGCCCGTTCTGGCCGGTGGTGGCGTCCAGCACGAGCAGCACCTCGTCCAGCGGGGCGTGCTTCTCCACCACGCGCTTGACCTTGCCCAGCTCGTCCATGAGGCCGGTCTTGGTGTGCAGCCGGCCGGCGGTGTCGATCAGGACGACGTCCGCGCCGATCTCCTTGCCCTCCTTGACCGCGTCGAAGGCGACGGAGGCCGGGTCGCCGCCCTCGGGGCCGCGCACGGTGTGGGCGCCGACCCGCTCGCCCCAGGTCTGCAACTGGTCGGCGGCGGCGGCCCGGAAGGTGTCGGCGGCGCCCAGCACGACGCTGCGGCCGTCGGCGACCAGAACCCGGGCGAGCTTGCCGGTGGTGGTGGTCTTGCCGGTGCCGTTGACGCCGACGACCATGACGATGCCGGGCTTGCTGGTGGCGGGCTCGGTCTTGACCTCGCGGTCCAGGCCGGGGCCGAGCAGCGTGATCAGCTCCTCGCGCAGCAGCCCCCGCAGTTCCTCGGGGGTGCGGGTGCCGAGCACCCGGACGCGCTCGCGCAGCCGTTCGACCAGTTCCTGGGTGGGCTGCACGCCGACGTCGGCGGTGAGCAGGGTGTCCTCGATCTCCTCCCAGGTGTCCTCGTCGAGGTGCTCGCGGGAGAGCAGCGTGAGCAGGCCCTTGCCGAGCGCGTTCTGCGAACGGGACAGGCGGGCGCGGAGCCGGACCAACCGGCCCGCGGTGGGCTCGGGGACCTCCAGCGGAGGCACCTGGAGCTCTTCGACGACGGGCGGCTCCTCGGCCGTGACGGTGCCACCGTCCGGGAGGTCGACCTCCTCTATCGTCCGGCGCGTTTCGTCGCGCGGCGTCTCGGCCTCGTCGCCGACGTGCGGCTCGGCCGGAGGGGCGGTGATGTCGGGCGCGGAGGGCGGCGGCGGGGGCAGGTGCTTCTTGCGGCGGCTGCCGACCACGAGCCCGCCGAGCGCGCCGATCACGACCACGGCGATGACTACAGCAAGGATGAGGATGTCCATAACCCGTCCAGTATCGGCCATGAGCCGCCGGCGCACCCCGTTCGCGACCGGCCGGAGGGCGGAAGAGGGGGACCGCACGACGGCCGTACGACGTACTGCCCGGCTCGTCGGGCGAGCCGGGCAGTGCGCCGGGGGTGTCGAGGAGCGGGCAGCGGGGACTTGGCCCGGCTCCTCGAGTACGGGTGCCCGCGAGGGGCGCGGGCTCAGCCCATCTCCTCCAGGGCCTTGCCCTTCGTCTCCTTCACGAACTTCAGGACGAACGGGATGGAGAGCGCGGCGAAGATCGTGTAGATCACGTAGGTCGCGGAGAGGTTCCAGTCGGCCAGCGACGGGAAGCTCGCGGTGATGGCCCAGTTGGCGATCCACTGCGCGGAGGCGGCGACGCCGAGCGCGGCGGCGCGGAGCCGGTTGGGGAACATCTCGCCGAGGAAGACCCAGACGATGACGCCCCACGACAGGGCGAAGAAGAGCACGAACAGGTGGGCGGCGATCAGCGCCACCCAGCCCTGGGTGGCGGGCAGCTTGCCGTCGACCAGGTGGGCGGAGAACGCCCACGCCTCCAGCGCCAGGCCGATGACCATGCCGACCGAGCCGATGATGGCGAGCGGCTTGCGGCCGACCCGGTCCACGAAGATCATCGCGATCACGGTGCCGATGATGTTGATGATCGACGTGGTGAACGAGTAGAGGAAGGAGTCCGTCGGGTCGACGCCGACCGACTGCCACAGCGTCGAGGAGTAGTAGAACGCGACGTTGATGCCGACGAACTGCTGGAACACCGACAGGCCGATGCCGATCCAGACGATCGGCTTGAAGAAGAAGCTGCCGCCGAGCAGGTCCTTGAAGCTGGACTTCTCCTCGCGGTGCATCGCCGTCTCGATCTCGGTGACGCGGGCGTCGAGGTCGACGTTGTGGCCCTCGACCTCTTCGAGGATCTGGCGGGCGCGGTCGTGCTTGCCCACGGAGATCAGGAAGCGCGGGGACTCGGGGATGGCGAAGGAGAGCAGGCCGTACAGGACGGCGGGGATCACCATGACGCCGAGCATGACCTGCCAGGCTTCCAGGCCCATGATCTCGCCGCGCTGGTCGCCGTCGGCGGCGTTCAGCAGACCCCAGTTGACCAACTGGGAGACGGCGATGCCGATGACGATCGCGGCCTGCTGGAAGGAGCCGAGCCGGCCGCGGTAGGCGGGCGGGGAGACCTCGGCGATGTAGGCGGGGCCGATGACCGAGGCCATGCCGATGGCGAAACCGCCGATGACGCGCCACATGGCGAGGTCCCACAGCGCGAACGGCAGGGCCGAGCCGATGGCGCTGACGGTGAAGAGGACGGCGGCGATCTGCATGCAGCGGATCCGGCCGATGCGGTCGGCGATCCGGCCGGCGGTCGCGGCGCCGATGGCACAGCCGATCAGCGCGATCGCGATGACCTGGGCCAATACCGCGGAACCGACGTCGTAGCGGTCCCGGATGGCCTCGACGGCGCCGTTGATGACGGAGCTGTCGTAGCCGAAGAGGAAACCGCCCATCGCGGCCGCCGCCGCGATGAAGATGACGTGCCCGAGATGATCGGGGTGAGCCGTTCTGGCTCCTGACTTGGGTGCCTCAGCAGTGCTGGTCACGTGTACTCCTCGGGCCACCGGCAACGCTGCCGGGGTGGTTCGCCTTCGAGGTCCGCCTGAAAGGTACCTGAAGGTAAAAGCAACGTTGCAGAGACTATGCCTTCAAGTTTCGAAGTCAATAGGGCGAAAGCTGTGACGTACGAGACGTTCCGGGAAGGAGAGACGTGTGAAGTGTGTTCAAGTCTTGAAGCTGCGGTGGGGTGCTAGCGGAGACGCTGGCTGATGACCTTGGACACGCCGTCGCCCTGCATGGACACGCCGTACAGCGCGTCGGCTATCTCCATGGTCCGCTTCTGGTGCGTGATCACGATGAGCTGGGACGCCTCCTGCAGCTCCCGCATGATCCCGATCAGCCGCTGCAGGTTGGTGTCGTCCAGCGCCGCCTCGACCTCGTCCATCACGTAGAACGGACTGGGCCGCGCCTTGAAGATCGACACCAGCAGCGCCACCGCGGTCAGCGACCGCTCCCCGCCGGACAGCAGCGACAGCCGCTTGACCTTCTTGCCCGGCGGCCGGGCCTCGACGTCCACACCCGTGGTGAGCATGTTGGCGGGGTCGGTCAGCACCAGGCGGCCCTCGCCGCCCGGGAACAGCCGGCCGAACACGCCCTCGAACTCGCGGGCCGTGTCGCGGTACGCCTCGGTGAAGACCTGTTCCACCCGCTCGTCGACCTCCTTCACGACCTGGAGCAGGTCGGCGCGGGTCTTGCGCAGATCCGCCAGTTGCTCGCTGAGGAACTGGTGCCGCTCCTCCAGCGCCGCGAACTCCTCCAGCGCCAGCGGATTGACCTTGCCGAGCTGCTGGTAGGCCCGCTCGGCGGCCCTCAGCCGCTTCTCCTGCTCCGCCCGCACAAAGGGCCTGGGCCGGTTGCGCGGATCGTCCGGATCGTCCGGCAGCTCCTCTCCCTCGGCGGGGGGCGAGGGCGGCACCGGCCGGTGCGGTCCGTACTCCGCCACCAGTCCCGCCGGTTCCACACCGAGTTCCTCCAGCGCCTTGGCTTCAAGCTGCTCGATGCGCAGCCTCTTCTCGGCGCCGAGTACCTCGCCCCGGTGGACTGAATCCGTGAGTTTGTCGAGTTCGGCCTTGAGGTCGCGGCCGGCGGTACGGGCCGCGGCCAGTTCCTGTTCGCGGCGGGCCTTGGCGGCCTCGGCGGCGGTGCGCTCGGCGTCGGCGCGGGCCAGGGAGACCTCGACGTGCGCGAGCAGTTGGCGGGCGCCCGCGGCGACGGCCCCGGCGACGGCCGCCTCGTGGCGCAGCCGGGCCGCCCGGCGTTCGGCATGCGCGCGTGCCTCGCGTTCCGCGCGGGCGGCGCGGTCCAGCGAGTCGGCCCGTCCGGCCAGCCCCTTGACCCGTTCCTCGTGCGTACGCACCTGGAGGCGGGCCTCCATCTCGGTCTGCCGGGCGTTGGCGCCGTCGGCGGCGAGCCGGTCGCGCCGCGCGGTGTCGGGTTCCTCCTCGGCCGGCAGCTCCTCGGCGACGGCGAGCCGCTCGGCCAGCTCCTCGGCCTCCATGAGCGCCCGGTCCAGCGCCTCCTGCGCCCGGTCCGCGGCGGCGGCGGACCGCTCGGCCTCGCCCGCCGCGCCCCGGGCCTGCCCGGCGAGCCGCCCGAGCCGCTGGGCGACGGCCGACTTTTCCCGGTCGGCGGCCCGGCGCCGCTCCCCCAGTCGCTCCACCAGCTCCGCGCACTCCCGGCGCAGCTCGGCGGCGCTCTCCTGCTCCGCGGCCAGCTCCGCGCACCGCACGTCCAGTTCGGCCAGCTCGGCGGCGGCCTGGTCCACGGACGCCTGCACCTCCATGAGGCTGGGCGCCCCGGCCGACCCGCCCTGCGCGTAGTGCGCGCCGAGCAGGTCGCCCTCGGCGGTCACGGCGGTCACCCCGGGCCGCGCGTACACCAGTTCCTCGGCGTCCTCCAGCGTCTCCACCACGACCACCCCGCGCAGCAGCCGCCGCACCGCGGGCATCAGCTCGGCCGGCCCGCGCACCAGGTCGGCGGCGCCCGGCGGCCCGTCCGTCCCGCCGGGCGGGGGTACGTCGTCGGGGGCGCCGGCCAGCAGCAGCGCGGCCCGTCCGGCGTCCTGCTTGCGCAGCAGGCGGAGGGCGTCGGCGGCGGCGGAGGGGGAGGTCACGGCGAGCGCGTCGGCGGCGGCGCCGAACGCGGCGGCCAGCGGCACCTCGTAGCCGGGGGTCACGGTGAGCAGCTCGGCGGCGGGGCCGAGCAGGCCGGTGAGCCGGTCGCGGGCGGCGAGCAGCGCGCCGGTGCCGTCCTTGCGGCGCAGGCCCAGGGCGAGGGCGTCGTGCCGGGCGCGGGTGGCGGCGCGGGCGCGTTCGGCCGCGGTGAGCGCCTCACGGGCCGCGGTGAGGCCGGCCTCGGCCTCGGCGAGCCGCCGCCTGGCGTCCTCGTGCCGCTCGGCGAGTTCCTGGTCCCCGGCGTCCAGGCCGTCGACCTCGGCCTGGAGGGTCTCGTACTCCTCCTGGGCGGCGGCGGCGCGTTCCTGGGCCTCGTCGCGGGCGGCGGCCAGGCGTTCGATCTCGGCCTGGGCGGCGGCGGCCCGGGAGCGGGCGGCGCCGACCTGGCCGGCCAGTCGCGCCAGGCCCTCGCGCCGGTCGGCGATGGCCCGGGCGAGGTCCTTGAGGCGGCGCTCCTCCTCGGCGAGTTCGCGCTCCAGTTCGGCGCGGTGGGCGACGGTGTCCTCCAGGGCGCGCTGGGCGGCCTCCAGGGCGGCCGTCAGTTCGGCCTCCTGTTCGCGGACGCGGGCGGCCTCGCGTTCCATGTCCTCGGGGTCGCGGCCCCGGCGCTCCTCGGGGGGCGCCGAGGTGGCGCTGCGGACGCGGGCGTCGGCCAGGGAGATGGTGCCGCGCACCCGTTCGGCCGACTGGGACAGCTCGTACCAGGTCTGCTGGGCCCGCTGGAGGCGCGGGGTGAGCCGGCGGACCTCGTCCTCCAGGTCGGCCTCGCGGCGCACCGCCCGGCTCAGCTCCCGCTCGGCGGCCTCCTTGCGTTCCTTCAGGGCGGCCTCGTCGGCGATCTCGGCCTGGAGCGCCTCGCGCAGGCGTACGAGGTCGTCGGCGAGGAGGCGGAGCCGGGCGTCGCGCAGGTCGGCCTGGATGACGGCGGCCCGGCGGGCGACGGCGGCCTGGCGTCCGAGCGGCTTGAGCTGGCGGCGCAGTTCGTCGGTCAGGTCCTGCACACGGGCGAGGTTGGCCTGCATCGCGTCGAGTTTCCGCAGCGCCTTCTCCTTGCGCTTGCGGTGCTTGAGGACGCCGGCCGCCTCCTCGATGAAGGCGCGGCGGCCCATGGGGTCGGCGTGCAGCACGGAGTCGAGCTGGCCCTGGCCGACGATGACGTGCATCTCGCGGCCGATGCCGGAGTCGGAGAGCAGTTCCTGGATGTCGAGCAGCCGGCAGGTGTCGCCGTTGATCTGGTATTCGCTGCCGCCGTTGCGGAACATGATCCGCGTGATGGTGACCTCGGCGTACTCGATGGGCAGTGCCCCGTCGGAGTTGTCGATGGTCAGCGACACCTCGGCCCGGCCGAGCGGCGGGCGGCCGGTGGTGCCGGCGAAGATGACGTCCTCCATCTTGCCGCCGCGCAGCGACTTGGCGCCCTGCTCGCCCATGACCCAGCTCAGCGCGTCCACGACGTTGGACTTCCCCGAGCCGTTCGGGCCGACGACGCAGGTGATGCCCGGTTCGAACCGGAGGGTGGTCGCCGAGGCGAACGACTTGAACCCGCGCAGGGTCAGGGCCTTCAGGTGCACGCCGCCGGACTCTACCTCCCGGGGCTGTCTCACTCCATGAACCCCTGGACGCCCGCGGTTTCACCGGTGAACGCGCAGGGCACACCAGACGTTAAGACACTGAAAGGATGCGCGGGGCAGGGACCGGGCGCGGGGGCGCGGACCGGGAGGGCGGGCAAGAAAGAAGGGACGCCAGGGGCGTCCCTTGCAACTCTGAGCAACCGAGCGGCTGTACGGGCAGCCCGACCACTGCTGCTGCTCGCCTGGGGCGATGCAGTGATCAGGTCAGCGCAGGCTCCGCCTGGTGTGCGTCAACGCTCTCCATGATCCTGTCGTGAGAAGCGGCAGCCGCCAGCTCGTCGTTCTCCGCCTGGATCCGTACGAGCTCGGATTCCAGGTCCTGGACACGCTGCTGGAGCCGTCGCATCTCGGCGAGGAGTCGAGGGTCGGAGCCGCCGACGTAACCGAGAAGCGCCTTTGCCATGATGGATGGTCCTCCACAATGAGTGACCGACCGATGCGGTGTGGGTCGTGAGGGATTCGCACCCGCGGTGCTTGGCATTCTTGAGTTTTTGCTGCCGTTCAACCATGCCAAACAGCTAAGGTGCGCGGGGCTTTCAGCGTCTCACCAAAAAGTTTGACGGTCAACACGATCACGCCCCGTATTGACGGCCGGCCCGGGGCGCGCGGCCGTCGAGCGGCGGCGCGGCGACTTCACGGGCCCGTCGGGGCGTGCTGATCATCCTGTGGGCGGGAGCCTGCCACGAGCCGCCGTTCTTGGCAACCACCTGCTCGTTTTCGTTGCGGCCGGGGTGCGCGGGGCCGTCGGGCGGGGCCGTCGGCGGGGTGGGGTCAGCGGATGGCGAAGCCCTCGTAGCCGCCGCGGGGTGTGTCCCAGATCTCGGTGACGCCGTCCACGCGGCCGGGCGTGTCGTCGCCGCGGAGCCAGCCGAGCAGTTCCTCGCAGCGCTCCCGGGGTCCCTCCGCGACCACTTGGACGCGTCCGTCGTCGAGATTGAGAGCAAAACCACTCAGACGTCCCAGTTCCAGTGCCCGCGCCCGGGTGAACCAGCGGAAACCCACACCCTGGACGCGTCCGCGCACCCAGGCCACCAGCCGTACTTCCTCGCTCATAGGGGCAACCTAACCGCCCGATGTCCCCGTGGGCACCTCCGCCCCCGGCGCCATGCGGTACCGTCCCCACCCAACGAATCTCATATGAAACTCACTCGATCGTGTGGGTTTCGTGTCGATCGCGAGGACGAGTCGACGCCCGCGAGGGACGAGGAAGGCCAGGACATGGGACGCCACCGACGCTCCGCCGCCGGCCGCGCCGCCACGGGCCGCGCCGCGGGGGGCGCCCAGCAGCCCGACCCCGGCGCCCGGCGCCACGACCCGCGGGACCCGTCTCCGGGGGGCGGCCCCGCCCGGGGCACCGCGCCGTACCTGGACCCGGACGCGTACGCCGAGGCACGGGCGCGCAGCGACGCCTACCTGTACGGCACGGACGGCCCGGCCGAGGCCGGTGCGCCGCCGGTGAGCCGGACCGTGGACTTCCCCGGCGACGGGTTCGCCGAGGCTCCGCGGCGGCCGGTCTCGCACCGCCGGCGGAAGCGGAAGGCCGCCGCTCCGGTCCGTACCGGTCTGCTCGGGGTCTCCGCGGCCGTGGCCGCCGGCGCGATCGCGGTGGCCGCCGGACTGGTGCCCGGCCTCGGCGACTACCGGATCGGCGGGGGCGGCACGGGCAGCGGCAGCGTGCGCTCCGCGGACTCGCCGAGCAACTCCCCGAGCGGGCAGGGCGGCACCGCCGACCGCCCCGCGACCGGCGCGACCGGCCCCGCCACCGGACGCGCGCCCTCCGCTTCGTCCCCGGCCGCGTCCCCCTCGAAGGCGTCGCCGGCCCCGGCCCGCACCCCGGCCGGGAAGAAGGACGGCGCGAAGGAGAAGTCCGAGCAGCCGAAGAAGCCGAAGACGACCCCGAGCGGCAAGAAGGAGCCGGACGCCTCCCCCTCGCGGACGGCGACCGAGCGCCCGGCCGCTCCCCCGGCGGCCGCGTCCGGGCAGGCCACCACCGCCGAGGCCGAGGTGCTGCGGCTGGTCAACGCCGAGCGCGCCAAGGCCGGCTGCACCCCGCTCACCGCCGACGGCGCGCTGGCCGACCTGGCGGAGTCGTTCAGCCAGGCCATGGCCGCGCAGGGCTTCTTCGACCACACCGACCCCAGCGGCGCCACCCCCTGGGACCGCGCCGAGGCGGCCGGGATAAGCAACCTCGGCGGCGAGAACATAGCCCGCGGCCAGGCGGACGCCCAGGCCGTGATGGACGCCTGGATGAACAGCGAGGGCCACCGCGCCAACATCCTGAACTGCGACTTCACCACCCTGGGAGTCGGCGTGCACTTCGGCTCGGGCGGGCCCTGGTGGACGCAGGACTTCGGCTACTAGCCGCGCTTTCCCCCGGTCAGCGCTCTCTGTCGGGTGGCGCTGTGCTCACGTACGCTGGAGGCATGGTGACCACGCAGGAGGAGCGGGACCTCCCCTACGACGTGTTCTCCCGGGCGTGTCCCTCGCGCGGCACGCTGGAGCACGTCACGGGACGCTGGGGCGCGCTGACGCTGGGCGCGCTGTACGAGGGGCGGTTCCGGTTCAACGAGCTGCGCCGCCGGGTGGACGGCGTCAGCGAGAAGATGCTCTCCCAGACGCTGCACGCCCTGGAGCGCGACGGCCTGGTGCACCGCGAGGCCCAGCCCACCAACCCGCCCCGCGTCGACTACGAGCTGACGCCGCTGGGCCGCGAGGTCGCGGGGCGGCTGATCGCCCTCATCGAGTATCTGGAGGGCAGCATGGACCAGGTCCTGGCGGCCCGCGAACGGTACGACGGCCGCGTGGCCTAGGGCCTGTCGTTTGGATCAGGTCGCAGGGAATCGGCTGCGCGTTGTCGCGCCGGTGAGCGGGGCCTGGTGCGTGCAGATGCAAGGCGGAGGAGGGAGTCGACGCGGAGCGTCGGCGAGTGACGACAACGCCGCAGGTGCGCGTGCCAGGCCCCGCGTCTGCGGCCTGATCCAAACGACAGGCCCTAAACGGCGGGGCGCGGGGGGCGCTGGCACTTGGGGCAGTAGTAGCTGGACCGGTTCATCCAGGGGCGGCGGCGCATCGGGGTGCCGCAGCGGCGGCAGGGCAGGTTCTCGCGGCCGTAGGCGTCCAGGGACCGGTCGAAGTAGCCGGACTCCCCGTTGACGTTGACGTACAGGCTGTCGAAGCTGGTGCCGCCGACGGTGAGGGCCTCGTTCATCACGTCCCGGACGTGCCCGAGGAGTTCGAAGGTGCGGGGGCGGGTGAAGGCGGCCGTGGGGCGGTCGTAGTGCAGCCGGGAGCGCCACAGGGCCTCGTCGGCGTAGATGTTGCCGACGCCGCTGATCAGGGACTGGTCGAGCAGGGCCCGTTTGATGGTGGTGCGCTTGCGGCGCAGCGCCTGGTGGAACGCCTCGTCGTCGAAGAGCGGGTCGAGCGGGTCGCGGGCGATGTGCGCGATCACGTCGGGCAGTCCGCCGGGGCCGGTGCCGTGCAGCGACAGGCCGCCGAAGGTGCGCTGGTCGACGAAGCGCAGCTCGGTGCCGAGGGCGTCGGCGAACCGGACCCGGATGCGCAGGTGCTTCTCGACCGGGGCCTGGTGCGGCTGGACCAGCAACTGGCCGCTCATTCCGAGGTGGGCGAGGACCGCCTGGTCGGTGTCCTCCAGGGGCAGCCACAGGTACTTGCCGCGGCGGCTGGGCACGCCGACGCGGTGGCCCTTGAGCCGCTGGGCGAAGTCGCCGGCGCCGGCGAGGTGGCGGCGGACCGCGCGGGCGTGCAGGACCTCGGCGTCGGCGATGGTCCGGTGGGCGACCCACCGCTCGAGACCGCGCCGGACGACCTCGACCTCGGGCAACTCGGGCATGGGGCTCCCCCGCTGCGTTCGACGGGCACTGTGGGTGGGTGAAACGAGCCGAGCGCCCGCCCCGGGTACCGGGCGGGCGCTCGGCCGCGCTCTGGCGGGTCGGGCTCAGGCGGGCGCGGACGGGGCGTCGGCGCTCTCGGCGGGGGCCTGCTCGGCCGCCGCCTCGGCCCGCCGGGCCGCCGCCTCGGCACGCTCGTCCGCGGCGGCCCGGATGGACCGCCACGCGGATTCCGCGGCCTGCTGCTCCGCCTCCTTCTTGCTGCGGCCGGTGCCGGTGCCGTACGAGACGCCTCCGACGCGGGCGGCAGCAGTGAAGGTCTTCTCGTGGTCGGGGCCGGTCTCCGTGACCAGGTACTCGGGGACGCCGAGTCCTTCGGTCGCGGTCAGCTCCTGGAGGCTGGTCTTCCAGTCCAGGCCGGCGCCGAGGTTGGAGGATTTCTCGATCAGCGGGTCGAACAGGCGGTGCACCAGCTCCGCCGCCGAGTCCAGACCCTGGTCGAGGTAGACAGCGCCGATCACCGCTTCGAGGGTGTCGGCGAGGATGGATGCCTTGTCCCGGCCGCCCGTGCCCTCTTCACCGCGGCCGAGCCGGATGAAGGAGCCCAGGTCGAGGCCGCGGCCGACCTCCGCCAGCGCACGCGAGTTGACCACCGCGGCCCGCAGTTTGGCCAGTTGGCCTTCGGGCAGGTCGGGGTGGGTGCGGTACAGCGTGTCGGTGACGACGAGGCCGAGCACGGAGTCCCCGAGGAACTCCAGCCGCTCGTTCGTCGGCAGACCGCCGTTCTCGTACGCGTAGGAGCGGTGGGTCAGCGCACGCACCAGAAGGGCGGACTCGAGCTGGTAGCCGAGCCGCCCTTCCAGAAGCGTGTGGGACGAGGCGTGGTGGTCCGCTGAGTTCTTCTTCGGCGTGGACACGGTGCCTCTCACCAGCCGCTCAGACCTCGAGGACCTGGCGCTTGTTGTAGGTGCCGCACGACGGGCACGCGATGTGCTGCTGCTTGGGCTCGTGGCAGCGCTCGCACGCCACCAGAGTGGGGACCGCAGCCTTCCACTGCGACCGGCGGTGGCGCGTGTTGCTGCGCGACATCTTCCGCTTCGGAACAGCCACGGCTACTTCTCCTGCTTCTCGTCGACGCCCGTTTCTGCGGCGCCGCTCATCTCGTCCTTCTCGCCGTCTCCGAGTGAACCGGCGAGTCCCTGCAAAGCCGCCCAACGGATGTCGACGGCGTCATGGTGGTGGTCCGGGTCGTCCGCGAGGCGCACGCCGCACTCGGCGCACAGCCCCGGACAGTCTTCCTGGCACACCGGCTGCATCGGCAGTGCGAGCACCACCGCGTCACGCAGCACTGGTTCGAGGTCGAACAAGCCGTCCTCGAGGAAGAGCCTGTCCTCGTCTTCCTCGGCGTCGTCGGCCGGTTCCGCCTTGGGGCGGCCCCGGTCGTCGGCGTCAGGGTACGAGAACATCTCCTGGAAGTCCGCTTCGAGCTGCTGCTCGACCGGCTCCAGACACCTTACGCACTCCCCCTCGGCCGTGGCACGGGCGGTGCCTGTGACGAGCACCCCTTCCATGACGGACTCGAGCCGCAGCTCCAGCTCGACCGGGGCGCCTTCCGGCACTCCGATGACTCCCGCGATCCCGAGGTCCCGGGGAGCGTCGACCGTACGGGTGAGGCGCTGGAGCGCACCGGGCCGCCGGCCCAGCTCGTGCGTGTCGAACACGAGGGGGTCACGGTGGTCGAGGCGGGCGTTCAGAGCCATTCCTGCTTTCGGTCTTCCGAGCTGAGAGGGACGCCGCCCCGCGGTGTGACGGGCAGCGTGGATCGCGGACGTACGCGCGACCGAACAGCCAGGATACTGGACCATTCGCTGTCGGCCCAATCCGGGCTCAGTGCCCCTGTTCGTACCGCTGCTGCTCGTACTGCCGCAGTTGCTCGGCGCTGATCATGCTGGTGTCGAAGAGGCTGGTCTCGTCCAGGGCCGGCGGCTGGGCGGACGGGGAGTGCCGCGGGGGCTCGGGGTAGTCCTGGGGGGTGTCGTACGCCGGCTGCTGGGCGTCGTAGCCCGGGTAGGCGGCGTAGGGGTCGGCCTGCTGGTAGCCGTAGGCGTCCTGCTGGGCGTACTGCTGCTGGTAGCCGTAGGGGTCGGGGGCGGCGGCCGGCTGCGGCGGGTACCCGTAGGTGTCCTGGGTCTCGTACGGCTCCGATGCCTCGTACGGCTCCTGGGCCTCGTACGGCTCCTGGCTCTCGTACGACTGCTGGGCCGGGACCGCCGGGCGGGGCTGCTCGGCGGGGAGGCCGGCGAGGCCCGCCAGGTAGTCGGCGTCGCTGGAGTGCTGGACGGTGCTGGTGTCGTCGGCGAGGGCGCCGAGGTCGTCGCTGGCGATCCGGCCGTGCAGCTTCTCGCGGCCCCGGCCGACGGCCTCCAGGGTCTTGGCGAGGACCGCCTCGAAGGCGCCGAGCTTGGCGTCGACGTAGGCGTCGGCGGTGCGGCGCAGGGTCTCGGGGTCGTGGCTGCGCTCGGGGGCGTCCTCGTCCTCGTAGCCCTGCTCGTCGAGGCCGGGTCCGGTGCCGAGGAGCTTCTCGCGGCCCCGGCCGACGGAGCCGAGGGTCTTGGTGAGGACGACCTCGAAGTTGGCGAGCTTGGAGTCGACGTACTCGTCGGCCTCGGCGCGGATCTCCTCGGCCTCCTGGCGGGCCTCGCTCAGGATGCGGTCGGCCTCGGCCTGGGAGCGGCGGGCGACCTCGGTGTCGGAGATCAGCGAGCCGCGTTCGGCGTGCGCGGACTCGATGATCCGCTCGGCCTCCTGGCGGGCCTGCGCGACCATCTGCTCCCGGTCGCCGATGACCTCCTGGGCCTGGGCGAGCGAGTCGGGCAGCGCGGCGCGCACCTCTTCCAGCAGGGCGAGCAGATCGGCGCGGTTGATCACGCACGAGGCCGACATGGGCATGGCGCGGGCGCCGGAGACCATCGCGGTGATCTCGTCGAGCTTCTTCTGCACGTCCACCGTGTGCTCGCCACTTCCTGCTGCTGTGTTGAAGACGGTCGGGACGACTGTACGGCCCCCGGGTGCCGGTGGGACACCGGATGAGGGGAGCCGGCCGCCGCGGGGCGGGCGGGGTGCGGTCAGTCCTTCTTCAGGCGCGCGGTGAGGGCGTCGAGGACCACCGGGGGCACCAGGTGGGCGATGTCGCCGCCCCAGGTGGCGACCTCCTTGACCAGCGAGGAGGAGAGGAAGCTGTAGGTGGGGTTGGTGGGGATGAAGAGGGTCTCCACCCCGGAGAGGCCGTTGTTCATCTGGGCCATCTGCAGTTCGTAGTCGAAGTCGCTGACCGCGCGCAGGCCCTTGACGATGGCCGGGATCTCGCGCTGCTTGCAGAAGTCGACCAGGAGGCCGTGGAAGGACTCCACGCGGACGTTCCCGTACTCGGCGGTGACCTGGCGGATGAGGTCGATCCGCTCCTCGATCTCGAACAGGCCCTTCTTGGCCTGGTTGATCATCACCGCGACGTAGACCTCGTCGTACAGCCTGGAGGCACGGGCGATGATGTCGAGGTGTCCGTTGGTGATCGGGTCGAACGACCCGGGACAGACGGCGCGGCGCACTTGTGATCCCTCGCTCTCCGGTCCGGTCATCGTGCGTCTTCGCACGTAGCGGCGGCGCGACCGTACCAAAACGTTCCCTCGCCGTAGCGACGGGCCCGGATCGCGTCGAAACCGTCCGGCCAGTTGAATTCACCGCCCCTGGTGCTGCGCTCCACGGTGACGAGGGCTTCGGCCGCGAGCCAGCCCTGAGCGCGGAGTGTGAGCAGGATCTCCCGGAGATCGTGATCCGTGACGGCGTACGGCGGATCGAGGAAGACCAGGTCGTACGGGGCGTCGGGGGGTGTCTGGATGATCTGCTGGGCCTTGCCGGCCCGGACCTCGGCGCCGGGCAGGCCGAGGTTCCTGACGTTCTCCCGGACGGTGCGGGCGGCTCGGGCGTCGGCCTCGACCAGCAAGGTGTGGCCGGCGCCGCGGGAGAGGGCCTCCAGGCCGACGGCGCCGGAGCCGGCGTACAGGTCGAGGACGCGTTCGCCGTCCAGCGGGCCGCCGAGCAGGGACTGCCAGGTGGAGAAGAGTCCTTCCCGGGCGCGGTCGGAGGTGGGGCGGGTGCCGTGCCCCGGGGGGACGGCGAGGCGGCGTCCGCCGGCCGCGCCGGCGATCACGCGGGTCATCAGGGGTTCCTCTTCGTGGACGGCTTTGTGTTCAGTGTGGCCGGTCGCGCGCGTACGGCGGTAGCCGCGTATCGCGGACCGCCCCGCGCCCCCGGGTAGGGCTGTCTGCCCTCAGCCCTTTTCCCCGGGGGCTGTCCGGTCCCTCAGCCCTTCTCCAGGTACTGCTCCCGCTCCTCGTCCAGGAGGGCGTCCAGGGCCGTGCGCAGGCCGGGGAGGCCGGTCAGGGCCGGGTCGGCGGCCACCAGGGCCGCCGCCTCCGCTCTCGCCTCGGCGATGATCTCCTCGTCCTCGATGACCGCCAGGACGCGCAGGGAGGAGCGGGCGCCGGACTGTGCCTGGCCGAGGACGTCGCCCTCGCGGCGCTGCTCCAGGTCGATGCGGGAGAGCTCGAAGCCGTCGAGGGTGGCGGCGACGGCGGCCAGCCGCTGCCGGGCGGGGCTGGCCTCGGGCATCTCGGTGACCAGCAGGCACAGGCCGGGGGCGGAGCCGCGGCCGACCCGGCCGCGCAACTGGTGGAGCTGGGAGACGCCGAAGCGGTCGGCGTCCATGATGACCATCGCCGTGGCGTTCGGCACGTTGACCCCGACCTCGATGACCGTGGTGGCGACCAGGACGTCGGTGTCGCCGGCGGCGAAGCGGCGCATCACGGCGTCCTTGTCGTCGGGCTGCATCCTGCCGTGCAGGACCTCGACCGTGAGGCCGCTCAGGGGGCCCTTGGCGAGCTGCTCGGCGACCTCCAGGACGGCCAGCGGGGGGCGCTTGTCGGCGCCCTCCTCCGGGGGGCCGCCCTTCTTCTTGGCGGACTCGTCCTCGTCGCCGATGCGGGGGCAGACCACGTACGCCTGGTGGCCGGCCTCGACCTCCTCGCGGACCCGCTCCCAGGCGCGGGCCAGGAAGTGCGGCTTGTCGGCGGCCGGGACGACATGGCTGGCGATCGGGGAGCGGCCGGCCGGCAACTGGTCCAGGACGGAGGTCTCCAGGTCGCCGAAGACGGTCATGGCGACCGTGCGCGGGATCGGCGTCGCCGTCATGACCAGCAGGTGCGGGGGCTGCTTGCCCTTGCCGCGCAGGGCGTCGCGCTGCTCCACGCCGAAGCGGTGCTGCTCGTCCACCACGACCAGGCCCAGGTCGTGGAACCGCACCTTGTCCTCGATCAGCGCGTGGGTGCCGATGACGATGCCGGCCTCGCCGGTGGCCAGGTCGAGCAGGGCCTGGCGGCGGGCGGCGGCTCCCATGGAGCCGGTGAGCAGCACCACCTTCGTACCGTGCTCGGCGCCGCCGAGCAGGCCGTCCTCGGCCAGCTCGCCCATCATCTCGGTGACCGAGCGGTGGTGCTGCTGGGCGAGGACCTCGGTGGGGGCCAGCATCGCGGCCTGGCCGCCGGCGTCGACCACGGCGAGCATGGCGCGCAGGGCGACCAGGGTCTTGCCGCTGCCCACCTCGCCCTGGAGCAGCCGGTGCATGGGGTGGTCGGTGGCCAGGTCGTCGAAGATCTCCCGGGAGACCTTCCGCTGGCCCTCGGTGAGGGTGAAGGGCAGGCGGTCGTCGAAGGCGGCGAGCAGGCCGTCGGCGCCGGGCCTGCGGGGCACAGCGGGGAGCTGGGTCTCGGCGTGCCGGCGGCGGGCCAGGGCGACCTGGAGGACGAACGCCTCGTCCCACTTCAGCCGGGCGCGGGCGTCCTCGATGTCGGCCCGGGTGTGCGGGCGGTGGATCTTGAGCAGGGCCTCGGGGAGGGAGATCAGGCCGCGGCCCGCGCGCAGGGAGTCCGGGAGGGGGTCGACGGCCTCCTGGGCGGTGGGCAGCACGGTCTGGATCGCCTTGCCGATCTTCCAGGACTCCAGCTTGGCGGTGGCCGGGTAGAGCGGGATCAGGGCGCCGGCCCAGCTCTCGACGGTCTCCTCGGCGTCACCGCGCAGCAACTCGTAGGCCGGATGGGCCAGTTGCAGCTTGCGGTTGAAGACGGAGACCTTGCCGGCGAACATCGCGCGGGTGCCCGGCAGGAGGTCCTTGTGCGGTTTGTGCACGCCGTTGCCGAAGAAGACGAGCTGGAGGCGGCCGCTGCCGTCGGTGATGGTGACCTCCAGGCGCTGCCCCTTGCCGCGCGGGGCCTTGGCCGAGGCGAAGGTGTGCAGCCGGGCGTCGGCGACCTGGGCGACCACCGTGACGTGCTCGTCCATGGGGAGGTCGGCGAGGTGGGTGAGCTGCCCGCGCTCCTCGTATCTGCGCGGGTAGTGGTGGAGGAGGTCGCCGACCGTGTGCAGGCCGAGGTGCTCGGCCATCACCTTCGCGGTGGCGGGGCCGAGCACCGACTTCAGCGGCTGTCGCAGGGGTTCTCGCAGTGCGGGCACGGGATCCATTGCACACCACGGCACTGACATCGCCGTATACGAGGTGCGAAACCCCTGGTGAGGCGGGTGGTTCCGGACGTAGGATGACGCGCCTCGCGGCCTCCTGCCAGCCCGCGGTCGCCGCCTCGCGGGACCGCCCGACCCCGCGCCGTCGCCCGTCCCCCCACCGGCGCTGCGACGATGGACTCCCAGACCTCATTTGACCCGGCGGCCTCGCCGTCCCCTCAGCCCTCGCACGCCTTCCAGGTCGACCTGCGCGGTCTGGTGGACCTGCTCTCCCATCACCTCTACTCCAGTCCCCGGGTCTACCTGCGCGAACTGCTGCAGAACGCCGTGGACGCGATCACCGCCCGCCGCGCGGCGGACCCCGGCGCCCCGGCCCGGGTGACGCTGTACGCCGACGGCGACGGGCTGCGGGTGGAGGACACCGGCGTCGGTCTCACCGAGGCGGACGTGCACGACCTGCTGGCCACCATCGGCCGCAGCTCCAAGCGCGCCGAGGGGCTCCAGGCGGCCCGCTCGGACTTCCTCGGGCAGTTCGGCATCGGCCTGCTCGCCTGTTTCCTGGTGGCCGAGCGGATCCGGGTGGTCAGCCGCAGCGCCCGGACGCCCGGCGCGCCGCCGGTGGAGTGGACGGCGCGGGACGACGGCTCGTACACCGTACGGACCCTGCCGGACGCGGAGCGGCCCGAGCCCGGCACCACCGTCCACCTCCGGGCGCGGGCCGGGGCGGCCGAGTGGGTCGAGGCCGGGCGGGTGCGGCGCCTGGCCCGGGAGTTCGGCTCGCTGCTGCCCTACGACGTCCGGGTGGGCGACGAGCCGGTCACCGAGCTGCCGGCGCCCTGGGACCGCCCGTACCCCTCCCCCGCGGCCCGGCGGGCGGCGCTCGCCCGGCACTGCCACGAGCTGTTCGGCTTCACCCCGCTGGACTCCGTCGACCTGGCCGTGCCGGTCGCCGGGGTGCGGGGCGTGGCGTACGTCCTGCCGTCGGCGGTCAGCCCCGCCCAGCGGGCCGGTCACCGGGTGCACCTGAAGGGAATGCTGCTCACCGAGCGGGCCGAACAGGTGCTGCCGGACTGGGCGTTCTTCGTGCGCTGCGTGCTGGACACCGACAGCCTGCGGCCCACGGCCTCGCGCGAGTCGCTGTACGAGGACGAGACCCTGGCGGCCGTCCGGGACGCCCTCGGGGAACGGATCCGGGCCTGGCTGACCGGGCTGGCGGCGAACGACCCCGAGCGGCTGACCGCGTTCCTGTCCGTGCACCACCTGGGCGTGAAGTCGCTGGCGCGGCACGACACCGGGATGCTGCGGACCATGCTGCCCTGGCTGCCGTTCGAGACCACGGACGGACAGCTCTCCCTGGAGGAGTTCGCGCAGCGCCACCCGGTGGTGCACTTCACCCGGACCGTCGAGGAGTACCGGCAGGTCGCCCCGATCGCCGCCGCCCAGGGCATCGGCGTGGTCAACGGCGGCTACACCTATGACACCGAGCTGGTCGAGGCGCTGCCGTCGGTGCGGCCGGGCACGGCGGTCGCGGAGCTGGACGCCGACACGGTCACCGCCCACCTGGACGCCGTCGACCCGGCCGAGGAGCTGGCCCTGTCGGGGTTCCTGGCCGCCGCGCGGGCGACGCTGGACCCGCTGGGCTGCGACGTGGTGCTGCGCGCCTTCCATCCGCTGACGGTGCCCGCG
Source organism: Streptomyces fumanus (assembly GCF_014655295.1). Lineage (GTDB taxonomy): Bacteria > Actinomycetota > Actinomycetes > Streptomycetales > Streptomycetaceae > Streptomyces > Streptomyces fumanus. Next base: position 135,714 of record NZ_BNBI01000012.1, read on the forward strand.
CTGCACCTGGACGACCGCGCGGCCCGGCACGAACAGGCCCGCGCGCAGGCCGAGGAGCGGGCCGACGACCTGTGGGCGGGCATCCTCGGCTCGCTGCGCGGCAGCGCCCCGCGCGCGAAGCTGGTGCTCAACCACCTCAGCCCGCTGGTCCGGCGGATCGCCTCGCTCGGCGACCGCGAGCTGATCGGCACCGCCACCGAGTCCCTGTACGGGCAGGCCCTGCTGATGGCGCAGCGTCCGCTGCGGCCGGCCGACTCGGCGCTGCTGAACCGGGCGTTCATCGGCCTCCTGGAGTGGGCCACGCACACCGAGGAGGGCCACTGATGGAGCCGATCACCGACCTGGACGGCCTGCGCCGCGCGATGGCGGAGAACTCCGGTCAGCCGGAGGGACCGGCCCGCAACGCCCGCGCGGAGCAACTGCTGGCCGAGGCGGAGCGGCTGAACGTCCCGCTGGCGGTGATCGAGGCGCTCGGGCACCAGCTCAAGGTCTACAACTACAGCTCCGAGAAGGCGAAGATGTTCGTCCCCTTCGCCCGGCTGCTGCGCATGTGGGACGAGCGCCCCGAGGACTTCGACGAGTACGAGACGCACTCGCTGCACTGGGTCTTCAAGTGGGTGTCGGCCGGGATGCTCGACCAGCCGCACGTCCCGCTGGCCTCGGTCGAGAAGTGGATCGGCGAGATGGAGCACCGCTACCGGGTCGCCGGGTACTCCGAGCGGGCCGTGCGCGCCGCGGAGTTCGGCGTCGCCTCGCACGTCGGGGACATCGCGCGGGCGGAGCGGGCGTACACGGCGTGGCTGGCCGCGGACCGGGACGCGATGGCCGACTGCCACGCGTGCGAACTGCACGCCCAGGGGTGCTGGCAGGCGGAGCGCGGCCGGGACGAGGAGGCGCTCGCCCTGTGGCGGCCGGTGCTGGACGGCGAGTTCACCTGCGCCCACGAGCCGCACGCGGCCCTGGCCTCGTCCCTGGTGCCGCTGCTGCGCCTGGGCCGCGCCGAGGAGGCCCGCGCCCACCATCTGCGGGGCATCAGACTGGTGCGGTCGATGGAGAGCATGCGCGGCGCGTACGCCGACCACGTGGAGTTCTGCGCGCTGTCCGGCAACGAGGCGCGCGGCCTGGAGCTGCTGGCCGAGCGCCCGGCGTACTTCACGGACGACGGGCATCCGCGCAGCCGACTGGACTTCCTGTGCGTGGTCGCCCTGCTCATGGACCGGCTGACCGCGCGGGGCCTGGCCGACCGGCCGGTACCGGGCCCGCCGGGCCGCACCTGGACCGCCGGGGAACTCGCCGGGCACGCGCGCGGGGAGGCCCTCGCGCTGGCCGCCCGCTTCGACGAGCGCAACGGGACGGCGTACGTCGGCGACCGGGCCCGCGCGCGGATGGCACGGCGGGCCCTGGTGGAGCGGCTGCCGCTGGGCGTGCGCACGGTGCGTACGGCTGCCTGGCCGGGTGGGGAGGATGCGGCGTCGGGTGAGAGCAACGCCCCCGCCCCGGCGGCCGACCCGGTGGCCCCGGTGACCGCCCCGGCGGCTCCGGGCGCCGCGTCCGCCCCGGCGTCCGCACCGCCCCCCGCCGCCCCGGACGACCTGTCCGCGCTGATCGCCGAGGCCCGGCGGCTGTCGGACGGGCTTCAGCCGGGTGCCGGTGAGGCGTGGGCGGCGGTCGAGCGGGCCGCCGGGGACGCCGAACTGGACCCGCGCGACCGCGCGGAGATCGCCGAGCACCGGGCGATGGAGCTGGGCCCCGAGGGCGTCGAGCTGTTCGCGCGGGCCGCGGAGCTGTACGCCGAGGCGGGCGACCCGGGCGAGTCCCTGGCGGCACACGCGCGTGCCGCCTACGTCCGCGCCCTCGCCGGTGATGTGGAGGGGGCGCTCGCCGCGGTCGCCGCGCCCTGCGACGAGGTCCGCGCGCTGTACGCCGGGGGCGGCACGGGTGTGCGGCAGACGGCGGCCGTCCTGATGAGCCGGGCCCGGGTGCTGATGCGCCGCGTCCACGAGACCGAGGCCCCGGGCGCCGCGGCGGACGCCGGGGCCGCCGAGGCCGCCGCGCGTGAGGTGCTCGCGCTGGTCGAGGGCCGTACCGGCGAGGACGTACGGCTCGCCGCGCGGCAGGCCGAGGCGGAGGGCATGCTCGCGGAGCTGGCCGGGCGCGCGGGGGACCTCGCGGGCGCCGTCGAGCTGTTCGGGCGGGCGGCGCGGGGGTTCACCGGGGCGGGGCTGCCGTGGTTCGCGGTGGAGTACGAGGCCCGGCTCGCCCAGTTGGCCCACCACCTCGGCGACACCGAGGAGACCGAGCGGGCGCTGCGCGCGGCCCTGGAGCACGGCGGACCGTACCTGGAGCCGGTCGGTCGGGCCCGGCTGTGTCTGCAGCTCGCGGAGGTCACCGGCGGCCGGGGAGCCGTCGCGGAGGCCGCCGGGCACGCCCTGGAGGCCGCGCACTGGGCCGACGAGGCCGGCGAGGGCCCGACCGTGGGCGCCTGGGCGCGGCAGCAGCTCGGCGGGTTCCTGCTGGCCCAGGGGCGGTGGGCGGAGGCCGCGGAGGTGCTGGAGTCGGCGCTGCTCGACATGACGGCCGAGACGCACGGGGACGGGGCGGTCGTCCAGACGCTGTGGTGGCTCGGGGACTGCCTCTCCGAGCTGGGCGAGCACCGCGCGGCGGCCGAGCGGCAACTGGCGGCGGCCGACCTGGCCCGGCACTGGCCCGAGCAGCACGACCACGCCACCCTCGCCCACCTCGCCGCGACCAGCCTCGACCAGGCGGGCCTGGCCCAGGAGGCGGAGCGGGCCTTCGCCCGCGCGGGCGACCTGTGGCGCTCCGTCGGCGATGTGCACGGCCTGGTGCGCGCGCTGCGCGCCCGCGCGTGGCTGGCGCCGCGCACGGGGGCGGGGCCGGAGCGGGCGCGGGAGCTGATGGCGGCGGCGGTCGAGGAGTGCGAGGCCGCGCTGGGCACGGCGGCCGACACCGCGTCCCGCGCCCGGATCAGCGCCGAGCTGGGCCACTCCCATCAGCAGTTCGCCGAGCTGCTGGCCCGCCTCCCCGACGGGCACGCCGCGCCGGCGGAGGCGCTGTCCGAGGCCGAGCGGGCGAGCGCCGCCTTCGCCGGTGCCGGGCCGGACGCGGTGGCCGACCGGGCCGGTGCCGAACTCACCGCGGGCCGCCTCGCCGCCGGACTGGGCCGGCCGGACCGGGCGGCGGCACACGCGCGTGCCGTACTCGCGCTCTACGCGGACGCGGAGGGCACGCACGGCGCGGACGAGACGGCGGCACACCACCGCGCGGAGGCCGGGCGCCTGCTGCGGTCCGCCGGGGAGGGCACCCGGGAGCCGTCGGAGACCTGAGTCTTACTCCACGCCGATGAGCAGCACGGAGCCCTGCCGGCCGCCCCGGTACACCACCGTGTCGACGGCCAGGTACGCCTCCCGTACCCGGGTCTCCAGGCGGTCGGCGACGTCCTCGGGGGCGTCGTCGCCGAGGACGAGGGTGACCAGCTCGCCGCCGGCCGCGAGCATCCGGTCCAGGACGGTCACGGCGGTGCCGGTCACCTCGGAGCCGATCACCGCCACGTCGCCGTCGACCAGGCCCAGGACGTCCCCGGCCTGGCAGACGCCCGCCGAGGTCCACGCCTCCCGTTCGGCGACCGTGACCTCGGCGTACCGGGTGGCGCCGGCCGCCGAGGTCATCGCCACCACGTCCTCGTCGAAGCGCCGGCCGGGTTCGTGGACGGCGAGCGCCGCGATGCCCTGGACCGCGGAGCGGGTGGGGATCAGGGCGACCCGGACGCCGGAGGCGCGGGCCTGTTCGGCGGCCGCGGCGGCGGTGTGGCGCAGCTCGGCGTCGTTCGGCAGCAACACCACCTCGCGCGCGTGGGCGCGGCGGACCGCCTCGGCCAGCTCACCGCTGGCGGGCGGCTCCCCGGGGCGCGCGAGCACGGCGGTCGCGCCGGCCGCCGTGTAGAGCCCGGCCAGGCCCTCGCCGGGCACGACGGCCACGACGGCCCGTTCGGCCCGCTCGGGGGGCGGCTGCCCGGCGCCGGTGTGCACGTCACCGAGGCCGAAGTGGGTGATCCGGATGCGGTACGGCCGGCCGGCCTCGACGCCCGCCTCCACGGCGGCGCCGGCGTCGTCGACGTGCACATGAACGTGCCACAGCCCGTCGCCGCCGACCACGACGAGGGAGTCCCCGAGGGCGTCCAGCCGGGCCCTGAGACGCGTCACGGCGGCGTCCTCGGCCTCCAGCAGGTAGATCACCTCGAAGGCGGGCCCGCCGTCGCCGGGCGGGCAGTCCCCTGGTACGGCGGGCTCCACGCGCGCGTGCGGCACGCGTCCGGCGCTCGCCGGGGCCTGGGCGCCTCCCCCGCCCGTCAGCGTCTCCACCAGCGCCCCCAGCACCGTGACCAGGCCGTGCCCCCCGGCGTCGACCACCCCGGCGTGTCGCAGCGCCGGAAGCTGTGCGGGCGTCGCGGCGAGGGCCGTGCGGGCGCCCTCGTAGGCGGCCCGGGCCACCGCCGCGCAGTCGCCCCCGGCGCCCTGGGCGGCGTCGGCCGCGGCCGAGGCGACGGACAGCACGGTGCCTTCGACCGGGTGGGCCACGGCCTGCCGGGCGGAGTCGGCCGCCCGGCGCAGCGCCAGCCCGAGCAGCGCGCCTCCGGCACCGCCCCGCCCGTCACCGTCACCGTCACCGTCACCGTCGCCGCCCCGGCCCTGACCCTGGCCCTCGCCCTGCCCCTCGCCCCGGCCCTCGGCGGCAAGGACCTGCGCCATACCCCGCAGCAGTTGCGCCAGGATCGTCCCGGAGTTGCCCCGGGCCCCGATCAGCGCCCCGTGCGCCATCGCCCGCGCCGCCTCCGCGAGCGAGGGACCCGCCGAAGCACCACCGCCCCCCTCCCCCACCTCGTACGCCGAGAACACCGCCTCCACCGCCGCCGCCGCGGACTCGACGGTCAGGTACAGGTTCGTCCCGGTGTCCCCGTCGGGGACCGGATAGACGTTGATCGCGTCGATCTCCTCGCGGGCGCGGCCCAGCGCCCGCAGGGCCAGACCGCACCAGGTGCGCACCGCCGACGCGTCGACACACCTCTGCGGCACCTGCGCCACCTGCGCCTCCTTGAGCTGGGGAACGTGGCAGGCAGCGTAGACCCCGCCGGCGCCGGGCGCCGGAAGAGGCCGGGGGCGAGCCCCGGAGCCGCCATGGTAGTTTCGTTGTACGGGAGCAGCCGTTGTATGCTGCTCCGGTTGCCCGATCCGATCGGGCCAATTCCCCTGGCACCGCCACTCAGATCGCGGCCGCTCCGCAAGAGCGACGAGATCTTGATCCCGGCATGCCGGGATCCACCGTAAGTGCATCTGAAGTCTTTGGAGTGACCCGTGGCTGCCAACTGCGACGTCTGCGGCAAGGGGCCGGGCTTCGGCAACAACATCTCGCACTCGCACCGCCGTACGTCCCGCCGCTGGAACCCGAACATCCAGCGTGTGCGTACCGTGGTCGGCGGGACGCCGAAGCGCGTGAACGCTTGCACCTCGTGCATCAAGGCCGGCAAGGTCTCGCGCTGACGCTCAGCAACAGCGCGCGGCCACTGCTGGTTCGCTGCATCGAGCCGGTCCACCTCGGGGTGGACCGGCTTTTTGCCGTACCCCCAGGTCAGCGGCCCAACGCCCAGGCGTGATCCACCGGGCCGATCCCGCCGCCCAGCGGGAACCCGGCGGCGATCGCCCCGGTGACGTACTCCTTGGCCGCCGTCACCGCCGCCACCACCGGCCGGCCGTGCGCCAGGTGCGCGGCGATCGCGGAGGCGAGGGTGCAGCCCGTGCCGTGGGTGTGCCGGTTGTCGTGGCGGGGCGCCCGCAGCCAGTGCTCCTCGGTGCCGTCCGTGAGCAGGTCGACGGGCTCCCCGGGCAGATGGCCGCCCTTGATCAGCGCCCAGCGGGGCCCGTACTCCAGCAGCGCCAAGGCGGCCCGGCGCATCCCGGCCTCGGACTCGACCCGGACCCCGGTGAGCTGCGTCACCTCGTCCAGGTTCGGGGTGGCGACCGTGGCGAGGGGCAGCAGCTTGGTGCGTACGGAGTCCAGCGCGGAGGCGGCGAGCAGCGCGTCCCCGTGCTTGGAGACGCCCACCGGGTCGACCACCGCGGGCGCGTCCGTCTCCGCGAGCAGCCCGGCGACCGTCTCGACCAGTTCCGCCGTGGCGAGCATCCCGGTCTTGACCGCCTGGACGCCGATGTCGTCGACGACGCTGCGGTACTGCGCCCGGACCGCCTCCGCCGGCAGCTCCCAGGCGCCCTGCACGCCCAGGGAGTTCTGCGCGGTCACCGCGGTGATCACACTCATGCCGTGGGTGCCGAGCGCGAGCATGGTCTTCAGGTCGGCCTGGATGCCCGCGCCGCCGCCGGAGTCGGACCCGGCGACCGTCAGCACCCTGGGTGGCGTGCTCATGATTCGATCTCCCCTCCGAAGTGGTCCCAGCCGCCCTTGCTGGTCCAGGGCGCCCCGTCGACGGTGACCTGGGGCAGCGCCGAGGGGTGCAGGACCTCGCCGATCACCTTCCAGCGGGCGGGCAGCTTCACGTCCGGGGGGAAGGTGGCCACGATCGCGTGGTCCTCGCCGCCGGTCAGCACCCACTGCATCGGGTCGACGCCGACGGCCTGGCCGATGTCGTTCATCTGGGACGGGATGTCGATCAGGCCCGAGCGGATGTCGATGCGGACCTTGCTCGCCTCGGCGATGTGCCCGAGGTCGGCGATCAGCCCGTCGCTGACGTCGCACATCGCGGTCGCGCCGAGCCCGGCCGCGGCCGGCCCCGCGTGGTACGGCGGCTCCGGGCGCCGGTGGGCCTCCACGAAGGCGCGCGGCGAGCGGAACCCCCGGGAGAGCACGGCGAACCCGGCGGCGGACCAGCCCAGCCAGCCGGTCACCGCGACCAGGTCGCCGGGCTGGGCGCCGCCCCGGGTCACCGGCTCCTGGTTGCGCAGATCGCCGAGCGCGGTGATCGACACGGTGATGGTGTCCCCGCGCACCACATCGCCGCCGACCACGGCGGCGCCCGCGACCTGGCACTCGTCGCGCAGCCCGTCCATCAGCTCGGTCGGCCAGGTCACCGGCAGTTCGGCGGGGACCACCAGGCCGAGCAGCAGCGCGGTCGGCACCGCGCCCATGGCGGCGATGTCGGCGAGGTTCTGGGCGGCGGCCTTGCGGCCCACGTCGTAGGCGGTGGACCAGTCGCGGCGGAAGTGCCGGCCCTCGACGAGGATGTCGGTGCTGGCGACCACCCGCCGGTCGGGCGCGGCGACCACCGCGGCGTCGTCGCCGGGGCCGACCCGGACCGCGGGGGTCGCGGTGAGACGGGAGGTGAGCTCCCTGATGAGCCCGAACTCCCCCAGCTCACCGACAGTGCCCTTCATTGGCGCTACTCCCCTTCCGTCCCGGCCGGTACCCGGTCGCGCGTCGTCGCTGTCCTGGTCACGGTCGCGGTGACCGTCGACCCGTGCGGCTTCCGTACCCCGGCACGCGAGCCCCGGCCGCCGCGGGTCTCCCCGCGGCGAGCGGCTACGCGATACCGTGGCGTTCCTTTTCCCCACATGATCCTCGTGGCCGCCCTGGAGGTTCCGTGGTACAGGCGTACATCCTGATCCAGACGGAGGTCGGCAAGGCGTCGACCGTCGCCGAGACGATCAGCAAGCTCCCTGGGGTGCTCCAGGCCGAGGACGTGACCGGACCCTATGACGTGATCGTGCGGGCGCAGTCCGACACCGTCGACGAGCTGGGCCGCATGGTGGTCGCGAGGGTCCAGCAGGTGGACGGCATCACCCGTACTCTGACCTGCCCGATCGTCCATCTGTAGCCCCCGTCTACCCTGTGCCGGTGAACTCCTTCCGTCACCGGCTCCTCGGCCTGCCCGTGCTCGTCCTGCTGATCGCGGCCACGGGCTGCTCATCGAGCGACGACAGCCCGTCGGTGGCGGTTCCCAGCCCGGACGCGAAGGCCGCCGAACTGTGCCGGAACCTGGACAAGGTACTGCCGGCCACGGTGGACGGCCTCGGCCGGGAGGATCCCGAGCCCGGCTCCGCGCTGACGGCGGGCTGGGGAAACCCGCTGATCATACTGCGATGCGGGGTCGCCCGGCCGCCGAAGATGACCGACCCGAAGGTCGCCGAGGGCGGTGACCGGGACGCCGTGGCCGGCGGGGTGAACGGCGTGGACTGGCTGATGGAGAAGGAGGACGGCGGCGGCTACCGGTTCACCTGCGCCAACCGGGAGGCGTACGTCGAGGTCACCGTGCCGGAGGGGCGGGACAGCTCCAGCGTGCTGATCGACCTCGCCCCGGCCGTGAAGAAGGCGATCCCCGAAGGAATCGCCCTCTGACCCCGCCCCGGACACCGTCCGTCAGCGCAGCCCGGTCGGCCTGCGCAGCGCCGCCTGCACCAGGCGGTCCACCAGCTCGGGGTAGCCGACCCCGGTCGCCTGCCACATCTGCGGGTACATCGAGATGGGCGTGAAGCCGGGCATCGTGTTGATCTCGTTGATGACGAACTCGCCGTCCTCGGTGAGGAAGAAGTCCGCGCGGACCAGCCCCTCGCAGGAGGCCGCCTCGAACGCCTCGACCGCGAGCCGCCGCACCTCGGCGGTCTCCTCCTCGGTCAGCGGCGCGGGCACCAGACCGGGCGTGGAGTCGATGTACTTGGCCTCGAAGTCGTAGTACGCGTGCTCGCTGGGCGGCGGGATCTCGGCGGGTACGGAGGCCCGGGGGCCGTCCTCGAACTCCAGCACCCCGCACTCGATCTCGCGGCCGGTGAGCGCCGCCTCGACCAGGATCTTCGGGTCGTGCCGCCGTGCCTCGGCGATCGCCTCGTCGAGCCCGGCGAGGCCGTCCACCTTGGTGATGCCGATCGAGGAGCCCGCCCGCGCGGGCTTCACGAACAGCGGCCAGCCGTGCTCGCCGGCGAAGTCGACGATCTTCTTGCGGGCGGCGGAGGCGTCCCGCTCCCACTCGCGCGGCCGGATCACCACGTACGGGCCCACCTTGAGCCCGAAGGAGGTGAACACCCGCTTCATGTACTCCTTGTCCTGGCCGACCGCCGAGGCCAGCACCCCCGAGCCCACGTACGGCACCCCGGACAGTTCGAGCAGCCCCTGGAGGGTGCCGTCCTCGCCGTACGGGCCGTGCAGCACCGGGAAGACCACGTCGACCTCGCCGAGCGCCTTGGGCACCGAACCCGGCTCGCTGTAGACGACTTCGCGGTTGGCGGGGTCGACCGGGAGCACCACGCCGCCCTCGGTGGACTCGGCGAGCTGCTCCACGCTGGGCGTGCGCCGGTCGGTGATCGCCATCCGGGCGGGCTCGTCGGCGGTCAGGAACCACCGGCCCTCGGTCGTGATGCCGATCGGCAGGACGTCGTACTTGGTCCGGTCGATGGCGGCGAGGACGGCGCCGGCGGTGACCACGGAGATCCCGTGTTCGGAGCTGCGCCCGCCGAACACGACGGCCACGCGCGGTCTGCGGGGCAACTGCTCGGGGCTCTGGGGGAGGTTCTCGGTGCTCATATCGCGTTGAGGGTACCCGGTGGTAGGGCGGGGAGTCAGCGCCGTCGGCCCCGCGTGGCTCAGCGTCGCTCGGGCTTCGCGCTGCGCGACATCAGCTCCTTGACGGCCGTCACCGGGGACTTGCCCTCGTGCACGATCGCCACCACCGTCTCGGTGATCGGCATGTCGACGCCGTACCGGCGGGCCAGATCCAGCACCGACTCGCAGGACTTGACGCCCTCGGCGGTCTGCTTGGTGACCGCGATGGTCTCCTGCAGGGTCATGCCCTTGCCGAGGTTGGTGCCGAAGGTGTGGTTGCGGGAGAGCGGCGAGGAGCAGGTGGCCACCAGGTCGCCCAGGCCCGCGAGGCCGGAGAAGGTCAGCGGGTCGGCGCCGAGCGCGGCCCCGAGCCGGGTGGTCTCGGCCAGGCCCCGGGTGATCAGGGAGCCCTTGGCGTTGTCGCCCAGGCCCATGCCGTCCGCGATGCCGACGGCCAGCCCGATGACGTTCTTCACCGCGCCGCCCAGTTCGCAGCCGACGACGTCGGTGTTGGTGTACGGGCGGAAGTACGGGGTGTGGCAGACGGCCTGCAGGCGCTGGGCGACGGCCTCGTCGGTGCAGGCCACGACGGCGGCGGCCGGCATCCGGGCGGCGATCTCGCGGGCCAGGTTGGGGCCGGTGACCACGGCGATCCGGTCGGCGCCGACCTTGGCGACGTCCTCGACGACCTCGCTCATCCGCATCGCGGAGCCGAGTTCGACGCCCTTCATCAGGGAGACCAGGACGGTGTCCGGCGCCAGCAGCGGCCGCCATTCGGCGAGGTTGGCGCGCAGCGTCTGCGAGGGGATCGCCAGGACGGTGAAGTCGGCGTCCCGGGCGGCCTCGGCGGCGTCGGAGGTGGCCCGCAGGTTCTCCGGCAGTTCGACGCCCGGCAGGTAGTCGGGGTTGGTGCGGGTGGAGTTGACGGCGTCGGCGAGGGCGGGGCGCCGGGCCCACAGGGTGACCTCGCAGCCCGCGTCGGCGAGGACCATGCCGAAGGCGGTGCCCCACGATCCGGTGCCGAAGACGGCCGCCTTGACCGGCTTGCTCACGTGCCCTGCCCTTCCGCCCGGGCGCGCTGCGCCCGGGTCCGGCGGCGCTGCTCCCGGCGCTCGCGCTGCGGGTCGTACGGCGTCGCGGGGGCCTTCTCGCCGCGGATCTCCTCCAACTGGCGGGTGATGGCGGCCATGATGACCTCGGTGGCCTCGCGCAGCACGTCCGCGGTCATCTCCTTGCCGTAGAACCGGGAGAGGTCGACCGGCGGGCCCGCGAGCACCCGGTGGGTCTTGCGGGGGAAGAGGTGCGGCTTCTTGGCGTACGGCGGCAGCACTTCGTTGCAGCCCCACTGGGCGACCGGGACCACCGGGCACCTGGTCTGCAGGGCGACGCGGGCCGCGCCGGTCTTGCCGGTCATGGGCCAGCCGTCGGGGTCCCGGGTGAGGGTGCCCTCGGGGTAGAAGGCGACGCACTCGCCGCGCTGCACGGCGTCGATCGCGGCCCGGAAGGCGCTGAGCGCGTCGGTGCTCTCCCGGTAGACGGGGATCTGCCCGGTGCCGCGCATCGCGGCGCCGACGAAGCCCTTGCGGAAAAGCCCGCTCTTCGCCAGGAATCGCGGCACCCGCCCGGTGTTGTACTGGTAATGCGCGTAGCCGAGGGGGTCGATGTAGGAATTGTGATTCACGACGGTGATGAATCCGCCGTCGGCCGGAATGTTCTCCATTCCCCGCCAGTCCCGCTTGAGGAGTAGCACCAGCGGCGGTTTGCAGATCACCGCGGCCAAGCGGTACCAGAAGCCGATTCTGCGGCGGGGCACGCGGACACCTTCCTCTAGATCCTGGACGCGGCCAGGGGGGCCGCACAAGTGTCGCCCCAGGCCGCCGGTCTGTCGAGGACACCGTACGCCCCGCCACCGGCGGCCCCGGCGCCGCCGGGTGACAATGAGCGCGACAAGAGAGGGACGGATCGCCTGTGCAGTGGAGCTTGGTCGTGCCCGTGAAGTCCTTGGCCCGGGCCAAGAGCAGGCTGGCGGACACCGCGGACGACGCGGTCCGGCCGGACCTCGCGCTCGCCTTCGCGCTGGACACCGTCGCCGCCGCGCTGGCCTGCCCGGCGGTGGCCGATGTGGCAGTCGTCACGGATGATCTCCGGGCGGGTCGGGAGCTGGCGGCGCTCGGCGCGGCCGTCGTGCCCGACGAGCCGGGCGCGGGACTGAACGCGGCCCTGGCGCACGCGGTGGCGGCCGTACGCGCCGCCCGGGCCGAAAGCGCGGTGGCCGCCCTGAACGCCGATCTCCCGGCACTGCGCCCGGCGGAATTGGCGCGGGTCCTGGAGAGGGCGGCGCAATTCCCGCGTGCTTTTCTCCCGGACGCCGCCGCGATCGGCACCACATTGCTGACCGCGGCGCCGGGCCGGGAACTGCGTCCCGCTTTCGGCCCGGATTCCCGGAATCGGCACCGCGCGTCCGGTGCGGTGGAACTCCGGCCGGCCGGGGTGGATTCCGTACGGCAGGACGTCGACACCGGGGACGATCTGCGGGCGGCGCTGGCGCTGGGGGTGGGGGCCCGGACGGCCGCGACCGCCGCGAGGCTGCTCATCGCCGGGCAGTAGGCTGCCGCCATGCAGGCGACCGCGTACACGTACGACCCCGACAGCCGCAGCGGGCAGGTGCTGCTGGACGACGGGACCCCGGTGCCGTTCGACGCGGCGGCGTTCGACGCGGGGGGCCTGCGGCTGCTGCGGCCCGGGCAGCGGGTGCGGATCGAGACCGAGGGCACGGGCGGGGGCCGGCGGATCACGCTGGTCACGCTGGTGACGATGTAAGGGGCCCGGACCGGCCGCGGGCCGGACTCCGAGAGGGAGTCCGGCCCGGCGCGTGAGTGCCCTGGTGCCCTGCCGCCGCTTACTTCTTGCGGGCGGTGGTCTTCTTGGCGGTGGTCTTGCGCGCGGTCGACTTCTTGGCGGGCGCCTTGGTGGCCGTGGCCTTCTTCGCCGGGGCCTTCTTCGCGGCGGCCGTGGTCTTCTTCGCCGCGGCGGTGCTCGTCGACTTCTTCGCCGGGGCCTTCTTGGCGGTCGTCGTCTTCGCGGCTCCGGTGGTCTTCTTGGCCGCTCCGGTGGTCTTCTTCGCCGCCGCGCCCGTGGTCTTCTTCGCCGCTCCGGTGGTCTTCTTCGCCGCCGCGGTGGTGGTCTTCTTGGCGGCGGCCTTCTTGCCCGCGGACTTGGCGATGGTGGGCGGCGGGCCGGACAGGCTGCCCTTGGGCGCCTTCTTCACCGCGATGTCGTTCTTCGGGAGCTTCTTCGAGCCGCTCACCAGGTCCTTGAAGCCCTGACCGGCACGGAAGCGCGGCACGGAGGTCTTCTTGACCCGAACCCGCTCGCCCGTCTGGGGGTTGCGGGCGTAGCGGGCCGGACGGTCGACCTTCTCGAAGGAACCGAAGCCGGTCACCGAGACCCGGTCCCCCGCGACCACCGCGCGGACGATGGCGTCCAGGACCGCGTCGACGGCGTCGGCGGCCTGCTGCCGTCCGCCCATCTTGTCGGCAATCGCTTCTACGAGCTGCGCCTTGTTCACGTCTTCCCCTTCGGAGACATTGCCAGAACGAGAATGTTCAAGCTTTTTCGCACGTTAGGCAGATATATACCGCAAATCAAACACGAAACGGGCTAATCACCCTTGTGCCGCAACGGACTCGGCGGTCCCGGCCCGTTCAGCGTTCCTCGTCGGGGATCCGTCCCTCGTCGAGGTCCGCGGTGAACCGCTCCAGACGCCGTGCCGCACCGGCGGGATCGTGCTTGGCCGCGGCCGTAATGACCAGCAGCTTCCGGGTCAGCGCCATCCGTACGCCCTCCGGGACTTGCAGTGCGCGCACCCTTGCGTGCGCTTCCTTGAGCCGGACCGCGACCGCCGTATAGAGCTGGAGTTGGCCGTCGTGTTCCATGCACAGATTGTGCCATCTGGGGCGAGTTGTCGCCTGCGCAGGGGGCAACTGCGGCCTCCGGCGGCCCCTCGGGCCCGCCCCCGGGCCCTCTCCCCGGGACACGCTTACCCCGTCAATCACCGCTCTAACGTGGGGTGTTGCCCGTTCGGCGGGCGCTGTCCGGGCCCGGACACAGCCGTACCCCCGATCGACGCGATCGGGGGTACGGAGGGTGTGCGAGGTGGCCGAAACTCGACCGTGGTCCGGCGGCGCCGGGGGTCAGACCGGGAGGGTGCGCGGCTTGAACGACGGCCGCTTCGCCTCGTACGCGGAGATGTCCTGCTCGTCGCGGAGCGTGAGGGAGATGTCGTCCAGGCCGTTCAGCAGCCGCCAGCGGGCGTTCTCGTCCAGCTCGAAGGAGGCGGTGATGCCCTCGGCGCGCACCTCGCGGGCTTCCAGGTCGACGGTCACCTCGGCCGTCGGGTCCTGCTCGGTCAGCTCCCACAGGGCGTCCACGATCTGCTGGTCGAGGACCACGGTGAGCAGGCCGTTCTTCAGCGAGTTGCCGCGGAAGATGTCGGCGAAGCGGGAGGAGACGACGGCCTTGAAGCCGTAGTTCTGCAGCGCCCAGACGGCGTGCTCGCGGGAGGAGCCGGTGCCGAAGTCGGGGCCGGCCACCAGGACGGTGGCGCCCGCGCGCTCGGGCTGGTTGAGGACGAAGGACGGGTCCTTGCGCCAGGACTCGAACAGCCCGTCCTCGAAGCCGTCCCGGGTCACCTTCTTGAGCCAGTGGGCGGGGATGATCTGGTCGGTGTCGACGTTGCTGCGGCGCAGCGGGACGGCCCGGCCGGTGTGCGTGGTGAATGCTTCCATGGCTGATCAGACTCCAGCGGGCGTGGGGACGTCGGCGGACAGGTCGGCCGGGGAGGCCAGGTGCCCGGTGACCGCCGTGGCGGCGGCGACCTGCGGCGACACCAGGTGGGTCCGCCCGCCCTTGCCCTGCCGGCCCTCGAAGTTGCGGTTGGAGGTGGAGGCGGAGCGCTCACCGGGGGCGAGCTGGTCGGGGTTCATGCCCAGGCACATCGAGCAGCCCGCGTGCCGCCATTCGGCCCCGGCCTCCTTGAAGACCACGTCCAGCCCCTCGGAGACGGCCTGCAGACCCACCCGCGCGGAGCCGGGGACCACGAGCATCCGTACCCCGTCGGCGACTTTGCGGCCCTTGAGCACCTCCGCCGCGGCGCGCAGGTCCTCGATGCGGCCGTTGGTGCACGAACCTACGAAGACGGTGTCCACCTTGATGGAGCGCAGCGGCTGGCCGGCCGCCAACCCCATGTACTCCAGCGCCTTTTCGGCGGCGAAGCGCTCCGAGGCGTCCTCGTACGAGGCCGGGTCGGGGACGGTCGCCGAAAGCGGGGCGCCCTGGCCCGGGTTGGTGCCCCAGGTGACGAACGGCGACAGCTCGGCGGCGTCGATGACGACCTCGGCGTCGAACTCGGCGTCGTCGTCGGTGCGCAGCGTCTTCCAGTACTCCACCGCCGCGTCCCAGTCGGCGCCCTCGGGGGCGTGCGGACGGCCCTTGAGGTAGGCGAAGGTGGTCTCGTCGGGGGCGATCATGCCCGCGCGGGCACCGGCCTCGATGGACATGTTGCAGATGGTCATCCGGGCCTCCATCGAGAGCTTCTCGATGGCCTCGCCGCGGTACTCCAGGACGTAGCCCTGGCCGCCGCCGGTGCCGATCCGCGCGATGATCGCCAGGATCAGGTCCTTGGCGGTCACGCCGTCGGGCAGCTCGCCGTCGACCGTGATCGCCATGGTCTTCGGGCGGACCATCGGCAGCGTCTGGGTGGCCAGCACGTGCTCCACCTGGGAGGTGCCGATGCCGAACGCCAGCGCGCCGAAGGCGCCGTGCGTGGAGGTGTGCGAGTCGCCGCAGACCACGGTGGTGCCGGGCTGGGTCAGTCCGAGCTGGGGGCCGACGACGTGCACGACGCCCTGCTCGACGTCGCCGAGCGGGTGCAGCCGGACGCCGAACTCGGCGCAGTTCTTGCGCAGCGTCTCGAGCTGGGCCCGGGAGACCGGGTCGGCGATGGGCTTGTCGATGTCCAGGGTCGGGGTGTTGTGGTCCTCGGTGGCGATGGTCAGGTCGAGCCGCCGCACCTGCCGGCCGCTCTTGCGCAGGCCGTCGAACGCCTGGGGGCTGGTCACCTCGTGCAGCAGGTGCAGATCGATGTAGAGGAGGTCGGGCTCGCCCTCGGCGCGCCGGACGACATGGTCGTCCCAGACCTTCTCCGCGAGTGTCCTACCCATCGCTTTCCCTCCGGCCGGCGCCAGCGCCGGCCCAACTAGAGATCTTGAACAGGCGTCGCCCGCACCCCTGTATCCGGGCATCCGCCGCCAGGCCCTGGTGTCCCGGGCCGCTGTGACTTCGTGCCATCCAGAGTGGCGCGTTCCACGGAAAATTGAACTTGCGTTTCACAGAGTGAGACGCAAGTATCGTTTCATGGACAACAGTAGCGGCGTCGGCGTTCTCGACAAGGCGGCACTCGTGCTGAGCGCCCTGGAGTCCGGTCCGGCCACCCTCGCGGGTCTGGTCGGCGCGACCGGACTGGCACGACCCACGGCCCACCGCCTGGCCGTGGCCCTGGAACACCACCGCATGGTGGCACGCGACATGCAGGGCCGTTTCATTCTCGGCCCGCGCCTGGCCGAGCTGGCCGCGGCGGCCGGCGAGGACCGGCTGCTGGCCACCGCGGGCCCGGTGCTCACGCATCTGCGGGACGTCACGGGCGAGAGCGCGCAGCTCTACCGCCGCCAGGGCGACATGCGCATCTGCGTCGCCGCGGCGGAACGCCTGTCCGGCCTTCGGGACACCGTCCCGGTCGGCTCCACGCTGACCATGAAGGCCGGTTCCTCGGCGCAGATCCTGATGGCCTGGGAGGAGCCCGAGCGCCTCCACCGGGGCCTGCAGGGCGCCCGCTTCACCGCCACCGCCCTGTCCGGCGTACGGCGCCGGGGCTGGGCCCAGTCCATCGGCGAGCGCGAACCCGGGGTGGCGTCGGTGTCCGCGCCGGTGCGCGGCCCGTCCAACCGCGTGGTGGCGGCCGTCTCGGTCTCCGGCCCCATCGAGCGGCTGACCCGGCACCCGGGGCGGATGCACGCCCAGGCGGTCATCGACGCCGCCGCCCGCCTCTCCGAGGCCCTGCGCCGCACCGGCTGAGACCCCCCTTCTCCGTACGGGGGCGGACCGGCTCCGACGCCGCGGCCGGCCCGCCCCCGCCCGCACCGGCGCGCCCCTCAGGAGACCCGCAGCCGGTCGGCCATCCGGTCGCCGCGCCGGCCCACCGGTACGACCCCGGTGGCCCGCCCGAGACCGAACTCGGGCATGTTCACGTAGATCGTCTCGTACGACCCCGCAGGCACGACGTAGGTCTCGTGCCAGAAGCCGACCTTTCCCTTCCCCTCGCGCAGCCTGCGGTTGAAGGCGGTCCAGGCCGGCCGGTGCCGCTTGTCCGGCGCCGACGCGTAGGCGCGCAGCTTCTCCGCCGAGTCCCAGTACTGCACGAGGTACACCACCCGCGGGGAGCCCAGCAGGATGCGGTGGCCGAGCAGCCCGCTGTCCGGGTCCCGGGACAGCTCGGCCAGCATCGGGCCCATCGCCCTGGCCACCGGCAGCCAACTGCGCACCGCCGTCAGCTTGTTGATCCGCATCCCGATCAGGAAGACGACCACCTCGCCCTCGCGCGCCGCGGTCGTCCGCCCCTCGATCGGCTTGTCACCCATCACTGCCCCCAGTCCTCGTGACCTTGATTGGATAGCTCCACTATCCATGCTTGGATAGTGACACTCTCCAACGAGGGGCGCAAGCGGAAAGAGGGTGCGGACCGGATGCGACTGGCGGAGCTGAGCGCGCGCAGCGGTGTCTCCACGGCGACGATCAAGTACTACCTGCGCGAGGGGCTGCTGCCGCCCGGCCGGCGCGTGACGGCCACGCAGTCCGAGTACGACGGGGACCATCTGCGGCGGCTGCGGCTGGTGCGCGCGCTGATCCAGGTGGGCGGGGTGCCGGTGGCCTCGGCCCGGGAGGTGCTCGCCGCCCTGGCGGACGAGGATCTCGACCGCAACGAGCGGCTGGGCAGGGCGGTGTGGTCGCTGCCGCACGGACCGGCGCCGGACGAGGACGACCCGGCGACCGAGGTGGGCCGGCGCACCGCCGACGCCCTCCTGGAGCAACTGGGCTGGGGCCACGGCCCGGCGTCGGGGGAGCCGGTGGCACCGGCGTACGGGATGCTGGTGACGGCGATCGCGACGCTCTCCCGGCTCGGCTACCCCTGCTCGACGGAGGACCTGGAGCCGTACGGGCGGGCGATGGAGCAACTGGCGCGGACCGATCTGGACCTGGTGGAGCGGTACGGGACGCCGGAGGAGCAGGTGGCGGCGGCGGTGGCGCTGACCGTGCTGTACGAGCCGGTGCTGCTGAGCCTGCGGCGGCTGGCCGAGGCGGAGGAGTCCCGCCGGCGGTTCGGCGGCAAGTGAGCGGCGGAAACGCGGAAGGGCCCTCCCGAGGGAAGGCCCTTCCTGATGTACCCCCGACCGGATTCGAACCGGCGCTACCGCCTTGAGAGGGCGGCGTGCTAGGCCGCTACACAACGGGGGCGTGGACTCTGCAGGCGTTCAGTACCGCATCGCCGCAGGTCCGAGCTGGTCTACCTGGACTCGAACCAAGACTAACTGAACCAGAATCAGTCGTGCTGCCAATTACACCATAGACCAATGTGGTTTAGACCAGTCAGTACCCCCGACCGGATTCGAACCGGCGCTACCGCCTTGAGAGGGCGGCGTGCTAGGCCGCTACACAACGGGGGCCCTAGCGAGATCTCTCCGCGGAGTGATCTCCGTACCCCCGACCGGATTCGAACCGGCGCTACTGCCTTGAGAGGGCAGCGTGCTAGGCCGCTACACAACGGGGGCTTTGCAGATGCTGTGGTTGATCGGAACAACTGTGCTCGATACCACTGTGCTCGATCAGAACATCTGCGAGCTGGCCTACCTGGACTCGAACCAAGACTAACTGAACCAGAATCAGTCGTGCTGCCAATTACACCATAGGCCAATGGAACGCAAGCCCCGTGCTGGGGATCTTGTTCTCATTTCGCGCTTTCGGTTCGCGGCCCTTTCGGCCCGCTCCCCGGCGGCGCAGGAAGAACATTACCCGAAGGTGGACGGGGCTCCAAAACGGGTATCGGAGCCGAGCAGCGCGGGCAGTTCGGCCAGGGAGGCGATCCGGCGCGGTCCGGCGGGCGGGTCGACCGTCGCGTAGGGGCCGCCGCGGTCGATCCAGACCGACAGCAGCCCGGCCTCGGCGGCGCCGCGCCCGTCGATCTCCGGGTGGTCGCCGACGTACGCCACCTGGTGCGGGGCGAGGGCGAGCGCCTCGCAGGCGGCGAGGAAGGCGCCGGGGTCGGGCTTGGAGACGCCCAGCTCGGCGGCGCACAGGATGGCCTCGAAGCGGTCGTGGACGCCGAGCACGCGCAGCTTGCGGTCCTGGACGGTGAGGCTGGAGTTGGAGAGCACGGCGTGCCGGTGGCTGGTGGCGAGGGCGTCCAGCACGGGCAGCACGTCCGGGAAGAGGGCCCAGGCGGCCTCGTAGTGGGCGAGGTAGCGGGTGAACCAGTCGTCGGCCTCGGCGTCGGTGAGGCCGGGGCGGTCCAGGAAGACGCGGATGCGGTCGCGGCGCTGTGTGACGAAGTCGACCTCGCCGGCCGCGAACCGGGCCCACTGGAGGTCGGTCACCTCGCGCCAGCGCCGCAGCGCCTCCTCCGCGGGCCCGAGGGCGGCCAGCAGGCCCTCGGCGGCCAAGTGGGCGCGCATGCCCTCGCGGTCCGCGGTGGTGTAGTCGAAGAGGGTGTCGTCCACGTCCCAGACCACGGCGCGAATGCTCATGATCCGACGGTAACTCCCGGACCCGGGGCGTGTCCGGGGGAACGGCGAAGGGGCGGCACCCCGTCCCGCCGGGTGTGCCGCCCCTCACGTCACGCGTGCGTGCCCTACGCCGCCAGCCTGGCCAGCGCCGCGTCGATCCGGGCGAGGGCCTTGTCCTTGCCGAGGATCTCCAGGGACTCGAACAGGGGCAGGCCGACGGTGCGGCCGGTGACGGCGACGCGGACGGGGGCCTGGGCCTTGCCGAGCTTGAGGCCGTGCGCCTCGCCGGCCGCCAGGACGGCCTCCTTCAGCGCCTCGGGGGAGGTCCAGTCGGCCGCGTCCAGCTTCTCGCGGGCGGTGCGCAGCAGGGCGTCGGAGCCCTCCTTCATCGCCTTGGTCCAGGACGCCTCGTCGAAGACCGGCTCCGGCAGGAACAGGAAGTCGACGTTGTCGGTGATCTCGGAGAGCACCTTCAGACGGGTCTGCGCGTGCGGGGCGATCGCCTGCCACTTGGCCTCGTCGAAGTCCTCCGGCGCCCAGGGCGCGACGGGCGCGGTCAGCCAGGGGCGGCAGCGCTCGGCGAAGTCCTTCACGTCCAGCATGCGGATGTGGTCGCCGTTGATCGCCTCGCACTTCTTGAGGTCGAAGCGCGCCGGGTTGGGGTTGACGTCCTTGACGTCGAAGGCGGCGACCATCTCCTCGACGGTGAAGATGTCCTGGTCGGCGGAGAGCGACCAGCCGAGCAGGGAGAGGTAGTTGAGCAGGCCCTCGGGGAGGAAGCCGCGCTCCCGGTAGAGGTTGAGGCTCGACTGGGGGTCGCGCTTGGAGAGCTTCTTGTTGCCCTCGCCCATCACGTACGGCAGGTGGCCGAAGGCGGGGATCTCCTGGGCGACGCCCAGCTCGATCAGCGCCCGGTAGAGGGCGATCTGGCGGGGGGTGGAGGAGAGCAGGTCCTCGCCGCGCAGGACGTGGGTGATCTCCATCAGGGCGTCGTCGACCGGGTTGACCAGGGTGTACAGCGGGGCGCCGTTGGCGCGGACGATGCCGTAGTCCGGGACGTTCTCCGGGGTGAAGGTCAGCTCGCCGCGG
Source organism: Streptomyces fumanus (assembly GCF_014655295.1). GTDB lineage: Bacteria > Actinomycetota > Actinomycetes > Streptomycetales > Streptomycetaceae > Streptomyces > Streptomyces fumanus. Next base: position 156,194 of record NZ_BNBI01000012.1, read on the forward strand.
ACCAGGTCGGTGAAGGTGATCGCCTCGTCGGGCATCCGGAAGCGGACGATGGGCGTGCGGCCCTGCGCCCTGAACTCCTCGACCTGCGCCTCGGACAGGTCGCGGCAGTGGCCGTCGTACCCGGAGGGCCGGCCGGCCGCGCGGGCGGCCTCGCGGCGGGCGTCCAGCTCCTCCTGGGAGCAGTAGCAGTGGTAGGCGTGGCCGGCGTCGAGCAGCCGGGCCGCCACGTCCCGGTAGATGTCCATGCGCTGCGACTGGCGGTACGGCGCGTGCGGGCCGCCGACCTCGGGGCCCTCGTCCCAGTCGAAGCCCAGCCAGCGCATCGACTCCAGGAGCTGGCGGTAGGACTCCTCGGAGTCGCGGGCCGCGTCGGTGTCCTCGATGCGGAATACGAATTGAGCACCGCTGCCCTGGTGGTGGCGCGCGAAGGCCCAGTTGAACAGGGCGGTGCGGACCAGGCCCACGTGGGGGTTACCGGTGGGCGAGGGACAGAAACGGACGCGTACGGGGGACGCTGCGCTAGCCACGCTTGACAACCTTGTTGGTGAGAGTGCCGATGCCTTCGATGGTGACGGCGACCTCGTCGCCGACGTTCAGGGGGCCGACCCCTGCCGGGGTGCCGGTGAGGATCACGTCGCCGGGGAGCAGCGTCATGGCCTCGGAGATGTTGACGATCAGGTCCTCGATCGAGTGGATCATCTCGCTGGTGCGGCCGAGCTGGCGCTGCTGTCCGTTGACGGTGAGCTGGATCGTCAGGTCGCCGGCGGCGGCGAGGTCGAGGTCCGTCTCCACCCAGGGGCCGAGCGGGCAGGAGGTGTCGAAGCCCTTGGCCCGCGCCCACTGCTTCTCGCGCTTCTGGACGTCGCGGGCGGTGATGTCGTTGGCGCAGGTGTAGCCGAGGATCACGTCCTTGACGCGGTCGCGCGGCACGTCACGGCACATCCGGCCGATGACCACGGCCAGCTCGGCCTCGTGGTGCAGTTCCTGGGTGAAGGCCGGGTACTGGATGTCGTCGCCGGGGCCGACGACCGAGGTGGACGGCTTGAAGAAGGCGAACGGGGCGTCCGGCACCTCGTTGCCCAGCTCCCGGGCGTGCTCGGCGTAGTTGCGGCCGAAGGCGACGACCTTGTTGGGGAGCACCGGCGGCAGCAGCCGTACCTTGCTCAGGGGCACCTTGGTGCCGGAGAGCTCGAAGTCCGCGAACGGGATGCCCTTGATGATGTCGAGGACGAGCTGGTCCGGCTGGTCGCCCTCGACCGCGCCGAAGGCGACGTTCCCGTCGATGGAGAACCTGGCGATGCGCACGGGTTGCTTGGCCCCTTGACTGAAGCGACGGAATGCTGACGCTCCAGGCTAACGCGGCGGGGCCGGCCCGGCGGATCGGGCGCCGCGCGGCTCAGTGCTCCGCGGGGGCCGGGGCGGCGGGGATCTCCATGAGGATCGTGCGCCGCGGGTTGGCGGTCGTGGCGGGGAGCTCGACGGGGTGCTCCGGCCGCTCCGCGGTCCGCAGTTCGTCGGCGTCCTTCAGGTGCGCCAGCGTGGTGCGCTGCGGGTTGGCGATCTTGTGGAACATCATCGTCGTCTTCACGGTTGTACGCGACCTTGTCGTGTCCGGGCGCCGGAGCGGGCCTCAAGGGGCCCCGCGGGGGCGCGGGTTGTCGGATTTGCCTACTCTGTAAAGCATCAGGCTAAACACGCGATTCCCCACCGGAGGCGGCCGGAACGCGTGATCCCGGTGTGAGTTTGCTCACTCGACAAGGGGCAAACCGGTCAATTCCGACCGGAGGCACGGCGCCGTGAAACGGACATTGTCCCCCCGAAGCCACCATTCCGCTCCTGATCATGGCGACTGGGACACCGACCGCCGATCGATGAAACGCGGCCTTGCGCCCGTTTTGCGGGTGATCACTTTCTACGTCCGGTGACCCGTTCCTCACAAGCTGTCACGTCTGTCACGGGCCTGCCCGCGGCCCTTGTTGGAGATCCGGCACTGTGCTGGAATTCCACGGACCGCCGCAGAGGATCGAGCCGGCGCACAGGGGGCGCGGACACGCGCCGAGTGGCGGCGAGAAGGGGGAACCAGCGCCGGTCACTCACGACCACCACAGGGGCGTAATTCAGGGCGCCCCTATGACGCCGACACCGTGCCCGGCCGCTCACGCGGACGGGCGCCTGGTCCAGAGGTTGCGACGCTAGTGCAGGGACGTTTCAAGAGGGATGGCAGCGCTTCGGCCGAGCCGGAGCCGCACGGCGGGACTGGCCCGATGGCCGCCGGCTCCTCGCCCCAGCACGCCCAGAACCCGGGCCAGGCCCCGAACGGCGGCGACGGCGAGCGCCCCGGACGCCCCGGCCCGGCCACGCCCCCCGGCCCGGCCCCGGCGGTGAAGCCGCCGAAGACCGAGACCACCCCCGGCCCCGGCCCGCGCATCGCGCTGCGCAACTGGCGGATCTCCACCCGCCTGGTGTCGCTGCTGGCCCTCCCGGTGGTCGCGGCGACCTCGCTGGGCGCGCTGCGCATCAACGAGTCGATGGACAACATCCAGCAGCTCGACAACATGAAGCTGCTGACGGAGATGACCAAGGAGGCCACCGAGCTGGCCGCCGCGCTCCAGGAGGAGCGCGACCAGTCCGCCGGTCCCCTGGCGCACGGCTCGACCTCCGCCGCCACCGCGATCAAGGGCGACCGGGAGAAGACCGACCGGGCCCTGAAGAACTTCCTCGACAGCTCCGAGGAGGTCGACGCGGCGAGCAAGGACGGCAACCTCCAGGGTGTCCGGGACACCGTCGTCGGCCTCGCCAGCCAGCTCAACCGGCTCAGCGCGATCCGCACCTCCGCCTACAAGTCCGAGGGCAACTCCACCCAGACGGTCGAGGCGTACCACCGCCTGATCACCAGCCTGCTGGGCCTCTCCCAGGACATGGCCGAGGCGACCAGCAACCCGGAGATGATCCAGCGCACCCGCGCGCTGTCGGCCTTCTCCTCCGCCAAGGAGTACGCCTCCGTCCAGCGCGCGGTGATCGCGGCGGCGCTGCCCGCCGGCACCACCACGGCCGGCGACCTCTCCGAGAACGACCGGCTGTACGCGGGCGCCGCGGCGGAGAGCCAGGACGCCGACCTCGCCAGCTTCAAGAGCATCTACGGCGACGGCAGCGAGGACCTGCTCGCCCCGGTCGAGTCCGGCAACCCGACGATCGAGGCCGCCGACAAGTACGCCGGCCGCGTCCTCGCCAGCGAGGACGCCATCAAGGGCATGGAGCGGCGGTCGTACCAGGACTGGCTGGACGACTCCTCCAGCAAGATCCAGCAGATGGCCAACATCGAGCACACGCTGCTGGAGGAGATGGAGCAGAAGGCGCGCGAGCTGCGCAGCGAGTCGGAGCGGGAGGCCATCCTCTCCGGTGCGCTGATCCTGATCGTGCTCGGCGTCTCCCTGGTCGGCGCCTTCGTCGTCGCCCGGTCCATGATCCGCTCGCTGCGCCGGCTGGAGGAGACCGCCACCCGGGTCGCCTCCGACCGCCTGCCCGAGCTGGTCAAGCAGCTCTCCGAGTCCGACCCGCAGGACGTCGACACCTCCGTGGAGTCGGTCGGCGTGCACTCCCGGGACGAGATCGGCAAGGTGGCCGCGGCCTTCGACGACGTGCACCGCGAGGCGGTCCGGCTCGCCGCCGAGCAGGCCCTGCTGCGGGGCAACGTCAACGCGATGTTCACCAACCTCTCGCGCCGCTCCCAGGGCCTCATCCAGCGCCAGCTCTCGCTCATCTCCGAGCTGGAGTCCCGCGAGGCCGACCCGGACCAGTTGTCCTCGCTGTTCAAGCTGGACCACCTGGCGACCCGTATGCGCCGCAACGGCGAGAACCTCCTCGTCCTGGCCGGCGAGGAGCCGGGCCGCCGCTGGACCCGCCCGGTGCCGCTGGTCGACGTGCTGCGCGCCGCCGCCTCCGAGGTGGAGCAGTACGAGCGCATCGAGCTGTCCTCGGTGCCGACCACCGAGGTGGCCGGCCGGGTCGTCAACGACCTCGTGCACCTGCTCGCCGAGCTGCTGGAGAACGCGACCTCGTTCTCCTCGCCGCAGACCAAGGTCAAGGTCACCGGTCACGCGCTGCCCGACGGGCGGGTGCTGATCGAGATCCACGACACCGGTATCGGCCTGTCCCCGGAGGACCTGGCGGCGATCAACGAGCGGCTCGCCGCGCCGCCCACCGTGGACGTCTCCGTCTCCCGCCGCATGGGCCTGTTCGTGGTCGGCCGGCTCTCCCAGCGGCACGGCATCCGCATCCAGTTGCGGCCGTCCGACTCCGGTGGCACCACCGCGCTGGTCATGCTCCCCGTCGACGTGGCCCAGGGCGGCCGCAAGCCGCAGGCCCGGCCCGGTCAGCCCGGCGGCACCGGCGGTCCGGCCGCCGCGCAGGCCGCGGCCGGTGCCGCGGCGGCCCGCCGGGCCTCCGGCGGCCAGAACGGCCCCGGCCTCGGCGCCGGCCCGGCCGGTGGCGGCGCGCTCGGCGCGGGTGCCCCCGGCGTTGGCCGCCTCGGCGCCGGCCAGGGCCCCCGGGCCGCGCTGCCCGGCCGGGAGGCCGGCGGCCGGCCGGGCGCACCGGTGGGTCCGCGCGGCCCCCAGGGCCCGGCGGCACCGTCCCCGCAGCAGCCCCCGCAGCCCCAGCAGGGCCGTCCCGACCAGGTGAACGCCGGTGCCGGGCAGGCGCCGGGCGCGCCTCAGGGCCTGCAGGCCGCCGGTCTGAACGCACCCGGCCAGGGCCCGGACGCCTTCGGCGGCGACCGTCCCCCGGCGCCCCCGCAGCGCGGGCGCCGCAAGGGCAAGGGCGGCGCCGGTGAGGACCGCGGCCGCCGGCCGCAGCTTCCGCCGCGCGGCGGCCCCCGGGCCGAGCTGCCCGGCGGCGACCCGGCGCCCCGCGTGCCGAGCTGGAGCGACGGCGACGACCGGCTCCCGGCGGCGCGGGCCTCGCTGGACGCCCCGCGCGGCCACGAGGAGCCGGACGCCCCGCACACCGCGCAGATACCCCGCGTCGACGACCGGCAGGGTCCGGGCTCGACGGCCCAGATCCCGGTGGTCGGCCGGTACGACGAGCGGCAGGGCCCCGGCTCCACCGCCGAGTTCGCCCGCCCCGACTTCGACGCCCCGGCCCCCGGTGCCGAGCAGGCGCCGCCGCTGCCGGGCCGGTTCCCGGCGCCGGAGGGCGGCGACCGGTTCGGCCGCGCTCAGCACGAGGACCCGTACGCCCAGAACGGCCAGCGGCGCGAGGACCCGTACGCGCGCGGCGACCAGCGGCACGACGACCGGTTCGCGCCGGGCGGCCAGGAGGGCGCGCGGTTCGACGCCTCCTACCGCCAGGCCGAGGACCCGTTCGCGCGGCCCGGCGACCCCTACGGGCAGCCCGGCCGCGACGGCGCCCAGGACAGCGGGCAGTTCGTCCGCCCGGACGTCTTCGGCACCGGTGCCGCGCCGGGCGACCCGGCCGCCACCGGTCGGTTCCCCGCCCCCCAGGGCTACGACGACGGCTCCACCGGACGGCACACCCCGCCGGACCGGCAGGACCCCGCCGCCACCGGCCAGTTCGAACGCCCCCAGGCGGGCGGCGGCTACGGCGGCGACGGCTTCGGCGCCGGGCGGCAGCGTCCCGTCCGTCCGGAACCCGAGGCACTTCCCCCCGCCTCGGGCCCCGGCGACGGCCGGACGCCGCTGTACGACACGCTGGAGACCAACTGGTTCCGCGGCGAACGGGGGGCGCGGGGCAACGGCCCGGCCGCCGCCCCGGAGCGGCCGGAGACCCCCGCGGCACCACAGCCCGCCGCACCTCAGCGTCCCACCGCCGCGTCCTGGCGCAGCTCGCCCAACGACGACCTCGTTCGGCAGGCGGAACGCGTCCGGCAGCCGGCCGCGGGCGGTGTCACCACCTCCGGCCTGCCGCGCCGGGTGCCCCGTGCCAACCTGGTGCCGGGCACGGCTCAGCAGCAGTCGCACCAGAGCGGTCCGCAGGTCTCGCGCGCCCCCGATGACGTGCGCGGCCGGCTGACCAACCTTCGTCGGGGAATCGCACAGGGCCGACAGGCCGGTACCAACCAGACCGGCAGTTTCCCCCGGCCCACTCACCAGCAGGAGCGTTAGTTGAGCCCGATGAGCCAGGCGGCACAGAACCTCAACTGGTTGATCACGAATTTCGTGGACAACACCCCGGGGGTGTCCCACACCGTCGTCGTGTCCGCCGACGGACTCCTTCTGGCGATGTCCGAAGGCTTCCCGCGGGACCGCGCCGACCAGCTCGCGGCCGTCGCCTCGGGGCTGACCTCCCTCACCGCCGGGGCGTCCCGGATCTTCGAGGGCGGCACCGTGGCACAGACGGTCGTGGAGATGGAACGCGGGTTCCTCTTCCTGATGTCCGTCTCGGACGGCTCGTCACTGGCCGTCCTCGCCCACCCGGAGTGCGACATCGGCCTCGTCGGCTACGAGATGGCGCTCCTGGTCGACCGCGCGGGCGCGGTGCTCACGCCCGACCTGCGCGCCGAACTCCAAGGCAGTCTGCTCCACTGATCGGCACCGGCACCATCCGTCTCACCAAATCACCGTCCGGCCGCCACAATCCCCCCACCGGCCCCGTCCGACGGCTCGACCTACCGACTTGCTGTCCCGCCCGGAGGATTCATGACCCCGCCCACCGCCTCTCATGATCCGTACGCGGAGCCGTACGAGGACGAGGGCGACCAGCCGCTGGTACGTCCGTACGCGATGACCGGTGGCCGGACGCGGCCGCGCTATCAGCTCGCCATCGAGGCGCTGATCAGCACCACGGCCGACCCGGCAGCGCTCATGGGGCTGCTCCCGGAGCACCAGCGCATCTGCCACCTGTGCCGTGAGGTGAAGTCGGTGGCGGAGGTGTCGGCGCTGCTGTCGATGCCGCTCGGCGTGGCCCGGATCCTCGTCGCCGACCTGGCCGAGGCCGGGCTCGTCGCCATCCACCAGCCGGGCGGCGACGAGAACAACGGCGGTGCGCCGGACGTGACACTGCTCGAAAGGGTGCTCAGTGGACTTCGCAAGCTCTGACGGGGGTCGGGCGACCACCTCCGCCAAGATCGTGGTGGCCGGCGGCTTCGGCGTCGGCAAGACCACGTTCGTCGGTGCCGTATCGGAGATCAATCCGCTGCGCACCGAGGCCGTCATGACGTCCGCCAGCGCGGGCATCGACGACCTGACCCACACCGGGGACAAGACGACCACCACGGTCGCCATGGACTTCGGCCGCATCACGCTCGACCAGGACCTGATCCTGTACCTCTTCGGTACGCCGGGCCAGGACCGCTTCTGGTTCATGTGGGACGACCTGGTGCGCGGCGCCATCGGCGCGGTCGTGCTGGTCGACACCCGCAGGCTCGCCGACTGCTTCCCCGCCGTCGACTACTTCGAGAACTCCGGGCTGCCGTTCGTGATCGCCCTCAACGGCTTCGACGGCCAGCAGCCCTACACGCCGGACGAGGTGCGCGAGGCGCTGCAGATCGGCCCGGACGCCCCGATCATCACCACCGACGCCCGGCACCGGGCGGACGCCAAGAGCGCGCTGATCACGCTGGTCGAGCACGCGCTGATGGCCCGGCTGCGGTGACCTGATCAAATCGGTTCCGGCACACGGCAGTTGCCGTGGCGGCGGCGGAGCCGGCTGTGTCCTTTGACACGGTCGGCTCCGGTGTTCATAACGTTTCGGCAGAGGAATCGGGTGGTACGGCCACGCGTCGCGCACAATCCGTCTCGCTGTGCTCACGAACGTCCCGGCTTTTGCCGCGCCTCGCTCTTTATGACCGTTTTATCTGGGGCTTACCTCACGTGCCATCCTTTCGTCCCACTGTTTGGAAGACCGCAGGCCGTCGTGCTGGAATGCCAGAACTGCCCGATGGTCAAAGACGTACTCACCAGTAGTGCGTACCCGATGACGCACTGGGCTCTGAGACACTGCGGCACGACGTAGGTGCCGACCGCCGAGAGGTTGTTGGTCGAGTGAGGCGAAGCAAGCGCAGTCCCGAGCCGTCGGCCCGGGGCAACTTCACCCCGCCGCCGCGCACAGCGGCGCCCGCTCCCGTGCCCGGCCCCGAACCCACCTCCGCGCCCGCCCGCGGCGGCGGCCGCCTCTCGCCCCGCAACTGGCGGGTGCCCACCCGGCTCAACGCGATCCTGCTGATACCCGCCCTGGTCGGCCTCGTCATGGGCGGCTTCCAGGTCAAGGGCTCGATCGACACCTGGCAGGAGGCCGAGGACGCGGAGAGCACCGCGCGCCTGGTGCAAGCCTCCCTCACCTACGCGGACGCCCTCTACAAGGAGCGGGACATCAGCGCGGCCCCGCTGCTCCAGGGCAAGAAGAAGGACCCGGCCGTCGTGCAGGCCCGCGAGGCCACCGACCGGGCCGCCGACGCCTTCGACCGGGCCGCGCGGGACATGCCGGCCAAGGCGGGCCTGGAACGCCGGCTGAAGCTGTTCCGCGCCGAGGAGCCCAGGCTCCGGACGCTGCGGGCGGGCGCGTACACCTCCCAGTTCAAGGGCGTGCAGACGCAGGAGGGGTACGTCACCATCGCCCACCCGCTGATGGAGTTCGCCAACGAACTCGGTCTGGGCACCGGCAACATCACCTCCTACGGCCGTACCGTCTACGCCATCTCGCTGACCAAGGCGGCGCTCTCCCTGGAGCGCTCCATCGGCACGCAGTTGCTGGTCAAGCCCGGTCCCGAGCCCAGCCATCTGGCCAGCCAGCGGGTCGCCCTGTCCTCCTACGCCTACCTGGAGAAGATCGCCGTCGAGGAGTACCTCGGCGGCGGCACCGAGGCGGACGCCAAGAAGCTCGACGACCTGGAGACGAAGGTCAAGGAGGACGGCGCGGCCATGGCCAAGGAGGCCGCGGCCAAGGACCCGGACTACGTGCCGCCGCCGACCAACCCGACGACGATGGTCACGGAGCTGGCCCAGCTCGACTCCACCGACACCGCCGCCCGCGCGGAGCTGGCCCAGCAGGGCATCACGCCGGAGAACTGGTGGGCGGTGAACACCCTGAAGTTCGACGCGTACCGCACCATCGAGTCGGACCTGGCCGACAAGGCGGTGACGGAGGCGTCCGGCATCGCCGACGACGCCGAGCGGGCCACCTACGTCACCGGCGCGATCGTGGTGATCGCGCTGCTCGCCGCGTTCATCCTGGCCGGACTGGTGGCCCGGCAGATGAGCCGGGCCATGCGCCAGTTGCGCAACGCCGCGTTCGGCATCGCCGAGCAGCGTCTGCCGATGCTGGTCGACCAGCTCTCCCGGACCGACCCCGGCCGGGTCGACACCCGGGTGGCGCCCATCCCGATCACCACCACGGACGAGATCGGCGAGGTCGCCCGCGCCTTCGACCAGGTGCACCGCGAGGCGGTCCGGCTCGCCTCCGAGCAGGCCCTGCTGCGGGGCAACATCAACGCGATCTTCACCAACCTCTCGCGCCGCAACCAGTCGCTGATCGAGGGCCAGTTGACCCTGATCACGGACCTGGAGAACAACGAGGCCGACCCCGACCAGTTGGAGAACCTCTTCCGGCTGGACCACCTGGCGACCCGGATGCGCCGCAACGGCGAGAACCTCCTGGTGCTGGCCGGCGAGGAGCCGGGCCGCCGCTGGGACCAGCCGGTGCCGCTGGTCGACGTGCTGCGCGCCGCCTCCTCCGAGGTGGAGCAGTACGAGCGCATCGAGCTGTCGGGCGTGCCGGAGGCCGAGATCCACGGCCGGGCCGTGACCGACCTGGTGCACCTGCTGGCCGAGCTGCTGGAGAACGCCACCACCTTCTCCTCGCCGCAGACCAAGGTCCGGGTCACCGCGACCCGGCTGCCCGACGGCCGGGTGATGATCGAGATCCACGACAAGGGCATCGGCCTGACCGCCGAGGACTTCGCGGACATCAACCACAAGCTGGCCAACCCGCCGACCGTGGACGCGGCGATATCGCAGCGCATGGGCCTGTTCGTGGTCGGCCGGCTGGCCGACCGGCACGGCATCCGGGTGCAGTTGCGGCCCTCCGGCGAGCAGGCGGGCACCACCTCGCTGGTCATGCTCCCCGACGCCATCACGCACGGCGGTGGCGGCGAGGGCCAGGTGCGGCGCGACGAGTTCACCGTCCCGCAGATCATCCCCGAGCAGGAGTTCCGCGGCGAGGACTTCGGCCGGCCGCAGCAGGAGCCGATGCGCACCGCCGCCGAGCTGGGCTTCGACGACAGCCGGTACGCGGACGTCCCCGACGACATCCGCGAGCTGGACCCGGTCGGCCGCTCCCTGATGCGCGAGGAGCGCCGCGCGGCCCTGGAGACGCAGTCCCCCGAGCCCGGCCAGGCCGACGACACCGGCGAGACCGGCTACCCCGACCCGTTCGCGGCCGGCCCCCAGCAGTACGGCGACGCCCAGGGCTACGGCGGCGACGCGCAGGGCTACGGCGACGGCCAGGGCGGCTTCCAGGACCAGCACACCGGCGGCTACCCGCAGCAGGCTTACCCCGAGCAGCAGCAGGCGGCGTACCCCGAGCAGCAGCAGGCGCCGTACCAGGAGCAGCAGCAGGCGTACGACGGCCAGTACTACGCGCCGAACGGCCCGGTGCCGCAGGGCGAGGGCTACTCCCCCGAGGCCGGCTACCCGCAGGCGCCCTATGCGGAGCCGGCGCAGCAGTCGGGCCCGGTCGCGGGCGCCGGTGGCCAGGACGGGTTCCCGGCCTTCGAGCAGCGCCGCCACCAGGACGACTGGCCGCAGCAGGACGGCTACCGCAACGGCTACCCGGCCCAGTACCCTGCCGATGTCCCGCAACCGGAATCCGCGCAGGCCACTGACGCCGGCCAGCCCGACGGCGTAGGCTTCGACCGTCCGGGACCGGACGGTCCCGTCGCCCACGAGCTGACCGACGCCGGGCTCCCCCGCCGCGGGTCCGCCGGCGGCGACCGGCAGGCGGACCAGGAGGGGCCGTCCTCCGCGCCCGGGAGCAACGGCACCGGCAACTGGCGTTCGGCCAACGACGAACGCTGGCAGCAGGCCGCACAATTGAGGAAGCCGAAGGCGGGCGGGGTGACCCCCTCGGGTCTGCCGCGGCGGGTGCCCAAGGCCAATCTGGTCGAGGGCGCCGCCGAAACCACCCCCCAGGGAGGCCCCCAGGTCTCCCGCGCCCCGGAGGACGTCCGGGGCAGGCTGAGCAACCTGCGCCGCGGCGTCCAGCGAGGCCGCAACGCAGGCAGTGAAACGAACGGCCAGGCCACTCGGAACCAGCACGGTGGTCCTGACAGCACCTACGACCAGGAGCGTTAGTGTGAGCCCGATGAGCCAGGCGGCACAGAACCTGAACTGGTTGATCACCAACTTCGTGGACAACACCCCGGGGGTGTCCCACACGGTGGTGGTCTCCGCCGACGGACTCCTTCTGGCGATGTCCGAAGGCTTCCCCCGCGACCGCGCCGACCAGCTCGCGGCCGTCGCCTCCGGTCTGACCTCGCTGACCGCCGGTGCCTCGCGCATCTTCGAGGGCGGCAGCGTGAACCAGACGGTCGTGGAGATGGAGCGGGGATTCCTCTTCATCATGTCCATCTCCGACGGGTCCTCGCTCGCGGTGCTCGCGCACCCGGAGGCGGACATCGGCCTCATCGGCTACGAGATGGCCCTCCTGGTGGACCGCGCCGGCACGGTCCTCACCCCGGACCTCCGTGCGGAACTCCAAGGGAGCCTTCTCAACTAACGGGCAGACGGTGCGTATTGGCGTCCCGGGGCCGTAAGGTTTCGGGACGCGGCTCCACAGTGATGGGTGCCAGGCACAGTCGGAGGAGGAGAAAGTGGCAACACCCCCAGACGGTTCGCATGCGGGCAACTGGTCGTACGGCCCTGCCCAGGGCCGGCACGACGGTTCCGCGAACCCGTACGGATACCCCTCCGTCCCCGGCCACCAGCAGCCGTACGTCCCCCAGGGCCCCGGTCCTTCGCCGTACGACCAGCCGGCCGCTCCGCGCATCCAGCCCGTGCAGCCGCAGCGCCGCACCCCCGAGCCGGCGCCCGCCGGGGCGTCGAACAACCCCCTGGTACGCCCGTACGCCATGACGGGCGGCCGGACCAGGCCGCGGTACCAGCTCGCCATCGAGGCGCTGGTGCACACGACCGCGCAGCCGCACCAGATGCAGGGGCAGTTGCCCGAGCATCAGCGGATCTGCAACCTCTGCCGGGAGATCAAGTCGGTGGCCGAGATCTCGGCGCTGCTGACCATCCCTCTCGGCGTGGCCAGGATCCTCGTCGCCGACTTGGCGGAGGCGGGCCTGGTCGCCATCCATCAGCCCGGCGGCGACGAGAGCGCCGGCGGCCAGCCAGACGTGACACTGCTCGAAAGGGTGCTCAGTGGACTTCGCAAGCTCTAGCGGAGGGCCTTCCCGCTCCACCACGTCCGCGAAAATCGTGGTGGCCGGCGGCTTCGGCGTGGGCAAGACCACGTTCGTCGGCGCCGTCTCGGAGATCAATCCGCTGCGCACGGAGGCCGTGATGACATCCGCTTCGGCGGGCATCGACGACCTCACCCACACCGGGGACAAGACGACCACCACGGTCGCCATGGACTTCGGCCGCATCACCCTCGACCAGGACCTGATCCTGTACCTCTTCGGTACGCCGGGGCAGGACCGTTTCTGGTTCATGTGGGACGACCTGGTGCGCGGCGCCATCGGCGCGGTGGTCCTGGTGGACACGAGGAGGCTCGCCGACTGCTTCCCGGCCGTCGACTACTTCGAGAACTCCGGGCTGCCGTTCGTGATCGCCCTCAACGGCTTCGACGGCCAGCAGCCGTACAACCCGGACGAGGTGCGCGAGGCGCTGCAGATCGGCCCGGACACCCCGATCATCACCACCGACGCCCGGCACCGCGCGGACGCCAAGTCGACGCTGATCACGCTGGTCGAGCACGCCCTGATGGCCCGGCTGCGGTAGGCACCGGACCCACCCACGCGAAAGGCCCCGCCTCCGGGAGGCGGGGCCTTTCGCGTGTCGCTGGTCTCGGGTCCGTCAGCGCCAACTGTGCGGGGCGCGGAAGCCGGGCTCGCGCTCCAGGCGGCGCCAGCCGGCCCGGACCCGGCCGCCCCGGGAGGGGGCGGCGACCTCGGCGGGCCGGGCGGCGGCGCGGGCCAGCAGCACGGCGGTGATGGCGGCGACTTCCTCGGGGCCGGCGTGCCCCTTCTCGACGCGGATGTCGGGCATGGCCATGGGTCGGGCTCCTCGGTCGGTCACTGCGGCGGGTTGCCGTGCTTGCGGGAGGGCAGGTCGGCGTGCTTGGTCTGGAGCATCGCCAGCGAGCCGATGAGCACCTCGCGGGTCCCGGCCGGGTCGATGACGTCGTCCACCAGGCCGCGCTCGGCCGCGTAGTACGGGTGCATCAGCTCGGCCTTGTACTCCTTGACCATCTTCTGCCGCATCGCCTCGGGGTCCTCCGCCCCGGCGATCTGCCGGCGGAAGATCACGTTGGCGGCGCCCTCGGCGCCCATCACCGCGATCTCGTTGGTGGGCCAGGCGAAGGTCAGGTCGGCGCCGATGGACTGGCTGTCCATGACGATGTACGCGCCTCCGTACGCCTTGCGCAGGATCAGCGAGATCCGCGGCACGGTGGCGTTGCAGTACGCGTACAGCAGCTTGGCGCCGTGCCGGATGATCCCGCCGTGCTCCTGGTCGACGCCGGGCAGGAACCCGGGCACGTCCAGGAAGGTGACGATCGGGATGTTGAAGGCGTCGCACATCTGGACGAAGCGGGCGGCCTTCTCGCTGGCCTCGATGTCCAGGACACCGGCCAGGGTCTGCGGCTGGTTGGCGACGATGCCGACGACCTGGCCGTCCAGCCGGGCCAGCGCGCAGATGATGTTGCGGGCCCAGCGCTCGTGGACCTCCAGGTACTCGCCGTCGTCGACGATCTCCTCGATCACCTTGGCCATGTCGTACGGCCGGTTGCCGTCGGCCGGGACCAGGTCGAGCAGGACGTCCGAGCGGCGGTCGACGGGGTCGGAGGAGTCGACGCGGGGCGGGTTCTCGCGGTTGTTCTGCGGCAGCAGCGAGAGCAGGTAGCGGACCTCGGCGAGGCAGGTCTCCTCGTCGTCGTAGGCGAAGTGGCACACCCCGGAGGTCTCGGCGTGCACATCGGCGCCGCCCAGGCCGTTCTGGGTGATCTCCTCGCCGGTGACCGCCTTGACCACGTCGGGACCGGTGATGAACATCTGGGAGGTCTCGCGGACCATGAACACGAAGTCGGTCAGCGCGGGGCTGTAGGCCGCGCCGCCCGCGCAGGGGCCGAGCATCACGCTGATCTGCGGGATGACCCCGGACGCCTTGGTGTTGCGCTGGAAGATGCCGCCGTACCCGGCGAGCGCGGAGACGCCCTCCTGGATGCGGGCGCCGGCGCCGTCGTTGAGCGACACCAGGGGCGCTCCGGCGGCGATGGCCATGTCCATGATCTTGTGGATCTTGGTGGCGTGGGCCTCGCCCAGCGCGCCGCCGAAGATCCGGAAGTCATGGGCGTAGACGAAGACCGTGCGGCCCTCGACCGTGCCCCAGCCGGTGATGACACCGTCGGTGTAGGGCTTCTTGGCCTCCAGTCCGAACCCGGTGGCCCGGTGCCGCCGCAACTGCTCGACCTCACGGAACGACCCCGGGTCCAGGAGCAGCTCGATCCGCTCCCGTGCCGTCAGCTTGCCCTTGGCGTGCTGCGCCGCCGTCGCCTTCTCGCTCGGGCCGGCCAGCGCGCGCGCACGGATCTCGTGCAGCTCGGCCACCCGCCCGCGTGCGTCCGTGGGCTCACCCGGCGCCTCATCCAAAACGGTCATGTAGTGACCTTACGAAGCCGGCGGGGAAAAGCACGCCGTCGACTCCGTACAGTCTCCGGGGGGTTTTCCTGGTACCCCTGAACAGAACCACGCCGCCATGCAGCCGTTCGGACTGCTCAGGGGGGCCACGGGTTGTAGGGGTCGCACAAAGCCGTCAGGTGAGAGCCACCTCACATTCACGGGTGGCGCATACCGCCCCCGGAGTGACGCGGAGCCGCAAGCGACGGCCGGTGGCGAGGATCTCGACGCCTTCGCCGACCCGTACCGGGGTGCCCGCCGGGCGGTCCCAGACGATCTCCAGCGGCCGTCCCGTGCGGGGCGGTTCGCTGATCCGCAGGGCCAGCGTACGGGCCCGGCGGCGGACCAGGACGCTCGCCCCCGCGGTGGCGGTGAGCGGCCCGGCGGTACCGGCCTCCCAGAAGGTGGCGGCGGTCAGGCCGAGGCCGGGGACCGTCACCGCCTGGCGCCGGGCGTCGTTGGCGAGGACGGTCAGCCAGTGCCGGTCGGCGGCGCGGCGGGCGACGGCGCGGCGGCGGGCGCCGGGCAGCAGCACGTAGGCGTACGTGGCGTCGGCGGGGTCGGTGCCGTGGTCGAGCCAGAGGGTCTGCCAGCGGCGGGTGCGGCGCTCGGGCGAGCTGGTGGCGTTGATGTCGGACCAGGCGCCGGTGCGGTCCTCGCGCAGGGTGCGCAGGTCGCCGTCGAGGACGATCCAGCCGCCGTGGCCCGCCAGATGGGCCCAGTCGCCGGCCAGCACGAAGGGGTTGTGGCCGGCCTCGCCGAGGTTGCGGTTGTCGACGACCGTCTCGACGGGGACGCCGTCGGCGCAGGTGATGCCGGCGCCCAGGCAGACCACGGCGTCGGCGAGGAAGAACCAGGACTTGCGGGCCCGCAGGGTGGAGCCCAGGCCCCGGAGGTCCTGGCCGACGGCCGCGTACCGGCCGTCGGTGGTGCCGCCGACCCAGCGGGCGTCGGGCCGGGGCTCGCCCCACTCGCCGCCCGCGCGGTCGGGCAGCCTCCGGGTGGAGACGGTGGTGCCGGGCAGGCGGTACCAGTCGACGGTGGGCCAGTACCAGTCGGTGTACTGGTCCGTGCGGCCGCGCGGCCACCAGGAGAGCATCCCGGCGCCGGTGTGCCAGCCGCGCGGGTTCTCGCCGTTGCCGCACTCGTAGTGGGCGATGCGGTCGCTGGCCATGGCGAGGGCGGCGGTGAAGCGGGGGGCGCGGTGCACGGCGCGGTCCATGGCGGGGAAGAGGCGGTGGCCGAGGGGTTCGGGCGCCGCCGCGACCGGCGCGTCGGCCACGGCGCGCAGCCGGGCGAGGTCGGCGACGCCGAACTGGGGCGCGGTCAGGACCGGGCTGACGGTGTCCCGGGCGATCCAGCCCTTGATCAGCGCGTGCCAGCGGTCGCGCTCCGCCGGGTCCGCCCCGCCCGCCAGGATCGCCAGCGCGGCGATGAGCTGCTGTCCGTGGTAGTGGTCGCCGCGCAGGATCTTCCGGTCGTCGGTGGACAGGCCCCGGCTGATGGCCCGGCCGTTGACGCAGTCCATGACGAGCCCGTCGTGCAGGAACGGGGCGAAGGCGCGCTCGACGCTGTCCAGGACGTTGCGCCGCGCCGGGTCGGTCACCTCCCAGGCGGACCCGGCGAGCAGGGTGAACAGCCGGCCGAGCCCGTCCATCAGGACCTGTCCGTAGGTGCCGGTGTACGGCACGTGGGTGTGCTGCACGAACGATCCGTCGGCGTAGAGGCCGTCGCCCTCGGTGACGTACGGGAAGACCGGGGAGAGGGCGTCGCGGGCGCGGGCGATCCGGTCCGGGGCGCGGCCGAGGACGCCGCGCAGGGCGACCGAGCGGCACAGGTCGACACGGTTGGCGCCGGTGGAGGTGCCGGTGTACGAGTCGAACAGCGCGTCCGGGACGAAGTGGTCGACGGCGGCGCAGACGGCGGCGGTCCGGTCGGCGCCGAGGTGCTCGTACAGGGCGGCGGCGATGTCGGTGAGGTGGCGGGGGCTGCCGATCTGCCACTCCCACCAGTTGCCGTAGGGGGTGGTGCCGGGGTGGTAGACGGTGGCGGAGAGGTGGTCGAGGCCGCGCAGCACGTCGGCGAGCAGGCCGGGGTCGCCGGTGGAGCCGGTGCCGGGCTGGGCGTACGCCTGGGCCATCGTCCACAGGCGGCCGTAGCTGAGGGTGATGCCGGAGGGCGGGTCGAAGGGGTGGCCGGGCCACAGGGAGCCGGGCGCCGGTGCCATGGCCGCGCGGAAGCGGCGGGCGCGGGCGCCGGTCTCGGCGAGCCGGGCGGCGTACGGCTCGGTGGCCGGGTCGTAGCCGGTGCCGAGGGAGAGAACGAGCCAGCGCCGGCGGAGGGTGTCGTAGGGGTCGGCGGCGGCCGTGGCGCGGGCGGCGCCGGGGCCCGGGGTGAGGACGGCGGCGAGGGCGGTCGCGAGCAGCAGGGTACGGCGGGTGGGCGGGGTCATGTCCCTGGCGTCTACCACGCCGGGGGGTGCGGGGGAACGGCCCGGCAGGGCGCGTCGGAATGACGCGTACGCCCATCGACACGGCGGCACCCCGGCCATAACGTTGAAAGTTGAACGGAATAGGTCTATGGTCGACCCCGTTGAACTAGTTGAACGTTCAACTTCAACGGCCGTGGTCCCGTCCGGACCGCGGTCCCGTCCCCTTCGAGGAGTACGTCATGGGCATCTTCAACCGCGGCGGCAACGGCACCACCCAGCCCGCCGCCCCCACCGCCGTCAGCCCCGAGCTGGCCGCGCTGACCGGCGACTACACCATCGACCCGGCGCACAGCACGCTCGGCTTCACCGCGCGGCACGCCATGGTCACCAACGTCAAGGGCAAGTTCCTGGACTTCAGCGGCACGCTGCACCTGGACGGCACCGACCCGGCCCGCTCCACCGCCTCCCTCGACGTGGTGATGGACAGCATCGACACCGGGTCCGCCGACCGCGACGGGCACCTCAAGAGCGCGGACTTCTTCGCCACGGACAAGTTCCCGACGATGACGTTCCGCTCCACGGGCGCGGAGGCCCTCGGCGGCGACGACTACCGGATCACCGGCGACCTGACGATCCTCGGCACCACCCGGCCGCTCACCATCGACCTGGAGTTCAACGGCGCCGCGAAGGACCCGTTCGGCAACGAGCGCGTCGGCTTCGAGGGCAAGGCCGAGATCCTGCGCTCGGAGTGGGGCCTGACCTGGAACGCCGCGCTGGAGACGGGCGGTGTGCTGGTCTCCGACAAGATCAAGCTGACCTTCGACATCTCGGCGATCCGCAACGCCTGACCCGCCCGGGGCGAACGGCCCGCGAGACTCAGGAGCCGGCCAGCAACTGCCGCGCCTCCTCGCGGGCCTCGCCGATCGCGTCCGGCAGCACACCGATCCCGTGGGCGACCAGCGCGCCCTCGTGCAGCAGCAGCAGCGTCCGGCCGAGCCGCGGCGCCCGCCCGGCGTCGATCTCCCGGGCCAGTTCCGTGAACAGCTCCAGCGTCCACCGCTTCTGCCCGGTGATCACCGGGTACGCCGGGTGCGCGGGGTCGCTGATCTCGGCGTGTGCGTTGACCATCGCGCACCCCTTCGCCCCCTGCTCGGCCGACCAGTCCCGGGAGGCGTCGAAGACGGCCAGGATCCGCGCCCGCGGCGACGGCCCCGCCGCCTCCAGGTACCCGGCGAGGAAGGCCCGCCAGCGGTCGTCGCGGGCGGCCAGGTACTCGGCGACGATCGTCTCCTTCGCGCCGAACCGGTCGTAGAGCGTCTTCTTCGTCACCCCCGCCTCGGCGGCGATCAGATCCACCCCCACGGCATGGATGCCGCGTGCGTAGAACAGCCGTCCGGCGGCCTCGACGATGCGGCGCGCGGCGGGCGTCATGCGCACCCGGTGCGGTTCCCCGGCGGATTCCATGAGCCGAGTATACCGATCTGTTTACTGGGCACCCGAGCCGAGTAAACAGATCTGTCTACTCCCCCGGAGGGGCCATGAACGCCCTGCTCCCGGCCGCCTTCGTGCTCTGCTGGAGTTCCGGTTTCATCGGCGCCAAGCTCGGCTCGGGCACGGCCGCCGCGAGCACGCTGCTGATGTGGCGCTTCCTGCCGGTGGCCGCCGTCCTGGCCGCCGTCGCCGTCCTGGCGCCGCGCACGGTGTGGCGCGGGCCGGCCCCGCGGGACCTCGTCCGGCAGGCCGCGATCGGCGCGCTCTCCCAGAGCGGCTACCTCCTCAGCGTCTACTACGCCATCCAGCTCGGCGTCTCCAGCGGGACCACCGCCCTGATCGACGGCGTCCAGCCACTGGTCGCCGGGGCGCTCGCCGGGCCGCTGCTGCGGCAGTACGTCACCCGGCGCCAGTGGGCCGGCCTGCTCCTCGGCCTGGCCGGGACCGCGACGGTCACCCTGGCCGACGCGGGCGCGGCGGAAACGGACGTGCCCGGGTGGGCGTACCTGCTGCCGTTCCTCGGGATGCTCTCCCTGGTCGCGGCGACCTTCCTGGAGGGCCGCTCGCCCGCCCCGGCGGCACCCCGGGCGGCGCTGACCGTCCACTGCGCGACCAGCGCCGTCCTCTTCACCGCCCTCGCCCTCGCCACCGGCACCGCGGCCCCGCCCGCCACGCCGTCCTTCTGGCTGGCCACCGCCTGGCTGACGGTGCTGCCCACCTTCGGCGGCTACGGCCTGTACTGGCTGATCCTGCGCCGCGACGGGGTCACCGAGGTCAACACCCTGATGTTCCTCATGGCGCCGGTCACGGCGGTCTGGGGCGCCCTGATGTTCGGCGAGCACTTCGGCCCCTGGACCGCACTCGGCCTGGCCGCCGGCCTCCTCGCGGTGGTCATCGTCCGCCGGGGCGAGCACCGACGTCGAACTCCGCCCACACGGTCTTCCCCGGCCGCCGCCCGTCGACCCCCCATTTGTCCGCGACCGCGCTGACCAGCAGCAGCCCCCGCCCGTGCTCCGACTCGGCCGCCGCCTCCGCCTCCGGCACCCGCACCGTCTCCGGTCCCCCGCCGCTGTCGTGCACCTCGATCCGCAGCGTGCCGCCCGGATGCAGCACCAGCCGCAGACCGAAACCCCGGCCCGGGGGAACACCGTGCAGTACGGCGTTGGTGGCCAGCTCACTCACACACAGCAGCACGTCGTCCGTCCGCGGCCCGACCCGCCAGTCCCCGAGGGCGGCCCGCGCGAACTTCCGCGCCTGCCGCACCGACCTGCGGTCCCTGCGGTGGAACGACCAGCGGGCGGCGAGGGGTTGGGGTTGCTCGTTCATGCGTCGAGTGTCACCGTGCGTGACTATGCTGAATCAGTGAGTGAGGTCGTAGTCCTGATCGCTACGACTCCACTACGAGCACTACGGGTGTCCACGGGGGAAAGGGACTCGCATGCGCGAGGCGAAGAGGCCCAAGAAGGTCGGTTCCTGGCAGGCGGTCGGTGCGCTGGTCGCCCACTACCGTCGGAAGCGGCGCCTGACGCAGGAGCAGTTCGCGGAGCTGGCGAACATGCACGTGGACACGGTGGGCTCGATCGAGCAGGGGAGACTCGCCCTCCAGCCGGACCGCGCCGAGCAGTTCGACGAGACCCTCCAGACGGGCGGGGCGCTGGCCGTCTTGATCGCCAACATGCCGGTGCGGGAGCGGATCGTGCAGTTCGCGCAGGGGTTGGTCGATCACGAGCAGGAGGCGGTGAGCATCCTCTCGTACCAGAGCCTTGTCATCCCTGGACTGCTACAGACGCGGGACTACTGCCGGGCCGTCTTCGACTACCGGTATCCGGCGCTGAGGAACGAAACGGCCGAGCAGTGGGTCGACGCCCGCATGGAACGCCAGTTGATCTGGCAACGGAAGCGTCCACCGGTAGGGCACTTCGTCCTGGAGGAAGGCATCCTGCACCGCGAGGTCGGTGGACCGGAGGTGATGCGGGAGCAGATCCGGCAGATCCTGGAGTACACCAAGCCGGTCAATATGAGCTTCCAGATCATGCCCAGGGCCAGGACTCCCCACGCGTGCCTGGACGGCCCCATGGTGCTGCTGGAGACGCCGGAGCACGAGCGGTTGGTCTACCTGGAAGTCCAGCGCGCGAGCTTCCTCGTCGAAGATCCTGAGGACATCAGCGAATACCACCTGCAATATGGAATGCTGCGGTCACAGGCCCTCTCTCCCGACGAGAGCGCGCATCTCCTGAACGGACTGCTAGGAGAGTCATGAGCACCGCACTGACCTGGGTCAAGTCGAGCTACAGCGGCAGCCAGGGCGGTGACTGCCTCGAAGTCGCATATACGTGGCGCAAGTCGACGTACAGCAGTGACGAGGGCGGCAACTGCCTCGAAGTCGCTCACACGTGGTGCAAGTCGACGTACAGCAGCAGCGAGGGCGGCAACTGCGTAGAAGTCGCCTCGCATCCCGCCGCCGTTCATGTGCGTGACTCGAAGAACCCGGACGGGCCGATCCTGACCGTCTCCCCCGCCGCCTGGGCCGGTTTCCTCGCCGCGAGGCCGTGACGGGTCAGAATCCGCCGCCGAAGTCGTTCCCCCCGCCGCCCCCGCCGAAGTCCCCGCCGCCGAAGCCGCCGCCGAAGTCGCCGGGGTCGAAGTCCGCGCCGGAGACGTCGCCGCCCTCGAAGCCGCCGCCGAAGTCGCCGTACCCGGCTCCGTATCCGGCACCGTAGGCGGGGCCGGCCATCATGCTGCCGAGGACCGTGCCCATAAGCAGGCCGGGGAGGATGCCGCCGCCGAAGTAACCGCCCGCCCAGGGGCCGTAGGCCGGGCCCGCGTCCCAGTAGGGGCGGCGGCCGTAGTCGGTGTCGACCTCGCGGATCATGGGGCCGAGGCCGTCGTCCAGCCGGGCCCGGTCGGCGGCGCAGACCGGCACCTGGCGGGTGGCGCCGCCCGGTGGCGTCCAGGTCACGTCGGCGACCGAGGGGCCGTGCCGGGGGTCGAAGAAGCACGGCGGCCGGCGTTCGGGCAGCGGCTCGCCCGAGCGCCGGGCGGCGAGCCGGGCCAGCGAGAAGCGGCCGTCCTCCAGGGCCTGGGTGACGGCCCGCACGTCCTCGGGCCGCCGTGCCTCGGCCATGTAGGTCTTGGCCTGCTCGTAGGCGTCCAGCGCGTGCGTGTAGTCGGCGCGCATCGCGTCGTCGGCGCCCGGTTCGGCCGGGTGGAATTCGAGCCGGTCGAGTTCCTCGCCGAACGCGGTGATGTCCTCGTCCACCACCACCCGCAGCTTCTCCAGCGCGGCCCGCTGCTCCTCCTCGCGGCGCCGCCGGTTCCGCCGGGCCAGGGCGTACGCGCCGACCCCGCCGGCCGCCAGCACCGCGCCGGTGACGGCCAGGCCCGTGACGGGGACGTCGGTGCCGCCGCCGTCCCAACCGCTGGGCGCCGAGCCGCCGATGTTGCGCAGCGCGTCGTCCACGAAGTCGTTGAGCTGGGCCTTGGGGTCGCCGGTGCCCTGCACGGCGGTGACCAGGTTGGACACGCCCTGGGGGCTGAGCACGGTGTGGTCGGCCTTGGCGTCGAAGCGGTCGCCGAGCCGGATGCCGTACAGGCCGGTGACACCGGTCTCGGTGCGCAGGATCTTGAAGATGTTCCGCGTCGGGTAGCCCTCGGGGAGCACCGCCACGAAGACGGGTTTGTCCGCGTCCTCGATCTTGTCGGCGAGTGCCTTCGCGTCCGCCTCGGACAGCAGGTCGGAGGCGGCCGGGTCGACGTAGACGGGGCTCTCCCGCAGGGCCTGGGCGACCTGGGACAGGTCGGTGTCCGCCCGGGCGCCGGGCGCGGCGGCCAGCAGCGCCGCCAGCGCGGCGACGACCGGCACGATCAGAAGACGTACGAACAGTCGCACGGGTGCGGCCCTCATACGTTCGAAAGTACCCAAACTCATACAGAAAGCACGTCGATCCCGGCGGCGGTTCCTGCCGCCGGGATCGGGCGCCGCCGGCCGGGCGCGCGGGAACCCGGTCAGGTCACTCGGCGGGGCTGACGCCGGCCCGCAGCAGGCCGTAGGTGTAGGCGTCCTCCAGGGCCTGCCAGGACGCGGCGATCACGTTCTCGGCGACGCCCACCGTCGACCACTCCCCCGAGCCGTCGGAGGTGGAGATCAGGACCCGGGTGGTGGAGCTGGTGCCGTGCTTGCCCTCCAGGATGCGGACCTTGTAGTCGACCAGGTCGAGCTGGGCGAGCTGCGGGTAGATCTGCTCCAGACCGACGCGCAGGGCCCGGTCGAGCGCGTTGACCGGGCCGTTGCCCTCGGCGGTGGCGACGATGCGCTCGCCCTTGGCCCAGAGCTTGACGGTGGCCTCGTTGGCGTGGGTGCCGTCGGGGCGGTCCTCCACGATGGCCCGCCAGGACTCCACGGTGAAGTAGGTCAGCGGGCCGCCCTCGGCCTCGGCGCGCAGCAGCAGTTCGAAGGAGGCGTCGGCGGCCTCGTAGGTGTAGCCCTTGAGCTCGCGTTCCTTGACCCGCTCCACCACCCGGCCGACCAGTTCGCGGTCGCCGCCGAGGTCGATGCCGAGTTCCTTGCCCTTCAGCTCGATGGAGGCGCGGCCGGCCATGTCGGAGACGAGCATCCGCATGGTGTTGCCAACCCGCTCGGGGTCGATGTGCTGGTACAGGTCGGGGTCGACCTTGATCGCGGAGGCGTGCAGGCCGGCCTTGTGCGCGAAGGCGGAGACGCCGACGTAGGGCTGGTGGGTGGAGGGGGTGAGGTTGACGACCTCGGCGATGGCGTGCGAGATCCGGGTCATCTCGCTGAGCCGGCCGGCCGGCAGGACCGTCTTGCCGTACTTCAGTTCCAGGGCGGCGACGACCGGGAAGAGGTTGGCGTTGCCGACCCGCTCGCCGTAGCCGTTGGCCGTGCACTGCACGTGGGTGGCGCCCGCGTCGACGGCGGCGAGGGTGTTGGCGACCGCGCAGCCGGTGTCGTCCTGGGCGTGGATGCCGAGCCGGGCGCCGGTGTCGGCGAGCACGGTGGCGACCACGGCCTGGATCTGCGCGGGGAGCATGCCGCCGTTGGTGTCGCACAGCACGACCACGTCGGCGCCGGCCTCGGCGGCGGCGCGGACGACCGCCTTGGCGTACTCGGGGTTGGCGCGGTAGCCGTCGAAGAAGTGCTCGCAGTCGACGAACACCCGGCGGCCCTCGGCGCGCAGGTGGGAGACGGTGTCGCGGACCATCTCCAGGTTCTCGTCGAGGGTGGTGCGCAGGGCCAGCTCGACGTGCCGGTCGTGCGACTTGGCGACCAGCGTGATCACCTCGGCGCCGGAGTCGAGCAGTGCTCTGACCTGCGGGTCCTCGGCGGCCTTGGCGCCGGCGCGGCGGGTGGCGCCGAACGCGACCAGCCGGGCGTGCTTGAAGTCGATCTCTTCCCGGGCGCGGGCGAAGAACTCGGTGTCCCTCGGGTTGGCGCCGGGCCAGCCGCCCTCGATGAAGCCCACGCCGAAGTCGTCCAGGTGCCGGGCGATGGCCAGCTTGTCCGCGACGGTGAGGTTGATGCCCTCGCGCTGCGCGCCGTCGCGCAGGGTGGTGTCGAAGACGTGGAAGGAATCGTCGAGCTCGCTGGGTGCGGTCATGATCTTCAAGGCTCCTGTATGGGATCTCGGTCTACCGGAATGACCGGCTCCACCGTCCTTCTATGATCCCGCGCGCTCCGTCCCCGGCGTGTGGTGGGCCGGGAAAACGAAAAAACCCCTCGCGGGTGCGAGAGGTCTGCGCGCGGGTCGAGGACGACGGTGTCCGCCCGTACCTGGTCGTACGTGGCGGTCACTGCGGACCGGCGCGCCTGCTGCCAATAATCATGGCGAACGAGAGCACGTCGGCAGTCAACCACAGTTACCCGTGGTGTCCAGCGCCCGTCTCACGATGCGGTCGGCCGTGGGGTCAGGTGTTCGTCCAGGAACTCCCGTACGTGGGTAAGGACGCGCCGCCGGTCGGTGCCGCGCAGGCCGATCGCCACATGGATGGCGAAGCCGTCGAGGAGGGCGCGCAGCCGGGTGGCGAACCGGTCGGGGTCGACGGCGCGGAACTCCCCGCGCGAGACGCCCTCGGCCAGCAGCGCGGTCAGGTCGCGGTGCCAGGCGCCCTCGATGGCGGCCTGCCGGTCGCGGGCGTCGTCGGGGGCGTTCTGCGACCGGTTCCACACCTCCAGCCAGAGCGTCCAGTGCGGGTCGCGGTGGCCGTCGGGCACGTACAGCTCCACGTACGCGTCCAGGCGGTCGCGGGCGCTGCCGGGCCGGGTGAGGAGCCGGCCGCGCTCGGCGCCGAGCCGGCCCTCGCTCCACTCCAGGGTCTGCAGCAGCAGTTCGTCCTTGGTACGGAAGTAGTACAGGAGGTGGCCGCTGCTCATGCCGACCTCGCGGCCGAGCGCGGCCATGGTGAGCCGCTCCAGGCCGCGTTCGGCGATCATCGCCATGGCGGCCGCGAGGAGGTCCTCCCGCGGCGGCGCCGGTCTGCGCCCACCACCGGCCATCGCTGCTCTCCCCGGGTCCTAGATCTTCGGCTGCTGCTGCGTGATGCAGTGGATGCCGCCGCCGCCCGCGAAGATCGTACGCGCGTCGACCAGGGTGACCGCGCGCCCCGGGTACAGACGGCGGAAGACGCCGGCCGCGAGGTCGTCGCGGGGGTCGTCGAAGGCGCACAGGACGACGCCGCCGTTGCAGACGTAGTGGTTGATGTAGGAGTAGTCGGCCCAGTGCCCGTCGGCCTCCAGGACGGTGGGCGCGGCGACCTCGACCACCTCCAGGCGGCGGCCCCGGGCGTCGGTGGCGGACTTCAGGATGCCGATGGCCTCCCGGGTGACCTCGTGGTCGGGGTGGGCCGGGTCGGGCTGGTGGTGGGCGACGACCACGCCGGGGCCGGCGAAGGCGGCGACGATGTCGACGTGGCCGAGGGTGCCGTACCCGTGCGGCGGGTAGTCGGCGGTCAGGCCGCGCGGCAGCCAGATCGCCTTGCGGGTGCCGAGGTGGGCGTGGATCTCGGCCTCGACCTGTTCCCTGGTCCAGCCGGGGTTGCGTTCGGGGCCGAGTTGCACGGTCTCGGTGAGCAGCACGGTGCCCTCGCCGTCGACGTGGATGCCGCCGCCCTCGTTGACCAGCTCCGAGGCGTACGTACGGACCCCGGCCAGGCCGGCGACCTCGCGGGCGATCTTCGCGTCGTGCTCCCAGCGGGCCCACTCCTGCGCGCCCCAGCCGTTGAACGTCCAGTCCACGGCGGCCAGTCGGGTGCCGTCGGTCAGGAAGGTCGGGCCGATGTCCCTCATCCAGGCGTCGTCCAGCTCCCGCTCGACGGTGTCGATGCCGTCGCCGAGCAGCTCCCGCGCCCCGGCGGACTGGCCCGGCCCGCACACCACCGTCACCGGTTCGAAGCGGCGCACCGCGCGGGCCACGGAGGCCCAGGCGCGGCGGGCGGCGGCCAGCTCGCCGGGGTCGTCGAAGGTGGGGTTGGGGCCGGGCCAGGCCATCCAGGTGCGCTCGTGCGGGGCCCACTCGGGGGGCATGCGGAAGCCGTCGGCGGCGGGGGTCATGGCGGGCACCTTCACAGGAAGTAGAGACGGTTGAGGGAGACGGACTCGGCCGGTCCGGAGCGGACCGGTGCGCCGTCCAGGGTGACCAGCCCGGTCCGCTGGTCCACGTCGACCTGGCCGGTACGGGTGTTGCGCAGCAGGTCGGCCGGGCCGATGCCCCGGGTGCCGCGCACCGCGACCCGGCGCCGGCGGGTCGGCATCCGGTCCCGGCCCTGGTCGAGGGCGGCGCGGGCGACGAAGGCCACCGATATCTCGGCCGGGGTCGCGCCGTGGGCGCCGAACTGGGGGCCCAGCACGAGGGGCTCGCAGGTGTCGGTGGCCGCGTTGGGGTCGCCGGTCACGCCGTACGCGGGGAAGCCGGACTTCAGGACGAGCTGCGGTTTGGCGCCGAAGTACTCCGGCCGCCACAGCACGATGTCGGCGAGCTTGCCGACCTCGATCGAGCCGACCTCGTGGGCCAGGCCGTGGGCGATGGCCGGGTTGATGGTGAGCTTGGCGATGTAGCGCAGGACCCGCTCGTTGTCGTGGTCCTCGGGGGCGCCGAACTGGGCCTTCATCTTCCCGGCCATCGCGAAGGTGCGCCGCACGGTCTCGCCGGCCCGGCCCATGCCCTGCGCGTCGGAGGAGGTGATGCCGATCGCGCCCAGGTCGTGCAGCACGTCCTCGGCGCCCATGGTGGAGGCGCGGATGCGGTCGCGGGCCATGGCGACGTCGCCCGGCAGGTCGGTCTTCAGGTCGTGGACCGAGACGATCATGCCGTAGTGCTCGGCGACGGCGTCCCGGCCGAACGGCAGGGTGGGGTTGGTGGAGGAGCCGATGACGTTCGGGACGCCGGCCATCTTCAGCACGTTCGGGACGTGTCCGCCGCCGCAGCCCTCGATGTGGAAGGCGTGGATGGTGCGGCCCTCCAGCACCCGCAGGGTGTCCTCCACCGACAGGCACTCGTTGAGGCCGTCGCTGTGCAGGGCGACCTGCACGTCGTGCTCCTCGGCGACCCGCAGGGCGGTGTCCAGGGCGCGGGTGTGGGCGCCCATGTCCTCGTGCACCTTGAACCCGCAGGCGCCGCCCTCGGCCAGCGCCTCGACCAGCGGCGCCGGGTGGGAGGACGAGCCCCGGCCGAGGAAGCCGATGTTGACCGGCCAGGCGTCGAACGCGTCGAAGGCGTGCCTCAGCGCCCAGGGCGAGTTGACCCCGACGCCCCACACCGGGCCGAACTCCTGCCCGATGACGGTCGTGACGCCGGAGGCGAGGGACGCCTCCATGATCCGCGGGGAGAGCAGGTGGACGTGGGTGTCGACGGCCCCGGCGGTGGCGATCAGGCCCTCGCCGGAGACGATGGACGTGCCGGTGCCGACCACCACGTCGACGCCGTCCAGGGTGTCGGGGTTGCCGGCCCGGCCGATGGCGTGGATGCGGCCCTCGCGGATGCCGATGGACACCTTGCGCACGCCGAGCACCGCGTCGATCACGACCACGTTGCTGATCACCACGTCGCAGGTGTCGCGGACGGCGGCGGCCTTCAGATGCAGTCCGTCCCGGGCGGTCTTGCCGAACCCGGCCAGGAACTCGTCCCCGTACCGCTGCGCGTCCGACTCCACCTGGATCACCAGCCCCGAGTCGCCGAGCCGCAGCCGGTCGCCGGCCCGGGGGCCGTGGGTGGCGGCGTACTCGTGCGGGGTCAGGTGCCGGGGTGCGGCCGGGTGTCCGCCGGGCCGGCTCATCGCCGCTCCTCCGGCACGCTCGCGCCGAGGTAGCCGCAGGCGGCGGCCCGCCGCAGCGCCTCCGCCCGGGCGCCCGGCGCGTCCAGCGGCCCGTCGACCAGACCGGCGAAGCCGATCACGACCCGCTCGCCCCCGATCGGCACCAGTCCGACCTCCAGGCTCTCCCCCGGCCCGAACCGCACGGACGACCCCGCCGGCACCGCCAGCCGCATCCCGTAGGCCCGCTCGCGGTCGAAGTCCAGGCGCGGGTTGGCCTCGAAGAAGTGGAAGTGGGAGGTGACCGAGACCGGCACGGACGCGGTGTTGGTGACCGGCAGTTGCACCGCCGCCGCGGGCTCCGGGTGGGCCGGACCGGGCAGCAGCGCCCCCGGCGCGTCCGGGCCCAGTCCGCCGCCGATCGGGTCGGTGACGATCGCGAGCCGCGAGCCGTCGTCGAAGACCGCCTCCACGTGCACCTCGGTGACCACGTCCGCCACCCCGGGCAGCACGTCGTCGGGACCGAGCACCGACCGGGCGCGGTCCACCGCCTCGGCGAGCCGGGCGCCGTCGCGGGCCGCCTCGCAGACCGTGTCGGCGATCAGCGCGGTCGCCTCCGGCACATTGAGCCGGACACCGCGCGCCCGGCGGGCTCGGGCGAGTTCGGCGGCCGAGAACAGCAGCAGCCGGTCGCGTTCCGTGGGGGTCAGACGCACGACGGGACACCTCCTTGGTTAGAGCAGCACTCTAAACCGAAGACGCGCGTACGCCAACGCCCCCTTCTTCTGGTTCGAGCGGCGCTCGAAAACGCCGAAGGCCGCCCGGACGAGTCGTCCGGGCGGCCCGATGGGCGTCTGGGCTCAGGCCAGCGTGTGCATCCAGCCGTGGGTGTCCTCGGCGGTGCCGCGCTGGATGTCGAGCAGCGCGCGGCGCAGCCTCATCGTGACCTCGCCGGGCTCGCCGCCGCCCTGCTGCCACTCGCCGCCGGCCCGCTTGACGGTGCCGACCGGTGTGATCACGGCGGCGGTGCCGCAGGCGAAGACCTCGGTGAGGGTGCCGTTCTCCGCGTCGCGCTGCCACTGGTCGACGGAGATCCGGCCCTCCTCGGCCGCGTACCCGAGGTCACGGGCGACGGTGAGCAGGGAGTCGCGGGTGACGCCCTCCAGGATGGAGCCGGTCAGCGAGGGCGTCACGATCCGGTCGCCGTACACGAAGTACAGGTTCATGCCGCCCAGCTCCTCGACCCACTGGCGCTCGATGGCGTCGAGGTAGCAGACCTGGTCGCAGCCCTTGGCGGCGGCCTCGGCCTGGGCGAGCAGGGACGCGGCGTAGTTGCCGCCGGTCTTGGCGTCGCCCATGCCGCCGGGGACGGCACGCACCCGGTCCTCGGAGACCCAGATGGAGACCGGCTTCACCCCGCCGGGGAAGTAGGCGCCGGCCGGGGAGGCGATGACCAGGAAGAGGTACTCGTTGGCGGGCTTCACACCGAGCCCGACCTCGGTCGCGATCATGAAGGGGCGCAGGTAGAGGGATTCCTCGCCGCCGTGTGCCGGGACCCACGCCTGGTCCTGGCGGACCAGCGCGTCGCACGCCTCGATGAAGGTCTCCACCGGCAGCTCCGGCATCCCCAGCCGCCGCGCGGACGCCTGGAAGCGCTCGGCGTTCTTCTCGGGGCGGAAGGTGGCGACGGACCCGTCGGGGCGGCGGTACGCCTTCAACCCCTCGAAGATCTCCTGCGCGTAGTGCAGGACCATGGTGGCCGGGTCGAGGGAGAGCGGGGCGTACGGGACGAGCTGGCCGTCGTGCCAGCCGCGGCCCTCGGTCCACTTGATCGTCACCATGTGGTCGGTGAAGTGGCGGCCGAACCCGGGGTGGGCCAGGATCGCCTCCCGCTCCCCGGCGGAGAGCGGGTGGGCGGACGGCTTGAGCTCGATCGTGGGCGTCGTCATCAGTTGGGTGTCCTTCACCGGTTGTAGTGACGGGCCGCGCTCACGCCAGTACTGCCAGTGGCCAGTGCCAGGACGTCCGAGCTTTCCCTCGTCCCGCGGCTCCGCGTTCGATTATCGCAAGGGGAGCACGCGGAAGAAATCGGCGTGAAAGCGGCTCAGGGGAAGATGGTCGCACCCGGCGGGGACATGCGGAAGCCGCCGGGTGTCGTGACCCGGCGGCTTCGCTGCGGAACCGACGGATCAGCCGGCTACGCGTACGGCGAGGGCGTCGCCGATCTCGGAGGTGGAGCGGGCGGGCTTGCCGACGCGCTCGGCGAGGTCGGCGGCGACCGCCTCCTCGATCCGGGTCGCCTCGGCCTCGTGGCCGAGGTGGCGCAGCAGCAGGGCGACGGAGAGCACGGTGGCGCTGGGGTCGGCCTTGCCCTGGCCGGCGATGTCGGGCGCGGAGCCGTGCACCGGCTCGAACATCGAGGGGTACTCGCCGGACGGGTTGATGTTCCCGCTGGCGGCGACGCCGATGCCGCCGGAGACGGCCGCGGCGAGGTCGGTGATGATGTCGCCGAACAGGTTGTCGGTGACGATGACGTCGAACCGCTCGGGCTGGGTGACCAGGTAGATGGTGGCCGCGTCGACGTGCATGTACTCGGTGCTGACCTCGGGGAACTCCTCGGCCACCCGGTTGAAGACGTTCGTCCACAGGTGGCCCGCGAAGGTCAGCACGTTGTTCTTGTGGATCAGCGCGAGCTTCTTGCGGGGGCGGGCCTGGGCGCGGGCGAAGGCGTCGCGGACCACCCGCTCGACCCCGTAGGCGGTGTTGACGGAGACCTCGGTGGCGACCTCGTGGGGCGTGCCCTTGCGGATCGTGCCGCCGTTGCCGGTGTACGGGCCCTCGGTGCCCTCGCGGACCACGACGAAGTCGATGACCGGCTCGCCCTTCAGCGGCGTGGCCACGCCGGGCAGCAGCTTGCTGGGCCGCAGGTTGACGTGGTGGTCGAAGGCGAAGCGGAGCTTGAGCAGGAAGCCGCGCTCCAGGACGCCGGAGGGCACCGACGGGTCGCCGATGGCGCCGAGCAGGATGGCGTCGTGCCGCTTGAGGGCGTCGAGGTCGGCGTCGGTGAGGGTCTCACCGGTCGCGTGGTAGCGGCGGGCGCCGAAGTCGTACTCCTTGGTCTCCAGCTTCACATCCTGCGGGAGGACGGCGGAGAGGACCTTGAGACCTTCGGCCACGACCTCCTGGCCGATGCCGTCGCCGGGAATGACTGCGAGATCGATGCTGCGAGACATGTCGCGCACCCTACTCCCCGTCCCATGGGATGACACAGGCCGTCCGGCATTCGGACGGCGGTTTTTCGTCGGCGGGCGTTCACCCGTTCGCCGGGCGGGTGTTGGCGGGCGGCGGGAAGTCCTTGGGGCATGGAGATCCCCGACTTCGGCGTCCCGCCCGAGCTGGCGCGCCGGATGAGCATGGCGGAGCGGTACGAGTATCTGCGGGACCGGCTGACCCGCCGGCGGGCGCTGGTGACGGCGGGCGCGGTGGCCGGCGGGCTGCTGACCGGGTGTTCCGGCGGCAGCGGGACCCGGGTGGCGCGGCCGGCGCCGCCCGCGTCGGTGACGGTGTCGGGGGCGGGTCTGGCGCCGTTCGGCCGTCATCTCGCCTTCGGCGCGGACCCGATGCGGCAGATGCGGGTCTCCTGGCAGGTGCCGCTGCCGGTGCGCCGCCCGTACCTCCGGGTGGGAGTGCGCCCCGATGAACTGAGCCGGCGCATTCCGGCGGAGGTCCGCGCGCTGCGCACTCCGGCGCTTCAGGGGGCGCGTCCGGCCGTGGAGCAGTATTACTGCCATGTCGCGCTGGACGGGCTGCGCCCCGGCACGACGTACTACTACGGCGTCGGCCACGACGGCTTCGACCCGGCGGCGGCACCGCACCGCGCCACCGTCACGCCCTTCCGTACCGCGCCGGCGGCCCCGGAGCGGTTCGTGTTCACCGCCTTCGGCGACCAGGGCGTCGGCCCCGACGCGGCCGGCAACAACGGCGCGCTGCTACGCCGGGCACCCGCCTTCCACCTGCACGCGGGCGACATCTGCTACGCGGACGACAAGGGGCAGGGCAAGGCGTCGGACCTGTACGACGCACGGCAGTGGGACCGGTTCCTGCGGCAGACCGAGCCGGTGGCACGGTCGGTGCCGTGGATGGTGACGACCGGCAACCACGACATGGAGGCGTGGTACTCACCCGACGGCTACGGCGGCCAGCTCGCCCGGTTCGCCCTGCCGGACAACGGCGTCGACCCGCGCACGGCACCGGGCGTGTACGCCTTCCGGTACGGCAACGTGGGGGTGGTGGCGCTGGACGCCAACGACGTGTCGTACGAGATCCGCGCCAACCTCGGGGTCACCGGCGGCCGGCAGACCCGCTGGCTGGCGCGGACGCTGGCGAAGCTGCGGGCGGCGGACGGCATCGACTTCGTCGTCGTCTTCTTCCACCACTGCGCGTACTCCACCTCGACGCACGCCTCGGACGGCGGGGTGCGGGCCGCGTGGGAGCCGCTGTTCACCGAGCACCGGGTGGACCTGGTGATCAACGGGCACAACCACGTCTACGAGCGGACGGACGCGCTCCGCGGCGGCGAGGTCGGCCGGGCCGTCCCCATCGGCGGGTCCACCGACCCGGCCCGGGACGGCACGGTCTACGTCACCGCGGGCGGCGGCGGCCGGGAGCTGTACGGCTTCCCGGCGGGCGTGCCGGAGAGCTACGCGGGCCACCCGGCCGACCGGGAGTCGGTCGACAGCTTCCGCTGGAACCGGTCCGGGCACCGCACGGCCGAGACCGTGACGTGGTCCCGGGTGCGCTACCGGGGCTTCTCCTACCTCGCGGTGGAGGCGGAGGCGGGCGCCGCGCCGACGCTGAGGGTGTCGGCGCTGACCCCGGCCGGGGAGCGCGTCGACCACTTCGAGGTGCGGCGCGGCGGGTGAGCGCGGCGGCTCAGTGACCGGTGGCGCCGCCGTTGTCCCGGCGGTCCAGGGCGCGCTGGAGGGCGGCGGCGGCGTTCTTCCGGTCGGTGTCGCTGGTACGGGAGAGGTGACGGACGCGGCGGCGGTCGGTCGTCTCGGCCATGGGAATCGACTCCTTCGGCACACGGGAGCTCGGAAGCGGATTGCGAGACGCCGGAAGGGGCGGGGAGCGTACCGGCCGCAGGGGTCACCTGCGCGGGGCCGGGCTCACCACGCCGTTCGCTGGATGCTGCGAGACGTTCGGCTCCTACAAAGCTAAGCGAGGAGCGCGCTCGTGTCTCCACAATTACTCGGACTTCCTACTATCTGAGACGGCGACCCCGGCCGCACCCCCGCGACCTGCGAAAAGACGGACGGGCCAGGTCGGGGGGTGACCTGGCCCGTCCGGCGCGGGGTGGGCGTCAGCCCATGTGCGGGTAGCGGTAGTCGGTCGGCGGGACCAGCGTCTCCTTGATGGCGCGGGTCAGGGTCCAGCGCATCAGGTTCTGCGGGGCGCCGGCCTTGTCGTTGGTGCCGGAGGCCCGGCCGCCGCCGAAGGGCTGCTGGCCGACGACGGCACCGGTCGACTTGTCGTTGATGTAGAAGTTGCCGGCCGCGTAGCGCAGCTTCTCCATCGTGTAGGCCGCCGCCGCGCGGTCGTTGGCGATGACCGAGCCGGTGAGCGCGTAGTCCGACACCGACTCCATCTGGGTCAGCATCTCGTCGTACTTCTCGTCGTCGTAGACGTACACCGCGAGGATCGGGCCGAAGTACTCGGTGGTGAAGACCTCGTTCTCCGGGTCGGTGCACTCGATGACGGTCGGGCGGACGAAGTAGCCGACCGAGTCGTCGTAGGAGCCGCCGGCCACGATGGTGCAGGCCGGGTCGGCCGCGGCGCGGTCGATGGCGGCCTTGTTCTTGGCGAAGGCGCGCTCGTCGATGACGGCGCCGATGAAGTTCGACAGGTCGGTGACGTCACCCATGGCGATGCCGTCGACCTCGGCCGCGAACTCCTCCTTGAAGCCGTCGTTCCAGATGGACGCCGGGATGTACGCGCGGGAGGTCGCCGAGCACTTCTGGCCCTGGTACTCGAAGGCACCGCGGGTCAGCGCCGTCTTGAGCACCGCGCGGTCGGCCGACGGGTGGGCGACCACGAAGTCCTTGCCGCCGGTCTCGCCGACCAGGCGCGGGTAGGTGCGGTACTTCTCGATGTTGTTGCCGACCGTCTTCCACAGGTGCTGGAAGGTCTTGGTCGAGCCGGTGAAGTGG
This sequence comes from Streptomyces fumanus, assembly GCF_014655295.1. Taxonomy (GTDB): domain Bacteria; phylum Actinomycetota; class Actinomycetes; order Streptomycetales; family Streptomycetaceae; genus Streptomyces; species Streptomyces fumanus. Next base: position 190,440 of record NZ_BNBI01000012.1, read on the forward strand.
ATGCCGGCCAGGTCGCGGTGGTTCAGGGCGACCTCGGAGACCTCCAGGCCGTCGCCGGTGACGAGGTTGATGACGCCCTTGGGCAGCCCCGCCTCCTCCAGCAGCTCCATCATCAGCACGGCGGCGTGCGTCTGGGTCGGGGACGGCTTCCAGACCACCACGTTGCCCATCAGGGCCGGGGCGGTGGGCAGGTTGGCGGCGATGGCCGTGAAGTTGAACGGCGTGATCGCGTAGACGAAGCCCTCCAGCGGGCGGTGGTCCAGCCGGTTCCAGACGCCCGGGGCGTTGGCCGGGGGCTGCTCGGCGAGGATCTGCCGGGCGTAGGAGACGTTGAACCGCCAGAAGTCGACCAGCTCGCAGGGGGTGTCGATCTCGGCCTGCTGGGCGGTCTTGGACTGGCCGAGCATGGTGGAGGCGGCCAGCGTCTCGCGCCACGGGCCGGACAGCAGCTCGGCGGCGCGCAGGATGATCGCCGCGCGGTCGTCGAAGGACATCGCCCGCCAGGCGGGGGCCGCGGCGAGGGCGGCGTCGATGGCATCCCGGGCGTCCTGCTGGGTGGCGTTGCCGTACGTGCCCAGGCGGGCCTTGTGGTTGTGCGGCTGGACGACGTCGAAGCGCTCACCGCCGCCCATCCGCTTCTCGCCGCCGATGGTGCAGGGCAGGTCGATCGGGTTCTCGGCCAGCTCCTTGAGTTTGGCCTCCAGCCGGGCGCGCTCGGGCGAGCCGGGGGCGTAGCCGTGCACCGGCTCGTTGACGGGGGTGGGGACCTGGGTCACAGCGTCCATGGGTTCCGTAACTCCTTGATGTGAGCGGTGTTGCGAGCGGGCGGCTCAGCCCTTGGTGACCATCGAGCGCGCGAAGAACCGGAGGTTCGCCGGCTTCTCCGCCAGACGGCGCATGAAGTAGCCGTACCAGTCGGTGCCGTAGGCGGTGTAGACGCGCATGCGGTGGCCCTCCGCGGCCAGCCGCAGGTGCTCCTCGCCGCGGATGCCGTACAGCATCTGGAACTCGTACTCGTCGAGCTTGCGGCCGGCCCGGTGGGCGAGTTCCTGGGCGATGCTGATCAGACGCGGGTCGTGCGACCCGATCATCGGGTAGCCGTCGCCCTCCATCAGCGTCTTCAGGATGCGGACGTACGCCTTGTCGATCTCGTGCTTCTGCTGGTAGGCGACCTCGGCGGGCTCCTTGTAGGCGCCCTTCACCAACCGTACGCGGCTGCCGGCGGCGGCGAGGCGGCGCGCGTCGGCCTCGGTACGGAACAGGTACGCCTGGATCACGCAGCCGGTCTGGGGGAAGTCCTTCCGCAGTTCCTCGTGGATGGCGAACATCGAGTCGAGGGTGGTGTGGTCCTCGGCGTCCAGGGTGACCGTGGTGCCGATGGCGGCGGCGGCCTCGACGACCGGACGGACGTTCCGCAGCGCCAGCTCGTGGCCGCCGTCCAGCGCCTGGCCGAACATCGACAGCTTCACGGACATCTCCGCGCGGGTGCCCAGGTCGAGCGGCCTGAGCCGGTCGATCAGCTCCAGGTAGGCGTCGCGGGCGGCCTCGGCCTGCTCGGGGGTGGTGATGTCCTCGCCGACGACGTCCATCGTCAGCTCCAGGCCCCGGTCGGTGAGATCGCGGACGATGGGGACGATCTCGTCGACGTTCTCACCGGGGATGAAGCGGTCCACGACCTGCTTGGTCACGGGAGCCGCCGAGACCAGACGTCGCATCCGGTCGCTGCGCGACGCGGCGAGAATCACGGGACCCAGCACGGGGCACCTCCACTTGCGAAAACACAGGCTCTGCCACCGTGAAACCTAGGGACTGCTCCGATCCTCGGCCATCGACACCTGTCACGCATCCGTGCCGCGGATCTCAGACAGATGTATGAAGGCCGGTGGAGTGTGCGCGAGAATGTCCGGGTGACGTCGGATTTCAGGGGTGACTACCAGGAGCTGGTCGACGAGATCTCGGAACTGCTGGGCGCCCCCGCGACCCTGGAGAACCGCGACTTCGGGCTGATCGCCTTCGGCGCGTACGACAGCGAGGGCGACCTCGATCCGTCGGCGCTGGACCCGGTCCGGGCCCGCTCGATCCTGACCCGGCGCTCCACCCCGGCGGTCCGCGCCTGGTTCGAGGGCTTCGGCATCACCCGGGCGACCGGCCCGGTCCGCATCCCGCCCACCCCGGAGGCGGGCGTCCACCGGGGCCGGATCTGCCTGCCGGTACGGCACCGGGGCGTCGTCCTCGGCTATGTCTGGCTGCTGGACACCGACCCCGGCCCCACCGGGCGCCAGCTCGCCGCGGCCATGGACGTCACCGCCCGGATCGGCGCGCTGCTCGCCGACGAGGCCCAGCACGGCGCCGACCTCAGCCGCGAGCTGCGGGCCGTGCTCACCGCCGGGGACACCTGGCAGCGGGACCTGGCCGTCACGGAACTGCGCGGCGCCCTCGGCCCCCGCGCCGAGGTCCCGCACACCCTGGTCTGCGTCGCCCCCTGGCCCTCCGCCGACCCCGACGACGCGCCGAGCGTGCGTACGGTGCCGGGGGCGGCGGCGCTGTGCACCCTGCCCTGGGGACCGGCGGCGCACGCCCTGGCCCTGCTGATCCGGCTGCGCTCCGCCGACACCCCGGCCCCGGCGATCACGGCGGCGACCCGGCTGCTGGAACGGGCCGGCGGCCTCGGCGGGACACCGCACGGCACCGCCGCGACCGGGGCCGCCGCCGGGGTCGCCACCGCCCGGACCGGGCTGGCGGAGCTGGGGGCGGCCTGGCGGGAGGCGTCCGCCGCCGCGCGGGCGGCGCTCGCGGAGCCCCGGTTCGGCCCGGTGGCGCAGTGGGCGTCGATCGGCCCGTACCGTCTGCTGACCGCGCTGCCCCCGGGGGCCGCGCACGACCCCGCCGTACGGTCCCTGCTCTCCCCCGCCCACCGCGAGCTGGCCCGCACCGCCGAGGTCTACCTCGACCACGCCGGCCAGGCGGGCCGCACGGCCGCGGCCCTCGGCGTGCACCGCCAGACCCTGTACTACCGCCTCGCCCGCGTCGAGCAGCTCACCGGCCTCGACCTGGACGACGGCGAACACCGCCTGCTGCTGCACATGACCCTCAAGGCGCACCGCCTGGGGCCCGGTCCGGGCAGGCCGTGAGAGTCAGCTCGTCCGGCGCTTGAGGACGGGGCCCGTCCGGGGCCGGAAGCGGGGGCCCGGGGGCAGGGGCCCCCGGACCGGCGGCCACTTAGGCCAGGTTGACCGAGCGAGCCGACGTCGCGCCGATCTCCGCCGCGAGTTCGGCCAGCACCCCGGGGGCCACCGTGTCGTCGACGGTCAGGACCGCGAGGGCCTCGCCGCCCACCGTGGCCCGGGCGACCTGCATGCCGGCGATGTTGATGCCCGCCTCCCCGAGGATGCGGCCGACGGTGCCGACGACGCCGGGACGGTCCTCGTAGCGCAGGACCACCATGTGGTCAGCGAGCGCCAGGTCGACGTCGTACTCGCCGACCGCGACGATCTTCTGGAGGTGCTTGGGGCCGGCCAGCGTGCCGGAGACCGAGACCTCCTCGCCGCCGGTGAGGGTGCCGCGCACCGTCACCACGTTGCGGTACTCGGTCGACTCCGAGCTGGTGGTCAGCCGCACCTCGACGCCGCGCTCCTGGGCGAACAGCGGGGCGTTGACGTACGACACCGTCTCGTCGACGACGTCCTCGAAGACGCCCTTGAGCGCGGAGAGCTCCAGCACCTTCACGTCGTGCTGGGTGATCTCGCCGTACACCTCGACGTCGAGGCGGACGGCGACCTCCCCGGCGAGCGCGGTGAAGATCCGGCCGAGGCGCTCGGCCAGCGGCAGCCCGGGGCGCACGTCCTCGGCGATGACCCCGCCCTGCACATTGACCGCGTCCGGGACCAGCTCGCCGGCGAGCGCGAGCCGCACCGACTTGGCGACCGCGATGCCGGCCTTCTCCTGGGCCTCGTCGGTGGAGGCGCCGAGGTGGGGGGTGGCGACCACCTGGTCGAACTCGAACAGCGGCGAGTCCGTGCACGGCTCCTTGGCGTACACGTCCAGACCGGCGCCGGCGACCCGGCCCTCCTTGAGCGCCGAGTACAGCGCCTCCTCGTCGACGATGCCGCCGCGCGCGGCGTTGACGATGCGGACGCTGGGCTTGACCTTGCGCAGCGCCTCGTCGCCGATCAGACCGAGGGTCTCGGGGGTCTTGGGCAGGTGGACGGTGATGAAGTCGGAGACCTCCAGCAGCTCGTCCAGCGTCAGCACCTTGACGCCCATCTGCGCGGCCCGCGCGGGCTGTACGTAGGGGTCGTAGGCGACGACCTTCATACCGAAGGCGGACATCCGCTGGGCGACCAGGGCGCCGATGCGGCCCAGGCCGACCACGCCGAGGGTCTTCTCGGCCAGCTCGACACCGGTGTACTTGCTCCGCTTCCACTCGCCGTTCTTCAGCGCGGCGTTGGCCTGCGGAATGTTGCGGGCGGTGGCGAGGATCAGACCGCAGGCCAGCTCGGCGGCGGTCACGATGTTGGAGGTCGGGGCGTTGACGACCATCACGCCGGCCTTGGTGGCGGCGGCGACGTCCACGTTGTCCAGGCCGACGCCGGCTCGTGCGACGACCTTGAGTTTCTTCGCGGCGGCGATGGCCTCGGCGTCGACCTTGGTGGCCGAGCGGATCAGGATCGCGTCCACGTCGGCGATGGCGGGGAGCAGTTCCGCCCGGTCCGCTCCGTTGCAGTGGCGGATCTCGAAGTCGGGTCCGAGCGCGTCCACGGTCGCGGGCGACAGCTCTTCAGCGATGAGTACGACGGGGTTCGAGCTCACGTGGGTCCTCACAAGTCCAATGCGGACGGCCGTCCCGACGGCCGCAGGCGGTGGAGGGTTGCCAGCCGCGTGGAAGACGCACGACGCTGTGGGCCTGACGCGATTGTTGTGCAGCAGTGTAGTGGCGCCGGGTACGTCGTCTTACGCCGCTGCGGAAGGATCACCCGTCCGATGCTGGACGGGTTGGACAACGGATGGACGACGGGGCCGGAGCGGTCCGCCCCGGCCCCTGCCGACGAGGCTTACGCCTCCTCGTCGACCCAGCTCATGAGCTTGCGCAGCTCCTTGCCGGTGGTCTCCAGCAGGTGCTCGGAGTCCTGCTTCTTGTACTCGTTGTACTTCTTCAGGCCGCCGTGGTACTCGTCCATCCAGTTCTTGGCGAAGGTGCCGTCCTGGATCTCGGCGAGGACCTTCTTCATCTCGGCCTTGGTGGCGTCGGTGATGATCCGCGGGCCGGTGACGTAGTCGCCCCACTCGGCGGTCTCGGAGATCGACCAGCGCATCTTCTCCAGGCCGCCCTCGTACATGAGGTCGACGATCAGCTTCAGCTCGTGCAGGCACTCGAAGTAGGCGATCTCCGGCTGGTAACCGGCCTCGACCAGGGTCTCGAAGCCCGCCTTCACCAGCGCCGAGGTGCCGCCGCACAGCACGGCCTGCTCACCGAAGAGGTCGGTCTCGGTCTCCTCGGTGAAGGTCGTCTTGATGACGCCCGCGCGGGTGCCGCCGATGCCCTTGGCGTACGACAGGGCCAGCGCGAAGGCGTTGCCGGAGGCGTCCTGCTCGACGGCGGCGATGCAGGGCACGCCGCGCCCCTCCTCGTACTGACGGCGCACCAGGTGGCCGGGGCCCTTGGGGGCGACCATGCAGACGTCCACGCCGGCCGGGGGCTTGATGAAGCCGTAGCGGATGTTCAGGCCGTGGCCGAAGAACAGGGCGTCGCCGTCCTTGAGGTTGCCGGCGATGTGCTCCTCGTAGACCTGGGCCTGGATCGGGTCCGGGACCAGGATCATGATGACGTCGGCCTCGGCGGCGGCCTCGGCGGGGCTGACCACGCGCAGGCCCTGCTCCTCGGCCTTCGCCTTGGACTTGGAGCCCTCGTGCAGACCGACGCGCACATCGACGCCGGAGTCGCGCAGCGACAGGGCGTGGGCGTGGCCCTGGCTGCCGTAACCGATGACCGCGACCTTGCGGCCCTGGATGATGGACAGGTCGGCGTCGGCGTCGTAGAACAGCTCGGCCACTTTGGGTTCTCTCCTTGTGTACGGGTGTCGCGTCCCACCGTATGCCGGTGGGGGGAGGGGACGTCTCAGGGTCTCGGAATACGGGCGGCCGGGGCTGGCCGGCCGCCCGGTTCCGGTGTCAGGCGGACCGGTCGAGCGCGCGCAGCGAGCGGTCCGTGATCGAACGGGCGCCGCGTCCGATGGCGATCGTGCCGGACTGCACCAGCTCCTTGATGCCGTACGGCTCCAGCATCTTGAGCATGGCGGACAGCTTCTCGCCGGAACCGGTGGCCTCGATCGTGACGGCCTCCGGGGAGACGTCCACGGTCTTGGCGCGGAACAACTGCACGATCTCGACGATCTGGGAGCGCGTCTCGTTGTCGGCGCGCACCTTCACCAGGACCAGTTCGCGCTGGACCGCCTGGGCGGGCTCCAGTTCGACGATCTTCAGCACCTCGACCAGCTTGTTGAGCTGCTTGGTGACCTGCTCCAGCGGCAGTTCCTCCACGCCGACCACGATGGTGATGCGGGAGATGTCGGGGTGCTCGGTGACACCGACGGCGAGCGAGTCGATGTTGAAGCCGCGGCGGGAGAAGAGGGCGGCGATCCGGGCCAGGATGCCCGGCTTGTTCTCCACCAGGACGGAGAGCGTGTGCTTGGACATGGTCTGCTTCCTTTACGGCTCTCAGTCGTCTGCGTTGTCGCCGAAGTCGGGGCGGACGTCCCGGGCGGCCATGATCTCGTCGTTGGAGGTGCCGGCGGCGACCATCGGCCACACCATCGCGTCCTCGTGGACGATGAAGTCCACCACGACCGGGCGGTCGTTGATCGCGTTGGCCTCCTCGATCACCTTGTCCAGGTCGGCCGGGTCCTCGCAGCGGATGGCGTGGCAGCCCATCGCCTCCGCCAGCTTCACGAAGTCCGGGACGCGGGTGCCGCGGGCCGCCGGGTTGATGTCGTCCGGGCCGGAGTGCAGCACGGTGTTGGAGTAGCGCTGGTTGTAGAAGAGCGTCTGCCACTGGCGGACCATGCCGAGGGCGCCGTTGTTGATGATGGCGACCTTGATCGGGATGTTGTTCAGGGCGCAGGTGGTCAGTTCCTGATTGGTCATCTGGAAGCAGCCGTCGCCGTCGATCGCCCAGACGGTCCGCTCGGGTGCGCCGGCCTTGGCGCCCATGGCGGCCGGGACGGCGTACCCCATCGTCCCGGCGCCGCCGGAGTTCAGCCAGGTGGCGGGCTTGTCGTAGGCGATGAAGTGCGCGGCCCACATCTGGTGCTGGCCGACGCCCGCGGCGAAGATCGTGCCCTCCGGGGCGAGTCGGCCGATGCGCTCGATGACCTGCTGCGGCGAGAGCGAGCCGTCGGCCGGCTGGTCGTAGCCGAGCGGGTAGGTCTCGCGCCAGCGGTTGAGGTCCTTCCACCAGGCGGCGTAGTCGCCCTGGCCGCCCTCGCTGTGCTCCTTCTGCACGGCCTGGATCAGGTCGGCGATGACCTCGCGGGCGTCGCCCACGATCGGCACGTCGGCGGCCCGGTTCTTGCCGATCTCGGCCGGGTCGATGTCGGCGTGCACGATCTTGGCGTGCGGGGCGAAGCTGTCCAGCCTGCCGGTGACGCGGTCGTCGAAGCGGGCGCCGAGGGCGACGATCAGGTCGGCCTTCTGCAGCGCGGTGACGGCGGTGACCGAACCGTGCATGCCCGGCATGCCCACGTGCAGCGGGTGGCTGTCGGGGAACGCGCCGAGCGCCATCAGGGTGGTGGTGACGGGCGCGCCGGTCAGTTCGGCGAGGACCTTCAGCTCGGCGGTGGCCCGGGCCTTGAGGACGCCGCCGCCGACGTAGAGGACGGGCCGCTTGGCGGCGGTGATCAGCTTGGCGGCCTCGCGGATCTGCTTGGCGTGCGGCTTGGTCACCGGGCGGTAGCCGGGCAGGTCCATGGTGGGCGGCCAGGAGAAGGTGGTCTTCGCCTGGAGGGCGTCCTTGGCGATGTCGACCAGGACCGGGCCGGGGCGGCCGGTGGAGGCGATGTGGAACGCCTGCGCGATCACCCGGGGGATGTCCTCGGCCTTGGTGACCAGGAAGTTGTGCTTGGTGATCGGCATGCTGATGCCGACGATGTCCGCCTCCTGGAAGGCGTCGGTGCCGATCGAGGAGGAGGCGACCTGGCCGGTGATGGCGACCATCGGCACCGAGTCCATGTGCGCGTCGGCGATCGGGGTCACCAGGTTGGTCGCGCCGGGGCCCGAGGTGGCCATGCAGACGCCGACCTTGCCGGTGGCCAGCGCGTACCCCTCGGCGGCGTGGCCCGCGCCCTGCTCGTGCCGGACCAGGACGTGCCGCACCCGGGTGGAGTCCATCATCGGGTCGTACGCGGGAAGGATCGCACCGCCGGGAATGCCGAACACCGTGTCGGCCCCGACCTCCTCGAGAGAACGGATGAGGGACTGCGCGCCCGTGACGTGCTCGACGGTCGTGGACTGCTGTCCTCCGGATCGGGGCCGCGGCTGCGGATGATGGGCCCCGGTGGCCTGCTCGGTCATCGTCATTCTCTTCTCGATGCTGAGGGTTTTAGCAACTTTTGTGCGGTCTGTGACCGCCGGTCGGCAGGTGCTGGTGCAACAAAAAACCCCTCGTGCCAGAAGGCAAGCGAGGGGAGCGCGCCGGGTGTGGGTCGCTGGGATTCCGGGTCGGTCCGGACGTCACCAGCTTCAGCCGACGCGCTGTCCAAGTACGAGAATTCGGGTGCGCATGGAACTGACCCTCCCCCCGGCACGCACTCACTGTCAAGTGGGTGGGACGGGAGTCTCATCATGTGAACGCAGGGCCGTGCCGCCGCCCAGGACGACGGGGATCATCTCGGGATTCCTGCTGGTCGGCAGGGGGCCTCCGCCGACCGGGTAGACGCCGGTGCCGCCCGGGTAGCGGGGTTCGGCCGGGCCGTGCGGCACCGGGTAGCCGCCCGTGCCGAGCGCCCTGCGCAGCCGGTACTCGTCCAGCGGGCCGGAGAAGGCCATGCCCTGCCCGTGGGTGCAGCCCATCGCGCGCAGGGCGACCACCTGCTCGGGCAGGTCCACCCCGTCGGCCACCGACTGCAGCCCGAGGTCGCCGGCGATCCGCAGCAGCCCACTGGTGATCTTGTGCAGCCGGGCGGACTCCACGACGCCCTCGACCAGGCCCCGGTCGAGCTTGACGATGTCGACGGGGAGCCGCCGCAGGGCCGCGATGGCCGCCTGGCCGCCGCCGAAGCCGTCCAGCGCGATGCGTACGCCGACCCGGCGCAGCGCGGTCAGCCGGCGCTCCAGCTCGTCCAGGCCGATCCGGGGGTCGGGGTCGGCCAGCTCGATCACCAGGGAGCCGGGCGGCAGCCCGTGCCGGGTCAGCAGGCCCTCGACGGAGCCCAGCGGCATCGAGCGGTCCAGCAGCCGCCGGGCGCCGACCCGGACCGCCACGGGCGCGGTGGCACCGGCGGCGGCCCGCTCGGCGGCCTGCTCGACCGCCTCCTGGAGGATCCACCGGTCCAGCTCGGCGGTCCTGTCGCTGTCCTCGGCGACCCGCAGGAACTCGGCGGGCGTGAACAGCACCCCCTGCGAGGAGCGCCAGCGCGCCTGCGCGCAGACCGACGCGATCCGGCCGTCGGCCAGGGACACCACCGGCTGGTGCAGCAGCGTGAACTCGCCGTCGTGCAGCGCGGCCCGCAGCCGGGTGGCCAGCTCCGCCTTGCGGACGACGTCCTGCTGCATCTGCGGCTTGTACAGCTCCACCCGGCCCTTGCCGCCGGCTTTGGCCCGGTACATGGCCAGGTCGGCGTTGCGCAGCAACTCCCCCGCGTCGAGGCCGGGTTCGGCGAAGGCGACGCCGATGGAGGCGTTGACCCGGACGTCGTTGCCGTCGATGAGGTAGGGCTGGGACAGCGTCAGCCTGAGGCGGTCGGCGAGTTCCAGGATGTGCCGTTCGCGGGCGGAGCGGTCCCGGGTGCCGTCCCCGACGATCAGGGCCGCGAACTCGTCGCCGCCCAGCCGGGAGGCGGTGTCGCCCTGCCGGACCGCCTCCTGGAGTCTGCGGGCGGCCTGGACGAGCAGCTCGTCCCCGGCCTGATGCCCGATCGTGTCGTTGACGGCCTTGAAGCCGTCGAGGTCGATGAAGAGCACGGCGGTGCCGCGCAGGGCGGTGCCCCGGTCGGAGGCGCGGCGGCCGGACAGGGCCTGCTGGACGCGCTTGGTGAACAGGGCGCGGTTGGGCAGGTCGGTGAGCGGGTCGTGCTCGGCGTTGTGCTGGAGCTGGGCCTGGAGGCGGACCCGCTCGGTCACGTCCCGGCTGTTGAAGATCAGCCCGCCCTGGTGGCGGTTGACGGTGGACTCGACGTTGAGCCAGCCGCCGTCGCCGGACCGGAAGCGGCACTCGATGCGCGTGGTGGGTTCCTCCACCGGGTTGGCGGCGAGGAACCGGCGGACCTCGTGCACCACGCGGCCCAGGTCCTCGGGGTGGATCAGCCCGGCCAGTTCGCTGCCGACCAGTTCCTCGGCGGGGCGGCCGTAGACCCCGGCAGCGGCCGGGGAGACGTACCGCAGCACCCCGTTGGGCGCGGCGATCATGATGACGTCGCTGGAACCCTGCACCAGGGAGCGGAAGTGGTTCTCCTTCTGGGCCAGTTCCTGGGTGAGGGTGATGTTGTCGAGCAGCATGATGCCCTGCCGCACCACCAGGGCGAGCACGACGGTGCCGCAGGTCAGCAGGACCACGCGGTCGACGCTGTGCCCGTTGAGCACGTTGTAGAGGATGCCCAGGGTGCAGACGGCGGCGGCCAGGTAGGGCGTGAGCGCGGCCAGCGACCCGGTGAGCGGGCGGGCGGCCGGGTAGCGGCTGTGCTCGCCGCCCGGCAGGGGCATCGCGGGCGGGCGGGCGGCGCCGCGCTGCCCGGGCAGGTGCTCGCGCACCACGCGCGTGTGCCCGCCGCCGTCGCCCTCGTCGGCCCGCCGCCCGTGCCGCGACCCGGCCCAGGGGGCGTACGCCAGCAGCAGCGAACCGGCGAACCAGCCCGCGTCGAGCAACTGCCCGGAGCGGTAGCTGTGGTGGAGCAGCGGCGAGGTGAACAGGGCGTCGCACATCACGGTCAGCGCCAGCGCGCCGATCGCGGTGTTGACCGCGGAGCGGTACACCGCCGAGCGCCGGAAGTGCAGCGCCAGCACGATGCTGACCAGGGCGATGTCCAGCAGCGGATAGGCCAGCGACAGCGCGGTGTGGGCCACGCTGGAGCCGTCGGCCTGGGCGGCCTGGGCCAGCGCCAGGCTCCAGGCCAGGGTGAGCAGCGAACCGCCGATCAGCCAGGCGTCCAGCCCGAGGCAGACCCAGCCGGCCTTGGTCGCCGGCCGTTTGGCGAACACCAGCAGGCCGACGATGGCGGGCGGCGCGAAACAGAGGAAGAACAGGTCCGCGTAGCTGGGGCTGGGCACCGGCCGCTGGAGGACGACCTCGTACCACCCCCAGACCAGGTTCCCCAGGGACGCCATCGCGGAGGACAGGGCGAACAGCAGCCAGGCCGGCCGGAAGCGCACCAGGGGGCGGCGGGCGTAGAGGAAGCAGGAGACGGCGGCGGCCGCGGCGGCGGCGCCCAGCCCGAAGTCCCCCATGATCAAGGCGAGCCGCTCGGAGCCCCAGCCGAACGCGGAGCCGACGGCGTAGACCGCGCAGACCAGGGCCAGCGCGAGTTGACGGGCCAGCCCGGTCCCGCCGCCGGTGCCGGCCGACGGCCGGGTCAGCAGCGGTCCGGGGGCCGGACGGGTGCGCAGCGCTCCGTCGAGCGTGGGCGCGGGAGGCGGCGGCGAGGTCACCGGAGCCTCCCGGTCCGTGCGGCCGCCCGGCCCCGCGGGGCCAGCAGCGCTGGATGAGCGGGCTTCCCGCAGCTTCCGTGCCGCCGTCGACGGTGGCCGTGCTGGCCACCGTGGTGGCCGTGCTGGCCACCGTGGTGGCCGTGCTGGCCCCGTCGGCGCGCGGTCGTGCGCCAGGGCCGTCGACGGCGGCTCCGCCGCGTCGGATCGTGCGTCCACAGACCGTGCATCGCCCGTCGCCCCCCTCACAGTCTCCATGTCCATCCCCGGCGCCGAACGGTGCGCGGCGCAGCCCCTGTCGGGACGATACACCAGTCTCGTCACTCAGGGACATAGGTTCTCTACGCTCCGTGACGACCAGCACTTATACGAGTACCCGCCGCGCCCGAAAGGTTGCGGAGGGTGCCCGACGCCGATTACGCGGTTGTTGCGACGGGTGCGCCGGTCGCACCGGTCACGTGCGGAATGCACCCGAGGCGCCGGATGTCCGGATCACCCGCCCGACTCCCCCGTCGTAAGGATCACGTTGCGCAGGGGCTCGCGGTTCACGAAACGGGTCAACTGGTCCGCGAGCAGCCTCCGGGCGCGCGGCCGGAACGCCGAGGACGGCCCGCCGACGTGCGGGCTGATCAGTACGCCCGGCGCCTGCCACAGGGGGTGGCCGGGCGGCAGCGGCTCGGGGTCGGTGACGTCCAGGGCGGCGGTGAGCCGGCCGCTCTCCAGTTCGGCGAGGAGCGCCTTGGTCTCGACGACCGGGCCGCGGGCGACGTTGACCAGCAGGGCGCCGTCCTTCATCCGGGCCAGGAAATCGGCGTTCACCAGGTGGCGGGTGGTCTCGGTGAGCGGCGTGGCCAGGATGACGACGTCCGCGTCCGGGAGCAGCGCGGGCAGATCGGTGAGCGGATGCACCGGCCCGCGCGCCGTAGTGCGCGCGGAGCGCGCGACGCGCGCCACCCGCGCGACCTCGAATGGAGTGAGCCGGTCCTCGATGGCGGAGCCGATCGCTCCGTAGCCGACGATCAGCACGGACCGGTCGGCGAGCGCCGGGTGGAAACCGCCCTCCCAGCGCTCCTGCTGCTGCGCCCGGACGAAGCCCGGGACGCCGCGCAGCGAGGCGAGGGTCAGGGTGAGCGCGAGTTCGGCGGTGCTGGCCTCGTGCACACCGCGCGCGTTGCACAGCCGTACGCCCGGCCCGAGCGCGGAGACCGGCCCCATGACGTCGTCGACGCCGGCGGTCAGCGTCTGCACCACCCGCACACCGCTCAGGTGCGCCAGCGGCCGGACCCGCACGGGCAGCGGCGTCATGTACGGCACGACGTAGAAGACGCACTCCGCGGGGTCGCCGGGGAACTCCTGCCGTCCGTCCTCGCCTCCGTCCCAGAACAGGTACCGGGGGCCCGCGGGGAGCCCCTCGATCTCGTCCGGCGGGATGGGCAGCCACACGTCAGCACTCATGGTCAGGAGGCTATGTCAGGCGGCAGCCCTCATGGTCAGGAGGCTATGTCAGGCGGCCGGAGCCGCAGAGGTTAGGTTGGGGTGGCCTAACGAGGGAGGGTCACGACCAGGTGGAGCGCAGGACGATCGGCGCGTCGGCACTCGCGGTGGGGGCCGTCGGGCTGGGGTGCATGCCGATGAGCTGGGCGTACAGCGCGTCGCGGCAGCGGGGCGACGAGTCGCTCAGGACCGTGCACCGGGCGCTGGACCTGGGCTCGTCCCTGCTGGACACCGCCGACATGTACGGGCCGTTCACCAACGAGCTGCTGCTGGGGCGGGTGTTGCGGCAGCGGCGGGCGGACGCCTTCGTGTCGACGAAGGTCGGTCTGCTCGTCGGCGACCAGCACATCGTGGCCAACGGCCGCCCCGGGTACGTCAGACGGGCCTGCGACGCCTCGCTGCGCCGGCTCCAGACCGATGTCATCGACCTCTACCAGTTGCACCGCCCCGACCCGGAGGTCCCCATCGAGGAGACCTGGGGCGCGATGGCGGAACTGGTCCGGGCCGGGAAGGTGCGGGCACTGGGGCTGTGCGCGGTCGGTGCCCGGTCGGCGCGGCGGGGCAGGGCGGGGCTGTACGACGCGACGGTACGGCAGTTGGAGCGGGTGCAGCAGGTCTTCCCGGTGAGCGCGGTGCAGGCCGAGCTGTCGGTGTGGTCGCCGGAGGCCCTGGAGACGCTGCTGCCGTGGTGCCAGGCGCGGGGTGTCGGGTTCCTCGCGGCGATGCCGCTGGGCAACGGGTTCCTCACCGGCACGCTGCGGCCCGGGGCGGGCTTCGAACCGGACGACCTGCGGGCCCGGCACCCCCGGTTCACCGCCGAGATGATGGCCGCCAACCAGCCGATCGTGGTGGGCCTGCGCCGGATCGCGGCCCGGCACGGGGAGGCGGTCACGCCCGCGCAGGTGGCGCTGGCCTGGGTGCTGGCGCAGGGCCGCCAGGTGATCCCGGTGCCGGGTGCCAAGCGGGAGCGCTGGGTGACGGAGAACGCCGCGGCGACCGCGCTGCGGCTGACCGCGGAGGACCTGGCGGAGGTGGGGGCGCTGCCGGCGGCGCTGGGGTCGTGGGAGTAGCCGGGTCGGGGGTTGGGGGGGTAGCCGGGTCCGTGTCGCGGGGGTGACCGGTTCGGGGCGGCGTGATCGGGAACCTGGGAGGCGCGAGCGGTGTAAGACAAGGAGAACTCGCCGCGTCGAAGGGACCATGATCGTGCAATGCCGAGCAGGGGCGGCCGTATGGGCCGCCGCCGCGCTTCTGCTGACGGCCGGCTGCTCCTCCAGCGGCGGAGGCGACTCCTCCGCCGGTGTGGGCAGCGCCCCCTGGGACCGCACCGCGTCCCCGCGGTCGTCGCCCGCGCAGCGGCCCACGGAGGAGGCCGCGCCCGCGAAGGGCTCGGTGACGGTGGGCCGTACCGTCGCCACCGGCCTGGACAGCCCCTGGGGTCTCGCCGCGCTGCCCGGCGGGGACCTGCTGGTCTCCTCCCGGGACGAGGGCACCCTCACCCGGATCGACGGCAAGACCGGCGAGAAGACCGAGGTGGGCGAGGTGCCCGGCGTCTCCGCGGCCGGTGAGGGCGGTCTGCTCGGCATAGCCCTCTCCCCCGACCACGCGGCGGACCGCATGGTCTACGCGTACTTCACCTCCGCCTCGGACAATCGCGTCGTCCGGATGCTGTACGACCCGGCGAAGCCGTCCGGCGAGCAGTTGGGTGCCCCGGACACGGTCTTCAAGGGCATCCCCCAGGGCTTCGTGCACAACGGCGGGCGGATCGCCTTCGGCCCGGACCGGATGCTGTACGTCGGCACGGGCGAGAGCGGCGAGACCGGTCTGTCCCAGGACCGGGACTCCCTCGGCGGCAAGATCCTTCGGCTGACCCCGGAGGGCGAGCCGGCCCCGGGCAACCCGTTCCCGGACTCTCCCGTCTACTCCTACGGCCACCGCAATGTGCAGGGCCTGGCCTGGGACGCCAAGCAGCGGCTGTTCGCCTCCGAGTTCGGCCAGGACACCTGGGACGAGCTGAACGCGATCAGGCCGGGTGACAACTACGGCTGGCCCGAGGCCGAGGGCCGGTCGGGCGACGACGCCTTCCACGACCCGATAGCCCAGTGGCGCACCGACGACGCCTCCCCCAGCGGGGTCGCCTACGCCGAGGGCTCGCTGTGGATGGCGGGGCTGCGCGGCGAGAAGCTGTGGCGGGTCCCGCTGAAGGGCACCCGGGCCGCGGCCGACCCCCAGCCCTTCCTGGACGGCGAGTACGGCCGGCTGCGCACGGTGGTCGCGGCCGGCGGGAACAAGCTGTGGCTGGTCACCAGCAACACGGACGGGCGGGGCGACCCGAAGAAGGGGGACGACCGCGTCCTGGAGCTGACGGTGAAGTAGCCACTCCTCTTCAGTCCCCGGCCGCTTCGGGCTTCTCCGTGGCGTCGGCGTCGGCGTCCTCGGACTCGGACCCCGACTCCGTCTCCTGCTGCTTCGGCAGTCGTACGACGACCTTCCCGGAGGTGAGATCTATCGGACCGCGTCCGGCGTCGCCGTCGCCGACGTCCTCCCGGGTCAGCTCCAGCCGGTTCTGCTCGTCACGGGTGTGCTTGCGCCCAGGTGCGAACAGCTCCTCGAAGGCGTTGAACACGGGACCTCCCTCGGCCGGTGTCCCTTCAGCGTAAGCCTCAGGCCGACGATTCGGAGGTGACGGCCTCGGCGGCCGGGAACAGGCCGAGCCGGTGGGCCACCGCCGCCGCCTCGCCGCGGCCGGAGACACCGAGCTTGGTCAGGATGTTCGACACATGGACGCTGGCCGTCTTCGGGGAGATGAAGAGCTCCTCGGCTATCTGGCGGTTGGTGCGGCCGTCGGCGACCAGGCGCAGCACATCGCGTTCCCGGCCGGTGAGACCGAGGCCGTCGGCCGGGCCGGTGAGCGGCTCGGCGGTGCGGCCGAGGGGGAGCCGGGCGCGCTGGGCGAGCAGGGTGACGGCGTCGGCGAGCGGGCGGGCGCCGAGGTGGCCGGCGACGGCGTGGGCCAGGCGCAGCAGTTCCCGGGCGCGGTCGCGGTCGTGTTCGTCGCCGGTGGCGAGGAGTGCCTCGGCGAACCGGCGGCGGAGCCGGGCCAGTTCGTAGGGGCGTTCCAGGGCCTCGAAGGCGGTGACGGCCTCCGCCCAGGGCCCGGGGGTGTCGTGGCCCTCGGCGCGGTGGAGTTCGGCGCGGACCCACTTGTCGTGCGCGACCCAGACGGGGGCGCCGGTGGTGAGGGACTTGGCGGCCGTGCGCAGCCGCCGCAGGATCTCGTCCCGGCCCTCCTCGGCGGCGGGCAGGTGGCGGGCGTCGGCCTCGGCCTCGGCGGCGGTCGCCAGCAGGGGCCAGGCGTAGCGCTGGGTGCCGGGCGGGAAACCGGCGTCCAGCACGCGGAGCAGTCCGGCGCGGGCGTCGGCCAGGCGGCCCTCGGCGACGGCGAGGCCGAGGGTGACGAGGGCCAGGGGGAGGGTGTTCTGCGGCATGGGGTCGTGGGTGCCGTAGGCGGTGCGGGCCTCGGCGAGCAGCCGGGCGGCGGCGTCGGTGGCGCCGCGGGCGAGGGCGATGACGGCGCACTTGAGGGCGGCGCCGCCGAGCGGGGTGGCGGCCTGGGTGACGGCGCGGGCCCGGCCGGCCGCCTCGACGGCCTCGTCCCAGCGGCCCAGGACGGTCAGCGAATCGGCGAGGTTGCCCCACACCCACGCCTCGGACTCGACCAGGCCCATCCGGCGGGTGAGGTCGATGCCCTGGCGGAGCAGGGCGACGGCTTCCCGGGAGCGGCCGATGCCCTCCAGGGCGGAAGGGAGGTTGACATGACTGCGGGCCACCACGGCGGACCGCCCCCGGGCCACCGCCGCCTCGGTGACCTCGTACATCTCGGCCAGCCCGGCGTCGATCCGGCCGGCGTCGACCATGAGGCCGCCGAGGGTGAGGCGGGCGTTGAGTTCGATGTCGGCGGCGCCGACCATGCGGGCGTAGTCGACGGCGCGCTCGGCGGCGGTGACGGCGTCGGGGCCGGGTTCGTGGAGCATGGCCCAGTTGGCGGCCATGGCGAGCACCTCGGCGTGCACGTGGGAGGGCGGCAGGCCGCGGACCAGTTCCTGGGCGATGCCGATCTCCCGCCAGCCGTCGCCGCGGCCTTGCGCCTGGATCAGCACGGACCGCTGGGTCCAGAACCAGGCGGCGCGCAGGGGCTCGGGCTCCTCGTCCAGCAGGTGCAGGGCCCGCTTGGTGATCTTTAGTGCGCGTTCCCGTTCGCCGCTGAGCTTGCCGGCGATGGCGGCCTCGGCCAGCAGGTCGAGGTAGCACAGGACGGGGGCGGTCCGGTCGCAGCCGTAGGCGCGGCGGGCCTCGGCGCAGGCGAGGGGCCGCAGGGCCGCGCGGACCTCCTCGGGGGCGGCGTCCCACAGTTCCATGGCGCGTTCGAGCAGGCGGAGCTGTTCGGCGTAGGCGTGCCGGTGGCGGGCCTCGACGGAGGCGTCCAGGACGGCGGGCAGGGCCCGGGCGGCGTCATGGGCGCGGTACCAGTAGCTGGCCAGGCGGAGCACGCGTTCGTCGGCGGGCACCAGGGTCGGGTCGGCGTCCAGGGCCTCGGCGTAGCGGCGGTTGAGGCGGGAGCGCTCGCCGGGCAGCAGGTCGTCGCTGACGGCCTCGCGGACCAGGGAGTGGCGGAAGCGGTAGCCGTCGCCGTCCGGGGCGGGCAGCAGGATGTTGGCGTGCACGGCGGCACGCAGGGCGTCCAGGAGGTCGTCCTCGGCGAGTCCGGCGACGGCGGCGATCAGCCGGTGC
Source organism: Streptomyces fumanus (assembly GCF_014655295.1). Classification (GTDB taxonomy): domain Bacteria; phylum Actinomycetota; class Actinomycetes; order Streptomycetales; family Streptomycetaceae; genus Streptomyces; species Streptomyces fumanus. The sequence continues at coordinate 208,572 of NZ_BNBI01000012.1, forward strand.
TCGACGGTGGAGCCGCCCTCGGCGACGACCCGGGCGACGCGCTGGGCGCTGTCGGGGAGCGCCTCGACCCGGACCAGCAGCAGGTCGCGCAGCGAGTCGGAGAGGCCGGTGCGGCAGCCCTCGTGGGCGGCGACGGCGAGTTCCTCGACGAAGAAGGCGTTGCCGTCGGAGCGTTCGAAGATGCAGTCGATCTGGCGGGCCTCGGGTTCGGTGTCGAGGATGCCGGCGATCTGGCGGCCCACCTCCTCGCGGGTGAAGCGGCCGAGGTCGAGGCGGCGGACCGTGCGGAGCCGGTCGAGTTCGGCGAGCAGCGGGCGCAGCGGGTGGCGGCGGTGGATGTCGTCGGAGCGGTAGGTGGCGAGGACGACGAGGCGGCCGGTGCGCAGGGTGCGCAGGAGGTAGGCGAGGAGGTGGCGGGTGGAGGTGTCGGCCCAGTGCAGGTCCTCCAGGACGAGGACGACCGGGTGGCGGGCGGCGACGCGTTCCAGGAGGCGGGCGGTGAGTTCGAAGAGGCGGGCGGTGCCCTCCTCGTCGTGCCGGTCGGTGCGGCCGGCGGGGGCCGGCCCGGCGAGTTCGGGCAGCAGCCGGGCGAGTTCGTCCTCCTGGCCGGCGGCCGCGGCGGCGAGGTCCTCGGGCAGTTCCCGGCGCAGGGCGCGCAGCGCGGTGGAGAACGGGGCGAACGGGAGCCCGTCGGCGCCGATCTCCACGCAGCCGCCCAGGGCGACGACGGCACCCCGGTCGCGGGCGGCGGCGGCGAACTCCTCCACCAGCCGCGTCTTGCCGACGCCGGCCTCCCCGCCGAGCAGCAGCGCCTGCGGCTCGGCGCCGGTGGCGGCCCGGGAGAGCGCGTCGCCGAGCACCGCCAGCTCCTCGGCACGGCCGACGAACACACGGCTGACGGACCTGGTCTCCACGCCCCCGAGCATCGCACGCCCCCCACGCCCCACGGCACCGGATTTCCCCGCCACGGGAACGACCACCGCGCGCCCGGCACGCCCACCGCCCGACTCGGCGACCGGACCACCGAGCCGGGCGGGGACCGGGTCGGCGACCGGGCTGGGGGCGAGACCGGCGGCGGGACCGTCAGCCCCGCCGCCAACCCCACCAACGGTCGGCCGAGCCCCCGCCCCGGCACCTGCCGAGGCACCCCCGAAGGCACTCGCCGAGGCCCCCGAGACACCACCGGAGACACTCGCCGAGGCCCCCGAAGCACCCCCAGCCGCACCCCCCGAAGCCCCCCGAGACACCCCCGGCTCACCCCCCACCCCCATCACGCCGCGCGAGGCGAGCCGTGGCGGCGCGGGGCGGTGGTGGTATGGCTTTCCCGGTCGTCGGTGTGCCGGGCCGCTGCCCGGCGGGCGGCGCGGCGGGCCCGGAGGGCCTCGCGGGCCAGCCGCTCCCGCTCGGCGCGGCGGATCAGGTCGGCGGTGCGGAACTGCTGAAGGTCGTATGCGGCGTGCATGGCACTTCCTCGGTGAGAGAAGGGTCGTTCTCGCTGGCTGCGATGGTTCAACCCTCGTCTTTGAGGCGGGCCCGCCGCATCGGGTGAGTTCCGCATCTTCGGCGGCGCGCCGGGGCCTTAGACACGACGAAGGGGTCTTAGGCCGGCCGGCCTCGCGCGCCGGGCGGTCTAAGACCCCTCAGGGGCCGTGCGGGCGTCAGCCCGCCGACGGCACGCCGAGCAGGACGTCGGTGTACTTCAGCACCGCGAGCAGCAGGCCGATCACGCCGAGGGCGACGCCCGCCCAGGAGACCGACTTGATCCACGGGGCCTGCGGCCGGCCGGGCGCGCCGAACGCGGGCCGGGCCAGCACGACGACGCCGACGACCAGCGCGACCAGCGCGAAGATGCCGCCCCACAGGGCGGTGGCGTGCCAGGCGTTGCCGTACCCCTTGTCGATCATGGTGGCGATGTCCGAGGACGAGGAGGTCTCGAGCTGGCCGAGCAGCGACTGCCGGGCGGAGGCGACGGTGCCGACCCAACTGCCGGTCAGCGACACGATGCCGAGCCCGGCGGAGACGACGGCCCCGGCGCCCTGCCCGACCCCGGAGGGGCCGGCCGGCTCGGTCTCCGCCGCGGCCGTCTCACCGTCCGTGGCCTCCGGTGCCTGCTCCGCCTCGGCCGTGCCGGCGGCGTCCGTGCTCTCCGCCGCCCTGTCCTCGTCGGCCTTCGTCGCGGCCGCGGTCTCGTCCACTGTTTCCGTTCCCATGCCTCGCACCGTACGGACGCTCTCTGAGAGGTCCCTTAATGATCGTTGTGAGCGGTGCGGGTCCGGGCCGCGCGCCATTCCGGCGCGAGGACCGCCCACACCTCGCGGTTCTGCCGCACCCCACGGTACGGGTAGCTCTCCCGGAGGACGCCCTCGCGGGTCATTCCGAGCCGGCGGGCGGCGTTCACACTGGGGGTGTTCGCGGAGGAGGCGTACCACTCCACGCGGTGCATCCCGCGTTCCTCGAACGCCCAGTCGATCAGGACGCGGGCACCCCGGGTGACGAGGCCCTTGCCGGTGCCGGCCGGCTCCAGCCAGCAGCCGATCTCGCAGACGCCGGTCGCCGCGTCGAAGACCCGGAACAGCAGGCCGCCGACGAGCTTGCCGTCCAGCCACAGCCCGTGCATGGAGCCGCTGTCGGCGGCCCGCTTCTGCGCGTAGGAGGTGAGCAGGTCCCGCGCGGAGCCGGTGTCGGTGACCGTGGAGCCGAAGGGGATGTGCCGGGTGATGAACTCCCGGCCCCGGTCCATGTGGGCGAGGAACTCCTCGGCGTGCCACGGCTCCAGGGGGCGCAGTTCGGCTCCGTCGTCACCCAGTGATATCGCGTACATCCCGTTGCCGCTCCTTCTCCATCGTGCTCACGACGTCCGTGAGCCTCTCATGGGCGGCGCGGCGGCATTCGGGCGGTTCGATGCTGATCCGGGGCAGGCGGGCGTCCAGGGCGCGGGGCAGCCACCAGTTGGCGTCGCCGAGCAGGTGCATGAGGGCCGGCACCAGCAGGGTGCGCAGGACGAAGGCGTCCAGGGCGACGGCGGCGGCGAGCGCGATGCCGAACATGGCGATCACCCGGTCCCCGCTGAGGACGAAGGCGAGGAATACGGAGATCATGACGACCGCCGCGGAGTTGATCACGCGGCTGGTCTCGGCGAGGCCGACCCGCACCGCCCGCCGGTTGTCGCCGGTCTCCAGCCACTCCTCGTACATCCGGCTGACCAGGAAGACCTGGTAGTCCATGGAGAGTCCGAAGAGGACGGAGACCATGATGACGGGCAGGAAGGGTTCGATCGGGCCGGCGCTGCCGAGGCCGAGCGGTTCGCTGCCCCAGCCCCACTGGAAGACGGCCACGACGACGCCGAAGGCACCGGCGACGGCGGCGATGTTCATCACGGCGGCCTTGACCGGGATGCCGACGGACCGGAAGGCCAGCAGGAGCAGCAGGCAGCCCAGGCCGATGACGACCCCGACGAAGAGGGGGAGCTTGCCGACGACGACGGCGGCGAAGTCGTCGTGTCCGGCCGTGACCTCGCCGACGTGGAGGTCGAGGGAGGTGCCGTGCTCGGCGCGGGGCAGCACCTGCGAGCGCAGCCGGTCGACGAGGTCGCTGGTGGCGCGGGACTGGGGGGCGGAGTCGGGGACGACGGTGAGGTAGGCGGTGTCGCCGCCGGAGCTGTACGTCACCGGGGTCACCGAGGCGACGCCCCGGGTGGCGCGCAGCGAGGTGTCGAGGGAGTCCAGGGCGAGCCGGTCCTCGGCGCCGCCGACCTCGGTGACCAGGGTGAGGGGGCCGTTGACGCCGGGTCCGAAGCCCTCGGCGAGGAGGTCGTAGGCGGCGCGGGTGGTGGAGCCCCGGGGGTCGTTGCCCTGGTCGGAGGTGCCCAGGCGCAGGCCGAGGGTGGGCAGGGCGAGGACCGTGACGACGATCAGGGCGAGGGCGCCGAGCAGCTTGGGCCGGCGTTCCACCAGCGCCGACCAGCGGGCGGCGAACCCGGTCGGCAGGTCCGGCCGGGGCCCGTGTTCGGCGAGCCGGCGCCGCTCGCGGCGGCTCAGGGCGCGGGGGCCGATGAAGGAGAGCAGGGCGGGCAGCAGGGTCACCGAGGCGGCGACGGTGAGGACGACGGTCAGCGAGGCGGCCACCGCGACACCGTTGAGGAAGCTCAGCCGGAGGATCAGCATGCCCAGCAGGGCGACGCACACGGTGGCGCCCGCGAAGACCACCGCCCGTCCGGTGGTCGCCACGGCCTCGGCGGCGGCGTCGGCGACGCTCAGGCCGCGTTTCAGGCCGCGCCGGTGCCGGGTGACGATGAACAGGGCGTAGTCGATGCCGACGCCCAGGCCGATCAGCGTCCCGAGCATGGGCGCGAAGTCGGCGACGGTCATGGCGTGGCCGAGCAGGGTGATGCCGGCGTAGGCGGTGCCGACGGAGACCAGCGCGGTGGCGATGGGCAGCAGCGAGGCGGCGAGGGTGCCGAAGGCGAGGAACAGCACGACGGCGGCGACGGCCACGCCGACCGCCTCGGCGAGGTGGCCGCCGGGGGCCTCGGCGACGGAGACGGCGGCGCCGCCGAGTTCCACCTGGAGGCCGTCGGCGCGGGCGGCCGCGGCGGCGTCGGCGACGGCCCGCGCCTGGCTGTCGGGGATGTCGCCGGCCTGCCGGTCGAAGGTGACGACGGCGTACGCGGTGCGGCCGTCCTCGCTGACCGAAGGGGTGCCGGGGTCGTCGTAGGGGTTGGTGACGGAGGCGACGCCGGGGAGGTCCCCGACCCGGTCGAGGGTGCGGGTCATGGTCTGTTCGACGGCGGCGGCGCGTACGGTCCCGGCGTCGGGGCCGGTGTGCCAGACGAGGATGTCGCTGTCGCCGCCGCGGCCGGGGAAGCCGGCGTCGAGGAGCCGGGCGGCGCGGTCGGACTCGGTGCCGGGGACGCCGTAGTCGTTGGAGTACGCCGAGCCCAGCGCGGCGGCGCCCGCGGTGGTGCCGGCCAGGGCGAGCAGCCAGAGCAGGACGGTGACCAGGCGGCGTTGGACACACCAGCGTGCGAGGGCTGCCACGGACGTGCTCCCAGTGGTGGAGGTGGATCTTTGACCGGGAACAGCCGTGCATGGACGGAAAGGCCCGCAAAGAACGCAAGAGCGATGCGTTGTCACTCTTACAGGCGAACGTGATCCTTTGCGGGTTTCGTGGGCTTCCTCACAGCACCGGCCCTTGACCCGCCCGGAGGGGCGCACCGGTCGGCCGGCGCGCCCCTCCGGGCGGGTGGGGTGACGGGGTGTCAGCCCTCCTCGACCCCCAGCTTCTGGAGGATCAGTTCCTTGACCCGGGCCGCGTCCGCCTGGCCGCGGGTCGCCTTCATGACGGCGCCGACCAGGGCACCGGCCGCGGCGACCTTGCCGGACTGGATCTTGGCGACGATGCCGGCGTTGCCGGCGATCGCCTCGTCCACGGCGGCCGACAGCGCGCCCTCGTCCGAGACGACCTTCAGGCCGCGCTTCTCCACGACCTCGTCCGGCTCGCCCTCGCCGGCCAGGACGCCCTCGATGACCTGGCGGGCCAGCTTGTCGTTCAGATCGCCCTTGGCGACCAGCTCGGTGACCCGGGCCACCTGCCGGGGCGTGATGGCCAGGTCGTCCAGCGGCTTGCCCGACTCGTTGGCGCTGCGGGCCAGCTCGCCCATCCACCACTTGCGGGCGGCGGCCGCGTCGGCCCCGGCCTCGATGGTGGCGACGATCAGGTCCAGCGCACCGGCGTTGAGGATCGCCTGCATGTCGGTGCCGGAGATGCCCCACTCCTCGCGCAGCCGGTTGCGGCGCACCAGCGGCAGCTCGGGCAGCGCGGCGCGGAGCTCCTCGACCCATTCACGGGACGGGGCGACCGGGACCAGGTCGGGCTCGGGGAAGTACCGGTAGTCCTCGGCCTCCTCCTTCACCCGGCCGGAGGTGGTGGACCCGGTGTCCTCGTGGAAGTGGCGGGTCTCCTGGACGATCGTGCCGCCGGAGGAGAGCACCGCGGCGTGCCGCTGGATCTCGAAGCGGGCGGCGCGCTCGACCGACCGCAGCGAGTTGACGTTCTTGGTCTCCGAGCGGGTGCCGAACGTCTCGGTGCCGTGCGGGCGCAGCGACAGGTTGACGTCGCAGCGCATCTGGCCCATCTCCATGCGGGCCTCGGAGACGCCGAGCGCGCGGATCACCTCGCGCAGCTCACGGACGTACGCCCGGGCGACCTCCGGCGCGCGCTCCCCCGCGCCCTCGATCGGCTTGGTGACGATCTCGATGAGCGGGATGCCGGCGCGGTTGTAGTCGAGCAGGGAGTGGGACGCGCCGTGGATCCGGCCGGTGGCGCCGCCGACATGGGTCGACTTGCCGGTGTCCTCCTCCATGTGGGCGCGCTCGATCTGCACGCGGAAGGTCTCGCCGTCCTCCAGTTGCACGTCGAGGTAGCCGTTGAAGGCGATCGGCTCGTCGTACTGGGAGGTCTGGAAGTTCTTCGGCATGTCCGGATAGAAGTAGTTCTTCCGGGCGAAGCGGCACCACTCGGCGATCTCGCAGTTCAGCGCGAGGCCGATCTTGATGGCGGACTCGACGCCGGTCGCGTTGACGACCGGGAGCGCGCCGGGCAGGCCGAGGCAGACCGGGCAGGTCTGGGTGTTCGGCTCGGCGCCGAGCGCCGTCGAACAGCCGCAGAACATCTTGGTCGCGGTGCCGAGTTCGACATGGACCTCGAGGCCCATGACGGGGTCGTACGACGCGAGCGCGTCCTCGTACGACACCAGGTCGGTCGTGGTGGTCACGGTGAAACTTCCCTCTCAGCCCAGCAGGACGTCGTCGTCGCCCAGCCGCTTCAGCTCGCGGTAGAGGATGGCGAGGCCGGTGACGATGGCGGCGGCGGACACGGCGGCGTCGACCAGGCGGAGCGTGTCGCTCTCGGCGCGGGCGAGCTTCGCCTGCTTGGCGACGCTGAACGCGCCGAACGCGGTGGTGGCCATGGACAGGTACAGGCCGTTCTTGGACTTCTTGAAGCCCTTGGCCTTCGACAGCTTGCTCACAGCGACGGAGCCTCCTCAAGCAGCGGGTGGCCCCACTTTTCCACGAAGGCGGCCTCGACGGCCGCGCCGACCTTGTAGAGCCTGTCGTCGCGCATCGCCGGGGCGATGATCTGCAGGCCCACCGGCAGGTTGTCCTCGGGGGCGAGGCCGCAGGGCAGCGACATGGCCGCGTTGCCCGCGAGGTTGGTGGGGATGGTGCACAGGTCGGCGAGGTACATCGCCATCGGGTCGTCGGCGCGCTCGCCGATCGGGAAGGCGGTGGTCGGGGTCGTCGGGGAGACGATCACATCGACCTGCTCGAACGCCTTCTCGAAGTCGCGGGTGATGAGCGTACGGACCTTCTGCGCGGAGCCGTAGTACGCGTCGTAGTACCCGCTGGACAGGGCGTACGTGCCGAGCATGATGCGGCGCTTGACCTCGGGGCCGAAGCCGGCCTCGCGGGTCAGGGAGGTGACCTCCTCGGCGGAGTGCGTGCCGTCGTCGCCGACCCGGGCGCCGTAGCGCAGGCCGTCGAAGCGGGCCAGGTTGGAGGAGCACTCGGACGGGGCGATCAGGTAGTACGCCGACAGGGCGAGGTCGAAGGACGGGCAGTCCAGCTCGACGATCTCGGCGCCCAGCGACTTCAGCAGCTCGACCGACTCGTCGAAGCGCTGGATGACACCGGCCTGGTAGCCCTCGCCGCGGAACTGCTTGACGACGCCGACCCGCATGCCCTCGACGCTGCCGTTGCGCGCGGCCTCCACGACCGGGGGGACCGGCGCGTCGATGGAGGTGGAGTCCATCGGGTCGTGCCCGGCGATCACCTCGTGCAGCAGGGCCGCGTCCAGGACCGTACGGGCGCAGGGGCCGCCCTGGTCCAGGGAGGAGGAGAAGGCGACCATGCCGTAGCGGGAGACGCCGCCGTACGTCGGCTTGACGCCGACCGTGCCGGTGACGGCCGCGGGCTGGCGGATGGAACCGCCGGTGTCGGTGCCGATGGCCAGCGGCGCCTGGAAGGCGGCGAGCGCGGCGGAGGAGCCGCCGCCGGAACCGCCGGGGATCCGGGTGAGGTCCCAGGGGTTGCCGGTCGGCCCGTAGGCGCTGTTCTCGGTGGAGGACCCCATGGCGAACTCGTCCATGTTGGTCTTGCCGAGGATGACCACGTCGGCGGCCTTCAGCCGCCGGGTGACCGTCGCGTCGTACGGCGGGATCCAGCCTTCGAGGATCTTGGAGCCGACGGTGGTCGGCACGCCCTCGGTGGTGAAGATGTCCTTCAGGGCGAGGGGGACGCCGGCCAGCGGGCCGAGCTTCTCGCCCCGCGCGCGCTTGTCGTCCACGGCGCGGGCCTGGGCGAGCGCGCCCTCGCGGTCGACGTGCAGGAAGGCGTGCACCTTCTCGTCGACGGCCTCGATCCGGGCCAGGTGGGCCTCGGTGACCTCGACGGCGGTCAGTTCACCGGAGGCGATCTTCGCGGCGATCTCGGCCGCGGTGAGCTTGATGATGGGGCTGTCCGTCATGGCGGGTTACTCCTCCCCCAGGATCTGCGGCACCTTGAAACGCTGCTGCTCCTGGGCCGGGGCGCCGGAGAGCGCCTGCTCGGGCGTGAGCGACGGACGGACCTCGTCCGGCCGCATGACATTGGTCAGCGGGAGCGGGTGCGAGGTCGGCGGTACGTCTTGGTCGGCGACCTCGCTGACGCGGGCGACCGCGCCGATGATGTCGTCGAGCTGTCCCGCGAAGTGATCGAGCTCTTCGGGCTTCAGCTCCAGACGCGCCAGCCGGGCGAGGTGGGCGACCTCCTCGCGCGTGATGCCAGGCATGCAGCGTTCCTCTGGGGTGAGAGTGTGTGTTTCGCCCAATCCTATGGGGCGCGGCCCTCCGGCCGTTAAACGGTTTGCGGGGCGGACGGTTTCCCGGTCGGCCGGTTCGGCGACCGGACCGTTACCCGGTCAGACGGCGAACAGCAGGGCCGCGCCGATCAGGACGACGACCGCGGTGGCGAAGTGGACGCCGAAGGCCACCGCCCTGGTCCCGCCGTGGCGCAGCACGATCACGGTGTCGCCGAACGGCGCGATCGCCACCGCGAGCAGGAACCAGGCTTCGGCGCGGGCCCCCGCGAAGATCAGCAGCGCCAGGCCCACCACGCCGAAGGTGAGGTCCCTGACCCCCTTGACCGCGAGGTAGGCGGCGTCCCCGGCGGGCTTGGCGGGCACGCCGTACCCGGCCGCCGCGAGCCGGGGCCGGAGCAGGAAGCGGGCCCCGATGAACACGATGAACAGGTCGAGGACGACGGCCAGGGTGTACGCGGTCACGGTCATGCCGGATCTCCTTGCTAGCAGCGCTAGGACTGAGAGCGACGCTAGCAGAGCACCGACAGATTGGCTAGCGCTGCTAGCATCGCGGTCATGTCGATCCAGAAGCGCCGGGAGCGCGAACGAGCGGAGCGGGAGCGGCTGATCGTCGCGGCCGCGCGGGAGCTGGCCGAGGCCGAGGGCTGGGAGGCGGTCACCACCCGGCGGCTGGCGGCCGAGATCGAGTACAGCCAGCCGGTCCTCTACAGCCACTTCAAGGGCAAGGAGGCGATCATGGCGGCGGTCGCGGTGGAGGGGTGCGCGGAGCTGGCCGCCGAGCTGCGGGCGGCGCGCACCGCCGTCTCCGGGCACCGGGAGGCGCTGGCGGCGGTGGGCGAGGCGTACACGGCCTTCGCGCGGCGCCGGCCCGCGCTGTACGACGCGATCTTCACGCTCGACGTGGGGCTGCCGTTCGCCACGCCGGAGGCGCCGGCCGAGCTGTGGGAGGCGTTCGGGGAGCTGTCCCGGGCGGTGGCGCCGGTCGCGGCCGAGGGCGAGGACCCGGCGCTGCTCACCGAGACGTACTGGGCGGCCCTGCACGGCCTGGCCACCCTGACCCGCAGCGGCCGCCTCCCCGAGGAGGCCCACGCCGCCCGGCTGGCGCTGCTGACGGGGCATTTCGCGGCCGGGGCGAGCTGAGGACGGGGGCCGCGGGCGGGCGGCCCCTCGGACGGAGCGGTTCCCGCGGCCGGGCCCCGGGCGGGGCCGCCCCCGGACGGAGCCCCGCGCAGGCCGGCCAGTCCCCCGCCGCCGCGCCCAACGGCCGGTCCAGCGTCCCTGCGGCCCCGGCCAGTCCGGCCTCCCTGCGCACCCGGCCGGTGCAACGTCCCTGCGCCCCCGGCCAGTCCGGCGTCCTCGCGCCCCCGGCCAGTCCGGCGTCCCCGCGCCCCCGGCCGGTCCAGCGTCCCCGCGCCCCCGGCCGGTCCAGCGTCCCTGCGCCCCCCGGCCGGTCCAGCGTCCTCGCGCCCCCGGCCAGTCCGGCGTCCTCGCGCCCCCGGCCGGTCCGGCGTCCTCGCGCCCCCGGCCGGTCCGGCGTCCCCGCGCCCCCGGCCGGTCCAGCGTCCCTGCGGCCCCGGTCAGTCCTCCGTCGCCGCGGCCCCGGTCAGTCCTCCGTCGCCGCGGCCGGGAGGGCCGCGGCGGGCCGCTGCCAGCCGCGGGAGCCCCGCGCCCGCAGCCACGCCGTGGTCTCGTCCGGCGGCATCGCCGCCGCGACCAGCCAGCCCTGTACGGCGTCGCAGCCGAGGTCCCGCAGCCGCTCCCACGTCTCGTCGTCCTCGACGCCCTCGGCGATGACCAGCAGGCCGAGCGAGTGCGCGAGGTCGACCGTGCAGCGCACGATCTCCGCGTCCTCGGTGTCGACGGCCAGCCGCGCCACGAACGACCGGTCGATCTTCAGCTCGCTCACCGGCAGCTTGCGCAGGTGGACCAGCGAGGAGTACCCGGTGCCGAAGTCGTCCAGGGACATCTTCACCCCGTGCCCGGTCAGCCCGGCGAGGGTGTCGGCGGCGCGCTGCGGGTCCTCCAGCAGCACATGCTCGGTGATCTCCAACTGGAGCGCCCCCGCCGGGACCCCGTGCCGGGCCAGCCGGGCGGCGACCAGGCCCGCGAAGCCGGGGGTGTGCACATCGCGCGGCGAGACGTTGACCGCGACCGGCACGAACAGCCCCTGGGAGCGCCACCGGGCGACCTGGGCCAGCGCGGTGTCCAGCACGTACTCGGTGAGGTGCGGCATGAGTCCGGAGGACTCGGCGATCGCTATGAACTCGTCCGGCGGCACCCGGCCCCGCTCCGGGTGCACCCAGCGCACCAGCGCCTCCAGGCCCGCGACCTGCCCGTCGAAGCCGACCTTGGGCTGGTAGTGCAGTTCCACCTCACGGGCGTCCAGCGCGCGGCGCAGGTCGCCGAGGAGGCCGAGGCGGTCCGGGGTGTTGGAGTCCCGCTTGGACTCGTAGACCTCGACGCCCGTGCGGTCCCGCTTGGCCTGGTACATCGCCACGTCCGCCCGGCGCAGCAGCCCCTCGGCGTCCAGCGCGTGGTCGGGGAAGACGGCGACCCCGGCGCTGGCCTCCAGGACGAGGGTGAGCCCGTCCAGGTCGAGCGGGGAGCTGAGCGCGCCGACCAGGCCCCGGGCGACCCGGATCGCGGAGGTGGCGGAGTCGGCGACGGGCAGCAGGACGGCGAACTCGTCGCCGCCGAGCCGCGCGGCCTCCGCCCCGCGGGGCAGCGCCAGCCGCAGCCGGTCGGCGATCTGGAGCAGCAGCCGGTCGCCGGCCAGATGCCCCAGGGTGTCGTTGACCGACCGGAACCGGTCGAGGTCGATCAGCATCAGCGCGCTGCGGGCGCCGGCCCGGTCGGCGTCGTCCAGGGCCGTCCAGATGCGCTCCTGGAGCCACTGCCGGTTGGGCAGTCCGGTCAGCGGGTCGCGCAGTTGTTCCTCGGCGCGGGCGCGGGCGATCCACAGGGTGGAGTCGAGGGCGATCAGCGGGATGGCGAACAGCGGCAGCAGCACCGGCCGGGCGGCGGCGACCACGCAGACCAGCGGGGCGATGCCGAGCAGCGCGATGGCGACCAGGCCGTGCCGGGCCAGCGCGGTGCGGGCGACGGTGGGCAGCCCGGGGCGCGGGGAGTGCAGGTACCACAGCAGGGTGCGGGTGACGGCGAGGTAGGCGACGGCGACCAGGATCACCTTGGGCGCGGCGGACACCGTCCAGGTGGCCGGGTCCCAGGGGGTCTCGACGGAGGGGGCGGAGCCGCAGGCGTCCAGCAGGGCGGCGCCGGCGGCGATGCCGAGGATGTCGACCGCGCCGTGCAGCACGCCCTGGCGCCAGCGGCCCCGGCGGGCGATGCCGACCAGGACGACGACGGTGAGGCTGACCAGGCCGGCCGGGACCCAGCCGTACAGCAGCAGCACGGCCAGGGTGAGGGCGGCGCCGGAGCCGGTGCCGCCCCACCAGCGGGCGCGGCCGAGCATCACGAGGTGGCCGACGACGATGCCGCTGAGCACCGCCAGCGCCCAGCCCGCGGTGCCGGCCGGGAAGAGGGCGTGGCCGTCGGTGTACGCCCGGTAGAACCCGGCGCCCAGGACGAACCCGGCGGCCGCGACGACCGCCGCGGGCAACGCGGGCCAGGACAGGTGCCGTTCGGCGTCGGTGTCGGTGCCGGGCAGGCCGTGCGTGCCCCCGGCGGCCGGCCGGTCGGCGCCGCGCCCGGTCGGCGTGCTCCCCGGTGCGGCGCCGCTCGCCCGGTCGCCGACACCCTCCGAAGGCCCTCCGGTCCAGCAACTGTCGCGCACGGCGTCGACCAGTCGACGCATGCGCAGCCGTGAGCCCGGAGCGGCGCTCTCGGTCGGTTCCATTCCCGTCCCTCTCACAGCCGGCGGTGCCCACGCCACGCGGCCCGATGCCCGACAGCCATCGACGGCTCCGCGTTGAAGAATCCGTCCCCCCGCCCGCTGGGAGCACGGGGATGCCCCGACCGCAGATGGGCACGGCAGGCGCACATCTCAACAGTAGGCCGCGGAAGGCTTCCACGGGCACCGGTCGTCGACGGTCGCCCGAATGCGACCCAGCCACCCGTATGCAACTGATATGCGCCGAACGGGTGCCCTTCAACCGCTATTACAGGGCTGTTCCTTGACTATTCTTCGGGCGAAAGCGCGGCGCCGGCCGCCGCGTCGGGTCCCTGTTCGAGCAAAAGGTCGAATCCGTCCTCGTCCAGAACCGGAACCTTCAGTTGCATCGCCTTGTCGTACTTGGAACCGGGGTTGTCCCCCACGACGACGAACGAGGTCTTCTTCGACACCGAACCGGTCACCTTGGCGCCGCGGCTCTGCAGGGCCTCCTTGGCGTCGTCCCGGGTGTAGCGCTCCAGCGTTCCGGTCACCACGACGGTGAGCCCTTCCAGGGGAAGCGGGCCCTCGTCCTCGCCGGTGGACTGCTCCTCCAGGGGGACGCCGGCCGCCTTCCACTTGCGGACGATCTCGCGGTGCCACTCCTCGGCGAACCACTCCTTGAGGGAGGCGGCGATGATCGGGCCGACCCCGTCGGTGTTGGCCAGTTCCTCTTCGGACGCCTGCTCGATTCTGTCGACGGAGCGGAACTGGCGGGCGAGTTCCCGCGCGGCGACGGGTCCGACGTGCCGGATGGAGAGTCCGTTGAGGAACCGGGCGAGCGGGCGGCTCTTGGCCTCCTCGATGTTCCGCAGCAGGGCGAGGGTGTTCTTCTTGGGTTCGCCCTTCTGGTTGGCGAAGACGGTGACGATCTTCTCCTCGCCGGTCTTCGGGTCGCGCTTGGGCAGACCGCTGTCCGGGTCGAGGACGTACGCCTTGATGGGGAGCAGCTTCTCCACGGTGAGGTCGAACAGGTCGCCCTCGTCGACCAGCGGCGGGTCGGAGGGCTCCAGCGGCCGGGTCAGGGCCGCCGCGGCGACGTCCCCGAAGTGCTCGATGTCCAGGCACTCGCGGCCGGCGAGGTAGGACACCCGGCCGCGCAACTGGGCCGGGCATCTCCGGGCGTTGGGACAGCGCAGGTCGATGTCGCCCTCCTTCATCGGGCGCAGCGGCGTCCCGCACTCCGGGCACTCGGCCGGCATCACGAACTCCCGCTCGCTGCCGTCCCGCAGGTCGGCGACCGGGCCGAGGATCTCCGGGATGACGTCCCCGGCCTTGCGCAGCACCACGGTGTCGCCGATGAGGACGCCCTTGGCCTTGACCACCTCCTGGTTGTGCAGGGTGGCGAACTCCACCTCGCTGCCGGCCACGGTGACCGGCTCGACCTGCGCGTACGGCGTGACCCGGCCGGTGCGGCCGACGCCGACCTTGATGTCGATGAGCTTGGTGTTGACCTCTTCGGGCGCGTACTTGTAGGCGATGGCCCAGCGGGGCGCGCGGGCGGTGGAGCCGAGCCGGCCCTGCAGGCGGATCTCGTCGAGCTTGACGACGACGCCGTCGATCTCGTGCTCCACCGAGTGGCGGTGCTCGCCGTAGTGGGCGATGAACGCGCGGACGCCCGCGAGGTCGTCGACCACCCGGTTGTGCGGGGAGGTGGGCAGGCCCCAGGTCTTGAGCAGGTCGTACGCCTGGGAGAGGCGGGTCATGCCCGTGTAGCCCTCCAGCGCGCCGATGCCGTGGACGACCATGTGCAGCGGGCGGGTGGCGGTGACCCGGGGGTCCTTCTGGCGCAGCGAACCGGCCGCCGCGTTGCGCGGGTTGGCGAACGGCTTGTCGCCGGCCTCGGTCAGCCGCTTGTTCAGCTCGTCGAACTTCTCCATCGGGAAGTAGACCTCGCCGCGGATCTCCACCAGGTCGGGGACCCGCTCGCCGGTGAGGCGGTCGGGGATCTCGGCGATGGTGCGCACGTTGGGCGTGATGTCCTCGCCGGTGCGGCCGTCGCCGCGGGTGGCGGCGCGGACCAGCCGACCGTGCTCGTAGGTGAGGTTGACGGCGAGGCCGTCCACCTTCAGCTCGCACAGGAAGTGGAACTCCTGCTCGCCCAGCTCCTTGTGGATGCGCTCCACCCAGGCGGCCAGCTCGTCGTCGTTGAACGTGTTGTCCAGGGAGAGCATCCGGGAGCGGTGCTCGACGGCCGTGAACTCCGTCTCGTAGGAGCCGGCGACCTTCTGGGTCGGCGAGTCCGGGGTGCGCAGCGGCGGGTACTCCTCCTCCAGCGCCTCCAGGGAGCGCAGCAGCCGGTCGAAGTCCGCGTCGCTGATGACGGGGGCGTCCTTCACGTAGTACCGGAAGCGGTGCTCCTCGATCTGCTCGGCGAGCCGTACGTGCTTCTCCCGTGCCTCGGCGGGCACGCTCGTCGTCTCCGCTTGCTTGTCGCCGGCCACCGTGTATGTCCTCCCGTTACTCTGGGTTGTCCGCGAGGGATCTCGCCGCCCGGACGCAGTGGGCGAGCGCCCGCCGCGCGTACTCGGGGGACGCGCCCGCGAGTCCGCACGCCGGAGTCACCGTGACCGCCTCCGCGAGAAGCCCCGGATGCAGCCCCAGCCTGCGCCACAGCGTTCTGACACCCATGACGCTACCGGCAGGGTCTGACAATGGGCCGTCGGCGGTCGGCACGACACCGGCGAACAGCCGGGTGCCGCCCTCCACGGCTTCCCCGATCACCTCGTCGTCACGCTCCGTGAGAAGGGAGAAGTCGAACGAGATGCCGTGCGCCCCGGCCCGGCGCAGCAGGGCGAAGGGGACGTCCGGCGCGCAGGAGTGGACGACGGCCGGGCCGCCGCCGTGCGCCCCCAGGACGTCCCGGAGGGTGGCCTCGACGACCTGCCGGTCGACCGCGCGGTGGGTGCGGTAGCCGCTGGCGGTACGGACCTGCCCGCGCAGCACGGCGGTCAGGGACGGCTCGTCGAGCTGAAGCACGGGGGTGGCGCCGGGCACCCGGCGGGAAATCTCGGCGAGGTGCAGGCGCAGGCCCTCGGCGAGGGAGGCGGCGAGGTCGCGGACGGCCCCGGCGTCGGAGAGGACGGCCTCGCCGCTGCGCAGCTCCAGCGCGGCGGCGAGCGTCCAGGGGCCGACGGCCTGCACCTTCAGCGGCCCGGTGTAGCCCTGGGTGAACTCCTCCAGGGCGTCGAGGTCCTGCCGGAGCCAGGCCCGGGCCCGCCGGGTGTCGCGGCCCGGCCGGTCGCCGAGCCGCCAGCCGCTGGGCTCCACGCGCGCGTACAGCTCGACGAGCATCCCGGCGGTCCGCCCGATCATGTCGGCGCCGGGGCCGCGGGCGGGCAGCTCGGGCAGGTACGGGAAGTCCTCGAAGGTGCCGGTGACGGCCTTGACGGCCTCCCGGGCGTCCTGGCCCGGCAGGGACCCGACGCCGGTGGCGGCACCGAACCTGGTCTCGCTGTTTTCGCTCACCGGAGCAGCCTACGGAACGGGTCCGCGGCGCTCACCGCCCAGGGCGCACCGTCAGGTCGTTGACCTCGGCGTCCCGGGGCAGGTCCAGGGCCATCAGAATCGCCGTGGCGACCGACTCGGGGTCGATCCACCGGGAGGCGTCGTACTCCTTGCCCTCCTGCTGGTGCACCTTGGCCTGCATGGGGCTGGCGGTGCGGCCGGGGTAGACGGAGGTGACCCGGACGCCGTTGCCGTGCTCCTCGTGGCGCAGGGAGTCGGCGAGCGCCTTCAGGCCGTGCTTGGAGGCGGCGTACGCGGCCCACTCGGCGTGCGCGGCCAGTCCGGAGCCGGAGTTGACGAAGATCACGTGACCCTGGGCGGCGCGGAGCTGGGGCAGCAGCAGCCGGGTCAGCTCGGCGGGCGCGATCAGGTTGACGTTGAGCTGGTGGCGCCAGGTCTTCGGGGTCAGCTCGCCGACCGGGCCGAGGTCGACGACGCCGGCGATGTGCAGCAGGGAGTCCACCCGGTCCGGCGGGCTCTGGTGGGACAGCGCCCAGGACAGCTTGTCGGGGTCGGCGAGGTCGCCGACGAGGGTGCGGGCGCCGGAGAAGGCGGCCGCCAGTTCCTTGGCGCGGCCCGCGTCGCGGGCGTGCAGCACGAGGTCGTCCCCGCGCGCGTGCAGGCGGCGGGCGACGGCGGCGCCGATGCCGGAGCCGGCGCCGGTGATCACATGGGTAGCCATGCCCGCCATGCTCGCATCACCGCCGGTCAGACGATGCCCTGGCTCTCCTCCAGGTAGGCCAGCGCCCCGACCGGCTCCTCGGCGAAGAACACCAGCTCGGTCAGCGGGCGGGGCAGGAAGCCCTCGTCCTCCATGCGGCGGAACTGCTCCTTGAGGCCGTCGTAGAAGCCCGCGGTGTTGAGCAGCACGACCGGCTTGTCGGTGTGGCCGTGCTTCTTCAGCTCCAGGATCTCGGTGGCCTCGTCGAGCGTGCCGGTGCCGCCCACCATGATCACGACGGCGTCGGCGTGCTGGAGGAGCAGCCGCTTGCGCTCGGCCAGGTCGGGGGCGATCACCATCTGCTCGACGCCCTTGCGGGCCCGGTCGGCCAGGAACTCCACGGAGACGCCCAGGAGCCGTCCTCCGGCCTCCTGCACGCCGTCGGCGACCACCTTCATCAGACCGACGTCCGAACCGCCCCAGACGAGCGTGTGGCCGCCCCTGCCGAGCAGTTCGGCGAACTCCCGGGCGGGGCGCGTGTAGCGCTCGTCGAGGTCGGCGGCGGAGAGGAAGACGCAGATGTTCATGGCTCCCACCGTACGGGCAGGCCCGGCGGGGAAGAACGCCGGTTCGGCGGGCGCTGCAGTGGAGAACCGGCAGAGAACAGCGCCGACCCAGGAGGCGATCGTGACACTGCACCGGATCACCGTCGAGCCCAGCGACCGGCACGTGCGCGTGCGGCACGGCGACCAGACGCTGGCGGAGAGCGACGAGGCCCTGCTGCTGCGGGAGACCGGCTGCCCCGACCGGTACTACATCCCGCCCAAGGACGTCCGCACCGACCTGCTCGCCCCGTCCGCCACCACCACCCACTGCCCGTACAAGGGCGACGCGTCCTACTGGTCGCTGCCGGACGCGGCGGACGCGGTGTGGGCGTACCCGGACCCCAAGCCGGAGGTCCGGGAGATCAAGGACCACCTGTGCTTCTACGAGGTGGAGGTCTCCTGACCGGGCGGGTCAGACCGCCCCGGCCGTCACCCGCACGGTCGAGGCGATCGTCGCCGAGCCCACCACGCGCGTGCCGTCGTACAGCACGATCGCCTGGCCGGGGGCGACGCCGCGGACCGGCTCGGCGAAGGTGACCTCCAGGTGGCCGTCGACCAGCTCGGCGGTCACCTCGGTCTCCTCGCCGTGGGCGCGCAACTGGGCGGTGTAGGTGCCGGGGCCGGCCGGGGCGGTGCCGCACCAGCGGGGCCTGACCGCGGTCAGGGCGGTGACGTCCAGGGCGTCCGCGGGGCCGACGGTCACCGTGTTGGTCACCGGGGAGATGTCCAGGACGTAGCGCGGCTTGCCGTCGGGGGCGGGGGTGCCGATGCGCAGGCCCTTGCGCTGGCCGATGGTGAAGCCGTACGCGCCCTCGTGGGTGCCGAGCCGGTTGCCGGACTCGTCGACGATGTCGCCCTCGGCCTTGCCGAGCCGCTTGGCCAGGAAGCCCTGGGTGTCGCCGTCGGCGATGAAGCAGATGTCGTGCGAGTCGGGCTTCTTGGCGACGGCGAGGCCGCGCCGCTCGGCCTCCGCGCGGATCTCGTCCTTGGTGGTGACGGTGTCGCCGAGCGGGAACAGGGCGTGGGCGAGCTGCCGGTCGTCCAGGACGCCGAGCACGTACGACTGGTCCTTGGCCAGGTCGGAGGCGCGGTGCAGCTCACGGGTGCCGTCCTCGCGGACCAGCACCTTGGCGTAGTGGCCGGTGCACACCGCGTCGAAGCCCAGGGCGAGGGCCTTGTCGAGCAGCGCGGCGAACTTGATCTTCTCGTTGCAGCGCAGGCACGGGTTGGGGGTGCGGCCCGCCTGGTACTCGGCGACGAAGTCCTCCACCACGTCCTCGCGGAAGCGGTCGGCGAGGTCCCAGACGTAGAACGGGATGCCGATGACGTCCGCCGCGCGGCGGGCATCACGCGAGTCCTCGATGGTGCAGCAGCCCCGCGCGCCCGTGCGGAACGATTGCGGGTTGGCGGAGAGCGCGAGGTGGACGCCGGTGACGTCGTGTCCGGCCTCGGCCGCGCGGGCGGCGGCGACGGCGGAGTCGACGCCGCCCGACATGGCGGCGAGGACGCGGAGGGGGCGGGTGCGCTGCGAGGTGTCAGTCATAACCCCTCCAGGGTACGGGTGGCCGGGAACCAGGATCGGCGCGCGAGCGTTCTGGATCACATGGAGGCGAACGGCCGATCCGCGAGCGGATCCAAGGACGGCGACCGGCGCATCGGCCGGCGCGCGCTGATCGTCGGCAGCGCCGCGGCGGCCGTCGGCACCGCCGTGCTGGCCCGGGACGAGCTGGGCCGCCTGTGGTGGCGCACCCCGGGCATCGACCGGCCCCGCGAGGAGGGCGCGGTCGACTACCGGGGCGCCCGCTGGGTGGCGGCCTCGGAGGCGAACTGGCGGCGCGCGGACCGGCCCGAGGACTACGGCATCGACATGGTGATCGTCCATGTCACCCAGGGCAGCTTCGCCAGCGCGGTCAAGGCGTTCCAGGACCCGGGCCACCAGGCCGCCGCGCACTACATCGTGGGGCAGGACGGCCGCGTCACGCAGATGATCCGCGAGCTGGACGTCGCCTACCACGCGGGCAACCGCGCGTACAACGAACGCAGTGTCGGCATCGAGCACGAGGGCTTCGTGGACCGCCCGCAGGACTTCACGGACGCGATGTACGCGGCCTCCGCGCGCCTCACGGCGGGCATCTGCGCGCGCTACGAGATACCCGTCGACCGCGAGCACATCATCGGCCACGTGGAGGTGCCGGGGACCGACCACACCGACCCGGGCCCGTACTGGGACTGGCCCCGCTACCTGAGGCTGGTCCGCCGGGCGGCGACCGCCGGGGCCACCGCCACGCCGAGCCCCTCGGCCCGGAGCAGCACCTAGCGCTTACGTCAGGCCGGCCGCCCTGGCCCGGGCCACGGCGGGGCCGATGGCCTCGGCGACGGCCTGGACGTCGGATTCGGTGGAGGTGTGGCCGAGCGAGAAGCGCAGGGTGCCGCGGGCCAGGTCGGGGTCGGTGCCGGTGGCCAGCAGCACGTGGCTGGGCTGGGCGACGCCGGCGGTGCAGGCGGAGCCGGTGGAGCACTCGATGCCCTGGGCGTCGAGCAGCAGCAGCAGCGAGTCGCCCTCGCAGCCGGGGAAGGTGAAGTGGGCGTTGGCCGGCAGCCGGTCCACGGGGTCGCCGCCGAGGATCGCGTCCGGCACCGCCGTCCGTACCGCCTCGACCAGAGCGTCGCGCAGGGCGCCGATCTCGCGGGCGAACCACTCGCGCTGCTCGGCGGCGAGCCGGCCGGCCACGGCGAAGGAGGCGACGGCGGGCACGTCGAGGGTGCCGGAGCGGACGTGCCGTTCCTGGCCGCCGCCGTGCAGCACCGGCACGGGGGCGTACTCGCGGCCGAGCAGCAGCGCGCCGATGCCGTACGGGCCGCCGATCTTGTGGCCGGAGACCGTCATCGCGGCGAGCCCGGAGGCGGCGAAGTCCACCGGGAGCTGGCCGACGGCCTGCACCGCGTCGGCGTGCAGCGGGACCCCGAACTCGGCGGCCACGCCGGCGAGTTCCCGGACCGGCATCACGGTGCCGATCTCGTTGTTGGCCCACATCACGGTGGCGAGGGCGACGTCGCCGGGGTCGCGGGCGATGGCCTCGCGCAGCGCCTCGGGGTGGACCCGGCCGTGCGCGTCGACGGGCAGGTACTCGACGGTGGCGCCCTCGTGCTCGGCGAGCCAGTCCACGGCGTCGAGGACGGCGTGGTGCTCGACGGGGCTGGCCAGGACCCGGGTGCGGGCCGGGTCGGCGTCGCGGCGGGCCCAGTACAGGCCCTTGACGGCGAGGTTGTCGGCCTCGGTGCCGCCGGAGGTGAAGACCACCTCGCTGGGGCGGGCGCCGAGCGCCTCGGCGAGCGTCTCCCGGGCCTCCTCGACCGTACGCCGGGCGCGGCGGCCGGAGGCGTGCAGGGAGGAGGCGTTGCCCGTGACGCCCAGGTGCGCGGTGAGTGCCTCGACTGCCTCGGGAAGCATCGGGGTGGTCGCGGCGTGGTCGAGGTATGCCATGGTGCGCCCGATTCTACGGGGCGCCCGCGCGCGCTCCCGGGGGGATCGGGGCCGCCCCGGTCACAGGCTCCAGGACAGGGTGTGGTCGGCGGACATGAACGCCACCAGGACCACCAGGTCGGCGATGCCCAGGCCGAGGCCGAGCAGGGCCCGGCCGCGGCGGGCGGTGCCGCGCCACAGGGCGAGCGAGGCCAGCGCGATGGCGACGGGTCCCAGGACGACGTTGAGGACGAGCAGGCCGAGCAGGCCCAGGACGAAGGCGGCGACGGCCATGCCGTCGGTGTCCCGGGCGCCGGCGCGGCGGGTGGCCGGTGCGGTGAGCTGCATGGTGGTCTCCTCGCGGTGCGTCGGTCGGGGCGTCAGTGGGCGGAGGTGCGGCGGCGGCCGTACCGCTCGCGCAGCGTGAAGACGCCGAGCCAGACGGCGATGACGGCGGCGGCCACGAGGGTGAAGCCCAGCGGTGCGTGGGCGACGGTGCCCAGGACGAGGCCGAGCAGCAGCAGTGCGGCGACGAGAAACAGCATGGAGTCCCTCCCCCAGGTTTCGGTGAACGCTTGTAGTTACAGTTGTTCACTGAGTACCCAGCCTAACGCGCGTGACGACTTCCCAATTCCGGAGAACAGTTGTTAACTGCATGGCATGAGTCACACCCTCGGCGTCCGGCAGGTCCAGAAGCGCAGGACCCGGCAGGCGCTTCTGGACGCGGCGCTCGAACTGCTGGAGGAGCAGAGCCTGAGCAGCCTGGGGCTGCGTGAGGTCACCCGGGCGGTGGGCGTCGCCCCGACCGCCTTCTACCGGCACTTCCGCTCCACGGCCGATCTCGGCGTGGCGCTGGTCGAGGAGGCGCTGGGCAGCCTGCACCCGATGATCCGCACGACGGTCTCCCCGGGCGGGGACCCGGAGGAACGCATCGCCCGCGCTGTGGAGTTGATCGCCTCTCATGTCGGCGAGTACCCGTCCCACGTCCGGTTCATCGCCCGGGAACGGCACGGCGGGGTGCAGCCGGTGCGCGAGGCGATACGGGAGCAGCTCGCCCGGTTCGCCGAGGAGGTGCGGGCCGAACTGGCCGGGGACCCGGAGTCGGCGGGCTGGCACGACGACGATCTGCTGATGCTGGCGGGCCTCTACGTGGACCAGATGCTGAGCACCGCGTCGCAGTTCCTGGAGGCGCTGGAGGGGACGGCGGAGGAACGGCGGCGGGTGGCCGAGACCGCGACCCGCCGGCTGCGGCTGATCACCCTCGGCCGCCGGCACTGGCTGGACTGACGCCCCGGCGGCCGGACGGCGGCCACCGGGGCGTCAGGGCGACCAGGCGTCAGGACAGCCGTACGCGCGCCAGTTGGCGGGACTGGGCGACCAGGCGGTCGGCGCTGTCCCAGACCTCGGCGTCCTCCTCCAGGAAGCCGCCGGCCAGGTTGCGGGTGGTGACCGCCACGCGGAGCGGTCCCGGCGCCGGGCGGCAGCGCACGTGCACGGTCAGCTCGACCGTCGGCACCCAGCCCGACAGCCCCATCTCGAAGGCGGTCGGGGGCAGCGCGTCCACCGCGAGCAGCAGCGAGAGCGGGTCGGCGTCCCGGCCGTCGGCGAGCCCGAACCAGGCCCGCATCTCCCCCTTGCCGGAGGGCTGTCCGAGCGCCCAGCCCAGGGTGTCCGGGTCCAGCTTGATCATCAGCCGGTCGGCGATGGCCGAGCCGCCGTCGACGGGGCTGGGCCCGTCCTGCGGGCCGAAGCACCGCTCCAGCGGCGGCAGCGCGGGCGGCTTCGCCGTCGTACGGACGTCGTCGGGCAGCGCGTCCAGGTCGCCGTAGGAGGCGAGGACGCGGATGCGCTCGACCTCGTTGCCCTCGTCGTCGTACTGGAGGAGGGACGCCTGGCCGGTGGAGAGGGTGCGGCCGGTACGGACGGCCTCGGTGCGCACCACGGCGGGGCCGGGCCGGGAGGCGGTCAGGTAGTGGGCGGTGATGGAGAACGGGTCCGGGTGCGGCAGGGCGTCCGCGAGGGCGCGGCCGAGGACGGCCAGCAGATATCCGCCGTTGACGGCGCCGAGGACGGTCCAGCCCGCGGAGAGGTCGATGTCGTACACGCCCGGGGCGCGGCGGGTGACGGCGGTGTCCCGGTCGAACTCACTGTCGCCGACCGTGGCCGGCCCGGCCGGGGCGGAGGCTGCTTCTGACATGGCTGCACAGTACAACAGGGGACTACTGAGCGGTAGCTTTCCATATCTGCCCCAGGGACGGACCCGCTACTCCGCCTCCTGCACCGTCGAGCGCCGGTTCCAGGCGCGGGGTGCCCGCCAGTGGTAGCGCATCGCCAGCAGCCGCAGCAGGAAGGCGGTGACCACGGCGGTGGCGCTGGTGAGCGGGGTGAGGGCGTCGAAGCGGATGCACAGCGCGATCATGGCGGCGCCGACGATGGCGGGGACGGCGTACAGGTCGCGGTCCCAGCGCAGCAGCGACGGCACCTCGTTGGCGAGCACGTCGCGCAGGACGCCGCCGCCGACCGCGGTGGCCATCCCGAGGCAGGCGGAGGCGGTCAGGCCGAGACCGTAGTCGTACGCCTTGGTGGTGCCCGCGACGCAGAACAGGCCGAGGCCCGCCGCGTCGAAGATGTTGACGCCGGTCTGCAGGCGCTCGACGTGCGGGTGCAGGAAGAAGACCAGCAGCGCGGCGAGCAGCGGGGTGAGGAAGTACCCGAGGTCCGTGAAGGCGGCGGGCGGTACGGCGCCGATGATCAGGTCCCGGAACAGCCCGCCGCCCAGCGCGGTGACCTCGGCGAGGACGGCGATGCCGAAGACGTCGAAGTTCTTGCGGACGGCCAGCAGCGCGCCGGAGATGGCGAAGACGAAGATGCCGATCAGATCGAGCGTGTGCTGGACGGTGGGGCTGAAGAGTTCCTCGTACATCCGGTCATTCTCACCCGCCGGCGAGCCCCCGCCTCGCGGAGGAGGACGGGGGCTCGCCGGGGGTACGGGTCACTTCTCCTTGGCGGGAGGCTCCTCGTCGGCAGAAGTCCCGGACGCCTCGGCCGTCGCGGACGCCTCGGAGGTCGCGGACGCCTCGGAGGTCGCGGGCGCCTCCGCAGCCCCGGACGCCTCGGCGGGCTCCGCCTCCGTGGCCGCCTTCGCCGGCTCCTCCGTCGCCCCCACCTCCGCGGCCACCGCCGCCGAGGTCGCCGCCGACTGCGCGAGGGCCTCCTCGGAGACCAGCTCCGCCGCCTCCTTGGCGTCGGTGAGCAGCACGGTGTCCTGCGGGGCCTGGTCGGCGAAGTTCTCCGGGTGGTGGCAGGCCACCTGCTGCCCCGGGCGCAGCTCCAGCAGCGGCGGCTCGGTGGTCCGGCAGATCTCCGTCGCCTTCCAGCACCGGGTGTGGAAGCGGCAGCCGCTGGGCGGCGCGATCGGCGAGGGCACGTCGCCCTTGAGCAGGATGCGCTCGCTCTTGGCCGCCTTGCGCGCCGGGTCCGGGATCGGCACCGCGGACATCAGCGCCTTGGTGTACGGGTGCATCGGCGTCTTGTAGAGCAGGTCGCGGTCGGCCAGCTCCACGATCTTGCCGAGGTACATCACCGCGATCCGGTCCGAGACGTGCCGGACCACCGACAGGTCGTGCGCGATGATCACGTACGTCAGGCCCAGCTCCTGCTGGAGGTCGTCGAGGAGGTTGACGACCTGCGCCTGGATGGACACGTCGAGCGCGGAGACCGGCTCGTCGGCCACCACCAGCTTGGGGTTGAGCGCGAGCGCGCGGGCGATGCCGATGCGCTGGCGCTGACCGCCGGAGAACTCGTGCGGGTAGCGGTTGTAGTGCTCGGGGTTGAGCCCGACCACCGACAGCAGCCGCTGCACCTCCTTCTTGATCCCGCCCTCGGGCTCGACGCCCTGGAGCTTGAAGGGGGCGCCGATGATGGTGCCGATGGTGTGCCGCGGGTTCAGCGACGAGTACGGGTCCTGGAAGATCATCTGCACATCGCGGCGCAGCGGACGCATCCCGCTCACCCCGAGGTGGGTGATGTCCTTGCCCTCGAACTCGACCTTGCCCGCGGTCGGCTCCAGCAGCCGGGTGATCAGCCGGCCCATGGTCGACTTGCCGCAGCCGGACTCGCCGACCACGCCGAGGGTCTCGCCGGCCCGGACCTCGAAGTCGAGGCCGTCGACCGCCCGGACCGCGCCGACCTGCCGCTGGAGCAGGCCCTTCTTGATCGGGAAGTGCTTCTGCAGCCCGGTCACCTTCAGCAGGGTCTCACCGGGTGCGGGGTCGGCCTTGGTGACCACGGTGCCCGTGCTCTGCGCGGGGACCGTCACCGCTGCGTCCTTGGGGTTCTCGCTCACAGCTTCGGCGCAATCTCTTCGGTCCAGATACGCTCCCGCTGCTCCTGCGACATGTGGCAGGCGGCCCAGTGCTTGCTGCCGACCTCGGTCAGCTCGGGGCGGACCGTGCGGGTGACGTTGTCCTTGGGCACGTCGGCGTACGGGCAGCGCGGGTTGAAGGCGCAGCCGGACGGGACGTTGATGAGGGAGGGCGGCGAGCCCTTGACCGGGATCAGGCGCTCCTGCTGGTCGCGGTCGAGCCGCGGCATCGAGCCGAGCAGGCCCCAGGTGTAGGGGTGGCGGGGCTCGTAGAACACCTTCTCCGCCGGACCGCGCTCGACGCAGCGCCCGCCGTACATCACCAGCAGGTCGTCGGCCAGCTCGGCGACGACGCCCAGGTCGTGGGTGATGATGATGACCGCCGAGCCGAACTCCTTCTGCAGGTCCCGGATCAGGTCCAGGATCTGCGCCTGGACGGTCACGTCCAAGGCGGTGGTCGGCTCGTCCGCGATGAGCAGCTCCGGGTTGTTCACCAGCGACATCGCGATCATCGCGCGCTGGCGCATCCCGCCGGAGAACTCGTGCGGATAGCTGTCCACCCGCTTGTCCGGCTGCGGGATGCCGACCCGGTCGAGCATCTCCACCGCGCGGCGCTTGGCGGTCTTCTTGTCCACGTCGTGGTGGATGCGGTACGCCTCCACGATCTGCTGCCCGATCGTGTAGTACGGGTGCAGCGCGGAGAGCGGGTCCTGGAAGATCATCGCCATCCGGCGGCCGCGCAGCTTGCGCACCTCGTCGGGGTCGGCGGAGAGCAGCTCGGTGCCGTCCAGCCAGATCTCGCCGGAGAGCTGGGCCTTGCGCCGGCCGTACTGCCCGGCGGTGTGCAGGCCCATGATGCCCAGCGAGGTCACCGACTTGCCGGAGCCCGACTCGCCCACGATGCCGAGGGTCTTGCCCTTCTCCAACTGGAAGCTGAGCCCGTCGACGGACTTGACCAGGCCGTCGTCGGTCGGGAAGTGCACCTTGAGGTCGCGGACCTCCAGGAAGGCGGTCGGGGCGGGAGAGGTGCCGGTGGGCTCGCCCACGGCGGCGCCGCTCTTGCTGAGTTCGGTCATGCGAGCCTCACTCGGGGGTCGATCACGGCGTACAGGACGTCCACCACGAGGTTGGCGATGAGCACCGCGAGAGATGTGATCAGGGTGACGCCGAGGATGACGGGCAGGTCCTGGTTCTTGATCGCGTTGAGCACCGCCTGGCCGAGGCCGGGCAGGCTGAACGTGGTCTCGGTCAGGATCGCACCGCCGATGAGGGCGCCGAGGTCCATGCCCAGCATGGTGAGGATGGGCGTCATCGTGGAGCGCATGGCGTGCTTGCGGATGACCACGCTCTCCCGCAGGCCCTTGGCGCGGGCGGTGCGGATGTAGTCCTCGCCGAGGATCTCCATCATGGTCGCGCGGGTGATCCGGGCGTACATCGCCGCGTACAGGAACGCCAGGGTGATCCAGGGCAGGATCATGCCGCCCAGCCAGCCGGTGAAGCTGTCCTCCAGGGGCACGTACTGGGCGTCGAGCCAGCCGAGTCCGTAGGAGAAGACCGCCAGGCTCAGCAGGCCGGTGAAGTAGATGGGCAGGGAGACACCGGCGAGGGCGACGACCATCGCGCCGCGGTCCCACAGGGTGCCCCGCTTGAGGGCCGAGAGCACACCCGCGGCGAGACCGAAGATCAGCCACAGCACGGCGGCACCGAGCGCCAGACCCAGGGTCACCGGGAAGCGGTCGGTGAGCACCGGCCAGATGGCCTGCTCACTGCGGAAGGAGTAGCCGAAGCACGGCGCGGAGCAGTTGGTGACATCGCCGCCGGCCGAGTAGGTCCGGCCCACGAAGATGCCCTTGAAGAACTCCCAGACCTGGGCGTAGATCGGGTCGTTGAGACCCAGCTTCTCCGCCACGGCCTTCACCGAGGAGGGGTCGGCCTGCTTGCCCACGAAGCTCGTGGCGATGTCGACGCCCGCCCACTTGGGGATCAGGAAGAAGATGCTGAAGACCACCATGACGATGACCACGAGCATCACAGCGGCGGCGAACAACCGCCTGATGAGGTAAGCGAGCACAGCTAACGGCCCGCCGCGGAGGGCGGGCCGCCGGAGGTCGTCCGGCGGCCCACGCTCACGCCGCGCCGGCCTTCACCTGCCTTTCGTGCCGTACGGCGGGTGTGCCGGTTACTTCGTGGACTTCAGACCGAGGTTGACGAAGTCGTACATGCCGCTGTACCCGTCGGTCGTGTAGACGTTCGCCAGCCGGCTGGAGCGCCAGTTGAGGAACTTCTCGAAGACGAAGGGCAGGTAGTAGCCGCCCTCCATCACCTTGTGGTTGATCTCGGTGGCGATCTTTTCCTTGCCGGCGTCGTCGAGCGTGTTGACGTAGTCGTCGAAGAGGCCGTCGATCGTCTTGTCCTTGATCAGCGCGTAGTTGTTGTTACCGCTGTCGAGGATGTAGTCGCTGTGCCACAGCGGCAGACCGTAGCCCTGGACGGACGGGAAGTCCGGGCCCCAGCCCATGATGATGATGCCGTAGCCCTTCTTCTTCACGTTCGAGGGGCTGCCGATGATGCCGGGGGTCTGCGCACCGTCGTACTGGTCGATGTCGACCGTGATGCCGACCTTCTTCAGCGACGCCTGGAGCGACTCGGCGGTGGCCACCTCGACCGGCTTGTTGTTGCGGACCGCGATGGTGGTCTTGAAGCCGTTGGGCTTGCCGCAAGCCTTCAGCTCTTCCTTGGCCTTGGCGACGTTGCCGTTCTTGTTGGCACCGGCCATCTCGTACGGGTCGTACTTCTGGCCCTCGGAGCCGGGGACGGACGGCGGCAGCATGTTGGTGCCGATGTCACCGCCGGCCACCGGGCCGCCGCGCGCGGTCTGCAGGGAGACGTGGTCGGCGCCGTAGATCACGGCCTTGCGGCAGTGCTCGTTGTCGAACGGCTTCACGCTCTGCGGGAAGACGGCGTAGCGGATGTAGCCGGAGACCGGGTTGTCCAGGTTGCCCTTGTGCTGCTTGAGGGCGGTGGTGCGGCCCTGCGGCGACATGCCGGTCTGGGCCAGGTCCAGGTCGTAGTCGCCGGCGATGAGGCGGGCGTCCAGGTCGTTGGCGTTGGAGAAGAACTTGATGGAGATCTTGTCCGGGTACGCCTTGCGGATCGGGTCCGACTCCTGCTTCCACTCGGTGTTGCGGACCAGGACCAGGTCCTTGCCCGGGCTGTACGACTGGAACTTGTACGGGCCCGAGGAGAACGGGTGCAGACCGTACTTGGACTTGGTGTCCTTGTCCTGGCGGACCGGGGAGGCGGAGGTGAGCGCCAGCATCTCCTCGAAGTCCGAGTTGGCCTTCGGCAGCTTGAAGACGATGGTCTTGTCGTCCGGCGTCTCGATCGCCTTCAGACCCAGCTTGTCCTTGGACTTGTCCTTGTACGGGCCCTGGTACTCACCCTTGGGGTCGAGCACCTCCTTGAGGTACGTCGGACCGCCGGACAGCACGTCCTGCGCCCAGACGCGCTCGATGCCGTACTTGATGTCCTTGGAGGTGATCGGCTTGCCGTCCTCCCAGGTGATGCCGTCACGCAGGGTGTACGTGTAGGTCTTGCCGTCGTCCGAGACCTTGGCGAGCCCGGTGGCGAGGTCGGGGGTCACGCCGGCGCCGGCCTTGCCGGGCTCGGTGGCGTTCGTGACGAGCTGCCGCGAGTAGTAGCGGGAGAAGTTCCACATGAAGCCGTAGTAGCCGCGCGTGGTGTCCCACGAGTCGGCGTCCTGGGCGCTGGCGAACTTCAGCTCGCCGCCCTTCTTGGCCTCCGAAGCCTGGGCGACCTTGTTGTTCGCGGCGTCGAAGCCGGCCGCGCCGTTCTTCGAACCCCCGTTGTCGCTGTCACCGCCGCCGCACGCCGCCGTGGTCAGCAGCGCGGCGACCACTGCGGCAGCGGCCAGAGCCTGCTTGCGCCGCCCTGAGGTGCGTTGGGTAGTCACGATCTCGGATCCTCCGGATTAGATGAGAGACCCCGTGCAGGTGCCACGGGACACTTGTGCGGTACGGCGGGTCAGCGGGAGCCCTTCGGGTCGAGCGCGTCGCGCACGCCGTCGCCGAAGAGGTTGAAGGCAAGAACGGTGATGAAGATCGCCACGCCCGGGATCACCATGTACATGGGGTCCGAGTCGTAGTAGTCGATCGCGCTCGAGAGCATCTGCCCCCAGGAGGCGGTGGGCGGCTTGACGCCCACCCCCAGGAAGCTGAGTGCCGCCTCGGTGAGGATGTTGGTGGGGATCATCATCGTCGTGTAGACGATGATCGGCGCGACCAGGTTGGGCAGCAGTTCCTTGAACAGGATGTAGAACCGCCCCGCGCCCAGCGACCGGGCCGCCTCGACGTACTCGCGTTCGCGCATCGAGAGGGTCTGGCCGCGCACCACGCGGCCGATGTAGGGCCAGCCGAAGAATCCGATGACCAGGATCATCACGAACAGGCGCACGCCGGTGCCGGTGAGACCGAGCATCTCGTTCGGCATGACGGAGACCAGCGCGATGATGAACAGCAACTGCGGGAAGGCCAGCAGACCGTCCATGATCCGGCTGATGAGGGAGTCCACCCAGCCGCCGAAGAAGCCGGCCAGGATGCCCAGGATCGTGCCGATGACCACGGCGACGATCGCGGACAGGAAGCCGACCAGCAGCGAGATCCGGGCGCCGTAGACGATGCGGGCGAAGATGTCGCGGCCGCTGACCGGCTCGACGCCGAGCAGGTGGTCGCCGCTGATGCCGCCCAGCGAGCCGATGGGGGTGCCGAACAGCGGGTCGATCAGGTCCTCGTGGTGCGCCTCGGGGTCCTGGCCGACGAGGTGGGTGATCAGCGGCGCGAGCAGCGCGATCGCGACCAGGACAAGCACCACGACGCCGCCCGTGAGGGCGAGCTTGTCCCTTTTCAGGCGCTCCCAGGCAATGCGCCCCAGGGAACGACCCTGAACCGCCTTGCTCCCGGCGCCGGCAACCGCCGCTTCCTCGGCAGCACTCGGGGCCGCTTCCGCGGTCGGCTCGTGCAATGGTGCCGTCATCTGGCAGGGACCCCTCTCAACCGGCGGTAGCCGGCCCGCACTTGCCGCTGTAGCGGCGTGATCAGTCCGTCGTACACAGGGACGAACGTCCCTTGTTGCGGGAGTCTTCAACGCTTTGGCGATCAGTCGCCAGACTTGGCGGGGAAAGGATGCGCAACCGTGATGCTGTTTGAGGATTTCCGTTATCCGGACAGTGGGTAACGGGGGCCGGACGCGGACAAGTTGGGACACCAGGGACGGACGGGGCGCTTTCGGCCCCATCTACGCGCGAAGATCGGCTTCCTCCGCCGCCGGAATGGTGAGTTCCACTCTCAGTACCGGTCGCCTGCCGGAGGGTAGCCGTACCCGGCGGCGGGTGCCTGGGCGGGGGCCGCGTGCGCCTCGCGGTCGTAGAACGGCCGGGCGTGGGCGCGCAGCCACATCGCGACCGGGTCGAGCGCGTCGGACAGCGCCACGGTGGACACCGGCAGCCCGTCCGGCACCGCGCCGACCGAGTTCTGCATCATCGTCCGCACGGCGGCCACGGACGCCGGGGTGGCGTCGTACACGTCGAGGCCGATGGCGAGGTAGGGGGCGCCGAGGGCCGGCTGCACCCAGGCGCGGCGCAGCGAGCGGACGGCCGGGGTGCGGTGGGCGTTCTGCGTGAGCAGGGCGTAGAACTGCGGGATCTCGATGGCCGGTTCGGACAGCCGCAGCGGTCCCGGTGGCTGGCGGTCCAGGCCGGTGGCGATCCGGCGCAGGTCGAGCCAGGGGATGCCGACGCCGCCGCCGGGGGCGTGCGGGTTGAGCCACAGGCCGTAGCGGTCGGGGTAGAGGGCGCGGGCCACTTCCAGGCCGTCGACCACCTCGTACGAGCGGTTCCAGCCGCTGGCGGACAGCTCCTGGGCGGAGGTGACGCAGGGGGCGTACGCGTGCCCGTCGACCTCCATGGTCCCGTACTGGGCGTCCGGGGAGCCGGCCTGGCCGTGCCAGAGCAGCATCCACACCTGGCCGGAGGCCGGGCTCGCGAGGGCGCGCAGCAGCGACTCGTAGGCGTCGTATCGCCCGGGGGTCACCTGGCGCAGCATGTGCTCCACCTGCCCGGCTGCGGCGGTACCAGCGCTCACTTTGTATCGCCCCTCTGTACAACGCCTCGACCGAGTGCACCTAGCTTAGGCCACCGGCGGTCAGGGGGGATCGTGGCTGCGTGCGGGTGCGTGGGGAACGGGCGGGCCCACGCGGCGGAGCCGCATGCCGGCACAGCCCCGCGCCCCTCGGGGACGTCGCCCTCCCCGCGTGGGGAAGTCACCGCTCGTAGAAGGGCCGTACTCGTTCCCGCATCCAGTCGCAGACCGGGTCCTGGGCCGCCTCCAGGAGGACCAGGTTGACCGGCCAGGGGGGCGGGGCCGTGGTGAGGGCGCGGCCGAGGGCCTCCAGGGGGAGGGCGCGGGCGTCGCCCTCCCAGTGGGCGAGTTCGACGCCGACGAACATCACGGGGTCGGCGGTCTCGATGGCGGCCAGGCAGCGGCGGGCGGTGCGGACCACGCCGAGGGCGGCGAACTCGGCGGAGGCGGCGGTGAGGAAGTCGACCGGGTCGTCCTGCCAGTCGGGCTCGAACAGGCGGACCCGGCCGCCGCCCGCGGGCCCGTCCAGCGGGGTCCGTCCGGCGCGGCACAGCTCGGCGACGGCGGGCGGCGGCAGCGGTATCCCGACCAGCCCGTCCGGGTTGACGGCTATGCCGACCTGCGGCGGCAGCCCCCGGGCGAACTCCACGGCGGGGGCGATGGCGTACCCCATGTGGGCGCCGACGACCTGCCGGAACTGCTCCTCGGAGCTGAACACCGGGACGTACGCCTGGCCTTCGATCTCCAGCGTGGGCAGGTCGAGGGGGCCGCTGTGCGGGCCGCCGCCGTTGGGCAGCGGGACCCAGACGAAGCTGCGGCCGAGCACCTCCACGATCCGGCCGCCGGCGCCGGGCACGCCGAGGGAGGCGGCCAGCACCTCCTCCAGCTCGTTGCCCGGCCAGCCGCCGTGCGGATGGGGGTGCGCCTGCGCCGGGAAGTCCGCGGAGAAGCCCGCCGGGAAGTCCATCTGCCTACCGCCTGTGTGGAACCGCTGGTGTGGCTGAAAGGCTAACCCGTACGGGCGTATCCGCGGCCGGTCAGCCCGTGAAGCCGATCCGGTGCAGGGCGTCGGCCGCCGCCCGGTCCAGCAGCACCGCGCTCACCCCGGCCGGCAGCGCGCCCCGCTCGACCGAGCGCAGCAGGCGGGCGCCGGCTGCGCGGTGCCGCCGGAACGCGTACCGGGAGACGCCCCGGCCGCGCTCGCGCTGGCCCGCCAGGGCCTGCTCGGGGTCGACGTCGAGCAGCAGCAGGTGCAGGGTGCCGCCCCGGCGCCGCGCCTCGCGGGCCAGCCAGCGGCGGACCCACGCCTGGGTGCCGCAGTCGTGCACGACGACGCCCTCGCCGGAGCGCAGGGCGCGGCGCAGCCCGGCGTAGTGGGCGAGCCGGACGAGCGGGCGGTAGACCGCGTACGGCAGCAGGCGGGGCATCCGCTCGTCCCAGCGGTCGCGGGTGTCCTGGGAGTCGATGCGGCGCCCGCGCACGGTGCGCCGCATCAGCGTGGACTTGCCGCTGCCGGGCAGCCCGGTGACCGCGACCAGGTCACGGGGGCCGAACAGCAGGGCGTGCGGGCTGCGTCCGGCCCGCTCGCGCAGGTCGCGGACGACGGACGCGGTCAGCGGGGCGGACGCCTCGCGGGCCGGGCCGGCGGGCTGCTCGGGCAGCGCGAGGCCCGGGGTGGTGGCGTACGCCGTGGTCCTGTTCACCGTGATCGTCCTCCCCTGGGGCGGTTCACGAGTTCCCTCCCCGTCGAGTGTAAAGAGAAGGTAATGCGCGGTGTCTCGAATTTTCGTGCGCTTACTGCCACAAGCCGGTTACAGATCACGGTCTGCCAGGAACCGACCGGTCGTGCAATGATGTGCGCGCCAACTGCATACCGGCCGTTCGAACCCGCGCGGGAGAGTCCCCGGTCACCGACCGGGGCGCCGAAGGAGCAAGTCCCTCCCTTGAATCTCTCAGGCCCCGTCACCGCGCGGGCGAGGCACATCTGAAAAGCGGGCCGCCCCGGTGGCCCCACCCAAGGTGCAAGTCCTGACCGCCGCGCGGTGGTCACGGCGAACCTCTCAGGTCCCGATGACAGATGGGGAGGACCTTCCTCGCCCTGCCGTCCTGTCCTGGGAGACGACCGACCGATGAGCAGTACCGAACCCCGCCGCACCGCGCTGGACGCCGTGCACCGCGCGCTCGGCGCGACCATGACCGACTTCGCCGGCTGGGACATGCCGCTGCGCTACGGCTCCGAGCGCGACGAGCACCGGGCCGTGCGGACCACCGCCGGGCTGTTCGACCTGTCGCACATGGGCGAGATCGCGGTCACCGGCCCCGGCGCCGCCGCGCTGCTGGATCACGCGCTGGTCGGCAACCTCGGCGGGGTGAAGCCGGGGCGCGCCCGCTACACCATGATCTGCCGCGCGGACGGCGGCATCCTCGACGACCTGATCGTCTACCGGCTGGCCGAGACCGAGTACCTGGTGGTCGCCAACGCCGCCAACGCCCAGGTGGTGCTGGACGCCCTCACCGAGCGCGCGGCCGGCTTCGACGCCGAGGTGCGCGACGACCGGGACGCCTACGCGCTGCTCGCCGTGCAGGGCCCCGCCTCCCCCGGCATCCTCGCCTCGCTCACCGACGCCGACCTGGACGGGCTGAAGTACTACGCCGGGCTGCCCGGCACCGTGGCCGGCGTCTCCGCGCTGATCGCCCGGACCGGCTACACCGGCGAGGACGGCTTCGAGCTGTTCGTCGACCCCGCCGACGCCGAGAAGCTGTGGCAGGCGCTGACCGAGGCCGGTGCCTCCGCCGGGCTGGTCCCCTGCGGCCTGTCCTGCCGGGACACGCTCCGCCTGGAGGCGGGCATGCCGCTGTACGGGCACGAGCTGACCACCGGCCTGACGCCGTTCGACGCCGGGCTGGGCCGGGTGGTGAAGTTCGAGAAGGAGGGCGACTTCGTGGGCCGCGCCGCGCTCGCCGAGGCCGCCGCCCGCGCCGAGCAGAACCCACCGCGCGTCCTGGTCGGCCTGATCGCCGAGGGCCGCCGGGTGCCGCGCGCCGGGTACCCGGTGGTGGCCGGCGGCGAGGTGATCGGCGAGGTCACCTCCGGCGCCCCCTCCCCCACCCTGGGCAGGCCGATCGCGATGGCGTACGTCGACGCGGCGCACGCGGCGCCCGGGACGCCGGGGGTCGGCGTGGACATCCGGGGCACCCATGAGCCGTACGAGGTCGTCGCGCTGCCGTTCTACCGGCGCCAGAAGTAACCACCGGGCCATCTGGTCACCGGCCCGCCGAGCAACCGGCGACCGGGCGACCGGGCGACCGGGCCCTGGGGGGCTCTCGTACGTGACCCTGGGCACATCCGCCCCGCTCACCCCCGGCCCCCGCAGTCCCGCATTCACCAGCACACCCCCGCGTACAGGAGAATTCAGGCCATGAGCAACCCCCAGCAGCTTCGCTACAGCAAGGAGCACGAGTGGCTGTCGGCCGCCGAGGACGGCGTGTCGACGGTCGGCATCACCGAGCACGCGGCCAACGCGCTCGGCGATGTCGTCTTCGTGCAGCTCCCGGAGGTCGGCGCGACCGTGACCGCGGGCGAGACCTGCGGCGAGCTGGAGTCGACCAAGTCCGTCTCCGACCTGTACTCCCCCGTCTCCGGTGAGGTCACCGAGGTCAACGAGGACGTCGTCGACGACCCCTCGCTGGTCAACTCGGCGCCCTTCGAGGGCGGCTGGCTGTTCAAGGTGCGGGTCGCCGAGGAGCCGGGCGA
This sequence comes from Streptomyces fumanus, assembly GCF_014655295.1. Lineage (GTDB taxonomy): Bacteria > Actinomycetota > Actinomycetes > Streptomycetales > Streptomycetaceae > Streptomyces > Streptomyces fumanus. The sequence goes on from NZ_BNBI01000012.1 coordinate 243,825, forward strand.
CCTGCTCTCCGCCGACGAGTACACCGCCTTCTCGGCCGGCTGAGGAGCCCTTCCGCGATGACCCTCCTGAACACGCCCCTGCACGAACTCGACCCCGAGGTCGCCGCCGCCGTCGACGCCGAGCTGCGCCGCCAGCAGTCCACCCTGGAGATGATCGCCTCCGAGAACTTCGCGCCGGTCGCGGTGATGGAGGCCCAGGGCTCGGTCCTGACCAACAAGTACGCCGAGGGCTACCCCGGGCGCCGCTACTACGGCGGCTGCGAGCACGTCGACGTGGTCGAGCAGATCGCCATCGACCGGGTGAAGGCCCTGTTCGGCGCCGAGCACGCCAACGTCCAGCCGCACTCCGGCGCCCAGGCCAACGCGGCCGCGATGTTCGCGCTGCTCAAGCCCGGCGACACCATCATGGGTCTGAACCTCGCCCACGGCGGGCACCTGACCCACGGCATGAAGATCAACTTCTCCGGCAAGCTGTACGACGTCGTCCCCTACCACGTGGGCGAGGACGGCCTGGTCGACCTGGCCGAGGTCGAGCGGCTCGCCAAGGAGAAGCGGCCGAAGCTGATCGTGGCCGGCTGGTCGGCGTACCCGCGGCAGCTCGACTTCGCCGCGTTCCGGCGGATCGCCGACGAGGTCGGCGCGTACCTGATGGTCGACATGGCGCACTTCGCCGGTCTGGTCGCGGCGGGCCTGCACCCCAACCCGGTGCCGCACGCCCATGTGGTCACCACCACGACCCACAAGACCCTCGGCGGCCCGCGCGGCGGTGTGATCCTCTCCACGGCCGACCTCGCCAAGAAGATCAATTCGGCGGTCTTCCCCGGTCAGCAGGGCGGACCCCTGGAGCACGTGGTCGCCGCCAAGGCGGTCGCCTTCAAGGTCGCCGCGAGCGAGGAGTTCAAGGAGCGCCAGCGCCGTACCCTGGAGGGCGCCCGCATTCTGGCCGAGCGCCTGGTGCGGGAGGACGCGAGGGCGGCGGGCGTCTCGGTGCTGACCGGCGGCACGGACGTGCACCTGGTCCTGGTCGACCTGCGCGACTCCGCGCTGGACGGGCAGCAGGCCGAGGACCGCCTCCACGAGGTCGGCATCACGGTCAACCGCAACGCCGTGCCCGACGACCCGCGTCCGCCGATGGTGACCTCCGGTCTGCGCATCGGCACGCCGGCCCTGGCCACCCGCGGCTTCACCGCCGAGGACTTCGCCGAGGTCGCGGACGTGATCGCCGAGGCGCTCAAGCCGTCGTACGACGCGGCGGCCCTCCGGGCCCGGGTGACCGCCCTGGCGGACAAGCACCCGCTCTACCCCGGCCTGACCCAGTAGGACACAGCAGTACAGCGAGCAGTACGACCGGGGCGCCGGGCCCCGCCACAAGCGGCCGGCGCCCCGCCCCCTCCGCACCACCCCCGCATTGAGGAGTCCCCGTGGCCATCTCGGTCTTCGACCTGTTCTCGATCGGCATCGGCCCGTCCAGCTCCCACACGGTCGGCCCGATGCGCGCGGCCCGCATGTTCGCCCGGCGGCTGCGCGGCGAGGAGCTGCTCGGCTCGGTCGCCGCGGTCCGGGCCGAGCTGTACGGCTCGCTCGGCGCGACCGGCCACGGCCACGGCACCCCCAAGGCGGTGCTGCTCGGCCTGGAGGGGGAGTCGCCGCGCACGGTGGACGTGGAGACGGCCGACGACCGGGTGGCCGCGATCAGGGCGGACGGCCGCCTGCGTCTGCTCGGCACCCACGAGATCCCCTTCTCCTTCGACGACGACCTGGTGCTGCACCGCCGCAAGACGCTCCCCTACCACGCCAACGGCATGACCCTGTGGGCCTACGACGACCGGGGCGCGGAGCTGCTCAGCAAGACGTACTACTCGGTGGGCGGCGGGTTCGTCGTCGACGAGGAGGCGGTCGGCGCGGACCGGATCAAGCTCGACGACACGGTGCTGAAGTACCCCTTCCGCACCGGCGACGAGCTGCTGCGCCGCACCCGGGAGACCGGCCTGTCGATCTCCGCGCTGATGCTGGAGAACGAGCGGGCCTGGCGCACCGAGGAGGAGGTCCGCGCGGGCCTGCTGGAGATCTGGCGGGTGATGCGGGAGTGCGTGGAGCGCGGGCTGTCCCGCGAGGGCATCCTGCCGGGCGGCCTGAAGGTCCGCCGCCGGGCCGCGACCACGGCGCGCAAGCTGCGCTCCGAGGGCGACCCGGGGGCCCTCGCGATGGAGTGGATCACCCTGTACGCGATGGCGGTGAACGAGGAGAACGCGGCCGGCGGCCGGGTCGTGACCGCCCCGACCAACGGCGCCGCGGGCATCATCCCCGCCGTCCTGCACTACTACCTCAACTTCGTCCCCGGCGCCGACGAGGAGGGCGTGGTCCGCTTCCTGCTCGCGGCCGGCGCCATCGGCATGCTGTTCAAGGAGAACGCCTCCATCTCCGGTGCCGAGGTCGGCTGCCAGGGCGAGGTCGGCTCCGCCTGCTCGATGGCGGCGGGCGCGCTGGCCGAGGTGCTCGGCGGCTCCCCGGAGCAGGTGGAGAACGCCGCGGAGATCGGCATGGAGCACAACCTCGGCCTCACCTGCGACCCGGTCGGCGGCCTGGTCCAGATCCCCTGCATCGAACGGAACGGCATGGCCGCGGTCAAGGCCGTCACCGCCGCCCGCATGGCGATGCGCGGCGACGGCTCCCACAAGGTCTCCCTCGACAAGGTCATCAAGACCATGAAGGAGACCGGCGCGGACATGTCGGTCAAGTACAAGGAGACGGCCCGGGGCGGGCTGGCGGTGAACATCATCGAGTGCTGAGGCGGGCGTCCGCGCCGGGCGGGCGGACGGGCGTCTCACATGCTGGCATCGGCTTCCCGAAAGCCAAGACGCCTGAGATCGTTGCGGAGCCAGACCGTTCGCACGTGAAAGACCGAGCCATGTCCGCACCAGCAGCCCCCGGTTCCGTCCAGTTGCCCGTCAATCCGCGGTCGCGGGTGCTCGTCGCCAGTCTCATCGGGACGACGATCGAGTTCTACGACTTCTACATCTACGCGACCGCCGCCGTGCTGGTCTTCCCCAAGCTGTTCTTCCCGAGCAGTGACCCGACCACCGCGCTGCTGTCGTCCTTCGCGGTGTTCGGCGCCGCGATGGTCGCCCGGCCGGTCGGCGCCGTCTTCTTCGGGCACCTCGGGGACCGGCTCGGCCGCAAGAGGACGCTGGTGGTCTCGCTGCTCACCATGGGGCTGGCCACCTTCCTCATCGGCGTGCTGCCCACCTATGCGCAGGCCGGCTGGGCCGCCACCGCGCTGCTGGTGCTGATGCGGCTCGCGCAGGGCTTCGCGCTGGGCGGCGAGTGGAGCGGCGCCGCGCTGGTCGCGACCGAGAACGCGCCCAGGGGCAAGCGCGCCCTGTACGGCACCTTCCCGCAACTGGGCGCCCCGCTGGGCTTCATCATCGGCAACGGCCTGTTCCTGGTCATCGGGGCGCTGCTGCCGTCCGCGGCCGGCGCCGACCCGACCCAGCCCTCGGACGCCTTCGTGGACTGGGGCTGGCGCATCCCGTTCCTGTTCTCCGCGGTGATGGTGGCGATCGGCCTGTGGGTGCGGTCGCGGCTGGTGGAGTCGGCGGTGTTCGCCCGGACCCGGGAGGCCGGGAAGGTCCGCAAGCTGCCGCTGGCCACGGTGGTGCGGGGCCACTGGCGGCAGTTGATCCTCGGCACCTTCATCATGCTCGCCACCTACGTGCTGTTCTACCTGATGACCACGTTCTCGCTGAGCTACGGCCGCACCGCGAAGGACGCCGCCGTGCCGGGGCTGGGGTACAGCTACACCACCTTCGTGCTGATGATGATCTTCGGGGTGCTGTTCTTCGCGGTGTTCACCCTGGTCTCCGGGCCGCTCGCGGACAAGTACGGCCGCCGCGCCACCCTCGTGGTGATCACCGCGGGCATCGTCGTCTTCGGGCTGGTCTGGGTGCCGCTGATCGGCCTCGGCACGCTCGGTGTCGTCCTGTGGCTGGTCCTCGGCTTCACCCTGATGGGCCTGACCTTCGGCCCGATGGGCGCGCTGCTGCCGGAGCTCTTCCCGACCAGCGTGCGCTACACCGGCTCCGGCATCTCCTACAACGTCAGTTCGATCCTCGGAGCGGCCGTCGCCCCGTTCATCGCGGTGGCGCTGTGGGAGGCGGGCGACGGCTCGCCCTGGCTGGTCGGCGTCTACCTGTCCGCGATGGCGGTCCTGACGCTGACCGCGCTGCTGCTCGGCAAGGAGACCAAGGACGTCTCCCTCGACGACGGCGAGGCCCCGGCCGCCGACGGCGACGCCGCCCCGGCACCGTCCGCCGCCACCGCCGCCCGCTGAGCGGACCGGCGTTCACCACCGCCGTACGCCGAGCATCCGCGCGCCCGGCGTACGGTGGCCGTCGCAGGGCATAACAACAGCCTCCGTCCCCACGGCACTTCAGCCTCACCGGTACCCGAGGGAGTCCTATGCTGCGCGGCATCGACGTGAGCGCGTACCAGTCCGCCACCTACAGCACGGACGGCCTCTCCTTCGTCTTCATCAAGGCGACGGAGGGCCGTACGTGGGTCAACTCCAAGCTCTCGGCCCAGACGAAGCGGGCCCGGGACGCCGGACTCGTCGTCGGCTTCTACCACTTCCTGTGGCCGGGCAACCTCACCGCCCAGGCCGAGTACTTCGTCGCCAAGGCCCCCGACCGCCCCGGCGACATCCTCGCCGTCGACTGGGAGACCACCGGCGACGGCACCCACGCCAGCAACGCCGAGAAGGACCGCTTCATCCGCAAGGTGAAGGAGCTGCGCCCGGACAACCGGGTGGTCCTCTACTGCAACCGGAACTTCTGGCTGAACATCGACACCACCTCGTACGCCGGTGACGGGCTCTGGATCGCCGACTACGTCACGGCGGGCAAGCCCCGCATCAAGGCCAGGTGGCGCTTCCACCAGTACACCGACGACCCGCTGGACAAGAACGTCGCCGACTTCGAGAGCCGGGCGGCGCTGCGGAAGTGGGCCGGGGACGCCTGAGTCAGCCGCGGAAGTCCGCCGGGCGGTCCGGGGAAGCCTCCGCGAGGGCCTTGGTGACGGCGTCCCGGCCGGCCCGCAGGCCGTAGACCGGGGTGCCGGGCTGCTGGCGCCAGGAGTCGTCGAGGCCGCCGGCGTCCACGGTGTCGAAGCCGAGTTCGTCGATCAGGGCGCGGACCTTCGCCTTGGCCGCCTCGTCGTCGCCGGCCACCGGCAGGGCGATGCGGTCGGGGTCGCCGGCCGGGCGGTGGCGGTCGAGGATGTCCTGGGCGTAGGTGCCGTTGAACGCCTTGATCACGGGGTGGCCGAGGTGCTGTTCGGTCCAGCGGCTCTCGGTGCGGCCGTCGTCCTCGATGCCCGCGATCCGGCCGTCGCGCGGCCGCGGGTAGTAGTTGCCGGTGTCGATGACCGCGACGTCCTCGGCGGCCTCGTCGAGCAGGCCGGAGGGCAGGTCCGGGACCGCCTTCAGGGGGATGGCGACGACCACGACCTCGGCGCCGCGCGCCGCCTCCGCCACCGGGACCGGCCGGGCGCCGGTCTCCTCGGCGAGCGCGGTGAGGGTTTCCGGACCGCGCGAGTTGGCGACCGAGACCTCGTGTCCGAGGGCGGTGAGCCGCCGGGTGAGGTTGCCGCCGATGTTGCCCGCGCCGATGATGCCGATCTTCATGGGTGACTCGCCTGGCCTTCCGGGTCGTGAGGGGTGACACGCCGTTGAGGATCGGTAACCGGTCCGGCGGGCGGGCTATTCCTCCGTACGCCCGAACAGGTGGACGCCCGTCCGCTCACCGGACGGGCGTCCACCTCGGCCGTCACTTGTCCAGGTACGCCCAGAACTCGTCGAACGACAGCAGCTTGTCGCCGTTCAGGTCCCGGCTGTTGATGATGGCCTCCGCGACGGACTCGGTGACGTTCCAGTCGCCCCCCTGGGCCAGGGCGGTCTTGAACTCGGCCGGCGTGATGAGACCGTCGCCGTCCGCGTCGATCCGGTCGAACTGCCTGCGTGCTTCCTCGATGTCCGCCACCGATCCGCCCCTCATCCTCGTGCGCTGGTCGTGCTGTGGTCGTCGTACTGACGCAGGTCAGATTAACGTTCCGCCCGAGCGGCCGGTGGCACGGGGGACGCCGGTCCGCGGTGGTCAGCCGGTGCGCGGGGCGTCCCGGTCGGCGCAGACCCGCAGCTCGAACCAGGTCGTCTTGCCGCGCGGCAGCAGGTCGACGCCCCAGCGGTCGGAGAGCTTGTCGACCAGGAACAGGCCCCGGCCGCTGAGGTCCAGCGGCCGGACCGGCAGCAGGCAGGGCAGGGCCCGGGAGGGGTCGCGGACCTCGACCCGGATCCAGTGCGGGCGGCGGCGCAGGCGCAGGCCGAAGACGCGGGCGCCGGTGTGCCGTACGGCGTTGCCGACCAGCTCGGAGACGAGCAGGACGGTGTCCTCGGTGACCTTGGGGCCGAGGCTCCACTGGCGCAGGACCACCACCTGGGCGAGCCGGCGCGCGACGGCGGCGGACTCGGGGCGGGAGGGCAGCGGGACCTCGGCCTGCGTGGGGTCGCCGAACAGCTCCAGCGCCTTCAGCGCGTGCTCGTCCTCGATCGCCGGGGACCAGCGCGCCGCGGTGGCGCGTGCGGCGCCCCGCGGCTGTTCGGTGTCCTCCAGCCCCGCCATTCCCCCATCATGGCCGCCCGGGGCGGTCCGGGGGGCCGTTCCCGGGGAATGCGCGTGCGTCGAGCGTCCGCCCGCCGGCAGTCGTCCGGCATATGCCACCGGCAGATCGGGCTGCCGGAAAACGCTTCTGACCTGGGCGGACGGTTCGACCGGAGGCAATCGACGGGCTCCCTCGGGAAGGCTGGCGCAAAGGCGCCCTCAGGCTGCCATAAACCGCCCCAACGAGGGAACCGCATCAGACGGCGCGTCAACAGCAAGCCTTCCGGGGGATGTTCAGAGGAACTGCGCCTTCCCGGGCCCGTCCTCGACGAAGCTGCGCATCCCCCGCTCCCGGTCCTCGGTGGCGAACAGACCGGCGAACCAGGTGCGTTCGACGGCGAGGCCGGTCTCCAGGTCCGTCTCCAGGCCGGTGTCGACGGCCTCCTTCGCCGCGCGCAGGGCGGTGGCGGGGCCCCGGGCCAGCCGGGCCGCCCAGGCGTGGGCCTGCGGGTAGACCTCGGCGGCCGGCACCACCCGGTCCACCAGGCCCAGGGTGAGTGCCTCGGCGGCCCCGACCTGGCGGCCGGTGAAAATGAGGTCCTTGGCCCGGGACGGGCCGATCAGCCGGGACAGCCGCTGGGTGCCGCCGGCGCCGGGGATCAGGCCGAGCAGGATCTCGGGCTGGCCGAGCTTGGCGTCCTCGGCGGCGATCCGGTAGTCCGCGCAGAGCGCCAGTTCGCAGCCGCCGCCCAGCGCGTAGCCGGTCACGGCCGCCACCACCGGCTTGGGGATGCGGGCGACGGCCGTGAAGGAGTCCTGCAGCGCGCGGGCGCGCCCGACCATCGCCGCGTGGTCCATCGCCCGCATCTCCTTGATGTCCGCGCCGGCCGCGAACACCTTCTCCCCGCCGTAGAGCACCACGGCGCGGACGTCCGCGCGGCCCGCGGCCTCCTCGGCCAGTTCCTTCAGGCGGTCCTGGGTGGCGGTGTCCAGCGCGTTCATGGGCGGGCGGGCCAGGCGCAGGGTGCCGACGCCGTCCGCGACTTCGAGGGTCACTGTCATGCCCAGAGGTTAACGGGCACTAACGGCGTCGGCGAGGGCCCGGTGCGGGCCCGCGCGGGGTCAGGACGTCCACTTCTCCCAGGACATGTTCCAGCCGTTGTAGCCGTTGTCCGGGGCGACGGTGGCGTCGTCGGAGTTCTTGACCACGACCACGTCCCCGATCATCGAGTTGGCGAAGAACCAGGCGCCCGGCGCGTTCTCGTCCCAGCCGCCGCGGGTGTCGCGCAGGCCGACGCAGCCGTGGCTGGCGTTGCGGTTGCCGAAGGCGTCGCCGCCCCAGTAGTTGCCGTGGATGAAGGTGCCGGAGGTGGTCAGGCGCATGGCGTGCGGCACGTCCTTGATGTCGTACTCGCCGCCGTAGCCGACCGTCTCGCCGTTCATGCGGGTCACCGAGAGCTTCTCGCTGATGACCATCTGGCCGTTCCAGGTCTCGTAGCCGGGGGCGCCGGTGGTGACCGGGAGGGTCTTGACGGTCTTGCCGTCGCGGGTGACCTTCATGGTGAGCTTCTTGGCGTCGACCACGGAGACCTGGTTGCGGCCGATGGTGAAGGAGACCTTCTTGGCCTGCTCGCCGTAGACGCCCTCGCGGCCCTCGACGCCGTCCAGGTTGAGGTCGACGGTGACCTTGGTGCCGGCCTTCCAGTACTTCTCGGGCCGGAAGTCGAGGCGGTCGTTGCCGAACCAGTGGCCCTCGACCTCGACGGCCGGTTCGGTCTTGATGCTGATGGACTTCTCGACGTCCTCGGGGTTGGTGATGCCCCGGGTGAAGCGGATCGAGAACGGCATTCCGACGCCGACCTTTGAGCCGTCCTCGGGGGTGAACTCGCCGATGAAGGTGTTCTTCGGCGTCAGCGTGGTGAAGCGGGAGTCCTCCGCGGCCGTGCGGCCCTCGGCGTCCTTGGCGACCGCGTGCACGCTGTACGTGGTGGAGGCGGCCAGGTGGGTGGAGGGCGTCCAGGTGGCGCCGTCCCCGGATATCTTCCCGTCGACCCGCTGCCCCTTCGCGTCCTTGACCTCGACCTCGGTCAGCTTGCCCTTGGCGGCGGCTATCTTGAGGGCGCCGCTGGTGTCCACCGACTTGGCCCCGTTCTCGGGGGCGATGGTGACGACGGCCTCGGACTGCTTGCTCCGGGCGGCGGTGGCGTCCTTGTCCCCGCCCTTGCCGGACCCGCCGGAGTCCGACCCTCCGCCGCCGCACGCGGTGACCGCCAGCAGCAGCGCTCCGACGACGAGGGCCGGCAGCCTCCTGCCGTTCCGCCCCCGTATGCCCGCCGTCGTCCCTGATATCGGACGCACGTTCAACTTGTCTCCCCTCGCCGGGCCCGGTCCGGCCCCACCCCTGGTGCGCCTGCGCGCACCGGCGCATAGTAACCGCAGGCCAGGGGCGGTTTGCAGGGGTCGATTGTCACTGTTGTGTACCGAGCCGGGCCCGGTGCGGCGGGGTCAGTCCAGTGCGCTGCCCGCCCGCCACGCCCGCCAGCTCATGTTCCAGCCACCGAGTCCATTGCCGGGAGCGACCTTCTTGTCCTTGCTGCGGATCACCTCCACGACATCGCCGACCAGGCTGCGGTCGAAGAACCAGCCGGCCGGGGTGTCCGCCCCGCCGCCCTTGACGTCCCGGAGCCCGATGCAGCCGTGGCTGACATTCGCCCGGCCGAACACGTGGCGCGGGGCCCAGTAGTTGCCGTGCAGGAAGGTGCCGGAGTCGGTCAGGCGCAGGGCGTGCGGCACGTCCTTGATGTCGTACTCCCCGCCGAAGCCGACCGTGCGGCTGTTCATCCGGGTCACGTCGAGCATCTCGGTGACCACCATCTTGCCGTTGTACGTGGTGGTCTTCGCGGCGCCCGCGGTGATCGGCACGGTGGCCAGGAGTTGCCCGTCGCGGCGGACCTTCATGGTCTTGGCGGCGGCGTCCACCACCGAGACCTGGTGCCGGCCGACGGTGAAGGCGACCGTCTTGTGCTGGAGCCCGTAGACGCCCGGGGCGCCCTCCACGTCGCGCAGCCTCAGGGCGACGGTGACCTCGGTGCCGGGCTTCCAGTAGCGCCGGGGCCGGAAGTCGAGGCGGTCCCGGCCGAACCAGTGCGGGCGGATCTCCACGGCCGGGCGCGCGGTGACCGTCACGGCGCGTTCGACGGCGGCGCGGTCGGCGATCGCCCGGTTGAACTCCAGGGAGACGATCATGCCGGTGCCGACGGTGGAGCGGTCCTCGGGGGTGACGTAGCCGATGAACCGCTTCTCCGGGACGTACGTGGTGAAGGCGGCGTGCCGGGCGGAGCGGCGGCCCGTGTCGTCCACGGCGACGGCGTCGACGGTGTACCGCGCGGCGAGCGCCAGCCGCCCGTCGTCGGGCTCCCAGCGCCGGCCGTCGGCGGAGATCCGGCCGGACACCGGGGTCTGCCGGGCGTCCTGGGACCTGACCACCGTCACCGACTCCAGGCGCCCGCGGGGCACCCGGACGGACAGGTGCCGGCCGGGCCGTACGCCCCGGTCGCCGTCGTCGGGGGAGATCCGGATCAGGTCCTCGGCGGCGGGGGGCTTGCCGAGGATGCCGCCCGGTCCGGTGCCGGCGGTGCAGCCGGCCGCGCCGGCCAGCGCTCCCGCCCAGGTCAGTACGGCGGCCAGGACGGCCGCCACGCGTCGTGCGCGCCCGTGTTCGTGCCTCACATCCACCCGTAACGACCGGTCGGCCCCGGGGAAACGTGAGTGCGAGCCACGCGCTGGGAAGAACACTGAGGAGGACCACGCGACACGGAGCGGCGGCCGGGACGCCGTACGCCCTGTTCGTCCGTGCGGGCCGGTCGTTCCACGAGCCGCGGGAGGCGGACAGGTGTCCAGCGCAGCCGAGCAGGAGGCGGTGGCCGGAGGACCGGCCGGCGAGGAGGGGCGTCCGGCCGGCGCGGTCAACGGCGCGCGGCGGACCGCCCCGCCGCCCCGGGTGCCCGCGTGGCCGGGGACGCCGGTGCCGCTCGGCGCCCGGTTCCGGACCGGCCCGGACGGGGCGGCGGGCACCAACTTCGCGCTGTGGGCGGGCGGCGCGGAGGCGGTGGAGCTGTGCCTGTTCGACGCGCACGGCGGGGAGAGCCGGGTGCGGCTGACCGAGCTGACCCACGAGATATGGCACGGCTTCGTGCCGGGCGTGCGGCCGGGGCAGCGGTACGGCTACCGGGTGCACGGCCGCTGGGACCCGTGGACCGGCGCCCGCTGGAACCCGGCCAAGCTGCTCCTGGACCCGTACGCCCGCGCGGTCGACGGCGACTTCACGCTGCCGCCGGAGGTGTACGGGCACGTCCGGGACTGGCCGGAGCGGCAGGTCGCCGACACCGTGCGCGACGACCGCGACTCCGCCCCGTACGTACCCAAGGGCGTCGTCGTCCATGACGACGACGACTGGTCGGACGACCACCGCCCCAAGACGCCGTGGGCGGACTCGGTCATCTACGAACTGCACGTCAAGGGCTTCACCCGGCTGCACCCGGACATACCCGAGCCGCTCCGCGGCACCTATGCGGGCCTCGCCCACCCGGCGGCGATCGAGCACCTGGTGAGGCTGGGCGTGACGGCGGTGGAGCTGCTGCCGGTGCACCAGTTCGCCCACGAGAGCCATCTGCTCGACCGGGGCCTGCGCAACTACTGGGGCTACAACTCCATCGGCTACTTCGCCCCGCACGCCGCCTACGCCGCCGCCGGCACCACCGGCGGCCAGGTCGGCGAGTTCAAGCGGATGGTGCGGGCGCTGCACGCGGCCGGCATCGAGGTCATCCTGGACGTGGTCTACAACCACACCGCCGAGGCCGGCGAGCTGGGCCCGACGCTCTCCCTGAAGGGCATCGACAACCGCGGCTACTACCGCCTCCAGCCGGACCCGCGCCGGTACGCCGACTACACCGGCTGCGGCAACACCCTGCACGTCGTCCAGCCGCAGGTGCTGCGGCTGATCACCGACTCGCTGCGCTACTGGGTCACCGAGATGGGCGTCGACGGCTTCCGCTTCGACCTGGCGGCGGCGCTGGCCCGCTCCATGCACGACGTGGACATGCTCTCCCCGTTCCTCGCGGTGATCGCCCAGGACCCGGTGCTGCGCCGGGTGAAGCTGATCGCCGAGCCCTGGGACGTCGGCTCCGGCGGCTACCAGGTGGGCGCCTTCCCGCCGCTGTGGACCGAGTGGAACGACCGCTACCGCGACACGGTGCGGGACTTCTGGCGGCACGCCCTGCCCGACGTACGGGAGATGGGCTACCGGCTGTCCGGCTCCAGCGACCTGTACGCGTGGGGCGGGCGCCGCCCGTACGCCTCGGTCAACTTCGTCACCGCGCACGACGGCTTCACCCTGCGCGACCTGGTGAGCTACCAGCACAAGCACAACGAGGCCAACGGCGAGGGCAACCGGGACGGCACGGACGACAACCGGGCGTGGAACTGCGGCGCCGAGGGCGAGACCGACGACGGGCGGATACGGGCCCTGCGCCGGCGCCAGGTGCGCAATCTGCTGACCACGCTGCTGCTGTCGACCGGTGTGCCGATGCTGGTGGCCGGCGACGAGCTGGGCCGCACCCAGGGCGGCAACAACAACGCCTACTGCCAGGACAACGAGCTGGGCTGGGTGGACTGGAGCCTGCTGGAGGACCCGGGCTGGCGGGCCGTGTCCGAGCTGACCGCCCGGCTGATCGGACTGCGCCACGAGCACCCGGTGCTGCGCCGCCGGGCCTTCTTCTCCGGCCGGGCGCACTCCGCGGACGGGCTGCGCGACCTGGCCTGGTTCACGCCCCGGGGCACGGAGATGACGGAAGGGGACTGGTTCGCGCCCGCCGCCACCCTCGGCATGTACCTCTCCGGGCGGGACATACCGGGCCGGGACGAGCGCGGCGAGCCGATCCGCGACGACAGCTTCCTGGCCGTCCTGCACGCCGGTGAGCGCCCGGTGCGCTTCGTGCTGCCGGCCGCGCCGTGGGCGGAGCGGTACGAGGTGGTCGTGGACACCGGCCGGGAGGAGCAGGGGGAGGCGCCGGGCGAGGAGCACCCGGCGGGGGCGGAGATCACCGTGCCGGCGCGGACGGTGCTGCTGCTGCGGGTCCTCGACGCGCGGCACGCCGCCACCGACGGGCGGACGCGGCCGACCCGCTGACGCACCGTCCCCGCCGCCCTGCCGACGCCCGGTCACGCCGGCCCGCTGACGCACCGTCCCCCGCCGACGTTGCGGGTCCGTGAAATCGCCGACGATCTTCTTGACCGGCGTCCGGCCGGGCTGGGAACGTCCCTGGTCATGAGGACTGCCGCTGCCCGCAGGGTCGTGCGCGTCGCACTCGTGCGGCGACGCCACGTCGACCTGTGCCGCCAGTCCGGCGCGCTCTGTCACTGACCCGCGCCCCCGCCTCACCCTCACCCCCCGCTCGCTCTGCTCCTCTTTCCTCCCTCCTTCCCCTGGGGATCACGCATGTCCGAGATATCCCGCCGTGCCTTCGGCGGTCTGGTCGGCGGCGGCGCGGTGACGGCCGTCGCCGGCGCCTCCGCCACCGCCGAGGCCGCCGCTCCCGCCGAGCGCCCGTTCCGGGCCCGTACCTCCGGGCGGCCCGGCAGACGCCCCAACGTCCTGTTCATCCTCGGCGACGACCTCGGCTGGGCCGACCTGTCCTCCTACGGCGCCCCGCACATCAAGACGCCCCACCTCGACCGGCTGGCCGCGCAGGGCGTGCGGTTCACCAACGCCTACGCCGGGTCCGCGACCTGCTCCCCGACCCGGTTCAGCCTCTACACCGGCCGCCACCCCGGCCGTACCGCGGGCGGCCTCGCCGAGCCCATCGGCAACCGCACCCAGGGCCTGGAGCCCGGCCACCCCACCCTCGCCTCGCTGCTAAAGAAGGCCGGGTACGCCACCGCGCTGATCGGCAAGTGGCACTGCGGCTTCCTGCCGGACTACGGGCCCACCAAGTCCGGCTGGGACGAGTTCTTCGGCAACTTCGGCGGCGCCCTGGAGTACTTCTCCAAGCTCGGCCAGCTCGGCGAGTACGACCTGTACGAGGGCGACGCCGAGTACAAGGACCTGCGCTACTACACCACCGTGCTGACCGAGCGGGCCGTGGAGTACGTCTCCCGCGACCACGACCGGCCCTGGCTGCTCAACCTCAACTTCACCACCCCGCACTGGCCGTGGCTGACCGAGGACGACGCGGAGGCCGGCGCCGAGATCGCCGCCAAGCTGCGCGCCGGGAGCGTGCTGGGCGCGCTGCAGCACGGGGACGGCGGCTCGGTGGAGAAGTACAAGGCGATGGTGGAGGACCTGGACGCCTCGGTCGGCAAGGTGCTCGCCGCGCTGCGCCGCTCCGGGCAGGAGGACGACACCGTCGTGGTCTTCGCCAGCGACAACGGCGGCGAGCGGTTCTCCTACCAGTGGCCGCTCAGCGGCGCCAAGTCCCAGTTGCTGGAGGGCGGCATCCGGGTGCCGACCATCCTGCGCTGGCCCGCCCGGATCGACGGCCGCCAGGTCAGCCACCTGCCCGTCTACTCGCCGGACTGGACGGCGACCCTGCTGGAGCTGGGCGGCGCCCGCCCCGACCCGGCGTACCCCCTGGACGGGCAGAGCCTCGCCGGGTACCTGCTGCGCGGCCGGAAGGTGCCCGAGCGCGACCTGTTCTGGCGGGTGCGGGGCAACCGGGCGCTGCGGCGCGGCGACTTCAAGTACTACCGGGACGCGGCCGGCAAGGACCACCTGTACGACCTCTCCGCCGATGTCCGCGAGCAGGCCGATCTCGCCGCCGACCGGCCGGAGCTGCTCGCCGAACTCCGGGCGGCCTGGGAGAAGGTGGACGCCACGCTGCTGCCCTACCCGGCGTCCTGACCCCCGCGGCGGTGCTTCCGTACGACCCCGGTGCCGCCGGAAACTCGGTGGGCACTGTCAGTGGCGGTCCGTAGGCTCGCTGCTGATGACCACGACACCCGCCGCCGCGTCGGCCCCCGCCCAGGACCGGTCCGCCGTCCGGACGCTGCTCCGGCTGTGGCCGTACGTGCGGCCGGTGCGGGCCCGGCTGTTCACCGCCGCGTTCGTGGCGATCGTCGCCTCCTGCGTGGGGCTGGTGATCCCGCTGGTGCTGAAGTGGATGGTCGACGGTCCGGTCGCCGACCGGGACCCGGCCGGGGTCTGGCTCGGCGCGCTGTACCTGCTGCTCCTGGGCTGTGCGGAGGCGCTGCTGTTCGGGCTGCGGCGGTGGCTGGTGGCCCGGCCGCTGTCCGGCGTCGAGGCGGCGATGCGGGCGGACCTCTACCGGCACCTGCAGCGGCTGCCGGTGGCCTTCCACGACCGCTGGCCCTCGGGGCAGTTGCTGTCCCGGGGGACGACGGACCTGATGCTGCTGCGCATGTTCCTCGCCTTCCCGCTGACGTTCCTGCTGGTCAACGGGGTGACGATCGTCGTCGGCGTGGTCATCATGCTGGTGCAGGACTGGACGCTGGGGCTGGTCGTGCTGGGGCCGGCCGTGCCGATGATCGTGACCTGCGCGGTCTTCGAGCGGAGGTACTCCGAGGTCGCCCGGCGGGCGCAGGACCAGGTCGGGGACCTGACCACGGTCGTCGAGGAGAGCGTGCTCGGCATCCGGATCATCAAGGGGTTCGGGCGGCACCGCAGCCAGGCCCGGGCGTTCCGGGAGCTGTCCCGCAGGCTGCGGGGGACCGAGCTGCGCAAGGCGAGGCTGCTCGCCGCCATCTGGGCGGTGATCGTGACGCTGCCGGAGCTGGCGATCGGGGCGGCGCTGGTCGTCGGGGCGGTGCGGGTCGCCGACGGGGCGTTGTCGGCGGGGACGCTGGTGGCGTTCCTGTCGACCGCGCTGGCGCTGCGCTGGCCGGTGGAGTCGATCGGGTTCCTGCTGGCGATGAGCCAGGAGGCGGCGACGGCCACACAGCGGTACTTCGAGGTGATGGACGAGCGGGTGGAGACGCCGGGGCCGGACGTGCCGGGAGACCGGGCACACGGCCCGGAGGCGCGGGGCCCGAAGGCGCGGGGCCCGGAGACACGCGGCGCGGCGGCACGCGGCCCGGAGGCGCGGGGCGACGGCGGCGGGACGGGCAGGGGCGGGACGGCCGACGGCCTGCGGTTCGAGAACGTCCGGTTCCGGTACCCCGACGCCGACCCCGGCTCCCCGCCCGTCCTCGACGGCATCGACCTGCACATCCGCTCCGGGGAGTCGATGGCCCTGGTCGGCGCGACCGGCAGCGGCAAGACGACGCTCACCGCGCTGGTGCCCCGGCTGCACGAGATCACCGGGGGGCGGATCACCCTCGACGGCCGGGACATCGCCGAGCTGCCCCGGGAGGAGCTGCGGGCGATGGTGTCCGTGGCGTTCGAGGAGCCGACGCTGTTCTCGGCCAGCGTCGCGGAGAACGTGCTGATGGGCGCCGGCGACACCGCCGACGAGGCCCGACTGCGGCGGGCCCTGGCGGTCGCCAGCGCGGAGTTCGTGCACGCGCTGCCGCGGGGCACCGACACCCAGGTCGGCGAACAGGGCCTGAGCCTGTCCGGCGGCCAGCGGCAGCGGCTGGCGCTGGCCCGCGCGGTGGTCGGCCGGCCCCGCTTCCTGGTCCTGGACGACCCGCTGTCCGCGCTGGACGTGCACACCGAGGCCGCCGTGGAGGCCGCGCTGCGCCGGGTGCTGGCGGACACCACCGCGCTGATCGTCGCCCACCGGCCGTCCACGGTGCTGCTCGCCGACCGGGTCGCCCTGCTCTCCGGGGGCCGGATCACCGCCGTCGGCACCCACCAGGAACTGCTGCGCACCAACGCCGAGTACGCCCACCTGATGTCGGGCGCAGGGGAGGACGACGACCGATGACGGCGCCCACCACCACCGCCCCGGCCCAGGACGGCCCCGGCGACGACCGGGCCCCCGGCGCCGACGGCGACCCCTTCGACCGGGACGTCCTGCCCACCCCGCCCGGCGCCACCGCCGCCCTGCTGCGCTCCCTGCTCGCCCCGATGCGGGCCCGGGTCGCCGTCACCACGCTCCTGCTGCTGCTCCAGCAGGCCGCGCTGCAGGCGGGCCCGCTGCTGGTGGCGTACGCCATCGACCACGCCGTGCCCGCGCTGCGCGACGGCGACCGGGCGCCGCTGATCGCGGTCGGCGCCGGATACCTGCTCTGCTCGGCGGCGGGCGGCGCCCTGCAGTACGCGTTCGTCCGCGCCGCCGCCCGCGTCAACCAGGACGTGCTGCTCGACCTGCGCGGCCGGATCTTCCGCCACGCCCAGGCGCTCAGCGTCGACTTCCACGAGCGGTACACCTCGGGCCGGCTGATCTCCCGCGCCACCACCGACGTGGAGTCGCTGCGCGAACTGCTCAGCGAGGGCCTGCAGGAACTGGTCACGGTCGTCCTCTCCTTCGTCTCCATCTCGGCGATGCTGCTCTGGCTGGACCTCGGCCTGGGCGCCGTCGCGGTGGCGTCGTTCGGGCCGCTGTACGCGCTGGTGCGGTCCTACCGGCGGCGGGCGGGGCGGGTGTACCGCAAGCGGTCCACGGCGATCGCCGCGGTGATCGTGAAGTTCGTGGAGACGATGAACGGCATACGGCCGGTGCGCGCCTTCCGCCGCGAGGCCGCCAACGACGCCGGCTTCGCCGTCCTGAACCGGCGGCACGAGCGGACCAACGGCGACGCGCTGCTGGAGATGGCCCGCTATGTCACCGGCTCCCGGCTGGTCGCCAACACGGCCGTCGCCGGGATCGTGCTGTGGGGCGCCCAGCGGGTGGCGGACGGCACCCTCGCACTGGGGGTGCTGGCGGCGGCGGTGCTGTACCTGCGGCGGCTGTACGACCCGATCGACCGGCTCGGCATGTTCCTGAACTCCTACCAGTCGGCGGCGGCCTCCCTGGAGAAGATCGCGGGCCTGCTGGCGCAGACGCCGTCCGTGCCGGAGCCGGCGGCCCCGAAGGAGCTGCCCCCGACGGCATCGGAGCACCCCGGCCGGGAGGTGGTCTTCGAGGGGGTGAGCTTCGCCTACCGCACCGGCGGCGAGGTGCTGCCGCGCTTCGACCTGACGATCCCCGCCGGGCAGACCGTCGCGGTCGTCGGCTCCACCGGCGCGGGCAAGTCGACCCTGGCCAAGCTGCTGGCCCGGTTCTACGACCCGACCCGGGGCCGGGTCCTGCTCGACGGCACCGATCTGCGCGACCTCGCCGTGCCCGAGCTGCGGCGGGGGGTGGTGATGGTGACGCAGGAGGCGTTCCTGTTCTCCGGCACGGTCGCCGAGAACATCGCCCTCGGCCGCCCGGAGGCGACCCGGCAGGAGATCGAGCGGGCCGCGAAGGCGATCGGCGCGCACGACTTCATCGGCGCGCTGCCCGACGGCTACGACACCGACGTGCGCAAACGGGGCGGCCGGATCTCGGCCGGCCAGCGCCAACTGGTGGCGTTCGCGCGGGCGCTGCTCGCCGACCCGGCGGTGCTGATCCTCGACGAGGCGACCAGCTCGCTGGACGTGCCCGGCGAGCGGGCGGTGCAGCGGGCGATGGCGACGGTCCTGCACGGCCGTACGGCGGTGGTGATCGCGCACCGGCTGTCCACCGTGGAGATCGCCGACCGGGTGCTGGTGATGGAGGACGGCCGGATCGTGGAGGACGGCTCCCCAGCCGAACTGATCGCCGGTACCGGCCGGTTCGCCGACCTGCACCGCGCCTGGCGCGACAGTCTGGCCTGAGCCGCGCACGACGCCGACCGGGTGGCCGTGACGGAGTACGGCGGGATCACCGGACCGGGAGGTCACGCCGGACCGGTCGCGGCCGGCGGGACCTGCGCGGCACTCGGGGCGACCTGGCACGGCGACGCGCCGTCTGACAGCGCCGCCCGCCGGAACCTAGGCTAGGGCCCCATGTCCTTCACGTACGACGCCGTCGGCGTCACCCGCGAGCAGAGCGGCACCTGCCCGCCGGGCTTCCACCCGCTGCACGTACGCACCCGCCTGGGCGAGGGGGAGCCCGTCTTCCGCCGGGCGGCCGAGGCGGTGCTCACCTGGGAGATGCACCGGTCGCTGGGGGTCGGCCTGGACGCCGGCGCGGACCGTGCCGCGCCCGGCGTCGACGTCACCGTGACCCTGGCCGGGGTGATCAAGGCACCGTGCCGGGTGGTGTGGGCGGTGGAGGAACCCCGCCGCGCCGGCTGGGCGTACGGCACCCTGCCCGGCCACCCGGAGTGCGGCGAGGAGTCCTTCGTCGTGGACCGCACCGGCGACGGCACGGTCTGGCTGACCGTGACCGCCTTCAGCCGCCCCGCCAAGTGGTACGCCAGGGCGGGCGGGGCGGCCACCCGCGGCCTGCAGCACGCCTACGCCCGGCGCTGCGGGACCGTGCTGCGCAGGCTGGCCGCCGGCGAGGCCGAGGACTGAGCGGGGCCCCCGGCGCCCGGGGGCCCCGGCGGGTCAGCGCATCAGCAGGCCCGCCGCCTCCACCAGGTCCTGCGACGGCAGCGCGACCAGCCCGAGTTCGGCCGCCGAGGCCAGTCGCGGGTGGGCGGGCAGGATGCGGACGGTGTAGCCGAAGGGCCCGGTGCGGTCCAGGGCGAGCGGACCCTCGTAGACCCAGCGGCCCTCCAGGTCGGGGCCGCCCGACGGCTTCAGCGGGACCGTGTCGGCGTCGGTGATGCGGTCCTCGGTGTCCACCCGGCCGGAGACCGCCTGCACCTCCACGTCGTCCGGGCCGAGATCGCCGAGGCGGACGCGGACCCGCAGCCCGAGGGTGGTGCCGAGCTCCGCGGTGGGCGGGGCGGCGGAGGTCTCCACGTGGTCGACGCTCACCCCGTGCCAGGCGGCGCGCAGCCTGGCCTTCCAGGCGGCGAGGTCGCGGGCGGCGTCGGCGTCCATCGCGCGGTGGGCCGCGGCGGCGGGGGCGTAGAGCCGGTCCACGTACTCGCGGACCATGCGGCCGGCCAGCACCTTGGGGCCGAGCAGGCTGAGGGTCTGGCGGACCATCTCGATCCAGCGGTCCGGCAGACCGCTGCGCCCGCGCTCGTAGAAGCGCGGGGCGACCCGCTGTTCCAGCAGGTCGTAGAGGGCGGCGGCCTCTATGGCGTCGCGCCGGTCGGCGTCGGTCCCGGAGCCGTCGGCGGTGGGGATGGCCCAGCCGAAGTCGGGCTGGTACCACTCGTCCCACCAGCCGTCCAGGACGGAGAGGTTGAGGCAGCCGTTGAGGGCGGCCTTCATCCCGGAGGTGCCGCACGCCTCCAGCGGCCGCAGCGGGTTGTTGAGCCAGATGTCGCAGCCGGGGTAGAGCTTCTGCGCCATCGCCATGCCGTAGTCGGGCAGGAACACGATGCGGTGGCGCACCCGGGGGTCGTCGGCGAACCGGACGAGTTCCTGCACCAGCCGCTTGCCGCCGTCGTCGGCCGGGTGCGCCTTGCCGGCCACGACGATCTGGACCGGCCGCTCGGGGTGCAGCAGCAGCTCCATCAGCCGGTCGCGGTCCCGCAGCATCAGCGTCAGCCGCTTGTACGAGGGGACGCGCCGCGCGAAGCCGATGGTGAGCACGTCCGGGTCGAGGACGCCGTCGATCCAGCCCAGTTCGGCGGTGCCGGCGCCGCGCTGCCGCCAGGAGGCGCGCAGCCGGGTCCGTACCTCGGTGACGAGCTGCTCGCGCAGGGTGCGGCGGAGCTCCCAGATGTCCTCGGCGGGGATGTCGGCCACCGCGTCCCAGCGGTCGGAGCCGCCGACGGTGAGCGCGTCCTCGGTGCGCTGGGCGCCGATCTGCCGGGCGCCGAGCCGGAGCACCTCGGGGGCGACCCAGGTGGGGGCGTGCACGCCGTTGGTGACGGAGGTGATGGGCACCTCGTCGGCGTCGAAGCCGGGCCACAGGCCGGAGAACATCTCGCGGCTGACCCCGCCGTGCAGCAGGGAGACGCCGTTGGCGCGCTGGGCCAGGCGCAGGCCCATCACGGCCATGTTGAACAGGTTGGGCTCGCCGCCGGGGTAGGTCTCCATGCCGAGCCGGAGCACCCGTTCCACGTCGATGCCGGGCAGCTCGGCGCCGGGGCCGAAGTGGCGGGCGACCAGCTCCCGGTCGAAGCGGTCGATGCCGGCCGGGACGGGGGTGTGGGTGGTGAACACGGTCCCGGCCCGCACCGCCTCCAGGGCCGGGTCGAACTCCAGGCCGTCCGCGCAGAGTTCGGCGATGCGCTCCAGGCCGAGGAAGCCGGCGTGGCCCTCGTTGGTGTGGAAGACCTCGGGCGCGGGGTGTCCGGTGAGCCGGCAGTAGGTGCGTACGGCCCTGACCCCTCCTATGCCGAGCAGCATCTCCTGGAGCAGCCGGTGCTCGCTGCCGCCGCCGTAGAGCCGGTCGGTGACGCCGCGCTCGCCGAGGTCGTTCTCCTCGACGTCGGAGTCGAGCAGCAGCAGCGGGACCCGGCCGACCTGGGCCTGCCAGATCCGGGCGCGCAGTTCCCGGCCGCCGGGGAGGGCGAGGACCACCTGGGCGGGGGTGCCGTCGGGCTCCTCCAGCAGGCTCAGGGGCAGTTCGTTGGGGTCGAGGACGGGATAGTGCTCCTGCTGCCAGCCGTCCCGGCTCAGGGACTGGCGGAAGTAGCCGTGCCGGTAGAGCAGGCCGACGCCGATCAGCGGCACCCCGAGGTCGCTGGCGGCCTTGAGGTGGTCGCCGGCGAGGATGCCGAGGCCCCCGGAGTACTGGGGCAGGGCGGCGGTGATGCCGAACTCGGGCGAGAAGTAGGCGACGGCGGCGGGCAGCTTGGCGGTCTGCGCCTGGTACCAGCGGTCGCCGGTCATGTAGTAGTCGAGGTCGTCGGCGGCCGCGGTCAGGCGGCGCAGGAAGCGGCGGTCCTCGGCCAGTTCCGCCAGCCGCCCGGGGCCGACGGTGCCGAGCAGCCGTACGGGGTCGCGGCCGGCGGCGGCCCAGCATTCGGGATCGACGGACTGGAAGAGGTCGCGCGTCTCGGCATGCCAGGACCAGCGCAGGTTGCGGGCCAGTTCGCTGAGCGGCCGAAGGGGGTCGGGGAGGACGGGACGGACGGTCAGTCGGCGGATCGCCTTCACATTCCACCTCAACGCGGTCGCTGGAGTGGCGCGGTGTCTACCGCGCCGTCCCCCCGACGGTACCGGCGTCCGGGCGGTGACCGCGGGCGCTTGGCCACCGGACCCCCCGTTCGGCCGGAACGGGGGACACTCCCCCGCACATCCGGACATGGCCGGTTCTCGCGGGGGCCCCGGTGTGACGTGCGCCGCACCGGGGGCTGTCCCGGGCGAACGGGGGTACCCGGTGCGGAGTTGTGCCCAGGAGGGGGACGAGGAGTGCGGGTGAGGATCAGCCAGACGTACGGCACGGACCGGGACGGGGGCGTAGTTCCGGCCACCGGGAGACCCGGGCGGCGGCGTGTGCCGCGCGGCGGGTACGGCCGGGGCCGCCCCGGATCGCGCAGGTTCCCGTGACGGGGGCCGTGACCGGGAAGGTGTCCGGCCGGGCGGCCGGGTCGCTGAACCGGTCGCCGCGCGGGCCGCGTTGCACGGTGGGGGCGCTCGCCCCGCCGGTGCGCCGATACGCGCGTACGGAGTTAACAAAGCGCCGGATTGCCCACCCGAGAAGTGTGGGAAGGCTCCTGCGGTACACCCCACAGTGGTGACCCCGCAGGACCCGTCCCGCCATCCCCTCTGCCCATCCTCGTTGCCGCGGACAGGAGCGGTCATGCCCGCCAAGCACCACTCGCCAGTTCCCCGTTCATCCGGCGCCGAAACGGTTCGGCCGGAGCCGGCCGGGACCCGGCCCTCCGGACCGCCGCCGACTGGCGGCACCGCCACCGCCGTCGGGCGCATCCCGGTCCTCGACGTCCGTCCGGTGGTCCAGCACGGACGCCGGCCCGCCAAGGCCGTCACCGGCGAGACGTTCATGATCTCGGCCACCGTGTTCCGGGAGGGACACGACGCGGTGGCCGCCAATGTCGTCCTGCGCGATCCCGACGGCCGGCCCGGCCCGTGGACGCCGATGCGGGAACTGGCCCCCGGCACCGACCGCTGGGGCGCCGAGGTCACCCCGGACCGGCCGGGCCGGTGGACGTACGCCGTGGAGGGCTGGAGCGATCCGGTCGCCACCTGGCGCCACCACGCCCGGGTGAAGATCCCGGCCGGGATCGACACGGACCTGGTCCTGGAGGAGGGCGCGCGGCTCTACGAGCGGGCCGCGGCCGGGGTGCCGAAGGACGGCGGCCGGCAGGTGGTCCTGGACGCCGCGGCGGCGCTGCGGGACGAGACCCGGCAGGCCGCGTCCCGGCTGGCGGCGGCGCTGACCCCCGAGGTGGACGCGGTGCTGGCGCGGTATCCGCTGCGGGAGCTGGTCACCGCCTCCGAGCCGCTGCCGCTGCTGGTGGAACGCGAACGCGCCCTGTACGGCGCCTGGTACGAGTTCTTCCCCCGCTCCGAGGGCACCCCCGACACCCCCCACGGCACCTTCCGCACCGCCGCCAGGCGGCTGCCCGCCATCGCCGCCATGGGCTTCGACGTCGTCTACCTCCCGCCCATCCACCCCATCGGCACCACCCACCGCAAGGGCCCCAACAACAC
>NZ_BNBI01000013.1 GCF_014655295.1 Streptomyces fumanus
TCTACTACGGCGACGAGATCGGCATGGGCGACAACATCTGGCTCGGCGACCGCGACGCGGTGCGCACCCCGATGCAGTGGACCCCGGACCGCAACGCCGGGTTCTCCACCTGCGACCCCGGGCGGCTGTCGCTCCCCACGATCATGGACCCGGTCTACGGCTACCAGGTCACCAATGTCGAGGCGTCGATGGCCTCGCCGTCCTCGCTGCTGCACTGGACCCGCCGGATGATCGAGATCCGCAAGCAGAACCCGGCCTTCGGCCTCGGCACCTACACCGAACTGCCGTCCTCCAACCCGGCCGTCCTCGCCTTCCTGCGGGAGTACGAGGACGACCTGGTGCTGTGCGTCAACAACTTCGCGCGGTTCGCCCAGCCCACCGAGCTGGACCTGCGCGCGTTCGCCGGGCGCCACCCGGTCGAGCTGTTCGGCGGGGTGCGCTTCCCGGCCATCGGCGAACTGCCGTATCTGCTGACCCTCGGGGGCCACGGCTTCTACTGGTTCCGGCTCACCCGAGTCGCATCCCGCATCGGCCGCCGAGCGTGAGCGCGGGCCGAGGAAAGGACGCGTCACCATGCCGAAGACCGCATCCCCGCGCCCGAGACCGGCGCAGCTCCCCGAGCCCATGGGGTCGCTCGGCGAGTTGCTGCGTGACTGGCTGCCCAAGCAGCGCTGGTTCGCGGGCAAGGACCGGCCCGTCACCGACCTGGGTCTGCTGTCGATGACGGAGCTGTTCCCCGGCTGTCTGCATCTGCTGGTCCACGCCGGTCACGGCACGGTGCCCGCGCCCGGCGGCGCGCCACCGGCCGGCGACTGCTACCAGTTGCTGCTCGGGGTGCGCGAGCACCCGTCGCCGCGGCTGGGCCGGGCGCTCATCGGCCGGGTCGGCGACGGTCCGCTGGCCGGTCTGACGGTGTACGACGCGTTGCGCGACCCCCGGATGGCCCAGTTGCTGCTGGAGCGGCTGCGGCACCCGGGCAAGGCCGGTCCGCTGCGCTTCGAGGCGGACCCGGCGCGGCCGGTGCCCGCCGGGCTGGTGCCGCGGCTGCTGGACGCCGAGCAGTCCAACTCCTCGCTGGTCTACGGCGACGAGTTCATCCTCAAGGTGTTCCGGCGCATCCAGCCCGGGGTCAACCCCGATCTGGAGGTGCCGGGGGCGCTGGCCCGGCAGGGCTGCGGCCGGGTCCCCGCGCCGGTGGCGTGGTTCCGCACCTCGCATCCGTGCCAGGCGACGCTGGGCGTGCTCCAGCCGTTCCTGCACGACGCCACCGACGGCTGGTCGCTGGCCCTGGACGCGCTGGCGGGCGGCCACGACTTCACCGCGCAGGCCCGGGAGCTGGGCCGGGCCACCGCCGATGTGCACCTGGCGCTGGCCGCGGCGTTCCCGGCCGGGGCGGGCGCGGAGAACGGGCGGACGGCGGCGGCGATGACCGAGCGGCTGACCGCCGCCGCGCACTGCGTCCCGGCGCTGCGCCCCTTCGTACCGGGGCTGCGGTCCGCGTTCGCCGCGCTGAGCACCTGCGACACCGGCCCGCCCGCCCAGCGCGTCCACGGCGACCTGCACCTGGGGCAGGTGCTGCGCGCCGGACGCGACTGGTTCGTCATCGACTTCGAGGGCGAGCCGTCCCGGCCGCTCAGCGAGCGCCGCAGCGTCCACTCCCCGGTCCGGGACATCGCGGGCATGCTGCGCTCCTTCGACTACGCCGCCCGGCAGCGCCGGCCGTGGCGCCCGGAGTGGGCCCGCCGCTGCCGCGAGGCGTACTGCGCGGGCTACGCCGCCCGGGCCGGCTGGGACCCGCGCAAGAAGCACGGTCTGCTGCGCGCCTACGAGACGGACCGGGCCGTGTACGAGGTGCTGTACGAGGCCCGGCACCGCCCCGACTGGCTTCCCGTACCCATGGCGGCGATCGAACGACTCGCCGTGAGAGGAGACTGACATGGCCCTCCGCGACACCTCGCTCCCCGAGCCGTCCGGTCCCGCCGCCCCCTCCGCCGGGGCGGCCGGTGCCGCTGACCCGCTGGACGCGGCCGACCGGGGGCAACTGCTGGCGGGCGCGCACCACGATCCGCACGCGCTGCTCGGCGCCCACCCGGTGCCCGGCGGGATCGCCTTCCGGGCGCTGCGGCCCTGCGCCCGCGCGGTGAGCGTGGTCACCGGCGGTGAGCGGCATCCGCTGGTGCCGGAGGGCGACGGCCTGTTCTCCGGGGTGCTGGCGCTGCCGGAGATCCCCGCGTACACGCTGCTGGTGGAGTACGCGGAGGCCGAGCTGGAGACCCATGACCCGTACCGTTTCCTGCCCGCGCTCGGTGAGCTGGACCTGCATCTGATCTCCGAGGGCCGGCACGAGCAGCTCTGGCGGGCGCTGGGCGCGCAGCCGATGGTCCACCAGGGCGTGGCCGGCACCCGCTTCACCGTCTGGGCGCCGAACGCGCGGGGCGTGCGGGTGGCCGGCGACTTCACCTACTGGGACGGCACCGCCTTCCCGATGCGCTCGCTGGGCTCGTCCGGGGTGTGGGAGCTGTTCCTGCCGGGGATCGGCGAGGGCGCCGCGTACAAGTTCGAGATCCACTCCCGGTACGGTCAGCGCTTCCTCAAGGCCGACCCGATGGCCCGGCGCACCGAGCAGCCGCCGGACACCGCGTCGGTGGTGACGGCCTCGCACTACACCTGGGGCGACGAGGAGTGGATGCGGGGCCGGGGCGCGACACCGGTGCACGAGGCGCCGTTCTCGGTGTACGAGGTCCACCTGCCGTCCTGGCGGCCGGGGCTGACCTACCGCGAGCTGGCCGAGGAACTCCCCGCGTACGTGAAGGACCTGGGGTTCACCCACGTCGAGCTGATGCCGGTCGCCGAGCACCCCTACGGGCCGTCCTGGGGCTACCAGGTCACCGGGTTCTACGCGCCCACCGCCCGGCTGGGCACCCCGGACGACTTCCGGTACCTGGTGGACGCGCTGCACCGGGCCGGGATCGGCGTGATCATGGACTGGGTGCCGGCCCACTTCCCGAAGGACGACTGGGCGCTGGCCCGCTTCGACGGGGACCCGCTGTACGAGCCGGGGGACGAGCGGCGCGCGACCCACCCGGACTGGGGCACGTACACCTTCGACTTCGCCCGCACCGAGGTGCGCAACTTCCTGGTCGCCAACGCGGTGTACTGGTGCGAGGAGTTCCACATCGACGGGCTGCGGGTGGACGCGGTCGCCTCGATGCTCTACCTGGACTACTCGCGCGAGTCCGGGCAGTGGGAGCCCAATGTGTACGGCGGCCGGGAGGACCTGGCGGCGATGGCGTTCCTCCAGGAGATGAACGCCACCGTCTACCGGCGCTGCCCCGGCGTGGTGACCATCGCGGAAGAGTCCACCGCGTGGGGCGGGGTGACCCGGCCCACCGACGCGGGCGGCCTCGGCTTCGGGTTCAAGTGGAACATGGGGTGGATGCACGACTCGCTGGAGTACGTCGCCAAGGAGCCGGTGCACCGCAAGTACCACCACCACGAGATGACCTTCTCGATGGTGTACGCCTACAGCGAGAACTACGTGCTGCCGATCTCGCACGACGAGGTGGTGCACGGCAAGCGGGCGCTGGTGTCGAAGATGCCCGGCGACTGGTGGCAGCGGCAGGCGAACGTCCGCGCCTACCTGGGCTTCATGTGGGCCCACCCCGGCAAGCAGCTCCTGTTCATGGGGCAGGAGTTCGCGCAGGGCGCGGAGTGGTCGGAGCGGCAGGGCCCGGAGTGGTGGCTGCTGGACGACGGGTACCACTCGGCGGGCGACCACCGGGGGGTGCGGGACCTGGTCCGCGATCTCAACACCGTCTACCGGGACACCCCGGCGCTGTGGCAGCGGGACACGGATCCGGCCGGTTTCCGGTGGGTGGCGGTGGACGCCGCCGACGACAACGTCTTCGCGTTCCTGCGCTATGGCGCCGACGGCTCCCCGCTGCTCGCGGTGTCGAACTTCTCGCCGGTGGTCCGGCACGGCTACCGGCTCGACGCCGGCGCGGAGACGGCCGCCTGGCGGGAGGTCCTGAACACCGACGACACCCGGTACGGCGGCAGCGGCGTCACCGCCGCGGACCCGGTGGCAGCGGAGGCCGGGGGCCTGCGGCTGACCCTGCCGCCGCTGGCCACGGTGTGGCTGGTGCCGCACACCCGCTGAGGCCCGGCGGCGACGACCAGGTGTTCGACCGGCCCGCAAGGGGCAGGCGGGGCCTTGCGACCGAGAATTCCTCGTCGTCGCCGCGGCAGGCTACAGAAAGGGCGGCATCACGTGCGCACCGTCGGAGTGGAGGAGGAACTCCTCCTGGTCGATCCCGAGACCGGCGAGCCCCGGGCCATGTCCGCGGCGATCCTCGCCCGGGCCGCGCAGGAACCGGGCGAGGAGGACGTCTTCGAGAAGGAACTGCACGACCAGATGCTGGAGTTCGCCACGCATCCGCAGGCGGACATGGAGAAGCTGCACGCGGAGATCGTCCGCTGCCGCAAGGAGGCCGCCCGGCACGCCGGGGGCATCGGCTGCGCGGTCGCGGCCCTCGCCACCTCTCCCCTGCCGGCCAGCCCCGCCGTGGGCGTGAGCCGGCGCTACCAGTGGATGGCGGAGCAGTACGGCGCCGTGGTCCAGGAGCAGCTCGTGCTGGGCTGCCATGTACATGTCGCCGTCGACTCCGACGAGGAGGGCGTCGCCGTCGTCGACCGGGTGCGGCCCTGGCTGCCGGTGCTCACCGCGCTGAGCGCGAATTCGCCGTTCTACCAGGGCAAGGACTCCGGCTACAGCAGCTACCGCAGCCGGGTCTGGCAGCGCTGGCCGTCGGCCGGGCCGACCGAGCTGTTCGGGTCGGCGGAGACCTACCACCGGCGGGTCTCCGACATGGTCGCCACCGGCACCCTCCTGGACGAGAAGATGGTCTACTTCGACGTCCGGCTCTCCGAGCAGTACCCGACCGTGGAGTTCCGGGTCGCCGACGTCTGTCTGCACTCCGGCACCGCCGTGCTGCTGGCCACCCTGGCGCGCGCCCTGGTGGAGACCGCCGTGCGGCAGTGGCGGGCGGGCGAGGAGCCGGCCGACCCCAGCGTGAGCCTGCTGCGCCTGGCCGCCTGGCGGGCCGCCCGGTCGGGGCTGACCGAGGAGCTGCTGCACCCGGCGACGATGCGCCGGATGCCCGCCGAGACCGTCGTACGGGCGCTGCTCGACCACGTCGAGGAGGCGCTGGCCGGCACCGGTGACCTGGAGCGGGTGCGGGAGGGCTGTGCGGAGCTGCTGCGCGACGGCAACGGGGCCAGGGTCCAGCGCGAGCTGCTGGAGCGCACGGGCAGCCTGCGGGACGTCGTCACCGAGTGCGTGCGCCGCACCCAGGGCTGAGACCTCCCGGAGCCGCCGCCGCGGCCCCCGCTCAGAGCATCAGGGCGATGGCATAGGCCAGGAAGCCCGCCGCGACGAGGACGACCAGGAGCAGGATCAGGGTCAGCGGCGCCTTGGCCCAGCCTTTCGTGGGGTTGTGCACCTCCCGGGGACCGGCCTCGGGCAGGCTGCTCTCCGCGGGCGGGGTCTCGCCGGGCGGCACCCCGCCGCCGGGCTCCAGACCGGTGGTGCGTTCGGGTTCGGGGTCGGGATTCGTATAGCTCATGCCCTACGGGTCCCCCGATCGGCCGGGATCACCGAGCCGGGGCTGACTTCCGCCGTCCCGTCCCCCGGCGCGGCCCTCCTCGGCTAGATTCGAGCACCGCGCCGGCGGTGTCCGTCGGCGCGTCGCCCCGCCCGATCCGTCAGGAGCAGTGCATGCGCGAAGCTCTCGCTCCCCCCGCCGCCCCGCCGCTGACCGGCGGGCTCGCCGACTCCCTGTTCGAGACGGCGGCCCGGACGCCCGCCCTGCCGCTGCTGGCCCGCCGCCCCGACCCGGCCGCCGCCCGCTGGGAGGAGGTGACCGCCGCCGAGGTCCGCGACGAGGTCGTCGGCCTGGCCCGGGGCCTGATCGCCTCGGGCATCCAGCCGGGCGAGCGGGTCGCGATCATGGCGCGGACCCGCTACGAGTGGACGGTGCTCGGCTACGCGCTGTGGTCGGTGGGCGCCGAGGTGGTGCCGATCTACCCGGCCTCCGCCCGGGACCAGGTCGAGTGGATCCTGCGGGACGCCGGATGCGTGGCCGTCGTGGTCGAGGACGAGCAGGGCGTGATGACCGTCGGCTCGGTGTGCGCCACCCTGCCGTCGCTGCGGCACGTCTGGCAGTTGGACGCGGGCGCGCTGGCCGAGCTGACCGCGCGCGGCGAGCCGGTCCCGGCGCCCACCGTGGACTCCCTGCGCCGCATCGTCCTGCCGGACGCCACCGCGGTCGTCGCCTACACCTCCGGCACCTCCGGCCGCGCGCTGGGCTGCGCCCTGAGCCACCGGGGCCTGGCCGGCCCCTGCGACGTGCTGCTGGCCGGCTGGGGGCACACCGCCGCGCCGCCGGGGGAACAGGGCTCGGTCCTGGCCTTCCTGCCGTTCTCCCATGTGTACGGGCTGATGATCCAAAGCCTGTGCGTGCGCGGCGGCCTGCTGATGGGGCACGAGCCGGAGATGGACGCGGCGACGCTCGCCTCGGCGCTGCGCTCCTTCCGCCCGACGTACTTCTACGCGGTCCCCTCGGTGCTGGAGAAGATCTACAAGAACTTCCTGCGCGCGGCCCAGCAGGCCGGCCGGGGCGCGCTGTTCGAACGGGCGGCGGA
This sequence comes from Streptomyces fumanus, assembly GCF_014655295.1. GTDB lineage: Bacteria > Actinomycetota > Actinomycetes > Streptomycetales > Streptomycetaceae > Streptomyces > Streptomyces fumanus. The sequence continues at coordinate 6,703 of NZ_BNBI01000013.1, forward strand.
GACCGCCCGGCAGTACGCGGCGGCCCTGGAGCGCCGCCGGCTGGGCACCGGCCCGGGACCCGGCCTCGACCTGCGGCTCCAGCACGCCCTGTACGAGCGGACGGTCTACCGCGGGCTGCGCGACGCCCTGGGCGGCCGGGTGCGCCGCGCGACCTGCGGCGGCTCCCCGCTCAGCCGGGAGCTGTCCCTGTTCTTCGAGGGCATCGGCATCTATGTGCACGACGGGTACGGGCTGACCGAGACCAGCGGCGGGGTGACGATGCAGCCGCTGGGCCGGGAGAAGTCCGGCACCGTCGGCAAGGCGCTGCCCGGCACCGAGATCCGGGTCGCCGACGACGGCGAGATCCTGGTGCGCGGCCCGTCCGTCTTCCAGGGGTACGTGGGCGACGCCGCCGCCACCCGGTCCGCGCTGCGCGGAGGCTGGCTGGCCACCGGCGACCTCGGCCACCTGGACGAGGAGGGCTACCTCACGATCACCGGCCGCAAGAAGGACGTCATCATCACCTCCGGCGGCAAGAGCGTCGCCCCGGCCGCGCTGGAGCAGCGGCTGCGGATGCACCCGCTGGTGCACCAGGCGGTCGTGGTCGGCGACAACCGGCCCTGCGTCGGCGCGCTGATCACGCTGGACCCGGAGTTCCTCACCCACTGGCGGGCCGCCCTGGCGCTGCAGGGCGACGCCCCGGCGCGGGAGGCCCGGGAGGAGAACGCGCTGCGCGAGGAGATCGCCCGCGCGGTGGCCGTCGCCAACAGCGCGGTGTCGCGGTCGGAGTCGATCCGGGTCTTCCGGGTGCTGCCCCGGCCGTTCGACGTGGCGGGCGGGCTGCTGACGCCCTCGATGAAGCTGCGCCGGGACGAGATCGTGCGGACCTACGCCTTCGAGATCGACGCGATGTACGCGGCGCGCTCCCGCCCCCGGGTGCGGACCGCGGCGGACGAGCCGGACGCGTGGGACGACTCGGACAATGTCTTCCTGCGCTGACCGTCCCGCGCCCGCTCCGTGCCGCTCACCTCCCGAGGTCCCGTGCGGACGGGCGCGTAGGCTCTGTCCGCACGGGAACTAGCAGACGAAGGGGGCACACGGAAAGGACGAGACAGCCGGGCTGACGCCGGGCCGGGAAGGCGAAATGGCAGCCGAGTCGCGTTGGGACAGGACACTGGCTTCCGAGGAGATCACGAACCGCACCGCCAGCTTCGACGGGGAGCTGCACAATGTCACCGGTGCGCGGCTGGTCGCGGAGGAATTCCTCTACGACCTCGCGCGGGTGTCACCACCGACGGCCCCCGAGCACTGGGACGACATCCTGCTGGTCGTCACCGAGCTGGCCGCCAACGCGGTGCAGTACGCTCCCGGACCGTTCCAGTTGCGGTTGCGCCGCACCTTCGACGGGGTGCACGTGGCGATGCACGACACCAATCCGACCCCGCCCAGCCCGCGGCCGTTCCATCCGAACAACGGCGGCGGCGGCATAGGGTGGCACCTGATCCACACGCTGTGCGACCAGGTCAGCGTGGTCCCCGACGACCGGGGCAAGGACATCCACGTCTTCCTGCCCTGGTGACCGCCCCGGCCGTCGGACCCGGGGCGGCCGAGCGGCCCGCCTCAGGAGGCCGAGGCGGTCCGGGGCGGCAGGGCGGCGTAGTACTCGCCGACGGTGGTGAGGTACTGCGGGTCCATCGTCTCGCTGTCGGTACGGAACCGGGGGGCGGCCTTCACCTCGGCCCGGGTGCAGGACACCGTGACCTTGCGGGCGCCGGGGTCGATGCCCGTGACCACGCCGACCGGCACCAGCACACTGCGGCCGAAGACCCAGACGCCGGTGTCGACGACCAGGTGGCGCATGCCGTAGTGGTCGGCCTGGCGGTCCACCTGACCGATGGTTCCGTCGGGCGCGACGACGGTGCAGCCCGTCAGGTCCTCTCCCTCGACGTGGCCGCTGTCCGGCGCGTACGACCAGATTCTGTCCATCGGCACAGTGCTCCTTCCCTCCCGGGTGGTGACGGGTCGCTGTCCGGGGCCCGGCCCCGTCCCGGCCGGCCCGGCCTTACACAGCAGCAACTACCCTCCCCGCGCACCGCCATTCGGCGAGCGCCGCCCCACCTGCGGACCCGGCCGGGCGGTCCGCCCGCCGACGGTGAAAAAACTGTTCACGTACCCCCGATCCAGCAATCCATGCACGGTCCGACCCGAACGCGTGAGGGACCGTCACGGGCAGGCGTCGTCTTTTTGTTCCCCACCGCGCGGGTGCGTTAGCCTCTGGCGTATTTTCTCATCGGGCAGCTCCGCTGAACTGCGGAAATGCACGCACGGCATACCGGGTCGGTACCCCCGCCCCGGTGGGTTCCGAGTCCTCGGTGGCGAGGGCTCCTGGGGAGCGGAACGAGGGTGCGCATGACCAGCGACAGCACCGGGACCGTCGAAGCGGTCCCGGGCGACCAGGAGCTGCGACGGCTCCTGGCCGGCTTGACGGCCGTCCGCGACGGCGACTTCGGCACCCGGCTGCCGGACGACGCCGACGGACTGCTGGGCGACATCGCCAAGGTCTTCAACGGCATGGTGGACCAGTTGTCCGTGTTCACCTCCGAGGTCACCCGGGTGGCCCGCGAGGTGGGCACCGACGGCCGGCTCGGCGGGCAGGCGAAGGTGCCGGGGGTCTCGGGCACCTGGTCCGACCTGACCGACTCCGTCAACGCCATGGCGGGCAACCTGACCACACAGGTCCGGGACATCGCCCAGGTGGCCACCGCGGTCGCCCGGGGCGACCTGTCGCAGAAGATCGACGTGGACGCCCGCGGCGAGATCCTGGAGCTGAAGAACACCATCAACACGATGGTCGACCAGCTCTCCGCCTTCGCCGACGAGGTCACCCGGGTCGCCCGCGAGGTCGGCACCGAGGGCCGGCTCGGCGGGCAGGCCGACGTCCAGGGGGTGCGCGGCACCTGGCGGGACCTGACCGACTCGGTGAACTTCATGGCGGGCAACCTGACCAACCAGGTCCGCAATGTCGCCCAGGTCGCCACCGCCGTCGCCAAGGGCGACCTGTCGCAGAAGATCACCGTGGACGCCCGCGGCGAGATCCTGGAGCTGAAGAACACCATCAACACGATGGTCGACCAGCTCTCCGCCTTCGCCGACGAGGTCACCCGGGTCGCCCGCGAGGTCGGCACCGCCGGGAACCTGGGCGGGCAGGCGCAGGTGCGGGGCGTCTCCGGCACCTGGAAGGACCTCACGGACAACGTCAACGTGATGGCGTCCAACCTGACCCACCAGGTCCGCTCCATCGCCCAGGTCGCCACCGCCGTGGCCAAGGGCGACCTGTCGCAGCGGATCACGGTCGAGGCCAAGGGCGAGGTCGCCGCCCTCGCCGAGGGCATCAACACCATGGTCGACACCCTGTCGGCGTTCGCCGACGAGGTGACCCGGGTGGCCCGCGAGGTCGGCACCGAGGGCCGGCTGGGCGGCCAGGCGCACGTGCCCAACGTGGCCGGCACCTGGAAGGACCTGACCGACAACGTCAACTCCATGGCCAACAACCTCACCGGCCAGGTCCGCAACATCGCGCTGGTGACCACCGCCGTGGCCCGCGGCGACCTGTCGAAGAAGATCGACGTCGACGCCCGCGGCGAGATCCTCGAACTGAAGACGACCATCAACACGATGGTCGACCAGCTCTCCGCCTTCGCCGACGAGGTCACCCGCGTCGCCCGCGAGGTCGGCACCGAGGGCCGGCTCGGCGGCCAGGCCGAGGTCGAGGGCGTCTCCGGCACCTGGAAGCGGCTGACGGAGAACGTCAACGAACTGGCGGGCAACCTGACCCGGCAGGTCCGGGCCATCGCCGAGGTCACCAGCGCGGTCGCCGAGGGCGACCTGACCCGCTCCATCAACGTGGAGGCGTCCGGCGAGGTCGCCGAGTTGAAGGACAACATCAACGCGATGGTGGAGTCCCTGCGCGAGACCACCCGGGCCAACCAGGAACAGGACTGGCTCAAGACCAACCTGGCGCGGATCTCCTCCCTGATGCAGGGCCACCGGGATCTGCCCGTGGTCGCCGAGCTGATCATGGACGAGCTGGTGCCGCTGGTCTCCGCCCAGTACGGCGCCTTCTACCTCGCCGAGGACGGCGAGCGCGGCCCCGAGCTGCGGCTCGTCGGCTCCTACGGCTCCCCCGACGACGACCGGCCGGTCCGCATCCCGTTCGGCCGCACCCTGGTCGGGCAGGCCGCGCGCAGCCGCCGCACCATCATGGTGGACGAGCTGCCGCCGGACTACGTCACCATCTCCTCGGGCCTCGGCCATGTGGTGCCGTCCGCCCTGGTGCTGCTGCCCATCGTGGTCGAGGGCCAGGTCCTCGGCGTCATCGAGCTGGCCTCGGTCAGCCCGTTCACCCAGATCCACCGGGACTTCCTGACCCAGTTGATGGAGACCATCGGCGTCAACCTCAACACCATCGTCGCCAACGCCCGCACCGACGAGCTGCTCGCCGAGTCCCAGCGGCTGACCGCCGAACTCCAGGCCCGTTCCACCGAGTTGCAGGTGCAGCAGGACGAGCTGCAGCGCTCCAACGCCGAGCTGGAGGAGAAGGCGTCGCTGCTGGTCGCCCAGAACCGGGACATCGAGGCGAAGAACCTCCAGATCGAGCAGGCCCGGCAGGAACTGGAGGCCCGCGCCCAGCAGTTGTCGCTGGCCTCGAAGTACAAGTCGGAGTTCCTGGCCAACATGAGCCACGAACTGCGCACCCCCCTCAACAGCCTGCTGATCCTGGCCCAGTTGCTGGCTCAGAACCCCTCCCGCAACCTCACCCCCAAGCAGGTCGAGTACGCGGGCATCATCCACTCGGCGGGCTCGGACCTGCTCCAGCTCATCAACGACATCCTGGACCTGTCCAAGGTCGAGGCCGGCAAGATGGACGTCGCGCCCGAGCGGGTCACGCTGCGCCAGCTCATCGAGTACGTGGAGGCCACCTTCCGGCCGATGACCACGCAGAAGGGCCTGGAGTTCACGGTGACCACCGCGCCCGGCGCGCCGGCGGACCTGCTCACCGACGACTCCCGGCTCCGTCAGGTGCTGCGCAACCTGCTTTCCAACGCGGTGAAGTTCACCGAGCGCGGCGGGGTCGAGCTGCGGGTGGAACCGGCCGCGGACGAGGAGGTCCCGCAGGGCGTGGTCCGGGGCGGCGCCGTGGTGGCGTTCCGGGTCCGCGACACCGGCATCGGCATCCCCGAGCAGCACCTGGAGACCATCTTCGGCGCCTTCCAGCAGGCGGACGGCACCACCAGCCGCAAGTACGGCGGCACCGGCCTCGGCCTGTCCATCACCCGGGAGATCGCCCAGTTGCTGGGCGGCGCGGTGACCGTGGACAGCACGCCGGGACAGGGCAGCACCTTCACCCTGTTCCTGCCGGTCTCCCGCCCGGACTTCGAGGAGCTGCTGGGCCGCCGCCGGGACACCGAGAGCGCCGCCGCCGAGGCCGACGCCGACGCCCTGGCCCGGCCGGAGCCGGTGCCGGAGCTGTCGGCGGGCAAGGGCGAGCGGCCCCGGCGGCTGCTGGTCGTCGAGGAACGCCCCCGCGGACTGCTGACCCTGGTCGCCGAGAGCGTCGTCGCCGACCTGCGGCAGGCCCGGGACGACGCCGGGTCCCGCACCCCGCTGGACGTGATCACCGCCGTCGGCGCCCAGGAGGCCGCGGGCGCCCTGGCCGCCGACCCCTGCCACTGCGTGGTGCTGGAGCTGGGCATGCCGGACGGTGAGGCGTCCCGCTTCCTGCGGGCGCTGCGCGGCGACTCGGCGCTGGCCAACGTACCCGTGCTGGTGCACAGCGGGCACCGGGTGGACTCGGCGCTGGAGGAGACCCTGCGCGCCGAGGGGACCGGCGGGGCGCTGGAGTTCCTCACCAGCCTGGACGAGCTGCGCGAGCGGATCGCCCTGCACCTGTCCGCCGAGGAGCCCGGCGACGTGCTGTCGCTGGTCCGCTCCGAGGAGCCGCAGCGCCTGGTGCCGCCGCTCACCGCCGAGCCGGCCGCGGGCCGCACGGTCCTGGTCGTCGACGACGACGCCCGCAACCTGTTCGCGCTCAGCGGCATCCTCGAACTGCACGGCCTGCGGGTGCTGCACGCCGACAACGGCCGCAAGGGCATCGACACCCTGCTGAACAACCCCGACATCGCGCTGGTGCTGATGGACGTGATGATGCCGGAGATGGACGGGTACACGGCGACCGCGGAGATCCGCGCCATGCCCCAGTACGCCGACCTGCCGATCATCGCGGTCACCGCGAAGGCCATGCCGGGCGACCGGGAGAAGTCGATCGCCTCCGGGGCCAGCGACTACGTCACCAAGCCGGTGGACACCGGCGACCTCATGGACCGCGTACGGCGGTGGCTGCCGGCATGAGCGTGCCCGTCACCGTCCCGTACCCCGGCCGGCCGTCCGGCGCGCACCGCAGTCGAGGAGCAGTCACCCCGTGAGCATCTCCGAGCAGCCCCAGGACCCGGCCGACGGCAAGCCCCCCGGCGCGGAACTCGCCGGCGTCTCCCCCGAGTCGCCGGTGGGGCGGCTGGCGGCCACCGTGGACCGGCTCAGCCGGGAGGTGGCCCAGGCCCAGGCCGAGGCCGAGGGCCGGGCCCTGATCGAACTCGCCAAGGGCATCCTCGTCGAACGCCTCGGGTGCGGTCCGGCGCAGGCCGCCCGGCAGCTCGCCGAGCTGTCCGAGCAGGCCCGGATGACGCCGCTGGAGTTCGCGGTCGACGTCATCAACCAGGCCGCCCGGGACCGGATGTCGGAGGTGACCGACGCCTTCCTCGCCGCCACCGCCGCCGCGGAGAGCGAGGAGCAGGCCGCCGAGTCGGCCGCCGTACGGCTGCGGGCGGCCGAGAGCGGCGCGCTGGCCGCCGACGACACCCAGGCGGTCGCCGACGCGCTGCTGGAGCAGGCGCTGCGCCCGCTCGGCGCGGTGGCGGTGGCGATCTGGTCGGCGGGCTCCGACGGCTCGCTGGCGCTGGCCGGCAGCGCGGGGTTCTCCCCCGCGGAGGCGCTGCGCTGGCGGTACGTGCCGCCGGACGTGGCCACGGTGGCCCGGCGCGGCCTGACCGAGCGCGACGGCCAGTGGATCAGGTCCCTGGCGGAGACCGGGCTGCCCACCCTCGGCCGGCAGCGCTACCCGGAGGGCGGCCGGGTCGCGCTGCCCGCCGGGACGGGCGGCCGGGTGCACGGCGTGCTGGAGATCGCCTGGCCCGATCCGCTCCAGTTGCAGCCGCCGCAGGTGGTCCGGCAGGTGGAGGCGCTCGCGGAGCTGTGCGCGCACACCCTGGAGACCTCCACCCGGCCCCTGGGCGGCGCCGAGCCGCGGGTGCTGCCGGACGCCGCGGAGCTGATGGACCTCGCCGACGGGCTGCACGACCCGGCGCTGGTGCTGGTGCCGCACCTGGACGCGGACGGCAACCTGGTCGACTTCCGCATCCAGCACGTCAACGACCGCTTCCTGGACCCCGCCGGGCGGCCCCGGGCCGTGGTGGGCGGCGCGCTGCTGCTCCAGGCGTACCCGATGGCGGCCGGGGAGAGCGAGCTGTTCCAGCGCGTGGAGCGGGTGTACGCCACCGGGGAGCCGTTCCGGGCCCGGCGGATGAACCTGACCGCCCTGGTGGACCAGGTGCCGCTGTCGGCGGTGGCGGACATCAGCATCAGCCGGCACGGCAACGCGGTCCTGCTGATCTGGCGCATCGAGGACGAGACGGCCCGGCTGGCCAGCCTGCTCCAGCACGCCCAGCGGCTCGGCCGGATCGGCGGGTTCGAGGAGAACCTGCTGACCGGCGAGATCACCTGGAACGGCCAGTTGTTCGACCTGTACGGCCGGCCGCAGACCGACACGCCGGTGCCGCTGGAGCAGTTGCCCGCGCACGCCCACCCGGACGACGCGGTCACCATCGGCCGGTTCCTGCGCACCCTGCTGCACCGCCGGCGGCCCGCCTCGGCGGCGTTCCGGCTGGCCCGCCCGGACGGGGTGACCCGGCACATCCGGGTGGTCGCCGAGCCGGTCCTGGACACCGACGGCCGGCCGCTGCTGGTCCGGGGCGCCTACCAGGACATCTCCGCGCAGCACTGGACGGAGGTGGCGCTGGCGGCCACCCGCGACCAGTTGGCGCACACCGAGCAGCAGGCCCATGAGCGCAACCGGCTGACCCTGCAGTTGCAGCACGCCATCATGCCGCCCGCGCAGGGGCCGCTGAAGCTGGACGGCCTCCAGGTCGCGGTGCGCTACCGGCCCGCCGAGACCGAGCAACTGGTGGGCGGCGACTGGTACGACGTGGTGGTGCTGCCCAACAAGCTGGTGCTGCTGTGCGTGGGCGACGTGGCCGGGCACGGCATAGAGGCCGCGACCAGCATGGTGGTGCTGCGCAACGCGCTGCGCGGCCTGGCGGTGACCGGCGCGGGCCCGGGCCAGCTCCTGTCCTGGCTGAACATCGTGGCCCACCATCTGACCGGCGCGGTCACCGCGACCGCGGTGTGCGGCCTGTACGACCCCGCCCGGCGCACCCTGACCTGGGCCCGCGCGGGGCATCTGCCGCCGGTGCTGGTCCGCGACCGGCAGGCGGCGCCGCTGCCGCTGGTCAAGGGCCTGCTGCTGGGCGCGGTGCCGGAGGCGGTGTACGAGGAGGCGGAGGTGCAGCTCGCCGCCGACGACACGCTGCTGATGTACACCGACGGCCTGATCGAGCGCCGGGACCGGTCGGTGGAGGAGTCGCTGGCCCATCTGCTGACCACCGTACGGGCCGCGCCCACCCCCCTGGACCAGCAGTTGGACCGGCTGCTCACCTACAGCAGGTCCGACACGGACGACGACACCTGTCTGGTGGGGGTGCGCCTCGGGTGACGGCTGGGACGCATGACCGGCCGGATCGGGGGTAAGCGCGCGGGCGCGGCCACGAACGAGCACCGAGAGGGGACGTACCCGATGAGATCTTGATCACCCGTGCGCGTCCGGAAAGACGCGCATCGAAGTGGCCCACGGGGGTAACCAGCCCAGGCTGTCCGCATTCGTTGGAGGTACACGTGCCCATTGCCCAGGATCCGCTGTCCGTCGAGGTGACCCTGCCTCGCGAGGACGTGGCGCTGCTCACGGTCGAGGGCTATCTGGACGTCGACACCGCGACGGAGTTCCAGCACCATCTGGCCAATCAGCTCCACCACGGAAGGCGGCATTTCCTGCTGGACCTGTCGGCCGTGCCCTTCATGGACTCCTCCGGCATGAACATCATCCTGCGGGTCTACCAGGAGGCCCGGGAGCTGCCGGGCAGCGTGCACATCATCCGGCCCACCTCCGCGGTGCGCCGAATACTGGATCTCACCGGTGTCAGCATCACCGTCCCGGTCTCCGAGAGCGTCGAGGAGGCGCTCGCCCGCGTCGACGGGGAGCCGGGTCCGGCCGGGGCGCGGGAGGACTGAGCACACGGTCCTTCGCTCCTCGGACGCGGGCCGCGGCGGCCCCCGCCCCACCTGCCGCTCTCCCCACCCGCCCCGGTGGGAGCGGGTGCCCCACGCGGTGTCGTACGAGGTCGGCGGGTCGTTACAGTTGACGCCCGGCAGAGTTACGTCGTCGGCCCGTTGCCGCAACGGTGCGCACGACGCAGTGCGGATGAGGAGTGAATCAGGTGCCGGAGCACGCAGCGGACGGGACGTTCGTCAACCCGACGGGCGAGGTGCGGGACTTCCTGCGCCGGCGGCGCGAGCAGATCGCGCAGCGCTGGGCGGACGAGCCCTTGTTCCGCACGGTGTTCACCGTCTCGCGGGACGAGGCGGTGGAGGCGGCCAAGGCGGTCGTCGACGCGCTGGCGGAGGTGGCGGACGCCGCGCGGGTGGAGGACCCGGACGCCGCGGGGTTCTCCTCGGTGCGCGAGCAGCTCGGGCGGATGGGCACGGCCCGTTCCCGGGCGGGGCTGAGCGCCGGGCAGATCTCGAGCGAGCTGGCCTCGCTGCGGCTGCCGCTGGAGAACCCGCTGCTGGCCGATCTCCAGGAGGCGGAGGCCCCCGAGGGGCATGTGCGGGCGTGTATGACCACGCTGACCGTGCTCATCGGGACGCTGCGGGTGGTGGTGATGCAGACGGCGCTGAGCGAGGGGCAGGCCCTCATCGACCGGCAGCGGCTGCAGTTGCTGGAGGTGGCGACGCCGGTCATCAAGCTGTGGGACGGCATCGTCGCCGTGCCGCTGATCGGCACCCTGGACAGCGCCCGCAGCCAGGTGGTCATGGAGACCCTGCTGGAGGCCGTGGTCGAGCAGCAGGCCCGGTACGCGATCCTGGACATCACCGGGGTGCCGACGGTCGACTCGCTGGTGGCGCAACACCTGATGAAGACGGTGGCCGCGGCCCGGCTGATGGGCGCCGAGTGCATCGTCTCCGGCATCCGGCCGGCCATCGCGCAGACCATCGTCCACCTCGGCCTGGACCTGGGCACCGTGGTGACCCGGGCGGGCCTCGCCGACGCGCTGGCCTACGCCCTGCACAAGCTCGGGGCCGGCATCGTCGCCGACGCGGACCTGCGGTGAGCGAGATGTACCCCGGCGGCGCCGCCGGGCGCGTGCCCGTGCTGAAGCTGGGCGAGGTGCTCCTGGTCACCATCCAGGGCGACCTGCACGACAGCACGGCCGAGCAGCTCCAGCAGGACCTGTCCGAGACCATCGCCCGCAGCGGTGCCACCGGTGTCGTCATCGACATCTCCGGGGTGGAGATCGTCGACTCCTTCCTCGGCCGGGTGCTGGCCGAGATCGCCGCCCAGTCCGCCCTGCTGGCGGCGCGGACCGTGGTGGTCGGCATGCGGCCCGCGGTCGCCATCACCCTGGTCGAGCTGGGTCTGACGCTGCCGGGGCTGCGCACCGCGCTCAGCACCGAGCAGGCCATGGACCTGCTGACCGGGCCCTCCCGCCTCGGCGGCCGGCGCCAGGAGAGTCCGTGATGCACACTGCCGCGGGCGTCGAGGCCCGTCTGCCGATCCGTTCGGACATGGATCTGGTGTGGGTGCGCCAGCATGTCCGGCAGGCGGCCGCCCAGCTCGGCTTCGGCCTGGTGGACCAGACGAAGCTGGTGACCGCGGCCAGCGAGCTGGCCCGCAACACGCTGGTGTACGGCGGCGGCGGCACGATGGAGTCGCAGCACCTCGTCGACGGCTCCTCGCACGGGCTGCGGCTGGTCTTCAGCGACCAGGGGCCCGGCATCGCCGACGTGGAGCAGGCCCTCAGCGACGGCTACACCTCGGGCGGCGGTCTGGGCATGGGCCTGGGCGGCGCGCGCCGGCTGGTCCACGAGTTCGCCATCGAGAGCGCCCCGGGCGCCGGTACCACCGTCCGCGTCACCTCCTGGACGGGACGGACGCCCCGGCCGCGCGAGGAGCACTGATGCCGCGGGTCTGGGAGGTGCCGGTGCACGACTCCACCCGGGTGCGCGACGCCCGGGTGGCGGCGGAGCAGGCGGCGGCGCTGGCGGAGCTGGACGGGCGGCGTACCGCGACGGCGGCGCTGGTCGCCACCGAGCTGGCCACCAATCTGCTCAAGCACGCGGGCGGGGGCCGGGTCCTGATCGACGTGGTCCCCCCGCCGGAGCTGTCCGCGGGCGCCGAGCCGGTGCCGGTGGTGCAGATCGCGGCGGTCGACCACGGGCCGGGGATCGCGGACGTGCCCGCCGCCCTGGGGGACGGCTTCTCCACCGCCGACTCGCTCGGCGCGGGCCTGGGCACCTGTCTGCGGGTCGCCGACGACTTCACGCTGCACAGCGTGCCGGGCCGGGGCACGGTGGCGCTGGCCCGCGTCGGCGCCGCCGCGGCCCGGCCCCGGATCCGGGAGGCCGGCGGGACGGCCGGGGTGCGGGCCGGCGGGGTGAACGTCCCGTTCGGCGGGGCGGAGTACTCCGGGGACGCCTGGGCGTGGGTCCGGGCCGGGGACCGGGTGACGCTGATGCTGGCGGACGGGCTGGGACACGGCCCGGAGGCGTCCCGGGCCTCGGCGGCGGCGGTCGCGGCGCTGCGGGAGGCCGCCCATGTGCCGCCCGCCGAGGCGCTGCGCCGGCTGCACGGGGCGCTGACCGGCACCCGGGGCGCGGCCGTCGCGGTGGCCCAGGTCGACCTGCGCGCCGGGCGGCTCAGGTTCGCCGGGATCGGCAATGTGGGGGCGCGGCTGTGCGAGGACGGGACCTGGCGGGCGCTGGTGTCCCGGCCCGGCATCGTCGGCGCGCACCGGCCGACGACCCTGCGCGAGGAGGAGACGGCCTGGACGGCGGACCGGGTGCTGATCCTGCACAGCGACGGGCTGCCCAGCCGCTGGTCGCCGTCGCCCGAGGCGTGCCGTCCCGAGGCCGACCCGGCCGTGACGGCCGCGGTGACGGTGCGCGACGCCAGCAGTTCCGCGCGTCCGGTGCGGGACGACACCGCCGTGGCCGTGCTGACCCCGACCCCGCCGGAAAGATCATGAAGCGTACGTGGCAGATCTCCACCGTCACCGACGCGGCGCGGGCCCGTATCGCCGCCGCGCGACTGGCCGCGGCGTGCGGTGCGCCGCCGCTGGAGCGGGCCGGGCTGGCGGCGGCGCTCAGCGCCCATCTGCGGCAGTGCCTGACCAAGGGCGGTGTCTGGCACCTGGTGCTGACGCTCCGCGCGGACGACGGGGGGAGCCTGCTGGCGGCGGAGGTGACGCCGGCGCGGGACGCCGACGCTGCCGGTGAGCCGCCCTGGCGGACGACGCTGGCCTGTCCGGAGCCGGCCGGGAGCGGGGTGCCGGGCGCGGTGGCCGAGGACCCGGGCGCGCTGGCGGAGGCGCTGCTCGGCGCCGACGAGGACACCGCGGTGGTGCTGGACAAACTCACCGAGCAGGAGGAACTGGTCGCCTTCCACCGGGAGGAGCTGCAGCAGACCAACCAGGGCGTGGTGGCGCTGCACGCCGAGCTGGACGCGGCCGGGCGGGCGCAGCGGGAGGCGTTCGCCGCGGAGCGCAAGGCCCGCACCGAGGCGGAGGACGCGCGCCGGCGGCTGACCTTCCTGGCGGACGCCAGCGCGGTGCTGACCACCTCGCTGAACCACCACGAGATCGTGCGCCGCCTCCCGGACCTGCTGGTGCCGCGGTACGCGGGCAGCGTCGACGTCTGGCTGTTCGACGACGACGACCCGCGGCGGACGACCCCGCACCCGTCGGCGGCGGTGACCGCCGCCCGCACCGGCCGCCCGCAGTACGCCGCCGACCGGCCCGGCGATCTGCCCGGCGTGGACGACCACCCGCCCTCGCCGCTCGGCGCGGACCGGCCGCTGCTGTGCATCCCGCTGCCGGCCCGGCGGGCGCCGCTGGGCGTGCTGACCCTGACCCCGCCCGGGGAGCACTGGGACCCGGACGACGCGGTGATGCTGCTGGAGCTGACCCGGCGGGCCAGCATCGCCATCGACAACGCCCGCCGCTACGAGCACAACCGGGACATCGCCGAGACCCTCCAGCGGGCCCTGCTGACCGAGCTGCCCGCGACCCCGGGGCTGGGCCTGGCCGCGCGCTATCTGCCCGCGACCCACGGGCTGAACATCGGCGGTGACTGGTACGACGCGTTCCGGCAGCCCGACGGCGGGGTGATCACCGTGGTCGGCGACGTCACCGGGCACGGGCTGCACGCGGCGGTCATGATGAGCCAGTTGCGCACCGCACTGCGCGCCTACGCCGTCGACGGCGGCAGCCCCGGCAAGCTCCTCACCCGGCTGCACGACTTCCTGCACCACCTCCAGCCGGACCTGTACGCCACCGCCGTCATCGCCCGGTTCCACCCGGACGACCCGACGATGACCTGGGCGGCGGCCGGGCATCCGCCGCCGGTGCTGCGCGGCCCGGACGGGCGGGTGCGGATCCTGGACGCCAAGCCGGGCGCCATGCTGGGCATCCCGCTCAAGCAGGAGATCGCCGACCACAGCGTGCGGCTCTCCCCCGGGTCGACGCTGGCGCTCTACACCGACGGCCTGGTCGAGCGGCGGGCGCGGGGCATAGACCCGGGCATCGAGCGGCTCGCGGCGGCCCTCGGATCGTTCGGGCCGGCGGAGCTGGACACCGATCTGGGCGGCGCGGCGGACGGCATCCTGCATCCGCTGCTGAGCGACTCCGAGCGGGACGACGACGTCTGTCTCCTCCTGTGCCACCTGCGCGGCGGCCGCTGACGGACCCCCCTGCCGTCCCCCGACGGCCGCCGCCGAGTGGCGGGGTGTGCCGCCGCGCGATGAGATCGGTGGGTGCGAAGCAGCGATCCAGGGGCAGGCGAAGGACGTATTCGGCAGACCGCCCGGAGCCGCAGAAAGGGATGAACACCGTGACACGACCCAGGATCCTGGTGGTCGGCGCAGGTTTCGCCGGCGTGGAGTGCGTCCGTCGCCTGGAGAGGCAGCTCACCGCCCAGGAAGCGGACATCACGCTGGTGACACCGTTCGCCTACCAGCTCTATCTGCCGCTGCTGCCCCAGGTGGCCTCCGGCGTGCTGACCCCGCAGTCGGTGGCCGTCTCGCTGCGGCGCAGCAGCAAGTACCGCACCCGGATCATTCCCGGCGGCGCCATCGGCGTGGACCTGAAGGCCAAGGTCTGCGTGGTGCGCACGATCACCGACCGGATCGTCAACGAGCCGTACGACTACATCGTGCTGGCCCCCGGCAGCATCACCCGTACCTTCGACATCCCGGGCCTGACCGATCACGCCTTCGGCATGAAGACACTGGCGGAGGCCGCGTACATCCGCGACCACGTGATCTCCCAGTTGGACCTGGCCGACGCCAGCGACGACCCGGCGGAGCGGGCCTCCCGGCTGCAGTTCGTGGTGGTCGGCGGCGGCTACGCGGGCACCGAGACGGCGGCCTGCCTGCAGCGGCTGACGCACGCCGCCGTCAAGCGCTACCCGCGGCTGGACCCGGGCCTGATCAAGTGGCACCTGATCGACATCGCGCCGCGGCTGATGCCCGAGCTGGGCGAGAACCTGGGCCGCAGCGCCCAGGAGGTGCTGCGCCGGCGCGGTATCGAGATCTCCCTCGGCGTCTCCATCGCGAAGGCCGGCCCGGAGGAGGTCACCTTCACCGACGGCCGGGTGATCCCGACCCGCACCCTGATCTGGACGGCCGGTGTGGTCGCCAGCCCGCTCATCGGCACGCTCGGCGCGGAGACGGTCAAGGGGCGGCTCGCGGTCACCGCCGAGATGTGCCTGCCCGACCACGACGGGGTGTTCGCCCTCGGTGACGCGGCGGCCGTGCCCGACCTCGCCAAGGGCCAGGACGGGGCCGTCTGCCCGCCGACCGCGCAGCACGCGATGCGGCAGGGCCGGCACGTCGCCGACAACGTCATCGCCGCCCTGCGCGGGCAGCCGCGGCGGCCGTACGTCCACAAGGACCTGGGGCTGGTCGTCGACCTCGGCGGCACGGACGCGGTGTCCAAGCCGCTCGGCGTGGAGCTGCGCGGGCTGCCCGCGCAGGCGGTGGCCCGCGGCTACCACTGGTCGGCGCTGCGCACCGGCGTGGCCAAGACCCGGGTGATGACCAACTGGCTGCTCAACGCGGTGGCCGGCGACGACTTCGTGCGCACCGGCTTCCAGGCCCGCAAGCCCGCCAAGCTGAAGGACTTCGAGTACACCGACGCGTATCTGTCCCCGGAGCAGGTGCGGGCGCAGGTCGAGGGGGCCGGGGCCCGGACCTGACCCGGCGCCGGGGGTCCGCTTCCGGCATGACATGCTGAGAAGTGGATCTCGGCGTTCGAGCAGGGGAGAGTACGGCGGCGTGAGAGCAGCGGGACGCTCGGTGCGGACACGACTGCGGGACCGCGTCGCGGCGTCCGACCCGGGGCTGCTCCGGCTGATCGCCGGGCTGCGGACGGTGGGCGCCATCGCGCTGGCGCTGGCCGTGCTCGCCCTGCTCGGCTCGGACGTCACCCATCTGGTGGCGGGGGCGATGGCGGCGATGGTCGCCACCTTCGCCATCCGCGAGAAGCAGCCCGGCGCGCAGGCCCTGACGCTGGCGCTGGGCCTGCCGGTGGCGCTGGCCTCGGTGTCGCTGGCCGCGCTGCTCAGCTCCCGGGTGATCGCCGGCGACGTCTTCTTCGTCGTACTGATCTTCTGTGCCGTCTACGGCCGCCGGTTCGGCGACCGGGGCACCGCGCTGGGCCTGATCGGGTTCCAGCTCTACTTCGTCTCCCTGTTCGTCGGCGCGAGCGCCGGGGCGCTGCCCGAGCTGTACCGGGCCGTGGCCCTGGCGTTCGCGTGCAGCGCGCTGGTGCGGTTCGCGGTCGTGCCGGCCCGGCCCGCGGGCATCCTCCAGCGGCTGCGGCAGGCGTTCCGGGCCCGGCTGGCGCAGTTGATCTCCGCTCAGTTGGCGCTGCTGGACGCCGAGCCGGACGGCATCGACAAGGCGCTGGAGGACCTGCGGGAGGGCACCGCCCGGCTGCACGAGACGGCGCTGATGATCCAGACCCGGCTGGAGGAGGGCACGCCCGACGCGTCCACGGCCCGGCTGGTGCAGCGCCGTATCGCGGACGCCGAGATCGCCGCCGAGCGGCTCGGGCTGCTGCTGCTGAGCGCGCGCAGCGCCCGCCGGGCCGACACCCTCACCCTGCACCTGCCGGGCGCGCCCGCGCCGACGGTGCGCAGCCTGCCGGGCTCCGACGAGGCGATGGGGCTGGTGCGCCGGGACCTCGGGGCGCTGCGGGAGCTGGTGCTGCGGCCGCCCGCCGAGGCCCGCGGCACGGCCCTGTCCCACCTGCGCAACCGGCTGCTCGGCTACCGCGAGGAGGAGAACCTGCCGGCGGCGTCACCGGCCGTGCAGGACGTCTTCCGGGGCATCGGCGAGACCGCACGGGCGGTGCTGGGGCTGCGGGTCGCGCTGGACGGGCCGCAGGACGAGTCGGACGACTCCCCCGCGACCACCCGCTCGCGCGAGGAGCTGGACGCCGAGGACGCCGCGATCGACGCCGGTGAGGAGCAGGCCCCGGCGGCGGAGCCGACCGGGCTGCGGCGGCCGACCACCCGGGCCGCGGTGCAGGTGGCGGTCGGGTCCTCGCTGGCCATCGTGGGCGGCGAGCTGCTGTCCGCGCAGCGCTGGTACTGGGCGGTGCTGACCTGCTGGATCGTCTTCCTGAACACCGCCTCCACCGGCGAGATCCTGGTCAAGGGCTACCGGCGGCTGCTGGGCACGGTGTTCGGGGTGGTGGCGGGCATCGTGCTGGCCGGGGTGGTCGGGCAGCACACCTGGACGGCGTTCGCGCTGGTGCTGGTCTTCATCTTCGCGATGTTCTACACCGCGCCGCTGTCGTACACCCTGATGTCGTTCTTCGTCACCGCCATGCTGGGGCTGCTCTACACCCTGCTGCACACCTACAGCACGGCGGTGCTGCTGCTGCGGGTGGAGGAGACGGCGCTCGGCGCGGCCTGCGGGGTGGTGGCGGCGGCGCTGGTGCTGCCGGTGCGCACCGACCGGCGGACCGACGAGCTGCTGGGCACGGTGCTGGAGAAGCTGGTGGACGTCACCGAGGGCGCGGTGGAGCAGCTCAGCGGCGGCCCGGCGGCGGAGCTGCTGGACCGGGCCCGCGACCTGGACCAGGCGCTGGGGGACTTCCGGGCGGCCACCCAGCCGCTGACGCACCCGATCACACCGCTGCGGGCGCGCCGGGACACCGCCCGCTATGTGGTGGCGCTGCTGGAGACCTGCGCGTACCACGCCCGGTCGCTGGCGGCGACGGCGGAGCTGCTGCCGACCCATCCGTCCATCGCGGCCGACCCGCGGCTGCGGGGGGCGGTGCGGCGCACGGTGCGCAACATCGAGGCGATCGCGGCCCGGGTCGCGGACGAGCGGGCCGGCACCGAGGTGGAGACCGGTCCCAGCATCGCCTCGCTGCTGGAGCCGGACGCCGGCGGCGCCCCGCGCTACGGCAGGATCACCGGGCGGGTGCTGCGGCACCTGGAGCGGCTGGACGAGGCGGTGACCGGCCTCGCCCGGCCGCTGGGCGTGCCCGTCGCGGCGCCGCGGCGCTGAGCGCGGGCCGGGGCGGTCAGAAGTCGGTGGGCAGGCCGCTGGCCTCGGCGATGCCGCGCAGCTCCTCGTTCTGCCGGTGGCGTTCCGCGAGGTAGTCGGCGATCTCGCCGAGCCGGTCGGGGTCGGCGGCGGTGGCCGCGTCGGTCACCACGCGGACCGGGCCGGTCTCCTCGGTGCTGATCTCGATCACCTCGTTGTCGAGACGGCCGGTGACGGCGGTGGCGATGACCAGGGCGGCCTCGTCGCGTATCTCCTGGGGCAGCTCGTCGGCGCCCTGCCCGTCGAGGGAGAAGTCGATGGTGGGGAGCTGGTGCTCGTCGATCGCCCGCAGCACCGGTTCCACGACGCTCAGCAGCAGCCGGTAGTCCTCGGTGTCCATACGGATGCGCAGGAGATCGAGGTAGACGTCCACGGGACGGCCGTCCGGCGGAATCTCGTGTTCGTTCATCCGCACCGTGTTCCCCGTCCCGCGCGGATCAGACCCGCCGCCACCGGGCCAGTGCGAACGAGAAGACGCCGAACAGCACCAGGCCGGCCGCGACCAGCGCCAGCAGCCAGGGGCCGAGCGGGGTGTCGGCGAAGGAGCGCAGGGTGTCGTCGAGGCCCTTGGCCCGGTCGGCGTCGTAGTCGACCGCGGCCCGTACGGCGAAGGCGCCGGCGGTGGCGAACACCGCTCCGCGCGCCACTCCCCCGGCCACGCCGGTGATGTCCACCAGCTTCCGGGACCAGGGGGCCAGCTCGCCCGTCTTGAGCTTCTTGCGGAAGCTGCGGCGGGCCGCCTGTACGGCGATCACCACGCCGGCGATCACGATGCCCACGCCGGCCGCGCCGACCAGCCACCGGCCGGCGGTCACCTCCATGACCCGGGCGGTGACGTCCCGGGACTGCTGGTCGCTCGATCCGCCGGAGCCGTGGGAGGGGCTGGCGGCGAACGCGAGGACCGAGTAGGCGACGAAGCCGTAGAACACGCAGCGGGCGGCGGCCGGCAGCCGCTTCTTCGCCTTGCGGCCGTCCGCGCCGATGGTGCCGAACAGCGCCTCGGACAGCCGCCACAGGGCCATCCCGACCAGGCCGATGCCCAGCGCCCACAGCAGCACCGAGCCGAACGGCTTGGCGGCCAGTTCCTCCAGGGCGCCCGAGCGGTCGGCCTCGCGTCCCCCGCCGCCGCCGAAGGCGATCTGCAACGCCAGCAGCCCGACCAGCAGGTAGATCACCCCGCGGGCGGTCAGGCCCGCGCGGGCCGCGCTCTCCCGGGCCGATCCGTCGGCCAGTCGCCGGGCCCTGGCCCGGCCGGTCATTCCCGTCAGCACTCGCGTGGCCATGTTCTGGCTCCCCTCCCGGTGTGTCGCGGATCGGATGCCCCCGCCCGGGCCCGGCACACCCGCCGGGGCCGGGCCGCCGTCCCGGGTCCGGACACGCCACCGCCGTGGGGGCGCGGGGCGCGGCCACGGCGGTGAGGGTGCCCTCCCGCTCGGCGTCAGTCGCCGACGGCGACGGGGGTGGGGTGGTCGGGGGCGGGCGCGGCGGCGAGCCAGTGGCGCGCCGCCTCCAGGGCCAGTCGTACGTCGCGGGTGCCGGTGGACACGCACAGCGTGTACGCCAGGTCCCGCGCTCGGGGGCTGGGTGTGCCGTCGGCGGGCGCGCCGGCCAGGGCCGACTCGTAGTCGTCCACGAGCCGGCGCAGCACGGCGGGGTGGGGCCTCAGCATGTTTCTCGGTTCCTCCTTCACACCGACGCGGGCCGGCCGGGGCCGCCGCGCCGGTTCGTCCGCTGACCCAGCGCCTCGTCGCGCACCCGGGCGCAACTGCGGCTGATCAGGCGGGAGACGTGCATCTGCGAGATGCCCAGCCGGTCCGCTATCCGGCTCTGTGTCATGTCCTCGAAGAACCGCATGTAGAGGATGGCGCGTTCGCGCTCGGGCAGCTTGCGCAGCCCCTCCTTGGCGGACTCGCGGTCCACGACGGTGTCGAACGAGTTGTCCGAGGCGCCGAGGGTGTCGGCGAGGCTGTAGCCGTCGTCGCCGGCCGACAGCTCGGCGTCCAGCGACAGGGTGCTGAAGCTCTCCAGCGCTTCCATGCCGGCGCCGACCTCCTCCTCGGTGAGCCCGGTGTGGGCGGCGATGTCGGCCACCGAGGGTTCCGGGCTGCCGGGGTTCTGCGTGAGTTCGCGCCGGGCGACGCGGACCTTGTTGCGCAGTTCCTGGACCCGGCGCGGGACCCGCAGGGCCCACATCCGGTCCCGGAAGTGCCGCTTGACCTCACCCGTGATGGTGGGGACGGCGTAACTCTCGAAGGCGCCCCGCTCCGGGTCGAAACGGTCGATGGCCTTCACCAGCCCCAGCGCCGCCACCTGCCGCAGGTCCTCCACGGACTCCCCGCGGTCGCGGAAGCGGCCGGCGATCCGGTGGGCCATGGGCAGCCAGGCGGTGACGAGCTCGTCGCGTACCGCGTCGCGCTCGGGCCCGTCCTCCAGGGTGGCGAGCCGGGCGAAGAGCGCCGCGGTGTCGGGTGCGTCGTCGTGCCGGCGCCGGGCGGTCCCGGTGGTCGGCTCGGGGGACGGTTCGGTGGTGGTCGTGGGCTCGGCGGTGGCGGGACGGTCAGTGGGCGTGTCGATGAGCATGCGGATTCGCTCCTGAACGGTGGTCTCAGGGGACTTACCGCGGGAACGGGGCCGACCGGATCACATGGGGTCCGAGCGGCCGTGCCGCCCCCGCTGCTGCGCCTCCGGTCCGAAGCACGAAACTGCGACTGCCCTCACTCCGGGGGAACAAACTCCGCTTTTCGAAAAGTAACTAGGACAGCGGTACGAGGACGCTGATGCACTTGCCTCCGGACGGCAGATCGCGCACGTGGACGTCGCGGGCGAGGCGGCAGACGATCGGCCAGCCCCGGCCGCCCACCCGGCGGCGTCCCTGCGCGTCGGTCGGGTCCACGGCGACCGGCAGGCGGTCGCTGCGGTCGCTGACCGAGACCCGGACCGCGGGGCCGGTGACGTCGACCCGGAAGTCGGTGATGCCGCCGCCGTGCAGAATGGCGTTGGTGGTCAGCTCGGAGGCGACCAGCACGGCGTCCGACAGGGCGTCGTCGTCGCAGCGGGCGCGGCCCTGGCGGCAGCACTCGGTGACCGCGCGTTCCACGGCCCGGCGGGCCTCGGCGGGTTTGGACGGCCGCGGCGGCAGGCGCCGGCCGGCGCCGCCGCGTTCAGCGGCGGGATCGGTGGGGTGCGGTTCGCACATCCGTCAGCTCCCTGGTCGATGGGACAAGCCGGACCCGGCCGCGGTGGCGCGGCCGGCCAGGAGGACCATGTGAACCGGCTGACCTCTCCCCGCACCCCCAAACCTCCGGGCCTCCGTACGGCCCAAGGGCCATTCCGCGGGCCGGCGGGGGTACGCGGAAGGGCATGACGGATGTTGTGGACTCGGACGAACTGCTGCGACGGATGCAACGCGCGAGGGCCTGCGCGGCCCAGGAGGAACAGACCTGGCGGGCCCGGCGGGAGGAGCTGGACGCGGCCGACCCGGCCGCCCGGGAGGCGGAGGTGCGCTCCCTGGCCTACGAGGCCGTCGTCCACGTCCTGGACGAGGTGCTGACCCCGGGCAACCGCACCCGGCGGAGCTGACCGGCGCCCGCCCGGCCGGACGGGCGCCGGGCGGAGCCGGCCGGCGCCCGCCGATTGGGCGGGCCGTCGCGGGGAAGGCGACCGGCATGGCTGTCGATCACACCCGCGCACCCGTCCTGGAAGCCCTCGCCGAGTACCGCCGCGAGGGGCGGCTGTCGTTCACGCCCCCCGGGCACAAGCAGGCGCGCGGCGCCGACCCGGCGGCGCGTGAGGTGCTGGGCGACGCGGTGTTCCTCGGGGACGTGCTGACCACCGGCGGGCTGGACGACCGGCTCACCCGGGGCCGGGTGCTGCAGCGCGCCCAGGAGCTGATGGCCGACGCCGTCCACGCCGACCACGCGTTCTTCTCCACCTGCGGCAGCTCCCTGTCGGTCAAGGCGGCGATGCTGGCGGTGGCCGGGCCGCACGAGAAGCTGCTGATCGGCCGGGACGCCCACAAGTCGGTGGTCTCCGGCCTGCTGCTGTCGGGCATCGAGCCGGTCTGGGTCGAGCCGCGCTGGGACCCCGACCGGCATATCGCGCACCCGCCGTCCGCCGAGGAGTTCGACCGGGCCTTCGCCGCCCACCCCGACGCCAAGGGCGCGCTGATCACCAGCCCGACGCCGTACGGGGCCACCGCGGACCTGCGGGCGGTCGCCGAGGTCTGCCACCGCCGGTCGCGGCCGCTGATCGTGGACGAGGCGTGGGGCGCGCACCTGCCCTTCCACCCGGACCTGCCGACCTGGGCGATGGACGCGGGCGCCGACATCTGCGTGACCAGCATCCACAAGATGGGCAGCGGCCTGGAGCAGGGTTCCGTCTTCCACCTCCAGGGCGACCTGGTGCCGCCGGAGCTGCTCGGGATGCGCGCCGACCTGCTCGGCACCACCAGCCCCTCGTCGCTGATCTACGCGGGCCTGGACGGCTGGCGCCGGCAGATGGCGCTGCACGGGCGGGAGCTGATGGGCGGCGCCCTGGAGCTGGCGGCCGAGGTGCGGGCGGCGATCGAGCAGATCGACGGCATGCACGTCAACGACCGGGCGGACTTCTGCGGTCCGGGCCGCGCCGACGACTTCGACCCGCTGCCCGTGGTGATCGACCTGGACGGGCTCGGCATCTCCGGCTACCAGGCGGCCGACTGGCTGCGCGAGCACCGGGGCCTGATCGCCCACATCACCGACCACCGGCGGATCGGCGCGCAGCTCACCC
This sequence comes from Streptomyces fumanus, assembly GCF_014655295.1. Classification (GTDB taxonomy): domain Bacteria; phylum Actinomycetota; class Actinomycetes; order Streptomycetales; family Streptomycetaceae; genus Streptomyces; species Streptomyces fumanus. Next base: position 29,511 of record NZ_BNBI01000013.1, read on the forward strand.
ACGGCGACGACCGGGAGACCGCCGGGGAGCTGCTGGCCGCGCTGAAGGACCTCGCCCGGGTGGCGCCCTCGCTGCCGGCCGCGCCCGAGGTGGCGGTGCCGGTGCCGGACGAGCTGCGGATGGCGCAGGTCGCGCTGCCCCGGGACGCGTTCTTCGGGCCGGTGGAGAACGTGCCGCTGGAGGAGGCCGCGGGGCGGGTCGCGGCGGAGATGATCACCCCGTATCCGCCGGGCATCCCGGCCGTGCTGCCGGGCGAGCGGCTGACCGCGCCGGTGCTGCGGTACCTGCGCACCGGGCTGGAGGCCGGGATGTACCTGCCGGACCCGAGCGACCCGTCGCTGGAGACGGTCCGGGTGGTGGCGGAGTGAGCGGACCGGCGCCCCGGCCGTGACCCGCGTGAATCACGTCACGAACCCGCGCCCGGCGTTCTCGGAACGGTCAGAAATGGTTTAGCGTTCATCCATACGTGGTGACGGGGTCGACCCGCGCGGCCCCCCGGCGCCACCGCTTACGGCCCTGGCTGGCTTCCCCCGTCCAGCCAGGGCTTTCTCATGCCCACGCGCGGTCGCCGGAGATCGGCCGGGCCGCCCGGGGGACGGTGGCCGCCGAAATGGGCACTGGGACTGCACCGGAACCGAACCGTCGGCGAGGAGTCCCGCCTCATGACCAAAGCGATAAAACTGCTCACCGCCCTCCCCCCGCCGCAGCGTGCCCGGCTGACCGCCCTCGCCCGGGAGGTCTCCTTCCCGGAGGACGCCGCGATCTTCGAGGCCGAGGGTCCCGCCGACCGCTTCTGGGTCATCCGCTCCGGCGCGGTCTCCCTCACCCAGAGCGTCCCGGCGGCGCAGCGGGTCACGGTGGCCAGCCTCGGCGCCGGCGACCTGCTGGGCTGGTCCTGGCTGTTCCCGCCGTACCGGTGGGACTTCGGGGCGGAGGCGTTCAGCCCGGTGCGCGCCTACGAGTTCCGCGCGGACCAGGTGCTGGCGCTGTGCGACGAGGACCCGCGGCTCGGCCTCGCCCTGGTCCGGTCGGTCGCCGAGATCCTCGCGCACCGGCTGGAGATGACCCGCGGCCAGCTCATGGAGCAGTACGCGCTGCACCGGCGCGGCTCCCTGTGAGGGCTCAGACCCGGTAGCGGCGCAGCGCGGGCACGGCCAGCGCCAGGCCCAGCATCACCACGACGACCAGCAGTCCGCCGCCGGTCACGGCGGTGCGGGCGCCGAACGCCGAGCCCGCGGTGCCGTGCAGCACATCGGCCAGGCGCGGGCCGCCCGCGACGACGACCGTGAAGACGCCCTGCATCCGGCCGCGCATCTCGTCGGTGGCGGCGGAGAGCAGGATCGCCCCCCGGAACACCATCGAGACCATGTCGGCGACCCCGGCCAGGGCCAGGAAGACCACCGCGAGCCACAGGTTGCCGCTCAGCCCGAACCCGGCGATGGCCGCGCCCCAGGCCACCACCGCGCCGATCACCATCCAGCCGTGCCGCCGGGCCCGGGAGAAGGTGCCGGAGAACAGTCCTCCGGCCACCGCCCCGATGGGGATCGCCGCGAACAGCAGCCCCAGCGCGAGGCCCTCGCCCCAGGGGGCGTACGTCTCGGCGGCGAGCTGCGGGAACAGGGCGCGGGGCATGCCGAGGACCATGGCGACGATGTCGGCGAGGAAGGAGAGCAGCAGCACGGTGTGCGCGGCGATGTAGCGGAAGCCCGCCACCACCTCCCGGACGCCCGCGCGCCGCTTCGCCGCCCCGGTCAGCGGCACCAGCGCGGGCAGCCGGTACACCGCCCAGACGGTGACGCACAGGGCGAGGGCGTCGATGAGGTACAGCTCGGGCAGGCCGATGACCGGGATGAGCACACCGGCGAGCAGCGGGCCGACCACCTGGCCGGTCTGCATGACGGTGGAGCCCAGGGCGTTGGCGGCGGGCAGCTCGTCCTCGGGGACCAGCCGGGCGATGGAGGCGCTGCGGGCGGGGGCGTTCAGGCCCCAGAACGCCTGCTGGAGGGCGAGCAGCGCCATCAGCACGGCGACCGACTCCAGGCCGGTGACGGCCTGCACCCAGAACAGCAGCGAGGTCACGGCGATGCCGCTGTTGGTGATCAGCAGCAGCTTGCGGCGGTCCATGGTGTCGGCGACCGCGCCGCCCCACAGCGCGAACACCACCAGCGGCAGCAGTCCGGCGAGGCTGGCCGCGCCGACCCAGGCCGAGGAGCCGGTGATGTCGTAGATCTGCTTGGGCACGGCGACGGCGGTGAGCTGGCTGCCGACGGCCGTGACGATGGTGGAGCTCCACAGCCTGCGGTAGGCGGGGCGGCGCAGCGGGCGGGTGTCCATCGCCCAGCGGCGCCAGCCCCGGCGGGGAGCCGGTTCGCTGCCGTCGGCGTCGGGGGTCTCGGCCCGGGGTGCGGTGCTGCTGTCGCTGGTGTCCACGCGTTCCTACTTGGTCGCTACATCTTTCGATTCGGGGGTTCACTATCGCAGGACGCGGCGGCGGGCGGGGCGGGGGGCGTCAGCTTCCGGCGAGCAAGGAGACGCCGAGGGCGATCATGGTGACGGCGACCAGGCCGTCCAGCACCCGCCAGGCGGCAGGCCGGGCCAGGAACCGGCCGAGGAAGCGGGCGCCGAAGCCCAGCGCGGCGAACCAGACCAGGCTGGCCAGCGCGGCGCCCAGGCCGAAGGTCCAGCGCAGCGGGCCCCGGTCGGCGGCGACCGAGCCCAGCAGGAACACCGTGTCCAGGTAGACGTGCGGGTTGAGCCAGGTCAGCGCCAGGCAGGTGAGCACCGCCCGGCGCCGGGAGCCCGCCGCCTCGCCCTCCGCCCGCAGCGCGCCGCCCGGCCGCACCACCCGGCGGGCGGCCAGGGCGCCGTAGCCGAGCAGGAACAGGCCGCCGATCCAGCCGACCGCGGTGAGCGCGCCCGGCCAGGCCACCACCAGCGCGCCGACCCCGCCCACCCCGAGGGCGATCAGCACCACGTCGGACAGGGCGCAGATGCCGACCACCGCGAGGACGGCGTCGCGGCGCACCCCCTGGCGCAGGACGAAGGCGTTCTGGGCGCCGATGGCGACGATGAGCGAGAGGCCGGTGCCGAAGCCGGCGGCCGCGGCGGTCAGGGCGTTGGTCATGGACCCGACGCTAAACGGGGCGATCACTGGACGTACAGCTAAAGATTCTTACGTACCCTTAGCGCTCGTGATGACGACGGCGCTGGGTGATCTCCCGCTGGACCAGGTGCGGACGCTGCTGGCGGTGGTGGACGAGGGGACGTTCGACGCCGCCGCGGCGGCGCTGCATGTGACGCCGTCGGCGGTGAGCCAGCGGGTGAAGGCGCTGGAGCAGCGCACCGGCCGGGTGCTGCTGCTGCGCACCAAGCCGGTGCGGCCGACCGAGTCCGGCGCGGTACTGGTGCGGCTCGCCCGGCAGGTGGCCCGGCTGGAGCGGGACGCCCACGCGGAGCTGGGGCTGAGCGGGCCCGGGGAGCCGACCCGGGTCTCGGTGGCCGTCAACGCGGACTCGCTGGCGACCTGGTTCCTGGCCGCCCTCACCCGGGTGCCGCCCGAACCGGCGCTCTTCTTCGATCTGCGCCGCGAGGACGAGGACCACACGGCGGCCCTGCTCCGGGAGGGCGCGGTGATGGCGGCGGTGACCTCCTCCCCCGACCCGGTGCCGGGCTGCTCGGTGCGGCCGCTGGGGCGGATGCGGTACCGGCCGGCGGCCACGCCGGACTTCGCCGCCCGGTACGTCACCGGCCGGCCGCTGCCGGAGGCGCTCGCCGGGGCGCCGGTGGTGGTCTTCGACCGGCGGGACGACTTCCAGGACGGGTTCGTGCGCCGGCTCGGCGGCGGGCGGGGCGCGGCGAGCCCCGCGCGGCACTACGTCCCCACCTCCGAGGGTTTCGCCGAGGCCGTCACCGCGGGCCTGGGCTGGGGCATGATCCCCGAGCCCCAGGCCCTGCCGCTGCTGCGCGCCGGGCGGCTGACCGACCTGGCGCCCGGCCGCGTGGTCGACGTCCCCCTGTACTGGCAGCAGTGGAAGCTCGACTCCCCCGCCCTCGCCACCGTGGCCGAGGCGGTGGCCGGGGCGGCGGCGGAGGCCCTGCGGCCCTGACGGACCGGACGCCGTACGGATCGGCCGGTTTCACCCCGCCGTCGGGCGGCACCCGGAAGGCGAGCAATCCGTACCGAGGACGCGATACGACGATCGCAGGTGACTTCTGATGGACAACTGGCGTGAATTCGCAGCCTGCCGCGACGAGGACCCCGATCTCTTCTTCCCGATCGGCACCTCCGGCCCGGCCCTGCTGCAGACCGAGCAGGCGAAGGCGGTGTGCCACCGCTGCCCGGTCCGTGACCAGTGTCTGCGATGGGCGCTCGACACGGGACAGTCCATCGGTGTCTGGGGCGGGACCAGCGAGAACGAGCGCCGCGCGCTGAAGCGGCGGATCGGCGCCCGCCGCGGCACCGGCTGACGCCGGGAGTACGTGAGAAGGCGGTGGCCGCCCCTGCCGGGGGCGGCCACCGCCTTGTCGTACGGGTGCTCAGTCACCCCCGCGGCGCAACGTGCCCCAGGGGCGCTCCTGGTGGTCCACCACGTCCCGGGCCTCCTGGATGACGGCGTCGTCGAGCCAGTACAGCGGCTCGACATCGGTCACCAGCGGCTCGTTGTCGGGGCCGCGGCCCGTCTCCCGCCCGGTGAGCACCCACGCCCGGACGCCGGGGCCCTTGTCGTGCGGCAGATGGGCGTAGTCGTACAGCCGCCGGGCCACCCACACCCGTACCGGGCGGTCCCCCCACCACTCCTCCACGTCGAGCGAGTTGGCGGAGAGGCCGGGCATGGGCACGCCCGTGAGTTCGTCGGTGCTGGACAGGCTGCGGAGGTCGGTCCCGGGACCCCGGGACCAGCGGACGTACAGGTCCTTGTGCCCTTCGACCAGATCGATGACCTCGCCCAGTGTGCGCGCGAGCGGCAGCTCGTCCGGTGCGCTCATGTCCGATACCTCCTCGTCGCTTACCAGCCGACGGAGTACCCCCGTGACCGGCAAGGATTCGGAAAACGGACCGACGGCATAGGCTCGCCGGAGGAGCGCCGACCGTGGAAGGGGTCCGATCGTGAACGTCCGGGTGCGCCGCGTCTACGAACCGTCCGAGCCGGACGACGGGGTACGGGTCCTGGTGGACCGGCTGTGGCCGCGGGGCCTGGCCAAGGACGCCGCCCGGGTGGACGAGTGGCCCAAGGCCCTCACCCCGTCGACGGAACTGCGCCGCTGGTTCCACGCGGACGAGGGCTCCTACGAGGAGTTCGCCGAGCGGTACGAGGCGGAGCTGGCCGGGCCGGCCGCGGCCGAGGCCCTCGACGGGGTGCGGGGGCTGGTCCGCGAGGGCCCGGTGACCCTGCTGACCGCGTCGAAGACGCCCGAGCGCAGCCACGCCGCCGTGCTGGCCGGCCTCCTCCGCGAAGGCAAGAGCGAGAGCAGGGGCAAGGGCAAGGGCAAGGAGAAGGGCAAGGGCTGAGCGGCGGGTGGTCCGCTCACGCCGTCTGCCGGGCCGCCGCCCGTCCCGCCGCCCGCCCCGAGAAGAGGCAGCCGCCGAGGAAGGTGCCCTCCAGCGCGTTGTAGCCGTGCATCCCGCCGCCGCCGAAGCCGGCCACCTCGCCGGCCGCGTACAGGCCCTCGACCGGCTCGCCGTCGGTGCCGAGCGCGCGGGAGTCGAGGTCGGTCTGGATGCCGCCGAGGGTCTTGCGGGTGAGGATGTGCAGCTTGACGCCGATCAGCGGGCCGGCCGCCGGGTCCAGCAGCCGGTGCGGGGCGGCGACCCGGCTGAGGCGGTCGCCGAGGTAGCGGCGGGCGTTGCGGATGCCCTGGACCTGGGCGTCCTTGCCGAACGGGTTGGCCATCTGCAGGTCGCGGGCCTCGATCTGGCGGCGGATCGCGGCGGCGTCCAGGAGCGGTTCGGCGGTGAGCGCGTTCATCCGGTCCACGAGCTGTTCCAGGCCGGGCGCGGTGACGAAGTCGGCGCCCTCGCGCAGGAAGGCGGCCACCGGTCCGGGGGCGCCCTTGCCGAACAGGCGGGTGCGCAGGAAGGCGGCGCGGTCCTTGGCGGTGATGTCGGGGTTCTGCTCGGAGCCCGACAGCGCGAACTCCTTCTCCACGATCCGGCGGGTGAGGATGAACCAGGAGTGGTCGTACCGGGCGATGTCCGGGTCGGTGCGCAGGTGCCGGAGGGTGCCCAGGGTGTCGTAGCCGGGCAGGCAGGGGTCGGGCAGGCGGCGGCCGAGCGCGTCGAACCACAGGGCGGACGGTCCGGGCAGGATGCGGATGCCGTGGCCGGGCCAGATCGGGTCCCAGTTGCGGATGCCCTCGGTGTAGTGCCACATCCGGTCGCGGTTGACCAGGCGGACCCCGGCGGCCTCGCTGATGCCGAGCATCCGGCCGTCGACGTAGGCGGGGACGCCGGTGACCATCTCGGCGGGCGGGGTGCCCAGACGGGCGGGCCAGTGGCGGCGGACCAGGTCGTGGTCGGCGCCGATGCCGCCGGAGGTGACGATCACGGCCTGGGCGGTCAGCTCGAACGCGCCGGCCGGGTCGCGGTGGGAGGCGACCCCGCGGGGCGAGGTGTCCTCGGCGAGGACCGTGCCGCGCACGCCGCGGGCGGTGCCGCCCTCGACGACCAGTTCGTCCACCCGGTGGCGGTGGTGGAAGGTGAGCAGCCCGTCGCGGGCGGCCTCCCGCGCGTACCGTACGAAGGGCTCCACCACGCCGGTGCCGGTGCCCCAGGCGATGTGGAAGCGGGGCACGGAGTTGCCGTGGCCGTGGGCGGTGAGGTCGCCGCGCTCGGCCCAGCCGACGGTGGGCAGCAGTTTGATGCCGTGCCCGTCCAGCCAGGACCGCTTCTCGCCGGCCGCGAACTCGACGTAGGCGCGGGCCCAGCGCACCGCCCAGGCGTCCTCGTCGTCCGTCCGGTCGAAGGCAGCGCTGCCCCGCCAGTCGCTCCAGGCCAGCTCGAAGGAGTCCTTGACGCCCATCCGGCGCTGCTCCGGCGAGTCCACGAGGAACAGGCCGCCGAACGACCAGAACGCCTGCCCGCCGAGGTTGGCGGCGTTCTCCTGGTCGACCAGCGCGACCCGGCGGCCCCGGGCGGTCAGTTCGTGCGCGGCGACCAGTCCCGCGAGACCCGCTCCGACGACGATGACGTCGGCGTCCATGGCGATCGTCCCTTCCTCGTATGGTGCTGCGTGGTGGTGGGCCGGGCCGCCCGCCGGCGTCTCATTGCGGCGTCCCGCCGCCGTCGCTGAGCAGCGCGGTCAGCAGTCCGGCGAGCCGGGCCCGGGCCCGTTCGGTGTCCCGGTCCAGCAGGAGCTGGACGGTGATGCCGTCGTACGCGGCGACCACCGCGTGCGCGGCCCCCTCGGCGTCGCCGAGCACGGCGGGCAGCGGGGTGTGCCGGTGGGCGCGGGCCAGCCGGACGGCGATCGCCCGCCGCAGTCGCGCCCGGTGCTCCAGCAGGGTGCGGGCCAGCTCCGGGGCGCGGGCGGCGCGGACCAGGAAGTCGGTCTTGACCAGCAGCCAGTCCCGGTCGAGCAGCAGCACCTCGGTGACCCGGTGCACGGCGGCGGCCACGTCCGGTTCCGGGCCGTCGGCGGCGAGGGCGGCGGTGACCTGCTCGGCGATCAGGTCGGCGCGCTGCCGGTAGAGAGCGAAGAACAGCTCGTCCAGGGTGGTGAAGTTCGAGTAGAAGGCGCCCCTGCTGTACCCGGCGGCCTCGCAGACCTCCTCGATGGAGACGCGGCCGAACCCCTTGGCGGCGAACACCGTGAACGCGGCGTCCAGCAGCTCGGCCCGGGTGCGGGCCCGGCGCCTGGTCGTCCGTCCCGCCCTCGCCGTCATGGTCCGCCCTCCGTCCGATGCGCGAACGTATCGGATACGGCGGTGTATCGGAAGGGACCGGACGCCACCGGCAACCGAAGGGAACACATTTTCGAATAAGGAGTACGCTGGCACCATGACCACGCACCTCCAGGGCTCCCTCTTCGACCAGACCGACCAGGTCCGGGTCGGCCCCCTGGACGGGATCCGGCGGACCGTGCTGGGCCGCGGCGCCTGGATCGACGTCCTGCCGGGCTGGCTGACCGGGGCGGACGCCCTCTTCGCCCACCTCGCGGCCGGGGTCCCCTGGCGCGCGGAGCGGCGCGCCATGTACGACCAGGTGGTCGACGTCCCGCGGCTGCTCGCCTTCTACGGCGCGGGCGACCCGCTGCCGCACCCGGCGCTGGACGAGGCGCGCGCCGCGCTGAGCGCGCGGTACGCCGGGGAGCTGGGCGAGCCGTTCACCACCGCCGGGCTCTGCCACTACCGGGACGGCCGGGACAGCGTCGCCTGGCACGGCGACCGGATCGGGCGGGGCGCGCGCCAGGACACCATGGTCGCGATCCTCTCCGTGGGCGCCCCCCGGGACCTGCTGCTGCGCCCGGTGGGCGGCGGCGACACCGTGCGCCGGCCGCTGGGCCACGGCGACCTGATCGTGATGGGCGGCTCCTGCCAGCGCACCTGGGAGCACTGCGTACCGAAGACCGCGCGGGCCGTGGGGCCCCGGATCAGCGTCCAGTTCCGCCCGCACGGGGTCCGCTGACCCGCCGGCCGGGGACCGGTGCCGGCGGCGGCCCGCGTCTGGTTGGCTGTCCCCCGCGGGGGCCGGCGCGGGACAGGGAGAGCGATGGACGCGGACGTACGGCAGGTCGCCGACGGCACCTACCTGGTGCACGGCGGCCACACCAACTGGGTGATCCTCACCGAGGGGGACGCGGTGACGCTGGTGGACACCGGCTACCCCGGGGACCGGCGGGCACTGCTGGCCTCGCTGGCCCGGGTGGGCGCCGCGCCGGAGGCGGTGACGGCCGTGCTGATCACCCACGCCCACAACGACCACCTGGGCTCGGCCGAGTACCTGAGCGCCGCCCACGGCACGCCCGTACACCTGCACGAGGCCGAGGTCCCGCACGCGCGGGGCGACTTCCTCCAGCAGGTCTCCGTGCCGACGGTGCTGCGCAACAGTTGGCGGCCCGGTGCCCTGCCGTGGATCGCGCACGTCGTACGGTCCGGCGGCACCGCCCGGCACCCGGTCACCGCGCCCCGGGCGTTCCCCGGGCCGGGCGCCCTGGACCTGCCCGGCCGCCCGGTGCCGGTACACACCCCCGGGCACACCGACGGCCACTGCGCCTACCACCTGCCCGACGCCGGCGTGGTCGTCTCCGGGGACGCCCTGGTCACCGGGCACGCCCTGGCCCGCACCGGCGGACCGCAGCTCTTGCCCGGCATGTTCCACCACGACCGGGCCCGCACCCTGGCCTCGCTCGCCGTCCTGGAACGGCTCGACGCCGACGTCCTGCTGCCCGGCCACGGCCCCGTCCACCGGGGACCGGTCGCCGACGCCGCCCGCCGGGCCCGGGAGCGGGCCCTGCGCGGCGGGTAGCCGGGCGGGCCCTTCGGCGCGGGCAGGCGGGCGGGCCCTCTACAGTCGGGGCCATGGCCTTGCACATCAGCGCCACCAACCCGGAGCACCCCGTGCTCCTGCTCGAACTGCCCTGGCACCTGCCGCTGGAGGAGTGGCCCGACAAGTACCTCGTGCCGCTCCCCCGCGGCATCTCCCGGCACGTGGTGCGCTACGCCCGGGCCGGCGACGAGGTGATCGCCGTCAAGGAACTGGCCGAGCGGCCCGCGCTGCGCGAGTACGAACTCCTGCGCGACCTGGACCGGTTGGGCATCCCCGCGGTGGACGCCCTCGGCGTGGTCACCGGCCGCACCGACGAGGCCGGCGAGCCGCTGGAGCCGGTGCTGATCACCCGGCACCTCGGCGGGTCCATGCCGTACCGGTCGATGTTCGAGACGACGATGCGCCCGGCCACCATGCACCGGCTGATGGACGCCCTCGCGGTGCTGCTGGTGCGGCTGCACCTGGCCGGGTTCGCGTGGGGCGACTGCTCGCTGTCCAACACCCTGTTCCGCCGCGACGCGGGCGCCTACGCCGCCTATCTGGTGGACGCCGAGACCGGCGAGCTGCACGCCAGGCTCAGCGACGGGCAGCGCGACTACGACCTCGACCTGGCCCGCGTCAACATCAGCGGCGAGCTGCTCGACCTGGAGGCGTCCGGGGCGCTGCACCCCTCCGTCGACGCCGTCGAGTTCGGCGCGGAGATCTGCGCCCGCTACCGGGACCTGTGGCGGGAGCTGACCCGCACCTCCGTCTACCCGGCGGGCAAGTACCACTACATAGAACGCCGGATACGCCGGCTCAACGACCTCGGCTTCGACGTCGCCGAGATGCAGATCGAGCACGCCTCCAACGGCGACACGGTCACCTTCGTGCCCAAGGTCGTCGACGCCGGGCACCACCAGCGGCAACTGCTCCGGCTGACCGGCCTGGACGCCGAGGAGAACCAGGCCCGGCGGCTGCTGAACGACCTGGAGTCCTGGATGGCCACCCAGGACGACTACGACCCCGACGACCCCCTGAGCGCCCGCCCGGAGGTGCTGGCCCACCGCTGGGTGCGGGAGGTGTTCCGGCCGACCGTGCGGGCGGTGCCGCGCGAGCTGCGCGGCACCATGGACCCGGCGGAGATCTACCACGAACTGCTGGAGCACCGCTGGTACCTGTCCGAGCGGGCCCAGCACGACATCGGCCTGGACACCGCCGTCCAGGACTACATCGCCCACGTCCTGCCCAAGGCCCGCGAGACGCTCCAGTTGGTGCGGGAGGAGTGACTCACGCGTGCGGCACCACGGCCACCGGGCAGCCCGCGTGGTGCAGCACGCCGTGCGCCACCGAACCGATCCGGGCGCCGACGGCCGTACGGCGGGCGCGGCGCCCGACGACCATCAACTGGGCGCGTCCGGCCACCGACAGCAGCACCTGCCCGGCGCTGCCCATCTCCACGTGCTCCACCACGTGCACGCCGGGGAAGCGGTCCCGCCAGGGCGCGAGCGCCGCGTCCAGCGCCTGCCGCTCGTACGGCTCCAAACCCCCGGCGTCGTCCAGCAGCTTCAGCGAGGCCGGGCTGTAGGCGAACAGCGGCGGCAGGGTCCAGGCCCGCACCGCGCGGACGGTGGCGCCCCGGGCGGCGGCGGCCTCGAAGGCGAACCGCAGCACCTCGGCGCTGTCCTCGGGCTCGCCCTGCTGGCCCACCACGATCTCGTGCCCGGCCACCTCGTCCGAGGGCCGGTTCCCGGCCCGGACCAGCACGACCGGCCGGGTGGCGGCGGCGATCACCTGCTGGCCGACGGAGCCGAGCAGGAAGCCGACGACGGGGCCGTGCCCGCGCGAGCCCAGCACCAGCGTCCCGGCGTCGGCCGCCGCCGCGACCAGCGTCTCGACGTCGTCGCCCTCCAGCACCTCGGTGGTCACCTCCAGGCCCGCGTGGCGCCCGGTGACGGCCGCCACCGCCTCGGCCACCGACTCCCGTACCCACCGCTCCTGGGTCTCCCGGTCCGCCGCCTCGGGCCGCGGCTCGAACCGCCAGGCGTGCACCACCCGCAGCGGTGTCCCGAGCCGGACCGCCTCCCTGGCCGCCCAGGCCAGTGCCGCGAGGCTCTCCTCCGATCCGTCCACCCCTGCCGTGATCGGGCGCGTCATGCGGTTCCTCCTGAGTGCTGATGGCGTACGTCGGCACCAGTCTTCCCCACGTCAGCCGCTCGACCGGCCCGCGGGGGCGAAGATCCGCTGTCCGCGCACGGACCGGCGATCGAACATACGATGGGCGCAGGCCGGTGCGGTCACGGAGACGCCGTGCCGTGAGCCGGCCGCTCGACGTGGGGGACGTATGACACAGGCCGCCGAGACGGCGCGGACCGTCATCATGACCGTGGACGACGACCCCGGGGTGTCCCGGGCCGTCGCCCGCGACCTGCGACGGCGCTACGGCGCCACGCACCGGATCGTGCGCGCGGAGTCCGGCGAGTCCGCGCTCCAGGCGCTGCGGGAGCTGAAGCTGCGCGGCGACCTGGTCGCGGTGATCCTCGCCGACTACCGGATGCCCCGGATGAACGGCATCGAATTCCTCGAACAGGCCATGGACATCCACCCGGGAGCCCGCCGGGTGCTGCTGACCGCGTACGCGGACACGAACGCGGCCATCGACGCGATCAACGTGGTCGATCTCGACCACTACCTGCTCAAGCCGTGGGACCCGCCGGAGGAGAAGCTCTACCCGGTCCTGGACGACCTGCTGGCGGCCTGGCGGGCCGGCGACCACAAGCCGGTGCCCAGCACCAAGGTGGTCGGGCACCGCTTCTCGGCGCGCTCCTCGGAGGTGCGGGAGTTCCTCGCCCGCAACCAGGTGCCCTACCGCTGGTACTCGGCCGACGAACCGGAGGGCGGGCGGCTGCTGGCCGCCGCCGGGCAGGACGGGCGGCGGCTCCCGGTGGTGATCACCCCCGACGGGACGCCGCTGGTGCAGCCCGCGGCCCCCGATCTGGCCGCGCGGGTCGGCCTGGCGACCACCCCGGCGGCCGACTTCTACGACCTGGTGGTGATCGGCGGCGGCCCGGCCGGGCTGGGCGCGGCCGTGTACGGGGCGTCGGAAGGGCTGCGCACGGTGCTGGTGGAGCGGTCGGCGACCGGCGGCCAGGCCGGGCAGAGCAGCCGGATCGAGAACTACCTCGGCTTCCCCGACGGCGTGTCCGGCGCCCAGCTCACCGACCGGGCGCGGCGGCAGGCGGCGAAGTTCGGCGCCGAGATCCTCACCGCCCGGGAGGTGACCGGCCTGGAGGTGAACGGGGCGGCGCGCACGGTCCGCTTCTCCGACGGCTCGGCGATCGCCGCGCACAGCGTGCTGCTGGCGACCGGCGTGTCCTACCGGCAGCTCGACGCGCCCGGCTGCGAGGACCTCACCGGCTGCGGCGTGTTCTACGGTTCCGCGCTCACCGAGGCCGCCTCCTGCCAGGGCCACGACGTGTACATCGTGGGCGGCGCCAACTCCGCCGGGCAGGCGGCGATGTACCTGGCCCGGGGCGCCAAGACGGTGACGCTGCTGGTGCGCGGGGAGTCGCTGGCCGCGTCGATGTCGCACTACCTGATCCAGCAGATCGAGGACACCCCCAACATCGTGGTGCGCTGCGGCACCGTCGTGGAGGGCGCGCACGGCGACGGCCGCCTGGAGCGGCTCACCCTGCGCGACACCGAGACCGGGCACAGCGAACTGGTCGACGCCCAGTGGCTGTTCGTGTTCATCGGCGCGGCCCCGCTGACCGACTGGCTGGACGGCACGGTGCGGCGGGACGCCCGCGGGTTCATCCTGGCCGGACCCGACCTGATGACCGACGGGCGGCCGCCGGCCGGCTGGGACCTGGACCGGCCGCCGTACCACCTGGAGACCAGCGTCCCGGGCGTGTTCGTGGCGGGCGACGCCCGCGCGGAGTCCGCCAAGCGGGTCGCGTCCGCCGTAGGAGAGGGTGCCATGGCCGTGATGCTCGTTCACCGGTATCTGGAGCAGTCGTGAGCGGCCGCCCGATGCCGTGCAGCCCCGGCGAGATCGGGGCGCTGTTCCTGTTCGAGAAGCTGACGCCGGAGCAGTTGGGACGGCTGTGCGCCGAGGGGCGGGTGGAGCTGTTCGAGCCCGGCCCGGTCTACACCGAGGGCGAGCCCGCCACCTGCTTCTACGTGATGCTGGACGGCACGGTGGTGCTCTCCCGCCGGGTCGGCGGGGACGAGGTCGAGGTCAACCGCACCTCGCAGCGCGGGGTGTACGCGGGCGCGATGCAGGCGTACCTCGGGGAGCGGGTGCCGCAGCGGTACACCAACTCGATGCGGGTGACCGAGCCGACGCGGTTCTTCGTGCTGCCCGCGGACACCTTCGCCAGCATCATGCAGGAGTGGTTCCCGATGGCGGTGCACCTGCTGGAGGGGCTGTTCTTCGGGGCGAAGAACACCCAGCGGGCGGTCGGGCAGCGGGAGCGGCTGCTGGCCCTGGGCTCGCTCAGCGCCGGGCTGACGCACGAGCTGAACAACCCGGCCGCGGCGGCCGTCCGGGCCACCGCCGGCCTGCGGGAGCGGGTGGCGAAGATGCGGCACAAGCTGGCCGTGATCGCCGAGGGGCCGTTCTCCCGGGACGCGCTGGCGGGGCTGATCGAGATCCAGGAGCGCACGGCCGAACGGGTCGCCAAGGCGCCCTCGCTCAGCCCGCTGGAGGCCGCCGACCGGGAGGACGCCCTCACCGACTGGCTGACCGACCACGGCATCGAGCAGGGCTGGCAGCTCGCCCCGGTCTTCGTGCAGGCGGGCCTGGACACCGAGTGGCTGGACCAGGTCGCGGCGGCGGTGGACGAGGAGATCCTGCCCGGCGCGGTGGGCTGGCTCAACTACACGGTCGAGACCGAGCTGCTGATGGACGAGATCGCCGACTCCACCGCCCGGATCTCGCACCTGGTGAACGCCGCCAAGCAGTACTCCCAGCTCGACCGCGCCCCCTACCGGATCGCCGACGTCCACGAACTCCTCGACAGCACCCTGCTGATGCTGTCCGGGAAGATCGGCCCCCGGATCAAGGTCGTCAAGGAGTACGACCGCACCCTCCCGGGCATCCCGGCGTACCCGGCGGAGCTGAACCAGGTGTGGACCAACCTGATCGACAACGCGGTCGCCGCGGTGAACGCCGCGGGCGGCGAGGGGACGCTCACCGTGCGCACCGCCCGCGACCACGACCGGCTGCTGGTGGAGTTCCGCGACACCGGCACCGGGGTGCCGCGGGAGATCCGGGACCGCATCTTCGACCCGTTCTTCACCACCAAGCCGGTGGGCGAGGGCACCGGGCTCGGCCTGGACATCTCCTGGCGGATCGTGGTCAACAAGCACCACGGCACGCTCCGGGTGGACTCCGAGCCGGGCGACACCCGCTTCCAGGTCCTGCTGCCGCTGACCGCGGCGGAGCCCGACACCGAACCGACCGAGGAGTCCGCATGACCGACGACACCGGAATCGACCCCGCCGTCCCGCCGAGCGGCGCGGGCTGCGCCGAGTGCGACGCGGCCGGCGGCTGGTGGTTCCATCTGCGGCGGTGCGCCGCCTGCGGGCACGTGGGCTGCTGCGACAGCTCCCCCGGGCAGCACGCCACCGGCCACTACCGGGCCACCGGGCATCCCGTGGTGCAGAGTTACGAACCCGGCGAGGACTGGTTCTGGGACTACGCGACGGACACGCTGCGCGAGTCGGGCCCCGAGCTGGCCCCGCCCGCCAGCCGCCCCGCGGACCAGCCCGCGCCCGGACCGGCCGGGCGGGTACCGGCGGACTGGGCGCGCTCGCTGCACCGGTGACGGGTCGTCGTACCGAGGGAGGACGCTGACGGACCGTCGTCGCCAGGGTGTTGCGGAGGGCGCTGACGGCCGTCGTTCCCCGGGCGCTGACGGGCCGCCGTCGCCAGGGCGTTGCGGGTGGCGCTGACGGGCCCTCGTTCCCCGGGCGCCGGTGATCCGCGTGCCGGGGGCGCTGTCGGTGCCCCGTGCCAGGATGGGGGCGTGCCGCAGACCTCGTTCGCCGCTCCGCTCGTCGGCCGGGAAGCCGAACTCGCCCGGCTCACCGGCGTGCTCGCCCCCGCCCCCGCCGGAGGCGCCCGCGCCGTGCTGATCGCCGGGGACGCCGGGGTCGGCAAGACCCGGCTGCTGGACGAGGCCGCCGCCCGCGCCGCCGGGGCGGGCCGCACGGTACTGACCGGGCACTGCGTCGACCTCGGCGACGTGGGCCTGCCGTACCTGCCGTTCACCGAGATCCTCGGCGCGCTCGCCGCCGACGAGCGGTTCGCGCCCGTCCTCGCCGCCCATCCGGTGGCCGACCGGCTGCTGGGCGCCGGGCCGGACGCCGCCCGGGACCCCGACGGGCGGCTGCGGCTGTTCGAGGGCGTCGCCGGGCTGCTCACCGAGCTGGCCGGGACCGCCCCGCTGCTGCTGGTCCTGGAGGACCTGCACTGGGCCGACCAGTCCTCCCGGGACCTGCTGCGCTTCCTGCTCGGCCGGGGCGTGCTCCAGCGCTCCGGGGACCGCCTCGCGGTGTTCGCCTCCTACCGCGCCGACGACCTGCACCGCCGCCACCCGCTGCGGCCGCTGCTGGCCGAGCTGGTCCGGCTGCCCGGCGTGGAGCGGCTGGAGCTGCGGCCGCTGCCCGACGCCGACGTGGCCCGGCTGGTGCGCACCCTGCCGGACCGCCCGCTGCCGGAGGCCACGGTCCGCCGGATCGTCGAACGCGCCGAGGGCAACGCCTTCTACGCGGAGGAACTGGTCGCCGCCACCGGCCCCGGCGACGACGGCGTGCCCAGCGCGCTGGCCGACGTGCTGCTCATCCGGTTCGAGCAGCTCACCGACACCGCCCAGCAGGTGCTGCGGACCGCCGCCGTCGCCGGGCGGCGGGTCGGCCACGACCTGCTGCGGGACGCCGTCGGGCTGCCCGAGGAGGAGCTGGAGGCGGCGCTGCGCGAGGCCGTGGGCCGGCAGCTCCTGGTGGCCGGCGACGGCGACACCTACGCCTTCCGGCACGCGCTGGCCCGGGAGGCGGTCTACGCCGATCTCCTCCCCGGGGAACGGGCCCGGCTGCACGGCGCGTTCGCCCGGCTGCTGACCGCCCGCGACCACCGCCCGGAGAGCGCCGCCGAACGCGCCCACCACCACCGGGCGAGCCACGACCTGGCCGCCGCCCTCGCCGCGTCCCTGGAGGCCGCCGACCACGCCGAGCGGGTCGGCGCGCCCGCCGAGGAGCTGCGGCACCTGGAGACGGCCCTGGACCTGTGGTCGGCGGTGGAGCCGGACCGGCGGCCGAGGGGCACCGGACTCGTGCCGCTCACCCTGCGCGCCTCCGCCGCCGCGGCGCACGCCGGGCAACTGCACCGCGCGGTCTCCCTCACCCGGTCCGCGCTGGCCGGCCTCGACCGGGACGCCGACCTGGAGCTGGCCGCCCGGGTGCGGTACACCCTCGCCGGGAACCTGCTGGACGTCGACAGCCTGACCGCCGCCTTCGCCCACAGCAGCGAGGCGCTCGCCCTGATCCCCGCCGACCCGCCGTCGGCGACCTGGGTGTGGGCGGCGGCCACCCATGTACTGGCCGCCCGCCAGGTCGGCCGGAACGGCGTCGCCCTTAAGGTGGCGCACCGCGCGCTGGCCGCCGCCGAGGCGCTGGGCATCGACGACGCCCGCGCCGACCTGCTGATATCCCTGGCCGGCATGGACGGCGGCGGCCGGAGCACCGCGATCGGCCAGCGACGGCTGAAGCTGGCCCGGGACCTGGCGCGGCGCTCGGGCAACACACCGGTGGAGCTGCGCGCCCTGTTCAACCTGGCCGTCGGCACCTTCGAGGCGGGCGACCTGGAGAACTGCCTGGACCGGGTGACCGAGGGCCTGGACCGGGCCCGCCGCGCCGGGCTGCTGCACGCGCCGTACGCGGGAGAGCTGCGCTACCTCCAGCGGCTGGCGCGGTACACGCTCGGCCACTGGGACGACTTCGGGGCGAGCGGGCCGGACGAGGAGCCGGGCAGCCGCCTGTTCGTCGCCACCGGGCCCCTGCTGTACGCGGCGCTGGCCCGGGGCGACCTCGGCGCCGCCGACCGTGCCGAGGAGATGCTCCAGGGACCGTTCGACTGGCTGGGCACCCTGGTCGCGGGGGTGGTGCTGACCGACGCCGCCGCGCTGCGCGGCGACCCGGAGGAGGCGGTGCGCCGGATGCGGTCCACCGTCGAGGCGCTCACCGACGACGCGGGCACCCCGCCCGACGCGACGGTCCGGCTCGCCGCCCTCGCGCTGGCCGCCGTCGCCGACGCGGCCGTCGAGGCACGCCGGACCGGCGACGCGGCCGGGGTCCGGCGCTGGACGCGGACCGCGACGGACCTGGTGCGCCGGGCCCGGGAGTCGGCCGCGCACAGCCAGCGCGCGCTGCCGCAGGGGCCGGAGGGGCAGGCGTGGCTGGCGCGCGCCGAGGCCGAGTGGACCCGGGCGGTGTCCGGGCCCGACCCGGCGGTCTGGGCGAAGGCGGTCGCCGCGTTCGGGTACGGCGACCGCTACGAGCGGGCCCGGTGCCGGCTGCGGCTGGCCGAGGCCCTGCTCGCCGCCGGCCGGCGCGAGGAGGCGACGGCCGAGGCCGAGGCCGTCCGGCGCGACGCCGACCGGTTGGGCGCGGTGCCGCTGCGCGAGCGGCTGGACGCCCTGGTGCGCCGCGGCCGGCTCGCCGAGGCGCCGCCCGCCGGGGAGCGCGCCCCGGCGCTGACGCCCCGGGAGCGGGACGTCCTGAGGCTGCTGGCGCTCGGGCGCAGCAACCGGCAGATCGGCGAGGAGCTGTTCATCAGCGCCAAGACGGCCAGCGTCCACGTCTCCAACATCCTCGCCAAGCTGAACGCGGCGAGCCGTACCGAGGCGGCGGCCATCGCCCACCGCGACGGGCTGCTGGCGCCGGAACCGCCCGCCCCCGAGCCGTCGTCCACGACGTAGGCGGTGCGGCCGCGAGGGGGCTTCCGCGCCGGGGCGGTGGGGAACCTCGTCGTCGCGCCGGGCGTTGTCCGGTCAGCCCCACCGGTGCGGGAGGACCACGACGACAGGGCGGCAGGATGAGCGAGTTGGTGCCCGGCGGCAATGTGCCCCTGCCCGGCGGTCCCGTGGGCGTGCGGGTGGGGGGCGCCTTCGATCTGTCCGCGCTGATCACGGACGACGGGGGCAAGGTGGCCGGCGACGGCGACTTCGTCTTCTACAACCAGCCGGACGCCCCCGGGGCCCGGCTGCGGGACGGTGTCCTCACCGTCGACCCGGCGCGTCTGCGCACCGGCGCCACCCGGGTGACCGTCGCCGTCAGCCCCGCCGACCCCGGCACCGCGCTGAGCGACCTGCCCTCGCCCGCCCTGCGGATCACCGACGCGTCCGGCCGCGTCCTCGCCCGGTTCACTCCCCCGCGTCCGGGCCGGGAGACGGTGCTGCTGCTCGCGGAGTTCTACCGGCGCGGCGACCGGTGGAAGCTGCGCGCCCTCGGCCAGGGCTACGCGGACGGCCTGGCCGGCCTCGCCCGCGACTTCGGCGTGGACGTGGACGACGACCACCCGACGACCAGCCCCGCGACCGGTCCTGCAACCAGCCCCACGACCGGTCCCATGGCCGGCCCCACCACCACCCCCGCGACCGGTCCCACGGCCGGCCCCGCCACCGGCCCCCTCACCGGTCCCGCCACCGACTCCGCCCCGCCCGGTGCCCCGGACCCCGCCGCCTTCCTCGACGCGGTCAACTCCGCGCGGGCCGCCGCCGGTTCCCCGCCGGTGCGGTTCGACCCGCGGCTCGTGGCCGCCGCCCGGGAGCATGCCGCCGCGATGGCCGCGGCCGGTGCGCTGAGCGTGCAGACCAGGGACGGGGTCGCCGTCTACCAGCGGATCATCGCCGCCGGATACCGGTACCTCACCGTCGGCGAGCACCTGGTCTCCGGGCCGCGCACGGCACGCGAGTTCGCGGCGTACTGCCTGGAGACGGACGGCGCCCGGCGCACCCTGTGCGACGCCGCGTACGCCCATGTCGGGCTGGCGCGCGCCACCGGCGGCCCGGCGGGCGGCGCCTACTGGACGGCGCTGTGGGCCGGTCCGCTCACCCCGGACGGCCTGGCCCGGACGGTCGCCGAGGTCGTCGGCCTCACCAACCGGCGGCGGACCGGCGCGGGGCTGCCGCCGCTGGCCGCCGACCCCCGGCTCACCGCCGCCGCCCAGGCGCACAGCGCCGACATGGTGGCCCGCGACTTCTACGCGCACACCGACCCCGACGGCGGCCGGCCCTGGGACCGCGCCGGCGCCGCCGGCGCCCCGCACCGCACGGTCGGCGAGAACATCGCCTGCGGCCAGCGCTCCCCGGCCGATGTCGTGGAGGGCTGGATGAACAGCCCGGGGCACCGCGCCAACATCCTCAAGCCCGACTTCACCCACATCGGCGTCGGCCTGGCCGGCGGGGGCCGCGCGGGCACGTACTGGACGCAGGTGTTCGGCGGTTGACCCACCGCGCACACGATCTTGGCGGAACGGCGGGGTCCGGGAAAGGATGCCCCCATGAAGGGTGACCTCTTTTCCCACGAGCACATGGTGCAGCCCGCGCAGGCGCCGGGCATGACCGTCGAGAACTCCAAGTGCATCCGCTACGCGGTCAACGGCGAGATGCTGGCCCGGCAGGGCGCCATGGTCGCCTACCGCGGCAACCTCCAGTTCGAACGCAAGGGCCAGGGCGTGGGCGGGATGCTCAAGCGCGCGGTCACCGGGGAGGGGCTGCCCCTGATGGCGGTGCGCGGCCAGGGCGAGGCGTGGTTCGCGCACGAGGCGCAGAGCGTCTTCGTCGTCCAGGTCGACCCGGGCGACGAGTTCACCGTCAACGGCCGCAACGTGCTCTGCTTCGACGCCTCGCTGTCGTACCGCATCGCCACCGTCAAGGGCGCCGGCATCAGCGGCGGCGGCCTGTTCAACAGCGTGTTCAGCGGCCAGGGCAACCTGGGCCTGATCTGCGAGGGCACCCCGCTGGTCATCCCGGTCTCCCCGCAGTACCCGGTGTACGTCGACACCGACGCGATCGTCGGCTGGACCGCCGGGCTGGACACCTCCCTGCACCGCTCGCAGTCCATCGGCTCGATGCTGCGCGGCGGCTCCGGGGAGGCCGTGCAGCTCATGCTCCAGGGGCAGGGATATGTGGTGGTGCGGCCGAGCGAGGCCACGCCGCAGAAGACGCAGCAGCACTGAGAGGCCACGTACGTGATCGGGATCAGGGAGATCGACGCCGCCGCCGAGCGCATCGCCGGCCATGTGGTGCGCACCCCCACGGTGGACAGCCCCGGGCTGTCGGCGCTGCTCGGGGTGCCGGTGACGGCGAAACTGGAACTGCTGCAGCGCACCGGCTCGTTCAAGGCGCGCGGCGCGGTCGCCAAGCTGCTGTCGCTGAGCGAGGCCGAGCGGGCCGCCGGGGTGGTGGCGGTCAGCGGCGGCAATCACGGGATCGCCCTGGCGGTCATGGCCGCCGCCCTCGATGTGAAGGCCACGGTGGTGATGCCGCGCACGGCACCCGCCCGTTCCGTCCGGATCGCCGAGGACGCCGGGGCGTCGGTGCGGCTGACCGACGGCATGGACAGCGCGTTCGCGCTCGCCGCCCGGCTCGGCGAGGAGGGGCTGACGCCGGTGCACCCCTTCGACGACCCGGTGGTCATCGCCGGACAGGGCACCGTGGGGCGGGAGTTCGCCGCCGACGCGGGCGACCTCACCGACGTCCTGGTGAGCATCGGGGGCGGCGGGCTGATCGCCGGGGTGGCGGTGGCGCTGCGGGCGCTGCGGCCGGACATACGGGTGTGGGGGGTGGAGACCGAGGGCGCCGAGGCGATGTCGCGGGCGCTGGCGGCGGGCGGGCCGGTGCCGGTGGAGGTGTCGTCGATCGTCACCACGCTCAGCGCCCCGTCCGTGTCGGCGCTGACGTACGAGCATGTGGCGGCGCTGGTCACCGAGGTGCTGGTGGTGCCGGACCGGGAGGCCGTCCGGGGTTCGCTGGAGCTGGCCGAGCACGCGAAGCTGTGGACCGAGCCGGCCGCGGGCTGTCTGGTCCCCGCCGCCCGGCGGGTGGCCGAGCGGGTGGGCCCCGGGGCCCGGCTCGGCCTGGTGGTCTGCGGAGGCAACGCGTCGGTCGCGGACGTGGCGGCCTGGACCACACGGTTCGGCCTGGGCTGACGGCCGTACGGGACCCGGGGGCGGCGGGAGGGGCCGCCCCCGCGCCAGAAGGCCGCCGTCCCCGCCGGCACACGCCCCCTCCGGGCCGTTTTCGCCCGGTCAGGACGGGGACCCGTCCGTTATGGTGCGAATCGGATACACGATGATGACCGAGCAGGCCGGCCCCCGTGAACTGGTCGGCCATGTGGTGCGGGCCGAGGAGGTCGGCTTCGACTTCTCGGTGACCTCCGACCACTACTTCCCGTGGCTGCGTGCGCAGGGTCACTCCCCGTACGCGTGGAGCGTGCTCGGCGCGGCGGCCCAGGCGACGTCGCGCATCCCGCTGATGACGTACGTGACCTGCCCGACGTTCCGGTACCACCCGGCGGTGGTGGCGCAGAAGGCGGCGACGATGCAGTTGCTGTCCGAGGGCCGGTTCCGGCTGGGGCTGGGCTCGGGCGAGAACCTCAACGAGCACGTGGTGGGCGGCGGCTGGCCGTCCGTGGACGTGCGGCACGAGATGTTCCGGGAGGCCGTGGAGATCATCCGGGCGCTGTTCGACGGCGGTCACGTCACCCACCACGGCACCCACTTCGACGTGGAGTCCGCCAAGCTGTGGGACCTGCCGGACAGCCCCCCGCCGATCGGGATCGCCGTCTCCGGCGAGCGGTCGGCGAAGCTCGCGGGCGAACTGGCCGACCTGGTGATCGCCACCGAGCCGAAGCCGGAGCTGCTGGACTCCTTCGACCGGCACGGCGGCAGCGGCAAGCCCCGCGTCGGGCAGCTCCCGGTCTGCTACGACCCGGACCGCGAGACGGCGATCGAGCGGGCGCACGACCAGTTCCGCTGGTTCGGCAGCGGCTGGAAGGTCAACTCCGAGCTGCCGCACCCGGACTCCTTCGAGGCGGCGACCCAGTTCGTCACCCCGGACGACGTGGCCGCGTCGATCCCGTGCGGCGACGACCCGCAGGCGTTCGTCGAGGCGGTGCGGCCGTACGCGGAGGCCGGGTTCACCGAGATCGCCCTGGTGCAGATCGGCGGCGACTCCCAGCACGCCTTCCTGGACTGGTCCGAGAAGACCCTGCTGCCGGCGCTGCGCGAGGCGCTGGGCGGCTCCTGAGGGCGTGTCGGATCGGTAACGTTCGATAACGTTCCGGGAATGTCACCCGGTCGACGGAGCATCGTCCGGGAGGTCGGGGTACTCGAAGAGGGCTACGCAGATTCGTCGTCCCGGAGGCCCTTTCGTGAACTCGCTCGTGCACAAGACGCTTGTCGTACAGCTCCAGGCGGGCGACACGGACCGGTGCTCCGTCCTCGCCCACCTGGGGTACGACGCCGCGGACCCGTTCGCGCTGAGCATCGTCTTCAGCCACGACGGGCGGGTGCTGGCCCGCTGGACGCTGGACCGCGAGATGGTCGCCGACGGCCTGCTGCGCCCGGTCGGCGTCGGTGACGTGCGGCTGCGCCCGGTCTCCCGGGGCGTCTGGGACGAGCTGCGCATGGAGTTCCTGGGCGACCCGCGCACCGACGGCGACCGGCACCGCGCGGTGGTGTACGCGTGGGCGCCGGCGGTCGCCGCCTTCCTGCGCGAGACCCACCGCCTGGTCCCGCCCGGCCGGGAGAAGGTCGCCGTCGACGACTTCCTGGCGGAGGTCATCGCCGGCGCCGAGTGACGCCGGCCTACCCGGCGGTGTACCGGTGGCGGGTCCACAGGGGCAGCGCGAACCAGCACAGCAGGTACCAGCCGACCACCCCCGCGACCAGCCAGGGCACGAACCCGTCGTGGGTGGCGACGCGCAGGATCAGCAGCAGCGAGGCGGTCGTGGTGGCGAGCAGCAGCACCAGCCCGAGCAGGGTGAGCCGCGACGCCCACCGCACCGCCTGCGGTTTGACGCGCCGCCCGGAGACCAGGCGGTGCAGCGAGACCGGGCCGATCAGCGCGCCGGTCGCGCAGGCGCCGAGGACGACGGTGATCAGGTAGATCCGCTGGTCGGTGTCGGACAGCCGCTCGTACTTCGGCTGGAAGACCACGGTCAGCAGGAAGCCGAAGAGTATCTGTACGCCCATCTGGGCGACCCGGACCTCCTGGATCAGCTCCGTCCACATCCGGTCGGCGCGCTCCTCCTCGGTCTCGTCGCGCCCCCGGCGCCTGACCGCCGTCTCTTCCC
Source organism: Streptomyces fumanus (assembly GCF_014655295.1). Classification (GTDB taxonomy): domain Bacteria; phylum Actinomycetota; class Actinomycetes; order Streptomycetales; family Streptomycetaceae; genus Streptomyces; species Streptomyces fumanus. Next base: position 53,335 of record NZ_BNBI01000013.1, read on the forward strand.
GCGTGCCGCTGTCCGTCACCGTGTCCTCCTGGTCGCCGTGGCCTCACCTTGGGCTTTCCTGTTGCCCGGGTTCCCCGGAGTCAGACACCGTGACGGGTGGGGTGTTGTTTGGACCACCGGCGGGCGGTTACACGGACCGCGACTTTGACGTGGTTTTCGAGGAGGTCATGAGGTATGTCCGACACGCAGCTCACCGTGACACTGGACGGTGGCGGCATCGAGGACGCGCGGGCCGTGGTGCGCGCGCTCCAGGACGTGTTCGGCGAGCCGGACGAGGTGCCCACCGACGAGCGGGCCACCATCCGCACGGCCACCTTCAGCTCCGCGGCGAACCCGGAACCGTCCGGCACCACCCGCGGCGGGAACCTGTCCGCGCCGGTGACCGTCACGGTGCAGGGGTCCCCGCAGGCGGTGGCGGCGGCCAGCGAGACGCTCACCTCCGCTTTCTCCACCCGGGACGAGGGCGCCGCCTCCGGCGACCAGGAGCAGGAACGGCAACTGCTCCTGGTGCCGTGACCAGCGGTTTCCCGACTACCAGCGGCTCTCGACCTGGTCCTTGATCCGCCGCTCGTACAGCTCGGTGATGGCCCCGAGCGTCGCGTCGGACAGCTCGGGCAGCCGGGCGGCCTCGGCGTTGGCGCGGGCCTGCTCGGGCGAGCGGGCGCCGGGGATGACGGTGGTGACACCGGGCTGCTGGACGATCCAGCGCAGCGCCAACTGGGCCGGGGTGCAGCCCTCGGGGGCGAGCGCCGCGAACTCGGCGGCGGCCTCGACGCCCGTGGTGAAGTCGACGCCGGAGAAGGTCTCGCCCTGGTCGAACGCCTCACCGTGCCGGTTGAAGGTGCGGTGGTCGTTGGCGGCGAAGACCGTGTCGCGGGTGTACTTGCCGGAGAGCAGGCCGGAGGCGAGCGGGACCCGGGCGATGATGCCCACACCGGCCTCCCGGGCGGCGGGGAGCACCTCGCGCAGCGGCTTCATCCGGAACGGGTTGAGGATGATCTGCACGCTGGCCACGCCCGGCCGGGCGATGGCGGTGAGCGCCTCGGCGCAGGTCTCGACGCTGACGCCGTACGCCTTGATCCGCTCCTCGGCCACCAGGGTGTCCAGGGCGTCGAACACCTCGTCCGTGGAGTAGACGGGGGTGGGCGGGCAGTGGAGCTGGACCAGGTCGATGACGTCGACGCCGAGGTTGCGCCGGGAGCGGTCGTTCCAGGCGCGGAAATTGTCCAGGACGTAGTTCTCGGGGAGCTGGTCGACCCGGCGGCCCATCTTGGTGGCGACCATGACGCGCAGGTCGGGCCGGCCGCGCAGGAACGCGGCGATGGTCTCCTCGCTGCGGCCGTCGCCGTAGACGTCGGCGGTGTCGAAGAAGGTGACCCCGGCCTCGGCCGCCGCCTCCAGTACGGCCTGGGCCGCCTTGTCGTCGACGTCTCCCCAGTCGGCGCCGAGCTGCCAGGTACCCAGGCCGATCACGGAGGCGTGCTGACCGGACCTGTCGAATGAGCGTTCTTCCATGGCGTCAGTGTGTCATCCGCCGGCCCGGTCAGGCGCGCCCGGCCGGCTCCCTGGCCTGCAGGGCGCGGGCCAGCCGGGGGCCGAGGCGGCGTTTGAGGCGGCGCAGCGGCTCCAGGTGTCCGGCGGCCCGGTCGAGGCGGTAGTACAGGTCCGGCGGGAGGTACGGCAGCAGGGGTGAGTGGCGCTGGCCGAGCAGGGCGAACATCCGCTCGGGCGGCAGGGCGAGGTAGCGGGGCAGGTTCTCGTACCACCGGGCGCTGTAGCGGGCGGCGCTCTGGACCGGCAGCAGGGCCGCCTTGCGTTCGCGTTCGTAGCGGGCGAGGGCGTCCGGCAGGGCGGCGGGTCCGCGCAGGGCGGCGGCCAGGGACATGGCGTCCTCCAGGGCGAGGGTGGTGCCGGCCCCGATCGAGTAGTGCGTGGTGTGGGCGGCGTCGCCGAGCAGCACCAGGTTGCCGAGGGACCAGGTGCGGTTGGTCAGGGTGCGGAAGGCCGTCCAGGGGGTGCCGCCCTCGGCCGGGGCGCGCCCGGTGAGCCGGTGGCCGTCGAGCAGACCGGCGAAGTACTCCTCCAGCAGGGCGAGTTGGCGGTCCGGGTCGGTGCGGTCCAGGCCGAGCCCGGTCCAGGTCTCCGGTGCGCACTCCACGACGACGGTGCTGCCCCGGGGGCCGAAGGCGTAGCCGTAGGCCCAGATCCAGCCGTGCGCGGTCGCCACGAAGGCGAAGGTGAAGGCGTCGAAGACCTTGCTGGTGCCGAGCCACGCGTAGCGGTTGCGGCCGGTCCTGATCCCGGTGCCGAAGTGGCCGGCGTGACGGGTGCGCAGCGCGCTGCCGGCGCCGTCGGCGGCGACCACGAGGTCGGCGGCGGGCCACCGCGCGCCGGTGACCTCGCTGCCGTGCTCCAGGCGGACGCCGAGCGCGCGGGCCCGGGCGGCGAGGATCTCCAGCAGCCTGTGCCGGCCGATACCGAAGCCCTCGTCGCCCCGGTGACGGACCGTCAGGTCCCCTACCCGGGCGACGCCGTCCCGCCAGCGTGCGGAGGCGTCCTCGACGGCCCGCGCGGACTCCGGGTCGTGGGCGCGGAGCCGGTCGAGCAGCGGACGCCAGTACGTGACGCCCCAACCGTAGGTGGAGCCCTCGGGGTTGCGTTCGTGGACGGTGATGTCGTGGGCGGGGTCCTGCCGTTTGAGCAGGATCGCGAGGTAGAGCCCGGCGGGTCCGCCGCCGACGCAGACGACCTTCACACACCCTCCTGAACATGGGCGAAACGGTCATATTTCTGCGCACAGTAGCAGCGAGAACGTCCGGTGCCGGGCTGATTCGGCCCGGAAGTCACGGGTACCCGCGCACCGTCGCAACGAGAAATCCACGAGCCGAAGGAGGCAGTACCTCATGTCGCAGGTCGAGGAGTCCGTCGAGGTCGGCGTCCCGGTCCACACCGCGTACAACCAGTGGACCCAGTTCGAGTCGTTCCCCGAGTTCATGAGCGGCGTCGAGCGGATCGAGCAGCGCACCGACACCCTCACCCACTGGGTGACGAAGGTGGACGGCGTGCGGCGCGAGTTCGACGCGGAGATCACCGAGCAGATCCCGGACGAGCGGGTCGCCTGGACCACGGTCGGCGGCGAGGCCAAGCAGGCGGGTGTCGTCACCTTCCACCGCCTGGACGACCAGCACACCAAGGTGATGCTGCAGATGGACTTCCAGCCGGACACCCTCGCCGAGAAGGCGGGCGACAAGCTCGGGGTCGTGCAGCGTCAGACCAAGGGCGACCTGAAGCGCTTCAAGGAGTTCATCGAGGGGCGCGGTCACGAGACCGGCGCCTGGCGCGGGGCCGTCTGACCCGCGCGCCCGGCCTCCGGGGCTATCCGGCTTCGGCCGTACGGCACTCCGGATGGCCCCAGCCCTGGGTGTTCTTGGCGATGGACTCGCCGGCCGCGTAGGCCCGCCCGCACAGGCAGCGCCCGGGGAACTTGGCCTTGATGGTCCGCGCCGAGCCGCCGCCGCCCTTCCGGGTGGCGGCGGCTTTGCGTCGCGGGGCCCTGGCCTTCGGGGTGTCCGGCGACGGCGGCGGCTCCGGGGAGCCGAGGTCGCTGCCCGCCGGTTCCTGGACGGTGGCGGCCTGGCTGGCGGCCCGGTCCGCGAAGTCGTTGAGCCGGTCGCCGTCGACCTGGTGGGCGGGGACGTAGCGGAACTCCACCGAGCGGCCGTCGAGCAGCGCGTCGATGCGCACGACCAGTTCCTGGTTGGCGACCGGCTTGCCCGCGGCGGTCTTCCAGTTGTTGCGCTTCCAGCCCGGCAGCCAGGTGGTGACGGCCTTCATCGCGTACTGGGAGTCCATCCGGATCTCCAGCGGCACCCCGGGGTCGACGGCCGTGAGCAGCTTCTCCAGCGCCGTCAGTTCGGCGACGTTGTTGGTGGTACGGCCCAGCGGCCCGGCCTCCCAGCGGGCCGGGGTCTCGCTGTCGTCGGCGACGACCCAGGCCCAGCCGGCCGGTCCGGGGTTGCCCTTGGAGGCCCCGTCGCACGCGGCCACTACACGTTCACGCATGCGCCCGATCATGCCATGGCCGCGCGGGCGGTCCGGGACACGCTCCCGTCCGCGGACGGGGCCCGGCGGTCACTCGCCGGCGAACGCCTTCTCCAGCTCGGCGATGTCGAGCTTGCGCATGGTGAGCATCGCCTTGCTCGCGCGCGCCGCCTTCTCGGGGTCCGGGTCGGCGAACATCTCGTTGATCCGGACCGGGACGACCTGCCAGGACAGTCCGTAGCGGTCCTTGAGCCAGCCGCACGGGCCCTCCTCGCCGCCGCCCTCGCGCAGCGCGGCCCAGTAGTGGTCGACCTCTTCCTGGGTGTCGCACATCACCTGGAAGGAGACCGCCTCGGTGAAGGTGAACTGCGGCCCGCCGTTCAGCGCGACGAACTTCTGGCCGTTGGCGGTGAAGTCGACGGTCATCACGGTGCCGGCGGGGCGCATCGAGCCCTCGGGGTAGCGGGTGATCGCGCCGAGGCCGGAGTTCTCGAAGACGGAGACGTAGAAGCGGGCGGCCTCCTCGGCCTGGTCGTCGAACCACAGACAGGTGGTGAAGCCGGCGGTGTCCATCAGGGTTCCTCCTGGGTCGTGGAGCACGGTCTGGAAGGTAGACCGCCGCGCGCCCCGGAACTCATCGGCCCGGCGGCCCCTTCTCCCGCTCTGCCCGTGGCGAATCTGCCGCGGGCAGAGAACGGGCCGCTACGGGCCCCGCGCGGCCGACAGTGGGGACAGCGGCACTTCCGCCGCGTACGAGGACGAAGGAGCGCCGATGTCTCCACTGACCGCCGGTCCGGTGCCGGCCACGCTGCCCCGCGCCGAGGAGGGCGACACCCCCGCGACCCGGTTCGACGACCACCTGGCCGCCCAGTTGCTGGCCCAGCGCGTCATCCTGCTGGGCACCCAGGTCGACGAGGTCTCCGCCAACCGGATCTGCGCCCAGTTGCTGATCCTGTCCGCGGAGGACCCGCGCACCGACATCACCCTGTGCGTCAACTCCCCCGGCGGCTCGGTCCACGCGGGCCTCGCCATCTACGACACGATGCGGCTGATCCCCAACGACGTCGCCACCCTCGCCATGGGGTTCGCCGCCAGCATGGGGCAGTTCCTGCTCAGCGTGGGCGCCAAGGGCAAGCGGTACGCCCTGCCGAACGCGCGGATCATGATGCACCAGCCGTCGGCGGGCATCGGCGGCACCACCGCCGACATCGAGATCCAGGCGGAGAACCTGGAGTTCACCAAGCGGACCATCGAGCGGATCACCGCCGAGCACACCGGCCAGTCACCGGAGACGATCTCCCGGGACGGCGACCGGGACCGCTGGTTCACGGCCGAGGAGGCCAGGGAGTACGGCATGGTGGACCGGGTCGTGCACGCCCTCGCGGACGTCCGCCCGACCGCCCCGAAGCGACGGATGGGACTGTGATCATGGGGACGTACACGATTCCGAACGTCGTCGAGCGCACCCCGCGCGGCGAGCGGTCCTACGACGTGTTCAGCCGCCTGCTGTCGGAGCGGATCATCTTCCTCGGCACCGAGATCGACGACGGCGTGGCCAACGTGGTCATCGCCCAGCTCCTGCACCTGGAGTCGGCGGCCCCGGACAGCGAGATCTCGATCTACATCAACTCCCCCGGCGGCTCGTTCACCTCGCTCATGGCGATCTACGACACGATGACGTTCGTACGGGCGCCGGTCTCCACGTTCTGCGTCGGCCAGGCGGCCTCCACGGCGGCGGTGCTGCTGGCGGGCGGGGATCCCGGGCGGCGGTTCGTGCTGGAGCACGCCCGGGTGCTGCTCGCCCAGCCCGCCAGCGGGGGCCGCCAGGGCACCGTTTCCGACCTGGCGCTCCAGGCCAAGGAGATGGTCCGCATCCGCTCCCAGGTCGAGGAGGTGCTGGCCCGCCACACCCACCACGACGTGCGCACCCTGCGCGCCGACATGGACCGCGACAAGGTGTTCACGGCCGCGGAGGCGGTGGCGTACGGGCTGGCCGACGAGGTGCTGAGCCGGCGCCTGGCGACGGTCTGACCCGCGGGGGCCGGCGCCCCGGGTCTCCCCCGGGCGCCGGCCCCGCACCGCCGGGCGTCAGGCGGCCAGGCACAGCCCGTCGTGCCGCGCGCCGGCCGCACCGGGCCGGGCGGTGGTGGTGGTGCGGGCGGGGGCGGTGCGGGCCGTGGTGGCACGGGCCGTGGTGGGTGGGCTCAGTCGGCGCTGGGCGCGGGAGAGCAGGTCGCCCAGGCCCAGGCCGAGGGCGCGGGCGGCGGCGGCGAGCACCTCGGAGGACGCCTCCTTGCGGCCCCGCTCCACCTCCGACAGGTACGGCACGGAGATCCGCGCCGCCTCGGCGACCTCCTTCAGCGTGCGTTCCTGGGCGAGGCGCTCGCGGCGCAGGACCTCGCCCACCAGGTCCCGCCACAGCGGTTCCCGGGGGGCGGCGGCGGGGGGTCCGCAGCGCTCGGCGGCGGGCGGACGCAAGGGGATGACGCGGGCTTCGTTCGGCACGTGGCTGCTCACCCCGCTCAGCCTAGGAGCCGCCGCGCGCAAGGAAGAAGGGGACGGCGTTCCGCCCTGAGGGAAATCCGGCGGCCGCGGGCGCGGCCCCCGAGATGTGCCCGGACGCTCACCCCGTTACCCTGAGAGAGCGGTTTCTCACGACACCGCGGTCACTGTTCTCGTGCCATGCGGCCACCAGCGGCATGTGCGGGCGTGACCTGGGTACCCGCGACCGCGGGAGGACTTAGGGGAGACGTCGAACCGTGACTTTCGTGGGAGAGGCAATGAAGCCCGCCGTGACCCGGCCGGGGACACGGCGTGTCGAGTACTTCACCGGGACCGGTGCGGACGGCGGATCGCTTGCGCAAGCCGTGGACGGCCGGTCCGTGGCCCCGCGCGACGCGCGCGAACTGTCCCGCCAGTTCTTCCAGCGCTTGGCCGGACTCGAAGAGGGCACGCACGAGTACCAGTACGCGCGCAACACCCTGATCGAGATGAACATGTCACTCGTGCGGTTCGCCGCCGGGCGGTTCCGCGGCCGCGGCAACGACATGGAGGACATCGTCCAGACCGGCATGATCGGCCTGATCAAGGCCATCGACCGGTTCGAGCTCTCGCGCGAGGTGGAGTTCACCTCGTTCGCGCTGCCGTACATCGTCGGCGAGATCAAGCGCTTCTTCCGGGACACCACGTGGGCCGTGCACGTGCCGCGGCGGCTGCAGGAGCTGCGCGTGGAGCTGGCCAAGGCCCGTGAGGAGCTGTCCAGCCGGCTGGACCGCGAGCCGACCGCCGCGGAGCTGGCCACGCTGATGAACATCAGCGAGAGCGAGGTCGTCGAGGGCCAGATCGCCGCCAACGGCTACCACTCCTCGTCCCTGGACGCCGCGCTCACCGGCGACGGCCCCGAGGGCGGCGAGGCGGTGCTCGCCGACTTCATCGGCGTGGAGGAGAACGGGCTGCGGCTCGTCGAGGACTTCCACACCCTGGCCCCGCTGATGGCGGAGCTGAGCGACCGCGACCGGCAGATCATCCACATGCGGTTCGTGGAGGAGGCCACCCAGGCGGAGATCGGCGAACGGCTCGGCTGCTCGCAGATGCACGTCTCGCGGCTGATCAAGCGGATCCTCAGCAAGCTGCGCGAGGGCATGCTCGGCGACCTGGACCGCGTCTGAGACCGGCCCGCGCCGCACGACAGGACGGTGGCCGCCCTTCCTCAGGAGGGGCGGCCACCGTGCGGCCCGGGTCGGTGCCGGGTGCGTACCGGTCAGTCCTGGGCGAGGCGGACCACCGCGCGGACCCGCTTGCCGACGGGGACCCGCTCGACGTGCAGTTCCTCGGTCAGCGCGTGCACGATCTCCAGTCCGTGCCGGCCCACGCGCTCCGGATCGCGGGGAAACCGGCGGGGCACCGCCGCGCTGCTGTCGTAGACGCACACCGTCACCGTGGTGTCCGTGCCCTCCAGCTCCAGGATGTACGGGCCGTTGCTGTGCCGGTCGGCGTTGGTCACCAGCTCGCTCACCACCAGGAGCACGGCGCCGTCATCGCGGTCGCCGATGGTGGCGCACCACTCGGTGCGGAGCTGCTCCATGAAGAGGGACGCGAAGGAGCGCGCCTCCGCGATGCATCCCGGCTCGCCGGTGAAGTGTGCCGCCCGCCGAAGCGGTTCCACGGGCACGTCGAAACCAGTCGGTATCACTGCCCCGTCCAGATGATCGATCATGCGTTTCTCTCTCGGAAGCCGGACTGGCCGGACGCTACTGCACCAGTCCTCGTACCCCGGCCTCGGCGGAGCAGTCCCCCTGATCCGCACCGCGTGCATCGTCACGGCCCGGCGGGGAACCCGGAGGGATCCGGAGCCGGTCGCGGCGCGGACGCCGGCCCGGCGGGAAGGGCGTGCGATGGACGAGCTGATGACCGCGCGGAGCCTGACCACCCGGCCGGTGGTCACCCTGGGCGGCGACGCGGTCGCCCAGGTCAAGGACACCGTATTCGACGCGGCGGCGGGCCGGATCGTCGGGTTCGCGCTCAGCGGACGCGGGCTGCTGTCGGGGTCGCTGGGACACAGGCTGCCGTGGTCGGCGGTGCACTGCCTGGGCCATGACGCGGTGATGATCCGCTCCCGGCGGGACCCGGCGGGCGCCTCCCCCGTGCCGCCGGACGGCGAGGTGCTGCGCGACCGGGTGCTGGGCGCGAGGCTGCTGACGGACTCGGGCACGGAGGTCGGCACGGTGCTGGACGTGGTGGTGGCGGGCGGCCGCAGCGGTCGCGTCGTGGGCTTCCGGGTCGACGCGAGCAAGGCGCTGGTGCCGGGCCCCCGACGGCGCCGCCGCCGGGTGTACGTGCCGCGCGGCGAGGACCTCACCGTCACCGGCCGGGCCCTGGTCCTGCCCGGGGAGAGCGTCCGGGTCACCGAGGACCTGTCCGGGCTCGGCGCCCTGGCCGCCGGCCGGCCGGGGTGTACGCCGTGATGCTGTTCTCCCGGGTGCGCGGCCTGCCCGTGGTGGCACCCGACGCGACCGAGACCGGGGTCGTCACCTCCCTGGCCGTGGACGTCGACGCGGGGACGGTCACGCATCTGCGGCTGCGCGGCCGGCACCGCCGGGAGACGGTGCTGCCCTGGGCCGCGGTGCACGCCGTCGAACCGGACGCCGTCCTGGTCCACGCCCACTCCCCCGGCCCCTCGGACGCCCCCGCGCCGCCGCACGACCTGCTGGGCAGCCGCGTGCTGACCGACACCGGCGAGGCGCGCGGCACGGTGCTGGACGCCGTCTTCGACCCGGACACCGGCCGGGTCCTGGCCGTGTTCACCACGCTCGGCACCCTGTCGGCGGAGCTGCTGCTGGGGCTCGGCGACTACGCCCTGGTGGTACGGGCCACCGGCTGAGCGGGGACGCGGACGGCCGCGCCGACGGGCGGGCCCGGCGGGTCCTGCTTAGCGTGGCGGCGTGAGCACGCGCACCTCCCCCGGCCGTCCCGGCCCGCACCCGCACGGCTGGCCGCGGGCCCTGGGCGCCGTGCTGGCCGGGCTGCTGGCCATGGGCGCGGTGGCCGCGCTGGGGCTGTGGGCGGCCGGGGCCGGGGACCTGCCCGGCGGGGCCTTCCCACGCGTCGTCACGGCGGTGATGGTGACGGCGGTGGGCGGCTCGGTCGACGTGTCCGGGGCGGCCGGGGACCTCATCGGTGCGGAGGCGGACCTGACCGTGATGCCGCTGTCGGTGACGCTGACCGGCGCCCTGGTGATCGGCCGGGGCTTTCTGCGTCCGCTGCGGCGGCGGGCGGTGGCCGGGCTCCCCGGGCTGGCGGGGTGGGCGGGCCGGATCGCCGCGCTGTGGCTGTGCGCCCTGCTGGGCCTGGCCTTCGCCGCGCGCCACACCTTCGAGGTGTCGCTCGGCGAGGGGCTCCTGGACGACCTCGGCGACCTGTTCGGCCTCTCCCCCACCGTCGGCTTCGCCGCCGACGTCCCGCTGACCGTGCTGTTCGGCCTGCTGTGGCTGGCGGGCGTGCTGCTGCTCGCCGTCCTGGTGACGCGCGGGGTGCCGCTGCCGGGGCGCCTGTCGCGGCTCGGGACGGCGGTGCGGCCGGCGGCGTCCGCGGTGCTCCTGCTGCTGCTCGCCTGCGTGGCCGCCGGCGCCGTCGCCGCCCTGGTGGTCGCGGCGACCCGCGGGCACCCGGCGCGGACCCTGGCCGTGCTGCTGCTCGGCCTGCCCAACCTGGTGTGGCCGGCGCTGACCATCGGCCTGGGCGCCACCTGGGACGGGCAGGTGGACGGGCCGTTCGCCCTGCCGATGCCGCACCTCCTGGACGAGGTGCTGCGCGCCCCGGACGCCGCCGCGCTGAACCTGGGCACGCTCGCCGAGCGGGACGGCCGGGTGTGGTGGCTGCCGGTCGCCGCCGGGGTGCTGCTGCTCGCCGCGGGGTGGCTGACGGCGGTGCGGTCCCGCCCCCGGACACCGGCCCGGCACAACGCCGTGCGGCTGGCCGTGGCCCTGGCCATGGCGGCGCTCATGGTCTGCCTGGCCGCCAGGGTCTTCGCGCACGGCCTGTCGGTGCTCGGCATCGGCGACCTGAGCGCCGGGCTGTCCGGCCATCTGTTCCTGCGGCCCCGGCTGTGGAGCACCGTCGGCCTGGCGGCGCTGTGGGGAGGGCTCGCGGGCCTCCTCGGCACCCCGCTCGCCCGCTGGACCGGCCGCCGGACGGGCCGCTGACCGGTCTTCGCCGACCGGTATTCGCCGACCGGTCTCAGCCGACCGGAACCATCTGCGGCGCCACCGTGCGCTGCATCCGCAGCGCGTCCACCGACTCGGCGAGCAGTTCGTACTCGGTGGTCTCGTCGCTGGTGGCGACCCGGACCAGCCGTCCGGCGGCCAGTTCGTCGGCGATCAGGTCCTGCCGGGCCGCATCGGCGCACCAGGAGCGCAGCACCCGGGGCACGTCCGGCGCGTCGTCGGCGACCGGGGTCAGGGCGCCGCGCGGCAGGTGCGGCTGGTCCGGCTGGGGGTCGAGGCGCTCGGCGATCCAGGAGGCGCGGTCGCGCAGCCACCACAGGGCGAGGGCGAGGGTGGGGGCCCGGTAGGTGCCGAGGGGGACGCCGACCCACCGGCCGCCGCAGACTCCGTACGCGGTGACATGGCACAGGAACTCGTCGTGCACGTCTACCATCCCCAGTCGCGTGGCCCGCCGGCCGGTGCGGCGCGTGTGCTCTGCGTGAGGGCGCCGTCGCGTGACGTGAGGCGTCCTAGGAGTCGAGTATGTTCACGGACGAATCACTGTCACCATGGCTTTCCGGCCACTCTCCTGGCATATTCACGGCGATCTCTGGCGAAAACCTTGCGGGCGTACGGGCGGCGCGTCCGGCGGCTCGCCGGACGCGCCGTTCCGCGCGGGCGCACTACGGTGCGAGCACCTCGTCGATGCGGGCCAGTTCCTCGGCGTCGAAGCGGAGGTTGCCGGTGGCGGCGACGCTGTCCGCCAACTGCCGGGGGCTGCTCGCGCCGACCAGGGCGGAGGTCACCCGGCCCTCGCGCAGCACCCAGGCCAGGGCCATCTGCGCCAGGGTCTGGCCGCGCTCCTTGGCGATCGCGTCGAGGGCGCGCAGCTTGCCGACGAGTTCCCCGGTGACGGCGTCGGAGCTGAGGAAGGGGCTGTCGCTCGCGGCCCGCGAGTCCTCCGGGATGCCGTCGAGGTAGCGGTCCGTCAGCAGGCCCTGCTCCAGCGGGGAGTAGGCGATGGAGCCGACCGCCAGCTCGTCCAGGGCGTCCAGCAGGCCCTCGGTCTCCGGGCGCCGGTCGAGCATCGAGTAGCGCGGCTGGTGGATCAGGAGCGGGGTGCCGAGGCCGGCGAGGATGCGGGCGGCCTCGCGGGTCTGCTCCGGCGAGTAGTTGGAGACGCCGACGTAGAGGGCCTTGCCCTGCTGCACCGCGGAGTGCAGCGCGCCCATCGTCTCCTCCAGCGGAGTCTCCGGGTCGGGGCGGTGGGAGTAGAAGATGTCGACGTACTCCAGGCCCATCCGCCGCAGGCTCTGGTCGAGGGAGGACAGCAGGTACTTGCGGGAGCCCCACTCGCCGTACGGGCCGGGCCACATCAGGTAGCCGGCCTTGGTGGAGATGACCAGCTCGTCGCGGTACGGCGCGAAGTCGGCCCTGAGGGCCGCGCCGAGCGCGGACTCGGCGGCGCCGGGCGGCGGGCCGTAGTTGTTGGCGAGGTCGAAGTGGGTGACGCCGAGGTCGAAGGCGCGGCGCAGGATGGCGCGCTGGGTCTCGACGGGCCGGTCCGGGCCGAAGTTGTGCCACAGGCCGAGCGAGAGGGCGGGCAGCTTCAGGCCGCTGCGGCCGGTGCGCCGGTAGGGCATGTCCGCGTAGCGGTCGGGGTGTGCGGTGTACAACGCGACTCCTGGAGGGGTGGGCCCACGAATACCGGGTTCCACTCTGTCGTGACCTGCGGGCAGTGGTCCAACAGAAGAATCCGATGGGATTGTGCGGATACGCTTCTCAATCATGGAACTGCGCCATCTCCAGCACTTCGTCGCGGTCGCCGAGGACCAGCACTTCACCCGGGCGGCGGAACGCCTGCTGGTCTCCCAGTCCGGCCTGTCGGCGTCGATCCGGGCGCTGGAGCGGGAGCTGGGCACAGCGCTGTTCGTGCGGACCACCCGCCGGGTGACGCTGACCGAGGCCGGCCGGGCGCTGCTGGACGAGGCGCGCCGGGTGCTGGCGCAGGTGCGGTCGGCGTACGAGGCGGTGGCGGCGGTGCAGGGGGTGCTGCGCGGCACCCTGTCGCTGGGCACCGAGCAGTGCATCGCCGGGGTCCATGTGGCGGGGCTGCTGGCGGCGTTCCGGCGGCGCCATCCGGACGTGGAGATCAGGCTGCGGCAGGCGGGCTCGGGGGAGCTGGCCGAGGAGGTCGCGGCGGGCCGGCTGGACCTGGCGTTCGCCTACCGGACGCGGGCGGACACCGACCAGTTGCGCTCGGTGTCACTGGCCAGTGAGCCGATGACGGTGCTGTGCCATCCCGGGCACCCGCTGGCGGCGCGGGGCGCGGTGCTCACCCCCGGGGACCTGGCGGACGAGGTCTTCGTGGACTTCCACCCGGACTGGGGGCCGCGCCGGATCACCGACACGGCGTTCGCCGCGGCGGGGGTGCGGCGCACGGTCGCGCTGGAGGTGAACGACGTGCACGGGCTGCTGGACCTGATCGACGAGGACCTCGGCGTGGCCGTCGTCCCCCGGCACTTCCGGCGCAAGCGGGCCTCGCTGACCTCGCTGCCGCTGAAGGACACCGGCGAGGCGGCGTACGAGACGATCGCCCTGCTGCCGCCGGCCGGTGCCACCAGCCCGGCGGCACGGGCCCTGCTGGCACTGCTGGAAACGGGGAGCGGCTGAGGGGCCGGTGCGTCATGGTGGAGCCATGCATGCCAAAGACATCCTCATCGAGGGCTACACCCGTATCCGGGAAGAGGTCCACGCGGCCGTCGACGGTCTCGGGCCGGAGCTGCTCAACACCCGGCCGTCCGACGACGCCAACTCCATGAGCTGGCTGCTCTGGCACCTCACCCGGGTCCAGGACGACCATGTCGCCGACGCCTTCGGGCTGGAGCAGGTGTGGCTCGCCCAGGACTGGGAGAAGCGGTTCGGTCTCGGCCTGCCCCGCCACGACACCGGGTACGGCCACAGCCCGGCGAAGGTCGCCCAGGTACGGGTCGACTCGGCCGGCCTGCTGACCGGCTACTACGACGCCGTGCACGAGCAGACCCTCGGCGCGCTGCGCTCGCTGACCGCCGGGGACCTGGAGCGGGTGGTGGACGACAACTGGGACCCGCCGGTCACCCTCGGCGTGCGGCTGGTCAGCGTCCTGTCCGACGATCTCCAGCACACCGGACAGGCCGCCTACCTCCGCGGGCTGCTTCAGAGCACCGGGGCGTAACCCGGCAGGACGACATCGGCGATGAGGGCCTCACGCTCGTCGAACGGGGCGAAGGCGCTCTTGAGGGCGTTGACCGTGACCGTGCGCAGGTCCTCGGCCGTCCAGCCCGCCTCGGTCACGAGCAGGGACATCTCGCGGGTCATCGTGGTGCCCGACACCAGACGGTTGTCGGTGTTGAGGGTGACGCGGAAGCCGAGGTCCTTCAGCGCGGTGATCGGGTGCCCGGCGATGGAGGCCGCGGCGCCGGTCTGGAGGTTGGAGGTGGGGCACATCTCCAGCGCGATCCGGCGGTCGCGCACCCAGGCGGCGAGCCGGCCGAGCTTGCCGGCCGCGAGGTCCGGGATGTCCTCGGTGATCCGCACCCCGTGCCCGATGCGCTGGGCGCCGCAGACCTGGAGCGCCTGGTGGATGCTGGGCAGGCCGTGCGCCTCCCCGGCGTGGATGGTGAACGGCATGTTCTCGCCGCGCAGGTAGGTGAAGGCGGCGAGGTGGTCGGCGGGCGGGAAGCCGTCCTCGGCGCCGGCGATGTCGAAGCCGACCACGCCCGCGTCCCGGTACGCCACCGCGAGGGCGGCCGCCTCGCCGACCCGGTCGAACATCCGCATTCCGCACAGCAGCGTGCCGACCCGGACCGGTGTGCCGGCCGCCGCGGCCTTCGCCATGCCGGCCGCCAGCCCCTCCTGGACCGTCTCGACGACCTCGGGCAGGGTCAGCCCGCGCTCCAGCATCAGCTCGGGGGCGTAGCGCACCTCGGCGTAGACGACCCCGTCGGCGGCCAGGTCGAGGACGTACTCCTCGGCGGCGCGCAGCAGGCCCTCGCGGGTCTGCAGCACGGCGAGGGTGTGCTCGAAGGTGGCTATGTAGCGCACCAGGTCACCGGAGTTGGCGGCCTCGTAGAACCAGTCGGCCAGCGCGTCCGGGTCGGTGGCGGGCAGTCGGTGGCCGGCGGACCGGGCCAGTTCCACGACGGTGGCGGGGCGCAGGCCGCCGTCGAGGTGGTCGTGCAGCACCGCCTTGGGCAGGCGGCGCAGGGTGTCGGTGTCGAGCCTGGTCATACGGGGGTGTCCTCGTCGGGGGTGGGCTGGAGCAGGTCCCAGCGGTTGCCGTACAGGTCCTGGAAGACGGCGACCGTGCCGTAGGGCTCGTGCCGGGGCTCCTCCAGGAAGGTCACGCCCGCGGCGCGCAGGCGCGCGTGGTCGCGGGCGAAGTCGCCGGTGTGCAGGAAGAACCCGACGCGCCCGCCGGTCTGGTCGCCGATCCGGGCCCGCTGCGCCTCGCCCTTGGCGCGGGCCAGCAGCAGCGCGGTGCCGCCGGTCCCGGTGCCGGGCCGGACGACGACCCAGCGGGAGCCGTCGGGCCGGGGCGTGTCCTCGGCGAGGCGGAACCCGAGGGCGCCGGTGTAGAAGGCGATCGCCTCGTCGTAGTCGTCGACGACGAGGGTGACCAGGGCGATGCGGGACATCGGGTCCTTTCGGCGGGGGGACGTCGACGGACGAGGTTATACGTAAAACTGCGGGACGCGAAACCGCCCGCCCACCGGCGGTGCGGTGGGCGGGCGGATCGCGGTGCCGGGGGCGCCGGTCAGCAGTACAGGTTGCCGCCCGGGTCGACGCCGAGGATCTGGGCGAACCGCTGGTAGGTGCTCACCCGGCTCTGCACCTGCGCCGGGTTCTTGCCGTCGCACTCCAGGGAGCCGTTGATGGAGCGGATCGTCTGGCCGAAGCCGGCGCCGTTGACCATGGCGTTGTGGGGGGTCATGGTGCCGGGGCCGGACTGGGTGTTCCAGTACCACAGGCCGGTCTTCCAGGCGACGGCCGCGTCGTTCTGCACCAGCCAGGGGTTGTTCAGCAGGTCGAGGCCGAGGGCGTCACCGGCCGCCTTGTAGTTGAAGTTCCAACTGAGCTGGATGGGGCCGCGCCCGTAGTAGGCGGCCTGGCCGGCCGGGCAGCCGTAGGGCTGGCTCCAGTCGCAGTAGTGCGGGTAGTTGGCGGTGTTCTGCTCGACGATGTGCACCAGGCCGCCGGTCTCGTGGCTGACGTTGGCGAGGAAGGCGGCGGCCTCCCGCTTCTTGGTGGTGTCGCTGCCGGTGGTGGCGAAGCCGGGGTAGGCGCTGAGCGCGGCGGTGAGCCCGCTGTAGGTGTAGAAGCCGTTGCGGCTCGGGAACATCTGGTTGAACTGGGCCTCGCTGACCACGAAGGTGCCGACCGGGGTCTGCCCGCCGTCGCAGGCGTAGGGCTCCCAGTACCAGGTGCTGATGGTGGGGTCGTAACCCGGGTTGGCGTGTTCGGCGATGTATGCCTTGCCGTCGGTGTAGCGCACGATGTCACCGGCGTTGTACGCCTTGCCGGCCACCCAGTTCGGGAAGCTGGAACACGCGGCGGCGGCGGCCGGCGTGGCCGGCGTCAGCGCCGGTACGGCGCCCGCGAGGGCCAGGATGGTCACGGCGGCGGAGATACGGCGTCTCGACACGGGATCAACTCCTTCACGGAGCACGGCCGTTCCCGTACAAGGGCAGCGCGGAGCCGGGCCGAGAGCACACGGGCCGGGCACGGCGCGGTGGGGGCGGCCGTGGTGGGGGGTGCCTGCGGGCCATACTCAACCGCGTTTGGTATGTACCAGTCAAGGGTGTAGACCAATCAACCATGTCGGAGCGCCCCGGGTCGGGGCGCTCCGGGTGTCACCGTCCTAGCCGAGGCCCGGCGGTGGCCGCCACAGGCCCCGGGCGGCGAGCCTGGGCAGGACGCCCTCGCCGAACCAGTACGCCTCCTCCAGGTGCGGGTAGCCGGAGAGCACGAACTCGTCGATGCCCAGGGCGTGGTACTCCGCGATCCGGTCGGCGACCTCGTCGTGGCCGCCGACCAGGGCGGTGCCGGCGCCGCCGCGCACCAGGCCGATGCCGGCCCACAGGTTGGGGTGGATCTCCAGGCCGTCCCGGCCTCCGCCGTGCAGGGCGAGCATCCGCCGCTGCCCCTCCGACTCGCTGCGGGCGAGCCCGGCCTGCACGGACCGCACGGTCTCCGGGTCGAAGCCGGCCAGCAGCCGGTCGGCCTCGGCCCAGGCCGCGCCGGCGGTGTCGCGGGTGATGACGTGCAGCCGGATGCCGAAGCGCGGGGTGCGGCCCTCCCGCGCGGCCAGGGCCCGTACCCGGGCGATCTTCTCGGCGACCTGCGCGGGCGGTTCGCCCCAGGTGAGGTACACGTCGGCGTGCCGGGCGGCGACCTCAACGGCGGCGGGCGAGGACCCGCCGAAGTACACCTCCGGCACCGGGTCGGGCGGCCTGGTCAGCTCCGCGCCCTCGACCCGGAGGTGCTCGCCGTGCAGGTCGACGGTCTTGCCCTCCCACAACTGCCGTACGACGGTGAGGAATTCGCCGGTACGGCGGTAGCGGGCGTCCTTGTCGAGGAAGTCGCCGTAGGCCCGCTGCTCCCGGCTCTCGCCGCCCGTGACGACGTTGAGCAGCAGCCGGCCGCCGCTGTGCCGCTGGAAGGTGGCGGCCATCTGCGCGGCGAGGGTGGGTGAGACGAAGCCGGGCCGGAAGGCGACGAGGAACTTCAGCCGCTCGGTGTGCTGGCTGACCATCGCGGTGGTCAGCCAGGCGTCCTCGCACCACGCCCCGGTGGGGGTGAGCGCGCCCGTGAAGCCCAGGCTCTCGGCGGCGCGGGCGATCTGGCCGAGGTAGGCCACGGTCGGCGGCCGGTCCCGCCCGGAGGCGGTGACCGGGCTGCCGTGGCCGCCGCCGACGACATCGCGGCTGTCGCCGTTGGTGGGCAGGAACCAGTGGAAGGTCAGGGCCACCGCTCAGCCCGCCGCCGCCAGCAGCGGCAGTTCGGCGCCGAGCGCCGCCGAGAACCCGTCGACGACCTGGGCGAGGGCCTCGGCGGCGGCCGGGGCGACGGTGACCGTGCCGTCCTCGCGCACGGTGATGTCCTTGTCGAGGGTGAACCAGCCCTGCACTATGTGCTCGGCGCCCATGGAGTTCAGCACCGGGCGGAGCGCGTAGTCGATGGCGAGGACATGTGCGGTACTGCCGCCGGTGGCCAGCGGCAGCACGGTCTTGCCGGTGAGCGCGTACTGCGGCAGCAGGTCGAGGAGCGCCTTGAGGACACCGGAGTAGGACGCCTTGTAGACGGGGGTGGCGACGACCACGCCGTCCGCGCGGGCGAACAGGTCGGTGGCGGCCACGATCGCGGGGTGCCGGAAGTCCGCGCCGAGCAGCGCCTCGGCGGGGACGGTGCGGATGTCGAGCGGGACCACCTGGTGGCCCTGGGCGGTCAGCCGCTGGTCGAGGTGGCGCAGCAGGCGGTCGGTGCGGGAGGAGGCGGACGGGCTGCCGGAGACGGACAGGACGGTGGCCATGGGTCCTCATTTCGGGTGGAGCGAGGGCGCGCCGGGGCGGTACGGGTACGGCCGCGCCGCCCGCCGGACAGGGCGGCGCGCCGCGGCCGGCCCGGACGGGCGGGCGGACGGCGCGGAGCCGCTGACCAGCGGTCGCGGACGACGGTGGCGTGGCACGGACCGGGGCGGTGGCACGGCCGGCGGGGCGGGCGCGCGGGGAAGCACGTGCCGCGAGCGCGGCACGGGAGAGGGCGGCGGACCGGGGAAGCGGTCGAAGGGCGATCAGGCCGCGGAGCGACAACAGGCGCTGGAGACCCGCGCGAGGTCGACATGGCGTCGCCGCGTGAGGTCCAGTCGTGTCGTCATGCGATCGATCGTGACAGCCGCCGTCGACAACCGTCAAGGAGAAGCCGGTCGTTCTCGCATCCCGGACCCGGTTCCCCGAGGGGATGTTCCGCGCGACCACACCCCGTGGGACACACCCCGCCGGAACACCCCGTAGGCCGGACCGCGCGTCTCCTCGCGGTCCGGCCTACGGGGCCACCGGGCTCACTCCTCGTCGGACCTCGGCACCACGACCAGGAACGCGTCCGAGTTGATGTCCATCACGACGGTCGCCGGCTCACCCGCGGCGCGCCGCTCGGCCGCGTACTCCTCGGCCGGCCACGAACCGCGCGGCGACCCCGCCGGAAATCGCTCCAACACCTTCGCGCTCATGCGGATGACACCTCCAGGTCGACCTTCGGACCGCGGACCTCGCGTGTAATCCGCATGCCCCCGTTCGAATCCGGTATGTCCCCCCTGACGGCCGTCCGGTGGAGCCCCGCCCGGCGGGGTGCTCCCATGGAGGGGGGCACCGAGCTGGAGGGCCGAGCACCATGCCGAGCGACGACACCGGACCGGGACTGCGCTGCCTGGTCACCGGCGCCACGGGGTACATCGGGGGCCGGCTGGTCCCGGAACTCCTCGCCGCGGGCCACCGGGTGCGCTGTCTGGCCCGCTCCCCCGGCAGGCTGCGCGACCACCCCTGGGCGGGCGACGCCGAGGTGGTGCGCGGGGACGTCACCGACCCGGACTCCACGGCCGCGGCGATGCGGGGCGTCGACGTGGCGTACTACCTGGTGCACGCGCTCGGCACCGGCGCGGGGTTCGAGGAGACCGACCGCCGGGCCGCGCGGCTCTTCGGGGAGCGGGCGCGGGCCGCCGGGGTGCGGCGCGTCGTCTACCTGGGCGGTCTGACCCCGGCCGGGGTGCCCGAGCGGTCCTTGTCGCCGCATCTGCGCTCACGCGCCGAGGTGGGCCGGATCCTGCTGGCCTCGGGGGTGCCGACCACCGTGCTGCGGGCCGCGGTCGTCATCGGCTCCGGCTCGGCCTCGTTCGAGATGCTGCGGTACCTGACCGAGCGGCTGCCGGTGATGGTCACCCCGAGCTGGGTGCACACCCGTATCCAGCCCGTGGCGGTCCGGGACGTGCTGCGCACCCTGGTCGGCAGCGCGCGGATGCCGGAGGACGTCAGCCGAGCCTTCGACATCGGCGGCCCCGATGTGCTGACGTACCGTCAGATGATGGAGCGGTACGCGGCCGTCGCCGGGCTGCCGCGCCGGCTCGTGGTCTCCGTCCCGGTCCTCACCCCGCGGCTGTCCGGCTACTGGGTGGGCCTGGTGACGCCCGTGCCCGCGTCGATCGCCCGGCCGCTCGCCGAGTCGCTGCGCCACGAGGTGGTGTGCCGGGAGCACGACATCGCGCGGTACGTGCCCGATCCGCCGGGCGGCCCGGTCGGCTTCGACGACTCCCTCCGGCTCGCGCTGCGGCGGGTCCGGGAGGCGCGGGTGACCACCCGCTGGTCGTCCGCCTCGGTGCCCGGCGCCCCCAGCGACCCGCTGCCCACCGACCCCGACTGGGCGGGCGGCAGCCTCTACACCGACCACCGGGCCGTGCCGGTGGACGCCTCGCGGGAGGACCTGTGGCGGGTGATCGAGGGCATCGGCGGGGAGCACGGCTGGTACTCCTTCCCGCTCGCCTGGGCGGTACGGGGCGGGCTGGACCGGCTGGCCGGCGGGGTGGGCCTGCGGCGCGGGCGCCGGGACGCGACGAGGCTGCGGGCCGGGGACTCGCTGGATTTCTGGCGGGTGGAGGAGATCGAGCGGGGGCGTCTGCTGCGGCTGCGCGCGGAGATGCGGGTGCCGGGAGCGGCCTGGCTGGAGATGTACGCCGAGACGGACGAAGGCGGGCGCACCCGGTACCGGCAGCGGGCCCTGTTCCACCCGCACGGCCTGCTGGGACACCTGTACTGGTGGGCGGTGGCACCCTTCCACGCCGTGGTCTTCGGCGGCATGGCCCGCAACATCGCCCGCGCCGCCGCCAAGGGCGAACGGGCCGGGACGGCCCCGCCGGACGACTACACATAAGCGGGAAATAAGAGCATCATGGACATACGCGGCACCCGGCACATACCGCGGCAGCCGCGGTCGGTCCTGCCAGTCGAAGGAGACGACCCATGGCCAACGTCTCGCACCCCAGAGGTGACATCACGAGTCATCCCGACGCCCCGGAGATGCGGGCCAGATACGCCCGTATGCTCGGCGGCCGCGATGTGGCGCTCGTGGACGGACCGGTGTTCCTGCTCGGTCTGTACTGCGCCGTGTCCCCGTGGATCCTCCACTTCACGGGGAGCCAGCCGTCGCTCGTCGCCCACAACCTGATCATCGGCATCGCGATCGGTCTGCTGGCGCTCGGGTTCACCCGGGCCCCGGAGCGCATGTACGGCCTGAGCTGGGCCATGTGCGCCATGGGCGTATGGATGATCGTCTCGCCCTGGATCGTGGGCACGCGCCCGGACGCTGGGGTCATCTGGAACAACGTCGTCATCGGCGCCCTCGCCCTGCTCCTCGGCGCGTTCTGCGCCGCCACGGCGGTGAAGAGCGCCCCCAGGCCGTAGCCCGGCCCGAGCCAGACCGCGGCGGGCCGGTCCGCGCCCTGCGGACCGGCCCGCCCGGCACGCTCCCTTCGCGCCGGTCGTACGCCCCCGGACTGACCCCGCCGCCCGCGGGCAGACGCAGTACAGCGCAGTACCACGGAGGTTCCGGAGCGGAAGGGGCGGAAATGGAGATTGACGGGATCATCAGCGCGATCGTCATCGGTGTCGTCATCGGCGTCCTGGGCCGGCTCGTGGTCCCGGGCCGCCAGCGGATCGGCATCCTGTGGACGATCCTGGTCGGCATCGTGGCGGCGCTGATCGGCACCGCGATCGCGGGCGCGTTCGACGTGGCGGACACCGACGGCCCGGACTGGATCGAGTGGCTCATCCAGATCGGCCTGGCCGCGGTCGGCGTGGTCGCCCTGGACCGGGCGAAGTCCCGCCGCTGACGGCGGCGGCACCGGCGTACGGCCGGCCACCGCACGACCGACGGCACCGCACGACGCGGGGGCGCACCGGGCACCCGGCGCGCCCCCGCGTCGTGCCCGTAGGGTGATCTTGTCGTCGATCACTCGTGAGGAGGGCCGTGCACGATGGCCGTGAAGGATGCCGAACTGCCGTATCTGCGCCGGTGCGTGGAGCTGGCCGCGCGGGCGCTGGAGGCCGGGGACGAGCCGTTCGGCTCGGTGCTGGTGGGCGCCGACGGCACGGTGCTGGCCGAGGACCACAACCACGTGGCGTCCGGTGACCGCACCCAGCACCCCGAGTTCGCGCTCGCCCGCTGGTCCGCCGCCCATCTGACGCCGGACGAGCGGGCCGCCGCGACGGTCTACACCTCGGGCGAGCACTGCCCCATGTGCGCCGCCGCGCACGCCTGGGTGGGCCTCGGGCGCATCGTGTACGTCGCCTCCTCGCGGCAGCTCATGGCCTGGCTCACCGAACTCGGCGTCCCCGCGCCCCCGGTGCGCACCCTGTCCGTCCAGGAGATCGCGCCCGGCGTGCCGGTGGACGGCCCGGTGCCCGGGCTGGCCGAGGAGGTGCGGGCGTTGCACGTCCGCTTCCACGGCGGCCAGGGGTGAGCCACCGGCGGTTGCCGCGAAGACGCGGATGATAAGCCGTCCCCCGCCCTTCCGCCCGCCCGGAGGCGGGGGTTCCGGGAGCCGCTTATGGTGATCGAGGGCGCCGTTCTGCGGTCCCCGACGGGGCGCCCGGGAGGCATCGATGCTGGCCAAGCTGTCGACTCGGCCCTCGGTCCGGCGCTGGGCGGTCCCCGGCGCGCTGGGCCTGGCCCTGCTGGGCGCGGGGCTGCCCGCCGCCGTGCCCGCCGCCGCAGCGGACGAGGACACCGGACGCGGGCTCGCCCGGTTCTACGACCAGCGGGTCAGATGGTCGGCGTGCGAGGAGACGGACGCGCCGAAGGACCTCCAGTGCGGCAAGGTCACCGTGCCGCTGGACTACGGCCGGCCCGCGGCGGGCTCCCTCGACCTGGCCCTGGCCCGCTACCGGGCGACGGGGCCCTCCCGGGGCTCGGTGCTGCTGAACTTCGGCGGTCCGGGCGGCTCCGGCGTCGACGAACTCACCGCCGGCGGCAAGGACTTCCTGCACCTGACCAACGGCTACGACGTGGTGACCTTCGATCCGCGCGGTGTCGGCCGGTCCTCACCGGTGAGCTGCGGCCCCGGTTCGGTGCGGATCATGGAGGCGACCGACGGGGACGAGGGGATGAAGGACCCCCGCGAGACGCTGCGGCAACTGCGCCGGGCCGCCGCGCAGTGCGCCGAGCACTCCGGGCGCGTCCTGCCCCACATAGGCACCGTGAACGCCGCCCGGGACCTGGACGTGATGCGCCAGGCGCTCGGCGACGACAAGCTGAACTACCTGGGGTTCTCCTACGGCACCCGGCTCGGCGCGGTGTACGCCGCGCAGTTCCCGCACCGGGTGGGCCGGCTGGTGCTGGATGGCGTGGACACCCTGACCGAGCCGCTGGCCGAGCAGGGCGCGGCCGGTGCCCGGGGGCAGCAGACCGCGCTGGAGAACTTCCTCGACTGGTGCGTCCAGGACATCGCCTGCCCCTTCGGCCAGGACGCCCGGGACGCCCGGCGCCAGGTCCTGCGGCTGGTCGGCTCGCTGGACCAGGACCCGGTGCCGTCCGCGTTCGGTGAGCCGTTCACCGGGCAGGACCTGGTCGGCGCGCTCAGCCAGGGGCTCTACAGCCGGCGGATGTGGCCCGCGCTGGAGCGGGCCGTCGCGCAACTGGTGGAGAGCGGCGACAGCGGCGGCCTGGAGGGCTTCGTCTCCGGCGGGGTCGGCTTCCCCGTCCGCCGGGCCGCCGGCGGCGGGCTGACCGACCCGGAGGACGTGCCGCTGGACAACCTCCCGGCGGCGCTGATGGCGATCAACTGCGCCGACGACCCCGACCGCCCGAGCGCCGAGCAGGTCACCCGGTCCCTGGGCCATCTGCGCCGGCGGTACGAGGAGGCGTCCCCGGTGTTCGGCCGGTACCGGCTCACCCAGGTGCTGATGTGCTACGGCCGGCCCCGGGGCACCGACTACATCCGCGACGAGGTGAAGGGCGTCGACACCCCGAAGATGCTGCTGGTCGGCACCCGCGGCGATCCGGCGACGCCGTACCGGTGGACGCAGGAGACGGCCGCGCGGCTCGGGCCGTCGGCCGTGGTCCTGGACAACAAGGGCGAGGGGCACACCGGGTACGCGTCCTCGGAGTGCGTGCACCGCAAGGTCGACGACTTCCTGCTGTACGGCTCGCTGCCGCCCTCCGGCTCCTCCTGCGGACCCGAGGAGGGGCGGGAGAGCGGCGGCTGAACCCCCGGGGTCAGTCCAGGACGATCTCGGGCCGGTACAGGTCCAGCCAGAGCGCGAGGTCGAGGGCGCGTTCCAGGCCGCGCCGGCCGGCCTGGGTGCTGACCGGCGTCTCCCGGTCGGCCGCCGCACGCAGCCGGTCGCGGTCGACGAGGTCGAAGACCGGGTGCCCGGAGCGGGCGAGCAGCTCCCGGGCCTGGTCCTGGAGGGCCGCCGCGTACTTGGGGTCCTGGGTCGACGGGTAGGGGCTCTTGACCCGGTCGTACACGGACCTGGGCAGCACGTCGGCGGTCGCCTCGCGCAGCAGGGTCTTCTCCCGGCCGTCGAAGGACTTCAGCGCCCAGGGCGTGTTGTAGACGTACTCGACCAGCCGGTGGTCGCAGAACGGGACCCGCACCTCCAGGCCGACGGCCATGCTGGCGCGGTCCTTGCGGTCCAGCAGGATGCGCACGAAGCGGGTGAGGTGCAGGTAGGACATCCGCCGCATCCGGTACTCGAAGTCGCTCTCGCCGTCGAGCCGCTGGAGGCCGGCGACGGCGTCGCGGTAGCCGTCGGCGACGTAGCCGGACAGGTCCAGGGCGCGGGTGAGGTCGGGGCGGAGCACGTCGGTGTCCTCGCCGAGGTGGCGGCCCATGGTGACCAGCCAGGGGAAGGCGTCGGCGGTGCGGGCCGCCTCGTCGAAGAACTGCAGGTAGCCGCCGAAGACCTCGTCGGCGGACTCGCCGGACAGGGCGACGGTGGAGTGCTCGCGGATGGCCCGGAAGAGCAGGTAGAGGGAGCTGTCCATGTCGCCGAGGCCGGCGGGCAGGTCGCGGGCCCGGATGACCTTGGCCCGTATCTCGGGGTCGGCGAGGTCCTGGGCGTCCAGCACGATGTCCTGGTGGTCGGTGCCGGCGGTGCGGGCCACGTCGTGCACGAAGGGGGTGTCGGGGGTGCCGCGCAGTTCGTCGGCGACGAAGTTCTCCGTCTGCCCGGCGAAGTCCACCGCGAAGCTGCGGACCTTCTCGCCCCGCTCGGCCAGTTGCCGGGCGGCCAGCGCGGTCATCGCGGAGGAGTCCAGGCCGCCGGAGAGCAGGGTGCAGCGAGGTACGTCGGCGACCAACTGGCGGCGCACGATGTCGTCGAGGAGCGAGCGGACACGGGCGACGGTGGTGTCGCGGTCGTCGGTGTGCGGCCGGGTCGGCAGCTCCCAGTAGCGGCGCACCCGCAGCCCCGCGCGGTCCACGGTGACGACGGTGCCCGGCTCGACCTCGCGCATGCCGTCCCAGACGGCGTGGCCCGGCGTCTTGATCATGGTGAAGAGTTCGCACAGCCCGTCGAGCCGGACCCGGCGGCGGGCCAGCGGGTTGGCGAGGATCGCCTTGGGCTCGGAGCCGAAGAGGACGCCGTCGGCGGTCGGGTAGTGGTAGAAGGGCTTGATGCCCATGCGGTCCCGGACCATCACGAGCCGGTCCGCGCGGCCGTCCCAGACGGCGAAGGCGTACATGCCGTTGAGGCGTTCGGCGAGCGCGTCGCCCCACTCCAGGTAGCCGCGCAGCACCACCTCGGTGTCGGAGTCGGTGGTGAAGCGGTGGCCGCGGCCGGTGAGCTCGCGGCGCAGTTCGGTGAAGTTGTAGGTCTCGCCGGAGTAGACGAGCGCGACCGTGCCCTCGGGGGTGTCGGCGGTCATCGGCTGCCGGCCGCCGGGCAGGTCGATGATGGCGAGCCTGCGGTGGCCGAGCGCGGCGGGGCCCTCGGCCCAGACGCCGCGGTCGTCCGGTCCGCGGCAGGCCATCGTCTCGGTCATCGCATCCAATGCCGCCCGCTCACCGCGCAGATCGCGGTCGAAGGAGACCCAGCCGGTGATTCCGCACATGCCCTACCTCCTGCGTCCGGTTCGCCGGGGCGCCCGCGCCGAGCGGCGCTTTTGCTGGTGCGAGCGACGACCGGCCGAACCAGTTGTAATAACCATCTACATTCCGAGCGTGCGCGATCCGAGCCCAGAAGGTCAACGTGGCCGTAACGTGGCCGATACACGGACCCCCATCATTTCGGCCACTCTTTGCATCCGCGATACCCGCTCCGCCCGTCGGTGGCACCCATCGAACGCCCTCGGGACGCCCTTGGGCGCGACGATCCGGCCACGGGCAAAAACTCCTTCAACCCGCGCGGCACCGACCCCGCGCCGGCCCGCCCCTTGACGGCCGTGGAACGCTGGCCTCGGTGCCCGCGGACCTCCGGCGGGCCGGAGAAGGAGCCGACGGAACGTGAGTCAGTTGCTGGGCGTGGCGGTCCTCGGCGCGGGACACATGGGCGCCGACCACATTCGACGGCTGGACCGGGTGGTGAGCGGGGCCAGGGTCGTCGCCGTCGCCGACCCCGACGCCGCGCGGGCCGAGGAGGCCGTCGCCGGGCGGGCGGGCGTGACGGTCCACGCCGAGGCCGAGGCCGCGCTGGACGTGCCCGGGGTCGAGGCGGTGCTGATCGCCTCCCCCGGCGAGGCGCACGAGGAGGCGCTGCTCGCCGCGTTCGCCCGGGGGCTGCCGGTGCTGTGCGAGAAGCCGATGGTGCCCGACCCGGCGGGCGCGCTGCGGGTGGTGGAGGCCGAGGCCGGACTGGGCCGGCGGCTGACCCAGATCGGGTTCATGCGGCGCTACGACACCGAGTACGCGCGGCTGAAGTCACTGCTGGACAGCGGGCGGCTGGGCCGGCCCCTGCTGCTGCACTGCACCCACCGCAACGTCTCCTCGCCCCCGTACTTCACCTCCGCGATGCTGATCGACAGCTCCGTCTCGCACGAGATCGACGCCGCCCGCTGGCTGCTCGGGCACGAGATCGACGCGGTGACCGTGCACCGGCCGCGGCCGTCCGCCGGCGCGCCCGCGGGCCTGTCCGACCCGCAGTTCGTGGTCTTCGAGACCGACCGGGGCGCCCTGGTCGACGTGGAGGTCTTCGTCAACTGCGGCTTCGGCTACCAGGTGCGCTGCGAGGCCGTCTGCGAGGCGGGCAGCGCCCGGATCGGCGAGGACCACACCATGGTGGTGACGGCGGCGGGCGGGGCCCGCGAGGAGGTGCCGGCGGACTATCTGCTGCGGTTCGCGGACGCCTACGACCGCGAGCTGCGGGCGTGGGTCGACGCCACCCGCGCCGGCCGGGTCACCGGACCGAGCGCCTGGGACGGCTACGCGGCCGCCGCGGTCGCCGAGGCGGGAGTGCGCGCCCTGGAGTCCGGCACCCGCACGGCCGTCGGCCTGGCCCCGCGCCCGGCCCTGTACGCGGAACCCCACTAGAACCCCCGCACATCGAACACACGGACCACACCAGAACGCCCGTACGCCTCAGTCAACTCCCGTATCCTTCCTACGACTTGGCGCCGCTCGAAGGACGCACCGGGGACGGTGGCATATGCCGCTGGCACCGCCGTGCCGGGTGTCGCCAAATCCCTTACGGGGCCTGGCGGGCTGTGCGACAGTCGATAGCGGTTCTCCCGCCCGCCGCGGTCCCGTCCCGGTCGGACCGTCAGCACACCGGAGCGCGTCATGCCGTCCCACCTGTCCGCGGGTCATTCCGCCGCCCCGCCGCCCGGCCGCCGCGCGGTCGAGTCGCTGATCACCCAGGCGCGGCGGCTCAAGGGCGACGTGGACGCCGTGCGCCGGGGCACCCCGCGCGACGGAGCGGACCCCCACGGACGCTGGCGGCGCGCCCTGTACGACCTGGCGCTGCACCAACTGGAGGACCTGGACGAGCACTTGGCGCAGTTGCGGGAGGGTCCGGCACCGGCCGCCGGGACCGGGCACCCGGCCGGGTCGCTGCTCAGCCGGGTCGGCAGCGCCGAGTGGAACCTGCTGACGGACGCCGCCGACTGGTCCGGGGAGCTGTACCGGATCCTCGGCCGCGACCCCGCCGCCCCGCCGCTCACCCTCGACGAGCTGCCGTCCCTGGTCCTGGACGAGGACCGGCCGAAGCTGACCGCGATGGTCACCGGCTGTCTCGTCGACGGGCGGCCGATCGACGGCGAGTTCCGGGTCGTCCGCCCGGACGGCACCGTGCGTACGGTGCACATGATGGGCGAACCCGTGCTCGACGCCGACGGCAGCACCGCCTCGATGTGGGCGGTGCTGCGCGACGTCACCGCACTGCGCCGCAGCCAGCGGGCGGTGGCCGCGACCCGGGAGGCGATCCACCCCCGCCCCCGGGACACCGGGCCGGAACCGGCGCCGCTCCCCCGTACGGCCGGTCTGGACCTGGCCGCCGCCCGCTCCCCCGCTTCCCCCGACCGCCCCGGCACGGCCTGGTACGACGCCGCCGAGACCGCCGACGGCGAGGTCCTCCTCGGCGTCGGCCCCCGCCCCGGCGACCCGGAGACCACCGCGCTGCTCATCGGCACCCTGCGCGGCCTGGCCATGGCGGGCACCCGGCCCGGCGCGATGCTCGGCCGGCTCGCCCTCACCGGCACCGCCTGCTGTACGTACCGGGCCGGCACCCGCGTCCTGACCTGGGCGGGCACCGGACACCCCGCCCCGCTGCTGTTCCGCGACGGGACGGGGCGCCGGCTCGGCACACCGCCGTCCGCCGGCCGGGCACCCGAAGCGGGAGCACCCGACGCCCGGGCACGCGACGTTCAAGCGCGCGATGCACGCACACCTGACGCCCAGGCACGCGACGTTCAAGCGCCCGATACACAGGCACCCGACTCCCAAGCACCCGTCTCCCAGCCCGAGGAGACCCTCCGGCCCGGTGATCTGCTGCTCCTGCACACCGGCCCACCGGCCGTGGCGGACCGGCTGCTCGCCCTGGCCCCCCGCCTGGCCGAGGCGGGCTCGGCGCAGGAAGGGGTGCGGATCGTGACGCGGGAGTGCCCCGGACTCGGGGACGACACCTGTGTGCTGGCCGCCCGGGTGCTGCCGTGACGCAGCGCGCCGCGCGCTACGCCAGGGCGCTGTTGCCGCTCTTCCCCTTCCCCTTCGGCAGCGCCAGTTCGATCTCCTCCCGCAGCTCCCGGATCCGCGGGCAGCTCGCGTACCGCGCGGTCAGCCGGTACATCTGGCGCAGCCGGTCCCAGGTGCGCAGGGAGGAGTTGGAGCCCATCGACATCAGGGCCAGCCGCGCGTACCGGTCCGCCTGCTCGGGCTCGTCGGCGATGAAGCAGGCCGAGGCCATGGAGAGATGGTCGAAGATCTTCGACCGTCCCCGGGCGTCGCTCCTCGTGTCCAGTGCCTTGCCCGCGTAGTACTGGGCGTGCACCGCCGCACCCGGGTCGGACTCGGCCAGCGTGCGGTAGGCCAGGGCCGTCATGCCGTACAGGTCCTCGGCGGTGAAGAGCTGCATCCAGTCCGGCGGTTCGGTGTCGTCGCGGTCGGAGACGAACAGGTCCTCGGCCTGTCCGAGGGTGCGGCGCATGGCCTGGCCCTTGCCCATGGACGCCAGGGCCCACGCCTCGATGGTGTGGAACATCGCCCGGGTGCGCGGCAGCAGTCGCTCCCCCGAACCGGAGGTGGCCAGCTTCATCAGGTCCAGTGCCTCGTCGGGCCGCCCGAGGTGCACCATCTGCCGGGCCGCCCGGGAGAGCGCCTCGCCGGCCCGGGGCCGGTCACCGCCCTCGCGGGCGGCGTGGGCGGCGATGAGGAAGTACTTCTGGGCCGTGGGTTCCAGCCCCACGTCGTGCGACATCCAGCCCGCGAGGACCGCCAGGTTGGCGGCGACGCCCCACAGGCGCCGCTGGAGATGGGGAGGGTGGCGGTAGGCGAGCATGCCGCCCACCTCGTTGAGCTGGCCCACCACGGCCTTGCGCTGGAGGCCGCCGCCGCGGGCGGCGTCCCAGGCGCGGAACACCCCGACCGAACGCTCCAGTGCCTCGATCTCCTGCCACCCGATGGGGGCGGCCTCGTAGCGGTCGAACCCGGCGGGGTCGGCGATGCGCAGGGGATCGTGGAGGTCGGGAGCGTCGGCGGCCAGCACCGGGTCGGTGTGCAGCCAGTCGTGCATGGCGCTGCTGAGTGCGGAGCCCGTGGCGAGCGCGGCGCCCGCGCCCACCAAGCCGCGTCGGTTGAGCATGAGATCCATTCCCGTGAATTCGGTGAGGACCTCGGCGGTCCGCTCGGGCGCCCACGGCACGCCGTCGGGATGTTCCGCACTCCCGTCGCGTGGCCGATTCCCCGCGCGCCCGTGCCGCACCAGACCGAGGTCCTCCATGGTCACGACACGGCCGAGACGCTCGGTGAACAGGGCCGCCAGCACCCGTGGCACCGGATCGCGCGGGATCTCTCCCTTGTCGATCCAGCGCCGCACCCGCGAGGTGTCGGTCGCCAGTTGGAGGTGGCCCATGGCCGCCGCCTGCCGGTTGACCAGCCTCGCGAGTTCGCCCTTGGACCAGCCGGCCAGGCCGAACAGGTCCGCGAGCCGGGTATTGGGTCGTCCGCTCACGTCAAGCCCCCAGGTTCTCGGCTGAGTTGACAGTAGACCCGCCGGACATGCCCGGCGACTATTCGCCAGGGTTCGCCAGGGTCCGCCAGATGGTGTGCCAGGGCCGGACGGGTGTCGAGTAGGAACGCGCCACCCCGACCCGGCCACCGCGGGGGCATTCCCCAGGGTGGCCCCCGGCGGCCGGGCGGGCGGCGCGACCACCGGCCGACCGACGGCTCAGCTCAGGCAGGCACAGCAGGTACAAGAAGGGATCTGGCTCGCCCATGTACGCAGCATCGGCCTCCGTGTCCGCCCCCACCCGCACGCCGCACCCCCGTCCCGCCGGAAGCGGACCCTACCTCGCCCCCGCGCGGCCGGCCTCCGAGGTGCTCGGGGCGGGCAGGGCGCGGCGTGCCCCGGTGCCGGGCGGCCAGCCGCTCAGCGGGAGAATCGACCTGTCCGGCCCGCAGGGCACCCAGTTGCGTACGGCGATCGCCGCGGTGCACCGGATCTGCCCGGAGTTCGCTCCGGTGCAGGTGCTGCGCCGCACCGGGCGGTCGGTGCTGCTGGTCGGGACGACCGGACGCAGCACCGCCGTGGCCAAGTGCCTGCTGGACCACTCCCCCGCGTGGGCGGAGCGGAGTAGGCACGAGATAGCGGCCTACCGCTCGTTCGTCCGGCAGCGCCCGCCGGTGCGGGTGCCCAGGCTGATCGCGGCGGACCCGGACAACTGCACGCTCGTCATCGAACGGATGCCGGGACGGGTGGCGGCCCTGCAGCGCCACCCCCTGGAGACACCGCCGCGCGCGGACATCAGGGCGGCCCTCGGCACCATCTGCCGGCTCAACGCCTGGCGGCCCCCGGCGGGTGCCTTCGACGCCCCGCTGGACTACGCGGCGCGAATCTCCCGCTACCACGAGCTGGGGCTGCTCACCGACCGGGACCTGGGCGACCTGCAGAAGCTGCTGCTCGGCATCGCGCACGCGGCCGGCCGCCAGGGCATGGGCCAGTTCTGCCACGGCGACGCCCTGCTGTCGAACATCCTGATGTCACCGGCCGGACCGGTGCTGGTCGACTGGGAGCACGCGGGCTGGTACCTGCCGGGGTACGACCTGGCGACGCTCTGGACGGTGCTCGGGGACGCGCCGGGGGCCCGGCGCCAGATCAGCCAGCTCGCCCAGTCGGCGGGCCCGGCCGCGCGGGACGCGTTCCTGGTCAACCTGATGCTGGTCCTGACCCGCGAGATCCGTACGTACGAGACGGCCGTGCAGCGTTCGATGCGCGACGCGGCCCCGCCGGCCCCGAGCCCGGCCCACCCGGGGGCCACGCCGACCGGCGAGGAGCAGCGGCTGCTGCTGCGGCGGCTGCACGACGACGCCCAGTTGGCCCGCCGGGCGGTGCGCGCGGCGGTCGGCACGCGCTGACGGGACCACGGCCCGCGGTGCGCCCCGAGAGGGCGTGCCGCGGGCCCTTCCGTGTGCCCGCGACCGCGGACGCCACTGGTGTACGCCACTGGCGTCAAGTCCTCCTCACCCCTGCGTGATTGACGGATCGTCGCACCGGCGGGTACCACTGACGGACACCCGGCCCCGGCCGCCCCGACACCCCCCGTCGTCCCAGGAGGCCGCATTGCGAGGTTCCGTCCCCGGCCCGTCGTCCGCCACCGACTCCCCCGGCGGCATACGCCCGCGCGCCACGGCCGCCGCCGTCGCCGCGTCGGCGCTGCTGCTGCCGCTGCTCGGCGCCGCCCCGGCCACCGCCGGGCCCGCCGGTACCGCGCCCGCCCCCGACCGGCTGCAGCGGGCCTTCGCCGCCGCGGCGGCCGAGTACCACGTACCGCCCAGCGTGCTGCTGGGCGTCTCCTACCTCCAGTCCCGCTGGGACACGCACGGCGGCGCGCCGAGCGTGACCGGCGGCTACGGCCCGATGCACCTCACCGACGCCCGCACCGCCCTGGCCCGCGCCTCCTCGCACCACGACGAGGGCGCCGAGGACCCGCGCGGCGACGACGCCCGCCCCGCGGTGCGCCCGGAACCCCGGCCCGTGGCCACCGCCGTACCGGCCCGGCTGTCGACGCTGCCGAGGGCGGCCGAACTGACCGGGCTGAGCCCCGAGGCCCTGCGCACCGACCCGGCGGCCAACGTGGTCGGCGGCGCCGCGCTGCTCGCCGACGCGCAGCGGCGCCTGGGCGAGCCGGCCGGCGCGGACCCGGCGGACTGGTACGGGGCGGTGGCCCGGTTCTCCGGCGCCGACGACACCGCCACGGCGGCGGCCTACGCCGACGACGTGTACGCCGTGATCCGCGCCGGTGAGCGCCGCACCACCGACAGCGGGCAGCGCGTCACCCTGCCCGCCCGTCCCGAAGTGGCCCCGGAGCGCGCCCAGTTGGCGCGGGCGGGGCTGCGGACCGCCGAGACGGCCGGTACCGAGTGCCCGCCGACGGTGTCCTGCGAGTGGGTGCCGGCGCCGTACGAGGAGTTCGGGGACGGCGACTACGGCAACCACGACCTGGCCGACCGGCCCGCCTCCCAGCGCGTCCGGTACATCGTCGTGCACGACACGGAGGGCACCTGGGACGGTGTCCTGAACCTGGTGCAGGACCCCACCTATGTGTCCTGGAACTACTCCCTGCGCTCCACCGACGGCCACATAGCCCAGCACGTGAAGGCCGAGGACGTGGCCTGGCACGCGGGCAACTGGTACGTCAACGCGGGCTCGATCGGCCTGGAGCACGAGGGCTTCCTCACCGATCCGGACACCTGGTACACGGAGGCGATGTACCGCTCGTCGGCGAGGTTGGTGAAGTACCTGGCGAAGAAGTACGGCGTCCCGCTGGACCGGCAGCACATCCTGGGCCACGACAACGTGCCCGGGCCGACCGCCTCCAGCGTCCCCGGCATGCACACCGACCCGGGCCCGTACTGGGACTGGGCGCACTACTTCCGGCTGCTGGGCCGCCCCTTCCACCCCACCGCCGGGAAGGACGCGGACGTGGTCACCATCCGCCCCGACTACGCGTCGAACCGGCCGGTCTACACCGGCTGCGCGAGCGCGGGCGTGCCCTGCCCGGCGCACGGCTCCAGCGAGGTGCGGCTGTACTCCGACCACGACGAGACGGCCCCGCTGATCCGGGACCCGGGCCTGGGCACGGCTCCGGGGACGGGCGTCAACGACCTGTCGTCCCGGGTCTCCACCGGACAGCAGTTCGCGGTCGCCGACCGGTGGGGCGACTGGACGGCCATCTGGTACCTGGGGCAGAAGGCGTGGTTCCGCGACCCGCCCGAGCGGCGCACGGCCGTGCCCGCCAAGGGCACGCTGGTCACGCCCCGGGCCGGTCTGGCGAGCGCCCCGGTGTACGGCAGGGCCTACCCGGAGGCGGCGGCCTACCCGGCCGGGGTACCCGTCCAGTCGGTGTCGCCGCTGCCGTACCGCCTGCCCGCGGGCCAGGCGTACGTGGTGGGCGACGAGGTCCCCGGCGAGTACTACTACGCGGTGACCTACGACGAGGAGTCGCACCGGGTCGTGCGGGGCCAGGACCGGTACTACGAGATCCAGTACGGGCACCGCGTGGCGTTCGTCCGCGCCGCCGATGTGGAGACCGTCGGCTGAGTACCCGGTGTCAGCCCTGCTGGAAAAGCTCCGCCGGGAGCGGCTTCAGCAGGGCGTACAGGTCGTCGGTGATGGGGCGGTCCCAGGCGGCGATGGTCACCAGGACCTGGTCGCTGCGGTCGAACTGCACACAGGAGATGCGGCTCTCGGAGAGCTTGAGGCGGCGCACGATCAGCAGGTTGTCGCCCTGCATGACCGGGGTGTCCTCGGCGCCGACGACGGTGACCTCCTCGTCGTTCTCCAGCGCGAGCAGCAGTTGGGCGACCTCGAAGGGGACCTGCCCCTCGGGGACGTCCCGGGCCGGGGAGCCCTCGGGCAGGTTCCCGATGATCATCGCGGGGCCGCGGCCGCCGAACAGGTCGTACCGCAGGAAGACGCCCTGGCAGGTGCCGTCGGGGGCGGGCAGCAGACCGGCGCCCAGATTGCCGGGCCAGTCGCCCGGGTCCATGGCCAGTACGTCGAAGTCGGGCCCGGCGGGGGTGGCACTGCGGCGGCGGAGGAACGACATGCCGCCCATGGTACGTGGCCGCGTCGCCCGGACGCCGGGCGACCGGGGCCTCATTCCGCCGGCGGGGAGGGCGGGACGACCGCGACGGGGGCCGCGGCGTGCAGCAGGACGGCGTGGGTGACCGAGCCCATCATGCGGGCCGGGGCCAGCAGGCGTCGCCGGTGCCGGCCGACGACCACGAGGTCGGCGTCGCGGGAGGCGGCGACCAGGTTGCCGGCCGCGTCGCCGGGGACGACGTGCGGCTCGGCCCGGACGCCGGGGTGCCGTTCGCGGTGGGGGGCGAGGAAGCCTTCGGCGAGGGCCCGGGTCTCGCTCGCCACCGCGGCCTCGTCGATCACCGGCGGCACCACCTGGCCGGGCGCGGTCCAGGCCGGTACCGGCCACGGGTAGGCGGCGACGGCCCGGACGCTCGCGCCGCGCGTGGCGGCCTCGGCGAAGGCGAAGGCGAGGGTGGCGTCGTCGGGGCTGTCGACCCGCAGCCCGGCCACCACGTGCGGGCCGGGTCCGGGCGGGGCCGCCTCGGCGGGCACCTCGCGGCCGGGGCGCGGTACGACGACGACCGGGCACTCGGCGTCGCGGGCGGCGGCCAGCGAGGCGGAGCCGAGCAGCAGGGCGGCGAAGCCGCCGCGGCCCCGGGAGCCGAGGACCAGGAGCTGGGCGTCGGCGGAGAGTTCGGGCAGGGCGGCGTTCGGGACGCCCTCGACGGCGAGGTACTCGGTGTCCGGCGGTCCGTCGCCGGCCCCCAGGTGGGCGCGGGCGGCGTCGAGGACCTCGTCCTCCTCCGGGTGGGGCGGGGCGACGGCCATGACGTCGGGCTGGGACCACACGGCGTACTGCCGCACGTGGGCCACCCGCAGGGGTGCCGCGCGCCGGCGGGCGGCGTCCCGTGCCCAGTCCAGGGCGCGCAGGCTGTCGTCCGAACCGTCGACCGCGGCGACGACCGGCAGGGTGCTCATGGGTTCCTCACCTTCCGGAGTGCGTCCCCCCTCCGGGCGCCAGCCTCGCTCAGGTGGCGGTCCCGGGCGGGTGCCCGGGGACGCGTGTCCGGGAAATCACCGCAGAACTCCCCCGGTTCGGCCGGTCCGCGGCCGGCGGCCGGCGGGGCTCAGGTGAGGTCGAACTCGCCGCCGCGCGCCCCGGAGACGAAGGCGCCCCACTCGGCGGGGGTGAAGATCAGGGAGGGGCTCTCCGGGCGGGTCCCGTTGCGCATGGCGATGAAGCCCTCGACGAAGGCGATCTGCACGTCCCCCAGACCTCCGCTGCTGGACTGCCACTGCGCGCCGCTCAGATCCAGGTCCGGCTTGTCCCAGCCTGTCGGCGGGCGCTGGTGGGTGGTGGTCTCGGCCACGTCCGTGCTCCTCCCGATCGCGTCGTCCGCGGGTCAGCCTAGCGATCGGCCCGGGGCGCCGACAGGCCGTGCGGGAAGGACCTTTCAGGCGGTGGCGAAACGGTCCCGCAGCTCCCGCTTGAGGATCTTGCCGCTGGCGTTGCGGGGCAGCGCGTCGGCGAACAGGACCCGCTTGGGGGCCTTGAAGGCGGGCAGCCGTGCGCGGGCGTGGGCGAGCAGTTCGGCCTCGGTCACCTCGCCGCGCGGGACGACGACGGCGGTGACCGCCTCGATCCAGCGCGGGTCGGGCAGCCCGACCACGGCGGCCTCGGCGACGCCGGGATGGGTGTAGAGGGCGTCCTCGACCTGGCGGGAGGCGACCAGCACGCCGCCGGAGTTGATGACGTCCTTGACCCGGTCGACGATGGTGAAGTAGCCGTCCGGGTCGCGCACCGCGAGGTCGCCGGAGCGGAACCAGCCGTCGCGGAAGGCCGCGGCGGTCTCCTCGGGCTTGTCCCAGTAGCCCTCGCACAGTTGCGGGGAGCGGTAGACGATCTCGCCGGGGGTGCCGTCGGGCACGTCCCGGCCGTCCTCGTCGACCACCCGGGCGTCCACGAACAGCACGGGCCGGCCGCAGGAGTCCATCCGGCCCTCGTGCTCGTCGGGGCCGAGGACGGTGGCCAGGGGGCCGATCTCGCTCTGTCCGAAGCAGTTGTAGAAGGCGAGTCCGGGCAGCCGGGCGCGGAGCCGCTCCAGGACGGGCACCGGCATGACCGACGCGCCGTAGTACGCCTTGCGCAGGCCGCGGAGGTCCCGGGTGGCGAAGTCGGGGCGGCCCGCGAGGCCGATCCAGACGGTGGGCGGCGCGAACAGGCTGTCCGCCCGGCCGGCCTCGATCAGGTCCAGCAGGCGGTCGGGGTCAGGGCTCTCCAGGAGGATGTTGGTGGCGCCGACGGCGAGGTAGGGCAGCAGGAAGACGTGGGTCTGCGCGGAGTGGTAGAGCGGCAGCGCGTGCACCGGGCGGTCGCCGGCCCGCAGGTCGAGGGCGGTGATGGCGCTGAGGTACTCGTGCACCAGGGCCCGGTGGGTCATCATCGCGCCCTTGGGCAGCGCGGTGGTGCCGGAGGTGTAGAGGAGCTGCACCAGGTCCTCGGCGCCGGGTTCCGGGCCGTCGAAGGCGGGGGCGGTGGCCAGCCGGTCCAGGAGGGAGCCGTCGGCGTCCCGCAGCGGCAGGACGGGTACGGCGGCGGGGAGCCGGCCGGCGAGGGCGGGGTCGGCCAGGACCAGCGCGCTGCCGGACTGGGTGACCAGGTACGCCAGGTCGTCGCCGGTGAGGTTCTGGTTGACCGGCACGTGCACCAGGCCGGCCCGCGCGCAGGCGAGGAAGGCGATCAGGTAGGCGTCGGAGTTGTGGCCGTAGGCGCCGACCCGGTCGCCGGGGGCGAGTCCCTCGGCGCGCAGGACGGCCGCCGCGCGGGAGACGGCGGTGTCGAGTTCCTGGTACGTCCAGGTGCGGTCGCCGAATTCCAGGGCGGTCCGCGCGGGGGTGCGGCGGGCGCTGCGGCGCAGCACTCCGTCGACGGTGCTGCCGTGTCCGGGCGTCATGACGGTGATCCTCGGCCGGGGACGGCGGCGGGTCAAGACACGTACGGCCCGGCGGCGGGGATCAGGAACGCGTCGCTGTCATGGCGCTGACAGGGCCGATACCGGTTGGTACGCTCAACCGCTCCCTTCCGTCGAGGGCGTCGGGAGGCCCGATGCGCACGCGTCCGGGACGGCCACCGCCCGCGGCGGTGACGCCGTCGGCGGCCGGACGGCCGGACCGGTCGGCACCCCCGTCCCGCGGCCCGGCCCGCCCGCGGACCGGACCCGGCGGTTCCCCGGTGAGCGCCGGACGCGGTCACGGTTCCGGTTCGGGTTCCGCGGGAGAAGACGTCCGGCCCCGGCAACCCGAAGGAGGCTCTCCATGGCAGCGGCGGAACAGGGCACGGGCGCAGTGACCCGGCGGCAACTGAGCGCGGGCGCGCTGGCGCTGGGCGGGGCGCTGGCCATCGGCCCGTACGCGGCCGGGCCCGCCGCGGCCGTCGCCCCGGGGGTCCGGCGGACCACCCTGCGGCACGGCCCGGCCGAGCGGGCCGGGCTGCTCCCGGAGCATCTGCGGCGGCTGGTCACCGGCGCCGAGGCGTTCCTCGGCCCGTCCCCCCGGCACCCCTGGTACGCGGGGGCGGTGCTGCTCGCCGGGCGGGGCGGCACGGTCGCGCTGCACGAGCCGATCGGCATGGCGGTGCGCTACCGGGCGTACGACGAGGCCACGGACACCGGTGTGGAGTTCCCGGCCGCCGAGCAGATCCCCACGACCCGGGGGACGGTGTTCGACCTGGCGTCGGTGTCCAAGCTGTTCACCACGCTGCTGGCGGTCCAGCAGATCGAGCGGGGCGCGCTGCGCCTGGAGGCGGCGGTCGCCTCGTACCTGCCGGAGTTCGGCCGGGCGGGCAAGCGGGAGGTGACGATCCGCCAGCTCCTCACGCACACCTCGGGGTTCCGGGCGTGGATTCCGCTCTACACCTCGCCGACGTACGAGGAGAAGGTGCGGCGGATCTTCGACGAGGCCCCGGTCAGCCCGCCGGGTACCGCCTACCTCTACTCGGACCTGAACCTGATCTCGCTCCAGTTGGTGCTGGAGCAGCTCACCGGCCGCCCGCTGGACGCCCTGCTGCGCGAGGAGATCACCGGCCCGCTGGGGCTGCGCCGCACCCGCTACAACCCGCCCGCCTCCTGGCGGCCGTCGATCGCGGCCACGGAGGACGCCCGCGCCCCCTGGTCCGGGCTGGACCGGGGCCTGGTGTGGGGCGAGGTGCACGACGAGAACGCCTTCGCGCTGGGCGGGGTCGCGGGGCACGCGGGGGTGTTCTCCGACGCCTGGGACCTCGCGGTGCTCGGCCGCACCCTGCTCAACGGCGGCGCCTACGGCCGGGCGCGGATCCTGCGGCCGGAGTCGGTGGAGCTGATGTTCACCGACTTCAACACCGCCTTCCCCGGCGACGAGCACGGCCTCGGCTTCGAGCTGTACCAGCACTGGTACATGGGCGCGATGGCCACCCCGCGCACCGCCGGGCACACCGGCTTCACCGGCACCTCGCTGGTGCTGGACCCGACCACCGACTCGTTCCTGGTGGTGCTGGGCAACTCCGTGCACCCGGTGCGCACCTGGCGGTCCGGGTCGGCGCCCCGGGTGGCGGCGGCCGACGCCCTGGCGCGGGCGGTGCCGGTCCGGCCGCCGCGCGGGCGCACGGCCTGGTTCTCGGGGATGGCGAACGCGGCGACGGCCACGCTCACCCTGCCCGCGCTGGACACCTCGGCGGGCGGCGCCCGGTTGCGCTGCGCGCTGTGGTGGGACACCGAGCCGGGTGCGGACGCCCTGGTCCTGGAGGCCGCCCTGGACGGCGGTACGGCCTGGCAGCCGGTGCCGTTCACCACCTCCCGGCCGGGGGCGGCGCCCGCGGAGCACCCGGCGGGGTCGGTCGGCGGCTTCTCCGGCCGGGTCTGGCACCGGCTGACCGCCGCCCTGCCGGCCGCCCGCTCGCTCACCCTGCGCTGGCGGTACACGACCGACCGGCTGTACGTGGGGCGCGGGGCGTACGTCGCGGCGCCGCGCGCCGAGTCGGCCGACGGCGTCCTGTTCGACGCGGCCCGTCCCGCGGACGCGGCCCGGATCGAGCCGGCGGGGTGGACGCGGTCGGCCGACTGAGGCGGGGGCCGTCCTACTGGTTGAAGACGGCCTTCTGGACCTCGTTGGGCCCGTCGAAGCTGTCCTGCTTCAGCCCGTCGAGCACGCTGACGACCTGGTCGTCGGCCTTGTTCTTGCGGGCGCGGTCGACGAGCGACTTCTTGTCCGCCGGGTAGTCCATGCCGCTGAGGGCCTTCTGCAGGTCGATGGGGCTGAGGTCGGCCATGACGGCCTCCTTGTCGTACCGGTCGATGGGTGGGGGGTCCTGCGGTCCGCACGGCCAGGCGTGCGATATGTCCGCTATGTCGCGGTACCCAGCCCGGCGCGGCACATGCGCCCCGTCCCCCGCTCGCGTCCCTTCCGCCCCCTCCGCCCCCTCCGCCCCTTCAGTCCCCCGGTTCCGCCAGCACCGCCATGGCCGCGTTGTGCCCCGGTACGCCGCTGACGCCGCCCCCGCGGACCGCGCCCGCGCCGCACAGGAACACGTTGGGGTGGCCGGTCTCCACGCCCCAGCGACCGGTGCCCTCCTGGGCGTACGGCCAGGACAGGTCGCGGTGGAAGATGTGGCCGCCGGGCAGCCCCAGCTCGCGCTCCAGGTCCAGCGGCGACTTCACCTCGACGCAGGGCCGCCCGTCCGCGTCGGTCGCCAGGCAGTCGGCGAGGGGCTCGGCGAGCTGGGCGTCGAGCTGGGCCAGGGTCGCCGTCAGCAGGCCGGCGCGGACGCAGTCGTGGTCGCCGGTGAACAGCCGGGCCGGGGTGTGCAGGCCGAACAGGGTGAGGGTGTGGTGGCCGCGCTCGGCGAGTTCCGGGCCGAGGATGGTGGGGTCGGTGAGCGAGTGGCAGTAGATCTCCGAGGGCGGGACGGCGGGCACCCGGCCGGCGGCGGCGTCGGCGTGGGCGGCGGCGAGCTGGGCGTAGCCCTCCGCCACGTGGAAGGTGCCGGCGAACGCCTCCCGGGGGTCCACCTCGGGGTCGCGCAGCGCGGGCAGCCTGGTCAGCAGCATGTTGACCTTGAGCTGGGCGCCCTCGGCGGGGGCGGGCGGCGGGCCGCCGGTCAGCTCCGCCAGCGCCCGCGGGGAGGCGCCGACCAGGACGTGCCGGGCGGCGGCGGTGCCCTCGCCGTCGGCGGTGCGGTAGGTGACCTCGGCGGTCCGCCCGTCGGTGTCGATCCGTACCGCCTCGTGGCCGGTGGCGAGCACGGCACCGGCCGACCGGGCGGCGGCGGCCAGCGCGTCGGTGAGCGCGCCCATCCCGCCGACCGGCACGTCCCAGGCGCCGGTGCCGCCGCCGATGACGTGGTACAGGAAGCAGCGGTTCTGGAGCAGGGAGGGGTCGTGGGCGTCGGCGAAGGTGCCGATCAGGGCGTCGGTGAGGACCACGCCCCGGACCAGGTCGTCGGCGAAGTGCTCCTCGACGGCGACCCCCACCGGTTCCTCGAACAGGGCCCGCCAGGCGTCCGCGTCGTCGACCCGGCGGCGCAGTTCCTCCCGGGTGGGCAGCGGTTCGGTGAGCGTCGGGAAGACCCGCCGGGCGACCTGGCCGGTCATGCCGTAGAAGCGCCGCCAGGCCGCGTACTCGCGTTCGCCGCCGGTGAGCCGGGCGAAGGACTCCCTCGTCCGCCGCTCGCCCCCGCCGACCAGCAGCCCCGTCGGTCGGCCGCCCCGCTCGACGGGCGTGTACGAGGAGATGTCCCGGGTGCGCACCCGGAAGTCCAGGCCGAGGTCCCGGACGATCTTCCGGGGCAGCAGGCTGACCAGGTAGGAGTAGCGGGACAGCCGGGCGTCGACGCCGGGGAAGGGCCGGGTGGACACCGCCGCTCCGCCGGTGCGGGCCAGCCGTTCCAGGACCAGGACGGAGCGTCCGGCGCGGGCCAGGTAGGCGGCGGCGACCAGGCCGTTGTGGCCGCCGCCGACGACGACGGCGTCGTAGGCACGGGTTCCCCGGTGCGTGGTCATGGCTCTTGGTAGCACGCGGTGATCGCCCCCGCCAGGGCGCCGGTGCCTACGGCCGCAGCCGGTGCGCTGCCGGGCGGGTGTCCGGGCCGAGCCGTGCGACGGCGGTCAGGATGTGCCGGGGCGGCAGTTGCCAGCGCACCTGGGCGGGGATCGCGCGCAGGACGGTGCCGGCGCGGCGCAGACGGCGGGTGACGGTGCCCGGGTCGGGCGCGGGCCTGCCGTACAGCTCGTGGGCGTACGGCGGCAGGGAGCCGTAGGCCAGGTCCGCGACCCGCCGCCACAGCAGGGCGCGGGCCGGGACCAGTGCCCGGGGGGTGGGCGGGCGGCGCAGGAAGTCGTCCACCTCGCGGGCCTCGGGTCCGGCGGCCAGTTCGGGCCGCACCCGGGCGAAGTAGGCGGCCAGGTCGGCGCGGCTGGCGGGCACACCGGCCGGGTCGAGGCCGACCAAGCGGGCGCTGACGCGGTGTTCGGCTAGGTAGCGGTCGGCCTGGGCGTCGGTGAGCGGGAACCCGGAGCGGCGCAGCACGTGCAGGTAGGAGCCGACCTCGGCGCAGTGCACCCAGAGCAGCAGCCCGGGGTCGTCCACGCCGTACCGCTCGCCGGTGTCCGGGTCGACGGCGCTGAGCCTCCGGTGGATGCGGCGGACCCGGGCGCCCGCCTCCTGGGCCGCCCGTGTGGTGCCGTACGTGGTGGTGCCGACGAAGCGCGCGGTGCGCAGCAGCCGGCCCCAGGCGTCCCGCCGGAAGTCGGAGTTCTGCATGACGCCGCGCACCGCGCGCGGGTGCAGGGCCTGGAGGTACAGGGCGCGGATCCCGGCGATCCACATCATCGGGTCGCCGTGCGCCTGCCAGGTCACCGATCCGGAGCCGAACAGCCCCGGATCGGCCCGCTCGCCGTCACCGCTCGCGCCCGTCTCGCCGGTCAGGAAGGCAGCCATGCCGTGAGGCTACCCGCGACCGGGCGGGGCGGGTCAGCGCAGGGTGGCCAGGAAGTCCCCGCAGGCGCGGGCGCAGTCCCGGCACGCCGCCGCGCTCTCCTCGGCGCCCGGCTGCCGGTCGAAGACCTGGGCGGTCTCCAGGCACACCTGCCGGCACCACTCCACCTGGGCGCGGATGGCCGCCTCGTCGGCCTGGGTCTGCTCCGACAGCACCCGGCAGGTGGCGTCGCACACCTCGGCGCACATGATGCCCTTGCGGCGCACCTGTTCCTGGTTCTCGCTCCCGTCGGGGTCGACGAGGCTCGCCCGCAGCGCGCTGGCCCGGGCACACTCGGTGCAGGCTTGTGCGCAGGCGAAGCGATCCTCGAGAAACTGGAAGAGTTCCGCTTGAGAAGTCGTCGTCGTCGTCACACCGCGCGAGTTGCCGCCGTCCCGGCCGCCAAACCCGCCGAGCCCGGTGTTCCCAAGGGGCGCGGCCCGTTTTCCGGTGCCCTCGCCGGGCACTCGTGCGGCCCAGCGAGCACGAGAACGGAAGGTGGCGACATGCCGGGACGACAGGAACTGCCGTCGACCCTGGAGCGGTCTCCCCAGGCGGCCCAGCGGACCTGGATCAAGGCGCACGACTCGGCCGTGCGGGAGTACGGCGAGGGCGAGCGCGCCCACCGGGTGGCGTTCGGCGCGCTCAAGCACAAGTTCGAGAAGGTCGGGGACCACTGGGAGCGCAAGGAGGGCGGGCGCAAGGGCCCCTCGGACTCCCGGTCGGCGCGGCCCCGCGGACAGGGCGGGCGCAGCGGCGAGGGCGTGGACGAGAGCGCCTCCAAGGAGCACCTGTACGACCTCGCCAAGCGACTGGACGTGCCGGGCCGTTCGCGGATGAGCAAGCCGGAGCTGCTCGACGCGATCCGCAAGGCCAACCGTTCCCGGACCCGGTCCGCGCGGTCGAGCTGACCAGGTTGGCGGCCCCGACCGGGGGTACCCGCGGGTCATGAGTAGCGCATGGATGAACCTGGCCGCGACCAACGGCGCCATGGGCGTCGGGCTGGTCGTGGCGGCCGTCGTGGTCGTGGCCCTGCTGATCGGCGCCTTCGCGGTCGGCATCCGCGTGAAGCGCCGGGAGGCGCCGCCGCCCCGCCCCGAGGAGCAGCCGCATCTGCCCGAGGGCGGCCCGGTCCGTGAGACCCGGGAGGTGCGGGAGCCCGAGGAGGTGCCGCGGAGCGACGAGCGGATGCGGCCGCACGAGCTGAAGCGCCAGGGCAGCCGGACCTCCGCCGGACAGGAACGGCCCCGCTGGGACGAGGGCGGCAGCGGTTCGTTCGGCAGCGGCGGCCCCGGCGGCGGCCGCTGACCCCGCGCCGCCCCACCCGCGTAGCCGGGCCGCCCCGGCCGGCCGCGCAGTACAGAGGAAGTGAGAACCATGGCCGATCCCGCCCGCAACACCCTCCCGCTGCCCGACTACGACCATCTGCCGATCGGCGGTCTGCAGAGCCGGATCCGGTCGCTGGCCGCGGAGGAGGTCGAGGAGCTGCTGGCCTACGAGCGGTCGCACGGCGACCGGCGGCCGGCGACGGAGGTGCTGTCCGCGCGGCTGGAGCAGTTGCGGGCCGGCGCCCGGCCGTCGTCCGGTGACCCGGCGGCGCTGCGGCCCGAGCGGCACGAGGGGCACCACGGTTCGCGGGTGTCGCCGGCGACCTCGCCGCAGCCGCACAACCCGCCGCCGCACGGCACCCCGGACCAGCCGGCCCAGCCGAAGGGCGACCGCACCTAGGGGCGGCCGAAGAGCAGCACCAGGGTGGGGGCCCGCGCGTGGCGCGGGCCCCCACCCTTATTTGCACACTCCTGGGCAACAAACTAGCCTGCACATCGATGGGCAAGTAACTGTCTTCCTAGGAGCCCCCGCGATGCCGCTTCTCACCGGCACCCCCGTCGACCGGCAGGCCGCGCCGTCCGCGCGGCGCTGGTGGGCGCTGG
Source organism: Streptomyces fumanus (assembly GCF_014655295.1). Taxonomy (GTDB): domain Bacteria; phylum Actinomycetota; class Actinomycetes; order Streptomycetales; family Streptomycetaceae; genus Streptomyces; species Streptomyces fumanus. The sequence continues at coordinate 97,775 of NZ_BNBI01000013.1, forward strand.
GCGTGCTGTGCCTCAGCCTGCTGATCGTCGTCATGGCCAACACGTCCCTGATCGTCGCCGCCCCGGACATGACCCGGGACCTGGACCTGAGCAGCAGCGACCTGCAGTGGGTCATCGACGGCTACACCGTCCCCTACGCCGCGCTGATGCTGGTGCTCGGCGCGATCGGCGACAAGTACAGCCGCCGGGGCGCCCTGGTGGCCGGGCTGCTCGTCTTCGCCGCCGGATCGGTCGCCGGCAGCCTGGTGGACCGCACCGAACTGGTCGTCGCCGCCCGCGCGGTGATGGGCGTCGGCGCCGCCGTGGTCATGCCGGCCACGCTCTCGCTGCTGGTCGCCACCTTCCCCCGGGCCGAGCGGGCCCGGGCGATCACCGCCTGGACCGCCACCTCCGGGCTCGCCATAGCCGTCGGCCCGCTGGTCGCCGGCTGGCTCCTGGAGGACCACTCCTGGGGATCCACCTTCCTGATCAACGTGCCGATCGCGGTCGTCGCCGTCATCGGCGCGCTGACCCTGGTGCCGCCGTCCCGGGCCGCGGACATGGGCCGGATCGACTACGCCGGCGGTCTGCTGTCGATCGTCTCCGTCGGCTGCCTGGTCTACGCCGTCATCGAGGGCCCGCACTTCGGCTGGGGCACCGGCCCGGTCACCGCGGCCGTCGTCGCGGGCGCCGGACTGGTCGCCTTCACCCTCTGGGAGCTGCGGCACCCGCAGCCGATGCTGGACGTCCGCCGGTTCGCCCGGCGCCCGTTCAGCGGCTCGATGATCGCGGTGCTGTTCTTCTTCTTCGGCGCCTTCGGCTCCATCTACTACGCCACCCAGTACCTGCAGTTCGTGCTCGGCTACGGCGCCCTGGAGACCGGCGTCCGGCTGCTGCCGCTGGCCGGCGCGGTGTTCGCCGGCGCCGCGGTCACCGGGCGGCTCGCGCCGAAGGCGGGGGTACGGATCACCGTCGGCACCGGCATGGCCGTCGGCACCGTCGCCGTGCTGCTGCTCGCCCTGGTGGACAAGGGCGCGGACTACGGCGACTTCCTGCCGTCGCTGCTGCTGCTCGGCTTCGCCATCGGGCTCAGCGTCTCCCCGGCCACCGACACCATCATGGGCTCGTTCCCCGAGTCCCAGCTCGGCGTCGGCGGCGGCGCCAACGACACCTCGCTGGAGCTGGGCGGCTCGCTCGGCATCGCCGTCCTGGGCTCGCTGCTCGGCACCGCCTACGCCGACAGGCTGGGCAGCCTGGCCGGCGGCAGGCTGCCGGGCGGCGCGCTGGACGCGGCCGAGGAGTCGGTGGGCGGCGGCCTCGCGGTCGCCGAACAGGTCGCCCGGGACCCGTCCGCCGGGCCCGCCCAGGCCCGGGCGCTGGTCGACGCCGTGCACGAGTCCTTCGCCCACGGCGTCGCCCGGACCAGCCTGATCGGCGGCATCGTCATGGCCGTCGGCACACTGATCGTCCTGCTGGTGCTGCCCGGCCGGAAGGACCCCGCGCTCAGGGACGGATGACGGCGCGGACGCAGCCGTCCGTCTTCTCCTTGAACATCTCGTACGCCGTGGGCGCCTCGTCCAGCGAGAGGGTGTGGGTCGCCAGGTGGGCCGTCTTCAGCTCACCGGCGGCCAGCTTCTCCAGCAGGGTCGGGATGTAGCGCTGGCCGTGCATCTGGGCGCCGCGCACGGTCAGCCCCTTGTTGACGACGGCGCCCAGCGGGAACTTGTCGACGGCGCCCGCGAACACGCCGAGGACGAACACCGTGCCCGCCTTGCGGCAGGCGTGGATGGCCTGGCGCACCGCGGTGGGACGGTCGGTCTGCAACCGGAGCTGCTGCTTGGCCTGGTCGTACAGGTACGCGGGCCCGTCGCTGTGCGCCTCCATGCCGACGGCCTCGATGCACACGTCCGGTCCCCGCCCGCCGGTGCGTTCGCGCAGTTCGGCGGCGATGTCCGTGCGGGTGTAGTCGAGGGTCTCGGCACCCACGTACCGCTCGGTCATCGCCAGCCGTTCGGGGATACGGTCGATGGCGATGACCCGTTCCGCGCCCTTGAGGATCGCGGCCCTGGCGGCCATCTGGCCGACCGCGCCGCAGCCCCAGACCGCGACGACGTCACCCGGCCGGACACCGGCGAGGTCGGCGCCCATCCAGCCGGTGGGCACCGAGTCGGAGACGAACAGGGCGCTGGTGTCGTCGATGCCCTCGGGGACCTGGAAGGCGCCGTAGTCGGCGAACGGCACCCGGACGTACTCGGCGTGGCTGCCGCGCAGGCCGCCCATGGCGTGCGAGTAGCCGAAGATCCCGGCGGTCTCGTAGCCGAACAGCGCCTGTCCGATGCCGGGGTTGGTGTTGCTGTTGTCGCACAGGGACCACAGGTCGTTGGCGCAGTACCAGCAGCGTCCGCAGCCGATGAACGAGCAGACGACGACCCGGTCCCCCACCTTGTGCCGGCGCACCCCGGGCCCGGTCTCCACGACCTCGCCGAGGAACTCGTGCCCGATCACGTCACCGGCCCGCATCGCGGGGATGTAGCCGCCGATCAGGTGCAGATCGGAGCCGCAGGTGGTGCCCGCGATCAGCCGTACGATCATGTCCTGGTCGTTGCGCAGCTCGGGGTCCGGGACGTTCTCCACGGACAGCTTGTTCACGCCTTCCCAGCACAGCGCCTTCACAGCACCCCCTCCCCTCCGGCTCGGCGGGTGACCATCTCGACCAGCTTGCCGCCCGGGGTCGGGCGGGTGGTCGGCGGGGCGTCGGGCAGCAGGACCTCCCCGGCCTCCAGCAGGGCCTTGGCCCGGCGCAGCGCCAGCCGCAGCTCCTGCCGCGGGTCCTCGCCCGCGAGCCGGGCCGGCAGCGAGGTCTGCCCGGCCGTGGGCACCTGGACCGGCCGGACGGCCAGTTCGGTGCCGCGGTCGCCCGGGGCCGGGCGGACCCGTACCTCGATCTTGCCGGGGAACGCGGCGAGGGGCTCGGGCAGGTCGTCCGGCGAGACCTCGGCGAGCGGCCGGTTGACCGTCACCGTGAGCCACCGGTCTCCCGCCCGGTCGTCGGCCGTCCGGCCCGACCGCGCCTTGCGCACCGCCGCGACCGAGGCGGCGGCGACCGGAATCGTCCACCACACCTTCTTCATGGGCTGTCCTCCGCTTCGGCACAGGTCCGTCACCGTCCCGCGGCGGGTTTCCCGGCACGGGGAGACGAAACGGCACCCGCCGCCGGGCCGGGGCGGGCCGGGCGGCGGGTGCCGTGGGACAAGGGGGGCTCAGCGGTCTCCCATGGCCTTGCGGACGGCGTCCTTGGTGCTGTCCATGAGGACGGCGACCGGACCGAGGGCCATGTTCTTGGCGCCGGACTCCACGCCCGGGTGCGGGCGGGTGGGCGCCATCGCCTCGGCGGCCTTCAGCGCACGGGCCATCGCGGCCAGGTTGGCGGTGTCGGCGCTGCGCCGGATGTGGGTGAACTCGTAGCGTTCCTCGGCCCGGGCGTGCCGCTGCACATCGCTGCGCAGCGCCACGAGCCGGGGCAGGAACGCCGGGTCGTCGGTGTCCATCTCGTCCAGCGCGGCGAGGGTCTCCTTCGCCGCGCGTTCCTCGGCGAGCCGGTCCTCGACGACCGCCTCGCCGCCCGGCAGGCCCCGCCGGGCGAAGGGGTGGACGACCTCCTCCTCGGCGGTCTCGTGCACGGCCAGCAGCCGCACCAGGCGGCGGAAGGCGTCCCGGCGCTCCTCGCCCGAGGCGGCCTCGACCTCGTCGAAGAGGTTGCGGATGTCGCCGTGCTGCCGCATGAGCAGGGAGACCACGTCGTCGTCCTTGGCGTGGTCGTCCCCGGCGTGCGGGGTGTACGTCCCGGTCATGGCGTCCCCCTCACTTCTCGCGCATCGCGGGGTCGGGGTGCGCGCCCTCGGACTGCACCCGGTACTCCCGGCCGAACATCTCGTTGTGCTCGGCCATCACCCGGTCGCTCGGCGGGGCCTCGCCGCCGTGGATCTGCTCCTGCATCCGCTCGAACCGCTCGTGCGCCTCCCGGACGTAGCCCGCGCCGAGCGTGGTCAGGTCCATCTGGGTGTCGAGGAGTTCGCGCAGGTACTGCTTGTTCGGCTCGAAGGTGAGCACGTTGGGCAGCTCGGGCGCCAGGACCTGCTGGGGGTCGCGGCCGTCGTGGCGGCGCATCAGGTCGCAGGCGACGTGCAGGTGCTCCAGCTCCATGTTCAGGTGCAGCTCCCAGATCGCCTTGACCTTGGGGTCGCTCTCCTGCTCCATGAAGGAGTAGTACAGGTAGCACTCGTTGTACTCGTGGTTGACGAGCTGCTCCCACCAGGTCTCCCCCGGGTCCACCAGGGACTCGTAGTGGGTGACGTGCTCCTCCTCGATCAGCCCGATCTCCTGGTACAACTGGCGGGCGATCGGCTCCATGTAGGTGGGGCCGGTGTTCATGTAGAAGTTCATGGTCTGCTGCTCGGTCGACATGATCGTCAGCGCGTGCAGCTTGGACAGCGGGTTCGTGGTGTTCTTGTCGTACGGGTCGCGGACGTTGTCGACCGGGTCGCGGTGGTGGAACCGGGTGGGCCGGCCGGGCATGACCTCGGTGAGGTTGTCGACGATCGACTCCGCCTTGCGGTGCTCGATCATCTCGTACAGGTTGGCGTACCGGTACAGGTGGTCGAAGTCCTCCAGCACGCCGAACTGGTACGCCTGCTTCAGGTACGGGTCCGGCTCCATCCGGGCCACCCAGGCCGTCAGGTCCACCGCGACCTGCTCGTAGGCGATGGTGGTCTCCAGCACCGAGGAGACGCCGGGCAGCAGCCAGTTCACGACCTTCTGCTGCTGGGCCTCGATGTACCGGGTGCGGGCCAACTGCCGCTTGATCTCGGGGTCGGGACAGTGCCGGGCGAGCTGGTGGCTGAAGAGGATCGCCTCCACCTCGATCCCGTTCATGGTGATGATCCGGCACCGGGTGTACGGGTCGCACCGGTCCGGGTCGATGGGCTCCACGTTCAGCTCACGCCAACTGCGCACCTGGCGGTCGAGCGGGATGCCCCGCTGCTCCAGCGGGTTGAAGGTCATGGGGGTGCCTCCTGACGACGAGGGGGGAAAGCCGCACGCGGGACGGGGGTACCCCGTTACGGGCGACAGGCACGGCCTTTCTTCGCAGTCTGTCCGCGCAGGGCGGGTTCGGGCCATCCCGGACGCCCATGGGTGGCGGGGTTCCCTCTGCTGGGTCAACCGGCGCGGCGATCCGCCCGCGGGGCGGCCCCGGTGGCCGGTCGCCGGGTGCGCCGGGTGCGGCGGGCGCGGGCGGGGTCCGGCGGGGCCGGTGGCGCCGGGATCGGGGCGGCGGGCGGGGTGGCGCCGCCCCGGCCCTGGTGGTACGGGAGGGCCGGGGCGGCGGGGACGGCCGGGTCCTGGACGCGACGGTGGCCGGGAAACGCCGGTCGGTGGGCTCTGCGGTCGGTGGGCTCTGCGGTCGTCAGGCGCCGGTCGTGAGGTGCCGCTCCGGCGCCGGGGCCGTCGTACGGAGGGATGCGAGGGCGGCGGCCGTGGCGCCGGCGGGTTCGGCCTGGTAGACGATGAGCTGCTGGTGCGGGGCGCCGTTGACGGTGAACGCGGCGAACGCGATGTGCAGGTCGCCCACCCGGGGGTGCCTGAGGTGCTTGCCGTCCTGGGACTTGACCTCGACCTCGTGCAGGCTCCAGAGGGCGGCGAACTCCTCGCTCGCGGCGGACAGTTCCGCCACCACCTCGGCGATGCGGGCCGAGCCGGGATCGTGCCCGTACGCCGCCCTCAGCTCGGCGACGCAGGAGTGCGCGGTCCGGTCCCACTCCTGGTAGAAGTCCCGGCCCGCCGGGTCGGCGAAGACCATCCGGGCCAGGTTGTCGAACGCCTCGAAGCCGTCGTGCAGGGCGGTGGCGAGCGCGTTGCCGGCGAGGACGTCGAGGGCGGGGCCGAGGACGAAGGCGGGCGTGTGCTCCCACGACTCCATCAACCGGAGCAACTGGCCGCTCACTTCACCGTGCTCCGCGGCACCGGGGCGCCGGTGGGCGGCGAGGCGGAGCCGGTGGAGGTGGCCGGTGGCCTCCGCGTCGAGCCTCAGGGCCTGCGCCACCGCGTCGAGGACCTGCGGGGAGGGGCTGTTCTCCCGGCCCTGCTCCAGCCTGATGTAGTAGTCGGAGCTGACCCCGGCCAGCAGCGCGACTTCCTCTCTGCGCAGTCCCGGGACCCGGCGCCGGCCGTGCTCCGGAAGGCCGACATCGCGCGGCTTGAGGGCCTCGCGGCGGGCTCTGAGGAATTCCCCCAAGGGCGTCGCATCGCTCATGCGTCAAGATTAGACCAGACGGGGGAGATTTCCCGAGCGTCCTTTCCCCCGGAATTCCTCGACCGGGGACCGCTCATCCTGGGTGTGACGCACCCACCTTCCGGGGGTCCTTTCCCGGACGCTATGTTCTAGCCTCGACGGCATGGACATCGACGAGCGCCCCGACCCGGCGGAGGGACTGGGCGGGTTCCTGCGCTCCCGGCGGGAACGCCTGGCCCCCGCGGACGTGGGCCTGTCCGGCGGCGGACGCCGGCGGGTACCGGGGCTGCGGCGGGACGAGGTCGCCGCGCTGGCCGGTGTCAGCGCCGGCTACTACGTACGGCTGGAGCAGGGCCGCGAGTGCCACCCCTCGCACCGGGTGCTCGACGCGGTGGCGCGGGTGCTGCGACTGGACGACGCCGACCGGCGGGAGCTGTTCCGCCTGGCCCGGCCCACCGCCCGCCGGATGCGGGCCCCCGTCCGCGTCGAGCGCCCCGGGGCGCACTTGTGCCGGCTCATCGAGGGGTGGACCCGGACGCCCGCGTTCATCGTCGGCCACGCGCAGGACATCCTGGTGGCCAACGACCTCGCCGAGGCGCTCTACTCCGACTTCGCCCAGCGGGACAACGTGCTGCGGATGCTGTTCCTCGACCCGGCGGCGGGGTCCTTCTACCGCGGCCCCGAACGGGCCCGGCAGCGCGCCGTGGCCGACCTGCGGGCCACCGCCGCGCGGACCCCCGACGACCCGCGCGTCCTGGAGCTGGTGGGCGAACTGGCCGTGCGCAGCGCCGGCTTCCGCTCGCTGTGGGCCCGGGAGTACCCGCGGGTGCCGCCCTACGAGGTCGAGCGCGTGCACCACTCACGCGTCGGTGACATGGAGCTGCGCCACGAGGCGCTGGCCATCCGCAGCGCCCCGGGGCAGCAGCTCGTCGTCCTCCAGGCGGAGCCGGACTCCCCGTCCGCCGACGCGCTCGCCCTCCTCGGCTCGCTGGACGCCATGGCGAGGTGAGATCGGCGCACGGACGGCTCGTGGAATTCCCCCCTTTCCATTCCGGAATATGTCCTGCCCGGCGCCCGGGGAATGCGAGCGAATTCATGGCGTGGCCGCTTGTCCGCTTTTCCCCTGTGGCGGGATCAGCCTTTCCCCTGGGGGAGGTATCGGCGTTTTCGCGGGGCGTCAGCAGGTGAGGCGCGCGTCGGCCCAGTCGGCGTGGTCGGAGTCGACGCCGTCGCCGCCGTCGGTGACCACGAGCCGGACCACCTGGGCCCCGGTGATGTCGGCGGTCAGGGTCTGGGCGGGCATCGCGTTGGTGAGAACGCCGGTGGCGGCGGCCCTGGTGCCGTCCGCCCAGATCTCGAAGGCGACGGTACCCGCGGTGCCCTTCTCGTCGTCCACGCCGACCTCGGCGGTGATCCGCTCGCAGCTCTCGCCGGTGTAGAAGGAGAGGTCGCTGGGCGCGTGGACGCCGAGGCCCTTGGCGTAGGCGGTGCCGCCGACGGTGATCGGGTTGCCGTCGCCGGCCGCCTGCTCACCGTTGCTGGTGTCCCGTTCCACCGGCCCCCAGCCGTTGGTGGCCGACAGCCACGGCCGGTCGCTGAGGTACGACGTGCCCGAGGGCGGCGGTACGACGACGGTCACGGTCAGCGGGACCGTGCCGGTGACCGGCGTCCCGGACGGCGAGCGGTAACTCGCCCGCAGGGTCAGGCCGTACGTGCCGGTCGGTGTTCCGGCCGGTGCGGTGACCCGCCACTTCGCGCTCAGCGACCTGCCGGGGGCGAGGGCGGGGGCCGTGGTCGCCGAGACGGGCCGGACGGTCCAGCCCTCGGGGCCGGTCAGCGACACGGACACCCGGCGCGCGGCGGTGCGGCCGAGGTCGGTGACGGTGCCGGTCAGCGTGACGGGGGTGGCCGCCTGGAGGAACGGGTCGCCGTCCACGCCGAGTTCGACGGCCGGCGGGTACGCGGCCCAGCGGCGGTCGGCGGCGACGCGCAGCAGGACGGTGCCGTGGGCCGGGACGGTGGCGGCGATGGTGCCGGCGGTGTGGGTGGTGCGGTGCTGCCACAGGTCGCGCACTGTGTAGCCGGCGGCGTCCGGCAGGCCGACGGCGCTCGCGGTGGTGGCGATGCGCTGGGCGTTGCCGGACTCGTTGAAGAGGGCCACCGCCCGGCTGCCGTCCGCCATCTCCTTGCCGACGACCCAGCGTCCGCCGCCGGAGGAGACGACCTCGCCCTGCTTGCCGAGCGGGTCCTGGTCGACGGCGATGACCTCTTTGTTGCCCAGGATGTCGAAGGTCTCCTGGGAGGCGGTGCGCAGGTCGGCGCCGATCAGCAGCGGGGCGGCCATGATCGACCACATCGAGAAGTGCGAGCGGTACTCGGTGTCCGTCATGCCGCCGTTGCCGACCTCCAGCATGTCGGGGTCGTTCCAGTGGCCGGGTCCCGCGTACGGGGCGAGCGGGAGGTTGCTCTTGAGGATCTGGAGCATGGAGCCCCAGTTGTCGCTGATGTCACCGGTGGTCCGCCACAGGTGACCGACGTCCGCGGCCCACTCCCAGGGCCGGTTCTGGCCCCATTCGCAGATGCTGTAGACGATGGGCCGCCCGGTCGCCTTCAGCGCGTCGCGCATCGTCTCGTAGCGCTGCCGGGCGTCCACGCCCTGGTTGTTGCAGTTGTCGTACTTCAGGTAGTCCACGCCCCAGTCGGCGAACTGCCGGGCGTCGCTGTACTCGTGGCCCAGGGCACCGGGGAAGCCCGCGCTGTTGCAGGTCTTGGTGCCGGCGCTGGTGTAGATGCCGAACTTCAGCCCCTTGGCGTGGACGTAGTCGGCCACCGCCTCGATGCCGTGGGGGAAGCGCGCGGGGTCGGGCACCAGCTTGCCGTCGGCGTCGCGCTCCGGCAGGGCCCAGCAGTCGTCCAGGTTGACGTACTGGTAGCCCGCGTCCTTCAGGCCCTTCGCCACGAAGAGGTCCGCGATGCCCTTGACCATCGCCTCGTCGAACTCGGCGCGGCAGTGGGTGGAGTTCCAGTTGTTGAACCCCATCGGCGGGGTGAGGGCCAGACCGTCGGCCAGGGCCGGGGTGTCGTCGGCGGGGGCGGTGCCGGGGGCCGCCAGGGCCGGTGTCGCGAGGCCCGCCGCGCACAGCAGGCCCGCGGTGAGCGCGGCGGCCACTCTGCGGCGGATGGTGCGGGTGTGAGAGTCACGCATCGTCGTCGTTCCTCCGACTCGCAAGGGGTCCGATGACATCGACGCGTCATCGGTGTGCGGTAACGGTAGGAGATGTCCGAGTGTGTTGGGAAGAGCGGCGACGCGTCGGGGGGATGTGTTCGGTTTCGGCGGGCGTGGCCTTCGCCGTGTCGAGGTCGCCACCACTGGCTTCGTGGACGAGAGCGGGAACGGCCGCCTCACGGCCGGTGGGTGGTGGCGAGGGCGCGGGCGAGGTCGGCCCTGAGGGCGGTGTCGTCGCCGTGGGTGCCGGCCCAGGCGACGTGGCCGTCGGGGCGGATCAGCACGGCGCGTATGCCGGACCAGTCGGCCGGGGGCGTGCGGAGGGTGCCGGCGTGCACGCGCAGCCCTGGCCGGGACCAGGTGCCCAGGGGGCGGGCCGGGTCGCCGGTGAGGTCGAGCAGCAGGTAGCTGTCGGCGCGCAGCAGGGCGAACAGGCCGGTGTGGCCGACGGCCAGGTCGGGTGCACGGGTGCCGGTCAGCGGGTGGGCGTCGGGTGCGGCGGGCGGGTAGGCGACGGCGAGGGAGCTGACCTGGGCGGCCAGGTGGTCGTTGAGGTCGGGCAGCGTGGTGATGAGCCCGGCGAGCAGGTGACGCAGGTCGAGCCCCTCGGGAGTGAAGGCCGTCATGAGGGCGACCTGCGCGCGGCTGGTCGCGGTGAGGTTGGCGCCGACCGGGTGGCGTTCGGCGTGGTAGGTGTCCAGGAGGGTGTCGGGAGCCCAGCCGTTGAGGGTGGCGGCGAGCTTCCAGGCGAGGTTGGCGGCGTCCTGGATGCCGACGTTCATCCCGACGCCGCCGGCGGGGAAGTGCTGGTGGGCGGCGTCGCCGGCGAGGAGGACACGGCCGCGCCGGTACCGGGCGGCGAGCCGGGTGGCGTTGCCGTAGCGGGAGAGCCAGACGGGGTCGCGCAGGCCGAAGTCGGTGCCGGCCATGGCGATGACGTTCTCGCGCAGTTCGTCGAGGGTGAGGTCGCCGGGCCAGGTGGTGGTGAGGTCGCGGGGGGTGATGCCGACCAGGCGGTGCAGGCCGCCGGGCATGGGGACGGCCATGAGGGTGCCGGCCGGGCCGAAGTAGCTGTAGCCGGCGGCCGGAGGCTCGTCCAGGACGACGTCGCCGAGCCAGCCGAGCACGGTGGAGGGGGTGCCGGGGTAGTCGATGCCGGCCGCTTGGCGCACGGTGCTGCGGGCGCCGTCGCAGCCGACCAGGTACGCCGCCCGCAGAGTGGAGTCGCCGCGCGGGCCGGTGACGTGCACGTCGATGTGGTCGGGGCCGTCGGTGAGGCCGGTGACCTCCTGGCCGCGCAGGATGTCCGCACCCGAGTCGAGGGCCTGCTGCTCCAGCAGCGCCTCGGTGCGTTCCTGGGGCAGGGCGAGGGTGTAGGGGAACGGGCTGGGCAGGCGGCGGAAGTCCAGCCGGGACTCCAGTACGCCGAAGTGGCCGCCGGGGAGTGGCATGCCCTCCCCCACGAAGGGCCCGTGCACGCCGCGGGACGCGAACGTCTCGATGGTGCGGGGGTGCACGGTCAGGGCGCGGGAACGGGGATCGCGCCCGGTACGCCTCTCGACGACCGCGACGGTGATGCCGCAGCGGCGCAGCTCCGCGGCCAGCCACAGCCCGACGGGGCCCGCACCGGCGACGACGACCTGGTGGTTCATGACGCTTCTCCTCACAGCAGTCTTGGTCGGTGACCAAGTGACACGGTGCAGTAAACTAGGTCAGTGACCAAGAAGCAAGCCGACGAAGACTCCGCGGGCCAGCTCACCCGGGCGGTCGTGATCGACGCCGCGCTCCAGGTGCTGCGGGACAAGGGACTGGCCGGGGTGTCCACCCGGGCGGTGGCCGACCGTCTCGGGGTACGGATGAACACCGTGCTGTGGCATGTGAAGACCAAGGCCCGGATGCTGGAACTGATGGCCGACGCCGTCCTCGGCACCATCGACTACACCGGCCTGCCCGCCTCACCGCGGGAGCGGGTCCGGGAGCTGGCCGGCCGGTACCGGCGAGCGCTGCTCGCGCACCGCGACGGTGCCGCCCTCGTCACGGGCACGTATGCGGCCGAGCCGCACACCCTGCGCTTCGCCGACCGCCTCGTCGACGCGCTCCTCGGAGCCGGAGCGGACGAGAAGCAGGCGGCCTGGACGGCATGGACGATCACCTACTTCGCCCTCGGCCTGGTGCAGGAGGAACAGGCCGCACCCGAGCAGCGCGACGACCGCCTCGCCCGGGCCGTGGACCCCGCCGCGCACCCGGCCCTGCACCGGGCCCGTGGGCACTTGCGTCCGGAGGCGTTCGACGACCGCTTCGCCTTCGGCCTGGACGCGGTCCTCTCCCGCCTGCCGGCATGAGACCGGTGCGCGCCGCACCCGGCCGACCGGGCCGGACCCCGCACGAACATGCGGCGGACTCGGCCAGGGACATGCCGTCCGGACGCCCGCGAGGTCCTCACGTGCCCCTCGTCGGCACCGCGCCCCGGCCGCCGGCGCCCACGCCGAAAGGGCCTCGGGTGCGATGTGCGCATCCGTGGCCCGTCCGGCATGCGGCAGAAGCCGGAGGCCGCGCCGCCCGGCCCTGACCATGGCGCGGCCGGTCCCGGGTCAGGCGGACAGAGCCGGGGTCGCGGTCTCGGCGTCCCCCTCACCGCCGGCGGCGGTCCGGGAGGCGCTGCCGCGTCGCAGGGTGAGGGCGATGGCCACGCCGAGCAGGGTCAGGGCCGCCGCCGTGAACCCGGCCGTGCGCAGGCCGGGCACCAGGGCGGCACCGTCGGTGGCGTGGGTGCCGTGGGAGGCGACGGCGATCAGGACGGCCAGACCGACGGCGCTGCCGATCTGCTGGGTGGTGGAGGCCATGGCGGAGGCGATGCCCTGGTGGGCGGCGTCCACGCCGGTGCCGGCGGCGGCGAACATGGCGGTCCAGCCCAGGCCCTGGCCCAGGCTCAGCAGGATCACGCCGGGCAGCAGCGCGGGGTAGCCGCCGGTGGGCGACAGCGCCAGCGCGAGCACGGCCATGCCGGCGGCGCCGAGCAGGAGTCCGGCGGTCAGGGTGGTGCGCGTGCCGACCCGTCCGAGGAGCTTCTCGCTGGCCTTGGTGCCGGCCATGCCGGTCAGCGCGGAGGGCAGGAAGGCCAGGCCGGTGGCCATGGCGCTGTAGTGGTGCACGTTCTGCAGGTACAGGGTGAAGAAGTAGTACTGCGCTCCGAAGGTGCCCATGAAGACGAAGGTGACGCCCATCGCGGCCACCAGGTTGCGGTTGCGCAGCAGCCGCAGCGGCATGAGCGGGTGCGCGGTGCGGGCCTCCACGGTCAGGAAGAGACCGACCAGGGCGAGCCCCCCGATGAGGGCGGACAGCACCTGGGCGGAGGTCCAGCCCGCCTCCGGACCCTGGACGACGCCGAAGACCAGGGCGGTGAAGCCGACGGTCGCGGACAGCGCGCCGGTCACGTCGAAGCTGCGGCCCTGGGCGCGGGACGGGTCCGGGCCGATGGCCTGGTACGCGACAGCGGCGGCGCCCAGCGCCAGAGGCACGTTGACGTAGAAGACGGACTCCCAGCCGAGGTAGTTGGTGAGCACGCCGCCGAGGAGCGACCCCAGGGCGAGCCCGACGGCGCCGGCACCGCCCCACACGGCCAGCGCCCGGTTGCGCTCCGCGCCCTCCGCGAAGCTGGTGTTGATCAGCGAGAGGGTGGCCGGCAGCAGCAGCGCGCCACCGAGGCCCTGGACGGCACGGGCGGCGACGAGCACACCCGGTCCGGTGGCGAGGCCGCCCGCCAGGGAAGCGAGTCCGTACAGGACCAGCGCCGTGGTGAACATGCGGCGCCGGCCCAGCAGGTCGGCCATCCGGCCGCCCAGCAACAGGAAACCGCCGTAGGCGACGGCGTAGGCGCTGACGACCCACTGCAGGCTGTGGGCGTCGAAGCCGACATCGCGGCCGATCTCCGGCAGTGCCACGTAGACGATGTTGTAGTCGATGGCGCTGATGAACTGCGCGAAGGCCAGGAGGGCGAGCAGCAGCCCGGTTCCCCGACGCTTGGTCATGACAGGTCCTAACGGTATGTGCAGCGATTATGTATGCGGTTAACCGCTTACTTGTTGGGTCGAAAAGAAGGCCGCCGAAGCGGCCCCGAGTGATCGAGAGGGGTGGGAAGGGGTCGAGGGGTCAGCCGCGCAGGGTGCGCGCCCAGGGGGCGTCCACCGCGTCGGCCCCGACGGCCAGCACCACGTTGCCGAGCAGGGCGCCGGCGAAGTAGCGGCGCAACTGTTCGTCGGAGGCGCCGGAGACGGCCCGGACGTACTCGACCTGCTTGGCGTAGCAGGTGCGCACCGCCTCGCCGATGACCGGCTCGCCGGCCGCGCAGTTGCCGTGCATCAGGATCATCAGCACGTCCCGGTCGGCGACGACATCGCCGTACGAGGAGCTGAGGGCCTCCAGGATGGCCTCCGGGTCCGTGCTGCGGACCTTGGCGACGGTGGCGGCGGCGGCTTCGCGCAGCACCTGGGAGCAATGCTCGATCAGAGCGGCGAACAGGCTCTCCTTGTCCGGGAAGAGCCGGTAGAGATAACCCTGCGAGATCCCCGCGGCCTTGGCGACGTCCATGGTCGAGGTGCCGTAGTAGCCCCGCACGGCGAAGGTCTTGATCGCCGTACTCATCACGGTGGCCCGGCGCTCGTCGGCCGTGGAGCGCTGCCTTGTCCTCGCGGTACTCATGGAAGTAATCAACCACTTTCATCCGTAGGCTGTCAACTCGCCGGGGCCGTCGCCGGTGTGGACGGCGCGGGCGTCGCGGCTCCTCGTCCCCCGCCCATGCCCGCCGGGCATGGGCGGCCATGCCCGACCGGAACTTCCGCACCGGCGGGGCCGGGTGGTTCGCTGGTGACGCGCCGGACGGGCCGGCGTGGACAGCAAGGGGAACAACCAGTGGAACCTGTGATCGTGGTCGGCACGCTGCGTCTTCGGGCCGACCGGGCGGACGAGGCCCGCGAGGTCATCGCCTCGGTGGTGGAGCACACCCATCGGGAGCCGGGCTGCTTGACGTACGCGGCCCACGAGGTCGCGGGCGAGCCGCTGACCCTGGTCGTCATCGAGAAGTGGGCCTCGCGGCAGCACCTCGACGACCACAACGCGGCGCCCTGGCTCGCCGATGCCTTCGGCCGGGCCGGCGAACTCCTCACCGGCGCCCCCGAGATCCAGGTGCTCACCCCGCTCGGCTACGGCACCGCCGGCAAGGCCGCCCTGCGCTGACCGCCGATCCCTTCGGCCGGACAGCATCCGCCCGGCCCGCGGGGCATGGTTACGCTGCCGGAGTGAGCGACATGGACCTCCGGCAGATCAGGTACTTCCTCGCCGTCGCGCGGGAGCGCAACTTCACGCGGGCCGCGCAGCGGCTGGCGATGACGCAGCCCGCCCTGTCGCGCGCCATCAGGTCATTGGAGCACACGGTGGGCGCCGACCTGTTCGTCCGCACACCGCGCTCCGTCGAACTGACCGACGTGGGACGAGTGCTGGCCGCCGAGGTCACCGGCCTCGACACGCGGGCCGCGAACGCCCTGCGCGAAGCCCGGCGGGCGGCCCGGGACACCGGCCGCCCGCTCCGGCTCGCGGTACGCGGCTGCGACGGGGCGCTGGCGGGCCGGCTCGTCGAGCAGTGCGCGGCCCGCGCCCCCGGCCAGAAGGTGGAACTGGTACTCACGGACCCGGTGGCCCAGCCCGCGGCGGTCCGCTCGGGGGCGTGCGACCTGGCACTGATCCGGGCACCGTTCGACGCCTGGGAGCTGGAGAGCGAGACATGGCTGACGGAGCCCCGCGTCGCCGTCGTCGCCGCGGGCCACCCGCTCGCGGACCGCACCGAGGTGAGCCTGGCCGATCTGGCCGGGGAGCCGGTGGTGATGGGGCCCGTGGCCAGTGAGCGGGAGCGCGCCTACTGGGCCGGGGCCGATCTCGAGGACCGGCCGTGGCGGGAGGGGCCCGCGGTGCGGGACTCCCTGGAGATCCTGGCCGCGGTCGCGTTCGGGCAGGCGATCGCGTTCGTGCCCCGGTCGATGCTGCCGCCGCAGGCCAGCACCGGAGGTGTCGCGGTGCTGCGGGTACGGGACCTGTCGCCCAGTTCCCTGCGGCTCACGTGGCACGAGCCCAGCGTGTCCCGGGCCGTCGCCCACTTCGTCCGGCACGCGCTGGAGGTCTCGGGCACGGTGGCCGCCGAGCACGGCGCGACGACCGGGGAAGCGGTGGATGCCGCGTGCTGCGCGGCCCCGGCGGTCCGCGGTAAAGACCGCGAGGGTGCCTGAGAGGCATGCCGGGCGGGCCGGGCTCCGACCGGCCGATGACGGAAGCGGCGGCTGGGACGTCACCGTCGTCGGCCGCGACGCCGCACGGGGCGCAGCCGCGGCGGCCCGCGTCGACGACGTCGCCGGCCGTGGGCACCGCTGACCGGTCGCCACGGGTCACCGCGACGGGGGCCGGGTGTCCCGGTGGTGGGCGGCCAGGTGCCCGGCCGGTGGCGTGGATCCGTCGTCCGGTGCCGGAGCGGGTGCGGCGCCGTACGGTCCGGCCGACGCCGGCGGGTACGTCCCGGCGGGGCAGGGGTGCGCGCCGGGTGCCGGATTCCGCGGCACGGTGCGGGCGCCGTACGGGTGGGCCGGGAACACCGGGGCCTCGGGCGCGGGAGTAGCGAGGCGCTGCGGAGGGGTGCGGCGCGCGAGCCACAGCACCGCGGCGGCGTAGAGCAGGACCATCACCGTGTCGGCGAGGGCGAGTTGCCAGGGCAGGTCGGCGGCGGTCTCGTCCGAGGCCAGTCCGCCGACGACCGCGGCGGAGAGTCCGAAGCCCATCAGGTTGTTGAGCGCGTGCAGGGCGACCGCGGCCTCGAGCCCGCCGGTACGGATGGTCAGCCACCCCGTCACCAGCCCGAACACCAGCAGGTCGACGAAGCCCCACGGGGTGCCCCAGCCGTGCGCGGCGGCGAACAGCGCCGCCTGCGGCAGCACCGCGACCCACGGCGAGCGCAGGAAACCGCCCACCGTCTGCATCAGCCAGCCCCGGAACACGTACTCCTCCGCGGCCGCCTGGAACGGCACCGACACCGCCAGCACGGCCAGCGAGGCGAGGAACGCCGGCAGCCCCACCCACTCGGCCGGCGCCGAGGGCTCCGCGTCCGCGCCGGGCAGCAGCACCGACGCCACGGCCAGCAGCGCGACCGGCGGCACCGCGACCGCCAGACAGCGCGCCAGCCAGCCCCAGCGCAGCCGCCCGGCCACCGACGACACGGTGCCGGCCGGGCGGCGCCCCACCCAGCGCGTCGCCAGCAGGACCAGGGGCAGCATCAAGGCGATGAACGACAGGTCCCGCACGGTGTTGGGCAGCGGCCCGAAGTCGATCGAACCGTCCGGCAGTTCCGGCCGGCCCGACGCCTTGCCGACGGCGTAGGTCACGGTGTCGACGGAGCCGACGGCGAGTGTCCAGCCGCCGAGCACCAGCAGCAGGCCCGGCACCGGCCGCCACCACCGGTGGCGGCCGGTGATGCGGGCCAGCCGGTGGTACGGGAGGGATGGCGCGGGAGCAGGTGGAGCAGTCGGTGTGATCATGTACACCAGCATTCCGTCACCGATCCTGCGTCACGTCCGCCACCAGCAGGAATGACGTCTCCATCGCTGGTTGCAGACGCTGCCCCGGCTCCGGGCAGCTACGTCGGCATGTGCGCGGGCCGTTCGTCGGTGACTGCCGGGGGCTTCTGCCGATCGTCACCGATGGCCGGCCGAACCGGGCGCGGGCGTGGTCGGTGAGCGTGCGGGCCGGCCGGCTGCCGGCAGGGTTCAGTACGCCGCGGCGGACTGGTCGTCGGCCGTGCCGCGGGGGCGGATCAGGCCCGTCTCGTAGGCGAGGATCGTCGCCTGCACGCGGTCGCGCAGTCGGAGTTTGGTGAGCAGGGCGTTGACATGGGACTTGACCGTGCCGGTGGTCACGCCGAGCCGGTCGCCGATCTCCGCGTTGGTCAGGCCGGAGGCGATCAGCAGCAGTACCTCGTGCTCCCGGGGGGTCAGGCCGGCGAGCTGTCCGGAGATCTCGGGTGGCACCGGCGCTCCGCGGGCGAACTGCCCGATGAGGCGGCGGGTGACGGCCGGGGCGAGGATGCCCTCGCCGGCGGCGACCACACGGATGGCGCTGAGGACGTCCTCGGGCTGGGCGTCCTTGAGCATGAAGCCCGACGATCCGGCGCGCAGCGCCTCGTACACGTAGGCGTCGAGGTCGAAGGTGGTGAGGACCAGGACCTTCGGGGCGTTCGGCAGCGCGGTGATCAGCCGGGTCGCGGTCAGCCCGTCCATGCCGGGCATCCGGATGTCCATCAGCACCACGTCGGGAGCGGTCCGCTCGACGAGCACGACGGCCGCCGCTCCGTCACCCGCCTCGCCGACCACGGTCAGGTCGGGTTCGGCGTCGATGACGGCGGCGAACCCGGCACGCACCACCGCTTGGTCGTCGACGACCATCACGCCTACGGCGATGACGCAGCCTCCTCGGCTGGGGCCAGGGACGGCCCGGCGGGCAGGGACACCCGCAGCGTACCCGCCCGGTCGACGGCCAGCTCTCCCTCCCCCGCCCGCACCTGGACGCGCAGCCGCTCGGCCACCGGGCCCGCGGCGGCCAGCGGGACCCCGGTGACCGTGATGTGCACCCGACCGCGGCGGCGGCGCAGCGTGACCCGGCCCGGGCCGCGGTCGCCCGCGCCGAGCGCCGCCTCCACGACGCGGTACACCGTCAGGGACACCGGCGCCGGCAGGTCCTCGGTGGCGGCGGGCAGGCCGTGCAGCGTCACGCGGCGGCCCGTCGCGCCCAGGGTGCGGCACAGGTGGGTGAGGTCGGCCGCGACCGGCTGCGGGGCGCGCTGCGCCTCCCCTTCGATGTCCCCGGCGCCGCCGCGCAGGCTGCGCAGCAACTCGCGCATCGCCGCGAGCGCCGCTCTGGTCTCGGCGGCGACCTCGTCGAGTCCGCCTCCGTTTTCCGCCAGGACCACCATGCGTGTGGTTCGTTCCAGTACGGTCTCGTGCAGCTCGGCGGCGATCCGGCGGCGTTCGGCGGCAACTGCCAGGGCGGCCTGGCGTACGGAGTGGGTGAGGGCGTTCTCCTCGCGCGCCACCACCCGCAGCCGGCGCCTGCGTACGCCGAGGCCGGTGCCCCACAGCGCGAGCAGTACCGGGCCGGCGGCGCACAGCAGCAGGAACGCGGTCCAGCCGACCGCCACCGGCCCCTCGTGGGGAAGTGCCAGGACCTCGTCGACGACGGCCGTCACGGTCATCGCGGTGACCAGATTCACCGTGGCGGCCAGGACCGCGCCGCACGTGCGCGCGGCGCGGCGGCCGTAGGCGGCGACCGCGTACACCGCCAGGGCCTCGGCCACCAGGGCGCCCGGCAGCAGGCCCACCCAGTCCGCCGGCAGCAGGTCGGCGGCGCAGGCGGCGGGCATCAGCCAGGCGGTCCCGGCCACTCCCCACAGTGCGGCCCAGGGCGCGCGGCGGCGCCACAACAGGGGCAGGGCGTGCGCCGAGAGCACCGTCGCGTACACCGCCGTGCCGGACGCGTGGCCGGGCAGCGCCCCCTCCACGACGGCGGTGAGCACCAGATACAGCGGAACCACCACGGCGGTGAACATCAAGCAGGCGTCCACCAGGCGTTGTTCGCGCCGGAAGTCCCGTTGCCGGGCGGGCCGGTCCGGCGGCACCGGTCCGGTGCTGTCCGGCAGCGTGGCGGCCACCCGCCAGCCGCCGTCGGCCACCGGCTCCGCGGTCAGCCGGCCGCCGACGGCCGCCGCCCGCTCCCGCATGCCCGTGATGCCGTTGCCCGACCCCAGGCCGGCGGCCGCCGGGGCCCGGCCGCCCCCGGCGCGTGGCGCGTCGTTGTCCACGGTCAGGTGCAGAGCGCCGCCGGTACGCCGGATCCTCACCCGCACGGCTGCGCCGGGGGCATACCGCAGCGCATTGGTCAGGGCCTCGCGGACGATGCCGTGGGCGGCCTCGGCCGCCGGGCCCGCGAGGTCGCCGGGCAGGTCGGCGTCGACGGGCCGGCCCAGCAGGCTGAACCCGGCGATCAGTTCCTGCAGGCGCCCGCTCACCGGCTGCGGACCGGGCGGCTGCGTGTCCCGCAGGACGGCGGCCAGCCGGCGCAGCGCGGTGAGCGTCTCCTCGCCGGTGCGCGCGGCGAACGACAGGGCTTCGGTGATGAGTTCGGGCCGTGCGCCGCCCAGCCGGCGGGCCGCGTCGACGGTGACGACCACCGAGGTCAGATGGTGGGCGCTGACGTCGTGCAGTTCCCTGGCGAGGCGGTGCCGTTCGGTGTCGGCGGCCTGCCTCCGCTCCTCCTCGGCCCGCGCCAGCCGCCCGGCCGCCGCCCACCGCCCGCCCAGCCACTGCCGACGTGCCTCGCCCAGCCCCGCGCACGCCACGTACAGCGAGGCCGTGACGCCCAGGTCGGCCAGCAGCGCCGTCGCGGAGCCGCCGCGCAGGGCGCCCGGCAGCCACGCACCCGCGACGGCGGCGCCGACGGCGTACGCCGTGACCCGGCCGCCGCGGCGCAGCGCCACGGAGTACAGCGCGACGAACGCGCACAGGTTGACGAAGGACTCGGGGCCCGCGGTGTTGCCGATCACCGTGCCGGCCACCGTCCCGGCCAGCGCTCCCAGCGGGGCGCGGCGACGGTGTCCCAGCGCGACCAGTTGCAGCGCGACGGCCGTCACCGTGCCCGCGCGCAGCAGCGCTCCGGACGGATCACCGCCCGGCTGCGGCAGCAGGGCGACGATCACCAGGTTGGGGAGCGCGAGGACGGCCGGGAGCAGCCAGTTCCGTAGTGTTTCCATGCCGGGTACGAGCGTAGACGGCCCGCGCGGCGCCGGTTCCCGCCCCAGGTGCGGCAGGTGTCTCCGTATGCGGACGGGGCGGGGGCCCGTGCCGGTGGCGGATGCGGCCGGCGCCCGGAGCCGGGACGGCCGGCGCGCACGACGGTCCGGTCTTCCCTCGTCCCGCTCCCCCGTCACCGTACGGTCCGGTGCAGCGGTCATCTCCGCTCCCCGCCCCGGACGGTTCAGGACGAGGAACGCGGCGCGTCGGCCGGGCGGGCGGTCGCACGGCCGCCGCTGCCCCGCCCGTCCCCGTCGGTGTCCGGCTTGCGCAGCCAGTGGTACACGGGGGCGAGCAAGATGGTCGTGAGCATGACGCACGCGGCCTGGAATGCCCAGCGGAGCCAGCCTTCGGGGGCGTCCTCCACCCGGTTCAGCAGGGTGGAGGAGAAGGGATGGGCCGCCAGGGCGCCGGCCAGCATCAGCCACCAGGGCATGGACCAACGGCCACGGGCGACGACGGCGGCGGTGGCACCGAGGGCCACCACGACAACCGCGGCCATCACCACGGTGAGGTTGACGTGCATCGAGAACCACCTTCCGCCCGGTCGGGCTGTTGGCGAGCGAGGGAGCGTCGGCGACGGGACGGCCTCTCCGTCCCGTGCCCCGTTGCCGGCATGACTTCAGCATCGCGCCCGCCGACGGCCCGTCCGTCGTCCGGCGGCAGGAATCCGGTCTCTATCCCGGGGTGGAGAAGGGTGCGCCGGGTCCCTGGCAGACGGGGCCGACCGGCGTCCTGGGCAACTGCTCGACGGCATCAGCGGAGCACCCTCTTGATGCCTCCGGCATACCGGAGGTGTCGGAGGCGTCGCGCAAGGTCGATACTGCCGATAGCAAGGGTTCCGCCGACCCCGCGTCCTGCCAGTCCGGAGACCTGACGGTCCGTCACCTAAGCCGGCTTCAAGTCGGCATCGGTACCGCCGGAGACCGCTTCCGGCCGTCACGGACCGGCACCATTGACAACACGCACAGGAGATACCAATGAGGATGCTCATCAACGTCCCGGAGACCGTGGTCGCCGACGCGCTGCGGGGGATGGCGGCCGCCCATCCCGGGCTGACCGTGGACGTCGAGAACCGGGTGATCGTACGGCGGGACGCCCCCGTGGCCGGGAAGGTGGCGCTGGTCTCCGGTGGCGGGTCGGGGCACGAGCCGCTGCACGGCGGGTTCGTGGGGCCGGGGATGCTGTCGGCGGCCTGTCCGGGGGAGGTGTTCACCTCGCCGGTGCCGGACCAGATGGTGCGCGCGGCGGCGGCCGTGGACAGCGGTGCCGGGGTGCTGTTCGTGGTGAAGAACTACACCGGTGACGTGCTCAACTTCGACATGGCCGCCGAACTCGCCGAGGACGAGGGCATTCAGGTCGCCAAGGTGCTCGTCGACGACGACGTGGCGGTCTCCGACAGCCTCTACACGGCCGGGCGGCGCGGCACCGGTGCCACCTTGTTCGTGGAGAAGATCGCGGGCGCGGCGGCCGAGGAGGGGCAGCCGCTGGAGCGGGTCGAGGCGGTCGCCCGGAGGGTCAACGGCAGTTCCCGCAGCTTCGGCGTGGCGCTGGGCGCCTGCACCACGCCGGCCAAGGGCAGCCCGACCTTCGACCTGCCCGCCGGCGAGCTGGAACTGGGCATCGGCATCCACGGCGAGCCCGGCCGCGAGCGGCGGCCGATGATGACCGCCGGGGAGATCGCCGAGGCCGCCGTCGACGCGATCCTCGCCGACCTGCGGCCGAACAATCCCGTCCTGCTCCTGGTCAACGGCATGGGCGCGACTCCGCTGCTGGAGCTGTACGGCTTCCACGCCGAGGTGCAGCGGGTGCTGGCCGAGCGGGGCGTCGCGGTCGCCCGGGTGCTGGTCGGCAACTACGTCACCTCGCTGGACATGGCGGGCGCCTCGGTGACGCTGTGCGAGGCGGACGAGGAGCTGCTGCGGCTGTGGGACGCGCCGGTGAGCACGCCGGCACTGCGGTGGGGCATGTGACGTGGGCGACGGACGGGGAAGGGATCGGGACGTACCTACCAGGCAAGGAGAACCAGTGCTCGACGCCGACTTCTTCCGCCGCTGGATGACGGCGACCGCCGCGTCGGTCGACCGGGAGGCGGACCGGCTGACCGACCTCGACTCGCCCATCGGCGACGCCGACCACGGCAGCAACCTCCAGCGCGGGTTCACCGCCGTGCGGGCCACGCTGGAGAAGGAGGGCCCCGGCACGCCGGGAGCCGTACTGGCGCTGGCCGGGCGGCAGTTGATCTCCACGGTCGGCGGGGCCTCGGGGCCGCTGTACGGGACGCTGCTGCGGCGGACCGGCAAGGCGCTCGGGGACGCCGCCGAGGTGAGCGACGAGCAGTTCGCCGAGGCGCTGCGCACCGGCGTGGAGGCGGTGCGCACGCTCGGCGGGGCCGCACCGGGCGACAAGACCATGATCGACGCGCTGGTGCCGGCGGTGGACGCCCTCGGCGAGTCCTTCGCCGCCGCGCGGGACGCCGCACGGGCCGGGGCGGAGGCCACGACGCCCCTCCAGGCCCGCAAGGGGCGGGCCAGTTACCTCGGGGAGCGCAGCGTCGGGCACCAGGATCCCGGTGCCGCCTCGGCCGCGCTGCTGATCGCCGCCCTGGTGGAGGCCGCCGGTGAGTGACACACGGACCGTCGGGATAGTGCTGGTCTCGCACAGCGCCGAGGTGGCCGCCTCGGTGGCCGAGCTGGCCAAGGGGCTCGCGGGCGGCGGTGCGGGGGTGCCCGTGGCCGCGGCGGGCGGCACCGAGGGCGGCGGCTTCGGCACCAGCGCGGAACTGGTGGCGGCCGCCGCCGCGAGCGTGGACCGGGGCGCCGGGGTCGCCGTCCTCACCGACCTCGGCAGCGCGGTCCTCACCGTCAAGGCGCTGCTCGCCGAGGGCGACGAACTCCCGCCGGACACCCGCCTGGTGGACGCCCCGTTCGTCGAGGGGGCGGTGGCCGCGGTGGTCACGGCGTCCACCGGCGCGGACCTCGCCGCGGTGGTGGCGGCGGCGTCGGAGGCGTACTCCTACCGGAAGGTGTGACGCGGGACGGGACCGGGGCGGGGTACGGGACCCGCCCCGGTCCGGTCCCGTCGGGCCGGGGGACGGGTCCGCCCCGTCGGCGATCAGTTCCGGGAGATCAGCCGGCGGGCGAGCCGTTCCCCCGTCCGGGACGCGGCCCGGACGTCGTCGACCGGCTCGGCGCGACTGTCGTCGAAGACGATGTACGTCACCCCGGAGGGCACTCCGCCGGTGCGCGGGTCGGTGCGGATGCCGAGGGACTCGGCCAGGGCGTACGAGCCCTCGCCGATGACCCCGCGCGGCCCGATGTCCCCGACGACCGCGTACCGCACCCGGTCCCGGTACACCACGGCGGCGACCGAGCCGCACCGGACGCCGTGCGCGCGGTGGTCCCAGCGGGTGTCGGGGGCGGGCACGACGATGTACGGGAGGCGTTCGGCGTCCAGCGGGCGGCCGTCGGACCCCGGGCAGGCCGTGGCGGCGGTGAAGTACGGGTCGGTGCGGCGGTTGCAGCGGGCGCCCGGCCGGCCGTCGCAGTCGATGTCCAGGTCCGCCTTCCAGAACACCGCGCCGGTGGTCCCGCAGACCGGGATGTCCGCGGCCGCCTGGGCGTCGGCGCGGAACCGGCCCCGGGAGACCGGCTCGCAGTCGCGCACCGCGGTCAGCAGATCGGCGGCCCGCACCGGTCCGTCCTCCCGGAGCGGGGGGCGCGCGACGGGCCGGGAGGGCACTCGGGCCCCGGGCGGCGCGTGCGAAGGGGCCGTGGCCCTGGACGGCGGCGGCGCGTGCGAGAGGGCCCGGGGCTCGGGCGGTGGCGGGGCGGCCGGGGGTGTCGTGGGGGCGAGCAGGGCCGCGCCGGCCGCGACGAGCGTCAGCGACGGGACACGCGACGGGACACGCACCATGGATCTCTCCTGGCGTCGGCGGAGAACTGACGGGCACTGCGCCCCATCTGCCGCCCCGCCGCCCGCATCCGCATCCCGGGAGGGCCGGACGGCCCAACGGACCCGCCCGCAGGGGGCGGGCGACCCGGGCCGCGAGGCTCCGGGCCGCCCGCGCCGGCGCGGGAACAGCGACGACAGCGGTCCGCGCCGCAGGCCGAACTCCCCCAGCGACTGGGGGACTTGGCCGTCAGGCGAGTCAGCATACGTAACTCCGCCGGATACTCACCAACCACCACCCTCTTGATGTGATCGCGCCACTGGCGCATATTGGTCCGGACCATTGCCGTGAGCCGTCCGGGGAGGCCCCTCCGTGCCAGGTGCATCCGTCTCCGCCGCCGCCCTGCGCCGCCGCGCCGCCCTGCTCTGCGCCGCCGCCGCGCTGGCCGCCTCCTGCGGCCGGGGCGCGGCCGAGGACGCCGGGGAGGGGCCGCTGCCCGGGGCGCCGACCGGGGTCACCGCCGAGGCGGGCAGCGCGCACAGCGTGCACGTGATGTGGAACGCGATCCCGGGCGCCGAGACGTACGAGGTGTACCGGGGCCGTACGAAGGTGAAGGACGTGCCCGGCTCCGAGCGGATGGTCGACGTCACCCGGCTGCGCCCGTCCACCGAGTACGTCTTCACCGTGCGGGCCCGGGACGGCGAGGGGCGCCTGGGGCCGCGCAGCCGGGCGGTGCGGGCGACGACGCCCGCCGTCGTGGCGGCCGACGGCACCGCGCCGACCCGGCCGGGGGACCTGCGCGGGCGGGCGGCCGGGAGCCGGGCGGTGCAGCTCTCCTGGTCCGCGGCGACGGACAACCGGGGTGTGGTGTCGTACGACATCCAGCAGGGCGGCACGAAGATCCACAGTGTGGGCGGCAACCAGACGGCGACGGTGGTGACGGGGCTGCGGCCCGGCACCCGGTACACCTTCACGGTCCGGGCCCGGGACGCGGCCGGCAATCTCTCCCCGGCCGGGGCCGCCGTGCGGATCACCACGCCGGGCCGGGACGACGGGCGGTCCACCGCCCCGACCGGGCTGCGCGCGGGCACCCACCGGGCCGACGGGGCGTACCACATCGACCTGAGCTGGGTCCCGCCGCGCACCGACGGGGTGGTGACCGAGTACCAGGTCCAGTTGGACGGGCGCCCGGCCACTTCCCTCGTCTTCGGCGGCGAGGCGCCGCGCGGGCGGGCCGAGTACAGCTTCTACGCGGGTGAGAAGGCCGGCGTCACGCACCGGGTGAGGCTGCGGGCCAAGCTGCCCGACGGCACCTGGGGCGGCTTCTCGGCGGAGCGCACGGTCACCACGGGCGAGGGCTGAGGCCGGGCGGCCGGGGCCGCGCGTCACCTGGGCGGATGCGCTCGGCATGCGGGGCGGGGCCGGGGCCGGTTGGCTGCCCGTGAGGCGGCACGGGCGTCCCCCGATCCGGCGGCGCCAGGGATGTACCGCCGACCGTGTCGCCGAAAGGGCAGTCACATGCGCATCTTCCAGCCGCTTCTCCGCTCCGGCCCGGTGGTGGCAGCCGCCGCGCTGCCCCTCGCCCTGACCGCCGGGCAGGCCGCCGCCGGGACCGGGATCTCGGTGAGCACCTCCGGGTCCACGGTCTCCGTCACCACCAGCGCCTGCTCGCAGCTCAACGGCAGTTGGGGCACGGCCTCGCTGCTGGGCAGCGGCCAGGCCGACTTCGCCCAGGGCCGCCAGGTGGCCCTGTCGGGCACCACCGCCGGCCAGTCGGCCGCCTGGTCGAACATCAGCCCGGGCACGTACACGGTCATCGTCGTGTGCTCCAACAACAGCACCGCGGGCACCCAGACCGTCATCGTCTCCCGCGCGGTCACGCCGTCCGCGACGGCCCGGCCGCGCGCCACCGCCTCGCCGTCCCGGGGCGTCATGGGCGGTGTCGGCGGGGCGGTGCGGGACTACGGCACGGCGACGCTGATGGCGGGCGGCGCCCTGGTGGGCTCGGGCGTCATCGGCGCCGCCTGGTTCCTGCGCCGCCGCCGCAAGCCGTACCGCTTCTAGAGTCCTTCCGGGGCCGGCATGTCGGGGAAGTCCGTCAGGGCCCGGCGCAGCCACTGGGTCCAGAAGGTCTCCAGGTCGATGCCGGCGCGCAGCACGAGGTGCCGGAGCCGGTCCTCGGGTCCGTCCTTGCCGGGCGGGAAGTCCCGCCGTTCGATCTCCCGGTACTCGGCCAACTGCTGTTCGTGCAGCTCCAGATGGCGGCGGAGGTCGGCCTCCAGGCCGGCGGTGCCGACGACGGCCGCGGCGCGCAGCCGCAGCAGCATCACGTCCCGCATCGGCTTGGGGTCCTGCGCGGCGGCGGTCCAGCGGGCCAGTTCGGCGCGGCCGGCGGGCAGCACCTCGTACGCCTTCTTCTGCCCGCGGGCCGGCTGTTCGGCGGGCAGCGCCCGGATGAGTCCCCCGGTCTCCAGCTTCCCCAGCTCGCGGTAGATCTGCTGGTGCGTCGCCGACCAGAAGTAGCCGATCGACCGGTCGAACCGGCGGGTCAGCTCCAGGCCCGAGGACGGCTTCTCCATCAGGGCGGTGAGGATCGCGTGCGGGAGTGACATGGGGCTCATCCTAGGGACGGCACCGGTGGCTACAGCGCCGCCGCCAGTTCGGTGCCCTGCCGCACGGCGCGCTTGGCGTCGAGTTCGGCGGCCACGTCGGCGCCGCCGATCAGGTGCGCGCTCCGGCCGGCGGCGGTCAGGGCGTCGTACAGGTCCCGGCGGGGCTCCTGGCCGGTGCAGAGCACGATGGTGTCGACCGCCAGGACGGTGGGCCGTCCGTCGACCGTGAGGTGCAGTCCGGCGTCGTCGATCCGGTCGTAGCGGACGCCCGGGACCATGGTGACGCCCCGGTGCTTCAGCTCGGCGCGGTGGATCCACCCGGTGGTCCGGCCGAGCCCGGCGCCGACCTTGGTGGGCTTGCGCTGGAGCAGGTGGACGGTGCGCGGCGGGGCGGGCCGCCGCGGGGCGGCGAGGCCGCCGGGGGCGGCGTAGGCCGTGTCGACGCCCCAGTGGCGGAAGTACGTCTCCGGGTCCTCGTGGGCCTTGTCGCCGCCGTCGGTGAGGTACTCGGCGACGTCGAAGCCGATGCCGCCGGCGCCGAGGATCGCCACCCGGTCGCCGACGGGGGCGCCGTCGCGCAGCACGTCGAGGTAGCCGAGGACGCTGGGGTGGTCGACGCCGGGGATGTCGGGGCGGCGCGGGGTCACGCCGGTGGCGACGACCGTCTCGTCGTAGCCGTCGAGGGCGGCGGCGGTGACGGGGGTGTTGAGGCGGACGTCGACGCCGAGGTCGGCGAGGCGGGTGCGGAAGTAGCGCAGCGTCTCGTCGAACTCCTGCTTGCCGGGGACCTTGCGGGCGACGTTGAGCTGGCCGCCGATCTCGCTCGCGGCGTCGAAGAGGGTGACGTCGTGGCCGCGTTCGGCGGCGCCCACCGCGCAGGCGAGGCCGGCCGGTCCGGCGCCGACCACGGCGACGCGCCTGCGCAGGCGGGTGGGGGCGAGGACGAGTTCGGTCTCGTGGCAGGCGCGGGGGTTGACCAGGCAGGAGGTGATCTTGCCGGCGAAGGTGTGGTCCAGGCACGCCTGGTTGCAGCCGATGCAGGTGTTGATGGCCTCGGGCCGGCCGGCCGCGGCCTTGGCGACGAAGTCGGGGTCGGCGAGCATCGGGCGGGCCATGGACACCAGGTCGGCGGTGCCCTCGGCGAGCAGTTGCTCGGCCAGGTCGGGGGTGTTGATGCGGTTGGTGGCGACGAGCGGGACGGAGACCTCGCCCATCAGCCGCTCGGTCACCCAGGTGTAGGCGCCGCGCGGCACCGAGGTGGCGATGGTGGGGATGCGGGCCTCGTGCCAGCCGATGCCGGTGTTGATGATGGTGGCGCCGGCCCGCTCGACGGCCCGGGCGAGGGCGATCACCTCGTCGAGGGTGGAGCCGCCGGGCACCAGGTCCAGCATGGACAGGCGGTAGACGAGGATGAAGTCCTCGCCGACCGCCTCGCGCACCCGGCGGACGATCTCGACGGGGAAGCGCGTCCGGTTCTCGAAGGACCCGCCCCAGCGGTCGGTGCGGTGGTTGGTGCGGGCGGCGGTGAACTCGTTGATCAGGTAGCCCTCGGAGCCCATGATCTCCACGCCGTCGTACCCGGCGGCGCGGGCCAGGCGGGCGGCGCGGACGTAGTCCTCGACCGTGCGCTCGACCTCGGCGTCGGTCAGCTCGCGGGGCACGTGGGGGCTGATCGGGGCCCGCAGCGGGCTGGGGGCGACCAGGTCCGGGTGGTAGGCGTACCGGCCGAAGTGCAGGATCTGCAGGGCGATCCGGCCGCCCGCGCGGTGCACGGCCTCGGTGACCACGCGGTGCTGCTCGGCCTCCGCCTCGGTGGTGAGCCGGGCGCCGCCCTCGTACGGCCGGCCCTCGTCGTTGGGGGCGATGCCGCCGGTGACGATCAGGCCCACTCCCCCGCGCGCCCGGGCGGCGTAGAACGCGGCCATGCGCGCGAAGCCGCCCTCGGCCTCCTCCAGGCCGACGTGCATCGAACCCATCAGGACCCGGTTGGGCAGCGTGGTGAAGCCCAGGTCCAGCGGGCTCAGCAGGTGGGGGTAGCGGCTCATGGGGGCCCTCCGTGCGCGGTGTCGTGCCTCTGTTGTAGAGGACGCCCGGCACTTTTTGCAACTAGTTGCATAAAGTGCGGTGGCGCACGGCGGGCCCCTGGCTCAGCGGCTCTCCAGTTGGACGTGCAGTTCGCTCTCCTGGTCCCCGGAGGCCGTGCTCAGGTCCCGCACGGTGAACAGGGAGTCCAGGGTGGTGCGCAGCCGCCCGATCGCCCAGTAGCCGCCCTGCGCGTCGGCCTCCACCGAGGCGTCGAGGCGGACCGGGTCGCACGCGCCGCGCGGGTCGCCGGAGATCTCGTAGGTGCCCAGCCACACCGTGGGGCGGACCTCGTGGTACTCCCGGGGCACGTCGTCGGCGCACCGGTCGGACGAGTAGCACGCGCACAGGGCGTCGAAGACGGTCCGGGCGTCTTCCTTGCTGCATCCGCTCAGTTCCAGCGAGACGGATTCCGGGTGCGGTCGCTCGGCGTCCATGGTGATCGCTCCTCTCGGGCCGCGCGGCGGCACCGCGGGCGCTCCGCGGTACCGCGTCCCCCTCCCCCAGAAAAGCACCACCCGGGGCGGAGCACTACCGGGCTCAGCCCCGGGTGAGGCGGTAGGTCTTGCTGTCGGTCAGCACGCACAGGCCCGGGGAGACCACGATGACCCGCAGGGTGCCGGTGCGCCGGTCGTAGTCGACGCCCTCCGCCTCGAAGGCGCCCGAGCAGGCGCTGCGCAGCGGCAGTTGGCGCAGCGCGGTGACCCGGCCGGTGACGTCGGCGGTGCCGTCGGGCGCGGCGGACAGGTCGACCTGGAGGAGCGGCTTGGTGAGGCCGAAGAGGGTGCCCTCCGGGTCGTCGGAGGAGCACACCAGCCGGGTGGCGGTGACGAAGTCGCAGCCCTGCACGTCCCGCACCGGGCGGTCCAGGCGCACGGTGGCGGCCTGCCGCAGGTCGGCCGAGGGCGAGGTGGCGGGGTTGACGCCCGGGGTCGGGAAGACCAGCAGCCGGTCCATGGTGCCCCACTCGCCCGACAGCATCCACTGCCCGTCCGGGGAGATGGCGACCCAGGAGTTGTTCAGCGCCTCGCCGGGGCCCAGCGCGTGCGTGTACTGCGTCCAGGTCCCGTCCGGCGTCTGCACCCGGTAGAGCTTCGCGGCCCCGTCGTCGCGCTGGTAGGGCTCGATGTAGTGGCCGTCGTAGGAGGCGTCGGGGTCGCCGACGTGGTTCCAGCCCCGGACCGACAGGGCGAGGGGGATGGTGCCGATGCCGGTGTACCGGTTGGGGCTGCCGGCCGGGACCTCCACGGACGCCAGCCCCTGGCTCTCGGTCAGCGGGTCGGCCCGGTCCGAGCCCGCCTCTGTCCACACGTCGGCCGCGGCGGCGGCGGGGGCGGCGGGGGCGGCCGAGGCGGGCGGCGCGGCGGCCAGGGCGAGCGCCGCGAGGGCGAGGACGCCGGTGAACAGGGCCTGACAACGTTGCCGGACGGAGGCGTACGGGGGCATGGGGGTGCTCCTCGGTGGGGGTGGCCGGTACGGGACGGGCGGGACGCGTTCGGCGCACAGTGTCCCGGGTTCCGGCAGTCATGTACAGACCAACGCCGGGTGTCGGGGAGCGCGGTCGGCGAGATGCGGAGAAGGTGGAAGGAGACGGCGGTGGCCCCGGTGGAACGGCCCTCCGCGCGGTGGAACGCGGTAGAACGGAGTGGCCGGCCCCGGGCGAGGGTGCCGCGTGGAACGGTCGAAGGCGGGCGTGGGATGAGTGCAGCCGGGTCTGCGTCCGGGGCGTTCCGGGACGACGGGCCGCCACGGGCCCCGGCGCGGCCCGCCGGGCTGCTGGACGTGCTCGGCGTGGCCTCGGTGGTGCTGGACGCCAAGGGCCGGATCGTGCTGTGGAGCCCACGGGCCGAGGAGCTGTTCGGCTGGTCCGCGCGGGAGGCGCTGGGCCGCTACGCCGCCCGGCTGATGGTGGACGAGCAGCACTTCGACCTGGTCACCAGGTTGTTCGCCGAGGTGATGGGGACCGGGCGGAGCTGGGCCGGGGCGTTCCCCGTCCGCTGCAAGGGCGGGCGGACCCGGCTGGTGGAGTTCCGCAACATGCGGCTGCTGGACGACCGGGGCGCGGTCTACGCCCTCGGGCTCGCCGCCGACCACTCGACCGTGCGCCGGCTGGAGCGGGACGTGGCGCTGTCGGCGCGGGTGATCGAGCAGTCGCCGATCGGCCTGGCGGTGCTCGACACCGAGCTGCGGTACGTGTCGGTCAACCCGGCGCTGGAGCGGATCGACGGCCGCCCGGCCGCCGACCACCTGGGGCGGACCGTGCGCGAGGTGCTGTCCGGGCTCGCCTGCGACGATGTGGAGGCCGCCGCGCGCCGGGTGCTGGAGACCGGCCGGCCGGTGGTCGACCTGCCCGCGCTCGGGCGGACCCGCGCCGACCCGGACGAGGAGCACGCCTGGTCGGTGTCGCTGTACCGGCTGGAGGACGCGATCGGCACGGTGCTGGGGGTGGCCCTGTCGGTGGTGGACGTCACCGAGCAGTACCGGGCGGGCGTGGCGGCCGAGACCGCGCGGCGCCGGCTGGCCGTGGTCGCCGACGCCTCCGCGCGCATCGGCACCACCCTGGAACTGGACCGCACCGCGCGGGAGCTGGCCGACGTGGCCGTGCCGGAACTGGCCGACGTGGCCGCCGTGGACCTGCTGGAGGCGGTGGTGCAGGGCCGCCGCAGCACCCTGGGCCCGGCCGAGGCGGCGGCGATCCGGGCCCTGGCCGTGCACGCCGACGAGGTGCCCGAGGCGCTGCTGGCCGCCGACCCGCCCGGGCAGGTCGCCGGGTACGGGCCCGAACGGCTGGTCACCGAGTGCGTGCGCACCGGGCAGCCGGTGCTGCTGCGGCGGGTACGGGAGGAGGACCTGTACCGGATCGCCCGCTCCCCCGAGGCCGCCGGTCTGCTGCGCCGGGCCGGGGTGCACTCGTACCTGGCGGTGCCGCTGATCGCGCGGGGCGAGGTGCTGGGCGCGCTGGACCTGAAGCGGACCCGCAATCCGCAGCCGTTCGGCGAGGACGACCTGCTGCTGGCCCGGGAGCTGGCCGCGCGGGCGGCGGTGCAGATCGACAACGCCCGCTGGTACCGGCACGCCCGGGACAGCGCGCTCACCCTGCAGCGCAGTCTGCTGCCGAGCGTGCCGTCGGTGACCGGCGGCCTGGAGGTGGCCTCCCGCTACCAGCCGGCCGAGGCCACCAGCGAGGTCGGCGGCGACTGGTTCGACGTGATCGAGCTGGAGGGCTGCAAGACCGCGCTCGTCGTGGGTGACGTGATGGGCAGCGGCGTCGCCGCGGCGGCGTCCATGGGGCGACTGCGCACCGCGACGAACACCCTGGCCGCCCTGGACCTGGACCCGGCGCTGCTCCTGGAGCACCTCGACCGCACCGCCGCCGGCCTCGACCAGTCCATCGCGACCTGCGTGTACGCCGTCCACGACCCGCATCTGCGGCAGTGCCGGATCGCCAACGCCGGGCACCTGCCGCCGGTCCGGGTACGGCCGGGCCGGCCGCCGGAACTGCTGGACCTGCCGACCGGGGTGCCGCTCGGGGTGGGCGGGGTGCCCTTCGTGACCACCACCGTGGAGCTGGACCCCGGCGACCGGCTGGTGCTCTACACCGACGGGCTGGTGGAGACCCGCCGGCAGCCCCTGGACGAACGGCTGGGCACCCTGCTGACCCTCCTCCAGGGACCGGACCGGCCCCTGGAGGAGGTCTGCGACCTGCTGCTGCGCACCCTGCACGAACCGGACAACGCCGACGACGTGGCCCTGCTGATCGCCCGCGCCACCCCGCCGGCCTGACTCACTCCCGCACGCCGGTCACCACGTGCGCGTACCGCTCCTCGCAGACCGCGAGCCGGGGCCGCAGCCCCGCCCGGGCGAAGGCGTCCAAGGCCGCCGGGGCCTGGTGCTCGCTGGTCTCGGACAGCAGGCAGCCGCCGGGGGCGAGCCAGTTGGCCGCGTCGGCGGCGACCCGGCGCAGCACGTCCAGGCCGTCCGCCCCGCCGTCCAGGGCGAGGGCGGGTTCGTGGTCGCGGGCCTCCGGGGGCAGCAGGGCGACCTCGCCGGTGGGCACGTACGGCACGTTGGCGGCGAGCACGTCGACCCGGCCGCGCAGCCCGGCCGGGAGGGCGGCGTAGAGGTCACCGGCGTACACCCGGCCGCCGACCGGGGCGAGGTTGCGGCGGGCGCAGCGCACGGCGGCCGGGTCGAGGTCGGCGGCGTGCACCTCGGCCCCGTCCAGCGCGGCGGCCAGCGCGGCGGCCACGGCGCCCGAGCCGCAGCACAGGTCGACGACGACGGCCGCGCCGGGCACCTGGGCGAGGGCCTGCTCCACGAGGAACTCGGTGCGGCGGCGGGGGACGAAGACGCCGGGTTCGACGGCGATGCGCAGGCCCCGGAACCCGGCCCAGCCGAGGACGACTTCCAGGGGCAGGCCGGTGGCCCGGCGGCCGACCAGGGCGGTCACCTCGTCGGAGGTGCGGGCGGTGGCGAGGATCAGTTCCGCCTCCTCCTCGGCGAAGACACAGCCGGCGGCGCGCAGCGCGGCGGCCACGGCCTCGGGGGAGACGGCGGGAGAAGCGGGGGACGGTGAGGACATGCGGGAGAGCCTTCCGGGAACCGAAGGGCGCTCTGGCGGTCACCCGTGGCGGGTGATCCGCGTGCCGTGCGAAGAGAGCGCCCGGGCCGACACAGCGGTGATGGGACCCACCTCCTCGCATCCGACGGCCGGGACGTTCCTCGGCCGTCGGTCACCCTACCCCAGCCGATCAGACGCCGACGGCCTCTTCGGCTTCTTCGTCGGCCTCTTCGTCGGCCCTTTCCCCGGCCCGTACTTCGGCCTGCGCCTCGGTCTGCTCTGCGGCCCGCGCTCCGGTCCGTGCTTCGGCCTTTCGGTCGGCCGCCGGCCCGGTGGCCGCGCGCTCGCGGACGGCGGCGACCGCGACCGCGGCCAGGCCCAGCACCAGCCAGCCCGCGAGCGTCCACAGGGCGCGGGCGAGTCCGTCGCCGTCGAAGTAGAGCAGGGCGCGCAGGCCCTCGACGAAGCCGGCGCCGTTCCAGAAGGCGTGCAGCGAGCCGAAGAAGCCGTTCTGCAGCTCGGGGCGGTACAGGCCGCCGGAGGTGGTGAAGTTGAGCATCACGAACAGCACCATCATGGCGAGCGTGGTCCACCGCTTGAGGAAGGTGTGCAGCCCGACGCCGAGGAACAGGATGCCCGCCGAGTACAGCCAGGCCATGCCGAACAGCGCGCCGAGCGAGTGGTGCGCGAGGTGGAACACCGGCCCGGCGAGCAGCGCGCCGATGCCGCCGACGACGGCCGAGACGCCGAGCGTCAGCAGGGCCCGGACCCGCATCGGCAGGGCGGCGCCCGCGGCGCCGAGCGCGGCCACCGAGGCGTAGGAGCCGATGCTGACGGCGACCAGCAGGAAGAACAGGCCCTGGCCGGTGGGGTCGTCGCCGACCGGGGCGGCCACGTCGGTCACCTTCAGCGGCACACCCTGCCGCTCGGCGAGCGGCGTGAACACCTTCTGCACCGCCAGCGCGCCCATGTCGGACCCGGCGGTGGCCACCACGACCTCCGGCGCCCGCCCGCCGGGGACGTAGGCGCCGGTGATGTCCCGGGACTTCAGCAGCTCGACCGCCGCCGCCCGGGTGGGGACGGTGCGCACGTCGAGGGCGGCACCGGCCTGGTCCTCGACCGTCTGGGCGAGCACCTTGGACCCGGGGCCGGAGCCGACCACGGCGACCGGCAGATGGTGGGGCTCGGGGGTGACGAACGCCCCCATGTAGGCGAGTCCCATGCCGAGACACATCAGCAGGGGGGTGATCAGGTGCGTGAGCACATGACGCAGGGCGGTCTGGGACCTCATGGTCCGAAAGCCTCCGATGATCGACGCGAGGGACACGAACGGCATGGCCGGCCCATGCAAGGTTGGCAAATACAACCATGTCTTCAAGTTGTACTATACAACCAGAAACTCGAGGGAGGTCCCGTGACAGCAGCCGACCGGTCCCGGTCCGAGGAGAGGGCCGTGGAGGCCATCCAGCGCGAGATGACGGTCTTCGCCCGCCGCGCCCGCGCCTCGGCGGGCCGGATGCACCCCGAGCTGTCGCTGGTGTCGTACACGCTGCTCGGGCACCTGGAGGAGCGGGGCGGCTGCCGGGCCACCGATCTGGCCGCCCACTACGCGCTGGACAAGTCCACCGTCAGCCGCCAGGTCGCCGGACTGGAGCGGGCCGGCCTGGTGGAGCGGCGGCCCGACCCGGACGACGCCCGGGTGCAGGTCCTCGACCTGACCGAGGCCGGGCGGCACATCCTGGCGCAGGTCACGGTGAGCCGCCGGGCGGCGTTCCGGGAACGGCTCGCCGACTGGCCGGAGGAGGACCTGGTGCGCTTCGCCGCCTACCTGGAGCGGTACAACGCCTGGCCGGAGCGGCCACCCGGCGACGGGCGCTGACCGCGGCCACGTACCGTGGACGGCGTACACATCGACGACACCCCTGGGCACCACCGCATGAACATCACCCGAGGCTTCACCGGGCGCCCCCGCGCCGCCCGCGAGGGGCTGCCGCCCGGCCAGTACGACGCGGGCGACGACTGGCCCGTGCTCTCCGCCGAGGTCACCCCCGACCTCTCCGCCGCCGACTGGACCTTCCGCGTCGGCGGCCTGGTCACCGCGCCGCGCACCTGGAGCTGGGAGGAGGCGCACCGCCTGCCCGCCGCCGCGTACGAGGGCGACATCCACTGCGTGACCGGCTGGTCCAAGTTCGGCGTGCGGTTCGGCGGCGTGTCGCTGGACGCCTTCCTCGACGCGGCGGGCCCGCTGCCCTCCGCCACCCACGCCGTGGCCCACGCCCACACCGGCTACACCGCGAACCTCCCCCTCGCCGACCTCACCGGCGGGCGCGCCTGGATCGTCTGGGAGTACGGCGGCCGGCCGCTCACCCCCGAGCACGGCGGCCCGGCGCGGCTGGTGGTGCCGCACCTGTACTTCTGGAAGAGCGTCAAGTGGATCGCGGGCCTGGAACTCCTCGACCACGACGAGCCGGGCTTCTGGGAGCGCAACGGCTACCACGCCCGCGGCAACCCCTGGCAGGAGCAGCGGTACTCCGGTGACTGAGACGACCTTCCCCTCCCCCGCCCGGTTCGCGGTGCCCGGCCGGATCGCCGTCAGCGAGCAGGTCGCCGCCCGGTGGCAGACCGCCACCATCACCGGCATCCGGCGCGAGACCCCGCGCGCGGCCACCTTCCGGCTCGCGGTGCCCGAGTGGGCCGGCCATCTGCCCGGCCAGCACCTGATGCTGCGGCTGACCGCCGCGGACGGCTACACCGCCCAGCGGCACTACTCGCTGGCCTCGGCGCCCGACGACTCCGGGCACATCGAGCTGACCCTGGACCATGTGAGCGGCGGCGAGGTCTCCGGCTGGTTCCACACCGTGGCCCGGCCCGGCGACCGGGTCGAGGTGCGCGGCCCGCTGAGCGGCTTCTTCGCCTGGCCGGGCGACCGGCCCGCGCTGCTGCTCGGCGCCGGCTCCGGCGTCGTCCCGCTGATGTCGATGGTCCGCCACCACCGGGCGCGGGGGCTCACCGTGCCGCTGCGGCTGCTGGTGTCCGCGCGCCGCCCCGAGGAACTGATCTACGCGCGGGAGTACGGCGCCGAGACCACGCCCGTGTTCACCCGCGGCGCGCCGGAGGGGACGCCGGTGGGACGGCTGTCCGCCGCGCACCTCGCACCGCTGCTGGCCGACCCGCCGCCGGGGGGCTGGGAGGCGTACGTGTGCGGCTCCAACTCCTTCGCCGAGCACGCCTCGAAGCTGCTGGTCGCCGCCGGCCAGCCGGTGGACCGCATCCGCATCGAGCGCTTCGGCTGAGCCGCCGTACCCGCCGGGGCGGGCGGACCCGCTGAGCGAGGCGGCCCGGACGGGGTACCAGGGCGGTAGGGCACGCGCGGGCGTGCCGCGACGCGGAGGGCACGGCGGCTCCCGGTCCCGCCCGGCCGCCCGACGGGTCCCCGCCCGCGGTGACGGCGAGGAGGTCGAGATGCGAACCCGGGTGCGCAACTGGCGGTGGCGGCGCAATCCGCTGCGGCGCCGGTCGGACGTGGTGGAGGCGTGGACGGTCCTGATCGTCGCCGTCCTGCTGTGCGTGGGGGCGCCCGCGCTGGGCGTCCTCTCCGGGTGGTGGGCGCACGACCAGGCCCGGTCGGTGGCGGCGGAGCAGCGGCAGGAGCGCCGGCAGATACGGGCCGAGGTGATCGGGCGGGCCGCCGGGACACCGCCCTCGGCGCAGGCGGGCGGGGAGTACCTCTACCGGGCCACCGTGCGCTGGACGGAGCCGGACGGGTCGTCCCGGACGACGACGGCCCGGGTCCCGGCCGACACCCGGCCCGGCGCGGCGGTCGACGTGTGGCTCGACGCCCGCGGCCACCAGGTGCCGGCGCCCGCGGACGGCTCCCTGGTGTGGCTGCACGCGGTCGCCTTCGGCGCGTGCGCCACGGCCGGCGCGGCGGTCACCGTACTGCTCGGGCACACCGTCGTACGCCGGGTCGCGCTGCGGCACCGGATGGCCGAGTGGGACCGGGCCTGGGCCCGCACCGAACCCCAGTGGACCCACCGCGGGGCGTGACACCGCCCTCCCGGCGGGCGTGGCACCGTCCCCTTCGGCAGACCTGCCGCCGACGTGACACCACCCGCCCCGGTGACCCGACCACCCGGACCGCCCCCCGGTCCACCGCATCCGCCCCACCAGCGACGTACCGCCCGGGCCGGGAAGTGAGCCGGGCCGGGATCTGGCGATTGCTCCGACCACTCACGTACGGTGTGATC
Source organism: Streptomyces fumanus (assembly GCF_014655295.1). Classification (GTDB taxonomy): domain Bacteria; phylum Actinomycetota; class Actinomycetes; order Streptomycetales; family Streptomycetaceae; genus Streptomyces; species Streptomyces fumanus. The sequence goes on from NZ_BNBI01000013.1 coordinate 135,537, forward strand.
GCTCTCGCGCCGGTCCCTACCCGAAGGCGGTTCCTCGATGGCCCAGTTCGACCTTCCGCTCGACGAACTCCGCGCCTACCGCAGCGCGTCCACCGAGCCCGAGGACTTCGACGCGTTCTGGGCCAAGACCCTCGCGGAGGCCCGCGAGCACGACCTGGACGCCCGGTTCGAACCGGTCGACACGGGCCTGGCCACGATACGGGTGTACGACGTGACCTTCGCCGGGTTCGGCGGCCACCCGGTGAAGGGCTGGCTGCTGCTGCCCGCCGCCGCCGAGGAACCGCTGCCGCTGATCGTGGAGTTCATCGGCTACGGCGGCGGACGCGGCCTGCCGCACGAGCACCTGCTGTGGGCCTCCACCGGCCGGGCCCACTTCGTTATGGACACCCGCGGCCAGGGCAGCGTCTGGGGCGGCGGGGGCGGCACGGCCGACCCGGTCGGCGCCGCGCCCGCCTACCCGGGGTTCATGACCCGGGGCATCGACGCCCCGGAGAACTACTACTACCGCCGGGTCTTCACCGACGCCGTCCGCGCGGTCGAGGCGGCCCGCTCGCACCCGCTGACCGACCCGGCGCGCACCGTCGCCCTCGGCGGCAGCCAGGGCGGCGGCATCACCCTGGCGGTCGGCGGGCTGGTACCGGACCTGGTGGCGGTGGCCCCGGACGTGCCGTTCCTCTGCGACTTCCCGCGCGCCACCACCCTCACCGACCGGCACCCGTACCGGGAGGTCGGCCTGTACCTGAAGACGCACCGGGGCCGGACCGAGCAGACGCTGCGCACCCTGTCGTACTTCGACGGCGTGCACTTCGCGGCCCGCGGCCGGGCGCCCGCGCTGTTCTCGGCGGCACTGGAGGACGAGACCTGCCCGCCCTCGACGGTCTTCGCCGCGTTCAACGCCTGGGCGCACGAGGACAAGGCGATCGAGGTGTACGAGTTCAACGACCACGAGGGCGGCGGCCCGTACCAGGAGGCCGCGAAGGTCCGCTGGCTGGGTCCGCGGCTCCGAGCCGTCAGCGGCGGGCGGTGACCAGCCGGGCGCGGGGGCTGCCGTCGGGACGCCGGCCGAACTCGGGCAGCGGACGGAGGGTCACCTCGAAGCCGGCCCGGGTCAGCTCCCGCCGCACGTCCCCCAGCCGGAAGGTGCGGTAGTACATGACGAACGGGGGCCGCCACAGGGCGTTGCGCACCCGCATCGCCGCGTCGAAGCCCAGCAGCGACCAGTAGCCCGCGGAGCCGGGGCGCGGCGGTGCCGCGAGCGGAAAGGCGAACAGGCCGCCGGGCCGCAGCACGGAGCGCACCTGGGCGAACAGGCCCGGCAGTTCCCGGGGCAGGAAGTGGCCGAACGCCCCGAAGCTCACCACCAGGTCGAAGGCCGGGGCGAACGGCAGGGCGCGGGCGTCCGCGCGGACCCAGGACACCGGCACCCCGGCGGGCCGGACGCGGTCCCGGGCGACCGCCAGCATGCCCGCGCTGAAGTCGACGCCGGTCACCCCGTGCCGGCAGAGCCGGGTCAGCACCCCGGCCCCGGCGCCGGTGCCGCAGCACAGGTCGAGGCCGGTGCCGAACGGGCCGAGCGGCGCCAGGGCGGCGGCGACGGCGTCCAGGACCCGGTCCGGCGTCCGGTACGGGGTGTGGTCGAACTTCGGGGCCAGCAGATCGTAGCCGTGCTCGACCGACGACAGTGCCTGGACGGCGAGTTCGCGCAGCGTGGGGCCTTCGGGACGGAACATCCGGTCAGCGTAGAAGACCGCCGCCGGGCCCGCCCGCCCCGGACCGGCGGAACAACCGCCGGACCGCCGTGGTTGACGTCCGTGAGCGCTCGTACCCGGTGCCGTTCGGCCGTCCGGGTGCTACAGTGCCCTCAGCACGCGTGCACGCCCCTTCGTTCCGGGCGCCGGTGCTTCTTCCTCCGGGGTTCTCCTGCTGGAGTTCTTCCTCCGGAGTTCTTCTCCCGGTTCGCCGGGCCCGTCCGTCCTTCTGGGCGGTCGCGTCGGCTTTCCTCATCACCTCCCGGGCGGGGCCGTCGTTCCCCCGCCGTCGCCGAGGTGCTGTTCCCTCCTTCCGCCGCTGTCAGGCGATCTCCCCTACCGCAGGCCCCCTTACTCACCGTCCGTGAAAGGACCACCACCATGACCACCGCACTCGACCACCCCCCGGTACGGCAGGCCCCGGCCGAGACCGTCAGCGGCGTCCTCGACATCGACGCCGGCGGCAAGGGCCGGCTGCGCTCCCCGCGCCTGCTGCTGCCCACCCCCGCCGACCCGTCCCTCTCCCCCGCGCTGATCCGCCGCCACGGCCTGCGCAAGGGCGACCTCGTCGAGGCCGTCCGCGGCGACCGGCAGCACCTCACCGGTGTCGCCAGGGTCGACGGCCGTACCCCGGACCGGCCCGGCGACCGGCCCGGCTTCGCCGACCTCACCCCGCTCCACCCGCACCGGCGGCTGCGCCTGGAGCACCCGGCGGCCGGTGCCGCCGGACGCCTCATCGACCTGCTCGCCCCCGTCGGCAAGGGCCAGCGCGGCCTGATCGTGGCACCGCCCAAGACCGGCAAGACCGTACTGCTCCAGCAGATCGCCGCCGCCGTGGCCGGCAACCACCCGGAGTGCCGGCTGATGGTGCTGCTGCTCGACGAGCGGCCCGAGGAGGTCACCGACATGCGGCGCTCGGTCCGCGGCGAGGTGTACGCCTCCACCTTCGACCGGACGCCCAAGCAGCACATCGCCCTGGCCGACCTGGTGATCGAGCGGGCCAAACGGCTCGTCGAGGCCGGCGAGGACGTCGTCCTCCTGCTCGACTCCCTCACCCGGCTGTGCCGGGCCCACAACAACGCCGCCGCGGCGGGCGGCCGGACCCTCAGCGGCGGCGTCGACGCCGGGGCGCTGACCGGGCCGAAGCGGTTCTTCGGCGCCGCCCGGCAGACCGAGGAGGGCGGCTCGCTCACCATCCTCGCCACCGCGCTGGTGGAGACCGGCTCCCGGGCCGACGACTTCTTCTTCGAGGAACTCAAGAGCACCGGCAACATGGAACTCCGGCTCAGCCGCGAACCCGCCTCCCGCCGGGTCTTCCCCGCCGTGGACATCGACGCCTCCGGCACCCGCCGCGAGGAACTGCTGCTCCCCGCCCCCGAGTTGGCCGCCGTCACCGGGCTGCGGCGGGCGCTGCGCGGCCGGGACGGGCACCCCGGCCTGGAGACGCTGCTGGAGCGGATGCGGCAGACCCCGGACAACGCGGCCTTCCTGCGGCGCGTCCAGCCCACCCTGCCGGCCGTCTGACGCGGTGCGGCATCCGGGTGCTCGCGCGGGCCGTCCGGCCCCGGCCGAGTGGCGCGCGCCGCCCCCGTTCCTACGTTTGCGGTATGACGATCGGATCTTTTCTGCGCGGTTCCCGGGTGGCCGTGTCGGGGTGCGCGCTCTGCGCGGCGGGGCTGCTGGTGCTCGCGCCTGCCGCCGCGGCGGTGCGCAGCAGACCTCCGGACCCCGGCCCGGCCGCCGGACCACGGGCCGTCGGCCCCCAGCCCGACCTGCTCCACCGGCCCGGCGTCCAGGTCCGGCCGCGCCCCGGGGCACCGGGTCTCCCCGAGGTCTCCGCGCTCTCCTGGGTGGTGGCCGACGCCGGCACCGGCGAGGTGCTCGCCGCCCACGACGCGCACCGCCCGCTGCCCCCGGCCAGCACCCTGAAGACCCTGTTCGCGCTCACCGTGCTGCCCGCGCTGCCGGGCGGTGTCCGGCATCAGGTGGGCCAGGGGGAACTGGCCGCGGTCGGTCCGGGCAGCAGCAGGGTCGGCGTCGCCGAGGGCCGCACCTACCAGGTCGCCGACCTGTGGAACGGGGTGTTCCTCAGCTCCGGCAACGACGCCGTCCACGTGCTGGCCGCGCTCAGCGGAGGCTGGCGCGGCACGGCCGCCCGGATGCAGGCCCGGGCCCGGGCGCTGGGCGCCCTCGACACCCACGTACGGTCGCCGGACGGGTACGACGCGCCGGGCCAGGTGTCGTCCGCGTTCGACCTCGCGGTGTTCGGGCGGGCGGGGCTGCGCAACCCCGACTTCGCGCGGTACTGCGCCCGGGTCGAGGCCCGGTTCCCCGGCGCCGACGGCGGCAGCTACGGCATCGTCAACACCAACCGGCTGCTGACCGGGGCGGACGGGGTGCCGCCGTACCCCGGGGCGATCGGCGTCAAGAACGGGTACACCAGCCGCGCCGGGCACACCCTGGTGGCCGCCGCCCGGCGCGCCGGACGGACCCTGGTGGTGACGGTGATGAACCCCCAGCGGGACGGCGCCTTCGCGGTGTACGAGGAGGCCGGCGCCCTGCTGGACTGGGGCTTCGCCTCGGCGGGCCACGTCGACCCGGTGGGTTCGCTGGACGCCCTGCGCGACCGGCCCCGCCCCGCTCCCCGGCCGGCGGCCGCACCGGCGGCCGCCACCCGGGCCGAGGACGGGCCGGGCTGGCGGGAGACCGGGATGATCGCGGGCGCCGCCGGGCTCGGCGCGGGCGCGATGGCCCTGGTGCTGCGGCTGAGACCGGTACGGCCCGGGGACGGGCCGGTGCGGTGACCCCACGGGCGGACGGCACCCGCCGGACGCGCGGGCGGACCCGGCGGGACGGCCGGCCGCGGCACGGCGCCGCGAGGGGTGCGCGCGGGCGGACCCGGCCGGCGCGGCGGGCCGCGGTGCGGCGGTGGCTCAGGGGTGCCCGCGGGTCGCCCCGGTCGCCTGGGCGCACGCGCGGACGTAGTCGCGTACCAGGGGGTGGTCGTCGTCGGCGCGCCAGGCCAGGGCCAGCCGGCAGGGGGTGACGCCGTCGACCTCGCGGGTGACGACCCCGTCGAAGGTGATCAGCGGGGCGTTGCCGGTCGCCACCAGGACCACGCCGAGACCCGCCGCGAGCGCCTCGTACGTCTCCTCCGTGCTCGCCACCTCCGCGCCGACGACCACCGGTCTGCCGCCGCGGGCGTCGGTCGCCAGCCAGTGGTCGCGCAGCGGTCCGGCACCGGCGGGCAGGGCGAGGAACGGCTCGTCGAGCAGGTCGGCGAAGTCGATCCGGTCCCGGGCGGCCAGCGGATGGCCGGCGGCCAGGGCGACCAGACGGGGTTCCTCGGCGACCACCAGCCACCGGTAGCGCTCCGGGTCGGGCAGCGGCAGCCAGACGAACGCCACGTCGGACGTGCCGTCGGCGAGCCCGGCGGTCGCGTCCTGCCAGGGCACCTGCCGGAGCCGGAGGCTCGCGCCGGGGCGGGCGGCGGTGAACCGGGAGCGGATCGCGGGCAGCACGCCCCCGCGCCCGGGGCTGGTGCTCATGCCCACGACCAGGACGGCCGCGCGGTCGGCCACCACCCGGGCCACCGCGTCCCGGGCCGCTTCCCACTCGGCGAGCAGCCGCCGGGCGTACGGCAGCAGCGCGGCCCCGGCCTCGCTGAGCCGCACCTCGCGCCGGTCCCGTTCGAACAGCACGGTCCCGAGCTGCCGTTCCAGCGTCCGGATCTGCTTGCTCAGCGCGGGCTGCGAGACGTAGAGCCGCTCGGCGGCCCGGGTGAAGTGCAACTCCTCGGCCACCGCGGCGAAATACCTCAGCTCCCGCACATGAACGTCCATAGCCATCGGCTATCACGGTGGGTCTTGGACGGGCAACGGAGTTACCGGGCACGGTGGTCGGCACACGGACCCGCCCGGCACGGCGGGTCACCGGCACAGGGGAGACGTACATGAACAGGGTCTGGCTGGTCACCGGGGCGAGCAGCGGCTTCGGCCGGGCGATCACCGAGGCGGCCGTGGCGGCGGGCGACATCGTGGTCGCCGCCGCCCGCCGCACCGCGCCGCTCGACGACCTGGTCGCCGCCCACCCCGACCAGGTGGAGGCGCTCGCGCTGGACGTCACCGACATCGCCGCCGCCGAGGCCGCGGTGGACCGGGTGGCGGCCCGGCACGGCCGGATCGACGTGCTGGTCAACAACGCCGGGCGGGGCATGGTCGGGGCGGTCGAGGAGACCACCGACGCCGAGCTGAGGGACCTGATGGACCTGCACTTCTTCGGTCCGGCCGCGCTCACCCGGGCCGCGCTGCCGCACATGCGCCGGCGGGGTTCGGGCGCCGTCGTGCAGCTCACCAGCATGGGCGGGCGGTTCGCGTTCGCCGGGGTCGGCGCGTACTGCGCCGGCAAGTTCGCCCTGGAGGGGCTGTCGGAGGCGCTGGCCGCCGAGGTCGCCCCGCACGGCATCCGGGTGCTGATCGTCGAGCCCGGCGCCTTCCGCACCGGCTTCGCCGGCCCCTCGGCCCTGGCCCGCACGGCGACCGTCCTGGACGCCTACGAGGACACCGTGGGGCCGGTGCGCACCGGGCTGCCGGAGACCGCCGGTCGGGAGCCCGGCGACCCGGCCAAGGCCGCCGCGGCCGTCCTGACCGCGCTGGACGCCGAGGAGCCGCCGCTGCGGCTGCCGCTGGGCAACGACGCCGCCGACGCGATCGGCGACCACCTGGAGCGGGCCGGTGCGGAGCTGCGGGCCTGGGAGAAGGTGGCCCGCTCCACCGACTTCGACGAGTGACCCGGCCGGTCAGGCTGCGGCCGGCGCCCCGGGGTCCAGGGCGGGCACCGGGCGGATGCCGCCGACCGGGCGGCCGCCGCCGAGCACGGTCTCGCCCGCGAACGCGGTGAGCGCCTCCGGGTCCACGCCGGCGTGCGCGAGGGCCGCCGCGGCGACCGGGACGCGGGCCCGGTTCGCGCCGTCGGCGATCTTCACGGCGACGGCCCGGCCGTCGGGCAGCGCGGCGACCTGGACGCCCTCGAAGCCGTCCTTGGCCAGCAGCCCGGGCACCGCCCGCATCAGCGCGGCGACGTCCCGCCCGGCGCCGGAGGCCATCTCGGCGTGGGCGCGCATCGCGTCGGCGACCCGGGCGCCGGGGGTGCCGGGCGCGGCGGTGGTGAGGCGGGCGGCGGCGCGGGCCAGGCCGTGCAGGGAGACGGAGAACAGCGGGGCGCCGCAGCCGTCGACGGTGACCCGGGCGACGCGTTGCCCGGTGAGGTCCTCGACGGTGTCGGCGATCGCCCGCTGCAAGGGGTGGCCGGGGTCGAGGTAGTCGTCCAGGGACCAGCCGTTGACCTGGCAGGTGTAGAGCATCGCGGCGTGCTTGCCGGAGCAGTTCTGGGCGAGCCGGGACGGCGCGCGGCCCGCGCGCACCCAGGTGTCCCGGACCACCGGGTCGTACGGCAGGTCGGGCACGTTGCGCAGGTGCTCCTCGCCGAGTCCGGCCAGGGCGAGGATGCGGCGGGCGCCGTCGAGGTGGCGTTCCTCGCCGGAGTGGCTGGCGGCGGCGAGGGAGAGCAGCTCGCCGTCGAGCGGCAGTCCGGCCGCGACCATGGCGGCGGCCTGGAGCGGCTTGAGCGCGGAGCGCGGGTAGAACGCGGCCTCGGTGTCGCCGAGCCGGAGGGTGACCTCGCCGCCGGGGCCGAGGACGACGACGGAGCCATAGTGGACGCCTTCGGTGACCCCGCCGCGTACCAGGTGGGCGACGGGGGCGTGCTGGGGTTCGCGGATCGGCGGCGCGTCCGCGCGAGAGGTGCTGTAGTACATCACTGCCTGCTGGTCGTGGGCCGTACGCGGGTCACGCGTCGGGCCCGGGGGTGGTGGCCGGCCGGGCGGCGCGGGTGGGCGCCGCGGCGGGTCCGTCCGTACGCGGGGTGCGCACGAGGTCGGTGAGGGTGGCCTCGACGCGGTCGAGGTGGTGGGCCATGGCCCGTTCCGCGTCGGGGGCGCGGCCGTCGGTCAGCGCCCGCAGGACGGCCCGGTGCTCGGCGTCGGCCTGCTCGCGGCGTCCGCCCCGTTCGTTGAGGAAGGCGGACTGGCGGGCCAGCGCGTCGCGGATCTCCTCGATGACCCGGCGGAAGACCGGGTTCTGGGCGGCCTCGGCCAGCCCGAGGTGGAAGACGGTGTCCAGCGCGGCCCAGGCGGCGGGGTCGGCCTCCTGGTCCATGCGGTCCAGCAGACCGGTCAGACGGGCGAGGTCCTCGGGAGTGCGGCGCCGGGCGGCGTACCCGGCGACCGGGATCTCGATGTGCCGGCGGACCTCCATCAGGTGGCCTGCGGTGTAGTCGCCGAAGGTGGGGCCCTGCACGGCGTCGGCGACCACGAAGGTGCCCTTGCCGGTGCGGGAGACGGTCAGGCCCATGGTCTGCAGCGCCCGCAGCGCCTCGCGCAGCACCGGACGGGAGACCTCCAAGGTGCGGCAGAGCTCGGCCTCGGAGGGCAGCTTGTCGCCGATGCCGTACGTGCCGCGCTCGATGGCGCCGCGCAGGTGGCCGAGCACGGCCTCCATGGCGCTGACGCGGCGCGGGCCCGCGACGGCTGTCTGGCTGTCTGACAGGTTCACGGAGCGATGGTCCGGGGGGCGGGCCGGACCTGTCAAGCCGAGGTCGCCGCCGGGCACCCTCGGCTGGTACCGGCCACGTCCCGGAGGACCGCTTCCGGGCGCCCCCGGTTGGGTGTCGGCGCCATCCCGGCGGGCCGCCTCCGGCTGGTGCCGGCCATACCCCGGGGGCCCGCCTCCGGGTCTCCCCGGTGGTGCTGGCCACACCCCCGTACGGGGGCCACCTCCCCACGGCTCCGGGTGCCAACATCATTCTGCGCCGGGAATTCCGTTCCCATACTGGAGCGCATGGCCCCTTCCATAGTGCTCACCGAGAAATCGTCCGCCCGCGAACGGGAAAGGGGGAGCGATTTCTCCGAACTCTCCCGCCGTATCACCGAGGCGGGACTGCTGCGCCGCCGCCCGCTGTATTACACCGTGCGTTTCGGTACGGTGGCGCTCGCCCTGGCCGGGAGTGTGGCCGCGTTCGTCGCGCTGGGCGACAGTTGGGGCCAGTTGTTCGTCGCGCTGGCGCTGGCGGTGGTCTTCGGCCAGCTCGGCCTGGCCGCCCACGACCTGGCGCACCGGCAGGTGTTCACCCGGCGCCGGCCCAGCGAGATCGGCGGCCTGTTCACGGCCGACCTGCTGCTGGGCATGAGCTACGGCTGGTGGATGAACAAGCACACCCGGCACCACGCCAACCCCAACCACGAGGAGAAGGACCCGGACGTCTCCCCCGACATCCTGGTCTGGTCACGGCGGCAGGCCCGCCAGGCGGCGGGAATTCCGCGGTTCGTCGGAAAACACCAGGCCGCGTTGTTCTTCCCGCTGCTCACCCTGGAGGGCCTGAATCTGAGTTTCAACAGTTTCAAGGCGCTGCGCGGTACGGCGGTGAAACGGCCGGTGCTGGAGGGGACGCTGCTCGTCGCCCATTTCGCGCTCTATTTCGGCGGCCTTTTCACGGTCCTGTCCCCCGGCAAGGCGCTGGCGTTCCTCGCCGTCCACCAGGGCCTGTTCGGGATCTACCTCGGCTCGGTCTTCGCCCCCAACCACAAGGGGATGCCGATGATCGAGGAGGGCACCCGGCTGGACTTCCTGCGCCGCCAGGTCCTCACCTCCCGCAATGTGCGGGGCGGCGTGCTGCTCGACGCGTTCATGGGCGGCCTCAACTACCAGATCGAGCACCACCTCTTCCCGAGCATGCCGACCCCCGCCCTCGGCCGGGCCCAGGCGATCACCGAGCGGTACTGCGCCGAGCTGGGCGTCCCGTACCACCAGACCGGGCTGCTGGCCTCGCACCGGGAGGCGCTGCGTCACCTGCGCAGCGTCGGGGAGCCGCTGCGCCGGGAGGGCTGAGGCGGCCACCGCGGCCGGGCGGGGCGGCCCCGGTTCACAGCAGGCCGCCCAGCGCCCAAGCGGCGCACGCCGCGCCCAGCCCGGCCGCCACGCTCGCCGCCACATTGGCGGCGGCCCGCAGCCGGGCTCCGCCCTCCGCGAGCCGCAGCGTCTCGTAGGAGAACGTCGAGTACGTGGTGAGGGCCCCGCACAGACCGGTGCCGATCAGCAACTGGAGTCGGGACCCGGCGGCGCCCCCGACCGCGGCCCCGGTCAGCAGGCCGAGCACGAGGGAACCCGCCACGTTGACCGTGAAGGTGCCCCACGGGAACGCCGGGCCGAACCGGGCCTGGACCGCACGGTCAGTGAGGTAGCGCAGCGGGGCGCCGACCATGGCGCCCACGACGACGAGCAGCCAGTTCACGCGCGGGCCCCGCCCTTCGATCCGGTGGCCGGCGCCAGCCGGTGCCGCCCGCGCAGTGCCCGGCGGGCCGCCGCCGCGGCCAGCCACACGGCGGTGAGCGCCGCGAGGGGCGTCGCCGCCAGGTAGGCCAGCGCGGTGCCGGGATGGCCGGTGCCGAGCAGGTGCCGGATGTCGACGGCGTAGGTCGAGAAGGTGGTGAACCCGCCGAGCACACCGGTGCCGAAGAAGGGCCGCACCAGCCGGTGCGGCGACCACACCTCGGTGACGGCCACCATGAACGCCCCGATGACGGCGCAGCCGACGACGTTGACCAGCAGGACCGTCCAGGGAAAGCCGTCCGGCCCGGTGGGCCACCACAGGGTGGCCGCGTACCGGGCGGCGGCACCGAGTCCGCCGCCGGCCGCCACGGCCGCCACGACCGGCGCCTGGCCGGCCCGGACCGGCCGTGCCTCGGGGCGGTGGGGGGCTGTCATCGCGGTACGTCGTCTCCTGCTCGCCGGGCCCGGTCGTGCCCGTCCACTGCCCCGTTCACACGGTGAGGCCCCCGCCGCCGCGCCGCGTGTACCGGGCACGGGCGGGGCTCAGCGTAACTCCGCCGCAGCGCCCCGGGCACACCGAGGGGCCGGCTACCAGCCCTTCTCGAACATGCGGGCCACCTCGGCGATGCGCACCTCGTCCCGCCGGTAGTAGGTCCGCCGGCGGACCCGGCTGGTGCGCAGCAGGCCGAGGGCGGCCAGGAAGCGGAGGTGGGACGCGGCGACCCGGCGGGGGACGCCGAGCCGGGCGGCGACCGCACCGGCGTCGACACCGTGCTCGACGAGGTCGGCGGGGCGGCGGCCGGGCGGGAAGTGCGCGGCCGGGTCCTTCAGCCACTCCAGGATGTCCCGGCGCGCCGCGTCGACGGGGGTTCTCAGCATCCCGCCCTCCCTCCCCGGGACCCCTGCCGGACGCTCCCACTGTCCCGCAGGCCCGGCCGCCCTGTCCGGCGAACCGTTCCTCCGGGCACGGCCGTTCGGCCCGTCGGCGGGTGGCGGGGGCGGTGTTACCGTGCACGTATGGCAGCCATTACGGCCGAGGCGCGGCTCGCGCGGCGGTGGCGGGAGATCCTTACGGTGCACGCCCGTACGACGTGCGAGATCGACCGGGTCCTGCACCCGTACGGGCTCGGCGCCAGCGACTTCGAGGTGCTCGACCTCCTCGCCTCCGACGTGCCCGGGCCGGACGGCCGGTGCCGGGTGCACAGTCTGGCGGACCGGGTCCACCTGACCCAGAGCGCCCTGTCCCGGCTGATCGCCCGGCTGGAGAAGGACGGCCTGGTCGAGCGGTCCGTCTGCGCGGAGGACCGCCGCGGCGTCCGGGTCGCCCTCACTGCCCGGGGCCGCGAGCTGCACGCCCGGGCCCTGCCGCTCCAGCGGGCGGTCCTGGCCCGGATGCTGGGCGACGGGGAGGCCGGGCCGGGCGCGTCCTAGGGTCGCGCGAGCAGGGTGCGGACGCCCTCCGAGGTGAGGGTGAGGCGGTGGTCGGAACTGGCGTCGATGGAGAGCGAGAGCTCCTCGGCGGGCCACTGCGCGGCGAGGGCGCCCAGCGGCACCAGCCGGTAGCGGGAGACGAACGGCAGCAGGCCAGCCATCTCCGCCTCCGAGGTGAACACCGGCACGACGTGCCGGCCCCCCGGCTGCTCCAGCACGGGCAGCGCCACCGTCGCCGGGTGGGCGGCCTCCTCCTCGTCGGCGTCGTCGGGCACCGGTACCAGTACATCGCTGCTGGCCAGCGTGTCGAGCGCCACCGCGTCCTCGGTGTTCTCGGTGAGCGCGTCCAGCGCCCGCTGCGCGGGAGTCGCGGAGTAGTTGTTCGCGGGTGTGTCCATGATGGGTTTCCCTGATAGCGGCCGGGTTGCGCGGCGCCCGGGACCTGATCGGTACGGGCGCGGTTCCGGCTCGCGTACCCGATGGCGAGGGGCGCAATCCTGTTCGGGCGCCGGGGTGCGGTGGCGGAGTCCGCCGACGAGGGATCGGGGGTTGACCGGGGCGCCGCCCGTCCGGTCTGATGTTACCGGTAACACGGCCCGGGATCGCTGGTACCGGAGCCGCGCGGCGCCCCGCCCCTCCGAAGGGAACCCCGATGCCCGCCCTGACGACGACGTCCGACGGATTCCACCTGCACGGCGAGCCGTTCCGCATCATCTCCGGCGCGCTGCACTACTTCCGGGTCCACCCCGGCCAGTGGGCCGACCGGCTCCGCAAGGCCCGCCTGATGGGGCTCAACACGGTGGAGACGTACGTCCCCTGGAACCTCCACCAGCCCTCCCCCGGCGCCCCGCTGGACCTCGACGGCATCCTCGACCTGCCGCGCTTCCTGCGGACGGCCGGCGAGGAGGGCCTGAAGGTGCTGCTGCGTCCGGGGCCGTACATCTGCGCCGAGTGGGACGGCGGCGGGCTGCCCGGGTGGCTCACCGCCGACCGGGACATCGCGCTGCGCAGCGGCGACCCGCGCTTCACCGCCGCCGTCGACCGCTATCTCGACCTGCTGCTGCCCCCGCTGCTCCCGTACTTCGCCGCCGCCGGCGGACCCGTCGTCGCGGTGCAGGTGGAGAACGAGTACGGGGCGTACGGCGCCGACACGGCGTATCTGGAACACCTGGCGCAGGCGCTGCGGGCGCGGGGCGTCGAGGAGTTGCTGTTCACCTGCGACCAGGCCGACCCGGCGCACCTGGCCGCCGGGAGCCTGCCGGGGGTGCTCGCCACCGGGACGTTCGGCAGCCGGGTCGAGGAGTCGCTGCGCACGCTCCGCGCCCACCGGGGCGAGGGGCCGCTGATGTGCACCGAGTTCTGGGTCGGCTGGTTCGACCACTGGGGCGGGCCGCACCACACCCGGGACGCGGCCGACGCCGCCGCCGACCTCGACCGGCTGCTGTCCGCCGGGGCCTCGGTCAACCTGTACATGTTCCACGGCGGCACCAACTTCGGCCTCACCAACGGCGCCAACCACCAGCACGCCTACGCGCCCACCGTCACCTCGTACGACTACGACGCCCCGCTCACCGAGTGCGGCGATCCGGGGCCGAAGTACCACGCCCTGCGCGAGGTCATCGCCCGCCACTCCCCCGTGCCGGACGAGCCGGTCCCGGCACCGGGGCCCAAACTGCCGCGCACGGAGGTCGCGTTGGGGCGGCGGGCGCCGCTGCTGCCGTACGCCGTGGCATCGGTGCCGGCGGTGCGCGGCGCGGACCCGCTGCCGATGCACGCCCTCGGGCAGGCGTCCGGTCTGGTCCTGTACCGCACCTCGGTGCCGGCCGGCGGCGACGGGCTGCTGCGCTTCACCGGCGGGGTCGGCGACCGGGCCCAGGTGTTCGTCGACGGCGCCCCGGTGGGCGTACTGGAGCGCGAGCGCGGCGAGGAGACCCTGCCCGTGCGCCTCCCGGGCCCCGGCGCCGCGCTGGAGGTGCTCGTGGAGAACCTGGGCGGCGTCAACTACGGGCCGCGCATCGGGGACCCCAAGGGCCTGCTCGGCCCGGTCGCCTTCGACGGTACGGCCCTGCGCGACTGGGAGTGCCGGCCGCTGCCGCTGGACGGCCTGGACGGGGTGCCGTTCGCCGCGTCGGGGACCGGTCCGGCGGCCGGGCCGGCGTTCCACCACGGCACGTTCGAGGTCGGCACCCCGGCCGACGCCTTCCTGGCGCTGCCGGGCTGGACCAAGGGGCTGGCCTGGGTCAACGGCTTCGCCCTCGGCCGCTACTGGAACCGGGGCCCGCAGCGCACGCTGTACGTCCCGGCGCCGGTGCTGCGGCCGGGCGCGAACGACCTGGTCCTGCTGGAACTGCACGGCACGACGGCCGCCCGCGCGGCGTTCACCGGCGAACCGGACCTGGGGCCGCCGCGGGCCTGACCCCGGCGGCCCGCGCGTTTGCGGGCCCTGCCCGAGAGGGCGGAAGACACCTGCCTCCGGCGGCCCGTACGCTTCTCGGCCCTGCCCGAAGGGGCGGGAGACATTCGCCCCCGGCGGGTCGTACGCCTCTCGGCCCTGCCCGAAGGGGCGGAAGACATCCGCCCCCGGCGGCCCGTACGCCTCCCGGCCCTGCCCGAAGAGGCGGAAGACACCCGCCCCCGGCGGCCCGTACGCCTCTCGGCCCCACCCGAAGGGGCGGAAGACATCCGCCCCCGGCGCCCCGCGCGGCCGGTCGGCCTATGCTGGCGTCCTCCGAGCGGCACGGGGTCGCCGTGCCGCCGTGCCGATGCCGAGGATCCGGTCGTATGAGCCCAAGCGCCGCCGAGGGCGGGGCGCGGCGCAGCCGGCGCAGTTTCGCCGGGGCGCGTCCCGTGATGGAGGACGTGGCGCGCCGGGCCGGTGTCTCCAAGCAGACCGTCTCCCGGGTGCTGAACGACCACCCGGCGGTGCGCGCGGAGACCCGGGCGGCGGTGCTGGAGGCGATGCGGGAACTGGGCTACCGGCCCAGCCGCAGCGCGCGGTCGCTGGCCAGCGGGCGGACCCGGATGCTGGGCGTCCTCTCCTTCGACGCCGGGCGGTACGGGCCGGCGGCGATGCTGACGGCGATCGACGCCGCCGCGCGGGAGGCCGGGTACCTGGTGAGCTCCATCGCGCTGGGCACGGCCGACCGGGACACGGTGGTGGAGGCGGTGGACCGGCTCTCCGCCGAGGGCGCGGACGGAGTGATCGCCATCGCGCCGCAGCGCTGGGTGGGCCGGGCGCTGGCGGAGACCGCCCTCGGGACGCCGGTGGTCGTGCTGGACGACGCCCCGGCGGACGGCGCCCCGCTGGTCACCGGCGATTCGCGCAGCGGGGCCCGGCAGGCCACCGAGCACCTCCTCGCCCTCGGGCACCGCACGGTCTCCCAGGTGGCGGGGCCGGCCGGCTGGACCTCCGCCGACCAGCGGCTGGCCGCCTGGCGGGGCGCCCTGGAGGCGGCCGGCGCCCAGGTGCCGGAGCCGCTCTTCGGGGACTGGAGCGCGGAGTCCGGGTACGAGCTGGGCCGGCGGCTGGCGCGGTCCGCGGAGGTGACGGCGGTGTTCGCCGCCAACGACCAGATGGCGCTCGGGGTGCTGCACGCCCTGCACGAGGCGGGCCGGCCGGTCCCGGACGAGGTCAGCGTGGTCGGCTACGACGACATCCCGGAGGCGGCGCACTTCCTGCCCCCGCTGACCACCGTACGCACCGACTTCGCCGAGATCGGCACCCGATCCCTGCGGTGGCTGCTGCACCGGATCGACGGGGCCGAGCCGCCGCCGTCCGACGCCCTGGTCCCGGCCGAACTCGTCGTCCGCCGCAGCAGCGGACCCCCGCCCGGCCGGTAGCACCGGGCCCCGGCGGACGCTCATCCGATCACCCCTCCCCCCACTTGATCGATCAGACCGTGTCATGTGTTTAACATATGAGCGCCGCCTAGCTCGAAAGATGGAACCGTGACTGTCAACGACGACTCGTTCACCGACTGGAAGAACCGCGAGGAGATCGCGGAATCGATGATCCCGATGATCGGGAGACTGCACCGGGAGCGGGACGTGACGGTCCTGCTGCACAGCCGCTCCCTGGTGAACAAGTCGGTGGTCAGCATCCTCAAGACGCACCGCTTCGCCCGGCAGATCGCCGGCGCGGAGCTGTCGGTGACCGAGACGCTGCCCTTCCTGGAGGCGCTCACCGCCCTCGACCTCGGTCCGTCGCAGATCGACATCGGCATGCTCGCCGCGACCTACAAGGACGACGACCGCGGGCTGTCCGTGGCCGAGTTCACCGCCGAGGCCGTCGCCGGGGCCCTCGGCGACGGCCGGATCGAGCGCCGGGAGCCGCGCGATGTCGTCCTCTACGGCTTCGGACGCATCGGCCGGCTGCTGGCCCGGCTGCTGATCGAGAAGGCCGGGTCCGGCAACGGACTGCGGCTGCGGGCCATCGTGGTCCGCGACAGCGGCGGCGGCGACCTGGTGAAACGGGCCTCGCTGCTGCGCCGCGACTCCATCCACGGCCAGTTCCAGGGCACGATCACCGTCGACGAGGCGAACAGCACGATCGTCGCCAACGGCAACGCGATCAGGGTGATCTACTCCGACGACCCGACGACGGTGGACTACACCGCGTACGGGATCAAGGACGCCATCCTCATCGACAACACCGGCCGCTGGCGCGACCGCGAGGGCCTCGCCAAGCACCTGCGCCCCGGCATCGACAAGGTGGTGCTGACCGCGCCGGGCAAGGGCGACGTGCCCAACATCGTGCACGGCGTCAACCACGACACCGTCAAGCCGGACGAGCGGATCATCTCCTGCGCCTCCTGCACCACCAACGCCATCGTCCCGCCGCTGAAGGCGATGGCCGACGAGTACGGTGTGGTGCGCGGCCATGTGGAGACCGTCCACTCGTTCACCAACGACCAGAACCTGCTGGACAATTACCACAAGAGCGACCGGCGCGGCCGGTCGGCGCCGCTGAACATGGTCATCACCGAGACCGGCGCCGCCTCCGCGGTCGCCAAGGCGCTGCCCGACCTCAAGGCGCGGATCACCGGCAGTTCGATCCGGGTGCCGGTGCCGGACGTCTCCATCGCCATCCTCAACCTCCAGCTCGCCCGGGAGACCACCCGCGAGGAGGTCCTCGACCACCTCCGGGAGGTGTCGCTGACCTCGCCGCTGAAGCGCCAGATCGACTTCATCACCGCCCCCGACGCGGTCTCCAGCGACTTCATCGGCTCCCGCCACGCCTCGATCGTCGACGCGGGCGCCACCAAGGTCGAGGGCGACAACGCCATCCTGTACCTCTGGTACGACAACGAGTTCGGCTACTCCTGCCAGGTCGTCCGGGTCGTCCAGCACGTCTCGGGCGTGGAGTACCCGACGTTCCCGGCCACCGCGGTCTGACCGGCCGGGCCCCGGCGTCATGGGCGGCGCCACCGTGGGAAGATGGTGGCGCCGCCCGTCCCTGTCGCATCCGGTGAGGTCGACGCCGTGTCCAAGCCCGTGGTCCGCGAACCGCTGCGGAGCCATGCGCGCTCCAACCGGGCCCGCATCCTGGCCACCGCCCGGCAGGAACTCGGCCGGAACCCGGACGCCACCCTGGAGGAGATCGCCCGGGCGGCCGGTGTGGTGCGCCGCACCGTCTTCGGCCACTTCCCCGGCCGCGCGGCGCTGCTGGAGGCGCTGGCCGAGGAGGCGTCCGAGACGCTGCGCGGTGTGGTGGCCCGGCAGACCGGCACGGACGAGGCGCCCGAGCGGGCGCTGGCCCGGTTCGTCCTCGCCATCTGGCCGGTCGGCGACCGCTACCGGCTGCTGCTCTCCCTGGCCCGGCAGGACCTCGGTGTGGAGCGGGTCTCCGATGTGCTGACCCCGGCCCGCGAGGCGGCGGCCGCCATCCTGGAACGGGGGCAGCGCACGGGCGTCTTCCAGGGCGGACTGCCGCCCGCCGTGCTCAGCTCCGCCCTGGAGGCGCTGACCCTCTCCCTGCTGGACAGTGTCAACGCCGGCATCTGGACCGACGACGGCACCGGCACCGCCGTCGCCCACCTGGTGGCGGCCGGGGTCCCGGAGCGCACGGCGACGGACGTGGTCGCCGCCGTCGCCTCCGAGGACCCCGCGCGCTGACGCGGGGGCGGGCTCCGGGTCCCGTCAGGCCGGTGGTCCGTGCGGGGGCACGGCCGGTCGTTCAGGCGCGGGCCGGGGCCTCGCCGGCCGGGGCCCGATCGTCCTCGGCGGCGCCGCCCGCGGCGCGTACGGCGGGGATCAGCAGGGCGGTCGCGGCCGACAGCAGGGCCACCCCGCAGCCGATCAGCAGACCGGTGCGGAAGCCGTCCTCGGAGGCGAGGGTGTGGCCGCCGAGGGTGATGGTCATCTGCGCCAGGACGACACCGATGACCGCGGAGCCGATGGTGGTGCCGAGGGAGCGCATCAGGGCGTTGAAGCCGTTGGCCGCGGCGGTCTCGGAGAGCGGCACCGCGCTCATGATCAGGGCGGGCATCGCGCCGTAGGCGAGGGCGACCCCGCTGTTGATGACGATGCCGGAGACCATCAGGCCCCAGGCGGTGCCCATCAGCGGCAGGGCGACCCCGTATCCGGCGGCGATCACCAGCGCGCCGCAGATCAGGGTGAACTTCGGGCCCCGGGCGTTGATCAGCTTCCCGCCCAGCGGGGAGACGATCATCATCATCACGCCGCCGGGCGCCAGGTACAGGCCGGCCGCCAGCATCGACTGGCCGAGCCCGTAGCCGGTGGCCTCGGGGAACTGGAGCAGTTGCGGGGCTATCAGCATGAACGCGTACATGCCGACGCCGATGAGGACCGAGGAGGCGTTGGTGAACAGCACCCGGGGGCGGGCGGTGGTGCGCAGGTCGACCAGGGGTTCGCGGGTGCGCAGTTCGTAGGCGCCCCAGACGGCGAGGGCGACCACGGCGAGGGCGAACAGGCCGAGCGTGGTGCCCGAGCTCCAGCCCCAGTCGCCGCCCTTGGAGATCGCCAGCAGCAGGGAGACCAGGCCGATGGCGAGGCCGATCGCGCCGGGGGCGTCGAAGCGCTGGCCCCTGGCGCCGGCCGGCACGTCCGGGACGACGAAGAAGATCAGCGCGCCGATCAGCAGGGCGAGCCCCGCCGAACCCCAGAACAGCGCCCGCCAGTCGGCGTACTGGGCGACGGCGGCGGCCAGCGGCAGACCGATCGCGCCGCCGATCCCCATGGAGGCGCTGACCAGGGCGATGGAGCCGCTGAGCTTCTCGGCCGGGACGACGTCGCGGAGCAGCGCGATGCCGAGCGGCACCATGCCCATGCCCATGCCCTGGAGCCCGCGTCCGACGATCATCGGTACGACGGAGGAGGCGAGGGCGCACACCACCGAGCCGGCCACCAGCGGGACGGCGCAGGCCAGCAGCATCCGCCGCTTGCCGACGAGGTCGCCGAGCCGTCCGGAGACCGGCACGCACACCCCGGCGACGAGCAGGGTGACGGTGACGACCCAGGCCGCGTTGGACGGCGTGGTGTCCAGGATCTGCGGCAGCTCGGCGATCAGCGGGGTCACCAGGGTCTGCATGACGGCGGCGACGGTGCCGGCCAGCGCGAGGGTGGCGACGACACCTCCTGGGCGGGCGGGCGTCGGCTGGGGGCCGTCCATGACGGAGCTCCTCTGTGAGACATCGGCGGAGGGGCGCCTCGGCCGAGGTCGCCTTTGTGCAGCATACACATCTCATGTATCAGCCATATGCCATGCACGATGCATATGATGAAGTGGAACCAGCGCGCAGGGGGCGCGCCAGCCGGTCGCACGCGACGAGAAGAGGGCACGTGAACAGCGCGGACAGGGCCACGGCGCGGGTGGAGTTCGAGCAGATGCTGCTGAGCCGCTATCTGCACCTGCACAAGAGCAAGGGGCGCCGCACCGGCGCCGTCCTGGACCGCAGCGCGTACATCCTGCTGAGCCGCATCCGCGTGCAGGGCCCGATGTCCATCGGTCAGCTCGGCGAGGCGTTCGGGCTGGACGCCTCCACGCTGAACCGGCAGACCGCGGCGGCCATGCGGGCCGGCCTGGTCGAGCGCATCCCCGATCCGGACGGGGGCATGGCCCGCAAGTTCCGCATCACGGAGGAGGGCGAGCGGCGGCTCGACGAGGAGCGCACCGGCCTCGTCGAGAGCCTGGACCGCATCATGGCCGACTGGCCGGAGGAGGACATCGCGGCCTTCGCCGACTACCTCCAGCGCTTCAACTCCGACATCGAGCGCCTCCACGGCCTGCCCTGGCCGCGCCCCCGGGCGGTCGAACCCCGCCCCTGAGCCGGGGGGGCTCCGACCCCTGGGCGTACCGGTCAGCCCTCGGGAACATGCGCTCCCGCGTGCGCCGATCAGCCCTCGCGTACGTACGCTCCCGCACGCGCCGCGGCGGCGGCGGCCTCGGCGGCCCGGTCGGCGGCGGCCTCGTCCAGGGGCAGGCCGCTGGTGAGCAGGCGGTAGTAGAGGGGTGCGGAGACCGCGCGGATCACCTCGTGCGCGTCCGTGCCCGCGGGCAGCTCGCCCCGCTCGACAGCTTGCCGCACGCAGGGCGCCCACTCCTCGACGCGGGTCTCGTAGAAGCGGTGCAGCGCCTCCGCCGTCCTCGGTTCGCAGACGGCCGCCGCGATCACGGCCTTGAACAGTGCCCCCTGGCGGGGGTCGGCGAGGGTGCGCCGGACCAGGCGGGCGTTGGCCTTCAGGTCGCCGAGCAGGGTGCCGGTCTCGGTGCGGGGCAGCGACTGCTCGGCCATGTCCACCAGCAGGTCGGCCACCAGGCCGGTGACGGTCCCCCAGCGGCGGTAGACGGTGGTCCGGCCCACCTCGGCGCGGCGCGCGACATCGGCGAGGTCGAGGCCGGCGAAGCCGTGTTCGGCGAGGGCGTCCCCGGCCGCCCGCAGCACCGCCGCCCGCACCCGCGCGGTCCGTCCGCCCGGCCGCACGGTCCCCGGTTCGCCCTGCTCCGACTCCATAACGGGACTCCAGTTCCATTAGATGCTCGACACTGCTACCGTGAGGCCACATCCTAACGGAACAGAAGTCCCGTTAGGCGTAGTCAGTTCCCGTCGCACGGATCGAGGAGCAGCCATGGAGTACAGGCGACTGGGCGCGTCCGGACTGAAGGTCCCCGCGCTGAGCTTCGGCGCCGGCACCTTCGGCGGACAGGGCCCGCTGTTCGGCGCCTGGGGCACCACCGACGTACGCGAGGCCCGCCGTCTGGTGGACATCTGCCTGGACGCCGGGATCACCCTGTTCGACACCGCCGACGTGTACTCCGGCGGCGCGTCCGAGGAGGTGCTGGGCGAGGCCCTCAAGGGCCGCCGGGACCGGGCGCTCATCTCCACCAAGGCCGGGCTGCCGACGGGTGACGGACCGGGCGACGCGGGCACCTCCCGGGCCCGGCTGATCGCCGCGTGCGAGGCGGCGCTGCGCCGGCTCGGCACCGATCACATCGACCTGTTCCAGTTGCACGCCTTCGACGCCGGCACCCCCGTCGAGGAGGTGCTGTCCGCCCTGGACGACCTGGTCCGCGCCGGGAAGGTCCGCTACCTCGGCATCTCCAACTTCTCCGGCTGGCAGGCGATGAAGTCCCTCGCCCTCGCGGAGAAGCACGGCCGCGCCCGCTATGTGGCGCACCAGGTGTACTACTCCCTGGTCGGCCGGGACTACGAGTGGGAGCTGCTGCCCCTCGGGCTCGACCAGGGCCTCGGCGCCCTGGTGTGGAGCCCGCTCGGCTGGGGCCGGCTCACCGGCCGGATCGGCCGCGGCCGGCCCGTACCGGCGGGCAGCCGGCTGCACCGGACCGCCGACTACGGGCCGCCGGTCGAGGACGAGCACCTCTACCGGGTGGTGGACGCACTGGAGGAGACCGCGCGGGAGACCGGCCGGGCGGTGCCGCAGATCGCCCTCAACTGGCTGCTCCAGCGGCCCACCGTCTCCTCCGTCATCATCGGCGCCCGCAACGAGGAGCAGCTCCGGCAGAACCTGGGCGCGGTCGGCTGGTCGCTCACCGGGGAGCAGATGGCCCGGCTCGACGCGGCGAGCGCCCGGACGGCGCCCTACCCGTACTTCCCGTACCAGCGGCAGGAGGGCTTCGCCCGGCTGAACCCACCGGTGGTCGGTGCCGCCTGCCCCGGGGACGCGGCGGGGACGCCGGTCCCCGTGCGTACGTCGTGACGACGGACCGCATCCGGCTTCACTCGTGTGGGGGCGGGGACGGCGCGGCTCCCCTGGACGCCGTCCCCACCCCGAGCCGTCCTCGCCGTCCACCCCGGAACGCGCGGGAGTGCGCCCCGGGCTCGAACGGGACGGCGAGAACGGATGGCCGGAGCTGCGTCGGCGGCGAAGCGGCTCCGACCCGCTCACAGCGGTCGGTACTGTCACGACCCGGGGGCTGGGGGTCACGAGGCGCGGGGCGGCACGCCGTTGCCGGCCGCGCCCGCGAAAGCGCCTCTCCGACACACAGCATAGGCCCAACCGGGCCCCGACCGGCAGTCCATCCTGCCCGAACTGCCTCTCCGCCCCGGCCTGTTCGATGCCCGTGCCGCCGAACGAGCCGTCCGTACCGGCCCGTTCGGCCGGCCCGCCGGGTCGGTCAGCCGAGCTTCATCACGTAGTGCGCGTGGTGCAGTTCGTCGCCGCGGAACTCGCCGAAGGCCCAGAAGCCCAGGTCGTCCAGGTAGTCGATGCGGTCCCCGTCGATCCAGTAGCGGCCCTGGTAGGCGTGCGGGCGGCCGCCTCGGGTCTCGTCGTAGCGGCCGTCGGCGGTGAGTTCCTGGTGGAGGAAGTCCGTACGGTCGATCCAGACGCCGACCCGGGGATCGCCGGTCAGGTCCTGGGCGGCGGGGATGCCGGGCTCGGGGGCGCGGTCCCGGCCCGGGGCGTCCGCGCCCGCCCACAGCACGGGCCGGCCGGCCGCGACCAGCGCCCGTACCCGCTCCGGGCGGGTGAACAGGGTGGCCAGCGCGCCCGGCACGTCCGGGGCGAGGGCGTCGGGCAGCACGAGCAGGTCGGCCGCGTTGCCGGGGGTCAGCGTCGCCACGTACTGGCCGCGCCGGCCCCGGCCGCCGGTCAGCGCGACGGCGTCCACGACCGCCGGGACGACGGTCGTCCCGGTGCAGTCGACGACGATCGCGCCGTCGTCCTGCGCCGCGGTCACCAGGCCGGGGCCGACCCCGACGATCACGGAACCGACCAGCAGCACATCGGCGCCGGTCAGTGTGCCGATGAGGGGGTCCATGGTGAGGACCCGGGCGTTGGTGAACAGGACGGGGCGCCCGGCGTGTCCGGGGGAGGTGATCTCCTCGAAGGCCGCCGCGTTCCACTGCGCGTCGTCCGTCACGGGTGCGGTCATCGTTGGCTCCTTCACATCATCCGCAGCTCCGATCGGCTGCCGGTCCCCACCCTCGCCGCGCGCCGCCAATGCAACCAGGCCGGGCATCACCTGGGTGTCCGGCACCCAGGCTCCCCCGGGCGCGGGTGTCGCCGCCGGGCTGCTGACGGGTCAGGGCAGCCGGTAGTCGGGGCCCAGTGCCGCCCCCTCGCGCGGACGGGCCCGGTCGTATCCCCGGGCGTCGCACTGCAGGCCGCCCACCACACAGTGCTCGACGAGGGCCTTCAGGGTCGGCTCGTGCCACGCGTTGAAGAAGGCGTAGTGGAACGAGTATCCGCGCCCGCCGGCCAGCCTGACCCGGGACATGTCACCGTCGACCGGCCAGGCCATCCCGAACTCGAGCATCGGCAGGGCCACGGGGTGACTCGCCGGGCAGACCCCGGCGCCGGTGCCCGGTGCGACGACGGGGTAGGCCATGTGACTCTGGTGGTCGGGGGTGTCGAGGTACCGCCCGTCCCAGCAACTCGGCGCCCGCACACGGAGGGTGAGCTGCGTACCGGCCGGGCAGGTCCGGGGGATGTCGACGTTGTGGGAGCTGTCGCCGCACTCCCACCCCGCGACCCAGCCCCCGTGGCCGCGGAAGTCCTCGGCGCTCTGCAGCGGGCTGCCGACGACGAAGCGCAGCCCCTTGGGGAAGGGCCGGACGCTGGTGTAGTCGGTGACGCCCGCCTTGTAGGAGAGGGCCTGGGGGCCGGCCGGCAGGATCTTCTCGTCGCCGTCGTAGAGGGAGGGCATCCAGTACGCCGAGGAATCGCCCGGTGTCCGGCAGGTGGTGGCGCCGCCGTACAGCGACGCCGTGGTGCTGTGCGCGTCGGTCGACGTGTTGCCCAGGAAGGTGTGGTCGCGGGAGCTGCCGGGCTGTGCCGGGTAGGTGACCGGGTCGTCCGGGGCGGTGTGCGAGACCGCGCAGTTGGCCTGGAACTCGTGGAACCGGCGGGGGGCCGGTTCCCGGCCGGACGGGGTCACGCCCGTCACCGGCGGGACGACCGGGATGTATCCGTCCCCGTCCGGGTCGTCACCGGAGGGCACCGCGGCGGCCGTCATGGTGTGCCCGGCGGGCCCGTCCCCGGTGGACCGGCCGGTGGCGGCCGTGATCGTCCCGACGCCGAACACCATGGTCACGAGGGCGATGCAGACCAGTAACGCGGAGAAGGCTCTGGACCGTCGTTCCATGGCGGCCTCCCGTTGGCACAGCGAAGGAGAGGAACGACGCCGGCGGCGCGCCGGGCGTGCGGAGCAGCGGAGAGCGCTTTTCCAAGGAGCCTGACGGCCGGGCGTGGACCTGTCAACGCCTCCCCCCTGCAGACCGTGCTCGACCGGCACGGTCTGGCCTTCCTGCACTCCGTCACCCTCCGGCCGGTCGCCGTCGCCGGGGCACCCGTCGCACGCGAGGCGCTGGTCGCCGACGTGTGCCACTCCCTCAAGACGGACGCGGCGGAGGTGGAGGGCGGGGTCGGCGAACTGATCGCCAAGGGTCTCGTCACCGAGGACGGGTCCGGTGCGGTGCGGATGACCGGCCCCGGGCGGGAGCTGTACGACCGGATCACGGCCGAGACCGGTGAGGTGTCCGCGCGTCTGTACGCCGGTGTCCCGGCGGCGGACCTGGCGGTGGCCGGGCGGGTCCTGGCGCTGGTCACCGAGCGGGCCGACGCCGAGCCGGCCGCGCCGGCGGGCTGAGCCGGGGCCGGTGGAATGCGCGGGCCCCCCGGGTGGTTGTGGGGGCCGAAGGAGGTCCCGCGTGAACACGACGTACTACGACCACGGAGCCCCCGCCGAGCGCTGGGAGCGGGCGCGGATGTTCTTCGACGCGAAGGACTACGCGGCCGCGGCACGCGTGCTGGAGGGGCTGGTCGCGGAAGTGCCCGAGCAGACCGGGCCCCGGCTGCTGCTGGCCCGCGCCTACTACCACTCGGCCCAACTGGGGCGTGCGGAGGGTGAGTTGCGGGTCATCGTGGAGCGTGACCCGGTGGAGCACTACGCCCGGCTGATGCTGGGCCGCACGCTGGAGCGGCAGGGGCGCGGCGAGGAGGCCGAGACCCATCTGCGGATCGCCGCCGCCCTCGCGGGCGATGTGGCGGAGCTCCCGGCGACGGGGTCCGCGCCGCCGGCCCCCGCACCGGCGGGCCCGTGACATCCTGGCCCGATGGGAACTCCTGCTGAACGCGCCCCTCTTGCCGAGCGGGTCGAGGAACTGCTGTCCGTCGAGGGCCCGTTGCCGATCGTCGCGGCCGGTGATCCGGTGCTGCGGCGCGGGACTGAGCCGTTCGACGGGCAGTTGGAGCCCGCGCTGCTGGCCCGGTTCGTCGAGGCGCTGCGGATCACCATGCACGCGGCGCCCGGGGTCGGGCTGGCGGCCCCCCAGGTGGGGATCGCGCTGCGGATCGCGGTGATCGAGGACCCGGCGCCCGTACCGGAGGAGGTACGGGTGGCGCGGGGGCGGGTGCCGCAGCCGTTCCGGGTGCTGGTCAATCCGGCGTATGAGCCGGTCGGCGAGGACCGGGCCGCGTTCTTCGAGGGGTGCCTGAGCGTGCCGGGCTGGCAGGCGGTGGTGGCGCGGCCCGCGTCCGTGCGGCTGACCGGGGCGGACGAGCGGGGCCGGCCGCTGGACGAGGTGGTCACCGGCTGGCCCGCGCGGATCGTGCAGCACGAGACGGACCACCTCGACGGCACGCTCTACCTGGACCGGGCGGAGCCGCGGTCGCTGTCGTCCAACGCGGCGATGGCCGAGTACTGGAACGCGCCCACCCCGCACGAGGCGGCGGCGGCCCTGGGCTTCGAGCTGCCCTAGCCGCCGCCCCCGTCCCCCGTCCCGGCGGCGGAAGCGGCCCGTGCCGGGCGGGTCAGTTGTCCCGGTACGCCTCCAGCAGGCGGAGCCAGACCTCGCTGATCGTCGGGTAGGACGGCACCGCGTGCCACAGGCGGTCGACGGGGACCTGGCCGACGACGGCGACGGTCGCGGAGTGGATCAGCTCGCCGACGCCGGGGCCGACGAAGGTGACCCCGCGGACGATCTCGTCCTCCAGGCCGACGACCATGCGGGCGCGCCCCTTGTAGCCGTCGCGGTAGAGGCCCGCTCCGGCCACCGTCGACAGGTCCACGTCGACGGCGCGGACCCGGTGCCCGGCCTGTTCGGCCTCGGCCAGGGAGAGGCCCACCGAGGCGGCCTCGGGGTCGGTGAAGACCACCTGGGGGACGGCGGCGTGGTCGGCGGTGGCGGCGTGCGCGCCCCACGGGCCGGACTCCAGGCCGGTGTCGCCGGCGGCGCGGGCGGCGATCGCGGCGCCCGCGATCCGCGCCTGGTACTTGCCCTGGTGGGTGAGGAGGGCGCGGTGGTTGACGTCGCCGACGGCGTACAGCCAGTCGTGGCCGGTGACGCGGAGGCTGTCGTCGGTCCGCAGCCAGGAGCCCGGCTCCAGGCCGACGGTGTCCAGGCCGAGGTCGTCGGTGCGCGGGGCGCGGCCGGTGGCGAAGAGGATCTCGTCGGCCTCGATCCGGTCGCCGGTGTCGGTGACGGCGACGACGGTGCCGTGCTCGCGGGTGACGGAGGCGACGGAGGTGCCGGTGCGGATGTCGGCGCCGGCCTCGGTGAGGGCCTCGGCGACCAGTTCGCCGGCGAACGGCTCCATGCGGTTGAGCAGGCCCTTGCCGCGGACCAGGAGGGTGACCCGGGAGCCGAGGGCCCCCCAGGCGGTGGCCATCTCCACGGCGACCACCCCGCCGCCGACCACGATCAGCCGGCCCGGGACGCTCTTGGCGCTGGTGGCCTCCCTGCTCGTCCACGGGCGCACGTCGGCGAGGCCCGGCAGGCCGGGCAGCGCGGCGCGGGTGCCGGTGCACACGGCGACCGCGTGCCGGGCGGTCAGGACGCGGCGGGTGCCGTCGGCCCCGGTGACCTCCACGGTGCGCTCACCGGCCAGCCTGCCCTGCCCGCGGTAGAGGTCGGCGCCGATGGACTCCACCCACTGGACCTGGCCGTCGTCCTTCCAGTCGGAGGTGTAGTAGTCGCGGTGGGCGAGGACCGCCGCGGCGTCGAGGGGGCCCTGGACCGCGCGGCTCAGCCCGGGGGTGCGGCGGGCGTCGGCCCGGGCGATGACCGGGCGCAGCAGTGCCTTGCTGGGCATGCACGCCCAGTACGAGCATTCGCCGCCGACCAGTTCGCTCTCCACGATCGCGGTGGTCAGGCCGGCCGCGCGGGTCCGGTCGGCGACGTTCTCGCCGACCGGGCCCGCGCCGATCACCACGACGTCGTACGGGAGGGTTTCGGTTTCCGTCATGGGGTCAGTCTGGTGGGTGGTGTGCGGCACCCGCCACAGGGGTACGCGCGCGGAACAGCCCGGGTACACCCGCGGAATACCCGCCCGGTCGGCCGTGTTGTGCGGACGGCTCTCCCCCGACATCAGGAAGCAGGGATCACCCCATGAGCAGCACCGTTGAGCTCACCAAGGAGAACTTCGACCAGACGGTCACGGACAACGAGTTCGTCCTGATCGACTTCTGGGCGGAGTGGTGCGGTCCGTGCCGACAGTTCGCGCCGGTCTACGAGAAGGCGGCGGAGGCCAACCCCGACCTGGTGTTCGGCAAGGTGGACACGGAGGCGCAGCCCGAGCTGGCCGCGGCCTTCGGCATCCAGTCGATCCCCACGCTGATGATCGTGCGGGACCAGGTGGCCGTGTTCGCCCAGCCGGGCGCGCTGCCGGAGGCCGCGCTGACGGACGTCATCGGACAGGCCCGGAAGCTGGACATGGACGAGGTGCGCAAGCAGATCGCCGAGCAGCAGACCCAGCAGCCCCAGCAGGACGACGCCGGTCAGGCCGCGCAGTAACCGGTACGCGACCGCGCGGTGACCGGTAGCCGACCGCGCGGTGACCGGTACGCGGCCGGCGGGGCCGCACGAGTGAGAGCGGTGGGCCCGGTCCCGGCACTGTGCCGGGGCCGGGCTCAGCTCGATTCGCGGTGCACCACGCGCGCCCCCAGCACCCGGTGCCGTTCGGGCGGCGCGGCCGGGTCGCGGACCGCGCGGTCGACCAGGGCGGCCAGCTCGCGGCCGGCGGGCAGCTCGATGTGGACCGTGCTCAGCCGGGGCCGCAGCAGCCTGCCCAGCATCAGGTCGTCGGCGCCGATCACCGCCGTGTCCTCGGGGATGCGCACGCCCTCGTCCTGCAGGGCCCGGGACAGCAGCATGGCGTACTCGTCGTTGTAGGCGAACACCGCGTCGAGGCCGAGGCCGCTCCAGCGGGCCGCGAGCCGGGCCGCGGCCGGCTCCTCGTAGGCGAGGGGCAGGGCGGTCACGGTGGCGTCGGTGCCGGCGAGGGCGCGGCGGGCGCCGTCGAGGCGGGGCGCGGAGAACAGCGCCAGGCCGGGTTCCTCGGGGACGACGACGCCGATGCGGCGCCGGCCGCGCTCGTACAGGTGCCGGGCGGCGTGGTGGCCGACGGCCGCGTGGTCCATGAGCAGGGCGTGCGCGCCCTCGACGGCCTCCGGGCCGAGGGTCACCACGGCGCGGGCGCCGGCCCGCTTGAGGACCCGTACGCCCTCGGGGCCGAGGCCGGGCGCGGGGACCAGGACGGCGACCGGCCGCAGCTCGGCCCAGGCGCGGGCGGCGGTGTCGCCGTGCGGGCCGGCGGTGCCGTGCTGGACGACGGTGTAGTCCAGGCGGCCGAGGGCGCCCTGGAGGTCGCTGAGGAACTGCCCGTAGAGCGGTCCGGCGGGGAAGGCGGGCGCGGGCATCAGGACCGTACGGCTGTGCCCGGCGCGCAGGCTGCGGGCGGCGGCGTGCGGGACGTAGCCGAGTTCCTCCGCGGCCTCGTGGACCCGGCGCCGGGTGGCCTCGCTGATCCGGACGGCACCGGCCTTGTTCAGCACGTAGGAGACGGTCGCGCGGGAGACGCCGGCCAGCCTGGCGACGTCGGCGCTGGTGGGCGTTCTGGGTATCTGCACCATGACGTACGGCATCTTGGCAGACGCCCGACTACCGTACGGAAGGCGCCCCTTGGCCCTCCGGAGCGCTGCCGGTCACCCGCGTCACCAGGTCCAGCCACGCCTGCTCCAGGCGGTCCGGGGGCATCCCGCACTGCCGGGTGAGGTGGTGGATCAGCGCGGGGTCCAGGGACGCCATCAGGGTGTGGGCGAGCAGCTCGCTGTCGGCGTCCGGGACCGCCTGGCGCAGCAGCAGGGCGAGGTGGCCGCGGAGGAAGCGCCCCGGCGCGGCGACGAACCGCCGCTCGGCGCTGGGCTCGGCGGCCAGTTGCAGTTCCAGGTCCTCGGCCGCGCGGCGCAGCCAGGCGGTGCCGAAGGCCCGCAGCCGCTCCACGGGGGGTGCCCCGGGGCCGAGGGGGGGCGGTCCGGTGAGCAGCGCGGCCTGGAACTTGCGCTCGGAGTGGTCGAGCAGGGCCATCAGCAGCCCGGTGCGGTCGCGGAAGCGGCGGAAGACCGTCCCCTTGCCCACCTCGGCGGCCGCCGCCACGGCCTCCATGGTGAGACCGGCCGCGCCGTGCTCCGCCACCAGGCGCGCGGCGGCGTCCAGCAGCTTGGCCCGGTTGCGGGCGGCGTCGGCGCGCAGGCAGGGCTCGTCCGCCGGGTCCGGGGCGTCGAGGTGCAGCAACTGGCGGGCGTCGACGGGGCTCTCGAGGGACTCCTGGGGCTGCGGGAAGGGCGGGAGGGCGGCGGACATGAAGCCAGCGTAAAGCATGGGAACAAAACTGGACCGCGGTCCGCTTAGGGTGGTAGAAGTTTAAACGGACCACGGTCCGCTTGCCCCCGGCAGTCTTTTCTCACCCTGGAGTTCCCATGTCTGTCCGCATTCTCGCTCTCGTCGGCAGCCTTCGCGCCGGTTCGCACAACCGTCAGCTCGCCGAGGCCGCCGTGAAGCTCGCGCCGGAGGGCGCCGAGGTGAACGTGTACGAGGGGCTGGCCGAGATCCCGTTCTACAACGAGGACATCGACGTCGAGGGCAGCGTGCCGGCCGCCGCCGCCAGGCTCCGTGAGGCCGCCCAGGCCGCCGACGCCTTCCTGCTCTTCTCGCCCGAGTACAACGGCACCATCCCGGCCGTCCTGAAGAACGCCATCGACTGGCTGTCCCGCCCGTACGGCGCCGGTGCCTTCGGCGGCAAGCCGGTCGCCGTGATCGGTACCGCGTTCGGCCAGTACGGCGGTGTGTGGGCGCAGGACGACACCCGCAAGGCCGTGGGCATCGCCGGCGGCAAGGTGATCGAGGACCTGAAGCTGTCGATCCCCGGTTCGGTGACCCGCTTCGCCGAGACCCACCCGGCGGACGACGCCGAGGTCGCCGCCCAGCTCACCGAGGTCGTCGCGAAGCTGCACGGCCACGCCGGCGAGGCCGTCGCCGCCTGACCTCCCGTCTTCCGACGGCTTTCGGGGCCGGAGTCCGCACCGGGCTCCGGCCCTTCGCCGTGTCAGGTCACCGCGGTGGCCGCCAGGGCGCGCAGCTCCGCCAGGGCCGCGGCGACCGCCGGACGCCGGTCGCCGCCCGCGCGGGTGCAGGTCAGGAACTTGCGGTGCGGGCGGCCCGCGCACCGCACCCGCACCAGCGGCAGGGCCGGGGAGAGCGCGGCCAGCCGGGGGACCAGCGCGACCCCGAGGCCGTGGGCGACGAGGTGGGCGGTCACGTTCCAGTCCAGGGCGTGGTGGACCACGTCCGGGGTGAAACCGGCCGCGCCGCACGCCGACATCACGTGCGGCCGGCACGGGCTCTGGGGCACCGGCGCGATCCAGGGCTCCCGGGCCGCCTCCGCCAGGTCGATGCCGTCCCGCCCGGCCAGCGGATGGCCCTCGGGGACCACCAGGTCGAACGGGTCGTCGAGCAGCGGCCGCTGGTCGAACCGGGCGTCGCCCGGCGGCGGGTTGTGCGGCGTCGACTCCACCACCGCGAGATCGGTCTCCCCCTCGAAGAGCAGGTCGAACGCCTCCGGCACGCCCGCCTCCCGGATGCGGACCGCCAGTCGGGGGTGCCGCTCGCGCAACCGGGCGGTCATCGGGGCCAGCAGCACCGCGACCGCCACCGGGAACCCGGTCACCCGCAGCGGCCCGGCCGGGGTGTCCCGCCCCGAGTGCAGCTCCCGCTCGGCCTCCTCCCAGCGCGCCTGGATGGCGTCGGCGTGCGCGAGCAGACTCTCCGCGGCCGGGGTCAGCCGCACCCCCCGGCCCTGCGGTTCCAGCAGGTCGACGCCGAGGTCCCGGGCGAGCTGGCGGATCTGCTGGGAGGCGGCGGACGGGGTGAAGTGCAGCGCGCGGGCGGCGGCGGTGACCGTGCCGTAGTGCGCGACCGCCCGCAGCACGTGCAGCCGGCGCAGATCAATCATGAAGCCCACGCTTCACGGTGAGGTCCGGGAAGTCAACCTGGACGTGAACGGACACGGCGGCGCACCCTGGCCGGGACGCGACAATCAGCCGTCCCTCCCCCGCCCCTTCCCGACCATTCCCGTCCGTTCCCGTCCGCTCCCGACCGAGGAGGCCGCCATGACCAGCACGACCGGGACCGCCTGCCCGCACTGCGGCTGGCCGGACCGCGCCGAGCCCTACCGGGTGGTGTCGCGGCACCCCACCGCCCACGGCCACACCACCTGGGTGCGGTGCGCCTGCGGCTCGCTCCAGGCCCGCCTCACCGACGGCCGCGGCACCCGGGTCGTCTCCCGCAGTTGCCCGACACGCGGGTGAGGACCGGCCGGACCTGACGCCCCGGGATCGCCGCGCGCGGACGTCGTGGCCCGGGACCGTCCGCGCCTACCAGGGCAGCGGACCCGACCGGTCGAAGAACGTCCCGGTGGGCCCGTCCGGGCCGAGCAGCGCCGCCCGGACGATGACCTCGGCGCCCTCGGCGACGGTCTGGATGCCCGTGTTGCCGTTCAGGTCCGTCTTGGTGAAGCCGGGCTCCACCGCGTTGATCCGCATCCCCGGGAACGCCTTGGCGTACTGCACGGTCACCATGTTGACGGCCGCCTTGGACGCCGGGTAGGCCACCCCCGGGTAGGCGTAGGCCGGTGTCGTCGGATCGGTCACGCCGGTCAGCGAGGCCAGGCCGCTGCTGACGTTGACCACGACCGGCGCGGCCGACCGGCCGAGCAGCGGCAGGAAGGCGTGCAGGACCCGGACGACGCCGAAGACGTTGGTGTCGAACAGGGTGCGCAGGTGGTCGGCGGTGGTGTCGGCCGCGCCGATCACCACGTTGCCCTCGCCGCGCCCCTCGATGCCGGCGTTGTTGACCAGGACGTCCAGGCCGCCGTCGGCCTCGACGGTCTTGGCGGCGGCGGCCACGGAGGCGTCGTCGGTGACGTCGAGCGGCAGGTACCGCGCGCCGAGCCGGTCGGCGGCGGCCCGGCCGCGCTCGGGGTCGCGGCTGCCGACGTAGACGGTGTGGCCCTCGGCGAGGAGACGGCGGGCGGTCTCGAAACCGAGACCCTTGTTGGCTCCGGTGATCAATGTGTTCGTCATGTCCACCAGCGTCGGACCGGGCGGCGCGGGCAGCCAGGTACCCCGTCTTCCTGGGACCACGGGTACCAGGAAGCCCGGCCCCGGCGGGTGTTCACTGGGACCATGGCGAGCACGGAGTTCGGACGGACGCTACGACGCTGGCGGGACCGCGTGTCCCCCGCCGCGGCCGGACTGCCGGCCGGCGGCCCCCGGCGGGCCGCGGGCCTGCGCCGCGAGGAACTGGCGCTGCTGGCGGGCATCTCCGTCGACTACGTCACCCGGCTGGAACAGGGCCGGGCGGCCAACCCCTCGCCGCAGGTCGTCGAGGCGCTGGCGCGGGCGCTGCGGCTGCCGCCCGAGGAGCGGGCGTACCTCTTCCGGGAGGCCGGGCTGGCCCCGCCCGGTCCCGGCACGGTACCGGCGTACATCACCCCCAGCGTCCACCGGCTGCTGGACCGGCTGACCGGCACCCCG
Organism: Streptomyces fumanus; assembly: GCF_014655295.1. Taxonomy (GTDB): domain Bacteria; phylum Actinomycetota; class Actinomycetes; order Streptomycetales; family Streptomycetaceae; genus Streptomyces; species Streptomyces fumanus. The sequence goes on from NZ_BNBI01000013.1 coordinate 168,392, forward strand.
GTCGCGGTGTACGACGCGGCCTGGAACCTGCTGCTGGCCAACCCCCCGTACGCGGCCCTGATGGGCGACCCGTCCGGCTGGCGGGGGCTGGAACGCAACAGCGTGTGGCGCGCCTTCGCCGGTCCCGGCAGCCGGGCGCGGTTCACCCCCGAGGAGCGGCGGCTGTTCGAGGAGTCGCTGGTCGGGGATCTGCGGGAGACGGTGAGCCGGTACCCGGCCGATCCGGGACTGCGGCGCCTGGTGGCCGAGCTGCGGGCCCGCAGCGGGCGGTTCGCGACGCTGTGGGACGCGGGTGTCGTCGGCCGGCACCTGGCGGCCCGCAAGACCATCGACCACCCGGAGGCCGGTCCGGTGACCCTGGACTGCGACGTGCTGGGGGTGGCGGGCAGCGATCTGCGCATCATGGTGTACTCCGCCGAGCCGGACACCCCCGATGCCGACCGGCTGGCGCTGATCTCGGTCCTGGGCATCCAGTCCCTGACGGAGTGACGGGCCGCCCGGCCGCGCGCCGTCGACGGGCCGGCGCGGGCCGTCAGCGGAGCCGGTCCAGGGCCGCGAGCCAGGTGTCGACCGGGCCGAAGGTGAGCAGCCCGCTGCCCGCGCCCGCGAGCTGACCGGAGGCGGGCAGCAGACGCGGGTACGTCCGCCGTGCCGCCGCCCGGTCGCCGAGGGCCACCGCGAGGGCGGCCTCGGCGCAGCTCAGGGCCTCCTGGAGCAGGTCGGGCGGGGGTTCGGGCAGGGCGCCCAGGGCGGCGCGGGCCCGGTCGGCGCGGCCCTCGGCGAGCAGGGCGAAGGGCCGGGCCCAGGGCAGGTACGGTCCCCAGTCGTCGCCGAGGTCGGCCTCGGGCGGGCGGCCGTGGGCCAGCTTCAGGCCGAGCAGGGCGAGGGGCAGCAGCCCGTGTGCCAGGCCCGGCATGCCGGCGCCGTCGAGGGTCCCGGCGGCGGCCCGGTAGCCGGCCTCGGCTTGGTGGTACGGGGCGCCGGTGGCGGCCTCGCGCAGGGCGCGGTACCAGGTGGTGAAGACGGTCACCAGGGGCCGTTCGTGCCGCTCGGCGAGGTGGTCCGCGGCGGTGGCGTGCCGGTCGGCGGCGGCGAAGTCGCCGTGCGCGGCGCGGGCCTGGAGGCGGATCAGATGGCCGAGGATCTCGTAGGTGACCAGGCCGTGGCGGCCGGCCAGCGCGAGGAGTTCGGCGCCGATGGCGTCCCGGCGCGGGGCCTGTCCGGGGGTGGCGCAGGACTGCATGAACGCGCCGTTGAGCGCGAACGCCAGCAGCGCCGGGTCGTCCAGGCGGCGGGCGATCCGCTCGGCCTCGGCCGCCGCCTCGGGGCCGCGCGGGGAGCGTACGCCCCGGGACTCCAGGGCGACGGTGGCCAGCAGCTTGCCGCGGGCCGCGGCGGTGGTGCCGTCGTCGGGGAGGGCGGCGAGGGTGCGTTCGGCCGCCGCGACGATCGCCCGGGCCGCCCCGGGGTCGTCGGCGCGGGTCCAGATCGCGGGCACGTCGTAGGCGCCGATCACCCGGGCCGTCAGGTCCGCGTCGCCGGTCTCCTCGGCCGCGGCGACCGCCGCCGTACGGTGCTCCCGGGCGGCCTCCAGACCGCCGCCGCCGGTCAGGGCGAGGACGCGCAGCAGGCCGACGGCCGACTCCAGGCGGGCGCGGGACCCGGCGGCGACCGTCCGGTCGTACGCCTCGGTGGCCCGGGTCCACAGCCGGGCGGCGGCCTCGGCGGGTTCGGCGGGCGGGTCGAGGGCGGGGTCCTGGGCGAGGATGCCGGCCTCCAGTCGACGCAGCCGCGGGCCCGGGTCGACGCCGAGTCCGTCGGCGAGCAGGGCGCGGGCGCGGCGCAGGGCGGCGAGGGCGTCCGCCTGCCGTCCGGTGCGGTACAGGGCGAGGGCGAGCAGCCGCCACGCCTCCTCGCGCCAGGGGTGCTCGGCGAGGTGCGCGTCCAGGTCGGGGACGGCGTCGGCGGCGCGCCCGGCCGCCATCAGGTGCTCGGCCCGCCGTTCGACCGCGCGCAGGCGCAGTTCGGTGAGCCGGGAGCGTTCGCCGCGCGCCCACTCCTCGCCGCCGAAGTCGGCGTAGGCCGGGCCCCGCCACTGACCCAGCGCCGCCGTGAGCCGGGCCGCCGCCCGGTCGGCGGGCAGGTCGCCGGCCTCGGCGACGGCCGTCTCGAACCGCCAGGCGTCCACCGCGCCGGGCGCGGCCCGCAGCGCGTACCCGGGGCCCTCGGTGACCAGCAGCCGGGCGGGGGCGCGGCGCGGGCGCTCCGGTTCCAGGGCGCGGCGCAGGTCGGCGACGAAGGTGCGCAGGGTGCCGACGGCCCGGGCGGGCGGCACCTCCCACAGGTCGGCGACCAGCCGGTCGACGGGGACGACCCGGCGCCGGGCGGCGATCAGCCGGGCCAGCAGCGCCCGGTGCCGGGGCCCCTTGAGGTCGACCGGGTCGCCGTCGCGTCCGGCCGTGACGGGTCCGAGCACCCCGAAGGCGACCGCTGTCATGTGTTCCGTCCGCTTCCCGTCCCGTCGTACCGCGCGGGGACCACCGTAACCGTGCTGATCGGTTGCTGATTCGCGGGCGGGAGGCTCGGGACCGTTCGCGGAGACGGTCCGCGACCCCCTCGACAAAGGAACGGATCAGTCATGGCACCGACCATCCCCGGCTTCGCCCACGACCGGATCGCCGTCGCCGACGGCGTGCGGCTGCACGTGGCCGTCGGCGGCTCCGGCAGCCCGCTGGTGCTGCTGCACGGCTTCCCGCAGACCCATCTGATGTGGCGGCACGTCGCCGCCGATCTGGCGGCCGAGCACACCGTCATCTGCCCCGATCTGCGGGGGTACGGCGACAGCGACAAGCCCGCCGACCCGGACGGCACCGCCTACGCCAAGCGGACCATGGCCGCCGACGTGGTCGCCCTGGCGCGGGCGCTGGGGCACGAGCGGTTCGCGCTGGCCGGGCACGACCGGGGCGCCCTGGTCGCCGTCCGGGCGGGCCTGGACCATCCGGACGCGGTGACGCACCTGGCCGCGCTGGACGTGCTGCCCACCCTGGACATGTGGGACGTGCTGCGCGGCGTCTCGGCGGCCGTCGGCTTCCACCTGTACCTGATGGCCCAGCCGGCCGGGCTGCCGGAGCAACTGATCGCGGGGGCGCCGGACGCGTTCTTCGGGCACTTCCTCGACGTCTGGACCAAGGACCCGCGGGCGCTGCCCGCCGAGGTCCGCGCCGCCTATCTGAAGGCGTCCCGGGAGGCGGTGCCGTCCATCGTCGCCGACTACCGGGCCTCGGCCGGCGTCGACCTCGTCCACGACCGGGCCGACCGGGACCGCGGCGACCGGCTGCGGATGCCGGTGACCGTGCTCCAGCAGGACTGGGGCACGGCCCTCGGCTACGACGCCGCCGCCCTGTGGCGGGCCTGGGCCCCCGACCTGCTGCACCGCACGGTGGGCTGCGGCCACTTCATGGCGGAGGAGGCCCCCGGCGAGGTCGCCGGGGCCCTGCGCGACCTGCTGGCCCGGTAGGACGGGCCCGGCGGGCGGGTCAGCTCGACGACTGGTCGTTGTCCTTGTGCGCGCCCCAGCCGTGCCAGCGGTCGATCTCGACCCAGGCGCTGACCCGGGCGCGGGACCGCTGGGGGTAGGGGCCGCCGGTGTAGTGGGTGGAGAGGCGGTCGATGTCGGCCAGGTTCTCGTCGTCGCGGGTCTCGGTGACCCGGCCGATCAGGGTGACGTGGGTGTACCAGTCGTCGGCGTCAAGGACGGTGAGGGTGACCCGGGGGTCGCGGCGCAGGTGCTTGAGGCGGACCCGGCCCTCGTCGAGGTTGATCAGCACCCGGCCGTCGTCCTCCCACAGGTACCAGGTGGCCGTGGAGACGGGGGTGCCGTCGGAGCGGAGGGTCGCCATCACGCAGGGGTTGGGGCGGCGCAGCAGGTCGACGGCCTCGGGCGGCAGCGGCGGCTTGGACACGTGAACTCCTTGATCGTTGCGTGGTCCGAGGCTACTTGGACTCGTCGAAGCTGGCGAAGTAGACGGCGGCCATGTCCTCGTCGCCGTGTCCCTGGGCGGCGGCGCGGGCGAGGCGTTCGGCGCCGGCGGCGGCCCCGTCCAGACGCAGGCCGGCCCGTTCGCCGGCCTCGACGATCAGCCGGGCGTCCTTGGCGGCGGTGGCCACCGCGAACTGCGGCGGGGTGAGCGCGCCGTCCCGGACCAGGGCGGCCTTGGCGCGCAGATAGCCCATGTCGAGCGGGCCGCCGGCGATGGCGTCGAAGAAGCGGTCCGGGTCGACGTCCAGGGCCTCGGCGAGGGCGAGGACCTCGCCGGTGGCGTTGGTGGCGGCGATGACCCAACTGTTGGCGACCAGCTTCAGCCGGGTGGCGCTGCCGGCGGCGCCGTCCTCGCCGGTCCACACGGTGCGCGAGCCGACCGCGTCGAACACCGGCGTCACCGTGGGGCGGGCGTCGGCGGGGCCGGCCGCGAGGACCAGCAACTGCCCGGCCTCGGCGGGCTGCCGGGTGCCGAGGACGGGGGCGTCGAAGAAGACCAGGCCGTGTTCCCGGGCGAACCCGGCCAGTTCGCCGAGGGCCCCGATGCCCGCGGTGGTCGACTGCACCCAGGCGGCGCCGGGGCGCAGACCGGGCGCGGCCTGCCGCATCACGTCCAGGGCGGCCGGACCGTCGTAGAGCATGGTCAGCACCACGTCGGCGGCGCGGACCGCGTCCGCGGGGGTGCCGGCGACGTGAATGCCGTCGGCGGCGAGCGGCTCGGCCTTGGCACGGCTGCGGTTCCAGGCGTGGACGGTGTGTCCGGCGCGGGCGAGGTTGCGGGCCATGGCGGCGCCCATGATGCCGGTGCCCAGGACGCTCACGGTGAGCTGGTCGGTCATGTGGTCGGCTTCCTGTTCTGGTGTCCGTGCGGTGACCGTGATCAGCTTGCCACTTCCGTCCCGGTGGCGGCTCTCCGGCCGCGCGCCGCCCCGCGGGCGCGCGGTCACGGCGCCACCCCCGTGGGTGCCGTGACCGCGCCCCGCGTGGCCTCCCCCGTCGTGCCGGTGAACGCATCGTGAGCGATGCTGGGCGTGCGGTGCAACGGGGTTTCCGGGGCACGGGCGTTGCCGGAAAACATGGGTATGCACCCTTGTGCCGAGGGGCACGAGGGTCTTGGGTGGGACGAGTGCGCCGACCCGGCCGCCCGGCTCGCAGGTCGGTGACATGGTGGAATCTCAGGAGGATCCCGACATGTCAGATTCGGTAGGCGGCTGTACCGATCAGCCGCGCTCCGCCGTCACCGAAGCGGAGGTCGAGGCTCTGGTCCGCGGCATCTGCTTCAAGACCGGCCCGCCCCGACGCCTCGGGGTGGAAGTGGAATGGCTCGTCCACGAGCTGCGCGACCCGCGGCTCCCCGTCACACCCGAACGGCTCGACGCGGCCTACGCCGCACTGCGCACCGTGCCCCTGAGGTCGGCGCTCACCGTGGAGCCCGGCGGCCAGTTGGAACTGAGCTCGCCGCCCGCGGCCTCCCTGACGGACCTCGTCGATACCGTCTCCGCCGATCTGGCCGCCGTCCGCGCGGTCCTGCGCGAGCAGAGTCTCGTCCTGGCCGGCTTCGGCCACGATCCCTGGCGGATTCCCCGCCGTTACCTGCGCCTGCCCCGCTACGACGCCATGGAGGCGTGCCTGGACCGCACCGGTCCGGCGGGCCGCGCGATGATGTGCGCCTCGGCCTCCGTGCAGGTCTGCGTGGACGCGGGGTACGAGGAGCCCGGCCCGCTCGGCCATGTGCGGCGCTGGTGGCTCGCCCACTATCTGGGCGCGGTGCTGGTGGCCGCGTTCGCCCACTCGCCGCTGGACGGGCGGCGTCCCACCGGCTGGCGCTCCACCCGGCAACTGCTCTGGGAGCACATAGGCCCGGACCGGGCGGGCGGCCCCCCGCTGGACACCGAGCCACGCACCGCCTGGGCCCGGCATGTGCTGGACGCCCCGGTGATGTGCGTACGCCGGGACAGCGGCCCCTGGGAGGTGCCCGAGGGGCTGACCTTCCGGGAATGGACCCGGTCGCGGTCGCCGCGGCCGCCGACCCGGGACGACCTCGACTACCACCTCACCACGCTGTTCCCGCCGGTCAGACCGCGCGGCCACCTGGAGCTGCGGATGATCGACGCGCAGCCCGGGGAGGACGGCTGGATCGTGCCGCTGGCCGTCACGGCGGCGCTGTTCGACGACCCGGAGGCCAGCGAGACCGCCTACCGGACCGTGAAGCCGCTGGCCGAGCGGACCGGCGGGCTGCCCGCCCCGCACAACCCGCTGTGGCGGGACGCGGCCCGGCACGGGCCGGCCGACCCGGAGCTGCGCGAGGCCGCCGCCGGGTGTTTCGCGGCGGCGCTCGAAGCGCTGCCCCGGCTCGGCGCGGACGCCCGGGTGACGGACGCCGTCGCCGCGTACCGGGACCGCTATGTCGCCCAGGGCCGCTGCCCCGCCGACGATCTGCTGGAGGAACCGGCCGGCGCGGGCCGCCGGCCGAACCGGAAGGACATCCGCCCATGACCGAGCCCGCGTACGACGCCGAGGCGCTGCGCGAGCGGGCGCTGGCCACGCTGGTCGCCGCCCGGGAGCGCACCGCGCTGCTGACCGACTGCGTGGACGGACCCGACCTGACCGCCCAGCACTCGCCGCTGATGTCACCGCTGGTGTGGGACCTCGCCCACATCGGCAACCAGGAGGAACAGTGGCTGCTGCGGGCCGTCGCCGGGCAGGAGGCGATACGGCCCGAGATAGACAGCCTCTACGACGCCTTCGAGCATCCCCGCGCCGAACGCCCCAAGCTGCCGCTGCTGCCGCCCGAGGAGGCCCGCCGGTACGCGGCGGACGTGCGCGGCCGGGCCCTGGACGTGCTGGAGCGCACCGCGTTCCACGGGTCGGACCTGACCGAGGCGGGCTTCGCCTTCGGGATGGTCGCGCAGCACGAACAACAGCACGACGAAACGATGCTGATCACGCATCAGCTCCGCAAGGGGCCGCGGGCGCTGGTCGCCCCCGACCCGGAGCCGGTGCCGCCGTACGACGGGCCGGCCGAGGTGCTGGTGCCCGGCGGCCCGTTCACGATGGGCACCTCCACCGAGCCCTGGGCGCTGGACAACGAACGGCCCGCGCACCGCCGCGAGGTGGCCCCGTTCCTCATCGACACCACACCGGTGACCAACGGCGCCTACCAGGCGTTCATCGCGGACGGCGGCTACCAGGACCCGCGCTGGTGGACGCCCGAAGGATGGGCGCACATCCAGCGCAACGCGATCTCGGCGCCGCTGTTCTGGCGCCGGGACGGCGGGCAGTGGCTGCGCCGCCGGTTCGGGGTCACGGAGGCGGTGCCGCCGGAGGAGCCGGTGGTGCACGTGTGCTGGTACGAGGCCGACGCCTACGCCCGCTGGGCCGGGCGGCGGCTGCCCACCGAGGCGGAGTGGGAGAAGGCCGCCCGGTACGACCCGGCGACCGGCCGCTCCACCCGCTACCCGTGGGGCGACGCCGACCCGGGCCCCGAGCACGCCAACCTGGGCCAGCGGCACCTGCGCCCGGCGCCCGCCGGCAGTTACCCGGCGGGGCAGTCGCCGCTGGGGGTACGGCAGTTGATCGGGGACGTGTGGGAGTGGACGGCGAGCGACCTGGCGCCCTACCCGGGGTTCCGGGCGTTCCCGTACCGGGAGTACTCGGAGGTGTTCTTCGGGCCCGAGTACAAGGTGCTGCGCGGCGGTTCGTTCGCCGTGGACGCGGTGGCCTGCCGGGGCACGTTCCGCAACTGGGACTATCCGGTCCGGCGGCAGATCTTCTCCGGCTTCCGCACCGCCCGGTCCGCGGAGGGTGTCTGATGTGCCGTCACCTGGCCTACGTGGGCCCCGAGGTGCGGCTCGGGGAGCTGCTGGTGGCGCCCGCGCACGGGCTGTACCGGCAGTCCTGGGCGCCGCGCCGGCAGCGGTACGGGACGGTCAACGCCGACGGGTTCGGCGTCGGCTGGTACGCCGGCGGCGACCCGGTGCCGGCCCGGTACCGCCGGGCCGGGCCGGTCTGGGCCGACCTGTCCTTCGCCGACCTCGCCCGGGTGGTGCGCTCCGGCGCGCTGCTCGGTGCGGTGCGGGACGCGACCCTGGCGGGGGCGGACGCGGAGGCCGCGGCGGCGCCGTTCGCCGCGGGCACCTGGCTGTTCAGCCACAACGGGGCGGTGGCCGGGTGGCCCGGCTCGCTCGCCCCGCTGGTCGCGTCCCTGCCGCCGGCCGAGGTGCTCGCGCTGGAGGCCCGTACCGACTCGGCGTTCGTGTGGGCGCTGGTGCTGGCCCGGTTGCGGGCCGGGGACGACCCGGGCCGAGCGCTGGCCGGGACGGTCGCCGAGGTCGCCGCGGCGGCCCCCGCCTCCCGGCTGAACCTGCTGCTGACCGACGGGACGGCGGTCACCGCCACCGCCTGGGGCGACACCCTGTGGTACCTGGCCCGGCCCGGCGGCGGCACCGTCGTGGCCTCCGAACCCTACGACGACGATCCCGCCTGGCAGGAGGTGCCCGACCGCACCCTGCTCACGGCGAGCCGCACCGAGGTGCTGCTGACGCCGCTGAAGGAACCGAGCGACACCCTGGCACCCGCGTCCGCTGAGGAGTCCCGCACGTGAGCCCGTTCCGCATCACCCGCATCCTGCCCGAGGACGCCACGGAGGCCGCGCTGCGCGCCGATGTCCGGGCCGGTCTGACGGGCACGCCGAAGACCCTGCCGCCGAAGTGGTTCTACGACGCGCACGGCAGCGAGCTCTTCGAGCGGATCACCGAACTGCCCGAGTACTACCCGACCCGCGCCGAACGCGAGATCCTGCGGGCCCGGGCCGGCGAGATCGCGGCGGCCACCGGCGCGGCCACCCTGGTCGAGCTGGGCTCCGGGTCGTCCGAGAAGACCCGCTATCTGCTGGACGCCCTGACCGGGCTGCGCGGCTACGTCCCGGTCGACGTCAGCGAGAGCGCCCTCACCGGGGCCGGGCGGGCGCTCGCCGCCGAGCGGCCCGGGCTGGCCGTGCACGCGCTGATCGCCGACTTCACCGCCGGGTTCACCCTGCCCGACACGCCGGGGCCCCGGCTGCTGGCGTTCCTCGGCGGCACCATCGGCAACCTGCTGCCCGCCGAGCGCGCCGCGTTCCTCACCGCCGTACGGGCCCTGCTCGCGCCCGGTGACACGCTGCTGCTCGGCACCGACCTGGTGAAGGACGAGGAGGTGCTGGTCCGGGCGTACGACGACGCGGCCGGGGTGACGGCGGCGTTCAACAAGAACGTGCTCACCGTCATCGACCGGGAGCTGGACGCCGACTTCGACCCGGACGCCTTCGAGCACGTGGCGGTGTGGGACCCCGGGCGGGAGTGGATCGAGATGCGGCTGCGCTCCCGTACCGCCCAGACGGTGAAGGTGCAGGCGCTGGACCTGGCCGTGGAGTTCGCGGCCGGGGAGGAGATGCGCACCGAGGTGTCGGCGAAGTTCCGCGAGGAGGGCGTACGGGCGGAGCTGACGGCGGCCGGGCTGGAACCGGTGCGCTGGTGGACGGACGGCGCGGGCCGGTTCGCGCTCTCCCTGAGCACGGTGCGCTGAGCGCGGCGCACCGGGCGCGGGCCCCGTCCGCCGGGCCGGGTCACTCGCCGTCGAGGTCCAGCAGGTCGGTGACGCGTTCGGAGGCCCGGCGGGCCTCGGTGGCCGCGTCGCCGCCCTTGAGGACGGCGGTCATGTACTCCTTGATCGGGTTGTCCGCCTCGACCGCGCCCCACCGGGGGGTGGTCGGGGTGGCCCGGCCCCGGGCGGCGCCGGCCGCCATCGCGGTGACGCCCTCCTCACCGGCCACGGCCGCGGCGAGGGACTTCTTGTTGGGGACGTAGTTCATGGCGCGGGCCAGTTCGGTGTTCCACTTCTCCCCCGCCAGCGCCTCGACCACCGCGACGGCCGCCTCCCGGGCGTCGGTGTTCTTGGCGACGACCAGGTCGGAGCCGCCGGTGAAGACGGCGCCGGGGGCGCCGGCGCTCTTGCCGGGCACCGGGAAGAAACCCAGCTTCCCCTCCAGCTCCGGGTTCTGCTCGACGATGGCGCGGGCCAGGCCCGGCACGGCGACGATCTGGGCGACCTGCCCGCCGGCGAACACCCCGGCCTGCGGCGGGTGTTCCTCGTCGGCGTCGACCGGCCCGTCGCCGAGCGCCTGGAGGCGGCGGTAGTAGTCCATGCCGCGCAGGGCCGCGGCGCTGTCCAGGGTGCCCTGCCAGACGGCGCCGCGCTGCCGGGCCAGTTCGCCGCCCTCCTCCCAGATGAACCCGGCGAGCGTGTACCAGTCCTGGCCGGCCAGGTAGATGCCCTGGGTGCCGCCGGTGTCGAGGCGTTCGGTGATGTCGAGCCACTCCTGCTGGGTGCGGGGCGGCGCGGTGATCCCGGCCCGCTCGAACAGGTCCTTGCGGTAGACGACCACGCGGTTGGCGGCGTACCAGGGCACGCCGTACTGCCGGGACATCCACTGGCCGGGTTCGGCGAGGCCGGGCAGCCAGTCGCGCAGGCCCCAGTCCCGCATCGACTCCAGGGTCAGGTCGAGCAGCCCGCCGTCCTCGGCGTACTGCGGGACCTGGGTGTTGCCGACCTCGATGACATCGGGTCCGCCGGTGCCGTCCGCCTTCAGCGCGGCCCGCACCTTCTCGCCGATGCCGGTCCACTGCTGGATGCGGACCTGGAGGTCGAGGCCGGGGTGGTCGCCCTCGAACTCCTCGGTGAAGCGGTCCACGAAGTCCTTCGAGGCGCTGTCCTTCATCAGCCACACCGTGACGGAGCGCTGCTCGGCGGCGTCCTCCCGGGCGACCAGGCCGCACCCGCTGAGCAGGGCGGCGGACACACAGACGAGGGCGAGGGGGCGACGACGTCTCACGGGGGGTCCTGTTTCTCTGTGCGGGGCACGGCGACGGGGAACCCGGCGTGGGGGGACGAGCGGAGCGCTCGTACGGGTGTCTGGATTTTGGTATGTACCAATGCGTTGGTCAAGCGATCGGGAGCCACCGGGCCGCCGTCTCGCGCCCGGTCACCTCTTGAGGCACCGTGGAGGCACGTCACGTCGTCACCGAGAGGAGCACCCGCATGTCGAACCACACCTACCGGGTCACGGAGATCGTCGGCACCTCGCCCGACGGCGTCGACCAGGCGGTCCGCAACGGCATCACCCGCGCCTCCGAGACCCTGCGCAACCTGGACTGGTTCGAGGTGACCCAGGTGCGCGGCGCGATCGCGGACGGGCGGATCTCGCACTGGCAGGTCGGCCTGAAGGTGGGCTTCCGCCTGGAGGGCGCGGACGGGGAGTGACCCCCTGGGCCGCCCGGCCCGGCGTCAGGTGCGGCCCTCGCGCTCCTGCGCGTCCCTCAGCTCCGCCGACCGGTCCGCCCACCGCGCCCGCAGGACGGTGAACCCGGCCCGTTCGGCGTCCGCGCAGACCAGTTCGTCGTCGTCCACCAGGACGCGGACCTCGCGGGTGCGGGCCAGCCCGCGCAGGATCTCCAGCTTGGTGTGCCGGGCGGGCCGGCGGTCCCGGTCGCGCCGCATGTGCAGTCGCCCCTCGGGGAGCCCGTGCGCGGCCAGCCAGTCGAGGGTGTCGCGGCGGCAGCGCTCCGGGCGGCCGGTCAGATAGACGATCTCGCACTCCTCGGCGCTGCGCCGGGCCAGCGCCACGCCCTCGGGCAGCGGCGGGTCGTGCGGCGCGGCGGCGAAAAAGGCGTCCCAGTCGCGCGGGCGGCGCTCCAGGAAGCGCTGCCGGTGCGCGGTGTCCGCGAGGGTGTTGTCCAGATCGAACACGGCCAGGGGACGCTCACTGCTCTCGCGCACGCTCACGCCGCCCAGCCTAGGCCGGGCGGCGGCCGGGGGCGGGAATGTCCCGGCCCGCCGGGCGTTGACACGGTCGTGAGCTCGTTGATCGCAGGTACCCGTTTCTCCGTCCTCGACCGTTCGCGCACCCGGGAGGGGCGTCCGCCCGGGGAGGCGCTGCGGGACACCGTGGAGCTGGCGCGGGAGGCGGAGCGGCTGGGGTTCCACCGGTTCTGGGTCTCGGAGCACCACGGCGTGCCCGGGGTGGCCGGGTCGGCGCCCACCGTGCTGGCCGCCGCCGTCGCGGGCGCCACCCGGACCATCCGGGTCGGCACCGGCGGGGTGATGCTGCCCAACCACCGGCCGCTGGTGGTCGCCGAGCAGTTCGGGGTGCTGGAGTCGCTCTTCCCGGGGCGGATCGACATGGGACTGGGTCGCTCGGTGGGCTTCACCGACGGGGTGCGCAAGGCGCTCGGCCGGGACAAGGACGACGCCGACCGCTTCGAGGAGCAGCTCGCGGAGCTGCTCGGCTGGTTCACCGGCACCTCCCCCACCGGAGTGCGTGCCCGGCCCGCCGAGGGGCTGCGGGTCCCGCCGTTCGTGCTGGCCATGGGCGAGGGCGCGGCCGTCGCCGCCCGCGCCGGACTGCCGATGGTCATCGGCGACCTGCGCGACCGGGACCGGATGCGCCGGGGCATCGACCGCTACCGCGACGGCTTCCGCCCCTCCCCCTGGGCCGCCGAGCCGTACGTCGTCATCTCCGGCACCGTCGCCGTGGCCGGCACCCCCGAGGCGGCCCGGCGGCTGCTGGTCCCGGAAGCCTGGTCCATGGCCCACTCCCGCACCCACGGCACCTTCCCGCCGCTGCCGCCCGCCGAACGGGTCGAGGCCCGCGCGATGACCGCCAAGGAGCGCGGCCTGTACGAGTCCGGCCTCACCGGCCACCTGGCCGGCACCGAGGAGCAGGTCGCCGACGCGCTGGAGACCCTGCTGAAGGAGACCGGCGCCCAGGAGGTCCTGGTCACCACCAGCACCTACGACCGGGAGGCACTGGTCGACTCCTACCGGCGGCTCGCCCGGATCGTCGCGGACGCCGGCGCGTAGGATCACGGGGTTTTGTCCCACCGTCCGCAGCAGTCCCGTACGGAGCCCGCCATGCACCACCCCCACGACCCGTACGTCCGTGTCCGCGGCGCCCGCGAGCACAACCTCAAGGGCGTGGACGTCGACATCCCCCGGGACGTGATCGCCGTGTTCACCGGGGTGTCGGGCTCGGGGAAGTCGTCGCTGGCGTTCGGGACGGTGTACGCGGAGGCGCAGCGCCGGTACTTCGAGTCGGTGGCGCCGTACGCCCGGCGGCTGATCCACCAGGTGGGGGCGCCGAAGGTCGGGGAGATCACCGGGCTGCCGCCCGCGGTCTCGCTGCAGCAGCGCCGCGCCGCCCCGACCTCCCGCTCCTCGGTGGGCACGGTGACGAACCTCTCCAACTCGCTGCGGATGCTGTTCTCCCGGGCCGGTGACTACCCGCCCGGCGCCGAGCGCCTGGACTCGGACGCGTTCTCGCCCAACACGGCGGCCGGGGCGTGCCCTCAGTGCCACGGGCTGGGCCGGGTGCACCGGACCACCGAGGAGCTGCTGGTCCCGGACCCGTCGCTGTCGATCCGGGAGGGCGCGATCGCCGCCTGGCCCGGCGCCTGGCAGGGCAAGAACCTGCGGGACGTGCTGGACGCCCTCGGCCACGACGTGGACCGGCCCTGGCGGGAGCTGCCCGCCGAGGAGCGGGAGTGGATCCTGTTCACCGACGAGCAGCCGGTGGTCACCGTGCACCCCGTGCGGGAGGCCGGACGCATCCAGCGGCCGTACCAGGGCACGTACCTGAGCGCCCGGCGGTACGTGCTGAAGACCTTCGCCGATTCCAAGAGCCCGGCGCTGCGGGCGAAGGCCGAGCGCTTCCTGACCAGCGAGCCCTGCCCGGCCTGCGGCGGCGGCAGGCTGCGCCCGGAGGCGCTGGCGGTGACGGTCGGCGGCCGGACCGTCGCCGAGCTGGCCGCGCTGCCGCTCACCGACCTCGCCGCGTGCCTGCCGAGGGAGGGCGGCACGGCCCGGGTGCTCACCGAGGACCTGCTCGCCCGGATCGCGCCCGTGGTCGAGCTGGGCCTGGGCTACCTCAGCCTGGACCGGGCCACCCCCACCCTGTCGGCCGGCGAACTGCAGCGGCTGCGGCTGGCGACCCAGCTCCGCTCGGGCCTGTTCGGTGTCGTCTACGTCCTGGACGAGCCGTCCGCGGGGCTGCACCCGGCGGACACCGAGGCCCTGCTGACCGTGCTGGAGCGGCTGAAGGCGGCCGGCAACTCGGTGTTCGTGGTGGAGCACCACCTCGGCGTGGTGCGCGCCGCCGACTGGGTCGTGGACGTCGGCCCGGGGGCGGGCGAGCACGGCGGGCGGGTGCTGCACAGCGGGCCGCCCGCGGAGCTGGCCGGGGTGGCGGGGTCGGCGACCGCCCGCTACCTGTCCGGGCGGTCCGCCGCACCGGCCGGGGCGGTACGGGAACCGCGCGGCACGCTGACGGTGGGCCCGGTCACCCGGCACAACCTGCGCGGGGTGACCGCCGAGTTCCCGCTCGGCGTCCTCACCGCGGTGACCGGGGTCTCCGGTTCCGGCAAGTCCACGCTGGTCGGCGAGATCACCGAGGAGCTGCCCGGCGTGCCCAGGCTGGTCTCCGTCGACCAGCGGCCGATCGGCCGCACCCCGCGCTCCAACCTGGCCACCTACACCGGTCTGTTCGACGTCGTGCGCAAGGTGTTCGCGGGCACCGAAGGGGCGCGGCAGCGCGGGTACGGGGCGGGCCGGTTCTCGTTCAACGTGGCCGGGGGGCGCTGCGAGACCTGCCAGGGCGAGGGGTTCGTCAGCGTGGAGCTGCTGTTCCTGCCCAGCACCTACGCGCCCTGCCCGGACTGCGCCGGGGCCCGCTACAACCCCGGGACCCTCCAGGTGACCTACCGGGGGCGGAACATCGCCGAGGTGCTGGACCTGACCGTGGAGGGCGCGGCGGAGTTCTTCGCGGACGTCCCGGCGGCGGTCCGCAGCCTGCGCGCGCTGCTCGACGTGGGCCTCGGCTATCTCAAGCTGGGGCAGCCCGCGACCGAGCTGTCCGGCGGGGAGGCCCAGCGCATCAAGCTGGCGAGCGAACTCCAGCGGGGCCGCCGGGGCCACACGCTCTACCTCCTGGACGAGCCGACGACCGGGCTGCACCCGGCCGACGTGGAGGTGCTGACCCGGCAGTTGCACGGGCTGGTCGACGCCGGGCACACGGTCGTCGTGGTCGAGCACGACATGGCGGTGGCGGCGGGCGCGGACTGGGTGATCGACCTGGGTCCGGGCGGGGGTGACGCGGGCGGGCGGATCGTGGCCGCGGGCCCGCCCGGTCAGGTGGCGCGGGCGGCGGGCAGCGCCACCGCGCCGTATCTCGCCGAGGCCCTCGGGCGGGCGCCGCGCCGCTGAGCGGCGGCGCGGCGGCCTCGCCCGCTGTTCACTTGTGAGGCCAGCGGCCGGTGCGGCCGGTGTCGTCCTCGACCCCCTCGGTCTCGATGCGTTCCTTGCGGACCTGACCGCGGACGGTCTCGTTCTCGACGTGCTCCTCGGTGGTCAGGCGCACCCGCTCCACCGGGACCGTCTCGGTCTCCACCACGGCACGTTCCTCGTGCAGGGTGACCTCGTGCTCGGCCTCGCTGATCTCCGGGCCGGCCAGCGCGTCCCCGCGGTTGGCCTCGGTGATCGGCTCGCGCTCGACGCGTACCTCCTCGTGCCGGACCGGGACGGTCTGCTCGACCTCCTCGGTGACGACGTACTTGCGCAGCCGGGCCCGGCCGCTCTCGTGCCGCTCGACGCCGACGCGCAGCCGCTCCTCGGAGACGGTCATGGCGTCGTCGCCGCGCATTCCCGCGCGGTCCGTGCCGCCCCGCTCGCCGGCGGCGCCCATGCCGGTCATGCCGGCCCTCCGGCCGCTGCCGGGCGCCCCGGCCATGCCCGCGGTACCCGCCGTGCCCGCCGCTGCGGTCGTGCCGGTGCCCGTGTCCGTGGAACGGTCGCCCGGCGTCTCGGCATCGGTCAGGACGTTGTCCCAGTTGATGCCGTAGTAGTCGTAGAGGCGGTGCTCCTCGGTCGCCGACAGGTGTCCGCCGGCGTCGACGTCGACACTGGGGGCGTCCTTGATCTGGTCCTTGCGGTACGGGACCTCGAGGTGGTCCTCGACCAGGGAGGCGTCCCGGATGGGCACGAAGCACTCCTTGGAACCGAACATGCCGGTCTTGACGCTGACCCACTCGGGACGTCCGGTCACGTCGTCGAAGAAGACATGACTGGCCTCACCGATCTTGTTGCCGTCACCGTCGTAGACGGGATGGTCCAAGAGGTTCCTGATCTGTTCACGGGTGATCATCTGGCCTCACCCTCCTTCCGGAGTGACACTCCTCCGGTTTTCCGCATCAAAACGGAGAAAACGGAACCTGCGCTACAAAGCGCACATATTTTTCGTATGCGCCGTCGTCTTCCGGCCGCCGGCCGGCGGCACCGCGTCCCCCGGTTCGGCGGCCCGGGCCAGCGCCCGCCGGTCGGGGAGGCCGCCCGGCGCGAGCACCGGCCGCACCTGCGCCTCGGCCACCAGACCGCGCGTCGAGGCCACCCGCCACACCGAGGCCAGCAGCGTGTCCTCACCGACGAACGCGGGTGCCGTGCTCACCGTCCGCCCGCCGGCCAGGTAGCGGATGCGCACCGGCTGCACCGGCACGCCCGCGTCCAGCGCGGCCTGGAACACCGCCCGCCGGAACGGCCCCCGGGCCCGCCCGCACCAGGTGCTGCCCTCGGGGAAGACGGCGACCGCGGCGCCCTCGCGCAGCGCCCCCGCGATCCGGGCGACGGCGCCGGGCAGGGCGCGCAGCCGGTCCCGTTCGAGGAAGAGCACCCCAGCCTTCGCGGCGACCGCCCCCGCGACCGGCCAGCGGCGGATCTCGGCCTTGGCGACCATCCGGGCCGGGCGGACGGCGGCGAGCAGCGGCACGTCCAGCCAGGAGACGTGGTTGGCGACGAGCAGCAGTCCCCCGGCGGGCGCGGCCCGCCCGGTGATCCGCACCCGGACCCCGGCGGCCCGGACGATCCACCGGCACCACGCGCGCACCAGCGCCGCCGGGAGGCGGTGGCCGGCCGGCACCAGCGCGATCCCGGCCAGCAGCAGGACGGCGACGGCGGTGAGCCGCAGCACGGCCCGCGGCACGGCCGCCCGGGTCCGGGCCGGCTCCACGCACGCCCGGGGGGTGCAGGGCGCGGTGGGCAGCCAGGCGCTCACCGCGCGGCGGGTACGAGGGAGAGGAAGTGCCGCAGGTAGCGCGGGTGGATCCGGCTCATCGGCAGCAGCACGTACAGGTCGGCGACGCCGAAGTCGGGGTCGTGCGCGGGCGCCCCGCAGACCCAGGCGCCGAGCCGGAGGTAGCCGCGCAGCAGGGCGGGCAGCTCGGTACCGGCGGCGGGCGTGGCGGGGCGGGGCACCCAGGGCAGCAGCGGCCGTACCCGGTACTCGGGCGGGGCGAGGTGCCGTTCCCGGACCCGGTCCCAGGTGGCGGCGGCGAGGGCCCCGCCGTCGGCGAGCGGGACCGAGCAGCACCCCGCGAGCCAGGCGTGGCCCCGGTCGGCCAGGTAGCGGGCGATGCCGGCCCAGATCAGGCCGATGACGGCGCCGTCGCGGTGGTCGGGGTGCACACAGGACCGGCCGACCTCGACCAGCTCCGGCCGGATCGGGTCCAGCGCGCTCAGGTCGAACTCGCCCTCCGAGTACAGCCTCCCGGCGACCGCGGCCCGCTCCGGCGGCAGCAGCCGGTAGGTGCCGACGACCTGCCCGGTGCCCTCCTCACGGACCAGGAGGTGGTCGCAGTACGCGTCGAAGGCGTCGGCGTCGAGCCCCGGCTGCGGTCCGGTCAGCAGGGCGCCCAGTTCCCCCGCGAAGACCTCGTACCGCAGGCGCTGCGCGGCGCGGACCTCGTCCTCGTCGCGGGCGAGGGAGACGGTGTAACGGGTGGCGGGCTGCGGGGGACGGTCGACGGTCAGTGCACCGGTCATGGCTGCTCTCCTGGTCGGTAGCCGGGTCCGCCCCAGTTCTCCCGAGCCCGGCTGTCCTGCACATGACCGCCGCCGGGAGTACGGATGTGCGTCCGCTGAACCCCCGGATCCCGGCATGCGAGACGGGGCCGGAAGGAGCACCACTCCCGACCCCGCCCGTCCGCACCTTTCCGGCGAACGTTCACTGAAGCGCCCCGAAAGGGGCGCGGGGAACTGCGCGACCAGCCACGACGCACCCGCACCCGGCGACGACGCACACCGCTTCCCGGCCTCACCCAAAGGGGCGCGGGGAACTGCGCGACAAGCCACGACGCACCCGCACCCCCGTGACAGGACTTACCGCTTCCCGGCCTTCCGGGTCGCCCGCAGCCACTCCTTGTTCATGTTCGTGATGGACATCAGCGGAATCCCCTTGGGACAAGCCGTCGCGCACTCACCCGCGAGCGTGCACCCCCCGAACCCTTCCGCGTCCATCTGCGCCACCATGTCCAGCACCCGCGTCTCCCGCTCGGGCGCCCCCTGCGGCAGCACGTTGAGGTGGTTCACCTTCGCGGAGGTGAACAGCATCGCCGCCCCGTTGGGGCACGCCGCGACGCACGCCCCGCACCCGATGCACTCCGCGTGCTCGAAGGCGAAGTCCGCGTCCGGCTTCGGCACCGGCGTCGCGTGGGCCTCCGGCGCCGCGCCGGTGGGCGCGGTGATGTACCCGCCGGCCTGGATGATCCGGTCGAACGCGGACCGGTCCACGACCAGGTCCTTCACCACCGGGAAGGCCGCCGCGCGCCACGGCTCGATGTCGATGGTGTCGCCGTCCCGGAAGGACCGCATGTGCAACTGGCAGGTCGTGGTCCGCTCCGGCCCGTGCGCGTCACCGTTGATGACGAGCGAGCACGCGCCGCAGATGCCCTCGCGGCAGTCGTGGTCGAAGGCGACCGGGTCCTCGCCCTTGAGGATCAGCTCCTCGTTGAGGGTGTCGAGCATCTCCAGGAACGACATGTCCGGTGAGATCCCGTCCACCTCGTACGTGGACATGGCGCCTTCGGCGTCGGCGTTCTTCTGGCGCCAGACGCGCAGGGTGAGCTTCATGCGTAGCTCCGCTGAGTGGGGTGGACGTACTCGAAGACCAGGTCTTCCTTGTGCAGCACGGGGGCGGTGCCCGTACCGGTGAACTCCCAGGCGGCGGCGTAGGAGAACGTGTCGTCCTTGCGGGCGGCCTCGCCGTCGGGGGTCTGGGACTCCTCGCGGAAGTGACCGCCGCAGGACTCCGAGCGGTGCAGCGCGTCGAGGCACATCAGCTCCGCCAGCTCCAGGTAGTCGACGATGCGGTTGGCCTTCTCCAGCGACTGGTTGAACTCCTCGCCGGTGCCCGGCACCTTGATCCGGCGCCAGAACTCCTCGCGGATCTGCGGGATCCGCTCCAGCGCCTTGCGCAGTCCGGTCTCGGTACGGGCCATGCCGCAGTACTCCCACATCAGCTCGCCCAGCTCGCGGTGGAAGGAGTCCGGGGTGCGGTCGCCGTCCACGGAGAGCAGCAGGTTGAGCCGGTCCTCGGTCTCGGCGAGCACCTCCTGCACCACCGGGTGGCCAGCGTCGACGGTGTCCGTGCGGGGGTTGCGGGCGAGGTAGTCGTTGATGGTGGCCGGCAGCACGAAGTAGCCGTCGGCCAGGCCCTGCATCAGCGCGGAGGCGCCGAGCCGGTTGGCGCCGTGGTCGGAGAAGTTGGCCTCGCCGATCGCGAACAGGCCGGGGACGGTGGTCTGGAGGTCGTAGTCGACCCACAGCCCGCCCATCGTGTAGTGCACGGCCGGGTAGATCCGCATCGGCACCTCGTACGGATCCTCGTCGGTGATCCGCTGGTACATGTCGAAGAGGTTGCCGTACTTCGCCTCGACGGCCTTGCGGCCCATCCGCCGGATGGCGTCCGCGAAGTCCAGGTAGACGCCCTGGCCGCCGGGGCCCACTCCCCGGCCCTCGTCGCAGACGTTCTTCGCGGCGCGGGAGGCGATGTCGCGGGGGACGAGGTTGCCGAAGGACGGGTAGATGCGCTCCAGGTAGTAGTCGCGCTCGTCCTCGGGGATCTGGTGCGGCGGGCGGGTGTCGCCCTTGGCCTTGGGCACCCAGATCCGGCCGTCGTTGCGCAGCGACTCGCTCATCAGGGTCAGCTTGGACTGGTGGTCGCCGGTGCGCGGGATGCAGGTGGGGTGGATCTGGGTGAAGCAGGGGTTGGCGAAGTAGGCGCCGCGCCGGTGCGCCCGCCAGACGGCGGTCGCGTTGGAGTTCATGGCGTTGGTCGACAGGTAGAAGATGTTGCCGTAGCCGCCGCTGGCCAGCACCACGGCGTCCGCGAAGTAGGTGTCGATCTTCCCGGTGATCAGGTCCCGGGCGACGATGCCCCGGGCCCGTCCGTCGATGACGATCAGGTCCAGCATCTCGGTGCGGGCGTGCAGCTCGACGTTGCCGGCCGCGATCTGCCGGCTGAGCGCCTGGTAGGCGCCGAGCAGGAGCTGCTGACCGGTCTGGCCGCGGGCGTAGAAGGTGCGGGAGACCTGGACGCCGCCGAAGGAGCGGGTGTCGAGCAGGCCGCCGTACTCGCGGGCGAAGGGCACGCCCTGCGCCACGCACTGGTCGATGATCTCCACGCTGATCTGCGCGAGCCGGTGGACGTTGGACTCCCGGGCGCGGAAGTCGCCGCCCTTGACGGTGTCGTAGAACAGGCGGTGGACGGAGTCGCCGTCGTTGCGGTAGTTCTTCGCCGCGTTGATGCCGCCTTGCGCGGCGATGGAGTGGGCGCGGCGCGGGGAGTCCTGGTAGCAGAACTGGATGACGTGGTAGCCCTGCTCGGCGAGGGTCGCGCCGGCCGAGCCGCCCGCCAGGCCGGTGCCCACCACGATCACGGTGTGCTTGCGCCGGTTGGCCGGGTTGACCAGCTTGGCCTCGAACCGGCGCTTGTCCCAGCGCTCGTGGACGGGACCCGCGGGGGCCTTGGTGTCGGCGACCGGCTCCCCGGTCGTGTAGTCGGCGTAGAAGGTCATGGTCAGCTCACCACTCCGGTCATGACGCCCACGGGTACGGCGATGAAGCCGGCCGTGAGCAGCAACGCGAGGACGTTCGCGACGGCCTTCAGGGCGCGGTCCCGGCTCCGGCTGCCGGCCCCCAGGGTCTGGGCGGCGCTCCAGAAGCCGTGCCGGATGTGCAGGCCGAGGGCGAGCATCGCGACGATGTAGACGGCGTTGCCGTACCAGGTGGAGAAGGTGTCCACGACGTTCTGGTAGGGCTTGCCCGACTCGAAGCCGCCGGAGTGCACGGTGCCGGTGGTCAGGTCGAGGAGGTGCCAGACGATGAACAGGCCGAGGATGACCCCGCCCCAGCGCATGGTGCGCGTCGCGTAGCTCGCCCGCGGCTTCTTGTGCACGTACCTGCTGGGCCGGGCCCTGAGGTCGCGGCGGCTGAGCTGGTAGGCGGCGGTGGCGTGCGCGACGACGGCGACGACGAGCACGACGCGGATCAGCCACAGCGTCCACTCGTAGTGCATGAACGGCTCACCGACCGTGCGCAGCCAGTGGGCGTAGTGGTTGAACTCCTCGGTGCCGAAGAAGATCTTCAGGTTCCCGATCATGTGGGCGATCAGGTACAGCAGCATCACGAGCCCGCTGACCGCCATCACGGTCTTCTTGCCGACGGTCGAGTCCCACACGGTGCGTGCCATGGACGGCCGTCGGTCCGTCCGCGTTGCCAGAGCCATGGCACAGGACGTTAGGGCCCCCGAGCCCCATCGGTCCAAGACATGGTACGGCTCGTTTCGATAGGCGATGCCTATGCTGGGCGCATGCAGTTCCAGCAGCTCCAGTACTTCGTCGCCGTCGCCGAGACCCGGCACTTCACCCGGGCCGCCGACCTGGTCCATGTCGCCCAGCCGTCGCTGTCCCAGCAGATCAAGGCGCTGGAGCGGGAGCTGGGCGCGGACCTGTTCCAGCGGGCCCGCGGCAACATCACGCTGACCGACGCCGGGGAGGCGCTGCTGCCGCTGGCCCGGCGCATCCTCGCCGACGCGGAGACCGCGCGGCACGAGGTGCAGGAACTGGCGCAGTTGCGCAGCGGCCGGGTGCGCCTGGGCGCCACGCCGAGCCTGTGCACCGGGCTGCTGCCGGACGTGCTGCGCGCCTTCCACGACCGGTACCCGGGGATCCGGCTGCTGATCGAGGAGGGCGGCAGCCACGACCTGGTACGGGAGCTGGCCCGGGGCGCGCTCGACCTCGCGCTGGTGGTGCTGCCGCTGCCGACGCCGTCACCGGCGCTGACCACGGTGACGCTGCTGCGGGAGGACCTGGTGGTGGTCTCCTCACCGGAGGAGCCGCGGCCCGGCGGGGGGCGGCGGACGGTCCGGATCGCCGACCTGGAGGGCGAACGGCTGGTGATGTTCCGGCACGGGTACGACCTGCGGGAACTGACCGTCGCCGCGTGCCGCGCGGAGGGCTTCGAGCCGGCCTTCGCGGTGGAGGGCGGCGAGATGGACGCGGTGCTCGGCTTCGTCCGGGCGGGGCTGGGCGTCGCGGTGGTCCCGCGCATGGTCGCGGCCCGCTCGGGGCGGGGGCTGCGGGTCACGCCGCTGGCCCGCCCGGGCCTGCACCGGACCATCGCCCTGGCCCACCGCAGCGATGTGGCTCCGCCTCGGGCGGCACGGGAGCTGCAGCGGATGCTGCTGGAACGGTGACCCTTCCGGCGCCGGGTGCGGTGACGCCGGTAAGGGGCGCGGGGAACTGCGCGACCGGCCGAGACGGGCCCGCAGCCGACGTCGGACGTGCGGGTTTCGTCGTGGCTGGTCGCGCAGTTCCCCGCGCCCCTTGGGGGCGTCAGTCACCCCGTCGCGTCCGCCAGCGCGAGGTCGTGGAGGTGTTCCGGAGGACCCGGGCGGGCGTAGTACCAGCCCTGGGCCGTGTCGCAGCCCAGGACGCGGAGCTGGTCGGCCTGGGCGCCGGTCTCCACGCCCTCGACGGTGACCGAGAGGTCGAGGCTGTGGGCGAGGGAGACGATCCCCTCGACGATCTTGAGGTCGACGGGGTCGGCGGGGAACCGCTGCATGCTCTGGGTGAAGGAGCGGTCCAGCTTCAGGACGCTCACCGGCAGCCGGCGCAGGTTGGCCAGGTTGGAGTAGCCGGTGCCGAAGTCGTCCAGGGCGATGTCGACGCCCATCTCGGCCAGTTGCCGCAGCGGCTTGAGCAGGCCGTCGTCCGCGCCGATCAGCGCCGACTCGGTCACCTCCAGGCAGAGCGCGTCGGGCGCCACGCCGGTCCGCTCCAGGATCTCGACGGTGTCCTGGACCAGACCCGGGTGGGTGAGCTGGCACGGCGAGAGGTTGACGTTGATGCGCAGCGGGTCCGCGGCGCCGCCGTCGCCGTCGCCGTACCGCTCCCGCCAGGCGCGGGCCTGGCGTACCGACTGCTCCAGCACCCAGCGGCCCAGCGGCACGATCAGGCCGGTGTGCTCGGCGAGCGGGATGAACCGGTCCGGGCCGAGGACCCCGTGCTGCGGGTGCAGCCAGCGCACCAGCGCCTCGGCGCCGCGCACCCCGCCGTCGCCGAGGTGGACCAGCGGCTGGTACTCGATGAAGAACTCGCCGCGCTCCAGTGCCGCCGGCAGCGCGGTGGTCAGGCCGTGCCGGGTGATGACCCGGGCGTCGGCCTCCGGGTCGGCCAGTTCGTAGCGGTTGCCGCCCGCCGACTTCGCCCGGTACATGGTGATGTCGGCGCTGCGCAGCACCTCCGCCGCGCTGCGCTCCCCCGCCGGGCCCTCGACCACGCCGATGCTGCCGCGCACGGTCAGCTCCCGGCCGTCGATGCTGATCGGGGCGAGCAGGGCGTTCATGATGCGGCCGGCCAGTTCGTCCACCTCGTGCCCGGTGTCCGGGCCGGTGGTCAGCGCCACGAACTCGTCGCCGCCGAGCCGGGCCACCATCTCGCCGGGCGCGGTGGCGCAGGACTGGAGCCGGTCGGCGACCTCGACGAGCAGCCGGTCGCCGGCCGCGTGGCCCAGGCTGTCGTTGACGGTCTTGAAGCCGTCGAGGTCGAGGTAGCACAGGCCGAAGCGGCGGCCCTCCCCGGCGTTCAGGGCCTTCTCCAGGCGTTCGAAGAAGAAGCTCCGGTTGGGCAGGCCGGTGAGCGCGTCGTGGGTGGCCTCGTAGCGCAGCCGCAGGTTGAGCAGCCGCCGCTCGGTGGTGTCCTCCATCAGGGCGAGCTGGTACTGCGGGCTGCCGTCGGCGTCCCGCAGCAGGGAGACGGTGAGGTTGGTCCACAGCACGGTGCCGTCGGGCCGGTAGAACGCCTTCTCCAGGTGGTAGTGCTCGCGCTCGCCGCGCACGAGTTCCTCGTAGAGCCGCCAGGTCTGCGGGGCGTCGTCGGGGTGGGTCCACTCCAGGACGTTGCGGCCGCGCAGCGCCTGGTCGGTGAGGCCGAACATGCGGGTCAGCGCCTGGTTGACCTGGAGAACGGTGCCGTCCAGGCCGGCGATGCCGATGCCTATGGCGGCACCCTCGAAGACGGCGCGGAAGCGGGCCTCGGAGGCGTGCAGCGCCTCGGCGACCACGCCCTGCGCCCGGAGCGCGGCCTGCGCGATGGCCTCCTGCTCGGCCAGGGTCCGGGCCCGCAGCGCGGCGGCGAACCCGGCCGCCATGGCGTGCTGCATCCGGGCCGAGCGGGCCCGCAGCGCCTCCTGGTCGCCGTCCTGCCCGCAGTACAGGACCAGGTAGGCGTCGACGCAGTCCAGGGTCCGGCTGAGCGCCTCGGGGTCGGTGCAGTGCGCGTCGACCAGGGCGGCGCCGAGCGCCTTGGCCTCCTCGGCGTCGAACGCGCGGGCCCGCAGCACCTCGCTCAACCGCCTGGCCAGCGGCAGCAGTTCGGCCTCGAACTCGGGTCTGGTCGCCGCGGTCGTGGTGACCGGGAACACCGCCCGGCTCCAGATCGTCGCGAACCGGCGGAGTCTGTCCTCCGGTCCGTCCGGTACCGCCGTCACGCCGTACGCCCCACGCCCGCGTAACCCGAGAACGCGTACGGGTCCTCGTCCTCCGGCGCCGCCTCGGGCCGCCAGCGCGGCATCGGCACCAGCCCGGGTTCCACCATGTCGTACCCCTCGAAGAACCGCGCGATCTCCTCGCGCGAGCGCATGATCAGCGGATTGCGGATGTCCTGGTACACGTCGACCGCGCGCCCGGCCCGCTCGGGCGGCAGCGGCATTCCCTCGTACGAGGCATGGGTGAGGACGAGGAGGCTGCCGGGCGCGAGCGCGCCGCTCAGCTCGGCCACCGCCCCGTACGGGTCGTCCGCATCTTCCACGAAGTGCAGTATGGCAACGAGGAGCAGGGCCACCGGCCGATTCAGGTCGATCAGCCGCTCCACCTGGGGCGCGGCGAGGATCTCGCGGGGCTTGAGCAGGTCGGCGGCGACCACGTCGGTGTTCTCGTCGCCCGCCAGCACCGACTGGCTGTGCGCGACCGCGACCGGGTCGTGGTCGACGTAGACCACGCGGGCCCCGGGCCGGGCGGCCCCCGCGACCTCGTGGACGTTGCCGAAGGTGGGGATGCCGGAGCCGATGTCCAGGAACTGGTCGATGCCCTCGGCGGCGGCGAAGCGCACGGCGCGGCGCAGGAACGCCCGGTTCGCCCGCGCGATCCTCGGCAGCCCCGGCACGAACTCCATGGCCCTGCGGGCGGCTTCCCGGTCGACCTCGAAGTTGTGCGAGCCGCCCAGGTAGAAGTCGTAGATCCGGGACACGCTGGGCACCGTGATGTCGATGTTCCGCGGGGCCCAGGCGGGACGCTCCATCTGGCTCTCCAAGGCTGAAGGCGATCCGGTGTTCGAGCAGAGGCTACTGATCGTCCGCCAACAGGGCGAGCCGAACCGGAAATTGACCATCCGTTCCCGGTCACTGCCCGCGGCACGTGCCGCACGAAAAGCACGGGAAACTCCGGAAACACGGGAAGCTCCGGAAACTCCGGAAACACGGGGGAACACGGAAAAGGGGCCGCTCCCTCCGTCCGGAGGCGGAGGGAACGGCCCGGGGGCCGGTGCGCCGGGGCGGGCCCGGGGAGGGCTACTTCTTCTTCGGCGCGCCGACCGGCTTCCCGTCGGGCGCGACGGCGTACCAGGTGCCGCCGACGCCCTGACCGTTGGTGTCGCCGGGCTGCTTGTCGCCGGCGAAGGTGTAGACCGGCCAGCAGTCGATGGTCTGCTGGGCGGTGCCGTCGGGCCGGGTGAAGCTCATCAGGCCCTTCTTCTCGATTCCCTTGGTGTCGTCGGCCCGCACCGGGGCCACGACCGGCCACTTGTCCAGGCAGTCGCCGGTGCAGGCGGAGACGGGTTTCGGCCAGGCCGTGTCCTTCAGGAAGCGGTAGACGGTCATGCCGTCGCGGTCGACGACGATCTCGCCGAGTTCGGGGTCGTTCCGGGTGGCCAGGCCGGGCCGCTCGGCGCCCGCCTTCTTGCCGTCGGCGGCCAGCGCGTACCACTTGCCGCCGACGCCCTGGCCCTTGACGTCGCCGGCCCGGGTGTCCTTGGCGTAGCGGTACGCCGGCCAGCCGCCGATGGTCAGTTGCCTGGTGCCGTCGGCGCGGGTGACCTCGCCGAGCAGCTTCTCGTCGATGCCCTCGCCGGCGAGGGCGTCGTCCGCGGCGACCGGTGGCCAGGCGGTGGCGCAGTCGGCCTCGCAGGTCGCCTCGGAGGGGTCGGCGGTGTCCGCGTCGAACCGGTAGAGGGTGCGGCCGGCGCCGTCGGTGACCAGCTCGCCGATCTTCGGGTCGGTGGACACGGACAGCTTGCCCGCGGGAGCGGGCGCGCTCGCCGACTGCCGGGCGTCGGCGCCCAGGCCCTTGCCCGCGCCGGCGCCGATCGCGCCGGCGTCGCCGGGCGCGGCCGTGGCGCCCACGTTCTGGCTGCCGCTGCCGGTGGTGCCGCTGTCCTGACCGCACGCCGTCGTCAGCACCAGCACCGCCGCGGCGCTCGCCACGAGTGAGGCGTTCCGCCACGAGGTCTTCATCGTCGACTCCCCTGCCTGGGACGGGTATCGCGGCGCTCCGTCGGGCCGCCGCACGGCATGGGGTACGGACGCGGGTGAGGGTTGTGTTCAACGGGACGGGGGATTTCCCGGGCCGTGCTCCCGGTGCCCGTGCGGGGCCCGTCCGGCGCCCGTGCGAGGCCCGTCCGGCGACCGTCCGGCGCGGAAGTGTACGGGAGTTCGGGGACGCCGGTAGCCCGCTGTCCCTCCTTCGGAGTAATCGGCGGCGACGGGGGCACGGTCCGGCCCGGCAGGCTTCATGCTCTGCTCGTGCATGGACCCGAATCGACCCGATCCGCCTCTGCCGGACGGGCGTTGGCGCTGGTGACGCTGGTGTTCGCGTTCGCCGGCGCACCGGCCGGCCTCGCGGAGGCGGACGCCTGCGCGTACGTGTCGGCCGGCCCGGGCGGCATCAGCGCCACGGCGGTCGCCGGGAGCGGCACCTGGCCGACCTGGCCGCCCTGCCCGCCGCCTCCGCCGCCACCGCCGTGTCCCAAGCCGCCCCCGCCGAAGCCGACCCCGCCGCCACCCAGCCCCACACCCACTCCGACGCCGACGCCAACGCCGACACCCACTCCGACGCCCACGCCTACCCCGACGCCGACACCCACACCGACGCCCACCCCGACCCCGACGCCCCCCGCGTCGACGCCGCCCGCCCGGCCCACGTCCGAGCCACCGGCGGCCCGGCCGCCCGCCCCGTCGGAGACCGCCACGCCGACCCCGACCCCGACGCCCCCGTCCCGGACCCCGGCACCGGAGCCGACGACGGCAAGTCCCACGCCCCGGCCGTCCGTGACGCCGGTGCACTACCCGCGCCACCGCGCCGCCCAGCCCCGTTCACGTGCCCCGCAGGGCGCGACCTCGCCGCTGGTCTTCGTCCTGCTCATCACGGTCCCCGCGCTGGTCGCCGTCGTCGCGCTGCGTCCCCGCTGATCCCTGGAGGCACCCCTTGCCGGAATGGCTTGTTCTCACCCTCGCGATGCTGGCCGCCTGTGCCGTCGTGGTCGTCATCACCCTCGTCCGCCACCGCCGGGCCGCTGAGGACGAGGACACCACGGAGACCCCGGACGTCATCGAGTACATGACGATGTGGATCGGCGTCATCTACGCCATCGTGCTGGGCCTGGCGATCGCCGGGGTCTGGGAGGCCCGCAGCGCCGCCCAGGACCACGTGCAGACGGAGGCGGTCGCGCTGCACGAGATCACCGAGCGGGTCCGGGTCTACCCGCCCGAGGTCCGTGACCGGATTCGGGACGATGTCAATGCCTATGTCGGACACGTCGTCACCACCGAGTGGAAGGCGATGTCCGAGAAGGGCGAGGTCACCGAGCGCGGCACCGAACTCTTCGAGCGCATCCGCGTCGACGTCACCGACTACCGGCCCGCCGACGACTTCGAGGCCCAGGCGTACCAGCCGCTGGTGGACCAGGTGACCGCCGCCGACCAGGCGCGCCTGAACCGGGCGGACTCGACGGGGGCCACCATGCCGGGCGTGGTGTGGTTCGGGCTGATCATCGGGGCCGTCGTCACCATCGGCATGGTCTTCGCCCTGCAGATCCGGCGCACGCCGCGGGAGCTGGTGCTCGCCGGGGTGTTCTCCGCGCTGATCGCCTTCATGCTCTTCCTGATCTGGGACTTCGACGCGCCGTACAGCAGGGGCCTGTCGGCGTCGACGGACCCGTTCCTCAGCCTCTTCCCGGGCGTCAAGGGGTGAGCCCGCCAGGGGGCGGCACGCCGGTGCCGTCCCCTGACCGGCCCACCGCCTTGCCCCATTCGCGCGACTGCGATCGCGCCGCCCGGCGCGCCTTCCTAGCGTTTCGGGCAGCGAGGTGCATGTCCGGCATGAGCGGAACAGGTCCGCCGCTGCTCCTCGGGACCCGGAGGTTCCACCATGCGCATGCGCGCGATACCCGTCGCCGCGGCCGCACTGCTGGGCGCCTGCGCCCTCACGTCCTGCGTGCCCGCCGCCGGCGCGGTCGGCCAGGGCGACATCACGCCGTTCGGTTTCCGTGTCGTGCCGGCCACCGTGCCGCCGGGCGGCGAGGTCACCTTGCGGGTGGACCGCGCCGACGGGACCTGCAAGGGCCCGGCGACGGTCTCCGCACCGGTCTTCGACACGGTCACCATCCCGCGCGGGCGGTCGACGGCGAAGGCGGTGGTCGACCCGGACGTCGAACCGGGGGGCGTCTACCAGGTGTCGTTCACCTGTGACGGCGCCAGCGGCACCACGAGTCTGACCATCGCGGGCCACTCGCCGACTCCGCCCCCCAGCCCCTCGGTCCCCGCGCCCAGCCACCCGGGCCACCACCGGCCCCCGCCCCCCGGGCACCCGCAGCAACCCGAACACCCGCAGCAGCCGGAGCACCCGGAGCATCCGCGGAAGGGCGTGCACGCCGGTGAGGGCGGCACGTTCGCGGACCTCGACCCCGGGAGGATCGGGCTCGGCGCGGTGCTGATCGCCGGGGCGCTGGGAGCGGCGTACCACCTCTCGCGGCGGCGCGGCGGCGAGGACGGCGCCTGACGCACGTACCCGCACAGGGCTTCGCCCCGGGTCCCGTTGAGGGGTCCGGGGCGAAGCCCTGTCGGCGTGCGGTCCCGCGGCGGGCGCCCGGCCCGGGACCGCGGTCAGGCGCGTCGTTCGGCCCGGCGGCGCATCCAGAACAGGCCGCCGCCCGCGACCGCCGCCGCCACCAGCCCGCCGCCGATCGCGATGTCGGTCGGCGTGGCGCCGCTGGAGCTGCTGCCGCCGATGCCGCCGTGCACCCCGCCGATGACGGTGAAGGCGGCCGGGCGGGTCAGCGTGCGGCCCGAGCAGTTGACGGTGATGTCGTACGAGCCGGGGCGGGCGTTGCTGTTGATGGTGGCGATGCCCTTGGAGGTCTCGTTGGCGCCCCGGACCGGTGTCAGCGGGGTCGTGGGGAAGGCCCGTGAGGTCATCGTGCCGCCGTGCGGGCAGCCGTCGACCGTGACGGTCAACTGGCCGCCCCGGGCGATCACGCTGGGCAGGGCGACGATGTTGCTCGGCGTGTCCCAGGCGGCGGCGGTGGGGGCGGCCGGCCCGAGGACAGCGACGGCGGCGCCTGCGGCCGCCAGGGCACGAGAGATACGCATGTGATCCTCCGCGGAAGACGCCCCGGGTCCCGTCCCCGGTGGATCGGCGAGAAAGCGCCTCCCTGGAAAGACCCTCAGTTGCGGTGGCGGGGGCCGCATGTCGGCGCTGGTCCGTCCTGGTGAGCGCGTGTCCCGCGGCGGCGCCCGGGAGCCGATATCGCCGCAGGTCACGGTCGGTCGGAAAGGTTGCGGCAAGCGCGCCTCGGATGGCGCACCCGGCGGGCGGGGCCACCCGTTCGCATCCGCCCCGTCGCCGGTCGGCCACGCGGCACTTAGCGTGCTGCGTAGGCGCGAACGACAGGGCGACGGCCCTGTCGAGAGGGGATGGCGAATGTCTGCGTCCGAGCTGGCCGAAGAGGAGGAGCGGCGCGGGAAGCGCGCTCCCTGGGGCGTCATAGCGCTGGTTCTGCTGACCGGCCTGGCGCTCATCCGCAACGGCTCGGGGGAATTCGACGTGGGCCCGCCCCAGCCGGCCTCGGCCGCCGCCTCGGACACCCGGCGGGCCGGGACCGGCCCGGTCGTCGAGGCCGTCCGGCCGCTGCCGTACGCGGTGCCGGCCCGGGTGCGGATCGAGGCGATCCAGGTGGACGCGCCGGTGATGCCGGTCGGTCTGGACGCGGACGGCTGGGTGGGGGCGCCGCCGCCGGAGGACCCGAACCTGGCGGGCTGGTTCAGCGGCGCGGTGTCGCCCGGGGAGAAGGGCACCGCGGTCGTGGTCGGGCACGTCGACAACAAGCAGGGCCCGGCCGTCTTCTACGGCCTCGGGGCACTCAAGAAGGGCAACAGCGTCGAGGTCGCCCGCGAGGACGGGAAGACCGCGGTGTTCGAGGTGTACGGCGTCGAGGTCTTCGCCAAGGACGACTTCCCCGGCGACCGGGTGTACGGCTCGAAGGGCGCCCCCGAACTGCGGGTCATCACCTGCGGCGGCGGATTCTCCAAGCAGAACGGCTACGCGGGGAACGTCGTCGCCTTCGCCCGCCTGACCGGGGTCCGCTGAGCGCAGCCCCCGGCCGGGCGGCCCGCGAGCGGCTCACGCAGGTCCCCGCCGGGGCACGGTGAGGTGGTAGCCGGAGTCCAGCAGCCCGGGCAGATAGGAGCGCAGGGCGCGCACGCTCTGCGAACGGTCGCCCCCGGCGTCGTGCGAGAGCACCACGACGCCGGGGGCGGCGCCGTCCTCGACCCGGTCGACGATGGTCCGGGTGCCCGGCTCGGTCCAGTCCAGGGTGTCGACGGTCCAGGCGAGCGGCTCCATGCCGAGTTCGGCGCCGAGCTGGAACGCGGCCCGGTTCCACGCCCCGTACGGCGCCCGGAACCAGCGGGGCGGCTCCCCGTAGGCGCGGTCGACGATCTCGCTGGTGCGTTCCATCTCGCGGCGGATGCGGCGCCGGCCGAGGCGGGTGAGCAGGGGGTGGGACCAGGTGTGGTTGCCGACCACGTGCCCCTCGTCGGCCATCCGGGCCAGCAGGTCCCGGTTGTTCTCGGCCATCTCCCCGCACACGAAGAACATGGCGCGGACGTCGTAGCGGGCGAGGGTGTCGAGGATGCCGGGGGTGTAGCGGGGGTCGGGTCCGTCGTCGAAGGTCAGCACCATGGTGCGGCCGGGTGCGGGGACGTGCAGCAGCGGCTCGCGGCGTACCGGGGTGCGGGCGGGCGCGGCGCCCGGGGGGCCGTATCCGGTCAGGGGCCGGAGCCGGTAGGCGGAGGGCTGGACGGCGCGGTGCGGCCGGGGGCCGGGGGCGGGGGGCCGGACCGGCTCGCGTGCCGGGACCGTCCCCAGCGCGACGGCGGTGCCGGCCGCCCCCACGGCGGCGGCGCCGGCGAGCAGGGCGCGGCGCCGCGTGAGCAACTGATCCTTCGTCATGACTCATCAGTCGCCCGGTGGCGGCCCGACCCACCAGTACGGCACCGGGGCGGCGGCACGATTACACCCGCCCGGCCCAGCAGCGGGGTCCCGGCGGTCCGGGGGCGGCGGCCCGCAGGCGTTCCGATAGCCTCCCTGACGTGACGGAACAGCAGCACTCCTCTCAGTTCGAACGCGGCACCGACGGGCCGAAGGTGATCGTGGTCGGCGTGGACGGCTCCGCCTCCTCGCTGCGCGCCGCGGCCTACGCGGGCGGTCTGGCCCGGCGGCAGGGGGCGCTGCTGGCCCTGGTGTACGTGCAGCCGGTGATGGCGGCGGGGGCGGCGCTGGGGGCGCCGGTGGCGGAGACCACCGACGAGATCGCCGAGGAGCTGGTGGCGCAGATCCGGGAGGCGGCCGAGCGGGCCAAGGGGATATTCGAGGTGCGCTGGGAGTTCCACACCTTCCGCGGGGACCCCTACAACGGGCTGGTGCGGGCGGCCGATGAGCTGACGGCGGACGCCGTGGTGGTGGGCGCCTCGGAGCAGGCCGGGCACCGGCTCGTCGGGTCGGTGGCGGTGCGGCTGGTGAAGACGGGGCGCTGGCCGGTCACGGTGGTGCCGTAGGGCGGGTCCGGGGGCGCCCGTGCGCTACTGCCCCATCAGCAGGCCGTCCTGGGCGGCGCCGCGGGCGAGGACCACGTCCCGGATGCGGTCGCGCACGGCGCGCAGGTCGGCGCCGGCGGCGATCGCGCGGTTGAGGTTCACCACCCGGCCGGCGTCGACGTCGAAGAGGTGCGGGACGAACTCGGCCCGGGTGACCTGCCAGCGTCCGCCGGGCCGGGCGGGCGGGGAGAAGGTGAAGCGGCCCAGCGTGGACTGGTTGCCGCGCGGGTCGCGCAGCCCCTGGTCGTTGATCATCTCGCTGGCGATCTGGTCGCCCATCCCGTAGACCACCCAGGTGCCGTTGACCTTCTCGTACGCCTGCGGGACATGGGCGTGGGTGCCGATGATCAGGTCGATGTCGGGGCGGCCGGCGGTGCGGGCGGCGGTGAGGGAGGCGGCCAGGGCGGTCTGCTGTTCGTCGGGGGCGTCCTGCCACTCGGTGCCCCAGTGCAGGGAGACCACGACCACGTCGGCGCCGGCCGCGCGGGCGGCCCGGGCGTCGGCGAGGACGCGCGGCTCGTCGGTGATGTTCACCGCCCACGGCCGGTCCTCGGGCGGGTCGGCGGAGTTGACGCCGTAGGTGTAGGCGAGGTGGGCGACCCGGGCGCCCTGGGCGCGCAGCACGGTGACGGTGCGGGCCTCCTCCTCGGTGCGCGCGGTTCCGGCGTGCCGCAGGCCGGCCCGGTCCAGGGCGTCCAGGGTGCGGCGGATGCCGTCGGTGCCGTCGTCGAGGCTGTGGTTGGAGGCGGTGGAGCAGCCGTCGTAGCCGGTGGCGGCGAGGCCGGCGGCGACCTCGGGCGGGGACTTGAACAGGGGGTAGCCGGAGTAGTCGCCGTCGGCGCCGTAGACGGTCTCCATGTGGCACAGGGCGAGGTCGGCGCGGGCGACGACGGGGGCGGCGCCGGCCAGCATGGGGCGGAAGTCGTGGCCGGCGCCGCCGCCGTCGAAGCGGGCCCGTTCGATGATGGAGGCGTGCGGGAGCACATCGCCGGAGGCGACCAGGGTGAAGGCGCCGGTCGCGGTGCGGGAGGGGGCCGGGCGGCCGGGCGGCGGCTCCTCGCCGCGGGCCTGGCAGGCGGCGCCCGCGGCGAGGACGACGGTCAGGGCCAGGGCCGCCTGCCGACTGCGTGTGATCATCCGTTCACCCCGATGTGGTCCAACAGCATGATTAGTCGCATTTACCCACAAACAGGTAAGGGTGCGTCAGGCGTCCCACGCGGCTGCGACACGCGCATTGGTCCGTCCGGTACCGCCGCAGGGGGTCCGCGACCGTTCGTCGGACCGTTCGCCGACGCGATCGACCGTCCGTCGCACGCCCGTGCGCGCACCCTGTCCCCGACCGGTCCCCTGCGATGCCATACGGCCATGACGGCCGGAACCACCCTCCCCGAACGGACGACCGCCGAGCACGAGCTGGCCGCGCTCCAGCGTGAGCACGGCAGGCCGCTGTTCGCACTGCTGCTGCGGCTGTGCGACGGCGACCGGCAGCGCGCCGAGGACCTCGTGCAGGAGACCCTCGTACGCGCCTGGCAACACCCCGAGGCGCTCCGCGCGGACGGCTTCGACTCCGTACGGCCCTGGCTGCTCACCGTGGCCCGGCGGCTGGCGATCGACGCGCGCCGGGCCCGGCAGGCACGCCCCGCCGAGGTCGGCGACGCGGTCCTGGAGCACGCCCCGGTCTGCGCCGACCACGCCGAGCGGGCCGCCGCCGCGCTCGATGTGCGCGAGGCTGTGAAGACTCTCACGCCCGAGCACCGCGACGTCCTGGTGCTCGTGTACTTCCGGGGGGCCAGTGTGGCGGAGGCCGCCGCGGCGCTCGGCATCCCGCCCGGTACCGTGAAGTCCCGTGCGTACTACGCGTTGCGCGCCCTGCGCAGAGTGTTGCCGGGATACGCCGCCGACCTGCGCTGAAACCGACGGCTCGGTCAAGCCTCCGTAAAGCGCCTTGCCGTGGACCCCCGTCGGGTAATCGGCTGTCCTCATCCGTGTTCCGGACGGGGTCCTCGGCAGGGCCCGGGGTGGGGCGAGGCGCACGCACCGGAGGAAGGCAGGAAGGGATGCTGGACAGAGGTCGAGAGGGCACGGACGGCGGCGGCGCCGGGGGACTGACCGTGCCGATGGCGTGGCTGTACGCCGAGTACATCGCCGACGAGCTGCTGCGCAGCGGCGACCTGATGCCGCCGACGTCCTTCGAGTTCCGGGCCGGCCGGGACGCGCTGGCCCTGACCGTCTTCCTGTCCGACACCGGCGGCGAGCTGTGCGGCGTCGAGGTCGTCTCCCGGCTGGAGACCTGGCTCTCCCTGACCGCCTACGACCAGCCCTGGCAGGAGTGGGTGCGCGAGAAGCTGGCCGAGACCTCCGCCGGCGGCGCCGGCCGGTCCGCCGCCGACCTGGAGCTGGCCCGCGCGGCCTGGCGGTGGCTGCGGGAGACCGAGCTGCTCGCCCCGGACCTCAACGCGGTGCCGGGCGGGGCCGGCGGCGAGGACGAGGGGCCCAAGGTGTGGACCCCGGCCTGGCAGTTGGGCCTGCCGCTCGGCCACCTCGCCATCCACCTGTTCTAGGGCTCCGCCCGGCGGGCGCTGCCCTCCCCCGGCCGCCGGGCCGCGCCCCGTCCGTGGGGCCGTTCCGCGTCCACGGGGGCCGCTCCCGGTCCACGGGGGTCGTTCCGCGTCCGGCTTGAGTGTTTCGGCCGTCCGCCGCGTACGGGTGGGAGCGGCGGTGGTCCCCCGCGCACCCGACGGCACGAGGATGCGGCATGAGGTCCCTGGAGAGGCATCGCGACGCGGGCGCCTACGCGCTCGGTGTGCTCGGCGCGGCGGACGCGTTCCGCTTCGAGGACCACCTCATGGAGTGCCCCCGCTGCACCGTCGCGGTGACCGAGTTCGCGCCCACGGCCCGGCAGTTGCTGCTCTACCGGCGCGCGACACCGCGCTTCGCGCACCCGCCGGCCGCGCCCGGCGCCGGTCTGCTGGACCGGCTGGTGTCCGAGGTGGCGGCCCGCCGCCGGACCGCCCGCCGGGGGTTCCGGTACGCCGTGGCCGCCGCGGTCGTCTGCGCCGTCACCGCCCCCGCGGCGGCGCTGGTCGCGGCGGGCGGCGAGGAGCCGGTGCGGGTCACCGCGACGGACGCCCGGTCGGGGGTGTGGGCGCAGGTCACGGCGGTGGACGAGCCCTGGGGCAGCGGGGTGGCGGTACGGGTCCGGGACGCTGCGGGGCCGCGCGCCTGCCGCCTGGTCGCCGTCGGCCGCGACGGCTCCGAGGAGACGGTGGCGACCTGGCGGGTGCCCCGGCACGGCGCCCGGCCCGCCGAGGTGCGCGGCGGCGCCGCCCTGCACCCGGACCAGATCGCCCGTTACGAGGTGCGCACCTCCGCCGGACAACGCCTGGTCGCCCTCCCCGCGGGCTGAGCGGCCGGGCTCACTTCAGCAGCCGGGACAGCCGCCGGTCGGCCAGCGGTCTGCCGCCGGTCTGGCAGGTCGGGCAGTACTGGAGCGAGGAGTCGCTGAAGGAGACCTCGCGGACGGTGTCGCCGCACACCGGGCAGGGCTCGCCGGTGCGGCCGTGCACCCGCAGGCCGCCCTTCTTCTCGGCCTTCAGCTTCCCGGCCGCCACGCCCCGGGAGCGCTCGACGGCCTCGGTGAGCGTGGCCCGCAGGGCCGCGTAGAGGGCGCCGGTCTCCTCGGGGGTGAGCGAGGCGGCCAGCTTGAAGGGGGACATCCGGGCGGCGTGCAGGATCTCGTCGCTGTAGGCGTTGCCGATGCCCGCGATCAGGCCCTGGTCGCGCAGGGCGCCCTTGAGCTGCCGCCGCTCGCCGCCGAGGAGGGCGGCGAACCGGGCCTCGTCGAAGTCGTCGGCGAGCGGGTCCGGGCCGAGCCGGGCCACCCCCGGCACCTCGCGCGGGTCCGTCACGACGTACACGGCGAGCCGTTTCTGCGTGCCCGCCTCGGTCAGGTCGAACCCGGCGCCGGTGGCGAGCGCCACGCGCAGGGCGAGGGGGCCCTTGCCGGGGCGGGGGACGCCGTCGGGCAGGCGGTCCTTCCACTGCAGCCAGCCCGCGCGGGCCAGGTGGGTCACCAGGCGGGGACCGCCGTCGGTCTCCACGTCGAGGAACTTGCCGTGCCGGTGCACGGCGGCGACGGTCCGGCCCTCCAGGGCGGCGGGCGGGGGGTCGTAGGTCTTCAGGACGCTGATCGCCACCGGCAGCACCCGGACGATCTCCTGGCCGGTGAGGTGCTCGGTCAGGAACTCCCGGAGCGCCTCGACCTCGGGCAGTTCTGGCATACGTCCAGGGTGCCACCCGGCGGCGCGACCGCACGGCGGGCCTCAGCCGTCCCGGCCCGGGGCGAACTCCGACCACACGCACTTGCCGCCGCCCCGGGCCTCCACGCCCCAGGCGTCGGCCAGCGCCTCGACCAGCAGCAGACCGCGCCCGGAGACCCCGCGGTCGCCCGCGTCCCGGCGGCGGGGCAGGGCGCTGGAGGAGTCCTCGACCTCGACCCGGAGCCGTCCGGGGCCGGTGAGGGCCCGGGCGGTGACGACGGCGGAGCCCTCGGTGTGCATCAGCGCGTTGGTGATCAGCTCGTCGGCGACCAGCTCGATCTCGTCGCCCCGGTCCCCGGCGCCCCAGGCGCGCGCCGCGGTGCGGACCATGCGCCGGGCCTCGGTGAGCGCCTCGGGGTCACCGGGCGCCACGTGCTGCCGGAGCCGGCCGCCGGTCCGCGCGGCCTCCGGGGCGCGGCGGCGCAGCAGGAGCAGTGCCACGTCGTCGTCGCCGCCGCGCCGCCCGGCGGAGTCGATGAGCAGGTCGGCGAGGTCCCGCACGTCCTCGGGGCCGGCGGTGACGGCCGCGGCCAGGGCGCGGGTGCCCTCGCCGAGGTCCGTGCCGGGCCGTTCCACCAGGCCGTCGGTGCACAGCAGCAGCGTGCAGCCGGGGTCCAGTTCCAGGGTGCCGACCGGGTAGGCCAGGCAGCCGAACTCGGCGGACAGGCCCAGCGGCAGCCCGCCCTCCACGGAGACCCGGCGGCAGGCGCCGTCGCCGTGCCGTACCAGCGGGTCGATGTGCCCGGCGCGCACCACCTGGACCACTCCGGTGGCGAGGTCGGCCTCGGCGTACAGGCAGGTCGCGAAGCGGTCGGTGTCGAGTTCGTGGAGGAAGGCGGAGGCGCGGGCCATGACGGTGGCCGGGGGGTGGCCCTCGGCGGCGTAGGCGCGCAGCACGATCCGCAACTGGCCCATCACGGCGGCGGCGTGCGTGTCGTGGCCTTGCACGTCGCCGATGACCGCGCCGACCCGGCTGCCGGGCAGCGGGATCAGGTCGTACCAGTCGCCGCCGATGCCGCGGCCGGCGGTGCCGCCGGCCCCGGCGGCGCGGTAGCGCACCGCGACGTCGCACCCCGGCACGCTGGGGATGGTGCGCGGCAGCATGGCCTGCTGGAGGCCGGCGGCGAGGTCCATCTCGCGTTCGTAGAGCACGGCCCGCTGCAGGCTCTGGGCAATGGCGCTGCCGAGGGCGACCAGGACGTCGCGGTCCTCGGGGGAGAAGCCGCGCCGGTCGCTGTAGAGCAGGCCCATCGCGCCGATCGGGCGGGCCTGCGCGATCAGCGGGAGGTAGGCGGCGGAGGTGATGCGCAGCCCGGCCAGGTGCGGCCAGAGCACGGGGTAGCGCTCGGCGAACTCCTCCGGCGACTCGATGAAGCGGGGGCTGAGGGTGCGCACCGCCTCGCTCATCGGGTAGGGCTCGTCGATCCGGGTGACGCGGGTGCCGGGGACGAAGCTGTTCTCGGGGCCGTCGGCGACCAGCCGGATGTGGCCGGCCTCGACCAGGCCCATGACGAGGCTGGTGGCGCCCAGCCGGGTGAGGCCGTCGGTGTCCCGCAGCACGTCGATCACGTCGTCGACGGTGCGGGCGTGCGCCAGGGCGGCGGTGGCGGTGCGCACCACGTCGGTCCGGCGGCGGCGGGCCGCGTGCCGGGCGGCCCGGTCGCGGCGCTCCTCGATCTCGCCGAGCTCCGCGGTGGCGTCCCGGACGATGCCGACGATCCGGTACGGGCGGCCGGTGGCGTCCCGCCGGATGTAGCCCTGGGTGTGGGTCCAGCGCAGGCTGCCGTCGCGGCGGCGCAGCCGGAAGTAGGTGCCGTAGTTCTCGCTGCCGTCCTTGATGGCCCGGGCGACGAGCGCGTCCAGGTGGCTGCCCTCGGCGCGCGGGACGCGGGCCGCGAGGGACTCGGCGCGGCCGTCGTACTCCTCGGGGCGCAGGTCGAACACCTCGTGGGCCTGGGCGTCCATGTGGAACAGGCCCTGGTCCAGGTCCCAGTCGAAGCTGCCCATGCGGTTGAGCGCCAGGATGGGGTCCGGGTGGGCGGGCCGGTCGTCCGGAAGTGGCCGGGCGCTCGCTCCCCGATCCGTCATGAGCCCCACCTTGCCAGTGTTTGTCCGAATCTTCGACCCGTTCGGCCGACCGGAGGGGAGGGTAATCGTCAACCGGTACAAAACGAACAAGGGAGTACCCGGCCGTGGAGTGGTTCACCGCACCCGACTACTGGCTGAGCAGGCTGGTCCTCCAGAAGGCGCTGGCCGCCGTGTACCTGGTGGCCTTCCTGACGGCCGCCCTCCAGTTCCGTCCGCTGATCGGTGAGCGGGGGATGCTGCCGGTGCCCCGGTTCGTGGCCCGGGTGCCGTTCCGGCGGGCGCCGAGCCTGTTCCAGTGGCGGTACTCCGACCGGCTCTTCGCGCTCTGCGCCTGGGCGGGCTGCGCGGTGGCGGTGGCGCTGCTGGCGGGCGTGGACGGGCTGGTGCCGCTGTGGGCGGCGATGCTGCTGTGGCTGGTGCCGTGGGCGCTGTACCTGTCGATCGTCAATGTCGGGCAGACCTGGTACGGGTTCGGCTGGGAGTCGCTGCTGCTGGAGACCGGGTTCCTCGCCGTGTTCCTGGGCAACGACGAGGTGGCGCCGCCGGTCGTGGTGCTGTTCCTGCTGCGCTGGCTGCTGTTCCGCGTCGAGTTCGGGGCGGGGCTGATCAAGATGCGCGGCGACGAGTGCTGGCGGAAGCTGACCTGTCTGGAACACCACCACGAGACCCAGCCGATGCCGGGCCCGCTGAGCTGGTTCTTCCACCATCTGCCCCGGCCGCTGCACCGCGCGGAGGCCGCCGCCAACCACGTCACCCAGCTCGTGGTGCCGTTCCTGCTGTTCACCCCGCAGCCCGTGGCCTCGGCCGCCGCCGCGCTGATGATCGTCACCCAACTGTGGCTGGTGCTGTCGGGCAACTTCTCCTGGCTGAACTGGATCACCATCGTGCTGGCCTGCTCGGCGCTGCGGTTCCCCGCCGACCCGCCGGCCACGGGGGCCGCGCCGCTCTGGTACGAGGTGGTGGTGCTGGCGGTCTCCGCGCTGCTGCTGGGGCTGAGCTACCGGCCGGTCGCCAACATGCTCTCCCGGCGCCAGGTGATGAACCGCTCCTTCGACCCGCTGCACCTGGTCAACACCTACGGCGCGTTCGGCAGCGTCAGCCGGGTCCGTCACGAGGTGGTGATCGAGGGCACCGCCGACGAGGTGCCCCGCGAGGACGGGGACTGGCGGGAGTACGAGTTCAAGGGCAAGCCCGGCGATCCGCGGCGCTGGCCGCGCCAGTTCGCGCCGTACCACCTGCGGCTGGACTGGATGCTGTGGTTCGCCGCGCTGTCGCCGGCCTACGCCGGGTCGTGGTTCGGGACGCTGGTGGAGCGGCTGCTGGAGAACGACCGGGACACGCTGAGGCTGCTGCGCCGCTCCCCGTTCCCGCCGGACGCGCCGCCCCGGCACATCCGCGCCCGCCTGTTCCGCTACCGGTACACGAGCTGGCGGGAGCTGCGGGAGACGGGCGCCTGCTGGGAGCGGGAGTACGTGCGGGAGTACCTGCCGCCGACCCGGCTGGCGGGGCCGGTTCAGGGGCCGTAGCCGCGGGTGGCGGTGGCGCCGAGGACGCCCGCCGCCCGGGCCTCGGGGGCGAGGTGGGCGTCGGCGGTCATCGCGGCTCCGAGGCGTCCCCGGACAGCGGCCCCGTCTCCCCCGGCTCGGAGGCGTCGGCGGGCAGCGGCCCCGTCTCCCGCGGCTCGGAGGCGTCCCCGGGCAGCGGCCCCGTCTCCCCCGGCTCGGAGGCGTCGGCGGGCGGCGGAGCGGTCTCCCGCGGCTCGGAGGCGTCGGCGGGCGGCGGAACGGCCTCCCGCGGCTCCGGCGCGTCCGCGGGCAGCAGGCCGGTTCCCTTCAGTTCCCGCCAGAACGCGGCGGGCACCGGTGCCGCGAACCGGTCGGTGCCGTCGTGCACCTCGGCCGCCGAGCGGGCGCCGAGCAGGACGCAGCCGACGGCCGGGTGCGCGGCGGCGAAGGCGAGGGCGGCGCCGCGCAGCGTGGTGCCGTGCCGTTCGGCGGCCTCCTTCAGGCGCAGGGCGCGCTCCAGCAGGTCGGCGGGCGCGGCCCGGTAGTCGTACCGGGCGCCGGGCGCGGGGTCGGCCAGCAGGCCGGAGTTGAAGACGCCGCCGACGACGACCGTGGTGCCGCGGTCCCGCGCGGCGGGCAGCAGGTCGGTCAGCGCGCTCTGGTCGAGGAGGGTGAAGCGGCCGGCGCAGAGCACCACGTCGACGTCGGTGTCGCGGACGAACCGGGTCAGCATGGCGGTCTGGTTCATGCCGGCGCCGATCGCCCCGACGACGCCCTCGGCGCGCAACCGCTCCAGCGCCGGATAGCCCTCGTTGAACGCCTGTTCGGCGTGGTCGTCGGGGTCGTGCAGGTAGACCACGTCGACCCGGTCCAGGCCGAGCCGCTCCAGGGAGGACTCCAGGGTGCGGCGCACCCCGTCGGCGCTGAAGTCCCACACCCGGCGGTGGCGGGCGGGCACGGCGAATCCGTGGGCGAGGTCGTCGCCCCCGTCCTCGGCCGGCTCCAGCCTGCGGCCGACCTTCGTGGAGACCGTGCAGGCGTCGCGGGGGTAGGCGCGCAGGGCCCGGCCCAGGCGGCGTTCGGCGAGGCCGAGGCCGTAGTGCGGGGCGGTGTCGAAGTAGCGCAGGCCGCGCTGCCAGGCGGCGGCGACGGTGGCGTGGGCGGCCTCCTCGCCGTCGTCGGTGTAGAGGCCGCCGAGGGGGGCGGTGCCCAGACCGAGGGCGGTGACCTCGACGCCGCTGCGGCCGAGCCGCACGCGGTTCACCGCTGCCCCCGGCCGGGGCGCAGGCCCTGCATGCCGCCGTCGACGGCGAGGGAGGTGCCGGTGGTGGCGCCGGAGAGCGGGCTGGCCAGGTAGGCGACGGCGCCCGCGACCTCGGCGGCGGTGACCAGGCGTCCGGTGGGCTGGCGGGCCGCCAGGGCGGCGCGTTCGGCGGCCGGGTCGTCGGCGGCGGCCAGCAGTCTGCCGACCCACGGGGTGTCGACGGTGCCGGGGTTGACGCAGGTGACGCGGATGCCGTCGGGGAGGTGGTCGGCGGCCAGGGCGAGGGTGAGGGAGAGCACCGCGCCCTTGGTGGCGCTGTAGAGGGCCCGGCGGGGCAGGCCGGCGGTGGCGGCGACGGAGCAGGTGTTGACGATCGCGGCGTGCCCGGAGGCCCGCAGGTGCGGCAGGCAGGCCCGGGTGGTGCGGACCATGCCGACGACATTGACGTCGTACACCCGGTGCCACTCGTCGTCGTCGTGGTCCTCGACGGTGCCCTGGGCGCCGATGCCCGCGTTGTTGACCAGGACGTCCAGACCGCCCAGGGCGGCGACGGCGGCGGCGACCGCCGTGCGCACCGAGGTGTCGTCGGTGACGTCGGCGCGGTGGGCGAGCAGCGGGGCGGCGACGGTGGAGCAGTCGAGGTCGAGGACGGCGACGGCGGCGCCGCGCTCGGCGAGCAGTTCGGCGGTGGCCCGGCCGATCCCGGAGGCCCCGCCGGTCACCAGGGCTTTCAGCCCGGCGAAGTCGTTCATGCCGTTCGTCCTCCGGTCGGGTCGAGGTCCGCGGCCCAGAAGGTGCCGCCGGGGTAGGTGTAGCGGGCCACGGACTCGGGTCTGAGGGCCGCCGAGAAGCCCGGGGCGGTGGGGGCCGCGTAGCGCCCGGCACGGATCACCACCGGGTCGAGGAAGTGGTCGTGGAGGTGGTCGACGTACTCGATGGCGCGGTCCTCGGTGGTGCCGGCCAGCGCCACGTAGTCGAACATGGCGAGGTGCTGGACGAGTTCGCACAGGCCGACCCCGCCGGCGTGCGGGCAGACCGGGACGCCGAACTCGGCGGCCAGCAGCAGGATGGCGAGGTTCTCGTTGACGCCGCCGACCCGGGCCGCGTCGAGCTGGACCACGTCGACGGCACCGGCCTGGAGCAACTGCTTGAACACGACCCGGTTGGCGGCGTGTTCGCCGGTGGCGACCTTCACCGGGGCGACGGCCCGGCGGATCGCGGCGTGGCCGAGGATGTCGTCGGGGCTGGTGGGTTCCTCGATCCAGTACGGCCCGAACTCGGCGAGCGCCCGGGTCCAGCGGACCGCCTCCGCCACCTCCCAGCGCTGGTTGGCGTCGATGGCCAGCTTCACGCCGGGGCCGATCGCGGCGCGGGCGGCCCGGCAGCGCCGGATGTCGTCCGCGAGGTCGGCGCCGACCTTCAGCTTGATCTGGGTGAACCCGTCGGCGACCGCCTCCCGGGCGAGCCGGGTGAGCTTGTCGTCGTCGTAGCCGAGCCAGCCCGGTGAGGTGGTGTACGCCGGGAAGCCGGTGGCGAGCAGGCGCGCGGCGCGCCCGTCGGCGCCGTCCCGTCCCCGGCGCAGCAGCTCCAGGGCCCGTTGCGGGGTGAGCGCGTCGGTGAGGTAGCGGAGGTCGGCCTGCCGCACCAGCCACTCGGGTTCGGCGTCGGCGAGCAGCTTCCACAGCGGTTTCCCGGCGCGTCGGGCGGCCAGGTCCCACACGGCGTTGACGACCGCGCCGACCGCCATGTGCAGCACGCCCTTCTCCGGTCCCAGCCAGCGCAGTTGGCTGTCGCCGGTGAGGTCCCGGTAGAGGGCGCCGGGGTCGGCGCAGAGCGCGGCGACGGACCGTCCGACCACGTGGTGGCCGAGCGCGTGGATCGCGGCGACCTGGACCTCGTTGCCCCGCCCGATGGTGAAGGCGAAGCCGTGCCCGTCGGCTCCCTGGGCCTCGTCGGTGCGCAGCACCACATAGGCGGCGGAGTAGTCGGGGTCCGGGTTCATCGCGTCGGAGCCGGCCAGCTCCCGTGAGGTGGGGAACCGGATGTCGTAGGTGTCGACGGCGGTGATACGGGCGTCGGTGTCGGGCACGCGGCTCCTCGGGGGACGGCGGCTGGGATGCGGCTCGGATGCGATGCGGAGGGCGGCTCGGGCGACCGGTTCCCGCATACTTATCAGACCACTTGGCCCGGCGAACACCCCGCGAACGGCGGAATTCCGGGACGGCTCCGGCGGGGTGGTCCTACCAGTGGCGTGGCTAGACTGCGGCCACGGCAACGGGAGGAGCGGCATGGACGAGACCCTCGCCGGGACGGAGACCGGGACCGCTCCGCCGAAGGGCACGGTGACGCAGCACGCCATCGACCGGATCACGGCGAT
Source organism: Streptomyces fumanus (assembly GCF_014655295.1). Classification (GTDB taxonomy): domain Bacteria; phylum Actinomycetota; class Actinomycetes; order Streptomycetales; family Streptomycetaceae; genus Streptomyces; species Streptomyces fumanus. The sequence continues at coordinate 212,544 of NZ_BNBI01000013.1, forward strand.
GATCGCCCAGGGCCTGCTGGAGCCCGGCCAGAAGCTGCCGACGGAACGCGACCTCGCGGCCCAACTGGGCATCTCCCGCAGCTCGATGCGCGAGGCGGTGCGCGCGCTGACCGTGCTGGGGGTGCTGGAGGCCCGGCACGGCTCGGGCATCTACGTGACCCGTCTGGAAGCCGGCGATCTGCTGGAGACCTTCGGGGTGGTGGCCGACCTGTCCCGGGGGCCGCGCCTGGTGGAGCTGCTGGAGGTGCGGCGGGTGCTGGAGTCCACGGCGACCGCGCTGGCCGCCGCCCGCATCACCCCGCAGGCGCTGGCCGGGGTGGAGCGGCACCTGTCGGCGATGGAGGCCACCGACGACCTGGAGGAGATCCTCGCCCACGACCTGGCCTTCCACCGGGAGATCGTGGCGGCGGCCGGGAACACCGCGATGGCCGCGATCCTGGACGGCCTGTCCTCGCGCACCTTCCGCGCCCGGGTCTGGCGCGGCTACCAGGAGCAGGGCGCCGTCGAGCGGACCCGGCGCGAGCACGCCGCGATCCACCGCGCGCTGGCCGCCCGGGACCCGGAGGCGGCCCGGGCGGCGGCCGCCGCGCACGTCGGCGAGGTCGAGGAGTGGCTGCGCGCCCGGCTCGCCGACTGACCCGCTCAGGCCCGCCGCAGCCGCAGGGTGGTCAACTGGAACGGCCGCAGCCGTAGGGCGATCCGGTCGCCGTCCAGCACGGGCGCAGGCTCCCCGTCGAGCGGGCGTTCCAGCAGGTCGGTGACGGTGACCCCAGCGACCGGGAAGCCCGCGGTGAGGGTGGCGCGGGCCCGGCCGCCGTGCGCCTCGTGGCAGCGGACCACCACGTCGCCGCTGCCGTCGTCGGCGAGCTTGACGGCGGTGACCACCACGGCGTCGTCGTCCACCGCGATCAGCGGCGCGACCTCCCCGGCGCCGGTGCGGGCCCGCTCGGGCAGGTTGATCCGCCAGCCCTCGGTGACCGCGTCGCCGATGGACGCGCCCGGGACCAGGGCGTGCCGGAAGCGGTGGACGCCCTGGTCGGTCTCGGGGTCGGGGAAGCGCGGGGCGCGCAGCAGGGACGCCCGGACGGTGGTGGTGGTGCCGCCGTCGGCGCGGACGGTACGGGTCACGTCGTGGCCGTAGGTGGCGTCGTTGACGACGGCGGCCCCCCAGCCGGGTTCCTCGGCGTGGACGAAGCGGTGGTTGCACGCCTCGAACCGGGCCGCCTCCCAGGAGGTGTTGGTGTGGGTGGGGCGGTGGACGTGGCCGAACTGGGTCTCGGACGCGTACCGCTCGGCGTGCAGGTCCAGGGGGAAGGCCAGCTTGAGGAACTTCTCCCGCTCGTGCCAGTCGACCTCGGTGTCGATCAGCAGCCGCCGCTCCCCCGGTGGCAGCGTCAGCACCTGGGTGACCCGGGACGCCCCGAAGGCGCGGACCACCCGCACCGAGGCGCCGTCCGGTCCGGCCGTGACCGACTCGGCGGCGGTGAGGTCGGTGCCGGTGTTGCGGTAGAAGGCGTCGACGTCCCAGGCGTCCCACTTGTTCGGCAGGTCGGGGTGCACCTGGAGCAGGTTGGCCGTCCCGCCGGGCGCGACCGTCTCGCGGTCGGCGCCGAGGTCGTACACGGACGGGACCAGTCCGCGGTCGTCGATCTCGACCCGGAGCAGCCCGTTGTCCAGCACCTGTCCGCCGCCGGGGCGCTCGGTGCGCCGGGTGCGGCCCTCCCGGACCGGGGTGCGGGCGCCGCCGGCCGGGACGCCGGCCCGCGCGTGGGGGGCGGCGTTGAAGACCAGCTCCCGGTCGCCGTCCCCGGCCAGGGCGCGCTGGGCCGCGTCGATGATCGCCTCCAGCTCCCCGGCGAGGCGGGCGTAGGTGGCGCGGGCCTCGCGGTGCACCCAGGCGATGGAGGAGCCGGGCAGGATGTCGTGGAACTGGTGCAGCAGCACCGTCTTCCAGATCCGGTCCAGTTCCTCGTAGGGGTAGCGGAATCCGGTGCGCACGGCGGCCGTGGCCGCCCACAGCTCGGCCTCGCGCAGGAGGTGCTCGCTGCGCCGGTTGCCCCGCTTGGTCCCGGCCTGGCTGGTGAGGGTGGCGCGGTGCAGTTCGAGGTACAGCTCGCCGACCCACACCGGTGCCTCGGGGTACTCGGCGGCGGCCTGCTCGAAGAAGGCGCGCGGGGTTTCCCAGGTGACGCGGGCGGAGCCTTCGAGGTCGCGCAGGCGGGCGGCCTTGGCGACCATCTCGCGGGTGGTGCCGCCGCCCCCGTCGCCCCAGCCGGTGGGGGCCAGGGAGTGCCGGGCGCGGCCCTTGTCGCGGAAGGTGCGGACCGCGTGGGCGAGTTCGGCGCCGTGCAGGGCGCAGTTGTAGGTGTCGACGGGCGGGAAGTGGGTGAGGACCCGGGTGCCGTCGATGCCCTCCCAGCGGAAGGTGTGGTGCGGGAAGGCGTTCGTCTGGGACCAGGAGATCTTCTGGGTGAGCAGGTACTTCGATCCGGCGGCCTGGATGATCTGCGGCAGCCCGGCGGCGAACCCGAAGGTGTCCGGCAGCCACACCTCCTCGTTCTCGACGCCGAACTCGTCGAGGAAGAACCGCTTGCCGTGCACGAACTGCCGGGCCATCGCCTCCGACCCGGGCATGTTGGTGTCCGACTCCACCCACATCCCGCCGGCCGGCACGAACCGGCCCTCGGCGACGGCCTGCTTCACCCGCGTCCACACCTCGGGCCGGTGGTCGCGCAGCCACGCCCACTGCTGGGCCTGGGACATGGCGAACACGAACTCCGGTTCCTCCTCGATCAGCGCGGTCATGCTCGCCGCGGTACGGGCGACCTTGCGCACGGTCTCGCGCAGCGGCCACAGCCAGGCGGAGTCGATGTGCGCGTGTCCGACCGCGCTGATCCGGTGGGCGGACGGCACGGCGGGCGCGGCGAGCACCCCGGCCAGCGCCGAACGGGCCCCGGCGGCCGTCGCGTTGACGTCCTGGAGGTCGAGGGCGTCCAGGGCCCGGTCCACCGCGCGCAGGATCTCCCAGCGGCGCTCCCCGCCGACGGGCAGCTCGGCCATCAGCTCGCCGAGCACCTCCAGGTCGAGGACGAGCCGCCACACGGTCTCGTCGAACACGGCGAGATCCATCCGGCCCAGCGTGTACTGGGGTGCGTCGCCCGCGGTCTCCGGGTCGCCGAGCGGTGTCGGCGCGAACGGCCGGGATCCGAAGATCACCGGGTTGGAGGCGGCCTCGATGTGCAGGCGGACCCGCTCGCCGCCCTCGGCGGGGGCGGCGATCCGTACCCACTGGTTGCGCGGGTTCAGGCCCTTCACCGGGGTGCCGTCGGGCCGGTAGACCAGGCCCTCGCACTGGAAGCCCGGCATGTTCTCGTCGAAGCCCAGGTCGAGGAGGGCCTCGACGGTGCGTCCGGCCCAGGCTTCGGGGACGGTGCCGGTGACCCGGAACCAGCTCGTGCCCCAGGGGGCGCCCCAGCGGGTGCCCACCGCGACGGGCTCGGGTCGGGCGGCCAGTCCCTCGGCGACCGGTACGGGCTCGCCGGGCGCGTGCCACACCGCCACGTCCAGCGGCACGGACCGCGGGTACACGGCGGGTCGGACGCGTTCGTCGAGGACGCGCTTGAGGCGGGCTTCGACCAGACGGCGGTCGTCATGCATACGGCTGCTCCCTGGGGGTGGGGGGACGGTGCCGACGAGGAGTACTGCTCCCCCGCCCGGGGCCGTTCGAACCGCGCGGGCGCCGCGCCCCGGCGGGGGCTCTCGACGGGAACCCCCTCCCCCGGGCACAGTTCTCCCAGCGTGCCCGCCCGTGGCCCGCGCCCGGAGAGGAGTCCGCCATGAGCGACTGGACCGGCCGGAGCGCCGTCGAGATCGCCGCCGCCGTCCGCGCGAAGCGGGCCGCGCCCCGGGAGGTCGTCGCCGCGCATCTGGCGCGGATCGCCCGGCTCGACGGCCGGATCGGCGCCTTCCGCACCGTCCGGGCCGAGGCGGCGCTCGCCGAGGCGGAGGAGCTGGGCGCCCGGGGCGACCTCGTTGAACTGCCGCTGGCGGGTGTGCCGGTGGCGGTCAAGGACAACCTGCCGGTGCGCGGCGAGGCCAGTCGCGCCGGCTCGGCGGCGACGCCGCAGACACCGGCCGCCGCCGACCACGTCACCGTGGCCAGGCTGCGGGCGGCGGGCGCGGTGGTGGTGGGGCTGACCAACGTGCCCGAGCTGTGCGCGTTCAACACCACCGAGAGCGTGTACGGCACCACCCGCAACCCCTGGGACCCGGCGCGCTCGGCGGGCGGCTCCTCGGGCGGCAGCGCCGCCGCGGTCGCCGCCGGGATGGTCCCGCTGGCGCTCGGCAACGACGCGATGGGCTCGCTGCGCATCCCCGCGGCCGTCTGCGGGCTGGTCACCGTCAAGCCGGGCCACGGGGTGGTGCCGGCCGGGATCGGCACCACCGGCTGGTACGGCCTGGCGGAGAACGGGCCGCTGGCCACCACGGTCGCCGACGCCCGGCTGCTGCTGTCGGTGCTCGCGGACACCGGTCCGGTACGCCCGGCCGACACCGGCGGCCTCCGGGTGGCCCTGTCGCTGCGCAGCCCGCTGGCCGGTATCCCGGTCGGCGGGGCGTACTCGGCGGCGGCCCGGGCGGCGGCCGAGGTGCTGATGCGCGCCGGTCTGCTGGTGCGGCGGGCCGACCCGCCCTACCCGGCGTCGCTGGGCGTCACCTCGCTGACCCACTGGACGGCGGGCGCCTCCTCCGACGCCCGGGACCTGGACCCGGGGCAACTGGCCCGGCGCACCCGCGTCCACACGGCCGTCGGGCGGCGCTTCGCCCCCCGGGTGGCCACCGGGGCGGCCCGGGAGCGGCTGCGCCGGCGCCTGGCGCCGTTCTTCGCCGCGTACGACGTCCTGCTCACCCCGGCGCTGGCCCGCCCCGCCCCTGCCGCGGCGCCCTGGCACGAGCGGGGCTGGCTGCGCAACCTGGCGGTCGACAGCGCCTTCTCGCCGTTCACGCCGCCGTGGAACCTGACCGGGCTGCCGGCGATGTCCGTGCCGTTCGGCACGCTGCCGTCGGGCGCCCCCTGCGCCGTACAGCTCGTGGGGCGGGCCGGGGCGGAGGCGGAGCTGCTGGCGGTGGCGGAGCGGATCGAGCGCCTGCGGCCCTGGCGGCGGACGGCCCCGCTGGACTGAGACCGGCCCGCGCCGGCCTGGCGGCCCGGCGCGCTGGTCAGGAGCGAGGGCCGCGGACGCTCACAGCGCCCGGTACATGATGTGCAGCCCGACCCGGCCGTGCCGGGGGTGTGCGAAGGCGTCCGGCACGGTGCCCAGCACGGTGAAGCCCAGGGAGGTCCACAGCCGCACCGCCGGGTTGGTCTCCACGACCGCGTTGAACACCATCCCCCGGTAGCCCTGGGCCTTGGCCTCGGCCAGCACGTGCTCGGCGAGGGCCCGGCCGGTGCCGCGGCCCGCGTGGCCGGGGTCGACCATGAAGCCCGCGTTGGCGATCCGCGCGGCGGGGCCGCCGTAGTTGGGGGTGAGGTAGGCGGAGGCGATGACGGTGCCGGAGCCGTCCTCGACGACGTAGACCCGCTTGGCCGGGTGCATCCACAGCGCCCGGGCGTCCTCCTCGGAGGTCGCCGGGTCCCAGGTGTACGTCTCGCCGGCGGCGACGACGCGGTGCCAGAACGGCCAGATGCGCGGCCAGTCGTCCGGCGTCGCTTCCCTGATCAGCATGGGTGTGAGTGTGCCACGCCCATGCCGACCCGGATCGTCGAGGGTGCCGGCGCGGTCAGTCCACGCTGGGCAGGATGTGGGGCTCGGCGAGGTCGTCCTCGTAGCCCGCGAGGCGGATGGGGGCGGACCGGGCCCACACGTCGAGGCTGCCGATCTCACCCGGCCGCCGGCCTGCCCGGTCCCTGCGTTCCTTGGGGCGTTGCTCGCGATTCGTCTTCTCCGGTGTCACCGCGCACTCCTTATGTGTCGGTCACCCTCGGGCCTCGCCGGTCGGTCTGCTGTCCGGCCCTGGACGCCCGCTCGGGTCTGGGTCAAAGCGTTCGGACGCGGTGGCGCCGGTCAGTGGAGGAAGCAGGCCGCTGTGCACCGGCTCGTCCCATGACGGACCGTGGGTGTGGGTAGGACCCGTACTGCTGTCCGTCCGATCCAGATTAACCAGATGAGCGGGGGTCCGCTCCATGGCACCGCAAACTCCGCGTAACCATTACGCTTCCTACGGCGCACAGTTGAGGCGGTTCGCCCCGGTTCATCGCGCTTTGCCCGGAGAGTGACTCACCCGTTCGGCCCACATCTCGGGCAACCATTCGAACGGACGTCGCGGTTCGCAACTCCCGTCCGGGCGGCACCGGCTGGCGCTCACCACTTGCCGGGGGCGTAGTCCTTGAGGAAGACACCGTACAGGTCCTCGCCCTGCTCGCCGCGGACCACCGGGTCGTACACCCGGGCCGCGCCGTCGACCAGGTCGAGCGGGGCGTGGAAGCCCTCCTCGGCCAGGCGCAGCTTGTCGAAGTGGGGCCGCTCGTCGGTGATCCAGCCGGTGTCGACGGAGGTCATCAGGATGCGGTCGGTCTCGAACATCTCCTGGGCGCTGGTCCGCGTCACCATGTTCATGGCCGCCTTGGCGGCGTTGGTGTTGGGGTGCCCCGCGCCCTTGTAGCCGCGGGCGAAGACCCCTTCCATCGCCGAGACGTTGACGACGTAGGCGCGGCCCGAGGCGGCCCGGCGCGCGGCCTCGGCCATGGCCGGGCGGAGCTTGCTGATCAGGATGAAGGGTGCCGTGTAGTTGCACAACTGGGTCTCCAGCAGCTCCACCGGGGAGATCTGCTCGATGGTCTGCACCCAGGTGTTGGAGTCCACCACGTCCGGGACCAGACCGCCCGCGTCGATGGCGGTGCCCTCGCGGTGCCGGTCCACGCTGGCGTTCCCGGCGACCAGCGCCAGGTCGGCGACCTGCTGGGCGTCCAGCCCGCTGATCCCGGCCGGCAGCGCGGCGAGGCCGTCGACCGAGCCGGAGCCGAAGGCGCCGATGACGTGGTGGGCGGGCAGCTCGCCGGCGGGCAGCGGGGCGCTCTCGCCCTCGACCAGGGCCGCGTACGCGGAGGGCAGCCGGCGTACGGTCTGGGTGGCGTTGTTGATCAGGATGTCCAGCGGGCCCTGCTCGGCGACCCGGTCGGCGAGCGCGACGGCCTGCGCGGGGTCGCGCAGGTCGATGCCGACGACCTCCAGGCGGTGCAGCCAGTCCCCGGAGTCGTCCATGGCCGTGAAGCGGCGGATGGCGTCCTTGGGGAACCGGGTGGTGATCGTGGTGTGGGCGCCGTCGCGCAGCAGCCGCAGCGCGATGTACATGCCGATCTTGGCCCGGCCGCCGGTGAGCAGCGCCCGCTTGCCGGTGAGGTCGGCGCGGGCGTCGCGGCGGGCCCGGTTCTCGGCGGCGCAGCGCGGGCAGAGCTGGTGGTAGAAGTAGTCGACCTCGACGTAGCGCTGCTTGCAGACGTAGCAGGACCGGGGGCGCTGGAGTATCCCCGCGATCGTGCCCTCCTCGGTGCGGGAGGAGGGCAGGATGCCCTCGGTCTCGTCGTCGATGCGCTCGGCGGAGCCGGTGGCGGTGGCCTCGGTGACCGCCTTGTCGTGGGCGGTCTTGGCGGCCCGGCGCTCCTGGCGGCGGCGCTGCTTGACCGTGCGGTAGATGTGCGAGGTGGCCCGGCGCACCAGGATCGCGTCGGGGTGGTCGACGTCGAGCCGGTCGAGTTCCTCCAGCACGCTGAGGCAGACCGCCAGCCTCTCGGGGTCGATGCCGGGGCCGTACGCCGAGGTCTCCGTCCCCTCGGTGGTCGCCGAGTCGTCCTGTGTCACCGTCATCGCCGCTGCCGTTCCCTGATCACCCGTCGCGGCGCTCCGACTCGCGTCCGCTTTCGAACGGCGGATTTTACGCGAGCGGGGGCGCCGGCCGCCAAACCGTCCGGTTCAGCGGCCGCAGACGGCCGTCAGCGCCGCCGCCTCCTCGGTCACCGCGGCGGCGAACCGGTCCAGGTCGGGGACGGCCCGGGCGTCCGCGACGAGCCCGTAGTGGACGCGGCCCCGGTAGGTGGAGACGGCCACGGCCAGGGAGTGGCCGCGGGCCAGCGGGGCGAGCGGGTAGACCTCGGCCAGCGGGTGGCCGCCGAGGCGCAGGCCGAGGCTGGGCAGCGGCACGCTGGTGACCAGGATGTCGAACCAGAGCCGGGCGGCCTGCCCGGCCAGCGGCCCGCCCAGCCGGTGGCCGAGCGCGGGGACGTGGTCGGCGAGCAGCGCGACGGCACCGGCGCCCCGGGCCGGTCCGGCGTCCTTGTTGCGGTCCATGGCGGTACGGACGCAGCCGAGGCGGGAGCGGGGGTCGGGGTCGCCGACGGGGAGCCGTATCAGGTAGCCGGAGAGCCGGTTGCCCTGCGGGTGGGCGGCGCGGGGGCGGCGCTGCGACACGGGGATCAGCGCCCGGGGCGCCAGGCCCTCGCTGCCGTCGCCGCGCTCGTCCAGCCAGCGGCGCAGGGCGCCCGCGACCACGGCGATCAGTACGTCGTTGACGGTGCCGCCCGCGGCCTTGCGGACGCGGTGCACGTCGTCCAGGTCCAGGGCGACGCCGGCGGTGCGGCGGGTGCCGGAGGGCTCGGCGGTGAGCGCCGGGCAGGACCGCGCGTCGAGGGTGGACAGGGCGACGGACGCGCCGATGTCCAGGGCGCGGCCCGCGTCCGCGAGGGCGCCGCGCACCCGGCCGGGCAGGGCGCGCAGGTCGGGCAGCGGGCCGCGGCGGGGCGGCTCGGGGCGGGGGCGGGGCGCGGGCAGGTCCGTCGGGTCCAGGACGGCGGCGGCCAGCCCGAGCGCCCGCAGCCCGTCGGCGAGCGCGTGGTGGAACTTGAACAGCACGGCGAAGGACGTCCCGTCCGCGCCGGGCAGCACATGGGCCTCCCAGGGCGGCCGGGCCCGGTCCAGCGGGCGCTGCATGAGCCGGCCGGCGACCGTGTGGAAGTCGCCGGCCGGGGCGTGCAGCCGGACGTGGTCGAGCGGGTCGAAGCCGGGGGCGGGCTCGCGGGCGGCGCCGCCGAAGGAGCGCGGCCCGGTCAGGGCGAGCGGCACCCGCCAGACGTCCCGGATGCGCATCCGCAGACCGGGCACGCCGGCCGCGCGGGCCGCCAGCAGGTCGACGGCGTGCGCGGCGGCGGTGGGCGAGCGGGCCGGGAACACGCCGAGCGCGGCGAGGTGCATGGGGTGCTCGGGGGTCTCGATGTTCCAGAACGCCAGATCGAGGGGAGCGAGCAGGTCTGCGGTCACGGGCTGGCCTCGCGTCGACGACGGATGGAGACGAATGGTGAGGAAGAGAGACGAATAGAGCTGGATGGAGACAAGCAGTCAATCGCTCTCCGACGATTACGGTCAAGTACGATCACGCTACGCTCAGTTAACAACGTGTGAAGTCCCGCCCCTGAGGAAGGGGCGGGACTCGTGGGGCGTGTGCGGTCACGTCACCCGGACGGCCGCGGGCCGACCGGGCTCAGGCGGCCGGGCACCCGGCGGGGACGGGCCGGGACGCGTCCCGGATCAGGGCCTCATGGGCGGCCCGCACGCGCGGGACGTCCGGCTTGAGGACCTTGCGGTCGTAGGTCGTCAGGCCGTTCAGCTCGCCCTCGACATCGCTGATCTGGGTGTAGACCGCGCCGTTGCTCCCCCGGCACACCAGGGCGCGCACCTCGGCCAGCTTGGCGAGGTAGTCGTCGGTGTAGGTCGCCGGGTCGACGTCGACGTACGACTGCTGCACCGACCAGGCGTGGCCGGGCACCGCCAGGCCGAGGCCGCCGTACTCGCCGCTGACCAGGGCCCGTTCGCCGTCCGGCCGGGGCGGCAGAGCGGGGCTCGGGTAGCCGTGCTCGTCCATGATGTCGCCCGCGTTGCCGTCGGCGCCGAGGTTCAGGCCCGACTGGTTGTTGACCAGCCGGGTCGGGTCCCAGCGCTTGGCCTGCTCGGCGATCCGGCCGATGTCGTACTGGCCCCAGCCCTCGTTGAAGGTGACCCACATGACGACCGAGGGGCTGCTGATGTGCTCGTCGATCATCTCCTTCATCTCGTGCTCGTACTGGGCGCGGGCGGCGGCCGACGGGCTGGTCCCGGCGTTCATCGCGGGCATGTCCTGCCAGACCAGCAGGCCCAGCCGGTCCGCCCAGTAGAACCAGCGGTCGGGTTCGACCTTGATGTGCTTGCGCACCGAGTTGAAGCCGAGCCGCTTGTGCAGCCTCAGGTCGTACGCGAGGGCCTCGTCGGTGGGCGCGGTGTGCAGGCCGTCCGGCCAGAAGCCCTGGTCGAGGGTGGCCATCAGGAAGACCGGCTCGCCGTTGAGGACCGTGCGGGGCACGCCGTCCACCTTCTCGACCGCGATGGACCGCATCCCGAAGTAGCTGCCGACGCGGTCGGCGCCGACGGTGACCTTCAGGTCGTACAGGAAGGGGTCGTCGGGCGACCACAGCCGCGGGTTCGCGATCCTCAGGGTGAGCGGGGAGCCGGTGCGGCCGGTGGCGGTGGCCACCTTGCGGTGTCCGGCGTACGCCGTCGCCGTGACCCGTACCCCGTCGCGCACGCCGCGCGGCTCGACGGTCAGGGTGGAGGCGTCGGTGTCCGGGGTGAGCTTCAGGGAGTCGACGTGGTCGCGGGCGACCGGTTCCATCCAGACGGTCTGCCAGATGCCGGAGCTGGGCGTGTACCAGATGCCGCTCGGGTCCAGGCGCTGCTTGCCCATCGGCGGGTTCTCGCCGCCGGCCGCGTCGGTCGGGTCGTAGACGCCGACGATCAGCTCCTGGGTGCGGCCGGGCTTGAGCGCGTCGGTGATGTCCGCGCCGAACTTGTCGTAACCGCCCTTGTGCTCGGCGACCTTGGTGCCGTTGACGTACACCTCGCTCTGCCAGTCGACCGCGCCGAAGTTGAGCTTCAGCCGCTGTCCGGAGCCGATGTGCCAGTTCTTGGGCACGGTGAAGGTGCGGCGGTACCACATGCGGTCCTCGTGCCGCTGGACGCCGGAGAGCTGGGACTCCACCGGGTACGGGACGAGGATGCGCTCGCCGAGGTCCTTGCCGACCGGCGGCCGCTCGCCCGCCTCGGCGGCGGCGAACTGCCAGCGGCCGTTGAGGTTGCGCCAGTCGGCGCGGGTGAGCTGGGGGCGCGGGTACTCGGGGTGGGCGTTGTCCGGCCCGACCTCGTCGGCCCACTCGGTGCGCAGCTCGTAGGTGGAGCGGTTGGGCCCGCTGGTCAGGAAGGCGCTGACAACGTTGCCTTCGGTGTCGGTGAGGCCGCCTTCGCCGTCGTAGCGGAGGTCGGCGGTGCCCCGGGCGGTGCCGGTCTTGTTGCCGACGACGGGTTCGGCGAGGCCCACCAGCAGGGCGGCGGGGTCGGCCGGGTCCCGCCGGACGGTGCCCAGCGGCCACCGGGCGCCGCCGATCACCGCGTCGAGGTGGTCGGCGAGACCGGCCGGGGGTACGGCGAGCGGCTGGGCGAAGTCGAGCTTGAGGGTGCGGCCGGTGGGGAGGACCGTGGCGGCGGTGGGGCCGTTGTAGTCGAAGCCGTCGGGGAGCCGGAACGCCGACCGGGGGACGGCCTCCTTGGCGCCGCCGGGCTCGGTCCAGCGCAGATGGAGGTTGGAGCCGCCGTAGTGCTCGAAGTACTCCATCTTGAAGTCGTACGGCCGGCCGGCCGTCAGCTCGATCGGCTCGGCGGTCTGCTCCCGGTCCCAGTCGTCGACCCAGTGGTCGATGGCGAGCTTGCCGTCGACCCAGAGCCGGAAGCCGTTGTCGGCGGAGACCGAGAAGGTGTGGGCGCCGGTCCGCTCCGGCACCAGCTTGCCGGTCCAGCGGACGCTGACGTCGTCCGACTGCCCGGTGGTGAAGTTCAGGCGCGGCTCCAGGTTGTCGAAGTCCAGTTGCGGGTCGAAGGCGGTGGCCTTCAGCTCGTGGAAGTCGAAGGCGCCGGGGGCGGACTGGGTGTAGTACTCGCCCTTGAGGCCGTGGACCTCGGCGGCGGTGCCGTCGGCGCCCGCGGCGGGCACGGCGGTGAGTCCCGCGGTGCCGAGCGCGGCGGCGAGCAGCAGCGCGAAGCGGTCTCTGAGTCGTCTGATGCGCACGGACCCTCTCCTTGAGGACGGGGGGTGGCTGGTGGCTCAGGGTTCTGCGGTCGGTGTCCTGCGTGCCGCTGTCACACCGAGGCTCTATTACATCGATGTAACAGCAGCATGCATGACAACACGGATTCCGCTTCGCGTCCAGGGACATGACAACAACCCCAGGGGCCACCGCCCCGGACCCGCTAGGGCACCCGCTGGCCCTTGCCGAGCGCGATCACGCCGCCCTTGGAGACGGTGTACAGCTCCGCGTCCCGTTCGGGGTTGACGCCGATGGTCGCGCCCGGCGGCACCTGGACGTTCTTGTCCAGCACCGCGCCGCGCACCACCGCGCCCCGCCCGATGTGCACGTTGTCGTGCAGCACCGACCCCTGCACCACCGCCCCCGGGTCGACCACCACCCCGGGTGACAGCACGGACCGGGTGACCTGGCCGCGGATCAGGCACCCGGCGCTGACGATCGACTCGCTGGCGATGCCGCCCGCGTTGAACCGGGCCGGCGACAACTGCCCGGAGTGGGTGTATATCGGCCACTGCCGGTTGTAGAGGTTGAACGCCGGGCGCTCGGCGATCAGGTCCATGTGGGCGTCGTAGTAGGCGTCCAGGGTGCCCACGTCCCGCCAGTAGCCCTGGTCGCGGGTGGTCTCGCCGGGCACGTGGTTGTCGCTGAAGTCGTACAGCGCGGCCTCGCCCCGCTCGGTGAGCTGGGGCAGGATCGACCCGCCCATGTCGTGCACCGAGTGTTCGTCCTCGGCGTCCCGGTGCAGCGCCTCGATCAGGGCCTTGGTGGTGAACAGGTAGTTGCCCATCGAGGCGAAGACGCACTCGGGGTCGTCGGCGAGGCCGGGCGAGTCGGCGGGCTTCTCCAGGAAGCTCTGCACCGTCTGCCCGTCGGAGCCCGGCGTGATCACCCCGAACGAGGCGGACTCGGCGCGCGGCACCCGGATCCCGGCGACGGTCACGCCCGCGCCGGACTCGATGTGCTGGGCGAGCATCTGCCGCGGGTCCATCCGGTACACGTGGTCGGCGCCGAACACGGCGACGTACTCGGGCTGTTCGTCGTGGACCAGGTTGAGCGACTGCAGGATCGCGTCGGCGCTGCCCAGGTACCAGCGCGGGCCGAGCCGCTGCTGGGCGGGGACCGGGGTGACGTAGTTGCCGAGCAGGCTGGACATCCGCCAGGTGGTGGTGATGTGCCGGTCCAGCGAGTGCGACTTGTACTGCGTGAGGACGCAGACCCGCAGGATGTCGCCGTTGACCAGGTTGGACAGCACGAAGTCGACGAGCCGGTAGGTGCCACCGAAGGTGACCGCGGGTTTGGCCCGGTCCGCGGTCAGGGGCATCAGTCGCTTGCCCTCCCCTCCCGCCAGGACGATGCCCAGCACCGAAGGACCTCCACGACGCATGGCCACTCCCCTCCACCCTCGCTGTGGCCCATGACTGCCCGTGGGCCCGACCGCCTAAGCCTGTTCCAGGACTTCCTCGTAGAGCCGGACCGTGCGGCGGGCCACCGCGTCCCAGCCGAACTCGTCCACCGCGCGCTCCCGTCCGGCCCCGCCCATCCGGCGGGCGGTCGCGGGATCGCCGATGACCGAGTCCAGGGCCCGGGCGAGGCCCGCCTCGAAGTCGTCGTCCACATCGACGAGTACCCCGGTTTCGCCGTCCGCCACGACTTCCGGGATACCTCCGGTGCGGGAGGCCACGACGGGCGTGCCGCAGGCCATCGCCTCCAGGTTGACGATGCCCAGCGGTTCGTAGACCGAGGGGCAGACGAACACGGCGGCGTGGGTGAGGAGTTGGATGACCTCCGGGCGCGGCAGCATCTGCGGGATCCAGTGCACGCCCGCGCGGACCCGGCTCAGCTCCTGGTACAGCTCCCGGAACTCCCGGTCGATCTCCGGGGTGTCGGGCGCCCCGGCGCAGAGCACCACCTGCGCGGCCGGGTCGATGTCCCGTACCGCGCGCAGCAGATGGGGCACGCCCTTCTGCCGGGTGATCCGGCCGACGAACAGCACGTACGGGCGGGAGCGGTCCAGGCCGATCCGGTCCAGGGCGTCGGTGGCGGGGTCGGGGCGGTACAGGCGGGTGTCGATGCCGTTGTGCACGACGTGCACCCGGTCCTTCTCCAGCCCCGGGTAGCAGGCGAGGATGTCCTCGCGCATCGCGCCGGAGACGGCGACCACCGCGTCGGCGGACTCGATCGCGGTGCGCTCGGCCCAGCTCGACAGGGCGTAGCCGCCGCCGAGTTGCTCGGCCTTCCACGGGCGCAGCGGCTCCAGGGAGTGCGCGGTCATGACGTGCGGCACGCCGTGCAGCAGCTTGGCGAGGTGGCCGCCGAGGTTGGCGTACCAGGTGTGGGAGTGCACCAGGTCGCGGCCGGCCAGGGCGGCGGCCATGGCGAGGTCCACGGAGAAGGTGCGCAGCGCGTCGTTGGCGCCGTCCAGGCCGGACCAGGGGCGGTGGCGCAGGACGCCGGGGGCGTCGGCGCCGGACGCCTCGCCCCAGCAGTGCACGTCCAGGTCGACCAGCGCGGCGAGTTCCCGCGCGAGGAACTCGACATGGACACCGGCACCGCCGTAGACGTCCGGCGGGTACTCCCGGGTCAGCAGGCCCACACGCACCCGGAACCTCCCGTTCTCGGCGACTGGTCCGACCATGGTCACCCAGATGGGGCCGGTGGGGAAGAGCGCGGGCGCGGTGGCCGGTGTGGGCTCCGCCGCCGGGGGGCGGTCCGGCGGCGCCCACCCTGGGGAGGACGGCGGCCCCGGCGTACTCCATCGGCAGTAGGAGCCAATGCGTGCTCAGGGCTGACGACGGGAAGCCTCCGGCGCGGCAGGGTGTTGGACATGGAAGCCGACCGTACGCCGCGCCGGGCCGGGCCCACCGGGCCGGGCTCCCGCCTCACGCAGAGGAACAGCCGATGAGCGCCCTCGCGTTGTCCGTGGTGCTCTGCCTGGTGTCCGCCGTCGCGTACGCCGGTGGCGCGATCGTGCAGGAGCAGGTCGCGGTCTCCTCTCCCGACCGGCAGTACGCGCCGCTGCGCCGGCCGAGCTGGTGGGCGGCGGTCGCGCTCAACGGACTGGGCGGCCTGCTGCACGTGGTGGCGCTCGCCTACGGCCCGCTCAGCCTGGTGCAGCCGCTGGGCGCGCTGACCATCGTGTTCGCCCTGCCGATGGCCGCGGTGTTCGTCGGCCGCCGGGCCGGTGCCACGGCCTGGCGGGGCGCCATCATGGCCACGGTCGGTCTCGCGGGCCTGCTCTCGCTGGTCGGCTCGGCCGGCTCGCACTCCCTGACCACCCCCCAGCGCTGGGGGGTGGCGCTGGTGACCGGGGCGGTGGTCGTGGCGCTGATGGTGGCCGGCCGGGCCGCGCACCGGCATCCGGCGGCCCGCAGCATGCTGCTCGCCACCGCCTCCGGCATCGCCTTCGGGATGTCCTCGGTCTTCACCAAGACCGTCGCCGTCGACTGGACCGGCGGCGTCTCCGCCGGGGACCTGCCCTCCCTCGCCGTGATCGGCGTGCTCGCCACGGCGGGCATGCTGCTCTCCCAGGCGTCCTACCGGGGCGCGGGCCTGGCCGCCCCGCTGGCCACGCTCACGGTGGTCAACCCGGTGGTGGCCGCGGCGGTCGGCATCACGATGTTCGGCGAGACCTTCCGCTACGGCACCGCCGGCACGGCGCTCGCGCTGGGCTGCGGGGTGGTGGCGGCCGGTGGCCTGATCCTGCTCACGACGGAGCGGATCGCGCGTACGGCGGCGGAGGCGGAGGCCGAAGCAGAGGCGGGGGCAGAGGCGGAGGCGGAAACCGAGAGCCGGGTGCCGACGCCGGGGTCGGGGGCGGGGCCCAGGTCGGAGTCGGGATCGGGGTCGCGGTCGGGGTCGCGGTCGGGATCGGCCGGGCGGGTGCTCGTGCCCGCCCCGGCGGTGCCACGGCCGTCCGCGGCCGAGCCCGAGCCCGCGCCGGAGGAACCGGCCGGCGCGGGGGCGGTGCCGCTGTGCCCGTTCTACGCCGGTCCGTACGTCCTGTTCCCCGCGCCGGACCGGCGCGAACGGGTCAGATCCTGACCCCGCCGGCCCGGAGATAGGCCAGCGGGTCGATGTCCGTGCCGAAGCCGGGCCCCGTCCGCACCTCGAAGTGGAGGTGCGGGCCCGTGCTGTTCCCGGTGGACCCCGAGCGCCCTATGCGCTGCCCCGCGCTGACGTTCTGCCCCACCTTCACGGAGATCGCCGACAGGTGGGCGTACTGGGTGTAACGGCCGTCGGCGTGCCGGATGATCACCTGGTAGCCGTACGACCCCGCCCAGCCGGCGCTGACCACGCGGCCCGCGGCGACCGACTTCACCGACGTACCGGTGGGCACGGGGAAGTCGACGCCGGTGTGGTAGCCCTTCGACCAGGACGAACCGGCCTTGCGGTACGGCGTGCCGATGGCCGCGTCGACGGGGGCGACCATGGTGTGGCCGCCCGTCGCCTTGGTCCGGCTGTCGGACGCCTTGGTCCCCCTGTCGGACGCCTTGTTCTGCGGCGCGCCCTTCTGCTCGGCCTTGTCGCCCGCCTTCTTCTCGTTCCTCGGCTTGGCCTTGTCGCCGGACTCGTTCTGGTCCTTCTTCTCGTTCTTCTCCTTGGTCTTGCCGCCGGACTTCTTCTCGTCCTTCTTCTCGGCCTTGCCGCCGGGCTTCTTGTCGTCCTTGTTCCCGTCCTTGCCGCCGGCCTTGTTCCCGGGGGTCTTCGCGGACTTGCGGTCGGTGGAGCCGTTGGGCAGCGACAGTTTCTGGCCCGGGAAGATCAGGTCGGGGTCGTCGCCGATCTCCTGGCGGTTGGCGTCGTACAGCCTCGGCCAGCCGCCCCGGACCCGCCGCTCCTCGGCGATGCCGGACAGGGTGTCCCCGGAGACGACGGTGTACATCCGGGACCGTCCGGCCCGCGACTGCGGGGTGGTCTGCGGCCGCACATCGGCGGCCTTCCCGCCCGTACCGTTTCTGCTGTCCTCGTCGGCCTTCGGGGCCTGGTCCGACGACCCGACCGGGGTCTTCTTCTCTCCGCCGGCCGGCCGGATGTCGGGGGTGCCGCTGTCCCGGGTCAGTCCGGCGCGCTGTGAGCAGACCGGCCAGGCGCCGGGGCCCTGCCCGTCGAGCACCTTCTCGGCGATGGCGATCTGCTGTTCCTTGGTGGCCAGGTCGGCGCGCGGCGCGTACCGGGTGCCGCCGTACGCCTCCCACGTGGACTGCGTGAATTGCAGCCCGCCGTAGTAGCCGTTGCCGGTGTTGATGTCCCAGTCGCCGGTCGACTCGCAGGCGGCGACCCGGTCCCAGGTCTCCACGTCGGCGGCGTGGACGCTGCCGGTGCCGATGAGCGGGAGTGCCATGCCGGCGCCGCCGGCGGTGACGGTGAGTGAGGCCCGGTTGATCCTGTTCGGCTGATACCGGCGGTGCCGGCCGCGTACGGCCATGAACATCTCCCTCGACATGGCGTCAGGAGCGGCAAAAGTAAACGCCGCGAACTGGCCATGACAAGAGGGGTATCGGCCGCTCGTCCGTCCCAACTGGCGGAGACCCGGCGCGTGTTGGTCGGCGGAGGGCGTGCGGGAGGCGTGCGCGGTGAGCCGGTGTGCCCCTCGCGTCCGTATGTCCGGGCGAGCGGTGGCCGCCGGGGCCGGACGTGCGCCCGGGATCAGGGCACGTCAGGATGGCCGGGCGGGAACAAGACGGCGGGCCCCGCGGCTGTACGGAGATCACCGGATCACCGGGAGCACGGGATTCACCGGGAGCCACCGGGAACACCGGGATCACGGAGATCCCTGAGGTCACTGAGAGCACGACCATGAGGAGCCATCCCAATGAGCACTACAGCGCAGATCGGCGTCACGGGTCTCGCGGTCATGGGCCGCAACCTCGCCCGTAACTTCGCCCGCAACGGTTACACGGTCGCCCTGCACAACCGGACGGCGGCGCGGACGCGGGCGCTGGTGGAGGAGTTCGGCGACGAGGGCACGTTCGTCCCGGCGGAGAGCGCCGAGGAGTTCGTGGCGGCCCTGGAGCGCCCCCGGCGCCTGGTCGTGATGGTGAAGGCCGGTGACCCGACCGACGCGGTGATCAAGGAGTTCGCGCCGCTCCTGGAGCCCGGCGACATGATCATCGACGGTGGCAACGCGCACTTCGCGGACACCCGGCGCCGCGAGCGCGAGCTGCGGGAACAGGGCATCCACTTCGTCGGCATGGGCGTCTCGGGCGGCGAGGAGGGCGCGCTCAACGGCCCGAGCATCATGCCGGGCGGCCCGAAGGAGTCGTACGACTCGCTCGGCCCGATGCTGGAGAGGATCTCCGCGAAGGCGGCGGACGGCACCCCCTGTGTGACCCATGTCGGTCCGGACGGCGCCGGGCACTTCGTGAAGATGGTGCACAACGGCATCGAGTACGCCGACATGCAGCTCATCGGCGAGGCGTACCAGTTGCTGCGGGACGTCGCCGGGTACTCCCCGGACCGGATCGCGGAGATCTTCCGCACCTGGAACACGGGCCGGCTCGACTCCTACCTGATCGAGATCACCGCGGAGGTCCTCTCCCACGTGGACGCGGCGACCGGCAGGCCGTTCGTCGACGTGGTGGTCGACCAGGCGGAGCAGAAGGGCACCGGCCGCTGGACCGTGCAGATCGCCCTCGACCTGGGCGTGCCGGTCTCCGGGATCGCGGAGGCGGTCTTCGCCCGCTCCCTGTCCGGTCACGCGGCGCTGCGCGAGGCGTCCCGCTCGCTGGCGGGGCCGAAGCCGTCGCCGCTGCCTCAGTCCGAGGCGGCGGCTTTCGCGGACCGGGTGGAGCAGGCGCTGTACGCGTCGAAGATCGTGTCGTACACGCAGGGCTTCCACGAGATCGCCGCGGGCAGCGAGGAGTACGGCTGGGACATCGACCTGGGCGCGGTCTCGGCGATCTGGCGGGGCGGCTGCATCATCCGGGCGGCCTTCCTGGACCGCATCCGCGCCGCGTACGACGCCCGGCCGGACCTGCCGAGCCTGCTGTCGGACGAGACGTTCGCGCGGGAGATCGCCGAGGCGCAGGACGACTGGCGCGAGGTGCTGGTGGCGGCGACCCGGCAGGGCGTGCCGACGCCCGGCTTCGCGGCGGCCCTCGCCTACTACGACGCGCTGCGGGCCGAACGCCTGCCCGCGGCCCTCACCCAGGGCCAGCGGGACTTCTTCGGCGCCCACACCTACCGGCGCACGGACCGCGACGGTTCCTTCCACACCCTGTGGGGCGGGGACCGAACGGAGGAGACGGCGTAACGGCGCGAGCGGGCCGCGCTCGCGGGGCACGCGGTGACCCGGGTGCCCCCCCGGTGCGCGCGGTTCGGCGCCGGCGCGGCTCAGCCCAGCGGCGGCCGCAGTGATCCGCGTGCCCCCGGAGCGCGCGGCTCCGGCGCTCGCGCCGCTCAGCTCAGCGGCGGCCCCGGCTCGGGATTCGGCACGGGTTCCGGACCCGGCGGGATCGGTGAGGGCGACGGCTCGGGCGGGCCGGGCGGCGGGGGCGACGGGGTCGGCACGGGGCCCGGCGGCTGGGGGCCCGGTCCCGGCGGCTGCGGGGTCGGCTCCGGGTCCGGGCCGGGGGGCGCCGGGGTCGGGTCCGGTCCCGGCGGGGTGGGTTCCGGTCCCGGTCCCGGTGGGGGCGGGGTCGGGGTCGGCCCCGGGGTGGGGGCCGGCGGTACGGGGTCCGGGTACGGGTTCGTCATGGCGGCTGTCCTCCGGCCAGTAGCTCGACATCGGCTCTGGACTACTCCCCCGCCTACCCGGGGCCCGCGCCGGCACTCACTCCCCCGCGCGAACGGAACGGCCCCAGGTGGACGCGTACGGAGGACCTCCGTCGTAACCCGGGGGTGCGCCTTCGGAACCGGCCGGGGTGCGCCCTCAGAACCGGCCGGGGTGCGCCCTCAGAACCGGCCGGGGTGCCCCTTCAGCCACTCCTTCGCGGCGCGCAGCAGCTCCGGGTCGGCGGCGGGTGCCTCGTCGGTGTGGCGGGCAGCCCACTTGACGACGTACGGGCACAGCGGCGCGACGGGGACGCCCTCGCGGCCCGCGAGGACGTACAGCTCACGGGCCAGCGAACCGGCGATGCCCTGTCCCTCGTACGCCGGTTCGACGATGGTGTGCACCGGGACGAGGGCACGCTCGGGGGCGTCCAGGACGAAGTACTCGATGCGGCCGGCGATCTCGCCGCCGGCCACCGCCTCCAGGCGGCCCGCCGACCGGTCGT
The DNA here is from genome assembly GCF_014655295.1 of Streptomyces fumanus. Lineage (GTDB taxonomy): Bacteria > Actinomycetota > Actinomycetes > Streptomycetales > Streptomycetaceae > Streptomyces > Streptomyces fumanus. Next base: position 232,917 of record NZ_BNBI01000013.1, read on the forward strand.
CGCGGATCTCGATGTCGGTCACGGGCACGCTCCTCGTCCTGGCGGCGTCAGGCCGATACGGCCTGCGGGCTGCGCTGCTGGTCCGAGCCCGGAACCGGCTCGGAGGGGTCCGCACCCAGGGCGACGACGCGGTTGTCGCGGTCCACATGCACGACCCGCGGCTTCAGCGACCGCGCCTCGGCGTCGGTGACCTGAGCGTAACTGATGATGATCACCAGATCGCCGGGGCGCACCAGATGGGCCGCGGCCCCGTTGATCCCGACGACCCCGGACCCCCGCTCCCCCTCGATGACGTACGTCTCCAGCCGCGCCCCGTTGGTGATGTCGACGATGTGCACCAGTTCCCCGGGCAGCAGATCGGCGGCGTCCAGCAGGTCGGCGTCGATGGTCACGGAACCGACGTAGTGCAGGTCGGCCTGGGTGACGGTGGCGCGGTGGATCTTGGACTTGAACATGGTCCGCAGCATCGGGCACTCCCACATATAGGCTCCCTGCCTGCGTTTTTGCAGGTCAAGGGCTGTACGTACAGCCTACAACGAGTCGTACGTCCGGGTGGCTGTCCCCAGCTTTTTCAGTACTCCGGCAACAGCGCCAGAACGGCGACGGCCGTCGCGCACGTGAGCAGGAAGCCGGCCAGCAGACGGCGCCGCAGCGTGCGGTAGCGCTCCTCGTACTCGGCCCGCAACTGTCCGGCCCGCTCCGCCGTGCGCTGCCAGGAGGTGCGGGACAGGGCGAGGTACCCGGCCTCGAAGCGGTCCTCGATCTCTTTGCGCTGCCACTCGGTGAGCCAGTCGAAGGGGGCGGTGAAACGGCGGGCCGCCGACCGGCCCTCCGCGCGTGCCGCGGCGACGAGCAGATGTCCCTCGATCTCGTCCAGCAGCGTCCGCACGGCCGCCGGGCGCTCCTGTTCGCCGCTCACCGGTCGACCAGCTCCCGCTCGTGCGCCGCGGTGCCGGGGTGGTGCAGGTCGAACGCCGGGGATTCGGAACGGATTCGCGGCAGGGTGAGGAAGTTGTGCCGCGGGGGCGGGCAGGAGGTCGCCCACTCCAGCGAACGGCCGTAGCCCCACGGGTCGTCGACCTCGACCTCCTTGCCGTACTTGGCGGTCTTCCAGACGTTGTAGAAGAACGGCAGGAACGACAGGCCGAGCACGAACGAGAAGATGCTCGACACCGTGTTCAGGGCCGTGAGGCCCTCCACCGCCAGATAGTCGGGGATCCGCCGCTGCATCCCGTTCGCGCCCAGCCAGTGCTGGACCAGGAAGGTGCCGTGGAAGCCGATGAACAGCGTCCAGAACGTGATCTTGCCGAGCCGCTCGTCGAGCATCTTGCCGG
>NZ_BNBI01000014.1 GCF_014655295.1 Streptomyces fumanus
GTACCGCTGCCCGCGATCACCGCCTCCCTCTTCGCCCGGTTCGCCTCCCGCCAGGAGGACTCCCCGCAGATGAAGATGATCGCCGCGCTGCGCAACCGGTTCGGCGGCCACGCCGTCGAACGGGCGAGGTGAGCACGGTGGGCGAGCTGCTGCTGATCAGGCACGGCGAGACGGAGTGGACCCGCTCGCGCAGACACACCAGTTTCACCGACGTGCCCCTCACTCCGGCCGGTGAGGCGCAGGCGCGTGCGCTGAGGCCGCTGCTGGCCGGCCGCCGGATCGGCGCGGTGCTGGTGAGTCCGGCGCGGCGGGCCGTGCGCACCGCGTCACTGGCGGGTCTGACCGGACTCCGGGAGGAGCACGACCTGCGGGAATGGGACTACGGCGGCTACGAGGGCGTCACCACCGCCGAGATCCACCGCACCCGGCCCGACTGGAACCTGTGGACCGACGGCGTGCCGGATTCCGCGGACGGCCGCCACGGGGAGAGCCCGGACCTGGTCGCCGCGCGGGCCGACCGGGTGCTCGCCCGGGTGGAGACCTGGCTGGCGGCCCCGGACGCGGCGGACGTGGTGCTCGTCGCCCACGCCCACGTGCTGCGCGTCCTCACCGCCCGGTACCTCGGTCTGCCGGCCGCCGCCGGAGGGCTGTTCGTCCTGGGCACCGGCTCACTGTCCCGGCTGGGCAGGGAACACGGCAGGGCCGCGCTCATGGCGTGGAACACCACGAACGCGGCCGTACTCGAAGCCGCCGGCTGACCGGCCGGAGCGGGATGCGACGGGGTGGCCACGAGCCCGCGGCCACCCCTTCCGGGTCAGTCCGTCCAGGCGGTGAAGAGGGCGTTCAGTCCCTCGGCCATGGTCGGGTGCGCGATGAGGCCGTCGCGCAGCGCGGTGAAGGGCAGGCCCGCCCACATCGCCGTCTGCACCACGGTCAGGACCTCGGAGGACTCCGGCCCCAGCAGCGCCACGCCCAGGATCTCGTCGGTGTCGCGGTCCACGACCGCCTTCCACACGCCCCGGGTGTCGCGCAGCGTACGGGACCGGGGAATGGCCTTGACCGGGAGCTTGGCTACGCGGACGTTCCGGCCGGTGGCGCGGGCCTGTGCCTCCGTGAGGCCCACGCGGGCCAGCTCCGGGTCGGTGAACAGGTTCCAGGGGACCAGCCGGCCGGTGGTGCTGCGGCTGCCGCCCGCGATGTTCTCCTTCACGACGCGGTAGTCGTCGAGGGAGACATGGGTGAACTGCGGGCTGCCCGCCACGTCGCCCACCGCCCAGGTGTGCGGGGCGTCGGTGGCCAGCCGCTCGTCCACCCGGATGAAGCCGCGCTCGTCGGTGCGCACGCCCGCCGCGTCCAGTCCCAGCCCGGCGGTGACCGGGTCCCGGCCGGTCGCGGCCAGGATGTCGTCGGCGACCAGAGAGCGGCCGTCCTCCAGGTGGACCCGCACCCCGCCCGTCTCGCGGACGACCTCCTTCACCGAGACCCCCCTGAGCATCTCCACGCCGTCCTCGCGCAGGTACTCGGCGAGGACCTCGGTGATGTCCGGGTCCTCCTGGGGCAGCAGGGTGAGGTTGCGGTCGAGCACGGTCACCCGGCTGCCGAAGGCGGCGAACATCTGGGCGAACTCCAGACCGACATAACCACCGCCGAGCACCACCAGCCGCTCCGGGATGCGGTCGAGTTGCTGGATCGTCTCGCTGTTCAGCGCCCCGGCCTCGGCCAGGCCGGGAACCGCCGGCAGGTGCGGCACGGTCCCGGTGTTGATCACCACGTCACCGCCCCGGACGACACGGCGCCCGCCGTCGTTGAGGCGGATCTCGACCGTGCGCTCCGCGACGAAGCGCGCCTCGCCCAGGACGAGGTCCATGCCGCTGTCGAGGAACTGGCGGTGGTTGAGATCGACCATCTCCGAGACCACGCCCTCCTTGTGCGAGCGCAGGAGCCGCAGATCGACCTCCAGCTTGCCCAGGTTCAGCCCCAGCGACTCCGCCGTCGCCACGCGGCGGGCCAGCCGGGCGCTGGTGACCAGGGCCTTGGTCGGGATGCACGCCACGTTGATGCACGTGCCGCCGATCATGCCGCGTTCGACCATGACCACCCCCCGGCCGGACCGCGCGGTGTCCATGGCCAGGGTCTTGCCGGCCTTGCCGCCGCCTACCACCAGCAGGTCGACATCCTCCACGACGTCCTCGGAACCGATCATCAGGCGCGCACTCCTCAAGGTGTTACGAGTGGGAACGTGACGGGCCGCCCGGCACTCCGGCCGGCACCGCCGGGTCCAGCGTCGCCCCGGCCGGGCCGCCGCGCATCGGTCACATGACTCGTCTCCGCGCGGTGCGCGGGGAGCGACGGCGTTGAGTCATCCGACCGATGCCCGCCCCGCGACGGCGGCCCTACGGTGGGCGCGGCCGCCGGGAACCGGTGCGGCGGGCGGCACGGGAGCGATGAGCGGAGGCCGTCATGACCATGTACGCGAGGGACACCACCCCCGACGGACCGGACCGGGAGACGGCGACCGGTGTCCGCTTCCGCGTCCTCGGCCCGGTGCGCGTGTGGGCGGCCGGCGCCGAACTGCCCACCGGGCCGCGTCAGCAGCGGCTGGTCCTGGCGGCGCTGCTGGCCCGCGCCGGGCGTCCGGTCTCCCTGGAGGAACTGGTCGGCCTGCTGTGGGAGGAGGACCCGCCCCGCAGCGCGGTCAACGCCGTGCACCGCTACGTGGGAGCGCTGCGGCGCCTGCTCGAACCGGGACTGCCGGCCCGCGCGCCGGGCCGGTGGCTGGTCCGGCGCGCGGGCGGATACCTGCTGCGGGTCGGTCCGGACGAACTCGACCTGCTCGTCTTCCGGCGGCTGGTCCAGCAGGCCCGCGCGGCCCGGGACGCGAGCGAGGCGGTGGACCGGTTCGCCGCGGCGCTGGGCCAGTGGCAGGGGCGGTGCGCGGCGGACGTGGTGCCCGAGGACCCGGCCCCCCAGGTCTTCGCCGCGGTGGACCACGAGTACGTCGCCGCCGTGTCGGCGGCCGCGACCGCCGCGCTGCGCTGCGGCCGGCCCGGCGCGGTCCTGCCGGCCGTGCGCCGGGCGGCGCAACGGCACCCGTTCGACGAGCGGTTGCTGGCCCAGACGATGCTGCTGCTCACGGCGGACGGCAAACAGGCCGAGGCGCTCACGCTCTACCACCGCTTCCGGGCGGATCTGAGGGACACGCTCGGCATGTCACCGGGCAAGGAACTGCGCGCCGCCCACGACCGCATCCTGCGCGGACCCGAGGAGCCCGCCGTCCCGGCCACCGGCCCCGGCCCGGCGGGACCCGCCCCCGCCCGCCCGGCCCCGGCCGGACCGGAACCGCGGCACGTACCGGCCCAACTCCCCGCCGATCTGCCCTGCTTCACGGGGCGCGCCGACGTCCTGGAACAGGCGGCGCGCTTCACGGCGGACGGTGCCGGGACGCTGCGCGTGCTGGCGGTGGACGGCATCGCCGGCGTCGGCAAGACCGCCCTGGCCGTCCACGTGGCCCACCGCATCGCCGCGCGCTTCCCCGACGGCCAGCTCTTCGCCGACCTCGGCGGCTTCAGCCCGGCGGGCGGCCCGGCGGACGCCGGTGAGGTACTGGCCGGCTTCCTCGCCGCGCTGGGGGTCGACGCCGCCCGCGTCCCCGCCCGGACGGACGCCAGAGCGGCGCTGTTCCGCAGCGTGCTGGCCACCCGGCGGGTGCTGGTCGTGCTGGACAACGCCGACGACGCGGCGCAGGTACGGGCGTTGCTGCCCGGCTCGTCCCGGTGCACGGTACTGATCACCGGCCGGCGACGGCTCACCGACCTCGCCACCTTGAACGGGGCCCGGCTGCTGTCGCTCGACGTCCCCTCCGCCGCGGAGGCGGCCCGGTGCTTCCTCCGGCGAGTGGGCGCCGCACACCCCGGCCCGGACGCCGCCGCGGTCGCCGACATCGTCGAGCACTGCGGACGGCTGCCGCTCGCCCTGGGCATCGTGGCCGCCCGGGTGACGGCCTTCCCGGACGTACCGCTGCGGCGGACGGCCGACGAACTGGCGGCGGCCGGGGGAAGCCTGGAGGCGTTCCGCGACGACGACCGCGGCAACGCGGTGCGCGCCGTGTTCTCCTGGTCCTACCGCACCCTGGGCCCCGACGCGGCCCGCCTGTTCCGGGCCCTGCCGCGGCGGGGGCGGGGCGAGCTGACCACCGCGGAACTGACCGGACTCGCCCCGGCGGCGGCCCGTACGGTCGCCGGGGCCGTCGCCGAACTGGTGCGCGCCCGGCTGCTGACCCCCGTAGGGCCGGACCGGTACGGCGTGCATCCCCTGGTGCTGGCGTACGCGGGGGAGCTGGCGCGCGAGGCACGGCGGCGGACGGGCGTCACCGGGGTCACGCGGACCGGCGCGGGGCGTGTCGTCGTGCCGCTCGCCGGCCGGCGTACGCGCGCCATCCGCGCGGGGGTGCCGCCCCGGGTCAGGCCGGCGCTTCGCTGACCGCCGTGGCGGCGAAGGGAAGGTCCTGCGGCAGCAGCAGGGTGAGCGTCTCGACGTCGGCGTCGGTCACGCCGCCCAGCCGGCCCGCCTGCCGCGTCATCATCTGCTCGACGATCTGACGGGCCAGCCGCGCGTTGCCGAACGACCGCGACCGGGGCAGGGCGTCCAAGTGGTGGCGCAGCGCCTCCAGGGTCGCGGGAGCGCACACGTAACCGGCGGTGCGAGCCTGTTCCCCGACGATGGCCAGCAGTTCCTCCGTGGTGTAGTTCTCGAACTCGATCCGGCGGGTGAAGCGCGAGGCGAGGCCGGGGTTGGAGTCGAGGAAGCGGCCCATCTCGGCCGGGTAGCCGGCGACGATGACGACGACCTCGTCGCGGTGGTCCTCCATCAGCTTCAGCAGGGTGTCCACGGCCTCCCGGCCGAAGTCCTGCGGTGAGTTCTCCGGGGTCAGGGTGTACGCCTCGTCGATGAACAGGACCCCGCCCAGGGCCTTCTGGAACGCCTCGGTGGTGAGCTGCGCGGTGTGGCCGATGTACCGGCCGACCAGGTCGGCGCGGGCTACCTCGACGAGCTGGCCGCGCGGCAGCACGCCGAAGGAGCGCAGCAGCTCGGCGTAGAGACGGGCGACGGTGGTCTTGCCGGTGCCGGGCGGGCCGGAGAAGACCAGGTGGTGGCTGATGCGGGGGGTGGGCAGGCCGAGCGCGGCGCGCTGGCGGTATGCGGAGAGCAGGTCGACGATGCCGCCGACCTCGCGCTTGACCGCTTCCAGGCCGGTCATGGCGCGGATGGTGGCGAGCGCGTCGCTGTCTCCCGGTTCCGCGGAGCCGGAGCGCGTCTGAGCGGCCTCCTCCTCGCCCACGTCCTCGGGGAGCATCAGCGTCAGGTCGGCCTCCCCGGCGTCGGGCAGCGCGGCCAGCCGCAGCGACTGCCGGTCCACCATGGACTCGAAGACCTTGCGGGCGGCGCGGCCGTTGCCGAAGGTGGCGTCGCGCCGCATGCGGGAGAAGTGCACGCCCAGCGCCTCGCGGGTCAGGGGGGCCAGCCGGTAGCTGTGGTTCGTGCACATGTTCTCGGTGATGGTGACGAGTTCGTCGACCGAGTAGTTGTCGAACTGGATGGTCCGGGTGAACCGCGAGGCCAGGCCCGGGTTGGCGGCGAGGAAGTCCTCCATTTCCTTGGAGTAGCCGGCGACGATGACGACCGCCTCGTCCCGGTGGTCCTCGATCAGCTTGACCAGGGTGTCGATCGCCTCCTGCCCGAAGTCGGCCCCGGAGCCCTTGCTGTCGGAGAGCAGGGTGTACGCCTCGTCGATGAACAGGACCCCGCCCAGGGCCTTCTGGAACGCCTCGGTGGTCTTGATGGCCGTGCCGCCGATGACCTGGGCGACGAGGTCGGAGCGGGACACCTCGACGAGGTGCCCGGAGGGCAGCATGTCCAGACCGGCCAGGATCGATCCGTACAGGCGGGCGACGGTGGTCTTGCCGGTGCCGGGCGGACCGGCGAAGACGAGGTGGCGGCTCATCGGAGGGGCCGGGATGCCGAGCTGGGCGCGGCGCTGGGTCAGCCGGCCGAGACTGACCAGCATGTTGACCTGCTCCTTGACTCCGGCCAGGCCGACCAGGGCGTCCAGTTCGGCGAACGGCCCGTCCAGCGGCGCGGCGGCAGGCCCCGATCCGGGGGAGTGCGCGCCCGGCCCGGTCGCGGGGGCGCCGGCGGCCGGCTCCGGTATCCGCCAGTCGTCCGGCAGGCCGTTGCCGGAGCTCTCCAGCCGGTCCACGGTCAGTGCGGGGCCGGGCCGGGTGTGCCGCAGCCCGGCGCCCTGGTTGGTGTGGACCGTGCAGCCGGTGACGGACATCGGGGCGGTCCCGTCCAGACGTATCCCGTCACCGGTGTTGCGGGTGAGGACGCAGTCGGTGAGCGAGCCCTTGCCGCCGGCCGAGACGAGTACCCCGTGCGCCCGCGTGCCGTCGACCCGCACCCGCACCAGGGAGACATCGCCGCCGTCGTCCACGGCGACACCCGAGCCGGCGCTGCCGGTCACCGCGCAGTCGCGCAGCGAGGCGTTCCCGCCCCGGGCGACCGAGACGCCCGCCTTGCCGGCATCCGAGAAGGCGCAGTCGCCGAACTGGGGGTGGCCGCCCTGCTCGACGCGGACCGAGGGACCGGTGCTGCGCTGGACCTCGCAGTCCTCGAAGCGCCCCTTGGCGCGGTCGCCGACGAGGATGCCGGCGGCCCGCGGTGACCGTACCCGCACCCGTCGCAGCAGCGGCCGGGCGCCGGAGGCCAGGGACACCCCGGGGCCCTGGGTGCCGGTGATGTCCGCGCCGTCGATGTCGGCCTCGGCCGCGTCGGTGAGCAGCACCCCGGCCTCGGAGCCGCCCTGGATCGTCGTGCCGGACAGGTGGGGAGCGCTCGCCTGCCCCACATGGACGGCCGCCTGGGCGGCGTCGGCGAAGGCGCAGTCCGTGTAGCGGCCCCGGGCGCGTTCGGTCAGGAACAGTCCGCTGCCGCCGGTGCGGACGGTCGAGCAGCCCGACATCTGCGGGTCGGAACGGTTGGCCACCGCGAATCCGTGCCCGGCGGTGTCGTGGACGTGGACCTCGGACAGCTCGGTGCGGGCGGAACTGGCGACGTACACGCCCAGCGCGCAGTCGTGGACGGTGGTCCGGGCCACGCCGAGCGTCGTCTCGCCCTCCAGGGCGACGGCCGGGCGGTCGGTGGCGGAGAGATCGCAGTTCTCCAGTGTCCCGGAGGAACGGCCGTTGGCGAGGACGCCGTTGCCCCGGGTGTCCCGGACCACGCAGTCGCGGATGACGGCCCGGCCGTCCTCGCTGATCACCACGGCGGAGGTGCCCATGTGCTCCAGGGTGCAGTCCTCCAGGACGCTGCCCGCGGAGGAGGTCTCCACCACCCCGGCCCCTTCCGGGTTGGTGACCCGGCAGTTGCGCATCGCCAGCGAACCGCTGCCCCGGCTGAGCAGCGCGGTCCAGGCGGAGCCGGAGATCTCACAGCCGTCCAGGGCGATCTGGCCGCGCACCGCGTCCACCACCGGCAGATCGTCGTGGTTGCCGCGCAGCACCAGGTCGGTCAGGAGGACGGCATCCGCGGCCAGCGTCACGGCCGTGCCGCTGCGCGGGGCCAGTTCGACCGATCCTCTGGGCCCGTCCGCCACGATCGTGACCTGCGCGCGGACGGTGAGGCTTTCGGCGTACACACCGGGCCGGACCCTGATGATCGTGCCGGCCCGGGCACCGGACAGGGCGGACCCGATGCTGCGGTGGTGCCCGGTGCCGTCCTGGCTCACGGTCAGTGTCGTGCGTGCCACGGCCGATCCTCCTCATAGTGCAGCCGCGGGCCGTCCCCTGTCCGGCGGGCGGCCGGACCCGGACCCGTGCGGTGGTGTGCCCCGGATTCCGTCCGCCGGCGCCGAACCGGCCCGGGGCGGCCGGGTGTGCGCGGTTGGTACACCCTGAGACTATCCAAGGAACACATGTGTTCACGAGCCGCCTTCACATGTTGGACCGAGGATGTGCCCCGTACCCGGCATCGGGGTATGTGCGAAGAGCAAGGCGTACGTCGCTGCCGGGGGTCAGGCGCGCAGCGCGTCCAGGGCGATGGAGACCTCGTCGGCGACGGAGGACTGGTCCCCGGTGGCCTTGGCCCGCAGTGTGGCGCCCTCCAGGAGATCGAGCAGGAAGACGGCCAGGCCGGCGGGCGGCCGGTCCGCCGTGATCTCCCCGGCGGCCTGGCCTTCGGCGATCGTCCGGGTCATCGCCCCGGCCCAGTCGTCCAGCGCGTCGCGCACGCTCTCGCGCACCCGCTGTCCCGCGGTGGTGCCGTCACCGGCGAAGGTGCCGAGGAGACAGCCGAACTCCACGCCCGACGCGCGGATGCGGTCGATCTGACCGGTGAGATGGCGGTGCAGCCGGTCCAGGGCGGGGCCTTCGCCGTGCAGCGCGGAGAAGTCGGTGGCCCTGGCGTATCGCGCGACGATCTCGGCCGCCAGGTCCTGCTTGCTGGCGAAGTGGTTGTAGAACGACCCCTTGGGCACGCCCGCCGCCTCGGTGATGTCCTGCACGCTGGCCGCGTTGAACCCCTTGCGGCGGAACACGTCCTCGGCGTGCTCGATCAGGCGCTCCTTCACGTTCACGCGCGGCATGTCAGCCTCCTTGGACGAGGTACGGCCGGCCCGGACGGCGTGCCCGCCGGGCGAGGGAGAGGACGGCGGTCGCGGCGAGCAGTGCGACGACGGCGCCGTAGGCGACCACCGTGGTGGGCAGCGGTACGAAGTCGGTCGCGAGGCCGGCCAGCAGGACCGGCGCCCCGTACGCGGTGTACGCGATGAGGTAGACCGCGGCGAAGAGGCCGCCGCGGTGGGCGTTGTCCGCGGTGGGGCCGAGGATGCGCAGGGACGAGCCGAACGCGGCCCCTTGTCCGGAACCTCCCGTGAGGGCGCCGGCGACGACGAGCGGCAGGCTGGACACCGCGACGCCGACGACCGCGAGGACGGCGCCGGTCAGGAGCAGCAGCGCGCCCGCGCGGGTCGCCGCCGCGGCCGTCGCCCGGCCGAAGGCGATGCCGGCGACGGCCGCGGACAGGGGCTGCAGCGCGACGATCGCGCCGTTCACCGCGCCGCTGTGGATGCCGAAGACCTGGCTGTCGAAGGAGGGGGCCAGGCCCAGGAAGAGGCCGGAGAACATCCAGCCGGCGGCGACGAGCGGGGCCAGCGCCCAGAACCAGCCGCGGGCCGGGCGGACGATGCTCAGCCGTGGGCGCAGGGAGGCCATGGCCCCCGGGCGGCGGGCCGCCGTCTCGGGGGCGGCCAGGACGGAGGCGATGCCGTGGACCAGGACGACCGACAGGCCGAGGAAGACGACCTGGGTGGGGTGGTCGGTGAACTCCACGGCCAGGCCGGCGAAGAGCGCGCCCAAGGCGAGCCCGCCGACCGGGGCGGCACTGGTCAGCACGGTCATCAGGGCCCGGCGGCGGGGACTGGCGAGTTCGATGATCACGGCGGTGAAGGTGCTGGTGGCCGCGCCGGTCGCCATGCCCTGGACGGCGCGGGCCGCGATGATCCAGCCGATGTCGTCGGCGGCGAGGAACAGCGCGCTGGTCACCAGCAGCAGGAGCATGGCGCCGATCAGTACCGGCCGGCGGCCGATGTGGTCGGAGACCGATCCGGCCACCAGCAGGGTGGCCAGCAGGGTGACCGCGTAGACGGTGAACGCGAGGGTCAACTCCCAGTCGGGAAAGCCCCACTGGTGCTGGTAGAGCACGAACAGGGGACTGCCGGCGCCGGCGCCGAAGGCGACGGCGATCGAGGCGATGACCACGCCCAGTGTCGACAGCGGCCGGCCCCGGCCCTCCTGCCGCTCCGGTGCGGGGCCGGAGGGTGCCGGCTGGGGTGTCGCGGATGTCACTGCGGAGGATGTCACGGTGTCTCCTCGCGGCCGTTGTTCCGACGGGAGGGGCGGTGGCTCGCCGGCCGCGGCGGGCCACCACCCGGATCAGGCGGCGACGGACAGGGCCCGGCGGCCGGCGCTCATCGTCGCCGCGTGCCGGGCGACTCGCGCGCCCAGGAACTCGGCCGTGGCGATGTCGGACGCGTGGACGGTGTCCGTCCCGCCGTCCATGGGGGTCTGCGCGCCGGCCCCGGCCCAGAAGCCGAGACGGTTCAGGTCGTTCTCCGAAGCCGTGGTGCTGTTCCAGCCGGGGGCCAGGCCCAGGCTGACCCAGAGCATCTGGTGCTGCGCGGCCAGCGCGGCGAAGAAGGCCAGGGTGTTGCTCTTGTCGCCGCTCTTGGAGGCGGAGTTGGTGAAACCGGCGGCGAGCTTGTCCGCCCAGCGGCCCTCGATGAAACGGCGGCTGGTGGCCTCGGCGAAGGCGTGGAAGCCGGCGGAGGCGCCGCCCATGTAGGTGGGGGAGCCGAAGACGATCGCGTCCGCGTCGTCCAGTTGCCGCCACTGCTCGTCGCTGATGTCGTCGACGTTCACGAAGGCGACGTCGGCCCCGGCTCCGACGATGCCGCGCCGGACGGCTTCGGCCAGCACCGCGGTGTGTCCGTAACCGGAGTGGTAGGCGACGGCGACGGTCGGGCGGTTCGTCGAGGCGGTCATGGTGCGCTCCTTGAGCAGATCAAAAGGGTGGGATGGGCAGGAGATCGGGCCGGTCGGCGGAGTGCCGCGCTGTCCGGCTCGCACGCCACCGTATGAATATGACCGGTCGTCTCAAAGAAGTCAAGGGACGACCGGCCCCGTGCGGGGAGGGCGCCCGGCGGGACGCGGGAACCGGCCCCGACCCGCGCGGGATCGCGGGGGTACGGCTCGGGGCCGGGCGTGCTCAGCCCCGGGTGAACGGGTGGCTCAGGGCCTCGAAGTCGCCCTGTGACAGCTCCAGCGCGGCGGCCGCCACGTTGTCCTCCAGGTGGTCCACCGACGAGGTGCCGGGGATCGGGAGCACCACGGGGGAGCGGCGCAGCAGCCACGCCAGGGCCGCCTGGGACGGGGTGGCGCCCAGCTTGCCGGCGATCCGGGTGAGCGGGCCGCCGGGCTCGGCGAGCCGGCCGGTGGCCAGCGGGAACCACGGCAGGAAGGCGATCCCGTTCGCCTCCGCGTACGTCAGGACGTCCTCGGAGTCGCGCTGGGCCACGTTGTAGAGGTTCTGCACGGAGGCGATCGGCACGATCGCGCGGGCCCGCTCCAGTTCGTCCACGCCCACCTCGGAGAGCCCGACATGGGCGATCTTCCCCTCGGCGCGCAGCTCCCCGAGGACGCCGATCTGCTCCTCGAAGGGCACGGCCGGGTCGATGCGGTGGAGCTGGAAGAGCGGGATGCGCTCCAGGCCCAGCCGGCGCAGGCTGGACTCCGCCTGACGGCGCAGGTACTCGGGCCGCCCGTCGGACCGCCACTGCCCCGGACCCGGGCGGGTCAGACCGGCCTTCGTGGCGATCACCACGTCCTCGGGGTACGGGTGCAGAGCCTTGCGCAGCAATTCCTCCGCCGCCCCGGGACCGTAGGAGTCGGCCGTGTCGAAGAGCGTCACGCCCAGCTCCACGGCGCGCCGCAGCACGCGCACGCCCCGCTCCTCGTCGGGGAAGGGGCCCCAGACGCCGGGGCCGGTCAACTGCATGGTCCCGTAACCGAGCCGGGTCACTTCCAGCTCGCCGCCGAGGGTGAACGTCCCGGAGGACGCCGCCGAGATGCCGCTCATGAGGGTGCCGCCTTTCTGGCTGTGCTGCCCGGCCGCCGTCGCGCGCCGGGGAATTCGGGGGCGGTGGTCAGGAGACCGTCACGTTCTCCAGCCGGACCGAGACGACCAGCGGGTCGGGCACCTTGTGCCCGTTCTCGTCCCGGCTGTAGATCATGCGGGTGGTCGGGATCACCAGGCCGGAGACCTCCTGGTGACCGGAGACGTAGTGGGCCGCCGGCGTGGAGCCCGCGATCCCGACGCTGTAGTCACGCCGCCTGATCAGCCCGGAGGAGTCCACGTAGAGGGTCTGCTCGGTGCTGAGCGTGGCGATGTCGTCCGGGAAGACCACCCGCAGGCGGCGGAAGGTCTCGCCGTCCTCGGTCCAGGTGCCGATCTCCTCGGTGCGCACCCCCGGGAAGGTGAGCGAGAGGGGTTCGGCCAGGTACGTCCACATCGCGCTGCCCGAGAAGTAGGCGAGCTGGAGCCGGGTCCACGGGGTCGTCAGGTCGTGCCCCGCGAACGAGGCGCGGGGGTCGAGGAGTTCCTCGACGGTCCCGCCGTCGGCGTCCTCGACCGCCACCCGGTCCGCCGTGAACGACGTGTGGTGGCCGTCCTGGAAGAAGGGTTCCTGCCGGACGTACTGGCGGCGCAGGCCGACGGTCACGTCCACGTCGTCCAGGGCGCCCGGGTGGCCTTTCATCGCCCACAGGGCGCCGCTGAAGAACTGGCGGGCGTGGATCTCGCTCGCCTCCTCCCAGCGGGCGCGGCCCCCGTGGGCGTCGAGGACGGTGCTGAGCAGATCGGACACGATGTCTCTCCTGGTGCGTGTGCGGTGGGGTCAGCCGAGGAACGCGTTGACGTCCGCGGCCGCTTCCTGCGGGTACTGGAACAGCGAGGCGTGCGCGGCGTCGGGGTAGATGCGGATGCGCGCGTCCGGAATGAGGCCGGCCATCAGGTGGCTGGCCTTGGTCGGGATCATCCGGTCGTCGTCGCCCTGCAGGATCAGGGTGGGCGCCTGGATGCCGGTCAGCCGCTGGAGGGCGGAGTGGTCCGGCACGCCCCACTCCAGTACGGCGTCGTACTGGGCGTCGCGCGAGGCGAGGCTGCTCGGCACGTCCCGGTCCTCGGTGCGGGCCAGGAAACGGCCGAGGAACTCGACGCCCTTGGCCCGGCTGGTCTCGGTGGGGGCGAAGAAGATGTACAGCAGGTCCTCGCCGGTGGGCACCTCGGCGCGGGCGTGGGTCTCGATGTCCTCGCGCCAGCCGTGCATCCCGGGCGCCCCCTTCGGACCGGTGCCGGCCAGGACGAGGCGGCGGACCAGCCGGGGCCGGACCAGCGCGACGTCCTGCGCGGCGAAACCGCCGAGCGAGAAGCCCAGGAGGTCGATGCGCTCCAGGCCGAGCGCGACGGTGAAGTCGATGACCTGACGGGCCAGTTCGGCGACGGTCTTCGCCGGCGTACCGGTGGAGGACGCCACCCCGGGGTAGTCCACGAGGACGACCTCGCGCTCCGCCGCCAGGGCGTCCACCAGCGCGGGGTCCCAGTTGTCGAGGTTGCCGGTGAAGTGCTGGAGCATGACCAGCGGCACCGGGCCGCCGGTGCCGAGCCTGCGGTAGGCGTACCGGACACCGTCCGCCTCGACGAACCGGGTGGGCGCGGTGTGGTGGGTCACTGGGGCCATGACGTCTCCTCGGCGGGCCGTACGGGATGGGGGCCGACTGCGGCCACCGCTTCATCATCGACGGCGGAAGTGGAGAGTTTGTGGCCCGCTTGTTGACCCCTCCCCGCCTGCTCCTCCCGGGCCGTGGCGAGCACGCACGTGGCCCCTGACGGCGGTCGCACCACGGGACGGCCCGCGGCGGAGAGCCGTTCCGCCGGTGCGGGCGGGAGGTCATGGACCGGTGTCCTCGGCCCGGCTCTCCTCGGTAAGCCGGACGTCGGGGGCGAGGGGCCAGGCGGGCATCCAGTGTTCGGGTCCGTCGCCGGTGCGGCGGACGAGGTGGACGTGGCGGGTGCCGTTGCCGATGGTGACGTCGTAGGTGGTGCCGGGGGTGACGTGGACGGTGTGGAGGGTCAGGTCGTAGGTGTGGGCGGCGATGAGGGGGGCGAGGTCGCCGGCGATGGTGTCCCACTGTCCGGGCGTGTTCATGGAGCGGGCGATCTCGTGCCAGTCCGCGGCGGTGGGCACACCGGTCGGGAGCTGGTGGGCGACGGTGGCGTGGAGGTTGGGGATGCCGGTGAGGAGTGCGGTGCCGTTGGCGTCGTGCCCCAGGCCGTGAAGAGGCCGGGCCAGGCGGGCGCGGATCTGCGCGGGAGTGGCGGGCCGGCCCTCCTGGACCAGGCCGGCCACCGCGGTCAGCGCGTGGAAGAAGCAGTCACCGTCCGCGGGTACGTCCACGACCTGGAGGCCGCGAGCGGCCGCCGCCCGGTGGACGGCGAGCGCCACCGCGTCCCCCGGGACGCCCTCGGCCGTCAAGGGGTCCGGCCCGGCGTACGGCAGGTCCGCGGGAGCGGGCACCGGGAAGGCCGGGTCGAAGGGTCCGCCGATCGGCAGGTCGTCCCAGGCCGGGAGGGTCCCGGAGGGGTCTACGAATGCCTCGAACTCGGGAGTGGGCGGCGGGAACGGACCGGTCGGCCCGGTGATCGCGACGGTGGTCCCCGGCGGCGGAAGGGTGCCGGTGCGGGCCGCGTCCGACGGGTCCCCTTCCGTGTTCCACGCCGCGTAGGCCGCTGCCACCTGCTCCGGTGTCCACGGCACCTGCCGCGAGTCGGTGCCGGCGGCGGGCATGCCGGCCTCGTGCGTCCGTGGCAGTTCGGGGCCGTCCGGTGCCTGCTCCCCGAGCGGCCGCTCGCGGCGTGTTCCCGTGCGCGGCGGTCGTGCGCCCGGCGCGGTGCCGGATGCGGCCTGCGGTTGCCCCGCCTCCGGTCCGGGCGCCGCCGCGGTGTGCCGCTGGGGCCGGGTGATGACGTGTGAGCCGTCGGTGAGCTGCCGGAGGGGGAGGCCGGCTGCCGACAGGTAGGCCGCCTCCACCGCGTCGAAGGTCCTTCCGGTCCTGGCCCAGTGATGCAGGGTGGAGCCGAAGCCGACCATCCTGCCCAGGCCGGGGACGTGGGTGATGGCCGACCTGGGGGGTACCGGGCGTCTGCGGTCCTCGTCCGTTCCCTCCGCGCGCCATGCCATGACGGTCTCGGCCATCAGCGGTGCTGTCCAGACGACGTGCCTCCGACGGGCCTGGTCGGTGGGTTCCTCGGGTTCCGGGTCCTGTACCGCGGCCCGGTTCTGCGGAGGCCGGGTGAGGACGTACGTGCCGTCGGCGCGTCGCAGCAGGGGGAGTCCGGCGGCCCTCAGGCTGTCGGCCTGGTGTGCGTCGAAGGGCTTCTGGGTCTTGGTCCAGTGGTACAGCTTGTGGCCGAAGTCGACCACTCTCCCGAGACTGGGAACCAGGGTGATGGCCGATTTGGGCGGTACGGGGTGGGTGTGGTTGCGGCCGGTCCGGACTCCCTCCGCACGCCAGGCCGTGACCGCCTCGGCCAACAGCTCCGGCGTCCACTTGACGTTCTTGCGCTGCAACTGGTCGGTGGGTTCCTCGGGTTCCGGGCGCGGTGCCGCGGCCCGGTTCTCCACGGGCCGGGTGAGGACGTACGTGCCGTCGGTGAGCCGCAGCAGGGGGAGTCCGGCGGCCGTCAGGCTGTCGGCCTGGTGTGCGTCGAAGACCTTCTGGGTCCTGGTCCAGTGGTGCAGCCTGGCGCCGAAGTCGACCACTCTGCCCAGGCTGGGAACCAGGGCGGAGGCTGCTCGGGGTGGTACGGCGCGGGTGTGGTCGCGGCCGGTCCGGGCTTCCTCCGCACGCCAGGCCGTGACGGCCTCGGCCAACAGCTCCGGCGTCCATCGGACCCGTCCCGGGTCTGTCGCGGCCGGGCCGGTTCCGGTGCCGGCCGGGGCACCGGTGCGGTGGAAGTGGAAATGCCGGTGGATCTCGGCGACCTGGGCGGCGTCGAGATCGGTCCCGGTGGCGTACAGGTGCTCCCACAGTCCGCCCAGGGTCAGGTCGGGCAGGGCGGTGACGTGGGCGTACAGCTCCTCCAGCGCGCCGGGAGCGAGGGGGAGGACGGTCCGGCGGTGCCATGAACCGTCGGCGGGGGGCAACGCGAACAGGCGGTCGGCCTCCGCTCCGAGCCGGGTCCGGGCGAAGTCGCTGCGGGCGTTGATCCGGGTGTCGAGATCGGCAGGGGGCTCCCGCCGGGACACGGCGGCGAGGGCGCTGTCTGCCGGGGTAGTGGGCTCCGTCCGGGCAGGGCCGGCGGGTGTCTCCTCCTCGTCCGGACCGAACAGGGAGTCGGTGTCCGTGTTCTCGTCGGCGGTCCGGCCGGGATCACCGGACGGCAGCGCCAGCCAGGTCCCCGACGGCCCCGCCGCGTTCTCGTCCTCGGTCCGGGAGCCGGTACGGGGAGCGCCGCCGGGCAGGCGGGGACGGGACGTGCTCGATGCGGGGTCCGCCATGGCGAGATTCCCGGCCGGGCCGGACCCGCCGTGCTGCTCGTGCAGCGCGCGGGCGATCGTGAGGAGGGCCTGGTGGACGCGGGCCCGGTGAGCCTCGGTCTCGGGGTCGACGCCGATGAGCAGGGGCGGACGCAGCAGAGCGGCTGCCTGGTCCAGGTAGGGCAGGAGATGGGCCGGTACCTCACCGGAGTCCTCGGCGGGGGTCTCGTCAGCGCGGGGGGCCGCCGGCCAGGCGGGCATCCAGTGCTCGGCGCCGTGGCCGACGCGGCGGACGAGGTGGACGTGGCGGGTGCCGTTGCCGATGGTGACGTCGTAGGTGGTGTTGGGGGTGACGTGCACGGTGTGGAGGGTCAGGTCGTACAGGTGAGCGGCGATCAGCGGGGCGAGGTCGCCGGCGATGGTGTCCCACTGTCCGGGCGTGCTCATCGACCGGGCGATGCCGAGCCAGTCCGCGGCCGCCGGCCGGTGGCCCTGCGCCCGGTCGGCGAGTTGATGCCGGACCGTGGCGTGCAGGCCGGGGACGTGGTCGAGCAGCTCTCCCCCGGGAGCACCGGTCCCCCGGTCCCACAGCGGTTTGGCCAGCAGGAAGCGGACCTGCGCCGGGGTGAGGGGCAGGCCGTTGCGGGTCAGGCCGACCACCGCGATCAGCGAGTGGAAGAAGCAGTCACCGTCCGCCGGGACGTCCGCCACCCGCAGGCCGCGTTCGGCCGCCGCCGTCACGGTCACGGCGTCCGGCCCGGAGCCGGAAAGCCTCCCGGACGATTCCGTCCGTACGACCTCCTGATGACCGTACGCGGAGGGGCCGAGCGGCTGTCCTTCGGCCGGATCGGTCGGGTAGGCGTTCATCCACAGGTCCGCCGAGGGATCGTCCCAGGCCGGGATCGAGCCCGTCGGGTCGTGGAACGGCTCGAACTCGACCGTGAGCGGGGGGAAGGGGGCGCCGTTCTCCGCGACGGCCACCTGTCCGCCTGCGGAATCCCCCGCCGTTCCCGGCGTCTCCTCGGGCGCGGCGATCACGTAGTACCCCGAATCCAGTCGCGCCAGCGGGATCCCTACGGCACCGAGCAGCTCGGCGTCACGTGGCGTGAGGTGTTTCCTCACCGTGGCCCAGCGGGCCAGGAGCTCGCCGACGGGCAGTGGCTCCCGCGACCCCGGCCTGCGCACGGAGGCGTGCCGCGGGGGGAAGACGGTGCGGCGGTCCTCGCCCGTGCCGGCGCCGCCGGCACGCCACGCGTCGACGGCGCCGGCCATCGCCTCCACACTCAGCGGCGCGTGGTCGTCGGACGGCGGACGCACGATGACGTACCCACCGGAAGCCGCTTCCCGGAACGGAATGCCGACCGCCGACAACGTCGCCCGGTCGGCGGCGCCGAAGAGCCGTCCGCCGCGCACCCATCTGTCCAGGATCGAGCCGAAGTACACCGTCTTCCCCGACCCGGGGACGACCACCTTCGCCTCCCGGGGAGGCACGAGGTGATCACGTACCAGTCCCTTGTCCGCGCCCTCCTCACGCCACGCCCTGACAGCCTCCGCCATGGAGTCGACGGTCCACCGCGTGAGCGCCGGGGGACGGATCACGACGTGTTCCCCGGGGGAGACCTGCTGCAGGGTGAGCCCGATGGCCGACAGCGCGGCGGCTTCCTCCTGACCGAACCTCTTCTTCCCGGCGTACAGGTTCTGCAGGGCGTGTCCCACGCCGACCTCCTGCCCCGTGCCGGGGAGCACCGTCTTGTCCTGGGAGCCCGGCAGGCTGCCGCTGCGGTCCTCTCCCAGTCCGTCCCCGTCCCGCCGCCACGCCCGCACGGCCTCGATGAACAGGTCCGTCGTCCAGTAGGTGTGCGCCGACCATCTCGCGTCGCGCCCCGTCCCGACGCGCGGGGCCGCCGTGGGAACGTCGTTCGCCGGCCGCGTGCGGGGAACCACCGGCCGGCGGGGGACCGCCTGGGTTCGCGGCACCGGCTCCCCGGACGGACCGTGGTAGTCCTGTGCCTCGGCGAGGACCAGCTTCCCCGAGGGCAGGGTGCGGGTGCGGACGCCGAGCCCGGCCAGCGCGTGTCCTTCCTCCGGCGAGAACCCCTTCTCCAGCCGGATCCAGGTGTCGACGATCTCCCTGACGTCGATGCGCATGTCCGTGCCGGGGATCTCGATCACGCTGGTCGCCGGCGGCCACGCGCGGTCGCGGTCCTCGGACGCCGCGCGCCACCGCGTGAGGGCACTGGTCACCTGGTCCACCGTCCACGGATACGACCTCAGCGCCGCTCGGTTGGTCTGCTGCCGTCGCACTTCCGGCGCGTCGATCAGGTACTCGCCCTGCGGCAACTGCCGGAGCGGGATCCCCTCCGCCCGGAACGCGGCGAGCTGGTCCTCCCGCAGCACCTCGCCGCGCTTGAACCAGTGGGCGAAACCGAGCCCGAGCGCCACCCTCCCGGTGAAACCCGGCAGCAGGACGGTGGCATCGCGCGGAGGGAAGGCGTCGCCGCGGTCCTCGCCGAGCGCCGGGCCTTCCGCACGCCATGCCCTGAACGCGCGCAGGAGCTGCCCGGCCGTCCATACGATGCGGACCACCGAAGGACCGGCATCGGCGGGAGCCTCCTCCTGGGGCGCACCACGAGACGCGCCGCCGCGCGGGCCGGAGGAGGAGCCGCGCACGGTCGGGTCCGCCGCGACGAGCCGGTCGGCGAGATCCTCCACCGACGCGCGCACCGACGCCTCCTGAGGGCGCGGGCGGAATCCGGCCGGTACGACGTCGCCGCCGGGCGCGTCGCCCGAGCCGGCCCGGGACGCGGACGGCACCGGTGCCGCGCCGTCGCGCGCCGCCGTGTCCGGACCCGAGGCGGGCTCCGGCTCCTCGTCCCTCGCGTGGGCGTCGCCGAGGACGCCCATCAGGTCGGCGCCCAGCCGCAAGGTGGGGAAGCGCACCGCGTCGGGACCCTGCTGCGGGCCCTGAAGGACCCGGTCCAGGAGGGTGCCGTGGGCGTCCAGGTCCAGTGACCACACGGTGCCCGCCACGCTCGGGGCACCGTCCAGCCGGGTGCGGGAGCGGGCGTCCAGCCACTCGACGCGGCCCCGCAGATTCACCGCGTAGAGCTGGACCCGCGACTCCTCACCGTCGATCAGGACCAGGGACCTGGCCCCCGCGCCGGCCGCCCGCAGCAGCCCCTCCAGCGCCGGCAGGGCATCCTGCCCGGTGGCCGGCCAGCGTCGGAAGGCGTCCCCGACGCGGTCCCGGTCGGCGGCCGTGAGCGCGGGTTCCGCCGCACGGCCGGTGGCCGGGGGAGCGGTGTCCGCGGTCCGGGGAGGGGTGGCACCGGCGTCCGCGGTCCGGCGAGTGGTGGGACCCGCGGACGTGTCCGGGCCGGCACCGGGCGGCCGTACGCCGTCCACCGCCGGCGCGGCGGGCCGGGCTGACGCCGTGGCGGGGGACGCCGTCGCCGTATCGGTGCCCGGAAGGCCGGTGTCGTCCCGGTCGGAGGGGGTGACCAGGTGGCTGCGCAGGACGCCGTCGAGGCCCCGGACGCGCAGCCGTACCGGACGGCCCAGTTCCCGGGCGATGCCGCGGACCAGGGAGCCGGTCGACAGGGCGGGCAGGGACGCGGCCGTGGGGAGTACGACCGGACCGGCGGACGGGGTGCCGGCCGACAGCGCGTCGTGGTGGCGGTCGACCTCGGCCACGATCGCGTGGACGGCCCCCTCGGTCACCGTCCGCCCGTCGACCTGCTGCCGGGCCAGCTCCGTCCGGTACCGGGCGAGGGCCGCGCGGGCCTCCCGGCCCGGTCCGGCGGCATGGTCGCCGGCCAGGCGGGCGCCGAGGGCGTCCACCGCCCAGCGCAGCACGTCCCGGTGGACGCGCCGGAGCAGCGCCGTGCGGTCCAGGTGGAAGGTGACCGTCTCCGGCGTGCCGTCCGTCCCCGCCGAGATCGTGCGGGCCACGGCCTGGTGCAGCCTGTGCGCACCGGCGCCGGGCTCGCGCGCGGCGTCGGCCAGCAGCCCGGCCAGGTCGAAGGAGGGGGACGCAGTGCGGTGCGCGGCCGCCGGGCGGGCGTCGCCGGCGGGATCGGGTACCTGCCGGTGCCGGGCACGCAGCTCCTCGACCTCCGACTGGAACAGCTCCGCGTACACGTCACCGGTGAAGGTCTCGCCGTACAGCGTCTTCTTCCCGGGCCGGCCCGCCGGGCCCAGCAGGGGCCGGGAGTAGGGACGTGCCTCCAGCCGGCCGCGCCAGCGCAGCAGCACCGAGTACACCGGGCCCTGCTGCTTGAGGTGCTCCTCGCGCCGCTGGTTCTCGCTGCCCGTGCCGCCCTGGCCGCCCGCCGTGGTCCGGGACGCGCCGGTGTCCCCGCCCAGGGTGTGCGGGGGGCGCGCGTCGGCCTGTTCCGGTGCCTGGACCACGCCGGAACCCGAGGCGCTCGCGGTGGCGGAGGCCCGCCAGTGGTCGTCGGCGGCGTTGACCGAGGTGCCCTTCTGGTACTTGCTGTAGCGGCCGGTACCGGTGCCGGCGACCGGGCCGATCACCTCCAGGTCGTACAGGGCGCCCCGCAGGTACAGGGCGGCCCTGCGCGAGGGGTCGGCCGGGTCGAGCAGGCTGTCCGTCAGCAGCAGGGGCGCGGCCTGCGAGGCCCTGCGCACGTGCTCGGCCATCTGACGGGGGGTCAGCAGTCGCAGCAGTGCCAGGCTCGCGCGGCTCGTCCCGCCGGCCGCGTGCTCGCCGAAGACGCGGCCCGCCAGCCGCAGCGCGGCCCGTTCCACGCCGTCCATGGCGACACCGGACACGTACGCGTCGCCGGGCAGCGGCGGCAGCGGGCGCGGGTCGGGAGCCGCCCGCGGTCCGTACACGGGGCGGAACTCCGACAGGCCGCGCGGGACCTGGAGGCTGAGCACACCGGTGACGGTGTCGGTGAACGGGGCGGAGCGGGCGGCGTCCAGGGAGCGGTACCACCGGACCAGCGGACCGGTCACCGCACCGCCGGGCTTGTTCACGCGCTCGATGCCGATGTCGACGCGGAACCGGTACGTGACCAGCCGGGTGCCGTCCCAGGCGTACACGGTGCCGATGCCCGTCTCCGTCCCGGCGCGGGTCACGCCCCGGTGCCGGCCCTCGCCCAGGCCCACGGCCCCCGTGCCGGAGGCGTGCGCGTCACCGCCGCCGAGCCGTCCCGCCGTGAGCGTCTGGGCGGCGTCGCGGGAGGTGCCGACCGCCGAGGACACGGCGCCGTGGGCGTAGTTCTCCAGCCCCGTTTCGGGCCGGAAGTCGCCGATCTCGGGATCCGACGTCAGGACGGCGCGCAGCCTGATCCGGACGACGTCCGACAGCGCCCAGCCGATGGGGTTGGCCAGGTGCACGACGTACCCGTCGGGGGAGAGCAGGTCGTCCCACAGGGTCGCCTCCCGGCCGCCGGCCAGCAGGGCCTGCACGGTGTCGAGGCCGCCCTGCATCCGGCCGATGCGGCGGCCCCGGCCGTCCCACAGGTCCGGGCCGGCCGTGACCAGCCCGGGGGCGACCGTGGCGAGACCGTCGAGCACGGCGTCCAGCAACGGGCGGTCGTCGTAGCGGATCGTGTGCACACCGCTGTGGCCGAGGATGCGGCGGTCCGTGTCCGCGCGGGTGAGGTACTCCGGGAGACCGGTCTCCCGGGTGCCGGGCGACGGGTCGGCGAGGCCGAGGCCGAACCGCTCGCCGAACGCGGCCCGCACCGCCGGGTCCAGCACGAGCAGCGCCCGCTCGCCGTGGAGCCCGGCCAGCGCCCGCGCCAGGGTCGCGCGGTCCGCGGTCAGGGCGCCGGGGGCCGGACCGCCCGCGTCCGGGGAACGGGTGCCGGACCCGGGCGACTCGGCGGCCCAGCGGGTCAGCAGGCCGGCGACGGTGTCGCCGGACAGCCGCAGCTCCCCGCCGTACCAGCGGTTCAGCACGTCGACGAGCTGACGGTCCGGCAGGGCCAGTTGGCCGGCGGCGTACTGGGCGAGCGCCTCGGGCTCCGGCAGCAGGTACAGCACCGTGCGGCCGGGGACCGCGCGCCGGTCCGTGCCGGCGGTGAGCGGCCGTGTCTTGCCGGACGTCTCGGTACGGGAGGTCACGGTGAAGTCGACCGTCGAGCGGAAGGCGTAGGCCCGGTTGAAGTCCAGCTCGATCCGCTCCCGGGCAGCGGTGACGGTACCGCCGGCGGACGTGTTCCACTGCCGGCCGCGCCCGGCGTCCAACCCTCCCTGAAGGGTGCCGGTGCCGCCGGAGTCCAGCGCGCCGCCCACCGCGACATCGGCCTGCACCCACTTCAGGCCGTGGGACCCCGTGTCGGTGACGCCCGCCTGGTCCAGCCCGAAGCGGATGACACCCATCACGAACGGCTCGTCGGTGGCGCCGGCGAACACGGACGGACCCATCTCGCCCCGTACGTCGAGCGCGGCGAGGGTGTCGCCCAGCCAGCCGGGGTCGAAGAACTGGTCGGTGGTGTAGTGCCCGGCGAGCACTTCCGGCAGGTGGGCCATGAGCTGGGTGAGGCCGGTGAAGGCGGACACCTCGGAGTCGGCGTGCCCCTGCGGGCCGGTCAGGCCGGCCAGCAGCGAGCGGGCGGCCTCGCGCACTCCGCTCGCGTCGAGGTAGTACACGACCGCGCGGTCGAGCACCGTGACCGGGGTGCTCCCGGAAGCCGGGGCGTCGGCCGGGTCGGTGGCGCCGAGCGGCAGCAGGTGGGTCAGGGCCTCCTGTCCGGACAGCGTGACCGGCCGGGTCACGCGGGTCCCCGGCCGCAGCCGGCCCCGCACCCCGCTGTGCTGGAGCTCCACCGTGACGGTGTAGTCGCTGGTGAGGGTGAACCGGTCGACGGGACCGTGGTACTCGGACAGCTTCGGCTGGTTGCTCAGGTGCAGGACGCTCTCCGTGGCGCCCACGGTCCGGTGCAGGTCGAAGCCGGTGCCGGCGCCCTTGAGCTGGTTGGCCTGCACCTTGAACCGGAAGCCGAGCGCGGCCTTGCGGCTGCCGCCCGCGGACTGGCCGGCGGTGTCCATGCCCATGAACAGGTTGACGACGTGGACCCGGTCCGTCCGGCCCTCGAACCGGGGCGGCGCCTCCCCGGAGGCCGTCGCCCGGATGGTGACGCGGGCGGCGTCCACGTCGAAGTCGGTCGCGAGAACGCCCCGCCGCCGGCGCAGGGTGAACGTCAGCCCGTCCTGGTGGATCTCGTCGTAGAACGTCTCCAGGCCGCGCCGGGAGACGAACTTCTCCACCAGTTCCAGGTTGGCCAGCAAGCTGTCCACCTCGGCGCCGTGGCTGGCGGGGCCGCTCGCGGCGAGCGGCGCGGTGGGGTCCTCGGGCAGGAAGCCCAGCCGGGTCAGCTCGGCCGACAGCAGTTGGCGCAGTTCGCGGACGGTCCTCTCCGCCACGTCTACCAGGCCCGTGCCGATGCCCCGGCCGAGCGCGACGTGCGCGGGCACATCGAGGCGGTCGGGGTCGTCCGGGCGGCGCCCGGTGCCGCGCAGCAGGTCCGGCGCGTACGCCACCGTCCGGCCCGCGGGGCCGTCCATGACGGTCACGGGCTCGGTCACCTCGGTCACGGCGGCGGGCCTCAGCGGCTCGCCGCGCTCCGCCAGGTCCGCCAGGGCCCCGGGATCGGTGAGGGTGCCGAGTTCGCTGACCCGGAGGCCGTCGTCGGGCGTGGCCCGGCCCGCAACGCCGTCCCGCTCCCCGGCCGCCGGGTCGCCGGCGGCGCCCGCGACGGGGACGCGCAGCGCGGCCTCGTCCACCGGGAAGCCGTACGCGAAGGCGTCGGCCTCGCTCATCCGCACCAGGGCCTGTCCGGGGACGGCCCGGGTGGTCCGGGGCCGGGCGCCGCGCGCCGCGACCACGGCGGTGAGGCGGAGCCCGACCAGGTGGGCCGAGGTCTCGCCCGCCTCCCGTGACACCAGGACCCGCAGACCGGTGCGGCCCGCGCTCTGCCCCTGGCTGTTCACGGAGGTCAGCGCGGCCGAGGCGCTGAGCCCCAGCGCCGGGGCGGGCACGCCGGAGGGCAGCGGCAGGAGGCTCAGCTCCACCGACGGCGCCGTGACCGTGGCGGAGTCGCCCAGCGTGTGACTGCCGCCGGTGCCGTCGATCGCGGTGCGCACCCGCTCCAGCCGCGCCTTGTCGCTGGTGACGCCGACCCGTTCACCGCGCGAGGTGCGCACGCCGTGCACCTCGACGGTGGCGACCGGCCTGCCGCGCGTGCCGTGCAGGGTGAACCGGTAGCCGTCGCCCGTGCCGACCGCCTCGTCCAGATGGGACTCCAGCCGCCACAGCTTGTGCAGCAGCTCCTCGCGCGCGGCGCTGCCCACGGCCAGGCGCAGTCCCTGCCCGGCCAGCGCGGCGGCGATCTCGTCGAACAGCGCGGGCAGGCCGGTCAGCCCCGACGCGTAGTACACCGGGGGCAGCCGCCGTTCGCGCCCCTCGGTGCCGACGGCGGTGAGCTGCGGACCGGCGTGGCCGAGATAGTGGTCGGGCACGGCGAGCACCAGCCGGCGGCCGTCCGCCGGCTCCACCGGTACGGGTTCGGTCTCCTCCCAGCGACGAGCCGGGTCGGTGCGCAGCCGCACCGTCCAGTGCGCCGCGTAGGCCACCGGTGCGGAGGTGTCCGCCGACACCTCCACCTGGCCGCCCTCGGCGTCACTGGTCCTGGTCGTCGCGCGGGCGGAGGCGTTGAGTGTGCCGGCCAGGCCCAGACCGACCTTGACGACCTGGAGCGGGCCGGCGCCCAGGCCGATCCCGGCCGACAGGGTGAGCGCGCCGCGCAGGGCGGAGGTCGCCCCCGAGTGGCTCTGCACGTGGGCGCCGGTGAGGAACGAGCCGTTGACCGCTCCGACCGTCTCGAACCGCTGGGCCGCCGGGTCGCGCGGCGCCAGCAGCGGCTGCGGCCCGGCCGCGACGGCCCGGCCCGCGTCCACCGGCCCGGCGGACCCGGTGCCTGTCCCGGCCCCGGTCTCGCCGGGCGGGGGCACGGCCGTGTCGTCGGCCGCCGGCGCGGTGGCGAGGCCGTCGTAGGAGGCGGCGGGGTGCCGGACCCGGCGCGGATCACGGGGATCGAGGGTGACCAGGACCTCGGCGCGGCCCAGGGTGAGGAGCACACCGCCGGACACCGGCTCGTCCGGCGCCGGGACCAGACGGGGATAGGTGCCCAGCAGGACCAGGGCGAGGCGGGTCCACTCGTCCTCCGGCACGCGTGCCACGGCGTCCCCGGCCAGTTCCCTGATCCGGGCGATCACCTCGGGGACGCCCGGCAGTTCCGTACGCGGGATGCCGATGGAGCGGGCGGCCGGGTGCACCTCGACCGGTTCGTCCGGCACGGTGTCCGACCGCTCGCCCGCCGGGCCGGCCGGGGACGGGCGGGCGCCCCACCGTTCGGACGGCAGGGGCTCGCCCTCGGGGTGCCGCGCGTCGAACAGCCGCAGCCGGCCGTCGGCCGGTCCCGTGCCGTCCGCCCGCGCGGGGACGACGGTGCCGGCGTCGGCGTCCAGGCGTACGCCCTGGGCGGAGGCGGCGACCGGCAGGCCGAGGGCCTCGGCCAGGGCCACCGCGTACGGGCCGGCGTCCGGTGCGGTCAGCAGGGGGGCGTGCAGCGGGGCACGGGCGGCGAGGAGGGCGGCGAGGGCGGCCGGTGCCACCGGTACGCCGTCGACGACCGGCCGGCCGGCGCGGTACTCGGCGGCGACCACGACGAGGCGCTCCGGCAGCAGAGCGGGCAGCCGTCCGGCGGCCTGTGGGGTGAGACCGGCCGCCACCGCCGCGCCGCCGGCGCCGGGCAGGACGACCGCGAGCACCCGGCCGCCGGCCTCCAGGACCCGTGACCGTGCCGCCAGGTCCTCGGCGCGGACGGTCACGGACACCGTCCCGTCCGCCGGGGCGGCGTGCGGGGCGTTGCTGTCCCGGTCCGGGACAGTGGCCGGTTCGGGCACCTCGGGGACGGTGGGGAGGGCGGGCTCCCGCGAGGCGCGGCGGCGGGTGGCGGCCGGCTCGGGCACCTCGCTGATGGTGGGCAGCGGGGTCGGGCGCGACACCCGGTCGGACGTACGGCGAAGGGCATGCTCCGCGCCCGCTCGGCCGCCGGCCGCGGGAACCGCCGCCGGGCGTGCCCCGGCGGGTGCGGACGTCGTGGGCCGGGCGTCCGGCCGGTCCGGGGCCACAGCGGCGGTACCGGTCCCGAACAGGTGCGGGTACCGCTCCTCCAGGCCGTCGGCCAGCTTCTCGTCCCGCAGCGGAAGCATGGCGACCAGACCGTCGGGGACGTCGACCTCCAGGGCGCGGGCGGGGCCGCCGACGCCGTGCAGCACGGCGGTGACGTCGAAGCGGTAGAAGCGGAAGTCCCGTACGCCCTCCTGGTTGTGCTCGTCCGTCTCCGACAGGGCGGAGGTCTGCTTGCCGTCCTCGGACCAGCCGGCCTCGTAAGGCGTCCGGCCAAGCAGCGCGTACTCCGCGGTCCCGCCCCCGCCGTCCGTGCCGCCGCCCTGGTGGAAGCCCCGGCTGGACCTGACGACGTGCTCGACGCCGTTGTCGTTCTGGGTGTAGCGCCGCCCCTTGTACGCCACCCGTCCGGCGCCCTCGACCGGTCGTGCCGCCGTGATCCGCAAGCCGACCGTCACCCGGCGATCGCCGACCGCGACCTCGTACGTTCCCTTGAGCAGGTCCGCGATGCGCGGGCGCATGTGGTGGGCGCTGGTCTCGAACCCGTAGCGCATGCCCTCGGGGGTCAGCAGCCGCGACGCCTCGCCCAGCCGGGCGAGCGCGCTGTCCGGCGCCGGCGCCCGCGAGGAGCGCAGGGCGGCGATCCCGGCGTGGTCGCGGACCACGGCGGCCGCGGGCACGTCCCAGGGGTGCAGGTTCGCCAGCAGTGTCTCGTCCGGTGCGTCGAGCACGGCCCGCGACGACGGCACCCAGCGCGCGTTCCGGCCGGTGGGGCGTTCGTGCACCGGTGTGGGGGAGGGGCTCTCGACGGGAGCCGTCAGATGGTCGGGCACGAGGAACCGGACCTCGCCCGTGACCGTGTCGCTCTCCCGCCAGCTCCAGGGCTGGTGGCCCAGCCAGAACCGCTGCCAGGCGTCGCCCCGGCCGGCCAGCCGGGCGACCGACCCGGTGAGCATCCCCGTCCCCTGCACCAGCGTGTCGAGGGCCTGGGGGAGCTGCCGGGTCAGGCCGACCTCGATGTCGAAGACCACCTTGTGCGCGAACTCGTGGGAGCCCTGCTTGTCACGGGTGTTGCCCCGGATGATGGTGACCTGCTTCGCCGTGCCGACCTCCGCGGCGCTGCTGCCGGAGACCCGGCCCGCCGCGTAGTCGAGGCCCGCGTGCCCCTGTTCGCCGCTGACGGCGTCGTGCGTGCCGCCGCGCGCGGTGACGGCCACCCCGGCGCCCGCCGTCCGGCCCCGCTGACGGGTGTCCTTGTCCTCCGTCACGCTCTCCCCGCGCAGCGTGTGCCTCACCTCCGGGCGCGGCCGGTGGGCGTGGGCGGCCTCCACCGTCCGGATCGCCACCCGCACGGACAGCCGGTGAGTGGTGCCGGCGAAGCCCCGGACCAGCGTCTGGACGTGCACGCCGTCGAAGAGCTGCGGCATCAGCGGCAGCAGCCCGGCGCTGGTGAACTGGTCCAGGACACCGCGTACCGTCGCCGCGGACGGCCCGTCGAGGAGGTCGGGGCGGCGGGCGGCGAGGATGCCGGCGATCCGGTCGTGCACGGCGTCGGCCCGCAGCAGCTCGGGGTGGACGCCGGTGACCGGGAGCCTGCCGTCGACGAGGTAGCCCCGGGTGACCCGCGGCGCGTCCTCCGGCGCGGGCACCGCCGCATCCGGCCGGCCGGGCAGGATGTCGCGCACCCGCTCCCGGGGCACCTGGAGCAGCATGCCGTCGGTGAGACCGACGTACCGCGTGATCTCCTCCCGGGGCCGGCCGCCGGCCGACCGGCCCAGGACGACCTCGAACACCGGGTCGGTGACGTACACCACCTTGGGACCGGCGTAGGTGGCGCGGGAGATGGCGATCGAGCCCTCGACGTGCTCGTGCTCGGTGAGGAAGGTGCGCCGGACCGAGCCGGACGCCGCCAGGGTCACCCGTCCGCCCGGCGCGTCACCGCCGTGGTGGCTTCCGTGGTCGCCGTGACCGTCGCTGATCTCGACCTCACCGCCGGTGTCGGAACCGAACCTGACCTGCGGTCCGAGGGCGGCCTGCGCCTCGACGGACCAGCCGGTCTCCCGCTGCCGGACATGACGGCGTACCGACTGCTCGTAGTGCTCGATCTCCGTGTCCGTACCGGCCAGTTCCTCCCGGGGCCGGTAGGCGCGCAGCCGGAGCCGGAGCGAGGTGGTGGACCGGCCGTCGGGCGAGGTGAAGAAGGAGGTCCAGCCCTGGCTGTCGGTGAGCCGGCCGAAGAACGCGGCGAGCGTCGTCGGCTGGAACAGGTGGGCGATGTCGTCGGGCAGCGCGGCACCGCCGTGCAGCCGGGCGTACAGCCCGGCCACCGTCGCGCGCAGCGCGGGCAGGTCCAGGAACGCCGGGTACATCCCGGAGACACCGGCGGAGAGGTCGAGCCGGTCGGGGTCGGACGGCCAGCGCCGGGTGGCGCCCCGCAGGGTGCCGGCCGCGGCCGCCCGCTCGCCGCCGACCGGAGCGGCCGGGGCGTGCGCCCGGGGTACGACGACCTGCGCCACCAGGTCGCCGGGGCGGTCCAGCCACCACCGCTCCTCGGGGCCGTCGCCGACGCGCGCGGACAGCTCGTAGACGACGTCGAGCGTGTGCAGGTCGACCCCTTCGTCCTCCGAGCGCCGGTAGCTCTTGCCGCCCGTGCCGAACTGTTCCGCCGTTCCGCCGGTGATCCGGCCCAGCGCGCGCACGCCGCCGAGCTGGAAGCGGGCGATGTCGCCGAGGGCGATCCGGACGCCGCCGCCCGCGCCGAGCTGCACGGCCCACCGCCGGTCGGTCCCGCTGGTCACCGTCTCGGAGACCGCCGCGCGGTCGTTGAAGACCATCTCGGTGGGCGTCACCCCCAGCGAGTCCAGCAGGTGCGCGCGGACCGTGAGGGTCACCGGGCGCGAGCCGACCGTCAGCGTCTGGGCGTGGCCGGACAGGAGCTGGGACAGGTCCAGCGCGGGCACCCCGAAGTGCGCGTCGAGCTGGCGGTCCACCGAGGCCCAGTTGCCCACCCGGCCGAGCCGGCCCGCCCGCGCCCACTCCCTGAGCAGGCCCCGGAACCCGTCCTCGACCAGTTCCGCGCCCGGCAGCAGCGCCGTCGCGAAGCCGAGGGCGCGGCGGGTCGCCAGGGCGAGCGGTTCGCGCGGGTCCCGCCGCAGCGGGTACGCCGGGTCGAGCCGGGCGGGCGGCGCGGCCCGGCGCACCTGCGGGACGTCGGCCTGCCGCAGCAGCGCCCGGACGTACGGCTGGGTCTCGACGGGCTGCCGGGCACCCGGCAGGCCGGGCGCGCCTTCCGGCTCACCGGTGCGGACGCTGCCGAGCACCCGGCGTTCGAAGTCCGCGGCTTCCCGCAGGGGTAGGGACATCTCGGTCTCGACGAGGACCGGGGCGGCGGGCCGGTTCAGTCCGGGGTGCGTCGAGGAGACCCAGTCCACGAGGACGTGGACACCGACCCGGTACCGGGCGTGCGGCACCGTTTCGTTCAGGACGACGTGCCGCAGGGACTGGGAGGCACGGCGGTTGTGGTCGTCCCGGGAGGCGGTGGCCGTCACGGCGGCCATCGGGGCGAGGCCCTTGGCCACGGGGGAGCCGGAGTGCGCGAGCGCCGGGGCGGTCAGGCCGGTGAACGTGGCGCCGAAGGTGAGGGCGGCGGCACTCTCGGTGCCCGTCCCGGAGATGCTGGTCAGGCCCGTGCCCGTGTCCTCGCGGATCTTCAGCTCGGAGGTGCCCAGGTACTGCAGGCCGGCCAGGGACTGGACGATGCGGAAGTGACCCCGGAAGCCGTCGGTGCCCGGCAGTCCCCAGCCGAGCGCGATCTCGTGGGAGGTCATGCCGCTCGTCATCAGGTGCCGGCTGAAGGTCAGCCCGCCGCGCTCTCCGAGCCGCTTGCCCACCTGGGCCATGATCTCCGCCGTCCGGCGGGCGGAGACCCCCGCGCGGCGCAGTTGGGCCTGGGTCGCGGCGACGACCGGGGTGGTGTCGACCGCGTGCACGACCAGGGCGCCGTGCACCGGCCGCTGGAACTCCCCGGACGCCGGGGCCTGGGCGTCGTCCACGGCGTCCAGGACCGGCTGCGGCTCGTCGGGGCGGGCGTGGGCGTCGGGGACGCCGAGGACGAGACCGCGGTCGACGGTGGCGTCGGCGGTGTGCTCCTCGCCGTCCAGGAACAGCCGGACGCGCAGGGGCCGCAGCCGGAACCGCGTGGTGTCCTGCACGAACAGGGTGCGGCCCGAGATGACCGTGCGGCGCACCCCGCCGGTCCGGCTCGTCGCCGCCTCGACGGCCGCCGTCGGCGCCCCGACGACCACGGCGGAGGCCGCCGCGGAGGCCACGTTGATGGCGGTGAACAGCACCAGGTCGGCCGTGCCGGTGATCTTCCGGGACCGTTCCACGGCGGCGGCGGTGGTCCCGAAGTGGACGCCGTAGGCACGTACGTCCCGCGCTCCCGCCGCCTCCGCCGGCTCCGGAGCCGGGTCCGCGCCGGCCGGCACCGGCCTGATCCACAGCAGCCGGCCGTCCACGACCCGGGTGGCGCCGACGTCCAGCAGCTCACGCCAGCCCTCGGCGTCGTCGACGGCGAGGACGCCGGCGATCTCCGCCGCGACCTGCCGGGCGAGCGCGTCGGGGACGGCGGCGGCCAGGGCCCGCACCGTCCGGTCGTTCTCCTCCCGCGACCACGGACCGACCTCCCGCACGACGCTCTTGCCGAGCATGCCGCGCCCGATGTACCAGGGGGCACGGGGAGCGGCGGTGGGCCGGTGCTCAGGCGCTGCTGCCCCATCCGGTGTTCCGGCCGTCTCCGGTGTTCGGGCCGTCTCCGGTGTTCCGCTCGGCTCCGGAGCGGTAGGGGGCGCCTCGGTGACGTCCACGGCCTCGGGGACGCCGGCGGCGCCGGACACGGCCTCGGGTGCCGGGCCGGCCGTGCCCCGGCGGGCCTCCAGCGCGCGGGTCAGCCGTGCGACGGTCTCGGTGCGGTTGTCGCGCCGGGCGTCCGCGAGGGCACGCTCCAGGCCGCCGGCCAGGGCGGTGTCGGTGAACGCCATGCCGACGACGGGACCGCCGCGGTCCCGCCGGTCGGCGGCGAGCACGTCCGCGACCGCCCTGGCCAGGTGGTCGGTGGCGAACCACCTGGCGTCGTCCGGGATCCGCCGGTACGCGGCCGCGACGGCAGCGGCGTCCACCGGGAGCAGGCCGTCCCGCCGCAGCGCCTCGTTCACCACGTAGGCCAGTGCCCGAAGGTCGCGGGCCGGTGCGGGGAAGGACGCGTCCCGGCGGAAACGGGGCCGTGGCCCGCCCAGCGCCCGGTACAGCTCCAACTGGTCGGCGTGGAGCCGCCTGCCGAAGACCAGGGCGGTGAAGATCTCGGCCACGTATTCCACCGGCTCCGTGGCGGCGTACTCACTGAGTCTCCCGGCGGTCCGCGCGTGATCGCCGGCCCAGGACGTCTCCTGGAGATCGTGCATCGTCCGCCGGGACTGCGCGTAGTGCAGCAGATGACCGATCTCGTGGACGAGGATGGCCAGTCCGCGGTCGGCGAACAGGTGGTCGTAGAACTGGACGCGTCCATCCGGCAGCAGAGCGCCCGCGCGGCGTGACAGGAGGTCGGAACCGGCGAAGATCCGGTCGGGGGCGTCGAACTCGCCGCGGGGCACGTCGTCGTGCTGGTCGCCGACCCTGACCCGGCCGTTGCTCCGCATCCGCAGATCCCGCGAGTACTTGGGCAGGTACGCGTGGAAGTCGGGAACCTCGAAGCCCGCCGCCCGCACGACCGCCACCGCCTGCCGGAGTTGCTCGATGCGGCTGTCCCGCGTCCCCGGGTCCTCGGTGGGGTCGTAGTGGACGTCGACGCGCGTCGAACCGACGGTCAGGTACGTGTCCACCAGGTCCGCGTTGACGTCGACCCTCTCGTCCGGGTCGGCGCGGAGCGGGAAGGACGCGAGTTCGGGGTGCTGGAGCCGCCCGTACCGCTGCCGCTCGTCCTCCAGGAGATCCCTCAGCGCCCCGTCGGTCAGGCCGCTCGATACCCGCACCTGCCCCGTCGCGAAGACGACCCGGGCGAGTGACCGGAACGCCGCGTCGCCGCGTTCGTCCATCACCCGGAGGGCTTCGTCGGTGAGGCTCCCGTCCGCGTTCCGGGGCAGCAGGAACGCCTGCGTCCGCAGATCCTCCGTCTCCAGATCCGGCGGCACGCGCCGTTGCACGTAGGGCGACAGCGCCGGGTTCACGCGGGCATACGCCTCGGCCTGCTCCGCAGGGGTCGGCGCGCCGCCCCGGAGCCGGAGCGCCGGACCCCGGGACGCGCCGACGGCGGAGGCGTCGGCCACCGTCCCGCCGCCGGCCGGGGAGAGCCGGACGGGCAGGCTCACCTGCGGGACGTCACCGGCCTCGTCGTCGCCGGCGACGAGACGGAGGCCGTCGCCGGCGACGACCAGGCGGTGGTGCACGGGCCCGGCCGCCGGCCCGTCCTCGACCAGCGCCCGCACCGCCTCGGCGTTGTCCGCCTCGCCGATCCAGCCGGAGTCGCCGCGCAGCAGGTACACGGCACCGCCCCGCCGGTCCACCTGCACGAAGTCGTGGCCGAACGGGACCCAGGGACCGGCGGCCAGGACCCGGTCGCCGGGCAGCACGACGACCCCGCCGACGGTACTCACCCGGTAGGCGAAGGTCTGTCCGGCGTCGTCCCCGGCGCCGGGGACGGTGACCGGCCCGGAGACGGTCACCCACTCCTCGCCGCGCTTGCCCTCGGCGGTCGTCGGGACCGGGACGTCGGAGCCGGGCGCGAGGCGCGGCGCGGCGCCGCTGGTGCGGGGACCCGCCACCGTGACGCGGTCCCCGGCGGGACGGCCCTCGGCGACCGGATCGGCGTCGGCGTCGCGGGCGCCGCCCAGCAGCGCGGCGCCCAGCTCGGAGGAGGTGGCCGTGGTCTGCGCCGTGATCAGCGCCGTCGTCCGCCGGACCGCCTCGGCCAGCCGCGTGTTCCCCGGCGTGCGCGGGTCGACGGCGGCGGAGTGGTAGTAGCGCAGGACGGTGTCGTACGCGTAGCCGGCGTCGACCAGCGGGCGGATGCCCGCGTCCAGGGACGCCAGGACGGTCAGCACCGCGCCGCTCTCCCAGGGGGCCGGCGGGCGCCGCAGGTGGCGGGTGAGCCGCAGGTGGGCGTGGATCTCCTCCGGACCGGGCGCCCGCCCGAGACCCGCCTGCGCGACCGACGCGGCGTCGAGCACCTCCAGCGCCTGCCGGACGGCGTCCGTGACGCGGATGACGGCCGCGGCCACCTGGGCCGGCGTGTCGGGACGGGCGAGCACCTCGCCGGACCGGGTCAGGAGGCCGGTCAGCTCCTGGGCGAGCGCCGGGTCCAGAGGGCCGCCGAGGGCGTACCGGGCGGCCTGGGCGGCCATCCGAGCCAGCGCGGAACGGGGCAGCAGCGCCACGGGCGCGTACCGGCCGGGAACGGACAGCTTGACGGTGACGGCCTCGCCGGCCGTCCGGAGCGCGGTGACGAGGGGATGCGCCAGCACCGCGACGGCCCCGGCGGGGTCCCAGGACCGCTGCCCGGTCCGGTCCGCCTCCCCGTACGCGGTCGCCGAGAAGTGCCGCAGCAGGGCGAAGGACCGGTCGATCTCCTCCCGCGTGTGGCGGCGTCCGTTGTTGCCGAACGCGCGCAGTTCCAGCAGGACGAGGGGATGACGCAGCCGCCCTTCCCGGTCCAGCGGATAGTTCCGCAGGTCGACCACGTCGTACTGGGTCACGGGGTCCGCGGCCGCCGTGAACATGGTCGCGAGGTAGCGGCGCAGGGTGGCCCGGGAGCGCTGGTTGACCCGCGAGTCGAGCAGCGTCCCCGTAGGCACCTCCGGCACCGGACGGCCGTCCTGCCGCACCAGCGTGAAGAACGTCCTGGTGCTCCGGACGAACAGGTCCACCCACTGACCGTGACGGTTCTCCAGATAGGCCCGCACCGGGCGGGGAAGCGTCTCCCGGATGTCCTTGAACGGTGTCCGCGACGCGGCGGCGAGTTTGTTCTTGACCAGGGACGGCCCGGTCTCGAGGAACAGGGACGCCACGGCGAGGCCGTGATGGCCGGCCAGCCAGGCGTAGCCGTACAGCTCCTCCAGGCCGGGGACGCTGGTCAGCAGGAAGCGGACCTCCTGCGGCGTGATCACCCGCCCGAGGTACTCCGACGCGAAGCCCGCGGCGATCTCCTCGGCGAACCGTGCCGACACGTCCAGGGAGGGAGTGAGCGGAGCCCTGCCGATGTGCTCCAGGGTGAGCTCCAGCACCGACTTGAGCGCGGTGACCGGCACACCGATGGTGAACTGGGCGTAGTCCCGGCCGTCCGCTCCGAGAACGGGCCGTCCCACGGCGATCCGACGGCCCTGCTCCGTGACGGTCCACCCGGGCGGCAGCAGGGCCGTCAGCGGTGCGCGGTGCGGGGCCCTGTCCAGCGCGTGCCGCACGTCCCGCAGCACCCGCAGGGCTTCCCCGGGTGACAGGCGGTCCTCGTCGGCGAGGACGCCGAGCGGCGGCGTGACGACCTCCACGATGGGCAGCACCACCGGTGTCTCCACCGGGACCGGGCCGTCCGTGCTGTGCAGACGGCCGCCGGTCCCCTCCCCGAAGACGGCCGTCTCGTGGACCAGCATGACGCCCGAGGCGTCGTGCGTCGCCAGCCGCTCACCCGGATCGATCGAGCCCCTGCCCGCGACGGTGACCACCCGTCCGCTCAGCTCCACCTCGAGACCGAGCGCGCCGTAGCCGCGGCCGGCCGACGGATCCACCAGGGCGTGCGGAGCCGAGGAGGACGCGGCGAACACCGGCAGCCGCGGGGCGACGCGGGCCGAGGAGTCGACCACGACGGCACGGGCGTCGGCCGGGGCCACGGCGGGCGGCCGGTCCGACACGGCGGTGCCGTCCAGCAGCTCGATCCAGACCACGCCCCGGGGACCGCCCACGTGATGGGCGGCCCAGGCGTGTCCCGCGCCCGAGGGCCGCCGGGCCAGGACGAAGGCGGTGTCGCCGGGGCGCAGGGCACCGGCGAGCGTGGCGTAGTCCGGGATCGCCCGCCAGCCGTCCCCGAGCGCCAGCGCGCCCTCCTCCGGGCGGACGTCCAGCA
This sequence comes from Streptomyces fumanus, assembly GCF_014655295.1. Classification (GTDB taxonomy): domain Bacteria; phylum Actinomycetota; class Actinomycetes; order Streptomycetales; family Streptomycetaceae; genus Streptomyces; species Streptomyces fumanus. The sequence continues at coordinate 35,416 of NZ_BNBI01000014.1, forward strand.
CGGAGTCGTCGACGGTCCCGGCCGGGCGCACGCCCCGGGGGAACATCGCGTTCCGGAAGGCGGTCAGCAGGGCCAGGCACTCCTGGACGGACGCCTCTCCGGTCCGGCGGTCCGTGACCGCGTGCCTCGCTCGCCGCGCCAGGTCCAGCAGCTCGCGCTCGCCGCGCGCCCCTCCGGCGGGGCGGCCGTCCGCACGGGAGACGGTGTCCACGCCCCGCAGCACGTCCAGGACGTGCCGCGTCACCGCTTCCCCGGGCGTGACCGCCTCCCCACCGGACCCGCCCGCCTCGCGGACGGCGTCCGTCGGGGCCGGCGGCAGCACGCCGCTCTCCGCCGGCCGGCCCGCCGCGTCGAACACGACGGCCACCGTGTCGGCGGCGAAGCCGTCGAAGCCGGCGTCCGGCAGGACGCGCGGGCCGGACTCGTCACCGTCCAGGACGGCCCACCGCACCCCGTCGTCCCGGGTGAGGTAGGCGGCCAGGGCCACCTCACCGCCGGTCGGCCCGTCACCTCGCGCCAGCAGGGCCAGGGAGCCGGGGCCGAGCCGGGTCAGGGCCGCCGTGACGGCGTCGCGGTCACCGCCCGTCGCCTGCCAGGCGCCGGCGTCCGGCAGCACCGCCGCTTCCTCGGCGTGCGCCGGGGCGGTGGACCGGACGGTTTCGAGCAGCAGCGCCGGCAGACCCGGGGCCGCCTCGGCGCGCGCGGCCCGCGCCGCGTCGGTGACGGCGGCGGCGAACTCCACCGCGTTCAGCGCCCCGGCCGGCGGCCGGTCCAGGGTGCGCAGGTGCGCGTTGCCCACCACGAACCGCTCACCCGCCGGACCCCGGACGGTGAACTTGACCACGGCCGCCACCTGATAGCCGGTGGCGCCCGTGCCGTCGGCCCCGGTCCGGGTGGTCCCGGTACGCCGGTACCGGCGGTCCTGCGCCGTGGCGCCGGCGGTCCGCCCGCGCTGCGGCCGGGTCCCGGCCGACACACCGAGTGTGAAACCGTCCCCGCCGCGCACGCCGGCCGTCGGCACGGTCGTGGTGGTCGCGCCGGACGAGGCACCGAGCCCGATGACGTCCACGGCGTCGGCGGAGAAGTCCGAGGCGGCCACCGTGACGGGGTCGTACACCTGGACCCGCAGATGTACGCCGTCGGCCGCGGAGCCGCCGAGGAAGGTGCCGCCGACGAAGGGCGCGAGGTTCTCCGGGCCCAGCGCGCGCGAGGTCCCCTCGCGCAGGAGCTCCCGGATCCGGATGAGCGCGGCCTCGGCGGAGACGGGCGCGGGGTCCGCCGCGCGCTGCCCGAGCGCGGGCGCCACCTCCCGCAGGGCCCGCGCGATCTCGGGCAGGGCGTCGACGTGGTGCACCTCGAAGGTGCCCGGCGGCAGCCACTCGGCGCGCAGCACCGGGCCCACGGGCAGGGCCGCGCCGCCCTCGGGCGCCGTCGCGGTCCGGGCGGGGTCGTGGCGGAGCACCGCGGGCGTGACGGCGGGAGGGGGCCAGCCGGCGGCCGGCTCGTCCTCCCGTGCGCCGCCGAAGCGGATGTCCGCCACGGCGGCCACCTCGGCGGACGCCGTCGGCGCGGCCGCGGTGAGCAGGCCGGCGCCGCCCGCGCGCAGCAGCGCCGCGGCGGCGTCGTGGATGCCGGACGGCAGCAGCAGCCGGGGCAGCAGACCGAGCGGGCCGGCCAGCGAACGGGACTCCGCCCGTACCCGGACCACGTACGGCACGCCGTCCGCCTCCAGCACGCTGTCGCCGGCCGGGTGCAGCCACACCCGCCGGTCCGTGCTGTGCGTACGGCTCTGGGTGACGCCGTGCTGGTTGCCGTCGCCGGCGGACAGGCCGGCCACGTCCCTGAAGGAGAGGCCGGCGGTGACGGCGCCGCTGCGGCCGATGCCGGCGCTCCGCGCGGTGGCGGCGGCCGGGCCGAGCAGGGAGCCCTCGCCGGTGGCACGCAGCAACTGGGTCTCCACGCCGCTGCCCGCCGGTGCGCTGCGGGCGCGGACGCGGTCGAACCCGGGGCCCGGTTCGGCGCTGATCGTGAGGGTGATCAGGCGGGGCCCGAGCCAGCCGGTGTGCGGGAAGGACACCGAGACGTGCCGCATGGCCACGGCCTGGGCGAGGCCGCGCTCGGCGGTCAGCTCCTGTACGGCCTTGGCGGCCTGCGGGACGTAGGCGGTGCCGCCCGGCACCAGGGCGCCCGGCGCGAGGGCGTGCACCGTCCGCGTGACCACGTCGGAGAGCCGGACGCCGGGGTCGGCGGGGGCGATACGGGTGACGGCGGCCAGCCCCAGGGCACCGGTCGCGGCGTAGGACGCGGGCAGCGGCCGGTCGGCCTCGGCGCGGGGCGCGGCGTCCGCCGCGTCACCGTCCGCCGGTCCGGCGAGCCGGGACAGCTCGGCGTCCTCGCGCAGGGCGGCGGGCCGTACGAAGTAGTCGACGGCCTGGTCGGCCTGGACCGCCACGGACCGTGTCCCCCGGCCGGGCAGCAGACCGGCCGGCAGTGCGGACCGGCCGGGCAGGACCTCGGCCACCACGACGATCCCGGCGCGGAAGTGGTGCACCGGGACCGGAACCTCGCCCTCGGTGGTGATCCGGAAGCTCGCGGTCCGGTCCGAGCGGGTGACGCTGGTGGCGGAGCTGAAGCCCTCGTCGTAGCGGCCGGACGGGTTCACCGCGGCGGTCGCGCCGAACGTGCCGGAGACGGTGTGCGCCACGCCGGCGGACCGGGTGGCGTCCGCGCCGCCGCCGGCCACGTGCCAGCGCTCGGTGACCACGCCGCCGGTGTCCCCGAGCCACCGCGGGTCGGTGAGGTGGGCCCGCAGCCGCACCTGCCGCTCGCCCACGTCGACCAGGACGCCCCCGGGGTCGCGGACCATGCCGGAGAAGAGGTCCATGAGGTGGGACTGCGACAGCGCGCCGCGCACCATCACCTGGAACAGGGAGCCGGCGTCGGCGGGGTCCTCCCCGACGGTGGCCGCCCGCATCCGCTCCCGCAGCCGGGCGGTGAGCGACGGCGGACGAGGTACGGCCCGCACCGCGTCGCCCGCTCCGGGAAGGGGCGGGACCGTCACAGCGGCCGGGTTCGCGCCGGGGCCGTAGGCTCCCGGCATCCGGTCGGCCAGTTCGATGTCCTCGCCGGCGGCCGGCGCGTCCGGTGCCGGCGCGGCGTCGGGTGCCACGGCGCGGACGACCGCGTCCCGCACGGCCTCGGCCACGGTCAGCCGTTCGAGGAAGGCTCCCCGGGGGAACAGCAGCGGCGCCGTCCGGTCCGCGCGCGCGGCCAGGGCCTGCTCGTCCGCCGGCTCCACCTCGCGGATCACGGGGGCCGGAGTCGGGCCGTCCGGCTCGGCCGCCGCCAGCATGCGGTGGTCCGGGACGGCGAACCGCACCCGCACGGCGGCCGTCAGATCCGGGGTGGCCCCGTCGGAGAAGCGGGCGCGGAGCACACCGGGATGCTCGGTGACATGGACGCCGCCGTCACCGGGACTGAAGTAGTACTGCTCCTCCCCGAACGCGATCGCGTGGGCCGAGGTCCGCGCGCTCTGCGCGCCGCGGGCGTAGCCGACGCCGCCGCTCAGAGCGGCCCGGTCCGTCACCGGCCCCGCGACGGTCACCGACACGCCCGCGCTGGAGGCCGACTCGGTACGGGTGTGCTGCCGGGCCAGTTCCGCGTTGGAGCCGATGAAGGTGAGCAGCCTGATGCCGGGGGCGTGCAGCACGTACCGGCTGTCGCCGGCCGGGTCGCCCTGGGCGGGGGGCTCGACCCCGAGCCGGACCACCAGCCGGGAGGTGCCGGCCGTGCCGGGCCGCTCCAGGACCAGGTCCCAGGGCTCCGCCACCAGGCCGCGCCGGCCCCAGGAGGTGCGCAGCTCACCGAGCTTGCGCTGGTTGGTCAGCAGATGGAAGCGGGTGACGGCGTCGCCCGCCGGCGTCCCGCCGCCCGGCAGCCAGCCGCCCTCGCGCAGGGCGTTCTCCAGGTCCCGGAAGAGGCCGTCGGCGCCGTCCATCGCCACCGGCGCGGCAAGCAGCCCGGGGGTCAGTTCCCGCACGTCGCGGGGAGGGACGGACCGCTCCGGCGGGGTACCGTCCAGGCGCACCGACGCGGCGGCCGGTACCCGCAGCGTCACCGGGAAGGCGGCGCCGGGCCGGGCGAGCGGCCCCTGCGAGGGCTCCAGCGCCGGGCCCTCGGCGCGTACCAGGCGCAGCCGCGGGGTCAGCTCCGCGCGCTGGAGGACATGAGGTGCGGACGTCCGCAGGCCGGAGGAGGCCAGCACGGTGCGGTGGGCGCTCAGGCCGTGGCTCTCGCGGTACTGGCGGCCGGCGTCGCCGGCGAGGCGCACCAGCCCGTCCAGCCAGCCCAGACTGCCCGCGGCGCCCAGGGAGAGCCCGTTCGTCACCGAGGAGCCGGTGCCCGCCGACGTGACGCGGATGCTGTCCCCGGCCTCCAGGGCCGTGGCGGTGCTCCGTCCCGCGTAGCCCTCCTCGTCGGACCAGGTCAGCCGGAAGTCGGTCTCCAGATAGCCGATCAGGTCGCCGTCGCGGTCGTACAGCAGCGGGGAAGCGGGCTTGACCAGGCCGCCGCGCAGGCCGTCCTCGGAGAGGTGGTCGCGCAGGACGCGCAGGGAGTCGGGGGACAGACCGCGCAGGTCCGGGAAGCCCTCCAGCACCTGCTGGAACAGCAGGTCGGTGTGCGGGAACTCGGTGATGCCCACGTACGGCAGGGCGTCCTCGACGTACTGCCACGGCAGCGGCCTCAGCCGTTCCGCCGCCCCGTCCCCCGCGGTCTCCAGCAGGTGGGCGGGGAAGGACGCCGTCTGCGTCCACCGCGCCTCCGGCACCTCCCGCCAGCCGGCCTCCGGCAGCCCCGCCCCGGGTCCGGACGCGGTCAGGGCGTACTCCAGGCGCGCGGTGTAGTCGTACAGACCGGTGGCCTCGTTCTGCGCGCCCTGGAGGTTGAGCGAGCGCATGGTGAGGTTCGCGGAGGCCGAGGCCGCCCACTGGTTCAGGGTCGCGGACAGGCTCGGGCCGAGGGTGGCCGAGGTCAGGGAGTGGGCGCCGGAGACCGCGAACGGGTACGACCGCGTGAACGTGCCCGTACGGACGTCACCGGTGCCGCCGGAGACCCCCGTGGTGGTGGAGGACAGCGCCCAGCGCTGCGGCCCGCCGGGCCGGTCGGCCAGCCGGGACGCGGCCGGACGGGGATCGGCGAGCCGCTGGCGGACCCGCAGCACGAGTCCGGTGTCCGCCAGGGGGATCTCCACGCCGTCGCCGAGCAGGTCGCGCTGACGGGCGTTCAGGGTGGCGGCGGTGGGCCGGGCGTCCCCGGCGTCCGCGCCGCCGAGCAGCCGGGCGGCCCACGCCCGGCCCCGCTCCAGCGCGCCACGGGCCTCCAGGATCTCGGTGAGCCGGGGCAGCACCGCCTCCCACAGCTCCGCGACCGGCCGCTCGGGCACCGGGGAGAGGTGGACCAGCCCGAGCCGGCCGGCCAGGTCGTCGTGGGTCAGCCGGGTCACGGCGGGCGGCAGGGGCGCCTGGATCACGGGTGTGCCGGGAGAGGGGGCGGCCCCCGCGGGGTCCATGGCCGGTCCGTACGTGCGCAGCGCCCCCGCCAGCCGTACGACCGTGTCGCTCGCCCCGTCCCGCCCGCGCAGGTCGTCCAGGGCGCGGCGCAGTCCGTTGGCCATGGCGTCACCGGTGTCGGCCATGCCGACGAACGGGGTGCGCGCGGCGGCCGGGACCGGTGCGGTCAGGCGGGCGAGACGGTTCAGGACATCGTGGGTCAGATCCCGAACCGCCGTGTCACGGACGCTGGGACCGCTCTTGGTCGCCCGCCACTGCTCCACCTGGTCGAGGACGTTCCGCAACGCCGTGACCTCCCCGCGGGACACGGCTGACTCGACGGCCCGGTCCACGGCTTTGAGGGCTGTCGAACGCCTCTTGTCGGTGGCCGACAGGCGCATCCACTCCGTCATCGCGTCGACCTGGACGAGCGCGGCGGACCCGGGTTCCAGGAAGCCCAGCACCGTACGTGCCGCCGCGACCGTGGCGGCCCAGGTCGCGACGTTCTGTTCTGCTTCGGCCCGCCGCCGGTGCGCCTTCAGTTGGAGGTCGGTGCCGATGCCCGTCAGCCGGTCCAGGAACCCTCCCAACGCCTGCACAGCGGTCTGGTGGCCCGCGCCGGGCGCGGAATGCCGCACGGCGTCCGTCACCGCGGCCACCACGGCCGGGACACTCTCCCGCGCGAGCATCTGGGCACCCGCGAGAGGCGCGTGCTCGTGCACCAGGTTCAGCCGGGACAGCCCCGCGAGGACCTGTTCGAGCGCAGCCACCGCCGGCTGTCCGGCGAGGCGCCGCAGGGCGCGGCTGTGTGCGGCGTGAGCCTCGGGGGACGAGGCAGCGAGGGCTTGCGCAGCGCGGTAGGCCCGCGCGGCCATGTGTTCCAGGTCGTGGAGGATGCGCCTTCTCTCGTCCGGCGTGAAGGTGTCGGCGAGATTGCGCAGTTCTACGAGGACGAGGGCGTGCGTCAGCCGTGGGCTGCCCGCCCGGTCCTCGTTGCGGTCGAGCCTGCGGTACGTGGTCTCCATCGCCAGTTCCCGCTGGTCGACGAGGCGTGCCGGACGGTCGAGCAGGCCGCTGTCGAGGTACTCCCGCACGCGTACGTTCTCGGCGCGGCCGAAGAAGACGTCCAACGGGTCGGTGGTCAGGTGCCGGCCGGCGACCTGAAGCGCATGGCTGCGGAACGACCGCTTGATGTCGTCGGCGCGGGAGTCCAGGAACCGTTGCGCGGGGACGGACAGCGCCTGCCGCAGCACGTGCGGCGCATGGCGGGAAGCTGCGGCGAGGTAGCGCTTGGGCCAACTCGTCCGCTGGCCGGCCGCAGCCGCGGCGGCCCGCTGCACGGGTGCCAGTGCCTGGAGCGACAGTAGGGTCACGAAATTCCGCACGGCGTGGACGTCCGGGTCCCGCAGCGACTCGACGGTGAACCAGGGTGCTACGACTTCGGTCCGGCCCTCCTTGTGCGCGTGGTAGAGGGCGGCCACGCTCGTGCCCAGCGCGAGGCTCACCTCCATGTCGGGGACCATGGTGGGCTTCGCCACCGTCGAGCCGCGCATGGCGAAGTGGATGACCTCGTGCAGCGTCGACATCGGCACACCGACGGTGTACTGCGAGGAGACACGCACACGGTCGCCGGGTGCGCTCAGGACGTAGGTGTCGGCGCCCCTGGCCCGCGAGACGAAGCCGTCACCGTTGCCGAAGAGGGAGGCGAGGGGGACCCCCGGGTGCCGCAGCCGCGACAGGACGTACTCGACCGTTCTCAGATAGCCGTCGATGTCCTGCCGGTTGTCCTCACCGGGCACCACCCGGAGCGGCTTGCCGACGATCTCCAGGAACGGCGCGTCCAGATCACTGGTCTTCTCGGCCGTGAGCACCGCGTAGGCGTTCTCGAACAGTTCGTCACCGTGTTCCAGCGCACGGGTCGAGCCCAGCACCACGGCAGAGATCTCGTCCTCCGCACCGATCGCTCCGCCCCGCATCCGCAGCGGCTCGCCGCGATGGGCGATCCGGCCGGCGATGTCGAAGGCGAGGGAGCGTTCGGGCGTGTACGCCGGGGGCTCTGGACGCTCTCGCAGCACCTCTTCGACGCGGTCCCTGCCCACCGGGCCATGGGGCCAGCCCAGTTGCCTCAGCTGCGCGTTGACCTCCACCAGCAGGGACGTCGGGACCCTTTCCCCGACGCCGGCCGACGCGTCGGCGGTCCCGCTCGCGGCCGGGACACGCTCGGCGCGGCCCGCGCCGCCGCGCAGGCCGGGGCCGGCGGAGCGCAGGGCCGGGTCGGCGGCGGCGAGTTCCTCCGCGCGGGCGCGGGCCCGGCGCGGGTCCTCCAGGAGTACGCCCGCGACGGTGAGGAGCGCTTCGTGCTGGGCGTCGCGCAGCGCCAGGTCGGCGGCGTCGGTGCCGATCACCAGGCGGGGGCGCAGGAGTTCGGCGGCCTCCTGGAGGACGGCCAGGGCCCGCGACCGGCCGACGCCGAGCCGCCGGGCGGCCTCGGTGGCCACCGGCGCCAGGGCCAGTTGCCGGGCGTCCCAGCCCAGGTCCCGCAGACGCTCCTCGGCCGTGTGCACCTCCTGCGCCACGCCCCGGCGCCGGACGGTGTCCGGCAGGGTCCGCGCCACCGACAGCCGGGCCGCGGCGGTGTGGTAGGCGGCCAGCGCGTCCGCCAGGTGCCGTGCGGCGGGGTCGGCCGGTGCGAGGGTGCCGCCGTCCCGGGCCGGGACCCGCCGGTCCTCGGCGGTTCCTCTGCCCTTGCCTTTCTCCTTGCTCTTGTTCTTGCTCTTGTCCTTCTCCGTGGCCCGTGACTCGGCGGCGTGCGCGGTGGCCAGGTCCGCCGCTCGCCGCACCATGGCGCGGGAGGTCACCAGGGCGGGGTGGTTGTACACCGTGGAGATGTCCAGCGGACCGGCCGTGTACCGGCCTCCGTTGCCGCTCCAGCGGTAGTCGTTGCCCCTGCGCGAGGTGCTGAGGGCGTACACCACCATGCGCACCCCGGCCTCCTCGTCCACCGTGAAGACGAGCGTCGCGCCGTGGCTGCCGTCGTCGAGGTGGACGTGGAGTGCCTTGTTGACCGAGATCTGCGACTCCTCCGGCCGGGAGCGCCCCTCGGCCACCGCCCGCAGCGTCCGCAGCGCGTCCGCCGTCAGATCCTGCTCGCGTACTCCCGCGAAGACGATCGCGCCGCTGTACGTCCACGTGTGCGGCGACCGGGGGTCGAAGGCGGCCAGCCGCTCCTCGATCTCACGGTCCCGCCGAGCCGCCAGCGCCTCCCGCTCCGCGCGGAACCGGTCCCACACGCCCCGCGCCACCTCCCGTACGCGCTGGTGGTAGTCGCCCTCCACGAGCACGCCCCTACGGGCGAGATGGGCCTCGAACGCGGTCTCGAACCGCTCGGGCGGCCCGTCCTGGGCGGCGAGGAACTCGCCGAACGCGTACTCGCGCCAGGCCCGCGGGTCGCCGGACAGGTCCTCCACCACGGTGGGCGCCCCGAGCAGCAGCGGCAGCAGGTCCGGGTGGTCGCCCAGGGCACGCGCCAGTTCCGCGGCCGAGGGGTCCAGCAGCAGCTCGCCCGCCTCGGGCACCGAGGCCAGCGCGCGGGCCCAGACCGACTCCCGCGGGGCCGGCTGCCGCGTCCTCGTGCCGCGCGAACCGCCGGCGGCCGGGGCGGACGCCTCCGAGGCCGCGGCCGTCCGTTCCGGGCGCGTCGCCGTATCCGTCGCGGTGGCGGCCGGGCCGTCCGCCGCCGTCCCGGGCGCGGCCGGCTCCTCCTCGGTGAGCGTCCGCAGCAACAGCGACCGTTCGGCCAGCCCGCTCAGCTCGTGCGCGAACCCGGGCGTGCGCAGCGCCGCGGCCCGCCAGCCGGGGGAGGCGAGGAACACCGCCGCCGCGTCGGGGTCCGCGTCGAGAACGCGGGTGAGGACGGGGTCGCTGAACAGGCGGGCGATCTCCTTGGTCCCGACGCCCTCCAGCAGTCCCGGCCGGTTCGCCACCAGGGCCGTCAGAGCAGGGCGGGCGGTCAGCCTGCCGACCAGCCGCGCCGACAGCGCGCCGGCGAAGGCCCGGGAGGCCCGCGCCGCCCCCCACAGCGGGTCCTCGGCCGCGACGGCGTGCTCCGCCAGGCCGTGGGTGCGCCGTACCGCCTCCACGAGCCACGGTGCCGCCCGGAAGTCCTCGGCGACGCCCGGCCGGGTCCGCATCGCCGACGCCAGGGCGCGCACCGATCCCAGCGCCGCGCGCAGTTCCGCGGAGTCCTCGCGGGCCAGCGTCACGGCGAGCCCCGGCTGCTCGCGCAGCAGCGGCAGAAGGTCCGGCACCCGGTCGAGCGCCCGCGCCAGCTCGGGCCCGGCGGCCAGCGCGGCCACCAGGCCGGGGGCGAGCATCGCCGTCTCCAGCGCGTCGGCGGAAGCCAGCACCGCTCCGCTCTGCTCCGGGTGGGCCCGCAGCGCGGCGACGAGCCGCCCGTGTCCGAGGAACTGTTCGACGTGCGCGGCGTCCGTGAACAGCGAGGCCCGCCGGGCCAGGGCGTCGGCGAGCTGCGGAATGTCGAACAGGACCCGGGCCGACGCCGGCCGACGCAGCAGTGCCTGTGCCACGGAGGCGGAGGAGACGACCGCCCGCACGACCCGCTCGGCCGCCTCCGGATCGTCCTGCGCCATCGAGACCAGCCGGGCCGCCAGCTCGTGGGTCGGCGCGTGCGCGAGGAGCCGGGCGGCGGGACTGTCGTCGGCGAAAGCGCGGGCCAGGTCCTCGTAGTTCGTGACCAGGGTGTGCAGGTCGCCGTCCGCGTGACTCAGCGCGTGCTGCCGGCGGTGCAGGTGGAAGAGGCGGGCCAGTTCCCGGTTGTTGATCACCCCCCACGCGAAGTCGGGATAGGCACGCAGGTGGTTGCCCGCCTCCCGGTCCGTGCTGACGAACCGGTAGAGGTGGTCGTCGGTCCTCAGGGCCGCGGCCAGCTCCGGGTAGGTGACCAGTGCCGAAAGCAGCCCGGACGCGGGGTCCCGCAGCAGCTCCAGCAGCGTCGGCCGGGCCTCCAGCAGGTCCAGCAGATCGGCACTGGTCAGGAACTGCGAGCTGATGGCGGCACTGGAGCGGGCGGCCTTCAGCCAGTTCTCGTTCCCGAGGACCCGCTCGTGGGCGGCGAGCATCCGCTCCGCGTCGCCGTCCTCCCCCGCGGCTCCCCGTGCCCGCAGCCGGTCGGCGGCCTCCTGCGGCGGCATCGTCCAGACCTCGGCCAGGTCGAGGTCGCGGCGGTCCACCGGCGCGCCCTCGGGGGACAGCAGCGGCCGGCCACCGGTGTCCCGGACGAGCCGGAGCAGGTCGGCGGCCCACGCCGGGTTCCGTACGGCCTTCTTCCCCCTCTTCTTGGCGGCCTGCACCGCGGCGAGCGCCTCCTGCACCTCCGGCCTGGCCAGGGCCGTGGCGAACCCGGGACGGGCGATCGCCTCGCGCAGCGCCTCCGGGGCGGACGCCAGCAGACCGCGCGCCCTGTCGTCCGAGTCCAGCGCCTCCAGCAACGCGCGGTTCGTGAACAGTCCCCGCCAGTGCGCCAGGCTCATCCGCAGGGGCGGCCTGGACGCCAGCTCCGACACGGTGGCCGGGTACGCGCGAAGCAGGGACACCGCCGAGTCGCCGACGGCGACCGGGTCACCGTGCCGGGTCTTCGCGGTGTCCGCGAGTGCGTCCAGCAGGGTCCGGCCGCCGTTCGCGAGGCGGAGGAACGCGGCCCTGTCGTGGAGGAGCAGATCGAGCAGCGCCGCCCGCTCCCGGGTGTCGATCCACGCGTTCGGGAAGCCCTCCACCGGCAACAGGGCGAGGTACCGCTCGTCGACCGGGGAGACGGCCGCGTTCTGCTGGACGAGAGCGATGTTGGACGGGCCCGCCTGCCGGAGCATCAGATCGCCGAGCACGGGTGTCGCCCACAGCTTCACACCCAGTGAGGGGTCCTTCTCGGTCTCCCGGGCGAACAGGGAGCGGCTGTTGTCCGCCCCGGCGGTCAGCGGGTTCACTGCGAACAACCAGCCGCGTACCGAGGTGTGGCGCAGCGCGGCGCGCAGTATGTGCGGGGCGAGCAGCGGGGATCCCTCGCGCACCGCCGCGCGCACCCCTGCCGCGCCGGGGCCCAGCAGCCGCCGGAACTCGTGGGGTGCCGCCAGGACCGCCGGCCGGCGGGCCAGCACCCGGGCGAGGGCGAAGTCGTCCTCGGCGAGGGCGGCGGTCAGGGCGGGCTCTGCGGCGAGGACGGTGTCCAGGGCGGGCGAGGCCGCACGGGCCGCCGCCACCGGGGACGCGGCCTCCGTGACGGCGGCGGGCGTGCCGGGCGTGGGCCGGCGCGTGGCCCGCAGCGCCGCCTGGAGTTCCGCGTCCGGCACCGCGTCGAAGCGGGTGGGATCGTGGGAGAGGGCGTCGGTCACGGCCGGGTTCTCCACCGCGGCGCGCAGCAGCGCGAGGTCACCGGCGAGCCGGGCGGTGAGGGCGGGCAGGTCCTCCAGGACGTCGACGAGCTGCGGGCTCCCGGCGAGGATGTCGACGACGCCGGGGTCCGCCATGGCGGCGGCCAGCAGTCGCGGCACCCGGACCATGAGCGTGGCCTGGTCCGCGTGGAGTTGCAGACGCCGCCGCAGTTCGCGGTGGTTGAGGAAGGCGGCGTGGTCGAAGGCGGGCCACGCGGACGGGTGGTCCAGCAGCACTGTGAACACCGACCACTCGTGGGCCACCGCCCGCAGCTCGGCCGGCCTGGCCTTCAGGGCGGCGGCGAAGCGGGGGTCCTTGACCGCCAGCCGTGCCGCCGGGCCGGGTGAGGCCAGGGCGGTGACCAGCTCCGCCCTGCGGTCGAGGGCGTCGGGCAGCCCCGGCAGGGCCATCAGGAGGTCCGCCCGCAGCCGGCCGTCCTCCACGGCCTCGATCAGCGGCCGCCGGCCGTCCCCGCCCGGTGATTCCAGGAGGGCGTCCATGAAGTGGGGATTGTCGAGGTACTCCTCGAGATCCTCCGGTCCCAGGTGCCGCACGGCCGTCAGAAGCTGCTCGCTGCCGGAGAGGACGTCCGCGAGGTCGGGATGGTTCTGCAGGAGATCCCCGACGGCGGGCTCCTCCAGGACGGCCTCGCGCAGCTCGGCGCTGTCCGGCTGCATCAGGCGGTCGAAGAGCTCGTGGTGCTCGGGCAGGCGCCAGCGCGTGTTGTGCACGAGCAGCAGGGCGGCGTCCTCGACCGGCCAGTTCTCGCGCCAGGTCCGGGCGGACGCCGCGGTCAGCACCGTGATCAGGACCTCCTGCGCGGGAAGCGGCACGGGGACGGACAGACGCGACAGCTCCCGCGCCGCCCTGGTACGGATGCGCGCGCTGCGGGCGTCCTGGGCGGAGGAACCGCCGGTGCGGGCGCCACGGCCCTGCGGGGGGACGCCGCCGGGGAGACCCGCCCTGCGCTGGGTGCCGAACTCGCCGCGCAGGACGGCCGACAGCTCCCGCGCCTCCGCCTCGCCGTCGGTGAGGTACGTGTGCGCCACGGCGTGGGCCATGGAGTCGTACAGGGCCCGGTACTCCGCCTGGGCGTCCGACAGCGCCGTGCGGTCCAGAGGCGGGCTCTGGTGCTCGGCGGCCATGATCCGTCCGGCGGCGGCCAGCGCCGCGTCCGTCTCGTCGCCGCGGCTCGCGGCCAGTGCCCGCTCCGCCCGCCGGAAGCGGTCCTGCCAGCGCGCCAGGACGCCGCGGTCCACCTCCGGGACACGGGCGGCGGCCGCACGGGCCTCGGACGCCCGCTTCGGCACCGGATCCGCCCCGGTGGGGGCCAGGATGTCGCCGAGCGACCCGCGGCGGGAGGCGGGGGCGAGGGACGGGCGCTTGTAGGGCTTGATCACGAAGACCGACCGGCCGGGGGCGATCTCCTCCTCGATGATGCTGTCGCGCAGCGCCCTGTCGGCTTCCCCCCGGGCTTCCCAGTAGGTGGCCGCGCCGTGCATCACGCCCGCGTCCGCCTCGACCAGCGCGGAGACGGCTCGCTCGTAGGTGCCCGGGGTGAGCGGGGAGCCGCCCGGCGTGGTGATGTCGAAGATGTCGTGGTCGCTGGTGACGGGGACCGCGCGGCCGTCGCGGTAGCCGTGCACCACCCCGTCGATCACCGGGTAGGTGTCCCGGAGCGCGGCCATCTTCCCGGCCAGCCCGGTGAACTCCGCGCGGCGCTGCTCGTAGCGGTCGCGGATCTCCTGTTCCCTGCCGGATGCCTCCAGGACCGGCTGGGAGGGCAGGACCGGTTCGAAGTAGCCGACCAGACCGAGGTGTTCCGCCTTCGCACCGAGGTGGAGGTCCAGGTCGTTGACGGACTTCGCCTTCACCGCCTCCGGTTTGGGCAGGGCCCCCCGCTCCAGCCACTTCACCGCGTGCCTGTTGGTCTGCCGCAGCTCCAGGCGCAGCTTCCGCGCGTCGGCGACGGCCTGCAGCCGCTTGAGGTTCCGTGCCGGGACGCCGGCCTGCTCCAGCACCGCGTCGATGTCGTCGTTGACCGGTGACAGCGACGCGTCGAAGCCGCCCCAGTCCCCGCCGAAGCCGCCCGGCGCTCCCCCCTGGGACGGGGACGGTTCCTCGCCGCGCACCGGCGCCTCCACCCGGCCGGTCCGCACATCGGTCGGTCCGACCTCGTCCCCGGCGGCCCCCAGGTAGCCGCGGAGTGCCTGGGTGAGCCTTTGCGTCAAGTCGTCGCCGGACTCGGGGGAGGCGTCCGGCGCGTGGTGGGGACGGACCGCCGTGGTGTCGTCGGCGGTCCCCGGGCGCACGGCCCGGAAACCGGTGAGCACACCGTCCCGCACGGTGACGCGCAGCGTGAGCAGGCCGAAGGCCCCGGTGACGGTCTCCTCGCCGGAACCGCCGGCGTTCCCGGCCACCTGCCGGGCCGCGTAGAGCTGTTCCGGCCAGGTCCAGCCGGCCGGGAAGCCGGTCGTCCACGGGGCGGGACGGGCCAGCAGCTCCGGGGCGACGCCGCCCGCCTCGCTCAGGTCGCTCAGCAGCCGGGCCGAGCGGTCCGCGAGGGACGGCCAGGGCCGTTCCGGCGCGGTCCGCCGGGAGGCGACGCGGCGGATCTCCTGCCAGGTCGGCTCCGGCGGGCCGGGCCGCAGACCGGCGCCCTCCGCCAGCAGGCGGGTCAGGTGGTCCTCACCGGCCCCGGTCCACTCCTCGACGGCGTCGGGTACGGGCGGCAGACCGGACATCGCGTCCCACCAGGCCGCCGCCTTCCCGGGCAGGCCCAGCAGGGACACCACGTCGAAGGCGGTGGGGTCCGCACCGCCGAGAAGCTCCAGGGTCCGCTGTCCGGGCCGGCCCTCCCGCGCGACGCCGAAGTCGAGGCGTACCCGCAGGAGGTGGGCGTCGTCGGCCCGGCGGAGCCGGCCGAGACGCTCGTCCGCCATCGCCTCGAACGCGGCCACGTACGCGTCGATCTCGGCCTGCGGCATGCCCGGCTCGGGGACCAGCGTCACCGGCACGCTCAGCACGGCCCCGACCTCGCCGTCGGCGAACAGCAGGTACGCCAGTCCGGTGCCGGGCAGCACGCTGCGGCCGGTCCGCACGGTCACCGGGTAGGTCCCGGTCCGGGCCACCGGCGGCTCGGCGGGCCAGTACCGGCGGGGCTGGCGCGGGCTGGGCCGGTAGGCGACGTGCTGCCCGTCGACGACGCCCTCGATCCGTACCCCGTGCCGGTCGGCCCGCCACGCGTGCGCGCCCGCCCCGTCCAGCTCCACGAGCAGCCCACGGGCGAGGGCTCCGGCGTAGGCGGCGTCGACGGCCGCGCGTACGTCGGCCGCCCGCCAGCGCCGGGGGAACATGACGTGCTCGTCCGCCTCGCGGTGCCGCTCCCAGCGGGAGGGCAGTCCGGCGGCCGAACCGCCCGGCCGCACCAGTGGGTCCAGGAAGGACACCTCGGCCCGTACGGTGCCGTTGTCGTGCGCCGTGCCGGGTATCTCGGAGACGCGGACGCCGTACGCGGTCTCCGCGTCCACGTGGGCGGGCGGCCACACGTGGACACCGGTACGCGCCCCGCGGTCGCCCAGCCGCGCGATGTCCTCGGCGCGCGGCGAGAAGCGCGGCCCGTGGGTCAGCGGCGGCGCCGGCAGGTACGGCGGGACGTCCAGGTCCTCCTGGTGCTCGGCGGGACGGAAGCCGGTGAACGAGCCGCCCCGCAGCTCCCCTTCGATGCGCACGCCGGCGTAGACGCCCTCCCAGCGCAGCAGGGAGCCCCCGCCGCCCGGCACCGGTTCCACCCGGCCGTCCCGCAGCGCGTGCAGGTACGCCTGCTCCGCCGCGTAGACGGCGTCGTCCTCGGTCCAGTGCCAGGGGAACATCATGCGTGCCGGGACCGCCGTGCGGTCCGGGACGGCCACCGCGAGATCGCCGGCGGCCGGCGTGTGCGCGTCGCCGTCGCGCGTCCGGTCCCGTGGCGCCACCGCCGGTTCGTCGAAGACGGCGTAGTACGTGCCGTTGGCGTGCGGTTCCCACACGTAGCGCGGCCGGGCACGGTCCGACCTCCCGACGGGGGCCAGGTGCCCGCCCGTGCCTCGCGGACCGCCGTACAGCGCCTCCCGCCGCACCTCCAGGGGGAAGTCGGCCCGTCCGGGGTGCGGGCCGGGGGCCGGCTCCGGGGCGCCGGCCCCCGCGTTCCTGAGGGCTTCCTCCAGCCGGGCGCCGAGCTGACGCAGGTGACGGGGTGCCAGGTAGGGGCCGGCGATGGGCACGGGGACCCGGTCGTCGGCGTCCCGGAGGTGCGACCGGGTGGCCAGGGAGCTGGCCATGACGGACGCGTCGGGGTAGACGGCGCGCCGTCCCTGGTCGGTCTCCCGGTACTCGTCCAGCAGGCCCAGCCAGTGCCCCGCCTCGTGGGCCGCGATGAGCGGCGGCTCGTTGAGGGAGAGCCGCTGCTGGTGCGCGCGCACGTGGGCGGTGGTCAGGGCGACCGCGACGTGGGCCCGCCGCTCGGCGGGGAGGACCTCGCGCGCGCCGGTGGCCGGGTCCACGGGGAGGTACCGCCGCAGCGGGACGAACTCCACGTCCACTTCGAGGACATCGCCGTTGGGCAGCCGGGCCCCCCGGTTCCACGTGTCGCGCACACCGTCCCGGACCGCCCGCTCGAACGCCGCCACGGCGTCCGTCTCGCTGCCGTCCTCCGAGACGACGGGCGGCAGGGCACGGGGGTCGTCCTGCTCGTCGTAGAGCCATCCGATCCTGATGACGTGCCGGGCGACCGTGTCGTCGCCCCGGCGGTGGCGGTGCACGTCGTAGTGCGTCTCGAAGGGGGAGGCGGCCTCACCCGTGAACTCCTGGACGTAACGGACCACCACGCCGGCGAGGTGTTCGCCGTCCTCGGTGACGGCGACCGGGTCGACGGGCTCCTCGCTCCACGGCGGCGGTGCGGTCGCGTCCTGCCCGGCGGCGGCCGTCGGGTGGTACATGCGGCCGGCCGGTGACGGCAGGGCGTCGTCGTCCCGCGGCGCGGGACGGGTCCCCTCCGGACCGGGTGCCGGTTCGGTGGTGTCCGCGACGGCGCGGCGGAGCTGCGCGAGTCCCTCGGCCGAGGGGGGCGGCGGCAGTGCTCCGAGCCGGGCCGCGACGTCCTGCTCCCCGGTCTCCGGGGCGGTGGCCAGCGGGGGGCGCTGGAGCGTCGCCGTGCCTTCGTCGACGACGGTGTCGGGCCGGGGGCCCGTCGGCGTGTCTCCCTCGGCGGGACGAACGGCCGCGGGCGGCGCGGCAGTCTCCGAAGCACCCGAGGGCTTCCGGGTCCCCGGAGTGTCCGAGGTGTCGACCACGGCGGGCCGGGCAGCGGGGGGCGGAGCGGTGGCGGACCGGTCCGCTGGGGCGCGTGTGGCGCCCGGCGGCGACGGCAACCGGCGGCGCAGTTCCTCCGTCCGGTCCTCGGCGGACCGCTCCCGTACGGCGGACAGTGCGCCCTCGGTGATGCGCGCCAGGTGCCCGTCCTGCTCCATCCGCGGCAGTTCGGCGGCCATCTCGTTCCGCAGACGCTGGAGACGCTCCGTCTCGCTCCTCGCGGTGTCGAGCCGTGCGCGGACCTCGGCGATCCGGCTCGCGAGCGACGGCGGCGCGGAGACGTCCCCGGACGGTGCGACGGGGGCGCCGACGACGTCGGGGGTGTTCCGGTCGGCGGTGGCGGCGTCGGACGGGGTGCCGGTCGTGCCGGCGCCGGAACGGGCGCCGGCGGTGGGCGACGCGGGACCGTCCGCTCCCGGACGGGTGTCCAGCGGCGTCGCCGGGTCGGTGGCCGGCGGACGCAGCGCTGCCAGCAGCGCCTCCCGCTCGGCCTGCCGCAGGTCGAGCAGGCGGGCGAGTTCGCTCTCCAGCCCACGGACCTCCGCCAGGCGGGCTTCCTCCTCCTGGCGCAGCACCTCGCCGATCCGCTCGACGCGCCGCGCCGCGATCTCCTCGGGGGTGTCGTCGGGCATCGACAGGACCTCGCGGCGGGCCTCGGCCACCGCTCCCGTCTCGTCGGCCGTGAGCGTGAGGAAACGCTCCCGCAGCTCCGCGTACGAGGCGGGCTCGTCCTGGCGTCCCAGCTCCTCGACGCGCTGCCGCAACTGCCGCAGGTCGCGGTGCTCGTGCAGGTCCCGCAGGGCCTCCTGCCGTTCCCCGTCCGTGTCCGCGCCGTCCAGCCGGCGCAGCAGTTCCCGCTCACGCCGGTCGCCGCCGGAGCCGTCGCCCAGAGCGTCCAGACGCCGGCGCAGGAGAGCGTCGTCGCCGGCGGGCCCGCCCCGGCCGGTGTCGTCGTCCGGCGCCAGCCGGCGCAGGCGCTCCTCGAGGTTCTGGTCGCCCCGCAGTTCCTCCAGCTCCCGCGCGGCGGCAGACGCCTCCTCCGGAGTGCCGGCCGTGCGCAGCCGCTGCCGCAGGACGGCCTCCTGGACGCCCTGCCCGTCCGCCGCGGCCTGGTCCAGGCGGGCCCGCAGGTGCTGTGAGAGGGCCTCGGCCCGGAGGAGGTCCACGTGCGCCCGGTCCGCGTCCGTGCCGAGCGCCTGCTCCGCCTGCCGCCGCAGGTGCGCCGGTTCGGGGTCGTGGTGCACCGGCACGTCCCGGTCCGCCAGCACCCCGACCGGGACGTGCCGTTCGATCAGCGCCGTGTAGTCGCGCAGTGCCTCGTCCACCGCGCGGCCGTCGCCCTGCTCCCACGCCGTACGCACCGCGTCGACGTCGCGCTGCCACTGCGCCCGGGGCACGCCCAGCTCCGCGAGCCGGTCGAACCCGTGGTCCACGTGCGCCTCGAAGGACGCGTACCGGCCGCTGAGGTCGTGCCCCTCCACGGCGTCCCGGAACCCGGCGACCGCGTCGGCCGCGCGCGGCCAGTCGCCCGCGTCGGCGGCTTCCCGTACGTCCCGTACGTGGGCCTCCCTGACCTCGGCCGGCATCCCGACGCCCCGAGCCAGACCGTCCAGGCGCGCGGCGGTGTCCCGTACCTGGTCCGCGTACGACACCGGGGCCTCGGTCGGAACGGTGGGGAAGGCGGGGAGGGCGGGGCCCGGACGGTCCGACGGCACACGCAGGTCGGTGAGCCGTGCCAGCGGCTCCTGGGCGGAGCCGTCCGCGCCGGGACGGGCGCCGCCCCGCTCCGTGCCGTCGCCCGCCGGGGCCGTACCGTCCGGCGCGGACCCGCCCGGGGCAGCGGTGGGAGCCGACAGCGTGCCCAGTTGCGCCCACAGGGCGGCCGTACCGGCGTCGTCTGCGGCGGGTGCCTCGCCGGCGGGAGCCGTGGCGGGGGCGGGGGGCACCGCCGGTGTGCCGGGAACCGGGACGGGAGTGCCCGCGCCCGTTCCGGCTCCGGTCCCGTCGGAGGCGTCCGGCCCCGAGCCCGCAACTGCCCCGGAGGTGTCCGAGGACAGCACGGAGAGGGCGTCGGGGTCGGGTTTCGCGGGGTCCGCCGCGGGGCTGACCGGCCAGCTACCGCCGTCCACGAAGATGCTGTCCGGAGACGGGGCCGACGGCGTGCCACGCCCCGGTTCGAAGGACGTCACCGTCGAGGCCAGGGGCAACCCGATGGGGGCGGGTGGCGGAGCCATGGGCCGGGAGGCGCCACCGCGCCCGCCCAAGGGATGGTCCGGGCCGGGCGGGGGGTTCTTCGGCACGTCCACCGGCGCGTCGGGGAAGCGGCCGACGACCATCTTCTCCTTCAGCCCCGAGCCCAGCCGGTGGGCGTTGCGGCCGAGCAGGTGGGAGAGGACGCCGCCGACGCCACCGGCGAGGGCGGTGGCGGCCGTGGTGGTGAACTCGCCGGTGGTGAGGAGGTTGTAGAAGCCCTCGGAGAGGTTCTGGTGGAGGGCGTAGGCCGCCGCGTTGCCGGTGAAGCCGGCCACCTTGCGGCCCCAGTCGGTGCGCAGGGACGCCGCGAGCTGGTGCGACAGGGCGTCCCTGAGCCGGGTGGACTCCACTCGCGACAGCGTGGCGGCGAGCAGGTCGCCGAGGTCCTTGCGGCCGTACGCGGACATGAGGGCGCGGCCCCAGTCCCGGCCCATGTCACGGGCCGCGTCCCGGCCGAGCGTCGCGGCGAAGTAGTCGCCGAAGGCGTCCGCGGTCCGCGCGGCGAAGACCTCGCGGGAGGCCCGGGGGATGCCGCCGGTCTCGAAGCTGCGGGCCATGGCGGCGGCGAGGTCGCCCGCCTGCCGGCCGAAGGCACGGCCGTCCCGGCGGGCGGCGGTGAGGGCGCCCTTGCCCTCGGTGGTCACGGCGCGTTCGACGGCCCTGCCGACCGTGCCGGCGACATCGCGGCCGAAGGCATGGCCGAGGACGGACGCGGCGGCCCCGCCGAGCATGGTCACGGGGGAGAGGGCACCCTGGATCGCGCCGTAGGCGAGAGCCTGTTTGAGGTACTGGCCGCCCTGCGAGGTGTGTTTGCCCTCGGCGGCCAGGGACCAGCGGATGAACACGTCCATGGCGGCGGCCAGGCCGACATTGAGCGCTTCCTGCGCGGCGATGGCGACGAGCATCCGCAGCAGGAAGCTGCGGAGGATGACCCGGTACAGCGCGCGCAGGAAGGTCTGCTCGATGAGGGCGCCGATGGGGTTCCAGATGGCCATGATCAGGGTGAGCGCCCAGTCGATCATGAACTGCACGATCTGCGCGATGATCATGCGGGAGGTGTAGTCGAGCTGGTAGGCGTACTCGTCGGCGAACTTGGCGAGCCGGGTGGCCGTGTTCTTCAGGTTCTCGATGTAGTCGGCTTGTTCACCGGTGGCGAAGGTCTTCATCGCCGCCACGTAGGCGTCGCTCCAGCGCCCTTCGGCCGAACCCGCGACCGAGCCCGCGACGTCGGCGATCAGGCGCTGCAGGTCCTCCAGCGCGCGGGCGAGGGCCTCGTGCGGCCGTACCACCGAAGCCCGCACGGCATCGCCGGACGCCTCCGGGACCCGCATGCCCGTGAGCGCCAGGACCACGCCATTGGTGAAATCGTCGACTGCCATGGCTCAGGCGGCCCCGTCCTGGATCCGCTCCACGGCGGTGGACTGGGCAGCGGCGAAGGACGTGCCCGAGGAGATGGTCATGGCGGCCGCCGCGGACACCGCGTCGGCCAGGTGCACCACGGCCTCGGCGAGCTGACGGTGCGATTCCTCGTAGTCCTTGGCGAACGTCTTGCCGTAGGCGTCACCGCCCCACACCGGGTGGGCCGGGTCCTGCCGGGTCGCCTCCACGAACGCGTCGGCCAGCTCCCGAGCCCGCCGGCTCACCTGGTCGGTCAGCTCGCCGCCGCGGACCATCTGGTCCGGCTGGACGACGGTCTTCTCATCGTCAGCCACGGCTGCTCCCGCCGCCCTTGCCGAGGTCCTCGACCCAGGTCGGTTCCAGCAGCTTGTCCAGGTCCAGTCCGCCGAAGCCGTCGCTGCGCACGCCGGAACCCAGGCCCGCCACCGACTCCATCAGCGCCGACACCTGTTCGCCGACCCGCGTGCGCGCCTGGGAGATGGCCTCCAGCACGTCGGCGGCGAGCTTCTGCGCGGTCATCGTCCGGTGCTTGTCGCCGAGGAAGCGCAGGGCGGTCACCTCGCCCTGCGCGGTGACCGTCACCTCCACGGCACGGTCGTGGGAACGGGCGGTCGCGGTCAGCGCCGCCACGTCCGTGCTCACCTTGCGCAGGGCCTCGTGCTGCTTGGTGAAGTCGGCGAGCGCGTCCCGCATCTGACGTTCGAAGGACTGGTTCACGGTTGCTCTCTCACTGGGATGCCCGACGGGGGACGGGGAACGGGGAAGGGTCATCGTCCGATCGACGCCGGCAGGCCACCGTCCTCGGTGCCCCACACGTCACCGTCGTCGTCCGCCCACGCCGACCGGGCTCCCTGCGTGGAGGGACGCACGAAGCCGCCCTGCCCGGTGCGGTCGGTCCGGTTGCGGCTGAGCAGCTCCTCCGGGTCCTCTTCCTCCTCCTCGTAGGGCTCCGGCTCGGCCGCGGCGGGCTGGGCCAGGTGCGGGGACGGGAAGAAGGCGCCGTCGGACTCGTCGTCCCCGTAGACCTCGCGGACGCGTTCCTGCTGGCCCTGTTGACCCTGCTGGCCCTGCTGCCCCATCCGGGCCATGCCCATCATCATCATCGGGGAGAGCAGCCCGCTCAGACCGGGGTCGACGGCCGAGCCGCCCGCCGCGCCGCCCTGCTGGGAGGAGCCGGCCTGTCCGGCCGTGCCCTGGCCGAGGGCGGAACCGGCGTCCGAGGCCGGCACCGACCCCAGCGCCTCGGCGGTCGCCGGGCTGGGCACGGTCTGGAACTCCCCGTTGGGGCCGGAGACCGTGCTGCTGCCGTCGGGGAACGTCGTGGTGGTGAAGCCGTCCGTGCCGGTGGTGGCCGTGGCCCCGGTGGGGTAGTGGACCGTGGTACTGCCGTCGGGCCCCTGCGTGGTGAGGGTGCCGAGGCCGCCGAGGCCCGCGGAGGACGTCGGCAGGGTGGCCACCGGACCGGGGAGCGAGGTACCCGGGTCCGTGGTGGTCACGGTGCCGTCGGGGTGCAGGGTGTAGGTGCCCCCGTCGGGCAGGGTCGTGGTCACCGAACCGTCGGCGCCGATGCTCGTGGTGGACCCGTCGGGGTTGACCAGGGCCTGACCGGGGTCCAGGTGCGTGGTGACGGTCTGCCCCGCCGGGGTCTCGGTCGTCACCGTGCCGGTGTCGGGCACCAGCGTCGAGGTCGTCCCGTCGGGGAAGGCGGTGCTCACACTCCCGTCGGGAAGCTGGGTCGTGACACCGCCGCCCGGCGAGGTGAGCTGGGTGTGACCGTCGGGGTCCAGGGTCTGGGTGACA
Source organism: Streptomyces fumanus (assembly GCF_014655295.1). Lineage (GTDB taxonomy): Bacteria > Actinomycetota > Actinomycetes > Streptomycetales > Streptomycetaceae > Streptomyces > Streptomyces fumanus. The sequence goes on from NZ_BNBI01000014.1 coordinate 58,209, forward strand.
CCGTTCGGATACTGGGTCACCGAGGTGCCGTCGGGTTGGGTGATGGTGGTGCTGCCGTCGGGGTGGGTGGTGAGGGAGGTTCCGTCGGGGAGTTGGGTGGTGACGCCGCCGTCGGGGGAGAGGCCGAGGGTGGAGCCGTCGGGGTGGGTGATGAACTGGCCGGGGTCGAGGGTGCTGGTGCTGGTGGTGCCGTCGGGTGTGACGGTGGTGAGGGTGCCGTCGGGGGTGAGGGAGACGGTTCCGCCGTCGGGGAGCTGGGTGGTGAGGCCGCCGAGGTCGCTGGTGACGGTGGTGGTGCCGTCGGGAGAGGTGAGCTGGGTGTGACCGTCGGGGTCCAGGGTCTGGGTGACGCCGTTCGGATACTGGGTCACCGAGGTGCCGTCCGGCTGCGTGGTCGTCACACCGCCGTCCGGGCTGAGCCCGATCGTGGAGCCGTCGAGGCCGGTGATCAGCTCCCCCGGCTCCAGGGTCGACGTGGTGGTCACCCCGTCCGGTGAGGTCTGTGTCACCGTGCCGTCCGGGGCGACCGTCAGCGAACTGCCGTCCGGGAGCCGGGTCACCACGCCGGCGCCGGTGCCGTCCTTGCCGGGACCGCCGGTGCCGGTCGGGATCTGGGTGGTGGTCGACGGTGAGGTCAGTCCTGTCAGTCCTGTCAGTCCCGTCAGGGCCGCCGGCCCTGCCGTGCTACCGGGGTCGGCACCGGCGAGGAACGCCGCGCCCGTGTCGGCTCCCGCTCCCGTCGGATCCGTACCCGCGTCCGTACTGGTGAACGGGGACACCGGAGTCACGGTGACGTCGGAAGGAACGGAGCCGGTGCCGGCCCCGCCGAGGTCGGTCAGGCCCGCGGTGTCCAGGGCCGGGACGGAGATCGCGTCGAGTGTCGAGGTGGTGGGGACGGAGGTGTCCGTCGTCCCACCGCCGGACGGTGCCTGCGGCAGCCCGGAGACGGACACGCCGTCCAGCGTGCCGGCATCGGTACCGCCCTGTCCGAGGCCGTCCGCCGCCGCGTCACCGAAGGCGGAGGTGCTCGTGCTCGGCGTGCCCACGGTGACATCGGCCGGGCCGCCCACCGTGGGCACGTCACCGGCCCCGGCCGTCAGATCGTCCGTGACACCCTCCGGCAGCCCGCTCACGAAGGCCGAGGTGTCCGGCACAGCGGTGCCCGTATCCCCCGCCGTGAACGTCGACGCGTCGGGCACGGCGGTGTCCGTGACGCCCGCCGTGAACGTCGACGCGTCCGGCACGCCGGTGTCCGTGACGCCCGCCGCCAGCGTCGAGACGTCCGGTACACCGGTGGACGCCGCCCCGTCCACCAGCGTCGACGCATCCGGCACGCCGGTGTCCGTGACGCCGCCCACCAGCGTGGAGGCGTCCGGCACCGCGGCATCCGTGACGCCCTCGCCGAGGTCATGGACGCTGCCGCCGAAGCCGTCCAGTCCGGTGTTCAGGTCCTGCACGCTGCGACCCAGGGTCTCCACACCGTCTTGGAACCCGGACGTCTGCTGCGTGAGCTGGTTCTGCAACTGCTGCTGCTGTTCCTCGGCGATCTCCCTCTGCAACGCCTCGGCCAGACTCACCGCGGGAATGTCCTCGAACGCGAAACGGGTGTTCCAGGTGGGGTCGAGGATGCGGCTCCAGCCCTCGCTCAGCTCGGTGACCACGGGCACCGCGGGCTCGTCCAGATTGGCCCGCAGGTTGTTCGTCCAGCGGTCTACCGCCTCCTGCGCGATCCCCGACCAGGTACTGGTGTCCTTGAGGTTGCCCCAGTGCGGCGGCGCGGAGGAGAACCCCGGGGCGGCGCGCCAGCTCTCGACGCGCACGGCCTCGTGCCCGTAGGTGTCGGTCCGCGTCACCACCTGCACCCGGGAGGTGTTGTACTGCTTGATGAACCAGTCGATGTCCCACATCAGCTCGTTGAGGATGCTGCGGGGGTCGGCGGGCGGGACCCGGGGGATCGTCTGGCCGTCCGCCTCGTGCACGGTCACGGGCCGGCCCCGGCGCCACCAGAAGTCGCCGAACTGCTGGTACAGCTTGGTGTGCGCCTGGTGCAGCATGTTCTCCGCGCCGATCAGTTGGTCCCCGTGCAGGGTGGTCGCCGCGAACCCCGGGGTGGCGGCGGACTGGTACTGCGGCTGGAATCCGGCCGGCCTCAACTGGGCGAGGAAGTGCTCGTACCGGTCGTGCAGATCCTTCACCAGGTTGTAGAAGACCCCCGCGGCGGTGCCCTTCCAGGCGGCGTTCTCGTCGCCGAGGTGGTCGAGCCAGTGCTTGAGGGTCACCTCGTGGTGGTAGAAGAACTGCCCGGCGACGTCGAAGGAACGCGCCGCCTTCGCGAAGGAGCGCAGGTCCACCCCGTCCGTACCGGACGGTGCCCCGCCCGCGTCGGACGTGACGCCCGCCGTGCTGAACTCGTTGACCAGGGTCTTGAGCGCCGCGTCACTGCGGGCGGCGTAGGTGTCACCGGCGGAGAGGTCCGCGTACCGGACGTCCGCCTGGTACATGTCCATACCCTTGCCGGTTAGGACGAAGTACTGGAACGTCGCCCCGTCACCGCGCAGTTCGTTGCGCGGGTGCAGTGACTTGTCGACCTTCTTGATGTCCACGTCGAGCCAGGGGATGCCGCCCTGCCCCTTGACCCCCGTGACCTCGGAACGCTCGGGCAGCGTCCAGCCGGTGAGCAGCTTGACGATGTGTTCCCAGTTGTCGGCGGCCATGGGGGATCTCCAGCGGACGAGGATCGTGAGGTGTGCGGACGGACGTCAGTACGTCGAGGTGGCGGACGAGGGGTAACCGCCGCCCTGCTGGCCGGTCATGGTCCCGTCGTACTCACGGATCGCGGTGAGGAACTTCTGCCCCTCCACCTGTTCCAGACTCTCCCCCTGGGTCTTGAGCATGGACTCGATCACCTCCAGCAGGTTGGCCTTCAGGTCGTCGAAGGCACTGGAGTGGCGGTTGAGCACCGTGTCGATCGCCGCCGCGGCCTGTGTGGTGTGGGTGACCAGGTTCTTGCCGGAGGTGTCTCCGTCACCGGACAAGCCGCCGATGACGAAGGGGCCGGCCGGGGAGTTGGCCATGTCGTACAGCGACTGCCCCGTCTCGTCGGTGGAGGTGCGCAGCCGGACGATGTCGTCCTTGAACGGCTGGACCTCCTCGTCCACGAAGGCGCGGAGGGCGGGGGCGTCCAGCTTCGTCAGATCAGCCATGGTGTTCCTTCAGGACCGCCGGGGAACCGGGGCTCCCCGGCGAGGGACGAGGGGTGGCGGACCGCCGTACCGACGGTGTGTCAGAACCTGATCGCTTCGAAGCCTTCGGCGTTCTGGTACACCGTCTTCTTGTACATGTCCCGGACGGTGTCCAGGGTCTCGGCGTGCCGCGCGAGGATGGTGGAGAGGGCCTGGACCTCCGCCTCCCACGTCGGCTGGACCTTCGTCATGTAGACGGTCTTGTCCGGACCCAGCCAGGTGGCCACGATGGGCCGGAGCTGGTCCTCCAGGTTGGTGATGACCTTCCTGATCTGCATGGTCTGTTCGGCCATCTCCGCGGCGAAGGTCGTGGCCTGGCCGTGGTCGATGTAGATGCCGTCTTCGGCGGCGCCCATGGGGTCTCCTGTTGTCGTCGGGGGCGGTACGGTCCGCCGGGTCAGCCCTGCATGACGTTGTAGGTGTCGTTCTCGATCGAGGAGCCGAACCCGGTGAGGTTGCCGCCCGAGTCGACGACCGCCTGCATGGCACCCGCCTGGACGTTGTTGGCGGACTGCATGCTGATACCGAGCTGGTTCTCCATCGCCGCGCAGGTGCTCTTGATGCGGTTGACCTCGTCCAGCCAGGTCTGCATCACGTTGGCGTAGGCGTGGCCGTCGGGGCCCTGGTAGTGGACCTGGAGGGTCTGCTTCGCCGTCCTGACCTGGTCCTGGATGGCGGTCAGGGACGACCTGGCCCCCTCCAGGAGGCTGATGGCCTGGTCGTAGGTGGCGGTGGACGAATGCTGCTGCTGTCCGGTGTCCGCGGGAGTGCTCATCGTGTCCATACCTTCCGCTGGTGCGGTGAGCCGGGGGGCCACGCTGCCGTGGCGCGGTCGCGAGGGGGAGTCACGCCGGTGCGCGCACGGCCCGCGTCGGATGCGGGTCCGACCATACACACGTGTGTGTCAGTCGAGCCATGCAGCAGGATCCTAGACCTCGTCTCCACCGCACTACAAGCCAAGTCCCGCACACCCTGCCGTACCTGGGGTGAAGAAAGCGTGTGACCAGGTGAACTCACACGTGTGTATCCGTCGACCGGTGACACATGTCACGAGTCGTCAGTTCCGGCGCCGGGCCGGGACCCGCACCGCGCCGCCCCGGCGACGGCGGCCTCGCCCGCGGTCGCCGCCTCGGGCGACAGGTCGGGGCCGGTGGGCAGCATGTCCAGCAGGGCGGCCGGCAGCTTGCGGGCGTCCGCCAGGTCGTAACCGAGGGCCGTGGCGGCCTCCTCCGACGCCACCCGGTACTTGCGGCCGGTGTCGGCCACGACGTAGGTGGTGTCGCCGAGCACGGTGCCCGTACTGCTCAGCGCGCGCACCAGGCCACCGCCCGAGACCGGGACCGCGATCGCGTCCACGGCCAGACAGGGTGCGGCCGTCGCCTCCCCCGGCGCCGAGGCGCCGGCGGCGACCTCGGTGGCCGCCACCGTCTCCAGGCTCACCGCGGTCCCCCGCTCGCCGCGTGGCGCGAGGCGGACGCAGAGGTCGGTGTCGTCGGCGAGGGACAGCGGCCCGGGTGGCGTCCGGGGCAGCGCGGCGCCCTCGCGCTCGGCGGCGGCCGCCTCACCGCCCGCGTCCCTGGGCGACAGGGCCTGGTCCGGTGCCCCCGAGGAGAGGGCCAGGGCCTGCGGGACCTTCCCCCCGTACGCCTTCTCCCGCGTCGCGGGAGCGGCGAGGGCGAGGGCGGCCTGGGTGGTGGTGACGGGCACCAGACCCGAGCGCAGCAGCAGGTAGTACTGCTGGGCGGAGCCGGGGGCGCGGGTGACGAAGACCTGTCCGGTGCGGGTCGCCGTACCGTCCAGGTCGGGTCCCGCGCCGCCCAGGCCGGTCACCGACGGCGGGGCGAGGTCGGCGCCGGCCGGCACCGCGTCGAGGAAGGCCGCCGACACGGGCAGGGGGGTCACCGAGCCGAAACCGAGCGCCGTCGCCGCGGTCCGGCCCTGCGGCAGCCGGTGCCGCCGTCCGTCCGTCACCAGGTACAGGGTGCCGTCCTCGGCGCCGACCAGGACGCCCTTGCCCGGCAGCGTGCCGCCGCGCAGCCGGGAGTCCACCACCAGAGTCGTACGGCCGCGGCGGCCACTGGAGTCGGCGGGGACCGTTCCCGCGCACACCTGCCACGCGGTCGGCCCGCCGGCGTCCGGCAGGTCGTCGGGTGCCCCGGGGATGCCCACCGGGTCGCCGTGCGGGGTCCCCCGCAGCGAGGCGGAGGCGACCGTGTCGGTGACGAGGCCCTCGCCCACCAGCAGCCGGGCGGAGGCGTAGTTGCGCACCGGCCGCAGGCGTTCGCCGTCGAAGAGGTAGCGGGTGCCCGTGCCCTTGTCGACGACCAGGGTGCGGCCGTCGCGCCAGCCGGTGGCTCCGCCGGGGCTGATCAGCCCGTAGACGAGGAAGCCCACGCACAGCACGATCGAGAAGACGGTGCCCACCAGCACGGCCCGGTCGGTGCGCCGGGTCGGCGGTTCGGGGATGTCGGGGTCGGCCCGCAGGAGCCCGCTGGTCAGTCGGGTGACGACGAAGCGGTGGGCCTGGACCTGGTCGCGCCGGTTCTGCATGTCGGTATCCCTCCGCTCGTCAGCCGTTGGCCGAGCGCAGCATCTGGTAGACGCCCAGCGACCAGAGGACCACCGGAACCAGAGCGAACGCGACGGCCGACTGGAGCAGGTCGCCGGCCCGGCCCCAGTGCGGCAGGACACGGCGTCCGGGCACGTTCCAGCAGATGAGGGCCAGCAGCACGGCCACCGCCAGCAGTACGGCGGCGGTCAGCAGCCGGGCTCGGCCGCCGCCGTGCCCGGCGAGCACCGCCGCGGCGGCGAGCGGCCCGCCGAGCGCGGGCACGAACAGGGCCAGCCGCTGCCAGGACGTGCCGAGTTCCCGGCCGTGCAGGAACAGCAGCAGCGCCAGCAGCCCGCCGGTGACGAGCTGCGGCGTCTCCGGCCTGCGGGCCAGTCCGGCCAGGCAGAGCGCGCAGACCGCGCCCGCGCCGCCGTACAGGCCGCTCATCCAGCGGTCGGTGGCGGCGGCCTGCGCGGCGACCTCCTCGCCGGTGTGCGGCTCGATGCCCTCCTGGAGCTGCTCGGGCGTGGTCGGCAGCGGCGGCAGCCGCAGTCCCGACAGGAAGAAGGCGAGCCGGGGAACGAACGCCCCGAAGACCACGACCACCACCGCGACTCCGCCCGCGGCGGCGGAGAACGGCACGTCGAGGCCGAGCATCAGCAGCCCGCCGACGGCCCCGGCGGCACACACCACACCGACCGCGGCGAACACGGCACCGTACGCGGACACCACCGACAGTGCCAGCGCGGCCCCCGTCCCGGCGGCCGCGCAGCCCGCCAGCAGCTCCGCCCCGCCCTGTACGGGACCGCGCCCCGCGGCCCATGGATCACCCACCACCAGGACGCCGGCCAGGCCGAGGAAGGCGGCGGCGGCCAGGCCCAGCAGCACCCCGCCGGGCCGGTCGTCCAGCGCCCGGGACGCCGCCCCGGCACCGGCGAGGGCCAGCAGCGCGGCCCCGGCGGCCAGGGACGCCCGGGAGACGGTGTCACCGGGCAGCGCGAGGACGGCCAGGCACACCGCCAGCACCGCGCCCGTCATCGCCCGCAGGGTCCAGCGGCTGACCGCCGGGGACCAGCCGTGCGGCAGGCCCCGGACCGTGCTGGAGACGGCGTCCACCAGATTGTCGAAGCGCACCGGTGGCAGCGCCCCGGACTCCGGGCGCAGCAACAGCACTTCGCCGTCGCGCAGGCCGAGGGAGGCCGGGGTGCTCTCCGGGTCGAAGGGCTCGGCCCCGATGCGCTGGAGGACCCAGTCGCCGCGTTCCGGAGCCTCCTCGGCCTGCTCCTCGGCCTGGGAGACGATGACGGGCAGCAGATCGGCCAGCGGAATGTCCTCCGGGACGGCCAGGTCGAGCACCTTCTCCGGGGCACGTATCGTCACGCGGCACAGTCCCGCGACGGAGGCTTCGCTCATGGGTGTTCCACACCTTCTCGGCAATGCGTCATGACGTGTGAACGGGTCGGACGGTACGGACCGGTCGCGGCGGACGACGGCTCGGCGCGCCCGGAGCCGCCCCTGACGGCACCCCGCGTTCCTCGCGGCGCCGGTCTCCACCAAGCTCTCCGGGGCACAGGCCGACCGCTCCACGGCACCGGACGGGCACCGGCGCGAGACGGCCAGGAGTCAACACGTGTGCCACCGCCCGCGATGGTCCCCGCTTGGAGAGCCCGGTGGTGCCCGATAGTCTCACAGGTGTCACCCTGCCGAGCCCGGACCCCCACACCGCCCCCGGGCCGGACGCCGCCTGAGGTTTCGACACCTCGCGGCCGCGCCCTGCACATCAGGTGTGCCCGTCGTGTCACATGTGGTGCCTGGGGCATCCGCACAGCCCGAAGGAGACCTCTCTTGAGCGTGGTTCACTTCCGCAGACCCGCCCGGCGGCGGGGCCCCGAGATGCCCGAGGGGGAACTCGCCCTCCAGGAACCGCCGGTGCTGTCCGAGGAGGTCCCCGACAGCGCGTCGAGCATGCTGACGTACCTGCCCATGGCGATGATGTCGGGCGCCATGGTGCTGCTCTACGTGCGCCCCGGCCAGCAGTCCCATCCCATGACCTACGTGGTGGTCGGCGTGATGGCGGTGGCGATGGTCGTCATGCTCCTGGGCCAGGTGCTGCGCGGCGGAGCCGAGCGCAGGCGGCGCCTCAAGGGCGCCCGCCGCGACTACCTGCGCTACCTCGGCGGCGTCCGGCGCAAGGTCAGGTCCGCCGTCGCGGAGCAGCAGCGGGCCCTGGCCTGGCGTCACCCCAGGCCCACCGCCCTGTGGGCCATGGCACGCGGTACCCGGCTGTGGGAGCGCCGCCCGTCCGACCCCGACTTCGGCGAGGTGCGCGTCGCCGTCGGCGACCAGCGCCTGGGCCTGCACCTGACCACCACCGCGAGCAAACCGGTGGAGGACCTCGACCCGCTGACCGCCCATGCCCTGCGGGCCTTCGTCAACGCCTACTCCACCGTCCCCGACCAGCCCATCGCCCTGTTCCTGCCGGCCTGGGCGCGGGTGCTGCTGCGAGGCACGCGCGAGGACGTCCTGGACAGCGTCCGGGCGGCACTCGCGCAACTGGCCACCGCGCATTCACCGCAGGACCTGACGATCGCCTTCTGCGTCGCGACGGACCGGCTCCCGCAGTGGGACTGGGCGAAGTGGCTGCCGCACACCCACCACCCCCGCGAGACGGACGGCGCCGGACCGGTACGGCTCTTCGCCCCGACCGCCGGGGAACTGGAGGCGGCGCTCGGCGAGGACTTCGTCGACCGCCCCCCGTACGAGGCGGGCGCCACCGCCGGCGCGGACGAGCCGTACACGGTGGTCGTGGTCGACGGCGGACAGGTGCCGGCCGGGCACCGGATGGCCCGCCAGGGCATCCGCAACGCCGTCGTGCTGGACGTGTCGGGCGAACTGCCCTGGCGGCCCGGCCGGACCACGCTGCGGCTGCGCACCGAGGAGGGGGAACTGCGGCTGGTCCGCACCGACCGTGACCGCAAGGAGTCGCTCACCTCCCTGGGCCGGCCCGACCGCCTCGGCCCCGCCGCCGCCCGCGCCCTGGCGGCGCTGCTCGCCCCGATGCGCACGGGCGTCACCGCGGAGGCGGCGCAGCCACTGGTCACGGACGTGGAACTGACCACGCTGCTCGGCATCCCCGACCTCAACCGGCACGATCCCGTGGCGTACTGGGAGCGCCGCGGCGCCTCGGCCGCCCGGCGACTGCGCGTGCCCATCGCCGTGGGCGCCGACGGGCAGCCCGTCGAACTGGACATCAAGGAGTCCGCGGAAGGCGGGACGGGACCGCACGGCATGCTCATCGGCGCCACCGGCTCCGGCAAGAGCGAACTGCTGCGCACCCTCGTCCTCGCCCTGGCGCTCAGCCACTCCTCCGAAACCCTCAACTTCGTCCTGGTCGACTTCAAGGGCGGTGCGACCTTCCTCGGGCTCGACCGGCTCCCGCACACCTCCGCGGTGATCACCAACCTGGCGGAGGAGGCCGCGCTCGTCTCCCGCATGCAGGACGCCCTGCACGGCGAGCTGATCCGGCGCCAGGAACTGCTCCGCGCCGCCGGCAACTACGCCTCCGCGCTGGACTACGAGAAGGCGCGGGCCGCCGGCACCCCGCTCGCCCCGCTGCCCTCGCTCTTCGTCGTGGTCGACGAGTTCAGTGAACTGCTCTCCGCCCACCGGGAGTTCATGGAGCTGTTCGTCATGATCGGCCGCCTCGGCCGCTCGCTCGGCGTCCACCTGCTCCTCGCCTCGCAGCGCCTGGACGAGGGCCGCATGCACCAGTTGGAGAGCCACCTGTCCTACCGCATCGGCCTGCGCACCTTCTCCGCCATGGAGAGTCGCGGCGTCCTCGGCGTGCCCGACGCCTACGAGCTTCCCTCGCAGCCCGGCGCCGGCTTCCTCAAGAGCGGCGTCGAGCCGCTGACCCGTTTCCGGGCCGCCTACGTCTCCGGTGCCTACCGCAAGCGGACCGGGGCACTGGCCCAGGCCCAGGTGGCCGGCCAGGTGATGGCCTGGACCGGGGAACGAGTCGCCGAGCGCGCCCCCGTTCCCGACGTCCCCGACCCCGCCGCCCCGGACGACGAGGACGCCCCCTCGCTGCTGTCCGTCGCCGTGGACCGGCTCCGCGACTCCGGGCCGCCCGCCCACCAGGTGTGGCTGCCACCCCTGGCCGAACCGCCGTCCCTGGACGTCTTGCTCCCCCCGCTCTTCCCCGACCCGGCGCTCGGCCTGACCACGGCCGACTCCCCGCGGCGGGGCACGCTCACCGTCCCCGTGGGCGTCGTCGACCAGCCCTTCGAGCAGAAGCGTGACCTGCTCACCGTGGACCTGTCGGGCGCGGGCGGCCACGTCGGGATCGCCGGCGGGCCGCAGAGCGGCAAGTCCACCCTGGTCCGCACCCTTATCGCGTCCCTGGCGCTCACCCACACGCCACGCGAAGTGCAGTTCTACTGTCTCGACTTCGGCGGCGGCACGCTGGCCGGCCTGGCCGGGCTGCCGCACGTCGGTTCGGTCGCGGGCCGCCTGGAGACCGAACGGGTGGGCCGCACTCTGGCCGAGATGACCTCGCTGCTGGCCCGCCGGGAGCGGATGTTCCTGGAGCACGGCATCGACTCGATGGCGACCCTGCGTCGGCGCCTGGCGGCCGGCGAGTTCCCCGAGGAGGCGCACGGGGACGTCTTCCTGGTCGTCGACGGCTGGTCCACCGTCCGGCAGGACTTCCAGGACGACATCCCCGTACTGGGTCAACTGGCCGCCCGGGGCCTCAACTACGGCATCCACCTGATCACCACCACCTCCCGCTGGGTCGAGCTGCCCACCGCGGTGCGCGACCAGGCCGGGACCAAGCTGGAATTGCGGATGGGCGACCACATGGACTCCGTGGTGGACATCCGGCGCGCCGCAGGCGTGCCGCGCCAGCCGGGCCGCGGTCTGACGGTCGAGAGCAAGCTGCACTACCTCGCCGCGCTGCCCAGGATCGACGGCGTGCAGGGCGCGGACGGCTTGGCCGAAGGCGTCGCCGACCTGGTCGCCGCGGTCGCCGAGGGCTGGACCGGGCCTCCGGCCCCACCGGTGCGGATGCTGCCGACCCGCCTGGCCGCCCGCGACCTGCCGCCGATCGCGGAAGACCGGCGGCTGCGCTTCCCGCTGGGCGTGGAGGAAACCGAACTGGGCACCGCCTGGCACGACTTCTCCGAGACCCCGCACCTGGTCACCTTCGGCGACAACGAGACCGGCAAGACCAACGTCCTGCGGCTGATGGCCGGCCACATCGCCCGCACCTTCACCCCCGCCGAGGCGAGGATCCTCGTCGTGGACTACCGCCGCCGGCTCGTGGAAGCGGTCCCGGAGACCCACCGGCTCGGCCACGCCGTCACCCAGGAGCAACTGCGCCAGCACGCCGCCGGCATCGGCCGGGGACTGGCCGAGCGGATGCCCGGCGCGGACATCTCGCCGACGCGGATGCGGCGGGCGGACTGGTGGACGGGGCCTAGGCTGTTCGTCCTCGTCGACGACTACGACCTGGTGGCCCAGTCGATGCAGACGCCTCTGGAAGCGCTGCTCGACCACCTGCCCCTCGGCTACGAGGTCGGCCTGCACGTGATCGTCGCCCGGTCGGCCGCCAACGCCATGCGCGGCCAGGGCGACCCGCTGGTGCGCCGGATGCTGGAGGCCAACACCCCGGGCCTGCTGCTGTCGTGCCCGCCGTCGGAGGGCAGTGTCTTCGGCGTCAAACCGCGGGTGCTGCCCCCGGGCCGCGCACTGTACGTGACGCGCCGCCGGACCACGCAGATCCAGACCGCGCTGGTGGAGCACGTGGACCCGGAGGTCCCGGACACGCCCTGACCCGCCGGAGGCTCGGCGCCGGGCAGGCCCCGTCCCCCGCGTGCGGTGAATGAGCGGCCCGGAGACCGCGCACGCACGTGGGCGTCCCCAGCCGCACCGCGGCGAGGCTGCCGGGTCCCCGGTTCCCCCGGCAGCCGGCCACGCGACAGACCCGGGGTGCCACACCGGCGACCTCGCCCCGCGTACGTGACGGACGGCGTCCGACGCCTCCGCCGGCAGGACGCGCGTCGCTCAGGAACCGTCCGGTGCCTTGGCGCGGACCCGGCGCCGCACGGCTGCCGCCGCGGCCAAGGAGGTCAGCAGGGCGACGCCGCCACCGGCCAGCAGGGCGGCCCGGTCAGCGGCCGCGCCGCCGTCCCCGGCGGCCTCCGGCACACGCAGGGGCGGGGCCGGAGCGGTCTGCGACGGTCGCCGGGTGTCCAGGACCCCGGTGAGCGCGCCGTTGAGGTCGAGGCGGGGCGGGGCACCGGGATAACCGGTGCGTTCCAGCCGGTCCTTGGTCTGCGCGGCGCTCAGCTCCGGACGATGGGCCCGCACCAGTGCGGCGGCCCCCGCCGTGTAGGCGGCGGCGAGCGACGCCCCGCTGGCCAGATAGTGGCCCGTGCCTCGCGGCCCGATACCGGTCAGTTGGTCGCCCGGTGCCGCCAGATCCACGCCCGGGGGCAGCGGGGCACGCGTCGCCCGCGAACCGTCGGGACCGAAGTCCGCCACCGAGAGCACCGTGGGCGCCGCCGCCGGCCAGTAGCCGGCCGGCGCCGAGGACGTGCCGTCCGCCGTCACGGACGCGTCCGGCACTGCGGGCGCCACGAGCAGCACGTCGCGCTCGGCGGCGTGCCGTACGGCGGCGGCCAGCGCGGGCGTCTTCGACGGCAGCGCCGCCCCCACCACGACGACCCGGCAACCGGCGTCGACGGCTGCCGTGATGCCGCGGGCGACGAGCGCGGCGTCCGCGGCCCCCGTCTCGTCGGTGCCGCGCGCCGCGTAGATCCGTGCTCCGGGCGCCACCCCGGTGAACGCCGCACCGTCGCGGGGCGCCGCCGCCACGAGGCCGGCCATGAAGGTGCCGAGCCCCACACAGTCGGAGTCCGCCCCCGGCGCGGCCGTCACCCTCCCGGACAGGGTCCCGGCCTTCGCGGACACCCCGGTGCCGACCACGCCCACGGTCACCCCGGCACCGTCGCCGTACACCGCCGCCCGGCTCAGGCCCAGGACGCCCTGCGCCCACGGCACCTGCCGCATCACTGTCGGCGAGTCACCCGCGCAGTTGCCCGAGCCGGCGTCCGGCCCCGAGGGCAGCACGGGCAGTTGCAGCGCGGACGACGACGGAGCGGGCGAGGGGGCGGCCGCCCCGGCGAGTGGGGCCGCGCCCCCGATGAGAACGAGGGCGAGGGCCACCGCACCGCTGACGTGCGGCAGCCGCGCCCTGGCAGGGATTCCACGGGTCACTGTCTCCTCCGTCGGCTGCGTCTGGAACGGGCCGGGCCGGGATGGTCCACCGGGCTCGCACGTCGGTCCGGCCGGTGCCGGGAACAGGTACGCGCAGCTCCCGCATCGTAGCGGTGCTCCAGGCACACGTGTCGCTCTCCCTCGATGGCCCACATGTGACTGTCCTCGCGGGCGAAGCCCGCATGTCGTTTCGGCAAAGACCTTCTCCTCCTTTCCGGTTGACGGATGGATACCTGTTAGGTTGCTCCACACACGTGTGTTCGCGTGGAAGCGTCGGCCGGACCGTGTTCCGGTGGCAGGGCCGGTCGGGGTGTCTCCGCCCGGCGCCGTCCGCGGACGCGGACGAGACCACCCGCGGACACGTCACAACAACGGCGGATGAAGGCGAGTGGAGCCGAGCATGATCGTTTCAGACGGCCGGGTGTCACGGCCGCGCCCAGGCCGCCCGCGGCGATGCCCCGCGCCGGCGACCGCGTGGTGCCCGACGGCACGGGCCGCGTGATGATCCGCCGAGCCGCGCGCAGGCAGGACGACCGGCACCCCGGAGCGGCGGCCGGCGGAGCCCCCGGCCCCACGGTGAGCACCGTGGAGGGCGTGCACCTGGTACACGACGGGGACGCTCCTCCCGCCGCGCTGCTGGAAGCCGCCGTGACACTGCGCGACGAACCCGCCGGACGGGCCACCGTCCTGGTGGCGGCCGTCCCGGGGGACGGGGAACTCGACGACTTCGCGCATCTGCTGGCTCCCCTGGTGGGCGGCCTGCGCGCCCGAGGCGTCGGCGGGCTGCGGCTGGTGATGTCCCGGGGCGCCGTCGACCGCGCCGAGGAGCCGTCACCGGCCCGGCGGTTGTGCGAGGACTGGGGCCTGGAGGTGATCGCACCGAGCGGACGGGCCCTCGTGGTCCCCGGCGGCACCCTGTTCTCACCCGACGACGAGGGCGCCCAGGGCGGCTGGTGGCACTTCGCGCCCGGGGCGGTGCCGCGCCGGCTCGGCGCCCGGCTGCCCCCGCCCGGGTGGGAGCGGCACCTGTCCCGGGTCCCCTCCGACGTGGCCGGGGATCACGTCGTACGGCAGGTACCGGCCGGCCTTCTGATCCGTCCGGCGAAGGCGCCCGCCGAGGACGCGGACGCACTGGGCTTCGCCGTCCCGGTCGACCCCGCCCGGCCCCTCGTGCTGGTCGACGCGGGGGGCGGCCCCGACATCCCCGCCGACGCCGTGGCCGACATCCTGGCGGCCATGCCCCGACCGGCCCGGCAGGCGGTGACGCTGGCGCCCGCGGACGGACGCGATCTGCTGGCCCTCGGGCAGGAGACGGCCGACGTACTGGGCCTGGACGTGCGCGTCGCCAGCGGCCTCCCCGTCCTGCTGGAGGAGGACCCGCCGGACGCCAGGGCCCGTACGGTCATCGTCGGACCGGACGGCGCCCCGGCCTGGGAGCCGTACGTGGAGAGCGTCACCTGTCTCCCGGCGCCGGCCGGGCAGACGGCACCGGAGCCGACGGTGGACGGCTGGCGTCCGCCCGTCCCCGGACTCGGGAAGGGCGCCCGGCCCGGTGTCTTCCTCCTGGACGACCGCTGGCAGACGACGTCGACCTGGTCCGGGATCTGGGTGGGACGCCACGAGGACCACCCGCCCCGCACCGCCCGATCGGCCGCCGGGGACGCGGTCACCATCGAACTGGGCGTTCCGGGCCGTGCCGTGGACGACTCCCTGTGGGACGCGCTGGAACCCTTCTTCGAGGCACTGGAGGACGACGTGCGCGAGCGCGCTGTGATCCAGGTGCACGGCAACACGGGCGCCGCCGGCCTGCGGGCGCTGCGCCGGCTGGCCGTGCGGCACGGCATGGTGCTGGCACCGCGCGGCCGGCGCACGGGCGCACCGCAGGCGCCGGCTCCGGTGCTGCCCTCCCCCCTCGCGAGGCGGGCCGCGCCGCCCGCTGCGGCCGCACCGGTCACCGAGCCGGCACCTCCGTCCCAGGCGGCGCCGATCGCCCCGCCCGTGCAGTACGTCACCACGACGGGTGGCGCGGGACCGGCCGATTACTCCCCGGCGACGGAGCCGGCGCCCGCCCCGGGCCCGGTGCCGGAACCTCCGGCCGCCGGCTCGTCCGCCGGGCACCCGGTGGCTCCGTGGGCGGTCCACGCGCAGATCCCCGGTACGGCGGACCGGCCCGCCGGTCACCGTCCGGGCCGGGAGGGCGGTCCCGAAGCCAGGGCGGCGTCCGCCGCCGCGGAGGGCTCCTCCCCTCCCCGGCCGGCCGGCGGTACGCCCGCACCCTCCGTCCCGGCCTCGCCGGAGCCCGCCGCGTTCGGCGCCGCCGTCCCCGACAGCGAGGGCACTCGGCCTGCTCCCGGCCCGTGGGACCCGCCGGGTGGTGCGGAACCGGAGCCGGCCCCCGGCCCGTGGGCTTCGTCGGAAGGTGCGCGTCCGGAGCCTGCCGGCGGCCCGTGGGACCCGCCGGGTGGTGCGGAACCGGTTCCCGGCGCCGGTCCCTGGGCCTCGTCCGGCGGTGTGCGCTCGGGTGCCGATTCCGCCCCGTGGACCCTGCCGGACGGCACCGAACCGGTACCCGTCCCACCCCCCGGCCGCGAGGCGACGCCCCTCACCGGACTCCCTTCCCCCGTGCCGTCGGGACCCGAACCCCTCGCGCCCCCGCACACCTTTACCGGCCCGGACGTGACGGGGACCCCGTCGGCAGCGCGGCCGGCGGGGGAGCGGGCCCGTGCCCAGGAGCCGGGCGATACGGCGCCGCAGGACCCGCCCCCGGCACCCCCGTCCGGGGCGACCGCTCCGCACCCGGACCGAGCCGTTCTGCACGAGGTGACCTACGTGCCCGTCCTTCCCGACCACCGCAGCAGCGCGTCCGAACGGCAGATGCTGCGGGCCCATCTGGGCCCTGACTGGGAACGGCACAGCAGCGCCGCGCACCGGGTGCTCACCGCGCTGCCCGGACTGCGCACGGCCGGTGCGCAGGACGGCGATCCGGCCGCCGACCTCGCCGCCCTGTACGCGTACCTCGGCTCCGGCCGTCCGGGCGAACGAGAGCTGGCCACGGGGCTGGCCCACCGGGACCCCGGTACGTTGGCCTACCTCGGCTGTCTCGCCTCCGGCCTGGGCAGACTGCCGTCGTTCCGGGGCGCTGCCGTGCTGACGGCCGGAGTGTTCGACGAGGCGACGCTGACGTTGCTGCCCGGCGAAGAAGTCGGCGCGGCGACACCGGTCGTCACCCAGGGCGTCGACCCCTGGTACCCCGGCCTGCCCGACGACCACTACCTCATCTGGTCGTCGACCGGCCGCCGGGCCGCCCACCCGGCGGGGCCCGGCGGCGCCGGCCCGGCGGACGTCGTGTTCGGACCGGGCAGCCGGTTCCGGGTGCTGGAGGTGCGCGAACGCGGCGAGGCGAGCGTCGTCCTGCTCCGGGAGGTGCCCGTCGGCAGCCCCCCGGGCGTCCCCGGGATGCTCGACGCCTCGGACCTCTCCGTCCTGGAGCGGCTGCGCGCGCTGGCCGACCGGCCCGCCGAACCGGTGGACGGCGCCCTCTGGCCGGCCGGCAGGCAGGGCCTCCTCGGGATCATGGCCGACCCCTCTCCCGGCCGGGCGACCCCGTGAACCACGCGTGAACTCCCGTCCCTTCCCGGCCACTTCCTTATGTGTGCCCGGGAGGCACGGGTGCCCCTGACCCTCCCAACCCAAGGAGCACGGATGTCATCGACCCCAGCGGCGTCCTCCGGCGCCGGACCGGCCCCGGCGGCCGGGGCGGCACCGGGACCGCGCCGTATCCGCCGTGCCGTGGCCCTGCCGTCCGAGGACGGTGGGACCGGCCCGTTCCGCGCGGCGGCCGCTTCGGACCGGACCTCGGCCGTCCCGGCGTCCGCGCCGGAAACAACCGTCCCGGCGTCGTCGCCGCTCGCCGGCCCCGCCGCCCGGCGCCGGTCCGTGGAACCCCCGGCCGGGCCGCCGGTGCCTGAGGCGCCCGCCCACGAGGAGGCGGACGGCCCGGCCGCCGACGGCGTACGCGGGGTGACCGCGCCGCGCAGCCGCGGTGGTGCGCAGCGGCCCGGCCGGACCGCGTCCGCAGCCCACAGGTCGGGCAAGCCGCTGCTGATGGCCGCGGCCGTCGCCGGCGCCGTGCTGGCCTCCGTACCGCTGCTGACCCACCACGGCGGCAGGACCCAGTACGAGGGCCTCGGCAGGCCGGTGCCCGTCGCCTCCGACGCCCAGGACGGTGACGGCCCGGGAACGGTCACCGACACAGGCCCCGCCGTCGAGCCCCTGCAGGACCCCGCGCAGGGCACCGCCGGCCCCGTCGTCCCGCAGCCGGCCCCTTCGGCGGCCCCGGACCGTGCGCCGACGGCGGCGGACGCGGCCGGCCCGAAGACCGGAACGGGCACCGAGCACGGACCCCGGTCCGTCCGGTCCGCCTCGCGGCAGCAGGACGACCGGGCCGGCCACACCCCCGGCCCGCTCCGCCCGCCGTCCGGCGGGTCCGCCGTCGGGCGTCCCACCGCCGACGGCGGCGGCACGGCCGCCGGTACCGAAGGGAAGAAGACGCACACCCCCGCGCACACCCCCGCGCACACCCCCGCGCCGGTGAAGCGGGACGCCGACAGGTCCCCGGTCCGGGCAGCGGCCGCGCGCACCGCGGCCGGCGCGGTCTCCGGCACCTCCGAGGCGGCGGACGACTCCCACGTGACCACGGCCGCGGCCAGGACCACCACCGCTCCGGCCAAGTCCGCGACCCCCGTGAAGGCCGCCGCCACGCCCGCGAAGACGGCGACGCCCGTCAAGGCCGCGGCCACGACGACCACCGCCAAGCGCGCCTGGGGGACCCGCGTGGTGACCGCCACCACGGTCCTCGGCCCGGGCGAGAGCATCGCGTCGGACCGCATGAAGCTCACCATGCGGACCGACGGCGACCTGGTCGTCACCGACGAGAACGGCACGGTCCGCTGGTCGTCGCACACGGCCGGCACCGGCAACCGGGCCGTCTTCCAGGACGACGGCCACCTCGTCGTCTACGCGAAGGACAACACCACCGCGTGGTCCTCCGGGACCGCCGGCAACGCCGGTGCGCAGTTGGTGATCCAGGCCGACGGCAACGTCACCATCGTGTCCGCCGGCGGTGCCGTCCTGTGGGCGGCCGGTACCCAGCACTGACCCCGGGGACACCCCGTCGTCGTCCCCGCCCGGCTGGAGCCACCGGCCGGGCGGGCCACAGCCGTCAGGAGGAAGCGACATGAGAGCGGCCGACTGGGAGGCGCTGGAGGGCCGAATCGAGGACGGGACCTTCCTCTGACCCGGCTGGTGAGGCGGACCGTCGTTCGCGGCGGCACTGGGCTGAGGCCGCGTCAAAGGGCCCGGCGCATTGAGTCATTCGACAGAAGCGCAGGCATGGCCGACCGGGCTGTACTGATGGCCGGGCCGCTGCTGAACCGCCCGCCCGCCGACCGGCAGCGGACCGGCGCGCCGCTGGTCCGGCTCCGCCGCGGCCCGCCCGCCCACTCGCCCCGGCCTGCTACGGCCTGACGAGCCGGACCCGTCCCGGTCCGAACCCCGATGGATCCACCGAAAGGAAGTCTCCTCCATGACCCGCAAGCCGATCCGTGCCATCGTCGCGGCCGCCGTGGCCGCCTGCGCCGCCGCCGGCACCGTGGTGGTCGCGCAGCCGTCCGTCGCCGGCAATCAGCACCAGCAGCAGACGGGCGGGCATGCCTGGCCGTGGAAGCTGGTCGACACCTCCCCGGACCTGGTCCGGCCCGAGGCGCTCACCGTGGACCGCTCGATCGGGCAGCGCCGTGCGGCCCTCGAAGTACGGCTGGCCCAGCAGTTGTACACCTTCTGGAACACCGGTGAGAAGAAGTACCTCGACCTGGCCGTCAGCCCGGACTTCCGGGACAACACCCTGCCGCCCGGCCGTCCGCAGGGGCCCACCGGCCCCCTGTTCGCCTCGGCTGCCTTCCGCGCCGCCGTACCCGACCTGACCTGCGAGCTGGCCGATCTGCTGGTCACCGGAGACAAGATCACTGCCCGGCTGGTCTTCCGCGGCCACTTCACCGGCATCTACAACGGTGTCCGGGGCAAGGGCCAGACGGTCGACTTCAACGCCATCGACATCCAGCACGCCGGCGCCCGGCAGATCGTCGAGGACTGGCACATCGAGGACAACCAGACCCTGTTGTCCCAGCTCGGCGTCGCCTGAACCGGCACACGGACCGGGGCCGCAGCTCCGGTCCGGTCCGCGAAAATCACTCGCGGCCGTCGGCACGGGTGGCTACGCTCATGTCCGTTCTCGCGGCCGCTGCGTGCCGCCGCTGTCCGCTGTGCGTGATCTTGGAGGTGTTGACCGATGGCTGTCGTTGCGATGGGCGCTGCCCGCATCCGGAAGTTCCCTCAGTCCACCTCCGTGGCCACCGGCTGACGACACCAGCGCGTCCGCGCGCG
The DNA here is from genome assembly GCF_014655295.1 of Streptomyces fumanus. Lineage (GTDB taxonomy): Bacteria > Actinomycetota > Actinomycetes > Streptomycetales > Streptomycetaceae > Streptomyces > Streptomyces fumanus. The sequence goes on from NZ_BNBI01000014.1 coordinate 77,724, forward strand.
CCGGGGCCGCCCCTTCGAAGGGTCACCCCTTGACTCACCCCGCCACCTCCTCCACCGCTTCCTCCGTACTGACCGCCCACGGCTGGGACACCGCCTGGGCCGACGCGTTCGCCCCGTACGCCGCCCAAGGGCTGGTGCCCGGCCGGGTGATCCGGGTCGACCGGGGCCAGTGCGACGTGATCACCGCCGACGGCGTGTGCCGCGCCGACACCGCGTTCGTCACCCCGCCCGACCCGCTGCGCGTCGTCTGCACCGGCGACTGGGTCGCCGTCGACCCCGCCGGCAGCCCGCGCTACGTGCGGACCTACCTGCCGCGCCGCACCGCCTTCGTGCGGTCCACCTCCTCCCAGCGGTCCGAGGGGCAGATCCTCGCCGCCAACGTCGACCACGCCGTGGTCGCCGTCTCCCTCGCCGCCGAACTGGACCTGGCCCGCGTCGAACGGTTCCTGGCGCTGGCCTGGGAGTCCGGGGCCCAGCCCCTGGTGGTGCTCACCAAGGCCGACCTGGTGCCCGACCCGGTGACGCTGGGGCACCTCGTGCGGGACGTGGAGACCAGCGCGCCCGGCGTGCCGGTGCTCACCGTCAGCGCCACCCACGGGGAGGGCCTGGACGTCCTCGCGGCGGTCGTCGCGGGCGGCACCGCGGTGCTGCTCGGCCAGTCCGGCGCCGGCAAGTCCACCCTCGCCAACGCCCTGCTCGGCGAGGAGGTGATGGACGTCCAGGCCATTCGTGACGTGGACGGCAAGGGACGGCACACCACCACCACCCGCAACCTGCTCGCCCTGCCCGGCGGGGGAGTGCTCATCGACACCCCCGGGCTGCGGGGCGTCGGCCTGTGGGACGCTGGCGGCGGCGTCGGCCAGGTCTTCGCCGAGATCGAGGAGCTGGCCGGGGACTGCCGGTTCCACGACTGCGCCCACGAGCGCGAACCGGGCTGCGCGGTGCTGGCCGCCGTGGACTCCGGCGAGCTGCCCCAGCGGCGGCTGGAGAGCTACCGCAAGCTGCTGCGGGAGAACCAGCGCATCGTCGCCCGCACCGACGCCCGGCTCCGCGCGGAGCTGCGCAAGGAGTGGAAGCGCCGGGGCGCCGAGGGCCGGGCGGCCATGGAGATGAAGCGGGGCCGCCACCGCTGACCCGCCCTCGGCCGCCACGTCCGATTTCCGCCGGTCCCGGCCCCGGGACCGGCGGACACTGGACGATGTGAAGGACAGGACGAGAACCCCGGGGACCCGCCCCGCGACGGACTCCGCGCGGGACGACGACAGCAGGTACGAGGCCGTGCGGAGCCGGGACGGCCGGTTCGACGGCGTGTTCTTCTTCGCCGTCGAGACCACCGGCATCTACTGCCGGCCGAGCTGCCCCGCCCGCACGCCCAAGCGGCACAACGTGCGGTTCTTCCCGACGGCCGCCGCCGCGCAGGGCGCGGGCTTCCGCGCCTGCCGGCGGTGCCGCCCGGACGCCGTGCCCGGCTCGGCGGACTGGAACGCCCGCGCCGACGTGGTGGGCCGCGCCATGCGGCTGATCGGCGACGGCGTCGTGGACCGCGAGGGCGTCGCCGGGCTCGCCGCCCGGCTCGGCTACAGCGCCCGCCAGGTGCAGCGCCAGCTCACCGCCGAACTGGGCGCCGGACCGGTCGCCCTCGCCCGCGCCCAGCGGGCGCACACCGCCCGGGTGCTGCTCCAGACCACCGCGCTGCCGGTCACCGAGATCGCCTTCGCGTCCGGGTTCGCCTCGGTCCGCCAGTTCAACGACACCGTCCGCGCGGTCTACGCGGCCACCCCGACCGCGCTGCGCGCCGCCGCCCCGGTCCGCGACCGGGCCACCCCGGCCGCCGGCATCCCGCTGCGCCTCGCCCACCGCGGCCCCTACCAGGCCGGACCCGTCTTCGACCTGCTCCAGCAGGAGGCCGTCGCGGGCGTCGAGGAGGTGACCGGCCCGCCCGGCCGCCGCGTCTACCGCCGCACCCTCCGCCTGCCCTACGGCACCGGCATCGCCGCCGTCGAGGAGCGCGGCGGCGCCCCCCGGACCGGCGGCGGCGGCTGGCTGGAGGCCCGGCTGCACCTCACCGACCTGCGCGACCTGACCACCGCCGTGCAGCGGCTGCGCCGCCTGTTCGACCTGGACGCCGACCCGTACGCCGTCGACGAACGCCTCGGCGCCGACCCCCGGCTCGCCCCGCTCGTCGCCGCCCGCCCCGGCCTGCGCTCGCCCGGCGCCGCCGACCCGGAGGAACTCGCCGTCCGCGCCCTGGTGGGCCGCGCCCGCGCCGCGGAACTGGTCCAGCGGTACGGCAAGCGCCTCGACGCGCCCTGCGGCGCCCTCACCCACCTGTTCCCCGAACCGGCCGTGCTCGCCGGGGCCGAGCCCGGCGGCCGGCTCGGCGCCCTCGCCGCCGCCCTCGCCGACGGCGCCGTACGCCTGGACGCGGGCGCCGACCGGGACGACGCCGAGCACGCCCTGCTCGCCCTCGGCCTGGCCCCGGCCACCGTCGCCGCCGTCCGCACCCGCGCCCTCGGCGACCCGGACGCCGCCCCGCCCGGCACCGACCTACCCGGCACCTGGCGCCCCTGGCGCTCGTACGCCCTGAACCACCTGCGCGCAGCAGGGGAGTTGGAGTAACCGCATGTCCACCCGCACCTACTGGACCGAACTGGCCGCCCCCGTCGGCCCGCTGCTGCTGACCGCCGACCCGGACGGGGCGCTGACCTCGCTGTCCGTGCCCGGCCAGAAGGGCGGCCGGACCGTCCAGGGCGACTGGCGGGCCGACCCCGGCCCCTTCCGGGCGGCGGCCGAGCAGCTCGCCGCCTACTTCGCCGGGGAGCCCGTCGAGTTCCGGCTGCCGCTGCGCGCCGAGGGCACCGCCTTCCGCACCCGGGTCTGGGACGCCCTCGACGCCGTGCCGTACGGCACCACCACCACCTACGGCGAGATCGCCGCCCGGATCGGCGCCCCCCGGGCCGCCGTCCGCGCGGTCGGCGGGGCGATCGGCGCCAACCCGCTGCTGATCCTGCGCCCCTGCCACCGGGTGATCGGCGCCGACGGCTCGCTGACCGGATACGCGGGCGGGCTGCCCCGCAAGCTGCGGCTGCTCACCCTGGAGGGCGTCCTGCCGCCCGCGTCACCCGGCGAGGACGGCACCCAGCCAGGCCCCGGCGATCAGCAGACAGGCGAACAGCTCCGTCAGCACGCCTGAGCCGCCCGAGCGCATCGCCGTGCGCACCGCCGCCACCGCCGCCCCGTGCCGGCCCAGCCGCAGCCGCTCGGCCAGGTAGATCCCGCCCAGGAACCCCGGGACCGCGCCGATCACCGGGAGCAGCACGAAACCCAGCAGGGCGCCGCCGCCCCCGTACGCCAGCAGTCTGCCGTCGGGGCCGGGGGCGCCCCGGCGCCGGGCCGGCAGCGCCCAGCGGACCGCCCGGGAGAGCAGCAGGACCACGGTGGCGCCGACCAGCACCGCCCAGGCGGCCGGCCGGGTGTCCGTCAGCGCCCACCACAGCACCGCCGCCCACACCAGCCAGGCCCCCGGCACCCCGGGCAGCAGGACGCCGCACAGCCCGAGCAGCACCACCAGGCCGGCCAGCAGGAGGTCCAGCGCTCCCATCCCTCCAGCTTGCCGCCGTCCGGCCGGGCGCGCAGATCAGCGCTCCCGTCCTTTCGGTTTGCCGTCGTCCGGCGCGGTGCGCGGATCAGCGTTCCCGTCCTTTCGGTTTGCCGCCGTCCGGCGCGGTGCGCGGATCAGCGTTCCCGTCCTTTCGGTTTGCCGCCGTCCGGCGCGGTGCGCAGATCAGCGCTCCCGTCCCTTCCGCTTGCCGCCGTCCGGCCCGGTGCGCGGATCAGCGTTCCCGGGCCACCCAGCCGCGCTCGTAGGCGTGCCAGCCCAGTTGCAGCCGGGTGGTCACCCCGGTCAGTTCCATCAGCCGCTTCACCCGCCGCTGCACGGTCCTCAGGCCCAGGTCGAGCTGTTTGGCCACGCTCGCGTCGGTGAGCCCGGCCAGCAGCAGGGAGAGGACCTCCAGGTCGGTGGCGTCGGGTTCCTGGGGGCGCTGCTCGCTCACCCCGGCCGTCCCCAGTCGCAGCGGCAGCCCCTCCCGCCACACCTTCTCGAACAGGGCGGTCAGCAGCTCCAGCAGGCCGCTGGTGTGCACGACCAGCGCGGCGGGCTCGGCGGCCCGCGCGGTCAGCGGCACCAGCGCGAGGGTGCCGTCGGCGACCACCAGCTCGGTCGGCACCCGGTCCACCACCCGGACCTGCTCGTCCCGGCCGAGGGCGGAGGTCAGTTCCGTGATGCCGTCCGGCCGGTCCAGCACGGCCCGCTCGACCACCACCCGGTGGCGGACCCCGCGCCCGGCGGCCTGCTCCTCGGCGTCGCTCTGCATGCCGGTGACGGCGACCGGATGGCCGGTGACCAGCGCGCACACCTCCTCGGCGGCGCCCCACCGCAACTGGAGGAGGCGCTGGGCGACCGCCGCCGCGCCGGTCACCACCTCGACCAGGTCGTGCACCGCGGGCTCGGCCGCCGCCGCCCGGTACTCCTCGGCCAGCAGCGCGGCGGCCAGCTCGGCCCGCTCCAGCTCGTGCCGCTGCCGGGCCAGCAGCGCGCCCAGCGCCACCCCGGGCGGCGCCGCCACCCAGCGGCCCGGCCGCGCCGAGGACTGCGCCGCGAGACCGGTCTGCTCCAGCCTGCGCAAGGCCCGCTCGGTGTCCCGCTCGCCCAGCGACAGCTTCCGGGCCAGATCGGGCACCTCGGCGGCGCCCACCGACACCAGCGCCCGGTACGCCGACTCGTGCGGCTCCTCCAGCCCCAGCACACCCAGCATCAGACGTCGCCCCTCCCTGGACCCCGGCCCCGGGTCCGCGTCCATGGCGGGAAACGGCCACGGCGCGAACCCGCCTCGGCACATCATCGCCGGGGGCGCCCGCGCTCCGCCAAGGGCGGGCTCGTCGGCGCCGGACGGTTCTCCCGTGGGGGCGGGACCGCCCGGCGGCCGCCGGGCCGCGCCCGGTTTTTCCCCTCGCCCCGTTTCGCCGCGGCCCGCGCGGTGGACAATTGGGGGCATGAGCCAGCAGGGAGCACGTCCCAGGGGCCACGAGGACGACTGGTGGCGGCAGTTGTACGACGCCGCCGCCGACGACACCGGGCCCACGGCAGCACCCGATTCCCTGGACGACCGCTTCGCGTCGGCCGCCGGCACGGTGGACGCCCCCGGCGGCCCGGGCCCGTCCGCCGCCCCGCCGGCACCGCCCGGTGTCCCCGCGCCCCGCCGCGCCGGGACGGGACCCGCCCCGGCGCCGCCCGACCCCGGGCGGTTCGGGTTCGACCCGGCCGGGCGGCGGTCCGCGTGGCGCGCACCCTGGGAACCGCCGACCGCCGCGGACACCGGCCCCGTGACCTTCCCGACCGCGCCCCCCGTCCCGGACCCGCCCCGCCCGGCAGCCGACCCCCCGGCGCCCGAGCCCCCGGCGGGGACCGCGCCGGACGCCGCGCCCCCCGCCCCGCCGCCCGACCCGCGGGACTACGTGGGCTCCGGGCCGCCCACCTACGAGGCGGAGCCCACCGTGCTGCCCGCCGCCGACCCCGAGGCGCTCGGCGATCTCGTGCCGGACACCGTGCTGGAGGGGGCCCGGACGGGCCCGAGCACCCTGCGCGCCGCCTCCGTGCGCGGCGACTCCGCCCGGTTCCGGGGCGATCCGCGCCGCGACGCCCTGCTGACCGCCCGGTTCGGCACCGGCGAACAGGCCCTGATGCTGGTGGCGATGGCGACCGGCGCCCGCGGCACCCCCGGCGCCCACCGCGCCGCCGCCGAGCTGTGCCGGTGGATCGGCCGGTCCGTCGGCCGCAGCCACGCCCGCCTCGTCGCCGACCTGCGGGCCGCCCGCCGCGGCGACCTGAAGTCGGGCCTGCACCGTCTGACCGACCGCGGCCTCGGCCGGCTCCGCGCCGGCGCCGCCGAACAGGGCCTGGCGCCGGACGAGTACACCGCCACCGTGCGCTGTCTGCTGCTGCCCGCCGATCCGGACTGCCGCACCCGGGTCTTCTTCGGCACCGGCACCGGCGGCCTGTTCCGGCTGCGCGACGGAAGCTGGCAGGACATCGAACCGCCCGCCGCCGAGGCGTCCGGCGCCCCCGTGGCCGGCTTCGGCTCCCCGCCGGCCGAGACCCCCGAGGGCGACCGGCTCACCCTGGACCTCGGCGTCACCACCGCGCCCGGCCCCCGCTCCGAGCCCCCCGCCCCGCCCCGGGAGCCCTTCCGGTTCCGGGCCTCCGTCGCCCGCCCGGGTGATGTGCTGCTGCTGTGCACCCGGGGCCTGGCCGACCCCCTGCGCGGCGAGGCCGACCTGCGCGCGCACCTGGCCGCACGGTGGTCCGGCGGCACCCCGCCCGGCCTCGCCGGGTTCCTCGCCGACACCGGGACCCGGGTCAAGGGTTACGCCGACGACCGTACGGCCGCCGCCGTGTGGGAGGCGTGACGGCGTCCGCTGTGCCTCCATGGAACCCGGGGGATCACCAGTGGACCGAAGGGGCACCCGCACGCCATGGGCAAACAGAACGTAGCCGAGCAGTTCGTCGACACCCTCGTCCGCGCCGGCGTCCGCCGCCTCTACGGCGTCGTCGGCGACAGCCTGAACCCGGTCGTGGACGCCGTGCGCCGCCACTCCGGCATCGACTGGGTGCACGTGCGCCACGAGGAGACCGCCGCCTTCGCCGCCGGCGCCGAGGCACAGATCACCGGCAGGCTCGCCGCCTGCGCGGGCTCCTGCGGCCCCGGCAACCTCCACCTCATCAACGGCCTGTACGACGCGCACCGTTCGATGGCGCCCGTGCTGGCCCTCGCCTCGCACATCCCGTCCAGCGAGATCGGCCTGAGCTACTTCCAGGAGACCCACCCCGACCGCCTGTTCAACGAGTGCAGCCACTACTGCGAGCTGATCTCCAGCCCCCAGCAGATGCCCCGTCTGCTGGACACCGCCATCCAGCACGCGGTCGGCCGCTCCGGCGTCAGCGTCGTCGCCCTGCCCGGCGACATCGCCGGACAGCCCGCCCCCGAGCAGGCCACGGAGACCGCCCTGGTCACCTCCCGGCCGACGGTCCGCCCCGGCGACGAGGAGATCGACCGGCTGGTCCGGCTGATCGACGACGCCGACAAGGTCACCCTCTTCTGCGGCAGCGGCACGGCCGGCGCGCACGCCGAGGTGATGGAGTTCGCCGGGAAGATCAAGAGCCCGGTCGGCCACGCCCTGCGCGGCAAGGAGTGGATCCAGTACGACAACCCCTACGACGTCGGCATGAGCGGACTGCTCGGCTACGGCGCCGCCTACGAGGCCACCCACGAGTGCGACCTGCTGATCCTGCTCGGCACCGACTTCCCGTACAACGCCTTCCTGCCCGACGACGTCAAGATCGCCCAGGTCGACGTGCGGCCCGAGCACCTGGGCCGACGCTCCAAGCTGGACCTCGCGGTGTGGGGCGACGCCAAGGAGACGCTGCGCTGCCTGATCCCGCGGGTGAAGGAGAAGAAGAGCCGCAAGTTCCTGGACCGGATGCTGAAGAAGCACGCCGACGCGCTGGAGGGCGTGGTCAAGGCGTACACCCGCAAGGTGGAGAAGCACGTCCCGATCCACCCCGAGTACGTGGCGGCCGTCCTGGACGAGATGGCCGACGACGACGCGGTGTTCACCGTGGACACCGGGATGTGCAACGTCTGGGCCGCCCGCTACCTCACGCCCAACGGGCGGCGCCGGATCATCGGCTCCTTCTCGCACGGCTCGATGGCCAACGCGCTGCCCATGGCGATCGGCGCGCAGTTCACCGACCGCAAGCGGCAGGTGGTGGCGATGTCCGGGGACGGCGGCTTCAGCATGCTGATGGGCGACTTCCTCACCCTGGTCCAGTACGACCTGCCGGTGAAGATCGTGCTGTTCAACAACTCCTCGCTGGGCATGGTCGAGCTGGAGATGCTGGTCGCCGGGCTGCCCTCGCACGGCACCGCCAACACCAACCCCGACTTCGCCGCCGTCGCGCAAGCCTGCGGCGCCTACGGCGTACGGGTGGAGAAACCCAAGGACCTGCCCGGCGCGCTGAAGGCCGCGTTCAAGCACAAGGGCCCGGCCCTGGTGGACGTGGTCACCGACCCCAACGCGCTCTCCATCCCGCCGAAGATCAGCGCCGAGATGGTGACCGGGTTCGCCCTCTCCGCCTCGAAGATCGTCCTGGACGGCGGGGTCGGCCGGATGCTCCAGATGGCCCGCTCCAACCTGCGCAACGTGCCCCGGCCCTGAGCCGCCCGGGAAGCCCGCCCGCCGACGCGGTTCGGCCATTCCGGTGGCCGAACGCGCAGTCGTCGTACACCTGGCCGAGTGCCTCGGCTCTCACCGGGCATGGGTGCTCGTGAACGTGTTCGACGGGAAGGGCGACGACGGCGGCACGCGGGCGGGGGACATGGAGCGGGAGACCGCGAGGGGCACGGTGGAGGAGAAGGCCGACGACATCAGGGGAGCGGAGCCCCGGCTCAGCCGCCGGCTGGTCCGCGCCGACCTGCGGGCGGTGCCCGAGGTCCGGCGGGCGCTGCGCGAGCTGCTCCGCGATCGGGGCTGGCCGGGACGCTCGGAGGTCGCGGAGCTGCTCACCAGCGAGCTGGTGACCAACGCGCTCGTCCACACCGACCGCGACGCGATCCTGACGGCCACCGTGGGGACGCGCGCGCTGCGGGTGGAGGTGCGGGACTTCGCCGGCCGCTGGCCCCGGACCCGGCCCGCCGAGTGCCGGGACGGCACGCACGGCCGGGGGCTGGTCCTGGTGCGGTCCCTCGCGGACACCTGGGGGGTACGGGCGCACGGGGTGGGCAAGTCGGTCTGGTTCGAGCTGAACGCCGAGGGGGCGTGACCCGAAGGACACGCCCCCTCGTACGGACCGGGCGGCCGCTCAGCCGAACTGCTGCTCCAGGTCCTTCAGTTTGCGCTCCAGGGAGTCCAGCCGCGGCAGGGCCTGTGTGTCGTCCTCCGCGGTGAGGTCGACGGTCACCGGGTCACCGCCGCCGCGCACGGGCTGCAGGGACGGGCGCTGGCGCGCGGGCAACTGCTCCTTGGTGGTGGATATGGCAGGCTCCGCGGGGACCCGGTCGGCGCCGCGCTCCACGGCCTGCACCTCGACCTCGACCTGCCGGCCGCCCCGCCCGGGGAAGTGGCGGTGGCCCCGGCTGATCGCCTTGAGCTGGGCCCGCTCCATGCGCTCCTTCTCACGCCGGCGCAGCTTGGCCTCGTCCTTGCGCCGCTTGTCGTCGCGCACCTCCTCGACCGCCTCGTCCAGGCTGCGCACGCCCTCCAGGAGCATCAGCGACCAGGCGCGGTACGTCTCGCGCGGGGCGCGCAGCCAGCGGACGATACGGATCTGCGGCAGCGGACGCGGCACCAGGCCCTGCTCGCGCAGCGCGGCCCGGCGGGTCTGCTTCAGCGCCCGGTCGAACAGCACGGCCGCCGACAGGGACATGCCCGCGAAGAAGTGCGGGGCGCCCGCGTGCCCGGCGCCCCGGGGCGCGTGCACCCAGTTGAACCAGGCCGCCGCGAGGGCGAACGTCCACACCAGGATCCGGGAGCCGAGCGCCGCGTCACCGTGGCTGGCCTCGCGGACCGCGAGGACGGAGCAGAACATGGCCGCGCCGTCCAGGCCGAACGGGACCAGGTACTGCCAGCCGTCGCTCAGGCCGAGGTTCTGCTCGCCGAACCCGACCAGGCCGTGGAAGGAGAGGGCCGCGGCGACCGCGGCGCAGCAGAAGAGGAGGACGTAGGAGGCGGTGCCGTACACGGCCTCCTTGCGCCGGCGGCGCTCCTCGGCGCGCTCCCACGAGTCGTCCGCGCTCGCGTCCTTCCCCGAGGTGCGCTTGCCGCGCGCGAGCACCGCCACCGCCGCCAGCATGCCCAGGAGCAGTACGGCGCCCGGAAGCAGCCAGTTCAGCGATATGTCGGTCAGTCTCATCTAGGGGTCCCTTGCAGTGGGATAGGGCGTAACGCCCGCCATAGTGGCCCAATCCCGTCGGCCCTCAGGGGGTTTCGGGGCAAGAGGCCGCCAAGGGGGTGCGAGGGAGCGCCCTGGGCGGCGTTCTGCTCGAACTGCCGCTTGAGGGGCGGGAGTTGAGTTCGAACAAGACTACCCGTCCGGGTGGTTCCACGGAAAGTTCCTGTGACTCGTGAGGAAAGTGTGCAACCACGCATGATCTTAAGGGACGCGGGGGAGTGCTCCGGCCCGACGGTCCGTCAGCCGGCCGCGGCCAGCAGCTTGTCGACGCGGTCCGCCGCGCAGGTGCGGGGACAGGTGGCGCAGGTGTCCTCGGGGCGCAGCGTGTAGAACATGCAGCAGCTCGCCCGGTCCCGGGTGTGCAGCGGCTCGCCGTCCGGGCCCGTCAGCTCCCGGAACGCCGCCGCGCCGACGTAGGGCCGGGTCGCGCCGGGCAGCAGCAGCTCCAGCTCCTGGCGGGCCCGCTCCTGCTCGCCGAGGAGGTGGGCGACGTACCACAGGCCCTCGACGATCTCGTCGGTCGCCATGGCCCACAGGGCCCGGCCGCGCCGCCGCATCCGGGGCCCGAACCCGGCGAGCAGCGGCTCCAGGTGCTCGGCGACCGCGGCGCGCACCTCGGCCCGCAGCGCCTCCTCGTCGGCGACCACCCGGGCGCCGGGCAGCGCGGCGGCCGGGTCGCCCGGCAGACAGGCGAAACCGGCGGTCCGCACGGCCAGGTGCCCGAGCGGCAGACCCTCGGCGCGGCGGTCGTAGGCGACGTGCGTCACCGGGAAGCGGGGCACCCGGCGGTGAGTGAACCAGGGCACGGTGATCAGCAGGCAGGCCGGCCAGGCGTACCGGTGCAGTCCGAAGCCGGCGATCACGTCCGGCCGGGCGCGCTGTCCGTAGTCCCGGAGCACCTGGGCGTCGTCCCAGGCCAGGAACGCCTCCAGGGCGGTCCCGCCGTCCGCGAGCGCGGCGGCGGCCACCCAGTCGCCGCCGCCGGGCAGCGGGTCGCCGGCCGGCAGCTCGGTGACGGCGAGTCCCGGGAGGGCCTCGGTCAGGCGCGCGTAGGCGTCCGCGACGGCCGAGCGGGGGACGGACATACGGGACCACCGATCCACGTCAGTCGAACGGGCGAGTAAGAGGTAAGCCTTACCTTACCCAAGATCTCCCGGATGTGAACCGGCGGCCGGTACGCCCTAAGGTGCTTGACGGATGAGTGACAACCGGTCGTAATGACCCCAAGTACCGACACGTCGTAGGAGGACCCCGTGGAGCAGGGCGCGCAGGGCTCCTGCGGCGCGCGGACCGCCGCGCCGCGCGCGGCGCCGGACCGGGCCCGGACGGCCGGGTCCGGACGCGGGACCGCGGGGGACGCCGCCGGGGACGCCGCGCGGGGTGAGCACACCCACGGCGAGGCCGGGCCGGCCGGACCCCGGCCGCCGGTCCAGCGGTCCTCCGTGCGCGGGCAGGTCCTCGCCGCGCTGCGCGCCGCGCTGGTCGCCGGGGAGCTGCGGCCGGGCGAGGTGTACTCGGCGCCCGCGCTGGGCGAGCGGTTCGGGGTCTCCGCGACGCCGGTGCGCGAGGCGATGCAGCAGCTCGCGCAGGAGGGCGCCGTCGAGGTCGTCCCCAACCGGGGGTTCCGGGTCGTCGAGCGGGGCGCCCGGGAACTGGCCGAGCTGGCCGAGGTCCGGACGCTGATCGAGACGCCGGTGGTGCTGAGGCTGGCCCGCACGGTGCCCGCCGAGCGCTGGGCCGGGCTGCGCCCGCTGGCCGAGGCCACCGTCCGGGCCGCGTCCGCCAACTGCCGGGCGACCTACGCGGAGGCGGACCGCGCCTTCCACCGCGCGGTGCTCGCGCTGGCCGGCAACGAGCAGCTCGTCCGCATCGCCGACGACCTGCACCGCCGGGCGCAGTGGCCCCTCGTCGGCGGCCCCGCCGCCCGCGGCCGCGCCGCCCTGATCGCCGACGCCCACGACCACACCGCCCTCCTGGACGCCCTGATCGCCGGCGACCAGGAGGCGGTACGGGCCCTGCTGGAGCAGCACTTCAGGGCGGACTGAGCGCGGACGCCGAGGCCGAGCCCGCCCCCTCAGGCCGCCCCCGGTGACGGCGCCGGCGGGGTCAGGTGGGTGGCGAGCCAGGTGGGGACGCCGCCCAGGAGGCGGAAGAGGCGGCGGGCCTCGTCGCGCAGACGGGTCGCCTCCGGTTCGGGCTCCGTCTCGGCGAGCGAGACCAGCGCCGGGGCCGTACCGACGAGGTAGCCCAGCTCCTCGCGGATCCGCAGGGACTCGGCGAAGCCGTGCCGGGCCTCGGCGATCTCCCCGTCGCGCAGCGCCAGCCCGGCCAGGTGCCGCCAGGTGAACGACAGCAGCAGCGGATCGGCGTGCGCGGTGGCCCCGGCGTGCGCCCGCCGGTACGCCGCCCGCGCGGCCTGCGGGGAGCGGGTGAGGTTCTCCGCGAGCAGACCGCGCCGGAAGTCCAGCAGCGCCCGCCGCGGCGCCCCCGGCGCGATCAGCGCCGCCGCCCGGCCCAGCGCCGCCCGCGCCTCGTCGGCCCGGTCCCGCACCCCGTGCAGGGTGGCCGCGTAGGCGAGCTGCCCGCGTTCGCAGGCGGCGGCCCCGCGCTCCTCGTCGCCGTGCGCGAGCGCCTCGGCGGTGCGCAGCGCGTCCTCGGCCTCCTCCCAGCCCTGCTCGGTGTAGAGGCACCGCTCCACCAGCAGCGCGGCCCGCTGGAGCGCGGCGGGCGCGGTGTCCGGCCGCAGCAGGGCGGCCGCGTCGGCCCAGCAGGCGCGCGAACGCAGCCGCCATATCGCGGTCTGGAGCGGATCGTCACTTGCGGTGGTTCCCGTACCAGACATGGCGGGGTGCGCCACGTTGCCCTCCCTAGCACGCCGTCGAGCCCGAGTGGTGAGCGCATCCCAGCACGGAACGCCCGGCGCGGCCAAGAGGGTGGGTGAAAGAATTCACAAAGTCGTGGGACACGGGCCACGCGGGTGGGCCCGCCGCGGGGTCAGCTCATCCGCAGCGCCAGGAAGAAATCCAGCTTGTCCTCCAGCTTCGCCAGGTCCCGCCCCGTCAACTGCTCGATCCGCCCGACCCGGTAGCGCAGCGTGTTGACGTGCAGGTGCAGCCGGGCCGCGCAGCGGGTCCAGGAGCCGTCGCAGTCGAGGAACGCCTCCAGCGTCGGTATCAGCTCCGCGCGGTGCCGCCGGTCGTACTCCCGCAACGGGTCCAGCAGCCGGGCGGTGAAGGCGCGGCGCACGTCGTCGGGGACGAACGGCAGCAGCAGGACGTGCGAGGCGAGTTCCTGGTGGCCGGCCGCGCAGACCCGGCCGGGGCGGGCCGCGGCCACCCGGCGGGCGTGCCGCGCCTCCTCCAGCGCGCCGCGCAGCCCCTCCGCCGAGTGCACGGCCGCGCTGACGCCGACCGTGATCCGCCCGTCGCCGTCCAGCCCGGCCGACAGCGGCTCCCGTACCGCCTCCAGCAGCGCCTCGGCGACGACGCCCGCCCCGCCGCCGTCCGGCTCGCCCGCGACCGCCGGCAGCGGCACCAGCGCGACGGCCTCGCCGCCGGCCTGCGCCACCGCGATGCGGTCGGAGTGCTCGGGCCCGGTCGCCCGGGGGTCGACCAGGACCTCCTCCAGCAGGGTCTGGGCGGTCCGGCCGGGGTCCGGCGCCCCGTCCTCCCGGTCCGCCCACTCCACGCTGGCCACCACCACCTGCCAGTGCGGGGCGGCGCCCAGGCCGGGCAGCAGCACCGGCGCCGCCACCCGCAGCCGGGCCGCGATCTCGGCGGGCGCCGCGCCCGACTGCACCAGCTCCAGCACCTCCTGCGCCAGCCGCCGGCGCACCGTGCGGGCCGCGTCCCGGCGGTCCCGCTCGACCGCGATCAACTGCGTGACGCCGTACAGCAGGTCCAGCCGTTCCTCCGCCCAGTCCCCGGCGTCCGCCTCGACCGCCAGCAGCCAGTCCGACAGCACCGTCTCCCGTACGTCCCGCGCCGCCCGCGCGCCCTGCGGGTCCCGGCCGCCGCCGCGCACCGGGAAGAGGCTGTACACCGTCCCGGCCAGGGTCACCCGGTGCGGCGCCCGCCGGCCCGCGCGGGTGGCGGCCAGGTGCTCCGCCGCCAGCTTGGCGCACACCTCGGGGGCCGGCGCCGGGCCCGCCACCTTCGAGGCGGCCACGGTCCGCCCGGCCGGCGACAGCACCCACGCCCGCAGGTCCAGATCGGTGCCGAGCAGGTCCAGGACGACGTCCGGGCCGCCGCCCGCCGGTCCGGAGGTCATCATCCGGCGGTGCCGGTCCACGACGGCCGCCAGGTCCCCGGCCCGCTCGCCGGAGACCTGCCGCACCACGTGCTCGGTGATCGTCGCGAACGCCACCGACTCGTGCACCGCGAACAGCGGCAGCCGATGCCGGGCGCACGCCACCACCAGGTCCTCGGGCACCTCGCCCAGCTCCGCCTCACCGGCGGCCAGCGCGGCCACCCCCGCCTGCACCAGGATCCGTACGAACGGCTCGGAGTCGGCGGCGTCGCGGCGCCAGGCCAGACCGGTCAGCACCAGCTCCCCGCCGGAGAGGTAGCGGCTGGGGTCGCGCAGGTCGGTGGTCATCACCCCGCGCACGGCGCGGTCCAGCTCGGCCTCGCCGCCGAGCAGTCTCAGGCCCAGCGCGTCCGTGTCCAGCAGTGCGCGCAGCCGCATTCTCGTCGCCGCCGTTCTCTGTCTCGAAGCGTGTTCCGGGGCACGCGGCCGGGTCGCGCGTTTCCACCGGAAATCGAAGAGGTTACCGAAAACCTCCGTTCATACGAATCTACAAGACGATCGCGCTGGCCAGCCAACTCCTTCATGGTTTCTGCGACTGACCCCGGTGGAGCACAGCGCTGTGTACTGACTCCGCTCAGCGTGAACAGCACATGAACGAGCCGGGACCGCCGCACACGGATTGGCTCAATCCCCACGCCCCACGAGACGAAGAAGAGAGCCGGTCATGGACTTCCTTCGCCCCGCCAGTTGGGAGGAGGCGCTCGCCGCGAAGGCCGAGCACCCCACCGCTGTGCCGATCGCGGGCGGCACCGACGTGATGGTCGAGATCAACTTCGACCACCGCCGGCCCGAGTACCTCATGGACCTCAACCGCGTCGGCGAACTGGCCGAGTGGGAGGTCGGCGAGGAGACGGTACGGCTCGGTGCCTCCGTGCCCTACACCCGGATCATGGACCACCTGCGCGCCGAACTGCCGGGGCTCGCCCTGGCCGCGCACACCGTCGCCTCCCCGCAGATCCGCAACCGCGGCGGCGTCGGCGGCAACCTCGGCACCGCCTCCCCGGCCGGCGACGCCCACCCGGCGCTGCTCGCCGCCGGCGCCGAGGTCGAGGTCGTCTCGGTGCGCGGCACCCGCATGATCCCCGTCGACGCCTTCTACACCGGCGTCAAGCGCAACGCGCTCGCGCCCGACGAGCTGATCCGCGCCGTGCACATCCGCAAGGCGGACGGACCGCAGCAGTTCGCCAAGGTCGGCACCCGCAACGCCATGGTGATCGCGGTCTGCGCGTTCGGCCTGGCCCTGCACCCGGAGACCCGGACGGTGCGCACCGGCATCGGGTCCGCCGCGCCGACGCCGGTGCGGGCCACGGCCGCCGAGGAGTTCCTGAACGCGGCCCTGGAGGAGGGCGGCTTCTGGGACAGCGGCAAGGTCGTCACCCCCTCCGTCGCCAAGCGATTCGCCCAGCTCTGCTCGGCCGCCTGCAACCCGATCGACGACGTCCGGGGCACCGCGAGCTACCGCCGCCACGCCATCGGCGTGCTGGCCCGCCGGACACTGACCTGGACCTGGGAGTCGTACCGCACCGCCGAACGAAAGGGAGGCGTCGCCTGATGCGCGTCAACTTCACCGTCAACGGACGTCCCCAGGAGGCCGACGACGTGTGGGAGGGCGAGTCCCTCCTGTACGTGCTGCGCGAGCGGCTCGGCCTGCCCGGCTCCAAGAACGCCTGCGAGCAGGGCGAGTGCGGCTCCTGCACGGTCCGCCTGGACGGCGTGCCGGTCTGCTCCTGCCTGGTCGCCGCCGGGCAGGCCGAGGGCCGCGAGGTCGTCACCGTCGAGGGACTGGCCGAGTACGCCCGGGAACGGGCCGGCGGCACCCCCGCGCAGGACAGCGGGCTCGCCCCGATCCAGCAGGCGTTCCTCGACGCCGGCGCCGTCCAGTGCGGCTTCTGCACGCCCGGCCTGCTGGTCGCCGCCGACGAGATGCTGGAGCGCAACCCCACCCCGAGCGACGCGGACATCCGCGAGGCGCTGTCGGGCAACCTGTGCCGCTGCACGGGCTACGAGAAGATCATGGACGCGGTGCGCCTGGCCGCCGCCCGCCAGTCCGAGGGGGTCTGACCATGGCAGCCAACGGCGCACCCACCAAGCTCACCCAGGGCGCCCCGGCCAAGGGCGGCATCGGCGAGTCCACGCTCCGCCCGGACGGCACGCTCAAGGTCACCGGCGAGTTCGCGTACTCCTCCGACATGTGGCACGAGGACATGCTCTGGGGCCAGATCCTGCGCTCCACCGTCGCGCACGCCGAGATCGTCTCCATCGACACCGCCGAGGCGCTCGCGCTGCCCGGCGTGTACGCGGTCATGACCTACGACGACCTGCCGACCGACGTACGCCACTACGGCCTGGAGATCCAGGACACCCCGGTCCTCGCCCACGGCAAGGTCCGCCACCACGGCGAGCCGGTCGCCATCGTCGCCGCCGACCACCCCGAGACCGCCCGCCGCGCCGCCGCGAAGATCAAGGTCGAGTACCGGGAGCTGCCCCTGGTCACCGACGAGGCGTCCGCGACCGCCCCCGACGCGGTCCTCGTCCACGAGCACCGCACCGACCACCACATCCACCACGTCCCGCACCCCAACATCGTCCACCGCCAGCCCATCGTGCGCGGCGACGCCGAGGCGGCGGCCCGCCGGGCCGACGTGATCGTCCGGGGCGAGTACACCTTCGGCATGCAGGACCAGGCGTTCCTCGGCCCGGAGTCCGGGCTCGCCGTGCCCGAGGAGGACGGCGGCGTCCACCTCTACATCGCCACCCAGTGGCTCCACTCCGACCTGCGCCAGATGGCGCCCGTGCTCGGCCTGCCCGAGGACAAGGTGCGCATGACGCTCTCCGGCGTCGGCGGCGCGTTCGGCGGGCGCGAGGACCTGTCCATGCAGATCCACGCCTGTCTGCTGGCACTGCGCACCGGCAAGCCGGTCAAGATCGTCTACAACCGGTTCGAGTCCTTCTTCGGCCACGTCCACCGCCACCCCGCCAAGCTCTCCTACGAGCACGGCGCCACCCGCGACGGCAAGCTGACCCACGTCAAGTGCCGGATCGTCCTGGACGGCGGCGCGTACGCCTCCGCCTCCCCGGCGGTGGTCGGCAACGCCTCCTCGCTCGGCGTCGGACCGTACGCCGTCGACCACGTCGACATCGAGGCGATCGCCCTCTACACCAACAACCCGCCGTGCGGCGCGATGCGCGGCTTCGGCGCGGTCCAGGCGTGCTTCGCCTACGAGGCGCAGATGGACAAGGTGGCCCGGGAACTGGGCCTGGACCCGGTGGAGTTCCGCCAGCGCAACGCCATGGAACAGGGCACGCTCATGCCCACCGGGCAGCCCGTCGACTCGCCCGCGCCGGTCGCCGAGCTGCTGCGCCGGGTCAAGGCGATGCCGATGCCGCCCGAGCGCCAGTGGGAGTCCAGCGAGGGCGCGGACGTACGCCAGTTGCCCGGCGGCCTGTCCAACACCACGCACGGCGAGGGCGTCGTGCGCGGGGTCGGGTACGCGGTCGGCATCAAGAACGTCGGGTTCTCCGAGGGCTTCGACGACTACTCCACCGCGCGGGTGCGCCTGGAGGTGGCCGGCGGGGAGCCGGTGGCCACCGTGCACACCGCGATGGCCGAGGTCGGCCAGGGCGGCGTCACCGTGCACGCCCAGATCGCCCGCACCGAGCTGGGCGTCGCCCAGGTCACCATCCACCCGGCCGACACGGCGGTGGGCAGCGCCGGGTCGACCTCGGCCTCCCGGCAGACGTACGTCACCGGCGGCGCGGTGAAGCACGCCTGCGAGCTGGTGCGGGAGCGGGTGCTGGAGATCGGGCGCCGCAGGTTCGGCTCCTACCACCCGGCCTGGGCCACCGCCGAACTCCTGCTGGAGGGCGGCAAGGTGGTCACCGACGGCGGCGAGGTGCTCGCCGACCTGGTGGACGTCCTGGAGGGCGAGGCCGTCGAGGTCGAGAGGGAGTGGCGGCACCGGCCGACCGAGCCCTTCGACCCGCGCACCGGCCAGGGCAACGGGCACGTGCAGTACTCCTTCGCGGCGCACCGCGCGGTGGTCGAGGTCGACACCGAACTCGGCCTGGTCAAGGTGATCGAACTGGCCTGCGCGCAGGACGTCGGCAAGGCGCTCAACCCGCTCTCCGTGGTCGGCCAGATCCAGGGCGGCACCACGCAGGGGCTGGGCATCGCCGTGATGGAGGAGATCGTCGTCGACCCGAAGACGGCGAAGGTGCGCAACCCGTCCTTCACGGACTACCTCATCCCCACCATCCTCGACACCCCGACCATCCCGGTCGACGTGCTCGAACTCGCCGACGACCACGCCCCGTACGGGCTGCGCGGCATCGGCGAGGCCCCCACCCTGTCCTCCACCCCGGCGGTCCTCGCGGCCATCCGCGACGCGACGGGCCTGCCGCTGGACCGCACCCCGGTCCGGCCGGAGCACCTCACCGGCACGAACTGATCCCGGTCCAGGGGGCTGCCGCCCCCTGGACCCCGCTCTGTCCGCCTCGGGCCGTCCCCCGGGTCGCGCAATCCCGAATCCCGTGACCATCCAGGTCACGGGTGCCCCTGTGAACCTTGGGAGACGGCACCATGACCCAGCAGTCAGTGGAGCCCACGACCACCGCCGAGGACGCGGGCGCGGGTTCCCGCGTGCCGGCCGGCCGGTCGTGGCTCGACCGCTACTTCCACATATCCCGGCGGGGATCCACCGTGGCGCGCGAAGTGCGCGGCGGCGTCACCACCTTCATGGCGATGGCGTACATCCTCCTGCTCAATCCCCTGATCCTGTCCGGCGAGGACGCCGCCGGGAACACCCTCGCCGCCCAGGCCCTGATCACCGCCACCGCGTCCGCCGCCGCCCTGAGCACCCTGCTGATGGGCTTCGTCGGCAAGGTGCCGCTCGCGCTCGCCGCCGGTCTGTCCGTCTCCGGCGTCCTCGCCTCGCAGGTCGTCCCCGAGATGACCTGGCCGCAGGCGATGGGCATGTGCGTGGTCTACGGCGTGGTGATCATGCTTCTGGTGGTCACCGGCCTCCGCGAAATGATCATGAACGCGATCCCGCTCGCCCTCAAGCACGGCATCACCATGGGCATCGGCCTGTTCATCGCGCTCATCGGCCTGTACAAGTCCGGCTTCGTCCACCAGGGCGAGGCCACCCCGCTCACCCTCGGCCCGGCGGGCGAACTCGCCGGCTGGCCGGTGCTGCTGTTCTGCGGCACCCTCCTGCTGATCTTCATGCTCCAGGCCCGGAACGTCCCCGGCGCCATCCTCATCGGCATCGTGGCCGGCACCGCCGTCGCCGCCCTGCTGAACGCGGCCGGGGTGGTCGACGCCCGGCAGTGGGCGGGCGGGGCCCCGGAGCTGCACGGCGGCGCGGTCTCCCTGCCCGACTTCTCGCTCTTCGGCGAGGTCGGGTTCGGGGGCTGGGGCGAGGTCGGCGCGATGACCGTCGGCATGATCGTGTTCACCCTGGTGCTCGCCGGGTTCTTCGACGCGATGGCGACCATCATCGGCGTCGGCACCGAGGCGGAACTGGCCGACGACAAGGGCCGGATGCCGGGCCTGTCGAAGGCGCTGTTCATCGACGGCGCGGGCGGCGCGATCGGCGGCGTGACCGGCGGCAGCGGCCAGACCGTGTTCATCGAGTCGGCCACCGGCGTCGGCGAGGGCGCCCGGACCGGGCTCGCCTCGGTGGTGACCGGCGCCTTCTTCGCGGCCTGCCTGTTCTTCACGCCGCTGACCGCGCTCGTCCCGCAGGAGGTCGCCTCGGCGGCGCTGGTGGTGATCGGCGCGATGATGCTGATGAACGCCCGGCACGTGGACTGGGCGGACCGGGCGACCGCGATCCCGGTCTTCCTGACCGTGGTGCTGATGCCGTTCACGTACACCATCACCACCGGCGTCGCGGCCGGCGTCATCGCCTACACGGCGATCAAGGCCGCGCAGGGCAGGTTCCGGGAGATCGGCCCCTTCATGTGGGTGCTGACCGCCGTCTTCCTCGTGTACTTCGCCCTGCACCCGATCGAGAGCTGGCTGGGCGTGCGGTAGCCGCCCCGCCGGGGAACCCGTCCATCCACCCGAAATCCCGAGGAGACCGACAGATGCTGGACATCGCCGAGGAACTGCACCGGTGGGTCGAGCGGGGACGCGACTTCGCGGTGGCCACGGTGGTGGCCGTCGGCGGCAGCGCCCCGCGCCGGCCCGGCGCCGCCCTCGCGGTGGACACCGACGGCACGGCGATCGGCTCGGTCTCCGGGGGCTGTGTCGAGGGCGCCGTCTACGAGCTGTGCCGGCAGGTGCTCCAGGACGGCACACCCGTCCTGGAACGCTTCGGCTACAGCGACGCCGACGCCTTCGCCGTGGGCCTGACCTGCGGCGGGGTCATCGACATCCTGGTCGCCCCGGTCCGGGCGGGCGACCCCGCCCGGACGGCGGCCGCCGCCGCGCTGGCCGCCGCCGCCCGCGGGCAGGCCGCCGCGCTCGCCCGGATCGTGACCGGCCCGGCGCCCCTGCGGGGCCGTGCGCTGACGGTACGGCCCGACGGCACGTACGACGGCGGCTTCGGCGCGCACCCCGCGCTGGACGCCACGGTGGCCGCCGAGGCGCGCGCCTTCCTGGACGCCGGGCGCACCGGCACCCTGGAGATCGGCGAGCGGGGCTCGCGGTGCGGGGCGCCGCTGACCGTGCTGGTGGAGTCGTCGGTGCCGCCGCCCCGGATGATCGTGTTCGGCGCGATCGACTTCGCGTCGGCACTGGTCCGCGTCGGCCGCTTCCTGGGCTACCGGGTGACGGTGTGCGACGCCCGGCCGGTCTTCGCCACCGAGGCCCGCTTCCCCGACGCCGACGAGGTCGTCGTCGCCTGGCCGCACGAGTACCTGGAGCGCACCGAGGTCGACGCCCGCACGGTGCTGTGCGTGCTGACCCACGACGCCAAGTTCGACGTACCGCTGCTGCGGCTGGCGCTGAAGCTGCCGGTGGCGTACGTGGGGGCGATGGGCTCGCGCCGCACCCACCTGGACCGTCTGGCGAGGCTGCGCGAGACCGGCGTCGGCGACCTGGAGCTGGCCCGGCTCAGGTCCCCGATCGGCCTGGACCTGGGCGCCCGGACGCCGGAGGAGACGGCGCTGTCCATCGCCGCCGAGATCGTCGCCGACCGGCGCGGCGGCAGCGGCGTCCCGCTGACCGGCGCGCACACCCCGATCCACCACGAGGAACCGGCTCCGGTCGCCCGGGTCTCCTGACCGGCCCGGGGCGTCAGGGCTGCCGCAGCAGCCGGTTGACCGCGCGGCCGAAGACGTACCGGCCCGCGCGGGCCAGGACGCCGTCGAACAGGGACGGCAGCAGACGCACGGCCAGCTCCTCCCGCCACACCACCCGGGACCGGCCGCCGGGACCGGGCCGGACGTCGATCTCCGCCCAGCCCCGCACCAGCTTGCCGCGCTTCTCCAGGCGGCAGTGGCCGGGCGCGCCGTCGAGCGGGGGCCGCCACACGGTCACCTCCATGGGGTCCGCGAAGGCCAGCGGGCCGAGCCCGGTGCGGGCCACCACGAGGGTGCCGGGGGCGGTCGGCCCTGCGGGGACGACGGTGACCCGGGTCAGCGGCACGGCGCCGCCGTGCCGGTGCCACGCGGTGAGCCGGCGCCAGGACTCGGCCGGCGGCAGCGGAGCCGTGCGCTCCAGCGAGAAGGTGACCACGCCACGATCGTAGGCACCGCACGGGCGGACCGCCGTCGACCGTTTGTCCGACGGATGCGTATTCGGGATACGGAGGGCACTCACCGGGTTACTCGCCGGGGCACGGAAGTGACGGCGAGAGTGAGGAGAGTCCCGTGAGCGAACGCCCCGAGGGCACCCGGCGCTGGCGCCGGGCGCTGGTCACCGGCGGAGCCGGATTCGTCGGGTCCCATCTGTGCGGCCGGCTGCTCGGCCAGGGCACCGAGGTGGTCTGCCTGGACAACCTGGCCACCGGCACCCGCGCCAACGTCGCCGAACTGGAACGGCGGCGCGGCTTCCGCTTCGTCCGGGCCGACGCCACCGACCCCGCCGCGCTCACCGGCCTGCCCGGCCGGTTCGACCTGGTCCTGCACTTCGCCTGCCCGGCCTCGCCCGCCGACTACCTCCGGCTGCCCCTGGAGACCCTCGACGTCGGCAGCACCGGCACCCGCAACGCCCTGGAGCGCGCCCGCGCCGACGGCGCCCGCTTCCTGCTCGCCTCCACCTCCGAGGTCTACGGCGACCCGCTGGAGCACCCCCAGCGCGAGAGCTACTGGGGCAACGTCAACCCGGTCGGCCCGCGCAGCGTCTACGACGAGTCCAAGCGGTTCGCCGAGGCCCTGACCACCGCCCACCGCCAGGTGCACGGCACCGACACCGCCATCGTGCGGATCTTCAACACCTACGGGCCCCGGATGCGCACCGGCGACGGCCGCGCCGTGCCCACCTTCATCGCCCAGGCCCTGGACGGCATGCCGCTCACCGTGGCCGGCGACGGCGGCCAGACCCGCTCCCTGTGCTACGTCGACGACACCGTGGACGGCGTCCTCGCCCTCGCCGCGTCCGGCGAGAGCGGCCCGGTGAACATCGGCGGCGGCGAGGAGATCACCATGCTGGAGCTGGCCCGCCGGATCATCGACCTCACCGGCTCCGGCTCCCGCATCCGCTTCGTCGAACGCCCCGTCGACGACCCCGGCCGCCGCCGCCCCGACACCACCCTGGCCCGCGAGCGGCTCGGCTGGCGGCCCCGTACCGACTGGAACGAGGGCCTGGAACGCACCATCGGCTGGTTCGCGCACGCCGTGGCCGCCTGAACCCGACCGCCCGGACCCGGGCACCCGTCACCGAGGGTGATTTTTCCTGCCTTTTGCGGAGTCGAGTTGTTTCCAAGTGTTTGAGACAACCGTCCCGCGGCACCCGCGACCCGGAAGCGACACAGGACGGAGCATCCCCCATGCGCATCCTTGGTATCAACGCCCTCTTCCACGACCCTGCCGCCGCACTGGTCATCGACGGCAGGACCGTTGCGGCCGCCGAGGAAGAGCGCTTCAGCCGCCGCAAGCACGGCAAGCGGCCGGTGCCCTTCTCCGCCTGGGAGGTACCGGAACTCTCCGCCCGCTGGTGCCTGGACCACGCCGGCCTGCGCCCCGCCGACCTGGACGCCGTCGCCTACTCCTTCGACCCGAAACTCGCCCGCCCCGCCGCGGACCTGGGCCTGAACGACCCCTGGGACCCGCTGCGCCTGGAGTACGCGCGCCGCGCCCCGCAGTTCCTCGCCGAGGCGCTCCCCGGACTCGACCCCGACCAGGTGGTCTTCGTCCCGCACCACGTCGCCCACGCCGCCTCCGCCGGACCGGCCTCCCCGCACCCCGACAACGACGTCCTGGTCCTCGACGGACGCGGCGAGTGCGCCTCCCACCTGGCCGGCCGCTACCGCGACGGCAAGCTCGACACCCTCGCCGCCCAAGCCCTGCCGCACTCGCTCGGCCTGGTCTACGAGGAGCTCACCGAACACCTCGGCTTCCTGCGCAGCAGCGACGAGTTCAAGGTCATGGCCCTCGCCTCCTACGGCAGGCCCCGCTTCCTGGAGGCGCTGCGCGAGTACGTCCACGCCACCGGCGACGGCGGCTTCCGGGCCCACGGCGTCGACTGGGCCGCCCTCGCCCCCGCCCGCCGCAAGGACGAGGACTGGACCCGGGACCACGCCGACCTGGCCGCCAGCGCCCAGGCGGTGCTGGAGGAGACCCTGCTGGAGCTGGTGCACTGGCTGCACCGCGAGGCCGGCGGCGACTCCCTCACCATGGCCGGCGGCGTCGCCCTGAACTGCGTCGCCAACTCCGCGATCGCCGCCCGCGGCCCGTACCGCAACGTCTGGGTGCAGCCCGCCGCCGGCGACGCCGGGACCGCGCTGGGCGGCGCCCTGCACGTCGCCGCCGCCCAGGAGGGCACCGCCC
The DNA here is from genome assembly GCF_014655295.1 of Streptomyces fumanus. Classification (GTDB taxonomy): domain Bacteria; phylum Actinomycetota; class Actinomycetes; order Streptomycetales; family Streptomycetaceae; genus Streptomyces; species Streptomyces fumanus. The sequence goes on from NZ_BNBI01000014.1 coordinate 101,977, forward strand.
CCGAGCCGATGCCCGGCGCCGACCTCGGCCGGGGCTGGAGCGACGAGGAACTGCGCGCCTGGCTGGAGACGGCCGCGATCCCCTACGAGGAACCCGAGGACATCGCCGAGACGGTCGCCGAGGAACTGGCCCGGGACGGCATCGTCGCCTGGTTCCAGGGCCGCAGCGAGTACGGCCCCCGCGCGCTGGGCCACCGCTCCCTGCTGGCCCACCCCGGCCGCGCCGAGAACCTGGAACGCCTCAACCACGTCAAGGGCCGCGAGGAGTTCCGCCCGGTCGCCCCGATGGTGCTCGCCGACCGCGCCCACCGCATCTTCTCCGGCGGCCCGGTGCCCAGCCCGTACATGCTCTTCGTGCACGACGTGGCCGCCGAGTGGCGCGACCGCCTCCCGGCCGTCGTGCACGTCGACGGCACCGCCCGGATCCAGACCGTCGAGGCGCGCCGGGAACCGCTGGTCGCCCGGATGCTGGCCGCGTTCGAACGGCGCACTGGACTGCCGGTGGTGGTCAACACCAGCCTCAACACCGCCGGGCGGCCCATGGTGGACGACCCGCGCGACGCCCTGGAGTGCTTCGGCTCCGCGCCCGTCGACCTGCTGGCCATCGGCCCGTTCGCGGTGCGCCGGGGGAAGGCGTTCGCATGACGCAGACCCCGAGGACCGGATACGCCGTCGTGATCCCCACCCTGGCCCGCGCCACGCTGGCCGACTGCCTGGCCGCGCTGGTCGCCGCGCACGGCCCCGACCCCGACGAGATCGTCCTCGTCGACGACCGGCCCGACCCGGACGCCGACCCCGGCGCGCTGGAGTACCCGCTCAGCGTGCTGGGTGACCTGCGCGAACGCACGGTGGTGCTGCGCAGCGGCGGACGCGGACCGGCCGCCGCCCGCAACACCGGACTGAGCGCGGTCATCGCCCCGTGGACCGCGTTCCTCGACGACGACGTGCAGGTCGGCCCGCACTGGTGCGACCAGCTCGCCCAGGACCTCGCCGAGGCCGGCCCCGGCACCGCCGGCGTCCAGGGCGTCATCGCCGTCCCGCTGCCCGGCGAACGCCGCCCCACCGACTGGGAGCGCGGCACCGCCGGACTGGCCACCGCCCGCTGGATCACCGCCGACATGGCCTACCGCACCGAGGCGCTCAAGCAGGTCGGCGGCTTCGACGAACGCTTCACCCGCGCCTTCCGGGAGGACGCCGACCTCGCGCTGCGCGTCCTGGACGCCGGCTGGCGCATCCGGCAGGGCCGGCGCACCACCCGGCACCCGGTGCGCCCGGCCGGCCGCTGGGTCTCCCTGCGGCAGCAGCGCGGCAACGCCGACGACGCCCTGATGCGCAGGCTGCACGGCCCCGACTGGTGGGCCAAGGCGGTCGCGCCCCGGGGCCGGATCCGCCGGCACGCCGCGATCACCGCCGCCGGTGCCGCCGCCCTCGTCCTCGCCGCCGCCGGACGCCCCCGGGCCGCCGCGGCCGCCGGGCTGGCCTGGGCCGCCGGCACCGCCGAGTTCGCCTGGGCCCGTATCGCGCCCGGACCGCGCACCCGGCACGAGGTGACCACCATGGTCACGACCAGCGTCCTCATCCCGCCGGCCGCCACCTGGCACCGGATCAGCGGGGAGTGGCGGCACCGCTCCGCCCCCGCCTGGCAGGAGGTGACCGCATGAGCCCCGTCAAGGCCGTCCTGTTCGACCGCGACGGCACCCTCGTCCACGACGTCCCCTACAACGGCGACCCGGAACGGGTCCGCCCCGTCGACGGCGCCCGCGAGGCCCTCGACCTGCTGCGGCACCACGGCATCGCCACCGGCGTCGTCACCAACCAGTCCGGCGTCGCCCGCGGCCTGCTCACCGACGCCGACGTACGCCGCGTCAACCACCGGATCGACGAACTGCTCGGCCCGTTCGACGTCTGGGCGATCTGCCCGCACGGCCCCGACGACGGCTGCCACTGCCGCAAACCCCAGCCCGGCATGATCCTGTGGGCGGCCGGCCGGATCTGCACCCACCCCGCCGACTGCGTGGTCATCGGCGACATCGGCGCCGACGTCGAGGCCGCCCGCCGGGCCGGCGCACACGGCATCCTCGTCCCCAACCAGGCGACCCGCCCCGAGGAGACCGCCGCCGCCGACCACGTCGCCGCCGACCTGCTGACCGCCGTCCGCGCGGTCCTCGGCGGACCCCCCAAGGGCCGGGTGCTGGCGAACGAAGGGCCCATCGAGGCCGCCTACGCCACACCGCCCGCGCCGCCCGCCGACCCCTGCGGGAGGCCCCGATGAGAGCGATCGTGACCCGGCTGGACAGCTTCGGCGACGTCCTGCTGGCCGGACCCGCCGTCCGGGCCGTCGCCGCCCGCTCCGACCACGTCACCCTGCTGTGCGGCCCGCGCGGCGCCCCCGCCGCCCGGCTGCTGCCCGGCGTCGACGAGGTGCTGGTCTGGGAGGCGCCCTGGGGCGGCTTCGACCCGCCCCCCGTGGACCGCGCCGGCATCGACGCCCTCGCCGACCGGATCGACGCCGACACCGGGCTGATCCTCACCTCCTTCCACCAGTCGCCGCTGCCCACCGCCCTGGTGCTGAGGCTGGCCGGGGTGCGCCGCCTCGCCGCCGACAGCGTGGACTACCCCGGCTCGCTGCTCGACCTGCGCCACCGGCGCGCCCCCGGCGCCCACGAGGCCGAGGCCGCGCTGGACCTGGCGGCGGCGGCCGGCTTCCCCCGGCCCGACGGCGACGACGGCCGGCTGCGGGTACGCACCCCGCCACCGGTCACCGCCCTGACCGGCCCCGGCCCGTACGTCGTGCTGCACCCCGGCGCCAGCGTCCCCGCCCGCGCCTGGAGCCCCGACCGGGCCGCCGAGGCGGTCCGGGAACTGGCCGCCGCCGGACACCGCGTCCTGGTCACCGGCGGCCCCGGCGAACGCGACCTCACCGCCCATGTCGCGGGCCGGTACGGCACCGACCTCGGCGGTCGCACCGAGGCCCCCGAACTCTCCGGCGTCCTGGCCGGCGCGGGCGCCGTCGTCACCGGCAACACCGCGCCCGCCCACCTCGCCGCCGCCGTCGGCACCCCCGTCGTCTCCCTGTTCGCCCCGGTCGTCCCCGCCGAGCGCTGGCGGCCCTACGGCGTCCCCTACGTGCTCCTGGGCGACCAGGACGCGCCCTGCGCCGGCAGCAGGGCCCGGGAGTGCCCGGTCCCCGGCCACCCCTGTCTGAACACCGTCACCGCCACCGACGTCGTCGCCGCCGTCGGGAAACTCCTGGGGGACGCATGAGGATCCTCATCTGGCACGTGCACGGGTCGTGGACCACGGCCTTCGTACAGGGCCCCCACACCTACCTGGTCCCCGTCACCCCCGACCGGGGCCCCGACGGCCTGGGCCGGGCCCGCACCTGGGACTGGCCCGACTCGGTGATCGAGGTACCGCCCGAGCGGCTCCGCGACGAGCACATCGACCTCGTCGTCCTGCAACGCCCGCACGAACTCGACCTGGTCGACCGGTGGCTGGGCCGCCGCCCCCCGCTGGTCTACCTGGAGCACAACGCCCCCCACGGCGACGTGCCCGACACCCGCCACCCCGCCGCCGCCGTCCCGGGCGTCACCCTGGTCCACGTCACCCACTTCAACCGGCTGATGTGGGACGCGGGCGGCACCGAGACCACCGTCATCGAACACGGCATCGTCGACCCCGGACCCCGCTGGACCGGCGACCTCGACCGCGCCGCCGTCGTCGTCAACGAGCCGATCCGGCGCGGCCGGACCACCGGCACCGACCTGCTGCCCGCCTTCGCCCGCGCCGCCCCCCTCGACGTGTTCGGCATGCGCACCGAGGGACTGGCCGAGCACCTCGGCGTCGATCCCGACCGCTGCCGCACCCAGGACGTCGTACAGCGCGACCTGCACTCCGCGCTGGCCCGGCGGCGTGTGTACGTCCACCCCGTCCGCTGGACCTCCCTGGGCCTGTCCCTGCTGGAGGCCATGCACCTGGGCATGCCCGTGGTCGCCCTCGCCACCACCGAGGTGACCGAGGCGGTCCCGCCCGGCGCCGGGGTGGTCTCCAACCGCATCGACGTACTGACCGACGCCGTACGCGGCTTCCTCGCCGACCCCTCGCACGCGCGGGAGGTGGGCGCGGCGGCCCGCGCGGCGGCCCTCGCCCGCTACGGGCTGTCCCGCTTCCTGGACGACTGGGAGCGGTTGCTGAAGGAGGTGACCCGATGAGGATCGCCATGGTGTCCGAGCACGCCAGCCCGCTCGCCGCGCTCGGCGGCGTCGACGCGGGCGGGCAGAACGTGTACGTGGCCCGCCTCTCCGAGGAACTGGCCCGGCGCGGCCACGACGTGGTCGTCTACACCCGCCGCGACTCGCTCGACCTGCCCGACCGGGTGCCGCTGCCCGGCGGCGCCGTCGTCGAGCACGTCCCGGCCGGGCCGGCCGAATCCGTCCCCAAGGACGACCTGTTCCCCTACATGCCGGCGTTCGGCGCCCACCTGGCGCGCGCCTGGGGACACGAGCGGCCCGACGTGGTGCACGCCCACTTCTGGATGTCCGGACTCGCCGCCCAGATCGGCGCCCAGCCGCACGGGATCCCCGTCGTGCAGACCTTCCACGCCCTGGGCACCGTCAAGCGGCGCCACCAGGGCATGCGGGACACCAGCCCGTACGAGCGGATCGGCATCGAGCGGCAGATCGGCCGCACCTGCGCCCGGGTCCTGGCCACCTGCACCGACGAGGTGGTCGAACTCGGCGACATGGGCGTGCCCCCGCGCCAGGTCTCCGTGGTGCCCTGCGGGGTGGACGCCGAGCACTTCCGGCCCGGTGCCGGTGCCGGCCGCACCCCCGGGCGGCGCCGCCGGCACCGCCTGCTGGCCTGCGGCCGGCTCGTCCCCCGCAAGGGCTACGACCAGGCCGTCCGCGCCCTGGCCCAGGTGCCCGACACCGAACTGCTGATCGCCGGCGGCCCCCCGGCCGACGAGGTGTGGGCCGACCCGGAGGCCGAGCGGCTGGCCGGCATCGCCCGCAAGGCCGGGGTCACCGACCGGGTCCGGCTGCTCGGCGCCGTCGACCCCGACGACATGCCGGCCCTGATCGGCAGCGCCGACCTGGTGCTGTGCACCCCGGTGTACGAGCCGTTCGGCATCGTGCCGCTGGAGGCGATGGCGTGCGGCGTGCCCGTCCTCGCCACCGACGTCGGCGGCCACCGCGACTCCGTCGCCGACGGCGTCACCGGCCGCCTCGTCGCCCCCGGCGACCCCGGGGCCGTCGCGGACGCCGCCCGCGCGCTGCTCGCCGACCCCGCACTCCGCCGCGAGCAGGGCCGGGCCGGCCGCGACCGGGTCCTGACCCACTACACCTGGCGGCGCGTCGCCGACGGCGTACAGCGGGTCTACCGCCGGACGCTCGCCGAACACGAACTGTCGAAGGAGGTGGCGTGATGACCGTGCACCCGCCCGTGGTCGGGCACTGCGACGAACTCCAGGACGCCCTGACCGCGTTCCGTGCCTCCGCGCACATCACCGAACGCTGGGGCGAGACCCTCGCCGAGGTGCTCTCCGGCGGCGGCCGGCTGCTCGCCGCGGGCAACGGCGGCAGCGCCGCCCAGGCCCAGCACCTGACCGCCGAGATCGTCGGCCGCTACCGCGAGGACCGGCCGCCGTTCTCCGCGATCGCCCTGCACGCCGACACCTCCGCCACCACCGCCATCGCCAACGACTACGGCGTGCACGAGGTCTTCGCCCGCCAGGTCCGCGCCCACGGCCGCGCGGGCGACGTACTGATGCTGCTCTCCACCTCCGGGGCCAGCGCCAACCTGCTCTCCGCCGCCGAGGCCGCCCGCGAGGCCGGCCTGCGGGTGTGGGCGCTCACCGGCTGCGAACCCAACCCGCTGATGCTGGGCAGCGACGAGGCCCTGTGCGTGGCGGCGCCCAGCGGCGCGACCGTCCAGGAACTCCACCTGGTCGCCGTCCACATGATCTGCACGGCCTTCGACGCGGCCCTGGACCTGGGCACCGGCCGGGGGGACGGCGCCCATGGCTGACAAGACCCCGCTGGTGGTGGTCGGCGACGCGCTGCTCGACCGCGACCTGTCCGGCTCCGCCGACCGGCTCGCGCCCGACGCGCCGGTGCCGGTGGTGTCGGAGTGCGCCGAGCGGATCCGGCCCGGCGGCGCCGCGCTCGCCGCCTACCTCGCCGCCCGCGACGGCCGCGAGGTCACCCTGATCACCGGCCTCGGCGACGACCCCGCCGCCCGCCGGCTGCGGGAACTGCTCGACCCCTGGCTGACGCTGATCGCGCTGCCGCAGGCCGGCACGCTGCCCGAGAAGACCCGCGTCCTCGCCCAGGACCGGCCCGTGGTCCGCCTCGACCGGGGCGGCGGGCACGCCCGCGCCGCCACCGACGAGGCCCGCGCCGCGCTGCGCGCCGCGGGGGCCGTGTTCGTCTCCGACTACGGCCGGGGCACCGCCGACGCCCTCCGCGCCGAACTCGCCGCCCGCCCGCCGCTGGTCTGGGACCCGCACCCGCGCGGCGGCGCCCCCGTCCCCGGCACCCGGCTGGTCACCCCCGCCGAGAAGGAGGCGCACGGCTTCGCCCCCCGGGACACCGGCCCCGCCGGGGGACTGCGCGCCGCCGCGCACAGCGCCGCCGCCCTGGTACGGCAGTGGCGGGTCGCCGCCGTCGCGGTCACCCTCGGCTCGCGCGGCGCCCTGCTCTCCTACGGCGACCACCCGCTGCTGGTGCCCGCGCCCGGCGCCCACCACGGCGACTCCTGCGGCGCCGGCGACCGGTTCGCCGCGACCGCCGCCGGACTGCTCGCCGACGGGGCCCTGGTCGGCGAGGCCGTCGAGGGGGCGGTCGCCGCCGCCAGCGAGTTCGTCGCCGCGGGCGGCGCGGGCGCCCTGCCGCCCGCCGACTCCCGCACCGCCCAGGATCCGCCCCCGGACACCGAGGACCCGCGGGCGCTGGCCGCCCGGGTGCGCGCCCGGCACGGCACGGTCGTCGCGGCCGGCGGCTGCTTCGACCTGCTGCACGCCGGGCACGTCGGCCTGCTCCAGGCCGCCCGGCGGCTCGGCGACTGCCTGGTGGTGTGCGTCAACTCCGACGCCTCCGTGCGCCGCCGCAAGGGCGAGGGCCGCCCGGTCAACCCGCTCGCCGACCGGGTCCGGGTGCTGCGCGCCCTGGCCTGCGTCGACGCGGTCGCCGTCTTCGACGAGGACACCCCCGAGCGGCTCCTGGCCGACCTGCGCCCCGACGTGTGGGTGAAGGGCGGCGACTACGCCGGGGCCGACCTGCCCGAGGCCGCGCTGCTGGAGGAGTGGGGCGGCCAGGCCGTCCTCCTGCCCTACCTGGACGGCCGCTCCTCGACCGAGCTGCTGGCCCGCGCCGCGCAGGGGGTGCGATGACCGCGCCCGCCCGGCCCGCCGTCCTCGTCCTGCGCGCCCTGGGCCTGGGCGACCTGCTCGCCGGGGTCCCCGCGCTGCGGGCGCTGCGCCGGGCCTACCCGGACCACGAGATCGTGCTGGCCGCCCCGGCGGAACTGGCCCCCCTGGCGGCCGCCACCGGCGCCGTCGACAGGCTGCTGCCCGCCGCCGCGCCCGGCCGGGCCGTGCCGCGCACCCTGGACTGGACCGGCCCCCCGCCCGAGATCGCCGTCGACCTGCACGGCAACGGCCCGCCCAGCCACAAGCTGCTGGCGGAGCTGGGCCCGCTGAAGCTGATGGCGTTCGCCCACCCCGGCACCCCGGAGATCGACGGACCGCCCTGGTACGCCGAGGAACACGAACGCGACCGCTGGTGCCGCCTGCTGCGGGCGTACGGCATCGACGCCGACCCCGCCGACCTGCTGCTGCCCCGCCCGCCGGACGCCTCCCCGGCGCCCGGCGCGGTGGTGCTGCACCCCGGCGCCGGCGCCCCCGCCCGCTGCTGGCCGGTGGAGCGGTACGCGGCCGTCGCCCGGGAACTGCGCGCCCGCGGCCTGCGGGTCGTGGTCACCGGCGGCCCCGGCGAGACCGCCCTGGTGGCCCACCTCGCCGAACAGGCCGGGCTGCCCGGCGGCGACGTCCTCGGCGGCGGCCTGCCCTACCCGGCGCTGTCCGCCCTGGTCGCCGACGCCCGTGCCGTGATCAGCGGCGACACCGGCATCGCCCACCTCGCCGTCGCCCACGCCACCCCGTCCGTGACCCTGTTCGGCCCGGTGCCGCCCAACCGCTGGGGCCCGCCGGACCACCCCCGCCACCGCGCCCTGTGGCACCCCGGCCCGGACGGCGACCCGCACGGCCGCGACACCGACCCCGCCCTGCTGCGGATCACCGCCGACGAGGTCCTGGCCGCCGTCGGCACCCTCGACGCCCCCTGCGAGGCAGCACCATGAACCACACCCTGTCGACCACCCGCTCGGGCGAGCGCACCGACCGGCCCGGCCACGCCCCGGTCGGCATCGTCATCGCCACCCGCAACCGCGCCGCGAGCCTCGCCGGCACCCTGCGCCACCTGCTCGCGCTGCCCGAACGCCCCGAGATCCTGGTCGCCGACAACGCCTCCACCGACGACACCCGCGCCCTGCTCGCCCGGGACTTCCCCCAGGTCCGGGTCCTCGCGCTGCCCGCCAACCGGGGCGCCCTGGCCCGCAACGACGGCGTCCGCGCCCTGGGCACCCCCTACGTGGCGTTCAGCGACGACGACTCCTGGTGGGCGCCCGGCGCGCTGGCCACCGCCGCCCGGCTGCTCGACGCGCACCCGCGGCTCGGCCTGATCTCCGCCCGCACCCTGGTCGGCCCCGCCGGGTACGCCGACCCGCTCAACGGCGTCCTCGCCGCCTCCCCGCTCGGCTCGGCCACCGACCTGCCCGGCATCCAGGTCCTGGGCTTCCTCGCCTGCGCCTCGGTGGTCCGCCGCGAGGCGTTCCTGGACGCGGGCGGCTACCACCCGCTGCTGTTCTTCGGCGGTGAGGAGACCCTGCTCGCCTACGACCTGGCCGCCCGCGGCTGGGGCGTCACCCACTGCCCCGAGGTGACCGCCCACCACCACCCCGACCCGGGCCCGCGCACCGGCCGCCCGGCCGTGCTCCGCCGCAACGAACTGCTCACCGCCTGGCTGCGCCGCCCGCTGCCGTACGCGCTGGCCCGCACCCGCGCGCTGGCCGCCGAGGCCCGGCGGGACCCGCAGGCCCGGCGCGCGCTGCGCGAGGCGCTCGCCAGGCTGCCCGCCGCGCTGCGCGCCCGCCGGCCGCTGCCCCCGCACGTGGAGCGGGCCGCCCGCCGCCTGGACGGGGCCGCCGGATGAGCGACCCCCGCACCACCGTCGTCGTCATCACCCACAACCGGCGCCCCGAACTGCTGCGCACCCTGGACCGGCTCGCCGGACTCCCGGAGCGGCCCCGGGTGATCGTCACCGACAACGCCTCCACCGACGGCACCTCCGGCGCCGTTGCCCGCCACCACCCCGAGGTCACCCTGCTGCGCCCCGGCCGCAACCTGGGCGCGGTCGGCCGCAACCTCGCCGTCCGCCGGGTCCGCACCCCCTACGTGGCGTTCTGCGACGACGACTCCTGGTGGGCGCCCGGCTCGCTGTCCGGCGCCGCCGATCTGCTCGACGCGCACCCGGCGCTCGGTGCCGTCACCGCCCGGATCGTGGTGGAGCCGGACGGCACCGAGGACCCCATCGTCAAGGAACTGCGCGACTCGCCCGTGCCCGGCCCCGAATGGCTGCCCGGCCCGGCGCTCGGGTCGTTCCTGGCCGCCGCGACCGTGCTGCGCGCCGACGCCTTCCGTGCCGCGGGCGGCTTCCACCCCCGGCTCTGGCTCGGCGGCGAGGAGGAGCTGCTCGCCGCCGACCTCGCCGCCGGCGGCTGGTGGCTGACGTACGCGGACCATCTGACGATCCATCACCACCCGTCCGTGGTACGGGACCCGACGCTGCGCCGGGCGCACGGCATCCGCAACACCCTGTGGTTCACCTGGCTGCGCCGGCCGGCCGGGTACGCCCTGCGCCGCACCCTGCACCTGGCCCGTACCGTCCCGCGCGACACCGCCTCGCTGCGCGCCTTCGCCGAGGCGGCCGCCGGCCTGCCGTGGGTGCTGCGCGAGCGCCGGGCGCTGCCGCCCGCGGTGGAGGCCCGGCTGCGCACCCTGGAGCCGTCCCAGCGGGACTCCACGGCCCGCAGCTACATCGGCTGACCCGGGGGAGGGGGCTCAGCCCTCGGTCCACCGGCACAGCAACTGGAACACCGCGAACAGCGTCACCGGCCACACGGCGGCGAACGCCCAGACGACGCCCGGCTCGGAGGTGACGATGCCGGTCACCATCAGGGTCACGGCGAGCACGCAGAGCAGGGCCACGGTCAGGGCTCGCGGGCGGTAGGACGCCAGGCGCGCGAGGCCGGGGCCCGGGCCCGGCCGGAAGGTGCGCAGTGCCCGGTCGAGCCGGTGGTCGCGGCACAGCTCCCGCTCGACCTCTGCGAGGATGCGCCGCTCGTGCTCGGAAAGCCGGCCGATGCTCACGGTGGTGATCCCTCCAGGAAACGACCCGACACCACCCGGAGTGCCCCTCCCGCCGGAAGTCCTAACGAAGACCGCCGGCCAGTGCCGCCACCAGGCCGTCGGCCGCGTCCGGGGGCCCCGCGCGAAAGCCCGCGGCCACCCGCCCGGCCGCCTCCCGGCCCTCCGTGAGGCACCACCCCCACCACCGCTCCAGCGGCCCGGCGCCGACCCGTTCGGCCGGGACCAGCGCGGGCCAGTTGCAGGCGCGGGCCTGGGCGGTCACCTTCGCGCCGCCCGCCACCGGGTCGATGGCCAGGGCCGGGGTGCCGGCCCGCAGGGCGAGGACCAGGCCGTGCAGCCGGTCGGTGACGACCAGGTCCAGCCGGGCGAGGACCGCCTCCAGGTCGGCCGGGGTGGCGCACAGCCGCCAGTCCCGGGTGTCGAGCCGGGTCTCCAGTTCCAGCCGGGCGCAGTCCTGGCCGGCCAGCCAGCCCGTCACCGCCCCGGCGACCTCGGCGTGCCGCCGCTGCCGCCCGTACTCCCGCTGCCCGTGGGTGAGGATCACGCCGGCCACCGGGCGGGCGGGCAGCGCGGGGGCGCGGGCCGCGAGGTCCAAGGCCGGCTCGGCACCCGGCGCGTCCCGGAGCAGGATGCGGTGGAAGCCGGTGACGGCCGGGTCGCCGGGGTCGACCACCGAGACGCCCACGGCGATCCGCGTGCAGTGCGCGAACCGCCGGTGCAGCTCCGCCACCTGGTCGCCGTGGACCGGCCCGCACACGAAGACCAGATGGGTGTAGGCCGCCGGGTCGATGTCCGCGAAGTGAAGGCCGTCGGCGCGGAACCCCGGGCTCCACACCACGTCGTGGCCGAGCCCGGCCTCCCGCAGCACCGCCCGCACCCGGTCCAGGGCCAGCACGTCCCCGGCGGTCGCCTCCCCGTGCAGAAAGCTGAACCAGCCGGTCACCAGGATCTTCCGTCGTCCGTGCACAGTGCCCCCGGGTGCCCGCCCCGCCCCGGACCACTCACCCCGGGGCGCACTCGCGGACCGTACCTGTCCGCGAGCGGCGCTACCGTGCGGTTATGACGACCAAGGCGCCCACGGCCCCCGTCCTCGGCACCCGTGCCCTGAACCGCGCGACCCTCGCCCGGCAGTTGCTGCTGCGCCGCGCGGAGCTGTCCGCCGAGGCCGCCGTCGCCCACCTCGTCGGCCTCCAGGCGCAGAACGTGAAACCGCCGTACTACGCCCTCGCCGCCCGGCTGGCCGGCTTCACCCCCGAGGCCCTGTCCGCGCCGATGGCGGCCCGCCGGGTCGTCCGCATCGTCACCCTGCGCTCGACCCTCCACACCCACACCGCCGACGACTGCCTCACCCTGCGCCCCCTGGTGCAGGCCGCCCGGGACCGGGAGCTGCGCCAGTTCCGCAAGGGCCTGACGGGCGTCGACCCGCACCGCCTCGCCCGGCTCGCCCGCGACCTGGTCGAGGCCGAGCCGCGCACCCCGCGGGAGCTGCGCGAGGCACTCGGCGCCCGGTGGCCCGACGCCGACCCGGGGGCCCTGTCGGTGGCCGCCCGCTGTCTGCTGCCGCTGGTGCAGATCACCCCGCGCGGACTGTGGGGCAGGAGCGGCCAGGTCACCCTCACCACCGCCGAGCACTGGCTCGGCCGCCCCGCCGCCCCCGTCCCCGCGCCCGACGCCACCGTGCTGCGCTACCTCGCCGCCTACGGCCCGGCCTCCGTCAAGGACATGCAGACCTGGGCCGGCCTGACCAGGCTGCGCCCCGCCTTCGAACGGCTGCGCCCCCGGCTGCTGGTCTTCCGCGACCCGGCCGGCACCGAGCTGTTCGACCTGCCCGACGCGCCCCGCCCCGACCCGGACACCCCGGCCCCGCCGCGCTTCCTGCCCGAGTTCGACAACCTCCTGCTGTCGCACGCCGACCGCACCCGTGTCGTCCCGCCCGCCCACCGCGGCCGGGCCTGGCAGGGCAATCTCGCCCACCGCACCCTGCTCGTCGACGGCTTCCTGGCCGGGCTGTGGCGCCTGGACGCCGACGCCCTGGTCATCGAGGCGTTCGGCGACCTCACCGCCGTACAGCGCCGCGAGGTGACCGAGGAGGCGGAGCGACTGCTGGCGACGATGCACCCGGACGGCCCGTACGCCATCCGCTTCGGCCCCGTACGGGCGTGACGACCCGGTCGGATGGTAAGACCTCCGTCACGGAACACCGACGAAGGCCGAGCCGCCCGGCCACGGCCCGGCACCGAGGAGGAGCACGATGACGACGGCGACGGAGAGCTTCCGCAGGGCACGGGACTTCCTGCTGGAGCACCGTGAGGACTACGAGGCCGCCTGCGCGGGCTTCGAGTGGCCCCGCCCGGAGCACTTCAACTGGGCGCTGGACTGGTTCGACGCCATCGCCGCGGACAACGGCCGCACGGCGCTGCACATCGTCGAGGAGGACGGCACCGAGACCCGCCGGACCTTCGCCGAACTGTCCGCCCGCTCGAACCGCGCCGCGAACCGGCTGCGCGCCTGGGGCGTCGGCGCCGGGGACCGGGTGCTGGTCATGCTCGGCAACCAGGTCGAGCTGTGGGAGACGGCCCTGGCCGCGATGAAGCTGCGCGCGGTGGTCATCCCCGCCACCCCGCTGCTCGGCCCCGCCGACCTGCGCGACCGCGTCGAGCGCGGCCGGGTCCGGCACGTCCTGGTCCGCACCGCGGACACCGGCAAGTTCGACCAGGTCCCCGGCGACTACACCCGGATCGCGGTCGGCGGCGCGCCCGCGGGGTGGCTGCCGTACGAGGAGGTGGACACCGCCCCCGACACCTTCACGCCGGACGGGCCCACCCGCGCCGACGACCCGCTGATGCTGTACTTCACCTCGGGCACCACCGCCCGCCCCAAGCTGGTCGAGCACACCCACGTCTCGTACCCGGTGGGCCATCTGGCCACCATGTACTGGATCGGTCTGCGCCCCGGTGACGTGCACCTGAACATCTCCTCGCCGGGCTGGGCCAAGCACGCCTGGTCGAACCTGTTCGCGCCGTGGAACGCGGAGGCGACCGTCTTCGTGCACAACTACACCCGGTTCGACCCGGCTCGGCTGATGGACGAGATGGCCCGGGCCCGGGTCACCACCTTCTGCGCCCCGCCGACCGTCTGGCGGATGCTCATCCAGGCCGACCTCGGCCGGCTCACCACCCCGCCGCGCGAGGTGGTCGCCGCCGGTGAGCCGCTCAACCCCGAGGTGATCGAGCAGGTCCGCCGGGCCTGGGGGGTGACGGTCCGGGACGGCTTCGGCCAGACCGAGACCGCCGTGCAGGTCGCCAACACCCCCGGCCAGGTGCTCAAGACCGGCTCCATGGGCCGCCCCAGCCCCGGCTACCGGGTCGAACTCCTCGACCCGGTCACCGGCGAACCCGGCGCCACCGAGGGCGAGATCGCCCTCGACCTCTCGGCGAAGCCGGTCGGCCTGATGACCGGCTACCACGGCGACCCCGAGCGCACCGCCGAGGCGATGGCCGGCGGCTACTACCGCACCGGCGACATCGGCGCCCGCGACGCCGACGGCTACCTCACCTACGTGGGCCGCGCCGACGACGTGTTCAAGGCCAGCGACTACAAGATCAGCCCGTTCGAGCTGGAGAGCGCCCTGCTGGAGCACGAGGCGGTCGCCGAGGCCGCCGTCGTGCCTGCCCCCGACGACCTGCGGCTGGCGGTGCCGAAGGCGTACATCGTGCTGGCCGCGGGCTGGGAGCCGGGACCGGACACCGCCAAGGTGCTGTTCGAGCACTCCCGGGAGGTGCTCGCCCCCTACAAGCGCATCCGCCGCCTGGAATTCGCCGACCTGCCCAAGACCGTCTCCGGCAAGATCCGCCGCATCGAGCTGCGCGAGGCGACGGCGGCCGGCTCGGCGGCGGAGTACCGCGAGGAGGACTTCCGGTGAACTCCTACGCGCACGGCACCGGCACGACCCCCCTGCTCGGCGACACCATCGGCGCCGACCTGGACCGGGCGGTGGCCACCTGGCCGGACCGCGAGGCCCTGGTCGACGTCCCCTCCGGCCGCCGCTGGACCTACGCCGAGTTCGGCGCCGAGGTCGACCGGCTGGCGTCCGCGCTGCTGGCCTCCGGAGTGCGCAAGGGCGACCGGGTGGGCATCTGGGCGGTCAACTGCCCGGAGTGGGTGCTCGTCCAGTACGCCACCGCGCGCCTCGGCGCCGTCATGGTGAACATCAACCCGGCCTACCGCACCCACGAGGCCGAGTACGTCCTGCAACAGGCCGGTGTCTCCTTCCTGTTCGCCTCGCCCGGCCACAAGTCCAGCGACTACCGGGCGATGGTCGGCGAGGTGCGCGGACGCTGTCCCGACCTGCGGGAGGTCGTCCACTTCGGCGACCCCGGCTGGCAGGCGCTGCTCGACCGGGCCACCCCCGACCCGCCGTACGAGGAGCTGTCCTGCGACGACCCGATCAACATCCAGTACACCTCGGGCACCACCGGCTTCCCCAAGGGCGCGACCCTCTCGCACCACAACATCCTCAACAACGGGTACTTCGTCGGTGAGCTGGTCGGGTACACCGAGCAGGACCGGATCTGCCTGCCCGTGCCCTTCTACCACTGCTTCGGCATGGTGATGGGCAACCTGGCGGCCACCTCGCACGGCGCCTGCGTCGTCATCCCCGCCCCGTCCTTCGACCCGCGGGCGACCCTGGAGGCGGTCCAGGCCGAGCGGTGCACCTCCCTGTACGGCGTGCCGACCATGTTCATCGCCGAGCTGCACCTGCCGGACTTCGCGGCGTACGACCTCTCCTCGCTGCGCACCGGCATCATGGCGGGCTCGCCCTGCCCGGCGGAGGTGATGAAACGGGTGGTCGCCGAGATGCACATGGCCGAGGTCGCCATCTGCTACGGCATGACCGAGACCTCCCCGGTCTCCCTGGGGACCCGCAGGGACGACGACCTGGAGCACCGCACCGGCACCGTCGGCCGGGTCCTGCCGCACCTGGAGGTCAAGGTCGTCGACCCGGCCACCGGCGTCACCCTGCCCCGCGGCGCCACCGGCGAACTGTGCACCCGGGGCTACAGCGTGATGCTCGGCTACTGGAACGAGCCGGAGAAGACCGCCGAGGTGATCGACCCCGCCCGCTGGATGCACACCGGGGACCTGGCGGTGATGCGGGAGGACGGGTACGTCGAGATCGCCGGCCGCATCAAGGACATGATCATCCGGGGCGGGGAGAACATCTACCCGCGCGAGATCGAGGAGTTCCTGCACACCCACCCCGGCATCGCGGACGTCCAGGTCGTCGGGGTGCCGCACGAGCGGTACGGCGAGGAGGTGCTGGCCTGCGTGGTCCCCGCCGACCCGGCCGCGCCGCCCACCCTGGCGGAGCTGCGCGCGCACTGCGAGGGCAGGCTGGCCCACTACAAGGTGCCCACCCGGCTGCGGATCGTGGACTCCTTCCCCATGACCGTCTCCGGCAAGGTCCGCAAGATCGAGCTGCGGGAACGCTACGGCGCCTGAGCGTCGGTACCTGTCGAGGCCGCGGCGCCGGGCGCCGCGGCCGTCCCGTCTCTTGACGTCCTCCGCCCACCCCACTTACCTTGCTTCCAGATAGTAGAAGTTAAATTTCGCTATACGGAATTGCTCACCGCGGGCGCGACGGGAGTGCGAATCCGACAGCCGAAGCAGGAGTACTCGATGGCTCGTATGACCGCTGCCCGCGCGGCAGTTGAGATCCTCAAGCGCGAGGGCGTCTCGGACGCGTTCGGTGTGCCGGGCGCGGCGATCAACCCGTTCTACGCGGCGCTCAAGGCGTCCGGCGGCATCACCCACACCCTCGCCCGCCACGTCGAGGGCGCGTCCCACATGGCCGAGGGCTACACCCGTACCCGCCCCGGCAACATCGGCGTCTGCGTCGGCACCTCCGGACCGGCCGGCACCGACATGATCACCGGCCTGTACTCGGCGACCGGCGACTCCATCCCGATCCTGTGCATCACCGGCCAGGCCCCGACCGCCGTGATCCACAAGGAGGACTTCCAGGCCGTCGACATCGCCTCCATCGCCGCGCCGGTCACCAAGATGGCGGTGACCGTCCTGGAGGCCGCGCAGGTCCCCGGCGTCTTCCAGAAGGCGTTCCACCTGATGCGCTCCGGGCGCCCGGGGCCGGTCCTGATCGACCTGCCGATCGACGTGCAGCTCACCGAGATCGAGTTCGACCCGGAGACCTACGAGCCGCTGCCGGTCTACAAGCCGGCCGCGACCCGCGCCCAGATCGAGAAGGCGTTCGGGATGCTCGTCGCCGCCGAGCGCCCGCTGATCGTGGCGGGCGGCGGGGTCATCAACGCCGACGCGGCCGGCCTGCTGGTGGAGTTCGCCGAGCTGACCGGCGTCCCCGTGGTGCCCACCCTGATGGGCTGGGGCGCGCTCCCCGACGACCACGAGCTGAACGCCGGCATGGTGGGCCTGCAGACCTCGCACCGCTACGGCAACGCGACCTTCCTGGAGTCCGACTTCGTCCTGGGCATCGGCAACCGCTGGGCCAACCGGCACACCGGCAAGCTCGACGTCTACACCGCCGGACGCACCTTCGTCCACGTCGACATCGAACCCACCCAGATCGGCAGGATCTTCGCCCCGGACTACGGCATCGCCTCCGACGCCGGGGCCGCCCTGGAGCTGTTCGTCGAGGTGGCGCGGGAGCACAAGGCCGCCGGGACGCTGCCCGACCGCTCCGCCTGGGCCGCGTCCGCCCAGGAGAGGCGGGCCACCCTGCAGCGCCGTACCCACTTCGACGACATCCCGATCAAGCCGCAGCGCGTCTACGAGGAGATGAACAAGGCGTTCGGGCCGGAGACCCGGTACGTCTCCACCATCGGCCTCTCGCAGATCGCCGGCGCCCAGATGCTGCACGTCTACCGCCCCCGGCACTGGATCAACTGCGGCCAGGCCGGCCCGCTGGGCTGGACCGTGCCCGCCGCGCTCGGCGTCGCCAAGGCCGACCCCGAGGCCCAGGTCGTCGCCCTCTCCGGGGACTACGACTTCCAGTTCATGCTGGAGGAACTGGCCGTCGGCGCGCAGCACAAGATCCCGTACGTGCATGTGCTGGTCAACAACTCCTACCTGGGCCTGATCCGCCAGGCGCAGCGCGCCTTCGACATCGACTTCCAGGTCAAGCTGGAGTTCGAGAACGTCAACTCGCCCGAGCTGGGCGTCTACGGCGTCGACCACGTCAAGGTCGCCGAGGGCCTGGGCTGCAAGGCGATCCGGGTGACCGACCCGGCCGAGCTGGGCGCCGCCTTCGAGCAGGCCAAGAAGCTCGCCGCCGAGTACCGGGTGCCGGTCGTCGTGGAGGCGATCCTGGAACGGGTCACCAACATCTCCATGTCGGGCACCAACGACATCTCCAACGTGGTGGAGTTCGAGGAGCTGGCCACCGAACCGGGCCACGCCCCGACCGCCGTGCGGACCCTGAAGGTCTGACACCGCGCCAGCGCAGGGAAGAGGGCGGTCCGTTCCCCCGGGACGGACCGCCCTCCGGCCTTCTCAGCCCCGGCCGCCCGGACGGTCCTGGGGAGGGGCGGCGTCCTCGTACCCGCCGGTCCCCGCGCGCCGTGCGAACCTGCCCCGGCGGCGCGGGCGCACGTCGTCCTCCGGGTCCTCCCCGGGGCCGGACAGCAGCCCGGCCCGCCGGGCGAAGCGGGGCATCAGCACGCGCAGCGCGGCCTCGCCGTGCAGGGCGACGGCGAGCAGCGTGTCCTCGTCGCCCAGCCCGTGCCCGCCCCGCGGCAGCGGGTGCCGCTCCCGCAGGAACTCCACCCGGCGCCGGGCGGCCCGGTTGGCGCCCAGCCGCGGATACCCCAGCAGCCCGGCGTCGGCGAGCGGGATGCGGGTCAGGGCCAGCGCGAGCCTGACGTCCGGGTGCCGGACCAGCTCCCGTACGGTGAGCGGCTCGTCCAGGCAGTCCAGCACCGTCCCCGTGAACGGGGGCAGTTCCTCCTCCGGCGGCTCCAGCACGCACAGGGTCCCGCCCGGGCCGGTCTCGACCGCGCCCCGCAGGCGCAGGTCCACCACCGCGACCGTGACGGCCGCGTGCGGGCCGCCGGCCAGCAGCGCCGTCTCGTGCGGCTCCAGCGCGAAGTCCCTTCCGGTGTCCATCGGCCTCACCCCCGTGCCCGCTATGTGCCCGGCGGCGGGGGCGGCCCAAGCGCGCGGCGGCCGGTTTCAGAGGAAGACTTGAGGTAGCCCGGCGGAACGCCGAGAAGCGCCGGACGCGGGGGTTCCGCGTCCGGCGCTCCTGGGACCGGTGAGGGTGCTGTCCGGTGGTGGTGCTGGTGACCGTCCGACGGCGCGAGGCTGGGCGCGACAGGTCGTTCGCGCCGCCGGACGGAGCATGGGGGGCGGGGAGGCGCCCGGGCCGGGACCGCGGCGGGCGGCGACGGGCCCCGGGTCCGCTCCCCTCAGGTCGTAGGAGCGGACCGCCGGGCCCTTCACCACCGCACTGGCTCGCCGACCGCCGCGGTCCTCGGGTCCCGCCCGCGGCGCACCGGTGGCCACCCCTCATCCGGGCCGGCCGGTGCTCCCGCGGGCCACGCGGACGGTCCTGACCTCCCCGTCAGGTCCCGTCCGCGAGCCGGTGGGGTCAGTCCTCGCGCAGGGCGCGGACCGCCTCCGCCACGCGCTTGCCGTACTCGGGGTCGGCGGCGTGGAAGTGGGCGAGGTTCTTGTCGATCACGTCGTCGCGGGAGACCTGGGACAGGCCCCCGGCGATGTTGGCGACCAGCCGCTTCTTCTCGTCCTCGGTCATCAGCCGGTACAGCTCGCCGGCCTGGAAGAAGTCGTCGTCCTTGGTGTGCTGCGGCGCCGCGTGGGTGCCGGTGTGCCCGGAGACGGGCAGCGGCGCGGCCAGCGGGCGGCCGGTCTCCACGGGGCCGTCGTAGGAGTTCGGCTCGTAGTTCTTGGCGTAACGGGGCTGGTTGTTGGCGGCCATCAGACCGTCCCGGCCGTAGTTCTCCGCGGTGGTGGCGCGCGGCGCGTTGACGGCGAGCTGGGTGTGGTTGACGCCCAGGCGGTAGCGCTGCGCGTCCGCGTAGGCGAACAGGCGGCCCTGGAGCATCTTGTCGGGGGAGGGGCCGATGCCCGGGACGAAGTTGTTCGGGGAGAACGCGGCCTGCTCGACCTCGGCGAACACGTTGTCGGGGTTGCGGTCCAGGACCAGCCGGCCCACCCGGCGCAGCGGGTAGTCCCGGTGCGGCCACACCTTGGTCACGTCGAACGGGTTGAAGCGGTAGTCGGCCGCCTCCGCCACCGGCATGAGCTGCACGTGCAGCGTCCAGGACGGGTGCACCCCGCGCTCGATGGCCTGGAGCAGGTCCGTCTGGTGCGAGGTCGGGTCCTGGCCCGCGGTCTCGGCCGCCTGCTCGGCGGAGAGGCAGCGGATGCCCTGGTTGGTCTTGAAGTGGTACTTGACGTAGAACGCCTCGCCCGCGCTGTTGGTCCACTGGTAGGTGTGCGAGCCGAAGCCGTCCATGTGCCGGTAGGAGGCCGGGATGCCGCGGTCACCCATCAGCCAGGTCACCTGGTGCGTGGCCTCGGGGGAGTTGGCCCAGAAGTCCCAGACGTTGTCCGGCTCCTGACGGCCGGTGAACGGGTCCCGCTTCTGCGAGTGGATGAAGTCGGGGAACTTGATCGGGTCCTTGATGAAGAACACCGGCGTGTTGTTGCCGACCAGGTCGTAGTTGCCCTCGCGGGTGTAGAACTTCACCGCGAAGCCGCGCGGGTCGCGCACCGCGTCCGCGCCGCCGAGCGAGTCGGCGACGGTGGAGAAGCGCACGAAGACCTCGGTGCGCTTGCCGACGGTGTCCAGGAACTCGGCGTGCGTGTAGTCGGTGACGTCGTCGGTGACCTCGAAGTGCCCGTAGGCGCCGGAGCCGCGGGCGTGCACCACGCGCTCCGGGATGCGCTCGCGGTTGAACCGGGCGAGCTTCTCCAGCAGGTGCTGGTCCTGGATCAGGAGCGGGCCGCCGACGCCGGCGGAGGCGGAGTTCTGGTTGTCGGCGACCGGGGCGCCGGACTCGGTGGTGAGCACGCGCTGCGACATCGTGGACCTTCCGTGCGGGTGTCAGCGAAAACGTCGAGCGGAAAACCGTTTCCGCTTCGTGGAGCCTAGGTTTGGGGTGTTCAGAACGTCAACAGTTTGTTGAGGAAGGTTCCGGGCGGCGCCGCCGCCTGGGCGCGACGGGACAGATGTCGGCGCCGGCGCCGCCCGGAGGTCCGGGTGGGTCAGACCTGGGCGCCGGAGAGCCGCTCCACGGCCCGCAGCAGGGCGGAGTGGTCCAGGCCGCCGTCGCCCTGGGCGCGCAGGGAGGCCACCAACTGGGCGACCACCGCGCCGACCGGCAGGGCCGCGCCGACCGCGCGGGCGGCGTCGGTGACGATGCCCATGTCCTTGTGGTGCAGGTCGATGCGGAAGCCCGGCGCGAAGTCGCGGTTCAGGAAGTTGTCCTTCTTCCGCGTCAGCACGGTGGAGCCGGCCAGCCCGCCGTTGAGGACGTCCAGCGCCGCCTTCAGGTCGACGCCCGACTTCTCCAGGAAGACCACGGCCTCGGCGCACGCCTGGATGTTCACGGCGACGATGAGCTGGTTGGCGGCCTTCACGGTCTGGCCCGAGCCGTGCGGGCCGCACAGCACGATCGTCTTGCCCAGCGCTTCGAGGAGCGGCTTGGCCTCGTCGAAGTCGGCCTGCTCGCCGCCGACCATGATGGACAGCACGGCCTCGATCGCGCCGGCCTCGCCGCCGGACACCGGGGCGTCCAGCACCCGGATGCCCTTGTCCCGGCCGGCCTTCGCCAGGTCGACGGAGGTCCCCGGGGTGATCGAGGACATGTCGATCAGCAGCGCGCCGGAGCGGGCGTTCTCCAGGATGCCGTCGGGGCCGTACGCGATGGCCTCGACCTGCGGGGAGGCCGGCACCATCGTGACGATGACATCGGCGTCCCGGACGGCCTCGGCGATGGAACCGGCCGCGGTGCCGCCGGCGGCGGCCAGCCGGTCCAGCTTCTCCTGCTCCAGCGTGTAACCGGTGACCTGGTAACCCGCCTTGATCAGGTTCTCGGACATGGGGGAGCCCATGATGCCGAGACCGATCCAGGCGACCTTGGGAAGAGTGCTCATGGTGAGGGTGCCTCTCGGTACGGGAAAAGTTCTCAGCGGGCGGCGCGGGCCTCGCGGGGCAGCCAGTCGAAGGACTCGGCGCTCGGGCGGTCGCCGGGCTTGTACTCCAGGCCGACCCAGCCGTCGTAGCCGGCCTTGGCCAGCAGGCCGAGCAGCTCCTCCAGCGGCAGCGAGCCGGTGCCCGGGGCGCCGCGGCCGGGGTTGTCGGCGATCTGCACGTGCCCGGTCTTCGCCGCGTACCGCTCGATCACCTCCGGCAGGTCCTCGCCGTTCATCGACAGGTGGTAGAGGTCCATCAGGAACTTGGCGTTGCCCAGGCCGGTGGCCTCGTTGACCTGGTCGACCACGTCGACCGCGGCCGGTGCCGACACCAGCGGGTAGCGCGGCGACTCCGGCGCGTTGAGCGCCTCGATCAGCAGGACCGCGCCGATCCGGTCGGCCGCGCGGGCCGCCAGGACCAGGTTCTCCAGCGCGAGCGCGTCCTGCTCGGCCGGGTCCACGCCCTCGACGCGGTTGCCGTACAGCGCGTTGAGCGCCGTGCACCCGAGCGAGTGGGCGAAGTCCGCGGCCACGTCGATGTTGGCGCGGAACCGGTCCGACTCCTCGCCGGGGAGCGACAGGGCGCCGCGGTCGGGGCCGGGGAGCCGCCCGGCGTAGAAGTTCAGGCCCGTGAGCCGGACGCCCGCGTCCTCGATCGCCCGCCGCAGGGCGTCCAGTGCGGACCGCTCGGGGGTGGGGGAGTCGATCCAGGGCCACCACAGCTCGACCGCGGTGAAGCCGGCCGCGGCGGCGGCCGCGGGGCGCTCCAGGAGCGGGAGTTCCGTGAAGAGGATCGACAGGTTGACGTTGAAGCGCTGGTCTGCGAATCCCATGGGGTCCCGCGCTCCCTTCCGTGGTCTGATTCCGTATTACGGAAGTTCATTTCTGCGTAATGGAAGATTGCCGGGGGGTGTCGGAGGTTGTCAAGGGGGGTCGGCGGAATCCGGCGCCGCGCGTTAGGTTGAGCGCGTGCGATTGAGAGTGGAGTTCACGACCGAGCCCTTCGACCTCGACGAGGCGCCCGCCCACGCGCTGGTGGCCCGCGAGGTGATCGAGGCGGCGGGGCTGGACGAGGTGGACGTCGGCCCCTTCGGCAACACCGCGGCGGGCGGCGCGGACGCGGTGCTCACCG
The DNA here is from genome assembly GCF_014655295.1 of Streptomyces fumanus. Taxonomy (GTDB): domain Bacteria; phylum Actinomycetota; class Actinomycetes; order Streptomycetales; family Streptomycetaceae; genus Streptomyces; species Streptomyces fumanus. Next base: position 124,787 of record NZ_BNBI01000014.1, read on the forward strand.
CCCTGGACGCCCTGCTGCGCCGGACCCTGGACGCGGGCGCCACCCGGATCTCCCTCCAGGTCAACGTCGTCGAGGCGGACGAGCGGTGACCGGCGGCGCGGCCGAGTCGTTCATCGCCGCCGTCAAGCCCCTGGTCGACGCCATCGGCGGCGAGCTGGTCCCGCCCGACGAGGCCGGCCAGGACGACGTGGTGCTCTCCTGGGACGGCGCCGAGGCCGTCGCGGTCAAGCTGCCGCAGCTCGCCGACTCCCTCGACCACATCCTGGCCGCCCTGGAGCGCCGGCAGGGCAGACCCCTGGCGGATCTGGACCGCAAGGCCAAGCAGGAGGTGGTGCGGATGCTGGAGGCGCGCGGCGCCTTCTCTGTGCGCCACGGCGTGGAGACCGTCGCGAGCGCCCTGGGCGTCAGCCGCTTCACCGTCTACAACTACCTCAACCGCGAGAAGGGCTCCTGACCTGCGCTTTCGCGCCGTAGCACACGCCGCCGTCCGGCAATCGGACGGCGGCTTTGTTTACCGCGAATTTTCAACAAACTGTTGACGCTGTGTTGCGGAGCGCGTTAGCTATCGGCACGCCAGTTCAGCACAAGGCCACGGAGGCTCTCCCGTGACGTCCACTTCCCCGCCGCCGGGCCTGGCCCGTTTCAACACCCTTGAGGAATCCGCGGCGTTCGCCGCGCTCCACGAGGCGTGTGCCTCCACGGCGTGGGTACGGCGGCTGCTCGCCGCCCGCCCCTGCGCCACCGTCGAGGACCTGTACGCCGCGAGCGACGCCGCCATGGCCGACCTGACGGCGGCGGACCTCGCGGAGGCGATGGCCGGGCACCCGCCGATCGGCCGCCCCAGGCCCGGCGACCCCACGTCCGCCCGGGAGCAGAGCGGCATGGCCGGCGCCTCCGCGCAACTCAAGGCGGAGATGCTGGAGTTGAACCTCGCCTACCAGGAGAAGTTCGGCCATGTGTTCCTCATCTGCGCCACCGGCCGCAGCGCCGAGCAGATGCGGGACGCCGTGAAGGAGCGGATCGGCAACTCGCCCGAGCAGGAGCGGGAGATCGTCCGCACCGAACTGGGCAGGATCAACCGCATCCGGCTGGCCCGACTCGTCGAAGAGGACGCCCGACCATGAGCACCAGCACCACCGCCTCCGTGTCCACGCACGTCCTGGACACCAGCGCCGGCCGCCCCGCCGAGGGCATCGCCGTCCGCCTCGCCGCCCGCGCCGGGCACGAGGGGGACTGGCAGGACCTCGGCGGCTCCGCGACCGACGCCGACGGGCGCTGCAAGGACCTCCCGGCGCTGCCGGAGGGCACCACCCACGTACGGCTCGACTTCGCGGTGGAGCCGTACTTCGACACATCAGCGAATCAGCGAGCCGATGCGCAGCAGGACGCCCCCGCGAATCGGGACAGCGGTGCGTTCTTCCCCGAGGTGGCCATCACCTTCGCCGTCAAGCCCGGCGAGCACTACCACGTACCGCTGCTGCTCAACCCGTTCGGCTACTCCGTTTACCGAGGGAGCTAGCGACACATGCCGACGATCCTGGGACAGAACCAGTACGGCAAGGCCGAGAACCGAGTCGTCAAGATCACGCGGGACGGCGCCACCCACCACATCAAGGACCTCAACGTCTCCGTCGCCCTCTCCGGCGACATGGAGGAGGTCCACTACTCCGGCTCCAACGCCAACGTCCTGCCGACCGACACCACCAAGAACACGGTGTTCGCGTTCGCCAAGGAGTACGGCATCGAGTCCGCCGAGCAGTTCGGCATCCACCTCGCCCGGCACTTCGTCACCTCCCAGGAGCCGATCCACCGCGCCCGGATCCGCATCGAGGAGTACGCCTGGGAGCGGATCGAGACCTCCGACGCCAACTCCAAGTTCATCGGCGCCGACGAGGTCAAGCACTCCTTCGTCCGCAAGGGCCAGGAGACCCGCCTCACCCAGATCACCTACGACGGCGAGAAGTGGGAGGTGATCTCCGGTCTGAAGGACCTGGTGGTGATGAACTCGACCAACTCCGAGTTCTGGGGCTACGTCAAGGACAAGTACACCACCCTCCAGGAGGCGTACGACCGCATCCTGGCCACCCAGGTCGCCGCCCGCTGGCGGTTCAACTGGACCGACGACGAGCAGAAGGCGCCCCACTGGGAGAAGTCCTACGAGCAGGTGAAGAAGCACATGCTCCAGGCGTTCGCCGAGACGTACTCGCTCTCGCTGCAGCAGACCCTGTACCAGATGGGTGCGCGCATCATCAACCACCGCGGCGAGATCGACGAGGTCCGCTTCTCGCTGCCGAACAAGCACCACTTCCTGGTCGACCTGGAGCCGTTCGGCCTCAAGAACGACAACGAGGTGTACTTCGCCGCCGACCGCCCCTACGGCCTGATCGAGGCCACGGTACTGCGGGACGGCTGCGAGGCACGGATCCCGGTCGACATGACCAACCTCTGACGCGGGACGCGGGCCCCCGGTCCCGGCACCGGGGCCGGGGCCCGCCACACCGGAGGGAACACCATGGCACAGCCTGCAAAGGGGCCGGCGAAAGCCCCCTGTTCCACCCCGCCGGAGCACATCGAGGACGCCGTCACGTCCGTGCACCCGGTGGACGAGAAGCTCCACCCCTCGCGGCTCGTCCCCGCCGCGCTCCAGCACATCGCCGCCATGTACGCGGGCGTCGTCACTCCTCCGCTCATCATCGGCCAGGCGTGCGGCCTCGATCTCGCGGCCCGCACCCGGCTGATCGCCGCGTCACTGCTCATCGCCGGTGTGGCGACCCTGGTCCAGACCATCGGGGCCGGGAAGTTCGCCGGCAACCGGCTGCCGTTCGTCAACGCCGCCTCCTCGGCCGGCATCGCCCCGATCCTGGCGATCGCCGAGACCAACGACAAAGGCACCCAACTCCCCGCCGTCTACGGCGCGGTGATGGTCGCCGGGGCCTTCTGCCTGGCCGTCGGACCGTTCTTCGGCCGACTGCTGCGCTTCTTCCCGCCGCTGGTCACCGGCGTGGTGATCACCCTCATCGGGGTCACGCTGATGCCGGTCCCGGTGAGCTGGGCGCAGGGCGGCGACGAGACCGCCGCCGACTTCGGCTCCATGTCCCACCTGGCGCTCGCCGCGTTCACCCTCGTCGTGATCCTGCTGATGCAGCGCTTCGGCCGGGGCTTCGTCAAGCAAGTGGCCCTGCTGTTCGGCCTGCTGGTCGGCACCCTGGCCGCCATCCCGTTCGGCATGGCCGACTTCTCGGCCATCGGCTCCGCGCCCGTGGCCGCGCTGCCCACGCCGTTCGCCTTCGGCGCCCCCGTCTTCCAGCCCGCCGCGATCCTGTCGCTGTGCATCGTGATGCTGGTGCTGATGACCGAGTCCAGCGCCGGCATGCTCGCCCTCGGCGAGATCTGCGACCGCCGCGCGGACGCCGAGGTGATCACCCGGGGCCTGCGCACCGACGGCATCGCCACCCTGGTCGGCCCGGTCTTCGGCGGCTTCCCCACCTCCGCCTTCGCGCAGAACGTGGGCGTCGTCTCCCTGACCCGGGTGCGCAGCCGGTACGTGGTCGCCGCGGCCGGCGCCACCCTGCTGGTCCTCGGCGCCTTCCCGGTGCTCGGCGCGGTCGTCTCCCTGGTGCCGATGCCGGTGCTCGGCGGCGCGGGCATCGTGCTCTTCGGCTCGATCGCCGTCAGCGGCATCCGCACCCTGTCCGAGGCCGGACTGGACGACAGCTCCAACATCATCCTGGTGGCCGTCGCCCTCGGCGCCGGGATCATCCCGCTGGCCGCGCCGACCTTCTACGCCGACTTCCCGGCCTGGGCGCAGACCGTGCTCGGCTCCGGCATCAGCGCCGGCGCGATCGTCGCGGTCACGCTCAACCTGTTCTTCCACCATCTCGGCACCCGGAGCGGCTCCACGGCGGCTCCGGCACTCAAATCCTCCTAGGGTCCTGCCGTGCCCTGCCCACGATGAGAGAAGGACGAACCATGGCAGCAGTCCAGCGCACGGTGATCGAGAACGGCGCGGTGGCGACCGTCGACGCCCGGGACACCGAGTACGCCACGGGGCACGTCGTCATCGCCGGCAACCGCATCGAGTCGGTCGGCGCGGGCGCGGCACCCGGGGGACTGGAGAACGTCGTCCGCCGGATCGACGCCTCCGGTCACCTGGTCACCCCCGGACTGGTCAACACCCACCACCACTTCTACCAGTGGATCACCCGGGGCCTGGCCACCGACCACAACCTGTTCGACTGGCTGGTCGCGCTCTACCCGACCTGGGCGCGGATCGACGAGGAGATGGTCCGGGCGGCGGCGAACGGCTCGCTGGCCATGATGGCCCGCGGCGGCGTCACCACCGCCATGGACCACCACTACGTCTTCCCGCGCGGCACCGGCGACCTCTCCGGCGCGATCATCGGCGCCGCCCGGGAGATGGGCGTCCGCTTCACCCTGGCCCGCGGCTCGATGGACCGCGGCGAGTCCGACGGGGGACTGCCGCCGGACTTCGCGGTGGAGAGCCTCGACGACGCCCTCGCCGCCACCGAGGACACCGTACGGCGTCACCACGACCCGTCCGCCGACGCGATGACCCAGGTCGCCGTCGCCCCCTGCTCCCCCTTCTCCGTCTCCACCGAACTGCTGCGCCAGGGCGCCGAACTGGCCCGCCGGCTCGGGGTGCGGCTGCACACCCACGGCTCGGAGACGGTGGAGGAGGAGAAGTTCTGCCACGAGCTGTTCGGCATGGGCCCCACCGACTACTTCGAGTCCACCGGCTGGCTCGGCGAGGACGTGTGGATGGCGCACTGCGTCCACATGAACGACTCCGACATAGCCGCCTTCGCCCGCACCCGGACCGGCGTGGCCCACTGCCCCTCCTCCAACGCCCGCCTCGCGGCCGGCATCGCCCGGGTCCCCGACCTGCTCGCCGCCGGTGTCCCGGTCGGCCTCGGTGTCGACGGCACCGCTTCCAACGAGTCCGGCGAACTCCACACCGAACTGCGCAACGCCCTGCTGGTCAACCGCCTCGGCGCGCACCGCGAGGCCGCCCTCACCGCCCGGCAGGCGCTGCGCCTGGGCACCTACGGCGGCGCCCAGGTCCTCGGCCGGGCCGGGCAGATCGGCTCCCTGGAGCCGGGCAAGCTCGCCGACCTGGTGCTCTGGCGGATGGACACCCTCGCCCACGCCTCCATCGCCGACCCGGTGGCCGCCCTGGTGCTGGGCGCCGCAGCCCCCGTCACCGCCTCCTTCGTCGACGGCCGCCAGATCGTCGAGGACGGCAGGCTGCTCACCGCCGACGAGGACGCCATCGCCCGCGCCACCCGCGACGAGGCCCGCCGCCTCGCCCGGATCGCCACGGGCGGCTGAACACCGTACTCGCGTACGGCACTTGATCTCCGGCCGGGAGGGACGGCTCCCGGCCGGCAGCCGGCGACCCCCACCAGGGGTCCCGGCGGCCGGACCCGGGGCGCGCACGGGGACGCGCGCGCCCCGGGGCGGTTCCCCCACCCCCCGCTCACCCGTCCCTGGTCCCGCACGACCCCAGTACCACCTCCTTGACACCCACGTCGGAGTCGACGTGCAACCGACCGGAGGCGAGCCGCCGTGGCCGACCACCCAGTTGACGAAAAACTGCCCCCCGTGAAGATGGCGACCACCGGCCTCCAGCACGTGGCGGCCATGTACGCGGGGGTCGTCGCCCCACCCCTGATCGTCGGCGCGGCCGTTGGCCTCTCCGGCACCGAACTGACCTTCCTGACCGGCGCCTGCCTGTTCACCGCCGGCCTCGCCACCCTGCTGCAGACCCTCGGCGTCTGGAAGATCGGCGCCAGGCTGCCCTTCGTCAACGGCGTCACCTTCGCCGGTGTCGCCCCCATGACCGCGATCGTCGCCGCCACCGACGACAAGTCCGACGCGCTGCCGCTGATCTTCGGCGCGGTCATCGTCGCCGGAGTGCTCGGCTTCCTCGCCGCGCCCGTCTTCTGCAAGGCGGTCCGCTTCTTCCCGCCGGTCGTCACCGGCACCGTCATCACCCTGATCGGCATATCCCTGCTGCCCGTCGCCTTCGGCTGGGCCCAGGGCCCCGACAGCCGGGCCGGCGACTACGGCTCCCCGACCAATCTGGGCCTGGCCGCCCTGACCCTGGCCGTGGTGCTGCTGCTGCGCCGCTTCACCCGGGGCTTCGTCAAGCAGATCGCCGTCCTGCTGGGCCTGGTCGTCGGCACGCTCATCGCGATCCCGTTCGGCGTCACCGACTTCGGGCCGGTCGCCGACGCGGACGTGGTCGGCTTCCCGACCCCGTTCCACTTCGGGGCGCCGCAGTTCCAGATCGCGGCGATCGTGTCGATGTGCGTGGTCATGGTGGTCTCCATGACCGAGTCCACCGCGGACATGCTCGCCCTCGGCGAGATCGTCGAGCGCCCCGCCGACGAGAAGACGATCGCCGCCGGGCTGCGCGCCGACACCCTCGGCTCCGCCCTCAGCCCCCTGTTCAACGGCTTCATGTGCAGCGCCTTCGCCCAGAACATCGGGCTGGTGGCGATGACGAGGATCCGCAGCCGGTTCGTCGTCGCGGCCGGCGGCGGCTTCCTGATCCTGATGGGCCTGTGCCCGGTCGCCGCCTCGCTCATCGCCGTCGTGCCGCGCCCGGTGCTCGGCGGCGCGGGCGTCGTGCTGTTCGGCTCGGTCGCGGCCAGCGGCATCCAGACCCTGGTCCGGGCCGGGCTGGAGAAGGACAACAACGTGCTGATCGTGGCGGTCTCCCTCGCGGTCGGCATCGTCCCGATCACCGCGCCGGAGTTCTACCACGCCTTCCCGGAGACCGCGAAGATCATTCTGGACTCGGGGATCTCCACGGGCTGTGTCGCCGCCGTCCTGCTCAACCTGGTCTTCAACCACCTGGGCAAGGGCCGCGAGGCACAGGACGTGACCCATCCGATGGAGGCGGGCGAGGAGATCAGCGGCGCGACCCGGGCGACCGCGACCCCCTGACGCACGCGGCCGGCGCCTCCCTGCGGGGCGCCGGCGTCCTGCCCGTGCGGCGCCGGCGGTTCTGCCCGTGCGGCGCCGACGGTTTCCTCCGTGCGGCGCCGGTGGTTCCGTCCGTGCCGTGCGGTACCGGCGCCCTCCCGGTGGCGCTACAGGCCGAACAGCGCCGGGTCGGAGGCCAGTGCCCGGAAGTACTCCCGGGGGTCCGGGACCAGCTTGCGGGCCTTGAGGTCCATCAGCCCGGCGAGGCCGTCGATCTCGGCGGCCACCGTGCCGTCCGCCTTGCGCACGGTCTGCCGGATACGGAAGGTCTTGCCCCCGGTCCACTCGAAGCCGCAGGTCACCTCCACCTGGTCACCGGCGAACAGCTCCCGCCGGTAGCGGATGCCGGTCTCCAGGGCGACCGGGCCGACGCCCTTGCCGAGGAGGGTGGACTGGCTGATCCCGGCCGCCTGGAGCAGCGACCAGCGGGCGTGCTCCGCATAGCTGAGGTACACGGCCTGGTTGAGGTGTCCCTGCACGTCTGTCTCGTACCCGCGGACGGTCACCGGAACGGAAAACGGTTCGCTCACCACTGCTGCCTCTCGTCGTGGACGCCCCCCGGGGCCCTGCCCCCCGATCTTGGCATGTCCGTCACACCTTGCGCGGGGACGCCAGCAGATAACGCACCCTGGTCCGCGGCTCGGTGTACTCGCCGGCCTGCCAGCCCGCCGCCTCCAGCGTGGCCGCCGCGGCCCGCAGCGCCCCGGCGTCCGGCGCGTACACGGCGACGGCCTCCGGCTGCGGGGTGGCCCGGACCCGGTAGCCGTCGCCCGCGGCGTCGGCCGGACGGTGCCCGGCCGCCTCCAGGGCGAGCGCGGCGGCCCGCACCAGGTGCGCGCGCTCCCAGTCGCAGAGCCGGTCCGTCGCCCCGTCCGGCCGGGTCATCCGCCGCAGCTCCAGCAGCCCGGCCCAGGCGCCGCGCACCTCGCGCAGCCGGTCGGGCTCGGTGACCGGCGGCTCGTCGGCGCCCCCCACCCGGGCGGCGAACACCCCGTCGTCCTTCCGCGCGGGAGCGGCAGCCGGGGGCGCCTCGGCCGCCTCGGTCGCGGGGGCCTGCCGGATCCGGTGTCCCGCCGGGGTCAGGAAGTGGTCGTGCGGCGGACGGGGGTGCCGGAAGGCGAGCCCCCGCTTCACCAGCGCGGCGAGCTGCGCCTCGGTCCCCCGCAGCCGCCCGGTGCCGGGATCGGCGGCCTCGATGACCCGCCGCTGCGCGGCGGTCGGCGGACGTGTCACGGCGTATCCCCCCTCCCGGTCCGGTGGACCCGCGACCCGCTTCGCAGGCTACGCCGGGGGTCTGACATTCCAGGCCGCGACCACCGGCCGCCCGTGCTCGGTGCCCAGGCGGCACAGCGTCCCGGTGGCCAACTGGAACAGCGCCCCGGCGGACGGCGGCAGCCCCAGCCGCCGCGCGGTGAGCACCCGCAGGAAGTGTCCGTGCGCCACCAGCACCACGCACCCCTCGGTGTCGGCGAGCGCGGCGTCCGCCTTGGCCAGCATCCGGTCGGCCCGCTCCCCGACCTGCTCCGGCGTCTCCCCGGGGTGCTCCGGCGGTCCGGGCGCGACCCCGTCGGTGAACAGGAACCACCCCGGCCGGGTCCGCTGGATCTCCACGGTGGTGACGCCCTCGTAGCCGCCGTAGTCCCACTCCCGCAGGTCGGCGTCGATCCGCACGCCCTGGAGGCCGATCAGCTCGGCCGTCTCGCGGGCGCGTTGCAGCGGGCTGACGAAGGCGGCCCCGATCCGGTGCGAGCGGATCAGCGGCACCAGGCGCCGGGCCTGCTCCCGGCCCTGGTCGGTCAGCGGGACGTCGGTGGAGCCGGTGTGCCGCCCGGACCGCGACCACTCGGTCTCACCGTGCCGGACCAGGAAGAGATCACCCACCTGCCTGCCTTTCGCTCGCCTTCCGGCACGGTGCCACACGGGGCCGGGGCGGCGCCCGGCGTACTCGGCCGGACGGCCGCCCCCCGGGGCCGCGCTCAGGGCAGGGGGAGGCCCTGCACGGACTGCGCGAGCTGCCCCACCGCCGTCACCAGCGGGCCGACCGGCTGGACGAACGCGGTGAGCCGGTCCAGGGCCCGGCGCAGGACCGTGGGCTGCGGCTCCTCCTCGTCGAGTTCCTCGCGCAGCCGCCGCAGTTCCCGGCCGGTCGCCTCCGGGTCGGCCAGCGCCTCCCGGTGCTCCTGGAGCAACCGCTCCACCCGGTCCAGGAGTTCGGCGGTCCTGGCGGCCTGCTCGGCGTTCTGCGGCGGGAAGGAGACCGAGCCGGTGAACGCCCGGGCGCCCTGCCCCACGGCCTGGTTGCCCACGTAATGGGTGCCTCCGCTGATGACCACTCCGTGGTTGACGGGAGGCTCCTGGTGGCCTTCGTCGTCACGCATGACATGGACCTCCTGCTCGTCGGACCGCTGTGCTTGCCGGGTCATTCGTCGGGGACGGCGGCGCCCCCGGGGGCGGCCGGGCCGGTCCCCCGGGGGAGGTTGGTGGTGGCGCGCGCTCCGGTGCCGATCGCCTGGTTGCCGATGATGCTGGTGCCGCCCTGCTGGATGAGGCCCTGGTTGAGGATGGTCTGCTGCTGGGCGCGGAAGTCGGTGGTGTCGTAGCCGCGCCGGTCGAGGAAGGCCCGGACGGCGGCGAGGGTGTGCCGTTCGACCAGGGCGGTGATCCGCCGGGCGTCGACGACCTGGAAGTAGTTGTGGTAGTCGGGGCTCACCGCCAGCTCCCGGAGGCCGACCCGGGCGCCGAAGTCGTACACCGGGTTCTCCCGCATCGCGGTCAGCTCGTCCGCCGTCCGTCTGTCGTGGCGGGCGTCGAAGCGGGCGTGGCGCAGCGCGCGGAAGGGCGCGGACAGGAGCGTCGGGCCGGTGTGGCGCAGGGCGTTCACCAGCAGTCCCCGGTGCGCGGCCGGGGTGAGGTCGCCGCCGAGGAGGTCGACGACGTGGTAGGCGGCGGGCACCGGGCCGAGCACGTGGTGGTCGGTGTGCAGGTGGAGCGTGCGCCCCACGACCGCCAGGTGCAGGAAGGTGCTCGGCACCACGTCGCCGCCCCACAGGGGCACGTGGACGGCGAGGAAGTGGCGGCGGGTGCCGGTCGGACGGAGCATGATCTCCTCGACCGCTTCGGCCGGCAGCCGGACGGCCGGGGACACGGTGGTGCCGAGGAAGCGTTCGTCGTCGCCGAGAGTGGTGCCGCTGACGAAGACCCGGTCCTCCACGGTGAGGGAGCCGAGGTCCGGCGCGGGGGTGCCGGTGCCGGGCCCCCGGGCGGCGAGGGCGCGCAGGCGGTCGCGGATCTCGCCGACGAGTTCGGGGAGCGTGAAGGGTTCCGGCCCGGCGGGGCGGGCCCGCAGGCCGGCGGTGTTCTCGGCGGGCAGCAGCGGCACCGCGAGGGACCACTGGGAGTCGGTGGCCGCGTAGCCGACGAACGGGCTGTAGCCGCTGTAGACGGTGACGTTGCCCTCGCGCGCCTCCTCGATGGCCGCCAGCCGGCCGCCGACCCAGTCCGGCCGGTCACCCACGGGGCCGGCCGGCGGGGTGTACGTCTCGCGGGTCAGGGTGGTGCGCAGCAGCCGGTCGACGGCGAGGTCGTGCCGGAGCACGGTGGCGTACGCGAAGGCGGCGGCGGCCACGGAGACGAGCACGGCCGGTACGCCGGCCAGATAGGTGCCCAGCAGCCAGCCCGGGAAGCCGTCCACCGGCAGCGCGGCGGCGGCGATCCCCAGGCCGAGGGCGATCAGCGCGGCCATACCGGCCGTGACGGCGGCGCCCACCAGGACCGCGGGCGGGGGCTGGGGCCGCCCCCGGGTCGTCGGGCTGCGCCGTCCCTCGGTCGCCTGCCGGGGGAGGGCGAGCACCAGCAGGACGACCAGGAGCCACAGCGGCGCGATCAGCACGACCGCGCCGACGGCCCCGGCCAGCCGCAGATCGCGCCGGTGGCGCAGGTCCTGGGCGGTCAGGCAGTGCCGTACCACCGCCGCCGGGTCGGCGCCGGGGGCGGCGGCGACGGCGCTGGTCTCGTCGGCCAGCACCTCCTCCAGGACCCGGTCGGCGAAGTGCTCGTCCAGGTAGGCCCCGGCGCACAGGTACCGGGTGACGTCCCCCGGCGCGCTGCCGACCGGCAGGTGGGTCGGTGCGGTCGTCACGGTCGCTCCCCCTTCCGCGCGGCGTGCTCCGGGCCGCGCTCCGGTGGTCCCGCCCGGCCACCCGGCCAGCGTGCAGGCCAGCAGCGAGCCGGCCGCGAGACCGAAGACCAGGGCGCCGCGCACCGCGTTCGTCACCAGCGTGCCGGCCGGCGCCAGTTGGACCCCGTCGACGAGACCCGTGTAGAGGCCCAGCCCCGCGAAGTTGGCGACCAGCGTGGCGAGGACGCCCACCGCCAGGCAACCGCGCCACCCGGGCCGCCGGCGGGCCGACAGCCACCGGCCGAGCAGGACGAGCCCCGCGAACAGCACCAGCGCCCCGAGGTCGATCGCGACCAGGGCGGACGTGCCGCCGTACCGTTCGGGGTCGATGTCCCACCCGGGGGTGAAGGCGGCCTCCAGCAGCCAGCGCAGCGGCTTGTTCGCGGACTCGTCGCCGTAGAACCTAGCCGCGTAGAAGTCCGAGAGCGGTTCCTGCGCCGGGGGGCTGCCCGCCAGCACGAGGAGCAGGACCGGCAGCGCGAGGCGCGTACGCAAGCCCACTGGGTGCCCCCCTCCCCGTTCCCCCCGGACCGGTGGCCGCACTCTAGGGCATCCCCCTCGCCGCGCGGGCCGGAACGGCGCACACCGGTGGGCCGGGCCGGCGTCTACTGCCGGTATCCGCTGAGGAACCGGCCGATCCGCCCGATCGCCGCCTCCAGGTCGTCCGCGTGGGGCAGCGTCAGGATGCGGAAGTGGTCGGGGGAGGGCCAGTTGAAGCCGGTGCCCTGCACCACCTGGATCTTCTCCTGGAGCAGCAGGTCCAGCACGAACCGCTCGTCGTCGTGGATCTTGTGCACCCGGGGGTCGATCCGGGGGAAGGCGTACAGCGCCCCCTTGGGCCGGACGCAGGACACGCCCGGGATCTCGTTCAGCTTCCGCCACGCCACGTCGCGCTGCTCGCGCAGCCGTCCGCCGGGCGCGGTCAGCTCGTGGATGGACTGCCGGCCGCCGAGCGCGGCCTGGATGGCGTACTGGGCGGGCGCGTTGGCGCACAGCCGCATGGAGGCCAGCATGGTCAGGCCCTCCAGGTAGTCCCGGGCGTGCTGCTTGGGCCCGGTGACGACCAGCCAGCCGGAGCGGAACCCGGCCACCCGGTAGGTCTTGGACAGCCCGCAGAAGGTGAGCACCACCAGGTCGGGGGCGACGGCGGCGGCCGAGTGGTGCACGGCGTCGTCGTACAGGATCTGGTCGTAGATCTCGTCGGCGAAGACCATCAGGCCGTGGCGGCGGGCGAGGTCGCAGATGCCCTCGACGATCTCCCTGGGGTAGACGGCGCCGGTGGGGTTGTTGGGGTTGATGATGACGACCGCCTTGGTGCGGTCGGTGATCTTCGCCTCCAGGTCGGCGAGGTCGGGGTACCACTCGGCCTGCTCGTCGCAGAGGTAGTGCACCGCCTTGCCGCCCGCCAGGGTGGTCACCGCCGTCCAGAGGGGGAAGTCGGGGGCGGGGATCAGGACCTCGTCGCCGTCCTCCAGGAGGGCCTGTACGGCCATGGAGACCAGCTCGGAGACGCCGTTGCCGAGGAAGACGTCGTCGACGCCGACCTCCAGGCCGAGGGGCTGGTAGCGCTGGGCGACCGCGCGGCGGGCGGAGAGGACGCCGCGGGAGTCGGTGTAGCCGTGCGCCCGGGGCAGCATCCGGATCATGTCCTGGAGGATCTCCTCCGGGGCCTCGAAGCCGAACGCGGCCGGGTTGCCGGTGTTCAGGCGGAGCACGCTGTGGCCCGCCTCCTCCAGCGCGTCGGCGTGCTCGATCACCGGGCCGCGGATCTCGTAGCAGACCTCGCTGAGCTTGTTGGACTGACGGAACTCCATGCGCCGCTTCCCCTCCGGTGACTGGTGTTGCTTGGTTTTACCAAGTGCGCGCTTGGAAAGTCCAACACGTTGTCTACACTGCGTCGCATGTCACCTCGCCGAAGCTACGACCAGTACTGTTCCGCCGCCCGCGCGCTCGACGCCGTCGGCGACCGCTGGACCCTGCTGATCGTCCGGGAGCTGCTGGCCGGGCCGCGGCGCTACACCGACCTGCACGCGGACCTGCCGGGTGTCAGCACGGACGTGCTCGCCTCCCGGCTGAAGGACATGGAGCGCGAGGGGCTGGCGACCCGGCGCAGGCTGCCCCCGCCCGGCGCGGTCTCGGTCTACGAACTCACCGCGCGGGGGCGGGCGCTGCTGCCGGTGCTCCAGGCGCTCGGCGCGTGGGGCGCGGGCGAACTGGGGGAGCGCCGGCCCACGGACGCGGTCCGCGCCCACTGGTTCGCGCTGCCCCTGCTGCGGGAGCTGCCCGGCGAGGGCCTGGTCGAAGTACGCCTGGACGAGGGCGTGTTCCACCTGTACGCGGGCGCCGGGGAGGGCCCGGTGTACGGCGAGGGCCCGGCCCCCGCCGAACCGGACGCCCGGCTGGTCCTGGACGCCGGGACCTGCGCGGCGGTCGGCCGGGGCGAGCTGAGCCTGGCCGAGGCGGTGCGCACCGGACGGGCCGAGGTGAGCGGGGAGGGCACCCTGGCGAAGGCGCTCGCAGAAGGGTGAGGGGGCCCGCTGTCCGCGGACCCCCCCGTGCGTCACATCCCCGGCGGCACCTGCCGGGGCCGTCCCGACCCCCGGGTCAGGGCGTACCCGCCGATCCCCGCCAGCGCGGCCAGGACGGCACCGGCGGCCGTCCACACCCAGCGGTCGGACCACCATCCCGAGGACCAGCCGTCGTCCGGGTCGAGGTCGAACAGGGCGGCCTCGTCGTCGGTCTTCATGGCCACGCCCGGCACCAGGGGCTGGGCCAGCGAACCGTCCACCGCCGCCGCGCCGCCCATGTCCTTCGAGTCCACCCGCACCTCGGCGCCGACCGGCAGCCCCAGGTCGGAGGTGGGCACACCGGTCACCGTCAGCCGGACGTAGTACGTGCCCGGCAGCGGGTCGTTCGCCCACGGCTCCGCCCAGGCCCGGACCGTGCGCAGCACACAGGCCAGCTCGACCGAGGAGGTGCCCGGCGCGGCGGTGCGGGTCTGCGCCCCGTACTGGCACGCCTGGCGGCGCCGCAGCCCGTCGTACACGTCCACCTGCCAGGTCTGGGCGGCGTGCGTGTCCGGCAGCTTCACGGTCGCCTTCACCGTCGGCCGCTGCCCGGTGTCCGCGGGGAACGACCAGTACAGGTAGTCGCCCGCCGAGCCGCTCGCGGTGGCCCGCTGCCCCTGCTCGATCTCGGTCGCGGTACGGAACGACGTGCCCGCCTGCGTGGGCGCCCCGCCGTCCGCCGACGGCGACGGCGAGGAGTCGGCCGCCGCCGGGGCGGCGGCCAGGCCCAGCAGCAGCGCCGCGGCGCCCAGCACTCGTGCGATACGCATCAGTTGGTCCTCCAGACCGCGACCCGCCAGCGGGACACCCAGCCCCACACCAGCCCGGCGAGGAAGCCCACCAGGACCAGCACACCGAGCAGCCACCAGCCCCGGCCGAGGCCGAACGAGGCCACGTCGTCCGCGTCCGAGGGGCCGTCCACCACGTCCACCGTCAGCTCCAGCGGCAGCCCCGGCGTGGTCTTCACACCGGCGCGCGCCGCGAAGGAGTGCGTCACCTGCAGGCACACCGCCTCGGCGGTCTCCTCGTCCTCGTCGCCGGCCTCCGCCTCGGGGTAGCGCAGGCCGGTGGAGACCACGTCGGTGCGGCCGTCGCCCGCCGCCTCGCCGCGCACGATCTCCCGGCCGTGCCCGGTCACCGCCCGCAGCAGCACCCCGTAGGAGGGCGCCACCGCCCGGTCGGCCGACACGCTCACCGACGCCCGCAGCTCCTTGCCCGGCGGCACCTGCACCCGGTACCAGCGCTGCTGGCCGAACTCCGCGCGGTCGGTGAACAGCCCGGATGTCAGCTCCGGCGCCTTCGCGCAGGTGTCCGCGCCCTCGGTGGCGACCGGCGTCACCACCGGCTCGGCGGCCCGGTCCACCAACTGGCTGACCCGGTCGGTGAGTTCGTCGGCGTGCTCGACCGAGGTGTACGTCCCGCCGGTCGCCTCGGCGATGCAGCTCAACTGCTGCCGCATCTTGGCGTTGGGGACCAGGCCGAGGGTGTCGATGGTCAGACCGATGCCCTTGGCGGCGATCTCGCGGGCCACCTCGCACGGGTCCAGCGGGGCGCAGGTGTCCTCGCCGTCGCTGATCAGCACGATCCGCCGGGAGCCGGTCCCGCCGTCGAGGTCGTCGGCCGCCGCCAGCAGGGCGGGCCCGATCGGGGTCCAGCCGGTGGGCGCGAGCGTCGCGACGGCCGCCTTGGCCTCGGTGCGGTCCAGCGGCCCCACCGGGTACAGCCGCGCGGTGTCCTGGCAGCCCCGCTTCTTGTCGTCGCCGGGGTAGTCGGCCCCGAGGGTCCGGATTCCCAACCGGACCTCATCGGGGGTGGCGTCGAGCACCTCGTTGAACGCGCGCTTCGCCGCCGCCATCCGGGAGCCGCCGTCGATGTCCCGGGTCCGCATGGAACCGCTGACGTCCAGCACCAGGTCGACCTTCGGCGCGTCCTCGCCCGTGGGTTCGCCGGCGGCGGCCCCGGCCGGCAGGGCCAGGCCCGCCGCCAGCGCGGCGAGCAGGGCGCCCGCGCCCGCCGCGAAGCGTTTACTTATGATCATCGGCGGATCTTATGGACCCGGAGCGCCGGACTCCAAAACGGGCCGCCCTCAACAGGACGGGTGCCGCAGCGGATTGGGCAGTTCCGCCCACAGGTCGCCGGACCGCCGCGGCGTCAGCCGCATCAGCGTCAGCGCCTTCGCGGGCAGCGGCCGCTCGCACAGCGCCACCAGGTCGGGCGTGCGCGGCAGCTCCCGTACGGCCGCCTCCAGCGCGTCCCGCAGGGCGGCCCCGTCACCGGCCGTCGCCGCGAGCGCCCCGGCCACCAGGGAACCGAACAGCTTGCGGCGCAGCACCTCGGGGTCGTCCGTGATCATCCGGGCGGGCAGGTCGGGGACCGCGATGCCGTGCCGGGCCAGCCGGGCGGGGCTGACCCGCAGGTCGGCCAGGTCCCGGTAGACCAGGCGGCGCGGCTCGCCCGCCGCGTCCAGCACGACCAGCAGGTTCTGGCCGTGCGCCTCCAGCGCGGCGCCCACTTCCAGCGCCCGCAGCCCGGCCCGCAGGGCGAGCCGCGCGAACCGGGCCAGCCAGGCGGGCGACGCGGGCAGCGAGGTGGTCGCCAGCGCCGCCACCGGCACCACCCGCTCCCCGGGCCCCGCGTACACCTCCGGCGGCTCCCGTAGGACGGCGGCCAGGTCGGGGGAGTGGGCGGTGGCCGCGCCCAGCGTGCGGGTGATGTGCAGCAGGCCGTCGCCGTGCGCCGCGAGCCGCTCGCCGAACGCCGACAGGGCCGC
This sequence comes from Streptomyces fumanus, assembly GCF_014655295.1. Taxonomy (GTDB): domain Bacteria; phylum Actinomycetota; class Actinomycetes; order Streptomycetales; family Streptomycetaceae; genus Streptomyces; species Streptomyces fumanus. The sequence continues at coordinate 141,312 of NZ_BNBI01000014.1, forward strand.
CGACGCCGCCACCGACGCCACGGAGATGTCCCGCACCGAGGAGGTCAGCCGGGCGCTCAGCGCGGTCTTGACGTGCGGCCCGCCGGGCACCGCCAGAGTGCGCAGCGACATCAGCGGATGCGCGTCGATCCGCCCCCCGGCCGCCTGCCCGAGCACATGCGCGGCCTGCCACGGGTGCACCGGCAGCAGCACCCGCCCCCCGTCCCGCATCCCGGCCGGCCACTCCCCGCTCACCAGGCACTCCGTCGCCGGCACCGGGACCTGCCCGAGCGCCACCACCGGCCCGTGCTCGGGCCCGTACGCCAACTGCTCGGCCACCGAGAACCCGGGCCGGAACCGGCAGTTCGGATGGAACGGATGCCCGTCCACCACCCGCTGCTCCCACTCCCACCCCGTCCGCGGCCACTCGTCCGAGTGAAATTCCCGCCCGGCCCTCGACAACGCCAGGGACGCCACACAGTGGTCGAGTTCGGCCGCCAGCGCGTCACCGCCCGGCACCGCGAGGTCCGCCATCAGCCGGGCCGGGTCGTCGTACACCACCGCGTCCAGGCGGACGGACCGCACATAGGCGTCGGTGCGGTACGGGTCGGCGTGCGGCCCGGAGAGCGTCCGGCCGTCCCGGAGCGTGAGGACGGTACCGTCCCGTCCCGGCGTCCGGCCGGTCCGCCACGGCATCGGCTCGTGCGCCAGCGCCCGCCACAGCCGGGACAGCACGGCCGCGCGGGCGCCCGGCAGCCCGGCCGTGAACCGGGGGAGCAGACCGGGCCGCACCGCGGCCAGCTCCCGGGCGACCTCGGTCTCGGCGGTGGGGGGACGGTGCACGGGCGGGCTCCTCGGGTACGCGTAGGACGTCACGGCGTCGGGGCGGCACGGCCGCACGGCGTCACGGGGGAGTGACGGCCACCGACATACTGGTCCACTGATCGTCTCCGACCCCTGACGGACCCCAGGAACGAGTGGAACGCGTGGATGTCCTGCCCCCGCCCGCCGACGACGCCGCCGCGACCCCGGCCGGTGTCGCGGCGCGCGCCGACGCCCACGCGGCGGCGCCCCTGCTCAACTGCCTGCTGCGCGAGGTGGCCCGGCCCCTGCCGGACAGCCCCGCCGGCCGGCCCGGGTACGAGCTGCCCAGCGGCAGGCTGCTGCGGGTGCGCGCCGGGCGCCGCCCCGCCGAACCGGAGCTGCGCGCGGCCGGCGCCTGGCACCGCCTCGACCACCCCGAACTGGTGAAGCTCGTCGCCGAGGAACTGCGCCGCCACACCGGCCTGCCCAACCACGAACTGCCCGCCGAGATGCTCGACAGCCGGGACGCCCTGGCCGCGCTGCTCACCGCCCGCGCCCGGGCCACACCCCCCGACGACCCCTACCTCCGCTCCGAGCAGTCCCTGGTCACCGGGCACCCCCACCACCCCGCGCCCAAGGCCCGCGGCGGCGGCCCGGCCGCGGCCTGGCTGCCGTACGCCCCCGAGGCGTACGCCCGGTTCCCGCTGACGCTGCTCGGGGTGCGCGCCGACACGGTCGTCGAGGACGGCGACACCAGCGCCCTGGACGCACTCGGCGAGGCCCCGCCCGGCTACCGGCTGCTGCCCGCCCACCCCTGGCAGCTCGACCTGGTCGCCCGCGACCTCGCGCCCGCCTTCGCCGACGGCCGCCTCGTCCGGCTCGGCGAGACCTCCTTCACCGCCCGGCCGACGGCCGCCGTCCGCACCGTGTACGCCCCCGAGCGCGACCTGTTCCTGAAGTTCAGCCTGGACGTGCGGATCACCAACGACATCCGCCGGCTCTGGCGGCACGATCTGCTCCGGCTGCGCCGCACCGACACCGCCGCCCGCACCGCCTTCGCGGCGCTCGGCACCCCGGCCGCCTGGCTCTCCGACCGCGGCTACCGCACCGCCGGCTTCGCCTTCGAGGAACTCGCCGTCCTGGTCCGCGACGGGCTCCGCGGCCATCTGCTGCCCGGCGCCACCCCGCTGCTGGCCGCCGCCCTCGCGGAGGGCTTCCCGGGCAGCCCCCTGGACACCGCCGCCGACCCGGCCGCCTGGTGGGAGGCGTACCTCGCACAGGTCGTGCCCCCGGCGCTGACCGTCTTCGCCGACCACGGCGTCGTCCTGGAGGCCCACCTGCAGAACACCCTCGTCGCCGTGGACGTCGGCGGCATGCCCGTGCAGGCCCTCTTCCGCGATGCCGAGGGCGTCAAGCTGCTCCCCGGCACGGACCGGGCGGCGGGCTGGGAACGGCTGGTGTACTGCCTGGTCGTCAACCACCTCACCGAGATCGCCGCGGCCCTGGCCGACCGCCACCCCGGCCTCGACCCCTGGCCCGCCGTCCGCCGCGCGCTGGCCGGGCACGGCCTGCCCGAGGCCGCCGCCCTGCTCACCGCGCCCACCCTGCCCGGCAAGACCAACCTGCTGCTGCGCTGGACCGGCGCCGACGGCGCCGCCGCCCGCTACCTCCCGCTGCCCAACCCCCTGACCGGGCCCACCACCCCCTCCGGGTGAGGCCCCCCGGGCTCATGCGGACCACGCATAGGAGACGGCCCGCCCGCCCGGCCCCCGGCGCCGGGCACACCACGACGTGGACGAACGGCACCGCGATTGTTGCGCCCGCCGAATGAAAGGTATCGCTATTACGGCGACCGCATAAAAGAAAGACGACCTGTATTTGTCTTCCCCGGCGCGGGCGTTCTACTTTTTCCCGCGTCCTCGGGTTCCGCTCCCACCGGACATACGGCGGGAGCGGAATCCCATGCGTACATCGCGGAAGCACGTCCACCGCTCGGGGGAGTTCTCGCATGACAGGCTTGAATCGCCGCCGCTTTCTGCTGTCCGGATCCGGTGCCGCCGTGGGCGCGGCCGTCACCGCGACCGGCCCCGCCTCCGCCGCCCCGGCCACCGCCCGGCCGGCCCGCGCGACCGCGACCGCCGCACCGGAAGCGGTCGTCGTCACCCGTACCGACAGCCGCTACGGCGACCTGATATCCGGGCTCAACCAGCGCTTCGTCGCCGACCCCGACCGCGTGGTGCTGCCCCGCACCACCGAGCAGGTCGTCGACGCCGTACAGCGGGCGGTGGACGAGGGCAAACGCCTCAGTATCCGGGGCGGCGGCCACTGCTTCGAGGATTTCGTCTTCCATTCCGAAACGCAGGTCGTCATCGACATGCGGCTCATGGACCGGGTCTCCTTCGACACCGACCGCTCCGCTTTCGCCGTGGAAGGCGGCGCCACCCTGCTGCACGTCTACGAATCCCTCTACGAGGGCTGGGGCGTCACCCTCCCCGGCGGCGCCTGCTATTCCGTCGGCGTCGGCGGACACGTCAGCGGCGGCGGCTACGGCATGCTCTCCCGCGCCCACGGCCTGACCGTGGACCACCTGCACGCCGTGGAGGTGGTCGTGGTCGGCGCGGACCGGCGGGCCCGCAGCGTGGTCGCCACCCGTGACCCGCGGGACCCGCACCACGACCTGTTCTGGGCGCACACCGGCGCCGGCGGCGGCAACTTCGGCGTCATCACCCGCTACTGGTTCCGCTCCCCGGACGCCACCGGCGACGACCCGCGCACCCTGCTGCCCGCGCCGCCCGCCGAGGTCTTCATCGCCTCCGCCGCCTGGCCCTGGGACGACATCACCAAGGAGGGCTTCACCGGCCTGCTGGAGCACTACGGCACCTGGCTGGAGGAGCACAGCGACGCCTCCTCGCCCTACACCGGCCTGTGCTCCTGGCTGATGCCCAACCACCGGGCGACCGGCGACATCACCCTGCTCGCCCAGATGGACGCCACCACCGCCGACGCCCCCCGGCTGCTGCGGGAGTTCTGCGACGGCCTGACCACCGCGCTGGGCCTGAACGACACCGTCCGGGTGCCCGAGCGGGTCGGCACCCCCGCCCGCTCCCGCTACGTCACCGTCCAGCGCCTGCCCTGGCTGCGCGCCACCCGGTACGTCGGCACCGGCAGCCCCACCCAGACCGACCCGAACATGCGCGGCAAGCACAAGTCGGCGTACCACCGCAAGGGCTTCACCCGCGCCCAGATCGACACCCTCCACCAGCACCTGACCACGGCCGAGCAGCACAGCCGGATCGCCGGGCTGGTCATCCCCTCCACCGGCGGCCGGATCGCCTCGGTGGCCCCCGACGCCACGGCGGTCGCCCAGCGCGACGCCATCATGAAGGTCACCTACGAGGCGTACTGGGACGACCCGGCCGACGACGACACCAACATCCGCTGGGTACGCGAGGTCTACGCGGACGTCTACGCCGCCACCGGCGGCGTCCCGGTGCCCGACGACCGCACCGACGGCTGCTACGTCAACTACCCCGACGCCGACCTCGGGGACCCCCGCTTCAACCGGTCCTCCGTCCCCTGGCACCACCTCTACTACAAGGACAACTACCGGCGTCTGCGGCAGGTCAAGCGCCGCTGGGACCCCAACGACGTCTTCCGGCACCGCCAGTCCGTCCGGCTCTGACCCCGCCCCCGGGCACGGGGCGCCGCCGTCACGCGCGCCCCCGGTGCCGCCCCGGCGCCCACCGCCGCGCGACCGGCGGCGGACGGCGCCCACCGGGCCCCGGGTCCGTACCCGTACCCACCCGACGCCACGGCAGGACCGCGCCACCGCGCCCCGCCCTGCCAGGAATGAGGTTGTGACATGTCCGTTTCCGCCCCCACCGCCCCCGCGCCGGCCCCCGCCGCCGCCCCGGCCCCGGTCGGCACCCCGCTCCCCGCCGACCTGCCCAAGCCGCCCGGTCTCACCTGGCGCGTGGAGTCCCGCGAACCCGTCGGCTACGACGTCAGCATCGTGCGCGGGCTGCTCAACCCGGTGAACCCCGTGCTCGCCCGCGCCTGCGGGGCCGACGGCCGCACCCCGGCCCGCTGCCTGGTGGTCATCGACGACAAGGTGGACGCCCTCTACGGCGAGCGGCTGCGCGGCTACCTGGAGACCTGGCGGATCGACGCCTCCTTCAAGGTCCTGCCCGGCGACGAGTCCGCCAAGGAACTCGCCAGCGCCGTGGAGGTCACCGAGGCGATGACGGCCATGGGGTTGCTGCGCCGCACCGAGAAGATCCTGGCCGTCGGCGGCGGAGTCGTCCTGGACATCGCCGGGTTCGCGGCCAGCCTCTACCGCCGGGGCGTGCCCTACATCCGGGTCCCCACCACCCTGCTCGGCCAGGTCGACGCCGGTGTCGGCGTGAAGACGGGCGTCAACCACGGCCACCACAAGAACCGGCTCGGCACCTACTACGCCCCCGAGACCGCGCTGATCGACCCCGAGTTCCTGGCCACCGTCGAGCCCCGGCACATCACCAACGGCATGGCCGAGATCATCAAGATGGCGCTGGTCAAGGACGCCGCCCTGTTCCGGCTGCTGGAGTCCACCGCCGCGCACAGCACCCCCCGGTCGCTGGCCGCGTCCGGCCCGGCCGCCACCGAGGTCATCTCCCGGGCCATCGCCGGCATGCTCGACGAACTCGAACCCAACCTGTGGGAGCGGGTCCTGGAGCGGTCGGTCGACTACGGCCACACCTTCAGCCCCTCCCTGGAACTGCGGGCCGACCCGCCGCTGCTGCACGGCGAGGCCGTCGCCGTCGACATGGCCATCTGCGTCGCCCTCGCCCATCTGCGCGGGCTGCTCGGCGCCGAGGACACCGACCGGGCGCTGCGCCTGATGCACACCACCGGACTGCCGCTGACCCACCCGGTGTTCACCCCCGACCTGCTGGAGGAGGCCCTGCGGGACGCCGTCAAGCACCGCGACGGCCTCCAGCGGGTGCCGCTCACCGACGGCATCGGACGGGTCCGGTTCGTCAACGACCTCACCCGCGGCGAACTGGAACGGGCCCTGGAGTTCGTCCACCACCGCGCCGCCGCGCTGCGCGACCCGGCCGCCGAGGAGCGGGCCGCCGAGGACGATCTGGTGGCCGTGGCGTCCTGACCCGCCCGGCCCGGACCGACCCGAGGAGAGGAGGAGACGTGGCCGACGACATCACCGTCATCGACGTGGGCGGCACCCATCTGCGCCGGGCCGTCTGGTCGCCCGGCCGGGGCGTCCGCGAGGTGACCCGCCGCCCCTCGCCCAGCATGCGCACCCACCCGGGCGAGCCGGTCCCCGCGCTCCAGCGGCGGATGGCCGACGCGCTGTGCGAGGCGCTGGGCCCGCACGACACGGTGGCCGGGGTGTCGTTCGGCGCCGCCCTCGACCACCGCGGCGGCACCGTGTACGCCTCGGCGCCGCTGTGGGGCGGCCACAGCGGCTCCTTCGACCTGCTCGGCGCGGTGCGCGCCCGCCGCCCGGACGTGCGCTGGCACATCGTCAACGACGTGACGGCGGCGCTGCTGCACGCCGCGTCCGCGCCGCACCGCCGAGGCCACCGCAAGCTGCTGCTGGCGACCGTCAGCACGGGCATCGCCTGCCGCACCCTGGACCTGCGCACCGGCACCGTCCCCGTGGACGGCGCCGGCCTCCAGGGCGAGATCGGCCACCTGCCGGCGGCCCTGGCGGTCCCGGGAGCCTCCGGGATTCCGGCAGATGCCGGGACTCCGACGGCCCCGACGGACCCCGAGGCCCCGGCCGCCCCCGCACCGGACGCCCCCACCCCCGTACCGCTGTGCGACTGCGGCCGGCCCGGACACGTCGCCGCCTACGCCTCCGGCCCCGGCATCAACCGGCTCGCCGCGGCGGCCCGGGACCGGGACCCGCGGCGCTGGGACCGCTCGGAGCTCGGCCGGCGCACCGCCGCCGGAGAGGAGTTCGAGCCGGCCCTGCGCGCCGCCCTGGACGCCGGTGACCCCCTCGCCCGCGACCTGCTCGCCACCGCGACCGCGCCCATGGCCGGCGTCCTGCGCACCGCGCTCTGCCTCGACCCGGAGATCGACGAGACCGTGCTGACCGGCGGTGTGGTGCACGGCCTCGGCCACCACTACCGCGAGGCACTGCTGGCGCACTTGGACCGGGCCGGCCTCTACCTGACCAGCGACCTGGCCCCGGACTGGATCGAACGCCGGATCACCCTGGCCGGCCCCGGCGAGGCCGACCCCCTCGCGGGCGCGGGGATCGCCGCGTCGCGGGCGGCCCTGGACACCGCGCTGGAGGTGACCGCATGACCCGGGCCGCGCACCGCGCCATCGTCCGGTCCGGGGGCCGGGTCCGGGTGGAGTACCGGCCGACCCCGCGTCCGGTCGCCGGCGAACTCCTCGTGGCGCCGCAGACCGCCGGGCTGTGCGGCACCGACCTGCAGATGCTGCGCGGCCTGCGCGACGACCCGGCCCCCGTCATCGGCCACGAGGGCTCGGCCGTCGTCCTGGAGGCGGGCCCCGGCGTCGACCCCGGGCTCGCCCCGGGCACCCGCGTGGTGATCAACCCCACCCACCCGTCCGACCCGTCCTTCCTGCTCGGCCACCACGTCGACGGCCTGCTCCAGGAACGCGCCCTGATCCCCGCGACCGCGGTCGACGGGGGACTGGTGACCCCGCTGCCCGAGCACCTGGCCGCCGGTGACCTGGCCGCCCTGCTCGAACCCCTCGCCACCGTCTGCTACGCGCTGTCCGTCCTGGCCACCGAGCGGCCCCGTACGCTCCTCGTGGTCGGCGACGGCACGGTCGGCCACCTCGCCGTCCGCGCCGCCACCCGCCGCCTCGGGCCGGCCGTGCGCACCGTGCACGTCCACCACACCGAGGCCGGGCTGCGCTGGAGCCGGGATCGGGCCCACCGGGCCGACGTGCTGCTCACGGCGGAGGACCTGGCGGCGGCCCGCGACGGCCGCGAACCCCTGCGCGAGGTCCTCGGCGAGGGACCGCTCGGCGTCGTCCTGGCCACCCCCCGGGACGCCACCCTCACCTGCCTCGAACAGGTGCTGCGGGCCACCGGCCGCGACCTCGCCGTCGACCTGGTCGGCGGAGTGCCCGCCGACGCCACCAGCCCCCTCCTGCCCGGCGTGGCCCTGGCCGCCGTACGCGCCGCCAACTGCGGCGGCCGGCCCGACCCGGCGCACGGCGTCACGGTCACCGCGACCACCGGCGCCCGGGTCCGGCTCTGCGGCCACCGGGGCGTCTCGGACCGCCACCTGCGCACCGCCGCCGCCGAACTCGGCGCCGCCCCCGACCGCTACCGGGACCTCGTCACCCACGTCACCGGCATCGACCAGGCGGCCCGGATCATGCGCCACCTCGCGGCCGGCCGCGACCGCACCTGGGAGGGCCGCCGCCTCGTCAAACTCGCCGTGCGCCTCGCACCGCCGACCGCCCCGAACCTGGAGAACTGACATGTCCGCCAACCCCCAGCACTCCCCGGCCGGCCGCCGCGCCCTCGTGGTGGGCGGGTCCACGGGCATCGGCCGGGGCGTCGCCGACGCCTGGGCCGCGGCCGGCCTCGACGTCACGGTCCTCAGCCGGAGCCGGCCCACCGGACCTGGCGCCGACGCGCTGCACTGGTCCGCCGTCGACCTCGGCGACCGCGCGGCCGCCCGCGCCGCCCTGGCCCGCGCCACCACCGGCCCGCTGCACGCGGTCTGCTACGCCGCGGTCTCCTACGGCACCCGCCGCGCCCTCTTCGACGAGACCGGGGAACCCGAGTGGCGCCACCAGGTGGAGGTCAACCTCAACGGCCTGTGGCTGACCCTCTCCGCCGCCCTCGGCCGCCTCCGCCGGTCCGGCACCGGCCTCTTCCTCGGCATCTCCTCCGAGGTCGTCTACAACGCCGGGCCCGGCCGCGCCGGTTACGCCGCCACCAAGGCCGCCGCGGCCGCCCTGCTGGACTCCGTCGCCCAGGAGGAGAGCGACCGGGGCGGCGACGGCGTCCGCGTGGTCCAGGCGCTGCCGGCCGGCATGGTCGACACCCCGGGCATCCGCGCGCGCCGCCCGGCCGACTTCGACTACGGCGACTACATGGTGCCCGCCGACTTCGCCCCGCTCGCCCGGGCGCTGGTCACCGCCGACCCGTCCGCCCACCACGGCGACAGCCTGGTCGTCGAGCGCGGCGGCCGGTGGCACTCCGTACGCGAGGCCCGTCCCGTCTCGCAGAGCCGGGTGCTCACGGCATGAGCGGCCAGGTCACCGACACCGCCCGGCCGCGCGTCGGCGTCACCGGCTGGAGGCTGCCCGCGGGCGGCGCCGAGGCGGTACGGCTCGCCGCGCGGGCCGGCGCCGACGGCGTCCAGCTCGACCTCGGCGGCCCCGGCCGCGGCGCGCCCCTCGACGGCCCCGCGGCCACCGAGGCGGTACGGGAGGCCGTCGCCGCCACCGGCGTGGAACTCCTCGCCCTGACCGCCAACACGCTCAACGACATCGGGCTCACGGCCGCACCCGGCTCGGCCGACGCCGCGCACGCCCGCGCCGTGCTGGTCCGGCTGCTGGACACCGCCCGGCTGCTCGGCGTCGCGCAGGTGTTCGTGCCCAGCTTCCGGCGCAGCGCCATCGACACCCCCGCCGACCTGGCGCGCACCGCGGCCGTCCTCGGCTGGGCGGCCCGGGAGGCCGAGGCCCGCGGGCTGCTGCTGGCCTCGGAGAACGCCCTGCCCGCCGACCGGGCCCTGGAACTGGTGGACCGGGTGGGCTCCCCGGCGTTCCGGCTGCTGCTGGACACCTACAACCTGCGCGCGGCCGGCCTCGACGCCGCCCGGTGGACCGAGGCCACCGGCCTCCACCTCGCCGACCAGGTCCACCTCAAGGACGGCGTCGACGGCCGGCCCGGACCGCCGCTGGGCGCCGGCGACGGACGCCTGGAGGAGGTCCTGGCCGCCTACGCGCGCACCGGGCCGCGCCCGCGGGCCCTGGTCCTGGAGAACGACTACCGGGACGGCGACCCCGGCCCCCTCGACGCCGACCTCGCCTGGGCGAGGCGCGCCGCCGACCGCCTCGCCGCCCGCCCCACCCGACCCGTGAAGGTGCCCCGATGACCCCCCGTACCACCCTGACCCCTACGGCGCTGCTGTTCGACATGGACGGCACCCTCGTCGACTCCACCGTCGTCGTCGAACGCACCTGGCGCCGCTTCGCCCGCCGGCACGGACTCGACGCCGAGGAGATCCTCGCCACCGCGCACGGCCGGCGCACCGGCGAGACCGTGGCCCGCTACGCGCCCCCCGGCACCGACGCGGCGGCCGAGACCGCCCGGCTGGTCGCGGAGGAGGTGGCGGACGTCGACGGCATCGTGCCGGTGCCCGGCGCCGCCGGGCTGCTGTCCGCGCTGCCCGCGGGGAGCTGGGCCGTGGTCACCTCCGCCGGACGGGAGCTGACGCACCGCCGGATGGCCGCGGCCGGCCTGCCCGTGCCCGAGGTCCTGGTGAGCGCCGACGACGTCACCGAGGGCAAGCCCAGCCCCGAGGGCTACCTCGCGGCCGCCGCCGCCCTCGGCGTCGACCCGGCCCGCACGGTCGTCTTCGAGGACGCCGAGGCCGGCCTGCGCGCCGCCCGCGCCTCGGGCGCCACGCCCGTGGTCGTCGGCGGCCACGACGGCCCCGCCGCCCAGGGCCTGGCCCGGGTCCGCGACCTGTGCGAGGTCACCGTCCGCCGCACCGCCTCCGGCCTCCTGGACGTGACCCTGCACCGCGCCCCCGCCCCCGCCGCCTGACCCGGCCCGCCCCGCCCACCGACCATCCGAGGGAGAGAGAACACAGCGATGACCACCCTGCCCGACACCACCCCCGAGACCCTGACCGCCGGCATCCCCACCGGCACCGGCTCGGCCGCCGTGCACGGCTACGTCGCCGAGGGATTCGAGTCGGTGCGCGAGGAGTTCGAGCGCAACCTGCGCGAACGCGACGAACTGGGCGGCGCCTTCTGCGCCTGGTGGCGCGGCACCAAGGTGATCGACATCTGGGGCGGCACCGCCGACGCCGGCACCGGCCGCCCCTGGGAGGCCGGCACCAAGTCCCTGATCTTCTCCGGCAGCAAGGGCATCGTGGCGATCACCCTGCTGGTCCTCGTCGACCGGGGCGTCATCGACCTCGACACCCCGGTGGCGCACTACTGGCCCGAGTTCGCCGCCCACGGCAAGGACCGCATCACCCTGCGCCAGGTCATGACGTACACCGCCGGACTGCCCGGCGTCCGCGCCCCGCTCGGCCAGGAGGACATCACCGACCCCGAGGCCATGGCCCGCCTCCTCGCCGACCAGGCCCCCGAGGACGACGAGCGCGCCAAGGGCATCCTGTACGGGCCGTACACCGCGGGCTGGATCGCGGGCGAGGTGGTCCGCCGGGCCGACGGCCGCACCATCGACCGGTTCTTCGCCGAGGAGATCGCCGGCCCGCACGGCCTCGACATGTCGTACGGCATCCCCGCCGACCGGGCGGAGGAGGTCGCGCAACTCCAGTACGGCACGCACTTCCTGGAGCAGTACACCGGGTTCTTCACCAGCGACGACCCGATGACCCAGCGGATCTGGCAGAACCCGATCCCGTTCCCGCACGAGGAGATGGTGTGGAACCGCCCGGAGCGGCGCACCTCGCTGATCCCGGCGGCCAACGTCATCGGCACCGCCCGTGCCATCTCCCGCCTCTACTCCCTGCTCGCCGCCGACGCCACCCGCGAGCCCGGCGAGGAGTACGCCCTGGTCTCCCGCGCGGTCCTCGACGACGCGCGCCGCGAGTACGTCCGGATGACCGACCCGCTGATCGACATCCGGATGGTCTACGGCGGCGCCGGCTTCCGGCTGCGGGCCACCCCGCGCGACGGCGTGGACGGCGACTCCTTCGGCCACGACGGCGGCGGCGGCTCCGCCCACCTGGCCTGGCCCGGCGCGGGGGTCGGCGTCTCGTACATCACCAACAGGCTCATCGCGGTGGGTCCCGACGACAAGCGGGCCTCCTCGATGCTGAAGGCGCTCGCCCGGTCGATCACCCGACTGAGCGCCTGAACCAGGGTGCCGCCGGCGGGATCCGCCCGCGGCACCACCGCAGCGGCGGGTGTCATGGCCACAAGCCCCGGCACCCGCCCTGCCCGTGTTTCCCGCACCACCCCAACCCGCCCCCGACGGCGGAGAATCGGAGTCCCCCTCGATGGAAACCGGCGCTTCCGTGTTCGCCACCACGGCCACCATGCCCCCGGGGCCGCTGGCCCGGTCGCTGGAGGAACGCGGCCACACGGCGCTGTACTTCGCGGAGCACACGCACGCGGTGGCGGGCCCGGGGGCCGCGGCGGCACCGCACCGGTTCCGTGAGACCCTCGACCCGTTCGTGGCGTCGACGGCCGCCGCCTGCGCCACCCGTTCGCTGCGGGTGGGCAGCGCGATCTGCCTGGTGGCGCAGCACGACCCGATCGTCCTGGCGAAGACCGTGGCCAGCGTCGACCAGCTCTCCGGCGGCCGGGTCGACTTCGGCGTCGGCGGCGGCTGGGCGCGGGAGGAGATGCGGCACCACGGCGTGGACCCCGACCGCAGGTTCGCCCGGGTGCGCGAGCACGTCGAGGCGATGAAGGCGATCTGGACCGAGCCGGAGGCGTCCTACACCGGCCGGTCCGTCTCGTTCGACGGAGTGATCTCCCTGCCCAGGCCGCGTCAGTGGCCGCACCCGCCGGTCATGGTCGGCGGCATGGGCCCGAAGGTGCTCGACCGGGTGCTCGCCTACGGTGACGCCTGGCTGCCCGACTACGGCAACGAGGACACCCTGCGCGCCACCCTCGACCGGGTCGGCGAACTGCGGGCCCGCGCCCGGGACGCCGGCCGCGGGGAGATCCCGGTGGTCCTCGCCGGGGTGCCGCACGACCCGCGGGTGCTGGAGCGCTGCGAACGGGCGGGGATCACCCGGGTGCTGACGATGCTGCCGGCCGCCGGGCGCGGCCTCGTCGAACGCGCCCTGGACAGCTTCGAGCTGGCGATCGCCCAGTGGCGCGGCGAGTGACACCCGGGACGCGGCCCCCGGCCGGAGGCGACTGCCACCGGCCGGGGGCCGCGTCACACCCACCGGTCACACCACCGGTCACACCCACGCCCACCACCGCGTACGTCCATACCACCGCGCGTACGTCCACACCCCACCGTCCCTACGCGCCACCCTCCGTACCCGACCCCAACTCACGCCGCCGACCGTGTCGTCGTGCGGCTCATCCGGTCCAGGAACCGGGTGGCCAGCGGATGCGCCCCCGCCGAGGGGCAGGCCAGCCACAGCGGCAGCGCCGGCGCCCCGGTGAGCGGCACGAACTGCACGCCGGGGTGGGGGCGCCGGTGCAGGGCCAGTTCGGGCGCGACACCGACGCCCTGTCCGGCGGCGATCAGCTCCAGCCACTCGGCGAAGCCGCCGCACGGCCTGATCCTGGCGGGCCGGGCGTCCGGGGGCCAGTCCCCGGGCTGGGTGGCCCCGCTGACGGTGTTCAGCACCACCGGGTGACCGCCCAGGTCGGTCCAGGCCAGGGCGCGTCTTCGGGCCAGCGGCGAGGTGCGGGCCACGGCGGCCACCTGCCGTTCCTCGGCGAGCAGCACCGAGCGCAGCCCCCGGCCGGGCCGCCGCCCGCGCAGGACGGCGAGCTGGACGTCACCGTCGTCCAGGCCGGCGTTGCGGGTGTCGCGCCGGACGAGTTCGACGGTGACCCCGAAGGTCTGCTCGAAGCGGTTCACCGCGCCGTCCAGCAGATGGTCGGGGAAGAGCCAGGCGAAGCCCATGCGCAGGGTGCTGATGTCGGCCGGCAAGGACAGGGCCGACTCCAGCCGGGGCACCAGGACCCTCAGCTCCTCGCGCAGCCTCAGCCCGGCCTCGCTGAGCCGGACGCTGCGGGTGGTGCGGTGGAAGAGGCGCACACCGAGGGACTCCTCCAGGCGGTGGATGCAGCGCGTCAGGGACGGCTGGCTGGTCCTCAGGGACACCGCGGCCTGGGTGAAGCTCAGGTGCTCGGCGAGGGCCAGGAAGGAACGCAGGTGGCGTATTCCTATGTCGGCGACGGCCGCCGTGTCGGCCGCCGTGCCGGGCACCGGCCACGGTCCGCCGCGGTGCTCGCTCACTGCGGGAGAGTCACTGATCACTCTCCGAAAATAAAACCGATCGATTGTTTTGTAAAGTTGATGAGGCCCGTCTCACAGTCGGGCCCCGCCCAGGTGCTCCCGGTACCAGCCGGCGGCCTCCGCGAGCCGTTCCAGCGGGCCCGGCCCCGGGGCGCACCCGGCCGCGTCCCACACCTGCCGGCTGTCGTACCAGTGGTCCTCGGCGAGCAGCCGGAACTGCCGTTCCGACACCCTGCCGGGCGTGCTCCGCAGGCGCTCCAGACAGTGTTCCAGGGGCAGTTCCGGCCGCTCCCGGCCGCCCGTCGGCAGAACCCCCAGCCCGGCGAGCCGGTCCAGCAGGTCGCCGAGGCGCACCGGCACCGGATGGCCGGCGTGCCACACCCCGGGCAGCGGCCGGGGGCGGAGACCGGCGGCGACGACCAGCCGGGCCAGGTCCGTCACGTCGACCACGGAGAGCAGCGCCCGCCCGCCGTCCCAGCGGCCCGGCACCCGGGCCAGCAGCTCCGCCAGCGCCGGCACCACCCAGCGGTCCCCGGCGCCCAGGACCAGGCCGGGGCGGAGTACGGTCCCGCCCGCGTCCAGCGCGAACCGCTCGCCCGCGAGCCGGGTCCGGCTGGCCGGCGAGACCGGCTCCGCCGCCACCCCGCCCACGGGGATGCCGCGGTGCGGCCCGGCGCCGTACACCGCCGCCGTGGAGAGCTGCACCAGGCGCCGCACACCGGCCGCGCGGGCCTCGGCCACCAGGGCGGCGGTGCCCGCCACGTTGACCGCCGCGCACTCCTCCTCGGACCCGGCGATCCGCGCCGCCAGGTGCAGCAGCACCGAGCAGCCCCCGGCGATCCCGGAGAGGGAGCCCGGGTCGGTCAGGTCCGCGCGGACCCACTCCACCCCCGGCGGCCCGTCCGCCGGCACCGACCGGACCGCCGCGCGCACCGCGGGGCCCCCGGCCGCCGCCCGTTCCGCCAGCACGCGCACCACCGCGGACCCGACGAAACCGGTGGCGCCGGTCACCAGCACCCGCCCGTCGCTCACGCCGGTACCCGCCCGCGCTCGGGGTCGACGATCAGCCGCGCCAGGGTCGCCGGGGTGGCGATGCCGGGCAGCAGGTAGGACCAGAGCACGGCGATGTGCCGGGGCAGGTCCCGGTGGTGGGACTCCAGCCGGGACATGAGCTGGGTGCCGGTGTAGGAGGCCACCAGGACCCGGGCGAACTCGGCGGTGTCCACCTGCGGCAGCAGCTCGCCGTGGGCGTCGCCCTCGTCCAGCTCCGCACGGAAGCGGTCCATCCAGTCCTGGTAGACGGAGAAGTCGCCCAGGCCCGCCTCGCTCTGCTCCACCGCCAGCTTCACCCCGGCGCTGAACAGCACGTTGTGCTGGAGCTCATGGGCCAGGTACAGCGTCATGTCGATGAGCTGCTGCAGGCCCGCCGGGGTGGCCGGCAGCTCCAGCATGGACGCCTGCTCCAGCAGAACGGCCCGGCCCAGGTCCTCCTTGGACTTGAAGTGGAAGTACATGGCCCCCTGAGTGATGCCGGCCCGGGCCAAAATCTTGCTGACGCTGGCCGCCGGATACCCGAACTCGTCGAACACCTCGGCCGCGGCCAGCAGCAGCGCCTCGCGCGTCCGCACCGCCCGGGCCTGTTTGGGCCGTCCCACCGCACCAGCTCCCTTGCGCAGTTCACAGAAACAAAACAATCGCCCTTTATAATATCCGCGTTGTCGATCGGCGGGCCGTTTCGGGGGGCGCCCGTGTGCAGCGACGTACCCCGAAGGCCGCGCCGGAAGTCACCACAGGGAGGGATCGTGACCCGGAACGCCCGGGACCACGCGATGCCGCAGTGGGCATCCGTGCCGCAACAGTACGTCCACAAGCTGAACCCGGCCGAGGTCCTGCTGACCGCCTGGCGGGAAACCGGCGAGCAGAGCCTCGCCGTCCGCGGTCGCTGGCCCCGCAGCCACCCCTTCTACCTGGGCGGCGGCGACGAGATCGACCCGCTGCTCTTCACGGAGACGGTCCGGCAGACCCTGCCGCTGGTCTCGCACGCCCTGCACGACGTGCCCCTCGGCCACCATCTGCTCTGGGAGAGCTACGACTTCGCCCTGGAACCCGGCGCGGCGCTGCCGCCGGGCCCGGACCGGGACGTCATGCTGCACATCACCTGCTCCGACATCCGCCGCCGCGGCACCCGCGCCACCGCGCTGACCCTGCACACCCGCGTCACCCACGACGGCACACCGCTGGGCACCGCCGTCACGCGCTTCCACATCCAGCCCCCGGCCGTCTACCGCAGACTGCGCGGCGAGTACGCCGACCTGGAGAGCGCGCGGGCCCGCGCGCTGCCGGCCCCGGCGCCGCTGCCGCACCGGCTCACCGGCCGGACCCGCCCCGAGGACGTGGTGCTCTCCCCGGCCGGCGGCGCCACCGACCGCTGGCAACTGCGGGTGGACCTGGACCACCCCGTCCTCTTCGACCACCCGGTGGACCACGTCCCCGGCATCCTGCTGCTCGACGCCGCCCGCCAGGCCGCCCGCGCCCTGCGCCACCCGCGCCCGGTGCGGACCACCGGGATGCGCACCCGCTTCACCCGGTACGTCGAACTGGACGCGCCGTGCTGGGTGCAGGCCGAGAAGCTGGGCCCCGACCGGGTGTGCGTGGTGATCCGCCAGCACGAACGCACCTGCTTCGACGCCGAACTCACCCTGGCGTCCGGGCCGGCGCGGGACACCGCCGGGCGGTCGTCCCGCCCGGCCGCCGACTTGACCTTGACCCCGGCGTGAAGGTTGACCCTCGAAGACATGCAGACTTCCGACAACCCCACTCCCACGCGTTCCGAGCGCGGCACCAACTGGGCGCTGGCCGTGCTGACCCTGTGCTCCTTCACCCTCGGCACGGGCGAGATCATGATCGCCGGTCTGCTGCCCGACATCGCCTCGGACGCCGATGTGTCCCTGTCCACCGCCGGCCTGCTGGTCAGCTCGTTCGCGATGACCGTCGTCCTGGGCGGCCCGGTCCTCGCGCTGACCACCGGCCGGGCCCGGCGCAGGCGGCTGCTCATCGCGCTCATGGCCTGCTACGCCGTGGGCAACGTGCTGTCCGCCCTGGCCCCCTCGTTCCTGCCGCTCGCCGCGGGCCGGATCATCGCGGCGCTCGCCCACTCGGCGCTGATGCCGCTGTTCTTCGGCATCGCCGCGGACATCGTGCCGCCCGAGCGGCGCGGCTCGGCGGTCGCCCGGGTCTCCCTGGGCTTCAGCCTGGCCATGATCGCGGGCCTGCCGATCGGTGCCGCCCTGGGCCAGTGGCTCAGTTGGCGGGCCACCTTCTGGGCCGTCGCCCTGCTGACCCTCGCCGTCACGGCGGTCCCGGTGGCCGCCCTCGCGCCCGACACCCCCGGCATCTCCGAGGAGGACGACCGGGGACGCCTCGGCGAACTCCGGGTCCTGGGCGACCGCCGGGTGCAGATCGTCACCGGCGTCACCGCGCTGGCCGCGGCCGCCTCCTTCACCGCGTACACCTACGTCACCCCGCTGCTCACCGACAGCGTCGGCTTCGACGAGTCGACGGTGACCGTGCTCCTGCTGCTGTTCGGCATCGGCGGCACCGTCGGCAACCTGGTCGGCGGCCGGCTCACCGACCGCTCGGTGCTCGGCGCGGTCTCCGTGTCGGTGGCGGCGCTCGGCGTCTCGCTGCTGCTGCTGGGCGCCACGGCGTCCCTGAAGGTGCCGGCGGTGGTGTTCCTGTTCCTGTTCGGTGCCGCGTACTACGCGGTCATCCCGGCGGTGAACACCCGGCTGCTCAACGTGGCCTCGCAGCAGGCCCGCACCCTCGCGCTGACCGTGCAGAGCTCGGCGTTCAACCTGGGCACCGCGTTCGGCGGCTGGCTCGGCGGCCGGGTCATCGCCGCCGGGGCCGGGCTGCGCTGGCTGCCGGTGGTGGGCGCGATCGTCGCGGCGGTGGCCCTGGTCCTCGCCGTCGGCGAGCAGGCCGGTGAACGCCGCCGCACCTCGACGGCCACCCCGGAGCCGGCCCCGCAGTCCCAGGCACCGGCCCCGCAGTCCCCGGCACCGGCCCCGCGGTCCTCGGCGTCCGCCCATCAGTCCCCGGCGGACGCGCCCGAGTCCCCGGCGTCCGCCCGCAAGGAAGGGGGCGGCGCCCACCCGGCCGCCGAGACGGTCAGCCAGTGACGGCCGCGTCCGCCGGCCCGGCACCGGTCCCTCCGGTCCGGGCCGGCGGACGCCGCGCCGCCGACCCGTTCCCGACAGGAGTCGCCCCATGCGCATCGGAGAACTCGCCCGGGCCACCGGCACCACCACCCGGGCGTTGCGCTACTACGAGGAGCACGGCCTGCTGCACCCCGAACGCTCGTCCAACGGGTACCGGAGCTACCCGCCCGATGCCGTGAAGGTGGTGGAGAACATCCGTCTCCTCCTCGCCGCGGGCCTGACCACCGAGGACCTGCTGCTGCTCGGCGACTGCCTGCGCGACGAGGTGATCGGCGACCACCGCTGCGACGACCCGGCCGCCAAGATCGAGGTCTTCGAGCAGCGCCTGGCCGTGATCCAGCGCCGCATCGACGACCTGACCGCCGTACGCGAGCAGCTCCTGGCCCGGCTCGCCGACCTGCGCGCCCCGGCGGCCGTCGCCCGCCGTGGCCGGTGCGCGAAGCTGCGGGACGCGACCGCCGAGCGCCCCCGGGAACTGCTCAGCGGCGCGGCCTGAACCCCGCGCTCCGGCGGGGAAACGGCACTCCCCCTCGCCCGCGCGGTGACCGGCGGCCCGGCACCGTCATCGAGCGGTGTCCGGGCGGTGGGCTGCGCCGCCGCGCCGGAGGAAACTACGATCGGTGCGCGGCGGGCAAGGGGCCCGGGCGGCTGGCTGGGGGTGTGTCTGATGGCGACTGGGCGTGTGGTGCGGTTCGACAGCACGCGGGGGTACGGGTTCATCGCGCCGGAGAGCGGTGGCGAGGACATCTTTCTGCACGTGAACGATCTGCTGATACCCGAGGACTATCTGCGCCCGGGGCTGGCGGTCGAGTTCGAGATCGCGGACGGCGACCGCGGGCAGCGGGCGTCCCGCATCCGGCTCGCCGAGGGCGCCGAGGTGCCCGTGGTCCCCGCACCGGGCAGGTCCGCGGCGCTCGCGCACACCCGGGTGGCGTCGGCGGGGGAGAGCGGCGCGTCGGTGGACGGGGACTATCCGGTGTGCGACGTGCTCACGGGCGAGGAGTTCACCCGGGACATCACCGAGCTGCTGCTGAAGGCGGCACCCGGCCTCACCGGGGAGCAGATCCTGCAACTGCGCCACGAACTGAAGAAGTTCAGCGAGGGCCACGGCTGGATCGAGGACTGAGGACGGAACCGGGGGGCGAGGCCGACGGCGGTCTCGCCCCGCCCCGCGCGGGGGGCGCGAAAGGCCGCCACCACCGACACCGTTTCCACTGGTCAACGATCGCCTCTCAGTCGATCGACCCAGCGGCCGAGCCCCCGTCGGGACCGGCGAGAACGCGGCCGAAGCGGCCGAGGAGCCCCTGTTCCCGCGGGTCCGGCCCCACCAGGACCTCGCCTCCAGTGACCGTCAGGCGACAGGACCGGCGCCTTGCGCTCTGCCTGAGCACGGATTTCCACGTGGGATTCGTGAGCCGTGATCCGGAATGCCTCTTCGTAGGAGGCCAAGGCCGCACTCATGGCCCCGCCTGCGAGGCCCCGGCGACGAATGCGTGATGCCAGCCACGCGAAAAAGCCCAGGACCACTGCGAGGCTCGCAATCAAGATCAGGAACGGTAACAACGCACCCATGGACCGGAGCCTACTGCGCTGATCCGGGTCGAGGCCGTCGACCGGTGTCAGCGATCACCCTCGGTTACTATGCACACTTCATGCCAGAGGCCGGGAGCAAGGGACGCACGGCCATCGACGGACTGTTGGAGAGGACGGGGAGCAGCATGCCGAACGAAACTCCCCAGATTCTCCCCATGGCTGATCCCGGGAGGCCCCGCCCCAGAAGCAGTATGGGAGCGGACGTGGAATGTAAGGCTGAGGGGACAGGTTGGCTGCGGAAATGCTGAGACATGTCACCGCGACCCGTTACGTCGCCCCCCTGCGCTCCGGCGGTTCCGTCCCCGCCGTCGTCGAGGCCGACGACCTCGGTACGTACGTCGTCAAGTTCACCGGCTCCGCGCAGGGTCGCAAGGCGCTGGTCGCCGAGGTGATCGTCGGGGAGCTGGCCCGCGCCCTGGGGCTGCGCTTCCCGGAGCTGGTGCTGGTCCGCTTCGACCCGGCCATCGCCGAGAGCGAGCCCCACCAGGAGGTGCGGGAGCTGCACCGGGCCAGCGCCGGCGTCAATCTGGGGATGGACCACTTGCCGGGCGCGGTCGACCTCACCCCCGAGGTCGCGCGGGACTTCCCCGTCGACCCGCTGGAGGCCGGCCGGATCGTCTGGCTCGACGCCCTCACCGTCAACGTCGACCGTACGGTGCACAGTTCCAACCTGATGGTCTGGCCGACGCTCGGCACCGTGCCGCCCCGCCTGTGGCTGATCGACCACGGCGCGGCCCTCGTCTTCCACCACCGCTGGGACGGCTCCGACCCCGCCAAGGCGTACGACTTCCGCCACCACGCCCTCGGCCACTACGGGCCCGATGTGCGCGCCGCCGACGCCGAGCTGGCCCCCCGGGTCACCCGCGACCTGCTGCGCGAGGTCACGGCCGCCGTCCCCGACGCCTGGCTGACCGGCGAGGAGGGCTTCGCCGGCCCCGACGACGTACGGACGGCGTACGTCGACTACCTCCACGCGCGCGTGGCGGCGTCCCCGGCGTGGCTGCCCACCGGCTTCCCCAGCCGGGAGGAGCTCGCCGCCGAGGAGGCCCAGCGCGCGGCCCGTACCCGCAAGGGCCGGCCGGCCTGGCTCCAGCGGGTCCCCGACCTGCACGGCCGGCCGGCGGCGGAACAGGATTGGTCGGTGCACCTGGGATGACGGACGGGACGACGGATCTGCGGCGGGTGGAGATCGAGTACTGCACCCAGTGCCGCTGGCTGCCCCGCGCGGCCTGGCTGGCGCAGGAGCTGCTCACCACCTTCGAGGCCGAGCTGACCGAACTGGCGCTCAAGCCGGGCACCGGCGGCGTCTTCGTCGTCCGGGCCGGCGGCGAGGTCGTCTGGGACCGGCGCGAGCACGGCTTCCCCGAGCCGACCGCCGTCAAGCGGGCCGTACGCGACCGAGTGGCCCCGGGCAAGACCCTGGGCCACTCGGAACGGTCCCGCTGACGGCTCAGCCCCGCAGTCGCTCGTACGCCGGCAGGGTCAGGAAGTCGGCGTAGTCCTCGTCGAGGGCGACCGTCAGGAGCAGGTCGTGGGCCTGCTGCCAGTTGCCGGCCGCGAACGCCTCGTCGCCGATCTCCGCGCGGATGGCGGCCAGTTCCTCGGCGGCGACCTTGCGGGCCAGTTCGGCGGTGACCCGCTCGCCGTTGTCGAGGACGACCCCGGCGTTGATCCACTGCCAGATCTGGGAGCGGGAGATCTCGGCGGTGGCCGCGTCCTCCATCAGGTTGAAGATGGCGACCGCGCCCAGGCCGCGCAGCCACGCCTCGATGTACCGGATGCCGACCTGGACGGCGTTGACCAGGCCGTCGTAGGTGGGCTTGGCGTCCAGCGAGTCGATGGCGATCAGGTCGGCCGCCTCGACCCGGACGTCCTCGCGCAGGCGGTCCTTCTGGTTCGGCCGGTCGCCGAGGACCTTGTCGAAGGACTCCATGGCGATCGGCACCAGGTCGGGGTGGGCGACCCAGGAGCCGTCGAAGCCGTCGTTCGCCTCGCGGTCCTTGTCGGCCCGGACCTTCTCGAAGGCCACCTTGTTGACCTCGGGGTCCTTGCGGGAGGGGATGAACGCCGCCATGCCGCCGATCGCGTGCGCGCCGCGCTTGTGGCAGGTGCGCACCAGCAGTTCGGTGTACGCGCGCATGAACGGGGCGGTCATCGTCACCGCGTTGCGGTCCGGCAGGACGAACTTCGCGCCGCCGTCCCGGAAGTTCTTGACGATGGAGAACAGGTAGTCCCAGCGGCCGGCGTTCAGCCCCGAGGCGTGGCCGCGCAGTTCGTAGAGGATCTCCTCCATCTCGTACGCGGCCGTGATCGTCTCGATCAGGACGGTGGCGCGGACGGTGCCCTGGGGGATGCCGACGTAGTCCTGCGCGAAGACGAAGATGTCGTTCCAGAGGCGGGCCTCCAGGTGCGACTCCGTCTTCGGGAGGTAGAAGTACGGGCCCTTGCCCAGGTCCAGCAGGCGCTGGGCGTTGTGGAAGAAGTACAGGCCGAAGTCGACCAGGGCGCCGGGGACCGGGGTGCCGTCCAGTCGGAGGTGGCGCTCGTTCAGGTGCCAGCCGCGCGGGCGCATGACGACGGTGGCGAGTTCCTCGTCCGCCTTCAGGGCGTACGACTTGCCGGACCTCGGGTCGGTGAAGTCGATGGCGCGGGTGTAGGCGTCGATCAGGTTGAGCTGGCCGAGGACGACGTTCTCCCAGGTGGGAGCGGAGGCGTCCTCGAAGTCGGCGAGCCAGACCCGGGCGCCGGAGTTCAGCGCGTTGATGGTCATCTTCCGGTCGGTGGGACCGGTGATCTCCACCCGGCGGTCGTTCAGCGCGGCCGGGGCCGGGGCGACCCGCCAGGAGTCGTCCGCGCGGATCGCGGCGGTCTCCGGGAGGAAGTCCAGTGTGGAGGTGCGGGCGATCTCGGCGCGGCGCTCCGCACGGCGGGCGAGGAGCTGGTCCCGGCGCGGGGTGAACCGCCGGTGCAGCTCGGCCACGAAGGCGAGCGCCGCGTCGGTGAGGACCTCTTCCTGCCGGGGCAGGGGCTCGGCGTCGACGATGGCCAGCGGGGACGGCGCTGGTGCGGACATGAGCTGTCACTTCCTTCAGCGGTGGCACCGGGTGCCAACGGGCACGAATGGGGCGGAACGCATCCTCTGTGCGGAAGGATGCTTCTGGTCAGTGGATACTAGTTTCCTTATCGTGGAACTTCAATGGTTTGTTGATGTCGAGATTCTCCGGGTCGAGGCAAGCCGGCGCTCCGTGCCACGGCGCTCACTCCAGATGCACCAGGTCGGCCTCGGTGTCGATGTCGTACGGCCGGGCCACGTCCCCGCACTCGACCCGGGTGATCGCCGCCGCGTGCTCCCTCAGATACGCGCGTGCCCCCCGGTCCCCGTCGGCACTCGCGGTGACGCCCGCCCAGTGGGCGGCGCCGAGCAGCACGGGATGGCCGCGCACGCCCGCGTACACGGCCGACGCCAGGGAGTCCTCGTCCCGGAACGCGCCGCGCACCCGCGCCACCGCCGCCGCCCCGATGCCGGGCTGGTCCACCAGCGCCACCAGGGCCGCGCGCGCCCCCGTCCCGGCCAGCGACTCCAGCCCGGCGCGCAGGGAAGTGCCCATGCCCCGCTCCCACTCCGGGTTGTCCACCAGGACGCACCCCTCCAGAGCCGCCCGCTCCCGGACCGACTCCGCCCGCGCCCCCAGCACGACGTGCACGCGGGCGCATCCGCCCGCGCGCAGCACCCCCACCGCGTGATCGACAAGGGGCCGTCCGCGATGGGTCAGCAGCGCCTTGGGTCGTCCGCCCAGCCGCCGTCCGCCGCCCGCCGCGAGCAGCACCGCGGCCACCTGGTCATCCTCAACCGTCATGCGTCCTGCATACCCGGCCGGGCCGCCGACGCCCCGGCGAGCAGCGGGTTTCCGGGGGCTGAATTTCGGCCCCCGTGCTGGCGCGCCCGGTCCCGGGTGGCGTTTACTGACCCGCGTCCCGGGCGCCCGACCAGCGCCGGCGGGGGCGCTCGGCACGTTCACCGGGGCAGGGGCGCACGACGGCGTGCGCGGGGGAGGGGCTGTGTTGCAGGGCGTGGGGCAACAGGAACGGACGACCGGCGGCGACGAGGACGTGCGGGTGGCCGCGCTGCGGACCGCCGTGTCCCGGCTGCGCCGCCGGCTCGCCGCGCTGCCCGCGGACTTCCCCGACCGGACCATCGCCGAGGACGAACTCGCCGACCTCGCCGAGACGATCGCCCGAGGGGCCCCGGAGGGACCCCGGCTGCGCCACTCCCTGCTGCTGCTCGCCGGCGCGCTCGGTTCCGTCAGCGCCCTGTCGGAGGCGCTGACGGAGGTTCGCCGGGCGGTGGAGGGGTTCGGGGAGTCGCCGCGGGGCTGAGGGAGCGGCGGCGGGCGGCCGGGAGGCCGCCCGGGAATCGGCGCGGGCGCGGGGGCGGGCGGCCGGGGTGCCGCCCGGGTGCGGTGCGGTGCCGGGCCGGGCGGTCGGGGTGCCGCCCGGGTGCGGTGCCGGGCCGGGCGGTCGGGGTGCCGTCCGGGAACCGGCGGATGCGGGGTCAGGCGGTCGGGTTGCCGCCCGAGGCCAGCAGGGTCGTCGACAGTTCCGCCGCGACCTGCTGGAGCACCGGCACGATCCGGTCGGTGGCGGCCTCGGTGACCCGCCCGGCCGGACCGGAGATCGAGATGGCCGCGGCGGTGGGGGAGTCGGGCACCGGGACGGCGAGGCACCGCACGCCGATCTCCTGCTCGTTGTCGTCGATCGCGTACCCCTTCTCCCGCACCTCCTCCAGCGCGGCGAGGAAGCCGTCCGGCGTGGTGATCGTCTTCTCCGTGGCGGCGGGCATCCCGGTGCGGGCCAGCAGCGCCCGCACCTCCTCCGGCGGGAACCCGGCGAGCAGCGCCTTGCCCACGCCGGTGGAGTGCGGCAGCACGCGCCGGCCGACCTCGGTGAACATCCGCATCGAGTGCTTGGACGGCACCTGGGCCACGTACACGATCTCGTCGCCGTCGAGCAGCGCCATGTTGGCCGTCTCGCCGGTCTCCTCGACCAGGCGGGCCAGGTGCGGACGCGCCCAGGTGCCCAGCAGCCGGGACGCGGACTCGCCGAGGCGGATCAGGCGCGGGCCGAGCGCGTACCGGCGGTTGGGCTGCTGACGGACGTACCCGCAGGCGACCAGGGTGCGCATCAGGCGGTGGATGGTGGGCAGCGGCAGGCCGCTGCTGGCGGACAGCTCGCTCAGGCCGACCTCGCCGCCCGCGTCCGCCATCCGTTCGAGCAGGTCGAAGGCGCGCTCCAGGGACTGGACGCCCCCACCGGCGGAGTTCCTGGCGGTGTCGGTGGTGCTGGCGCTGGACGTCGGCACGGCGCGTTCCTTTCGGGGCGGACGGGAGGGCAGAAGCCTACCCGGCGGCTGGTTGACTCCCCGCTTGTGCGTAGCTACGTTCTGCTTGATGGAATACTAATTCCGCCTTGTGGAAACGTCCAGGGCGCTCGCCCTGTCCACTTCCGGGCAGTGTGCCCCTTGACGGCACGGAAGCGGCGGGGCAACACTCCTTCAACAGAACGTTGAAGTCCGTTACGTGGCGGTAAACCCCGTTTCCCTGCGGTGAACCGGCAGGACAAAAGCGGCAAGAAGAGAGGGGTTCGGGTGTCCGAAGCTGAACTGGTGCTGCGCTCGACGCGCGTCATCACTCCCGAGGGGACGCGCGCCGCGTCGATCGCGGTGACCGGGGGGACCATCACGGCCGTCCTGCCGTACGACGCCCCCGTCCCGCCGGGCGCCCGCCTGGAGGACGTCGGCGACCACGTCGTACTGCCCGGCCTGGTCGACACCCACGTGCACGTCAACGACCCCGGGCGCACCGAGTGGGAGGGCTTCTGGACCGCCACCCGCGCCGCCGCGGCCGGCGGCATCACCACCCTCGTGGACATGCCGCTCAACTCCATCCCGCCGACCACCACCGTCGACCACCTGCGGGTGAAGCGGAAGGTGGCCGCCGACAAGGCGCACATCGACGTCGGCTTCTGGGGCGGCGCGCTGCCCGGCAACGTGGGCGACCTGCGCCCGCTGCACGAGGCCGGCGTCTTCGGTTTCAAGGCGTTCCTGTCGCCGTCCGGCGTGGAGGAGTTCCCGCACCTCGACCAGGACCAGCTCGCCCGGTCCCTCGCCGAGATCGCCTCCTTCGACGGCCTGCTCATCGTGCACGCCGAGGACCCCCACCACCTGGCCGCCGCCCCGCAGCAGGGCGGCCCCGCCTACCGCGACTTCCTCGCCAGCCGCCCGCGCGACGCCGAGGACACGGCCATCGCGAGCCTCATCGCGCAGGCCAAGCGGTTCAACGCGCGCGTGCACGTGCTCCACCTCTCCTCCAGCGACGCCCTGCCGCTGATCGCCGAGGCCCGCGCGGAGGGCGTCCGCCTCACCGTGGAGACCTGCCCGCACTACCTGACCCTGACCGCCGAGGAAGTCCCGGACGGCGCCAGCGAGTTCAAGTGCTGCCCGCCCATCCGCGAGGCCGCCAACCAGGACCTGCTCTGGGCGGCCCTCGCCGACGGCACGATCGACTGCGTGGTCACCGACCACTCGCCCTCCACCGCCGACCTCAAGACCGACGACTTCGCCACCGCCTGGGGCGGCATCTCCGGGCTCCAGCTCAGCCTCTCCGCCGTCTGGACGGCCGCCCGCGCGCGCGGGCACTCGCTGGAGGACGTCGTCCAGTGGATGTCCGCCCGGACCGCCGCCCTGGTCGGGCTCGGGCAGAAGGGCGCCATCGCGGCGGGCCGGGACGCCGACTTCGCCGTCCTCGCCCCCGACGAGACGTTCACCGTCGACCCGGCCGCCCTCCACCACCGCAACCGTGTCACCGCGTACGCCGGCCGGACCCTGACCGGCGTCGTGAAGTCCACCTGGCTGCGCGGACAGCGCATCGTGGCGGACGGCGAGTTCAGCGAAGCGAAGGGGCAGCTTCTCAGCCGGGTGGCCTGAACGGGGGACGGCGTGATCCCGACGGAGGCTCAGTCCGGCGGAGGTCCGGTCCGACGCTCAGCCCGGCGGAGGCTCAGTCCGACGGAGACGCGTCCTGGGAAGGCCCGGCCCGACAAGGTGCCGCCCGTGCACGCCCACCCCGGCGGACGGGCCCCTCCGCCCCCTCCGCCGCCCCACGGGCCCCACGGCCCCACCGACCACACCGACCCCGCCCGACGACCGAAAGGCAGACCTGATCATCGTGACGGCGACCTCGACCTTCACCGGCGACGCGAACCCCTACTCGGGAGGCGACCCGTACGCGGACTACCGCTCCGCCGATCTCCCCTTCACCCACCTCGCCAACCTCGCCGACCGGCGGCTCGGCGCCGGTGTCGTCGCCGCCAACGACGAGTTCTTCGCCCAGCGGGAGAACCTGCTGGTGCCCGAGCGCGCCGAGTTCGACCCCGAGCACTTCGGGCACAAGGGCAAGATCATGGACGGCTGGGAGACCCGCCGCCGCCGCGGTGTCTCGGCCGACCACCCGTGGCCCGCCGAGGACGACCACGACTGGGCGCTGGTCCGGCTCGGCGCCCCCGGCGTGATCCGCGGCATCGTCGTGGACACCGCCCACTTCCGCGGCAATTACCCGCAGGCGGTGTCGGTCGAGGCCACCTCGGTGCCGGGCTCCCCGTCGCCCGAGGACCTCCTCGCCGAGGACGTGAAGTGGACGACGCTCGTCCCCCGTACCGCCGTCGGCGGCCACGCGGCCAACGGCTTCACGGTCGACGCCGAGCAGCGCTTCACCCACCTCCGCGTCAACCAGCACCCCGACGGCGGCATCGCCCGGCTGCGCGTCCACGGCGAGGTCGTCCCGGACCCCGCGTGGCTCGCCGCCCTCGGCACCTTCGACGTGGTCGCGCTGGAGAACGGCGGCCAGGTCGAGGACGCCTCCAACCTCTTCTACTCGCCCGCCACCAACACCATCCAGCCGGGCCGCTCCCGCAAGATGGACGACGGCTGGGAGACCCGGCGCCGCCGCGACCGGGGCCACGACTGGATCCGCTACCGCCTGGCCGACCGCTCCGCGATCCGGGCGATCGAGATCGACACGGCCTACCTCAAGGGCAACTCGGCCGGCTGGGCGTCGGTCTCCGTCCGGGACGGCGAGGACGGCGACTGGCGCGAGGTGCTGCCCCGCACCCGTCTCCAGCCCGACACCAACCACCGCTTCGTCCTGCCGGAGCAGGCCGTCGGCACGCACGCGCGCGTGGACATCTTCCCCGACGGCGGCATCTCCCGGCTGCGTCTCTTCGGCTCCCTGACCGAGGACGGGGCGGCCCACCTGTCCGCCCGCCACCAGGAGCTGGGCGGCTGAGCCGACCGGGTGCGCCGGTCCGCGCGGACCGGCGCACCCGAGGCCACCGCCACCGCCACCGCCACCGTCAGCGCGCCACCGTCACCGCCGTCAGCGCCGCCATCGTCACCGCCGTAGCGGAACCTTTTCTTCCGCTCGGCTCGTTCACCTCTTGTGACACTTCAGCAAGAGATCGTCGGCAACGCCATGCAGATGGCGGTCGTCAACCTGCGCCCCGGCCAGACCGTGTACTGCGAGGCCGGGAAGTTCCTGTTCAAGACGTCGAACGTCACCATGGAGACCCGGCTGTCCGGCCCCTCCGGCGGCGGACAGCAGCCCCAGGGCGGCGCGGGGGGCGCGGGGAGCGCGGGCATGGGCGGCCTGTTGCGGCAGGCCATGGGCACCGCCATGCAGGTCGGCCAGCGCGCCCTGGCCGGCGAGTCCCTGGCGTTCCAGTACTTCACCTCCCAGGGCGGCGAGGGCACCGTCGGCTTCGCGGGCGTGCTGCCCGGCGAGATGCGTGCCCTGGAGCTGGATGGCACGCGCGCGTGGTTCGCGGAGAAGGACGCCTTCGTGGCCGCCGAGTCCACCGTCGACTTCAGCATCGCCTTCCAGGGCGGCCGCACCGGGATGAGCGGCGGCGAGGGCTTCGTGCTGGAGAAGTTCACCGGGCACGGCACGGTGATCATCGCGGGGGCCGGCAACTTCATCGACCTGGACCCCGCCGACTTCGGCGGCCGCATCGAGGTCGACACCGGCTGCGTCGTCGCCTTCGAGGAGGGCATCCGGTACGGCGTCCAGCGCGTCGGCGGCCTCAACCGCCAGGGCCTGATGAACGCCGTCTTCGGCGGCGAGGGCCTGTCCCTGGCCACCCTGGAGGGCAGCGGGCGGGTCATCCTCCAGTCGCTGACCATCGAGAGCCTCGCCAACGCCCTCAAGAAGGCCCAGGGCGGCGACAAGCAGGGCCCGACCGGCGGCCTGTTCTCCACCCGCACCGGCTGATACGGCCCGTACGCCGGCTGCTACGGCCCACCGCGCGCCGGAGCTGCCTCGCCCCGCGGCCGGTTGGAGTGGGGGGTCCGCGGGGCGAGGGGTCTGACGCGGCGCCGGCTCAGCAGGTGTGGTCGATCAGGTCGAACGACACATAGTGGTCCGCGGTGTAGTAGTCCTCCCGGTACTCCTCGCCGGTGACGATGCGGCGGGCGCCACGGGTGGGGGAGCCGGGCGTGATCACGGTGTACTCGTGGTAGTAGCCGCTGGTCCGGCGGGGCAGGACGCCCTCGCGGTTCTGGAAGACGGAACCGTCCTGAGCGTACGGGAAGGGGCCGCCCCGTGCGATGAGGTCCAGGGTGTCGTGGGCCTGGGAGGGGAGGTCGCCGTAGCAGACGCTCCCGACGGCCGCGGCGGACGCCTCGTCCGCGCCCGCCGTGCCGGTGCCGCCGGCCAGGACGGTGCCCAGGACGGCGACGGCGGCGCCGAGGCGGGTGATTCGTGGGGGGAATCTCATGTTCCATATCATGACGCGCGTAGACGGTGGCATGTCAATGACAACCACATGAACTTCACCGTCCCCGTGCGGCACGTCTCCCCGGGCCGCCCCGCCGCCACCGGCCCGTCACCTCCCCCTCGGCCCCTGTCCGCCCTCCCGTCAGCCGGAGGCCCGGCTCTCCGCGGCGACGAACAGCGCGAGTCCCAGGACGACCAGCGCGACGCTCGCGTACACCTCACGGCCGTCGAGGAACGCGAGCTGCTGTACGAACCCCACGCGCCAGTCGGTGAACTCGTGCAGCAGACCGGCCGCGCCCTGCACGACGGCGACGAACCCCAGGAACTCCAGCAGCTTCTTCATGGCACCGACCCTCACCCCCCGGCGACCGCCCCCGCATCGGTCACCGGGCCGGACCGCACCGACGCAAGTCGCTCTTCCCGCCCGGCCGGTGAGACGGAAGTCGGCGGCGCCGCGACATGAGTCGACGGCGCGGCCGGCGCGGGGGCGGGGGCGGCCGGCGCTGCGTAGATTGGCCGACCGTGACGACAGACAGCGTTCCCACGACGGCACCCCCGGCGTTCCGGGTCCGCCGCTGGCTGCTCCCGTCCGCGCTCGCCGAGGAACTCGACCCGGACCCGGCCTGCCCCGGCGGACGGCCCCGGCGGACCGCGCGGGACTGGCTGGTCGACTTCGCCTGCTTCCTGTGCGCGGTCGCCCTCGGCCTGCTCGCCGCGGACGGACTGGCCGACGAACCGGGCCTGTCGAACGCCATGGCCGCCGCCGACCAGTGGATCGGCGCCGCCGCCGTCGCCGCGGTCTGGCTGCGCCGCCGCCGGCCCGTGGAACTGGCCGTGGCGATGGTCCCCGCCTCCTTCCTCTCCGCCACCGCCGGCGGCGCCGCCCTGGTCTCCCTGTTCACCCTCGCCGTCCACCGGCCGTTCCGGTACGTGGCCTGGATGGGCGGCGCCACCATCGCGCTCCAGCCGCTGTACTTCTGGCTGCGCCCCGACCCCGACCTGCCCTACCTGGGCGTCGTCCTCTTCGGGACGCTGCTCATCGGGGCGGCGGCGAGCTGGGGCATGCTCGCCCGGTCCAAACGGCAACTGCTGGTCAGCCTCCGCGACCGGGCCCGGCACGCGGAGACCGAGGCCCGGCTCCGCGCCGAGCAGGCCCAGCGGCTCGCCCGGGAGGCCATCGCCCGGGAGATGCACGACGTCCTCGCCCACCGGCTGTCGCTGCTCAGCGTGCACGCCGGCGCCCTGGAGTTCCGGCCGGACGCGCCCCGCGCGGAGGTGGCACGCGCGGCCGGCGTCATCAGGGAGAGCGCCCACGAGGCCCTCCAGGACCTCCGGGAGATCATCGGCGTGCTCCGCGCGGGCGACTCCGACGACGCCGGCCGCCCCCAGCCGACACTCGCGGCACTGGACACCCTGGTCGCCGAGTCCCGCCGGGCCGGCATGCGGGTCACCCTCGACGGCCGGGTCACCGACCCGGCCGCCGTCCCCGCCTCCGCCGGGCGCACCGCCTACCGGATCGCCCAGGAGACACTGACCAACGCCCGCAAGCACGCCCCCGGCGCGCAGGTCGCCGTGTCGGTCACCGGCGCGCCCGGCGACGGCCTCACCGTGACCGTGCGCAACACCCCGCCGGACGGCGAGGCACCGCCGGTCCCCGGCTCCGGGCAGGGCCTGATCGGCCTCGCCGAACGCACCGCCCTGGCGGGCGGCACCCTGACCCACGGCCCCACCGCGGACGGCGGCTTCGAGGTACGGGCCTGGCTGCCATGGGGGTGAGCGGCACGGTGACGAGCCGTCAACTCCCGTCCGCACCACCGCGCGTGATTACGTGACCCCATGACCGCGATCAGAGTGCTCCTCGTCGACGACGATCCGCTGGTACGGGCCGGGCTGTCGCTCATGATGGGCGGCGCCGACGACATCGAGATCGTCGGCGAGGCCGCCGACGGCGGCGAGGTCGCCGCGCTCGTCGACCGCACCCGCCCGGACGTCGTCCTGATGGACATCCGGATGCCCGGAGTGGACGGGCTGACGGCCACCGAGCGGTTGCGCGGCCGCCCGGACGCCCCGCAGGTGGTGGTGCTGACCACCTTCCACGCCGACGAGCAGGTCCTGCGGGCGCTGCGGGCGGGCGCCGCCGGGTTCCTGCTGAAGGACACGCCGCCCGCCGAGATCGTGGACGCCGTGCGCCGGGTCGCGGCCGGCGACCCCGTGCTGTCGCCCGCCGTGACCCGCCGGCTGATGGAGCACGCGGCCGGTTCCACCGCCGACGCCCGGCGCGCACGCGCGCGTGCCCGCATGGCCGGGCTCGGCGAGCGCGAGCGCGAGGTCGCCGTCGCGGTGGGCCGAGGACTGGCCAACGCCGAGATCGCCGCGGAGCTGTACCTGAGCGTCGCCACCGTCAAGGCCCACGTCTCCCGCGTCCTGGCCGCCCTCGGCCTCGACAACCGCGTACAGATCGCCCTGCTGGCCCACGAGGCCGGACTCCTGGACGCATTCCAGGAGGAGGGGCACTGACCTCGGCGGGGTGACGGGCGAGGGGCGAGGGGCGCGGGGTGAGGGACGAGGAGGGCGGCCCGGCGGGTCAGAGGCGGGGGCCGGCGGGGGCGAACTCCACCGCCCCCGGCACCTCCGCGAGCCGTACCGGCCGGTGTGCGTGCCGGGAGAGTTCGCAGGCTTCGGCGATCCGCAGGGCCTGGAGGGCCTCGCGGCCGTCGCACGGGTTGGCGCGCTCGCCGCGCACCACCTCGACGAAGGCGCCCAGTTCCGCCTCGTACGCGGGCCCGAAGCGCTCCACGAAACCGGTCCACGGGGCGTCCGCGGCCGGCGGCCCGGTCGGCTCGGTGGACGCGATCGGCGTCCGGTCGCCCAGGCCGACGACGATCTGGTCCCGTTCCCCGGCCAGCTCCATCCGGACGTCGTACCCCGCGCCGTTCAGCCGGGTCGCGGTCAGGGTCGCCAGGGTGCCGTCGTCTAGGGTGAGCAGCGCCGCCCCCGTATCGACGTCACCGGCCGCGCGGGAGGCCGGCGGACCGGCGTCGGACCCGGTGGCGTACACCTCGACGGCCTCCCGTCCGGTCACCCAGCGCAGCAGGTCGAAGTCGTGGATCAGCGTGTCCCGGAACAGGCCCCCGGACGCCGCCAGGTACGCGGCCGGCGGCGGCTCCCGGTCGCCGGTCACCGCCCGTACGGTGTGCAGCCTGCCGAGCCGCCCGGACCGTACCGCCTCCCGGGCCCCGGCGTAGCCCGGGTCGAAGCGCCGCTGGAACCCCATCTGCAGAACCGTCCCCGCGGCCTCCACCTCGGCGATCGCCTGGAGCGTGCCCGGCAGGTCCAGCGCGATCGGCTTCTCGCAGAACACCGGCAGCCCCGACCGCGCCGCCCGCCCGATCAGCTCGGCGTGGGCCGGGGCCGCCGTCGTGATCACCACGGCGTCCACGCCCCACCGGAAGATCTCGTCCACGCCCGGCGCCGCCGTCTCCCCGAGCCGCTGGGCCAGCTCCTGCGCCCGCGCCCCGTCCGCGTCCGTGAGGATCAGCGAGCCGACGTCGCGGTGACGGCTGAGCGTGTGAGCGTGGACGGTGCCGATCCGGCCCGTACCGATGACTCCGATGCGCATGCCATCAAGGTGAGCGCCCCGCACCCCGCTGTCAATCCGCATGTCCGGACAACCGGACTACACAACTTCCCGTCAACAACGCGCGGAGCTACGCTCGCCCCGTGCCGAAACCAGATGTGGACCCGACCGTGACGCTCGACCTCAGCGTGGACCGGAGCAGCCCGGTGCCGCTGTACTTCCAACTGTCCCAGCAGTTGGAGGCGGCGATCGAGCACGGCGCCCTCACCCCCGGCAGCCTGCTGGGCAACGAGATCGAGCTGGCCGGCCGGCTCGGCCTGTCCCGGCCCACCGTCCGCCAGGCCATCCAGTCGCTGGTCGACAAGGGCCTGCTGGTCCGCCGCCGCGGCGTCGGCACCCAGGTCGTGCACAGCCAGGTCAAGCGCCCCCTGGAGCTGAGCAGCCTCTACGACGACCTGGAGGCCGCGGGCCAGCGCCCGGCCACGAAGGTCCTGGTCAACACCGTTGTCCCGGCCGGCGCCGAGATCGCCGCCGCGCTCTCCGTCCCCGAGGGCAGTGAGGTCCACCACGTCGAACGGCTGCGGCTGACCCACGGCGAGCCGATGGCCTGCCTCTGCAACTACCTGCCGCTCGGCCTGCTCGACCTGGACACCGGGCACCTGGAGAGCACCGGCCTGTACCGCCTGATGCGCGGCGCCGGCATCACCCTGCACAGCGCCCGCCAGGCCATCGGCGCCCGCGCCGCCACCGCCGCCGAGGCCGAGCGGCTCGGCGAGGAGACCGGCGCCCCGCTGCTCACCATGGCGCGCACCACGTACGACGACACCGGCCGCGCGGTCGAGTACGGCACCCACACCTACCGGCCGGCCCGCTACTCGTTCGAGTTCCAGCTCCTCGTGCGGTCCTGAACCGAGCCCTCAGGACGTCGCATTGTCCGGACATGACCTCCGGCACCCGCCCCCCGTGCGGCGCGGCCGGTGGCCGTGCCCGACAATGGGGCGTTTGGGTCGGTGAGACCACCGGTCCCCCCGCGGTGCGGAACCACCGCGGAACCAGTACAGAACCAGCACAGAACACAGCAAGAAGGGCACCGCCTCGTGGCACGGTTTCGGACCTGGACAGGCATCGCGCTGGCAGGGGCATTGTCACTCTCCCTCGCCGGTTGCAGCAGCACCGGCGGCAAGCGCGCCGAGGACGCCCGCAAGGCCGCGGCGGCCCAGGGCAGGGCGGCGGTGGACACGCCCCGCTGGACCTTCGCGATGATCACCCATTCGGGTGACGGCGACACCTTCTGGGACATCGTCCAGAGCGGTGCCGAGCAGGCCGCCGTCAAGGACAACATCAACTTCCTGTACTCGCACGACGACGAGGCCCAGCAGCAGGCGCAGCTCGTGGACGCGGCCGTGGACAAGAAGGTCGACGGGATCATCGTCACGCTGGCCAAGCCGGACGCCATGAAGGCCGCCGTCGCCCGCGCGGTCAAGGCGGGCATCCCGGTGATCACCGTGAACTCCGGCTCGGCCGAGTCCAAAAAGTTCGGTGCGCTCACCCACATCGGCCAGGACGAGACCATCGCCGGCGAGGCCGTCGGCGAGGAGCTGAACGAGCGGGGCCGCGAGAAGGCCCTGTGCGTCCTGCACGAGCAGGGCAACGTCGGCCACGAGCAGCGCTGCGACGGCGTGGCGAAGACCTTCGACGGCAAGGTGCAGCGGCTGTATGTGAACGGCACCAGCATGCCGGACGTGCAGTCCGCCATCGAGGCCAAGCTCCAGACCGACAAGTCGGTGGACGCCGTGGTCACGCTCGGCGCGCCGTACGCGGACACCGCCGTCAAGGCCAAGCGGAGCGCGGGCAGCAAGGCCGAGATCGACACCTTCGACCTCAACGCCAAGGTCGCCGCCGGCCTGACCGACGGCACCCTCGGCTTCGCCGTCGACCAGCAGCCGTACCTCCAGGGCTACGAGGCGGTCGACCTGCTCTGGCTGAACAAGTACAACGCCGATGTCCTCGGCGGCGGCCGGCCGGTGCTCACCGGACCGCAGATCATCACCAAGGACGACGCCGGCGCGCTGGCGGACTACACGAAGCGGGGCACCCGATGAGCGCCACCGACGCCCCCACCGCCGACGAAAGGATTCTGCGGACCTCTCCGCTGCGGAAGCTCCTCGGCCGCCCGGAACTGGGCTCGGTCGTCGGCGCCATCGCCGTCTTCGTCTTCTTCGCCCTGGCCGCCGACAGCTTCCTGCGCGCCGCCAGCCTCAGCACGGTCCTGTACGCCTCCTCGACCATCGGCATCATGGCCGTACCCGTGGCGCTGCTGATGATCGGCGGGGAGTTCGACCTGTCCGCCGGGGTGATGGTCACCTCCTCGGCGCTGATCTCGTCGATGTTCAGCTACCAGATGACCGCCAACGTCTGGGTCGGCGTCGGCGTCTCCCTGCTGGTCACCCTCGCCGTCGGCGCCTTCAACGGCTTCATGCTGACCCGCACGAAGCTGCCCAGCTTCATCATCACGCTCGGCACCTTCCTGATGCTGACCGGCATGAACCTCGGCTTCACCAAGCTGATCGACGGCACCGTCTCCACCAAGACCATCGCCGACATGGAGGGCTTCCCCTCCGCCCGGGACGTGTTCGCCTCGACGATCACCGTCGGCGGCGTCGGCTTCAAGATCACCATCGTGTGGTGGCTCGCCCTGGTCGCCGTCGCGAGCTGGATCCTGCTGCGCACCCGCGCGGGCAACTGGATCTTCGCGGTCGGCGGCAACCAGGACGCCGCCCGCGCGGTGGGCGTCCCGGTCGCCAAGACCAAGATCGGCCTCTACATGGGCGTCGCCTTCGGCGCCTGGATCGCCGGCCAGCACCTGCTGTTCTCGTACGACGTGGTCCAGTCCGGCGAGGGCGTCGGCAACGAGCTGATCTACATCATCGCCGCCGTCATCGGCGGCTGCCTGATCACCGGCGGCTACGGCAGCGCCGTCGGCTCGGCGGTCGGCGCGTTCATCTTCGGCATGACCAGCAAGGGCATCGTCTTCGCCGAGTGGAACCCCGACTGGTTCAAGTTCTTCCTCGGAGCGATGCTGCTCCTCGCGACCCTGCTCAACGCCTGGGTCCGCAAGCGCGCGGAGGCCACCAAGTGACCCGGAACCCGAACCGTACGGCCCTCGTCGAGCTGTCCGGCGTCAGCAAGCACTACGGCAACGTCCGCGCCCTCGAAGGCGTCTCCCTGACCGTGCGCGCGGGCGAGATCACCTGCGTCCTGGGCGACAACGGCGCCGGCAAGTCCACCCTCATCAAGATCGTCTCCGGGCTGCACCAGCACGACGGCGGCACCCTCGCCCTCGACGGCGAGGAGACCCGCCTCGCCTCGCCCCGCGACGCCCTGGACCGCGGCATCGCCACCGTCTACCAGGACCTCGCGGTCGTCCCGCTGATGCCGGTCTGGCGCAACTTCTTCCTCGGCTCCGAGCCGCGCAAGGGCATCGCCCCCTTCAAGCGCATGGACGTCGACCTGATGCGCCGCACCACCCGCGCGGAACTGCTGCGCATGGGCATCGACCTCCGCGACGTCGACCAACCCATCGACACCCTCTCCGGCGGCGAACGCCAGTGCGTGGCGATCGCCCGCGCGGTGTACTTCGGCGCCAAGGTGCTCGTCCTGGACGAGCCGACGGCGGCCCTGGGCGTCAAGCAGTCCGGTGTGGTCCTGAAATATGTGGCCGCGGCCCGCGACCAGGGCCTCGGCGTCGTACTGATCACCCACAACCCGCACCACGCCTACCTGGTCGGCGACCGCTTCGTCCTCCTGAAGCGCGGCACGATGGTCGGCAACCACGAACGCGACGACATCACCCTGGACGAACTGACCAGACAGATGGCAGGCGGCAACGAACTGGACGACCTCCGCCACGAACTGCAACGCCCCTGAATCACCCACGCCGCGAACCGCAACGCCCCCAAAAGGGGCGCGGGGCTGTGTCGATCTGCGGCTCCGCCGCGTGGGCGCGACCAGCCACGACAAACCCGCACCCGACACCGTGCAACGCCTCTGACCACTCCACGCCGCGATCCGCAACGCCCCAAAAGGGGCGCGGGGAACTGCGCGACCAGCCACAACGCACCCGCACCCGACGACGAACCCCCCACACCGTTCGGCACCCGGCGGAGCCGTGCGGCACAATCGACGCCGATGAGCACCTACCGCGACCTCACCGCCCCCATCGGATCCCGCCGCGCCCCGGTCCTGCGCACCGTCGGCACGAGGGAACGCCGCTCGCACCTGACGGCCCCCCGCGTGCCGACCGTCGGCATCGACATCGGCGGCACCAAGGTGATGGCGGGGGTCGTGGACGCCGACGGCAACATCCTGGAGAAGCTCCGCACCGAGACCCCGGACAAGTCCAAGAGCCCCAAGGTCGTCGAGGACACCATCGTCGAACTGGTCCTGGACCTCTCCGACCGGCACGACGTGCACGCCGTCGGCATCGGCGCGGCCGGCTGGGTCGACGCCGACCGCAACCGCGTCCTGTTCGCCCCCCACCTGTCCTGGCGCAACGAACCCCTGCGCGACCGCATCGCCGCCCGCCTCGCGGTCCCCGTCCTGGTGGACAACGACGCCAACACCGCCGCCTGGGCCGAGTGGCGCTTCGGCGCCGGCCGCGGCGAGGACCACCTCGTCATGATCACCCTGGGCACCGGCATCGGCGGCGCGATCCTGGAGGACGGCCAGGTCAAGCGCGGCAAGTACGGCGTCGCGGGGGAGTTCGGCCACATGCAGGTGGTGCCCGGCGGCCACCGCTGCCCGTGCGGCAACCGCGGCTGCTGGGAGCAGTACAGCTCCGGCAACGCCCTGGTCAGAGAGGCCCGCGAGCTGGCCGCGGCCGATTCGCCGGTGGCGTACGGGATCATCGAGCACGTCAAGGGCAGCATCGGCGACATCACCGGGCCGATGATCACCGAGCTGGCCCGGGAGGGCGACGCCATGTGCGTCGAACTGCTCCAGGACATCGGCCAGTGGCTCGGCGTCGGCATCGCCAACCTCGCCGCCGCCCTCGACCCGTCCTGCTTCGTGATCGGCGGCGGCGTCAGCGCCGCCGACGACCTGCTGATCGGACCCGCCCGGGACGCGTTCAAACGCCAGCTCACCGGCCGCGGCTACCGGCCCGAGGCCCGCATAGTCCGGGCCCAGCTCGGCCCCGAGGCCGGCATGGTCGGCGCCGCCGACCTGGCCCGGCTGGTCGCCCGCCGCTTCCGCCGCGCCAACCGGCGCCGCGTCGAGCGGCACGAGCGCTACGAGCGCTACACCAAGGCCCGCCGCACCGACCGGGAGGCGCTGTGACGGAGACCCTGCCGCACCAGGTCGGCCCGCCCGAGGAGGCGCGGCGCCCGCCGGAGGACCGGCGGCACATGATCCGCCGCCGGGCCCTCACCCTGCTGACCATCGTGCTGCTCATCGGCGTCCCCGCCGGATACCTGATGATCTCCGCCGACCAGAGCCGCAGCAGCGGCCGGGAGAAGGAGGAGAAGTACTCGGCGACCGGCCTGAGCGCGGCCTGGCCCTCCAAGGTGCAGCGCCGCATCTACCAGGTGCCCATACCGCACCCCGCCGGCAAGGTCGCGTACTACGAGACCAACAACTGGAAGACCAGCAGGCTGTACGTCCAGTTCGAGACCACCGCCGCGGGCCTGGACGTCTTCCTGGCGGGCGTCGGCGTCGACCGCGGCGACCTGAAGCGGGACGGCATCACCATGAGCGAGCGCGACCAGAACGTCTCGGGCTGGCGGTTCACCGGGCCGGGCGTCTGGTGGGGCCTGAAGCACCCGCAGAAGAACCCCGCTCCGACCCAGGACATCGTCGTCAACCTGGCCAACCCGAGTCTGCCGATGGTGTACGTCGTCTCGCGGACGGTCCCCTGACCGGGTCCCGGCAGGGGCCGGAGCCGATTGTCAGACCCCGCCCGTAGAGTCGAAGACAAGTGATCCGGCTCATGGGCGGGAGGTGGCAGGACGTATGCGTGACACGGCCGTGGTGGCCGAGCGGACGACGGCGGCGGGAGACCCCGCCGGGCCCGTCCCGGTCCGGCTCGCCGCCGTCTTCCTGCCCGCCCCGCTCCCGCGCGAGGGACGCGTCGCCTTCTGGGACCCGGAGGGCGGCGAGCTGCCCGCCGGTTCCGTCCCGCTGACGGTGGTACGGCGGCACGGCGCCGGGGTCCGCCGCCGCAGCGTCCCCGCCCTGGTCCTCCCCCTCGACGACGCGCTGCCCGTGCTCACCGCCGCCCGGCACGACCCGGCTGCCCACCCCGCCACCGCCTGCTGGGGCGCCGCCGCCCTGCACGCCCTGCGGCTCGTCGCGCGGGGCAGGCTGCTGCCCGGCCTCACCGCCACCGGCCACGACGCCTGGCGGGCCGGACCCCTCGACCCCGACGACATCGCCCACCTGCGGGCCGTCGCCGCCGCCCTGCCGCCCGAGGGCCACGCCGTCCCGCTGGACGGTCCGGGCGTCGTCCGGCTCCCCGAACCCCGCGCGCTGATCCGCGCCTTCCTGGACGCGGTCGCCGACACCCTGCCCCGCACCGCCGCCGCGCCGCACGCCCTGGGCCGGCCCTTCGCCGCCCGCCCCGCCCAGCACCTGCCCGCCGCCCGGGACTGGGCCGCCGAGGTCGCCGCCGGCATGGACGCGGGCGTACGGATCTCCCTCCGCCTGGACCTGTCGGCGTACGCCCTGTTCGACGCGGACGGCGAGGGCGACGCCGGGCGCGGGCGCGGCGCGGGTGCCGCCGTCGTCCAGGTGCACAGCCTCGCCGACCCCACCCTGGTCGCCGACGCCGCGGACCTCTGGTCGGGCGCGGCCGACCCCGCCTTCGGTCCCCGCGCGCGCGTCGACACCGCCCTCGCGGTGCGCCGCGCCGCCCGGGTCTGGCCCCCGCTGGACCGGCTCACCGAGCAGGACGTGCCCGATGTGCTGGCCCTGTCCGAGGACGAGGTCACCGACCTGCTCGGCGTCGCCGCCACCCGGCTCGCCGCCGCCGGCGTCGCCGTGCACTGGCCCCGCGACCTCGCCCAGGACCTCACCGCCACCGCCGTGGTCCGACCCGCGCCCGGTTCCGCGACCGACGGCACCGGCTTCTTCGAGAGCGAGGACCTGCTCCGGTTCGGCTGGCAGCTCGCGCTCGGCGGCGACCCGCTCACCGAGGCCGAGATGGACCTCCTGGCCGAGGCCCACCGCCCCGTCGTCCGCCTCCGCGACCGGTGGGTGCTGGTCGACCCGGCCCTCGTCCGCCGCGCCCGCAAGCGCGACCTGGGCCTCCTCGACCCCGTCGACGCGCTGTCCGTCGCCCTCACCGGCACCGCCGAGGTCGACGGCGAGAGCGTCGAGGCGGTCCCCGTCGGCGCGCTGGCCGCCCTCCGCGACCGGCTCACCGCCGGACCGCGCCCCGCCGAGCCGCCGCCCGGCCTCGCCGCCACCCTCCGCGACTACCAGCTCCGGGGCCTGGCCTGGCTGGACCAGATGACCTCCCTCGGGCTCGGCGGCTGCCTCGCCGACGACATGGGCCTCGGCAAGACGGTCACCCTCATCGCCCTCCACCTGAAGCGGGCCCGCCGCGAACCCACCCTGGTGGTCTGCCCGGCCTCCCTGCTGGGCAACTGGCAGCGGGAGATCACCCGGTTCGCGCCCGGCGTCCCCGTCCGCCGCTTCCACGGCCCCGACCGCACCCTGGACGGCCTCGACGGCGGCTTCGTCCTCACCACCTACGGCACCATGCGCTCGGCGGCCGCCACCCTCGCCGCACAGCCCTGGGGCATGGTCGTCGCCGACGAGGCCCAGCATGTGAAGAACCCCTATTCGGCCACCGCGAAGGCGCTGCGCACCATCCCCGCCCCCGCCCGCGTGGCCCTCACCGGCACCCCCGTGGAGAACAACCTCTCCGAGCTGTGGGCCCTCCTCGACTGGACCACCCCCGGACTGCTCGGCCCCCTGAAGTCCTTCCGCGCCCGGCACGCCCGCGCGGTGGAGTCCGGCGAGGACGACGAGGCGGCGGCCCGCCTCGCCCGGCTGGTCCGCCCCTTCCTGCTGCGCCGCCGCAAGTCCGACCCCGGCATCGTCCCCGAACTGCCGCCGAAGACCGAGACCGACCACCCCGTCCCCCTCACCCGCGAGCAGGCCGCGCTGTACGAGGCGGTGGTCCGCGAGTCGATGCTGGCCATCGAGACGGCCGAGGGCATGGCCCGCCGGGGCCTCGTCCTCAAGCTCCTCACCGCCCTCAAGCAGATCTGCGACCACCCCGCGCTGTACCTCAAGGAGGACCACCGCCGCCCGCGCGGCGCCACCGACCGCTCCGGCAAGCTCGCCCTGCTCGACGAACTTCTGGACACGGTCCTCGCGGAGGACGGCTCGGTACTCGTCTTCACCCAGTACGTCGGCATGGCCCGCATCCTCACCGCCCACCTCACCGACCGCGCCGTTCCCGTCGAACTGCTGCACGGCGGTACGCCGGTGGCCGAGCGCGAGCGCATGGTGGACCGCTTCCAGGACGGCGCCACCCCGGTCCTGGTGCTGTCCCTCAAGGCGGCGGGCACCGGCCTCAACCTCACCCGCGCCGGACACGTCGTCCACTTCGACCGCTGGTGGAACCCGGCCGTCGAGGAACAGGCCACCGACCGCGCCTACCGCATCGGCCAGACCCAGCCCGTCCAGGTCCACCGCCTGGTCACCGAGGGCACGGTCGAGGACCGCATCGCCGACATGCTCCGCGCCAAGCGGGCCCTGGCCGACGCGATCCTCGGCTCCGGCGAGGCGGCCCTCACCGAACTCACCGACCGCGAGCTGTCCGACCTCGTCTCCCTCCGGAGGCCGACATGAGCCCCCGCCCCTCGGAAGAGGCCCGCCGCGCGCTGCGGGCGGCACGGGAACGACGGGAGGCCGCGTCCGCGGAGGCCGGAGAGTCCGCAGGCGCCCCTGCGCCGCCCATGCCCGAGCTGTCCGCCGACGCGCCTCCGCGCTCGACGTCCGAACACCTGCCGGACGACGTTACGCAGGGGTCCGGGTCCGACCGCTGTGCCGAGCCCCGTCCCGGCGACGCCGCCCGCGCGGCACTGCGGCGCGCGATGTCCGCCAGGCGGACCGGCACGCCTCAGGACGCCGACGCCGACGCGCCGACCGGCACGCCTCAGGACGCCGACGCCGACGCGCCGACCGGCACGCCTCAGGACGCCGACGCCGACGCGCCGACCGGCACGCCTCGGGACGCCGACGCGCCGACCGAGGGCACGGGCGTGCCCGCCGAGCCCGCCCAGCCCGCCGACTCCTCGGCCGCGGACGCCGGCGTTCCGGCCGAGGACGCCGACACCGGGGCCCCCACCCAGCACCCTGGCACCTCAGTAGACCCCGACGCTCCCACTCAAGAGGATCCACCCTCCCGTCCCCGCAGCGCACCCGCCCCCGACGCCGCCTCCCGCCCCGGCGACCGCGCCCGTGAGGCGTTGCGGGCCGCGCGCCGGGCCCGGCCGGACGCGCCCGCGCAACGCACCGGCCATGGACACCGCCCGGCCCGCCCGGCGCCGGCCGCCGCCCGCCCCGAGGGCCCCGCCGCTCGCGCCGCCGCCGTACGCGACCTCCTCGCGGGCGCGTTCCGCCTCCCCGCCGACGACGCCCCGGCCGACGAGGCCCTGACCGACGAGACCCGCACCGAGCAGCCGACCCGCCCCCGCCCCGCCCCGGCGAAGCCCCACCCCGCTCCCGAGCCCGCCCCCGCTTCACCCTCCCGCCCCACCACCCCCCGTTCCATGGCCGCCCCCGACCGCGACGGCGAGCTGCGGCGGACCTTCCCCGCGTTCCCGGCCGGACCGTCGGCGGGGGAGGCGTTCGCCGACACCTGGTGGGGGAACGCCTGGGTCGAGGCACTGGAGGAAGGCGCGCTGGACGTCAAGCGGCTGGCGCGGGGGCGCGGGTACGCCGAGCGGGGCCACGTCGACGCCATCACCGTCACGCCCGGACTCGTCCTCGCCTACGTCCAGGGCAGCCGCGCCCGGCCGTACCGCGTGCAGGTGCGGCTGCGCACGCTGGACGACAGCGACTGGGAGCGTTTCCTGGACGCCGCCGCCGAGCGCCCCGGCCATATCGCCGCCCTGCTGGACAAGGAGCTGCCGCACTCCCTCGCCGACTGCGGCGTCCCGCTGCTCCCCGGCCCCGGCGACCTCGCCCCGCAGTGCAGTTGCCCCGACTCCGGCCACCCCTGCAAGCACGCCGCGGCGCTGTGCTACCAGACGGCCCGGCTGCTGGACGCCGACCCGTTCGTGCTGCTCCTGCTGCGCGGCCGGGGCGAGCGCGAACTGCTCGACGCGCTGTCCCGGCTCAGCGCCGCCCGCGCGGCCCGCGCCGCCCAGGACCGCGACCCCGGGGCCCTGCCCGGCGTACGGGCCGCCGAGGCCCTGGCCCCGCGCACGCTGCCGCCCCTTCCGCCGCCGCTGCCCGCGCCCCCGCACCCCGAGCAGCCCCCGGCGTATCCGGCGGCCCCGGGCGGTCCCGACCCGTTCGCCCTGGACCAGCTCGCCACGGACGCCGCCGCCCGCGCCCACGCCCTGCTCACCACGGGCCGCGATCCGGTCGGCGGGCTGACGCTGTGGCAGGACGCGGTCCGGCTGGCCGCGGCCCGCCCCGGTTCCGGCCTCACCGCCGGCACCCGCGCGCTGTACTCCTCCCTCGCCGGGGCGGCCGGCCGCTCCCCGGCCGAGCTGGCCCGCGCGGTGGCCGCCTGGCGCCAGGGCGGACCGGAGGGACTCAGCGTGCTGGAGGAGCCGTGGGACCCGCCGGCCGGCCGGTTCGACCGCGCCCGCCCGCTGCTGCTCGCCGCCGACCTCCCCGCCTTCCGCCCCTGGCGCAACCGCCTCACCCACCCCCGCGGCCACGTCCAGCTCCGGCTCGGCCGGGACGGCCTGTGGTACGCCTACGAGTCCGAGCCCGGCCGCGACGACTGGTGGCCCAGAGGCACCCCCGATCTCGACCCGGTGGGCGCCCTCACCGGCCTCGGCGCACCCACGGAGGAGTGAACGCCCGGGACGGCGCCCGCTGCCCCCCCCGGGACGGCACCCACTGCCCCCGGGACGGCGCCCGCTGCCTCCAGGCGCCCCTGACCAGCCGCCGGGCCCTCCGCGCCACGGTGTCCGGTTCTCGCCGATCCGCCGTAAACGCCTGGACCGGGCGTCCCCGGTGACGGGAAACTTCCGTT
Organism: Streptomyces fumanus; assembly: GCF_014655295.1. Classification (GTDB taxonomy): domain Bacteria; phylum Actinomycetota; class Actinomycetes; order Streptomycetales; family Streptomycetaceae; genus Streptomyces; species Streptomyces fumanus. The sequence continues at coordinate 185,674 of NZ_BNBI01000014.1, forward strand.
TTCCCCACCTTCGGGAGTGTGATGGGAACTACCGATGCACGAGGACCGACGCCGGGCCGGAGCGCGGTCGTCCTGGCACTGCGCCACTACGGCCGGGAACTGCGGCGGTTGCGCCTGCTGGCCCTGCCCGCGCTGCTGCTCCCGGCCGTGGGCAACATCGGCATCCGCTACATCGCCCCGCTGCTGATCGCCAAACTGGCCGGACAGGCCGCGGGCGACGGCGGCCTCACCCTCGCCGCGGCCCTGCCGTACGTGCTGGGCTTCGGCGCGACACTGCTGGCCGCCGAGGGGGTGTGGCGGGTCGGGCAGCATTGCCTGAACCGGGTCGACGCCCTCGGTATGGAACACCTGTACGTGAGCGGCATGGACGAACTCCTCGCCAAGGACGCGGCGTTCTTCCACGACAACTTCGCCGGCTCCCTGACCAAGCGGGTGCTGAGCTTCGGCAAGCGCTTCGAGGACTTCGTCGACACGGTGACGTACCGGATCGTGGGCAGCCTCGTCCCCCTGGTGTTCGGCGCGGTGGTGCTGTGGGGCTACGCACCGATGCTGGTCGTCGGCCTGTTGGTGATGATGGCGCTGACCGTGGTGATCGCGACCCCGGTGATCCGGCGCCGGCAGCGGCTGGTCAACGACCGTGAGGCGGCGATCGCGAGGGTCTCCGGCCATGTCGCCGACAGCCTCATGAACATGGAGACCATCCGGGCGTTCGCGGCCGAGCGCCGGGAGGCCGACGAACACCGCAGCCGGGTCGCGGACTCCCGGCGCCTGACCCTGCGGTCGTGGGACTACGGCAATCTGCGCGTCGACACCCTGATCGCCCCGATGTCCGTCCTGACCAACGTGCTGGGCCTGCTGGTCGCCATCGCGTTCGGCGGCCCGGGCCGGGGCGTGGAGGAGGTCGTCGTCGCGTTCACCTACTACTCCAACGCCACCCAGATCATGTTCGAGTTCAACCAGATCTACCGGCGGCTGGAGAGCTCGATGACCGAGGCCGCGCAGTTCACCGAACTGCTGCTGGACCCGCCCACCGTGCTCGACCCGGCGGACCCCGAACCGCTGGCGCCCGCGGACACCGGCATCCGCTTCGAGGGCGTGACCTTCGCCCACGCGGGCGCCGAGCCGATCTTCCGGGGACTCGACCTGGAGGTGCCCGCGGGGGCCCGGATCGGCCTGGTCGGCAGGTCCGGCGGCGGCAAGACCACCCTCACCCGGCTGCTGCTGCGGATGTCGGACCTCGACGGCGGACGCATCCTGATCGGCGGCCAGGACATCAGCCGGCTGCGCCAGACCGATCTGCGCTCACTGATCGCCTACGTCCCCCAGGAACCCGCCATGTTCCACCGCAGCCTGCGGGACAACATCGCCTTCGCCCGGCCCGGCGCCACCGACGACGAGGTGTACGCGGCGGCCGCGGCCGCGCACGTCACCGAGTTCGCCGAGCAACTCCGCGACGGTTTCCACACGTTGGTGGGGGAGCGCGGCGTCAAACTCTCCGGCGGCCAGCGCCAGCGCGTCGCCCTGGCCCGCGCGATCCTGCGCGACGCGCCGATCCTGCTGCTCGACGAGGCGACCAGCGCGCTGGACTCGGAGAGCGAACTCCTCGTCCAGGACGCCCTGTGGCGGCTGATGGAGGGGCGTACGGCCCTGGTGGTCGCCCACCGGCTGAGCACGGTCGCCGGCATGGACCGGCTCGTCGTCCTCGACCACGGCCGTGTCGTCGAACAGGGCAGCCACGCCGAACTGCTCACCGCGGGCGGTGCGTACGCCAAGCTCTGGCAGCACCAGTCGGGCGGCTTCCTCGGCGAGAACCCCGAACCGCCCCTCACGACCGGACCCCTCGAAGACCCGGACAGGACGTCACCGCCCGCCCGCACGACCACCGTCCAGGTCACCGAGTAGGCACCGAAAAGATCCCCGGCCTACTCCCCGTCGACGAGAGGGCTGAACTCGTCGACGTAGATCTTCGGCACCCGCGGCGCGGGACCCATCTCCGCCGAACCGATCACCGCCTCGTCCCGCCGGGTCGCACCCGGCGGGACACCCTGGAGCCAGAACCGGTCGTACGCGGTCCAGCCCGCACCGTCGGCGACGGTGATCTGGACCGAGTACGTCGCCTTCCGCTGGTAGGTGTTGGTCACCGCGATCTCGGTACGCACCCCGTCGCCCTCCGGCGTGGCCCGCACGACCAGATCGCCGTACTCCAGGACCCGGGTACCGCCCTCGGAGTGCACCGAGGGGACCGGCGAGGGACGCGCGGAAGTACCGCTCGGTTCCGCGCTCGCGGCCGAAGTCGCGGTCGGAGTACCCATGGAACCGGGGTTCGCCGACCGCCGAGGCGACGCGCTGCCGTCGGCGGCCCCGGCCGTACACCCGGCGACCAGCACCCCCGCCACCACCAGGACGACCACCCGCACCGCCCCCGACCCACGCACCCTCGAACCGGCCGTCACCGGCCCACCGACCGCCACCGGCCCACCGACCGTCACCGGACCGGTCCTCACCGCGCGGAAGCCGTCATCTGCTGCCGCGCCGCGGCGACTTCCTTGCCGTGCCGCTCCTTGATGCCGGTGAGCCGGTCCTTGTCGTCCGCGATCTGCCGGTCCTGGATCGCCGACTCCACGCCGAACCAGATCTTCACCAGGTTCGTCTTCTCCTTGCAGTCGACGTCGTCGACCGCGAGCGCGATGGACTCCGGCGTCGGCCGCTGGTCCTGGGTGACACCCTGGTCCATCGCCTTGTAGGGATCGGCGAGCCCGGCGTGTCCCTGGCCGGCCATGCACGAGGACCACGCGGCGATGGCGTCGACGACCTTCTCGTCCTTCATCGACCGCGTCAGGCTCTCCCCGGCCAGCTCCGCCACGAGCACCGGGTCGGCCTCCGGCGCGCCGAGCCGCGCCTTGGACCAGCCGACGCAACCGCCCGCCTTCACCTTCTTGCCGTTGACCTCCGCCCGCGCGGGCTCGGTCCGCTGACCGGGCGCGGCCACCGCCTGGCCCGCCTTCGGCGCCTTGACCGGAGCGGGCTTGGTGTGGCCGGTCAGCACCTCGACCTCCACGTCGGACAGCTCACGCATGGACTGCTTGGTGTGTACCAGCAGCTCGGGCGGCAGCTCGTAGCCGTACTTCTCGGCGCCGGCCCGGTCGGTGAGGCCGTACCGGCGTTCGATGTTGGCGTCGTTGTCGCTGGGCGGCGGGTTGGCGCCCGCGCGCGGCAGCGCCAGGTCGATGCCGTACTCCTTCATGCAGGCCCGCTGGAGGTCGTTGGCGGCCTGTTCGACGGTGACCTGGTCCTCGTAGGAGGCCATGTACGTCTCCAGCGGCAGGCTGAGGTTCTTGGTCAGGCCGTGGGTGGGGACCTTCTCGGGCCAGTTGCCCCTGTCCACGACCGGCCGGCCGTCGGCCGCGTTGGCCGTGGTGTCGGGGGCGGGCGCGGAGGAGCAGGCGCTGAGCAGGAGGGCGGAGGCGGCGAGGGCCACCGCGGCGGCGGACCGCTTGAGGTGCGTCACGGGGAGGTGTCCTTGAGCGAGTGGGCGGATCACGCGAAGTGGGAGGAGGCGTTGTTGTTCTTCAGGGCGGAGATCAGATCGGTGATGTTGCAGTCCCCGTACGGCCCGTTCTTCGCGAAGTACTGGGAGGTGCCGCCGTAGCCGGAGTTGTAGTACACGCGGTAGTTGTCGTCCCGGGCGCAGTTCTGCACGGAGGCCGCGTTGTTCTTCATGTACTGGCCGTTGCCGTTGCCGCCGTTGCCGAAGACGTACCGGTACGTCGACAGGGAGGAGCCCTGGTACTGGCTCGTGCCCCAGTGGTCGGAGACATTGCTGTAGAACATCGTGAACGCCGACTTGTAGTAGCCGTCCTGGACGGCGATGTCCTTGGAGTTGTAGAAGAGCCACAGGTCACCGTAGGAGCAGGTGATCCAGGGAACGTCGCAGTTGTCCATGACGGTGTACTCCGCGGCCTCCGCCGGACCGGCGGTCGCCAGCGCACCCACCAGCGCCGCGAACGACGTGGCACAGGCGGCGATCTTCCTCTTGAAGCGGGCAGTCCTCATCGCGTCTCCATCGATAGGTCATTGAGCGAGAAGGATCTTCACACCCTGATGGATGTCATGACCATGAAAGATGCATGATCGAGATCTACCCGACCGGCGCCCGGTCACCGAACCCGCCCATGCCGCGCTCACCCGGCGGCCCGTGACGCGGGAGGGGTCCCGTCACCCGTCTGTCACGGTACTGCCGCTGTGGAGCGCCACCGTGTGGTGCGCCGCCGTGCGGTTACCGACCACAACCGTCCGGCCCCGGGCCGGCCGTCCCGGCCGCCCGGGGCTGTCAATCGAAGCGAGGCCCTATGAGAGGCATGGTGCACGCGCTGTTGGCGGGTGCGGCCGCCGTCGGAGTATCGGGTGTACTCCACCCGGTCGCGTCGGCCGCCGACCCCGCTCCGCTGGAGGTCAAGGGCGTCACGGCGAGCGCCGATGACGGCAATGTCCCCGCCAACACCCTCGACAACAACCTCAGCACCCGCTGGTCCGCCGAGGGCGACGGGGTGTCGATCCGCTACGACCTGGGCTCGGTGCGGACCGTCGGGTCGGTGTCGCTCGCCTGGCACCAGGGGGACAGGAGGAAGAGCACCTTCGACGTCCAGACGTCCGCGGACGGCTCGTCGTGGACCACGGTCGTCAACCGGAAGGCCAGCAGTGGCACCACACTGCAGCAGCAGAGCCACGACTTCGCCGACACCTCGGCCCGCTATGTGCGGATCGTCGGCCACGGCAACACGTCCAACGACTGGACCAGCATCACCGAGACGGACATCTACGGCGCCGACGGCGGCGGCGGAGACGGCGGTGGCGGCTCCTGCGCGTACCCGGCCGATGTACTGGACCTGACGAACTGGTACATCGGGCTGCCGGTGGGCGAGGAGGAGTCCCCCACCAACGTCTACCAGCCGGAACTCGCCACGTACGCGAACGACCCGTGGTTCGTCACGTCCGACGACTGCTCGGCCGTCCGGTTCCGGGCCCCGGTCAACGGGGTCACCACCAGCGGCTCCAGCAACCCCCGCTCGGAACTGCGGGAGATGACGAACTCAGGGAAGACCAAGGCAAGTTGGTCGTCCACGTCCGGCACACACACGATGGTGATCGACCAGGCCATCACGGACGTCCCCCAGGAGCGGCCGTATGTCGTCGCCGGGCAGATCCACGACGCGGAGGACGACGTCACCGTCTTCCGGCTGGAGGGCAGCAAGCTCTACATCACCGACGGCGACACGACGCACCACCACCTGGTGACGGACGACTACGAGCTGGGGACGAGGTTCCAGGCCAAGTTCGAGGTCAGCGACGGCAAAACCAAGGTCTACTACAACGGCCGGTTGCAGACCACGCTGTCGAAGGACTACTCGGGCGCCTACTTCAAGGCCGGCGCCTACACCCAGGCCAACTGCGGCAACTCGGACCCGTGCAGCGACGACAACTACGGCCAGGTGAAGATCTACGACCTGGACGTCACCCATGGCGACGGCGGCAGCGACGGCGGGGGCGACGACGGGGGCGACGGGGACGGGACCGAGGCCGCCGAGCGGTACGGCTGGGGCACACCGCTGCCCGTCTCCGACGAGTTCGACTACACCGGCGCGGTCGACCCCGCCAAGTGGGCCGTGCCCACCGGCGATGTCGGCGGCACCGAGGGATGCTGGGAAGGACACGCGGGCAACGGCCGCCGGTGCGCGAAGAACAGCACCGTCGCCGACGGCATGCTCACCATGCGCGGCGAGGCCAACGGCGACACGGGGTGGCTCAGGCAGGAGCGCGATGCCCAGTACGGCCGGTGGGAGATCCGATCGCGCTCCCGCAACACCGGCTCGGACGGCGGGCTCTACCACGTACTGCACCTGATCTGGCCCTCCGCCGGCAACCGGCTCGAGAACGGGGAGTACGACTGGGTCGAGACCTCCGACCCCGCCGCGCAGTGCCTCACCGCCTTCCTGCACTATCCGAAGAGCCCGACGGACGACAAGGAGCGCAACGACCTCTGCCCGCTGGACATGACCCAGTGGCACAACTTCGCCTTCGAGTGGACCCCGGACGCGCTGGTCGGTTACGTGGACGGCGTCGAGTGGTTCCGGGAGTCGGGCGGCGCGAACGCCGACCGGGGCGACATCCAGACGATGCCGTCGGGGCACCTGAACATCCAGCTCGACAACTTCACCGGAAGCAGCGGGCTGCGCCCGGCCGTGCTCGAGGTCGACTGGGTCCGGACGTACGACATCGAGCCGTCGGGCGAGGACCCGACCGACCCCGGCGGGGACTCGCCGGCCGAGGTCGTGGGCGTCACGGCCAGCCCCGACGACGGCAACGTCCCCGCCAACACGCTGGACAACGATCTCACCACCCGCTGGTCGTCCGAGGGCGACGGGGCGTGGATCCGCTACGACCTGGGCTCGGTGCGGACCGTCGGGTCGGTATCGCTCGCCTGGCACCAGGGGGACACCAGGAAGAACACGTTCGACGTCCAGTTGTCCGAGGACGGCTCGTCGTGGAAGACCGTCCTGGCCCGGACGGTCAGCAGCGGCAGCACACGCGCCCAGCAGGAGTACGACTTCACCGACGCCCCGGCCCGCTACGTGCGGATCGTCGGCCACGGCAACACGTCCAACGACTGGACGAGCATCACCGAGACGGACATCTACGGAGCCGACGGCGGCGGCGGAGATGACGGCGGCGGAGACGGCGGAGAGCCGGACCCCGTCCGCACGGTCCCGGTCGCGGACTCCGGTGCGCTCCAGGCCGCCTTCGCGGACGCGCGGGCCGGGGACCGCATCGTGCTCGCGGACGGCACGTACACGATCGGCAAGATGACGGGCAAGAACGCAACGGCCGCCGCGCCCATCACCGTCGTCGCGAAGAACCGCGGCAAGGCGGTGATCGACGACGGGCAGTTGGAGGTGGCGAACTCCTCCTACGTCACCTTCGAAGGGCTCAAGTTCACCAACAGCAGCACCCTGAAGGTCACCAGCTCGAACAACGTACGGCTGACCCGCAACCACTTCCGGCTGACCGAGGAGTCCTCGCTGAAGTGGGTGATCGTGCAGGGCGCGGGCAGCCACCACAACCGGATCGACCACAACCTGTTCGAGGAGAAGCACCAGCTCGGGAACTTCATCACCATCGACGGATCCGATACCCAGCAGTCGCAGTACGACCGCATCGACCACAACCGCTTCAGCGACATCGGTCCGCGCGCGGACAACGAGATGGAGGCCGTCCGGGTCGGCTGGAGCGGGATCTCCCGGTCGAGCGGATTCACCGTCGTCGAGTCGAACCTGTTCGAGAACTGCGACGGCGACCCGGAGATCGTCTCCGTGAAGAGCAACGACAACATCGTCCGCTACAACACCTTCCGCGCCTCCCAGGGAGTCCTGTCCCAGCGGCACGGGAACCGCGGCGAGTTCTACGGCAACTTCTTCCTCGGCCAGGGCAAGGCGGGAACCGGCGGCATCCGCGTCTACGGCCAGGACCACAAGATCTACAACAACTACTTCGAGGGTCTGACCGGCAGCGGGTACGACGCCGCGCTGCAGATCGACGGCGGTGACGTGGACACCTCCGGCGCGCTGAGCGCACACTGGCGCGTCTACCGGGCGACCGTCGTGAACAACACCTTCGTGAACAACGTGTCGAACATCGAGATCGGCGCCAACTACAGCCTCCCGCCGGTCGACTCGGTCATCGCCGACAACGTGGTCACCGGCAGCCGGGGCAAGCTGATCAACGAGGTCAGGAAGCCGCAGAACATGACCTACGCCGGGAACATCGCGTGGCCGACCGGATCGGCGACCCTCGGCGTGTCCCTGCCCGCCGGCTCCGTCAGGGCGGTCGACCCGCTGCTCGCCTCCGACGGAACGCTGTACCGGATCGGCTCGGGAAGCCCGGCCATCGACACCGGCACCGGAGGCCACGCCTTCGTGACCGACGACATGGACGGCCAGGCCCGCACCGGAGGCGTCGACGTCGGCGCCGACGAGCGGTCGTCCTCCGCGGTCACCCGGGCCCCGCTCACCACGGCGGACGTCGGGCCCGGCGCCGCGTAGGACGGACGGGAGGACCGGTGGCGGGGGCTGCCTCCGCCACCGGTCACCCCGTCGGCGCTCCGCCCGGGCCGCTCGGGCCGCCGGGGCCGCCGGGGGCGCCGAAGGCGTCGGGGGCGTCGTCCATCAGCTCCAGGTCCGGCGGCACGAGCGTCGTCGACTCGACCAGGCCCTTGAGCAGGTTGTGCAGCAGGCTGTTGTCGGACGGACGCCCCTCGGACCGGTCGTGCATCAGGGCGTACTTGAAGCCGGTGCCGTGCAGCCGGCGGCGTACCGCCTCGATCCGGTACTCGATCCTGCGCTCGTTCCAGTTGCCGTCCGGACGCAGATGGACGAGCTGCCGGGCGGCCATCGCGTACGTCAGGGGCCGCGGATCCTCCTCGTACAGCAGGTACCGCTGGCCGAGGACGACGAGGAGCAGCCGTTCGTCGTCGTCCAGGGCCCAGGTGCGCGGCCGCAGGGTGTCGGCCCGGCGGCGGGAGACCGGCCCCTGGTCGTCGTGGTCGGCCACGTACAGCTCGACCAGGTGCTCGCGGTACCCGGAACCCGTGACGAACAGGGGGGTGTACCCGGTGGTGAGCGGTACGGGCTCGGTGGTGGTGTGCATCCACCGGCCGCGCGGCAGCCGCACGAGCTGACGCCCGGTGTTCCGCAGCCACCAGCGGCCCTGGCGGAACGTCAGCTCCCCGTGCCGGCGGCTCACCCGGAGATCGTCGACACCGACCTCCAGGTCCACGTCGGGACGCTCGCCCCGCCCGAAGCGGACGGTCCGTCCCGGGCTGGGCGGCACGCGGAGGTCACCGGTGACCGTGCGTGCGTGCAGGGTTCCGGGCGCGGTGGGTCCGACACCGCGGGCGAGGCTGCTGGAGAAGGGCATCGCTGGTCTCCTCGGTGCGCGCGGGGCGGGGGACGCCTGCGGATCGGGTGGGGCGGGACTCCGGGCGGCCGGGTCCGGGTCCGGGTCCGGCCCCATGGGCCCGCCAGCATGCGCCGGCCCGCTCGGGACCCCTCCCGGGGACGCGGGACGCATTCAGACGGCGGGCAGTTTCGCGGCCGCGGCGGCGGCGAGGTCGGTGGCCATGGCGCAGAGTTCGGCGACGGGCCGCAGGCCGCCGACGTACAGGCGCAGCATCTCCGCGGCGGTCTCGGCGTCGTGGCCGCTGTACTCGCGGTAGAGGACGAAGACCGTGCAGGTCCGGTCGTCGTTGCCCTCCGGCACCACGACGGCGTCCCGGCCGCCCAGCCGGACGGGGTCGCCGTCACGTGCGGACTTGGGCTGGTCGCGGAAGAAGGAGATCCCCGCCTCCAGGTCGTCGACATCGCTGAACCACTCGCAGCTCCAGTTCGCCACGCCCACCTGGGGAGTGCCGGCGCTGATGCCCGGCACCGCGGCGGACAGCGCCTTGGCGCCGAGCAGCGCGCAGGCGTCCGCCCAGGCCAGGGAGTCGGCCGGGTAGCCGGGCCGGCGGCGCGGCAGCGGGCCCCGGTTCAGCGCGTCGGCGGCGCTGCGGGCGGCGGCGTCGGCGACCGTGCACAGCGTGGCCGCGCCGCCGGCCACCGTACCCTCGCCGACGTCGACGCGGATCCGGACGACGTCGCCCGTCTCGCCCCGGTCCCCGTGGGACAGCAGGAGCCCGCACTCGTCCTCGGCCGGCGGCTCCTCCCGGACGGCGATCTCCCCGATGGTCCGGGAGGGGAGCGAGACCTCCGGGGGCGAGCCGTCGCGCAGTTGGAACGACACATCGATGCGGTTGCGGTCATCGGTCTGGACGAGCACGTCGCAGCGGTCGAAGTTGCCGTAGTCCACGTCCACGTGGCTCTCGCCGAAACGGTCGAACGCCGCGGTGTCGGCCAGGGCGCACACGTCGGCCGTGCGCGGATCGCCGATCAGGGACCGCGCCGCGCCCGGTGCGGAGTCACCGGGAAGCTGCCGCTGGGCGGAGCCGCGGCCGGCCCCTTTCACGGTGTCGTCGCCCGGACCGGCCCGGTCGGCGGAGAAGGTCGACAGCGTGACCGCCACCGCGACCGCCAGCGCGGCGCTCACCGCGAGCGCCGCGGTGAGTAACCACCGGCGGCGGGGGCGCCGGTCCTCGTGCTCGGCCACGGCCGCCAGCAGCCGCCGCGCCTCGGCCGCGTCCGGGCGTCCCCCCGGATCGCGCCGCAGCATGGCCGAGAGCACGGGGTGCAGAGGGCCCACGGCCTTGGCGTCGATCTCCACGATCCCCTGCTCCGCCTTCCAGCACGCCAGACGGGCACCGTCCCCGCCACCGGCCCGGTCGGCACCGGGGCCGTCGGTCCCGCCGCCCGCGTCTCCGCGCGGTGGCGCGCCGGTGACCAGCGCGTGGAGCGTGGCGGCCAGGCAGAACACATCGGAGGCGGGCAGCGGGACGTTCCCCCGGGCCAGTTCGGGAGCGGCGTAGTCGGGAGTGAAACTGTAGGGGCGGTTGGCCGTGATGGTCTCGACGCCACCGACGCGGTACGCGGCACCGAAGTCCAGCAGCTTGGCCGTGCCGTACCGGGTGAGGCCGATGTTGGCGGGCTTGACGTCGCAGTGGACGACCCCCGCCTCGTGCAGCGCCGCCAGCGCGGTGGCGAGCTGGGCGCCGATGCGGGCCGCCTGCCGCGGCGGCAGCGGCGGCTCGCGATCCAGGCCGCCGGGCACGTGTTCCATGACGAACCAGTACCTCGTGGCGGCGTCCCCCTCCGCCGCCTCGGGCACCACGTCGAACAGGGTCACGACGTGGGGATGGTCGCGGAACTTGGCCAGCGCCCGCGCCTCGCCCAGCAGCCGCAGCGCGGTCTCCCGGTCCCCCTCGATCCGCTCGGGTTTCAGCGCGACATCCTGCCCCACCACGGTGTCGTGGGCGAGCCACACCTCACCGCCCTGCCCCGTGCCGATGACCTCTTTCACGACGTAACGGCCGGCCAGTTCGTCTCCGGGACGCACCGTCATCCTCCCCATCGCGCGGTCCGGAAAGCACGCGGCCGTCCTGCCCGCGCACGGGACGAATCTACTGCGTGAGGGAGGCGTCACACACGGTCTCCACAGAGCCTGCATGCCTGTGCGCTCGCGGATGCGCGATCGGCGAGGGCCGCACCGGAACGAACGCGATCGGGCCGTCAGATACGCGGCTCCCCAGGAAAGAACGTCACCTGCGGCGCCCCCGTGCGCGGATGGACGGTGACGTCCGCGGCGACCCCGTAGACCTCGGCCAGCAGACGCGGGGTGAGGACCTCGGCGGGTGGGCCGGAGGCGGTGATCTCGCCGTCGTGCAGGACGTAGAGGCGGTCGCAGTAGTAGGCGGCGAGGTTGAGGTCGTGCAGGGCGAGGAGCACGGTGGCGGGCAGGCGGCGCAGGGCGTCGAGGACGGACAGTTGGTGGCGGATGTCGAGGTGGTTGGTGGGTTCGTCGAGGACGAGGAGGGTGGGCCGCTGGGCGAGGGCGCGGGCGATGAGGACGCGCTGGCGTTCGCCGCCGGAGAGCCGGTCGAAAGGGTGGTCGGCCAGGTGGACGGCGTCGACCGCGAGCAGCGCGGAGTCGATGATCTCGGCGTCCTCGGGGGTGTCGCCGGCGAGGAGGCGCTTGTGCGGGGTGCGGCCCATGGCGACGACCTCGCGGACGGCGAGATCGAAGTCGGCGGCCGGGTCCTGGACCACCGCCGCCACGGTACGGGCCAGTCGCCGCACCGGCAGTGACCAGGCGTCGCCGCCGTCGACGCGGACCTGGCCGGCGGCGGGGCGCAGCACGCGGTAGACGGTGCGCAGCAGGCTGGACTTGCCGCTGCCGTTGGGCCCGACCAGCCCGATGGTCTCGCCGGGGCGGGCGGTCAGGGAGACATCGCGCACCAGGTGCCGGGCCCCGGCGGTGAGCGTGACGCCGGCGATGGTCAGTTCGGTGGCGGTCATGCCACCCCTCCCTCCGTGCCGCGCCTGGCGTCCCGGCGCATCAGCCACAGGAAGAACGGGCCGCCGCACAGGGCCGTGAGCACGCCGACGGGTATCTCCGTCGGGGCGGCGACCGTGCGTGCGGCGATGTCGGCCCAGACCAGGAAGACCGCTCCGCCGAGGGCCGCCGTCGGCAGGACCCGGCGGTGGTCGCCGCCGACGAACAGGCGCACGATGTGGGGCATCATCAGGCCGACGAAGCCGATCGGTCCGGCCGCCGCCACCAGCACGCCCGTGACCAGGGAGAGCAGCACGAACAGCCGGGCACGGAACCGGGCCACGTCCAGCCCCATGGTGGTCGCCGCCTCCTCGCCGGCCAGCAGCAGGTTCAGATTGCGGGCCTGCGCCATGAGGGCGCCGGCGCCGAGCAGCAGGGCCGTGGCCGGCAGCCACACCGTGCCCCAGTCGGTCCCGCCCAGCCCGCCGAGGGTCCAGGCGAGCACCGCGCGGGCCTCGTTGCCCCGGTCGGTGGTGAGCAGCAGCAGATCGAGGAGCGCGGTGAGCACCGCCGCGATCGCCACCCCGGACAGCACCAGCCGGGACGAGGTGATGCGGCCGCCGGTGCGGGCGGTGGCGTACACGAGCAGGAGCGCGCCCAGGGCGCCCGCGAAGGCGGCCGCCGGCAGGGAGAGGGGACCGAAGAGGGTGACCCCGAAGACGATCACCGACACCGCGCCGAGCGACGCGCCCGAGGAGACGCCCAGCAGGTACGGCTCCGCGAGCGGGTTCCGCACCAGGGCCTGCAGCGCGGTCCCGATCACCGCCAGGCCCGCGCCGGTGACCGCGCCCAGCAGCACCCGCGGCGCCCGCACGTCCACCACGATGGTCTCCCGGGCCCTGGACCAGTCCGGCTCCCGCCAGTCGGCGCCCAGGGCGTGCGTGACGATGCCCCACACCTGGGCCGGAGGCACCCGTACGGAACCGATCGCGAGGCCCGCCGTCGCGGAGACGGCGAGCAGTGCGGTGAGCACCAGCAGGGTGACGGCGAGCCGGGTACGGCCCGTGCCCGGGGCGGTGGTCCTCCGCCGTCGTGCCGTCGTCCGTTCGGCGGGCGCACCGGTCGTGGCCTGGGTCACCGGAAGCTCCCCGGGTGCAGTCCGCGGGCCAGGTCCTCGACCGCGTAGGCCGAGCGGATGCCGACCAGGGTGGCGGTCAGCGGCAGCACGACGAACCGCTTGTTACGGACGGCTGGTACGTCGGCCAGCGCGGGCCGGGAGAGCAGGAACTCCTTCTTCTGCTCGACGCTCCCGGCACCGGCGTAGTCGTAGAGGGCGATGACGTCCGGCTCGCGCTCGACGACCTGTTCCCAGGAGACGTCACCGAAGACGTCGTCGAGGTCGGCGAAGACGTTCTCGCCGCCGGCCAGCCGGATCAGCTCGGTGCCCAGGCTCCTGCCGCCCGCGGTGAAGGCGCTCTTGTCGCCGCTGTCGTACACGAAGACGGACACCGCGGGCTCGCCCGCGACGGCGGTGGCGGCCCTGCCGACGCGGCCCTTGAGGTCCGCGACCAGCCGGTCGGCCCGGTCCCGGACGCCGAAGATCTGGCCGATGGTGCGGATCTCGTCGTACGTGTCCTTCATCGTCACCCGCTTCTCGCCGCAGTACTCGCGGTTGAGGTAGGTGTCGATGCCGGCGTCGGCGAACGCCTCGCGGGAGCGGCCCTCCTTCGCGTCGAAGGCGCTGCCGTAGCCGCCGTAGACGAGGTCGGGTTCGGCGTCCAGGACGGTCTCGAACGACGGTTCCCGGTCCGCGAGTCGCGGTACGGACGCGTAGTCCTCCTTCAGTTCGGGCAGGACGGCGGAGTCGGGGAAGGCCGTTCCGATCAGGCGGTCCTTCAGGCCGAGGGCGAGCATCAGCTCGGCCGGATGCTGGTGGATGGTGACCACCCGGGACGGCGGCCGGTGGTACGTCGTGCGCACACCGCAGTTGTCGATGGTGACCGGGAAGCCGGCGGGCACGGCCGCGGTGGCCCTGGCGTGCCCGCCGCTTCCGGCGGACGCGCCGCAGCCGGCCGTCAGCAGCAGCGAGACGAGCGACACGGCGGCGGCCGTGGCGCGGAGTGATCCGCGCGTGCGGGCAGGGGTGAGCATCTGGGACACGTGAAGCCTCCTGGAGTCCGCGCTCCGTGGGACGGGCCCGCGACGGACCAGTGTCCTGACTCCCGGATCGACGCTTCCTCCGCCTTCCCGCGCGGTGCGCAGTGGCCTGCTCGGAGGGGCGCTCCCCGGTCACAGTGGCGGGACCGTGCCGGATTCGCACCGGCTTCCTGTCTCCCGTCGCGGCGATGACCAGGTGATCCTACGGCGCCCGGGCCGACGGCAAAAGGCCATGGCGGCCAGGGTGACCCGGCCGCACACCCCGACCGCGGGCCGCGCCCCGATCCGGCCGCACGCCCCGCGCCCCCCGCGCCGCCCTCACCCCCCGCGCACCGCGCGCAGGACCAGCCGCTCGGCGTTCTCGTCGTAGGGGCGGCCGTCGAAGCCGCCGAAGATCTCCACCTGGCCGAAACCCGCCTCCTCGGCCATCCGGCGCAGCTCCACCGCGCTGTACACGAACCACGTCAAGGTGGCCCGCGTCACCCGCTCGCCCCGGACCAGCACCCACTCGCTGCGCAGCCGCGCCCACGCGTCCAGCACGGTGTCGGTCTGCACCAGCAGGTCCTCGCCGCGGCGCACCACTTTGGGCGGGGTGACCCGGCCGGCCAGCAGCTCCTTCCCGGCGAGGTCCAGGACCAGGGTCCCGCCGGGCGCCAGGCAGGTGTGCATGGTGCGCAGCACGCGCGCGTTGTCGGCGGGGTCCTCGAAGTACCCGAAGGAGGTGAACATGTTGAGGACGACGTCGAAGGCGCCCGGTGCCCGGTACTCGCGCGCGTCGGCCCGTACGTACGTCACCTCCGCGCCGGTGTCGGCCGACCGCTTGCGGGCCCGGTCCAGCATGGCCGGGCTCAGGTCGACCCCGGTCACCCGGTGGCCGCGGCGGGCCAGCGGCACGGTGAACACCCCCGGCCCGCAGCACAGGTCCAGTACGCGCGATCCGCCGGGGAGGGCCAGCAGGGGAGAGGTGTCGAGCAGTTCCTCGGCCTGCCGGTAGCGCTGCTCGGAGAAGAGGAAGTCATGGAACTCGGTCCAGAAGTCGTCGTCCTGGAAACCACCGGTACGGGTCATCGCGCGAGGGCTCCTTCGTGGTCGCCGTCGGAGGCGGGGCGCCGCGCCGTGCGGTGGCGCAGCGTGAGCAGCAGCGGGGGCAGCAGCAGGCACTGGGCGGCGGCCAGCAGCCAGAACCAGCCGGTGTGGCCGGCCCGTTCGCCGAGGCCGTACACCTGCCCGCCCAGCACCCCGCTCGCGCAGGCGCCCAGGCCCGCGGCCAGCCGCTGCTGACCGAAGACCACGGCGTCGGAGCGGGGGCTGCGGCGCAGCGCCTCCAGGTCGTTCTTGAGGAACAGCACGATGTCCCCGAGGGTGATCAGCGCCCCGCCCGCCAGCAGTGCCGCCCGGCTGCCGGCCGCCAGCACGGCCAGGCCCGCCGCCAGGCCCGTGAAGCCGGCCGCGAGGGCGAGGGCGTACGGCATCCGCCGGATCAGGCCGGACGCGAGCGGCTGTACGACGATGACCAGCGTGAAGCAGAGCAGCAGCACCACGCTGTAGAACGCGCCGGAGGCCCGCTCCACGGCGTACACCGCCAGGAAGTGCTGGAAGTGGAAGTAGAGGTAGAAGGCGAGCGCGTTGGCGGCGAACGGCAGGAGCGCCACGCCGGCCAGCAGCCCCGAGGGGGCCGTCCGCTCCGGCGTGGCGGGGTGTTCCCCGTCGCCGGTTCCGGGCAGCCGCGCGTGTCCCGCGGTGAGCGCGAGGAACAGCGCCGTGACGGCCGCGAACAGCCAGCCCGGCGAGGACAGGACGAACGGCCCGGCGATCAGCGGGCCCACGGCCATCCCGGCGTTGAGCGCCGCGTTGCCCGCCGACAGGAACGCCGGGCGGCGCTCGTCGTCGACGCCGTGCACCAGGTACGCCTTGTTCGCGGGCAGGTACAGCGCGGCACCGCAGCAGGTCAGGACCAGCGCCCAGACCGCCAGCGGCGGCCAGCGCAGGGCCGCCAGCAGCCCGGCGAAACCGGCGGTGCGCACGGCGAGCGCCCACAGCATCGTGCGGCGCAGCCCGATCCGGTCCGCGAGGGCCCCGCCGACCACACCGCCGGAGAACTGCACGAGCGAGGCCACGGCCAGGACGACACCGACCATGCCGAGCCCCATGCCGAGCCGTTCGTGCAGGAACACCGACATGAACGGCAGGACCATGAAGCTGCCCAGCGGGATGAGGAACGAGCTGAGCAGGAGGAACCGCAGCGGGCCGGTGAGCGGGAACAGCGAGGTCCGCAGGCCCGGCCCCCGGGCGGCGCGCTCACCCACCGGGCGCCTCCCGGCCGGCCGGTTCGGTACGCACGCGCAGGGCGCCGGCCGCGGCCACCGCGCGGTGGGTGGCGAGTTCGGCGGTCTCCGCCTCGGCGTAGACGATGCCCGCGTATCCACGGCTGTCGCCCAGGTGCTCGATGAACTCGCCGGTCCGCTTGACCGGGTACCAGGCGGGCCGTCCCGGCAGGCCGGCGAGCCGGTCCAGGCCGGTGACGCCGGTGAAGACGCCGGGGGCGGCCGGGTAGCCGAGGACGAAGGCGACGGCCGGGCCGCCGGGGAGGTCCGCGTCCATGAGGCCGGGGCGGCGGCCGAGCGCGGCCTCGACCATCGCCTCGTACACATTGACACCGAGCGCCCGGCACAGGCCCTCGCCGACCAGCGCGCCCCCGATGCGGGGGTTGACCTCGACCACTTCGGGGCCGTCGGTGGTCAGGACGAACTCCACGTGGGCGAACCGGTCGCTGTAGCCGATGGCGGCGAGCACCCGGTCCAGCCAGCGCTCCAGCGAGATCCGCTGCGGGGCCGGGAAGGCGACGGGGAAGGCGGTGATCTCCTCCCGGAAGTGCGGCTCCGGTGACATGAGCCGGCTGGAGACGCCCAGCAGCCTGGTTCGGCCCGCCCAGGTCAGCGTCTCGGCGCTGTAGACCGGGCCGCCGAAGTACGGCTCGGCGAACAGCCGTCCCTTCAGGTCCCGGCCGGACGCCTGCGCCAGCGCCGCGTCGAGTTCGGCCTCGTCCCGGACCAGCCATACGTTTTGGCTGCCGGTGCCCGCGGTGTCCTTGAGGACGAGCGGCAGCCCCGCCTCCTTGAGCAGCAGCCCGCGTGCCTCCCGGTCCCGGGCGGGGCCCTCGACGGCCCGGGCACGGGTGAGACCGGCCTCGTACAGCCGGTCGCGTACGGCGGCCTTGTCCCGGGTCAGCCGCAGCACGGCCGGATCGAGTCCGGGCAGCGCGAGGCGTTCCGCGAGGGCGGCGCCGGCCAGGGTCCAGGTGTCGGTGGAACTGATCAGGCCGCGCAGCCCCGGGGTACGCCGGAGCAGGGCCTCGACCCCGTCGACGTCGAAGGTGTCGGTCACGACGACGTCGAGGGCGCCGGTCGGCAGCCGGTCCAGTTCGTAGGCGTAGTAGCCGGGGTCCCGGGTGAGCAGCAGCAGGCGCTCGCCGAGCCGGTCGGCGGCGCGGACCAGATGGCCGAGGCCGAAGGTCAGCGACTCCAGGCAGGCCACGGTCATGCGGCGCTCTCCTTCCGGCCGGCCGGGCAGGGCGTGCGCTGCCACGCCATCCTCGACCAGGGCATGGTCATCTCCCGGGGAGCGCGGACCTCGACGGGCTTCAGCGCGGCCGGGTCCAGGGCCTCCGCGTGCCGGGCGAACACGCGCTCCACGTAACGGTGCCCGGTGTCGGCGCCGATCACCAGGTGCAGCCGGTCGGGGTGGCGGCGCGCCTCGTACGTCGCCGTCAGATAACCGGCGCCGGTGGACAGCCCGGCGAAGACGGCGTGCTCGCGCAGCAGGGCGACCGCGCCGGACATGGCGTGGGTGAAGTCGAGCCAGTGCACGGTGTCGTAGAGGTGGTGGCGGACGTTGTCGAAGACGATCGACGAGCCGATACCGGCGATGATCGCCTCGGGGTCGTGGTGGTCCTGGCTGCCGAAGGTGACGCTGCCGAAGGGCTGGACGCCGACCAGCCGTACGGCCGGGTCCCGGGTGCGCAGGCGTTCCACGATGCCGCCGGTGGACGCTCCGGAACCCACCCCGCCGACGACGGTCAGCGGCGTCGCCGGGAACTCCGCCGCGATCCGGTCGGCGACCTCCCGGTAACCGAGGTAGTGGATGTCGTCGTGGTACTGGCGCATCCAGTGGTGGCCGGGGCGCTCGGCGAGTATCTCGCGCACCCGCCGCACCCGCAGTTCCTGGTCGAGCTTGAGGTCGCGCGAGGGTCTGACCTGCTCCACCGTGGCGCCGAGGATCTCCAACTGGGCGAGGGTGGTGGCGTCGACGGTGGTGGAGGCGACGATGTGGCACCGCATGCGGTACCGGTGGCAGGCCAGGGCGAGGGCGTAGGCGTAGATGCCGCTGGAGCTGTCGATCAGGGTCTGTCCCGGACGGACCGTGCCCCGCTCCAGCAGATGGCGGACGGCGGCCAGGGCCGAGTAGATCTTCATCGACTCGAACCGCAGCAGGACCAGGCCGCCGGTGAGCCGGACCAGGTCCGGGGCCTTGAGGGCGTCGGCGATGTGGGGGTGGATCACCCGTAGCCTCCTTGGGCGAAGGTGCACTGGTGGCCGAGCGAGTGGAAGAACGCGGAGAGGTCGGCCTTGACGTGGGCACGCGGGCGTGCGGTGTAGAGGTAGCCGGCCAGGCAGCCGGTGTGGGCGACGAACACCCCGTCGGCGCCGAACCGTTGGCGGTGGGCGAGCAGGCTGCCGAAGGTCGCCTTGGGCAGCACCTCCTGGGAGAGCGCGGCGCTGACCGTCGCGGCCCGGGCGACGGCGGCGGCATCACCCGAGTCGAAGCCCTTCACCAGGTCGGTCAGGCAGCGCTGGTACTCGTCGCCGCGACGCCGGTAGTGGTCGAGGAGCAGGGGGGTGACGGCGGCGGTGTCCACCGTGCCGGGTTCGGTGACGAAGGCGGTGTGGAAGCCGATGTCCGTGCCCAGCCGCCGCACCACCCGGTGCCGGCCGCTGAGGTACAGGGCGAACTCGTCGAGGAAGACGCTGTCGGCGCGTTCGATGGCCGCCAGGACGCCGAGGACCACCTGGAGGTCGTACGGCAGGCGGAAGACCCGGAAAAGGCAGCGCAGCGTCGCCACGATGTCCGCCGTCGAACTGGCCATGCCCACGCCCACCGGCAGTTCGGAGTGGGTGTGCCAGTCGCCCGGGGGCAGGGTCAGGCCGTAGTGGTCCAGGAAGAGCCGGGCCGCCCGCCTCGCCTTCTCCCCGAGCGGCGGCGCGAGCGGTGCGGGTCCGACGGTCGCCCTCGGCGTGAAGTGCACCCAGGAGTGACGGTCCACCGGGAAGGACACCACCGCGATCTCCGGATCGGGGCCGGCGCGCAACGGGCCCTGGTACAGCTCGCCGAGGGTGCCGTGGCAGACGCCGGAGACGGTGGGACCGGACGGGGCCTGTTCTGGGGGGAGGGATACGTCCTGTTCCCGGGGGAGGGGTACGTCCTGTTCCCGGGGGAGGCACTCGTCCCGTTCCCGAGGGACGCCCTCGACCGGTCCGGGGGCCGTCTCTCCCGGCCCGGCGGACGACACATCGGCCCGGGACCGGACGGGCCGGCCCGTCCGGCCCGAAGCGGCGGGGTCGCGCACATCGTCCTCCTCCGGTACCGGGCCATGGAACACCGACAGGGAAGGAGGCGCGGCCATCCGTACGGCGACCATCCGCACGGCGGACGACCGCCCACACCGCCGACCCAGTCCACGAGGTCACGTGCACAGCCCGCGCGGAACGCGGGCACAGTGGCAGGTCTTCGGACTCGCGGGCACGTCCGCCGAACCGGCGGACACCTACCGGCCGTCTCTTCCCCGGCCCTGACACGGGCCCAGTGACATCGACGGCTTCCGTTCCCACTCACCGCTGCGGGACAGCCCCGGATTCGCACCGGGTTCCCTCTTGCGTCACACCGACCGGCGTCCGGGCGGACGGGAGGCGTGAACCGACTGCGAGCATCAGGGTAGGGCCACTCGGGTCCCTGCGACAGAGGGGCTTCAGCGGTTGTCCTGAAAAGGGAGGGACGGCGGAATCAGGGGTGTCCTCCGTACGGGTACCGTGACAGCTCTGGCCGGATAACGCCTCTGGGACCACTGCCGCATCAGCCACACTGGTGGTCCTCACGACCCACGCACACCCCCTTGCCGTGGTGGCCCGTGCCCGGGAGGCCCCTGATGACGTCAGACACGAGGCCCGGCGAAGACGGGGCCGCGGTCCCGTCCGGACGGCCCCGGACCCCCGGGGACCGGGTCGCGCTCCGCGGCGATCTGCGCTCCGCCCTGCCCGACGCCTCCGCGGCGGTGGTGGTCACGGCGCTCGTGTTCGCGCTGCTGTGGGCCCGCATGCAGTCGGGGACCTCGGACACCGTGGCGGTCATGCCGTTCATGGACGATGCCCGCACCTACTGGATGTATCTGCTGAGCCAGGCGTTCGGCTGGTCGGGGCTGCTGTGGGCCTGGGGCACGGTCATGCTCGGCCTGCTGCTGTCGGGGCCGCGCCCCGCCCGGCCGGCGGTCTCCCGGCAGGTGCTGGAGCGCTGGCACCGCACCACCAGCCTGACCACGATGGCGCTGATGTTCGCGCACGCGCTGATGTTCGCCGCGGAACTCGTGCGCTACGAGACCGGGCTGGACTGGGCCGAGCGGCTGTGGGCGGGCTTCGCCGACACCTTCGTCCCCGGCTGGTACGACTCCGGCACCGGCCGGACCGCCATCCCGATCGGGCAGGGCGCCCTCTACCTGGCGATCCCGCTGGGCCTGCTCTTCTACGTCCGCCACCGCATCGGCGCCACCACCTGGCGCCGGCTGCACCGCTTCGTCATCGTCGTCTACGTCCTCAGCGTCTGGCACACCCTGCTCTACGGCACCAACGTCTGGTACGGGGAGTGGCCGCGCACCGCCCTGTGGCTGCTGCAACTGCCCGTCGCCGCCCTGCTGTTGCTGCGCCTGCTGCGACCCGCCCGGCGCGTGGAACGACTGGGCCGTCCGAGCGGAGCGACCGGCGCGGCCCGTCCGGCCTGGTGGGCACGGGCGACCGGCCGCGTCGCCGCCGGGGCCGTCGTCGTCGGGGTGGTCGTCGTGGTGGTCTCCGGCCACGACGGCGGCCGCGACCGCCCGACCGACCCGCCCGCGACGGCTCCCCACGCCCAGGAGACGGACTGACGGGCGGGCCGTCCCCCTGCGCGAACAAAGTTCCGAAGAAGGAATGCGTGAAAGCCGCGTGAACGTCGTCTGGCCGGGCACAAGGGCTATCGCAACGAGGTCGTGGCAGCCGGAGCTGGCGGGACCTACCAACGAAGGACGTACTCAGGCCCTCGTGGAGCGGAAGCGCGCACGTGCCTGAGCCCGAAATGACGAATGGGTTGAGAAATGATCATTCTTGGGTTGATTCTGCTGATCATCGGCCTGCTCGTCGGCATGGGCCTGCTGACGACGATCGGTGGCATCCTCATTCTGGTCGGCGCCATCCTGTGGATCCTGGGCGCGACCGGTCGCGCGGTCGGTGGACGAAAGCATTTCTTCTAGAGCCGGACGTCTCACGGACCGGCCGGACAGGCGGTCGGGACCCATGGGCGGGGCCATGCGCCGCCCATGGCCCTGACCCAGTCCCCGTTCCGTCGCCGATGAGTGTGCCCCTGAGCCAGGCCCTGCCCGACGGTCGTCGAGCGCAGCGCCTGGCTTCGGTGTGAGGGGGCCGCTGCCGCCGGGTGGAAGTTGTCGTCAGACGCTCCGCTCCCGCAGCCTCTCTTCCCGGGTTTTGATCACCCGCAGCCGGTCCGGCCGCTGCGAGGTCCACCGGTCCGGCCCGTACTCCGGCCGCAGCACCCACGTGGCGCCGCCGCGCACGTCCGCCACGATCCCGCGTCGGCCGGTGTCCTCGTCATGGATCAGGTCGCCCACCCACGCGCCGCTCCTGCTCGCCGGTCATTGGTCTCCCTTCCCGTGCAGCTCCGCCCACACTTGCTTGCCCCACGGCAGCGGCGCGGTTCCCCAGTCCTCGGCCAGCTCTCCCACAAGCGCGAGACCGCGCCCGCCTTCGTCCTCAGGGTTCGGCTTCCGGCGCACTGGACGCGCCTTCGAGAAGTCCACGACGCCGATGCGCACGCGCGCCGGCCCTGGCCGCGCTCTCGGGCCGGCGGGGCAGGGTCTCGCTGTACCCGGGGTGCCCGGTCCGCCGGGCCCGCGCTGTAGGTCGCGGCATGTCGGTCTGCTCTCTCAGATCGGCCAAGCCCCGGGACCGGTCGCACGGTCGCCGGGGCGCTGTGCGTTCAGGTAACCGGGGGGCGTGATCGGGCGGAGGAGCCAACCAGGGGGCCGGGGAGGGGCCACACTGGTTACGGAAGGGGGCCGGCATGACGAGCACTGACAGGCGGCGCGAATTCGGCGCCTACCTCGCCGGCCTGCGGCGGCACTCGGGCCGCTCACAGCGGCAGTTCGCCGCCGCGCTGTGCGCCGTGTCCGGCGCGCAGTCGATCACGCGGAACGAGGTCTCCCGGTGGGAGCGCGGGGAGCGCATCCCGGACGTGTGGCTGCCCGCCTTCGCCCAGGTACTCGGGGTCCCGCTGCACGAGCTGGAGCAGGCCGCCGCGTACGCCCGGGGCGACGCTCAGGCCACCCTCCCCGGGGTCGCGGCGACCCTCGCGGACTTGCTGCCCGACGGGGAAGAGCTGAAGCCCCTGACGGCCCCTCGCGGCCGTCGGATCGGCGCCACCACGGTGGACGGATTGGCGGCCCGCGTGCACGGCCTCCGACTCGCGGACGACGTGCTGTCCGGCGGAGACCTGATCGCCCCCGCCTTCCGGGAGCTGCGCGCCGCCGTCCGGCTCTACCGCGAGTCCGAGCACTCCGATGAGACAGGGCGCGGACTGCTGGTGCAGATCGGAGAGTTGGGCCAGATCGCCGGGTGGATCGCCTCGGACGCCGGGCGCGGTGAGGACGCGGAGCGCGCCTACCGGCTGGGGATCTCCGCCGCCCGGCAGGCCGGTGACGCGGTGCTCGTGGCGCAGCTCGCCGGCAGTCTCGGCTACCACATGACGAACAGCGGCCGGGAGCGGGAGGGCCTGAAGCTGGCACAGGCCGCCGTGGCGGTAAGTGGACCGGACGCCCCGGCCGCGACGCGCGCCCTGTTCCTGGACCGTGTGGCGTGGGCCCACACGCGCGCAGGAGAGCCGCAACCGGCCATGCGGGCGCTCGGGGCGGCGCACGCCGCCCTGGACGCCACGGACGGTCCTCCGTCGCCCTCGTGGGCGTACTGGGTGAACCGCGAGGAGTTGGAGGTCATGGACGCCCGGGTGCTCACCGAGCTGCGCCGCCCGCTGCGCGCGGTACCGCTGCTCCAGGACGTGTTGGGACGCTACAACGCCACGCACGCCCGGGAAGTCGCGTTGTACCGCTCATGGCTCGCCGTGGCCCTGGCCGACGCGAACGAGCCCGAGCAGGCTGCCGAGGAAGCCCGCCGCGTCATCGAAGCCTCCGGGGACCTGTCCTCGGAGCGCACGGCGGAGCGGGCCCGGACGGTCCTGCACCGGCTGAAGGAGTACGAGGACGTGCCCGAGGCACGCGAAGTGCTGGCCGACCACGGGCACCTGTTGCTCGCCTGATCGCAGCGGTCGCCCTGCTGACCGGTCCGCCGGTCATTCCGGGCTGTCGATGTTCCGGTAGAAGGCGAGGAGGGCGTTCGCGAGCCGTTCAGGCGCTTCCATCGCCGCGTAGTGGCCGATGCCGTCGAGCGATACGGAACTCACGTCCTCGGTGACTTGGCGCAGTGTCGCCGACGTGAAGTCTCCCGACCCGCCGCCGATGGCGAGCACGGGCATGGTGAGCTGCCCGGAGGCCAGTTCTCGGATCTCCTCGCCTTCGCGGAGCATCGACCGGTAGAGGCCGGCCGCACCCTTGAACGCGTCGGGTCGCGTGTAGGAGCGGGTGAGTTCGTCGATGTCCTGGTCGGTGAACGCGCCGGGGGTAGCGCTGAGGGAGGGCAGGGCGTATTCGGAGAGGAAGGCGCGCTCCCGTCCGGCGAGGAGCATCTCCGGGACGCCGGGGGCGGCGAGGACGCCGATGTGCCAGGCACCGCCGTGGGTGACGTCCGCGAGCGTTTCCAGGCCGAACCCGGGCAGGCCGGTCTCGATCGCCGTATAGCTGCGCACCAGGTCGGGGTGTGCGGCCGCGACACGGAAGGTGGTGGGACCGCTGATGTCCTGGCCCGTCAGGTGAACGGGGCCGATGCCGAGGTGAGTGATCAGTTCGCTCAGATCTCGGGCCGCGGTCGCGCTGTCGTGCTCTCCGGTGGCGGTGGCGGAGTCGCCGAAGCCGCGCAGGTCGGGAGCGAACACGCGGTGGTCCGCGCTGAGCAGGGGGATCAGCTTGTGGAAGACCCACCAGGTCTCCGGGAAGCCGTGGACCAGCATGACGGGGGATCCGGTGGTTCCCGCCGAGACGTAGTGAAGCTCTGTGCCGTTGAGGCTGACGCGGTGGTGTTCTAGGGCCGGAAGGGTGGCGCCGGGGGTCGTGGGGGCCATTGGTTTCCTCCATCTGAATCGACAACCTGGTTGTCAGACTATGGGTAGACAACCAGGTTGTCGACCCCGACGGAATTCTCGTATGATGCGCCTCATGGCACGGTCATCAGGCGCTGAGCTGGCGCTGCTGCTGCTCGGCGGCTTCCAGTCGATGGTGGACGACGTAGTCGGCGAACTGGCGAGCCGCGGACACGAAGGCGTCCGCGCATCGCACGAGTTCGCCCTGCGCGCCATCGAGGAGGGAGCGGACACGGCCACGGAACTCGGCCGCCGGTTGTCGGTATCCAAGCAGGCCGCCGCCAAGACGATCGCCGCCCTCGAGCGACTCGGGTACGTCGAGCGGGAGACCGACCCGAGCGACGCACGCGTCAAGCGACTCCGCGTCACGGCCCGCGGCCACGACATGATGACTCTCGGTGCGACGCTCTTCACCGAGGTGCGTGACCGCTGGGCGGCGCAGATCGGAGCCGAGCAGCTCGATGCCCTCGAAGCGCACTTGGCCCAGCTCACCAAGAACCGGTCGGCGGGCACGGAGGGCCTGGCGCGACTCGGCGAGGATCTCGGTGAGGCGATCTGACCACGCGGGGCTGAAGGTCATCTTCAAGGTCCTGTGCCGGGTCGGCGTCAAGCTGGTCGAGTCCGCCCAGGAAGGCCGGCGCGCGATCACCGCCAGCGCCCGACCGTCGCCGATGGCGGCCATCTGGTGATTACCTGCCCGATTGGCTAGGTTGCCCTCTCCTCGTCCGGTTATCGCAGGGGGAGTGGCAGCCGTGCGGCACCAGTACAAGACCTTCCAGGCGATCGAGGTCGGTGACGGCAGCGACGGGCGGTGGGCCGCCCACGCCCGGGGCCGGTGGCAGGAGATGGAGGGCCTGCTCACCGAGGAGGGCCGCACTCCACAGGGCGCGGATCGTGTTCGGGCGCTGTTCCGTGCGCACATGCCGGAACTGGTCCCCGTTCTGCACCGCCTGGCCGGCCGACTCGACCGGCCCGGGGCGGAAGCCTTCCTCACCCACGCGGCACTGCGGCCGTTCTCCCCGGCCTGCACTCAGATCGGCCAGAACGGCACCCTGCTGCGCAACTACGACTTACGGCCCGATCAATGCGAGGGGACCATCGTCTCCTCCTGCTTCCTGCGCCCCGTGATCGGGATGCAGGACATGCTGTGGGGTCTGCTGGACGGGATGAACGACGCGGGTCTCGCGGTCTCGATCACCTGGGGCGGACGTTCCGCCTACGGGCGCGGCTTCGCCGTTCTCGTCCTGGTGCGCTATCTGCTGGAGACGTGCGACACCGTCGATGAGGCGGTCGGCAGGCTGCGGTCCCTGCCGGTCGCCGTCCCTCAGAACCTCACCCTGGTCGACCCCGTGAAGGCGATGACGGTGTTCGTCGGACCGGACATGCCGCTGACGGTGGCGCCGGACGCCTGCGCCGCCAATCACCAGCACCTGCCGGTGACCGACGAGCAGGAGCGCACCCTGCGGACGCGGGAGCGGCTGCACGCCCTTCGCGCCGCGGGTGCCGACGTGGCGGCCATGCTGAAGCCGCCGCTGTACCGGCCCGTCGACGAGCAGGGGTCGGGAACGCTCTACACCGCCCACTACCGGCCCGCCGAGGGCCGCGTGACGTACTACTGGCCCGGCGAGTCCTGGCAGCAGTCCTTCGGCGACTTCACACCCGGATCCCGCACCGTGACCCTGGGCCGGGCCGGTTGAGGAGCTTTTCGGACCCCGCTCACCCCTGCACGAAGATCCTGCAAGAAGGTTGTACGAGGCCCGCAGGGCCGGGCGGGTTGGCCAGCGGCCGCGTGGTGGGCCCATGGGCGGCTTCAGCGCGTGAGCTCGTCGGACGCGACGGCCAGGCAGGCGGCCACCAGGACCAGGTTCTTGAGGACGTACTGGCCTTCGAGCGTGGGCACACCGTGGTGCCACATCTCGCCCGGCAGCAGTACGAGGGAGGTGAAGACACCGGCCATGTGAGCGAAGAACAGGGTCAGGGCGGGACGTAGTAACACGTTGGTGACCAGGGCGAGTCCAATCAAAGCTTCCGCGATGCCCAACAGCGGCACGGACACGTGCGGGGGCAGCAGACCGCCGGTGAGCTTCCCCATGGTCGCCGCCGCGATCTCCTCGGCCGGACTCCCGGCGGGGAGGAGCTTGAACACCCCGAACCAGCAGTAGACGGCACCGACACTGATGCGCAGGACCGGGACGCTGCGCGTTCGGTAGTACTCGGCCGCGCGCTGTGCGACGGCCCTACGGGCCGAGGAGGTGCGCACGGCGGGGAGGACCCGGCCGCGCAGGAGACGGCGGGGGCAGTCCGCCTGGGAGGAGGGAGTGCGGGGGGCGAGCATGGGAGCCTCCGTGCGGCAGCCGGGCCGGTGGGTGGGCGAGGGGGAGGCCCCGCGAGGGGGAAGCTCGCGGGGCCGGTGTGCCGTGGGGCTGGTTCCGCTGCGTCCGGCTGGCGTCAGGTGAAGTTGACGTCGCTGCACAGGAAGTACTTCTGGTCCATGTGGGACGCCTTCCAGACGGTCACCACGACGTGCCGTCCGCTGTAGCCCGAGGTGCTGACGTCGGTGACGTAGTGCGCCTGGTACGGGTAGCGGCCGGTCTTCTTCACCAGTTCGAGGTCGTCCCACCCGATCAGCTCGTACTCGGGGTGGAAGCCCTGCTTGGTGACGTAGACCTCCAGCCAGTCGGCGCCGTGCCGGGCCTCGTCGTAGAGGTCGACGGTGAAGTTGGACCCGATGTCGGTCATCTTCCAGGGGCCGGGGCGGTCGAGCGGCCGGTAGTTGGTCTCGCCCTGGCCGCCGGCGCTGCAGATCTGGCCGTCGGGGATGACCTGCTTGTAGTTGTCGCCGGTGTTGTTGGCGTAGACGGCCTTCCAGGCTGTGATCGCGTTGGGGTTCTCGTGGTAGGTGCGGTAGCACATGGGGTCCTGGGCCTCGTTGGGCTCGTTGTAGCCCCAGCGCTGCAGGCAGCCGTAGTTGCGGGTCTCGGGGGCGATGACCGTGCCGTGTGCGGAGGCCGTGGGCGCTTGGGCGAGCACGCCGAGCAGGCTGGTGGCCAGGACGGCGGCGCCCAGTGCGGTGCGGCCGGACGCGGTTGCGGGTAGGCGGTTCATGGTGATCTTCCTCCGTGTGTCGGGGAATCACAGGCCGAGCGCGACCGTGATTTACGTGCTCATGACAGGTTGTGAGTACGGGGTCAGGTGCTGCGCGGGCCGCTCACCACCTTGCACGGGTACTGCTCGCGGTGGGCGGAGTGGGTGAGCAGCTCGGTCGTGGCCCACCAGGACGGGTCAGGAGGTGAGGGTCCACCTTTGGCTGGCCCACGTGCCGCAGTCCCACAGGTGCAGACGGGCGCCGTCGGCGGTGCTCTGGCCTTCGATGTCGAGGCAGCGTCCGGACTTGAGGTTCTTCAGGGTGCCGTTGGACTGGAAGGCCCACTTCTGGCTGTCCCAGGTACCGCAGTCCCACAGATGGGCCTTGGTGCCGTTGGCGGTGGCGCCGCCTTCGACGTCGAGGCACTTGCCGCCAGACTTCAGTTGCTGTCCGTCGAGCGTCCAGCGCATCGAGGCCACGTCGGCGCAGGTCCACTGCTGGACGGCGGTGCCGTTGGCGGTGGCGCCGCCGGCGCGGTCGACGCACTTGGAGGTCGCGCCGTTGACGATCCTGCCGCCGGTGACCGGGTCGGGGTTGCCGCCGCCGGGGCCCCAGGCGTTCCAGTTGTCCCAGGTCTCGGCGTCGAAACCGATCCGGCCGAGCTGACCGGCTGCCCAGTTGTCGCCGGACTTCTGGATGACGGTGCCGCCGACGGTGTAGTTCTCCAGCTTCAGGCCGCTGCTGTCACGCGTCTCGTTGCCGAGGGTCACCTTCTGCCCGGCGCTGTTGGAGTACCGCTTGAGGAGGCTGACCTGGGAGGACGGATCGAGCTGGTTCCATGCGCCGATCTTGAGGTTCTTGACGTGGATGTTCTCGGTGCTGGACAGGGCGAAGACGCGGATCGCGCAGTTCGTCATGCCCTCGACGGTGATGTTGTCGAAGGTCATGTTCCTCACCCACGCGCCCGGGTCGGCCTTGGTGGTCGAGCCCATGTCCTCCCAGTGCGAGGAGGAGTTGAGGATGCAGGTGTTGTACTTGACGTCCTTCCAGTACATCCGGTTGTGGATGACATGGGTGTTGCTGACCCGGACGTTGTCGATGGTGCGCGGCGTCCAGCCCCACTGGATGACGGGACCGTTCTCGTTCTTCCAGACGACCGTGTTATCGATGCTGACATCGCTGTGGTACATCTTCAGCACGTCGTCGTTGGCGTTGAAGAACGTGTTCTTCATGGTGCTGCCCCGGTACAGCTCGATGCCGTCGGTCTGCCAGTACCAGGACCCGACCTGCTTGTAGTTGTCGACCCGCATGCTGAAGGTGTCCTCGTCGCCGTAGACGACGAACGAGTGGTAGGGCGGCTCGTTGATGGTCACGCCCTGCAGGTCCAGACGCTGCTGGCGGCCCTGCGCGGACTGGAACTGCAGCATCTTCACGCAACTGGAGTGGCAGTTGGAGGCGCCGGAGAGGTGGTCGTAGTTGTTGTTGGTGTCCGCCTCGTAGACGTACTGCTCACCCGAGAGCACGCCCTGACCGGTCACCTTGTACAGGCCCTGGCTGTCGTCGGGGAACCTTATGGCGCCCTTCACGTACGCGCCGGGGGCCAGGTACACCCACTTGACCTGCTTGGGCAGCAGCGCGTGGTACTTGGAGGTCATGTAGTAGGTGCCGGGCCGGAAGTACACGATCTCCTCGCCGATCGTGTTCAGGTTGGTGACCTGCCCCTGCGGCGGGTAGTAGACGCTGCCGGAGGCCGCCGTGGGGACCAGGCGGTCCTGCTCGGCTCCGGTCGGGGCCGGCTCCGCGAAGACCATCATGGAGTTGCGGGGTTCGGTGTGGATGGCCCGGTTGCCGCCGCCGCCCTGGGTGGTCAGCTTGCCGGCGTCGTTCGCGGGGCCGGACATGTCGTTGTAGGCCGTGTAGAGCTGCGGGTCGAACTCGACGGAGAACCGGTAACCCGCCGCGTCGTAGGGCACCTTGACGCGCACGGTGGTGCTGTCGACCAGTTCCTTGGCGAAGTTCAGGCTGCTCGGCCTGATCTTGACCTGGTCGGCGGAGGAGATCGTCTGGCCGGTGCGCAGTGAGACGTCGACCCACACATCGGTGGTGTACTGGAAGGACGACCAGCTCATGGTGAGGTTCGCGGACGAGGAGAACTCGGCGCCGTCCTCCTCGGTGTAGCCGATCTTGCCCTTGCCGCTGCGCGGGATGCTCATGTACGCGAACGAGTCGTACTTGGTCGTCGGGGCCGCGGCGGTGGCGACCTTCACGTCGTAGAACGACGACCGCCGGACCTTGTCATTGGCCACCGGGCTGGTGGTGTTGTACTCGTAGTTGTCGTGCCACCAGGTCTTCAGGGCGCTGCTGTCCGAGAGCCTCGGCTCGGCCGCCGAAGCGGCGGGCCGGGCCCCGGCGGCGGGGCGGGCCGGGGATGTCCCGGCGGCGGCCGTGCCGACGGGCACCATGACCGAGGCCAGTGCCAGCGCCAGACCGACGGCGATCGCCGCCAGTCGTCTCAGTGCTGCTGCGGGCATGCTGATGTCCTTCTCCTTGGCGATAAGGGGCCCACCGGCGTCTCCGCACCGTCCCAGGCGTCCTCGTCCGGGCGGCTCGATCAGCGCGCAGGCCGGTGCGACGGCACGCGTCAAGGGGGAAGCGCGGCCGAGGCGGCCACCGGTGGGTCCCTACAGGTGTGCCGGGGCGGAATCCGGGTGTCCCCGGCCGGAACCGGGCCACGTACAGCCCAGTGCGGTGCGGTCGCCGGATAACGTCCCGTCATTTCTTCGCCGTGTCAACGAAATGAACAAGATTCGTTGCCGATCGGCCTCCCTCCCGGCCGAACAGATGTCTCAGACCGGGACTTCTCGCCCAGGAAGCCGGAGCATGAGGCGCGATTACGGTTGCGTAACGCGCTGTTTTCTTTCTTGACGCACGAAAACTGGGGGGACAGACTCCCGTCATGTCCAGCCGGTCCGGGGCACCGGGCCGGCGCCTGGAGCGAGGCGGGAGGAGAGGACGGTGGTCTTCCTGTCCCTGGCTGGGCCGGTGTTTCGCCGTCATGGGCGACGGCACGCACCGCATCGGGTTCGATGGAAGCGGACCGGACAGACCAGCCCTTGACCGACTGCACCTTTGGAGGCACGCGTGATGAGCCCGTCCAAGATCCGTTTCTCGGAGCTGGTGGGTGAACAGACCCGGGCGGAGATCTTCGCGACCGTCCTCACCGCGGGTCCCCTCTCGCGTACCCAGCTCGCCCAGCGTCTCGGGCTCGTCCCCTCGAGCGTGACCCGGATGCTTCCCCCGCTCCTGGAGCACGACTACCTGCGCGAGTCGGACGCCGCTCCCCAGGGGCGGGGCCGGCCGCAGAAGATGCTCCACGTCAATCCGGACAAGCACATCGTGGTCGGCACGAAGATCGGTCCCGCGCAGGTCTCCGGGGTGGTCACCGACATGGCGGCCAACGTCCTGGCCCGCGCCGAGGAACCGATCGCTGACTGCACACCCGAGACCGCCCTGTCCGCCGCTGCCGCCCTGACCAGCAGGCTCCTCTCCGAGGCGCCCGAAGCGGCGGACAGGGTGCTGGGGCTCGGAGTCGGGGTCAGCGGCCATGTCGACTCCGCTTCGGGCATCTGCCGCTACTCGGCCCTGCTCGACTGGAACAAGGTCGACGTGGCCGGCCCGCTGCGCGCGGCGACCGGGCTGCCGGTCGTCGTGAACAACGACGTCAACACCCTCGTGGTCGCCGAACGCTGGTTCGGGCAGGGCCGTGACGTCGACTCCTTCGCCGTCGTCACCGTCGGCCCCGGCATCGGCTGCGGCCTCCTCCTCGACGGAGCCCTGTTCTCCGGCGCCACCGGCCTGGCCGGCGAACTCGGCCACCTGCCGCTGGACCCCGCGGGCCCCATGTGCAGTTGCGGCCGCCGCGGCTGCCTGGAAGCCCTCGCCGGGGACCGGGCGGTCCTGCGCCATTTGCGGGACGCCGGTATCCCCTGCACCACGATCGCCGAAGCCATCGACCTCGCCCGCTCGCCCGCGGGCGGGTCCGCCCAGGCGGTCGCCCGCTCCGCGTTCGCCGAAGCGGGAGCCGCCCTGGGGCGGGGACTGGCCGGCATGTGCAACCTGCTGAACCTCCAGAAGATCATCATCGCCGGAGAAGGGGCGGTCGCCCACGACCTCTTCGGCCCGGCGGCGACCCAGGCCCTGGAGGCGCACGCGTTCTCCACGGCCGCCCGCGACTGCGACATCCACGTCGACCCCGTCCGCCACGACCTGTGGGCCAGGGGCGCCGCCTGCCTCGTCATCCGTGACGCGGTGGGCGCGGCCATCTCCTGACCCACGCCGCCGGCCGGCACCACGGCCTGCCCAGCCCTTCCCCCTTCACTCGCCCCTTCACTCTCCGTAGCAGATCCCACACGATGAGGTTTGACGTGCCGGAAAACGCAGCCAGCCCCGCCGACTCCTGGTGGAGCAACGCGGTGGTCTACCAGATCTATCCGCGCTCCTTCGCCGACTCCGACGCGGACGGCATCGGCGACCTCCAGGGCATCATCGAGCGTCTGGACTACCTGTCCGAACTCGGCGTGGACGTGCTCTGGCTCTCCCCCGTCTACCCCTCGCCGCACGACGACAACGGCTACGACATCAGCGACTACCAGGACATCGACCCGCTCTTCGGCACCCTCGCCGACTTCGACCGGCTCCTGGCCTCGGTGCACGAGCGCGGCATGAAACTGGTGATGGACCTGGTCGTCAACCACACCAGCGACGAGCACGCCTGGTTCACCGCCTCCCGCGACGGCGGACCGGACGGACCGAAGCGCGACTGGTACATCTGGCGCCCGCCCCGCGAGGGCATGGAGCCCGGCACACCGGGAGCGGAACCGAATAACTGGGAGTCGTGGTTCTCGGGCCCCGCATGGACGTACGACATCGCCAGCGGCGAGTACTACCTGCACACCTTCTCCCGCAAGCAGCCCGACCTGAACTGGGACAATCCCGAAGTCCGCCAGGCCGTGTACGCGATGATGCGCTGGTGGCTCGACCGTGGCGTCGACGGCTTCCGCATGGACGTCATCAACCTGATCTCCAAGGACCCGGCCCTGCCCGACGGAATCGTCCCCGAAGGCGCCCGCTACGGTCTCGGCCACCCCTACTACGTGTGCGGACCCCGCATCCACGACTACATCGCCGAGATGCACCGCGAGGTCTTCGACCGCCACCCCCGCCGACTGCTCACCGTCGGCGAGATGCCCGGCGTCACGGTGGAGCAGGCCAGGCTGTTCACCGACCCCGCCCGACGTGAGCTGGACATGGTCTTCCAGTTCGAGCACGTCGGCCTCGACCACGGCCCCGGCGGCAAGTTCGACGTCCGGCCGCTGAGGCTGACCGACCTCAAGGCCAGCCTCGGCCGCTGGCAGACCGGCCTGGGCACCACCGGATGGAACAGCCTGTACTGGAACAACCACGACCAGCCCCGGGTGGTCTCCCGCTTCGGCGACGACAGCCCCGCCCACCGGGACCGCTCCGCCAAGCTGCTCGCCACCGTCCTGCACCTGCACCGGGGCACGCCCTTCGTCTACCAGGGCGAGGAACTGGGCATGGCCAACGCCCCGTTCACCTCCGTCGACGACCTGCGGGACATCGAGTCCCTCAACCACTACCGCGAGCAGACCGCCCAGGGGGCCGATCCCGACGCCGTCATGCGGGGGCTGCGGCACCGCAGCCGGGACAACGCCCGCACCCCCATGCAGTGGGACGCCACCGAGCACGCCGGCTTCACCGCCGGCACGCCATGGATCGCCGTCAACCCCGACCACACGCACGTGAACGCCAAGGCCCAGCTCGCCGACCCGGACTCGGTCTTCCACTACTACCGCCGCCTGATCGCCCTGCGGCACACCGAGCCCGCCCTCACCCACGGCGACTTCCACATGCTCCACCCCGACCACGAGCGGCTCTACGCCTTCACCCGCCACGACGCGGACCGGGGCACCGAACTGCTCGTCCTGGCCAACTTCAGCGGCACCGACCTCACCGTCGACCTGCCCGACGGCTGGGAGCACAGCGAAACCCTGATCGCCAACGTCGCCGCCACCACCGCGCTCACGAAGCGGCACACCCTGCAGCCGTGGGAAGCCCGCGTCCACCGCCGCCGCACCACTGGCTGACACCGCCCGCCCTTGTCGCAACGACGCACACCGAGGAACAGCCATGAACATCCCGCGCACCCGCTCCGCCCTTCGCAGAAAACCGCTCCTGCTCGCGGTCACCGCCCTGGCCCTGCTGGCACCGCTGACCGCCTGCGGCGGCTCCGGCACCGCCGAGGGCGACGGCAAGACCCTCCGCCTGTGGCATTACGAGCAGGCGGACGGGGCCCTGAGCAAGGCTTGGGACGCGGCCATCGCCGAATTCAAGAAGACCCACCCCGACGTCAAGGTCGTCTTCGAGCGCAAGACGTTCGAGCAGATCCAGCAGAACGCCGGCATGATCCTCAACTCCGACAAGGCGCCCGACGTCATGGAGTACAACAAGGGCAACGCCACCACCGGACAGCTCGCCAAGCAGGGCCTGCTCACCGACCTCACCCCCCTCGTGGAGGAACACGGCTGGGACCGGAAGATCAGCGACAGCGCCTCCGTCACCGCCCGCTACGACGACAAGGGCGAGATGGGCGGCGAGAAGTGGTACGGCATACCCAACTACGGTGAATTCGTCCTCACCTACTACAACGACGACCTGTTCAAGAAGTACGGCGTCGACAAGCCCACCGACTTCAAGAGCTTCGAGGCCGCGCTCGCGAAGTTCAAGGCCGCCGGCGTCACCCCGCTCGCCAACGCCGGCAACGACCACCCCGCCAGCCACTGGCTCTACCTGCTCGCCCTGTCCAAGGCGAACAACACCTGGGTCGACAAGTACCAGAGCTACCTGGGCAAGGTCGACTTCCACGGCCCCGAGATGACCTACGCCGTCGACAAGTACCGCGAGTGGCTCGACAAGGGCTACTTCGACAAGAAGGACGTCGGCCTCAAGGGCAGCGACATGGTCGAGCAGTTCGTCTCGCAGAAGCGGCCCATCATGGTCGGCGGCAACTGGTGGTTCGGCGGTCTGACCACCGACATCAAGAACTTCCAGTGGTCCACCGCCGCCTACCCGGGCAGCGAGAGGACCCTCGGTTCCGGCGGCAACAACTGGGTCGTCCCCACCAAGGCCAGGAACAAGGAGCTCGCCGCGGACTTCATCGACATCACCATGTCCGACAGGATCCAGAAGCTGATCGGTGAGGAGGGCAACGTCCCGCTCGCCGCCAAGCCCGAGGACATCGCCAACCCCAAGTCCCGCCAGCTCACCGAAGCCTTCGCGCAGATCCAGGACCACGACGGCCTGGCCTTCTACCCCGACTGGCCGGTCGCCGGCTACTACGACACCTGGGTCGCCGCCACGCAGAACCTCATGAACGGCGGCAAGGCCGACTCCGTCCTCGACGAACTCGCGGCCCCCTACGAGAAGTACCTCGCGACCAGGCCCTGACGTTCCCGTCCCGGCCGTCGCCGCATCGCACCGCCGGCCGGTAACCGCGTTCCGGGGACGGCTGCCCGGCCCACCGCCGCAGCCGTCCCGCCCAACCAGGAGCAACAGTGAAAACCAAACGTCACCCGCGGTCCACGGGCTATGCCGTCTTCCTCGCGCCGGGCCTGCTGCTGAGTCTGCTCTTCCTCGTCGTCCCGCTGGTGATGACCTTCTACTACAGCCTCACCAA
Organism: Streptomyces fumanus; assembly: GCF_014655295.1. GTDB lineage: Bacteria > Actinomycetota > Actinomycetes > Streptomycetales > Streptomycetaceae > Streptomyces > Streptomyces fumanus. Next base: position 221,205 of record NZ_BNBI01000014.1, read on the forward strand.
GTGGCAGGGCATCGGCGATCCCGTCTTCACCGGCCTGGACAACTACACCCGCCTCTTCCAGGACGCCGACTTCTGGGCCTCCTTCCGCAACATCGCCTTCGTCATCATCGGCATCGCCATCGTGCCGACCCTGCTGGGCCTGTTCCTGGCCGCCCTGCTGTTCGACTACATCGGCAAGAAGCACGGCGACGGCATCGTCGGCGTCTTCCGCTCCGGCCTCTATCTGCCCCAGGTCATCCCCGTCGCCGTCACCGGCCTGATGTGGGAATGGATCCTCGCCCCGGAAGGCGCCGTCAACAGCGTCCTGGACACCATCGGCCTCGGCTCCCTTGCCGAGAACTGGCTCGGCGACCCCGGCCTCGCCCTCTGGGTCGTCCTCGGCGTCCTCGTCTGGATGCAGCTCGGCTACCCGCTGGTGCTGTTCATGTCCGGCCTGCAGCGGATCGACCCCGAACTCTACGAGGCCGCCTCACTCGACGGCGCTTCCTGGTGGCAGCGCTTCACCCGCATCACCGTGCCCATCCTGCGGCCCGAGGTCTACGTCGTCCTGGTCACCACCACCATCGCCGGCCTGAAGGTCTTCGCCCAGATCTTCGTCCTCACCGGCGGCGGCCCCGGCAACTCCACCCTCGTCCCCGCCTACTTCGCCTACCAGAACTTCTTCGAACGCGCCGACGTCGGCTACGGATCCGCGATCTCCAGCACCATCACCCTGCTCGTGCTGATCATCGCCGGAACGATGCTCACCCGCCAGGCCCGCGAGGACGGATGACCATGACCACCGACACCACCACCCCCGTCACCTCCCGCACCACGAAGACACACACCTTCGGCCCTGGCGCCCCCACGCGGCGGCGCGGGAACAAGGCTCCCCGCAGGCGCGGTGCGGGCTCCTACGCCGTCCTCGCCGCGGTCACCGTCTTCGTCCTGGCCTTCCTCGCCCCGTTCGCGATCATCCTGCTCAACTCCTTCAAGACCAGTGCCGACTACCGCGCCCACGGGTCACTGTCCTGGCCCGAACGCTGGAACTGGGACATCATCGGCGACGTCTGGCAACGCGTCGACTTCACCCAGAAGCTTGTCAACAGCATCCAGATCAGCCTCGGCGTCGTCCTCATCGCCGTCGTCCTCGCCCTCTTCAACGCCTACGCCATCGGCATCGGCCGCATCCGCTGGCGCACCGCCTTCCTCGTCTTCTTCCTCGGCGTCAACGTCCTGCCGCAGGAAGGACTGGTCTACCCCATCTACTACCTGTTCAAGGAGATGGGCCTGTACGACGGAAAGCTCGGCTACACCATCCTCGTCGGCATCACCTACAGCGCCTTCGGCACCTACCTGCTCTCCTCCGTCTTCAGCAGTTTCCCCCGCGAACTCATCGAGGCCGCCTCCCTCGACGGCGCCGGCCGCTGGACCATCCTGTGGCGCATCATCCTGCCCATGAGCTGGCCGACCCTGTCGGTGATGTGCGTGTTCTTCTTCGTCTGGAGCTGGAACGAGTTCCTCTACCCCCTCGTCCTGCTGATCTCCAACGACAACCAGACCGTCCCCCTCGGCCTGTCCGTCATGCAGGGCCAGTACACCAGCGACCCCACGGCCCTGAGCGCCGCCGCCCTCCTCGGCGTCATCCCCATGGTCGTCTTCTTCCTCGTCTTCCAACGCACACTCACCCGCGGCGTCACCGCCGGCGCCGTCAAGTGATGTCGGCGATCGAATCCGCATGGCCGTTCTCGACGCGCCGACCGGCAGCACCTCGTCGCTCTCGACCGCGCGAGTCACAAAGTGGGCGCCTGCTGTGGGACGACCAAGTCGCGCGACCAATGCATCAATCCTTCAACGCCATCGCCAGCGCAGGCACGATGAGGAGCAGTAGCCAGGGCTCGGCGAGAGCCACGGCGCCGAGTCCGGTGTAGACGGCTGCTTCGGCCACCCGGCGCTTGATCCGCTTCTGCTTCTTCGAGCCGGGATCGGCTTGGGTGGTCAGTGCGGCACGAGCCGGGGTCTCCGCTTCCTTGGCGAGGGAGGGGCGCACCTCTTCCTCGCTGGGGTTTACCGAGATCGCTACGTTGTCGGACATTTTTGTCGCCTTTCGGTGATGGGTCCTCCGTTGTGTGAGTAGTCAACCACTCACTCTTCTGATCGTCAAGGTCGTTCCTGGTGAGGCGGCAAGCAACCGGCAGCAGCCCGTGAACCTGTCGGGATACTTCGCCGTTGCGGAGGGCGGTGACCTCCCGTGGCCCTGTCGCCCGACAAGGCTTGCTGAGGTTGCCGGTCTGACCACCTCACAGGATCGGGGCAAGCATGAAGATCGCATCACGCAGGCTGCGCCAGGGCGCGGTCACTGTCTTGGCTGTGGCATGTCTGAGCGTCGGGATGGCCGCCGGTACGGCGAGTGCCAACGGTGTGCCCGGCGCGTACATGCTCTGCTCGCAGGGCACCTACAGTTCCTTCATTCAGCAGGTCGGCGAGCCCTCCTCGGACGGGTGGGAACCGTTGCGTTCCTTCACCGCCCACCCGGGTGAGTGCGTCCCCATCTACCTGGGCGGCAACCCGGTCGATGTCTACCTGCGATACGACGACGGCGGCGTCAAGAACCTCGGCCGGGCCTGGTACCAGGCGAACATCGCTACCACGGGGTACAAGTCCACGGCTTCCTGGCACTTCTTCTAGTCGCGATTCGGCTCGGTACTCCAGTCCGACTTCGCGATCTTTCTGTCGCGGTCGGTGGCTGCGCTGCCGCGTGAAATGGGGATTGTCGATGCTGCCTGTCGATTACATCGAGTTCTCGGACGAAGCGCGGGTGCTGTGCTTCATCCTGATCGGTGAATCGCCCATCCAGGCCAACTCCCGCGCCGCGTTGGAGAGCTCGC
>NZ_BNBI01000015.1 GCF_014655295.1 Streptomyces fumanus
GTACCGCTGCCCGCGATCACCGCCTCCCTCTTCGCCCGGTTCGCCTCCCGCCAGGAGGACTCCCCGCAGATGAAGATGATCGCCGCGCTGCGCAACCAGTTCGGCGGCCACGCCGTCGAGTCGGCGAAGAAGTAACCCGTGGGAGATCTGCTGCTGGTCCGGCACGGCGAGACGGAGTGGAGCCGGTCGGGCCGGCACACCAGCCACACCGACCTGCCCCTGACCCCGCACGGTGAGGAGCAGGCCAAGTCCCTGGCCCCGCTGCTGTCGGGCCGGCCGTTCGCGCGGGTGCTCACCAGCCCGCTCGGCCGCGCCCGCCGCACCGCCGAACTCGCGGGCCTGGTCGGCGCCGTGACCGACGCCGACCTGCACGAATGGGACTACGGCGACTACGAGGGCGTCACCACCGTCGACATCCACCGCACCCGGCCCGACTGGGACCTGTGGACCGACGGCACCCCGCCCGGGGACGGCACGGACGGCGAGTCGCCCGAGCAGGTCGGCCGCCGCGCCGACCGGGTGCTGGCCCGGGTGGTGCCCGCGCTCGCCGGGGGCGATGTGGTCCTGGTGGCCCACGCCCACTTCCTGCGGGTGCTCACCGCCCGCCGGCTGGGCCTGCCGCCCGCCGAGGGCAGGCTGTTCCAGTTGGCGACCGGCACGCTCAGCCGGCTCTCCACCGAACACGACCGGCCCGTGATCGCCGAGTGGAACACCCGGCCCTGACGCCCGACGGCCGGGGGCCGGTTGACAGCTCCCGGCCGGCGCGTCAGAGTCCCGGTCGATGGAGATCGACGATCTGACGCCGGCCGAGGCCCGCGTGTGGCGGGCCTTCCCCCGGGGCGAACTCGTGGACTTCCGGACCGCGGACGACGAGGACCCCGCCGAGGGCGCCGACTGGGGACCGGAGCGGACGGTACGGGCCTCGGTGCTGCGGACGCTGCTGCTGGACGGGCCGCGGGAGAACGGCGAGATCCCCTCCCTCGACCTGTCCGGCGCCCGGATCACCGGATCCCTCCGCCTGCAGTACGCGGCCGTCGAGGTGCCGGTGCGGCTGAAGAACTGCCACGTCGAGCAGGTGCCCCGGCTGTACGGATGCCGCCTGCGGGAACTGAACCTGAGCGAGTCCGTGCTGCCGGGGCTGGTCGCCCACGCGGTGCGCGTGGACGGCGTCCTGCGGATGACCCGCACCCGGTGCCACGGGACGGTACGGCTGGCCGGGGCGGAGATAGCGGGGAGCCTGTACCTGGAAGGCGCGCGGTTCCATGCCGCCCCGGACACCGAGGGGCCGGTGCTCCAGCTCAACCAGGCGGTCCTCCGCGCCGACCTGTGGGCACCCGGCCTGCGCACGCACGGTACGACCCGGCTCACCGGCGCCGGTGTCGCCGGGCAGGTCAACCTCCGGGACGCGGTCCTCGACGCGGGTGGGGGCACGGCCCTGGACGCGCAGAACCTGGTCGTCGGGACGAACGTGACCGCCGGGTGCCTGCGCGCCCGCGGCCTGCTCGACCTGCGCGGCGCCCGCGTACCGGGCACCCTCGACCTGGCGCACGCCTCGCTGTCCCGGCCGGGCGATGTCGCGCTGCGGGCCACCAGCTCGGTGATCGGGGAGCTGTGGCTGTTCGCCGGCGAGCGGATCGAGGGCGCGCTCCGGCTGCGGCGCGCCCGGATCGACAGCCTGAGCCTGGACCCGGAGATGCTGCCCGACGAGGTGTACCTGAACGACCTGTCCTACACGGCGCTCGTCCCCCACCATCCCGCCGAGCGCCGCCTGCCCATGCTGGAGCGGGACGGCGACGGCTATGTCCCGTACGCCTACGAGCAGTTGACGGCCGCCTACCGCCGCACCGGCGACGACGACGCGGCCCGGCGGGTGCAGCTCGCCAAGCAGCGCCGGCACCGCCGCACCCTGCCCTGGTACGGGCGTGCCTGGGGGTGTCTCCAGGACGTGACCGTGGGCTACGGCTTCCGGCCGATGCGGGCCCTGGCCTGGCTGCTGACGCTGCTCGCGATCGGCTCGGCCGCGTTCGGCCTGGAGCACCCGGCGGCGCTGAAGCCGTCCGAGGCCCCGCCGTTCAACCCGGTGTTCTACACCCTGGACCTGCTGCTGCCGATCATCTCCTTCGGGCAGGAGACGGCGTTCGCGCCGCGCGCCGGGTACCAGTGGCTGGCCTATCTGCTGACCGTCACCGGCTGGGTCCTGGCCACCACCGTCGTCACCGGCGTCACCCGGACCGTCAGCCGCCAGTGAACCCCCGGGCGGTGTGCTGCGCGGCCAGCCGTACGGGCGCGTTGGGGGCGCCGTAGCCGCGGTAGCCGCCGTCGCGCTGGAGGAGTTCGACGAAGACCCGGCCGACGGTGTGCGTGTAGCAGTGCCGGAAGACGCCGTGCGCGTCCCGGTCGTAGAGGATGCCGAGGTCCCGGTAGGTCTCCAGCTCGCCGTCGGCGAACTCGTAGCGGGCCGCGAGGTCGTCGTAGTAGTTCGCGGGGATCGGCAGCAGGGTGCCGCCGGCCGCCCGGAAGCGGCGGGCCGCGGCGACCACGTCGTCGGTGGCGAGCGCGAGGTGCTGGGCGTGCGCGGTGCCGTCGGTGGGCGCCGGGCCGACGGACAGGACGATACGGACGCCGCCGGCGTCGTCGGTGACCGCGCGGCTGCGCTGGAGCCCGTAGGGGTCGGCGACGTCCACGCTCGCCTGGGGACGCAGCCCGAGGACACCGCTGTGGAACAGGGCGGCCTCGTCGAAGTGGTGCCAGGGCTGGGTCAGCGCCACGTGGTCGATGCGGCACCCGTCCGCGGGGGCGGGCGCGGTGTCCGTGAAGTCGGCCCGCCAGTCGGGGGCGTCCCCGCCGGGCGCGGCGCAGAAGAACAGCTCGGTGCCGTCGGGCGCGGCGACCGCCTCCAGCGGCGCGTCCCCCGGGGCGCGGCGGCGCGGCAGCACGGGGGCGAGCAGCGCCTCGGCGCGGCGGGCGGCACCCGCCGGGTCGGGCGAGGTCAGGCCGATCGCGGCGAGCCGGGTGCCCTCGCGGCGCTCGGCGGGCCCGGTGTTGACCAGGACCCGGGCGTCGCCGCGCTGCCACAGGTCGACGGGCTTGCCGCGGTGCCGGGCGGCGCGGGCGAAGCCGAGCGCGCCGAGCAGGCCGGCCACCGGCTGGGCGTCGGGGGTGACCAGCTCGGCGAAGGCGACGCCGGTGGGCACGACGGCCGGGGGCAGAGGCGCGGTGCCGACCTCTTCCTGGAGCATCCGCAGCGAGCGCTGGGCGTCGACGGCGGTGGCGGCGGCATCGGCCTGCCGGAACACGTCGTTGAAGACCTCCAGGGAGAGCGGCCCGGCGTAGCCGGTGCGCAGGACCTGGCGGACCAGCCCGGCGACGTCGAAGCCGCCCTGGCCGGGGAAGCAGCGGTGGTGGCGGCTCCACTGCAGGACGTCCATGGCGAGCCGGGGGGCGTCGGCGAGCTGGAGGAAGAAGATCTTCTCGCCGGGCAGGTCGGCGATGCCCTTCGGGTCGCCGTCCCGGGAGAGGATGTGGAAGCTGTCCAGACAGGTGCCGAGCGCGGGGTGGTCCGCCGCCTCGACCACCCGCCAGGCGTGGTCCCAGGTGCTGATGTGCCGGCCCCAGGCGAGCGCCTCGTAGGCGACGCGGATGCCGAAGTCCTGGGCGAGCGAGGCGAGGCGGGCGAGCTGCTCGGCGGCGAGCGCGTCGTCGTCCAGGGCGTCCGGGGAGACGCTGGAGCAGACCAGGACGGTGTCGGCGCCGAGCCGGCGCATCAGCGCGAACTTGTGCCGGGCGCGGCGCAGGCTGCGCGCGAACTCCGCCTCGGGGAGCGCCTCGACGTCCCGCATCGGCTGGTAGAGGTCGATGGTCAGACCGAGGTCGGCGCAGCGGGCGCGGATCTCCTCGGGGGTGAGCGGGCTGGCGAGCAGGTCGTTCTCGAAGATCTCCACGCCGTCGAAGCCGGCCCGGGCGGCGGCGGTGAGCTTCTCGGTGAGCGGTCCGCTCAGACAGACGGTGGCGATGGACGTACGCACGTCGGTGCCTCTTTCTCCGTGGGCCTACTGGTGCTTCCTCCGGGGGCCTACCGGGGCGCGGGGACGGCGCCGGCCAGCGCGGGCAGGTCCGCGAGCATCCGGGCGGTGCCGGGTTCCCGCCCGGTGAACAGGCGGAACGCGTCCGCCGCCTGGAAGACGGCCATGCCGCCGCCGTCCAGCACCGCGCAGCCCGCGGCGCGGGCGGCCCGGACCAGCTCGGTCCGAAGCGGCCGGTAGACGACCTCGGCGACCCACAGCCCGGGACGCAGCAGTCCGGCGGGGAAGGGCAGACCGGGGTGGGCGGCCATGCCGGTGGGGGTGGCGTGCACCACGCCGTCGGCGCCGGCCAGGACGCCGGGCAGCCGGTCCGGCCCGGCGCGGTCGGCCCGGCCCGCGCCGAAGTGCCGGTTCAGCGACCCGGCCAGCGCGGCCGCCCGCTCGGGCAGCGCGTCGACGACGGTGATCCGCCCGGCGCCCAGGGTGAGCAGGGCGTGGGCGACGGCCGCGCCCGCCCCGCCGGCGCCCACCAGCGCGACCCGTTCCAGCGGGGCGTCGGGCAGGCCCCGGGCGAAGGAGGCGGCGAAGCCGGTGACGTCGGTGTTGTGGCCGACCGCCCGGCCGCCGTCGAAGACGACGGTGTTGACCGCGCCCAGCGCCTCGGCCCCCGGGGCGAGCCCGTCGAGGTGGCCGAGGACGAGCTGCTTGCACGGGTGGGTGATGTTCAGCCCGTCGAAGCCCAGGTCCCGCGCGGCCCGCACCAGGTCGCCCACCTTCTCCGGGGCCGCGCCCAGCGCGTCCAGGTCGATCAGCCGGTACAGGTAGCGCAGCCCCTGCCGGTCGGCCTCCCGCTGGTGCAGGGCCGGACTGAGCGACGGGCCGATGCCGGAGCCGATCAGTCCGACGAGATACGAGTCCTTGGCCACCGGTGACCTCCTGAGCCGGGCACGGCTAATGTACGAACCAGTACGTTAGTCATAGCAGCAGGGCACGGCCCGTGGGAAGACCCGACCTTCTACAATCACCGCACTGGCCCCCGCCCCAGCCGAAGGAACCCGATGACCAGCGTCGACGAACCGGCACGATCCAACGGGCGCATCCGCGACGCCGCCCGCACCCGGGCCGAGATCCTCGACGTGGCCACCCGGGAGTTCGCCCGGGCCGGCTACGACGGGGCCCGCGTCGACGAGATCGCCGCCCGCACCCGCACCACCAAGCGGATGATCTACTACTACTTCGGCGGCAAGGAGCAGCTCTTCACCGCCGTGCTGGAGCGGGCGTACGGGGTGATCCGGGAGGCCGAGCAGCAGCTCGACGTCGAGCACCTCGACCCGGTCGCCGCGATCCGGCGGCTGGCCGAGGTCACCTTCGACCACCACGAGCGGCACCCGGACTTCATCCGCCTGGTCAGCATCGAGAACATCCACGGCGCCGAGCACATCGCCGCCTCCGAGGAGCTGGCCCGGATCGGCTCGCCCGCGCTGGACGTGATCCGCCGGATCCTCGCCGCGGGCCAGGAGTCGGGGCTGTTCACGGCCGACGTGGACGCGGTCGACCTGCACGCGATGATCAGTTCCTTCTGCTTCTTCCGGGTCGCCAACCGGCACACCTTCGGCGCCCTGTTCGGCCGCGACCTGATCGCCCCCGAGCAGCGCGAGCACTACCGGACCATGCTCGGCGACATGGTGATCGCCTACCTGACCGCGGAGCGCTCGGCCCGCTGAGCCCGGCCGGCCCGGCCGCACCGCACCCCTTGACACCCGGAACCCGCGGGCGCACCATCCCAGCCACCACTACTAACTATCCAGTGGGTTAATTAGGCGACGATGCCGAAGGAGCCGCCGCGTGTCCGTCCCCGCCCCCGTCCCCGAGGCCCCGCCGGGGCAGCCGAAGAAGGCGGCGACCGCCGCCTGGATCGGCAGCGCCCTGGAGTACTACGACTTCTTCATCTACGGCAGCGCCGCGGCGCTGATCTTTCCCGAGGTCTTCTTCGACGCGTCCGATCCGGCGACGGCCACCCTGCTGTCGCTGGCCACCTTCGGTGTCGCCTACGCCGCCCGGCCGCTCGGGGCGTTGTTCCTGGGGCACATCGGGGACCGCCTCGGCCGCAAGAAGATCATGGTGTTCACGCTGATCCTGATGGGCGTGTCGACGTTCCTCATCGGCTGTCTGCCCACCCGCGCCCAGGTCGGCACCCTCGCGCCGGTGCTGCTGGTGCTCTGCCGGGTCCTGCAGGGCGTCTCGGCCGCCGGCGAGCAGGCCAGCGCCAACTCCATGACCCTGGAACACGCCCCCGGACACCGGCGCGGCTTCTTCACCAGTTTCACGCTCAGCGGCACCCAGGGCGGCCAGTTGCTGGCCACGCTGGTGTTCATCCCGGTCGCCGCGCTGCCCGAGGAGCACCTGATGGCCTGGGGCTGGCGGGTGCCGTTCTGGCTGAGCGTCGCGGTCGCCGTCGTCGGCTACGTCATCCGCCGCAACCTGGACGAGACCCCGGCGTTCACCCGGCAGACCGCCGCGCAAGGGGTGGTGAAAATGCCGCTGCTGGTGCTGGTGCGCGAGCACTGGGCGGATGTGCTGCGGGTGATCGGGGGCGCGCTGATCGCCTCGGTGAGCACCATTTTCACGGTGTGGGCGCTGGCGTTCGCCACCGGTGACTCGGTCGGCATGTCCCGTACCGCCATGCTCTGGGTGGGCGCCCTCGCCAATGTGGTGGCGCTCGCCGCGATCCCGCTGTGGGCCACGCTCTCCGACCGGATCGGCCGCCGCCCGGTGTTCCTGGTCGGCGCGGCGGGCAGCGCGGTGACCATGTTCCTGTACCTGTGGGCGGTCTCGACCGGCTCCTACCCGCTCACCTTCCTGTGCGGCGTGCTCTGCTTCGGCGTGGTCTACAGCGCCGCCAACGGGGTGTGGCCCGCCTTCTACGGCGAGATGTTCGCGACCCGGGTGCGGCTGTCCGGGGTGGCGATCGGCACCCAGATCGGCTTCGCGGTGGCCGGGTTCGCGGTGACGTTCGCCGCCCGGATCGCGGGGCCGGACGGCGACGACTGGACGGCGGTCGCCCTGTTCACGGCGGCCCTGTGCGTGCCCCCGGTGATCGCCGCGCTGACCGCCCGGGAGACGCACGCCGTGCCGACGGAACAGCTCGGCGAACGGGTCCCCGTGAGCGCGCCCCGGGCGGCGAAGGTGACGGCCTGACCGGCGGCGGTGGCCTGCCGGGGGGTCAGTGCGGGAGGTCGGTCACGCCGTAGACGCGGTCCACCCGCAGCCGCAGCACCAGGCGGCGGTCGCGGACCAGGGCGGCGCGGTAGTCGTCCCAGTCGGGGTGCTCGCCGAGGGCCTCGCGGTAGAGCCGGACCAGTTCCTCGGCCGTCTCGTCGTACGGGTCGGCGACGACCGGGGAGAGGTCGGCGGTGCCCTCGGCGACCGCGTAGGACCACCGGTCGGGGGTGGTCACGTGGTAGGAGGCGCGGGGGTCGCGGCGGAGGTTGCGGGTCTTGGCGCGGTCGTCGGTGAGCGAGACGCGCAGGACGCGCCCCTCGGGGTCGTAGGTGTGGATGACGTTCGACAACTGGGGGCGGCCGTCCCGCTTGAGGGTGACCAGCACACCGTTGCGTTCCTCGGCGAACAGCTTCAGCAGCGCGTCCTGCGTGGCGTCATCAGTCATGCCTCGGTCAACGGGCGGGCGGGCAGGTCTGTTCCCCGCGTCCGGTCCACGGATTCCGGTGGACCGGAGGCGCCTGGGCGGGCAGGAGTCACGGAGGAGTCCTCGAGTGACGGAGGAGCGCGAACGATGACAGGGCTGCGACAGGAGACCGACCCGGACCGGGCCGGGCTGGACGGCAAGGCGCTGGAGCGACTGGACCGGCACTTCGCCCAGGAGGTGGACGCGGGCCGGCTCCCCGGCTTCCTGGTGGCCGTGGCGCGCGGCGGCCGGGTCGCCCACCTCACCACGTACGGCCACCGGGACATCGCGGCCGGGCTGCCGGTGACGGCGGACACGCTGTGGCGGATCTACTCCATGACCAAGCCGGTCACCGCGGTCGCCGTGCTGATGCTGGCCGAGGAGGGACGGCTCTCCCTCGACGACCCGGTCGCCGCGTACCTGCCCGCCTTCGCCGAGCCGCGGGTGTACGCCGGCGGCAGCGCGCCGGACGTGACGACCCGCCCGGCCGCCGGGCCCGTACTGATCCGGCACCTGATGACCCACACCGCCGGTCTGACCTTCGGCTTCTACCACGCCCACCCGGTGGACGCCCTCTACCGCGCGGCGGGCCTGGAGTCCTCGGTACCGCCCGGCGCGGACCTCGCGGAGACGGTCGACCTGTACGCGAGCCTGCCGCTGCAGTTCGAACCGGGCACCCAGTGGAACTACTCCGTCGCCAGCAATGTGCTCGGCCGCCTGGTGGAGGTGGTCAGCGGCCGGCCGCTGGACGAGTTCTTCGCCGAGCGGATCTTCCGCCCGCTCGGCATGGCGGACGCCGGTTTCCAGGTCACCGGCGAACAGGCCGGGCGGCTCGCGGAGCTGTACGGGGAGCAGGACGGCGGCGGTATCGCGCCGGTCGCCGGGCTGCCGCTGCAGGGCCGGCCGCGGTTCCTGTCCGGCAGCGGCGGCCTGGTGGCCTCCGCGCACGACGTGCACCGCTTCACGGAGCTGCTGCGGCGCCGCGGCGAACTCGACGGCACCCGGCTGCTGTCGGCCGCCACCGTGGACCTGATGACCCGCAACCATCTGCCCGGCGGCGCCGACCTGCGGTCCTTCGGCAGTCGCCCGGCGCACGACGAACCCGGCAACGACGGCGTCGGCTTCGGCCTCGGGGTCTCCGTGGTGACCGACCCGGCCCGCACCCAGGTGCCCTCGGCGCCCGGCACGTACGGGTGGAGCGGAGTGGCGACGACGACGTTCTGGGTGGACCCGGGCCGCGAGCTGACCGTGCAGTTCATGACCCAGGTGCGGCCGAGGTCCTCGCACACGGTGTTCCGGGACCTCAAGCGGCTGGTCCACGAGGCGGTCACGGACTGACGGTCCGTCAGAACCGCGGGCCGGCGGTACGGCGGCCCCAGGGGGCCGGCGGCGTCCCGGCCGCTCAGGCCGGCCCCTGCCGCTCCCGGGGCAGCAGCCCCACCGCCGCCAGCGGTACGGCGGCCAGCACCAGCCACGGGACGGCGGCGGGCAGGCCGCTGTCCAGCAGGGAGCCGACGACCGAGCTGCCGGCCAGCACGATCAGCCCGGACACCGAGGACAGCGCGCCGGTGTAGAGGCCGAGCCGGCCGTCCTCCGCGAGGTCGGGCACCCAGGCGCGGGCGACCGGCGCGACCAGCATCTGGCCGAGGGTGAGCAGGACCACGAAGGCGGCGGCGGGCAGCAGCCCGGCCGTCCCGGTCCACCCGGCGGGCCGGGCCGCCGCCACCACCGCGAACCCGCCCCCGATCAGCACCAGTCCGGCCGCCATGGACCGGCGCGACGTCAGCCGCTCCCCCGCCCACCGCGTCACCGGCAACTGCGCCGCCACGACCAGCAGCGAGGACAGCGCGAACAGCCAGGCCAGCGGCGCCTGCGACCCGGCCGCCCGCACCACCTCGGCGGGCAGCGCCAGATAGAACTGGTTGTAGGCGAGCAGATAGGCCCCGTAGGCGCAGCACAGCGCGAGGAAGGGCCGGTTGCGCAGCAGCAGTCTCCCGCCGCCCCGGACCCGGGTGCGGGGGCGTCCCGGGACGCGCTGCGGCAGTAGCCACGCGTGCCCGGCGAGGACCAGCACGAAGACCCCGGCCCCGGCCAGGCAGGCGGTACGGAAGTCCACGCCCAGCAGCAGCGCCCCGAGCAGCGGCCCGGTGAACGCCCCGGCCTGCCCGGCGACGGTGAACAGCGCGAGCACCCGGGTGCGCGGTCCCGCCCCGGACTCCTCCCACAGCACCGCCTGCCGGGCGACCTCGGACTCGACGGCGGGGGAGAACAGCGCGGCGGCGAACCCGATGAGCAGGACCGCGCCGAGCACGGACCAGGTGGCCTCCGCGTACCCGAGCCAGCCGAACCCGGCGATCCGCAGCCCGCACCCGGTGAGGACGACGGGCCGGATGCCGTACCGGTCGGCGAGCGCCCCGCCCACCACGAACAGTCCCTGCTGGCTGAAGGTGCGCAGTCCGAGCACGAGCCCGACCAGCCAGCCCGCCATGCCGATGCCCTCGCCGAGGTGGTCGGCGAGGAAGGGCAGCACGGCGTAGAAGCCGATGTTGAAGGCGAGCTGGGTGAGGACGAGCAGCCGCAGGAGCGGGGTGAGGCGGGCGCGTCCGCGGGTCGCCGGCGGGGCGGTGGCCGTGGTCTCCTGGGTCATCGCACGCCCACCGGTTCCCTGCTGACGGCGGGTTCGGGGGACTCGGCGGGCGCCGGGGACGGGCGCCGCCGGGGCAGCCGTACCCCTCCGCTCGCGGTGACGGCGAGCGCGCCCAGCAGGGCCAGGACGGCGGCGGGGGCGAGGACGGCCCAGGGGGCGCGTTCGGCGTAGGGCTGGTTCTCGGCGAGCAGCAGGCCCCACTCGGGGGACGGGGGCTGCGCGCCCAGGCCGAGGAAGCCGAGGGAGGCGAGCGCGAGGGCGACGCCGGGCAGCCGCAGCAGGGCGTGCCGGACGACGGACGGCAGCACGGCGGGCAGCAGTTCGCGGCGGAGCAGGTACCAGCGGCCCGCGCCCAGGCCGCGGGTGGCGAGGACGTGCAGGGTGGCGCGTTCCTGGCGCAGCAGCGCGGAGGTGTGCGCGGCCAGCGGCGCCCAGGCGACGGCGGTCACGGCGAGCGCGGGGGTGGCGGTGCCGCCGCCGGCGACGGCGGTGACCAGGAGGGCGAGCAGGACGGGCGGCACGGCGTTGACGGTGTCGACCAGCGGCCCGGACAGCCGGGGTACGAGGCCCAGCAGGACGCCGAGGAGGAGGGCGGCGGCGCTGATCGCGGCGGCCAGCAGCAGGGTGTCGAGGGCGCCGTGCCCGACCCGAGCGAGCAGGTCCCGGCCGAGGGCGTCGGTGCCGAACGGGTGGGCGAGGGAGGGCGGTCGCAGCCGGTCGCCGGTGGCGACGGCGAGCGGGTCCCGGGTCAGCCCGGCCGCCACCACGGCGATCAGCAGGGCCCCGAGAACCAGCGGTGTACGGCTCCGCGCGGGCGGCGCGGGGCGGTGCAGGGTGGGCAGCGCGCCGTCGCGCAGGGCGGGGCCGGTGAGCAGCCGGGCGGCGAGCCGGGTGACGGCGGTGGCCACGGCGGCGAGCAGCACCAGGGCGAGGGTGCCGGCCTGGAGGACGGGCAGGTCCTGGGCGAGGGCGGCCTGGAGGGTGGTGCGGCCCAGGCCGGGAATGTCGAAGATCTGCTCGACGGCGACGGCTCCGCCGGTGAGTCCGACCACGAACAGGCCGAGGTTGGGCAGCAGCGCGGGCACGCACCGGCGGACCGCCTGCCGGGCGATGCGCCGGCCGGTCAGTCCCCGGGCGGCGGCGGCCAGCGCCCAGGGTTCGCGGAAGGCGCCGGGCAGCAGGTCGTCGAGGAGCCGTCCGAGCACGGCCCCGGCGGGCAGGCCGAGGGCGAGCGCGGGCAGCAGGGTGTACTGGGGCCCGTACCAGCCGAGCGCGGGCAGCCAGCCGAGCTGGACGCCGACGACGGTGGCGAGCACGGAGGCGAGCAGGAACTCGGGCAGCGCGGCGAGCGTCGCGGAGCCGGTGCCGCCGCGCCGGCCGGTGCCGAGCCGCCGGGCGGCGCCGCGCCGCAGCGTCCGGGCGCAGACGCCGGCGGCGGTGAGCACGGCGACGACGAGGGCCACCGCCATCAGCAGCACCGAGGCGCCGAGCGCGCGCAGCACGTCGGGCAGCACCGCGGAGCCGGAGATCCACGACCGCCCGGCGTCCCCGTGCGGCAGCCCGCCGAGCCACTGCCCGAGCAACTGCAGCGGCCCGCCGTCGAGCCCCAGTTGGGCGCGGATGCCGGCCAGCACCTCGGGTGTCGGGGTCCGTTCGGCGGACCGCGCCTTGAGGACGGTGAGCGCCGGGTCGGTGCGGGTCAGCCAGGGCAGCAGCCCGATCCCGCAGACCAGCCCGGCGGCGAGCGTCAACCGCCAGAGCAGGGCCGTCACTTGCCGCCGCATGGCTCAGCGCCGCGTTCCCGTGCCGACGAGGGTGCGCTCGTACGGGTCGAGGACCACGCCCTGGACGCCGTCGCGGACGCCGGTGATGATGCGCTGGTGGACCAGGGGCAGGACGGCGTCCGTGCCGAGGATCCGGGCCTCGGCGGCCATGGCCGCGTCCCGCCGCCGGTCGGTGTCGGCGGCCTTCTCGGCCTGGGCCACGGCCCGGTCGACGCCCTTGTCGCAGAGCTGGGCGATGTTGAAGTCGCCGTCGCAGGTGTAGTCACCGGCGAGGACGGCGACCGGGTCCCCGGTGTCGAGGAGGGTGTTGCGGGCCAGCACGAACGCGTCGAACTTCCCGTCCAACGCGTCGCTCTCCAGCCGCGAGTACTCCCGGACGACGAGCCGGACCGTGAACCCGGCCTTCTCCCACTGCTCCTTGACGACCTGGGCGACCTCGGGCAGTTCGGGCCGGTTGTCGTAGGTGGCGAGGGTGACGGTCTCGCCCTTCGGCCGCTGCTCCGCGGCCCGCCCGACGGGTGCCGTCCGCTTGCCTTCCGCCCAGGTGACGGCGGGCCCGTAGATCCCGGCGCCGGGGTCGCCGTACCCCTCGTACACGTCCTTGGCGAAGACGGAGGTGTCGAGGGCGGCGCGGGCGGCGGCCCGCAGTCCGGCGTCGTGGAAGGTCCCGGTGCGGGCGTTGAGCAGCAGGCTGGTGGTGCGGGTGGTGGCGGTGTCCCGCCGCTCGTCCCGGTCCAGGGTGGCGGCCTGGGCGACGGGCAGGGCCTCGGCGATGTCCAGTTCGCCGGTGCGCAGGGCGTTGGCGCGGGCGGTGCCGTCGGCGATGAACCGGGCGTCGATCCCGGCGGCCTGCGCCCGCCCGCCCCAGTAGTCGTCGAACCGGTCGAGGGAGGCGGAGGTCGCTCCGTTCACCTCGGTGATCTCGAAGGGCCCGGTAGCGGTGCCCACGGGGTCGGCCTTGCCCGTCTTCGCGTACGCCTTGGCGGACAGCACGGCGAGGCTCGGACTGGACAGCCGCAACGGCAGTACGGGGTCGGCCTCGGCGGTGGTGATCCGCACGGCGCGGTCGCCGGCGGGCTCGGCCTTGAGGCTGACCCCGGTGAGGGCGGCGGGCGCGGGCTCGGCGTCGGCGGCGTGCCCGAGCGAGTCGGCAACCGCCTCGGGGGTGACCTCGGTGCCGTCCTGGAAGGTGGCCTCGCGCAGCGTGAACGTCCAGGTCCTGGCGTTCTCCTGGCGCCAGGACGCGGCGAGCGCGGGCGCGGCGGAGCCGTTGGCGTCCAGCGCGGTGAGGCCCTCGGTCACTCCGAGCCGGCTGAGCAGGGTGGCGTCGGCGCCGTACGGGGAGAGGTTCTCGGCGGGCGGGAACGCCAGCGCGACCCGCAGCCGCGACCCCCCGGTGTCACCGGAGCCTTCGTCGCCGTCGCCGCCGGAGGCGAAGCAACTGGATATCAGCGGTACGAGCAGGAAGGGGGCGAGCAGCCGAAGGCGACGGTGGGAGCGCATGGTCCTCGGTTCGATGAGTGCGGGGGGGTGGATCGGCCGTGACGGCAAGATCAGACCCTACATGAAAACCATTACCACTTAACCGGTCACCCCATGGGCACGTCGAAGTGCACGACCCGCTGCCCGCCCCCGGGCTCCTCCCGCTCGTCGTACACCACCTTGGCGAGCGACCGCCAGAACGGCTCCGCCCCCTCCACGCCGGGGTCGGTGTGCAGGTAGACGGCCCGGTACCCCCCGTCCGCGGCGGCGAAGGCCAGCAACTCCTCCACCATCCACCGCGCCAGCCCCCGCCTGCGGTGCTCGGGCCGCACGTACACCCGCCGGAGCTGCGCGGTCACCCCGGACGGATACCGCTCGGCGACCTCCCGGGGGTTCGGCGGATGCGCGGGCCCCCGGGAGTCGAGCGCCCCGGTCCCGACGACCTCGCCCCCCGCGTCCACGGCGACGAGCAGCGTGTGCCGCGGCGGCGCGAGATAGGCCCCGTCCAGATCGATGATGTCCCGGTGCCACCGCGGCACGTACCCCGTCCCGAAGTCCCGGTACACGGTGTCGAGCATGACGGCCCGAGCGGCATCGAGGTCGTCGGGACCGGCGGGACGAATACTGTAGTCACTGTGGCGCACCTGCACATCATATGCAACAAGCGCGCGTCACCCCTGCGGGGCCCCGAGGTGAGCGACGAACCCGCGCCACGCCCCACCGGACACGGAGAACGAGGGCCCGCCCCGCTCCTTGGAGTCCCGGACGTGCACGGCTCCGAACGCGTGGGCGATCTCGACACAACTGTCACCCTCGGACCCGCTGTGACTGCTCTTGAACCAGACCAGCTCGTTGACGGTGCTCATAGCGCTCCTCGCATCCGCTGCAACAACTCCGCCGAGTCCGCCGGGGACAGGGCCTGCGAGCGCATCTTGGCATAGCGCATCTGCATGACGCTGACCGCTTGCCGATCCATGACGAGCTGCCCGGTCTTCTGCCCCTCCGCATATCCCAACCAGTGCCGCTCCGGCGTCTCCAAGAGCTGCATGGGCCCATCGGTCCCCGCGTGATACGGCTGCCGCAACGGCATGATCTGCAACTCCACGTTCCACAGCTCGGTGCAGGCGAGGAGGTGGTCGAGGAGTTCCCGGGTCACCTCCTCACCGCCCGTGTGCCGCAGCAGCACCGACTCCTCGACGATGAAGCTGAACGCGATCGGCGGGGTGCGCCGGAGCAGTTCCTGCCGCGCCTTCCGTGCGGTGATCCGCTGCTCCAGTTGCTCCTCGGTCGGCGGAGGCGGCACGTTGAGCATGACGGCCCTGGTGTACGCCTCGGTCTGGAGCAGCCCCGGCACCACCCGGCATTCGTACGTGCACAGGGCGACCGCGGTCTCCTCGAAGCCCGCCCACTCCCGGAACCACACCGCCAGGCCCCGCTGCCGCCCGAGGTGCCGGGACATCGCCCGCAGCACCCCGAACGTCTCCAGCACCTCCTCCGCCCGTTCGACGAACTGGGCGGACGGCATCCGCCGCCCCTGCTCCACCGAGGCGACCAGAGCGTGCGAGTAGCCGAGCCGTTCCGCGACCTGCTCCTGCGTGAGCAGGGCCCGTTCCCGGAACGCCTTGAGCGCCGCTCCGAACACTCTGAGACTGTCGGACGGTTCCACCGCACCACTGTTCGCCATGCCCGAACGACCCCCTTGCCGCGCCGGTGAGCTTTTCCTCTACAACGACCCGGCCGGCCATCGGTGCCCGTACACCCCGAGGTGTACGGGCGGACTCTCACCCCTTCTGTTCCACCCGCACCCAGTCCACCTCCGCCTGCACTCCCCCGCCCGCGATGCGGTCCACACTGGACTGGGGCAGGCCCCAGTAGGGGGAGGTGACCTGGTTCCAGCCGGCGGGGTAGGCGCCGCCCAGGGCGAGGTTGAGGATGACGTACTGGTTGTGGTCGAAGACCCACTTGCCGCGGGTCGACTCCAGCTTGTTGCGGGTCGTCTCCTGGACGAGGCGGTCGTCGACGAAGAAGCGCATGGCCGTGGGGGTCCACTCGACCGCGTAGGTGTGCCACTGGTCGACGCGGCCGCCGCCGGGGAAGACCTGGCGGGCGCCGATGTTGCCGTCGGCCGAGTAGCCGGGGCCGTGCAGGGCGCTGCTGGTCCAGTCGGCGTAGCCGATGTTCTCCATGATGTCGGTCTCGCCGGAGGCCGGCCAGGAGACGGACGGGTCGTCGACGTCGCTGCCCAGCAGCCAGAAGGCCGGCCAGAAGCCGTCGCCGACCGGCAGCTTCATCCGCGCGCTCACCCTGCCGTACGTGAAGTCGAACTTGGTGTTGGTGTCGATGCGGCCGGACGTGAAGTCGTAGGTGCCGCCGCCCGCGCGGGTACAGCCCTTGCAGTACTTGGCGCGCAGCACCAGTGCCCCGTTCTCCTGGCGGATGTTCTCCGTGGAGTCGACGTACGCCTGCGCCTCGCCGTTGACCGAACCCATCTCGGTGCCGGTGCGGACCACCCGCCACTTCGAGCGGTCCAGGGCGGAGGAGGTGAAGTCGTCGAAGAAGCGGGTCTGGTACGTGCCCTGCTGGTCGGCCGGCAGGGCCGGGTACGCCGCCGACGCCGAGCCGCCCGTGCCCCAGACCTGGAACTCGTAGAGCGAGTAGCCGAACTGGGCGGTGGCCGGGGCCGGGTTGTAGAAGGAGCGGCGTTCCTTGCCGAGCATCCGGACGTAGCGGCCGGTGACGGGCGCGGGCAGCCGGACGGTGTCGTGGCGGCCGGTCGCCTCGGCCGGGGACTTCACATCGGCGCGGCGGGCGGCGACCTCGGTGGCCGAGGGGCGGTACACGGTGCGCCAGGTGCGGTTGTCGTCGGAGACCTGGAGTTCGTAGTCGACGGCGTACGCGGCCTCCCAGTACAGGTCGACGGTGTCGATGGTGGAGGTGGCGCCCAGGTCGACCGAGACCCAGCGGTCGGCGTTCCAGTCGCTGGCCCAGCGGGTCTGGTCGGCCTTGAGGTCGGCGGGCCAGCCGCCGTCCGTGACGAACGCCGGTGAGTTGCCCGCGTGCTGGTAGAAGTTGGCGTACGCCGGGTGGTTGAGGGCGAGGTTGGCGCGGGTGGTGGAGGCGGGGGCCGGTTCGCCGCCGTACACCTTGAAGGAGTACAGGGAGTAGCCGTACGGGGTCGCCCGCTCGATCCCGCGCATCCGGACGTAGCGGGCCGTGACCTCCTGGGGGTAGGTGTGGGCGGTGACCGAGCCGCCCGTGCCGGCCGTCTCCGTGTAGAACGGGGTCCAGTCCGTACCGTTCCGGGACGCCTCCAGGACGTATCTCTTGCCGTACGCCGCCTCCCAGTCGAGGACCACCCGGTCGACGCGGACGGTCGTGCCCAGGTCGACGCGGAGCCAGGCGCCGTCGGCGAAGTCGCTGGACCAGCGGGTGCCGGCGTTGCCGTCGAAGGCCAGGCCGGGGGCGGTGCCGGCGTTCTCGCTGCCGGAGGCGGTGACGGCGGACGGGTTCGCGGCGTACGCGGAGGCCGCGCGGTCGGTGTCCCAGGCCGCCGCCGCGGCGGCCGGTCGCGCGGCGGCCGGCGGGGTGAACGCGGGCCCGGCGGCCAGCAGGGTCAGGGCCGCGAGGGCGGTGAGGAGAGTGCGGGATGCCATGAGATCTCCTTCGGTGACGGACTGGTGCCTGCGTGAGGTGTGCATGTTGTGTGCATGACAAGATTGGTTCAAGAGGTGGAGGCGATGGGGGTGACGGGGGCGCGGATTCCGGGTCCGCGTCCCCGCCGTCTCACGCCGCCCGGCGCCCCCGCATCCGCTCGTGCTCGCCGATGATCCCGGCGTACCGGCGTCCGCTGCCCTTGATCGTGCGGACCTGGGTCCGGTAGTCCACGTGGACCAGTCCGAACCGCTTGTCGTAGCCGTACGCCCACTCGAAGTTGTCCAGCAGCGACCAGGCGAAGTACCCGGCCAGCGGAGCGCCCCGGCGGGCGGCGGAGGCGCACGCCGCGATGTGCGCCGCCAGGTACTCCGCGCGCTCCGGGTCGTCGACCGTGCCGTCGGGGCGGACCACGTCCGGGAAGGACGAGCCGTTCTCCGTGACGTAGATGCTGCGCGCCCCGTACTCCTCGGTGAGGCGGAGCAGCAGGTCCTCGATGCCGCTCGCGTCGATCTCCCAGTCCATGCCGGTGCGCGGGACGCCCTCGCGCTGGACGGTGCGGACGTACGGCGCCGGGGCTGCCGGGTCGTCGGCGACGGTCTGCGGGAAGTAGTAGTTCAGCCCGGTCCAGTCCAGGCCGGCGCCGATCAGCTCCAGGTCGCCCGGCCGTTCCGGCAGGTCGACGCCGTACAGCTCGCGCATGTCGGCGGGGAAGCCGCGGCCGTGCACCGGGTCCAGCCACCAGCGGTTGGTGTGGCCGTCCATCCGGCGGGCCGCGTCGCGGTCGGCCTCGCGGTCGGAGGCGGCGTGGATGGTGGAGAGGTTGTTGACGATGCCGACCTGGGCGCCGGGGGCGGCGGACCTGATCGCCGCCATCGCCAGGCCGTGGCCGAGCAGGAGGTGGTAGGAGGCGCGGACGGCCGCCGTCAGGTCGGTCCAGCCGGGGGCCATCGTGCCCTCCAGGTGGCCGATCCAGGCCGAGCACAGGGGCTCGTTGAGGGTGGCCCAGTGGGTCACGCGGTCGCCCAGCTTCTCCGCGACGACCGCCGTGTACGCCGCGAAGTGCTCGGCCGTGGCCCGCTCGGGCCAGCCGCCGCGGTCCTGGAGCGCCTGCGGGAGGTCCCAGTGGTAGAGGGTGACGGACGGGGTGATGCCCGCCTCGAGCAGCGCGTCGGTCAACTGGTCGTAGAAGGCCAGCCCCTTGGCGTTGACCTGGCCGTCGCCGCCGGGCACGATCCGCGGCCAGGCGACGGAGAAGCGGTAGGCGTTGGTGCCCAGCCGCCGCATCAGGCCGATGTCCTCGCGCCAGCGGTGGTAGTGGTCGCAGGCGACGTCGCCGTGGTCGTCGCCCGCGATCCGGCCGGGGGTGTGCGAGAAGGTGTCCCAGATCGACGGCGCGCGGCCGTCCTCCGCGACGGCTCCCTCGATCTGGTACGCCGAGGTGGCCGTGCCCCACAGGAAGTCGTGCGGCAGAGCGGCGAGGTCGATGGTCACAGGGGTCCCTTCGGTCGGTGCGGGGCGGGTCATTTGACGGCTCCGGCGGTCAGGCCGGCCACCAGGTAGCGCTGGAGGAGCAGGAAGCCCGCCACCACGGGGACGCTCACCACCAGCGAGGCGGCCATGATCTGGTTCCAGTAGACGTCGTAGAGCGTGGAGTAGCCCTGGAGGCCGACCGCCAGGGTGCGGGTGGTGTCGTTGGTCATCACCGAGGCGAACAGCACCTCGCCCCAGGCGGTCATGAAGGCGTAGACGGCGACCGCGACGATGCCCGGGACCGCGGCCGGGACGACGACCCGGAACAGCGCCTTGAGCGGGCCGCAGCCGTCGACCAGCGCCGCCTCGTCCAGGTCGCGCGGCACCGAGTCGAAGTAGCCGATCAGCATCCAGATGGAGAACGGCAGGGAGAAGGTCAGATAGGTGAGGATCAGACCGCCCCGGGAGCCGAACAGGGCGATGCCCGTGGCGTTGCCGATGTTGACGTAGATCAGGAACAGCGGCAGCAGGAACAGGATGCCGGGGAACATCTGCGTCGACAGGACCGTCACCGTGAACACCCGCTTGCCGCGGAAGTCGTAGCGGCTCACCGCGTACGCCGCGAAGATGGCGATCACCACCGAGCAGACCGTCGCCGCGCCCGCCACGATCAGCGAGTTCACGAAGTACTTCGCCAGCGGGACCGTCGACCAGATGTCGATGTACGGGCGGACGGTCAGGCTGCTGGGCAGCCAGCGGAAGGTGCCCGTCACGTCCGCGAGCGGCTTCAGCGAACTGGAGACCATGACGTAGACGGGGAGCAGGACGAAGGCGGTGAGCAGGGTGAGCACGATCCGCCGGGTCCACAGGAAGGAGCGGGGCGGGGCCATGGGAGAGCGGGCCGTCGTCGGTGGCATGAGTGAGCGGGTGTCAGGCACGGGCGGTCCTCCGTCCGCGTGAGGTGACGGCCAGGTAGACGCCCGTGACGACGAGCAGGAACAGCAGCAGCAGGACGGACATCGCCGAGCCCCGGCCGAAGTTCCAGGTCGCGAAGGACTCCTGGTAGATGTGGACGGAGATCAGGTCGGCGGAGGCCGGCGCGGTCTTGCCGAACAGGACGTACGGGGTGTTGAAGTCGTTGAACGTCCACAGGAACAGCACCAGGACGAGCACCTGGTTGACCGCGCTGAGCGACGGCAGGGTGATCCGGCGGATCTGCTGCCAGGTGCCGGCGCCGTCCAGGGCGGCGGCCTCGTACAGGTCCTTGGGGATGTTCTGCAGGCCGGCCATGACGATGAGGAAGGCGAACGGCCAGCCCTTCCACACCGAGACGGTGAGCAGCGCGACGAACGCGTTGTCGCCCAGCAGCCAGAACGACGGCTTGTCGGTGAGGCCGAGCTGGTCGTGCAGGACGTGGTTCACCAGGCCGTTGTCGTGCTGGAACATGAAGACCCAGGTGATGACGGCCGCGTACACGGGCAGCGCGTACGGCACCAGGAACAGGGCGCGCAGCAGGCCCCGGCCGCGGAAGGTGTCCTGCATGCAGACGGCGGCGGCGGTGCCGATCAGCCAGCACAGGGCGACCGAGAGGACGGTGAAGCCGACGGTGACGAAGAAGGAGCGCAGCAGTTCCTCGCCGACCGGGCCGTCGAAGTCGACCGAGACCCGGTAGTTGCCGAGGCCGGACCAGGGGGCGGCGCCCCAGTCGCGGATGAAGTACTGGGTCAGCTCCTTGAAGCTCATCACCACGCCGATGACCATCGGCGCCAGGTGGACGAGGAGTTCGAAGAGCAGGGCGGGCAGGAGCAGCAGATAGGGCAGGGCGGTGCGGCGGAGCCGGCCGGGGCGGCGGCGCGGGCCGCCCGGCACCGGGCCGGCGGGCGAGCCGTCGCGCGGCGCCCGCCGTCCGGTGGTCACGGGTGCGGTGGTGGTCATGGTGGTCAGGCCGCCGGCATCTGCGACTGGGCCTTCTCCAGCTTGGCCTTCACCGACGCCTCGGTGACCGCGCGCCCGGCGGCGGCGTCGGCGTACAGCTCCTTGATCGCCGTACCGACGGCCGTCTCGAACTGGGACTCGGCCGGGACCTGCGGCAGCGCGACCGCGCTCTTGGTGAGGGTGTCCTTCAGCACGGCGTTGGCCGGGGTGTTGAACGCGGGGTCGGACTGGGCGGCGGCGACCGGCGGGATGGAGCTGTACGCCTTGTTGAGGATCTTCTGCTCCTCGTCGCTGGTCATGAACTTCACGAACTCGGTGGCGCCGTCGAGGTTGCCGGTGTTCTTGAAGACGGCCAGGTTGATGCCGGCGACCATGGAGTTGACGTTGGCGCCGCCGCCAGGCGTGCCCGAGCGCACCGGGACGGGGGCGATGCCGTAGTCGTCCTCGTCCATGCCCTGGGAGGTGAGGTTGGCGGCGGCGGACTGCCACAGCAGCATCGCGGTCTTGCCCTTGGCGAAGTCGCTGACGGACTGGTTCTGGGCGTACTCGGCGTTGCCCGGCGCGATGATCTTGTCCTTGGCCATGAGGTCGACGTAGTCCTTGACGGCGGTCACGGCCCCGGCGTTGGTGAAGTCGGGCTTGCCGTCGGCGGTGAAGAAGTCGGCGCCGTGCTGCTTGGCGAAGATGTAGGCGTGGTGGATGTTCTCGGAGGGGTTCGACCCCTCGGTGCCCAGGCCCCACTTGCCGTTCTTCGACAGCTTCTTGCCCGCCGCGACCAGCTCGTCCCAGGTGACCGGCGGCTTGCTGATCCCGGCGTCGGCGAACATCTTCTTGTTGTAGTAGAGGGCGTACGCCATGGAGTACAGCGGCACCGCGGCCGGGTCCTGGCCGCGCACGCCGGTCGAGCCGAGGGCGGACGGCACGAAGCGGTCCTTGCCGCCGATCTTGCCGAAGTTCTCGGCGTCCCAGGGCAGTAGAGCGCCGGTGGCCTGGAGCGAGGCGCTCCAGGTGTTGCCGATGTTGAGGACGTCGGGGCCCTGTCCGGACGTGGTCGCGGTGAGGATGCGGTTGAGCAGGTCGGACCAGGGCACGACCTCCAGCTTCACCTCGATGCCGGTCTGCTTCTCGAACTTGTCGAGTTCGGGCTGGAGCACCTTCTTGTCGATCTCGACGCTGGCGCCCTGGTTGGAGGCCCAGTACGTCAGGGTCTTCGGCGAGTCCGAGGACCCGCCGCCCGTGGGTGAACCGCCGCCGCAGGCCGAGGCGGCGAGGGCGAGAGACAGGGTGACGGCGCCTGTGGCCGCGGCTCGGATGCTGCGCATGGCTCCTGGGGTCCCTTCGGGGAGCACGCCCGCTGACGACGCACTCACGGCTTAATTTAGGACGTGAGTTAAACCGTGAAGGTCTGACCCGTCAAGGGTTTGGACGGGCTTCGTGGAACTCGGTCACGCCTCTTGACGACCGCGTTAGGACGCTGAAGCATTCGGCGGCGAGAGAGCGCTCCCTCATCCCCCACCGTTCACTTCCTGAACACCCCGACAGGAGAGCCGCCGATGTCCTCCCTCCCCACACCCGGTGCCGCCGCTCCCGGACGCAGAGCCGTGCTGGGTGCCGCCGCCGCTGCCGCCCCGCTGCTCGCGGGGCTGGCGTCCGCCCCCGCCTCGGCCTCCCCCGCCGCGGCCGGCCCGGCACCGAAGCGGAAGCCGCGGCTGCGGGCCGCGCTGCCCGGCGGCGGCGACCTCGGCCCGAACGTCATCGTGTTCGACCCGGCCACGCCCGGCATCCAGGCCAAGCTGGACGAGATCTTCCGGCAGCAGGAGTCGGCCCAGTTCGGCACCGGCCGCTACCAACTGCTGTTCAAGCCGGGCACGTACCACGGCCTCAACGCCCAGATCGGGTTCTACACCTCCATCTCCGGTCTCGGCCTCTCCCCCGACGACACCACCATCAACGGGGACGTGACGGTCGACGCCGGCTGGTTCAACGGCAACGCCACGCAGAACTTCTGGCGTTCGGCGGAGAACCTCGCCGTGGTGCCGGTCAACGGCACCAACCGGTGGGCGGTCTCCCAGGCGGCCCCGTTCCGCCGGATGCACGTCCGCGGCGGCCTCAACCTCGCGCCCGACGGCTACGGCTGGGCCAGCGGCGGCTACATCGCCGACAGCCGGATCGACGGCCAGGTGGGCCCGTACTCCCAGCAGCAGTGGTACACCCGGGACAGCGCGGTCGGCGGCTGGCTCAACGCCGTGTGGAACATGGTCTTCTCCGGTGTCGAGGGCGCCCCCGCGACCAGCTTCCCCAACCCGCCGTACACCACCCTGAACACCACGCCGGTCTCCCGCGAGAAGCCGTTCCTGTACCTCAGCGGCGGGCAGTACCGGGTCTTCCTGCCGGAGAAGCGGACCGACGCCCGCGGGGTCTCCTGGGGCAGCGGCACCCCGCGCGGCACCTCGCTGCCGCTGACCCAGTTCTACGTCGCCCGGCCCGGGGTCTCGGCCGCCACCCTCAACCAGGCGCTCTCCGAGGGGCTGCACCTGCTGCTGACGCCGGGCATCTACCACCTGGACCGGCCGATCCAGGTCAACCGCGCCAACACCGTGGTCCTCGGCCTCGGCTACGCCACCCTCATCCCCGACAACGGCGTCACCGCGCTCAAGGTCGCCGACGTGGACGGCGTACGGCTGGCCGGCTTCCTCATCGACGCCGGACCGGTCAACTCCCCCACCCTGCTGGAGGTCGGCCCGCAGGGCGCCTGGCGGGACCACTCGGCCAACCCGACCACCGTGCAGGACGTGTTCGTGCGGATCGGCGGCGCGGGCGCCGGCAAGGCCACCACCAGCATGGTGATCAACAGCCGGCACACCATCGTCGACCACACCTGGATCTGGCGCGCCGACCACGGCCAGGGCGTCGGCTGGGAGACCAACCGCGCCGACTACGGCCTCGTCGTCAACGGCGACGACGTGCTGATCACCGGCCTGTTCGTCGAGCACTTCAACAAGTACGACGTGCAGTGGAACGGCCAGCGCGGCCGCACGATCTTCTTCCAGAACGAGAAGGCGTACGACGCCCCCAACCAGGCCGCCGTCCAGAACGGCTCGGTCAAGGGCTACGCCGCGTACAAGGTCGGCGACCAGGTCACCGAGCACGAGGGCTGGGGCCTGGGCTCCTACTGCTACTACAACGTCGACCCGACCATCGTCCAGCACCACGGCTTCGCCGCCCCCAACCGGCCCGGCGTCCGCTTCCACAGCCTGCTCGTCGTCTCCCTCGGCGGCAACGGGCAGTACGAGCGGGTCATCAACGACACGGGCGCACCGACGTCCGGCACCTCCACGGTGCCGTCGACGGTGGTGTCGTACCCGTGACGCACGGCCGGCCCCTCGTGGGAGGGACCGGCCGTCCCCGGTCCGTGGCCGGCCCCACCTCCCCGGGGCCGGCCACCGGTCTGTGCAAGGCGGGCGGTCGGGACTGGGGTTGCGGCCGAGGGCGCGACCCCTACCCGGCTCGGACGGCCGGCGCCGGTGTCGGCGTCGGCGTCGGTGCCGGTGCCGGTGCGTAGCCGGTGGGCCGGGCCGTGAAGGTGCCGCGGCCCTGGGTGCGGCCGCGCAACCGGGTCGCGTAGCCGAACAGCTCGGCCAGCGGCACGGTGGCCGTCACCACGGCCGCGCCCGCCCGGGTCCGGGAGCCGGTCACCCGGCCCCGCCGGGCGGCGAGATCACCGAGCACCCCGCCGACCGTGTCCTCGGGCACGGTGACCGTGACCTCGACGACCGGTTCCAGCAGCACCATCGCGCAGGCGCGCAGGGCGTCCCGGAGGCCGAGCCGCCCGGCGGTGCGGAAAGCGGTGTCCGAGGAGTCCTTCACATGCGTCTGCCCGTCGGTGAGCGTGACCCGGACCCCGGTGACCGGATGCCCGCCGAGCGGCCCCTCGGCGAGCGCCTCCCGGCAGCCGGCCTCGACGGCCCGGACGTACTCCTGCGGCACCCGCCCGCCGGTCACGGCCGACACGAAGACGAAGCCCTCCCCTTCCCCGGGTTCCCCGGGTCCCCCGGGTTTCTCGGGTTCCTCGGGCCCGAGCGGCGCGACATCGAGGACGACGTGGGCGAACTGCCCCGCGCCGCCGTCCTGTTTGACGTGCCGGTACCCGAAGCCGGACACCCCCGTGCCGACCGTCTCGCGGTACGCCACCCCCGGCCGACCGACGCTGATCTCCACGCCGTGCTCCCGGCGGACCCGTTCGGCCGCGACCTCCAGGTGCAGCTCGCCCATGCCGGACAGCAGCGTCTGGCCGGTCTCCGGGTCGGTCCGCACCACCAGCGAGGGGTCCTCCTCGGCGAGCCGGGCCAGGGCCGACGCCAGCCTGCCGGTGTCGGTGGACCGGCGGGCCTCGACGGCGACGTGCACGACGGGTTCGGCCGTGCCGGGCGGCTCCAGCACCAGCGGGGCGTCCGGGGCGCACAGGGTGGCGCCGGGCCGGGTGCCCTTCAGGCCGACGACGGCGACGATGTCCCCGGCGACCGCGCGCTCCAGCGGGTCGTGCCGGTCGGCCCGTACCCGCAGGATCCGGCCGATCCGCTCACCGCGCCCGGTGGTGGCGTCCCACACCGTGTCTCCCTTCTCCATGGTTCCCGAGTACACCCGCAGGAAGGTCAGCCGTCCCGTGGCGGTGGCCTGCACCTTGAACGCCAGGGCCGCGAGCGGGGCGTCCGGATCGGCGGCCCGCTCCCGCTCCTCGCCGTGGTGGGTGCCGCGTACGGGCGGCACGTCGAGCGGGGAGGGCAGATACGCCACCACCGCGTCGAGGAGTGGTTCGACACCGCGGTCGCGGTACGCCGATCCGCACAGCACCACGACACCGTCGCCGGAGCGGGTCAGGTCGCGCAGGGCGGCGGTGAGCGTGCCGTCGCCGAGGGTCCCGCGGTCGCAGTACTCCTCCAGCGCGGCCGGGTGCCGTTCGGCGACGGCCTCCTCCAGCAGGTGCCGGCGCCGCGCGGCCTCCGCTCGCAACTCCTCCGGCACCGGCCCCCGCTCGGCCGCCTCCGCCCCGTCCGCCCAGGTCAGCGCCCGCATCCGGACGAGATCGACGACACCGGTGAAACCGCCCTCCGCACCGATCGGAAGCTGCACGACCAGCGGCGCGGGGTGCAGCCTCCGGCGGATCGAGTCCACGGCGGCGTCCAGGTCGGCGCCGGCCCGGTCCATCTTGTTGACGAACGCGATCCGCGGCACACCGTGCCGGTCCGCCTGCCGCCACACCGACTCGCTCTGCGGCTCGACGCCCGCGACGGCGTCGAACACCGCGACCGCGCCGTCCAGGACCCGCAGCGACCGCTCCACCTCGTCGGCGAAGTCGACGTGCCCCGGGGTGTCGATCAGATTGATCCGGTGACTGTCCCAGGCACAGGTCACCGCGGCGGCGAAGATGGTGATGCCGCGGTCGCGTTCCTGCGGGTCGAAGTCGGTGACCGCCGTGCCGTCGTGGACCTCGCCGCGCTTGTGCGTGACACCGGTCGCGTAGAGGATCCGCTCGGTGACGGTGGTCTTGCCGGCGTCGACATGGGCGAGGATGCCCAGATTGCGGACGGTGGCGGGAGTGTGGGTGCGCATGGCCCCTGGCCTTCCGGGTGTTCTCCGAACAGGACGGCGCGATTCCCGGACACGGGCAACCGACGGTACGTCGGTGAGTGCGGACCGACTCCGCGTCAGTTGCGGCCCGGTACGGACCTCCGATGCCGGCCGCGCAGCGGGCACCGGACGTACCGAGACACGAGGATCACCTCGTAACGGGACGAGGGGACGACGACGGCGACGCGCTCCCGCACGGCCCTCTCCCCTCACTCGTCCCGGTGTCGTGGCGAGTGTAGGAAGCGGGCGGGGCGGAGCGCACGGGGTTTTGCCACCGCCGGGCGGCGGGACGCGCACGCGGCGGGCGGGAGGGCGGGCGCGCAACCCGGATGGTGTAGTCGTTGAGATCGAACTTGGCCTTGCTCTTCTTGTTGAACGTGAGCTTCTTCCTGGCTGGGTCGTCGAAGTGGGCGCGCATCAGGCTGTCGAGCAGGTTGGCAGCGAGCGCCTGGGCCGGATTGTTGTGTCCGTCCCGCAGGGCAGCCACGCAATCGAGAGCAAAGCCCCGCGACTCCTGTAGGTCGGGGTGGTGAACGCTGTCGATCACGGCGTTGCAGTGGGTGACGATGCCCTTCCAGCGCCGCCCGATGATGCGGCGGCGTTCAACGGCGTCGGGCGCGTCCAAGAGAGCTCGCACGACCTTCGGCCCCGGCACCCACATCAGAGGTATGCCCTCTTCAAGAAGCATCTGCTCGAACTCCTCGATAGGCGGCATCGCGTCGTGGAGGTTCGGCGGGTAAATGCGCTCCTTCAAGGAATCGAGCCCTTCGAAGACGCCCGCCCAGTACTCCCGAAGGTGTTCGTGCAGCGGTGCGAAGGTCTCACGAAGCATGGCGTTCACGCCTGACGCCTCAACCAGTTGTCTGCCGATCGTCTCGCTGATCTGCGTCATCGGCGCGTACGTCTGGATCACTGGTCGAACCATGTCGGCGAAGATGCTGCGGTAGTAGTCCGTCAGCGGCTGGAACGCGCGAGCCAAGCCGAAAGGGTCGACCGGCCCCGGCTCAGAACCCTCTTAGGGCTCATCAACCTCGTTGCTCATGGCCAAATCGTGGCACGCGGCTGATCGTGGGAGCGACCGATTACTTCGGTTCGTCCACCTTGCACCGCGGCGCCGTCTAGATCCGCTCGACCTCCGGCAGCCGCCGGCGTGGGCTTGATGCCCGGCGACCAGACGGGCCAGGCCGGTCGACGGTGTTGCTCGCGATCACTCATCGGGCGTGAACGTCTCTTGCGTGCCGTCGGCTCGGGTGATGGCGATTTTCACCGTCTCGGTGACGTGCACGGTGTCGCTGACGCCAACGAACACTTCGTTGAGGAAGCGGAACATGTAATCGGTGCGCGTGCTGTTTTTGTCCAAGTGGACGGTTCTGATGTTCTCGGCAGTCGCAACCTTGGTCGCACCCTCCTGGAGTCCGAGCGGACTCACGATGATGCCGCCCACAGCGCCGGTGTCGATGATGCTGTAGGCCAAGTGCGCCATCTGCCCTTGAGTCTGCTTCTTCTTCGTGTAACGGCGGCACTCGATAATTATGAATCCTTCGCCGCCAATGGTGAACCCCTTGCCGTCGATCGCCCACTCAGTACCCGAGCGCTCGCCGATGACCTTCTGTTCATCCTCGACACGCTCAAGACCCAGCTTGTCGGCCACCTGGTCGAGAAGGTAGACAGCTACCTCTTCGTACGACGCCCAACGTTTGTCAGAGCTCGCCATCTCTACCTCCTTGCGCCAACACCCCTTGCCGTAGTGCTTCAAAACATACTCTTCAAGTGCGTCATCGAGAATCTACTAAGGCTTGCGGTGCTCGATATACTTGAGGTCTCCGACCATCTGAACGTGACGAATACATAGAAATGACACGGTTAACGGCCTGGTGGTGTCCACTGGCGTTATGTGGATGTGTGAGCCGCCCTCAACCGTCCCAGTTGGAAAGATCAGCCGCCGTGACATGCCTGCGTATCAGTCAAGGTCACATCCAGTACGAGTCGTTCATATCTGGATATGGCGCTAGGTCTGACTTAACGATCCGCAGCTCGCGACTCTGCTTTTCCCATTCGTCCACTCGTCCTCGAGCGCGATTCAAGGCGTCGCATTGAGCACTCGACAAGTAGAAGCTCAACGACTTCACCGCATCCCAAGCTTCGTTGCACTCCTTGATGTTAAGCGGCTCCGCCGAAGAAGCCACCAGATAGCGTTCAACAGCATTCGTCACGATCTGCTTTTCGATGCGTGGATGCAGTTGCGGCAGAATATTTATTACACCATCCGAGCTGTAGACGATTACGATCGCTGGGGGCCGCTCACTGTCGAGGTACCGCACGGCATTGTTGAAGCGACTGCCTCGAGCTGGATCCCCTCGACCATGGGCAGTGCCATCGAGGATCACACCGATTGCATGGCATAGGCCCTGTGGGTCAACCAGGATTGCACCATCCATGTCCGTAAGCTGAGTCAATAGTTTCGTGCTGAGCCGGGTCGGTTCGATAGACCATGATTGCGGCGATAGGCGCTCAGCTTCACCGGCAGCATCCCCCGAAATGATCAGCATCGCTCCATGTCTATGGCTGCCTGCGGCTTGTGCAGCTTCCCTCAGCGCAGCCTGATCAGCCTCAGGGAACAAACGACTGACGATATCTTTCAAGTACTCTTCGTCAAGCAGAGGCGTCGGCAAACGCGGGATGCCGTCCCGCACAATCAATAGCGCGTTACCTGCGTGCGAGAACTCCCAGACACCCCGTGCGGTGAAGCGAACCGCGAACACCGTCTCGCTCTCTGCGTCATAGTCCGGCTTCACCACTCCAAGTCCATAGACGTTTTCGCCATCTGACAGCAGGTCTGATTGAGATCCGCTGGCCTCTAGAAGCTTTCGTACGGCCGGCACGTTACGCATCTCAACCGGGTGCTTCAGCCTAAGAAACACTTCAATAGTTGGATCGTCCTCCTGGGCGATGACAAGTCGCCCAGCCCCCGGCCGCCCCTCGTACGGAAGCGCCGAGAGGCCACTCATCAGCAAGTGGTTCTCACTACCAAACCAGAAACCAGCGCAGTACAGCATGGAGCGGACCATCGCTTCGGTGGCGCCCCTTACAATCTCGTCCACGCTGTCTGGCAAAGAAGCCGAGCCAGTATCAGGGATATAGAGAACTCGAGCTGAACGTCTCAAGATCTCGCGAATCACAGCATGCACGAGCGACCGGTCCACATGGAAGCGATCACGTTGCTCTGTCTTGATCTGGGGAGCCCTTGCAAGAGCCGTCTTATCAACACTGATAACCGTGTGTACTTCATAGTCGTCCACTCGAACCGATTCACCCGCAAAGAATTGCCGCCCTTGCTCGCGTGGCATGGCCTCAAAGGCTTCTTCGAGTGCTTTTGCGCGCATCCTGTCACGTAGCTCCTGATGACGCTGTTCATGCACGTGAGCAACGCTGTGGATCATGTCGCGATCTGGATGACTTGCGTACAACTCGACAGCCCGCCGCCGCACATGTGCCAAATCGGCAGGAACATAGGGGCCATCTTCAGGCTCAATACATACATCAAACTCATGTTCACCAGCAGCCTTGAAGCCGACGAGCACTACTTCAGGATCCCCAGCAAAGCCGATTGCTTCAAGGGCCATCTCGGCGCGTACCTTCACCGAGATTCTGAAGTGGGGCTGATAGGCCCACATGAACTGTTTAATGGAACGTCCTTCCCTCATCACCTATGCGCTCCTCAATAAGGCACAGCCGCCTCCGCTGGCCCCAGTTTCTTGCAACTTCATCGTCATGCGCCTCTTACGAAAAGTCTGGCCGCCTCCGCGAAGTCATCTGCTAGATGCTTCTTATCCCGCTCTGAAAATTCCAGCTCGCCCTTGCTGTCGCGGTCAGTCCAATAACGCCCCTTGAGTCGTCTTGCCGGGCTGCCAGACACATCAAACACTGTTGAGCCATGATGAATCCGACTGCGGTGCTCGACACGCAAATCTGGCTTGTTGAGGTACATGTAGGTGAGAATCACCGACCCATCGACCTCGGACACCTCGCCCAGAGCGGACGTGGACCTCGACTCGTCAGTTAGCAATTTGACGGTGACCAGCGACGCGGTCTGATGCACCACAAGGTAGACAGTCTTTGGAGGCGGGTTGCTGTTAGTTGCCGGATCCACCCAGAAGGACGTGAGGGTACCTTTCCAGGTGCCTCGGAGGCTACGCGGAATGCCCATCCCCGGGATTCGTTGGATCCAAGGGAGTCGCCACAGCCAGAAATCCCATACGTTGAACATCACCGTGCACACAAAGACGGCAGTCGAGAAGAGCTTGAGCATGCTCCAATCCGGCTTCCCTTCGTGCACCCATGCGCTAACCAAGAAGATACCGACGACGACCCCGATGATGACACGAATGGCAATCGTTTTTTTCATGAGGCGTATCCCAGATAGTTCCAAGCAGCTTTCACAAAGTCACGCCCGTCCTGGCGGTTCCAGTCTTGAGCGCTGTGGAAGAGATACTTGCATTCGCTCACCTCTAGCCATCGCTCCGATTCGACAGAGGGCTCATCCCCCTCAAGCTCCTTCCAGACGTGCAAGATGATTCCCTCGACCGTCTTTGTCCAAGTCGGCGCAAGAAAAACGCTGTCAGGACAATTGTACACAAGGCATTCAACAAAGAAGGAGGGAACCTCTCGATGGACACCTTTTGCGACCATCACGTTCTCGACTCGCTTCATGATCCGGACGGCCTTTTTGTAATACTGTTTCGTACGGGTGTTCTTTGCCCGGCCGTTCTCTAGCTGCTGCTTCGGGTAGTTCACTAGAGAGTTGCCGTTCTTCTTGAAGACCTTTGCGCCCTCCCGGTAATTACCGGACGAGAAGTAGTACCGGTAGTCGAAGCAAGGCACGACATCGGCGTCCACCCTCGCACTGCCGGAGTGGATGCGGAATGCCGTCGATCCCGAGGAGTCGACTTGACCAGGAAACTTTGCTTCGAGCGCGGTCTCAAGCTCCGAGCGCAGTTTCGCCGGGGTCCAAAATCCGGTGTAGGACCCGCTGGGCGGATGTGCTCCCTCAGTCGCCTCGTCCCAGTACACCGCCTCACCGCACTGTACAGCGATATCAACATCGCTATCCGCCTTGACGTTTGTGTTGTTTGCGTAGGAACCTTTGGCGTAAACGCTGAGGTCGCATCCGTTAAACGCGACGTGCGCCTTAATGGCCTCGCGAATCATCCGCTCTGTACGGTCTTGCTTGTCCTGCTCTGTTGCGCTGGAAGGCCCAGTCCAGCCACCCAGCTTTTCTTCCAGCGTCATTTAGACTCCCCGTTAATTCCTCAAATTATAAGCCGTTATTCCATTAAGTCCAATAGTCGTCAATGTCTCCGCCATTGGGCATGCCTGTACGCATAAGCGCCCGACCAACGGCGGGTGGTCAGGCGCTCTAAGGCCTGATTCTACGACGCTCAGCCGTCCACCACGAGAGTTACCAACAACCCGTGCTGGTGCGGTACGACGTCGTGCGACACGATGCGCCCGCGGCCGATCGCCTCAGCAAGCTGCTGGTGCTCCTGCATCAGCGCGGTTGGCTCCAGGTCGAGGACCGTGACGCCATGCTTCTTGCCGGGCCTCCAGCCGCCCCAGTTCCAGATCACCAGTCGTTGCGCCATGCGGCCATCCGCGAGCAGGTCATGACGGCGCTCGTGCAGCGCCAGCAAGCCGGCCAAGCCGAGGTGAAGCGACAAAAGCAGCGACGGCAGGACCTCCGTAACGCACAGCTCAAGCTGATTGAGATGCGCTACGCCGACGCCATCCCGCTCGACCTGCTGAAGTCGGCAGGAACGCATCAACCGCGAGCTGGCCGCAGCCCAGGAGATCATCGACCGCTACTCAACAGAGATGGACTCCGTACTGAGCGTGATCGAGGAGGTGCTACTACTGTGCGCCAACGCTCACCGGCTGTACCGGAGCGCACCACCGGCTGTGCGGCGACAGCCTGACCTAGCCGTCTTCGCCCGCCTCCTGATCGTTGACGACTAAGTGCAGGGCGCGGACCTCACCAGTGGGTTTGCCCATCTGTTGATGCCCAACCCTAGCGTGCAGCGCCCGTACGGCAGCCTGCCTCCTGACACACAGAACCCCGGTCCCAACCGGGACCGGGGTTCAAACGACCCTACTTTGGTGTCCGAGGGGGGACTTGAACCCCCACGCCCGTTAAAGGGCACTAGCACCTCAAGCTAGCGCGTCTGCCATTCCGCCACCCGGACTAGGTGTCTGTCGGCCGTCGGGGGTGTTCCCCGTGGCGACGAAGACAACCATACCAAGGTTTCGCAGTGCCTTTCACCTGCGTTTCCCTGCCCTGGGCGGGGGGCGGGACGGTGGGTGAGCGGGTGGTTACGGCGTGAGCCGCCGGTCGGGGAAAGGGTCCGCCACCGGGCGCTGCCCGGCCGGGGCCCGGCGGCCGAAAGTGACGCATGCCCCCTGGACACCACTCACGGGATGCGGGATAACAGGCTCCATACAGTATTCGTCGACTGTATGCAATCTACCGCGAGTCTACTGCGAGAGCGCTCCCACCCCTCCCCCGAAGGGACAGGACTTCGCCATGCCCGACGACACCCAGGACGTCATCTCCGGCGGCCACCTCGTGGCCAAGGCACTCAAGGCCGAGGGCGTCGACCGCGTCTACACCCTGTGCGGCGGTCACATCATCGACATCTACGACGGCTGTGTGGACGAGGGCATCGAGGTCGTCGACGTCCGCCACGAGCAGGTCGCCGCGCACGCCGCCGACGGGTACGCCCGGGTCACCGGCAGGCCCGGCTGCGCGGTCGTCACCGCCGGACCCGGCACCACCGACGCCGTCACCGGGGTCGCCAACGCCTTCCGGGCGGAGTCGCCGATGCTGCTGATCGGCGGGCAGGGCGCCCTCGGCCAGCACAGGATGGGCTCGCTCCAAGACCTGCCGCACGTCGACATGATGACGCCGATCACCAAGTTCGCGGCGACCGTGCCGGCCACCGCCCGCGTCGCCGACATGGTGTCGATGGCGTTCCGCGAGTGCTTCCACGGCGCCCCCGGCCCCTCCTTCCTGGAGATCCCCCGCGATGTCCTGGACGCCAAGGTGCCGGTGGCCTCGGCGCGGGTGCCCGCGGCCGGTGCCTACCGGGCCTCGACCCGCTCGGCCGGTGACCCGGAGGCGGTCGAGGACCTCGCCGACCTGCTGGTGCACGCCGAGAAGCCGGCCATCCTGCTCGGCAGCCAGGTGTGGACCACCCGCGGCACCGCGGCCGCCGTCGACCTGGTCCGCGCCCTGGACCTCCCCGCCTACATGAACGGCGCGGGACGCGGCACCCTGCCGCCGGGCGACCCGCACCACTTCCAGCTCTCGCGTCGGTACGCCTTCTCGCACGCCGACGTGATCGTCGTCGTCGGCACGCCCTTCGACTTCCGCATGGGCTACGGCAAGCGGCTCTCCCCGGACGCGACGGTGGTCCAGATCGACCTCGACTACCGCACCGTCGGCAAGAACCGCGACATCGGCC
Organism: Streptomyces fumanus; assembly: GCF_014655295.1. Taxonomy (GTDB): domain Bacteria; phylum Actinomycetota; class Actinomycetes; order Streptomycetales; family Streptomycetaceae; genus Streptomyces; species Streptomyces fumanus. Next base: position 33,825 of record NZ_BNBI01000015.1, read on the forward strand.
TCGGTATCGTCGGCGACCCGGGGCTGGTGCTGCGGTCGGTGGCCGAGGCGGCCTCCGGCCGGATCGACGTCGGCGCGTCGAAGCGGAAGGAGTGGCTCGACGAGCTGCGCGCCGCCGAGCAGGCCGCGCTCGACAAGCGACTGCCGCAGCTCAGGTCGGACGCCTCCCCCATCCACCCGTACCGGCTGGTCAGCGAGATCAACGACTTCCTCACCGAGGACTCGGTCTACATCGGCGACGGCGGCGACATCGTCACCTTCTCCGGTCAGGTCGTGCAGCCCAAGGCGCCGGGCCACTGGATGGACCCGGGACCGCTCGGCACGCTCGGTGTCGGCATCCCCTTCGTGCTGGCCGCCAAGCAGGCGCGGCCGGACAAGGAGGTCGTCGCCCTCTTCGGCGACGGCGCCTTCTCGCTCACCGGCTGGGACTTCGAGACCCTCGTCCGCTACGACCTCCCCTTCGTCGGCGTCATCGGCAACAACTCCTCCATGAACCAGATCCGCTACGGCCAGGCCGCCAAGTACGGCAAGGAGCGCGAGCGGGTCGGCAACACCCTCGGCGACGTGCCCTACGACCAGTTCGCACGGATGCTCGGCGGTCACGGCGAGGAGGTCCGCGACCCCGCCGACATCGGCCCCGCGCTCCGCCGGGCCCGCGAGTCCGGCAAACCGTCGCTGATCAACGTCTGGGTCGACCCGGACGCGTACGCCCCCGGAACCATGAACCAGACGATGTACAAGTGAGGTGGAACGCCCATGACGGCCAAGGCTCTTGAGGGCATCCGCGTGCTGGACATGACGCACGTGCAGTCCGGTCCCTCCGCGACCCAGTTGCTCGCCTGGCTCGGCGCGGACGTGGTCAAGCTGGAGGCGCCGGCCGGTGACATCACGCGCAGGCAGTTGCGCGACCTCCCGGACGTCGACTCCCTCTACTTCACGATGCTCAACTGCAACAAGCGGAGCATCACCCTCAACACCAAGACCGAGCGCGGCAAGCACCTGCTCACCGAGCTGATCCGGCGCTCCGACGTCCTGGTCGAGAACTTCGGGCCGGGCGCGGTGGACCGGATGGGTTTCACCTGGGACCGCGTCAAGGAGATCAATCCACGGATCGTCTACGCCTCCATCAAGGGGTTCGGCGAAGGCCCGTACACCGGCTTCAAGGCGTACGAGGTCGTCGCGCAGGCCATGGGCGGGTCGATGTCGACCACCGGTTTCCAGGACGGGCCGCCGCTGGCGACGGGGGCCCAGATCGGGGACTCGGGCACGGGCGTCCACGCCGTGGCGGGCATCCTCGCCGCCCTGTACCAGCGGGAGCGCACCGGGCGCGGACAGCGGGTGAACGTGGCCATGCAGCACGCGGTGCTCAACCTCTGCCGGGTGAAGCTGCGCGACCAGCAGCGCCTGAGCCATGGTCCACTCGCCGAATATCCCAACGAGGACTTCGGCGACGAGGTTCCCCGCTCCGGGAACGCCTCCGGCGGCGGGCAGCCCGGCTGGGCGGTCAGGTGCGCGCCGGGCGGCCCCAACGACTACGTGTACGTGATCGTGCAGCCGGTCGGCTGGCGGCCGCTGACCGAGCTGATCGGCCGGCCCGAGCTGGCCGCCGACCCCGAGTGGGCGACGCCGGAGGCCCGGCTGCCGAAGCTGGGCAAGATGTTCCAGTTGATCGAGGAGTGGTCGGCCACGCTGCCCAAGTGGGAGGTGCTGGAGCGGCTGAACGCGCACGCCATCCCGTGCGGGCCGATCCTGTCCACCCGGGAGATCATCGAGGACGAGTCGCTGGCCGCCAACGGGATGATCGTGCGCGTTCCGCACCCCGAGCGCGGCGAGTTCGTGACCGTCGGCAGCCCGCTGAAGCTCTCCGACTCCCCCGTGGAGGTCGGCAGTCCGCCCCTGCTGGGCGAGCACAACGAGGAGATCTACGCCGGCGAGCTGGGGCTCGGCGACGAGGAACTGCGCCTGCTCGAGTCGGACGGGGTGATCTGACGTGGTGGCCGACGACCGGGTGACGCGGGTCCGCGCGGTGCTGGACGCCGTGCGCGCCGGGGGACGGACCGCGCTGACCGCCCCCGAGGGCAAGCTGCTCGCCGAGGCGTACGGGATCGCCGTACCCGGCGAGGCGGTGGCGGGCGATGCCGAGGAGGCGGTGGCGTGCGCCGCGCGGTTCGGCGGGCCCGTGGTGATGAAGATCGTGTCGCCGGACATCCTCCACAAGACCGACGCCGGCGGTGTGGTCGTCGGCGTCGAGGGGGCGGCGGACGTCCGGGCCGCGTTCCACCGGATCGTGGCGGACGCGCGGGCGTACGCCCCCGGCGCCCGGATCGAGGGCGTGCAGATCCAGGAGCTGCTGCCGCCGGGGCAGGAGCTGATCGTCGGGGCGGTGACCGATCCGACGTTCGGGAAGGTGGTGGCGTTCGGGCTCGGCGGGGTGCTGGTGGAGGTGCTCAAGGACGTCACGTTCCGGCTGGCGCCCGTGGACGCCGAGGAGGCGCTGTCCATGCTGGACTCCGTGCGGGCGGCCGAGGTGCTGCGCGGGGTGCGCGGACGGGCGGCGGTGGACCGGGCGGCGGTGGCCGAGCAGATCCGGCGGGTCTCCGAACTGGTCACCGACTTCCCGGAGATCGCCGAGGTGGACCTCAACCCGGTGATCGCCACCGCGGACGGCGCGGTGGCGGCCGACATCCGGGTGCTCCTGGCCACCGGGACGCCCAAGGAGCGGCGCCGCTACACGCGCGCGGAGATCCTCGCCTCGATGCGCCGCCTGATGCAGCCGACGTCGGTGGCCGTGATCGGCGCCTCCAACGAGACCGGCAAGATCGGCAACTCGGTGATGCGCAACCTGGTCGACGGCGGCTTCGCCGGGGAGATCCACCCGGTCAACCCCAGGGCCGACGACATCCTGGGTCACAAGGCGTACAAGAGTGTCACCGACGTGCCCGGTGAGGTGGACGTGGCGGTCTTCGCGATCCCCGCGCGGTTCGTGGCCGCGGCACTGGAGGAAGTGGGCCGCAAGAGGATCCCGAACGCCGTGCTGATCCCCTCCGGGTTCGCGGAGACCGGCGAACACGCCCTCCAGGACGAAGTCGTGGCCGTCGCCGAGCGGTACGGCGTCCGGCTGCTGGGGCCGAACATCTACGGCTACTACTCGACCTGGCAGGACCTGTGCGCCACCTTCTGCACCCCGTACGACGTCAAGGGCGGCGTGGCGCTGACCTCCCAGTCGGGCGGCATCGGGATGGCCGTCCTGGGCTTCGCCCGCACCACGAAGACGGGCGTGTCGGCCATCGTCGGGCTGGGCAACAAGGCCGACCTGGACGAGGACGACCTGCTGACCTGGTTCGGCGAGGACCCGCACACCGAGTGCGTCGCGATGCACCTGGAGGACCTCAAGGACGGCCGGGCCTTCGTGGCCGCCGCACGGGCGACGGTGCCGAGGAAACCGGTCGTGGTCCTCAAGGCGGGCCGTACGGCCGCGGGCGCCCGGGCCGCCGGGTCGCACACCGGGGCGCTGGCCGGGGACGACGCCGTGTACGACGACATCCTGCGGCAGGCCGGTGTCATCCGGGCGCCCGGCCTGAACGACATGCTGGAGTACGCGCGCGCGTTGCCGGTGCTTCCCGCCCCCCGGGGCGACAACGTGGTGATCATCACCGGGGCCGGCGGCAGCGGGGTGCTGCTGTCCGACGCGGTGACGGACCACGGGCTGTCCCTGATGGAGATCCCGCCCGACCTGGACGCGGCCTTCCGGGAGTTCATCCCGCCCTTCGGCGCGGCGGGCAACCCGGTGGACATCACCGGGGGCGAGCCGCCGGCCACGTACGAGGCGACGATCCGGCTGGGGCTGGCGGACCCGCGCGTCCACGCGCTGGTGCTCGGCTACTGGCACACCATCGTCACCCCTCCCATGGTGTTCGCCGAACTCACCGCGCGCGTGGTGGCCGAGTTCCGCGCACGCGGCGTGGAGAAGCCCGTGGTGGCCTCCCTGGCGGGTGACGTGGAGGTCGAGGAGGCGGGCCAGTACCTCTTCGAGCGGGGCGTGGTGGCCTACCCCTACACGACCGAGAAACCGGTCGCCGTGCTCGGCGCCAAGTACCGCTGGGCGCGGGCGGCGGGGCTCCTCGGGGGGCGGTGCACCAGGTGAACGGGCGCGGGGCCGGCCGACGGTGCGCGTCGGCCGGCCCCGGGACCCGCGCGCACGAAAGGCAGGGGACGGGGGGCGCCGACCGGAGCTTTCGACCGCAAGGGGTGCTGAACGACATGACAACGACCGGCATATCGACATCCGTCCCCTACCGGGAGGTGACGGATCACCACGGCCGCGTGTACCGGATCGGCGAGTCCGACACCGACATCATGGGCCGCCCCCGCAAGTGGATGGTCATCCTGCCCTGGGTCGGCATGATGGGCATCAGTTCCGCCGAGTACGCGTTCACCTCGGCGGAGGACACCCTGCACGAGGCGCACCTGTGGAGCAGCGGGCACATCTTCTGGCTGATGGGCGTCTGGGTGTTCTTCCAGGCGGCCGTGGCCTTCCCGGCCGGGCGGCTGCGCGAGAGCGGCCGGCTCCCCGCGCGGTCGGCGATGCTGATCGGCGCGGTGGGCACCCTGTCGGGGTACGTCTCCCTGGCGTACGCGCCGCATGTCGCCGTCGCCTACCTCGGCTTCGGCATGTGCAGCGGCATCGGCGCCGGTCTGGTCTACGCGACGTGCGTGAACATGGTCGGCAAGTGGTATCCGGAGCGCAAGGGCGGCAAGACCGGCTTCGTCAACGGCGGCTTCGCCTACGGCTCGGTGCCGTTCGTGTTCCTGTTCACCTCGTATATGGACCTGGGCAACTACGAGACGGTGCTGGTCTGCGCGGGCGTCGGGCTCTGCCTGCTGGTCGCCTCGGCGGGCTGGTTCTTCCGGGACCCGCCGAAGAACTGGTGGCCCGCGCACATCGACCCGCTGCGGCGGACCGACGACCCGAAGATCCGCCGGGCGCTGGCCAAGAACCCGCCGGCGGTCAAGCAGTACACCCCCGGGGAGGCCGCGCGCACACCCGTGCTGTGGATGATGTGGTTCTGCCTGCTGTGCACGGCCGGCATCAACATCTTCGGCATCGCCTTCCAGGTGCCGTTCGGCAAGGACATGGGCTTCGCCGGCGGGATCGTGGCGACGGCGATGTCCCTGAAGGCGATCGTCAACGGCACCGGACGCGGCGTCATCGGCTGGATCTCCGACCGGTGCGGCCGCCGCGCCACCCTGATCATCGTCTGCCTGGTGCTGGGCGCCGCCCAGTTCGGGGTGCTGGTCTCCGGACGGCTCGGCAGCATGCCGTTCTTCCTGTTCTGCTCCATGGTCTCCGGCTTCGGCGGCGGCGCGATCTTCCCGCTGTTCGCGGCGATGACGGCGGACTACTTCGGGGAGAACAACAACGCGACCAACTACGGCATGGTCTACAGCTCGAAGCTGATCTCCGGGCTCGTCGGTTCCGGCCTGGGCGCGGTCGTCGTCGGCGCCTGGGACTACGACGGTGCGTTCGAGCTGGCCGGTTCGATCGGGCTGGCCTCCGCGGGGCTGGCGCTGTTCCTGAAGGCACCGGGCAGGCCCGATGTGAAGCGCGTCGTGCCCAACCCGCACCCGCTCGGCGAGGAGACGGCCTGATACGACGGCGGCGCCGCGGACGGCGCGACGGGGCGGCCCCTCCCGCGAGGTACGGGAGGGGCCGCCCCGTCGCCGCGCCGCCCCGTCGCCGCGCCGGTCCGGTCGGCCGTGCGGGTCCGGTAGGCCGTGCCGGTCAGCGGTGGCGCTTGCGCAGGGCCGCCAGGTTGTCGTAGCTGATCTTGGCCTCGCGCAGCGACTGCGCGGGGTCGGTGGCGCTCGGGGAGTTGTCGTCCTCGATCATCGGGTTGTGGTAGTTGCGGTGCCCGACCCGGGAGAAGAACGTCGTGTAGTCGATGACGCCGGTCCCGAAGGGAACCATCTCGTAGCCCATGCCGTTGGTGGTGCTGACGACGCCGTCCTTGGCGTGGAACAGCGGGTAGCGCTTGTCGTGCCGGGCCACCAGGCCGGCCGGGTCGAAGACGTTCCTGCGGGTGGAGCCGTCGTGAGCCGTGTAGGTGTGGAACTTGTACTGGGCCACGTGCGCCCAGAAGATGTCCATCTCCAGCCACACCAGCCGGGGGTCGGTGACCTTCAGGAAGTACTCCAGCTTGCGGATGCCGGAGCTGCGGGTGGGCCGTCCCTGGGCGTCCAGCGGGCCGCCGTCGAGGAGGAAGCCGTAGGCCGCGTCGTGGTTGTGGGTGTAGAGCTTGATGCCCTCGCGGCGGGCGATCTCGCCGAGGGCGTTCCACTTGTCGGCGGCCACGTCCCAGTCGGCCCGGTAGGAGCTGCCGGTGGGGTCGCCGCCGGTGCCCATGTGGGCCATGCCGAGGATGTTGGCGATCTCCAGGTGCTTCTTGAAGGTGTCCAGGTCGGCGCTGGTCAGCGGCCAGGACGACGGGATGAAGCCGTGGTTGCCCTGGGCGCGCAGCCCGTACTCGTCCAGCCAGGAGCGCAGCAGCTTGGCACCGGCGACCGACTCCAGACTGGCCCCGCCGGGCGCGTTGGCGTGCTGGTTGTAGCCCGCGAACTCGACCTGCCGGTAGCCGTGCCGGGCGAGTTGCTTGAAGACCTCGCGGAAGCCGGAGGGCAGGTCGCTGGCGAGCGGGTCGCGGGCGGTGGCGTCCCGGACGGTGTAGAGGATGATGCCGCGCTTGTCCGCGGGGACCAGGACGTCACCGCCGTGCCCGTGTCCGTGGCCGTGGCCGTGTCCTCTGCCCCGGTCCTGGTCGTGGGCCAGGGCGGGTGAGGCGCCGAAGACGGGGGCCGCGACGGCGGCGCCGGCGACGGCGGTGCAGGTGGTCAGGAACCGGCGGCGGCCGACGCCGAGGCTGCGGCGCAGCGCCTCGTCGGGGCCGTCGGCCGTGGGGGCGTCGGTGCCTGTGGTGCGGGGGAACAGGGTCACGGGTGCCTGCCTTCTCGGTCGTGACCTGCCCCGATGCGCTCGGGGCGGGCCGTTGTCAGTGGTGCGTGCTTCACTGAAATGGAGCCGGAATCAGCGGGCCGGGGGTCAGCCGAGTCCGGCCAGTCGGAGCAGGAGTTGTTTCACGTCGGTGGCCGCCACACGGTCACCGACAGCGCGGGGGGTGGAGCAGATGAGGAGCGGACCGTCGTCGTCGCTCGCGGGAAGGCGGCCGTGGCTGCCGCGAATAGGTGAGGCGTCCAGCGGCACCACCGCCATGCGGTAGCGCATGCCGAGTTTCTTGCGGGCCAGCGCGGTGGCTGCCTTGACCTTGACATAGGGGTCGAGCGGGTCCATGAACAGCTCGACCGGGTCGTAGCCGGGTTTGCGGTGGATCTCGACCAGCCGTGCGAAGTCGGGCGCGCGGTCGTCGTCGAGCCAGTAGTAGTACGTGAACCAGGCGTCCGGTTCCGCGACGGCGACGAGTTCTCCGGCGCGCGGATGGTCGAGGTGGTGGGCCTTCTTGCCCTCGTCGTCGAGGAGCTGCTCGATGCCGGGCAGTCCGTCGAGGGCGGCGCGGGTGGCGGCGAGGTCCTCGGGGCGGCGCACGTAGACGTGGGCGATCTGGTGGTCGGCGACCGCGAAGGCGCGGGAGGCCATCGGGTCGAGGTACTCCATGCCGTCCTGCGTGTGCACCTCCAGCAGGCCGGCGCGGCGCAGGGCGCGGTTGATGTCGACGGACCGGTTCACCCGGGTGATGCCGTACTCGGACAGGGCGACGACGGTGCGTCCCTCGGCGCGGGCGTCGTCCAGGAGCGGGGCCAGGGCCGTGTCCAGGTCGGTGGCGGCCCGCAGGGAGCGGGGGTCGTCGGGGCCGAAGCGCTGGAGATCGTAGTCGAGGTGCGGGAGGTAGCAGAGGGCCAGGTCGGGGCGGCGGGTGCGGATGATGTGCCGGGTGGCGTCGATGATCCACTGGCTGGAGACCAGGTCGGCGCCGGGTCCCCAGAAGTGGAAGAGGGGGAAGGTGCCGAATTTCTCGGTGAGTTCGTCGTGCAGGGCCGGGGGCCGGGTGTAGCAGTCGGGTTCCTTGCGGCCGTCGGCGTAGTAGACGGGACGGGGGGTGACGGTGATGTCGGTGTCGGCGCCCATGGCGTACCACCAGCAGATGTTGGCGACGGTGTAGCCGGGGTGGGCGCGGCGGGCGGCGTCCCAGAGCTTGTCGCCGGCGACGAGTCCGTTGTGCTGGCGCCACAGCAGGACGTCGCCGAGTTCGCGGAAGTACCAGCCGTTGCCGACGATGCCGTGTTCGGAGGGGAGGGCGCCGGTGAGGAAGGTGGACTGGGCGGCGCAGGTGACGGCGGGCAGGACGGTGCCGAGCGGGGCGCGGGAGCCGGACCGGCCGAGCGCCTTGAGGTGGGGCATGTGGTCGAGGAGACGGGGGGTGAGGCCGACGACGTCCAGGACCAGGAGCGGGGTGGGGCCTTCGGGTCGGGTCACGGCAGCTCCTTCAGGCCGAGGTCGGTGAGCAGTTCGCGGGCGAGGGTCAGCTCGGCGGCGATGCCGTCGGTGAGCTGGGCCCGGACCCGGGGCCGCAGCTCGGGCGGGAGGGCCTGCCAGGTGTAGGTCTCGACCTCCAGGTGCCGGGTGAGGGGGTGCGGGCCGCCGACCAGCTTGGTCAGGGCGGACTTCAGGACGGGGAGGGTGGAGGTGAGGGGCGCGGCGGGGTCGGCGTGCAGCGGGACGTGGAAGTGGGCCCGCCAGGGCGCCGTGTCGGGCAGGGCGTCGCCGGTGAGCGCCTCGTCGAGGTCGTCGGTGCCGGCGAGGCCGGCGGGGGTGGTGGTGCGGGTCTGGTGCAGGAAGCGGGGTTCGGCGAAGGCGGCGAGGGCCGCGCGGACCTCGGGGAGACGGGGGTGTTCGGCGTGCAGGGCGGCGGAGAGCTGCGCCTTGACGATGGGGACGCGGGCGACGCCGAGGGTGTCCAGGGCGGTGTGCGGATCTTCGAAGGAGGTGGCGAGATGGCAGGTGTCCACACAGATGCCGACGCGGTCGTGGCCGATCGCGGTGAGCGGGGTGATGGCGTCCCGGGTGGTCTCGACGACACAGCCGGGCTCGGGCTCCAGGCCGACCCGGATGGAGCGGCCGGTCAGCTCCTCCAGGGCGTCCAGGCGTTCGGCCAGGGTGAGCAGGGCGGCGCGGGCCTTCTCGGCGCGGGCGTCGTCATAGGCGGTGCGCCAGGCCAGCGGGAGGGTGGAGATGCTGCCCTCGGTGACGTCGTCGGGGAGCAGCCCGGCGAGCACACGGGCCAGAGAGGTGGTGTGGTCCAGGCGTTCGGGGTCGGCCCAGTCCGGCTGGTAGACGCGGTACTTGACCTCCTCGGCGCCGAATCCCTCGTAGGGGAAGCCGTTGAGGGTGACGACCTCCAGGCCCCGCCGGTCGAGTTCGGCGCGCAGGCCGCGCAGCGCGGACGGGTCGGTGACCAGGGCTTGGGCGGCGTCGCGGGCCAGCCACAGGCCGATGCCGAGGCGGTCCCGGCCGAGGCGGCGGCGGACCGGCTCGCAGTGGTCGCGGAGCTGGGCGAGGACGCCGTCGAGGGTCTCGGCGGGGTGCACGTTGGTGCAGTAGGCGAGGTGGACGACGGAGCCGTCGGGGTGCCGGAAGCGCATCGCTCACTCCCCGCCGCGCAGGATCGAGTTGCCCTCGTGGGTGGCGTCGGGGGCGGTGACGTCCAGGTCGAGCCGTCCGCTGAGCCCGTAGAACGCGACGGGGTTGCGCCACAGCACCCGGTCCACGTCGTCCTCGCCGAAGCCCTCGGTGAGCATCAGGTCGGCGACCTTGCGGGTCTTCAGCGGGTCGCTGCGACCCCAGTCGGCGGCGGAGTTCACCAGCACCCGGTCGGGGCCGTACTCGCGGAGGATCGCCACCATCCGCTTCTCGTCCATCTTGGTGTCCGGATACACCGAGAAGCCGAGCCAGGCCCCGCTGTCCTTGGCCTCCTTCACGGTGGTCTCGTTGAGGTGGTCGACCAGCACCCGCTCCGGGGGCAGCGCGGACTCGCGGACCACATCGAGGGTGCGGCGCAGACCGGCCAGCTTGTCGCGGTGCGGGGTGTGCACCAGGGCGGGCAGCCCGTGGTCGGCGGCGAGCTGCAACTGGGCGGCGAGCGCGGTGTCCTCGGCCGGTGTCATCGAGTCGTAGCCGATCTCGCCGACGGCGACCACGCGGTCCTTGACGAGATAGCGGGGCAGGTCGGCGAGGACGGGGGCGCAGCGCGGGTCGTTGGCCTCCTTGGGGTTGAGGGCGATCGTGCAGTGGTGGGCGATGCCGTACTGGGCGGCGCGGAACGGCTCCCAGCCGAGGAGGGCGTCGAAGTAGTCGTGGAAGGAGGCGGGCGAGGTGCGGGGCTGGCCGAGCCAGAACGCGGGCTCGACGACGGCGCGGACACCCGCGGCGTACATGGCCTCGTAGTCGTCGGTGGTGCGGGAGGTCATGTGGATGTGGGGGTCGAAGATGCGCATCAGGACTCCTTGCCGTGGGGGCCGGCCGGGCGCCGCGACGGGGACGCGGGACCGGTCAGGGCCAGGACGCGGTGCAGGTCTTCGGGCACGGGACGGCCGGCGGCGGTGCGTTCGGCGGCGTAGTCGGCGAGCATCCGGGCGAGTTCGCCGTCCCCGTGGGACCGGCGGTCCAGATCCGCCACATGGTCCACCGGGACGCCGGTGAACAGGCACTTCAGCACGGCGTGCCGCCACTGGTGGGCGTCGAGGTGGCGGGCCGCGTACGGTCCGACGGCGGCGGCCAGCAGCCGGGTGTCGTTGGTGCGCAGGGCGTCCTCGACGAGCGGGAGGGCCTCCGGGCCGGGCACCAGGTGGGGCAGCGCGTACAGGACGGCACGGCGTTCGTCGGCGGTGCCCTGGTGGTAGACCCGGGCCAGCGCGTCGGTGTCGGCGCCGGCCGCGTGCAGGATCAGCACGCGGGCCGCGTCGGCATGGACCGGGCCGCAGCGGCGGGCGGCCTCGGCCAGCCGCAGCTCCCACACGGAGATCGGCCCGTGCCCGCCGGGGTGCGTGGCCGCCTCCTCCAGTGCCTGGTCCAGCCAGGCCCGGGCGGCACCGCCCAGCCGGGCGTCGAGCGCGGTGCGCAGGTCGGCCGGGGAGGTGTGGGCGGGGGTGGTGTGGGCTGGGGTGGCCGGCTCCGAGGGCGGGTTCTGCGGGGGGTGGGTGGTGTGGGGGTGTCTCATGGGGTGCTCCCTTGTGGGGTGGCCGAGGGCACGCCGGTGGGTGGGGCGGCCGACGGCGGTACGTCGGTGACGGCGCCGGAGGCCGCCAAGGGGGTGGTGGCCGAGGTCGCCGCCGTGTGGAGGAAGGGGAGGGAGTGGGTCGCGTAGTGGGGGCCGGCGTGGGAGTGGCGAGGGAGTTCGACGACGGTGAGGCCCTGGTAGCCGGTGGCGGCGAGGGCCGCGAGGACGGGCGGGAAGTCGATCTCGCCCTCACCGAACGGGAGGTGTTCGTGGACGCCGCGCCGCATGTCCTCGATCTGGACGTGCCGCAGCCAGGGGCCGGCGGCGCGTACGCAGTCGGCGGGAGAGAGCGGTTCGAGGCACTGGCAGTGGCCGATGTCCAGGGTGAGACCGAGGGCCTCGGGGTCGCCGAGGGCACGGCGCAGCCGGTGGAAGTCGGTCAGGGTGCCCAGGAGGTGACCGGGCTCGGGTTCCACGGCGAGCGGGACGCCGGAGGCCGCGGCGGCGTCCACGACGGGGGCGAGGGCCTCGGCGAGGCGCTGCCACGCGGTGTCCTCGTCCGTGCCGGCGGGGGTCACGCCGCTGAAGCAGTGCACGGCGTGGGCGCCGAGGTCGGCGGCGATCCGGACGGCCCGCAGCAGCAGGTCGACGCGGCGGGCGCGGTCGTCGGGGTCAGGGTCGAGGAGGGAGGGGCCGTGTTTGCGGCGCGGGTCGAGGACATAGCGGGCGCCCGTCTCGACGGTGACCCCGAGGCCCAGCGCGGCCAGGCGGTGCGCCACCCGGCGGGTGCGGGCCGCCAGGTCCGGGGCGAGCGGGTCGAGGTGCATGTGGTCCAGGGTGAGCCCGACACCGTCGTATCCCAGGTCGGCGAGGAGCGTCAGCGCGTCGTCGAGGCGGAGGTCGGCGAGGCCGTTGGTGCCGTAGCCGAAGCGGAACGGGGGGACGGCGGGACGGGACGGTACGGGTGGTGTGCGGCGCGTCATGTGATGCTCACCTTCCTCGCGAACCGCCGGCCCAGTGGGGCGAGCCCCGCGACCACCGCCGCGAGGGCGCCGGCTCCGGCACGGGCGGCGAGGGCGGCCTGGAGGGGGATCGTGGCGCGGATACCGCCGCCGACGGCGCGTTGGGTGAGCGGGGGTGAGGGGTTGAGGGCGGCGTGGAGATAGGGGCGGGCGGCCGTGGCGGCGTAGACGGCGGCGAGGGCGGTGGCCAGGGGCTCACGGCTGCTGCCGGGGCGCGCTCCTGGACGCCGGAGCAGGGGGCCCGCGGTCCCGGGGCCGCGCCGGGAGCCGCCATCGGTGCCTGGGCCGGTGCCCGGTCCGGTGCCTCGGCCGGTGCCCGGTCCGGTGCCTGGGCCACCGAGGGCGGGTGGCGTACCGTGCTCCGCCCCGGGGCCGGGCGCTGGGCCGCCGGGGCGCCGGGCGGTGTCCGGTGCCGTGGGGGCCGGGCCGGTGGCCGTCGGGGTGGGGCCCGGCAGGCCGCGGGAGGCTGCTTCCCGTCGGCCTGCCGGGTGTCGGGTGGGGTGCCGGGCCGTCAGGCGGGTCAGTACGGCGGTGGTGGCCAGGGCCGCGAGGGGGGCCAGCGCCGAGCCGCCCGTGGTCTCGCGGCGGGAGACGGTCGTGACCGCGAGGGTGTGGGTGCCGAGGAGCGCCGCCGAGGGCAGCGCCGGGCGGACCCGGCCGGTGGTGGCGGCGCCCAGGAGGAGGTCCAGGGCGCGGGCTCCGGCCATGGCGACGGGGCCGGCCGGGGTGTGCTTCAGGGTGAGGTCGTAGGCCCAGACGGTCGCCGCGAGGGGCGTGGCCACGGCGAGCGCGGGGCGGCCGGCGCGTGCGGCGAGGGCCAGTCCGGCCGCGGTGAGGGCGCAGGCGGCGGTGAGGGCGGTGGACGGGTGGACGCGGCCGGAGGGGAGGGGGCGGTGGGGGCGTTCGGCGGCGTCCTCGGTGCGGTCGGCCCAGTCGTTGAGGACCATGCCGGCCTCGTACAGGCAGAGGGAGGAACCGATGGCCAGGAGGGTGCGGGGTCCGGGCCGGGCCCCGGCCGCGGCGACGCCGGCCAGGGCGTCGCCGGGGACGGTGAACAGGGCCGGCAGGCGGAGCAGTTCGGCCCAGGCGAGCGCACGGGAGGGGCGGCTGTCACCCGCGCCCGCGTCTCCGCGCGCCGTGGCGGCCCCCGTCGCACCGCCGCGCGCCGCCACGCCGAGGGCCCCCGCGCCGACGGCCCCGGCAGCGGCGTCAGCAACCCCGGAACCGGTGACCCCGGCACGAGCGCCTCCCACCTGGGAAACCTCGGTCACCCCCCTCCCCCGGCTCACCGACGCTCCCCGGCCTCGGCACCGACACCGGCCTCGGCACCACCGGCCTCGGCACCACCACCGGCACCGGCATCCCTCACGGCCGCCCTCGCAGGCGTCAGCGGTGGCGCCGCGTCCCGCAGCCGTTCCGCGAACGCCATCAGCTCGGCGTACTGCTCCCCCAGACCGGACGGGCCGTCGCCCACCGGGTCCTTGAAGTAGAAACCCAGTTCGCGGAGGGGTCCGGAGCAGCCGCGTTCGTGGGCGCGGGCGGTGAGGCGGGCGAGGTCGAGGACGAGCGGGGCGGCGAGCGCGGAGTCGCAGCCCTGCCAGATGGTCTGGAGGATCATGCGGGAGCCGAGGAAGCCGTCGAAGGCGACGTGGTCCCAGGCGGTCTTGAAGTCGCCGAGCGAGGGGACGTCGTCGATGTGGACCTCGCCCTCGACGGGGGCGCCGAGGGTGTCGGCGAGGACGCGTTCCTTGCCGGCGTTCTTCGCCGCCGCGGCGGCGGGGTCGGCGAGGGCGGCGCCGTCGCCGCCGCCGAGGAGGTTGGTGCCGGACCAGGCCCGGACACTGAGGGCCCGCTGGGCGAACATCGGGCCGAGGACGGACCGCAGCAGCGTCTGGCCGGTCTTGCCGTCGCGGCCCGCGTACGGCAGACCACTGGCGTCCGCCTCGGCGGCCAAGGAGGGGTGATGGAGGCCGGTGGAGGGGGTGAAGTTGACGTACGGGCAGCCGGCGCGCAGGGCCGCCGCCGCGTAGAGGGAGCTGGGCGGCAGGTCGCGGCCAGTGGCGAGCGGTTCGGTGGACGCCACGTTGACGACCACGGTCCGCGCCACTCCCGTACGGCGCGTGAAGTCGCGGATGTCGGCGGCGAAGGCGGTGATCAGTTCCTCGGTGGTCCGGGTGTCGCCGGGCAGGGGTCCGCCGGGGCGTACCTCCCGTTCGGCGGCGGCCAGTTCGGCGTGGACGGCGGAGGGCAGGCCGGGGGGCAGGACACCGCCGGCGGCCAGGGTCTCGGCCCGCTTCGGCAGGGGGCAGTCCACGGTGTCGTGGCCGCCGAAGACCAGGGCGGCGAGGGGCGGGAGTCCGGAGCTGGCGAACTGGGGGGCCTCGGTGACCATGCCGGTCGGGGGGTGCAGTCCGGCGGTGACGGCGGCGGCGCCCGCCACCACGGTGGTGGCGACGGAACCGCGCGCGCCGATCAGCCACACACCGGTACGGGAGTCGGAGGACGAAGAAGAGGAGGAATTGGAAGAGGAAGGGGAGAGGGAGGTGGAAGGGGAAGAGGACGCGGACATGGGCAGCCTCCTTGTCGAACGCGTCATGGTGGAACCCCGGAGACACCGGGCGAGGCACGGCCCCCCGAAGAATCAGGCACCCCCGGAGGGCCAAGCGCCCCCCGGAGGGCCCGGTGGCGGCGGGCGGGGGTCCGGCGTCCCCCGCCCGCCGCCGTCTGTGGCCCCGAGGGGGCTAGGAGGACAGCTCCTTCAACTGGATGTCCCGGAAGGAGACCTTGTCGGCGGCGCCGTGGTTCTGGAGGCCGATGTAGCCGTCCGTGAGGCTCCGCTGGGGGTCCTTGTTGGTGAAGTCGTTGATCTTGACTCCGTTGAGGAACACCTGGAGGCGTTCGCCCTGGACCTTGATCTCGTAGGAGTTCCACTGCCCGGGCGGGCGCAGGACCTGGTCACGGGCCTTGATGTTCGCCGACTTGAAGGAGTAGACGGCGCCCGTGGTGCGGTCGGGGGTGTCCGTGGCGTCGATCTGGATCTCGTAGCCCTTGTCCACCGCGGACCAGGGGTCGTCGGAGGCGGGGAAGCCCACGAAGATCCCGGAGTTGTCGTCGCCCCGCATCTTCCAGTCGAGGGTGAGCGAGTACGACTTCAGCTCCTTGGCCTGGTACCAGAGCAGTCCCATGCCGCCGTTGGACTCCAGGGTGCCGTCCTTGATGTCGAAGCCGCCGGGGCCGGCCTGCTTCCAGCCGTCCAGGGTCTGGCCGTTGAAGATCTTCCGGTAGCCCTTGTCCGGCTTGCAGTCCGCCTTGACCTGGCCGGTGGCGTACTGCAGGCCGCCGAGCAGGTGGGCGCGGAACGACTCGTCGGCGTAGGACTCCTTGGTGTGGCCGAGGCCGGTGTAGAAGGAGCGGCCGCCCTCGTACTTCTGGCACCAGGCGATCGGGTGGTCGCCCTTCATGGTGCCGCCCTGGTAGGTGGTCTCGTCGAGGGTGGCGAGGACCTTGGCCCGCTCGCGCGGGTTGGTGCGGTAGTTGTACAGCTCGTCGGTGCGGACCCAGGTGTCGTCCAGGTGCGCGGTGGCCGGGTGGTCGTGGTCCTCCACGCGGACGGTGGCCTGCTGGATGGCCGGGTGCGAGGCGAAGTAGGCGCCGACCAGGCCGCCGTAGAACTGCCAGTCGTACTCGGTGTCGGCGGCGGCGTGCACGCCGAGGTAGCCGCCGCCGTTCTTGATGTAGTTCTCGAACGCGGTCTGCTGCTCGGCGTTGAGCACGTCACCGGTGGTGGACAGGAAGGCGACCGCGTCGTACTTGGCGAGGTTGGCCGTGGTGAACTGCTTGGCCTCCTCGGTGGCGGTGACGGTGATGCCGGCCGGGGCGCCGAGTTCCTTCAGGGCGGCGATGCCCTGCGGGATGGCGTCGTGGCGGTAGCCGGCGGTCTTGGAGAAGACCAGGACCTTCTTGCCGTTCTTGAAGGGCTCCTTGGAGAACTCGAAGTCGTCCACATCGAACAGGGCGCCCTCGCCGCCCTTGAAGACGAGGTAGATGTCGGTGGTCTTCTTGGGCAGCGACCGCAGCGGCACGTCGACGTTCTGGAACGTCTCCCAGCTCCCGGTCGGCGGGATGTAGGCCGAGCCGTGCAGCGGGCCGGTGGGCGAGCCGGTGCGCAGTTCGACGTAGCCGCCGGCGCCGCCGGAGGAGGCGCGGACGGTCATCTTCTTCTGCCCGTCGAACTTGTAGGGGCTGAAGGAGATCCAGTCGCCGTCGTTGATGTCGCCGACGGTCTTGCCGCCGTTGGCGCCGGTCTTGTCGTAGGTCTGGATGCCGGACTGGGTGGTGAAGTGCTCGGCCTGGCGGTGCAGCGGCTGGAGCACGGTGCGGGCGGTGCCGGTCAGCGCCTCCTGGCCGTTGGCGCCGCCGTCGGTGTAGCTGGCGCCGACCACACCGTAGATGTTGGCGTTGGGGTCGTGGCCGCCCTCGCCGGCCGGCGGCTTGAGGGTGCCCTCACAGCCCATCTCGCTGGTCAGCTCGTGGGCGTGGTGGTCGTGGCCGAGGCTGTAGGTGACCTTGACCTTGGAGCAGTCGACGGTCTCCTCGGGGTCGGTGACGGTCACCTTGAACGGGACCGGCTCGCCGAACGCGGCCAGGGTGCCGTTGCCGGGGATGTCGATGCGCACCTTGGGTTCGGTGTTGCCGACCACGATGCGGACGCTGGCGTTGCCGGTGTTGCCCTCGGGGTCCTCGGCGGTGAAGGTCGCGGTGTAGGTGCCGGCCTTCTTGTAGCGGTGGGTGGGGGTGAGCCCGGTGCCCGTGGTGCCGTCGCCGAAGTCCCAGCGGTAGGTGAGGTCGGTGGAGTCGGCGTCCTTGGCGGAGCCGGTGAAGGTGACCTTCAGGCCCACCGCGCCGGAGGTCTTGTCGGCGCTCACCTCGGCGATCGGGGAGTAGCCGTCCTCGGCGTTCTCGATGCGGTAGAGGGCGGAGTCGTCGTCGCCCTGGAACCAGGACAGGCCGTAGTCGAGGACGTAGAGCGCCCCGTCGGGGCCGAAGTCCATGTCCATGATCTGGGTGCCGGTCCACGGGAAGTCGTTGATCGACGCGACCGACCCGTCCCCGTTCTGCTCGATCCGCTTGATCCACTGGCGGCCGAACTCACCGGCGAAGAAGTCACCGTCGTACGCCTCGGGGAACTTCACCTCGGAGTCGAGGTCGGGGTCGTAGTGGTAGACCGGGCCGGCCATCGGGGACTCGGAGCCGCTGCCGAACTCGGGCACGGAGTCGTCGTCGTACGGTATCCAGGCCGGCTGCGCGGGCGGCAGGTCGACCAGGCCGGTGTTGTGCGGCGAGGTGTTCTTCGGGGCGGCGCAGTCGAAGGGCTCGCCGGAGGTGCCGGTGGCGAAGTCGTAGTCGACGTACGGGTCGTTGTCGCCGGTGCAGAACGGCCAGCCGAAGTTGCCCGGCTCGGTGACCTTGGCGAACTCGACCTGTCCGGCCGGGCCGCGGGCGGGGTCGGCGGCGCCCGCGTCGGGGCCGTAGTCGCCGACGTAGACGATGCCGGTCTTCTCGTCGACGCTCATCCGGAACGGGTTGCGGAAGCCCATCGCGTAGATCTCGGGGCGGGTCTTCGCGGTGCCGGGGGCGAAGAGGTTGCCCTCGGGGATGGTGTACGAGCCGTCCTCGGCGACCTTGATGCGCAGGATCTTGCCGCGCAGGTCGTTGGTGTTGCCGGAGCTGCGGCGGGCGTCGAAGGCCGGGTTGCGGCTGGACCGCTCGTCGATCGGGGTGAAGCCGTCGGAGGCGAACGGGTTGGAGTCGTCGCCGGTCGACAGGTACAGGTTGCCCTCGGCGTCGAAGTCGATGTCGCCGCCGACGTGACAGCAGATGCCGCGGGAGGTGGCGACGTCCAGGACCTTCTTCTCGCTGGACAGGTCCAGGGTGCCGTTGGGGTTGAGGACGAAGCGGGAGAGGCGGTTGACGCCGTCGAACTTGGCGAAGTCGGCGGCGGTGCCGTTCTCCGGGGCGTCGCCGTCGGGGGTGTCGAGCGGCGGGGCGTAGTAGAGGTAGATCGCCCGGTTGTGCTCGAAGTCCGGGTCGATGCCGACGCCCTGCAGGCCCTCCTCGTCGTGGTCGTAGACGTCGAGCTTGCCGGCGACCTTGGTGACGCCGCCCTGGTCGGTGAGGCGCAGGGTGCCGTCGCGCGAGGTGTGCAGGACGCTGCGGTCCGGGAGCACGGCGAGCGACATCGGCTCGCCCATCTCGGGTTCGCCCTTGGCGAGCGGTACCTGCTGGAACTGCCCCTCGGCCGCGGGGGCCGGGGTGTCGTGCTCCGGGTGGCCGGGGTGGGCGCCGGCCACGGTAGCGGGGGTGCCGACGGCCAGCAGCAGGCCGGTGAACAGGGCGAGGGTGGTGCGGACTGTCCTTCTCCTGGGGGTTCTGAGCCTGGTTGGGTGCACGAGGTCCCTCCGGGAACGGGTGAGCCGTACGGGTGGGTGCGGGCGGTGCGGTGCGGGCTCCGGGGTGCGCCGTCACCCCGGAGCGAGCGGGGGCTAGTTGCCGAACGCCGCGTCGAAGGAGGCGGACGGCGGCTCGTAGTCGTAGGTCTTCAGGCGGGTCAGGGCCTCGGGGGCGCCCTGGAGGCGGTCCATGCCGGCGTCCTCCCACTCCACGGAGACCGGGCCCCGGTAGTCGATGGCGCGCAGCATCCGGAAGACGTCCTCCCAGGGCACGTCGCCGTGTCCGGCGGAGACGAAGTCCCAGCCGCGGCGCGGGTCGCCCCAGGGCAGGTGGGAGCCGAGGCGGCCGTTGCGGCCGTCGAGGCGGGTGCGGGCCTCCTTGCAGTCGACGTGGTAGATCCGGTCGCGGAAGTCCCACAGGAAGCCGACGGGGTCGAGGTCCTGCCAGACGAAGTGGGACGGGTCGAAGTTGAGGCCGAAGGCCGGGCGGTGGTCGACGGCTTCGAGGGCGCGCTGGGTGGTCCAGTAGTCGTAGGCGATCTCGCTGGGGTGGACCTCGTGGGCGAAGCGGACGCCCTCGGCGTCGAAGACGTCCAGGATCGGGTTCCAGCGGTCGGCGAAGTCCTGGTAGCCGCGTTCGATCATCGCTTCGGGGGCGGGCGGGAACATGGCGACCAGGTGCCAGATCGCCGAGCCGGTGAAGCCGATGACGGTGTCGACGCCGAGCCGGCGGGCGGCCCGCGCGGTGTCCTTGAGCTCGGCGGCGGCCCGCTGCCGTACGCCCTCGGCGTCGCCGTCGCCCCAGATCCGGGCGGGCAGGATCGCCTGGTGGCGTTCGTCGATGATGGCGTCGCAGACCGCCTGGCCGACCAGGTGGTTGGAGACGGCCCAGCACTTCAGGCCGTACTTGTCGAGGAGCTGGTGGCGGGAGGCGACGTAGGAGGGGTCGGCGAGGGCCTTGTCGACCTCGAAGTGGTCGCCCCAGCAGGCGAGTTCCAGGCCGTCGTAGCCGAAGTCGCGGGCGAGTCGGCAGACCTCCTCCAGGGGCAGGTCCGCCCACTGGCCGGTGAAGAGCGTGAAGTTGCGCGGCATGTCGCTGCCAGCCTCCTCAGGGGGCGATCGGGGTGTAGACGGAGTTCTTCTCGGCGCTCTCCTCCACCGCGGCGAGCACGCGCTGCACCTGCAGTCCGTCGGCGAAGGAGGGTTCCGGGCGGCGGCCGTCGGCGACGGCGTGCACCAGGTCGCGGGCCTGGTGGACGAAGGTGTGCTCGTAGCCGAGGCCGTGGCCGGGCGGCCACCAGGCGGCCAGGTAGGGGTGTTCGGGTTCGGTGACGAGGATGCGGCGGAAACCGGCGTGCTCGCCGGGCTCGGTGCCGTCGTGGTAGGCCAGTTCGTTGAGCCGTTCCAGGTCGAAGGCGAGGGAGCCGTGCTCGCCGTTGAGCTCGATGCGCAGGGCGTTCTTGCGGCCGGTGGCGTACCGGGTGGCCTCGAAGGAGGCGAGGGCGCCGGAGGGGAAGCGGCCGGTGAAGACGGCCGCGTCGTCCACGGTGACCTGGCCGGTGGTGCCGTCCGCCGATCCGGCGCTCAGGCCCCGGGCGGCGCCGGCGGGCAGCGGGCGCTGCCGGACGAAGGTCTCGGTGAGGGCGGAGACACCGGCCAGCTTCTCGCCGGTCAGGTACTGGGCGAGGTCGACGATGTGCGCGCCGAGGTCGCCGAGCGCGCCGGACCCGGCGAGTTCCTTGCGCAGCCGCCAGGTCAGCGGCGCCTCGGGGTCGACCAGCCAGTCCTGGAGGTACGTCACCCGCACGTGCCGCAGCCTGCCGATCCGGCCCTCGGCGACCATCCGCCGGGCCAGCGCGGTGGCCGGTACCCGGCGGTAGTTGAAGCCGACCATGGCGATCTGGCCGCGGGCGGCGGCCTCGTCGGCGGCGCGGGTCATGGCCTCGGCCTCGGCGACGGTGTTGGCGAGCGGTTTCTCGCACAGGACGTGCTTGCCGGCGGCGAGCGCGGCCAGCGCGATCTCGGCGTGGCTGTCGCCGGGGGTGCAGATGTCGACGAGGTCGACGTCGTCCCGGGCGATCAGGGCCCGCCAGTCGGTCTCGGCGGCGGCCCAGCCGTGCCGGTCGGCGGCCGCGCGCACCGCGTCGGCGTCCCGGCCGCAGATCGCGGCGAGCACGGGGTTCAGCGGCAGGTCGAAGACCCGGCCGGCGGTGCGCCAGCCCTGGGAGTGGGCGGCGCCCATGAAGGCGTAGCCGACCATGCCGACCCGCAGCGGCGGTCTGCCGACGGCCGCCCCGACGCCCCGGGGCGCCGCCGCGGCCGACGCCTCGGTGGCGATGGCCCCGGGGGCCCCGGCGGCCCCGGCGGTCGGCGGCACCGTGGCGGTGGCGTCCACGGTCCCGCCGGTCGGCGGTACCGTGCCGACCGCCGCGGTGGCCGGCGGCACGCTGCCCACCGCCCCGGTGGCCTCACCGGCCGTCGTCCCGGTGGCTCCGGCGGCGCCGGCCCCGGGGGCCGATGCCCCCGCCCCGGGGACCGGTGTCTGCGCCCCGGCCCCCTCGGGCTGCTGCGGCTGTCCCATGCGGTTGTCCTCCTCGTCGTGGTGGCGCGGTGGGGGGTGCTCCCCGTCCCTGAGGGCTGGTCAGGCCCGTGGGGCGGGGTGCCTCACTTGAAGCCGGTGGACATGTACTGGTCGACGTTGTCCTTGTCGACGACGGCCGAGTAGAGGGTGATCGACGCGGGGATCTCGTACTCGGCGAGGCCGCCGATCCCCTTGCCCTGGCCGAGGGCGCGGGCCAGGTCGATCGCGGAGGCGGCCATGGTCGGCGGGTAGAGGACGGTCGCCTTCAGCACGCCGTTGTCCTGCTTGATGGCCTGGAACGCGGAGAGCGCGCCCGCGCCGCCGACCATCAGGAAGTCGTCGCGTCCGGCCTGTTCGATGGCGCGCAGGGCGCCGACGCCCTGGTCGTCGTCGTGGTTCCACAGGGCGTCGAACTTCGACTGCGCCTGGAGGAGCTGGGCCATCTTCGCCTGGCCGGACTCGACCGTGAAGTCGGCGGCCTGGCGGGCCACCTTCTTGATGTTGGGGTAGTTCTTCAGGGCGTCGTCGAAGCCCTGGGTGCGCTGCTTGGTCAGCTCCAGGTTGTCCAGGCCGGCCAGCTCGACCACCCGGGCGTCGGCCTTGCCCTTGAGCTTCTCGCCGATGTAGTGCCCGGCGTTGAGGCCCATGCCGTAGTTGTCGCCGCCGACCCAGCAGCGGTACGCCTGCGGGGTGTTGAAGACCCTGTCCAGGTTGACCACCGGTATCCCGGCCCGCATCGCCTTCAGCCCGACCTGGGTGAGCGCCTTGCCGTCGGCGGGCAGCACCACCAGGACGTCGACCTTCTTGTTGATGAGGGTCTCTATCTGGCCGATCTGCTGGGCGGTGTCGTTGGAGCCCTCGGTGACCTCCAGGGTCACGTCGGAGTACTTGCCCGCCCGGTTCTTGGCCTGGTCGTTGATGGCGTTGAGCCAGCCGTGGTCGGCGAGCGGACCGGCGTAGCCGATGGTGACCGGCTTGCCGGGCTTGTCGTCGGCGGCCGGCCGGGTGTCGGCGGCGGCCTCCTTGTCGTCGTCGGACTCGTTGCTCGTGCACCCGGTGAGGAAGGCACCGGCGGAGACGGCGGCGGCTCCGAAGAGCAGTCCTCTGCGGCTGGCGAGGGGCGTGTGCTCAGGCATGGCGGTGAACCCTTTCCTCAGGTCGTGCTCGCGGTACGGCGCTGGACCAGCACGGCGGCGACGATGATCGCGCCCTTGGCGATCTGCTGGACGTCGCTCTGCAGGTTGTTCAGGGCGAAGATGTTGGTGATCGTGGTGAAGATCAGGACGCCGAGCACCGAGCCGACGATGGTGCCCCGGCCGCCGCTGAGCAGCGTGCCGCCGATGATCGCGGCGGCGATGGCGTCGAGTTCGTAGAGGTTGCCGTTGGTGTTCTGGCCGGAGCCGGACAGGACGATCAGCAGGAAGGCGGCGATGCCGCAGCACAGCCCGGACAGCAGGTAGAGGTAGAGCCGCTGGCGGCGGACGTCGATGCCGGCCAGGCGGGCGGCCTCGGCGTTGCCGCCGACGGCGACGGTGCGGCGGCCGAAGGTGGTGCGGTTCAGCACCAGCCAGCCGATGACGGTGACGGCGGCGAAGACCAGCACCAGGGGCGGGACGCCGAGCACGTAGGAGTCGCGTTCGCCGAGGTCCAGGATGCCGTCGACGGTGACGATCTGGGTCCGTCCGTCGGTGATCTGCAGGGCCAGGCCGCGGGCGGAGGCGAGCATGGCGAGGGTGGCGATGAACGGGACCATCGCGCCGTACGCGATGAGGACGCCGTTGACCAGTCCGCAGCCGACGCCGACCACGATCGCGGTGAACAGGATGCCGAAGAAACCGTACTCCTGGGTGGCGACCGTGGTGGCCCACACCGAGGCGAGGGCGACGATGGCGCCGACGGAGAGGTCGATGCCGCCGGAGATGATGACGAAGGTCATGCCGACGGTGACGACGCCGATCACGGACGCCTGGGTGAGGACGAGCTGGAGGTTGCGGGTGTCGAGGAACTCGTCGGGCTTGGTGATCCCGCCGATGATCACCAGGACGGCGAGGACACCGAGCAGGGAGAGGGTGCGGACGTCGGCGCGGGCGATCACGCCCCGCCAGGCGGGCGGCCCGTCCACGGGTGCCGCCTTGCCGGTGCCGTCCCGGGGCGGGGATGCGTGCTGCGTCATGACGCCGGGCTTCCTTCCATCACGAGGTCGAGTACGCGGTGTTCGTCGAGTTCGCGGGCGGGTGCCTCGTGCACGACCCGGCCCTCGCGCAGTACCAGCACGCGGTCGGCGAGGCCGAGCACCTCGGGGACCTCGCTGGAGACCAGCAGCACGGCGAGGCCCTCGTCGGCGAGGCGCCGGATGACCGCGTACAGCTCGGCGCGGGCGCCGACGTCGACGCCGCGGGTGGGTTCGTCCAGGAGCAGCACCCGGCAGCCGCGCAGCAGCCAGCGGGCGAGGACCGCCTTCTGCTGGTTGCCGCCGGACAGGGTGCGCACGGGCACGTCCGGGTTGTCGGGCCGGAGCGACAGTTCGCGGGTGGCGGCGCGGGCGGCGCCCAGTTCGGCGCCGCGGTCGATCCAGCCGGCCCGGGCGAACCGGGACATGGTGGAGACCGACACGTTGCGGGTGACGGACTCCAGCATCAGCAGGGCCTGGGCCTTGCGTTCCTCGGGGGCGAGGCCGAGTCCGGCGCGGACGGCGGCCCGTACGCTGCCGGGCCGCAGCGGCCGGCCCCCGACCAGCACCTGTCCGGCGGTGGGCTTGCGGGCGCCGAAGACGGTCTCCAGGATCTCCGAGCGGCCGGAGCCGACCAGTCCGGCCAGCCCGACGATCTCCCCCGGGCGGACGTCCAGGTCCAGGGGCGCGAACTCGCCCTCGCGGGTCAGCCGCCGCACGCTCAGCACCGGTTCGGCGGCCGGCGGCGACACGGGCCGGTCGGGGAAGACGTAGGCGACGTTGCGGCCGGTCATCAGGGAGACGACCTCGCTGGTCGGGGTGGACTTCGCGGGCAGTCCGCGGGCGACGGCGCGGCCGTCCTTGAGGACGGTGACCCGGTCGCCGATGCGGCGGATCTCCTCCAGGCGGTGCGAGATGTAGACGACGGCGACTCCGGCGGCGGTCAGGTCGCCGACGATCCGGAAGAGGTTGTCGACCTCGTCGGGGTCGAGGGCGGCGGACGGCTCGTCCATCACGATCAGCCGTACGTCGTGGGAGAGGGCCCGTGCCATGGAGACGATCTGCTGCTGCGCCGCCGACAACTCCCCCACCAGGCGGCCGGGTTCGATCTCCGGGTGGCCGAGCCGCTTGAGCAGGGCGCCGGTCGAGGCGCGGGCCGCCTTGCCGCGGACCACGAATCCGGCGGTGGTCGGCTCATGGCCGAGGTGGACGTTCTCGGCGACCGACAGGTGCTCCACCAGGTCGAGTTCCTGGTAGATGGTGGCGATGCCCAGGCGCATGGCGGCGATGGGCGAGCGCAGCGTCACCTCCTCGCCGCGCCAGCGGATGGCGCCGGTGTCGGGCTGGTGGGCGCCGGCCAGGACCTTGATGAGGGTGGACTTGCCGGCCCCGTTCTGGCCGAGCAGACAGTGCACCTCGCCGGCCTGGACGTCGAGGTCGACGCCGTCCAGGGCCCGGACTCCGGGGAACGACTTGGTGATGCCGGACATGCTGAGCAGCGGTGGTTCTGGTGCCATGTGGGGTCCCCTCGGCGGGCGTGCGGGCCGGTGACAGGGCAGTTCAGGGCGGTTCGGGGCAGAGCTGGGCGGTGCGTGGCGGTACCGGGAACGGGCACGGCGGGGCGGAGCGCCGCGCGGGAAGGCGTGCTCTTACCAGGGGTGCGTGCGGGTGGGGTCGTACGGGTGGCGCGTAGGGACGTGCGGCTTGGTACGTACGGACGTGCGGGTGGTGCGTACCGGAGGTCGTACGGGTGGTGCGTACCGGGGTTGTACGGGTGGTGCGTACGGAGGTCGTACGGGTGGTGTGTGCCGGGGTCGTGCGGGTGGTGCGGCTCTACGCGGGGGAGAACAGGTGGTCGCTGATGAGCCGGGCCGCGCCGATGACTCCGGCGGTGGGGCCCAGTTCACCGAGCACGATGGGCAGGTTGCCGGTCGCCAGCGGCAGCGACTGGCGGTAGACCTGGGTGCGGATCGCGGCGAGCAGGGTGTGGCCGAGGCCGGTCACCCCGCCGCCGATCACCACGAGACCGGGGTTGAAGAAGCTGACCAGGCCGGCGATGACCTGGCCGGTGCGGTTGCCGCCCTCGCGGATCAGGTCGAGGGCGGTGGCGTCGCCCGCGGCGGCCGCGGCGGCGACGTCGGCGGCGCTGAGGCCCCCGTTCGTCTCCAGGCGGGTCGCGAGTTCGGCCGACCGGCCCTGCTGGGCGGCCTCCTCGGCGTCGCGGGCGAGTGCCGCGCCGCTGAAGTGGGCCTCCAGGCAGCCCCGGTTGCCGCAGGCGCAGGGGCGGCCGTCGGGCACGGCCTGGATGTGCCCGATGTCGCCCGCGCTGCCCGTCGTTCCGCGGTAGACCTGACCGCCGACGATGATGCCGCAGCCGATACCGGTGCCGATCTTGACGACGAGGAAGTCCTGCACGGTGCGGGCGACGCCCGCGTGCTGCTCCCCCAGCGCCATCAGGTTCACGTCGTTGTCGACCATGACGGGGCAGCCGAGTTCCTGGCTGAGCGCCTCCCGTACGGGGAAGCCGTCCCAGCCCGGCATGATCGGCGGTGCCACGGGGACGCCCTCGGGGAAGCGGACGGGCCCGGGGACGCCGATGCCGGCGCCGTCGAAGCCCTCCGCGAGCCCCGAGGCCCGCAGCTTGGCGGCCATGGACAGGACCTGCTCGAAGACCGCGACGGGTCCCTCGCGGACGTCCATGGGCTGGTTGATGTGTCCGAGGATCTCCAGCTCGGCGTTGGTGACGGCGACGTCGACCGAGGTCGCGCCGATGTCGACGCCGAGGAAACGCAGGTGCGGGTGGAGCCGGATGTTGTGCGAGCGGCGCCCGCCGCGGGAGGCGGCGAGTCCGTCGGCCACGACCAGCCCGGTCTCCAGCAGCCGGTCCACCTCGACGGCCAGCTTCGACCGGGAGAGGTCGACCTGGTCGCCCAGTTGGGCACGGGAGTTGGGGCCGCCGTCGCGCAACAGCTTCAGCAGCTTGGCCTGGTGGGCGTTGGCGGGTCGTGCGGTCATGCGTCTCACGAGCCCCTCCCCGCCTCAATCGGCCGCCTGCTGTCGTGCTTTCGAAGGGAACGTAGCAGCGGCTGCCGAAGCTGGGAAGAAGCTGTGCACAGATTGCCGCCGACTTTTTCCACTCACAGGACAAAGAACGGCGTCACGCCGGTCCCGCACGCCCCCGGCAGCGGCCTTTCAGGACCCCGGCTCCGCACGGGCGTGGTACGAGCGCCGGGTGTGCTCGGTGTGCTCCCGCATCAACCGGGTCGCGCGCTGCTCGTCCCGGTCGGCGATGGCGGCGATCAGCTCGCGGTGCTCCACCCAGGACTGCCGTCCGCGCTGCCGGGCGACCGGCGTGTAGTACCAGCGGACCCGGCGGTCGACCTGGGCGGCGAGCTCGGCGAGGACGGCGTTCCCGGCGAGTTCCATCACCTTGGCGTGGAAGCGGGCGTTCAGGGCGACCGCGGCGTCCACGTCGTCGGCGGCGACGGCCCGCTCGCCCTCGGCGCACAGCTCCTCCAGGGCGGCCACACCCGCGTCGCCGGCGCCCGCGGCGGCGAGCCGGGCGGCCTCGGCCTCCAGCAGCGTACGGACGGTCAGGAGCTGGTCGGCCTCGGCCTCGGTCGGCTCGTGCACGAAGGCGCCCTGGGCGGGGCGGAGATCGACCCAGCCCTCGCTGTTCAGCCGCTGGAGGGCCTCGCGCACGGGCTGGCGGGAGACGCCGAGGTGGCCGGCGAGTTCGCTCTCCACGAGGTGCTGGCCCGGGCCGAGGGCGCGGGTGGTGATGAGCTCCAGCAGGGCCTCGTAGACCCGGTCCCGCAGCGGGCCGGGGCGTTCGAGCTTGGGTACCGCCCCCTGGGGCAGTCCGGTCGACAACATCGCGGTCCCCTCGGCGAAGACGATGGTAAACGGAAAGACAGCGCTGATCGCGGAACGGTAAAGACCGTAAAGGGATTATCAAGTGTCTTTCGTCTACAGTCTACGGTGCGCGCGTCGGTACGCCGGGGCGGGCCGGGGCGCTCAGGGGCAGCGGACGACCTGTCCGGCGTAGGAGAGGTTGCCGCCGAAGCCGAACAGGAGGACCGGGTCGCCGGTGCCGATCTCGCCGCGTTCGACCAGCTTGGCCAGGGCGAGCGGGATGCTGGCCCCTGAGGTGTTGCCGGACTCGGTGACATCGCGGGCGACCACGGCGCGGCGGGCGCCGATCCGCTCGGCGAGGGGTTCGATGATGCGCAGGTTGGCCTGGTGCAGGACGACGGCGGCGAGGTCGGCGGGGTCGGTGCCGGCCCGGGCGCAGACCTCGCGGGCGATCGCGGGCAGCCTGGTGGTGGCCCAGCGGTAGACGCTCTGCCCCTCCTGGGCGAAGCGCGGGGGCGTGCCCTCGATGCGTACGGCGTGGCCCATCTCGGGCACCGAGCCCCACAGCACCGGCCCGATGCCGGGTTCCGCGCCCGGGGCGCACGGCTCGACGACCGCGGCGCCGGCCCCGTCGCCGACGAGGACGCAGGTGGTGCGGTCGGTCCAGTCGGTGACGTCGGACATCTTGTCGGCGCCGACGACCAGGGCGCGGCGCGCGGCACCGGCGCGGACGGCGTGGTCGGCGGTGGCGAGGGCGTGCGTGAAGCCGGCGCAGACCACGTTGACGTCCATGGTGGCGGGCGCGGCCATGCCCAGCCGGGCGGCGACGCGGGCGGCCATGTTCGGGGAGCGGTCGATGGCGGTGGAGGTGGCGACCAGCACCAGGTCGACCTCGCCGGGGGCGAGCCCGGCCGCGGCGAGGGCCTTGGCGGCGGCGTGCGCGGCCAGCTCGTCGACCGGTTCGTCGGGACCGGCGATGCGGCGGGTGCGGATGCCGACCCGGCTCGTGATCCACTCGTCGCTGGTGTCGACCAGGCCCGCCAGGTCCTCGTTGGTGAGGATCCTGGCGGGCTGGTAGTGGCCGACGCCGCTGATACGCGAGCCGTGCATGGGCGGACACCCCTCTGCCTTCGGGTTGCGGGATCCACCAGTCTGATCAGTGACTCACGGGTACGGCGGCAGGTGAAGCGACAGGAAACGGCAGCGCGGCTTGTCGGCTTCCGTCAGACGCGCGGGGGCCGGACGGGTGTCCGTCACCCGGTGAACAACTGGGTCGCCTTCCGTACCAGTTCGTACAGGCCGTAGGCGAGCGGCAGCCCGACCCAGGCCCAGGCCAGGACGGTCAGGCCGCGCCGGTCAGGCGGACTCTGGCTGCTGTCGGGGGACATCGGCGGCCTCCTCGGTCTCGGCGCGGGGGACGTGGTGGCGGGGGTGGACGGGGCGGACGAGTTCGTTGGCGGCGAAGCCGACGGCCAGCAGGCCGATCATGATCACCAGGGAGAGGGCGTACAGGGAGGAGCCGTGGTGGCCGGCCTCCTCGCGCCGGTCGGCGATCCAGTTGACGATCAGCGGCCCGAGGACGCCGGCGGTGGACCAGGCGGTGAGCAGCCGGCCGTGGATGGCGCCGACCTGGTAGGTGCCGAAGAGGTCCTTCAGATAGGCGGGCGCGGTGGCGAAACCGCCGCCGTAGAAGGAGAGGATGACCAGCGCGCAGAGCACGAACAGCGGCTTGGAGGAGTCGCCGAACAGCGCGATCAGGGCGTACATCACCGCGCCGGCGCCCAGGTAGACGCGGTAGACGTTCTTGCGGCCGATCAGGTCGGAGGCGGAGGACCAGCCGATCCGGCCGGCCATGTTGGCGGCCGACAGCAGGGCCACGAATCCGGCGGCGGCGGTCGCGGAGACCGGTGTGGAGGTGCCGGCGAAGAAGTCGGTGATCATCGGGGCGGCCTTCTCCAGGATGCCGATGCCCGCCGTGACGTTCATGCAGAGCACGATCCACAGGCACCAGAACTGCGGGGTGCGGACCGCGCCGCGCGCCGAGACCTGCGGCCCGGCGAGCGCGCTCGGCGCGCCCTGGACCGGACGCGCGGTGCGCGGCACCCGCACCAGCAGCACGCCCAGCGTCATGAACACGGCGTACGTCAGTCCGTGCACCAGGAAGGCGAGGGCGATGCCGGAGCTGTCGTCGCCGAAGGACTCCAGCATCCGCGCCGACCAGGGCGAGGCGATCAGCGCGCCGCCGCCGAAGCCCATGATGGCGATGCCGGTGGCCATGCCGGGCCGGTCCGGGAACCACTTGATCAGGGTGGAGACGGGCGAGATGTAGCCGATGCCGAGGCCGATGCCGCCGACGAAGCCGTAGCCGAGGACGATCAGCCAGTACTGCTCGGTGGCCGCGCCCAGCGCGGAGAGCAGGAAGCCGGAGGAGAAGCAGACCAGGGCGACGGTCATCGCCCAGCGCGGGCCGCGCCGCTCGACCAGGGTGCCGCCGAACGCGGCGGACAGCCCGAGCATCACGATGCCGAGCTGGAAGGGGAGCGCGCTCTGGGTGCCGCTGAGGCCGAGCGCGGACTCCAGCGGCGGTTTGAACACGGACCAGGCGTACGCCTGCCCGATGGAGAGGTGGACCGAGAGGGCGGCCGGGGGGACGAGCCAGCGGCTCCAGCCGGGGGGTGCGACGGGGGGACTCATGATCCGGAACGGTAGGTACCGCCCGGCGCGTTGAGAAGACCCCGGACACCACGCGATCGCCGCACACGCGCCGGGGTCCGCCCCGCCGCCCGGGCCGGAGTACGACACGCGGGCGGCGGGCATCCGGGACGAGACCCGGCTGAAGGGGACCACGGCGGTGTCCCGCACCTGCGGGATCATGAGATCGTCGAGGTCACCTCGCCGAGACACTTCGGCCACCGGCATGTGCAGCACCGGGACCGACCCGACGGAACGGACTGATGGGGACATGGGACGAGTCACGGAACGACGCAAGGTGATCCGCATCCGGGACGGCGCCGTCTCGGCCCGGCCGGACACCCTCGTCGCCGAGGAACCCCTGGAGATCCGGCTCAACGGCAAGCCCCTGGCGATCACCATGCGCACCCCCGGCGACGACTTCGCGCTCGCCGCCGGGTTCCTGGTCAGCGAGGGCGTCCTCGCCGACCGGGACGACCTGCGCAACATCGTCTACTGCGCGGGCGCCACCGCCGACGGCGGCAACACGTACAACGTGGTCGACGTGCAGACCGCGCCCGGCGTGGTCCTGCCCGACATCACCCTGGAACGCAACGTCTACACCACCTCCTCCTGCGGACTGTGCGGCAAGGCCAGCCTCGACGCGGTACGGACCACCGCCCGCTGGCCCATCGCCGACACACCCCCCGTCCGTCTCGACCCCGGCCTCCTCGCCGGGCTCCCCGACCGGCTGCGCGCCGCCCAGCGGGTCTTCGACCGCACCGGCGGGCTGCACGCGGCGGCCCTGTTCACCGAGGACGGCGACCTCGCCGACGTACGCGAGGACGTCGGCCGGCACAACGCGGTCGACAAACTCGTCGGCCGCGCGCTGCAGGACGGCCGGCTGCCGCTGTCCCGGTCCGTGCTGCTCGTCTCCGGGCGGGCCTCCTTCGAACTGGCGCAGAAGGCCGTCATGGCGGGCATCCCCGTCCTGGCCGCCGTCTCCGCCCCGTCGTCCCTCGCCGTCGACCTGGCCACCGAGACCGGCCTGACCCTGGTGGGCTTCCTGCGGGGCAGCTCGATGAACGTGTACGCGGGCGCCGACCGCGTCGCCCAGGCGGGCTGACGGGGGGTACGGCTCAGTCGGGGCGGGTGCCCGTGCCGGCCGTGGTCCGTGGCCGGGCGGTGGGGCGGTCCGGGCCGGGGCGCTCCGCCCCGGTCACCGGGTCGTGCGAGCGGCGTCGGGCGATGACCGCGCAGACCATGAGCTGCATCTGGTGGAAGAGCATCAGCGGCAGCACCGCCAGCGAGGCGTGCGCGCCGAACAGGACGCCGGCCATCGGCAGCCCGGAGGCGAGGGACTTCTTCGAGCCCGCGAACTGCAGTGCGATCCGGTCCTCCCGGCCGAACCGCAGCGCCTTGCCCCCGTACCAGGTCAGCGTCAGCATCACGGCGAGCAGCACCGCCTCGACCGCCAGCAGCGCGGCGAGCCGGACGGGGCTGACCTGGTGCCAGACGCCCCGGACCACGCCCTCGCTGAACGCGGTGTAGACGACCAGCAGGATCGAGCCCCGGTCGACCAGCCCGAGGACCTTCTTGTGCCGGGCGACGAAGCCGCCGATCCAGCGGCGCAGCAGTTGTCCGGCGGCGAACGGCACCAGCAGTTGGAGGACGATCTTCAGCACCGAGTCGGCGGAGAACCCGCCGCCGGAGGAGCCGAGCAGGGCGGCGGCCAGCAGCGGGGTGAGGACGATGCCGACGAGGGAGGAGAAGGACCCCGCGCAGATCGCGGCGGGCACGTTGCCGCGGGCGACGGAGGTGAAGGCGATGGAGGACTGGACGGTGGACGGGACCAGGGTGAGGAAGAGCAGGCCCTGGTAGAGCGGGTCGGTCAGCAGCACCGGGACGAGGCCGCGGGCCGCCAGGCCGAGCAGCGGGAAGACGACGAAGGTGCAGGCCAGCACGGTGACGTGGAGCCGCCAGTGCTTGAGTCCGTCCAGTGCCTCGCGGGTGGACAGACGGGCGCCGTAGAGGAAGAACAGGAAGGCGATCGCGGCCGTGGAGGCACCGGAGGCGGCGTCGGCCGCCGTGCCGCGGGCCGGGAGCAGCGCCGCCAGCCCCACCGTCCCGAGCAGCAGCAGGAGGTAGGGGTCGACCGGCGTGCGGCGCGGCCATCGCAGGCGTGTCACGGTGCTCCACTTGCTCGTTCGCTCATCGGGCACGGGGACGCGGGTCCCCGCTCCATCGTGCTCCCTCACCCGGCCATCGGGAATCCGGTACACCACTCTGACTGTGATCGCGTCCCGTGATGACCGTGCCCGTCCCGTACTAACGTGAGCGGATGTACGACCCCTCTCATCTGCGGACCTTCCTCACGGTCGCCCAGACGCTGAGCTTCACGCGGGCCGCCCGGCGGCTCGGGCTGCGCCAGTCGACGGTGAGCCAGCACGTGCGGAAGCTGGAGGACGCCACCGGCCGGCCGCTGTTCACCCGGGACACCCACTCGGTGGAGCTGACCGAGGACGGCGAGGCGATGCTCGGCTTCGCGCGCCGGATCCTCCAGGTGCACGAGCAGGCGACGGCGTTCTTCACCGGGACCCGGCTGCGCGGCCGACTGCGGTTCGGCGCCTCGGAGGACTTCGTGCTGACCCGGCTGCCCGAGATCCTGGAGCGCTTCCGGCACGACCACCCCGAGGTCGACCTGGAGCTGACGGTGGAGCTGTCCGGCACCCTGCACGAGCACCTGGCGGCCGGGAAGCTGGACCTGGTGCTGGCCAAGCGGCGGCCGGAGGACCGGCGGGGCGAGCTGGTCTGGCACGACCGGCTGGTGTGGATCGGCGCCGAGACGCTGCGCCTGGACCCGGCCCGTCCGGTGCCGCTGATCGTCTACCCGCCGCCGGGCATCACCCGGGCGCTCGCCCTGGAGGCGCTCCAGCGCCAGGGCCGCCCGTGGCGGGTGGCCTGCACCAGCGGCAGCCTCAACGGTCTGATCGCGGCGGCCCGCGCGGGCCTCGGCGTGATGGCGCACAGCCGGGGGCTGATCCCGCCCGGTCTGGTGCGCGTCCCCGACCGGGCCGGGCTGCCGGAGCTGGGCCGGGTGGACTTCGTGCTGCTCGCCGGGGAGCGGCGCACCGCGGCGCAGGAGGCGGCGGACGCGCTGGCGGCGGCGATCCTCGCGGGCGGCGACCGGCTGCACGCGGTCAGGACACCGGCCGCGGGTAGATGAGCTGCTTGACCCGGCGCAGGAACGGCGACGCCTCCACGTGCTGGACGCCCGCCAGGTGCCCGAGCGGGCCGCTGAGATAGGCGTACAGGTCGGCGGTGCTGCGGGTGACGGCGGTGGCGATCAGGTTGGCGGGGCCCGCGGTCGCCGCCGCGTGGGCGATCTGGGGGTGGCCGGCGAGGGCCTGGCCGACCCGGTGCAGGGCGGCCGGACCGGCGGTGATCCACAGGGCGGCGACCACCGGGTGCCCGAACGCCGCCGAGTCGTACTCGACGTCGATGTAGAGCGCGCCGGAGGCGAGCAGCGCCGCCAGCCGGCGTTTGACGGCCGACTCGGAACGGCCGGTGGCGCGCTGGAGTTCCGGGTAGGAGGCGCGGCCGTCCCGCTCCAGGACGGCGAGCAGCGGCTCGTCCTCGGGGTCGATCCGGGCGGGCCGGCCGGCGGCCGGGGCCGGGGGCCGCAGCGCGGCGATCTCCTCGTCGGTGAGGGCGCCGTGCTTCAGGAGCCAGCCGGAGGGGCCGCCGTGGAAGCGGTGCAGCAGTTGGTGGGCCCGGATCTCCAGCACCCGCGGGGTGCGCGGCAGCTTGCCGAGCAGCAGGTCGTCGCGGTCGCCGGCGGTGCGCGGGCGGGTGCCGAAGATCACCTCGGTGCCGCCCGAGGCGAGCCCGATCCAGTGGGTGTCGGGCCGTTTGGCGAGCGCGTCGGCGATGGCGAGCGCGCTGTCGGGGACGCAGCGCAGCCGCAGCGTCCACTGGTCCTGGCCGAGCCGCTCGGCGTCGCGGACCGCCAGCACCCGCAGCCCGGCCTCGGCGCACAGCCTGCGGTAGCGGCGGGCGACCGTGCGGTCGGAGACGCCGAGCAGCGCGCCGAGCCGGCTGAACGAGGCCCGGCCGTCGATCTCCAGCGCGCACAGCAGCCGCAGGTCGAGCCGGTCGAAGGTGTCGGATTCCGTCTCCATCGCGCTCTCTCGTGTCGAGTTCCGTCGCCGGGCCGCCGGGCGGCGGGGTCATCGGCCGTGCCCGGCGCATCGTACGGAGGACCGGACGGAGTGTGTCGAAGGAGTGGGGACAATGCGCGCATGGGGACCGCTGACGGCGGTCTGCCTGGGCACGTTCATGCTGTTGCTGGACGTGACGATCGCGGTGGTGGCGCTGCCGGACATGGCGCGGGGGCTGGACGCCTCGCTGAGCGATCTGCAGTGGGTGATGGACGGGTACGCGCTGGCGCTGGCGGCGCTGCTGCTCGGCGCGGGCGCCGCGGCCGACGTGCTGGGGCGGCGGCGGACGCACGTGGCCGGTGTGGCGCTGTTCGCGGTGGCGTCGCTGCTGTGCGGGCTGGCGGCCGGGCCGGGGATGCTGGTGGCCGCCCGGGCCCTGCAGGGCGTGGGGGCGGCGGCGATGTTCGCCACGACGCTGCCGCTGCTGGGCTCGGTCTACCAGGGCCGGCGGCGGTCGGTGGCGCTCGGGGTGTGGGGCGCGGTGAGCGGCGTGGCGGCGGCGGTCGGGCCGGTGCTGGGCGGGCTGCTGACCGACGGTCCCGGCTGGCGGTGGATCTTCTGGGTGAACCTGCCGGTGAGCGTCGTCGCGGTGTGGCTGACGCTGCGGGTGGTGCCGGAGTCGCGGGGGGCGGCCGGCCGCCGGGTCGACTGGCCGGGTACGGCGGCGTTCGCGGCGTTCGCCGGGACGGTGACGTACGGGGCGGTGCGGGCCGGGTCGCACGGCTGGACGGAGGCCGGCACGGTGGCCTCCTTCGCCGGGGCGGTGCTGGCGCTGGGCGCCTTCGTCGCCGTGGAGCGGCGCTCCGCCGATCCGCTGCTCGATCCCCGGCTGTTCGCGCGGCCCGCGTTCTCGGCGGTGATGCTGGGGGCGCTGGCGTTCAACGCGGGGGCGTTCGCGCTGCTGGCGTACACCTCCATCTGGCTGCAGACGCTGCTCGGGATGAGCCCGGTCCGCGGCGGCCTGGTGTTCCTGTGGCTGTCGCTGGCCTCGTTCGCGGTGGCCGCGGCGGGCGGACGGCTGCTGCACGGGGTGCCGGCGCGGTTCACCATCGGGGGCGGGCTGCTGCTGATCGGCGTCGGCCAGTTCTGCATGGCGTCCCTCGACGCCTCGTCCACGGCGTCGGCGCTGGTGCCGGGACTGCTGCTGGTCGGCGTGGGCACCGGACTGGCCGCGCCGGGGATCGCCGGGGCGGCGCTGGCGGCGGTGCCGCCGGAGCGGGCCGGGATGGCGGGCGGCGCGGTCAACACCTTCCGCCAGCTCGGCTATGCGCTCGGCATCGCGGTCTTCGGCACGGTGCTGACCTCGTCGATGGAGGACCGGCTGCCGCACGACGCGGCCCACGCGCTCGCGGGCGGCGCCGCCGGAGCGCTGCGCGGGACCTTCCCGGAGCAGGCGCTGCGCGCGGCCTTCGCCTCCGGGCTGAACGCGGCGGCGGTGACCGCCGGGGCGGTGGCCGCGCTCGCCGGGGTGCTGGTGCTGGCACTGGCCAAGAGCGGGCGGGGACCGCGCGGGACAGTGACGGAAACGGCCGCGCCCACGCTGGACGAGGAGCGGGCCACCACCCGCGACCGACCGCCGTACCGCCGGTAACCATGGCGTACAGGTTCGGTGCAGATAGCTCCACCGAACCTCGCCCAAGGGTCCGGAAACTGTCCGACCCTTCCCCGCGTGAGCGCAATGTCCCCCGCTGACCAGCGCGGACGAGCGCCCGGCAGGTGATCGCGCCCCCTCCCGCCCCCGCCGGGGGTGGGGTAGCTTTCACGGCGCCGTGCGGGACGCCACAAGCATCGGGAGCGGGGTTTGCGCGAGTTCACGAGCCCTCCGTCCGGCCTGGCGCCGCCGGTGGGCGGCCTGGCCGACGCGGTCTTCCAGAACGCCCGGGAGGACCCGGAGCGCGTCGCCCTGGGCCGCAAGGACACGGCGGGGCGGTGGCGGGAGGTGACCGCCGCCGAGTTCCGCGACGAGGTGCTGGCCCTCGCCAAGGGCCTGCTCGCCCAGGGCGTCCGGTTCGGCGACCGGGTCGCGATCATGTCCCGTACCCGCTACGAGTGGACGCTGTTCGACTTCGCGCTGTGGAGCATCGGCGCCCAGGTGGTGCCCGTCTACCCGACCTCCTCGGCCGAGCAGTGCTTCTGGATGCTGCACGACGCCGAGGTCGGCGCCGCGGTGGTGGAGCACGAGGACCACGCGATGACCATCGCCACCGTCATCGACCGCCTCCCCCACCTGAGCCGGCTCTGGCAGCTCGACTCGGGCGCGGTGCGCGAGCTGTACGACGCCGGCGCCCACCTCGACGACGAGGTGGTGCACCGCCACCGCCGCGCGGTCACGCCCGAGTCGGTGGCGACCGTGATCTACACCTCCGGCACCACGGGCCGCCCCAAGGGCTGTGTGCTCTCGCACGGCAACCTGATGTACGAGGCGGACACCGTCCTGGACCGCTGGGCGCCGGTGTTCCGCTCCCGCCGGGGCGAGGAGGTCTCCACCCTGCTGTTCCTGCCGCTGGCCCATGTCTTCGGGCGGATGGTGGAGGTCGCCGCGGTCCGCGGCCGGGTCCGCTTCGGCCACCAGCCGCGGCTCGACGCCGCCGCGCTGCTGCCGGACCTGGCGGCGTTCCGGCCGACCTTCGTGCTGGCCGTGCCGTACATCTTCGAGAAGGTGTTCGACGCGGCGCGGCGCCGGGCCGAGCGGGAGGGCCGGGCCGGGCCGTTCCAGCGGGCCGTGGAGGTGGCCGTCGAGTACGCGGAGGCGCTGGAGGCCAAGGCGTGGGGCGAGGGCCCCGGGCCCTCGGCGGGGCTGCGGATGCGGCACCAGCTCTTCGACCGGCTCGTCTACGCCAAGGTCCGGGCGGCGCTGGGCGGGCACCTGCGCACCGCGATGTCGGGCGGCTCGGCGATGGACCGGCGGCTCGGCCTGTTCTTCGCCGGCGCGGGCGTACGGATCTACGAGGGCTACGGCCTGACCGAGTCCACCGCGGCGGCCACCGCCAACCCGCCCGGCCGCACCCGCTTCGGCACGGTCGGCCCGCCGGTGCCGGGCGTCGGCGTGCACCTCGCGGACGACGGCGAGATCTGGCTGCGCGGCGCCAACGTCTTCCAGGGCTATCTGAACAACCCCAAGGCCACCGACGAGGCCCTGCACGACGGCTGGCTGGCCACCGGCGACCTCGGCACCCTCGACGCGGACGGCTATCTGACCATCACCGGCCGCAAGAAGGAGATCCTGGTGACCTCCGGCGGCAAGAGCGTCCCGCCGGGGCCGCTGGAGGAGCGGGTCCGGGACCATCCGCTGGTCGGCCAGTGCGTCGTGGTCGGCAACGACCGGCCGTACATCGCCGCCCTGATCACCCTGGACCGGGAGGCCGTCGAACACTGGCTGGCGATGTGCGACAAGCCCCGGCTCGACCCGGCCCGGCTCGTGCGGGACGCGGAGCTGGAGGCGGAGGTGCGCCGGGCGGTGGTCGCCGCCAACACGCTGGTCTCCCAGGCCGAGGCGATCAAGACCTTCCGGATCCTGGCCCAGCCGTTCACCGAGGAGCAGGGACTGCTCACCCCCTCGCTGAAACTGAAGCGGAAGGCGATCGAGAAGGCATACGCGGCCGAGGTCGAGGCACTCTACCGGGCATGAGATTCCCCGGTCAGGAATGCATCCCGCCGTGTGATCGTTGACGATGGGAGTACCACCTGACCACAACCGAAGGGTCGACACACTCGTGAGCAGCCAGGTTCCCCCGATCGTCCTGAACAACGGCGTCGAGATGCCCCAGCTCGGCTTCGGTGTCTGGCAGGTGCCGGACGACGAGGCCGAGAAGGCCGTCGCGACGGCACTGGAGTCCGGCTACCGCAGCATCGACACCGCGGCGGCCTACGGCAACGAGAAGGGCACCGGCCGGGCCATCGCCGCCTCCGGCGTCCCCCGCGAGGACCTCTTCGTCACCACCAAGCTGTGGAACGCCGACCAGGGCTACGACTCCACCCTGCGCGCCTTCGACGCCTCCCTGGAGAAGCTCGGCCTGGAGTACGTGGACCTGTACCTGATCCACTGGCCGCTGCCCGCCCGGGACCGTTACGTCGACACCTACAAGGCGTTCGAGAAGCTCCTCTCCGACGGCCGGGCCCGGGCCATCGGCGTCTCCAACTTCCTGCCCGAGCACCTGGAGAAGCTGGCCGGCGAGACCTCGGTCGTCCCGGCGGTCAACCAGATCGAGCTGCACCCGCACCTCCAGCAGGCCGCCGCCCGCGAATACCACGCGGAGCGGGGCATCGCCACCGAGGCGTGGTCGCCGCTCGGCTCCGGCAAGGGCATCCTGGAGGTCCCGGCGATCGTCGCCATCGGCCGCAAGCACGGCCGCACCCCGGCGCAGGTCGTGCTGCGCTGGCACCTCCAGCTCGGCAACATCGTGATCCCCAAGTCCGTGACCCCGTCGCGGATCAAGGAGAACATCGAGGTCTTCGACTTCAGCCTGGACGACGAGGACCTCGCCGCGATCAGCGCGCTGAACGAGGACCGGCGCACCGGCCCGGACCCGGCCACCTTCGACGTGGCCTGACCGCCCGCCGGCCGACGCACTCCGAAGGCCCGGCGCCCCCTTCCACGGGGGTGCCGGGCCTTCGGCGCACCCGGCCGGAGCCGGCCGATCCCCTGGCCGGCTCCGCCGGCGACGCCCGGTGGGGCCCGGCCCTGGGAGGAAGAGACCGGGCCCCGTGGGGCGGAGTGCGGCTTATGACAGCGGCGGGTAGGCGTTCTTCATGAGCTCCTGGAACTGCGCGGAGAACCAGTGCCCGGACAGCGGCGCGTCGGGCAGCGCGCCGGACATGTTGTTGTTGTTCCGCGGGTTGCCGGTGTACGTGGGGTCGCACATCCGGTCGAAGCCCTTGCCCTCGTCGTTCTCGATCGCCTTGCTGGCGCCGTCGGACTCACCCGGGGGCTTGATCCAGACGTAGGCGTCGATCCCGGTGGCCGGGTTGGCCCGCGGCCGCTCGCCGAGGCCCGCTCCGGCCTGGTTGCACCAGTTGCCGGTGTTGAGCCGGCGGTCGTAGCGGCCGCCGTCGACGTAGGTGTCGACGTTCGTGGTGGCGCCGGGCCCGGTGGGCCGCTTGCTGCCGCCCCAGCCGTTGCGGGAGGTGTCGATCAGCATGCCGATCTTGCTGTCGAAGCCGATCGAGACCAGCTTCTCGCGCATCGCCTGGGCGTAGGACTGCTCGTCGACGTAGCGGTTCCAGTCCACCCACTTCGACTGGCGCACGGACGTCCCGTTCACGGTGTCCGTGATCTTGAAGTTGTCCTCCTTGAGGGCGCTGTAGTTGGCGGTGTTGACGATGAAGCCGTGCACGTCGTTGACGGTCGCGCCCTCGGTGGTCGCGGCGGTCTTGAACATCTCGGCCGAGGGGCCGAAGTTGTCGTCCCAGCCCAGCCAGCCGTGGTGTCCGGCGTCGATGTAGTTGTAGACGTTGGGCACGTCGCCGAGCTTGTTCAGCGCGTAGCCGACGCCCTTCTGGTAGTTGCCGTTGGCCTTCATCACGTCGCAGGTGGGCGTGGCGGTGGCCCGCGGGCTGACGTTGGTGACCAGGTTGGGCAGCGAGTCGATCTCGATGATGGGAACGATCCGCAGCGAGGCGTACTTCGAGTCCGACAGGATCTTGGCGATCGGGTCGATGTACTGCGTCTTGTACTTGTCGATCTCCGTCGGGCCCAGCTCGCCGTTGGAGGCGAGGGCGGCGCAGTCACGGCCGGGCAGGTTGTAGATGACGAGCTGGATGTACAGCTCGTCGGAGCCCTTCTGCCGCAGCGCCTCGTCGAGGTGGTCCCGCAGGCCCATGCCGCCGTTGACACCGTTGATCGCGGCGGTCCGGTCCAGCCACACACCGGTGGGCTGGTTGGAGATCCGGCTGCCGCCGGGCTCGGCCGCGGCCTTCGCGGACCACTCCGGGTTCACATAGCCCTTGGCGCCGGCGTACGGGTTGTCCACCCGGGTGCCCGGGTTGCCGGGGTTGCCCGGGTCGGTCGGGCCGCCCGGGTCGGTCGGACCGCCGCCGCCGTCGACGTTGCAGGTCACTCCGTCCAGGGTGAAGGTGGCCGGGACGGCGTTGGTGCCGCTGTAGCTGCCCTGGAAACCGAAGCTCACGGAGCCGCCGGTGGACAGGGCGGCGTTGTACGACTCGTTGGCGGCGGTGACCGCGGTGCCGCTCTGGCTGATCTTCGCGTTCCAGCCGTTGACGACCTTCTGGTTGCCGGCGTAGGACCACTTCAGCGACCAGGACGTCTTGGCGGCACTGTTGTTGGTGATCGTGACGGCGGCGGTGAAGCCGGTGTCCCACTGGTTCTGCACCTTGTAGTCCACGGTGCAGGGTACGGCCGCCGCGCCGACGTCTCCGGGAACGACGGCGACCGCCGTCCCGGTTGCCCCTGCGACGAGCGCCAGGGCGGCCAGTAACGCTGTTCTGGTACGGCTCATGGATGCGGGTTTCCTCTTCGGTCGTGTGCCGATTGATGGAACCGCTCCCACTGGTGCCGATGAAGCTAGCGCCAAGCCAGGGCAAAGAACAGAGGCGGAACCGAACTTCCCGCAAGAAGTACCGTCGAATATTTTCGACTCTTCAAGCATCTTGACCGCCCCACCCCGCCTCTTCAACATGGGAGCGCTCCCACTGGTTCAAGGCTTGTCGCTCCTCCCCCCTCGTTCCGAGCCGCAAGGAGGAACCAGCACCATGCATCCCGCACGAAGACGCCGCACCACGCGGCGGCTGTGGACCGCCGCGCTGGCGGCCCTGGCGCTCCCGCTGACCATGCTGGGCACCGGCTCGACCACCGCGCACGCGGCGGCGGTCCAGTGCAGCGTGGACTACAAGACGAACGACTGGGGTTCCGGTTTCACCGCGGAACTGACGCTCACCAACCGCGGTACCGAGGCCCTGGACGGTTGGACGCTGACGTACGGATACAGCGGCAACCAGAAGCTCTCCAACGGCTGGAACGGTACCTGGTCGCAGTCCGGGCAGACGGTGACCGTCAAGAACGCCCCCTACAACGCCCGAATCGGCGCCGGCGCCGCGGTGACCACCGGCGCCCAGTTCAGCTACAGCGGCACCAACACCGCGCCGACCTCCTTCTCCATCAACGGCACCGCGTGCACCGGCGCCCACCAGGCACCGATCGCCGTGCTGACCAGCCCCCAGCCGGGCGCGGTCTACTCGCAGGGCGAGCTGGTGCCGCTGGCCGCCACGGCCGCCGCCGCGGACAACGCCACCATCACCAAGGTGGAGTTCTACGACGACACCACCCTGCTGGCCACCGACACCAGCGCCCCCTTCACGCACTCCGCCGCCAATCTGGCCGTGGGCAACCACTCCCTGGTGGCGAAGGCGTACGACAGCCTGGGCGCGTCGGCGAGTTCCACCCCGGTCGGCATCACCGTCTCCTCCGGGCCCACCGTCGTCGCCTCGCCCACCCAACTGGGCGTCCGCCAGGGCACGTCGGGCACGTTCGAGGTCAAGCTGTCCAAGCAGCCGACCGCCAACGTGACCGTCACCACCGCGCGGGCCAGCGGGAACTCGGGCCTCTCGGTCAGCGGCGGCGGGACGCTCACCTTCACGCCGTCGAACTGGAACACCGCGCAGAAGGTGACCATCGCGGCCGACTCCTCCGGCACCGGCTCGGCGGTCTTCGAGTCGACCGCCCCCGGGCACGGCAAGGCCACGGTCACCGTGACCCAACTGGCGGCCGCCAAGGAGTACGACGAGCGGTTCCTGGAGCTG
This sequence comes from Streptomyces fumanus, assembly GCF_014655295.1. Lineage (GTDB taxonomy): Bacteria > Actinomycetota > Actinomycetes > Streptomycetales > Streptomycetaceae > Streptomyces > Streptomyces fumanus. The sequence continues at coordinate 75,771 of NZ_BNBI01000015.1, forward strand.
TACGGGAAGATCACCGACCCGGCGAACGGCTACTTCTCCCCCGAGGGCATCCCGTACCACTCGGTGGAGACGCTGATCGTCGAGGCGCCGGACCACGGCCACGAGACCACCTCCGAGGCGTACAGCTATCTGCTGTGGCTCCAGGCCATGTACGGCAAGGTCACCGGTGACTGGACGAAGTTCAACGGCGCGTGGGAGATCATGGAGAAGTACATGATCCCGACCCACGCCGACCAGCCCACCAACTCCTCGTACAACGCCTCCAAGCCGGCCACCTACGCGCCCGAGCTGGACACGCCGCAGCAGTACCCGGCCCGGCTCGACACCGGTGTCTCGGTGGGTCCGGACCCGATCGCCGGCGAGCTGAAGTCGGCGTACGGCACGGACGACGTCTACGGCATGCACTGGCTGCAGGACGTGGACAACGTGTACGGGTACGGCAACTCGCCCGGCAAGTGCGAGGCGGGCCCGTCCGACACCGGACCGTCGTACATCAACACCTTCCAGCGCGGGGTGCAGGAGTCCGTGTGGGAGACGGTGCCGCAGCCGACCTGCGACGCCTTCAAGTACGGCGGGAAGAACGGCTACCTGGACCTGTTCACCGGTGACTCCTCCTACGCCAAGCAGTGGAAGTACACCAACGCCCCGGACGCCGACGCGCGGGCCGTGCAGGCCGCGTACTGGGCGGACGTCTGGGCCGAGCAGCAGGGCAAGGGCTCGCAGGTCTCCGCGACCGTCGCCAAGGCCGCGAAGATGGGCGACTACCTGCGGTACGCCATGTACGACAAGTACTTCAAGAAGGTCGGCAACTGCGTGGGGCCCACGTCCTGCCCGGCGGGCACCGGCAAGGACTCCTCGCACTACCTGCTCTCCTGGTACTACGCCTGGGGCGGGGCCTACGACACCTCCGCGGGCTGGGCCTGGCGGATCGGCTCCAGCCACACCCACGGCGGCTACCAGAACCCGCTGGCGGCGTACGCGCTGAGCAGCTACGCCGACCTGAAGCCGAAGTCGTCGTCGGGCGCGGCGGACTGGGCGAAGTCGCTGAGCCGGCAACTGGAGTTCTACCGCTGGCTGCAGTCCGACGAGGGGGCCATCGCGGGCGGCGCGACCAACAGTTGGCAGGGCCGCTACGCGACCCCGCCGAGCGGGACGCCGACCTTCTACGGCATGTACTACGACGAGGCGCCGGTGTACCACGACCCGCCGTCCAACCAGTGGTTCGGCTTCCAGGCGTGGTCCATGGAGCGGGTCGCCGAGTACTACCAGCAGACCGGTGACGCCAAGGCCAAGGCGGTCCTGGACAAGTGGGTCGACTGGGCGCTGTCGGAGACCACGGTCAACCCCGACGGCACCTTCCGGATCCCGTCGACGCTCCAGTGGTCGGGCAAGCCCGACACCTGGAACGCCTCCTCGCCGGGTGCCAACAGCGGCCTGCACGTCACGGTCGCGGACTACACCAACGACGTCGGGGTGGCGGCGGCCTACGCCAAGACGCTGACGTACTACGCGGACCGCTCGGGTGACACCGCGGCGGCGAGCACGGCGAAGGCGCTGCTGGACGGCATGTGGGAGAACAACCAGGACGCGCTCGGCATCGCCGTCCCGGAGACCCGCGCCGACTACAACCGCTTCGACGACTCGGTGTACGTCCCCAGCGGCTGGACCGGCACCATGCCCAACGGCGACGCGATCAACTCGTCGTCGACGTTCGAGTCCATCCGTTCCTTCTACGAGGACGACCCGGCCTGGTCGAAGGTCGAGAGCTACCTCGCGGGCGGTGCCGCGCCCGTCTTCACGTACCACCGGTTCTGGGCCCAGGCCGACATCGCCCTGGCCATGGGCTCGTACGCGGAGCTCCTCGAATAAGTCCCCGCTAAAGGCTCCGCGTACCGCGTCGGGCGGTCCCCCTCCGCACGGGGGACCGCCCGATCGTCGCGTGCCGCCCCCTCGGAAGGAATCCCGCACCGTGCGAAGAACGCGCATCCTCACGGCCGTGCTCGCGCTGACGGCCGGTCTGCTCACGGGCGCCGCGCCCGCGCTGGCCGCCGGCCCCTCCGGGGTGCCGGTCGCCGCGGACAGCTACACCTGGAAGAACGCCCGGATCGACGGCGGCGGTTTCGTCCCCGGCATCGTCTTCAACCGCTCGGAGAAGGACCTGGCCTACGCCCGGACCGACATCGGTGGCGCCTACCGCTGGCAGGAGTCGACGAAGACCTGGACGCCGCTGCTCGACCACGTCGGCTGGGACGACTGGGGACACACCGGGGTGGCGAGCATCGCCACCGACGCCGTGGACCCGGACCGGGTGTACGCGGCGGTCGGCACGTACACCAACTCCTGGGACCCGGGCGACGGCGCGGTGCTGCGCTCGGCCGACCGGGGCGCCACCTGGAAGAAGACGGACCTGCCGTTCAAGCTGGGCGGCAACATGCCCGGCCGGGGCATGGGCGAGCGGCTCGCCGTCGACCCGCACGACAACGACGTACTGTACCTGGGCGCGCCCAGCGGCCAGGGCCTGTGGCGGTCGACCGACGCGGGTGTCACCTGGCAGCGGGTCACGGCCTTCCCCAACCCCGGGAACTACGCGCAGGACCCGGGCGACACCAGCGGCTACGCCTCCGACAACCAGGGCGTCGTCTGGGTCACCTTCGACGAGTCCACCGGCACCCCGGGCAGCGCCACCAAGACGGTCTACGTGGGGGTGGCCGACAAGGAGAACGCCGTCTACCGCTCGACGGACGCGGGCGCCACCTGGCAGCGCCTGCCGGGCCAGCCCACGGGCTATCTGGCCCACAAGGGCGTCCTGGACGCGGAGAACGGCTACCTCTTCCTGGCCTACAGCGACACCGGCGGCCCCTACGACGGCGGCAAGGGCAAGCTGTACCGGTACGCGACGAGGACCGGGCAGTGGACGGACATCAGCCCGGTCGCCGAGGCCGACACCTCCTTCGGCTACAGCGGGCTGAGCGTCGACCGGCAGCACCCGGGCACGGTGATGGCGACCGCGTACAGCTCCTGGTGGCCGGACACCCAGATCTTCCGCTCCAGGGACAGCGGCGGCACCTGGACCAAGGCGTGGGACTACACCTCCTACCCCGCCCGGGAGAACCGCTACACCATGGACGTCTCGTCCTCCCCCTGGCTGACCTGGGGCGCGAACCCCGCGCCGCCCGAGCAGACGCCGAAGCTGGGGTGGATGACGGAGGCGCTGGAGATCGACCCGTTCGACTCCGACCGGATGATGTACGGCACGGGCGCGACGATCTACGGCACGGAGAACCTGACCGCCTGGGACAGCGGGGGCAAGTTCACCGTGCGGCCGATGGTCCAGGGGCTGGAGGAGACGGCCGTCAACGACCTGGTCTCGCCCCCGTCGGGCGCCCCGCTGCTCAGCGCCCTCGGTGACCTGGGCGGCTTCCGGCACACCGACCTCACCAAGGTCCCGCCGATGATGTTCACCTCCCCCACCTTCACCACCGGCACCAGTCTGGACTTCGCCGAGACCAGGCCGGACGTGGTGGTCCGGGCGGGCAACGCCGACTCCGGGCCGCACATCGCGTTCTCCACGGACAACGGCGCCACCTGGTCCGCCGGCACCGACCCGTCGGGGGTGACCGGCGGCGGCACGGTGGCGGCGGGGGCCGACGGCAGCCGGTTCGTGTGGAGCCCGGACGGCACCGGTGTGCGGTACACGACGGGCTTCGGCACCTCCTGGTCGGCGTCGAGCGGCATCCCGGCCGGCGCGGTCGTCGAGTCCGACCGGGTCGACCCGAAGACCTTCTACGGCTTCAAGTCCGGGACGTTCTACGTCAGCACGGACGGCGGCGCCACCTTCACGGCCTCCCCCGCGACCGGCCTGCCCGACGGGGACAGCGTCCGCTTCAAGGCGCTGCCCGGCACCAAGGGCGACATCTGGCTGGCGGGCGGCGAGGCGGGCGGCACCTACGGCCTGTGGCACTCCACCGACGGCGGCAAGAGCTTCGGCAGGCTGGCGAACGTCGGCGAGGCCGACACCATCGGCTTCGGCAAGGCGGCACCCGGCGCCTCGTACCAGACCCTCTACACCAGCGCCAAGATCGGCGGGGTGCGCGGCATCTTCCGCTCCACCGACCGGGGCGCGACCTGGACCCGGATCAACGACGACGCCCACCAGTGGGGCTGGACCGGCGCCGCCATCACCGGCGACCCGCGGGTCTACGGCCGGGTGTACGTCTCCACCAACGGGCGGGGCGTCGTCTACGGCGACACCGCGGGCGGCACGGACCCGGGCCCGGAGCCGACGGGCGCCTGCGCGGTGACGTACCAGGTCACCAACGAGTGGCCGGGCGGCTTCCAGGCGGACGTACGGCTGACCAACACCGGCACCGCCACCTGGTCGAACTGGTCACTGAGCTGGGCGTTCCCCGACGGGCAGAAGGTGACTGCGGCGTGGAACGCCGAGTACGCCCAGTCGGGCGCGACGGTGACGGCGAGGAACGTGGGCTGGAACGCCACCGTGAAGCCCGGCTCCTCGGTGAGCTTCGGGTTCACCGGTGACTGGAAGGGGGGCAACGGGAAACCGGCCGCCTTCACGCTGGGCGACCGGACCTGCGCGGTGACCTGAGCGGGCACGCGGTGGGGGCGGGCGGACCCGCCCCCACCGGGTCTCACGGGGTGTAGACGGACGGGCGCGGGGCCGTCGGCATCTTGTCACCCAGGTAGAAGCTCGGGTGCGGCGGCTGGTTGTAGCCGCTGTTCTGCCATGCCAGGGCGGTGCGGTACATGGTGTCGTGCAGCAGGGTGGTGATCCGGGTGCTCGTCTCGTACGGCGTCGAGTAGATCCGCAGGTTCCTGTTGTCACTGGTGCGCCAGACGACCTCCTCGCGCCAGTCGCCGAGGATGTCGCCCGAGAGGGCCGGGGTCGCCTTGGTGCCGTTGTTCGAGGCGACGCCGGAGCCGGTCAGCAGCCGGGTGTCGGACGAGGGGCCGTACTTGTCGATCTTCGTGCCGTCGAGGAGTTCGCGCACGGGGTCGCCGTCCCACCAGGACAGGAAGTTGGCGGAGGACGGCTCGCGGCCCTTGGTGGCGCCAGCCTCGTCGCGGATCGCGGTGTCGGAGGCCGACCAGACCTCGGCGCCGTCGTTGCCCGCCCAGACGTCCCCGGCGACGCCCCGGCCGTTGTCGCAGCAGGCGGCGAGCTTCCAGCGGACGGCGCCGCTGGCGGGGTTCAGATACAGCTCGGCGGGCTGGGAGGCGGACTCGGAGACCTTGAAGTACTCCAGGCCGGGCGTCGACGGGTCGAGGTCGGCCAGGTGCTGGGCGTCGCCGTGCCCGGTCCGCGCGGTCCACAGGCCGCTGCCGTTGTCGTCCACGGCCATCGCCCCGTACACGATCTCGTCCTTGCCGTCGTTGTCGACGTCGCCGACGGACAGGCTGTGCGAGCCCTGGCCGTCGTAGCCCCGGCCGGCGTTGGTGGAGGAGTTGGTGTCGAAGGTCCAGCGGCGGGTGAAGGCGCCGCCTCGCCAGTCCCAGGCGGCGATGACGGACCGCGTGTAGTAGCCCCGGGCCATGATCAGCGAGGGGCGGGCGCCGTCCAGGTAGGCGGTGCCGGCGAGGAAGCGGTCGACGCGGTTGCCGTAGGAGTCGCCCCAGGAGGAGACCGTGCCCCGGGCCGGTACGTAGTCGACGGTACCCATCGCCTTGCCGGTCTGCCCGTTGAACATGGTCAGGTACTCGGGCCCGGACAGGACGTAGCCGCTGGAGTTGCGGTGGTCGGCGGAGGCGTTGCCGATGACCGCGCCGGTGCCGTCGACCGTGCCGTCGGCGGTCTTCATGGCGACCTCGGCCTTGCCGTCGCCGTCGTAGTCGTACGCCTGGAACTGGGTGTAGTGGGCGCCCGAGCGGATGTTGCGGCCCAGGTCGATCCGCCACAGCCGGGTGCCGTCGAGTCTGATGCCGTCGACGACGGTGTTGCCGGTGTACCCGGACTGGGAGTTGTCCTTGGCGTTGGTGGGCTGCCACTTCAGCACGAAGTCGAGGGCGCCGTCGCCGTCGAGGTCCGCCACGGAGGCGTCGTTGGCCTCGTAGGTGTAGGCGACGCCGTCGGGGGTGGTGCCGCCGGCGGGCGGGGAGAGCGGGACGTCCTTGTAGCCGGCCCGGAACTGGATCGCGTGCACCGAGTCGGCCTGTTCGACGCCGTTCACGACGGCGCGGACGGTGTAGTCGGCGGAGTTCGGGGCGCCGGCGTGGAAGTAGTCGGTGGAGCCGGTGACCGGCGTGGAGTTGACCTTGGTGCCGGCCCGGTAGACGTTGAAGGAGACGGTGTCGGGGTCGGTGGCCAGCCAGCGCCAACTGATCAGGTTGCCGGTGCCGGTGTGGACGCTGACCACGCCCCGGTCGAGCTTCTCCACCTGCCGGGCGGTGGCCGCCTCGGCGGTGCCGGGGGTGAGGGTGAGGGCGGTGCCGGCCAGGGCGGCGGCGACGGCGAGGGCCGTGAGCGGGACCCGGCGTCCGCGGCGCCGGTGCGGGTGCCTCATGGGGGCCTCCTGGGAGGACGGAAGGATTCCGACTACCGGTCGCCGCCGGGGGCGCGGGGGTTGCCGCCCCGCACGCCCCGATCCCCCGGCACTCCCGGGCAGTTGCCGTCCGCTCCGCCCCGATCCCCCGGCGCTCCCAGGCGGTTGCCGTCCCCTCCGCCCGGGTCCCCTCAGGTTCTGCGGAACGCCCGCAGTGTGAACACCGGGTCCGGGCGGGGCCGGTCCTGCTCGGGGAGGGCGGCGAGGCGGGCCGCGAAGAGGTCGGCCAGCGGGGTGCCGGGCGGCAGCGTCATGAACCAGCCGCGCCGCAGGTCCGCGATGGCCCGCCGGGGGCTGCGGCCCTGCCCGTGGCCGGTGAAGCGGGCCTCGCCGGCCGGCACCAGGCCGTGCTCGCGGGCGTACCCCTCGACGGCCTGCCGGGTGTCCGGGGGGACGCTGGGCGGGCGGGCGGCGAGCACGGCGTCGATGTCACTGCCGACGTTGTGCGCGGCGCCCTTGTCGACGGTGGTGACGTACACCCCGCCGGGCCGCAGCACCCGGGCGCACTCGCCGACGACGGTTCGCGCGGCGTCGGGGCTGCCCACCAGGTGCAGCAGCCAGACACTGCTGACCGCGTCGAACACCCCGTCGGCGAACGGCAGTTGGCGGCTGTCGGCGCGGACCACCCGGCCGGGCAGCCGGCCGGCGGCGCGGCGCAGCATGGCGGGGGCGAGGTCCACGCCGGTCACCCGCAGTCCGGCGCGGGCGGCCGCGAGGCGCCGGGTGACGATGCCGGTGCCGCAGCCCACGTCGAGCAGGGTGCGGGCCCGCGCCGGGAGCAGGCCGAGGACCGCCGCGGCGGCGGCCTCGGCGCGGGGCTCACCGCCGCGCAGGGCGTCGTACCGCTCCGCTTCCTGGTCGTAGTCGAGCACGGTGCCTCACTGCGCCCCGTGACCGGCGGACAGCTCCTCCACCCGGCGGGCCAGCTCCAGGTCCTTGTCGGTGACGGCGCCGCCCGCGCTGTGGGTGTGCACGCTCAGCGACACGGTGTCGTAGCCGAGGGTCAGGTCGGAGTGGTGGTCCAGTTCGTCCTGGACCTGGGCGATGTGCACGACCATCGCGGTGGCCGCGGCGTGCGAGGCGAGCCGGTAGGAGCGGGTGATCCGGTCGCCGTCGAGCGACCAGCCCGGCAGTGCGGCGAGCCGCTCCTCGATCTCCTGCCGCGGCAGCGGTCGGACGGGCATGGCTGCGCTCCTCTCGTCAAGGGTCCGGCTCCCCTCAGCGTGCCACAGCCCGGCCGCCGGGGCGCTGGTCGGCCCGCCCGGACCGCCCCGGGACGGCGTTCGGTCGACTACCGTTCCCGGTATGACCGTTTCCCCCTCCATCGCCACCGCCACCGTCGCCGACCGGGGCGTGGGCCCGCTGCTGCGGGCCTGGCGGGAGCGGCGCCGGGTGAGCCAGTTGGAGCTGGCGCTGCGGGCCGGCTCCTCCGCCCGGCACATCAGCTTCATCGAGACGGGCCGCTCCCGGCCGAGCGAGGAGATGGTGCTGCGGCTCGCCGGGCATCTGGAGGTGCCGGTGCGGGAGCGCAACGCGCTGCTGCTGGCGGCCGGTTACGCCCCGCGCTACCCGGAGACCCCGCTGGACGACCCGGCGCTGGACGCCCTGCGCGCGGGCATGGAGCAACTGATCCGCGGCTACGAGCCCTACCCGGCGCTGGTGGTCGACGCCACCTACCGGGTGCTGGCCGCCAACCGGGGCGTGCTGACGCTGACCGAGGGCGTGGCGCCCCACCTGCTGGAACCGCCGCTGAACGCGATACGGCTCACCCTGCACCCCGAGGGGCTCGCCCCGCGCATCCGCAATCTGCGCGAGTGGCGCGGGCATCTGCTGGCCCAGATGGAACGGCAGATCGCGCTGTCCCGCTCGCAGCGGCTGCGGGCGCTGTACGAGGAGGTGGCCGCCTATCCGGTCCCGGCGGACGCGCCCGGCGCGGAACCGGACGAGCCGGTGCCGTACTTCGCGCTGCCGCTGCGGATCGAGCACGCCGGGCACACCCTGTCGTTCATCTCGTCCATCGCCACCTTCAACACGCCGATGGACGTGACCGTCGCCGAGCTGGCCATCGAGACGCTGCTCCCGGCCGACCCGGCGACGGTCAAGTACCTTCAGTCGGCCGTCGCCTGACGCTGCCTCAGCGCGAGGTGCTGGAGCAGGGCGAAGCCGGTGACGACGAGGGCCTGCAGGACGGTCCAGACCGCGCCGGCCGGGGTGGGCGTCAGCCACAGGGCGAGGGCGGCGACGCTCACCGCGGCCCAGGCGAGGTTGGCCTCCACCACCGCCCGCACCCCGAGCGCCGGCGGCCTGCGGCGGGCGGCGAGCAGGGCGACGGCCACCGCGTAGGCGGCGAGGAAGGCGCCGAGGGCGAGCAGCGTGCGGGAGCCGGCGCCGAGGAACCGGCCGAGCGGCCCGGACAGGGCGAGGTAGGCGAGCGCGTTGGCGCCGGTGACCGCGGCGTCCAGGGCGAGGAACCGGCGGAGCATCGCCTGCGGCTCGGCGGTACGGGCGAGCGCGGCCATCGTGGTGGTGGACATGGGGGCACCCTCCGGGGCGTCGGGGTCGGTCGGTACGTCCTCCACGATCCCGGCCGGGCGGGCACCGGTCGATTACCCGCCGGGTAATGCCGCCGGTCCGCGCTGGGCTCGTGGGGCCGAACATGACAGACTTCCGCCATGCCTGAACAGGTCGGGGAGGCGGGGCGGTGAGCGAGCGGCGGGCCGCGCCCACCGTCGGTCAAGTGGTGCTGGGCAGACGGCTCCAGGAACTGCGGGAGGCGGCCGGACTGACCCGGGAGCAGGCCGCGCGGATCCTGCGGGTGGCTCCGGCCACCGTCCGCCGGATGGAGATCGCCGAGGTCGCCCTGAAGATCCCGTACCTCCAGCTCCTGCTGACCGCGTACGGGGTGCCGGAGGACGAGGTGGCGGCGTTCGTCTCGCTCGCGGAGGAGGCGAACCGGCCGGGCTGGTGGCAGCGGTACCACGACGTGCTGCCGGACTGGTTCAGCCTGTACGTCAGCCTGGAGGGCGCCGCCCGGATCATCCGCTCCTACGAGCCGCACTTCGTGCCGGGCCTGCTCCAGACCGAGGAGTACGCGCGGGCCGTGCTGGCCGCCGGGACCGTCGGCACCGTCGGCGAGGAGGCGGTCGAGCGGCACGTGGCGCTGCGCAAGGAGCGGCAGGGGCTGCTGGAGCGGCCCGACCCGCCGCACCTGTGGGTGGTGATGGACGAGACGGTGCTGCGCCGACCGGTGAGCATCGACGGCTCGGTGATGCGCGAACAGCTCGACAAGTTGCTGGAGTTCGGCGCCCGGGACCGGGTGACCCTGCAGATCGCCGAGTTCGCTGACGGCCCGCACCCGGGGACGTACGCGCCGTTCACCCTGTTCCGGTTCGCCGAGCCGGAGCTGCCGGACCTGGTCGTCACCGAGTACCTGACCGGCGCCCTCTACCTGGACTCCCGCGGCGAGGTCTCCACTCATCTGGAGGTCCTCGACCACATGACGGCACTGGCCGCCTCCACGCGGCGCACCGAGGAGATCCTGCGGGAGTACCGCGACAGATTCTGACCCGGCCCGTCCGCGCCATCGCACGCCGACCCGAGGAGTACACCGAGCATGACCCGAACCGACGCCGTGCCGCCCATCGACACCAGCCGGCCGCACCCCGCGCGTGTCTACGACTGGTGGCTGGGCGGCAAGGACAACTACCCGGTGGACGAGGAACTGGCCCGGAAGATCCTCGCCGTCGACGACACGGTGGTGCGCGGGGCGCGCGCCAACCGCCGGTTCATGCACCGGGCGGTGCGCACGGTCGCCGAGGCGGGCGTCCGCCAGTTCCTCGACATCGGCACCGGCATCCCCACCGAGCCGAACCTGCACCAGGTCGCGCAGGGCGTGACCGCCGAGTCCCGGGTGGTGTACGCGGACAACGACCCGATCGTGCTGCGGCACGCCGAGGCGCTGCTGCACGGCTCCGCCGAGGGCAGCACCGACTACGTGCACGCCGATGTCCGCGACCCGGAGACGATCCTGCGGCTGGCGGGCGAGTCGCTGGACTTCGACCGGCCGGTCGCGCTGTCGCTGGTGGCGCTCACCCACTATCTGGACGACGCGGCGCACGACCTGCTGAAGCGGTACGTGGCGGCGCTCGCGCCGGGCAGTCATCTGATCCTGTCGCAGGTCACCCCGGACCTGAACCCTGAGGCCGTCGCGAAGGCCGCCGCCCTGTTCGCGCGCGGCGGCACCCCGTTCTTCCCGCGCCCGCTGGCGGAGTTCGCGCGGTTCTTCGACGGGCTGGAGCTGCTGGGTCCCGGGGTGATCCCGGTGACCGGGTGGCGTCCGGAGGCGGAGGACGTAGCCGCGCAGGCGGAGGGCATCGTGCCGGTGTACGCGGGGGTGGCGCGCAAGCCCTGACCCGTACGGGTGCCGTGAACGGGTGCGCTCCCGCGCCCGCCCCTAGGTTCGAGGAGCCGGGGCCAGCAAGGGAGCGCATGTGACGGACACACGGACACCGCCCGCCGAGCCGGGCGCCGCGCTGCTGCGCGCGGGCCGCTTCCTGCGGCCGGGCACGGCCTCGCCCGACCTGCACAGCATCGGTCTGGTCGGCGGGCGGGAGTCGGACGCCTTCTACCGGGAGCGGTGGAGCCACGACAAGGTGGTCACCTCCACGCACGGGGTGAACTGCACCGGCTCGTGCCGCTGGCAGGTGTTCGTCAAGGACGGGATCATCACCTGGGAGGCGCAGGCGACGGACTACCCGTCGACCGGCCCGGACCGTCCCGAGTACGAGCCGCGGGGCTGCCCGCGCGGGGCCGCGTTCTCCTGGTACACGTACTCCCCGACCCGGGTGCGTCACCCGTATGTGCGCGGGGTGCTGCTGGAGATGTACCGGGAGGCGAAGGCCCGGCTCGGGGACCCGGTGCTGGCCTGGGCGGACGTGCAGGGCGACCCGGAGCGGCGGCGGCGCTACCAGCGGGCGCGGGGCAAGGGCGGGCTGGTCCGGGCGGACTGGGACGAGATGGTGGAGCTGATCGCCGCCGCCCATGTGCACACCCTGCGCACCCACGGCCCGGACCGGATCGCCGGGTTCTCGCCGATCCCGGCGATGTCGATGGTGTCGCACGCGGCGGGCGCCCGCTTCCACTCCCTGATCGGCGCCCCGATGCTGTCGTTCTACGACTGGTACGCCGATCTGCCGGTGGCCTCGCCGCAGGTGTTCGGCGACCAGACGGACGTACCGGAGTCGGGCGACTGGTGGGACGCCCAGTACCTGATCATGTGGGGGACGAACCTGCCGGTGACCCGGACGCCGGACGCGCACTGGATGGCGGAGGCCCGCTACCGGGGGCAGAAGGTCGTGGTGGTGGCGCCCGACTACGCCGACAACGCCAAGTTCGCCGACGAGTGGCTGCATCCGCACCCGGGCACCGACGGGGCGCTGGCGCTGGCCATGGGGCACGTGGTGCTGAAGGAGTTCTTCGTCGACCGGGAGACGCCCTTCTTCACCGACTACGTACGGCGCTTCACCGACCTGCCGTTCCTGGTGACGCTCACCGAGCGGGACGGGGCGTACGTGCCCGGGAAGTTCCTGCGCGCCGCCGACCTCGGGCAGGGCGGCGAGGACGCGCTGTGGAAGACGGTGGTGCTGGACGAGGCGACGGGCCGGGCGGTCGTGCCCAACGGCTCGCTGGGCTTCCGCTGGACCGAGGCGGACCGGGGCCGCTGGAACCTCGACCTCGGGGAGGTGCGCCCCCGGCTCAGCCTGCACGGCGATGGGGCCGCGACCGGCGTGGAGGTGCTGCTGCCCCGGTTCGACACCGACGGCGGCCCGCACGGGCAGGGCCGCGGGGACGTGCTGCGCCGCGGGGTGCCCGCGACCCGGCTGGGCGGGCCGGACGGTCCCCTGGTGACGACGGTGTTCGACCTGCTGCTGGCCCAGTACGGCGTCGGCCGGCCCGCGCTGCCGGGCGACTGGCCGGCCTCCTACGAGGACGCCGCCGCGCCCGGCACCCCAGCCTGGCAGCAGACCCACACCTCGGTCCCGGCGGCGGCCTGCGCGCGGATCGCCCGGGAGTTCGCGCGCACCGCCGAGCGGTCCCGGGGCCGCTGCATGATCCTGATGGGCGCCGGCACCAACCACTGGTTCCACTCCGAGACGATCTACCGGACCTTCCTCGCCCTGCTCCAGCTCACCGGCTGCCAGGGCCGCAACGGCGGCGGCTGGGCGCACTACGTCGGCCAGGAGAAGTGCCGCCCGCTGACCGGCTGGGCCACCCTGGCCGGCGCCCTGGACTGGTCCCGTCCGCCCCGGCAGATGATCGGCACCGGGTACTGGTTCCTCCACACCGACCAGTGGCGCTACGACCGGTTCGGCGCCGACGTCCTCGCCTCGCCGCTGGCCGGGGGCGCCCTGGCGGGGATGACCGCCGCCGACTGCCTCGCCCTGTCGGCGCGGGCGGGCTGGATGCCGTCGTACCCGACCTTCGACCGCAACCCCCTGGAGCTGGGCGAGGTGTTCGGCGACCCGGTGGCCAGGGCGGTGGCCGAACTGCGCGCGGGCACGCTGCGGTTCGCCTGCGAGGACCCCGACGCGCCGGAGAACTGGCCGCGGATCGTCACGCTGTGGCGGTCCAATCTGCTGGGCTCCTCGGCCAAGGGCGCCGAGTACTTCACCAAGCACCTGCTGGGCACCCACTCCTCGCTGCGGGCCGAGGAGGCGGCGCCCGGGGAGCGGCCCCGCGATGTGGTCTGGCGGGAGGAGGCGCCCGAGGGCAAGGTCGACCTGCTGCTGTCGCTGGACTTCCGGCACACCTCCTCCACCCTGCTGTCCGACGTGGTGCTGCCCGCCGCGACCTGGTACGAGAAGCACGACCTGTCCAGCACCGACATGCACCCCTTCGTGCACGCCTTCTCCCCGGCCGTGGACCCGCCCTGGCAGGCCCGCACCGACTTCGACACCTTCCGGGCGCTCGCCGACAAGCTCAGCGTACTCGCCGTCACCCACCTCGGCGTCCGCAAGGACCTGGTCGCCACCCCGCTCCAGCACGACACCCCCGCCGAGACCGCCCAGCCGGGCGGGGTGGTGCGGGACTGGCGGCGCGGCGAGTGCGCGCCGGAGCCGGGGCGGACCATGCCCGCGCTGACCGTGGTGGAACGCGACTACACGGCGATCGGCGCGAAGTTCGCCGCGCTGGGTCCTCTGGTGGAGGCCAAGGGCCTGCCCGCCAAGGGGGTCGCCCTGCGCCCGGACGAGGAGGTGGAGCTGCTGCAGCGGACGAACGGCACGGTACGCGGCGGGCCCGCCGCCGGGCGCCCCGCGCTGGACACGGCGGTGAAGGCGGCGAACACCGTCCTGGCGCTGTCCGGCACCACCAACGGCCGCCTCGCCGTGCAGGGCTTCCGCGCCCTGGAGGAGAGGACCGGGCAGCCGATGGCCCACCTGGCCGCCGAGCACGAGGGCAGGCGGATCTCCTACGCGGACACCCAGGCGGCCCCGGTGCCGGTGATCACCTCACCGGAGTGGTCGGGCAGCGAGTCCGGCGGGCGCCGCTACGCGCCGTTCACCCTGAACACCGAGCACCTCAAGCCCTGGCACACCCTCACCGGCCGGCAGCACTTCTTCGTCGACCACGACTGGATGCACGAACTGGGCGAGGCACTCCCCGTCTACCGGCCGCCGCTGGACATGAACCGCCTGTTCGGCGAACCCCGGCTCGGCCCCGACGGCACCCGCGAGGTCACGGTCCGCTACCTCACCCCGCACAACAAGTGGTCGATCCACTCCGAGTACCAGGACAACCTGTTCATGCTGTCCCTCTCCCGGGGCGGCCAGTCCGTCTGGATGTCCCCGCAGGACGCCGACGCCATCGGGGTGGCCGACGACGACTGGATCGAGGCGGTCAACCGCAACGGGGTCGTGGTGGCCCGCGCGATCGTCTCGCACCGGATGCCGCCCGGCACCGTCTACATGCACCACGCCCAGGAACGCACCGTCAACGTGCCCCTGTCGGAGACCACCGGCATGCGCGGCGGCACCCACAACTCCCTGACCCGGCTGCTGCTCAAACCCACCCATCTGATCGGCGGGTACGCCCAGTTGTCCTGGGCGTTCAACTACCTGGGCCCGACCGGAAACCAGCGCGACGAGGTCACGGTGATCCGCCGCCGGAGCCAGGAGGTGACGTACTGATGCGCCCGATGGCCCAGGTAGCGATGGTCATGAACCTCGACAAGTGCATCGGCTGCCACACCTGCTCGGTCACCTGCAAACAGGCGTGGACCAACCGCCGGGGCATGGAGTACGTCTGGTTCAACAACGTCGAGACCCGCCCCGGCCAGGGCTACCCCCGCCGCTACGAGGACCAGGACACCTGGCGCGGCGGCTGGGAGCTGAACCGGCGCGGCGCGCTGAAGCTCAAGGCGGGCGGCCGGTTGAAGAAGCTCGCCGGAATCTTCTCCAACCCCAGGCTCCCGGAGATCAAGGACTACTACGAGCCCTGGACGTACGACTACAAGAACCTGACCGACGCCCCGCTCGGCGGCGACTACCCGGTGGCCCGGCCCGTCTCCCAGCTCGACGGCAAGCCGATGAAGATCGCTTGGTCGTCGAACTGGGACGACAACCTCGGCGGCGCCCCCGCCCACGGCGGCCTCGACCCCATGGTGGAACGCACCCGCCGGCAGGTCTCCGACAAGGTGCGGTTCGCCTTCGAGGAGAGCTTCATGTTCTACCTGCCGCGCATCTGCGAGCACTGCCTCAACCCCTCGTGCGTGGCCTCCTGCCCGTCCGGGGCCATGTACAAGCGGTCGGAGGACGGCATCGTCCTGGTCGACCAGGACCGCTGCCGGGGCTGGCGGATGTGCGTGACCGGCTGCCCGTACAAGAAGGTGTACTTCAACCACCGCACCGGCAAGGCCGAGAAGTGCACCTTCTGCTACCCGCGGATCGAGGCCGGGCAGCCCACCGTCTGCTCGGAGACCTGCGTGGGCCGGCTGCGCTACCTGGGCGTGCTGCTCTACGACGCCGACAAGGTGGCGGCCGCCGCCGCCACCCCGGACGAGAAGGACCTGTACGAGGCGCAGTTGGGCGTGTTCCTCGACCCGGCCGACCCCGCGGTGCGGCGGGCCGCCGAGGCGGCGGGCATCCCGTACGACTGGCTGGAGGCGGCGCGGCGCTCACCGGTGCACGCGCTGGTCAGCACCTACCGGGTGGCGCTGCCGCTGCACCCGGAGTACCGGACCCTGCCGATGGTCTGGTACATCCCGCCGCTGTCGCCGGTGGTGGACGCGCTGACGGAGACCGGGCACGACGGGGAGGACGCGGGCAACCTGTTCGGCGCCATCGACACCCTGCGGATCCCGCTGGAGTACCTGGCGGAGCTGTTCGCGGCCGGTGACACCGGGCCGGTGCGGGCCTCGCTGGAGAGGCTCGCCGCGATGCGCGCCCATATGCGGGCCCTCACCCTCGGCGAGACGCCCGACCCGGGCGTCCCGGCCGCCGTCGGCATGGCACCGGAGGCGATCGAGGACATGTACCGGCTGCTGGCTCTCGCCAAGTACGAGGAGCGGTACGTCATCCCGACGGCCGCCGTCGGGGACGCGCACGAGCTGGAGGCGTCCGCGCTGCCGGACACCTGCGCGGTGGACGGCGACGGACCGTTCGGACAGGACTCGGGACGCAGGCGGCTGCCGCTGGTGCCGGTGGAGAACTTCCACCGGTTGCGCCGGCGGCAGACCGCCGACGACGAGGAGGAGGTCTGATGCCCGGCTTCGAGGTGCTGTACCAGGCGGCGGCGCTCTGTCTGACCTACCCGGACGACGGCTTCCGGGCGCGGCTGCCGCTGCTGCGCGAGGCGGCGCCGCCGCTGCGGGAGTTCACCGACCACGCGGCCCGCACCCCGCCCGGCGACCTCCAGGCGCACTACGTGGAGGTCTTCGACTTCAAGAACCGGCACAGTCTGTACCTGAGCTGGTGGAGCGACGGCGACACCCGGCGGCGCGGCATGTCCCTGGTCCGCTTCAAGGAGCTGTACCGCGCGCACGGCCTGGAGTGCACCGGCGAGGAACTGCCCGACTTCCTGCCGGCCGTGCTGGAGTTCACCTCCCGCTCCGGGGAGAGGGGCCTGCTGGTGGAGTACCGCGACGCCCTGGAGCAGCTCCGCTCCCGGCTCACCGCCTACGGCACGCCCTACGCGTGCGTGCTGGACGCGGTGTGCGCCACCCTGCCGCCCGCGACCGCCGGAGCCCGCCGATGACCGTGCTGCTCTGGGGCGTCCTGCCCTACCTCGCGTTCCTGTCGCTGGTCGCGGGCCTGGTCTGGCGGCACCGCTACGACCGGTTCGGCTGGACCACCCGCTCCTCCCAGGTGTACGAGTCGAGGCTGCTGAACATCGCCTCGCCGGTGTTCCACTACGGCATCCTGTTCGTCCTCGCCGGCCATCTGATCGGCCTGTTCGTCCCGGAGTCGTGGACCTCCGCGCTGGGCGTGAGCGAACGGGCCTACCACCTGTTCTCGCTGATCGGCGGCACGGCGGCCGGGGTGCTGACGGTGGCCGGGATCGCCGCCCTGGTCTACCGGCGCCGCACCAACGCGCCCGTGTTCAAGGCGACGACCGCCAACGACAAGGTCATGTACGTCTTCCTGCTGGCCGCGATCGTCCTCGGCATGGCCGCCAAGCTCGCCCACTCCTCCGGCACCGGCTACGACTACCGGACCACCATCGCGCCCTGGTCGCGGAGCCTGTTCCGGCTCGGCCCGGACCCGGCCCTGATGACCGGCGTGCCGGTGCTGTACCAGGTGCACGCGGTCGCCGGCATGGTGCTGATCGCGCTGGTGCCCTACACCCGGCTGGTGCACATGTTCAGCGCGCCGGTGCAGTACCTGGTCCGGCCGTACGTCGTCTACCGCTCGCGCGACCCCCGGCACCTGGGACCGGGCCCGGACCGGCGGGGCTGGGAGCGGGCGGGGCTGTGAACCGGGGGCCTAGGGCCTGTCGTCCCTGCCGGTGTCCTTGTCGTCGTCGACGATCTCGGCGTCCACCACGGCGTCGTCGTCCTGGGCGTCCCGCGGCGGGGTGCCCCCGGTCGGCGGCTGCTCGGCCTGGGCGTACAGGGCCTGGCCCATGCGCTGGCTGACCGTGGCGAGCTTCTCGACGCCGCCGCGGAGTTCGGCGGTGCCGGCCTGCCGTTCCAGCAGTCCCTTCAGCTCGGTGACGGCCGCGTCGACCTCGGCGCGGGTCTCGGCGGGCACCTTGCCGGCGTTCTCCCGGACGAACTTCTCCGTCTGGTAGACGAGCTGCTCGGCCTGGTTGCGGGTCTCGGCGGCCTCCCGGCGCGCCCGGTCCTCCTCGGCGTACTGCTCGGCCTCCCGCATCATGCGGTCGATGTCCTCCTTGGGCAGCGCCGAGCCGCCGGTGACGGTCATCTTCTGCTCGCGGCCGGTGGCGAGGTCCTTGGCGGAGACGTGCATGATGCCGTTGGCGTCGATGTCGAAGGCCACCTCGATCTGCGGCACCCCGCGCGGGGCGGGCGGCAGCCCGGTGAGGTCGAAGACGCCGAGCTTCTTGTTGTACGCGGCGATCTCGCGTTCGCCCTGGTAGACCTGGATGCCGACCGAGGGCTGGTTGTCGGTGGCGGTGGTGAAGATCTCCGAACGCCGGGTCGGGATCGTGGTGTTGCGCTCGATCAGCTTGGTCATGATGCCGCCCTTGGTCTCGATGCCGAGGGAGAGCGGGGTCACGTCGAGCAGCAGCACGTCCTTGACGTCACCGCGCAGCACGCCCGCCTGGAGGGCCGCGCCGACCGCCACCACCTCGTCGGGGTTGACGCCCTTGTGCGGGTCCTTGCCGGTGAGGTCGCGCACCAGGTCGGTGACGGCGGGCATCCGGGTGGAGCCGCCGACCAGGATGACGTGGTCGATCGCGGAGAGCTTCACGCCCGCGTCCTTGACCGCCTGGTGGAACGGGGTCCGGCAGCGGTCGAGCAGGTCCGCGGTCAGCTCCTGGAACTGGGCCCGGGTCAGCTTCTCGTCCAGGTGCAGCGGGCCCTCGGCGGAGGCGGTGATGTAGGGCAGGTTGACCGTGGTCTCGGTGGACGAGGACAGCTCGATCTTGGCCTTCTCGGCGCCCTCGCGCAGCCGTTGCAGCGCCATCTTGTCGCGGGCCAGGTCGACGCCGTACTGGCCCTTGAACCGCTTCACCAGGTGGTCGACGATGCGCTGGTCCCAGTCGTCGCCGCCGAGCAGGGTGTCGCCGTTGGTGGCCTTGACCTCGATGACGCCGTCGCCCATCTCCAGCAGCGACACGTCGAAGGTGCCGCCGCCCAGGTCGAAGACGAGGACCGTCTGGTCGTTCTCCCGGTCCAGGCCGTACGCCAGCGCCGCCGCCGTCGGCTCGTTGATGATCCGCAGCACCTTCAGGCCGGCGATCTCCCCGGCCTCCTTGGTGGCCTGGCGCTGGGTGTCGTCGAAGTAGGCCGGGACGGTGATCACCGCGTCGGTGACGTCCTCGCCGAGGTACGCCTCGGCGTCCCGCTTGAGCTTCTGCAGCACCCGCGCGGACAGTTCCTGCGCGCGGTAGCGGGTGCCGTCGATGCCGCCCTGCTCGGGGAAGCGCCACCCGGCGTCGCCCATGTGCCGTTTCACGGAGCGGGCGGTGCGCTCCACGTTGGTGACCGCCTGCCGCTTGGCGACCTCGCCGACGAGCACCTCGCCGTTCTTGGCGAAGGCCACCACCGAGGGGGTGGTGCGGGCCCCCTCCGCGTTGGCGACGACGGTGGGCTCGCCGCCCTCCAGGACGGCCACCACCGAGTTCGTCGTCCCTAAGTCGATCCCGACCGCACGTCCCATCGCTGTCCCCTTCCGCCAGGGCACTTACGGGTACCTGTGGACTCCAGCACAAAACTTGAGTGTGCTCTTGTCAAGGGGGCGTCCGGGCGGGCGCCGGCGGAAGGGGACGGGCCGGGGATCAGGCGAGCTTGGCCGAGAGCGTGATGGTGGTGCCGGCCAGGGCCTGGCTCACCGGGCAGTTCTTCTTGGCGTCCTCGGCGGCGGCGACGAAGGCGTCCTCGTCGAGGCCGTCGACGGTGCCCTCCACGGTGAGGTGGATGCCGGTGATGCCCTCACCCGGCTGGAAGGTGACGTCGGCCGAGGTGACCAGCTTGGTGGGCGGGGTGCCCGCGTTGGCCAGGCCGTGCGACAGCGCCATGGAGAAGCAGCTCGAGTGGGCGGCGGCGATCAGCTCCTCCGGGCTGGTCCTGCCGTTCGCCTGCTCGGCGCGCGACGGCCACGACACCTGCTGCTCGCCGATGCCGGACGAGTCGAAGGTGACGACACCGTTGCCCTGGAGCAGGTTGCCTTCCCAGACGGTGTGTGCGGAGCGCGTGGTTGCCACGGCGGATTCCTTTCGCAGTTGCGGATTCCTCGGGTTCCTATCCGATCACACTCCGGCCCGGTCCACGGGGAACGGGGGTGCACCGGTGGCTGAACGTGCGCGGTGGCCGCGGCGGCCCGCCATCACCGCGTACACCAGCACGCCCGCGAAGAGGAAGAGCACGCCCTGGTAGACGGCCGCGTAACCGGCCCCGGCGACCAGCCACAGCGAGAAGGCCGCCGCCACCGACGCGACCACCGCGTCCCGCACCAGCCGTGCCCGGTCGACCCGTTCGGCGCGGCCGGAGAGCAGGTGGAACAACTGGGCGGCGGTGGCCAGCAGATAGGGCACGGTCGCGGTGAACGTGGTGACCAGCACCAGGATCTCGAAGACCTTCGCCGAACCGGACGTGTAGTTGTAGACGGTGAGCAGCGAGGCCAGCACCACGGTGACGCCGACGCCGACCGTGGGCACCCCGCGCCGCTTGCGGGCGAACGCGGCCGGGAACAGCCCGTCGCGGGCGGCGGCGTAGGGGGTCTGGGCGCTCAGCAGCGTCCAGCCGTTGAGGCAGCCGGTCATCGACACCAGCGCGGCCAGCGCCACCGCCCAGCCGCCCCAGGAGCCGCCGAACATGGCGTTCACGGCGTCCGAGAACGGGGCGGAGGAGTGCACGAGCCGGTCGTGGGCGACGGTGCCGAAGACGGACAGGGTGCCCAGCAGATAGACCAGGGCGGCGCCCGCGGTGCCGATCACGGTGGCGCGGCCGACGGTGCGCCGGGGGTCCTTGACCTCGCCGGCGCTGACGGCGGCGGACTCCACGCCGAGGTAGGAGAAGAGCAGGATCGCGGCGGAGGCCGAGACCGCGCCGATCGCGCCGCCGCCGGAGGCGTTGAACGGGCCGAGGTTGCCGGCGTCGAAGAAGAACAGGCCGCCGACGGCGACCAGCAGCAGCGGGGCGAACTTCAGCACGGTGGAGACCACCTGCACGGCGCCCACGTACCGGGTGCCGGCGAAGTTGGACAGCGCGGGCAGCCACTGCAGGACGAGCGCGGCCAGGCAGGCGGTCCAGCGGTGGTCGTTCACCGGGATCAGGACGTCGAGGTAGCCGACGGCGGCGACGGCGAGGGCCGCGTTGGAGACCCAGGTGGTGATCCAGTACGCCCAGGCGGCGAGGAACCCGGCGAAGTCGCCGAACGCCTCGCGGGCGTAGACGTAGGGGCCTCCGGTGCGCGGGTCGCGGGCGGCGAGCCGGCCGAAGACCAGGGCGAGCGCGATCGCGCCGACGGTGAGCACGCCGAAGGCGAGCAGGCTGACGGTGCCGAACGGGGCGACGGAGGCCGGGAGCAGGAAGATGCCGCCGCCGATGATGTTGCCCATGACCAGGGCGGTGGCGACGGGCAGCCCGAACCGGCGGGAGTGCCGGCCGGGGTCGCCGGCGGGGGCCGGAGCCGGTGGGGGGACGGTCCCGGGGACGTGCATGGGGTGGTGCGCCTCTCTTCGAACTGCTGCCCGGGATCGCCGGGCCGCCGACCATGGTCGGACATGCCCGTACATGCCGCCAAATCAGGCGCTTTTGTCCTGTGCGACCCCGTCCGGCACCGCAAAAGGTGCGTCCCCGGCGGTCGTGGACCGCGGATCGTCCAGCGGCACCTGGGGGCCGTCGGACTCCCGCAGCCAGCGCCGCAGCACCTGGTGGACCTGCTCGGCGCCGACCAGTTCCGTCCCGCCGGACACCGGCGGGGAGAGCTCCGCCGGTGAGAGCAGGAACGCCTGGGACTGGGCGCCGCCGAGCCCGCCGTGCGAGCCGATCTGCTCCTCGAAGGCGAGGACCTCGCCGTCGGCCGGGTCGTGGAAGGAGTTGACCATGATGTCGGCGGTGTGCGGGAAGGAGTGGGTGCGGCGCACCGCGTCGGCGGCGCCGGGTCCGTACGGGGCCAGCGGGCCGGGGTCCTCGTCCAGCCGGTCCAGGGGTATCTCCGCGCCGCGCGCGCCCAGCACCAGGCCGCCGTGCTCCTCGCTGCGCACCAGCAGGAAGCCGATGCCGGGGTGGTTGGCGAGGGTGGTGAGCAGCGCGGGGTGGCGGGCGTCGATCTCCTCCCGGCTCATCCGGTGCGGGACGTCCGGGAAGGAGACCAGGCCGAGGTTGCCGGAGGCGAGCACCAGGGGTTCGGCGCCGCGGGTCGCGGGGCGGTGCTGCCCGGCGCCCTCCTCCACGGGCCGGCCCATCGCCGCGCGGACGGTGTTGCGGGCCTCGGCGCCGCTGCGGGTGCGGCGCGCCCGGCGCGGCACGGGCAGCCCGCAGCCCGCCCGGACCAGATCGGCCAGGGTCAGTCCGTAGCGGGCCTGGAAGGTCTCGCCGGGGCTCTGGCCGTGGTCGGACAGGACCACGATCCGGTACGGGCGCGGGGCGTGCTCGGCGGCCTGCTCGATCAGCGCCAGCGACCGGTCCAGGCGCCGCAGGACCTGCTCGGCGTCCCGGCTGTGCGGCCCGGAGTGGTGCGCCACCTCGTCGTAGGCGACCAGGTCGGCGTAGACGGCGGTGCGGCCGGCCAGCATGTCGCCCATCACGGCGGCGACCACCACGTCCCGCTCGACGACGGTGGCGAAGGCGCGGACGAACGGGTAGAGGCCGCCGCGCGAGACCCGGGGGCGGATCTTGCGGAAGCGGGCCCGGGTGGACTGGCCGATCTCGCGGCCGACCTCGGCGACGAAGGACAGGGCGGTGCGCACCGCGTTGGCCGGGTCGCTGAAGTAGGCGAAGTACCCGGCGCGGGACCGGGTCTCGCGGCTGCGGCGGCGCACGGCGATGGAGAGCACCAGGGCCTGTTCGTCGGCGCCGCCGCTGAAGAGGTTGCCGCGGCTGGCGCCGTCGAAGGTGAGCAGCCCGCCGTCGCCGGTGCGCTCCACGGCGCGGCGCTGGAGCTCGGCGGCGCTGGAGGGGCGGTTGCAGACCATCACCTCGCGGCTGTCCTTCTCGTACCAGCGGAACGCCGGGACGTCGAAGGTGCTGCCGTGCAGGATGCCGAGCTGGCTGGCGCCGGTCTGGCTGGACCAGTCGGTGCGCCAGGGGGTGAGGCGGTGGGTGGCGGGCTCCCGGTCGGCCCCGGTCCAGCGGGCGACGGTGGGCATCAGGCCCTTGGCCGCGGCGGCCCGCAGCACGTCGTGGCCGACGCCGTCCAACTGGACGAAGACGGTGCCGGGACCGGACGGGCAGGGCGGTCCGGCCCCGCGGCGGCGGTGGGCCAGCCGGGAGAGCCGCCGCCGGTAGGCGTCGTCGTCGCGGACGGCGAGGGCACCGCCGGTGGCGGAGGCGACGGCGGACATCACGGCGGCGACCACGACCGCGGTCTCGGGGGCGACGGCGCCGTGCGCGGAGGGGTTGACGCGGAGCGCGACCAGCAGCAGCGCGCCGTTGAGGAAGAACACCAGCAGCCCCAGGACCAGGGCCGGCACCAGCAGCAGCAGCCGGACCAGCAGCGGCCACACCAGCGCCGACAGCAGCCCGAAGGCACCGGCGCCGAACGCGGCGGTGACCGCGATCCGGGTGGCGCTGTCGCCGTCGGGGGACTGGAGCTGGAAGTCCGGCAGCAGGCCGGCGAGCACCAGCATGGTGACCGTCGAGACCGCCCACACCGCGACGCTCCGGCCGATCTGGCGGGCGACCCGCCGCCACCGCCCTCCACCCACGCTCCGCCCACCTCACGTCCCGGGCCCGCCCTCGGCGCGGGCCCCCACCACCCTGCCACACCGCCCGGGACCTGCTGTTCGTCCCCCCTGGGAGGCGGCGGTCAGCGGCCGTCGTAGCCGGCCGTCGGCATGGACAGGCGGCGGTGCACGCACGCCTTCATCCGGGCGTCGTAGCGGGGCTCCGCGTGGCCGGCGGTCTCCACCCGGACCCCGCGCCGGGCGCACTCGGCGGTGAAGTCGTCCACGGAGGCCAGCGCGCTCGCCAGCACCCGGAAGCTGGGCGCGACGAACAGGTCGCGTCCCGGGCGGACCCCGTCCCACAGGGCGTCGTGGTCCGGGCGCAATCCGCTGACCAGCAGTTCCCGGGTGACGACATAGCCGTGCTCGGCGGCCCAGCGGGCGCACATGGCGTGCTGGCTGCGGGAGTCCACCAGGAAGGGGTCGGCGTCCAGCTCCTCCAGCGGCGTCAGACTCGCGATCGCCGTGACCCTCACCGGTCCCATGCGGCCCCCCTCACCTCCGGTTTCGCCGCAGACCCTACTCCTGGACGTAGGCTGCGGGGAGTCGCGCGAAGGAGGCAAAGAGGTGCCGGTGGAGGTCACCTGGTGGGGTCATGCCACCTGCACGGTCGAGGACTCGGGCACGCGGGTGCTCACCGATCCCCTGTTCGCCCGGCGTCTGGCGCATCTGCGCCGCAGGAGGGGCGCACTTCCACCGCCGAGCGCCTGGCGTGCCGACATAGCGCTGGTCTCCCATCTGCACGCCGACCATCTGCATGTGCCGTCGCTCGCGCGGCTCGCGCCGGGCACGCGCCTGCTCGTGCCCCGGGGTGCGCCCCGCACCGTGCCGGGGCTGCGCCGGTTGTCCCACCTGGCGGTGACCGAGGTGCGGCCGGGCGACGAGACGACCGCCGGGGAGCTGCGGATACGGGTGGTGCCGGCCCGGCACGACGGGCGGCGGCTGCCGCTGGGGCCGCACCGCTCCCCCGCCCTCGGCTTCGTGATCGAGGGCGAGGGCCGGACGTACTTCGCCGGGGACACCGCCCTGTTCGACGGGATGGCCGAGCGGGTCGGCCCGGTCGACGTGGCGCTGCTGCCGGTCGGCGGCTGGGGGCCGTACCTCGGTGAGGGGCACCTGGACCCGGGGCGGGCCGCCGAGGCGCTGGCCCAACTGGCGCCGCGCAGCGCGGTGCCGGTGCACTACGGCACGTACTGGCCGATCGGGATGGACGCGGTGCGTCCGCACGAGTTCCACACGCCGGGCGAGGAGTTCGCGCGGCTGGCGGCGCTGCGCGCGCCGGGGGTGGCGGTGCACCGGCTGGCGCACGGGGAGAGCGCCCGGCTGGAGGTCGCCCGGTGACCTGGCTCGGTGCCGCCACGGTGGTCCCGCCGGAGACCACGCAGCAGGCGCTCGGCTATCCCTCGCTGTTCCTGCTGGTGCTGATCGGGGCGCTGGTGCCGGTGGTGCCGACGGGGGCGCTGGTGAGTTCGGCGGCCGTGGTGGCGTTCCACCGGACGGCGATCTCGCTGGGGATGGTGTTCCTGACGGCTTTCGCTGGCGGCGTTCCTCGGGGACCTGGCGCTGTACTGGCTGGGGCGGCGCGGCATGAAGTCGAAGAACGGCTCGCGCTGGCTGGAGGCGATCCGCTCCCGGGCGCCGGAGGACCGTCTGGCGCAGGCGCAGGAGAAGCTCGCCGGGCACGGGGTGGCGGTGCTGGTGCTGTCCCGGCTGGTGCCGGCCGGCCGCATTCCGGTGATGCTGGCCTGTCTGATGGCGAAGTGGCC
Source organism: Streptomyces fumanus (assembly GCF_014655295.1). Taxonomy (GTDB): domain Bacteria; phylum Actinomycetota; class Actinomycetes; order Streptomycetales; family Streptomycetaceae; genus Streptomyces; species Streptomyces fumanus. The sequence continues at coordinate 101,164 of NZ_BNBI01000015.1, forward strand.
GCTGCGGCGCTTCGTGCGCGGCAATCTGCCCGCCTGCCTGGCCTGGGCGGTCACCTACCAGCTCATCGGGATACTCGGCGGTTCCCTGTTCAAGGAGCCGTGGGAGGGCGTCGCGGCGGCCGTGGTGCTGACGGTGGTGGTCAGCGTGGCGCCGGGCCTGTGGAAGAAGGTGCGGCGCCCGGCGAAGGCGTGACCCTCCCCGGCGACGGCGCGGGGGCGCTCCCCCGGTCCGCTACGGGCGGTCGAGGACGCGGGAGGCGCCCACCGGGAGGTCCCACAGGTCCTCGCGGGGCAGGCCCGCCCGCTCCCAGGCGGCCCGGACCCGGGTGAGGGGTTCGAGGACGGGTTCGGCGGAGAGCACGAAGGTCGCCCAGTGCATGGGGGCCATGCGGCGGGCACCGAGGTCCTGGGCGGCCTGGACCGCCTCCTCCGGGTCGCAGTGCACGTCGCTCAGCCACCAGCGGGGGTCGTAGGCGCCGATGGGCAGCAGCGCGAGGTCGATGCCCGGGTAGCGGCGGCCGATGCGCTCGAACCAGTGGCCGTAGCCGGTGTCCCCGGCGAAGTACACCCGCCGGCCGTCGGGGTCGGTGAGGACCCAGCCGCCCCACAGGGTGCGGCAGGTGTCGGTGAGGGTGCGCTTGGACCAGTGGTGGGCCGGTACGAAGTCGAAGCGGACGCCGCGCAGTTCGGCCGCCTCCCACCAGTCCAGCTCGGTGACGCGGGTGAACTTGCGGCGGCGGAACCAGCGGCCGAGCCCGGCCGGGACGAACACCGGGGTGTCGCGCGGCAGTCGGCGCAGGGTCGGGGCGTCCAGGTGGTCGTAGTGGTTGTGGCTGATGACGACCGCGTCGACCGGCGGCAGCGCCTCCCAGGCGACGCCGACGGGCGTGATCCGGGCCGGGGTGCCCAGGATGCGCCGCGACCAGACCGGGTCGGTGAGGACGGTCAGCCCGCCGACGCGGACCACCCAACTGGCGTGCCCCGCCCAGGTGACGGCGACGGTGCGGGCGTCCACGCGGGGCAGCGGGCCCGGCTCGTACGGCAGCCGGGGGATGTCGGCGAGGCCCTCGGGGCCGGGTCTGACGGCGCCCTCGCGGGCGAACCGGGCGGTGGCCCGCAGACCGGGCAGCGGGGTGGTCAGCCGGTCGTGGAACCTCCGCGGCCAGACCCGGCGCTGGGCCAGCGGGCGGGGCGCGGGGAGCGGCGGGGCGGGCGCCAGCGGTGACGTGTCCACCGGGGTGCCGGTGTCCCGGGCGGGCGGGGTGGTGGTCGGCTCGGACTGCTGCGTCATCGGTGAGGCTCCCATCGCTGGGCGTCGCGAAGATCGTCGAAGACCGTCTTCAGATCGTTCAACGCGCGTTGCGGTTCTGGTAGTTCCAGTGGATCCGGTGCGGTGAGACAGGCCGCGCGCCGCTCCTCCGAGGCGCCCAGCAGGGGCCCGGTGGACAGCCGTACGCGCGGGGTCGCGAGGTCGTCGCCGAAGCGGTGCCCGCCGGGGACGGGAACGCCGAGCCGGCCGGTGAGGAAGTCCTCCAGTTCCTGCGCGTCGCCGACGCCCCACGCGGCGAGCGCCTCGCGCAGCGGGGACAGGTCGGCGTACAGGTGGCGGCCGGCCCGGGGCGGCCGGGACAGCGCGCCCGCGCCGGTGACGACGGCGTGCGCGGCGGCGGCCACGCGCGCGTGCAGGCGTACGGCGGCGGCGCGGTGGGCGGTGACCGGCGCGGGTTCGGCGAGGGCGTACGCGGCGGCGGCGGTGACCGGGGCGGTGACCCGGGCTCCGAGCGCGGTGAGCACGTCGAGCACGCGCGCGTGCAGGGCGTCCCCGGCGGCCCCGGCGGGGAAGCGGGCGACGGCGGCGGGCCAGCCCGGCGGGAGCAGCGCGCCGGCCAGGTCGGTGACGACGGTGACCCGCTCGGGCAGCATCTCGGCCGGGCTGAGCAGCACCGTGGCGTGCGGACCGTGCAGGGTGTCGCGCCAGGTCTCGTCGGCGGCCAGGTGCAGGCCCGCGCCGGCGGCGGCCTCGACGGTCTCGTGCAGCAGTTCGGGCGGGGCGACGGTGCCGGTGGGGTCGTCGGCGACGGACAGCACCAGCAGCCTGGGGTCGCCGCCCTCGGCACGGACCCGGCGGACGGTCTCCAGCAGGGCGTACGGGTCGGGGACGCCGCCGGACTCGGCGGGGGTGGGGACGTGGAAGACGGGCCGGCCGAGCAGCCGCGCGTACGGCGCCCACCAGGCGGCGCAGGGCCGGGGCACCAGGACGTCGCCGCCGAGCGCGGCGGTCAGCGCCAGCAGCAGGGGCGGGGCGCCGGGGGCGGCGGCGACCCGGCCGGGCCCGGTGGGCAGGCCACGGCGGTCCCAGTAGCCGCGGGCGGCGTCCAGCAGGGCGGGGGCGCCGCCGACCGGGTCGGCGGCGGCGCGGCCGGCGGCGCGGGCGAGCACCTCGGTCAGTTCGGGGGGCGGCGGCAGGCCGTCGTCGGGGAGCGGCGGCCCGTACCGGACCGGGCCGTGCCCTTCGGTGACCGTGCGCCGCATCCGTACCTCCGCCCGGTCCGCCCGGTGCTCCGCGCCTCGCCGGGTCCGTCCCGCCGCCCGCCGGTCCTCCGGGTACCCAGCTCGCGGCCGGAGCATGGCCCCGGGATCGGGGCGCGCGGATCACGGGGACCGGTGGTCAGGCGCCGGTTCCGCGGTCGCGGAAGCGCAGGCGGTGGGCCGCGGCGGCGAGCGCGCCCGCGATGAGGACGCCGCCGGCCACCAGGGCGGGGACGGAGTCGGTGAAGGCGCCGCCCTGGCCGGCGTGGACGCCGTGCGGGGGCGGGGCGTCGCAGGGCTCGCCGGGGCGCACGGTCCGGGGGCAGGGCGGCTTGGTGGTGCCGCAGTGGCCGCCCGGCCGGACGGGCTCGGGACAGGGCCCCCCGCGCGGCTTGAGCACGGTGAAGGTGGCGCTCCACGGCGGTCCCTCGGTGCCGCGCGCCCCCGGGCAGGTGCCGTCGACGGTCCAGGCGGTGTCGGGGCCGGCGGAGTCCGGGCCGCCCTCGAAGTTCCCGGCGGGGGCGACGCGGGCGGTGCCCCGGTAGGCGGGCCCGGCGCCCTTGCCGCCGTCGTCGCCGGGGACCTTGCGGAGCGTGACCGTGCCCTTGTCGAACGCCTGCGAGGTGGCGTCCAGCACGGCCGGCGCGGGCCCGTGGACGCGGGGGCAGGAGACGGACACGGTGACGGTGGCGCCCGGTTCGACGGTCCCGGGGCTGACCTCGGCGGCGGGCTCCCGGCCACCGGGGCGCCGGCCCGCGTCCGCCCCGGCCGGTTCACCGGGGTCCTCGGGCGGGCCGGGCGGCTCCGCGCCGAACGGCTCCCCGGTGTCCGCGAGGTCCTCGCCGAGGGGCTCGTCCGCGTCCGGGATCTCCGGGACCTCCCCGTCCAGCGGTTCCTCCGCCTCGGCCGGTCCCACGGCGTCCCCGGCGGGGTCCGCCGCGCGCACTCCCCCGTCCGGTGCCGCCTGCCACCGGACGGCCGGTGCCGCGTGGCCGGGCACGGGACCGGTGGTCAGGGCGGCGCCGGCCAGGACGGCGACGGACAGGGCGCGGGCGGTGCGGCGCATGGGACGGGCTCCTTCGAGCGACGGCTCGGGGGGCACGGCACTCGCGCCCCCTGCGGCCATCACAGCCCGCCCGCTCCCGTCCCGCGCGCCGCCCTGGGCCGTTCGCGGGACCGGCACGCCCGCGCGGGTGACCCGCCGGGTTTCGGCCGGTCCGCCGGGCCGGGGCGCACCGCCGGACCGAGGCGCACCGCCGGACCGAGGCGGGCCGCCGGACCGGGGCGGAGCGCCAGGCCGGGCTGCCAGGTCACAGCGGGCCAGAGCCTGGCGGCCTCGCGACGGCGGAAGGGCCCCCGGGCCGGGCGTCCGTGCCGCGGCAGGACCTCAGGCAGAAGCCGCGGGAGTCCCCGCCGGGGCGGGCGCGGGCGCGGGAGCCGGGACAGGCCCGGGGGCCGGGAGCGCCGGGGCGGGGGCGTCGGGCGCCGGTTCGGCGTCCGCGCCCGGCAGCAGCAGATCCTCGTAGCAGCCCAGGCCCAGCACCACGCCGAGCATGAGGACCGGGATGAGCAGGGCGAGCAGCACCGCCATGGTCCTTCCGTCCTTCCGGAGGAGAGGGTGAGGCGTGGGGGGCCTCCGTCCGTGTTCCCGCTCCCGGCCGGTCAAACCCGCGCGGTTTCCGGTGTCGCCCCGCGCTCGCCGGGTACGCGGTGCGGACCCCCGAAGGATGTGGAGGGAGACATGCAGCGAGGCAGCGACCGGCTGAGCGTCCACCGTGACGACGAGATGAAGCACGAACTGCAGGGGATGCTCAAGTCCGGGCACCCCACGCGCACCGAGGAGTGGCACGACCCGGAGCCGACCGCCGAGGACGACCCGGAGGTCATGAACGGCCCGGTGACGCCGGGCCGGGGACCGTCGTCGCTGGAGACGCTCCGGCTGGAGCTGGCCCGGAACCTGACGCGCGGCACGTTCCCCGCGACGCCGCGCGAGGTGGCCCGCGCGCTGCGCGGCGGCCACGCGCCCGACGCCCTGGTCGACCGGGTCGAGGGGCTGCCCCACGAGACGCGCTACGGCACCGTCCAGGAGCTGGCCGAGGCCCTCACCGGCCCGGACGCTCCGGGCAGTTAGGGGCACCCGGAGATGACGGAGATGACCACCCGCGTGAAGGACGTGATGACCCCCGGTGTGGTCGCCGTCCGGCCGGACGCCTCGCTGATGGAGGCGGCCCGGCTGATGGCCGGGCAGAACATCGGCGATGTCGTGGTGGCCGACGGACAGCGCGTCGTCGGGGTGCTCACCGACCGGGACATCACCGTGCGGGCCGTCGCCGAGGGCCGGGACCCCGTGACGGCGGGCGTCCGGTCGGTCTGCACCCCCGACCCGCTGGTGATCGGCCCCGACGACCCGGTGACGGAGGCGATGGCGCTGATGCGCGAGCACGCGGTACGCCGGCTGCCGGTCGTGGAGAACGGGCTGCCGGTCGGCATGGTCAGCCTCGGCGACCTGGCCGCGCAGCCGGCGGCGGACGCCGCGCTCGCCGACATCAGCCGCGCCGAACCGGACACCCGCGACGCCGGGTGACGGCCACCGGGACGCACGCGAGACGAGAAAGGAAGCAACGAGATCATGCGTATCGCATTTCTGACCGCGCCCGAGGGCGTCGAGCAGGTCGAGCTGACCGAGCCGTGGCAGGCGGCGAAGGACGCCGGTCACGAGCCGGTGCTGGTGTCGACGCAGTCGGGCGAGATCCAGGCGTTCAACCACCTCGACAAGGCGGACACGTTCCCCGTGGACGAGGTGGTGGGCGAGACCTCCGCCGACTCCTTCGGCGGCCTGGTGCTGCCGGGCGGTGTCGCCAACCCCGACTTCCTGCGCACGGACGAGAAGGCCGTGGCGTTCGTCAAGGACTTCTTCACCCAGGGCCGCCCGGTCGCCGCGATCTGCCACGCCCCCTGGACGCTGGTCGAGGCCGACGTCGTACGCGGCCGGGTGCTGACCTCCTGGCCCAGCCTGGCGACCGATCTGCGCAACGCGGGCGCGACCTGGGTCGACGAGCAGGTCAAGGTCTGCGACCACGGCCCCAACCGGCTGATCACCAGCCGCAAGCCGGACGACCTGAAGGCGTTCTGCGAGACCTACCTCGCGGAGTTCGCCAAGACGGGCTGAAGGCAAGACGGGCTGAAAGGCCGCGCCCCGTACCGAAGAGGCGCCCCGCCGGGTGGACCGGCGGGGCGCCTTCCTCACGTGCCCGAGGGGGTCGCGGTCTCCCCGCCGGTGCGCTCGCGCGCGCCCTCCCGGGTCCGGCCGGCGGCGACGGGGCGGCGCGGGTTGCGGCGCAGCCACTCGCCCTCCAGTTGCGCCATGCGCTCGTTGTGGGCCCGCAGGGCGTCGTTCGACCCGTACAGCAGCGTGTCGTGACGCGTGCGGTGGATGTTCTCCAGCTCCTTCATGAGCTGCTGGTCGTCCAGGCGGGCCGGGTCCACTCCGGTCGAGGTCTCGTGTTCGTTCATGGCGTCCGGGTACCCGCCCGGAGAACCACCACCCCCGAGCGGCATCCGGGAGGGATCCATGGATCTCGCATTTCTGCACCCCCTCTACGAACAGCCGGGCCCCTGGGCCTCTGTCTACCTCGATCTCTCACAGCACGCGGAGGACACCTCCCACGCCCGCCATCTGACGGCGGAGGCGGTGGCCCGGGAGCTCGCGGAGCAGGGCGCGGACGAGGCCACCTGCCGGGCGGTGCGGGACGCCGTGGAGGAGCTGCGGCGCTCCAGCGACCAGCACGGCCGGGTGCTGTTCGCCCGCGCCGGACAGGTGCTGCTCGACCCGCCGCTGGCCCGCGCCCCGCAGGGCGGCAGCACCGCGCACTGGGCGCCGCTGCCGCGCGTGTCGCCGCTGCTGGAGCTGGTCGGCGAGGACCCGGTCTGCGTGATCGCCTACGTGGACCGCAGGGGCGCCGACTTCGAGCTGCGCAGTGCGCTGGGCAGCCGGGCCGCGGGCGGGGTGACCGGGCAGCAGTGGCCCCTGCGCCGGACCGCCAGCGCCGACTGGTCGGAGCGGCACTTCCAGCTCCGGGTGGAGAACACCTGGGAGCACAACGCGGCGGAGATCGCCGACGCGCTCGCCGTGTGCCAGCAGGAGACCGGCGCCGACCTGCTGATCCTGGTCGGCGACGACCGGGAGCGGCGGACGGTGCGCGAGCACCTGCCCAAGCACCTGGCCGACTGTGTCACGGAGGCGTCCCGCGGGGCCGGCAGCCGGCTCCTGGACGACGAGGTGGAGCGGCTGCGCGCCGACCACGTACGGGCCCGGGCGCAGGCGGACCTGGACCGGTTCCTGGCCGCCCGGGCTCCGGACGACGAGGGCCGGGCCGCCGCCGTCGAGGGCGTGCCCGCGCTGGTCGAGGCCGCCCGGGAGCACCGCATCGACGAACTGCTGCTGATCCCGGACGGCCCGGACACGCACCGCGAGGTGTGGATCGGCGAGGACGCCGACCAGGTGGCCGTGCGCCGCACCGAGCTGAAGACGCTCGGCGAGCAGAACTCCTGGTCGGCCCGTGCGGACGACGCCCTGCTGCGCTCGGCCGTGATGACCGGCGCCCCGGCGATCTCGGTGGTGCCGGCGCTGCCCGAGGGCGGCGAGGACACCCCGGTGGGCGGCCTGGGGGCGCTGCTGCGCTGGCGGTGACCCGGCCGCCGGTGGCCGCCGCGTCGTCCGGGCCCGTGGCTCAGCGGGCCCGGACGACGCGGCGTTCGTCCCAGACCGGCTCGGGGGTCTCGCGGACCCGGCCGTCGCTGCCGAAGACCAGGAAGCGGTCGAAGGACCGGGCGAACCAGCGGTCGTGGGTGACCGCGAGCACCGTGCCGTCGAAGGACTCCAGGGCCTCCTGGAGCGCCTCGGCGGACTCCAGGTCGAGGTTGTCGGTGGGCTCGTCCAGCAGCAGGGCGGTGACGCCCTGGAGTTCCAGCAGCAGGATCTGGAAGCGGGCCTGCTGGCCGCCGGAGAGCCGGTCGAAGCTCTGCTCGGCCTGCCCGGTCAGCTCGTAGCGGCGCAGCCGGGACATGGCGGCGCCCCGGTCCTGGGCGTGCTCGCGCCACAGGATGTCCAGCAGGGTGCGGCCCCGCAGCTCGGGGTGGGCGTGGGTCTGCGCGAAGTGCCCCGGCACCACGCGTGCCCCCAGCTTGACGTGCCCGGTGTGCGCCACCTCCTCGCCGGCCAGCAGGCGCAGGAAGTGCGACTTGCCGGAGCCGTTGGAGCCGAGGACGGCGACCCGCTCGCCGTAGAAGACCTCCAGGTCGAAGGGGTGCATCAGGCCGGTCAGCTCCAGGCGCTCGCAGGTGACGGCGCGGACGCCGGTGCGGCCGCCCTTGAGGCGCATGGTGATGTCCTGCTCGCGGGGCGGCTCGGGCGGCGGCCCGGCCTCCTCGAACTTGCGCAGCCGGGTCTGGGCCGCGTGGTACCGGGAGGCCATCTCGTGGCTGACCGTGGCGGCCTGACGGAGCGTCAGGACCAGTTTCTTCAACTGGGCGTGCTTCTCGTCCCAGCGGCGGCGCAGCTCCTCGAAGCGGGCGAAGCGCTCGCGCCGGGCCTCGTGGTAGGTGCCGAAGCCGCCGCCGTGCACCCAGGCGTCGGCGCCGGCCGGGCCCGGCTCCAGGGAGACGATCTTCTCGGCGGCGCGGGCCAGCAGTTCCCGGTCGTGGGAGACGAACAGCACGGTCTTGCGGGTCTCGGCGAGCCGCTCCTCCAGCCAGCGCTTGCCGGGCACGTCCAGGTAGTTGTCCGGCTCGTCGAGCAGCAGGACCTCGTCGGTGCCGCGCAGCAGGGCCTCCAGCACCAGGCGTTTCTGCTCGCCGCCGGAGAGGGTGCGCACCTCGCGCCACTGCGCCTTCTCGTAGGGCACGCCGAGCGCGGCCGTGGTGCACATGTCCCACAGCGTCTCGGCCTCGTAGCCGCGCGCCTCCGCCCAGTCGGCGAGCGCCTGCGCGTACCCGAGCTGCGCGGCCTCGTCGTCCACGGTGAGCAGGGCGTGCTCGGCGGCGTCGACGGCGCGGGCGGCCTCCCGGATGCGGGGCGGGGCGACCGAGACCAGCAGGTCGCGTACGGTCGTCTCGTCCCGTACGGAGCCGATGAACTGGCGCATCACGCCGAGGCCGCCGCTGACGGTGACGGTGCCCTCGTGCGGCTTCAGCTCGCCGGAGAGCAGGCGCAGCAAGGTGGTCTTCCCGGCGCCGTTGGGCCCGACCAGGGCGACCACGGCGCCCTCCCCCACCCGGAAGGAGACGTCGCCGAGCAGCGTCCTCCCGTCGGGGAGGTGGTAGGCGAGGTGCGCTGCTTCGAGATGTCCCATGGGGGCGATTGTCTTTCCCGGCGGGGCGGCCGGGCAACCGCTTTTGCCGCGGGGCGCCGGGCAGGAACGGGGGCCGGGCGGGTAGGCGGGAGGCATGAGCCCCTATCTCGACCTCACCGTCCCGACGCCCGGCCCGCGCCCCGTCCGCGACGGCTTCCTGAGACTGGACCACCGTCTGTTCGAGGCGGTCGCCGCCCGGCACTGGCCGGGCGGCGACCAGGTGCTGCCCCGGCTGAGCCGGAGCGCCAACCACGGCGTGCTGTGGTTCGCCGCGGCGGCGGGCCTCGCCGCCTCCCGCACCCCCCGGGCCCGCCGGGCCGCCGCCCGCGGGCTGGCCTCGCTGACCCTGGCCTCGCTGACCATCAACACCCTCGGCAAGCGCACGGTCCGCCGGCCCCGGCCGGTGCTGGACCCGGTGCCGCTGGTCCGGCAGCTCAAACGGCAGCCGATCACCACCTCGTTCCCGTCCGGACACGCCGCCTCGGCCGCCGCGTTCGCCACCGGCGTCGCCCTGGAGTCCCCGGCGTGGGGGACGGCCATCGCGCCGCTGGCCGCCGCGGTCGCCGTCTCCCGGGTCTACACCGGCGTGCACTTCCCGAGCGACGTGCTGGCCGGGGCGGCCCTCGGCGCGGGCGCCGCGTTCGCGGTGCGGGGCCTGGTGCCGACCCGGGCCCAGCTCGTCCCGCCGGCCCGGCCGCGCGCCGAGCTGCCCGCGCTGCCGGAGGGCGACGGCCTGGTGATGGTCGCCAACACCGGCTCGGGCACCGCGGACCGGGTGCGGGCGCTGTGCGACGCGCTGCCCCGGGCCGAGGTGGTCGAGTGCGAGCCGGCCGAGGTGCCCGCGGAGCTGGAGAAGGCCGCGAGCCGCGCCCGGGTGCTCGGCGTGTGCGGTGGCGACGGCACGGTGAACACCGCCGCCGCGGTCGCCCTGCGGCACCGACTGCCGCTGGCGGTGCTGCCCGGCGGCACGCTCAACCACTTCGCCTACGACCTCGGCGTGGAGGACGTGCGGACGCTGTGCCGGGCGCTGGAGCAGGGCGAGGGGGTGCGGGTGGACGTGGGCCGGTTCGTCTCGGGCGGCCTGGAAGGCGTCTTCCTCAACACCTTCAGCCTGGGCGTCTACCCCGAGCTGGTGCGCGAGCGGGAGCGGTGGTCGCCGCGGATCGGCGGCTGGCCGGCCGGGGTGCTGGCGGCGGTCCGGGTGCTGCGCGCCGACCGGCACCCCCTGGAGGCCCGGGTGGGCGGCCGCCGGCGCCCGCTGTGGATGCTCTTCGCGGGCAACGGCACGTACCACCGCATGGGCCTGGCGCCGGGCCGCCGGCTGGACCTGGCCGACGGGCAACTGGACGTCCGGGTGGTGCACGGCGGGCGGCGCCCGGCGCTGCGGCTGCTCTCCGCGGCGCTGGCCGGACCGCTGACCCGCTCCCCCGCCCACGCCGCCGTCCAGGTCGGCCGGCTGCGCCTGACCGGCATCGCGCCGGGCACGCTGCTGGCCTACGACGGCGAGATCACCGAGACCGAGGGCGACGTGACGCTGGAGAAGCTGCCCGAGGCCCTGCCGGTGTACCGCCCGCTGCCGGGCTGACACACCGTCACCTATCTCGGTCACCTCTCTCCCGTCTCACATCGTAAAACGCGCGTCTCACGATACGGCTGTGCGGCCTACGGTGGTACCAGTCGCCGCAAGGCGCACACCGCAGAGGGGACCAGCGATGCCGAAAACCCGGGAGACCGCCGTCTACACCCACGGACACCACGAGTCCGTGCTCCGCTCGCACACCTGGCGCACCGCCGCCAACTCGGCCGGGTACCTGCTCGGCGCCCTGAAGCCCCACATGAAGATCCTGGACGTCGGCTGCGGCCCGGGGACCATCACCGCCGACCTGGCGGCGCTGGTCCCCGACGGCCACGTCACCGGCGTCGACCGCGCCCCCGGCATCCTGGACCGCGCCCGTGCGACGGCCGCCGAGCGCGGGGTGGCCAACGTCGACTTCGCGGTGGCCGACGTGCACGCCCTGGAATACCCGGACGACACCTTCTGCGTGGTCCACGCCCACCAGGTGCTCCAGCACGTCGGCGACCCGGTGGCGGCGCTGCGCGAGATGCGGCGGGTCACCAGACCGGGCGGGTACGTCGCCGTCCGCGACTCCGACTACGGGGCCATGACCTGGTTCCCGGCCTCGGCCGGCCTGGACGCCTGGAACGACCTGTACCACCGGGTCGCCCGCGCCAACGGCGGCGAGCCGGACGCCGGGCGGCGGCTGAAGGCATGGGCCCTGGCGGCCGGCTTCACGGACGTCACCGCCACCTCCGCCACCTGGACCTTCGCCACGGCCGGGGAACGCGCCTGGTGGAGCGGGCTGTGGGCGGACCGCACCATGGAGTCGGCCTACGCCGGGCGGGCCGTCGAGGGCGGCCACGCCACCGAGGAGCAGCTCCGCGCGATCGCGGCGGCCTGGCGGGAATGGGGCGAGCGGGAAGAGGGGTGGTTCGGTGTGCTGCACGGAGAGATTCTGTGCAGAAAAGAAGCCTGATCGGCGAAATCCTGGACACCAGTACGGCAGGAGGTAATGCGCTATGGTTCCACTTCTGCTCGTACTGCTTCTGGCGATCATCCTTTTCGGTGCCGGATTCGCCGTGAAGATTCTCTGGTGGATCGCCCTGGCGGTCCTGGTGGTGTGGCTGCTCGGCTTCCTGGCGCGCGGCACCACGGCGGGAGGCGGCAGGGGCCGCTGGTACAGGTGGTGAACAGGCCCGGGACCGAGCCGTGCGGCTCAGTCCCGGGGCAGCAGCGGTCCCAGCGGCCCGAGGTCCAGATTCAGGTCCTCGGGCCGCAGTCCGTAGCGCTCGCGCAGCTCGGTCATGCGGTCGTCCAGCAGCATCAGGGTGAGCCCGATGCGCTCCTCCTGGTCCTCGGTGAGGTCGCCCTGGTCGAACCGGCGCAGCGCCTGCCGCTCCATGAGCTGGCGCAGCAGCTCCACCACGGTCAGCACCAGCTTGATCAGATCCCGCTCGACGGTGTCCGGCTGGAACTCGATACGGCCTCGGTTCTCGCTCATGTCAGTCCCCCCAGGGCGACGGCACATCGGCGTTGACCGAGCTGATCAGCGCGTTCAGATCGATGCGGACCAGATCGACGTCCGCGATCCGCAGGGTGATGTCGCCGGTGATGACGACCCCGCCGGCCAGCAGCCGGTCGAGCAGGTCCACCAGGGCGATCTCCCGGCGCTCCACGGCGGTCACGACCGGCCCTCCCGGCTGTCCTCGGTGCCGCCGTTCTCCCCGGCGAAGGAATAGGCGGCCCACGGTCCGGTGAGTTCCACGCGAATTCCCGGCACGTCGTCCTTCGTGCGGTCCACCAATTCCACGAATTCCTCGGAATGGTCCCGCGGCACCAGATAGGCGGCGTTGAGGACGTTCCGCCCGGCCGCGCCGGACAGCGCCGGGTTCTGCGGCGCGTGCAGCCGGGCGTCGTCCGCCCGGCCCGACAGCGCCTGGTGCAGCCGGGTGGCGAACTCCTCGGCCCGCTGCCACATCTCCTCGCCGGCCCGGGTCCGCCGGCGGCGCTGGAGCAGGTACTCCCGGCCCGAGGCGGGCTTCTCGGCCGCGGCCGCCGCCGACTGCTCCTCGGCGCTCTCCACGTACACCTTGACGCCCCACTCGACCCGGCCGTCCAGCCGCTCCAGGGTGCGCAGGAAGCTCTCCTCGCGCTCCTCCATCATCACCCGGACGCCGCTGTCGTCCCGGAAGACGGTGGCCAGCCGGAGCGGCAGCGGCGTCGTGACGGCGGTGAGCGCGTCGATGACCTGCTGGTGGGCGCGGGCGGTCGCGGTCAGCCAGTCCAGGTCCTCCAGATGGGACCGCAGCGGCTCCTCGGCGAAGTCCGCCTCGGGCACATGGCTGACGACGGCGACCAGGCCCCGGTGGGTCAGCAGCCGCGGCGGATCGCCGGCGACTCCCCCCACCTGGGCCTGGAGGGCCGCGCCGAAGGGGCGGCAGACGGCGTACACGTACCGCAGTCCGGTCATGGTGTCTCTTCCTTCGGTGCGCGGCCCGACTCCAGCTCGGCCAGGCGCTGGCGCAGTTCCTCGTTCTCCCGGGCGAGTTCCTTGTGCCGGGCGTTGGTGGAGAGCGCCGGGTCGCTCTCCCACCAGTCGATACCCATCTCCTTGGCCTTGTCGACGGAAGCGACGATAAGGCGCAGCTTGATGGTGAGCAGTTCGATGTCGAGCAGGTTGATGCGGATGTCACCCGCGATGACCACGCCCTTGTCCAGCACCCGTTCCAGGATGTCGGCGAGGTTGGCGCCCTGTCCCTGTCCGTACGGTTCGGGCAGCCGGCCGGGAGTGGTCATCGGCGGCTCCCCTGCTCGGCGTACTCGTCGTCGTCCTGGTAGGCGTAGCCGTCGTCCTCGTCGCCGTCCTCGTCCTTGACCTCGTCGGCGTACTCGTCCTCGGGCTCGTCCTCCTCTACGGCCTCGGCGTCCTCGGCGTCCTCGGCGTCCTCGACGTCCTCCGGCTCGTCCTCCTCGACCTCCTCGTCGGCGAGGTCCGCGTCCGCGTCCTCGTCGTACGCGGCCTCGGGCTCCTCCTCCTCGTCGTAGGAGGCGTCCTCCGCCTCGGCGTCCGGCTCCTCGTGCTCCTCCGGCTCCTCGTGCTCCTCGTGCTCCTCGGCGGTGTCCTCCCGCTCCTCGGACTCCTCCTCCCGCGCGAGCGCGTCCTCGTGGCTGGTGACGACCTCGCCGTCGCGGATCTCGCCGCGCCAGCCGTCGGACGCCTCGCCCTTGAGCGTGATGAACCGGACGTAGTTCTTCAGGTCCAGCCGGGCGCGGCGGCCCTGGGCGCGCCAGAGGTTGCCGGTCTTCTCGAACAGGCCCTTCGGGTAGTACTCGATGACCAGCAGCACCCGGGTGAGGTTGTCGGCCAGCCGGTGGAAGGAGACGACGCCCTTGGTGGTGCCCTTGGCGCCCTCGGAGGTCCAGGCGATCCGGTCGTCCGGCACCTGCTCGGTGGTCTTCGCCTTCCAGCTCCGGTTGGACCAGAACACCTTCATCTGCCAGTCGGAGGTGGTGTCGTCGGCGCGGCTCGCGCTCTTGACGCCCTTGGCGAAGGTGCTGAAGTCCTGGTACCGCGTCCACTGGTCGTAGGCCGTGCGCAGCGGCACGCCCACGTCGACGTACTCCAGGATGACGGTCGGCTTCTTCCCGGCGCCGCCCTTGCCCTTGCCCTTGCCGCCGGCGAGGTTCTTCACCGCGCCGACGACGTTGTCCTTGAGGCGGCCCGCGCCCAGCTCCACCGCGCTGCGCACCGGGCCCTTGCCCTCGGCGAGCTTGCGGCCGCCGTCGAGGGCGAGCTTGGCGAAGCCGGGGCTGTTGCCCTCCGCGATGTCGTTGAGCTTGACGGTGGTCTGCCCGAGCTTGCGCCCGACGCCCACCAGCATGCGGGTGGCCTGCGCGGCGAGGTACTCCTGCACCTCCGCCTTGAGCCGGTCGGCGGCCTCGCCGCGGGCCACGTCGGCGAGCGGGTTCTGCTTCGCCGCGCCGCCCGCGGCCTTGGCCGCGCTTCCCAGGGTCCCGGCCATCACTCACCGCCACCCTTCGGGGTCCGGCGGCGGGCGGTGCCCTGGGCCGTCTTGCGTGCCGACTGCGCCGACTTCGCCGCCGCCTTGCGGGCGGGGGCCTTCTTCGCCGCGGTCTTCTTGGCCGCCGTCCTCTTCGCGGGCGCCTTCTTCGCCGGCCGCTCCGCCGCGGCCGGCTCCTCGGACGCGTCGTCGTACTCGGCGCGGTCGTCGCGCTCGTCCCGCTCGTCCTGCTCGTCGTACGCGTCGTCGTCGCGGTCGCCGGAGCCGGTGCCCGGCACCTTCGACGCCGCGCCCGTGAGCTGGTCGCGGACCTGGGCGGTACGGCCGTGCAGCCGGTCGGCGAGCGCGTCGATCCGGCGCTCGACCAGCGCGCCCGTGGCCGCCTTGCCCACGCCCCGCATGTCCTCGCGGAGCTGGTCGCCTATCTCCTTGAACTGCGGGTTGTTCTGCAACTGGGTGGAGACCAGGTCCGCGATGCCGCGCGGCGTCAGGTTCATCTTCTTGCCGGCCACCATGGTGCCCACGGCGACCGCGAGTTTGAGTTTCTTGGTCCGTCCCAGCAGATAGCCGGCCCCTACGGCGAGGCCGAGTCCGACTCGGTTCATGGTGTGGTCCCGTTGCCCGTTCCCGCGCTGTTGCGCGAAGCGTTCTCCAGCCGGTCCAGGAGTTCGTCCTCCTGTCGGTCGAACTCCTCCTCCGTGATCTCTCCGGCCTCCAACTGCTCCTCCAGGCGGGACAGTTCGGCCCGTACGGTCGCCGGGTCGTAGTAGATCCGCTCGGCCTCCTGGAGCACCTGTCTGACGGCCCAGGCGCTGCCGCGCACCGGCGCGAACGGCAGCAGCAGCACCTCGGAGATCAGGCCCACGTCGTCACCCCGCCCCGGTGCCCGCGCCGCCGCCCGCGGCGGCTCCCGCGGGCTCGGCCGGGCCGGGCTCGACGAAGCTGTACGGGGGCAGCGGGCCGTTGACCCGCACCTCCAGGTGCGGCAGCTCCGCGCGGGCGCGCTCGACGGCGGCCAGGAACTCCTCGGCCGCGTCCCGGCCGACCAGGAACGAGACGTTGGCCAGCCAGCCGGTGGACTCGGGGCCGACGCTGACGGCCTCGGCCTGAGGCTCCAGCACGCTCCGCAGGGCGCGGGCGTCCTCGGCCTCGCGGGCCTGGACGGCGGCGGCGACCATCTCACCGAGCTGGATCTTGGCTTCGTAGGAGCCGCCGCCCGCCTTGCGGTTGGCCTCGGCCAGGGCGCGGATCTGCTGGTTCTCGGCCATCACGTGGTGCAGGACGGCCTCTTCGACGTGGTTGGCCTTGATGTTGTACTCGACCCGGCCGTCCAGCGCGCCCAGCCGCTCCTTGTAGTGGTCGGCGCGCTCGGCGAGCACGTCGGTGACGGACTTGTCGTCGGTGGCGACGCTGCCGAACCGCATCGGCAGCACACAGCCGGCCGCGCCCGCCTCGCTGAGCACGTTCTGGTGGGCGAGCAGGTCCTTGCGCTTGGGGCGCAGTCCCTCGGGGGCGTCGCTGACGACGGCCGCCAGGTCGCCCTCCTTCAGGATGCGGACCTTGCGCGGCGGGGTGCCGACGCCGTCCATGCCCTCGGGAAGCGCGGGGTGCGTGCTCGCGGTGATCCCGTAGACGTAGGTGCTCACTCCTGCTCCTCCTTCCGGCGCGACGCGGTCGACTTGCGGGTCCTCGGCCGGGACTCGCCCTCACTCTCGCCGCGTGCCTGCTGGAAGGCGTCGGAGATGGTCTGCGCGGCGCCGGACAGCGCGCCCTTGGACTTGCCGCGCGCCCCGGACTCGGTGATGGAGCCGACCAGGTCGGGCAGGCCGGGGTCCTTGCGCGGTCCGGCCTCCAGGTCGAGGCGGTTGCACGCCTCGGCGAACCGCAGATAGGTGTCGACACTGGCCACGACGACCCGTACGTCGATCTTGAGGATCTCGATGCCCACCAGGGACACCCGCACGAATGCGTCGATGACGAGCCCCCTGTCCAATACCAGTTCGAGCACGTCGTAGAGGCCGCTGCTGCCGCCTCCGCCGCCGGTCTGCTGTGCCGGTACGACAGTCATGCCGGCTGATCCCTCCTTGAGTCGGTTGTGAAGTACGGTCGGGCGGGCTACTGGCCGCCGGACCTGCGCCCGTCGGCGCGTCCCCGCTCGTAGCGGCGGACCCGGCGGTAGCCGGTGAGCTGGCCCTGGTGGTCGAGTTCCACCTGGTAGCTGCCCATCAGGCTCATCGTGTCGGGCACCCGCTCGAGTTCGAGGACCTCGACCTCCAGCGCCCAGCCGTCCTCGGTCTGCGCGAAGGACGACACGGACTCGGCGACCATGCCGGTCAGTTCGGCGAGCTGGTCGCGCGCCTGGCGCAGCACCTGCATGGCGCTGGGCCGGCGGTCCGCCGCGGTGTCGCTGGTGTCGCTCGTGTCGCTCGTTTTCTTGGTCTCGCTCGTCTTGCTGGTGTCGTCGGTGCTCTCGCGGTCGTCCGCCGACTCGTGAGAGTCCTGTGCTGTCCGTGAACTCCGTTGCCTGGATTGTGAATCCGACGTGTTCTTTGTGTTCGTCATGGCCACCTCCCCCTTCGTGTGGCCGCAGGACTCTTGGCCAAACCTCCGCGGGCGAGGTTCAGTGACCCAGTGCCTCCAGGCGCCGGCGGGCCGGGCCCAGGGCGCGGGGGCGGCCCATGATCCCGGCCCAGGGGTCGGTACGGGCCTGTGCCACGGCGTCGGCGACGGTCCAGCGGCGGGCGTGCAGCGCCGGGTCGGCCAACTGGTCCCAGGTGAAGGGGGTGGCGACGGGGGCGCCGGGCCGGGCCCGCACGGTGTAGGGGGCGACCGCGGTCTGCGCGTAGGCGTTGCGCTGGATGTCGAGGTAGAGCCGGTCGCCGCGGTCCTTCTTGCGGGCGGCGGTGGTGAGCCGGTCGGGGTGGGCGGCGGCGAGGGTCTCGGCGACCGCCCGCGCGAACTCCCGTACCTCGTCGAAGGTCTGCTCCCCGGTGAGCGGCACCACCACGTGCACGCCCTTGGAGCCGGTGGTCATCGGCGCGGAGGGCAGCCGCAGGGTGTCGAGCAGTTCACCGAGGTACCCGGCGGCCTCGCGGACCGGGGCGAAGTCGTCGCCGGCCGGGTCGAGGTCGAAGACCAGGCGGTCGGGCCGGTGGATGCCGGCGGAGCGGTCCGCGCGGGACAGCCAGCGGTGCAGGGTGAGGGCGGCCTGGTCGGCGAGGAAGACCAGGGTGGCGGTGTCGTCGCAGACGGTGTGGCGGACGGTGCCGCCCTCCTTGGGCAGCTCGACCCGGCGGATCCGGTCCGGGTAGTGGTCCGGGGTGTTCTTCTGCATGAAGACCGGGCCGGCCAGGCCGTCCGGGTGCCGTTCCAGCATCAGCGGGCGGCCCCGCAGATGGGGCAGCATGAAGGGGGCGACCGTCCGGTAGTAGTCGACGAGGTCGCCCTTGGTGTACTCGGCGCCGCCGCCGTCCTTCGGGAAGAGGACCTTGTCCGGCCGGTGCACCTCGACGGTGCGCCGGCCGGCCCGTACGGTCCGCACGGCGTCCCGGTTCACCGCACGACCGCCTCCTCCACCAGCAGCTTGCCGGCCGCCGCGATGGACTCGGCGTCGATGCCGGCGGCGTGCAGTTGCTGGTCGGGCGCGGCCGAGCCCGGCATGGTGCGCACGGCGAGCCGGACCAGCCGGGGCACGGGGCCGCCGTCGGCCAGGGCCTCCGCGACGGCGTCGCCGAGGCCGCCCTCGGGGTGGTGGTCCTCGACGGTGACCAGGCACCCGGTCTCCTCGGCGGCCCGGCGCAGGGTGTCCCGGTCCACCGGCTTGACCGAGTACAGGTCGATCACCCGGGCCCGGATGCCCTCGCCCGCCAGGGCGTCGGCGGCGGCCAGCGCCTCGGGCACGGTGACCCCGGCGGCGACCAGCGTCAGCCGGTCCTCGGCGGAGGAGCGCAGCACCTTGCTGCCGCCGACCGGGAACTCCTCGTCGGGCCCGTAGAGCACCTCGCTGCCGCCGCGCGAGGTGCGCAGGTAGCGGATGCCCTCCAGGCCGGCCGCCGCGGCGACCAGCTTGGCGGTCTGGTTGGCGTCGCACGGGTAGAGCACGGTCGAGCCGTGCACCGCGCGCATCATCGCCAGGTCCTCCAGGCCCATCTGGCTGGGCCCGTCCTGGCCGATGGCGACGCCCGCGTGGGAGCCGTTGAGGACGATGCCGGAGCCGCTGATGGAGGCCATCCGCACGAAGTCGTGCGCCCGGGTGAGGAACGCGGCGAAGGTGGAGGCGTACGGCAGCCAGGCACGGGCCGCCATGCCGACCGCCGTGGCGACCAACTGCTGCTCGGCGATGTAGCACTCGAAGTACCGCTCGGGGTGCTCCTTGGCGAAGTACTCGGCGCGCGTGGAGTCGCCGACCTCGCCGTCCAGGACCACGACGTCCGGGCGGGCGGTGCCGAGCGCGGTGAGGGCCTGGCCGAAGGCGTCCCGGGTGGCGGCCTGCTCGCCCTTCTCCCAGCGGGGCAGCTCGATCCGGCCGGCAGGAGCGGGGTGCGGCGAGCGGGCGGACGGCGGCTCGTGCACGTGCAGGGTGATGCCGCGGGGGCCGCCGAGTTCGGCGATGGCGTCGTCGGCGTTCTTCAGCGGCTTGCCGTGCAGTCCCTCGTGGTCCTCGACGTCCGCGACGCCCTTGCCCTTCAGGGTGCGGGCGATGATCGCGGTGGGCTGGCCCCGGGTGGACAGGGCCTCGCCGTAGGCGCGGTCGATGGCGTCCACGTCGTGGCCGTCGATCTCCACGGTGTGCCAGTCGAAGGCGCGGAAGCGGCGGGCGTAGGCGTCCAGGTCGTGGCCGTGCCGGGTCGGGCCGCGCTGGCCGAGCCGGTTGACGTCGACGATCACGGTCAGGTTGTCCAGGTGCTCGTACCCGGCGTGCTCGGCGGCCTCCCAGATGGAGCCCTCGGCCAGCTCGCTGTCCCCGCACAGCACCCATACCCGGTATCCGGTGCGGTCCAGGCGCTGCCCGGCCAGCGCGATGCCGACGCCGACGGGCAGGCCCTGGCCGAGGGAGCCGGTGGCGGTCTCCACCCACGGCAGCCGCCGCGGCGTCGGATGGCCCTCCAGGCGGCTGCCCAGCTTGCGGAAGGTGACCAGCTCCTCGTCGTCGACGACGCCGGCCGCCTTGTACGCGGCGTACAACAGGGGCGAGGCGTGGCCCTTGGACAGGACGAAGCGGTCGTTGCCGGGGTGGGCGGGGCGCTCGAAGTCGTAGCGCAGGTGGCGGGCGAGCAGCACGGCCATCAGGTCGGCGGCGGACATCGACGAGGTCGGGTGCCCGGAGCCCGCGGCGGCCGCGGCACGGACGCTGTCGACGCGCAACTGCTGGGCCAGTTCGACGAGTTCCTCGGTGTTCATGAGTCTCCTTCCGCGGGTACGGGGGCAGCGGGACCGGCACTCTCCCCGGGCCGTACGGGGCGCCCGCCCCGGGGCCGCTCGCGTGCGCGCGGGCCTTCCGCGTCCCCGTGGCCCGGTGCGGTCAAACACGGGCGGCCGGCGGCGCCGGTTGCCGGCCTCCCGCGCGGGTACCCGGCCCGGGACCCCGCACGCTCACGTTCCGGAGGCGTCCCCCCATGCCCGAGTACGGCTATTTCCTCTCGTGCGAGCAGTTCGGCCCCGCCGAGCTGATCGAGCAGGCCCGGATGGCCGAGCAGGCCGGTTTCCAGGCGCTGTGGATCTCCGACCACTACCATCCGTGGAACGACGAGCAGGGCCAGAGCCCGTTCGTGTGGTCGGTGATCGGCGCGCTGTCGCAGGCGGTGTCGCTGCCGATCGAGACGGCGGTGACCTGTCCGACCGTGCGCATCCACCCGGCGGTGGTGGCCCAGGCCGCGGCGACCAGCGCGGTGATGACCGGCGGCCGGTTCCGGCTCGGCGTCGGCTCCGGCGAGGCGCTCAACGAACACGTCGTCGGCGGTGCCTGGCCGCCCGCGCGCGTGCGGCTGGAGATGCTGGAGGAGGCGATCGAGGTGATGCGCCGCCTGTTCACCGGCGAGCAGGTCACCCATCACGGCACGCACTACACCGTGGAGAACGCCCGGCTCTACACGGTCCCGGACGAGCCGGTCCCGATCGACGTCTCCGGTTTCGGCCCCGTCGCCACGGACCTGGCGGCCCGGGTCGGCGACGGCTACATCACGATGATACCGGACGCCTCGATGGTCGAGCGGTACCGCTCGGGCGGCGGCGGCACCAAGCCGGTCAGCGGCGGTACGAAGGTCTGCTACGACACCGACCCGGAGGCCGCCGTCCGGACGGTGCACCGGCTGTGGGCCAACGAGCTGCTGCCCGGCGAGCTGGGCCAGGTGCTGCCCTCGCCGAAGCACTTCGAACAGGCGCAGACCCTGGTCACCGAGGACATGGTCCGGGAGAACCGGGTCTGCGGCGACGACGTCGACGCGCACGTGGCCGAGCTGAAGCGGTTCGCGGACGCCGGGTTCGACCGGGTGTACGTCAACCAGATCGGCCCCGACCTGCGCGGCTTCTTCGACTTCTACCGCACGAAGGTGCTGCCCCAGCTCCCGTAGCCCCACCGGGGCCGGGGCGGTACCGTCCCGGGGCGCCGGACGGCCGGGTCAGCTCCGGTCGTGCGGGGCCTCGGGGTCGATCTCGTCCTGGCGCGGCGCGGCCGGCCCGGTGCCGCCGGGGGCCGGGCTGCCCGCGCCGGGCGCTCCGGTGGCGCCGGAGGCACCGCCGGGGGCGACCGGCGGCATCGGCGGGTAGGGCATGCCCAGGCCGCTGGGCGGCGCGGCGGGGGCGGTGCCGCCGACCGTGCGGCCGGGCGCGGACGGCTGGTGGGTGCCGTCGGGGCGGTGCGGCCGGGCGGCGCCGCGCAGCGCGTAGGCGACGGCGGCCAGCAGCGCGGCGGTGATCAGCGCGGCGGCCCAGTCCGGCAGCGCGAGGGCGAGCAGGAGACCCACGGCGAGCGCGAGGGCCGCGCCCGCGTACAGGGCGACGGCGCCGGACGCGGCGTACAGCGTCGCGCGGCGGCGCTGCTTGCGGGTCTGCTCGCGCAGCTCGTCCCGTACGGTCTCGCGGGCCACCTGTGCCAGTTCGTCGACCAGGTGCTTGTCCAGATGCTCCAGATGCTCCAAGCGGTCCATGCCGGACGGGTACCCGCGACCCGGCGGTCCATGGGCGGGCCGCCCGCCGCGCCAACTAGGCTCCCCCGTATGGACATTCTGGGAGCCACACTGCGCATCTGTGTCGACGACCTGGACAAGGCGATCCCCTTCTACGAGGGACTGGCCGGGGGCCGGGCCCTGCGTTTCGAGCGCGGTGGGGTGCAGGTCGCCGCGATCGGCTGCTTCCTGCTGATGAGCGGGCCCCCCTCCGAGCTGGACCTGCTGCGCAAGGTCGCCGCGACCATCGCCGTGACGGACGTGGCGGAGACCGCCCGGGTGCTGGCGGACCTGGGCGCCGACATCATCGCCGGCCCGGTGCCGACCCCGGTGGGCCGCAATCTGATCGCCCGTCACCCCGACGGCATGGTGTACGAGTACGCCGACCGCCGTCCGTGAACCGGTGGCCGGGCGGGGCCGGTCCCCGTCCGGCCGGATCAGCCGGCGGCGGACTCGGCGGTGATCGCCCACCGCTGGTGGTCGCGCCAGGCCCCGTCGACGTAGAGCATCTTCGGTGAGAAGCCCTCCAGGCGGAAGCCGCAGGAGCGGGCCAGGGCGATGGACGCGGCGTTGCCGGGCTGGACGTTGATCTCCAGCCGGTGCAGGCGCATCGGTCCGAAGGCGTACCGGACGACGAGGCCGAGGCCCTCCTTCATCAGCCCCCGGCCAGCCGCGTGGGCGAAGGCGCCGTAGCCGAGCGCCCCGCTGAGGAAGCCGCCCTCGACGATGTTGTTGATGTTGATGAACCCGGCGATCGCGCCCCCGGCGGCCTTCTCGCACACCAGGAACCCGGCCTTGGCCGGGTCCTCGATCAGCCGCCCGGCGTACCGGGCGTACGCCTGCGCGCTGTCCGGCGGGAAGAGCCAGGGGTGGTGCAGGTCCTTGCTCTCCCGGGCCCGCGCGGTGAACTCGGCGGCGTCCGCGTGGGTGAAGTGGCGCAGGCCGGTCCGGGGGCCCTCGATCAGGTAGCGCGGCGGGGTGTGCGGCATCCGGCCAGCCTACGCCGGGCGCTCAGGTGGTCAGTTCCAGGGTGGGGATGCCCCGCGGGTCGATGCCGAACACCTGCGCGTACAGGGAGAGTTCGGCCTCCAGGGCGCGGACCATGGTCTCCGCGCGCCGGAAGCCGTGCCCCTCGCCCGCGAAGGCGAGGTAGGCGTGCGGCACCCCGCGCCCGGCCAGGCGGGCGAGGAACCGCTCGCACTGGGCGGGCGGGCAGATCACGTCGTCCAGGCCCTGGAGCAGCAGGAACGGGACGGTGATCCGGTCGGCGTGCTCGGCGGGCGAGCGTTCCGCGTACCGGGCGGGCACCTCGGCGTACGGGCCGATCAGGGACTCCAGGTAGCGGGACTCGAAGTCGTGGGTGCCGCCGGCCTGCCACTCGGTCAGGTCCAGCACGGGGTAGCTGATCGTGCCGCAGGCGTAGACGTCGGTGCCGGCCAGGGAGGCGGCGGCGGTCCAGCCACCCGCGCTGCCGCCGCGCACGGCGAGCCGGTCCGGGTCGGCGGTGCCCTCCTCGGCGAGGGCGAGGGCGACGGCCGCGCAGTCCTCCACGTCGACCACGCCCCACTGCTCGCGCAGTTGCTCGCGGTACCGGCGGCCGTAGCCGGTGGAGCCGCCGTAGTTGACCTCGGCGACGCCGATGCCGCGGGAGGTGAAGTAGGCGATCTCCAGGTCGAGGACGAGCGGCGCCCGGCTGGTGGGCCCGCCGTGCGCCCAGATGACGTACGGCGGCAGTTCGTCGCCGGGCGCGACGCACTCCGGGTTGTGCGGCGGGTAGACGTGGGCGTGGATCTCCCGGCCGTCGGGTCCGGTGAAGGTGCGGATCTGCGGTTCTGGGTAGTGCACCGGGTCGACGGCGTCGTCGTGGGCGGCGCCGATCACCCGGGCGCGGCCGGTGCGGGCGTCCAGTTCGACCACCTCGTAGGCGCTGCGCGGGCTGGCGCCGACGGCGGCGATCCGCTCGCCGTGGGTGGCCAGGGCGGGCGCGAACTCGGTCCAGGGGCCGGCCGCGTCGACGACCTCGCCGGTCTCGGGATCGAGGATGCCGAGCGCGGTGGCGCCCCGGCCGTGCACGACGGCGATCAGTCCGTTCTCCAGCGGGGCGAACCAGCGCATGCCCAGCTTCCACAGCGGCCCGCCGAACTCCTCCTCGCGGGGACACAGCGGCCGGCCGTCGCGGTAGAGGTTCCACCAGCCGGTGCGGTCGGAGGCGTACAGCAGGGCGCCGTCGGGGGCCCAGTCGACCTGGGCGATCGACTCCTGGGGGCCGCCGGCGACGGTCTCCGGCGGGCCGAAGACGCCGTCGGGGCCGATGTCGGCGACCAGCAGTTCGGTGCCGTCCCACGGCATCCGGGGGTGGTCCCAGGCCAGCCAGGCCGCCCGCCGCCCGCCGGGCGCGAGACGGGGGCCGGTGACGAACCGGTGCCGTTCGGGGGTCAGTTCGCGTACCGCGTCCCGGTCCTCGGCGGCCGAGCCGTCCAGCGGTACGGCGGCCGGTACCCGGCGCACGTCGGTGGGGCCGTCGCCGGTGAACTCCTCCAGCACGCACCACACCTCGCCGCGCTCCACCAGCACCCGCGGCTCGGCCCAGCGCAGCCCGCCGCCCACCGGCGACCGGGGGGTGAGGGGCCGGGGCTCGCCGCCGGGCGCGCAGCGGTACAGCCGCTGGTCGGCGAAGTTCACGAACACGATGAGCGGGCCGTCGGCGGTGACGGCGGCGTCCCAGGGCCGGCCGCCGTACTCGATGACCCGGCTGCGCACGTTCCACGGGGCGGGCAGCAGGACCTCCTCGCCGCCGTCGGCGCGCCGCCGCACCAGGGTGCGCCGGCCGTCCTCGGTCGGCCGGGGCGCGGTCCACCACACCTCGTCGCCGACGAAACCGACGTCCTCGGGCCGCCCGTCGTGCGCGGCGGCGAGCGCCGCGTCGATCGGTGACGGCCACGATCCGTACGCCAGGGTCCGCACTGTCTCCCCCACTCCCCTAGGCCGTGCGCAGGAACCGGTCGAGAACGCGGACGCCGAAGTGCAGCGCCTCGACGGGTACGCGTTCGTCGACACCGTGGAAGAGGGCCTGGTAGTCGAAGCCCTCCGGAAGTCTCAGGGGCGCGAAGCCGTAGCCGGTGATGCCCAGGCGGGAGAACTGCTTGGCGTCCGTGCCGCCCGACATGCAGTACGGCACCACGTGCCCCTCGGGGGCGAACTCCTCGACGGCGGCCCGCATCCGGGCGTACGTCGGCGAGTCCACCGGCGCCTGGAGGGCGACCTCGCGGTGGGCGAACTCCCAGTCCACGTCCGGTCCGGTGAGCCGGTCCAGGGTGGCGCGGAACTCGTCCTCGGCGCCGTACAGGAAACGTCCGTCGACGTGGGCGACGGCCTCGCCCGGGATCACGTTGACCTTGTAACCGGCGTCCAGCATGGTCGGGTTGGCGCTGTTGCGGACGGTGGCCTCCACCAGCTCGGCGGCCGGGCCCAGCTTCTCCAGCAGCGCCTCGACGTCGCCGAGATCGGGGTCGACGCCGTACAGGGCGGCGAGTTCGGTGAGGGCCGCGCGGACGGTGGGGGTCAGCCGCGCCGGCCACTCGTGGGCGCCGATCCGGGTGATGGCCGCGGCGAGCCGGGTGACCGCGTTCTCCCGGTTGACCTTGGAGCCGTGTCCGGCCCGGCCGCGGGCGGTCAGCTTCAGCCAGCCGGTGCCGCGCTCCCCGGCGGCGATCGGGTAGAGCTGCCGCCCGGCGCCGTCGTGGAAGGTGAACGCCCCGGACTCGCTGATGCCTTCGGTGCAGCCCTCGAACAGCTCGGGGTGCCGGTCGGCGAGGAACCCGGAGCCGTCCTCGGCGCTGGCCTCCTCGTCCGCGGTGAACGCGATCACCAGGTCCCGCCGGGGCCGTACGCCCTGCCGGGCCCAGCTCCGCAGCACGGCGAGGATCATCGCGTCCATGTTCTTCATGTCGACCGCGCCGCGGCCCCAGACCACCCCGTCGCGGACCTCGCCGGAGAACGGGTGGACGCTCCAGTCGGCGGCCTCCGCGGGCACCACGTCCAGGTGGCCGTGGACCAGCAGCGCCCCGGCGGACGGGTCGGTGCCCTCGATCCGGGCGACCACGTTGGTGCGGCCCGCGGTGCGCTCCAGCAGGGCCGGCTCGGTCCCGGCCCCGGCCAGCGCCTCGGCGGCGTACTCGGCGGCCGGGCGCTCCCGGCAGTCGCCGCCGCCCCGGTTGGTGGTGTCGATCCGGATCAGCTCGGAGGTGAAGCGGACCACCTCGTCGAGCGCCTGTCCGTCCGGGCCCCCGCCGTGCTCAGCCATACTGCTCCTCCACCGCCGCCGACGCGATCGTGGTGACCGCCTTGAAGGTCCGGATCGCCTCGTACATCGTGCCGGTGGTGTACCCCACCTTGCGTTCGCCGATCCGTGCCACGCCCGGGACGACGGTCGAGGCATCCGCGAGGTGCTCGGCGTCGAACTCCACGGCGACGCCGAACGGACCGCCGGACACCGGCTCGTGGCGCACCGCGAGGGCCGTGGCGTCCTGGGCCGCGGCCCGGATGTCCGCGGCGGTGCGGGCCGGGGTCCGGCACACGGCCGCGTACCGCGACACATGGTCCTTCACCGCGACCTTGCGGGCCTCCGGCGCGTAGCCGAGCGCGTCCTCGCAGGCCACGTCGTCGCCGGTGACCAGCACCACCGGCACCCCGTACTCGGCGGCGACCCGCGCGTTGAGCAGGCCCTCGCTGGCGCGTACGCCGTTCAGCCAGACGCCGGTGATCTGGTTGGCGAGGTAGGTGTGGGCGAGGACGCCCGGCATGCCGGCGCCCGCGTGGTAGCCGACGAAGGCGATGCCGTCCACGTCGCCGTGCTGCACGCCCTCCACCATGGACAGCGCCTTGTGCCGGCCGGTGAGCATCAGCGCCCGTTCGTCGAGCTGTTCCAGCAGCAGATTGCGCATGGTCCAGTGCGCCTCGTTGACGAGGACCTCGTCGGCGCCGCCGTCGAAGAAGCCGCGCACGGCCGCGTCGACGTCGGAGGTGAACAACGCCCGGCACCGCTCCCACTGCGGCGTCCCCGGCAGCACATCGGCC
Source organism: Streptomyces fumanus (assembly GCF_014655295.1). GTDB lineage: Bacteria > Actinomycetota > Actinomycetes > Streptomycetales > Streptomycetaceae > Streptomyces > Streptomyces fumanus. The sequence goes on from NZ_BNBI01000015.1 coordinate 127,862, forward strand.
GGCCAGGTCACCCCGGTGGCGCCCTCCATGTCGGCGCTGATGAGGATCTTCATGGTCCGCCACGTTACGCGCCGCGCGGGGAACCGGCCAGCGGCAACGGACACCCGGTCAGGCCGCCCGCCCGGCCACCAGCCAAAGGGAGGGCAGCGCTATCCGGGTGCCGTCGGGGCGGTGCTCCGTGGTGAGCAGGGGCAGTTCGCCGCGGGCCAGCACGGTGAGGCCGGCGGTGCGCAGGTGGTCCGGTACGGCGGCGTCGGTGAGTTCGCCGGGGGCGATGCCGTGCCGCAGTACCGGCGCCAGCTTGGGCGGCGGGCCGCCGGGGGCGCCGGCCAGCTCGGCGAGGACCGCACCGGCCGCCTGGGCGGGCTCGACCAGGAAGGCCCGGCCGCGCTCCCCGAGCAGCGCGGCGAGCCCGTCGGCCAGCGCCTGCCGGTCGCCGGGCGGGCACTGGTGCAGCACGCCCCGCAGATAGACGTTGGCGTCGCCGAGTTCGGCGTGCAGGGCGCGGGCCGCGTCCCGGTCGGTGGCGTCGAGCTGCCGGTACCCGGCCTGTCCGGCGGGGTCGGCGCGGCGGGCCCGGTCGAGGGCGGCGGCGGCCAGGTCGACGCCGATGACGTGCGGGAAGCGGTCGGCGAGGTAGCGGGTCTGGGTGCCGTTGCCGCAGCCGAGGTCGAGCAGCGGCAGGCCGGGGTCGGCGAGGCGGGGCGCGAACAGGGCGAGGTGCCGGCCCACGGTCAGGGCCGGTTCCGCGTCCCAGAACACCGCCCCCGGACCGTCGGGGGCCTCCGCCCAGAATCCCTCCCAGGCGTCCCGGTACCGACTGGTCACGCTCATGCCCGACTCCCCAGGGTGCGACGGCCGTGTCCGGCCCGCCGCGCGGGACGGGCCAGTACGGTGTATCGCCGTCCGCGCCGCTCGACAAGCGGGGCGGGCGCCCCGGTTCACCGCCGGGGCAGGGTCAGTTCGCACCAGACCGTCTTGCCGGCCCCGCTCCGGGCGGTGCCCCACTCCCGGGCGAGGGCGCTGACCACGCGCAGTCCGCGCCCGTACTCGTCGCCGGGTCCGGCGCCGCGCAGCGAGGGCAGTTCGTGGTCGTCGTCGTCCACCTCGCACAGCAGCGTGTCCCCGCGCACCAGGCGCAGCCCGACGGGCCGGGCCCGGGCGTGCCGTACGGCGTTGGTGACGAGTTCCCCGACCAGCAGCTCGGCGGTGTCGGCCAGCGCGTCGAGCCCCCAGTCGTGGAGCTGCTCGCGGACCGCCGCGCGGGCCCGGGGCACCTCGGCGGGGTCGCGGGCGAGCCGCCACTCGGCGACGTCCTCGGGGGCGATGCCGCCGAGGCGGGCCATCAGCAGGGCCACGTCGTCCTTGCGGTCGCCGCCGGTGTTGAGGGCGCGGACGATGGTGTCGCAGGCGTCGTCCATGGAGGCGGCCGGGTGGGCGGCGGACTCGCAGAGGGTGGCCAGGCCGACGCCGATGTCCTCGCCGCGCACCTCGACCAGTCCATCGGTGCACATCACCAGCCGGTCGCCGCTCGCCACCGGCACCCGGACCGTCTCGAAGGGCACCCCGCCGACGCCGATCGGGGCGCCGGTGGGCAGGTCGAGCAGTTCGCTGCGGCCGTCGGTGGCCCGGACCAGGACGGGCGGGATGTGCCCGGCGTTGGCCAGGCCCAGTTCGCCCGCGATCGGGTCGTAGACGGCGTACAGGCAGGTGGCGAGGTAGCTGTCGCCGAGCCGCTGGGCGAGGTCGTCGAGGGTGCGCAGCAGCCGGGCGGGCGGCAGGTCGAGCGCGGCCATGGTCTGCACGGCGGTGCGCAACTGGCCCATCATCGCGGCGGAGTTCAGGCCGTGGCCCATGACGTCGCCGACCACCAGGGCGGTGCGGGCGCCGGGGAGTTTCACCGCGTCGAACCAGTCGCCGCCGATCCGGCCGAGCAGGGTGCCGGGCAGGTAGCGGGTGGCGATGTCGCAGCCCGCCATCCGGGCCGGGATGTGCGGCAGCATGCTGTCCTGGAGCGTCTCGGCGACGTTCTCCTGGTGGGTGTAGATCCGCGCGTTGTCCAGTACCAGGCCCGCGCGGGCGGCGAGTTCGGCGCCGGTGGCCCGGTCCATGTCGTTGAAGACGGGCCGCTCGGGGTGGCGCAGCAGGATCATGAAGCCGAGGACGACCTGCCGGGCCTTGAGCGGGACGACGAGCATGGAGCGGCCGGTGATCAGCGGCCGGATGTCCCGCTTCTCGAACTGCGAGGCGATGGCGTGGCCCGTCTCCTCGGTGATGCGGGGCACCAGCACCGGCTCGCCGGTGGTCATGCACTGGAAGAACGGGGTGTGCGCGGGGAACGGCATGGCCTCGCCGACCGGCACCACGTCGTCCCAGCGGCCCGGTTCGTCGGTGTGCTCCAGGGCGACCCGGTGCCACATGGTGGTGGTGTCGGGCACGCCGTCGGGGAAGCCCTCGCCGGCGACGACCTGTTCGCGCAGGTAGGTGCCGGCCACGTCGGTGAAGCGGGGGACGACGGCCCGGCTGACCTCGCCGATGGTCTCGGTGAGGTCGAGGGAGGTGCCGATCCGGCCGCTGACCTCGTTGAGGAACTCCAGGCGTTCGCGGACGGCGGCGTACTCCAGGTCCTCGGCCTCGTCGTCCGCGTCCGCCGGGAGCGGCCGGCCGGCGGCGCGGGCGCGGGCGGCCCGCTCGAGCCGGGCCCGGCGCTCGGCCCGCCGGGGCACGCCCCAGTCGGGGGTGACGGGGACGCGTTGCTGGTGGCTGAAGTCCAGGACCGGGTAGCCCAGTTCGAGGACCTGGGCGACGATTTCGGCGCTCTCGCCGACGCTCATGCTGGGCAGGATCTCGGGGAGCCGGCGGGCGAGTTCGCCGGCGCGGGGCAGGTCGGTGTGGCGGGCGAAGCCGGGGGCGACCCGCTCGGGCGGCGGGGCGTCGCCGGGGCGGTCCGGCAGCAGGGCGCCCGCGTCGGCGGCCAGCACCAGCAGCCGCTCCCGGCCGGGGCCGACCAGCGGGTAGGCCCACCACAGGACGTCGATCCGGCCGGGCCCGGCGCCGGGCAGGCGGGCGCGTCCGGCGGCCGGGTAGGACAGGTGTCCGCCGAGGGAGTACTCCAGGCCGGGGCCGGGTCCGTCGTGGACCGCGGCCGAGCCGTGGCCGTCCCCGGACGCCTTGTCGTCGGGCAGCGCCCCGGAGACGGGCAGCAGGTCGAGGGCGGGCCGGCCGATCGCGCGCTCCTTGGGGACGCCGAACAGGCGGCGGGCGCCCCGGCTCCAGTGGGAGACGAGTCCGTCCCCGTCGACCACCGCCACGGCCAGCGGGACGCGGCCGTACGACGGGTCCGGCTCGCTGCCACGGTCCATGGCGTCAGGCCCTCTCTCCACGGCTCGGCAGGATCGTGCCGCCGCCACCACGGTACGGCCGGGACCGGTGCGATGTGACGGGAACCGGGAATCGGGTGCCGGTCCTCGCTCCGGCGCACGCCCGCGCGCCCGGGGGCGGTTCCGGTCCTCGGCCGACCGGTCCGGTTCCGCGCCGCCGCACGCCCGCGCGCCCGGGGCGGGTTCAGTCCTCGTGGCCGAGCTGGAGGTCCCGTTCGGTACGGCCGCCGCCGGCCACCTGCAGGACGGTGGCGACCGGCGGGTAACCGGCGGCGATCACGGTGTACTCGCCGGAGGACAGGTCGACGAAGCGGAAGGTTCCGTCGGCGCCGGTGGTGAGGGTGTCGACGACGTTCCCGGCGGCGTCCAGGAGGGTGACCCGGGCGTCCTCGACGGCCCGTCCGCCGCCCGCCCGGACGGTGCCCTTGAGCACGGCCCCGCCGGCCAGTTCGATGTCCTGCCGGGTCTCGCGGGCCGCCTGCACGGTGACCGGCAGCGCGGCCGGGCGGAAGGCGGGGGCGCTGCCGGCCAGGGTGTACTCGCCGGCCACCAGCTCGGTGATGACGTAGCCGCCCTCGCGTCCGCTGCGGGTGGCGGCGACGACCTCGCCGTGCACATTGGTGAGGGTGACGGTGGCGTCCCGGACGGGGGTGCCGTCGGCGGTGACGACGCTGCCGGCGAGGCGTCCGGCGCCGCCGAGGACGACGTCGAGTTCGACGGGGCGTTCGCCGACGGTGACGGAGACGGCCTGCGGCTGGTGGCCGCCGGCCGCGGCGATCAGGACGTACGCCCCGGAGCCCGGGGTGGCCAGGGCGTAGCGGCCGTCGTCGGCGCTGGCGCCGCGGCCGATCTGCTGTCCGGATACGTCGATGAGGGTGAGGGCGGCGCGGGGCACCACGGTGCCGTCGGGATGCTGCACGGTGCCGCAGACCGGGATGCCGCCGGTGTGGGGCGCGCGGGCACCCGGGAGCGGGGCGGCGGGCCGCTCGGTCTCCGGCTCGGTCAGGGGCGCGTGGTGGGACACGAGGGGTTTCTCCTTGAGGAAGAAGGCGAGGAACAGGCCGAGGGCCAGTACCGGCACCAGGTACAGGAAGATCCGCGGCATGGCGTCGGCGTACGCCTGGATGTAGGCGTCGCGCAGCGGCGGCGGCAGGGCGTGGACGAGCTGCGGGGTGATGGCGTCGGCGTCGGGCAGCCCGGGGCCGGCGTCGGCGGGGAGGCGGTCGGCGAGGGCGTCGGTGAGCCGGTCGGCGAAGAGGGTGCCGAAGATCGCGGCGCCGACGCTGCCGCCGATCTGCCGGAAGTAGTTGTTGGCGCTGGTGGCGGTACCGAGGTCGGCGGGGCGCGCGGAGTTCTGCACGGCCAGGATCAGGACGGGCATCACCATGCCGATGCCGGCGCCGAGGACGGCCATCCAGAGGCTGTAGAGCGGGCGGGGGGTGTCGGTGCCGAGGCGGGAGAGCAGCCACATGCCGGTGACGGAGAGGGCGCCGCCGAGCAGGGGGTGGAGGCGGTAGCGGCCGGTGCGGCTGATGAGCTGCCCGGAGACGACCGAGGCGGCGACGATGCCGCCCATCATCGGCAGCATCAGCAGCCCGGACTCGGTGGCGGAGGCGCCGTCGACCATCTGCAGATAGGTCGGCAGATAGCTGGCGGCGCCGAACAGCGCGACGCCGACCACCAGGCCGACCAGGCCGGTGATGGTGAACACGGAGTCCCTGAACAGCCGCAGCGGGATGAGGGGTTCGGCGGCGAACCGCTCGGCGACCAGGAACAGGAGGGTGCAGACCAGCGCCCCGGCGGCGAGAGCGAGGACCGTCCGGGAGCCCCAGGCGTACTCGGTGCCGCCCCAACTGGTGAGCAGGACCAGGCAACTGGAGGCGGCGGTGAGCAGCAGCGCGCCGAGCACGTCCAGGCGGGGCCGGCCGCGCCGCTTGGGCAGCTTCAGGACGAGGGCGATGACGGCCATGGTGACCAGGCCGAAGGGCACGTTGACGTAGAAGCACCAGCGCCAGGAGAGGTGGTCGGTGAAGTAGCCGCCGAGCAGCGGTCCGGCGACCGAGGCGAGGCCGAAGGCGGCGCCGATCAGGCCCATGTACCGGCCGCGCGCCCGGGGCGGCACGATGTCCGCGATGATCGCCTGCACGCCGATCATCAGGCCGCCGGCCCCGATGCCCTGGACCGCGCGGAAGGCGATGAGCTGGTCCATCGTCTGTGCGCGGCCGGCCAGCGCGGAGCCGACGACGAAGACGGCGATGGCGAACTGGAAGACGCCCTTGCGGCCGAAGAGGTCGCCGAGCTTGCCGTAGATCGGCAGTCCGACGGTGGAGGTGAGCAGGTAGGCGGTGATCGCCCAGGACATCTTGTCCAGGCCGTGCAGCTCACCGACGATCTTCGGGAGCGCGGTGGCGACGATCATCTGCTCCAGCGCGGCGAGCAGCAGCGCCAGCATCAGCCCGAAGAAGACCAGCCGGACCCGGCGCGGGGCGAGCCCGGCGTCCGGTTCCGGGGCGGGCGCCGGAGCGTCCGGCGGCGCGGCGGCGGCCGGCACCTCCTTCACCAGAGTGTTCCCGCCCATGTACCGCTCCCCTCGTCGCGCTGCCGCTGGTTTCCCGCGAGGCGACAACTACGAACAGGGGTGGCGAGTTACGGCGTACCGCCCGGCGGCACGAAGATCACTCGAATCGGTGAGGCGGCCAACTGCCGCCGTCCGCCGGTGTGTTGGCTATTTCTCCACCTCGGCGGCGAGCCTGGCGAGCACCGCGTCGTAGATCCGGGCCAGGCCCTTGGGGGCGAACGTCTTCTCGAAGAAGCCGCCGATGCCGCCGGCGCCGTTCCAGACCGTCACCACCACGACCCGGGACCGGCCCTCGCCGGCGGGGGTGACCCGCCAGGTGGTGACCATGGAGGAGTTGCGGTCCTTCTCGACCAGCTCGCCGTCGGCGGGCTCGGTGACCTCCAGCAGGCAGTCGCGGACGCGCTTGCTGGTGGCCTGGAGCTTCCAGTGGACGAGGGTGCCCTCGCCGTCGCCGCCCTCGCGCACCTCGTACTCGCTGAACTGTTCGGGCAGCAGCTTCGCGCGGGTGCCGCTGTAGTCGGCGAGAGCGTCGAACACCGTCTCCGCGTCGGCGGCGACGATGCGCTCCGTGGTGGCCTCGACCTGCGCCATCGGGGTTCCTCCAGGGCCTGGTTCCTCGGGGTCGGGGCAAGCCAACCACCCCGCCGCCCGGCCGCCAAATCGGGGGGTGTCCGGGGCTGGTCCGCACGATCAAGGGAACACGTGTTCTATTGTGGGCCGAGCACTACCGAGGAGGCGTCATGCGCTGGGAGAACCTCTCCGAGTCCGGCCACGACCGGGCGGCCGACGCCGCGCTGTTCGGCGCGGACGCGGTCACCACCCGCACCTTCGACACCCCGGAATTCCAGGGGATCACCTTCCACGAGGTGCGGGCCCGCTCGATCGTCAACCGGGTGCCGGGCGCCTCGCGGATGCCGTTCGAGTGGACGGTGAACCCCTACCGGGGCTGCACGCACGCGTGCGTGTACTGCTTCGCCCGCAAGACCCACAGCTATCTCGACCTCGACACCGGGCTGGACTTCGACAGCCAGATCGTGGTCAAGGTGAACGCCCCGGAGCTGCTCCGCCGCGACCTGGCCTCGCCGCGCTGGCGGGGCGAGCACATCGCGATGGGCACCAACGTGGACTGCTACCAGCGCGCGGAGGGCCGCTACCGGCTGATGCCGGGCATCATCGACGCCCTGCGGGAGCGGGCGAACCCCTTCTCCATCCTCACCAAGGGCACGCTGATCCTGCGCGACCTGGACCTGCTGACCCGGGCGGCCCGGGTGACGGACGTCGGGATCTCGGTCTCGGTGGGCTTCACCGACGCCGAGCTGTGGCGCACGGTGGAGCCGGGCACGCCCGCGCCGGAGCGCCGGCTGGACGTGGTGCGCACGCTGGCCGGGCAGGGCATCGGCTGCGGGGTGCTGATGGCGCCGGTGCTCCCGTTCCTGAGCGACGAACCGGCCCAGCTCCGGGCGACGGTACGGGCGATCGCGGCGGCCGGGGCGACCTCCGTGACCCCGCTGGTGCTGCATCTGCGGCCCGGCGCGCGGGAGTGGTTCATGGCCTGGCTGGCCCGGCACCACCCGCACCTGGTGCGCCGCTACGAGCGGCTGTACGCCGAGGGCTCCTACGCCCCGAAGTGGTACCAGCGGCGCGTCACCCGCCAGGTGCACGACCTGGCCCGGGAGTACGGCATCGGCCCGGCCCGCGCGGGCATGCCCCGGCGGATCAGGGCGGCACGGCCGGAGACCGCCCCCGAGGTCCCGGGCCCGACCCAGCTCTCGTTCCTCTAGGCGCATCCGCACGCGACCGAACACTTCGGCACCCGCGGCTGAGCGCACCACCCCCCAGGGCCGGACGCATGCTCCATGATGGGCGCATGACCGAGCCGACCAGGATCACCGCCCCCGACGGGGTCGCCCCCGCCGCCCAGTACAGCCACGTCGTGACCGCCACCGGCCGGCTGGTGGCCGTCTCCGGCCAGCTTCCGCTGGACGAGGACGGCCGCGTGGTCGGCGAGGGCGACCCCGAGGCGCAGGCCCGTCAGGTCTTCGAGAACCTGCGCCGCTGCCTGGCCGCCGCCGGTGCCACCTTCGCGGACGTCGTCAAACTCACCTACTACGTCACCGACATGGCGCACCTGCCGGCCGTCCGCGCCGCCCGGGCCGCGCACCTGGCCGACGACCGGCTGCCCGCCGCCTCCGCGGTCCAGGTCGCGGCCCTGGTACGGCCGGAGTTCCTGATGGAGATCGAGGCCCTGGCGGTCGTCGCCGGCTGACCGCTCACCCGCCCTCCGGGAGCCGTTTCAGCGCCCGCGCCGCCGCCTCGGCGACGGCCGGGTGGGCCAGGGCCTCGGTCAGCACCGGCCGGGCCCGGGGGTCGCCGAGCGCGGCGAGCCCCTCCACGCAGGCCAGGGCGACACGGCGGTAGGGGTCGTGCGGGCGCAGCCGCCGCCGCAGGGTGGTGATCAGGGCGGGCACGGACTCCGGGGCGCGCAGCTCGGTCAGCAGGCGGACCGGGTGCAGGGCGTAGGCGACGCGGAGTTCGTTGGTCGCCAGGGCCGCGGCCGCGCGGGCGGTGCGGGGGTCGCCGAGCCGGGCGAGGGCGTACGCGGCGGCGGCGCAGCGCGGCGGGTCGCGGTGGTTGAGGAACAGCACCAGGGCCTCGAAGGCCCGCCGGTCCCCCGCCAGGCCCAGCCGGAACGCGGCCAGTTCCCGGGCCCACAGCGGCTGTCCGGGCCCGGTGAGCACGGCGGCCAGGTCGTCGAGGTCCTCGGTCGCCAGCAGTTGCTCGTACGCCGGTGAGGCGCCCGACTCCGCCCGTAAGCGCTCCGTGAGCGAGCGCGACTCTTCGTCCATGGCACCGAGGTTAGGACGGGCACCGGCCGGGTGGGACGTACCTCACGAACACCGGAGGCTGGCGCGCTCGTTACCCGCCGGTTAAGCTCAGACGAGCGAGTGACCCACTCGTGTTCTCCCGTGGCGGTCTGGTGACGCGGCCGGCGCGGGAGCCGGCTTCATCCGGTACCTCGGGTACCGCAGTGCGACTCGGCTCCGGGACAGGGCCGGTCGGTCTCCGCCGCGGCGCGGGCGTGTGCACGCCCGCCCCACGGCACCGGGCGTGTGCGCCAGCAGCCCGGCAACACCCGCACTCCGCACCTTCCGCACGCACCCCCGGCCCGCCGCCCCGCGCGCCGGGGGTGCGGCTCCCGTCGTCACCCTCATCCCAGGAGCCCCGCGATGGCCTCTCCCCTTCCCGACCCTTCCCTGTCCCCGCTCCGCACCGTCGCCGTGGTCGGCCTCGGCACCATGGGCACCGGTATCGCCGAGGTGCTGGCCCGGGCCGGCCGCACGGTCATCGGCATCGACATCAGCGAGGCCCAGGCCGTCCGCGCGGTCGCCGCGCTGGAGGCGTCCACCGCGCGGGCGGTCGAGCGCGGCCGGCTGACCGGGCAGGAGCGCGCCCAGGCCCTCGCCCGGGTGCGCACCGGCACCGATCCCCGGGCGGCGGCCGACGCCGACCTGGTGATCGAGGTGGCGCCGGAGTCGTACGAGGTCAAGCGGCAGATCTTCCGGGAACTGGACCGGATCGTGCGGCCCACCGCGATCCTGGCGACCGGCACCAACGCGCTGTCGGTGACCCGGCTGGCCGCCGACTCCGCGCACCCCGAGCGGGTGCTGGGCCTGCACTTCTTCAACCCGGCCCCGGCGATGAAGCTGGTCGAGGTGGTCTCCTCGGTGCTGACCGCGCCCGCCGCCGTCACGGCCGTCACCGACCTCGCCCTGGACCTGGGCAAGGAGCCCGTCGCGGTCGGCGACCGGCCCGGTTTCGTCGCCGACGGGCTGCTGTTCGGCTATCTCAACCAGGCGGCGGCGATGTACGAGGCGCGGTACGCCTCCCGGGAGGACATCGACGCCGCGATGCGTCTGGGCTGCGGGCTGCCGATGGGCCCGCTCGCCCTGCTCGACCTGATCGGCATCGACACCGCGCGGACCGTCCTGGAGGCCATGTACGCCGCCTCCCACGACCGGCTGCACGCCCCCGCGCCGATCCTCCGGCAGCTCAGCGAGGCGGGCCTGACCGGCCGCAAGGCGGGGCGCGGCTTCTACACCTACCAGGAGCCCGGCAGCGCGGCCGTGGTGCCGGACGCCCTCACCCCGCGCGCGGACGCCACCGCCGGGCCCGGCCGGCCGGTCCGCGCGGTCGGCGTGGCCGGCTCGGGCACCATGGCCTCCGGCATCGCCGAGGTGTTCGCCAAGGCCGGGTACGAGGTGGTGCTCGCCGCCCGCAGCGAGGAGAAGGCCCAGGCGGCCCGGGCCCGGATCGGCGCCTCCCTGGCGCGTTCCGTGGACAAGGGCCGGCTGACCGCCGAGGCCGCCGCGCGGGCCCTGGAGCGGATCACGCCGACCGGGACGTACGAGGACTTCGCCGACGTCGACCTGGCGGTGGAGGCGGTCGCCGAGGACCTGGCGGTCAAGCGGCACCTGTTCGCCGCCCTGGACAAGGTCTGCAAGCCGGGCGCGGTCCTCGCCACCACCACCTCCTCGCTCCCGGTCGTCGCCTGCGCCCGCGCCACCTCCCGCCCGCGGGACGTGATCGGCATGCACTTCTTCAACCCGGCGCCGGCCATGAAGCTGGTCGAGGTGGTCCGCACGGTGCTGACCTCCGACGAGGCGCACGCCACCGTCCGCGAGGTCTGCGGCCACCTGCGCAAGCACCCCGTGGACTGCGGCGACCGGGCCGGCTTCATCGTCAACGCGCTGCTGTTCCCGTACCTGAACAACGCGGTCAAGATGGTGCAGGAGCACTACGCGTCCCTGGACGACATCGACGCGGCGATGAAGCTGGGCGGCGGCTATCCGATGGGCCCGTTCGAGCTGCTCGACGTGGTCGGCCTGGATGTGTCGCTGGCCATCGAGAAGGTGCTGCACCGCGAGTTCCGCGACCCGGGGCTGGCCCCCGCGCCGCTGCTGGAGCACCTGGTGGCCGCGGGCTGCCTGGGCCGCAAGACGGGCCGCGGCTTCCGCGAGTATGCCCGCCGCTGACCCCCGGCCCGGCGACCGGTTCCGGCCCGCCGGCGACTGGGGCGGACTGCTCGGCCCGGTGGCGCCTCCCCCGCCCCCCGGGGGTGGGGGAAACCCCGGTCGTGCGCACCGAGCTGGGCGCATGCAGTACGTTCGGGGCATGTCCCAGCCCGCCAAGTCCGCACGTACCCCCGCTTCGTCCGACGCGCCGGAGAGCGCCGCCGGTGGCCGCGCCGCCGCCCAGCGGCTGAAAATGCGCCGGGAACTGGCGGCCGCCGCGATGGAGCTGTTCGCGACCAAGGGGTACGAGGCGACCACCGTCGACGAGATCGCCGCCGCGGCCGGGGTGGCCCGGCGCACCTTCTTCCGGCACTTCCGCTCCAAGGAAGAGGCGATCTTCCCCGACCACGACGACACCCTGGTCCGCGCCGAGGCGGTGCTGAACGCCGCCCCCGCGCACGAGCACCCGCTCGACACGGTGTGCCGCGGCATCAAGGAAGTCATGAAGATGTACGCGGCCCACCCGGACATCTCGGTGGCCCGGTACAAGCTGACCCGCGAGGTGCCCACCCTGCGGGAGGCGGAGATCGCGTCGGTCGCCCGCTACGAGCGGCTGTTCACCCGCTACCTCCTCGGCCACTTCGACGAGCACGCCCACGACGACGACGCCAACGACGACCCGCTGCTGGCCGAGGTCGCCGCCTCGGCCGTGGTCACCGCGCACAACCACGTCCTGCGGCGCTGGCTGCGCGCGGACGGCCAGGGCGATGTCGAGGCCCAGCTCGACCACGCCTTCGCCATCGTCCGCCGGACCTTCGGCACCGGCATCGGCGCCGGGCGCGGCGGTGCCGCCCCCCGGCCGGCCGCGGTCGCCTCCGAGGGCGAGGTGCTGGTCACCGTGGCCCGCACCGACGCCCCGCTGGACGAGGTGATGCGCGCCATCGAGCAGGCGTTGAAGGAGCGCTGACCTCCCCTCCCCCTGTGACGACGGCCACCCCAACCGGGTGGCCGTTTCGCGTGTCCGGGTCCGGTTTCGCCCGCCCTCTCCCCCGTATTCGATCGATCATCGCTCATCTGTTACGTAAAGATTTCATCTGAGAGCAATTTCTGGCACCGAGTGCCTTGCGGGGTGACACGGGGTGCCATACGTTGAGGGAGTCCGGGCTGTCCCCGCGAGCCCCGCCCGCGTTCCCGGACGCCTGCGTCACAGGCACCTTCAGCAACACCACCGACGTCCCCTCAGCGCCCCTCCCTCAGGGCGCTCACCGCCGGAGGCAACACCGTGACCGTGAAGGACATCCTGGACGCGATCCAGTCGCCCGATTCCACGCCGGCCGACTTCGCCGCCCTGCCGCTGCCCGAGTCGTACCGCGCGATCACCGTGCACAAGGACGAGACGGAGATGTTCGCGGGCCTGCAGACCCGCGACAAGGACCCCCGCAAGTCGATCCACCTGGACGAGGTGCCGGTGCCCGAACTGGGTCCGGGCGAGGCCCTGGTGGCCGTGATGGCCTCCTCCGTCAACTACAACTCGGTGTGGACCTCGATCTTCGAGCCGCTGTCCACCTTCGGGTTCCTGGAGCGCTACGGCCGGACCAGCGAGCTGGCCAAGCGGCACGACCTGCCGTACCACATCATCGGCTCCGACCTCGCGGGCGTGGTGCTGCGCACCGGCCCCGGGGTGAACGCCTGGCAGCCGGGCGACGAGGTGGTCGCGCACTGCCTCTCCGTGGAGCTGGAGTCCTCCGACGGGCACAACGACACCATGCTCGACCCCGAGCAGCGCATCTGGGGCTTCGAGACCAACTTCGGCGGGCTCGCCGAGATCGCCCTGGTGAAGTCCAACCAGCTCATGCCCAAGCCGGCCCATCTGAGCTGGGAGGAGGCCGCCGCTCCCGGTCTGGTCAACTCCACCGCGTACCGCCAGTTGGTCTCCCGCAACGGCGCCGGCATGAAGCAGGGCGACAACGTGCTCATCTGGGGCGCGAGCGGCGGCCTCGGCTCCTACGCCACCCAGTTCGCGCTGGCCGGCGGCGCCAACCCGGTCTGCGTCGTCTCCTCGCCGCAGAAGGCGGAGATCTGCCGGTCGATGGGCGCAGAGGCGATCATCGACCGCACCGCCGAGGGCTACCGGTTCTGGAAGGACGAGCGGACCCAGGACCCCAAGGAGTGGAAGCGCTTCGGCAAGCGCATCCGGGAACTGACCGGCGGCGAGGACATCGACATCGTCTTCGAGCACCCCGGCCGGGAGACCTTCGGCGCCTCCGTCTTCGTCACCCGCAAGGGCGGCACCATCACCACCTGCGCCTCCACTTCGGGCTATATGCACGAGTACGACAACCGCTACCTGTGGATGTCGCTGAAGCGGATCATCGGCTCGCACTTCGCCAACTACCGCGAGGCGTGGGAGGCCAACCGGCTCATCGCCAAGGGCAAGATCCACCCGACCCTGTCGAAGGTGTACGCCCTTCCGGACACCGGCCAGGCCGCGTACGACGTGCACCGCAACCTCCACCAGGGCAAGGTCGGGGTGCTCTGCCTGGCCCCCGAGGAGGGCCTGGGCGTGCGCGACGAGGAGCTGCGCGCCCGGCACATCGACGCCATCAACCGCTTCCGGAACGTCTGAGGTCACGCAGATGAGCGAGCGTCAGAAGGACCGGCCGTGGCTCATGCGGACCTACGCCGGCCACTCCACGGCCGAGGCGTCCAACGCGCTGTACCGGCGCAATCTCGCCAAGGGACAGACGGGGCTGTCGGTGGCGTTCGACCTGCCGACGCAGACCGGGTACGACGCCGACCACGTCCTCGCCCGCGGCGAGGTCGGCCGGGTGGGGGTGCCGATCGCCCACCTCGGTGACATGCGCAAGCTGTTCCAGGACATCCCCCTGGAGCGGACCAACACCTCGATGACCATCAACGCCACCGCCATGTGGCTGCTGGCGCTCTACCAGGTGGTCGCCGAGGAGCAGGGCGCCGACATCAGCCGGCTGCAGGGCACCACCCAGAACGACATCGTCAAGGAGTACCTGTCCCGGGGGACGCACGTCTTCCCGCCGGGCCCCTCCCTCCGGCTGACCACGGACATGATCGCGTACACGGTCTCCCACCTGCCGAAGTGGAACCCGATCAACATCTGCAGCTACCACCTGCAGGAGGCGGGCGCCACCCCGGTCCAGGAGATCGCGTACGCGATGTCCACCGCGATCGCCGTGCTGGACGCCGTGCGCGACAGCGGCCAGGTGCCGCGGGAACGCATGGGGGACGTGGTCGGCCGGATCTCCTTCTTCGTCAACGCGGGGGTCCGCTTCGTCGAGGAGATGTGCAAGATGCGCGCCTTCGGCCGCATCTGGGACGACGTCACCCGGGAGCGGTACGGCATCGAGAACCCCAAGCACCGCCGCTTCCGCTACGGCGTCCAGGTCAACTCCCTCGGTCTGACCGAGGCGCAGCCGGAGAACAACGTCCAGCGGATCGTGCTGGAGATGCTGGGCGTCACCCTCTCCAAGGACGCACGCGCGCGTGCCGTGCAACTGCCCGCCTGGAACGAGGCGCTGGGCCTGCCCCGCCCCTGGGACCAGCAGTGGTCGCTGCGCATCCAGCAGGTGCTGGCCTACGAGAGCGACCTGCTGGAGTACGACGACATCTTCGAGGGCTCGAAGGTGATCGAGACCAAGGTCGAGGAACTGGTCGCCGACGCGCTCGGCGAGATGCGCCGGATCGAGGAGATGGGCGGCGTGCTGGCCGCCGTGGAGTCGGGCTACCTCAAGTCGCAGTTGGTCGCCGCGCACGCCGAGCGGCGGGCCCGGATCGAGTCCGGCGAGGAGAAGATCGTCGGCGTCAACGCCTTCGAGACCACCGAGCCCAACCCGCTCACCGCCGACCTGGACACCGCGATACAGACGGTGGACCCGGCGGTCGAGGAGCGGGTCGTGGCCGCGCTGCGGGAGTGGCGGGAGACCCGCTGGCAGCCGCCGTTCAACCACCCCCGGTGCTCCTCGGCGCTGGAACGGCTGAAGGAGGCGGCCCGCGGCACCGACAACCTCATGGAGGCGACCCTGGAGTGCGCGCGCTGCGGGGTCACCACCGGCGAGTGGGCCGGCGCCCTGCGCGAGGTGTTCGGCGAGTTCCGCGCCCCGACGGGCGTGTCCTCGGCACCGGTGGCGGTCACCGCCGCGGAGGGCAGCGCGCTGGCCCGGGTGCGCCGGGCGGTGGAGCTGACCGCCCGCGACCTGGGCGTGGGCAAGCTGCGCTTCCTGGTCGGCAAGCCCGGCCTGGACGGGCACTCCAACGGCGCCGAGCAGATCGCGGTGCGGGCCCGGGACGCCGGCTTCGAGGTGGTCTACCAGGGCATCCGGCTGACCCCGGAGCAGATCGTGGACGCGGCCCTGGCCGAGGACGTGCACGCGGTCGGCCTGTCGGTGCTGTCCGGCTCGCACGCGCGGCTCGTCCCCGACGTGCTCCAGAGGCTGCGTGTGGCCGGTGCCACAGAGATACCGGTGATCGCCGGTGGCATCATCCCCAGCAGTGACGCCGAAGCGCTGCGGGCCGCCGGAGTGGCCGCGGTCTTCACCCCGAAGGACTTCGACATCACCGGCATCATCGGCCGGATCGTGGCCGAGATCCGGTACGCGAACCAGCTCGACCCCCTGGAGGTCCCCGCATGACTACCGTCAACCGCCCTCCCGTCTCCCACCACCACCCTCAAACGGCGTCCCTTCGGGACGGCACCTCCCGCCTTCGTCCCCGGCGTTCCTGTCTGGCCGTGCCGGGCTCGAACCCGCGGTTCCTGGAGAAGGCCCAGGGCCTCCCGGCCGACCAGGTCTTCCTCGACCTGGAGGACGCGTGCGCGCCGCTCGCCAAGCCCGAGGCGCGGCACACCATCGTCAAGTTCCTCAACGAGGGCGACTGGACGGGCAAGACGAGGGTGGTCCGCGTCAACGACTGGACGACCGAGTGGACGTACCGCGATGTCGTGACGGTCGTCGAGGGCGCGGGGCAGAACCTGGACTGCATCATGCTGCCGAAGGTGCAGGACGCCCAGCAGATCGTCGCCCTCGACCTGCTGCTGACGCAGATCGAGAAGACGATGGGCTTCGAGGTGGGCCGCATCGGCATCGAGGCGCAGATCGAGAACGCCCAGGGCCTCAACAACGTCAATGCGATCGCGGCCGCCAGTCAACGTATTGAGACGATCATCTTCGGACCGGCCGACTTCATGGCGTCGATCAACATGAAGTCGCTCGTCGTGGGCGAGCAGCCGCCCGGCTACCCGGCGGACGCCTATCACTACATCCTCATGAAGATCTTGATGGCCGCCCGCGCCCACGACCTCCAGGCGATCGACGGCCCCTACCTCCAGATCCGCAACGTCGACGGCTACCGCGAGGTCGCCCGGCGCGCCGCCGCCCTGGGCTTCGACGGCAAGTGGGTGCTGCACCCGGGCCAGGTCGAGGCGTCCAACGAGATCTTCTCGCCCTCCCAGGAGGACTACGACCACGCCGAGCTGATCCTGGACGCGTACGAGTACTACACGTCCGAGGCGGGCGGCAAGAAGGGCTCGGCGATGCTCGGCGACGAGATGATCGACGAGGCCAGCCGGAAGATGGCGCTGGTGATCGCGGGCAAGGGCCGGGCCGCCGGCATGCGGCGGACCAGCACGTTCGAGATCCCGGAGGCGTGAGCGCGATGCAGTTCGGCCGCACCTACGAGGAGTTCGAGGTCGGGGCGGTGTACAAGCACTGGCCCGGCAAGACGGTCACCGAGTACGACGACCACCTCTTCTGCCTGCTGACCATGAACCACCACCCGCTCCACCTGGACGCCCACTACGCCGAGCGCACCACCGACTTCGGCAAGAACGTGGTGGTCGGCAACTACGTCTACAGCCTGCTGCTCGGCATGTCCGTGCCGGACGTCTCGGGCAAGGCGATCGCCAACCTGGAGATCGAGTCGCTCCGACACGTGGCGCCGACCTTCCACGGCGACACGATCTACGGCGAGACGACCGTGCTGGACAAGTGGCCGTCGAAGTCCAAGGGCGACCGCGGCATCGTGCACGTGGAGACCAAGGGCTACAAGCAGGACGGCACCCTGGTGTGCGTCTTCCGCCGCAAGGTGATGGTGCCCACCCAGACGTACACCGAGGAGCGCGGCGGCGAGCAGCCGGGCCGCCCGGAGCTGAAGGAACAGGGGAAATAGCGATGGCCCGCCTCGCCCAGACCGCCGGTCTGACCGACGTCCAGCAGGAGATCCTGGCCACCGTCCGCGACTTCGTGGACAAGGAGATCCTCCCGGTCGCCACCGAACTGGAGCACCGCGACGAGTACCCCCAGGCCATCGTGGACGGCCTGACGGAACTCGGCCTGTTCGGCCTGATGATCCCCGAGGAGTACGGCGGCCTGGGCGAGTCCCTGCTCACCTACGCGCTGTGCGTGGAGGAGATCGCCCGCGGCTGGATGTCGGTGTCCGGCATCATCAACACCCACTTCATCGTGGCGTACCTGCTCAAGCAGCACGGCACGGCGGAGCAGAAGGAGTACTTCCTGCCCCGGATGGCCGCCGGGGAGGTCCGGGGCGCGTTCTCCATGTCGGAGCCGGCGCTCGGCTCGGACGTCTCGGCGATCACCTCCAAGGCGGTCCGGGACGGCGACGAGTACGTGCTGACCGGCCAGAAGATGTGGCTCACCAACGGCGGTACGTCGTCCCTGGTGGCCGTTCTGGTGCGCAGTGACGAGGGTCACCCCGAGGGGACCGCCCCGCACCGGTCGATGACGACGTTCCTGGTGGAGAAGGAGCCCGGGTTCGGCGAGGTGCGCCCCGGTCTGACCATCCCCGGGAAGATCGACAAGATGGGCTACAAGGGCGTCGACACCACCGAGTTGATCATGGACGGACTGCGCATTCCGGCCGATCGGGTGCTCGGCGGGACCACCGGCCGAGGTTTTTACCAAATGATGGACGGCGTCGAGGTGGGACGGGTGAATGTCGCGGCGCGTGGCTGCGGCGTCGCTCAGCGTGCCTTCGAGCTGGGCGTCCGGTACGCCCAGCAGCGTCACACTTTCGGCAGGCCGATCGCCCAGCACCAGGCCGTCCAGTTCAAGCTGGCCGAGATGGCCACCAAGGTCGAGGCGGCGCATGCGATGATGGTGAACGCCGCACGCAAAAAGGACTCCGGTGAACGAAACGACCTGGAAGCGGGGATGGCCAAGTACCTCGCGTCCGAGTACTGCAAGGAGGTCGTGGAGGACGCCTTCCGCATCCACGGCGGCTACGGCTACTCCAAGGAGTACGAGATCGAGCGCCTCTACCGGGAGGCGCCGATGCTGCTGATCGGTGAAGGGACCGCCGAGATCCAGAAAATGATCATCGGACGCAGGCTGCTCGAAGAGTATCGATTCCAGGGCTGAATGTCCGGATACGGGGTGTTTTCTTGGAGAAGAAGATCACACCCCGTAGGGGCTCTTCGGCCGCCGACTCGGCTTCCTGGCTTACCCAGTTGCGGCCCCGAGCCGCTACGATCGCCGAAAAGCCGCCGTCCCCCGTCAGAGCGCGGCCTCATCCGCTACGAAGGTCATCCATGCCCCACAGCCAAACCTCTGCACCTCGCGACAGCCTGGCCGGCGTACGCCTCGCGCGCGGAGCATCGCCGTGGCTCCTCCCGACCGTCGCCACCGCGGCCGTCAGCCTGGTCCGCGCCCGCCGCTCGGGAGCCGCCAAGGCCGTCGCCGTCCCCGCCACCGCGCTGGCGGCGGGGATGCTGTGGTTCTTCCGCGACCCCGAGCGCGAGATCGCCCAGGGCCGGGTCGTCTCGCCCGCCGACGGCGTGGTGCAGAGCATCATGCCGTGGAAGGACGGCCGCACGCGCGTCGCCATCTTCATGAGCCCGCTCAACGTCCACGTGAACCGCGCGCCGCTGTCCGGCACGGTCACCTCCGTCGAGCACGTGCCCGGCGGTTTCGTTCCCGCCTTCAACAAGGAGAGCGAGAACAACGAGCGGGTCGTCTGGCACTTCGACACCGAACTCGGCGACATCGAGATGATCCAGATCGCCGGCGCGGTGGCCCGTCGCATCGTCCCGTACGTGCCGCGGGGCACCAAGGTCGAGCAGGGTGAGCGGATCGGTCTCATCCGCTTCGGCTCGCGCGTCGACCTCTACCTGCCGGAGGGCGTGGAGGTCGCGGTCGAGGTCGGTCAGAAGACCGTGGCAGGGGTGACTCGCATTGACCGTGATTGATCCGGACACCAAGGCGGGCTGGGTCCCGGAGGCCGACGAGGTCGACGAATTCGAGCAGGAGGAGATGCCGCTCTCGCTCCGCCTGTCGATAGCGGACACCCTGACCCTCGGCAACGCCACGTGCGGGTTCATGGCGGTGTACTTCACCACCACCGGCATCCTCATCCCGCACCTGCAGGGCAGCCAGGAGAGCGGCATGGCGCGGCACAGCGCCGCGACCGCCGTGATCCTGATGCTGTGCGCGGCCGTCTTCGACCTGTTCGACGGGCTCGTCGCGCGCAAGCTGCGGTCCTCGCCGATGGGCGCGGAGCTGGACAACCTCTCCGACCTGATCAGTTTCGGGCTGGCGCCGGCGTACTTCGTCCTGGTGTACGGCATGGTCGCTGACGACGCGCACCAGCGGCTGGCGGCGGTCGGGGCGATCGTGGTGCTGCTGGCGGTCGTGCTGCGGCTGGCCAGATTCTCCTGCGTGACGGTGAAGGACGGCACGTTCCAGGGGATGCCGTCGCCGTTCGGGGCACTGACGGTCGTGTCGATCGTGCTGCTTGAGCTGCCGTTCGTGGCGACGGTGCTGGCGATCGTCGGGACGGCCTGGCTGATGGTGAGCCGGGTGGAGTACCCCAAGCCGCGGGGGCGGCTCGCGGTGGCGATGCTGTCGTGGATCGTGCTGTCGATGGGGCTGCTGGCGGCGTGGGCGTTCGACGCGCCGAGCGGGCAGTTGCTGCTGCAGACGGGGTGTGCGCTGCAGTTGGTCATGGGGGCGGTGATTCCGCTGTTCGCCACGGCGCGCCGGGTGAACAACTTCCGTGACAACCGGCGGGAGGCGCGGGCGGCGCAGTTGCCGTGACGCCCCGCTGGGCGGGCCTCGGACCGGGTGCGGTTCGGGGCCCGCTTCTCTGTTTCCGGGCGCTGCCTGCCGGGGGCTCCGCCCCGGGCGCTGCGTGCCGGGGGCTCCGCCCCCGGACCCCCGGGCCTGTGCCCACCCACCACCCGACTCGGTCGGCCGGGAGGTACCGAAACGGCCTGTCTCCCCGACTCGGTTCGCCGAGAGCTACCCGGGCGGTGCCCATTCGGCCTACCGAGTCGGGTGGGTGGGTGGGAAAGCGAGGGGCCGGGGGCGGAGCCCCCGGGGCCTCAGTTCAGGAAGTCGCGGGCGATGCGCTCGGCCACGCGCTCCAGGATCGGGCCCGCCTCCGCGATGCACACCGCCACGTCCGGCTCGACGTCCGTCAGCGGGTAGGCGCGGCGGATGCCGGCCCGCCCCAGCTCCTGGGCCGGCAGCGCCAGCCGCCCGCACACCGCGACGACCTCCTTGCCCGCCGCCCGCGCCGCCGCCGCGACCCCCGCGGGAGCCTTGCCGTGCAGGGTCTGCTCGTCCAGCGACCCCTCCCCGGTGATGACCAGCCCGGCCCGCTCCACCGCCGGCCCGAAGCCCAGCACGTCGAGCATCACCTCGATCCCCGGCCGGAACCGCGCCCCCAGCAGCAGCGCCCCGTACCCGATGCCGCCCGCGGCCCCCGCGCCCGGCGCGGCGGCGTACTCGGCGGCCCGTGCGCCCACCGCGCCCTCCAAGACCTTCACGAAGCGGCCGAGCGCCGCGTCGAGCGCGGCCACGTCGTCCGGCGAGGCCCCCTTCTGCGGGCCGTAGACCGCGGGCGCGCCCTTCGGCCCGGTCAGCGGGTTGTCGACGTCACTGGCGAGGACGAGTTCCACGCCGGCCAGCCGGGGGTCGAGCCCGGACAGGTCCGCCGAGGCCAGCGCGGCGAGCCCGCCGCCGCCCGGCGGCACCGGCTCCCCCTCCGCGTCCAGGAACCGCGCGCCCAGCGCCGACAGCATGCCCGCGCCGCCGTCGGTGGTGGCGCTGCCCCCGACCCCGAACACGATGGTCCGGGCCCCGGCGTCCAGCGCGGCCCGCAGCAGCTCACCGGAGCCGTACGTGGACGCCGTCAGCGGCGCCAGCACCCCGGCCGGAAGCCGCTGCAACCCGCTGGCCTCGGCCATCTCCACCACCGCCGTGCCGTCGCGCAGCGCGAACGCCGCCGTCACCTCCGCGCCGAGCGGCCCGGCGACCCGTACCTCCCGGCGTTCGAACCCGGCCGCGACCGCCGCGGCCACCGTGCCGTCGCCGCCGTCGGCGACCGGCAGCGCCTCGACCGTCACGTCCGGCGCGACGCGGCGCAGCCCGGCGGTCACCCGCTCGGCGACCTCGACGGCCGTCAGCGAGCCCTTGAACTTGTCCGCGGCCACCAGTACCCGGCGGGCCCCGTCCACTGAAGCGTCAGCCACCTTGCTCTCCCCTTGCTCTCCGAGCCTTGCGCACGTCAAGGCAGTCGCGCCGCTGCGACCTTAACCGCAGCACGCCCCGGCCGTCATGCCCCCGCCCACCCGCCGGAACGGGACCGACGACCCGGAATGCGCGCGGTGCCCCTGGTTAGGCTTCCGGGATGAGCACCGCTGACTACGCCACGTACATCGCCGGCCTCCCCCGGGTGCTGGCCGCCGCTGCCGCCCTGTTCCGGGACGCCGAGGGCCGGATCCTGCTGGTCGAGCCGAACTACCGCGAGGGCTGGGCGCTGCCCGGCGGCACGGTGGAGTCCGACGCCGGGGAGACGCCCCGGCAGGGCGCGCGCCGGGAGACGGCCGAGGAGATCGGCCTGGACGTCACCCTGGGCCCGCTGCTCGCGGTCGACTGGGTGCCGGGCACGGACCGGCCGCCGCTGGTGGCGTACCTGTACGACGGCGGGGTCCTCACCGAGGACGACCTCAAGGCGATCCGGCTCCAGGAGGAGGAGCTGCTCTCCTGGCGGCTGGTCCCCCGCGAGGACCTCGCCGACCACCTCCGCGGTTCCCTGCACGCCCGCGTCCTGGCCGCCCTCGACGTCCTGACCGAGGGCACCGGGCCGGCCGAACTGGAGAACGGCCACCGCGTCGACCGCTGACGGCTCCGCGACGCCGCGGCCGGTTCATCATCGCGACGGTCCGGGCGCGACCCGTTGAACCGTCCGTGGCCCGCCTCCGTTGTGGACACCAACGCGAATTTCCCGCAACGCGAGAGGAACCCCCGTGTCGACACCACCCCAGAACCCGCCCCCACAGACCACCGGCCAGAGCCAGAACTCCCCCGCACCGGCACCCGCCGGGTCGAACCCGACGCCTGCTCCGATGGACCCGGAGGCTCAGAAGCAAGAACCGAGCAAGAAGAATACGAGCGATGATCTGACCAACATGGCCGTGGCAGGCGGCACCCTGATAACCGGCGTCGGCAAGTTTCTCACGCCCAAAGCTCCGACGGCAGGGCCCGCTGTAGCTGCCGCTGGCATGCTCATCGCATCGGCTGCCGAGGCAAAGCAGACTTATGATGCGACGCGGGCGCACGACCCTGCGAAGGCTGTCGGCTCGGCCGCGAAGTTTGCCGGCGCGGTGACCGCCGCCGCCAGTCAACCGCTGAATCCAGAACTGCAGCCCCAAGTGGAGGCGGGGGGCCTAGTGGTTGCCGCCGCAGGCGCATTGGGCCAATCCGCCGCAAATCACCTTTCGGGTTCCAACACGTCCCAAGGCGGCGCGCCCGCCCCGCAGGGCCAGAGCGGCGCCCCGTCCCAGCCAGCCCCCACCAGTCCGATTCCGCCCGGGACGCAGATGGCCCCCGCCGGCTCGCCGCCCCCCGGCACCACGGCGAGCAGTGCTCAGGCCAACAAGCCGCAGACGCCGCCGCCGACCGCGCAGACGCAGACGTCGCCGGGCAAGCGGGTGCGGTAACCAGTCGCACCAGATGACCCGCGCCCGCGCCCACCCGAGACGACCCGCCCCCGGCCCCGCGAAAGGGGCCGGGGGCTCGCGTGTCGCGGGCGCGGGTCAGAACAGGGCTGCCCCCCGTTCGAAGTCCAGGAGCCGGCGTTTGCGGTCCAGGCCGCCGCCGTAGCCGGTGAGGCCCCCGCTCGCGCCGATGACGCGGTGGCAGGGGACGACGATGCCGATGGGGTTGCGGCCGTTGGCGAGGCCGACGGCGCGGGAGGCGGCGGGGTTGCCGAGCTCGGCGGCGAGTTCGCCGTAGGTGCGGGTCTCGCCGTAGGGGATGGCGCGCAGCCGGTCCCAGACGGTGCGCTGGAAGGGGGTGCCGAGCAGCCGCAGTTCCAGGGTGAACTCCTTGAGGTCACCGGCGAAGTAGGCGGTGAGCTGGTCGATCGCCGCGCCGAACGGGCGGTCGTCGCGGGGGCCGAAGGTCTCCTCGGGCGGGCGGTGGCGCTGGTCGGTCATGTACAGGCCGCACAGGACGCCGTCGTCGGCGACCAGGGTGAGGGGGCCGTAGGGGCTGTCGGTGACGGTGTG
Organism: Streptomyces fumanus; assembly: GCF_014655295.1. GTDB lineage: Bacteria > Actinomycetota > Actinomycetes > Streptomycetales > Streptomycetaceae > Streptomyces > Streptomyces fumanus. The sequence continues at coordinate 151,391 of NZ_BNBI01000015.1, forward strand.
CTGCTTCACGCGGTGTTCCTCACTGGGGCAGGAAGTTGATCGGGTGGCTGTCGGTCGCCCACAGGTACTGGACGGCGTACGCCCGCCAGGGCCGCCAGGCCGCCGCACGGGCGGTGAGCGCCGCCGAGGTGGAGGGCAGGCCGAGGTCCCGGGCGGCGCGGCGGACGCCGAGGTCGGTGGGGAGGAAGGCGTCGGGGTCGCCGAGGGCGCGCATGGCGATGACGTCGGCGGTCCAGGGGCCGAAGCCGGGCAGGGCGAGGAGGCGGGCCCGGGTGTCGGCCCGGTCGCTGTCGACGCCGAGGGGCAGCGAGCCGTCGGCCAGGTGGCGGACGAGGGTGGTGAACGTCGTCCGGCGGGTGCGCGGCATGGCCAGCGCCCCGGGGTCGGCCGCCGCGAGCGCCTCGGGGGTGGGGAAGAGGTGGGTGAGGCCGCCCTCGGGGTCGTCGACCGGGTCGCCGTGCGCGGTGACCAGGCGGGCGGCGTGGGTGCGGGCGGCGGCGGTGGAGACCTGCTGGCCGAGGACCGCGCGGACGGCGAACTCGGCCTCGTCGACGGTGCGCGGCACCCGCCGCCCGGGCGCCTTGTCGACCAGCGGCGCGAGCAGCGCATCGGCGCGGAGCTGGTCGTCGATGGCGGCCGGGTCGGCGTCCAGGTCGAGCAGGCGCCGGCAGCGGCTGATGGCGACGGTCAGGTCCCGGGGGTCGCTCAGGGAGAGCCGGCAGGCGATGTGGTCGGGGCGCGGGGCGAGGGCGACCGTGCCGTGGCCGTACGGCAGGCGCAGGGTGCGGCGGTAGGCGCCGTCCCGCCATTCCTCCACGCCGGGTACGGCGGTGGCGGCGAGGTGCCCGAAGAGGTTGTCGGGGTTGAGGGGGGCGCGGAACGGCAGGCGCAGGGAGAGGGTGCCGGGGGTGGTGCCGGGGCCGGTGCGGGGCGCGCGGGCGCGCAGGTCGGTCGGGGAGAGCGCGAAGACCTCGCGGACGGTGTCGTTGAAGGTACGTACGGAGGCGAACCCGGCGGCGAAGGCGATCTGGGCCATGGGCAGCGTGGTCGTCTCGATGAGCAGCCGGGCGGTCTGGGCGCGCTGCGCGCGGGCCAGCGCGAGCGGTCCGGCGCCGAGTTCGGCCAGGAGCTGGCGTTCTATCTGCCGGGTGCTGTAGCCGAGCCGGGCGGCCAGGCCGGGTACGCCGTCGCGGTCCACGACGCCGTCGGCGATCAGCCGCATCGCGCGGGCGGTGAGGTCGGCGCGGTGGTTCCACTCCGGGGAGCCGGGGCTGGTGTCCGGGCGGCACCGCTTGCAGGCCCGGAACCCGGCCTGCTGGCAGGCGGCGGCGCTCGGGTAGAAGGTCATGTTCTCCGCTTTGGGCGGCACCACCGGGCAGCTCGGCCGGCAGTAGATGCCGGTCGTGGTGACGGCCGTGAAGAACCAGCCGTCGAAGCGCGCGTCCTTGGACCGGACGGCGCGCACGCAGCGCTCGGTGTCGGTGTGCATCGCGTTCCGCATGGCTCCAGGATGGCCCCGCGGCCCCGCCGGGGCTGGCGAGAATGCGACATCCACCTCCCGCTCACCGGGGCCGGGGGCGGCTCGGGGGCGGTGCGTAAGATGGCGGCATGGGTCACGGAGCCGCCATCCCCGCGAAGGACACCGCCGAGCGGGTGCGTCTGGACGCGGGCAATGTCACCAAGGTCGCCACCACGCTCCAGGCCCTGTCCACGCCGTCCCGGCTGCTGATCCTGGCCCGGCTGCGAGAGGGGCCGCTGCCCGCCACCGAGCTGGCGGCGGAGGTCGGCATGGAGCAGTCGGCGTGCTCGCACCAGTTGCGGCTGCTGCGCAACCTGGGTCTGGTGGTGGGCGAGCGGCGCGGCCGGTCGGTGGTGTACGCGCTGCACGACGACCATGTGGCCGAGCTGCTCGACCAGGCGGTGTACCACGTGGAGCACCTGCGGCTGGGGCTCAGCGACCCGGCGGACTGAGCAGCTCCCGCATGGTCTCGGCGGCGCGCACGGCGGCGTCCCCGCAGCAGTTGTTGAACAGCACGTGCAGTTCCTCGGTGTGCCGGGCCGCCCGCCGCAGCTTGGGCACCCAGGCGGCCAGTTCGGTGACCGCGTAGTCGTGGCGGAACCGGTCCTCCTTGCTGCCCCTGCCCCAGGAGGCGCTGCGGCCGTGGAAGCGGACGACGGCGAGACCGGTCCGGGTCACCGGCAGCACCGGCGGCAGGGACCCGGTCAGGCCCTGGGCCATGTCGACGCCGACGGCGGTGACGCCGAGGCCGGTGAGCAGCGCCCGGGTGTCCTCGGCGCACGGCGGCGACCACCATCCGGGGTGCCGGAACTCCACGGCCAGCGGCCAGCCCGCGGTGCGTTCCGCGCACTCCTCCAGCTTCCGCTCGGCGTCGGGGCCCGGCGCGAACCAGGGCGGGAACTGGAACAGCACGCCGCCCAGCCTCCCCGCCTTCCGCAACGGCTCGACGGCCTCGGCGAACCGCCCCCACACCTCGTCCAGCAGCGCCCCTCCCGCCGGTCCGTCGCCGCGGGCGCGCAGATCGGCGGGCAGTGCCTCGCGGCGGGTGGGGTGGCCGGTGAGCAGCGAGAACGCCTTGATGTCGAAGCGGAAGCCCTCGGGGGTGCGCTCGACCCACAGTTCGCTGTTGCGGCGGCGGGGCAGCGCGTAGTACGCGGAGTCGACCTCGACGAGGGGCAGCCGGGAGGCGTAGTGCCGCAGCTTCCCCTCGGCGTCCCGCCGGCCGCGCGGGTACCAGCCGCTCGCGGCCAGTTCCCGGTCCGTCCATCCGCACGCTCCGACCAGTACGTCACCCATGGGAGCCCGGTTACCCCGGGCTCCCGGCCCCTTAATCCAGGGTGGTGGGGCGGCGCGCCGCCCCGGGCGCGTCCCGGACGTCGGTCAGCGGGCGCAGCCGGTAGGTGTAGGCGTAGTCCCGGTCGGCGAAGAGCTTGAACTCGTCGTGGGTGTGCGCGCCCCAACTGTTGTCGCCGCCGACGCCCATCTGACGGTGGTTCAGCCGCAGTACGACGGCGTCCCTGGGCGTGAGTTGGTAGTCGTGCCGCACGCCCGTGGACAGGTCCTCGGGGGTGAAGTGGGAGGCGTTGACCTCCAGCAGGGGTTCGCCGGTGGCGAGCAGGCCGGTGCCGCGGGCGTCGGTGAGGGCGACCCAGCGGACATCGGTCTTGTTGCCGTTCTCCTGGGGCCGGATGTAGGGCGTCCACTGCCCGGCGACGGTCCCGGAGTAGCGGCCGACGTCGGTGCCGGTGTGCCGGTCCCAGTGGTTCTCCTCGGGGCCCCGGCCGTACCAGTGCAGCCGGTCCAGGCGGCGCGGCAGGAACAGGATCGTGCCGACCTCGGGGATGTACGGCAGGTCCGGGGCGCCCGGGTGCAGCGTGTTGTCGACCTTGATCTCGCCGTTGCCGAACACGGTGAAGGTGGTGGTGTACGCCGACTCCACCGTGGTCGGCAGGGTGCCGGTCACCTCGATCCGGACGGCCCGTCCGCCGTACCCGGTGACCTCGACGCCGGTGACCGCGCGGCGGGCGCCGGCGTCGCGCCAGGTCTGGTTGCGGGTGTGCTGGCCGTTGCCGTGGTCGTTGTCGGTGGGCGCCCGCCAGAAGTTGGGCACCGGCCCGGAGGTGATCAGGCGGACGCCCTGGGCGACATACGAGGTGATGGTGCCGGTGCGCTTGCCGACGGTGAGCGTGAAGCCGCGGCCGTCGACGGTGATCTCGTCGCCGTCCTCGCGGTGGCGCAGGGACGGGACCCGGGCGAGGGGTACGGGGGTGACGGCGGGGACGCCGGCGTCGACCGGGAGCTGCTGCCGGGCGACCTCGAAGCCGGCCTTCGCCCAGGGGGTGTCCTCCTTGAGGGTGAAGGAGACCTGGAGGAAGTACTCGGTGCCGGGCGCCGGGCCGGCCGGGAGCCGTACGGGGACGGTGATGTCCTTGCGGGACAGCGGGGGCACGCTCACCTGGTCGCGGGTGAGCCGGCCGCGGCGCACGGTCTCGCCGTCGGCGACGAGTTCCCAGTGGCCGTCGAACTCGCGGAGGTCGGTGAACAGGTACTCGTTGACCAGGGTGACCGCGCCGGGCCCCCCGGACCGCCGCTCGACGCCGATCGCCTGGTAGACGCGTTTGACCTCGGCGGCCTTGCCGGTGTGGCCGCGGTCGGCGGTGACGATGCCGTCGGCGACGAAGGCGCCGTCGTTGGGGTTGTCGCCCCAGTCGCCGCCGTACGCGAAGAACGTCTTCTGCGCCGGGCGCTCGTGCTCCGTGCGCACGGTCGCCGCGTCGAACCAGAAGCGCACGCCGTCGTCGCCGGGGCCGCGGTCGCCGTCGGCGAGTTCGGCGGCGGTGAGGGCGCGGGCGTAGACGCGGGCGCGGCGGATGGTGCCGCTGAACTCGCGGGTCTGGTTGTCGGCGTCGGTGCCCAGGGCGAGCGGCGCGGTGGTGACGGCGGGGCGCCGGTCGGTGCCGCGGGTGGCCCGGCGTTCGCCGTCGACGTACAGGGTGAGGGTGCCGGCGTCGGCGTCGAAGACGCCCGCGAGGTGGTGTTCGCGGCCGGTCCAGTCCTCCGGCACGGTCCAGGTCGCGGTGATCCACTGGCCGCCGGAGTACAGGAAGAACTCCAGGGTGCGGCCGTTCTGCTTGAGGGCGTACTGGGTGTCGCCCTTGGCGATGATCGGCTGGTGGTAGCCGGTGTAGCGCGGGGTGACCCATGCCTCCAGGGTGAGCGAGCCGGTCAGGTCCAGGCGTTCGTCGCGGGCGAAGACGGCGGGGCCGGACAGGCCCTCGGCCCGGTCGAAGCGGCCCGCGGGGCTGAGGATCTCGCCGCGCAAGGAGGCGGGGCCGGTCTCGGTGAGCAGGGTGCGCCGGGGCACCGGCCAGGTCAGCGACTGGTCGACGAAGTCCCAGATCCAGCCGCCCTGGAGGACGTCGTAACGGCGGATCAGGTCCCAGTACTTGAAGAGGTTGCCGGTCGAGTTCCCCATCGAGTGGGCGTACTCGATCATCACGTACGGCCGGGTGTCGGCGGTGTCCTTGGCGCGCTGCTCGACGCGCTGGGGGGTGTCGTACATCTCGGAGCGGATGTCGCTGATGCCGGGGCGGTCGTCGCCCTCGTACTGGATGACGCGGGTGGAGTCGTAGGAGCGGATCCAGTCGTGCATGGCGGTGAAGGTGGAGCCGGTGCCGGCCTCGTTGCCGAGGGACCAGATGACCACGCTGGCGTGGTTCTTGTCGCGGTGCACCATGTTCTGGGCGCGGGCCACGCACGCCGCGGTCCACTCGGGGTGGCTGCCGGGGTAGTCGTCGCGGATGCCGTGGGTCTCCAGGTTGGTCTCGTCGACGAGGTACAGGCCGTACTCGTCGGCGAGTTCGTACCAGAGCGGCTGGTTGGGGTAGTGCGAGGTGCGGACGCTGTTCATGTTCATCCGCTTGATGATCCGGATGTCCTCGACCAGGTTCTCGCGGGTGAGCGCGGTGCCGTGGTCGGGGTGCATCTCGTGGCGGTTGGTGCCGCGCAGCGAGACGGGCTTGCCGTTGATCCGCATCAGGCCGTCGCGGAGCGCGAACTCCCGGAAGCCGACGCGGTGCGAGAGGGTCTCGATCACCTTCCCGGCGGGGTCGCGCAGCCGCAGGACGGCGGTGTAGAGGTGCGGGTGCTCGGCCGACCACAGCTTCGGCGCGGAGACGGCTCCCGCCAGGCGTACGGTGACGTCCTCGCCGGCGGCGACCGTGCCGGGGTCGGCGGTGGCCCGCAGCGGCCGGGACCAGACGGCGTGGCCGCGGCGGTCGTAGAGCTGGGTCTCCACGGTGTGGCGCCCGGTGCCGCCGTCGCCGTAGGCCCGTACGGCGGCGGTGACGGACAGTTCGGCGTCGGTGTAGGTGTCGTCGAGCAGGGTCTCGATCTTGAAGTCGCGCAGGTGCACGGCCGGGGTGGAGTACAGGTAGACCGAGCGGAAGATGCCGCTCAGCCGGATCATGTCCTGGTCCTCCAGCCAGTCGCCGTCGGAGTAGCGGTAGACCTCCACGGCGATCTGGTTGGTGCCGGGCCTGAGGAGGTCGGTGATGTCGTACTCGGAGGGGGTGTAGGAGTCCTCGTCGTATCCGGCCAACTGGCCGTTGATCCACACGTAGTGGGCGGACTTGACGCCCTCGAAGTGCAGGAAGGTGCGGCGGCCGGACCAGTCGCGGGGGACGGTGAAGGTGCGCCGGTACTGGCCGACCGGGTTGTGGCGGGTCGGCGCGGCGGGCGGCCGGGGGTCCTCGCCGAGGCCGTTGGGTCCCCAGTACGGGTAGGTGATGTTGAGGTAGATCGGCCGGTCGTAGCCGTGCGTCTGCCAGACGGAGGGCACGGGGATGCGGTCCCAGTCGCCGTCGTCGAGGTCGGGGCGGTGGAAGTCGGGGTCGCGGTCGTCGGGGCGGTCCGCGTAGGCGAACTTCCAGGTGCCGTCGAGGCTGAGCCGGTACGGGGAGCGGGTGCGGTCGGCGGCGAGGGCCTCGGGGAGGCCGGCGTACGGCATGAGCGTGGTGTGCGGCGGTTCGGTGCCGAGCCGGAAGACCCCGAAGTCGTTCCATTCCGGGGGCCCGTCGGGGGTGGCCGCGTGGGCCCGGCCGGGCGGTGCGGACAGGGCGAGCGCGCCGAGGACGGCGGCGCCGCCCTCCAGGAGCCGGCGGCGGCTGACCACCGGGCGGGGGCGGGCGGCGGGTGACACGGGGTGCGGCATGACCGTGGCCTTCCGTTGGAATGGGGGGCGGCTCAACGCACGGTGCGGGGACGGCAGTTGCGGAAGGGGGGTGCGTCGCGACTGCCGGTGAGGGAGCGACTACGGAGACATGGTCACCCTAGGACCCGAACACAACCGAATCAATTACCCCGTCGGACTTTGTCGGTTCGTGCGCGCGGGTCAGCCGAGTGCGCGGGTGAACGCCTGGTGCGCGCGGGCGTCGAAGAGGACGAACCGGACCTCCTCGACGGCGGTCGGGATGGCCCGTACCGTCTCCAGGGCGATGCGGGCCGCGTCGTCCATCGGCCAGCCGTAAATCCCGGCGGAGATCGCGGGGAACGCGACGGTGCGGGCGCCCAGTTCGCCGGCCACGCGCAGGCTCTCGCGGTAGCAGGAGGCGAGCAGGGCGGAGCGGTCCTCGGTGGCGGACCAGACCGGGCCGACGGTGTGGATCACCCAGCGGGCGTCCAGCGCACCGGCGGTGGTGGCGACCGCCTGGCCGGTGGGCAGGCCCCTGCCGTACCGCGAGGCGCGCAGCCGCCGGCACTCGGCGAGGATCTCCGGACCGCCCCGGCGGTGGATCGCGCCGTCGACGCCGCCCCCGCCGAGCAGGGAGGAGTTGGCCGCGTTGACGATCGCGTCGGCGCGCTGGCGGGTGATGTCGCCCTGGACCAGGGTGATGGCGGTCATGTGTGCCGCAGCCTCCGCCAGACGGCCTTGGCCGCGTTGTGCCCGGACATGCCGTGCACGCCGGGGCCCGGCGGGGTGGACGAGGAGCAGATGAAGACGGCCGGGTGCGGGGTGGAGTACGGGAACAGGGACAGCTTGGGGCGGAGCAGGAGCTGGAGTCCGGAGGCGGCGCCGGAGGCGATGTCCCCGCCGACGTAGTTGGCGTTGCGGGCGGCCAACTGGGGCGGGCCGGCGACGGCGCGGGCGAGGACGCGGTCGCGGAAGCCGGGGGCGAAGCGCTCCAGTTGGCGTTCTATCGCGTCGGTGAGGTCTCCGGTCCAGTTGTTGGGGACGTGGCCGTAGGCCCAGAAGACCTGTTTGCCGGCGGGGGCGCGGGTGGGGTCGGCGACGCCGGGCTGGGTGGTGATGAGGAACGGCCTGTCGGGGGCGCGGCCCGCGCGGGCCGCGGCGTGCAGGGCGGCGCCGATCTCCGCGCTGTCCGCGCCGATCTGCACGGTGCCGGCGGTGCGGGCCTCCGGCGCGGTCCACGGCACCGGTCCGTCCAGCGCGTAGTCGATCTTGAAGGCGGCGGGGCCGTACCGGAAGGTGTCGTAGTGGTTGCCGAGGCCGGCGATGCGGGCGAGGGCGGCGGGTGAGGTGTCGAAGACGTAGGCGCGGGCGGGCGGCAGGTCGTCCAGGCGCTTGACCTCGTAGTCGGTGTGGACGGTGCCGCCGAGGTCGCGGAGGTGGGCGGCGAGGGCGTCGGAGATCGCCTGGGAGCCGCCGCGGGCGACGGGCCAGCCGCGGGCGTGCGCGGCGAGCGCGAAGACCAGGCCGACGGCGCCGGTCGCCAGGCCGTTCAGCGGGGCCATCACGTGCGCGACCAGCCCGGCGAACAGGGTCTTCGCCTTCTCGTCGCGGAACCGGCGGGTCAGCCAGGTCGACGGGGGCAGCCCGGCCAGGCCGAAGCGGGCGAGGGTGACCGGGTCCCGGGGCAGGGCGCTCAGCGGCAGGGACATGAAGTCGCGGACGAGGGTGTCCCACCGGGGCAGGAACGGCTCGACCAGTCTGCGGTAGGTGCCCGCGTCCCGGGGGCCGAAGGAGGCGGCGGTCTCGCCGACCGAGCGGGACAGCACGGCGGCGGTGCCGTCCGGGAAGGGGTGCGCCATGGGCAGCGGGGCGTGCAGCCACCGCAGGCCGTAGCGCTCCAGGGGCAGGGCGCGGAACGCGGGTGAGTTGATGGCGAGGGGGTGCGCGGCGGAGCACGGGTCGTGCCGGAAGCCGGGCAGGGTCAGCTCCTCGGTGCGGGCGCCGCCGCCCACGGTGTCCCGGGCCTCGAAGACGGCGACGGAGAAACCGCGCCGGGCCAGCTCCACGGCGGCCGTCAGCCCGTTCGGCCCCGCCCCCACCACGACCGCGTCCAGCATCGGCACCTTCGGACCCCTTCGTCAGCCGACGGCCACTGCGATCAGGATAGGCCCGGCCGCGGACGGGCAGGGGGGTCGGGGCGGGGGCGGCGGGATTCAGGGTGGGGCGTCGGCGAGCAGGGGCGGGCATCCAGCCCCGGGACGAGGCGTCGGCGCCCGAGGCCGGGGCGTCGGCGCCCGGCGGACCCCGCTGGCCCGGCGGACCCCCGGGTCCGCCGGGTCAGGCCGCCTCTCCCGAGAGCAGGGCCACCACCCGGCGGGCGGTCGCGGCGTCGCGGGCGGCGGTGAACGGCAGCTCGTTGCCCCCCGTGATGCGGAAGGGCTCGCCGGTGATCGTCAGGTGGGTGCCGCCCGCCTCCTCGACGAGCAGCAGGCCCGCCGCGTGGTCCCAGGCCGCCTCCCAGGAGAACGCCACGGCGTCGCACTCGCCGCGGGCCACGGCCAGGTACTCCAGTCCGGCCGAGCCGCAGGGGCGGGGTGCCACGCCGGGGGTGCGCAGGGCGAGCAGGGCGCGCTTCTGCTCGTCCGTCGTGTAGTCCGGGTGGGAGGTGGCGACCCGCAGCTCGCGGCCGGGCTCCGGCGGACCGGCGTGCAGCCGCCGGCCGTCCAGGTGGGCGCCCCGGCCGCGGACGGCGGTGGCGAACTGGTCGCGGGCGGGCGCGTAGGTCCAGGACGCGCGCACCACCCCGCGGTGGGCGAGCGCGACGAGCGTGCAGAAGCCGGTCTCGCCGCGCACGAACTGGCGCGTGCCGTCGACCGGGTCGACGATCCAGACCGGCGCCCCGCCCCGTATCGCCTCGTAGGTGGCCGGATTGGCGTGCACCGCCTCCTCGCCGACCACGACCGAGCCGGGCAGCAGGGCGGGCAGCGCCGCGGTCAGGTACAGCTCGGCCTTGCGGTCGGCGTCGGTCACCAGGTCGTGCGGCCCGGCCTTCTGGTCGACCTCGTGCTCGGCGAGCCGCTGCCAGCGCGGCATGACCTCCTGGGCGGCGGCCTTGCGGACGGCTTCCTCCACGTCCTCGGTGTGCCGGGCGAGAAACTCGTCGATGGTTTCGGTGTCCTCGATCATGGGTCCATGAGACCACGGACCACTGACAATCCCCGCCCGGCCGGTGCACACCGGGTGGAATCGGTACGAACACCGGGTGCGGACGGCTACCGCCCGACGGCGTAGCCCTGCATGCCGCGGGGGTTCGCCGCCGCGGAGAGCACGCCGGTGCGGGGGTCCCGGGCGACGGCGCACAGGCGGCCCTCGGACCAGCGGTCGCCGATCAGGACGTCGTGGCCGCGGCGGCGCAGCTCCGTGACGACCTTTGCCGGCATCCGGGACTCCACGGTCAGGGCGCCCGGGCGCATGCCGCGCGGGAAGAAGGAGCCGGGGAAGCTGTCGTTGTGCCAGTTGGGGGCGTCGATGGCGCCTTGGAGGTCGAGGCCGCCGCGGACCGGGTCGCGCAGCGCGACCGCCAGCAGGAAGTGGAGCTGCCACTGGTCCTGCTGGTCCCCGCCGGGCGTGCCGAAGGCCAGGACGGGTTCGCCGTCGCGCAGCGCCAGGGAGGGCGTGAGGGTGGTGCGGGGGCGGCGGCCGGGGGTGAGGGAGTTCGGCAGGCCCTCCTCCAGCCAGGTCATCTGCAGCCGGGTGCCGAGCGGGAAGCCCAGTTCGGGGACGACGGGGTTGGACTGGAGCCAGCCGCCGCTGGGCGTGGCGGCGACCATGTTGCCCCAGCGGTCGACCACGTCCAGGTGGCAGGTGTCGCCGCGCGTGCCGCCGTCGGCGGCGACCTCCGGCTCCCCCGGCATCGGGGAGGCCGGGGACTTGGCGACGGTCGGCTCACCGATCCCCAGCGCGTCGAAGGCGCCCGCGTCGGCCGCCGCGACGGCGGCCACGCGCGCGTGGGCACTGAGCCGGGGGGTGCGTCCGCCGGGGCTGCCGGGCCGCAGCTCGAAGGACGCCTCCGGGCCGATCAGCGCCCGCCGCGCGGCGTTGTACCGGTCCGACAGCAGGTCGTCGAGCGGTACGTCGGCGGCGTCGCCGTACCACGCCTCCCGGTCGGCCATGGCGAGTTTGCAGCCCTCGACGAGCAGGTGCACGTAGTCGGCGGAGCCGTAGGGGGGCAGCTCGGGCGGGAGCAGGGCGAGCTGCTGGAGCAGGACGGGTCCCTGGCTCCAGGGCCCGGCCTTGCACACCGTCCAGCCGTTCCAGTCGTAGGTGACCGGCGGCTCGTAGGTCGCGCTCCAGGCGGCGAGGTCGGCGGCGGTGAGGGTGCCGGTGTGGTGCTCGCCGCTGGTGTCCAGGGTAGGGCGGGCGGCCTGCCGGACGAGGGCCTCGGCGATGAACCCGGTGCGCCAGACCTCGCGGGCGGCCTCGATCCGGGACTCCCGGTCGCCGGCCCCCTCGGTGTGGGCGAGCAGGCGCTTCCAGGTGGCGGCGAGCACGGGGTTGCGCAGCAGCTCGCCGGAGCGGGGCGGGTGCCCGCCGGGCAGGTAGACCTCGGCCGACGAGGTCCACTCCGTCGTGAACAGCTCGCGTACGGTCGCCACGGTCTCGCCGACGCGCTCCACGGGCGCGTGCCCGTGTTCGGCGTAGCCGATGGCGTACTTGAGGACGTCGGCGAGGGACTTGGTGCCGTAGTCGCGCAGCAGCAGCATCCAGGCGTCGAACGCGCCGGGCACGGCGGCGGCGAGGGGGCCCGTGCCGGGCACGAGGTCCAGGCCCAGGCTCCGGTAGTGCGCGACGCTCGCCCCGGCGGGTGCCACGCCCTGGCCGCACAGCACCCGGACCTCGCCGCCGGCCGGGGCGAGCAGTACGGGCACCTCTCCGGCCGGCCCGTTGAGGTGCGGTTCGACGACGTGCAGGACGAACGCCCCGGCCACGGCGGCGTCGTAGGCGTTGCCGCCGTCCTCCAGCACGGCCATCGCGGACTGCGCGGCCAGCCAGTGGGTGGCGGAGACCATGCCGAAGGTCCCCTGGAGGGTGGGGCGGGTGGTGAACACGCGGCTGTCACCTCGTTGTTCGCGTCGACCGGGCCGGACGACGCGCGGTCGGGACGGGTCCTGGGGAGGGGCCGTTCCCTCCCCCGGCAGGCTATCGATCGTTCCGCGTCCCTCCGTACCCGCCTGCCCCCCAAGTCCGGGCCGGTGGCCCGCGCCGCGTCCCCGGGGCGGGGACGCGGCGCGGGTCACACGGTGCGCAGTGCCTCGGTGGGCTGCATCCGGGCCGCGCGGATCGCCGGGAGCAGTCCGGCGATCGCGCCGATGGCCAGCGCCGATCCGACGCCGCCCATCCACGCCTCGGGAGGGACCACGACCATCCAGCTCTTGACGGAGGCGTAGACGACCGTGGCCGCGACGCCGCAGAAGACGCCCACCGCCCCGCCGATCCCGGCGAGCAGCACCGCTTCGGAGAAGAACTGGGTGCGGATGTGTCCGCGGGTCGCGCCCAGTGCGCGCCGCAGTCCGATCTCCGACCGGCGTTCCAGGACCGAGATGACCATGGTGTTGGCGACCCCGACCCCGCCGACCAGCAGCGCCACCGCGCCCAGACCGAGGAACAGGCCGTTGAGCGCCGACTCCGCGGCCGCCCGGGCCACCAGCGCGTCGGACGGGTTGCTGACCGTGGCGTTGGCCGGGTCCTCCGGGTTGGCGGTCCGTGCCAGCACCGAGTGCACGTCCTCCACGTACTCGGTCTGCGACCTGACGTAGATGGTGGTGGGGTGCCCGCTGTAGTTCAGATAGCGCTCCGCGGCCGGGAACCCGACGAGGACGGAGGCGTCGATCTCCGGGGCGAGGGCGGCCTTGTCGAGGATGCCGATCACGTAGAACCACTGGTCGCCGAGCCAGATCCGCTGCCCGGTGCGGATCCGGTCGATGCCGAGGCGCTGGGCCGCGTCGTAGCCCAGCACCGCGGTCGGCTGGGTGGCGGTGGCCTTGTTCAGGTACGCGCCGTGGGCGACGTTGGTGCGCACCGTCGCGGGCAGCTTCAGGCTCGCCGCCTGGACCTTGAGCCCGTTGGTGTTGAGCGCCGGGACCAGCGGACTGCGGTACACCTTGGCCCCGGTGGCGCCGGTGTTCTCCACCTGCTGCACCGGGCCGATACGGGAGATCATCCCGGGGGCCGTCTTGGGGAGTTTCACCTCGTTGCCCTGGATGTCCTTGCCGGGGGTCACGGTCAGCATGTTGGTGCCGAGCCGGTCGATCTCGGCCAGCAGTCCGGCCTGCGAGGAGGCGGACAGTCCGAGGACGGCCACGATCGAGGCCACCCCGATCGCGATGCCCAGCGCCGACAGGGTCGCCCGCAGCCGCCGGGTGCGCAGCCCGACGCTGCCCGTGCGGGCGAGGTCGACGAACCCCAGGTGTCCGGGGCGGTAGGTCACGGTCACTGGTTCCAAGCCCCCTTCCGGGGCGCGTTGTCGGCGACCACCCGGCCGTCCAGCATCTCGATGCGGCGGGGCAACTGGGCGGCCATGTCCCGGTCGTGCGTGATCACGACGATGGTGGCGCCCTGCTGGTTCAGCTCGGTCAGCAGTGACAGGATCGCCGAGCCGTTGACGCTGTCGAGGTTGCCGGTGGGCTCGTCGGCGAGCACGATCGCGGGGCTGCCGACCAGCGCGCGGGCGATCGCGACCCGCTGCCGTTCGCCGCCGGACAGCTTGGACGGCCGGAACTCGGCGCGGTGCCCCAGCCCGACCCGGTCCAGGGCCTCGGCCGCCGCCCGGCGCCGGGCCGCCCGGCTCACGCCCGCGTACAGCAGGCCGTCGGCGACGTTCTCCAGCGCACTGGTGTGGTCGGCGAGGAAGAACTGCTGGAACACGAAGCCGATCTCGGTGGCCCGCACCGCCGCCAACTGCCGGTCGCTCATCATCGCGACGTCGGTGCCGGCGATGCGCATGACGCCGGAGGTCGGCCGGTCCAGGGTGCCCATGACGTTGAGCAGCGTGGACTTGCCGGAGCCCGACGGGCCGACGATCGCGACCAGTTCGCCGCGGTTGACGGTGAAGCTCACGCCGCCGAGGGCCACCACGGGCGAGGTGCCGCCCGGGAAGAGGCGGGTCACCCCGTCCAGTTCCAGGACCGGGGTCTCGGCGCTCTCCGCCGGCGCGTCACCCGCCAACGCGACATCGCCCGTCCGGGTGCTGAGTTCGCTCATGACGTCGGCACCACAATCCGCTGACCGGCCTTCAGGTTGTCCCCGGTGACCTCGACGAGTCCGCTGTCCTGGTCGAACATGCCCAGTTCGACCGGCACCAGCCGGCGCTTGCCGTCGGAGCCGACCACCTCGACGCCGTAACCGCCGTCGAGCAGCGCCAGCAGGGAGTTCACCGGGACGTTCAGCGCGTTCTTGGCGCTGTCGGTGACGATCGACACCTGTACCGGCGCTTGGTCGAGACTGCCGGTGGCCTTGGGGTCGAGGGGCTCGATGCCCACCTTCACCTTGGCGCCCTGGTTGTCGCCGCCGGACTCGGCGACCCGGCCCACCGACGTCACCTTGCCCTGGGTCGTCTTCAGGTCCGGCAGCGTGATCGTCACCTTGTCACCGCGCTTGACCTGCGACTGGTAGGCGGTGTCGATCTGCACCGAGACGTACCGGCGCAGCGAGCTGGCCGTCAGCACCGCCATCCCCGGCTGGGCCTGGGCTCCCGGTTTGACGTTGAGCTTGGTCACCTTGACCTTGCTCTGCGGCAGATACACCACCTCGCTCATCGCCAGCTTCCCGTCCTCCTCCAGGCCGAAGTCCTCCTCCATCTCCTCGACCGCGGCCGTGGTCAGGTAGCTGTAGTCGTCGGAGGAGGCACTGAGATAGTCGCTGTAACCGAGCTTCACCAGCGCGGCGTTGAGCTGTTTGACATCGGGGCCCTCGTCGCCCTCCTTCAGGTCCCGGAACACCGGCAGGGACCCCTTCAGGAAGATCACCGGCTTGCCGTTGACCTCGTACAGGACCTCGCCGGCGCGGAGTACGTCGCCCGCCCTGGGCACCTCGGTGACCACACCGCTCGCCCGGCCGATGGCCTCATAGCTACCGGCGTAGGCCAGTGTGCCGTTGACCGATGTGCGAGCGGACACCGTGCCCCGCTTCACGGTCGCCGTGCTGATGGGCGTCTTGTCACCGGTGTCCTCGGCCTTGGCCTCCTGGTCGAAGGGGGCGACCAGGTAGGCGGCGACGGCCGCTCCCGCGGTGCCGACCACCAGGATCGTCACGATCGTCCACCGCCGGCCCTTGCGCCGCCCGGCCGGCTCCGCGGCCACGGGCTCCAGGTCCTTGCTCTGCGTAGGGGAGGGCACCACGCTCACCGTCCGTCACCGCCCAGTCGCCGCACCTGGCCGTGTTCATGCACGCGCATACCCGTCTCCTTCGACTGGCCTTCATCAAGCGCCTATTTGCCTGCTGGTTTTGTTCTACGGGAGCGACGGTTTCAGGACGGTATCGCCCGCCGCCGAATTCCCGGGGCCCTGGCCGTGACCACTCCCACGCCCGTCGCGGGCGGGCCGGACGGGGCGATCGAGGCGTTCCGGAACGGCCGGATGAAACCCCGCCGCAACCGTCCGGTCGCTAACATGGGATTACGGCACGGGATTAATAGCTGTGCGCCGAAGTCCTGTCCCCGGGGGGAGATTAAGGTGCGCGTTCTTATCGTCGAGGACGACGAGGAAGTCGCCAACGCGGTGGCGGTGGGGCTGCGTCGGCAGCGGATGGCGGTCGATGTCGCGCTGGACGGGCTGTCCGGTCTGGAACGCGCCCTTGTCAACGACTATGACGTGATCGTCCTGGACCGGGACCTGCCCGGGATGGACGGTGACACCCTGTGCGCCAAGCTGGTCGCGGCGGACTGCCGCAGCCGGGTGCTGATGCTGACCGCGGCCGCGACCAACGAGGACCTGGTGGACGGGCTGAACCTCGGCGCCGACGACTATCTGTGCAAACCGTTCGACTTCCGTGTGCTGACGGCCCGGATCGTCGCGTTGTCCCGGCGGGCGCATCCCGCGGTGCCTCCGGTGCTGCGGCACGGCGACATCGAACTGGACGCGGCGCAGCGCCGGGTGACCCGGCGGGGCCAGCCGCTCGACCTGGCCCCGAAGGAGTTCGGCGTGCTGGAGCTGCTGCTCACCGCCCGGGGCCGGGTGGTCTCGGCGGAGGAGTTGCTCGAACGGGTATGGGACGAATCGGCTGACCCGTTCACCAAGTCCGTCAAGGTCACCATCAGCCGGCTGCGCGCCAAGCTCGGCGACCCACCGGTGATCCATACCGTGGCCAAGTCCGGCTACCGCGTCTGAGAGCAGCCCATGCGCACCGTCTTCCGCGTGCCCCGCAACACCGTCCGGTTCCGCCTGACGCTGCTCTACGGCGGGGTCTTCCTGGTGTCCGGCGTGGCACTGCTCGCGATCACCTTCTTCCTGGTCGACCGGGCCGACCCGGGCCTGTACGTGTACAACGGCCAGGGCGGCGCGGCCACGGTCAAAGAGGTGGCGAAGCCGCCG
Organism: Streptomyces fumanus; assembly: GCF_014655295.1. Lineage (GTDB taxonomy): Bacteria > Actinomycetota > Actinomycetes > Streptomycetales > Streptomycetaceae > Streptomyces > Streptomyces fumanus. The sequence continues at coordinate 167,688 of NZ_BNBI01000015.1, forward strand.
GGCAAGAACGGCCCGCAGGAACTCAGCAACGAAGGGGGCGACCTGCCCGCGCCGGATGTCGGTGAGAGCGAAGCGCTCGTCGAACTGGCGAAGCGGCAGAAGGACGAGCGGCGGCACACGCTGCTGGTCCAGGGCGGCACCGCACTGGGCTTCATGGCGGTCGTGTCGGCGGGTCTCGGCTGGGTGCTGGCCGGGCGGGTGCTGCGCCGTCTGAGCACGATCACCCGCACGGCCCGGGAGATCTCCGCGACCAATCTGCACGCCCGGCTGGCCCTGCCGGGGCCCGCCGACGAACTCAAGGACCTCGGCGACACCTTCGACGAGCTGCTGGCCCGTCTGGAGGCGGCTTTCGAGGCACAGCGCCGGTTCGTGGCCAACGCCTCGCACGAGCTGCGGACCCCCATGACGCGGCAGCGCGCCCTCGGGCAGGTCGCCCTGGCGGACCCGGACGCGAGCGTGGAGTCGCTGCGCGAGGCCCATCTGCGGATCCTCGCCGCCGGCCGCGAGCAGGAGCGGTTGATCACCTCGCTGCTGACCCTGGCCCGGGGGCAGGCCGGCCTTGAGCGGTGGGTGCCGTTCGACCTCCAGCGGCTGACCGGGAAGGTCGTGGCGGCCCGCGACGACGAGGCCGAGCGGCGCGGTGTGTCGTGGCGTACGACGCTGGATCCGGCCGTCGCGGTCGGTGGCGCGGGCCTGGCGGAACGCCTGGTGATCAATTTGGTGGACAACGCGCTGAGCTACAACATCCCCGGCGGGTGGGTCGAGGTCACCACCCGCACCGAGGGCGACCGGGCCGTGCTGACCGTCAGCAACTCGGGCCCGGTCGTCGCCGACGACGAACTGGACCGGCTGTTCCAGCCGTTCCAGCGGGTCGGCACCGCGCGTATGCACCGCCGTGAGGGGCTCGGTCTCGGACTGTCGATCGTCAGCGCCGTCGCCACCGCCCATCACGCCGACCTCGACGCCGTGCCCCGGCCGGACGGTGGTCTGACCGTGACGGTGCGCTTTCCCGGCGCCGCGGCGGACCCGGCCGCGGGGCCGGCCGCCGTCGAACGGGTCTAGCGACGGCGGGGCAGCGGCCGGGGGCACCACGGTCACCGCCCCGCGGAACGTCGCGGTCATCCGCCCTGCATGTGCGGGCCACTGTTTTTCTTGCCTTTCCCGCCCTTCCGCAGGACTCCCTTGCACTTGTCGTCAGCCTTCTTGAAGACGGGGCCGGTGATGTCGACGCCGAGCTTGTCCCGGTCGATGTCGGTTCCGCCCTCGGAGTTGGGGTCCGGGAACTTGGGCACACCGTTCTCGCGCATGCATTTGGCGTACTTCAGTGCGGCCTCCCGGTCCGGAGCCGCCTCGGGCGCCGGCGCGGAGTTGTACGACTTGCACTTCTCCGCGGCCTTCTCGTACGCCGGTGTGCCCAGGCCCACCTTGTCGCCCTCGATCTTGAGACCGCCGTTGGCGTCCGGGTCCGGGAAATTGGGTACGCCGTTCGCCCGCATGCACTTCGCGTAGGCGAGGGGACCTTTCTTCTGGGAATCGCCGCCTTGCTTCGCGCTCTCGCTGTTATTGGGGCTGGCCGCGGCGACACCGCCCTTGTTGTCGCCGTCGTCTCCGTCGTCTCCGCCGCACGCGGTCACGAGCAGGCCGACGGCGGCGAACGCCGCGACCAGTGTGACGCGCGGCCGGATACGGCGCGGCGTTCCTGCGGACTTCCATTCCTCGCGCTCAGCCGTATTCGTCGGCATGCTTCAGCACCTCTTTCGAATCGCTCCTGAGAACGTTCTATCGGACGGACGGTTGCGGGAAGGTATCAGCGGAAGTGAGAGGCCGGCGCCGTCTGCCGGCCCTCCCGCGAGGGATTTCCGCCGGTTATCCGGATCCCTGCTCCGCACGGCATCGCGTGGTGTTGAGCGTGAAGGAGGAGGGGATGCCGTCGCGTCCCCGCCAGGTACCGGTGAGGGCTATCTCACGGGTCTCCCCGGGCTCGATCGCGCCGTCGGCCGGGGGGTTGGTGAGGGAGACGTCGGTGCCGTTCTGCTTGCCGACGGCGCCCCGCGTCCCGGTGATCTCCTGCTCGTCCGGGTACCGGAACCGCAGCGCCCAGGCGTCGATCGGCCGCCGCGTGGTGTTCGTGACGCGCACGGTCGCCTCGTACGTGCCGGAGTCGGTTCCGGTCCGCGCGGTCGTGCGGTAACCGACCCGGCAGCTCTGCGGCGGCACCTGTCCCTTGGCGAAGAAGACATTGCCGGCCAGGTCCGAACGCTCCAGATCGGTATTGCGGGCGATGAGGTCGCCCAGATTCGCCCGGAAATCGATGCCGTAGCGTTTCGCGATGCGGTCGAGCACCGGCATCTGATTTCCGTAGAAGAAACGGTCGCCGTCGCGCAGCCGTTGGAATTCACGGCTCCACATCGCCCGCTGGAGTTCACCGAACTCGGGGCCCGAATGCTTTTCCGCGAGCATTCCCACATAGGCGTCCAGCTTGTCCACCGAGCCGTACAGCGCCTTCAGCCGCGCCGCCAGCGGGGTGCGCCGCGCGTACGAGACCGCGCTGGTGTCCTCCGGATCGTTCTCCGCGGTGACCTCGCTGCCGAACAGGTTGGTGATGCGGGTGAAGTCCACGCTGTCCGGGTCGTTGATCTCGTCGCCGGGGGTGAGCTGCGGGTCGGCGGGGAACGTCTCGGTGCTCTCCCCGGTGATGTCCTTGAACGAGGTCTTGGCCGGCAGACCGTAGGCGCGCCGCATCTCGTTGTAGCTGGGCATGCCGTGGTCGCGGCCCCGCTCCACGTCCAGCGCGCCCAGGTCGAACACGCACTTGGGGTTGGCGTCGGGGGCCGAGCACAGCACGTCCCGGATCTCGCGCTCGATCTGCTCGTCGTTGTGGTACTGCGCCTTGGAGCCGAGCCCCTGCAGGAACGGCCCGAGCCCGACCATCGGCAGGATCATGGGATTGTCCCGCGCCTGCGCCAGCACGAACTGGAGTTTGACCTTGGCGGGGTCTTCGCTCGGGTCGATGTTGAAGCCCATGTCGCGGAACTTCTGCATCTGCTCGTCGGTGTACCGGGAGCGCTCGGTCTCCATCGGGAACCCGCTGTGGATCATGCTGTGGATGCGGTATCCGACGGTCGAGAACTCATTGCTGAGGGTGGCGTCGACCAACGGGTTGTAGCCCCGGTACCCGGGGAGCCGGATGCCGTGCGCCGGCAGGAACTCGTTGTAGGTGATGTACTGCACCTCGGCGATGACGACCCGGCGGGCGATCTCGAACTTCTCCTGCTCGTCCAGCGAGGCGGGCAGCGCGTCGACGATCCGGTTGTGCTCGCGGGCGATGAGCGTCTCCACCGCGGTGACACCGGTGTTGTTGTTGGCCCGCGCGTCTCCCGTGACGACCGCCTGGCCCGGGTTGGTGATCAGTTCCCCGCCCAGCTCGACCTCGGGGGCACTGGCGGTGTCGCCGCGGGCGTCCCTGCGCGGCAGGTACTCGTCCGGCATCAGCAGCTTGGCGCCGTTGTTGGCCAGGTTTCCGTCGACGGGCCCCTCCCGCAGCCACTCCAGGCGCCGGTCGTCGGTCGAGTAGACGGCCGAGGCGTCGAGATAGGAGCTGACGTTGTTGATCTGCTCGCGGGGAGTGGTCACCCCGGTGCCCGGCGCGGGCGTCGAACGCGTGAATCTGAGCGCGGCCGGATCCCCCCGGGTCTCCAGCGGGTCCTTGCCGTTCACGGGGACGTCGGCCCGCTCGCCCTGCGGGTCGCTGGACAGCACGCCGCTGCGTAACCCGAATTCGTGGTCGATGAACTGTCCCCAGACCCACGACCACTGGCTGAGCTGCTGCTCGGAGAAGATGTTCACCGAGAAGCCGAAGCCCTTGTCGTCCACGAACTCGTCGTTGAACACCCGGTTGCTGACGGTGCGTGCGTTGGGGCCGCCGACGGGCGTGCTGCGGCCGTCGGCGTATCGGGCGTCCGTGACCCGGGAGTACTTCGTCCCTGCGCGGCCCCAGTCGGGACGCAGGACGTTGTTGCCGCGCCCGTCGAGGCTCTGGCCCCCCGCCCAGCTCGATTCCAGCGCGCTCGGCGCCGCGGGAGCGACCAGACCGCTCCCTGCGAACAACGCGGTGAGCGCCGCGGCGAGCACGACCCGGTCCCGGGTGAGGCCCGTACGTCTGCTTCCCCGCCGCGAGGCGGCACTTGCCGATAACATCCGAACTCCTTCCGCCGAGCGGCGCATCACGCGCGGCCGGCCTCGATCAGGCTGAGGGCATAGGGCAGTTCGACCACGCGCTCGACACTCAGCCCCGCCTTGCCCAGTAGCGCCAGGTACTCCTGTTCGCCGCGCTCGCGGCCGCCGTCGTAGAGCGCCAGCAGCCGCATGTCCATCTCCTTGCCGAGGTGCGGCGCGTCCCCCTCGGGGAGCAGCATGTCCAGCAGCAGCACCCGGCCGTGCTCGGGCAGTCCGCGGCGGATGTTGCCCAGAAGGCGCAACGCGTCGTCGTCGTCCCAGTTGTGCACGATGTTCGACAGCAGGTAGGCGTCCGCCTTCGGCACCGCCCGGAAGAAGTCGCCGACGACGAACTCGCATCGGTCGGCCAGTCCCTGCGCGGCCATGAACTCACGGGCACCGGCCATCACCGGCTCCACGTCGAGCAGCAGCCCCCGCATGCCGGGCGTGGCCCGCAGCGCCGTCGCGAGCACCGTGCCCTTGCCGCCGCCGATGTCGGCGAGCGTCCCGATGCCGGAGAGGTCGACCGCCGCCACGGCGGCCTCGGCGATGGCCCGGGACCGCGTGGTCATGAAGACGTCGAAGTGCTTCCGGGACTCGGGACTGGTGGCGAGCCAGCCGTAGAACGAGCCGAACCGTGCCGCGAACGAGGAACGTCCGTCCCGTACGGCGGCGGCCAGCGAACCCATCGCGGCCAGCAGATCGGGCGCCCCCTGCAACAGGCTGACCGACCGCATCGAACCGGGGGCGTCGGCGCACAGCGACTCGCCCGCGGGGGTCAGCCGGTACCGCCGGGTGCCGGCCACGTCCTCGGATCGCACCACGCCCAGCGCCGCGACGGTACGCAGCAGCCGGCCCAGCGCCACCCGGTCCACGCCGAGCCGCTCGGCCAGCTCCGGTACCGCCAGCGGTCCGTCGCACAGGACACCGGCCACATCGAGATCCACGAACGCGTACAGCGCGGAGAACCGCCACTGCCCGCGCAGCAGGTCCCAGATGAGCGCCCGCGGATCGGACTCGTCCACGACGTCCTTCGTCCGCCCGGTCGAGTCCACGGTGCTTGTCTCTGACATTCCGCCCTCCTGGCGTTAGATGTGCCGTTCGCCGGATGTGCCGTTCGCCGGTTCCGTGAGCTTCGCGGTCAGCAGCTCGCCGATGCGCGCCGCCGGATCCGTCGTGAGCATCCGGTGGTGGTCGGCCTCCACCAGATGGCGTTCGATGGCACCGTCCACGTACGGCTCCCAGATCTCCACGGCCCGCTCCACCGGCAGACCCTCCGGCCGCCCCTGGGTCGCGACGACGAGCAGCACGTCGCCGTGGAAGACGCGCGGCGTGTGCCCCATGACGAGCCGGACGTTGTTGTCCGCGACCCGCTGGACGGCCTCCAGGGCCGGAACGTCGGCCGGCCCCGGCCGACGCGGACCTGCCGGTCGCCTTGCCTCCGGCTCGTCCTCGGTCTCCTCGTACGGGTATCCGTCGAGGATCGCCAGCAGGGCGATCGCTTCGCCCGTGTCCTGCAGACGGGCCGCGACGGCCTGCGCGACCACTCCGCCGAACGACCAGCCCACCAGGTGGTAGGGGCCGTCCGCTTGTACGGCCCGGATCTGCTCCACGTAGTCGGCCGCCATCTCCTCGATGCTCGCGGGCAGTTCCTCGGTCCCCTCCAGACCGCGCGCCTGGAGGCCGTAGAGGGGGCGCCCCGACGGGAGGTGCGCGGCCAGCTCCGCGTAGTTCCAGGCGAGTCCGCCCCCGGAGTGGAGGAAGAACAGCGGCGCGCCACCGCCACCGGAGCGGAGCGGAAGGAGCCGGTCGAAGTCGCCGGTGGGTCCGCTTCTGTCCAGCGCCGCCGCGACCGCGGCGACCGTGGGTGCGGCGAGCAGCGCCCGAATGCTGACCTCCGCGTCGAGCACCGACCGGATGCGGGCGATGAGCCGCATGGCGAGCAGTGAGTCGCCGCCGAGGGTGAAGAAGGAGTCGTCGGCACCGACCCGCTCCACGCCGAGCACCTCGGCGAACAGGCCGCAGAGGATCTCCTCGACCGGGGTGGCGGGGGCGCGGCCGGTGGTGCGACCGGCCAGGTCGGGGGCGGGGAGGGCGGCTCGGTCCAGCTTGCCGTTCTTGGTCAGCGGGATGGCTTCGAGCGTCACGAAGGCGGCCGGGACCATGTAGTCGGGGAGCTTCTCGGCGACGTACCGGCGGAGGTCGGCGTCGTCCGTCTCACCGACGACGTACGCGACCAGGCGCTTCACGCCGGGCTGGTCCTCGCGGGCGATCACCGCCGCCTGGCGCACGTTCTCGTGGGCGGTCAGGACGGCCTCGACCTCGGCCGGTTCGATGCGGAAGCCCCGGATCTTGACCTGTTCGTCGGCGCGGCCGGAGAACTCCAGCACGCCGTCCTTGTTCCAGCGGGCCAGGTCCCCGGTGCGGTACATCCGGCCGCCGGACTCGTCGAACGGGCAGGCCACGAACCGCTCCGCCGTCAGCCCGGGACGGCCCGCGTACCCGCGTGCCACTCCCTCACCTGCGAGGTACAGCTCACCGGTCACACCTGGTGCCACGGGACGCAGGGTGTCGTCCAGGACGTAGGTGCGGGTGTTGTCCATCGGGCGGCCGATCGGCACCGCCGCGGGGATCTCGTCCCCGGAGGTGTAGGGCAGGTGCGTGGTGAACGCCGTGTTCTCCGTCGGCCCGTACGTGGTACGCACCACCAGGTCCGAGTGGGACGCGAGCAGGGTCCGGATCGCCGACGCGGACACCACGTCACCGCCCGTGGACACCTCCCGTACCCCGGCGAAGATCTCCGGGGACTGCTCGGCCAGGACCCGGAACAGCCCGGCCGTCGCGTGCACGTTCGTCACACCGTGCTCCGCGATCAGCGCACCACGCTCGGCCGCGTCGGTGTCGCCCGGCGGAAGCATGACCAGCTTCCCGCCGTGCAGCAGTGGCGTCCACAGCTCGTACGTGGCGGCGTCGAAGGCGGGGTCGGCCTGCACCATGACGGACTCGACCATGTCCGCGGTCCAGGCACCGTCCAGGCAGAACGCCACCACGTTGCGGTGCGTGACCGCCACACCCTTCGGCACCCCGGTCGAGCCGGAGGTGTACATCACGTACGCGAGGTTGTCCGGCCCCGGCTTCCCGTGCGGGTTTTCGGGGAGCGGGGCAACGTCCTCGTCGCCGGTGAGCATCACCGCGACCCCCGCCTCAGCCGCGATCGCCTCCCGCCGTACCTCCGGCAGGCCGGGGTCCAGGGGCACGTAGGCCGCACCCGCCTTGAGCACACCCAACAGCGTGGGCACCAGGTCCGCCGACCGCTCCGCGCGGACACCGACCAGGCTCTCGGCGGTCACGCCCTGGCTCCTGAGGTGGTGCGCCAGGCCGTTGGCCCGCGCGTTCACCTCCGCGTACGTCAGTCGCGTCTCCCCGGCGACCACCGCCACCGCGTCCGGTGTCCGCGCGGCCTGCGCCTCGAACAGGGCGACCAGGGACTGTTCCGGCACCGGACGGGTGGTGTCGTTCCACTCCGCCACCACCTGGTGCCGTTCGTCGGCGGAGAGTACGTCGATCGCGCCGACGCGCACGTCCGGATCCGTGGCCACCTGCGCCAGGACGCGGGTCAGCCGTACCGCGAGGGCCTCGGCGGTGTCCGGATCGAACAGGTCGGTGGCGTACTGGATACCGCCCTGGAGCCCGGCCGGTGCCCCCTGCTCGTCGCGGTGCTCGGTCAGGGTGACCGAGAGGTCGAACTTGGCGACCTGCGTCTGCTCCTGGCCCTCGTCGAGCGGCTGCGCGCGCAGGCCGGCGAGCCTGAGGCCCGTGTCGCCCTGCGGCAGGTTCTGCAGGGTGAGCATGACCTGGAACAGGGGGTGGCGGGACAGGGAGCGGGCCGGGTTGAGGTCCTCCACCAGCCGCTCGAACGGCACGTCCTGGTGCCCGTAGGCGGCCAGGTCGGTCTCCCGCACCCGCCCCAGCAGCTCGGCGAACGACGGATCACCACTGACATCCGTACGCAGCACCAGCGTGTTGACGAAGAACCCGGCGAGGTCGTCAAGAGCGGCGTCGCCGCGTCCCGCCACCGCTGTGCCGAGCGGGATGTCGGTACCCGCGCCCACCTTCGACAGCAGCACCGCCAGCGCCGCCTGCACCACCATGAACATCGTCACGCCATGCCGCCGCGCCGCCTCCGACAACAGCGCGTGCACCTCGGCGCCCGTCTCCACCCGGACCGTGCCGCCCCGGAAGGACGACTCCGACGGCCGCGGGCGATCGGTCGGCAGCGCCAGCTCCTCCGGCAGCCCGGCCAGCACCGAACGCCAGTGGTCGAGCTGGGCGGAGATCAGGCTGTCGGGGTCGTCGAGGTCGCCCAGCAACTCCCGTTGCCACAGCGCGTAATCGGCGTACTGCACGGGCAGCGGCTGCCACCCAGGGGCGGCACCGCGTACCCGGGCCTCGTACGCGAAACTCAGATCACGCAGCAGGACACCCATCGACCAGCCGTCCACCGCGATGTGATGCGCCACGACGATCAGCACGGACTCGGACGGGGACAGCACCAGGCACCGGGCCCGCCACGGCAGCTCACGGGTCAGGTCGAAGTGTCGCGCCATCTCGTCGCCGGCGATGGCGGGCACGTCCTCCGCTGCCACCTCGTCCACCCGCAGGACCAGGTGGCCCCGCTCGCCCTGGAGCACCTCCTGCCGGGCGACGCCCGCTGCCTCGGGGAAGACCGTGCGGAGGCTCTCCTGCCGGTCCGCCACATCGCGCAGCGCCGCCTCAAGGGCCGGTACGTCCAGCTCGCCGGTCAGCCGCAGCGCCAGCGGTACGTTGTAGCCGGCGCCGGCACCGGCCTCCTCCAGCCGGTTGAGGAACCACATCCGCTGCTGGGCGTACGACAACGGCACGACCCTCGGCCGCTCACGCGCCGCCAGCGCCAGGCGGGGGCCGCCTGCCCCGCCGTCGGCCACCAGCCGGGCGAGGGCCTCGACCGTGGGCGAGGTGAACACGTCACGGATGGTGATCTCGGCGTGCAGCACCGCCTGGACGCGGGCGATGAGCCGCATGGCAAGGAGTGAGTCGCCGCCGAGGGTGAAGAAGGAGTCGTCGGCCCCGACCCGTTCCAGGCCGAGGACTTCGGCGAACAGGCCGCAGAGGAGTTCCTCGGTGGGGGTGGCGGGGGCGCGACCGGTGGTGCGGCCCGCCAGGTCGGGGGCGGGGAGGGCGGACCGGTCCAGCTTGCCGTTCCTGGTGAGGGGGATGGCTTCGAGCGTCACGAAGGCGGCCGGGACCATGTAGTCGGGGAGCCTGTCGGCGACGTACCGGCGGAGGTCGGCGTCGTCCGCCTCGCCGACGACGTAGGCGACCAGTCGCTTGACACCGGGCTGGTCCTCGCGGGCGATCACCGCCGCCTGATCCACGCTCTCGTGGGCGGTCAGGACGGTTTCGACCTCGGCCGGTTCGATGCGGAAGCCCCGGATCTTGACCTGTTCGTCGGCGCGGCCCGCGAACTCCAGCACGCCGTCCTTGTTCCAGCGGGCCAGGTCCCCCGTGCGATACATCCGGCCTGACTCCTCGAACGGGCAGGCCACGAACCGCTCCGCCGTCAGCCCGGGACGGCCCGCGTACCCGCGTGCCACTCCCTCACCTGCGAGGTACAGCTCACCGGTCACACCTGGTGCCACGGGACGCAGGGTGTCGTCCAGGACGTAGGTGCGGGTGTTGTCCATCGGGCGGCCGATCGGCACCGCCGCGGGGATCTCGTCCCCGGAGGTGTAGGGCAGGTGCGTGGTGAACGCCGTGTTCTCCGTCGGCCCGTACGTGGTACGCACCACCATGTCCGAGTGGGACGCGAGCAGGGTCCGGATCGCCGACGCGGACACCACGTCACCGCCCGTGGACACCTCCCGTACCCCGGCGAAGATCTCCGGGGACTGCTCGGCCAGGACCCGGAACAGCCCGGCCGTCGCGTGCACGTTCGTCACACCGTGCTCCGCGATCAAAGCACCGCGCTCGGCCGCGCCGATGTCACCCGCCGGCGCCACCACCAACCGACCGCCCCGCAGCAACGGCACCCAGATCTCATACGTCGACGCATCGAAGGCATGGTTCGCCTGGAACAGCACACACTCGACCACATCGTCGGCCCAGGCACCGTCCAGGCAGAACGCCACCACATTGCGGTGCGTGACCGCCACACCCTTCGGCACCCCGGTCGACCCGGAGGTGTACATCACGTACGCCAGCGCTTCCGGCGGCACCGCAACGCCGGGGTTGTCATCCACCGGCTCGAACACATCGGCATCGGTCAGGACCACCGACACCCCCGCCTCCGACACGATCGACGCCAACCGCTCCTGCGGATGCCGGGCGTCCAACGGCACATACGCCGCGCCCGCCTTGAGTACACCCAGCAGCGTCGGCACCAGCTCCGCCGATCGCTCCAACCGCACGCCGATCAGCGACTCCGGGACGACGCCCCGCTCGATGAGCCCGCACGCGACACCGTTCGCCCGCGCGTTCAGCTCCGCGTACGTCCAGGCCCCGTCTTGCCCGACCACGGCCACGGCATCCGGCGTCCGAGCGGCCTGCGCCTCGAACCGGTCCACGAGGGTGCCGTCGGGCACCGCACGACGGGTGTCGTTCCACCCGTGCAGAACCATCCGGCGCTCCGCGTCCGACAGCACCTCGACAGCCCCGACCCGCACCCCCGGGTCCGCAGCCACCTGTTCCAACACCGCGACGAGGCGTCGGGCGAGGGCGTCCACGGTGTGCGCGTCGAACAGGTCGGTGGCGTACTGGATGCCGCCTTCGATCCCGGCAGGCGCACCCGTCTCGTCCCGCCGTTCCATGAGGGTGACCGACAGGTCGAACTTGGCCGTCACCACATCTTCCGAGGCCAGCGGCCGCACCCGCAGGCCCGGCAGCTCCAGGGGCGCGTCGGAGTCGGGAACGTTCTGGAATGCCAGCATGACCTGGAACAGCGGGTGCCGGGAGAGCGAGCGGGCCGGGTTCAGGTCCTCCACCAGCCGCTCGAACGGCACGTCCTGGTGCGCGTAGGCGGCCAGGTCGGTCTCCCGCACCCGTTCCAGCAGCTCGGCGAACGATGGATCGCCGCTCACGTCCGTACGCAGCACCAGCGTGTTCAGGAAGAATCCGACCAGGTCGTCCAACTCGGCCTCGCCGCGCCCGGCAACCGGTGTGCCGAGCGGGATGTCGTCACCCGCGCCCGACTTCGACAGCAGCACGGCCAGCGCGGCCTGCACCACCATGAACATCGTCACGCCGTGCCGCCGCGCCACCTCCGACAGCCCCGCGTGGATGTGGCCGTCCACCCGCACCGGAACATCGGCGCCGCGGAACGACGCCGTCGCCCCACGCGGCCGGTCGACCGGCAGCGCAAGTTCCTGCGGCGCTCCGGCCAGCGCCGAACGCCAGTGGTCGAGCTGTTCGCTGATCAGGCTGTCGGGGTCGCCGAGGTCGCCGAGGACCTCGCGCTGCCACAGCGCGTAGTCGGCGTACTGCACCGGCAGCGGCTGCCACCCCGGGGCGGCACCGCGTACCCGGGCGGCGTAGGCCGTCTCCAGGTCCCGGGCGAGGATGCCCATGGACCAGCCGTCGACCGCGATGTGGTGCGCCACGATCACCAACACCGACTCCGTCGGCGCGAGCACCAGCAGCGAAGCCCGCCATGGCAGCTCCGCCGCCAGGTCGAAGCCCCGGCCGAATTCGTCGACGACCGCCTCGGACAGGTCGGCTTCGGTGATCTCCCGCCTCTTCAGCCGGGGGTGCGACTCCTCGCCGTGGAGGATCCGCTGGTGGGGCAGCCCGTCGGTCTCGGGGAAGAGCGTGCGCAGGCCCTCGTGCCGGTCGGCCACGTCGCCCAGCGCGGCCTCCAGGGCCGGGACATCCACCTCGCCCGACAGCCGCAGGCCCAGCGGCACGTTGTAGCCGGCGCCCGCACCGGCCTCCTCCAGCCGGTTGAGGAACCACATCCGCTGCTGCGCATACGACAACGGCACGACGTCCGGACGTTGTTGGGGTTGCAGTGCCAGACGCCGGACCGCGCCACGGGCGGTGTCGGCGAGCCGGGCCAGCCCTTGGACCGTGGGCGCGGCGAACAGGTCGCGGATGCTGATCTCGGCGTCCAGCACCGACCGGATACGGGCGATGAGCCGCATCGCGAGGAGTGAGTCACCGCCGAGGGTGAAGAAGGAGTCTTCCGTACCGACTTGTTCCATGCCGAGGACTTCGGCGAACAGGCCGCACAGCACCTCTTCGGTGGGGGTGGCGGGGGCGCGACCCGTCGTCCGGCCTGCCAGGTCCGGGGCGGGGAGGGCGGCCCGGTCGAGCTTGCCGTTCTTGGTCAGCGGGATCGCGTCGAGGGTCACGAACGCCGACGGCACCATGTAGTCGGGGAGCTTCTCCGCGATGTACCGGCGCAGCTCCGCCTCGTCCACCTCGCCGACGACATACGCGACCAGCCGCCTCACACCGGGCTGGTCCTCCCGGGCGATCACCGCCGCCTGACGCACACTCTCGTGGGCGGTCAGTACGGCTTCGACCTCGGCCGGCTCGATCCGGAAACCCCGGATCTTGACCTGCTCATCGGCGCGGCCCGCGAACTCCAGTACACCGTCCTTGTTCCAGCGGGCCAGGTCCCCCGTTCGATACATCCGGTCACCGGACTCGCCGAACGGGCAGGCGACGAACCGCTCCGCCGTCATCCCCGCACGGTCCGCGTACCCCCGCGCCACGCCCTCACCCGCCAGATACAACTCACCCACCACACCCGGCGGTACGGCACGCAGGAACTCATCCAGCACGTAGGTACGGGTGTTGTCCATCGGACGGCCGATCGGCACCGCCGCCGGCACCTCGTCCCCCGCAGCGAACGGCAGGTGCGTGGTGAACGCCGTGTTCTCCGTCGGCCCGTACGTCGTGCGCACCACCAGACCCGGGTGGGACGCGAGCAGGCTGCGGATCGCGGACGCGGAGACCACATCGCCGCCGGTCAGCACCTCCCGCACCCCGGCGAAGATCTCCGGGGACTGCTCCGCCAGCACCCGGAACAGCCCCGCCGGAGCCACCACATGCGTCACCCGATGCTCAGCGATCAACGCACCACGCTCGGCCGCATCCACCTCCCCCGCCGGCACCACCACGAGCAGCCCACCACGCAGCAGCGGCGCCCAGATCTCGTACGTCGACGCATCGAAGGCATGGTTGGCCTGCACGAGCACCCGCTCCAGCACATCCGCACGCCACGCGCCGTCCAGGCAGAACGCCACCACATTGCGGTGCGTGACCGCCACACCCTTCGGCACCCCGGACGAACCAGAGGTGTACATCACGTATGCGAGGTTCTCCGGTCCCGGCCTCACCTCCGGGTTCTCGGCGACTGGGGCTACGTCCTCGTCGCCGGTGAGCGTCACCGCGACCCCCGCCTCAGCCACGATCGCCTCCCGCCGCGCCTCAGGCAGGGCGGAATCCAACGGCACATACGCCGCCCCCGCCTTCAACACCCCCAGCAGCACCGGGATCAGCGCGGCCGACCGCTCCAAGCGCACCCCGACCAGCGACTCCGGACCGACGCCCCGCTCGATGAGCCCGTACGCCACACCGTTCGCCCACGCGTTCAGCTCCGCGTACGTCCACGACCCGTCTTGCCCCACCACCGCCACCGCTTCCGGCGTCCGCGCCGCCTGCGCCTCGAACCGGTCCACGAGGGTGCCGTCGGGCACCGCACGACGGGTGTCGTTCCACCCGTGCAGAACCATCCGACGCTCCGCGTCCGAGACCACGTCGATGTCTCCGACGCGCGCCTCCGGGTCCGCGGCCACCTGCTCCAGCACCCGCACCAGACGGGCCGCAAGAGCCCGAGCCGTGCCCTCGTCGAACAGGTCGGCCGCGTACTGGATCTCGCCGCCCAACCCGTCCGGCGAGCCGTCGGCGTCGCGGAGTTCGGCGAGCTCGACGGAGAGGTCGAAGCGGGCAGTCGCCGTCTCCTCCGGTCGGATGGGGTGTACTTGCAGCCCGGGAAGGTTCCAGTCCCACTCGCTGCGGTCCTGGGGAGCGCTCTGCAGGCTGAACATCACCTGGAAGAGGGGGTGCCGGGAGAGCGAGCGGGCCGGGTTCAGGTCTTCCACCAGCCGCTCGAACGGCACGTCCTGGTGGGCGTACGCGGCCAGGTCCGTCTCCCGCACCCGCTCCAGCAGCTCGGCGAACGACGGATCACCACTGACATCCGTACGCAGCACCAGCGTATTGACGAAGAACCCGACCATGCTCTCGACCGCGGCCTCATTGCGGCCCGCCACCGCCGTGCCGAGCGGAATGTCCGTGCCCGCGCCCACCTTGGACAGCAGTACCGCCAGCGCGGCCTGCGCCACCATGAACATCGTCACGCCGTGCCGCCGCGCCAGCTCCGACAGACGCGCGTGCACCTCGGCATCCGTCCGCACGGGGACCGCACCGCCCCGGAAGGACGCCACGGCCGGACGCGGGTGGTCCCTGGGCAGGGAGAGTTCCTCGGGTAGGTCCGCGAGAGCCTGGCGCCAGTGGTCGAGCTGCCCGGTGAGGCGGCTGTCGGGGTCGCCGAGGTCGCCGAGGACCTCCCGCTGCCACAGCGCGTAGTCCGCGTACTGCACCGGCAGCGGCTCCCACCCCGGGGCCTCACCCCGCACCCGGGCCGTGTAGGCCGTGCCCAGGTCACGGGCGAGTACGCCCATGGACACGCCGTCGACCGCGATGTGGTGCGCGACGAGCACCAGCACCGACTCCGCGGGTGACAGCACCAGGAGCCGCGCCCGCCACGGCACGTCCGTGGCCAGGTCGAATACACGACCCGTCTCTTCCGCGACCGTCCCTTCGAGGTCCGTCGCCGCGACCGTGTCGACCCGCAGCACCGGACGGTCTGCGGTGACCATCTGGTGCGGCTCGCCGTCGGTCTCGAGGAAGACGGTGCGCAGGGTCTCGTGCCGGTCGGCGAGGTCACCGAGCGCGGCCTTCAGGGCCTCGACATCCACCTCGCCCGACAGGCGCATGCCCATGGACACGTTGTACGCCGCGCCCGCGCCGGCGTCCTCCAGGCGGTTGAGGAACCACATCCGCTGCTGCGCGTACGACAGCGGCACCCGCTCCGGGCGTTCCCGGGGCGTCAGCGCCATGCGTGCCGCGCCGCGGCCCTGTTCCACCAGCCGGGCGAGGCCGGCGACGGTCGGGGCCTCGAAGAGTTCCCGGATGCTGATCTCGGCGGCCAGCGCCGACCGGATACGGGCGATGAGCCGCATCGCCAGCAGGGAGTCACCGCCGAGTTCGAAGAACGAGTCCTCCACCCCGACCCGCTCAAGTCCGAGACTGTCCGCGAACAGCCCGCACAGCACCTCCTCGACCGTGGTCTCGGGCCCGCGGCCGCTGGTGAGGCTCGCGAAGTCCGGGGCGGGGAGGGCGGAGCGGTCCAGCTTGCCGTTCTCGGTCACGGGGAACGCGTCGAGCGGGATCACCGCGGCCGGGACCATGTGCCCCGGCAGCCGCCCGGCCACGAACGACCGCAACTCCGCCGGGTCCAGGGCCGCCGTGCCCTGCTCGGGGACGACGTACGCGACCAGGCGGCGCACACCGCCGTCGTCCCGGGCCACGACGAGCGCACGGCCGACCGCCTCGTGCGCGTTCAGCACGGCCTCGATCTCGCCCGGCTCGACCCGGAAGCCCCGGATCTTGATCTGTGCGTCCGCACGCCCGGCGAACACCAACTCACCCTCAGCGGTCCACCGCACCAGATCCCCGGTCCGATACATCCGCTCACCAGGCCCACCACGCTCTCCGAACGGGCAGGCCACGAACCGCTCCGCAGTCAGCCCCGCACGACCCGCATACCCCCGCGCCAGACCACGACCCGCCACATACAACTCACCCACCACACCCGGCACCACCGGACGCAAAAACTCATCCAGTACGTAAGTGCGGGTGTTGTCCATCGGCCGGCCGATCGGCACCACGGCGGCCGAGGCTCCAGCAGGTGACAGTGGCTCCGACGCCGTCGCGCACACCGTCACTTCCGTCGGCCCATAGGCGTTCACCATCCGCCGACCAGCAGCGAACCGTCCGAGCAGCTCCGGCCCACACGCCTCCCCCGCCACCACCAACGTCTCCAGAGAAGCTGGCAGCGCCTCCTCAGTAGCCAGGAGGGATGGCGGCACCGTCACGTGCGACACCCCCAACTCCGCCACCGTCTCCCCCAGCCGACGCCGCGGCGGCATCAGCTCCTCACCCGCCACCACCAACGTCGCGCCCGACAGCAGCGCCATGCACAGCTCCCAAACGACCGCGTCGAATCCCAGCGCGGAGAACTGCAACACCCGCGACCCGACACCCACCCCGAACCGCTCGATCTGCGCCGCGGCCAGATTCCCGAGCCCCAGATGCGTGACCACCACACCCTTGGGACGGCCCGTCGACCCCGACGTATAGATCACATACGCCGCGTCAGTCGCCCGCAGCGGCATCCTGCGCTCACCATCCACCGGCGCCGCCGCCGACCGCCCCGCCACCGACGCCACGACACCCGGATCGTCACAGACCAGGCACTCCAGACCCGTACCAGGCAGAACGCCGGCCGTCGCAGCGGAACACACCACCACCGCCGGTTCCGCATCCC
>NZ_BNBI01000016.1 GCF_014655295.1 Streptomyces fumanus
ATTCCGAACCCGGAAGCTAAGCCTTACAGCGCCGATGGTACTGCAGGGGGGACCCTGTGGGAGAGTAGGACGCCGCCGAACAATTATTCAAGGGAAACCCCGCACCTTTCGGTGCGGGGTTTTTCGTTTTTCTGGGTCGTTTACTGTCGAGGTATGCGCTACGACCTGGTCATCTTTGACAACGACGGTGTGCTCGTCGACAGCGAGCCGATTTCCAACCGGCTGCTGGCCGCCTATCTCACGGAGCTGGGGCACCCGACCTCGTACGAGGACTCCCTGCGGGATTACATGGGGGCCGCCATGCACCGGATCCATGATCTGATCCGGGAGCGGACGGGCCAGGAGCTGCCCGCGGATTTCGACGAGGTCTTCCACGGGCGGGTGTTCGCGGCGTTCGAGCGGGACCTGGAGCCGGTGCCCGGGGTGGTCGGGGTGCTGGAGAAGCTGGCCGCGGACGGGGTGGCGTACTGCGTGGCGTCCTCGGGGAGCCATGAGCGGATACGGGTGGGGCACCGGAAGACCGGGCTGGACCGGTGGTTCGACGAGGGCCGGGTCTTCAGCGCGGAGGATGTCGGGCGGGGGAAGCCGGCGCCGGACCTGTTCCTGTACGCGGCCGAGCGGATGGGCGTGGCGCCCGGGCGGTGCCTCGTCGTCGAGGACAGCCCGCTCGGGGTGGCGGCCGCGGTGGCGGCCGGCATGGATGTCCTCGGGTTCACGGCGATGACGCCGGCGGAGAAGCTGGCGGGGGCCGGGCGGCTGTTCGGCGACATGAGCGAGCTGGCCGACCTGCTGGTCTGAGCCGGACCAGGGAAGGAAACTGAGGAAGATTCAGCTTTGACTGGATCTGTTCAGGGGTGGGCCGGGGACCTACGCTCGCCGCCATGACGGATGTGCTGCGGCATGGCAGGGCCTCTCTGGCGTTCGGCTTCTTCGCTCAAGGTGCCGCGTTCGCCCTGCTGGTGACGCGGATTCCGGCCATCCAGGACCGGTACGGGGTGTCCGACGCGTTGCTGCCGGCCTTCCTGGCCGCCGTGCCCGTGCTCGCCGGGGTGGGGAGCGTGGTGACCGAGTGGCTGGTGCGGCGGATACGGCCCAGCCAGGTGCTGCGGTGGTCCCAGCCGGTGGTGCTGCTGGCGCTGCTCGGGGTCGGGGCGGGGGACCGGGTGGCCGTACTGGCCGCCGCGCTCGGCGTCTTCGGCCTGGCGGTGGGGGCGCTGGACGCCTCGATGAACATGCTCGGGGTCAGTCTGCAGCGGGCGTACGGGCGGAGCATCATGCTCGGGTTCCACGCGGCCTACAGCCTGGGCGGGATTCTGGGCGCCTCGCTGGCGTGGGCGGGGGCGCACTGGGGGCTGGCGCTGTGGGTGTCGTATCTGCCGGTGGTGGGGGTGCTGTTGCCGGCGGTGCTGGTGGGGAGCCGGTGGTACGTCGACCGGAAGGCGGACGGGGAGGGGGCGGGGGGTGCGTCCGGTGCGGTGGGGGGCGGGGGTGTGGGGTTTCGGGTGTTGCTGCCGTTGTGCCTGGTGATGACGTTCGCGTACATCGGGGATTCGACGGTCTCCAACTGGAGTGCGAAGTACCTCCAGGACGTGCTGGGCAGTTCGGAGCAGTTGGCGACCGTGCCGTACAACGTGTACATGGTGACCACGCTGCTGGGGCGGGCGGTCGGGGACTTCGGGGTGCGGCGGTTCGGGGCCGTGGCGGTGGTGCGGGGCGGGGCGCTGACTGCGGCGGCGGGGTTCGCGGTGGTGGCGGGGGCGCCCGGGGCGTGGGTCGGGATGGGCGGGTTCACGCTGCTGGGGCTGGGGTTGTGCGTGCTGGTGCCGCAGACGTTCGCGGCGGCCGGGCGACGGGCCTTCGAGCAGTACGGGTCCGCGGGCTCGGACGCGGCCGTCGCCCGGTTGAACATCTTCAACTACGTGGGCTTCCTGATCGGTTCGCCGCTGGTCGGGGCGCTCGGCGGTGCCTGGAGCTATCGCGGGGCGATGCTGGTACCGATGGTGTTGGTGCTGGTGACACTCGTGTACGCCCGGTCGTTCGGGACTCAACCTGACCGATACGGTGGCGGGCATGAGCGGTCGGGCACGGCTTATGTGGGACGAAGCGGTAACGGGCTATGACTTCGGTCCGGACCATCCGATGGATCCGGTGCGGCTGGCGCTGACGCGGCGGCTGATCGGGGCCTTCGGGCTGGACCGGGAGCTGGACGTGGTCGCCGCGAAGGCGGCCGGGGAGTCGACGTTGCGGCTGGTGCACCGGGAGGACTACATCGCGGCCGTGAAGGCGGCGTCGGCGGACCCGGGGGCGGCGGACGGGTCGTACGGGCTGGGGACGGTCGACGATCCGGCGTTCGCCGGGATGCACGAGGTGTCCGCGCTGATCGCGGGGCAGTCGGTGGCGGCGGCGGAGGCGGTGTGGCGCGGGGAGGCGCTGCACGCGGTGAACTTCGCGGGCGGGCTGCACCACGCGATGCCGGGGTCCGCGTCGGGGTTCTGCGTCTACAACGACGCGGCCTTGGCGATCGCGCGGCTGCTGGAGCTGGGGGCCGAGCGGGTGCTGTACGTGGACGTCGACGTGCATCACGGGGACGGGGTGCAGGCGGCGTTCTGGGAGGACCCGCGGGTGCTGACCGTATCGCTGCACGAGCATCCCCGGACCCTGTTCCCGGGGACCGGGTGGCCGGAGGAGACGGGGGCGGACGGGGACGCGGAGGGGTCGGCGGTGAACGTCGCGCTGCCGGCGGGGACGGGGGACGCGGGGTGGCTGCGGGCGTTCCACGCGGTGGTGCCGGAGCTGGTGGCGTCCTTCCGGCCGCAGGTGCTGGTGACGCAGCACGGGGCGGACACGCACTTCGAGGACCCGTTGGCGCACCTGGCGGTGTCGGTGGACGCGCAGCGGGCGGTGCAGCGGGCGTGCCATGAGCTGGCGCACGAGTACGCCGGGGGGCGGTGGGTGGCGCTGGGCGGGGGCGGTTACGCGGTGGTGGACGTGGTGCCGCGGTCGTGGACGCATCTGGTGGGGATCGCGGCGGGGCGGGAGGTGGCGCCGGAGGCGGAGATTCCGGAGGCGTGGCGGGGGGAGGTGTTCGCGCGGACGCGGCGGGTGGGGCCGGGGCGGATGACGGATGGGCGGTGGCCGGTGTCGTGGGAGGGGTGGGAGGGGGGGTACGACCCTGCGGATCGGGTGGATCAGGCGGTGTTGGCGGTGCGGAGGGCGGTGTTTCCGTTGCGGGGGTTGCTGGCGTGACGGTGTTGTGGCGGGTGGGTTGGTTGTGCGGGTGGGCGGGGCGGCGTGGGGGTGGTTCGGGGTTGTGGGGTGGGGGGCGTTGTTGTCGGGGGGTGGGTGCGCTGCCCGGCGGTGCGGGGTGCCGCCTGCGCCCACCCGTGCCGCCCTAGGCGGCACGTATGCCCGCAGGCTGGGAGGTTCGGAGGTGAGGGCGTGGGTGGTGAGGGTGACCTTCGGGGTTATCTGGTGCGGGTGGGGATCGCGGGGGTGGTGGGGGCGGCGCGGGAAGGGAGTTTGCGGAGGTATCGGGCTTTCGCGGCGCGGGATCCTCGGGTGACCCTCGGGATCGAGCCCGTGGGGGAGTGGACGGTCGGGGACGTGATCGGGTTGATGGCCGAGAAGTGTGGAGTCTCGCCCGATCCTCGGCATACTTCGGGGCAGGATGTGATCGACCCTGAACGGACGCTGGCCGCCCTGGACGCCTTCGCGGACCGGCTCGCCGTGGTCGCCCGGCGTCGCGCTCCCGTGCTCCTGGGCACCGGGCACCCCCATCGGCTGCTGGGCTTCTACGCCGGATTGGCGGGCGCCCTGTCGGCGGCGGGATGTACTGTCCTCACCCCCGCGCAGGGTCGCCGTGTCGACATAACGACCCGGTTCGGCCTACGTACGTACAACCTCGACTACGTACGAGGTGTCGCGTTGGTGCGCGACGCCGGCGCCGAACGCACCGGTTGTGAGCCCGGCGCACACACGCACTCACCCCTCCCGGTTCGGGCCGCGCTGGCCGGTGCGGCGGAGGGCTCGGGGGTGCTGCCGGAGCTGGTGATCGGAGACCACGGATGGGTCTGCGGAGCAGGTCAGCTAGGGTTCGAGGCCATCGGGCTGGCTGATGTGGACGACCCCGCGCTCTTCGTGGGGCAGGCAGAGGGATCGGTGTCCGTCGTCGTTCCACTTGATGACGGCGTGCGGTCCGATTACTACCTGCCGCTTACCCGCTACGTACTCAAACGAGCGTGTCTGTCCCAGTAGGGCGCCGATGCGTGCACCTCTTCCCCACTCGCATCACCCGCACCTACATTGGGGAGTGAGCACGCAGCGACGAAGAGTCACCGGAAGGGGAAGCCGGTGGCCGTCGAGTGCGGAAGGTTCAGGTGTGTCATGGCTGCAGAGCAACGGCCTCTGAGCGAGGTTCAGTTTCTTACCGTGGCGGAGGTCGCCTCGGTGATGCGAGTGTCCAAGATGACCGTGTACCGGTTGGTGCACAGCGGTCATCTGCCCGCGATCCGGGTGGGGCGGTCCTTCCGCGTCCCGGAGAATGCGGTTCACGAGTACCTCCGCGAGAGTTTCGTGGGGGTGGACACGGCCTGACGGTGATCAGGGAGGGGCCCCCGGGGTCTCTTCGGGCCTCTCCCGCCCCCTCGATTACGGTCTCAGCGCTCGGGCGGGTAGGCTAAGCCCTCGTAGGTCGTGTGGGCCCATGGCGCCCAAACAACCGAGTGATGAGAAGTGAGCGAGGGTAGTCGTGGGCTCTGTTATCAAGAAGCGGCGCAAGCGGATGGCTAAGAAGAAGCACCGCAAGCTGCTCAAGCGCACGCGCGTCCAGCGTCGTAACAAGAAGTAGGCGACGCGGCGCCGCGAAGGCGTGACCGTGGCCCCCCACCGGATCCGGTGGGGGGCCACAGTCGTCCCTGCCGCCGTACCGGGGACGGACCCGTCCTTTCTCGTCAGGTGGGGCCTTCGGCGTCGTCGCGGCGCGACACCGACCCGCTAAGTTGGCCCGCGGGCGGGGAACCCGGCAGGGTACGCAGGGAAAGGCGTCCCGGCTCCACCGGCGGAAGGAAGGCGCGGATCTTGGGCAAGGTCGTGCTCGTGACCGGAGTGGCGCGTCGACTGGGGGGCCGTTACGTGCGGCGGGCGATGCGCGATCCCGATGTGGACCGGGTCATCGGCGTGGACGCGGTCCCGCCCGAGCACCACCTGGGCGGCGCCGAGTTCGTCCAGGCCGACATCCGGCAGCCCACCATCGCCCGGGTGCTCGCCGAGACGGGCGCCGACACGGTCGTCCACATGGACGTCACGGGCACCCCGCTCGGCGGCGGCAGCCGGACCACGGTCAAGGAGACCAACGTCATCGGCACCATGCAGTTGCTCGGCGCCTGCCAGAAGTCGCCGAACGTGCGGCGGCTGGTGGTCAAGTCCAGTACCAATGTGTACGGTTCGGCGTCCCGCGACCCGGCCGTGTGCGTCGAGACGACCCCGCCGAGGTCGCTGCCGAGCGGCGGGTTCGCCAAGGACATCGTCGAGGTCGAGGGGTACGTACGGGGCTTCGCGCGCCGGCGGCCGGACGTCGCGGTGTGCGTGCTGCGGTTCGCCAACATCCTGGGCCCGACCGTGGACACGCCGCTCGCCTCGTACTTCTCGCTGCCGGTGCTGCCGACGGTGTTCGGCTACGACCCGCGGCTGCAGTTCGTGCACGAGGACGATGTGATCGAGGTGCTGCGGACCGCCTCGCGCGAGCCGCGGCGGGGCACGCTGAACAGCGGCACGTTCAACATCGCCGGTGACGGTGTGCTGACCCTCTCCCAGTGCTCCCGGCGCCTGGGCCGGCCCACGGTGCCGCTGCTGCTGCCCGCGGTCACCTGGGCGGGCTCCCTGGTGCGTACGCTGGGCATGACGGACTTCTCCCCGGAACAGATCCGGCTGCTCACCCACGGCCGGGTCGTGGACACCACCCAGATGCGCGAGACGCTGGGATTCGAGCCGAAGCACACCACCGCGGACACGTTCGCGGACTTCACGCGCAGCCGGGGACCCGGGCTGCTCCCGCCGGAGGCCCTCGCGGGGGCCGTCGACCGGATCGCGGCCCTGGCCCGCGGGGGCAGCGGCCCTCTCCCGACGCAGAGCGCCAACTGAGGAGCGCAGCAACGATGGCGGACGCCAAGGTCATTCCGTTCGACGACGACCGGTCCCGGGGCGGCGCGGGACAGCGCCCGGCGCGGCGCCGGGGTGCGGGGAGCCGCCGCAAGAGCGCTGCGGAGCCCGGCCCGGTGGGCGAGGTCCAGGCGCTGCCCACCGGGGCCGCCGCCGGGCCCGGGGAGGAGCCGGAGCGGCCCCCGCGGGACGCCGACGACCCGGGCGGCCTGGAGCGGCGTATCGCCGGCGGCCTGTCCTTCCTGCGCCGCCGGCTGACCGGTGACTACGAGGTCGACGACTTCGGGTACGACGCCGAGCTCACCGACCAGGTGCTGATGTCCCTGCTGCGGCCGGTGTACGAGAAGTACTTCCGGGTCGAGGTGAAGGGCGTGGAGAACATCCCGTCCGAGGGCGGCGCGCTGATCGTCTCCAACCACTCCGGGACGCTGCCGCTGGACGGCCTGATGCTGCAGGTCGCCGTGCACGACCACCATCCGGCGGGCCGGCATCTGCGGCTGCTCGCGGCCGACCTGGTGTTCGCGCTGCCGGTCGTCAACGAGCTGGCGCGCAAGCTGGGCCACACGCTGGCCTGCGCGGAGGACGCGGCGCGGCTGCTCGGCCAGGGGGAGCTGGTCGGGGTGATGCCGGAGGGGTTCAAGGGGCTCGGCAAGCCCTTCGGGGACCGCTACAAGCTGCAGCGGTTCGGCCGGGGCGGGTTCGTCTCCACGGCGCTGCGCGCGGGGACGCCGATCATCCCCTGCTCGATCGTGGGGGCCGAGGAGATCTACCCGATGATCGGCAACTCCCGGACCCTCGCCCGGCTGCTGGGGTTCCCGTACTTCCCGATCACCCCGACGTTCCCGTGGCTCGGGCCGCTGGGCGCGGTGCCGCTGCCGACGAAGTGGACGATCCAGTTCGGGGAGCCGATCGCCACGGACCACTATCCGGCGGAGGCGGCCGAGGACCCGATGCTGATGTTCAACCTGACCGATCAGGTCCGGGAGCAGATCCAGCACACCCTCTACAAGCTGCTGGTGCAGCGCCGGTCGGTGTTCTTCTGACCTTGCCCCGACATGCCGGTACGGCGGTGGGAGGGGGATTCCCACCGCCGTACCGGTCGGGGTGCTACTCGGTGTCCTCGCCCTGGATGCCCAGGCCGGGCAGCAGGCCGGGGATGAGGGGCGGGAGGGTGACGTCCGGCTCGGGGACGGGCGTCTTGCTCCTGCTCCCGGTGGAGGGTGAGGTGGGGGTGCTCTCCTTCGGCGGGTCGAGCAGGCCGCCCGTGTTGCCGCCGAGCAGGCCCTCCTCGTCGCTGCCGGACGCGGAGGGCCGGCTGGGCCGGTCGCTGCCGGTCCGGCCGTGCTCGGCGGAGCCGTCGTCGCCGGTGCTGGGGGGCGCCGTACGGCTGCTGCCGGGGGTGTCCGTGGTGGCGGTCCCGGAGTCGCCCGGCCGCACGCTGTCCTGGTCGTCCTCGGCGGGCGGTTCGGGGAGCAGGGAGCGCAGCGGGGCGACGTCCTGCTCTATGGCGTCGAACACCGAGGTCACCTGCTCGCTGACGTCCCCGAGCTGGACCGGCAGCCGGTCGCGGAGGGCTCCCCAGGTCTCGCGGTGGGAGCGCGAGAAGGCGGAGAGGGTCCGCATCGGGCCGAGGGAGCCGGGGTCGCGGGCGTAGGCCGCGCTGAGCAGCCGGTGGCCCTCGGCGGCGTCGTGCCGCATGCCGGTGAGGGCGCGGCGGATCTCGCCGAGGGACTCGTGGTCGAGCTGTCCGCCGCGGTCGCGCTCCAGCAGCCGGCGGGCCTCGCTGAGCCGGGTGGACGCCTGGTCGAGGTAGGCGCGGCCGCGGTCGGTCTCGCCGTCGGCGAGGCCGAGCTTGAAGTCCTCGATGCCGCGCTTGAGGCCGTAGAGCGAGTCGCCGGGCAGGGCGTCGGTGCTGGCCGCGGCGACGGAGCCGAAGGCCCCGGCGGCCACGCCGACACTGAGCCCGCCCGCGGTGAGCCCCTTGGCCAGCCTGCTGCGGGGGCGGAGCCGCTTGAGCGGGGTCGCCCGGTGGGCGCCGCGGGACCGCCGCTGCTCGGGCACCGATGGGTCGGTCGCCTCGCCCCGGGCGGTGCCCTCCTGGAGCATGGCCTCGAACGCGGCCACCAACTGGGCCCGCTGGACGGCCTTGACCTCGGGGTCCAGCGTGGGTTTGGGCAGCGCGTCGAGACCGGCGGCCAGGGCTACCAGGTGCCCTGGTCCGGTCGGGTCCGCGGCGGCCTCGGCCGGTGCCGGTCCGTCCGGCTGCTCGGCCGCCGTGTCCGGGTCGGACTGCTCCTCCAGAGCCTGGGCGAAGGCGTTCGCCCGCCGGTGCGCCGATACGTTCGCGATCACTGGCGGCACCTCCTCTCGTCATCACGGTCGACTCCCCAGGGGGCCTGAGGGTTCCACACCCTGCCCGCAAACCACACGAACGTGTGACAGGGGTCGGCCAGGATGTGACCACAGGGAGCCTGCATCCCGCACAACGAGCGGCGCGGCACTTGGGTTACGGACGGCGGGCAAGCCGTCGGAGGAGTCAACGGGCGGTAAGCGGTGGGTGATTCGGGGCAGGTCAGCGGGCGTCGTCGGGGAGCAGCCGGGCGAGGGTGCGCACGGCGCGGTACTGGAGGGTCTTGATGGCGCCCTCGTTCTTGCCCATCACGCGGGCGGTCTCGGCGACGGAGAGGCCCTGGAGGAAGCGGAGGGTCACGCACTCCTGCTGCTGGGGGTTGAGCCGGCGGACGGCGTCCAGCAGGGCGGCGTTGGAGAGGGACTCCAGGACGGAGTCCTCGGGGGAGCGCTCGACCTCGTTGGCGTCGAGCATCTCGCCGGTGGTGACCTCCAGCCGGAAGCGGCTGGACTTGAAGTGGTCGGCGACCAGGTTGCGGGCGATCGTCACCAGCCAGGCGCCGAAGTCGCGGCCCTGCCAGGTGAAGGTGCCGATGCGGCGCAGGGCGCGCAGGAACGTCTCGCTGGTCAGGTCCTCGGCGGTGGCCTTGCCTCCCACGCGGTAGTAGATGTACCGGTACACGGTGTCGCTGTACTGGTCGTAGAGGCGGCCGAAGGCGTCGGCCTCGCCGGCCTGGGCGCGCTCGACCAGGTCCATCATGCGGGCGCTGTCGCTGTCCGCGGCGGGGCGGCGCACGGTCGTCCCCGGTGCGCGCCCGCGTCTGCCGACGGCGGCACTGCCGTCGGCCAGCGCGTAGCACGGGCCGGCGGGGGCGGTGGCCGCGGCGAGGGCGGGGACGGCGTACGCGGTGGGGACGAAGTCGCGCAGCAGGTCTTGGATCGATTTGACCGTTGCGCGCAGCGTAGCCAGGCCCGAGGCGTCAACCCCGACGTGTGGGTACACGGGACTCCCAGAGGCAGAGCTTCCATCACGTGCAGTGCGGGACCTTTCACCCGTCGTAGCGACGGAAGGGTTCCGGATTGCGTCTGAGGAGAATAACGCTTCGTACAGGCGCTGCTACACCCAGTTGCTCAAATCATCGATTACGTCGCTTGTGTAACCGATTGACGCCCGATCGGCTGTCTGAGCGTGATCGCTTCCTGATCGGTTCGGTTCGTCTTCCGGTTGGCCACGGAGCGTGTTGTGCCCGGGTGAGCGCGCGGGGACTGAGGGCCCGGTTCCGCGGGTACGTCAGAGGGATTGGCCACCGGGTACGTCACCGGAGTGGCCGCCGGGTCCGTCAGTGGCGGCGGCGGTGCAGGGCGATCGCCGCCGCGGTGCCGCCGGCCACCGCGCCGACGCCGGCCGCCGCGGGGATGCCGACCTTGGCGGCCTTGCGGCCGGTGCGGTAGTCCCGTAGCCGCCAGTCCAGTTGCCGCGCGTGTTTGCGCAGTTTGGCGTCGGGATTGATCGCGTAGGGGTGGCCGACCAGCGACAGCATCGGGATGTCGTTGTGCGAGTCGCTGTAGGCGGCGCAGCGGCCCAGGTCCAGGCCCTCCGCGGCGGCCAGGGCGCGCACCGCCTCCGCCTTGGCCGGGCCGTGCAGCGGCTCGCCGACCAGCCTGCCGGTGTAGACGCCGTCGACGGACTCGGCGACCGTGCCCAGCGCGCCGGTCAGGCCCAGCCGGCGGGCGATCACCTGGGCGATCTCCACCGGGGCGGCGGTGACCAGCCAGACCTTCTGGCCCGCGTCCAGGTGCGCCTGGGCGAGCGCGCGGGTGCCGGGCCAGATCCGCTCGGCCATGTACTCGTCGTAGATCTCCTCGCCGATCGACTTCAGCTCGGAGACGCGGTGGCCCTTGACGATGGAGAGGGCCGAGTCGCGGGCCTCCTGCATGTGCTCGGGGTCCTCGACGCCGGCCAGCCGGAACCACGCCTGCTGCCAGGCGAACCGGGCCAGGTCCCGGGTCTCGAAGAACTTGCGCTTGTACAGGCCCCGGCCGAAGTGGAAGAGGGCGGCGCCCTGCATCACCGTGTTGTCCAGGTCGAAGAAGGCGGCCGCCCGCTCGTCGCCGTGGACCGGGAAGTCCGGTTCCTCGGCGGTGGGCGGGGCGGGGGCGTCCTGGGCGGATTTGCGGGCTGCCTCAGCCGAAGCCTCGCCGGCCAGCACGCTGCGCGCGGTGGCGGAGCGCCTACGGGGAGAGAGCCATCCGAGAGCGGCCATGCTCGTGAGCATAGTCAGTCTGTTCGGACGGTTCGGAGCCGAGAGGTGGGGAGGCCGTGAACTCCGCGCGACCGGTCCGGTGCGGGACGCGCGAGAATGGCCCGTATGAGCCCCGTCTTCCGCAGAAAGACGCCGCCGCGTCCTGAGCATCACCTGGTCACCCTCATCCGCAAGCCCGGCTGCCATCTGTGTGATGACGCACAGCAGGTGGTCGAGAAGGTCTGCGCCGAGCTCGGCGTCCCGTGGGAGGCGAAGGACATCACCGAGGACCGGAGCCTGTACGACGCGTACTGGGAGCAGATCCCGGTGGTCCTCGTCGACGGCCGGCAGCACACCTTCTGGCGTGTGAACGAGGAGCGGCTGCGCAGGGCACTGACCGACCAGTCCGAGTAGTCCGGATGGTCGCTTAGGATCGATGGCGACTTGGTCTCGGGGGCGTTGATCGTGAGGAGCGTGTGCGGCTTTGCCCCCAATGAGAGAGGAACGCGTGTGCGGGCGCGCCGGTTCCCGGCGAATGCGCCGGGGGCGCGTGACCCCGGTCACGTTGGCCGGG
Source organism: Streptomyces fumanus (assembly GCF_014655295.1). Lineage (GTDB taxonomy): Bacteria > Actinomycetota > Actinomycetes > Streptomycetales > Streptomycetaceae > Streptomyces > Streptomyces fumanus. The sequence continues at coordinate 11,323 of NZ_BNBI01000016.1, forward strand.
CAAATCGGACACCATCTTTGTGCACGCGTTCACAAAGACATAGCCTGCATTCGACGGGGCGGTCATGTAGGGACGTATGACCGCCTACAGCCCCGCTCTACCCGCAGGAGCACCGTGGCAACTGGCCGAACACACCGACCGGCGACCCGCAGCCGAGGGATTCCCGAGGCCACCGTCGCCCGGCTTCCGCTGTACCTCCGAGCCCTCACCGCGCTCTCGGAGCGCTCGGTGCCCACGGTCTCGTCCGAGGAACTGGCGGCAGCGGCGGGAGTCAACTCCGCGAAGCTGCGCAAGGACTTCTCCTACCTCGGTTCGTACGGGACCCGGGGCGTCGGCTACGACGTCGAGTATCTCGTCTACCAGATCTCCCGTGAACTCGGCCTGACCCAGGACTGGCCGGTTGTGATCGTAGGAATCGGCAACCTCGGGGCCGCGCTGGCCAACTACGGCGGCTTCGCCTCGCGGGGTTTCCGGGTCGCCGCGCTGATAGACGCCGATCCGGCAATGGCCGGAAAGCCGGTGGCCGGCATCCCCGTGCAGCACACCGACGACCTGGAGCGGATCATCCAGGACAACGGCGTCTCCATCGGCGTGATCGCCACCCCGGCCGGCGCCGCCCAGCAGGTCTGCGACCGGCTCGTGGCCGCCGGTGTCACCTCCATCCTGAACTTCGCGCCGACCGTGCTGAACGTCCCGGACGGCGTCGACGTGCGCAAGGTCGACCTCTCCATCGAGCTGCAGATCCTCGCCTTCCACGAGCAGCGCAAGGCCGGCGAGGAGGCCGCCGCGGCCGACACCGCCGTGGCGCCCGCCGCCCGCAGGCAGCCCGCCGACAAGGGACCCGACGGGGACGTGCCCGCCGTGATGCCGGCATGAGTCTCCTCGTCGTCGGCCTCAGCCACCGCAGCGCCCCGGTCAGCGTCCTGGAACGGGCCTCGCTCAGCGCGGATGCCCAGGTCAAGCTGCTCCAGGACACCGTCGCCGCCGAGCCGGCCGCCGAGGCCGGGGTACTGGCCACCTGCAACCGCATCGAGCTCTACGCCGACGTGGACAAGTTCCACGCCGGGGTCGCCGAGCTGTCCACGCTGCTCGCCCAGCACAGCGGCGTCGGCCTGGACGAGCTGACCCCGCACCTGTACGTGCACTACGAGGACCGGGCCGTCCACCACCTGTTCTCGGTGGCCTGCGGCCTGGACTCGATGGTCGTCGGCGAGGGGCAGATCCTCGGCCAGATCAAGGACGCCCTGGCCCGGGCACAGGAACTGCACACCGCCGGCCGTCTGCTCAACGACCTCTTCCAGCAGGCCCTGCGGGTCGGCAAGCGCGCCCACTCCGAGACCGGCATCGACCGCGCCGGACAGTCCCTGGTCACCTTCGGCCTGGAGCAACTGGCCGCCGGCGGTGACGTGCGGAGCTGGGCCCGCGGCAAGAAGGCCCTGGTCATCGGCGCCGGGTCGATGTCCTCGCTGGCCGCCGCCACGCTGGCGCGGTCCGGGGTCGCCGAGGTCGTGGTCGCCAACCGCACCTTCGAGCGCGCCGAGCGGCTCGCCCGCGTCCTCACCGAGGGCGACGACACCGCGGTGACGGCCCGCGCGGTGCCGATGGACGCCGTCGCCGACGAACTGACACGTGCCGACGTCGCCGTCTCCTGTACCGGCGCGACCGGGCTGGTCCTGGGCGTGGACACCGTGGTCGCCGCCGTCGAGGACCGCACCGGGGAGCGCGTCGCGCTCGCCGAGGCCCCCCGCCCGGCCGCCGTTCCCGAGCAGTCCCCGGCGCCCGCCGCCGAGGAGGGCTGCCCGCTCGACCTGAGCGCCGTACCGACCGGCTTCTCCGTCCTGGGCGAGGCCGCCGTGGCCGGCCTGGACGCGGCGGCGCTGGAGCAGCACGCCGCCTGGGTGGCCGGCGGCACCGCCGTGGACCGCGCCCGCGAGGCCGGACGCCCCGGCCCCGAGGACGACGCCGAGCTGATCGCCGCGCTGGCCGCCACCGCCGCCCGCACCGGCCGGGTGCCCGAGCTGCGCCGGCCCGAGCCGGTCGCCGGGGTGCCGCGCCCGCGGCCCGCGCTGTTCCTGCTCGACCTCGCCATGCCGCGCGACATCGACGCCGCCGTGCACCAACTGGCCGGGGTACGGCTGGTCGACATCGAGTCGCTCGCCGAAGCCTCCGCCGACGCCCCCATGGCCGCCGACGTCGACCAGGTCCGGCGGATCGTCGCCGACGAGGTCGCCGCCTTCGGGGCCGCCCAGCGGGCCGCGCACATCACCCCGACCGTGGTCGCCCTGCGCAGCATGGCCGCCGAGGTGGTCGCCGGTGAGCTGGCCCGCCTCGAGGGACGGCTGCCCGGCCTGGACGACAAGCACCGCGCGGAGATCACGCAGACCGTCCGGCGCGTGGTCGACAAGCTGCTGCACGCGCCGACTGTGCGGGTCAAGCAGCTCGCGGCCGAGCCCGGCGGCGCCGGGTACGCGGACGCGCTGCGCACCCTGTTCGACCTCGGTCCCGAGACGGTGGCCTCCGTCTCCCGGGCCGGGAACAGCACCACCGGAGAGAACCGAGGGCCGGCATGACTGAGAAGGCACTGAGGCTGGGGACCAGGCGCAGCAAGCTCGCCATGGCCCAGTCCGGGCAGGTGGCGGACGCCGTGAGCCAGGTGACCGGACGGCCCGTCGAACTGGTCGAGATCACCACGTACGGCGATGTGTCGCGGGAGCAGCTCGCGCAGATCGGCGGCACGGGCGTGTTCGTGGCCGCGCTGCGCGAGGCGCTGCTGCGGGGTGAGGTCGACTTCGCGGTTCATTCGCTGAAGGACCTGCCCACCGCGCAGCCCGACGGCCTGGTCCTGGCCGCCGTACCCGAGCGCGAGGACCCGCGCGACGTGATCGTCGCCCGGGACGCGCTGAAGTTCACCGACCTGCCCCGGGGGGCGCGCATCGGTACCGGTGCGCCCCGGCGCATGGCCCAGTTGAACGCGTACGCCCGGACGCACGGACTGGACATCGAGACCGTCCCGATCCGGGGCAACGTCGACACCCGCATCGGATACGTCCGCGGCGGCGAGCTGGACGCCGTCGTACTGGCCGCCGCCGGGCTGAACCGGATCGGCCGGATCGACGAGGTGACCGACTTCCTGTCGGTCGACACGGTGTTGCCCGCCCCCGGCCAGGGGGCCCTGGCGATCGAATGCCCCGCGCACGACGCGGAGCTGATCGCCGCGCTCGGCGAACTCGACGACCCGTTCACGCGGGCCGCCGTCACCGCCGAGCGGTCACTGCTCGCCGCCCTGGAAGCCGGTTGCAGCGCGCCCGTCGGCGCGTTGGCCGACTTGCTGGCCGACGGGCAGATTGTCAAGGAAATGCGCCTGCGCGGCGTCGTCGGCACCACCGACGGCTCGACGCTGGTGCAGTTGTCCACCACCGGTCCCGTGCCCGAGACGCACGAGGCGGCACTGGCACTCGGTCGCGAACTCGCCACCGAGATGCTCGCCCAGGGCGCGGCCGGTCTGATGGGGGAGCGAGAACATTGAGCCCCACCGCCCTTCCCGCCGGTCCGGAACACGGGCACGTCACCTTCCTCGGTGCCGGACCCGGAGATCCGGGACTGCTGACTCTGCGCGCCGTGGAGGCACTGGCGCACGCGGACGTCCTCGTCGCCGAGCACGAGGTGCTCGACGTCGTACGGACGCACGCCCGGCAGGGCGTCGCCGAGGTGCACACGGACGCGGACCCCGCCGGGAATCCGCTGCCGGCCACAGGCACGCCCCAACTGACGGTCGTTGACGGCGCGTCAGCAACCGTCGGCGTCCCCGCTGTGCGGGATGCCGCACATCTTGTCATGGAGGCCGCGCGGGGCGGCAGGCGGGTGGTGCGTGCGGTGTCCGGGGACCCCGGGCTCGACGCGTACGCCGCCGAGGAGATGCTGGCGTGCGCCGCCGCCGGGGTGCCCTTCGAGGTCGTCCCCGGCGTCGCGACCGCCGTCGGCGTGCCCGCGTACGCCGGTGTGCCGCTGCGCGACGCCGAGGGCGCGGACGTGCGGTTCGTGGACGCCCGCACCGCCTCCGACCGGTGCTGGACCGAGGTCGGCGCCTCCGACGGCACGGTCGTGGTCTCCGCCACGCTGGACTCGGTGGCCGCCGCCGCGGGCGAGCTGGTGTCGGCCGGCCGCAAGCCGGACACCCCGCTGACCGTCACGGTCGCCGGGACGACGACCCGGCAGCGCACCTGGTCGGCGACGCTCGGCACCATCGCGCAGACCCTGAAGCAGGCCAAGGTGCTGCCGTCCCCGGACGGCGGCCGACCGGTGATAGCCGTGGTCGGTGAGCGTTCCGCCCCCGCCCGGCGCGACCAGTTGTCGTGGTTCGAGTCCAAGCCGCTGTTCGGCTGGAAGGTGCTCGTGCCGCGCACCAAGGAGCAGGCGGCCTCGCTCTCCGACCAACTGCGGTCCTACGGCGCCGTCCCGCACGAGGTGCCGACCATCGCCGTCGAGCCGCCGCGCACGCCCCAGCAGATGGAGCGCGCCGTCAAGGGCCTGGTCACCGGCCGCTACGAGTGGATCGCCTTCACCTCGGTCAACGCGGTCCGGGCGGTCCGCGAGAAGTTCGAGGAGTACGGGCTCGACGCCCGCGCCTTCGCCGGGATCAAGGTCGCGGCGGTCGGCGAGCAGACCGCCAAGGCGCTCATCGCCTTCGGCGTCAAGCCCGACCTGGTGCCCAGCGGCGAGCAGTCCGCCGCCGGTCTGCTGGAGGACTGGCCGCCCTACGACCCGGTCTTCGACCCGATCGACCGCGTCTTCCTGCCCCGCGCCGACATCGCCACGGAGACCCTCGTCGCCGGGCTGATCGAGCTGGGCTGGGAGGTCGACGACGTCACCGCCTACCGGACGGTACGGGCCTCGCCGCCGCCGGCCGAGACCCGCGAGGCGATCAAGGGCGGCGGCTTCGACGCGGTGCTGTTCACCTCGTCGTCCACGGTGCGGAACCTGGTCGGCATCGCGGGCAAGCCGCACAACGTCACGGTGATCGCCTGCATCGGCCCCGCCACGGCCAAGACCGCCGAGGAACACGGGCTGCGGGTCGACGTCATGGCCCCCGAGCCGTCGGTCATGAAGCTGGCGGAGGCCCTCGCCGACTTCGGCGCGCGCCGCCGCGCGGCGGCCATCGAGTCGGGCGACCCGGTGACGCGACCGAGCGAACGCCGTCCCGGCGCCCGCCGCCGCCGCTCCACGACGACGTGACCCAGACGAGGCGCCCTCACCGGGCGCCTCGTCTTCACCCGTTGCCGGGGGGTGTGGTTCCGGCGTACGGCAGGAAGCGTGTCCAGGCGGCGGAACCGACGGCGAGGTGACCCCGCTGCGGGTCCTTGGAGTCACGTACCCATACACGGTCCGGGCCGGGGGTGGCGACCTCGACGCAGTCGGGGCCGCTGGGTGTGCTGTAGCTGCTTCTTGTCCACTCCAGGGTCATGTCTCTCCGAATGCCTTCGAGGCGTCCCTCTCGGGTGCCTCGTCTCAGCCGTTCTCTGGCCGTGTGGTCCCTGTGTACGGCAGGAAGCGCGTCCAGGCGGCGGAACCGACGGCGAGGTGACCCCGCTGCGGGTCCTTGGAGTCACGTACCCATACACGGTCCGGGCCGGGGGTGGCGACCTCGACGCAGTCGGGGCCGTCGGGCGTGCTGTAGCTGCTCTTCATCCACCGCGGGTTCATGTCTCTCCGAGTGTGGTTCCGGCGTACGGCAGGAAGCGCGTCCAGGCGGTGGAACTGACGGCCAAGTGGCCCTGGTGCGGCTCCTTCGAGTCACGTACCCATATGCGGTCCCGGGCGGGCGTGGCGACCTCGACGCAGTCGGGGCCCTCGTCCGTGCTGTAGCTGCTTTTTATCCACTCCAGGGTCATGTCTCTCCAAGCACTTTCTCGATGAGGGCTGTCGACTCCCCGGGGCTGAGAGCCTGTGCCCGGATGATTCCATAGCGCATGTCGAGGAGTTGGACCTCTTTCGGATCGGCGATCACCCGGCTGATGTGCTGCACCTCGACGTGCCCGACCGTGGTGCCGCCCTGGAGCCGGAGCAATCTGAACGATCCGGCGAGGCCCGAGTTCTCGTCGCGGTCCAGAGGCAGGACTTGGAGGTCGACATTGCGCAACGCGGAGATCTCCAGCAGATGTTCGAGCTGTCGGCGAAGCACCGCCTTTCCCCCGATGCTGCGGCGGAGGGTGGACTCGCACTGCACGAAGCTGAAGACAGGACGGGCCGCCGACCCATCGATGATCGTCTGACGGGCCACGCGGGCCGCCAGCCGCCGGTCCAGCTCCTCCGCCGGGAACGGCGGGCGGCGTGCGCTGAAGACGCCTCGTGCGTACTCCTCCGTCTGCAACAGCCCCTGGATGACGGAGTTGTTGTAGGCGCACAGCTCGGTCGCGTCCGCCTCCAGTTTCTTGAGGTTGCGTACCTTCTTCGGGTACCGGACCTCCGCCACGTCCTCCTTCAGTGCGGCGATCTTGCCGTGGGCGCCCAGGACTTCGTCCGCGCGGTCCAGGTACTCGGGGCGGGGGATGCGGCGGCCGCGTTCGACGGAGGCGATGAGTTCGTCGCCGTAGCCGATGGCCGCGCCGAAGTCGGGGCGGGACAGGCCCGCCGCCTCGCGCCACAGGCGTAACTGCCGGGCGACCGTCTTGATCACCGCCCCGGCCTCGTCGTCGTCCGGGGATGCGTCCCACTCGCTCATACTCCTCGCCCTCCCGTCAGCGGTACGTCACAGGCTACGCATGTACGGACACGCTTGGTGAGTAGAAGTCCGACTTGGCGTCGGCAAACGCACGGGCGGGGCGGGCGTAGCGTAGGTGGTATGTCGACGTACGGAAGCTTTCCCGGTGCCCGGCCCCGGCGGCTGCGGAGCACGCCCGTCATGCGTCGGATGGTCGCCGAGACCCGGTTGCACCCCGCCGACCTCATCCTCCCCGCGTTCGTGCGCGAGGGTGTGAGCGAGCCGGTGCCGATCGCGGCGATGCCCGGCGTGGTGCAGCACACGCGGGACACGCTGAAGAAGGCGGCCGCCGAGGCGGTCGCGGCCGGGATCTCCGGGATCATGCTGTTCGGTGTGCCGGAGGAGGAGAAGAAGGACGCCCTCGGCACGGCCGGGACCGATCCCGAGGGGATTCTCCAGGTCGCCCTGCGCGATGTGCGGGCCGAGGTCGGGGACGAGCTGCTCGTCATGTCCGACCTGTGTCTCGACGAGTTCACCGATCACGGGCACTGCGGGGTGCTGGACGCCCAGGGGCGGGTCGACAACGACGCCACCCTGGAGCGGTACGCCGAGATGGCGCAGGTGCAGGCCGACGCCGGGGCGCACGTGGTCGGGCCGAGCGGCATGATGGACGGGCAGATCGGCGTCGTCCGGGACGCGCTCGACCAGATCGGGCGGGAGGACGTCGCGATCCTGGCGTACACCGCGAAGTACGCCTCCGCCTTCTACGGGCCCTTCCGGGAGGCCGTCGGCTCCTCGCTCCAGGGCGACCGCAAGACCTACCAGCAGGACGCCGCCAACGCGCGGGAGGCGCTGCGGGAGGTGGCGCTGGACCTGGAGGAGGGCGCCGACATGGTCATGGTCAAGCCGGCCGGGCCCTACCTCGACATCCTCGCCAGGGTCGCGGACGCGGTGGACGTGCCGGTGGCCGCGTACCAGATCTCCGGGGAGTACTCGATGATCGAGGCCGCGGCCGAGAAGGGCTGGATCGACCGCGACCGGGCGATCCTGGAGACGCTCACCGGCATCAAGCGCGCGGGCGCCCGCAACATCCTGACGTACTGGGCGACCGAGGTCGCCCGCACGCTGCGCTGACCTCCCGTGCCCTGGTCCGCCCGGGCGGGCGGGCCAGGCAGGGCGTCGTCCGTGCCCTTCAGTGGCTGAGGGCCTCGCCCATCGAGGTCAGCCAGTAGGTGACCTTGAGGGTGCTGTCGACGTAGACGCCGTCGGCGGGCAGGGTGACCGTGGCGATGGAGCCGTTGTCGAAGGGGACCGTCAGGGTCTTCGCTGTGTAGCCGTTGCTACCGCTGCCGTCGGCGGCGGAGGTCAGCACGCCCGCGTAACCGGACTTGCCGGGGGCCAGCGTGGTCACCGCCTGCGGCTGGGAGGCCGCCACGACCGGCGGCACGGCCTGCGCCTGGTCGAACCGGGCCACCGGGTACGCCGGCAGGTAGCAGGTCGTCGAGCCGGTGTTGGTGGCGGTCAGCAGCAGGTGGTTGAGCGGGCGGGAGACCTCCGAGGCGGTGATCTTCACATCGGCCGCGGAGCACTTGCCGGGCTTCGCCGCGGCGGTGTCCGTGCCGGTACGGGCGGTGGTGGCGTTGTTCGACTTCGGGTTGTCGTTCGTCGTTGCGTCTTCGTTCGTCTGTGCGCTGTCGTTCGTCTTCGTGTTGCCGGTGTTGTTCGTGTTCGCTGACGTGTTCTCGTTCTGCTCGCCGGTGGCCTTGTCCGTGCCGGGCTTCGTCTCGGGGGAGGCGGAGACCTCGGTGGTGGCGGTCGGGGCGGAGGAACCCTGGTCCGTACCGTTCTGGCAGGCCGTCAGAGAGAGCGCGGCCAGCGCCACCGTGGAAGCGGCGAACAGGCGGATGCGGGTGGTGCGTGCGGACATGGGTCCCCCTTGGAGTACGTGGCGATTCTTACGTGGTTGGTACGGGCCGCTCGACCGTTCGCCGGGAGCGGCTGCTTGACTGGTCACAGCCTGGGGCCGCCGTCGTCCCGGTCGCCAGCGGTGCCGGAGCTTGCGGGACACTGGGATGCCGGGAACGCACTGACCTGCGGGAACGTCTCCCTTCTGGGACGGCCCACGGGGACGAGGAAACGGGGATACGGGGAGTGGGAGGGACAGTGGCGGAGGACGACTTCGCTGGACTGCTGCGGGAGCTGAAGGAGCGGTCCGGCCTCAGCTACGGGGTGTTGGGCAAGCGGTTGCACATGAGCGCGTCGACGCTCCACCGGTATGTGAAGGGGGAGGTCGTCCCGGCGGAGTTCGCGCCCGTGGAGAGACTGGCGCGGCTCTGCCGGGCGACCCCGGAGGAGCTGCTCGAACTCCACCGCCGCTGGATTCGCGCGGACGCGTTGCGGGGGGTGAAGCCGGAGCCCGCCGGTACGGGGGAGGCGGCGACCCGAGTGACGCCCCAAGCAGTGACTCAAGTAACGCCCCAGGCAACGCCCGAGCCCGTCGCCGACGCCGACGCCGCGTCCAATGACGCCGAGGACCGCGGGCCCGGTGACGAGTCGTCGGACGCGGACGGTGCCGTCACCGTCGTCGGTGGTCCCCCGCGCGGCGGCGAGGGCGGACGGCCGCGGCGGCGGGCCGCTCTGTACGGCGGGGCCGGTCTCGGGGTCGCCGCCGCCCTCGCGCTCGTCGTGACGCTGCTGCCGGACGGCGGGGACGGCGGCAAGGAACCGGCCGGCGCGGTCGCCGGGGCCACCGCGTCCCCCCGCGTGTCCGCGTCCGCCTCGGACTCGGCCTCGCCGTCCGCCAGCGCCCGCTCGGGCTCGCCCAGCGCCAGCGCCAGCGCCAAGGCGAGTGGCCGCGCCTCCGCGTCGCCGACCGGGGCCGGGAAACCGAACGCCACCGCCGAGGCGGCCGCCCCGGCGGGCCGGGCCGGCGTGCCCGAGGAGACGGGCACGCCGATCACCGTGCAGACCAGCCCGTACTACTGGGACGTACCCTGCGAGCAGGACTTCCTGATCGACCGCAGCCCGCAGAACGTACCGAAGCCGCCCCCGCAGCAGGACGTGGTCGGCTACGCCGCCTCGCTCGGGGCCGTCGCCGCCGACCGGCAGCAGGTCGCGCTCACCGTGCAGGGCACCGGCACGCAGACCGTCGTCCTGCGGGGCCTGCACGTCCGGGTCGTGGGCAGCGGGGCGCCGCTGGACTGGAACCGGTACACGATGGGCGTCGGCTGCGGCGGCGGCATCGGCCCCAAGTCCTTCGACGTCTCCCTCGACCTGGGCAACCCCCTGGCGACGCCGATCAACGGGCAGCGGGACTTCCCGTACAAGGTGAGCGAGTCCGACCCCGAGGTCTTCTACGTCACCGCGCACACCAGCGGGCACGACGTGCGCTGGTACCTGGAGCTGGACTGGTCCAGCGGCTCCCGCACGGGCACCGTCCGGATCGACGACCACGGCAAGCCGTTCCGGACCAGCGCGGCGGGCAAGGACTACTACGGGTGGATGCTGGGCGGCACCAAGTGGGACCACTTCGACGGCAATTGAGCACGGGCGGCGGGCGGGCCAACGGCCGTGCCACGTAAGGTGATCGAGCGTGCGAACGCCGTCCGTCCGCCCCTCATTTCCCCATGGAGACACCCATGACCGGTGACGCGCTCAGCCAGGACCCCGCGGAGCTGCGGAGGAGGATCGACAGCACCAAGGCGCACCCGGCCCGGGTCTACGACGTCTTCCTCGGCGGCAAGGACCACTACCCGGCCGACCGGAACGCGGCCGCCGCGGGGCTCGCCGCCAACCCGCGCGGCTACCTCGACGTACGGCACAACCGGGACTTCCTGCGCCGCGCCGTCACCGCGCTGTCCGGCGAGGACGGCATCCGGCAGTACCTGGACATCGGCACCGGACTGCCCACCGCCGAGAACGTCCACCAGATCGCCCAGCGCATCGCCCCCGAGTCCCGGGTGGTGTACGTCGACAACGACCCCGTCGTCCTCGCGCACGCCCGCGCGCTGCTGACCAGCGGGCCCGAGGGGCGCACCGACTACATCGACGCCGACCTGCGCGACCCGGGGACCATCCTCGAACAGGCCGCGAAGGTCCTCGACTTCGACCGGCCGATCGCGCTCTGCCTCGTCGCCGTACTGCACTTCGTCGAGGACGCCGAGGCGTACCCGATCGTGCGGGAACTGGTCGAGGCGCTGCCCGCCGGCAGCCGGGTGGTGCTCAGCCACCTCACCGAGGACCTCAACCCGGAGAACATCCGCGCGGTGCAGCGGACGTACACCGAGCGGGGGTTCACCTTCGTGCTGCGGACCCGGGCGGAGGTGACGCGGTTCTTCACGGAGAACGGGCTGGAGCTCGCCGAGCCCGGGATAGTGCCGGTGCACCACTGGCGGCCCGACCACGCCGCGCCCGTGGCCGAGCGGCCGGACGAGTCGGTGCTCGCGGGCCTCGACGACATCGAGAAGGTGCGGTACCAGGACATCAACGACGTGACGGACGCCGACATCAACGTCTACGCGGGAGTCGCCGCCAAGGGCTGATCCGGTGCCGGGGCGTCCGCATCACGGAAACGTGCCTGTAGACGGCACGTATATGCCTAGGCTGCGGGACCAGCCGTGATCGCAGCCGAAGGGACCCGTCATGACCGTCACCGAGCCCGCCCCCGTCCCCGCCCCGGCCACCGGTGCCCCGCTGCCGGCGCTGGCCGCGCGGGCCCGGTCGATCGGCGGGTCGCCGGTGCGGGACATCCTCGCCGTCACCGCCCGTCCCGAGGTGATCAACTTCGCGGGCGGGCTGCCCGCGCCCGAACTCTTCGACGCCGACGGGGTCGCCGCCGCCTACCAGGCGGTCCTCACCACGGCACCGGGACGGGCCCTGCAGTACTCCACCACCGAGGGCGAACCCGCCCTGCGCGCCGCGCTCGCCGACCGCACCACCGCCCGGGGCCTGCCCACCGCGCCCGACGACCTCCTCGTCACCACCGGCTCCCAGCAGGCCCTGTCCCTGCTCGCCACCGCCCTCCTCGAACCCGGCGACACCGTCCTCGTCGAGGACCCCTGTTACCTCGCCGCCCTCCAGGTCTTCGGCTTCGCCGGCGCCCGTGTGCTCCCCGTGCCCGGCGACGCCCACGGGCCCGACCCCGAGGCGCTGGAGGACCTGGTCGTGCGGGAGCGCCCGAAGCTGCTCTACACCGTCCCCACCTTCCAGAACCCCACCGGCCGCACCATGCCCGCCGAGCGCCGCGCCGCCGTCGCCGAGGTCGCCGCCCGGCGCGGGCTGTGGATCATCGAGGACGACCCGTACGGGGAGCTGCGCTTCGAGGGCGAGCGGGTGCCGTGGATCGCCGCCCACGAGGCCGCCCGGGACCGGACCGTGCTGCTCGGCTCCTTCTCCAAGGTGATGGCACCCGGCCTGCGGCTGGGCTGGCTGCGCGCCCCCGAGCACCTGCGGCGGGCCTGCGCGGTCGCCAAGCAGGCCGCCGACCTGCACACCCCGACCGTCAACCAGCTCGCCGCCGCCCGGTACCTGGCCGACCGGGACCTGGACGCCCACGTCCGCCGGGTCGCGGCGGCCTACGGGCAGCGCCGGGACGCCATGCTCGCGGGGCTGGCGGACGCGCTGCCCGAGGGGTCGGTGTGGAACCGTCCGGAGGGCGGCATGTTCCTGTGGGCCAAGCTGCCGGAGGGGTACGACACGGCCGCGCTGCTGCCCGGGGTGGTCCGGCACGACGTGGCCTACGTGCCCGGGGTGCCCTTCTACGCCGGGGAACCCGACCGCGCCACCCTGCGGCTCTGCTTCGTGACGCAGACGCCCGGGGAGATCGCCGAGGGACTGCGCCGGCTGGGCGCGGCGCTGCGGTCGTAGGACCTGACGTAGGACCTGACGTAGGACCAAAGGACGGGCCCGGTTCCGGCCGTGGGGGGCGGCCGGGCGGGGCGCCCGTTCCGTACCGTGGGGTCATGGCTGACAGTACGCGGGAAACCCCCTTCGACCTCGACGGATACTGCGAACGGATCGGCTGGCGGGGGCCCCGGCGGGCCGACGCGGACACCCTGCGGGGCCTGCACCTCGCCCACCTGAGGGCGATCCCGTTCGAGAACCTGGACGCGCTGGCCGGCCGTGCGCCCTCCCTGCGCCTGGCGGACCTGACGGCCAAACTGGTGCGCGGGCGGCGCGGCGGCTACTGCTACGAGCACAACACCCTGTTCGCCCGCGTCCTGCGCGAGCTGGGCTACGGGGTGACCCTGCTGGCCGCCCGGGTCGTGGTGGGCGCCGAACGGATCGAGGACCGGCCCCGCACCCACTCGGCGCTGCTGGTCGAGGTGCCCGGCACGGCGGAGCCCTACCTCGCCGACGTCGGCTTCGGGTCGATCGGGTCGCTGCTGGAGGCGGTGCCGCTGCGGGCGGACACCGAGTTCCACGACGCGGGGCGCCGGCACCGGCTGGTCCGCCCGCCGCACCCGGGCCCGCTGGAGACCTGGCTGCTCCAGGCGCACCTCGACGGCGGCTGGCAGGGGCAGTACGCCTTCACGCTGGAGCCGTTCACCGCGTCCGACTACGAGGTCTTCAACTGGCACGTGGCGACCGACCCGCGCTCCCCGTTCAACCGCCGCCCCTACCTCCAGCGGCTCGTCCCGGGCGGGCATCTGTCGCTCGACGGCGACCGGATCGTGGAGACCCGCGACGACGGCACCGTCACTGAGCGGAAGCTGACCGGGGACGACGAGGCCCGCCGGGTCGTCGAGGAGGAGTTCGGCCTCGACGTCCCGGCGGGCCTGGTGCCGCTCAGAGCCGCTCGGGCGTCCTGATGCCCAGCAGGGCCATGCCCCGGTGCAGGGTGCGGGCCGTGATGTCGCACAGGAACAGGCGGTTCTCCACCTGCTCGGGCGACTCGGCCTTCAGCACCGGGCACTTGTCGTAGAAGGACGTGTACAGCGAGGCGACCTGGTACAGGTACGCGGTCAGCTTGTGCGGGGCGTACTCCGCCGCCGCCTCCGCGACCGTCTCCCCGAACGCGTCCAGGTGCAGCCCCAGGGCCCGCTCGGCGGGGTGCAGCGCCAGCTCCGGGTGGGCCGCCGGCCGCACCTCGCCCGCCTTGCGCAGGATGGACCGGATCCGGGCGTACGCGTACTGGAGGTAGACGGAGGTGTCGCCGTTGAGCGAGACCATCTGGTCCAGGTCGAACTTGTAGTCCCGGTTCGCCGACGTCGACAGGTCCGCGTACTTCACCGCGCCGATGCCCACCTGGGCGCCCCGCTCGGCGATCTCCGCCTCGGACAGGTCCTGCGCCTTCTCCCGTACCACCGCCGAGGCCCGGTCGATGGCCTCGTCGAGCAGGTCGACCAGCCGGACCGTCTCGCCCGCACGGGTCTTGAACGGCTTGCCGTCCTTGCCGAGGACCGTGCCGAACGCCAACTGCAGCGCCGTCACCTCGTCGTTGAGCCAGCCCGCCCGGCGCGCGGTCTCGAAGACCATCTTGAAGTGCAGCGACTGACGGGCGTCGACCACGTACAGCAGCGTGTCCGCCTTCAGGTCGAAGACCCGGTTGCGGATCGCCGACAGGTCGGTGGCCGCGTAGCCGTAACCGCCGTCCGACTTCTGCACGATCAGCGGGACCGGCTTGCCGTCCGGGCCCTTGATGTCGTCGAAGAAGACGCACAGGGCGCCCTCGGAGCGGACCGCGACCCCGGACTCCTCCAGCAGGCGGCAGGTCTCCGCCAGCATGTCGTTGTACCCGGACTCGCCGACGATGTCCGCGTCCCGGATGTCCATGTCCAGCTTCTCGAAGACGGAGAAAAAGTAGATCTTCGACTCGTCGACGAACTTCTGCCACATGGCCAGCGTGTGCGCATCCCCGGCCTGGAGGTCGACCACCCGGCGCCGGGCCCGCGTCTTGAACTCCTCGTCGGAGTCGAACAGCCTGCGCGCGGCCTTGTAGAGCCGGTCCAGATTGGACATCGCCTCCTCGCCGGAGACCTCCCCGGCCCCGTGGTCCAGCTCGTGCGGGTGCTCGTCCAGGTACTGGATGAGCATGCCGAACTGGGTGCCCCAGTCGCCGATGTGGTGCCGCCGCACGACCGTCTCGCCGGTGAACTCCAGGATCTGCCGGACCGCGTCGCCGATCACCGCGGACCGCAGATGGCCGACGTGCATCTCCTTCGCCACGTTGGGCTGGGCGTAGTCGATGACCGTCGTGCCCGGGTGCGCGGCGAGCGGCACGCCGAGCCGGCCGGTGTCGTCCGCGTACCGCGCGGCCAGGTTCCCGGTGATCGCCCGGTCGCCGACCGTGATGTTCAGGAAGCCGGGCCCGGAGACCTCGATGTCCGCGATCAGCTCGCCCGTCGTGATGTGCGCGACCACCTCGGTGGCCAGCTCCCGCGGGTTCGCCTTCTCCTTCTTCGCCAGCGCCAGGATGCCGTTGGCCTGGTAGTCCGCCCGGTCGCTGCGTCGCAGCAGCGGGTCCGCGGCGGCCTGGGGCCGCACGGCGGCGAGGGCGGACGCGAGCTGCTGCTGGACGGAGTCGCTGAGGGACGTGACCGGAGCCATAGGAAGGGGTGCCGTTCTCCTCGTGGGGATCGATAGACACGCCCAGTGTCTCACGGGGGGTAAAGCGGTTTTCCCGAGCGCGATCCGGTCTGTGAGAATGGGCTGTCACCCCGTTCAGAAAGAAGGACGTGCCGATCGTGGCTCAGAGCACCGAGACCACCGACTGGGTCTCCCGTTTCGCGGATGAGGTCATCGCCGAGTCGGAGCGTCGGGCCCCGGGCAAACCGGTCGTGGTCGCGTCCGGCCTGTCCCCGTCGGGCCCCATCCACCTCGGCAACCTCCGCGAGGTCATGACCCCGCACCTGGTCGCCGACGAGATCCGGCGCCGCGGCCACCAGGTCCGCCACCTGATCTCCTGGGACGACTACGACCGCTACCGCAAGGTCCCGGCCGGCGTCGAGGGCATCGACCAGACCTGGGCGGAGCACATCGGCAAGCCGCTCACCTCCGTCCCCGCCCCGGCCGGCTCCCCGCACCCCAACTGGGCCGAGCACTTCAAGGCCGCGATGATCGAGGCCCTCGCCGACCTCGGCGTGGAGTTCGACGGCATCAGCCAGACCGCGCAGTACACCTCCGGCGCCTACCGCGAGCAGATCCTGCACGCCATGCGGCACCGCGCCGACATCGACGCGATCCTCGCCCAGTACCGCACCAAGCCCAAGCCCGCCAAGAAGCCCCAGCAGAAGCCGGTCGACGCCGCCGAGCTGGAGGCCGAGGAGGGCTCCGGCGCCGCCGCCGAGGACGACGGCAGCTCCGGCTCCGCCGGGTACTTCCCGTACAAGCCGTACTGCGGCAACTGCGAGAAGGACCTCACCACGGTCACCGCCTACGACGACGACTCCACCGAGCTGACCTACGCCTGCACCGCGTGCGGCTTCTCCGAGACCGTCCGGCTCAGCGAGTTCAACCGGGGCAAGCTGGTCTGGAAGGTCGACTGGCCGATGCGCTGGGCCTACGAAGGCGTGATCTTCGAGCCCAGCGGCGTCGACCACTCCTCGCCCGGCTCCTCCTTCCAGGTCGGCGGGCAGATCGTCGGCATCTTCGGCGGCCAGCAGCCCATCGGCCCGATGTACGCCTTCGTCGGCATCAGCGGCATGGCCAAGATGTCCTCCTCCAAGGGCGGCGTGCCCACCCCCGCCGACGCCCTGAAGATCATGGAGCCGCAGCTCCTGCGCTGGCTCTACGCCCGCCGCCGGCCCAACCAGTCCTTCAAGATCGCCTTCGACCAGGAGATCCAGCGGCTCTACGACGAGTGGGACCGCCTCGACGCCAAGGTCGCCGACGGCACCGCCCTGCCCGCCGACCTCGCCGCCCACTCCCGGGCCGTCCGCACCGCCGCCGGCGACCTGCCGGCCACGCCCCGGCCGCTGCCGTACCGCACCCTCGCCTCCGTCGCCGACATCACCGCCGGCCACGCCGACCAGGCCCTGCGCATCCTCAGCGAGCTGGACCCGGCCCACCCGCTGACCTCCCTGGACGAGGCCCGCCCCCGCTACGACAAGGCCGAGGCGTGGATCAACACCCACGTCCCCGCCGACCAGCGGACCATCGTGCGCGAGGAACCCGACGCCGAGCTGCTGAAGTCGCTGGACGAGCCCTCCCGGCAGTCACTGCGGCTACTGCTCGACGGCCTCGCCGACCACTGGTCGCTGGACGGCCTCACCCACCTCGTCTACGGCGTGCCCAAGGTCCAGGCCGGGTTCTCCGCCGACGCCACGCCCAAGGAGCTGCCACCGGAGATCAAGACCGCCCAGCGGTCCTTCTTCGCCCTGCTCTACCACCTGCTCGTGGGCCGCGACACCGGTCCCCGGCTGCCCACGCTGCTGCTCGCGGTGGGGCAGGAGCGGGTGCGGGCGCTGCTCGGGGAGTAAGCGGAAGCGAAAGGGGCCCTCCACGCGGAGGGCCCCTTTTTTTCGCGGGGCCGGGCGCTTCCTGCGCGGGGGTCAGGCGATGTGGTCTTCCTCCAGCTCCGCGTTGTAGCGGTTGGTGAAGCGATTCACCATGCGCTTGGCCTCCTCCGGAGGCAGCGCGATGCCGAACTCCGCCTCGACGTCCTCACCGAACCCGCGGGCCGTCGGGTAGCCGCCGCCCGGGATCGCCTTCTTGAAGACCTGGTAGTAGTCGTCCTCGTCCGGCTCCACGACCGGCACGCCGCCGCCCTCGCCCAGCTCGCGGGTACGCCCCGGACCCACCGGGATCGGGAAACCGCCCGTCTCCTCCGCCTCCGGCGGCGGCTCCTCCTCGTACTGCTCCCGGTACTCCTCCGCCCGCCGTTGCTCCTCGTACCACTCGGCGTACTGCTGCTCGGGGTCGTAGTCCGGGTCGTAGCCGCCGTGGTACTCCACGGACTGCGGGTCACGGGCGTGCAGCCACGGATTGCGGTCCTCGAGCGGCTCCGGGCCGGCCGGCCCGGCCTCCGGGGCCCCGGCCAGCTCCGGCCGGGGCTCGGCGACGGCCACCGGCTGCGGGTGCGGCAGCGGGTGCGGCTGGGGCTGGTGCTGGGACTGGGGCTCGGGGGCCGGGGGCAGCAGCGCCGGTTCGATGCCCGCCGCCGCCAGGCCCGCCGGGGCGGTCTCCGCCAGCGGGACGCCGTACCGGGCCAGCCGCAACGGCATCAGCGACTCCACCGGCGCCTTGCGCCGCCACGCACGGCCGAACCGGGACCGCAGCCGGGCCTGGTAGACCAGCCGCTCCTGCTCCAGCTTGATCACCTGCTCGTAGGAGCGCAGCTCCCACAGCTTCATCCGCCGCCACAGCAGGAACGTCGGCACCGGCGACAGCAGCCAGCGGGTGAGGCGGACGCCCTCCATGTGCTTGTCGGCGGTGATGTCCGCGATCCGGCCGATCGCGTGCCGGGCGGCCTCCACCGAGACCACGAACAGCACCGGGATCACCGCGTGCATCCCGACGCCCAGCGGGTCCGGCCAGGCCGCCGCGCCGTTGAACGCGATCGTCGCCGCCGTCAGCAGCCACGCCGTCTGCCGCAGCAGCGGGAACGGGATCCGGATCCAGGTCAGCAGCAGGTCCAGGGCGAGCAGGACACAGATGCCCGCGTCGATGCCGATCGGGAAGACGTAACTGAAGTCCCCGAAGCCCTTCTGCAGCGCCAGTTCGCGGACGGCCGCGTACGAACCCGCGAAGCCGATCCCGGCGATGATCACCGCACCGAAGACGACGACGCCGATCAAGACGCGGTGCATCCGTGTCAGCTCAAGTGGCGCGGCCACTCGTACTCCCCTCCCAGTGCGTGTTGTTGCGCGCAACAGAGTGGCACATGTGTACGGGAGCCGAGCGGCCGGACGGGTGAGTGCGCCTGGGTCAGCTCTCGGCGGCGGACTCCGACGCGGGCTTCGAGGCGGACGCGGACGGGGACTCGGCGGACGACCCGGAGGACGGGGACTTCGAGGACGAGCCGGACGGGGCGGCGCTGCCGGAAGCGGTGTCGCCGTTGGCCTCGGCCACCGCGGCGACCGCCTCCTTCGCCGCCTTCTTGGCGTCCTTCACCAGGTCGGCGGCGTCGGGGGACTTGTCACCGGCCAGCCCGGCACCGTTGTAGTCGACGGTGACGACGACGTTCTCCGCCCGCACCACCACCGTCTGCTGCTTGAAGGTGCCTTCCTTCTTCTTCAGCTCGTACGTCACGACCGACGCCTCGTCACCCGCGCCGGTGAACGGGTCCGTCTTCACGCCCTTGGCGCCGTCCGCGCTCTGCGCGTCCTGGAGCTGCTTGGTGTAGTAGTCCCGGGCCAGCGCGTCGCCCGCGCCGCGCGTGGCGTCCGAGTCGAAGCGGAGCATCGACACGTTCAGCCAGCGGAACTGCGAGCCCTTGACGCCGTTGTCGTCCAGGCTGTCCCAGGAGCAACTGCCGCGCGTCTGCGTGTCGCTGGAGGTGCCCTCCTTGCCCGACTTGGTCCCCTCCGGCACCAGGTCGGCCAGCGTCTTCTTCGTCAGCACTCCGCACGGCTCGGGCAACGTCCGGTACGCCGCCGCCCGTACGGTCGGCGACGGGCTCGCGGACGCCGACGCCGACGCACTGCCCTCGGCCTTCCGGTCCTTGCCGGCGTCACCGCCGCCGCTGCCGTCGCCGGAGCCGGAGTCGGCGGAGCAACCGGCGGCGACCAGCATCACGGGGACGGCCGCCGCGCAGACAAGGACGCGGTGGAGGCGCTTGGCTCGCTGGTCACGCTGGTCTCGCTGGGCTCGTCGCTGCATGGTTCCTTCACTCATGACGCTCGTGGTTCCTGCGGTCCGGAACGGGTCCGGTGGGCCACGGTACGCGGTACCGCCCGCCTCCGACGGCCCGGCGAACCCGCCCCCGGGGCACCGGGCGCGGCTCAGCCGCCCAGCGCATCGGCCAGTTCGGCGGCGACTGTGCGCGCCCTGTCCTGCAGTTCCTCGCTGTCGGGCACGACTCCGACGGTGGTCGGCTGCTCGGTGTACTCGATGGTGACGATGACGTTCGACGTGCGGAACGCCACAGTCACCGTGCGGCGTTCGGCCGTCGAACCGGAGCTGTTCAGCTCGTCGTCCAGGAACGCCTCGTCGCCGAGCCCCTCCAGCAGCCGGGGCTGGAGGTCGGTGGGGGCGGCACCGGGGGAGGAGGGCGAGCCGGACGCCGCGTCGGCGGTGGGGGAGCCGGACGAGGACGAGGAGGGGGCGGTGGAGGCGGACGCCTGCGGGGAGGGCGCGTTCGAGCCCGTACC
This sequence comes from Streptomyces fumanus, assembly GCF_014655295.1. GTDB lineage: Bacteria > Actinomycetota > Actinomycetes > Streptomycetales > Streptomycetaceae > Streptomyces > Streptomyces fumanus. Next base: position 31,270 of record NZ_BNBI01000016.1, read on the forward strand.
GCTGCCGTCATCCGTGCCGGTCTTGCCGTCCGTGGCGGTCCCGTCGTCCGTGCCGGTCTCGTCGTCCGTGGCGGTGCGGGTCTCCGTCTCGGAGACGACCGGCTCGGGGAGGTCCGCCGCGTCCTGCTTCGTCGCGAACAACTGCTCGGCCTGGCTGTCGTCGCTGACCGCGTTGTCGTACGACACCACCCGCTCGAAGTCGACGAGCAGATGGTCGGTCGCGTCCGTCGAGTCGACCTTCCAGCGGCAGCCGACCTTGCGGTCGGTGTCGTACGTGAGCGTCGCCTCGCCCGCGTACGCCTTCTCCCGCCGCTCCTCGTCCGTGATCTGCGGCAGGCCCGGCAGCAGCGCGTCCAGGGTCTTCCTGCCGACCGCGCGGCAGGGATCCGGAAGGGTGCGGTACTTGCCGGGCTGGGCGGCGGCGGTGGTGGCGCCGGTGCCGCCCGGGTTGGAGTCGTCGGTGGTGCCCCCGTCGCCGGAACCGCCGGTGCAGCTCGTCAGCAGCGCCGCGAGGAGGGCGGCGGCGCCGGATACGTACGCCTTCCGCTGCACGGTCAGGCTCCTCTCGACGGTGGCCGTCTGCTCGGTCCTTCAGTGTCCCCGCTGGTTAATCGCTTGCCGCGCGGGGGTGTCCCCTGGGGACAATGTGTATCGCACGCGCTGCCGCGCACGCCGGTCCGATGTCCCATTCGTTGATCCCGGCGCCGGTTTTTGCGTTTCGATACTTCTGTTGGGTTTCCGGGGGAATGAGGACGTCATGTCGTACGTGGAGGTGCCGGGCGCGAAGGTGCCCATCCGGATGTGGGCCGACCCGGCGTCGGTCGAGGCCGGCGCGATGCAGCAGTTGCGCAACGTCACGACGCTGCCGTGGGTCGAGGGCCTGGCCGTCATGCCGGACGTGCACTACGGCAAGGGGGCGACCGTCGGTTCCGTCATCGCCATGCGGGGCGCGGTCTGCCCGGCGGCGGTGGGCGTCGACATCGGCTGCGGCATGTCGGCGGTCCGCACCTCCCTCACCGCCAACGACCTCCCGGGCGACCTCTCCCGGCTGCGCTCGAAGATCGAGCAGGTGATCCCGGTGGGCCGGGGGATGCACGACGACCCGATCGACCCGGGCCGCCTGCACGGCCTCGTGACGGCGGGGTGGGAGGACTTCTGGGGGCGGTTCGAGAGGGTGGCGGAGGCGGTTCGGTTCCGTCGTGATCGCGCCGAGAAGCAGATGGGGACGCTCGGTAGCGGCAATCATATGATCGAACTTTGTCTTGATGGGGACGGGTTTGTTTGGCTTATGCTGCATTCCGGGTCGCGGAACATCGGCAAGGAACTGGCCGAGCACCACATCGGAGTCGCCCAGAAGCTCCCGCACAACCAGGGGCTGATCGACCGGGATCTCGCCGTCTTCGTGGCGGACACCCCGCAGATGGCGGCGTACCGCAGTGATCTTTTCTGGGCACAGGAGTACGCGAAGTACAACCGCACGATCATGATGGCGCTGCTCATGGACGTGGTCCGCAAGGAGTTCAAGAAGGCGAGGCCCACCTTCGAGCCGGAGATCTCCTGCCACCACAATTACGTCGCGGAGGAGCGGTACGAGGGGATGGACCTGCTCGTGACCCGTAAGGGTGCGATCCGGGCCGGTTCCGGTGAGTACGGCATCATCCCCGGCTCGATGGGCACCGGCTCGTACATCGTCAAGGGCCTCGGCAACGACAAGTCCTTCAACTCGGCGTCGCACGGCGCCGGCCGGCGCATGAGCCGCAGTGCGGCGAAGCGGCGCTTCACGGTGCGTGACCTGGAGGAGCAGACCCGGGGCGTCGAGTGCCGTAAGGACTCTGGTGTGCTGGACGAGATTCCGGGTGCCTACAAGAACATCGACCAGGTGATGGAGCAGCAGCAGGATCTCGTCGAAGTGGTGGCGAAGATCAAACAGTTCATCTGCGTCAAAGGCTGATGCGCAGGCCAGGGCCCCCGGCTCCACCACCGGGGGCCCTGGCTCAGTAGGTCACTGTCGGCTGGGCATCGGCACCCGACCGGAGCGGAGACGCCACATGCGGAGATGGCAGCTCTGGGGTGTCCGGTCGAGGACCTCGGCGGCCGCTGCCGGGTTGTCGAGCTTCAACAGGATGCGGTCCTCGGTCTCGTTCCAGCGGCGCGCTGTGTACGCGGATCGCATTCCTGCCGGGCGCGCCCACGGGGCGAGCGATTCGGCGGCGGCACGCTTGCGCGCCAGGGACAGGCAGCCGGGGTAATACAGATCGGCTGCCAAGCGCTGGCCCGCCTCCATGGCGTAGAGGACGTTGTAGATGTCGTCCCGTGCGTTCCGCTTGATCGTGCGCTGTACTCCGGTCACCTGCTTCGCGTAGTCGCAGAAGTAGCGGCCGACGGCAGTGCTGGCCGTGGTGAGCGAGACGAAGGGGAATCCCTTTCCCGTGAAACCCACCGAGCCGTCTGCGTCGACGACACCACGAAGGTAGTCACGGGGCGAGAAATCGGTACGGGGCACATCGATCGTCTTCGACTTACGTCCGTACGGAAGCCCGAGCTCGTTGAGAAGAGTCCTGGCCTCCAGAGAGTGCAGGCTCCAGATGACCGAGGTGTGCGTCGCGGCGAAGTTGGTGGACCGGGTGCGCCCGGTGATGCTGCTTCGGTAAGGCGTCAGCCTCTGGAACTCGCGGAGGAGGTCGATGTCGCGGGCGTTGACCTCCACGGTCAGACGGCCACGCTGTCGGGACTGCTCGGACAGGTGCCCGTCCGCCTGTAAGAAGCCGAACATGTACGCGTACTCGGGGACCGTCAGGTCCATGAACTGGTGACCGTTAGGCTCGCATTCAGCCACAGGGAAGCCCTACTTCCGTGGTGGTCAGGTTCTCGGCCGGGATGCGCGTCCCGGCCGGGAGCCGTCACGTCGGGTGTGGTGGCGCGAGCCTAGGTCGGATGTTCAACCGCCGTGCGGGTGATCGGAGTTGATTCACTCCTGCGAGTCAACCGCCGCTGTCAGCTCTCCCGGTGGACCTTTGTGTTCGATGCCTGGGCGCGGGGGCGGACGATCAGGAGGTCGATGTTGACGTGGGAGGGGCGGGTGACCGCCCAGGTGATGGTGTCGGCCACGTCGTCGGCGGTCAGGGGGTCGGGGACGCCCTGGTAGACCTTGGCGGCCTTCTCCTCGTCGCCGCCGAAGCGGGTCAGGGCGAACTCCTCCGTGCGGACCATGCCGGGCGCGATCTCGATGACGCGGACCGGGCGGCCGACGATCTCCAGGCGCAGGGTCTCGGCGAGGACGTGCGCGCCGTGCTTGGCGGCGACGTAGCCCGCGCCGCCCTCGTAGGTGGCGTGGCCGGCGGTGGAGGAGACCACGACGACCGTGCCGTCGCCGCTCGCCTCCAGCTTGGGGAGCAGGGCCTGGGTGAGGTTGAGGGTGCCGATGACGTTGGTCTCGTACATCCGGCGCCAGTCCTCCGGGTCGCCGGTGGCCACCGGGTCGGCGCCGAGGGCCCCGCCGGCGTTGTTGACCAGGACGCCGACGGTCTTGAAGGCCGTGGCGAACTCGTTCACCGCGGCGCGGTCGGTGACGTCCAGGGGGTATGCCGTCGCCTTGTGGCCGGCCGCCTGGATCTCCTCCGCCAGGGCCTCGATGCGGTCCTTGCGGCGGGCGGTGAGGACGACGCGGTAGCCGGCGGCGGCCAGGTGGCGGGCGGTGGCGGCGCCGATGCCGCTGCTGGCGCCGGTGACGATGGCGATCGAGGACGGGGTGGTGGGCATCCGGGCTCCTGGGGCTGGGGCGGGCTGTGGCCCAGGATAAGCGGGGGGTGAGGGAGGGGGAGGGCGGGCTGCCGGGGGCTCAGGGCGTCCTCGGGGCCCACATGATCACGGCCATGCCCGCCAGGCAGATCAGGGCGCCCGCGAGGTCCCAGCGGTCGGGGCGGTAGCCGTCGGCGACGGCGGCCCAGAGCAGGGAGCCGGCCACGAAGACGCCGCCGTACGCGGCGAGGACGCGGCCGAAGGGGGCGTCGGGCTGGAAGGTGGCGACGAAGCCGTACGCGCCGAGGGCCAGGACGCCGCCGGTCGCCCAGAGCCAGCCGCGGTGCTCGCGCACGCCCTGCCAGACCAGCCACGCGCCGCCGATCTCGAACAGCGCGGCGACGAGGAAGAGGGCGGCGGAGCGGAGGATCGGCATGGGGGCAGCCTGCCATCCAGGGCGGCGGAATAACGTCGGCGGGGCAGTCGTTCAGCGGTATAGTTGAACGGTCAACAACTTGGAGGTTGAGCGACCATGCAGTTCGGCATCTTCACCGTCGGCGATGTCACTCCGGACCCGACGACGGGCCGTACGCCGACCGAGCGCGAGCGCATCAAGGCCATGGTCGCCATCGCGCTGAAGGCCGAGGAGGTCGGCCTGGACGTCTTCGCGACCGGTGAGCACCACAACCCGCCGTTCGTGCCGTCCTCGCCCACGACCATGCTCGGCTACGTCGCGGCCCGCACCGAGCGGCTGATCCTGTCCACGTCCACCACGCTGATCACCACGAACGACCCGGTGAAGATCGCCGAGGACTTCGCGATGCTCCAGCACCTGGCCGACGGGCGCGTGGACCTGATGATGGGGCGCGGCAACACCGGCCCGGTCTACCCCTGGTTCGGCAAGGACATCCGCGAGGGCATCAACCTCGCCATCGAGAACTACGCCCTGCTGCACCGCCTGTGGCGCGAGGACGTGGTCACCTGGCAGGGCAAGTTCCGCACCCCGCTGCAGGGCTTCACCTCCACCCCGCGCCCCCTGGACGGCGTCGCCCCGTTCGTCTGGCACGGCTCCATCCGCTCCCCGGAGATCGCCGAGCAGGCCGCGTACTACGGCGACGGCTTCTTCCACAACAACATCTTCTGGCCCGCCGACCACACCAAGCGCATGATCGAGCTGTACCGCAGCCGGTACGCCCACTACGGGCACGGCACCGCGGAGCAGGCGATCGTCGGGCTGGGCGGCCAGGTGTTCATGCGGAAGAACAGCCAGGACGCGGTGCGCGAGTTCCGCCCGTACTTCGACGTGGCCCCGGTCTACGGGCACGGGCCGTCGCTGGAGGAGTTCACCGCGCAGACCCCGCTCACCGTCGGCTCCCCGCAGCAGGTGATCGAGAAGACGCTGTCCTTCCGCGAGTACGCCGGTGACTACCAGCGCCAGCTCTTCCTGATGGACCACGCCGGGCTGCCGCTGAAGACCGTCCTGGAGCAGCTCGACCTGCTCGGCGAGGAGGTCGTGCCGGTGCTGCGGAAGGAGTTCGCCAAGAACCGGCCGGCCAACGTGCCGGACGCCCCGACGCACGCGTCCCTGCTCGCGAAGAAGTCCGAGAACACTCAGAACGCCGAAGAGGTGAGTGCCCGATGAAGCTCGTCGTCGTCTCGGCGGGGCTGAGCGTCCCGTCCTCCACCAGGCTGCTGGGCGACCGGCTCGCCGCCGCCACCGGCGCGGACGACACCCGCGTGATCGAGCTGCGCGACCTCGCCGTGGAGATCGCCCACACCTTCACCAACGGATTCCCGGGACCGGAGCTGTCCGCCGCCTTCGAGGCGGTCGCCGGCGCCGACGGGCTGATCGTCGTCACGCCGGTGTTCTCCGCCTCGTACAGCGGGCTGTTCAAGTCCTTCTTCGACGCGCTGAGCGGCAGCGACCCGGAGGCGCTGGCCGGCAAGCCGGTGCTGGTCGCCGCGACCGGTGGCAGCGCCCGGCACTCGCTGGTCCTCGACCACGCGCTGCGGCCGCTGTTCTCCTACCTCAAGGCCGTCGTCGTCCCGACCGGGGTGTACGCCGCCGCCGAGGACTGGGGCGCCGGGGGCCTGGACGCCCGTATCGCGCGGGCGGCCGGGGAACTGGCCGCGCTGGTGTCCGGGACCGCCGGGACGCCTGCCCGGCCGGTCCGGAAGGCGGACACCTTCGAGGACGTGACGCCGTTCGAGGAGCGGCTCGCGGGGCTGCGGCCCACCGGGTGAGAGCACCGGGTGAGAGCACCGGGTGAGAGCCCAGTAAGAACGGCCCGCGCCGGGGTCCCGGCCCCGGTGCGCCGGCCGTGGCCTTGGCAGACTGGACACGTGCCCCAGACACCCCAGACGGTTCTGCTCGCCGAAGACGACCGCGCCATCCGCAACGCCCTGGAACGCGCCCTCACCCTGGAGGGCTACCAGGTCACCGCGGTCGCCGACGGTGCCACGGCGCTGGCCCGGGCCCGCTACAGCCGCCCCGACGTGCTGGTGCTGGACGTGATGATGCCGGAGATCGACGGCCTCCAGGTCTGCCGGGCGCTGCGCGCCGAGGGCGATCCGACGCCGATCCTGATGCTGACCGCGCTGGTCGAGACCGCCGACCGGATCGCGGGGCTGGACGCGGGCGCCGACGACTACGTGGTCAAGCCGTTCGACGTGGAGGAGGTCTTCGCCCGGCTGCGCGCCCTGCTCCGCCGTACCGGTGCCTCCCGCTTCGCCGTCCCCGAGGACCTGCCCAGACCCCCGGCCGAGTCCGCCGGGCCGCCCGGGCGGTACCTGGAGGCGGCCGGGCTGCGGATGGACCCCCAGGCCCGCCGCGTCTGGCGCGGGGAGCGCGAACTGGAGCTGACCCGCACCGAGTTCGAGCTGCTGGAACTGCTGGTGCGCAACGCCGGCATCGTCCTGGACCACGCCACCATCTACGACCGGATCTGGGGCTACGACTTCGGGCCGGGCTCCAAGAACCTCGCCGTCTACGTCGGCTACCTGCGCCGCAAACTCGACGAGCCGGGCGCGCCGCGGCTCATCCAGACGGTGCGCGGCGTGGGTTACGTGCTGCGGGAGGACTGAGTGCGCGGGCGCCCGTGGCCCTCCCGGCGCGGCCGGCCGGGAGCGGGACCGCGGCGGGAGGGGGACCGGCCGGTGAGGAGGCAGGGACGGCGGCTCCGGCCGGTGGCGGTGGAGCAGGGACGGCGGCTCCGGCCGGTGGTGGCGGGGCAGGAACGGCGGTCCCGGCCGGTGGCGGCGGGGCAGGGGCGGCGGCCCCGGCTGGCGTCGCTGCGGACCACCTTCGCCGTGTCGTTCGCCACGGTCACGGCCGTGGTCACGGTGCTGGTCGGACTGCTGTCGTACGGTGCCGCCGCCCGGCTGGTCCGGGTCGACCAGGAGACCGTCTTCGGGCAGGTGGTCCAGGACCTGCGGGACGAGGTGCGCCAGCAGCGGATGTCACCCGACGACTTCTCCTCCGTCGCGCCCGGCCACGACATCGTCCGCCCGGCCCGCACCGACGTACAGGTGCTCGGGCCCGACGGCACGGTCTCCGACGCCTCCGAGCCCCGGCTCCCGGTGACCGCCGCCGACCGGCGGACCGCCGCCGCGGCGCCCGCCGGGCGGATGGTCCAGCACAAGGACGTCGACGTCGGCCACGACGTGTACCGCGTCGCCACCGTCTCGCTCGGCGGCGGTCGGGGCGCGGTGCAGGTGGCGCAGGAGTTCAGCGACACCGAGGACCTGCTGCGCACCCTCCAGCAGCGGACGCTGCTGCTGATGGCCGTGGTGGTGACCGCCGCCGGGCTGTTCGGCTGGTGGCTGGCCCGGCGCATCACCCGGCGCCTGGTCGCGCTGACCGCCGCCGCCGAGGACGTGGCCCGCACCCGGCGGCTCGGCATCCAGGTGCCGGTGACCGGCTCCGACGAGGTGGGCCGCCTCGGCCGGGCCTTCGACCGGATGCTGGGCCGGCTCGCCCAGTCCGAGGAGGACCAGCGCCGGCTGGTCCAGGACGCGGGCCATGAGCTGCGTACGCCGCTGACCTCGCTGCGGACCAACATCTCGCTGCTCAAGCGGATCGACGAGCTGCCGCCCGCCGCCCGCGAGGAGCTCGTCGCCGACCTCGGCCAGGAGGCCCGCGAGCTGACCGACCTCGTCAACGAACTGGTCGACCTCGCGGCCGGCCAGGCCGACACCGAGCCGCCGCAGCGGGTCGACATCGCCGAGATCGCCCGTGACGTGGCGTCCCTGGCCCGCCGCCGCACCGGCCGCGCGATCACCGTACGGGCGTGCGGCGAGACCACGACCGAGGGGCGGCCGACGCTGCTGACCCGGGCCATCTCCAACCTGGTCGAGAACGCGGCGAAGTTCGACCCGGACGGCGCCACGCCCATCGAGGTGGCCGTCGCCGGGCCGGCCCTGCCCGGCACCCTCCGGGTCGAGGTCCGCGACCGGGGGCCCGGCATCGCCGACGGCGACCTGGTCCGGGTCTTCGACCGCTTCTACCGCGCCACCGACGCCCGCTCCCGCCCCGGCTCCGGCCTCGGCCTCTCCATCGTCCGGGAGGTGGCGCTGGCCCACGGGGGAGCGCCGTTCGCCTACCGGCGGGAGGGGGGCGGGTCGGTGATCGGGTTCACCATCGGGCGGGTGGGCGCGTAGGCCGTCCGCGGGGGGGGCGGTCACGGTGACGCCGTCCACCGGGGGGCCGTCTCCGCCCAGCGGGCGTCCCACGCGGCGAGGTTGCGGCGGCGCAGCACGGCCGCCGCGGTCCCGTGGGCGGCGAGGCCGAGGAGGGCGACGGCCAGGAAGGCGAGGACGGCCCAGCCCATGGCGCGGCTGTGGATCTCCTCCCCGGTGAGCGGCGGCCCGGTGAGCGTCCCGTCGGCGCCGACCCAGACCCGTACGGCGGTGTCTGCCGGGGTGCCGGGCGGCACGTCGGTCGTGCCGGTGCGGGGGCGGCCGTCGGGGTCGGTGAAGCGGACCTCGACCGGGTAGCGCGCCCGCCGGGCCTCGTCGGAGCCGGGCTCCGGGTGCCGGGGGGCGTCGCGCAGGAGGACGGCGGTGGTGTGGTGCCGGGTGTGGGCCTGCCGTTCGGCGGTGGCCCGGTAGTGCCGGCCGGCGGCGTCCCCGGCGGCGAACGCGGCGAGCAGGCCGAGGAGCGGCACGGCCAGCAGCAGCCCGAGCGCGATCCAGCCCTGGAGCCGGTCGGTGCGCCGGCACAGGGGGTTGTGCCGGTGGCGCCAGGGGAGCACGTATCGCTGAGGGGCGGGAGGTGGCTGGGCGGGAGGTATCGCGCCGGACACCGGGGTCCTCCTTCCAGCGGCGGGGCCGAGACGGTCGGGGCTCAGGGGAACGGGGGATCACCGGTGTCGGTGCCGGTGCCCGGCGGGCGTGGGTGCGCGCCGGTGACCGAGGGGTGGGCGTGGGCGGCGCGCAGTACCACCGCGGCACCGCGGACCGCCGCGGTGTGCGGCGCCGGAACGGCCCGCAGCGGCGCCCGCAGACCGGTGAGCAGCCGCCAGGTGAGGTCGGGCCGCAGGGCGCCGCCGCCCGCGAGGAGCGCGCCCCGGCGCAGCGCACCCGCGGTCACGGACGTACGGTCCTGCCGGCGCATCGAGGCCACCATGGCGCCGACCGCGTCGCTCAGCTCCGCCGACGTGCCCGCGTCGGAGAGGTCGGTGGTGCCCAGGGCGGCGCGGCGGGCGTCCCACACCGCGCCGTCGACGAGGAGGACCACCTCGGTGAGATGGGCACCGATGTCGATCACCAGCAGCGGGCGGGACAGATCGGCGTCCGCGGCCAGCGCGACGGCACGGGCGGCGGGGACGGTCAGCACCGCACGCGGCCGGAGCACCGCCACGGCGGCACGGGCCCGCTCCCGCCAGGCCGGTCCGCCCAGCACCGGCGCGGTCAGCACCACCAGCGGCCGGGCGCGGCGCGGCAGACGGTGGCCGAGCAGCCGGTCGAGCATCCGGGCGGTGCCCGGTACGTCGACGATGGCGCCCCGCTGGACGGGGCGCACCGCGCCGGTGCCGGGGAAGGTGACGGTGGGCGCGTCGAGCACCGCACCGCGCCCGGAGATCCAGGCCCGGGTACGGGCACTCCCCAGGTCCAGGGCGAGCCCCGAACACTGCCGGCACAACGGCCAGGGCCGATGCGGGTGCCTGCCCGGCGAACCGGGGAGGGGACGGCGGGCCACGGTCATCGTCGGGCCTCTCGCGGGTGGGGGCACGGTATGCGGTGACGGGTCCCCGGCGCGGTGGTCGCGCGGGGGGCCCGCAGGGGTGGGTACGGCGGGTGGTGACGGGGCCGTGGCGCGGTGGTCGCGCGGGTCTGCCTCAGAGGTCGGTAAGACTGGCGGTGACGACTCCCCGGCGCGGTCACCGTCCCGTCTCCCGGACGCGGCGGCACGGAGGGCAGTAGCGGGTCTGCGGCACGATCAGCAGCAGCTCGCGGTCGAGGGGGCGGCGGCACCGGCCGCAGACGCCGTAGCCGCCCTCGGCGATGCGCCGCAGTGCCGCCTCCACGTCGGCGAGGACCATGCGCGCGGAGGCCGCGAGCCGGGCGCGTACGGCGTCCCGCGCGGGGGTACGGCACCGGCGCGCATCCTCGGCGCCGGGTTCCGCGGCGATCCGCCGGAGCTGCTCCCGGCGGAACAGGCGCTGTTCGCGCAGGCTCTCCCGCAGCGCGGCGAGGTCCTCGGGCGACAGGTGGGTGGCGGTCTCGCCGATGGTCTGGTGGTGCACCACTTCACCCCTCCGGGCGGCCGGTCAGGCGGCCGCGCGGCTCTGGCAGCCGACGCAGTACCGCGTGTACGGGAGGATCTCCAGGCGCTCGGCGGGCACGGGCTTGGCGCAGCCGAGGCAGGTGCCGTAGGAGCCGTCGTCGACCCGGGCGAAGGCCGCGTCGATTTCCTTCAGCACCCGCTGGATCGCCTCGGCCTGCGCGGACATCAGGTGGTCGTCCGCGCTCTGCCCGGTCTCCCGCAGCGCCCGCAGTTGCGCCAGCCGGGTGTCCCGGGCGTGCTCCAGCCGCAGCCGGACATCGGGGCCGGCGGGACGGCCGGGGCGGGCGGGACGGCGGTCGGTGGCCGGGGAGGTGTCGGGCGTCATGGTGATCGGGTCCTTTCCCATGGCGTGGCGGTACGCGGCGGTGGCCGTCCGGTCCGGACCGTGCCCGCGGCACCGCGGGCACGGTCCGGATCGGACGGCCGGTCACCTACGACCCTGCCGTCCCCGCCCCGCGAAACCCATCGGGCGCGGACCCCATTCAGCGGGGGCCGCGGTAACCACGTCCGGTCGGCGGCGGGCACCGCATGGGCACCCCGCGCGGGCGAATATGGGGGCCGGACCCCATCGACCGCGCCCGGTCCCGGAGGGCAGGCTGGGGCCGGTATCGGTCGTGAACCGGGGCCGCGACTCCACCCGGGGTGTGCGAGGGCCGAGGACGAGAGGACCGAGCACGAGAACACCGACCCCGGCCGCCGGCCGGGATCGGTCCCTGACCGGTCCCTGGCCGGTCCCTGAAGGAGGAGTCACCCCGGTGTCGCTGTTCTGGCGGATCTTCGGGCTGAACGCCGTGGTGCTGGGCACCGCGACGGGCCTGCTGCTGTGGGCGCCGGTGACCGTGTCGGTGCCGGTGCTGCTGACCGAGGCGGTCATCCTGGTCGGCGGCCTGGCCGTGATGCTGGTCGCCAACGCCGCCCTGCTGCGCTGGGGCCTGACCCCGCTGGGCCGGCTGACCCGTCTGATGGCCACCGTCGACCTGCTCCGCCCCGGCCAGCGGCTGCCGGTGCCCGGGGCCGGCGGGGGCGGCGAGGTGACCGAGCTGGTCCGCACGTTCAACGCCATGCTGGACCGCCTGGAGCACGAACGGGCCACCTCCAGCGCCCGCGTCCTGCTCGCCCAGGAGGCCGAGCGCCGCCGCATCGCCCAGGAACTGCACGACGAGGTCGGGCAGGGCATGACCGCGATCCTGCTGGTGCTCAAGCGGGCCGCCGACGACGCCCCCGAGCCGCTGCGCGGGGAACTCCACCAGGCGCAGGAGATCACCCGGGAGAGCCTGGACGAGGTACGGCGCCTGGTGCGCAGGCTGCGGCCGGGGGTCCTGGACGACCTGGGGCTGGTCAGCGCGCTGACCTCGCTGACGCAGGACTTCGCCACCCACACCGGGCTGCGCGTGGTGCGCCGCTTCGCCACCGACCTGCCGCCCCTGGACCCGGAGACCGAACTCGTCCTCTACCGGGTCGCGCAGGAGAGCCTGACCAACGCCGCCCGGCACGCCGACGCCGGACTGATCGAGGTCGCGCTGCGCCGGTCCGGAGCGTCGGTGACGCTGGAGATCACCGACGACGGCCGGGGCATCGAGGCCCCCTGCGAGGGCGCCGGCATCCGCGGGATGCGCGAACGCGCCCTGCTCGCCGGCGCCGCCCTCGACCTCACCTCCACGCCCGGCACCGGCACCCGCGTCCGCCTCACCGTCCCCGCCTCCAGGAAGCAGCCCTGACCATGTCCGAGCCCACCCCGGCCGCCACGCCGATCCGCATCCTGCTCGCCGACGACCACGCCCTCGTACGCCGTGGTGTGCGGCTGATCCTCGACCGGGAACCCGACCTGGAGGTGGTCGCCGAGGCCGGGGACGGCGCCGAGGCGATCGAGGCGGCCCGCAGCGAACGCGTCGACCTCGCCGTCCTGGACATCGCGATGCCCCGCCTCACCGGGCTCCAGGCCACCCGGGAGCTGGCCGCGCTCAAGCCGGACCTGCGCATCCTGATGCTGACCATGCACGACAACGAGCAGTACCTGTTCCAGGCGCTCAAGGCCGGGGCCTGCGGATACGTGCTGAAGTCGGTGGCCGACCGGGACCTGGTCGCCGCCTGCCGGGCCGCGATGCGCGACGAGCCGTTCCTCTACCCCGGCGCGGTCACCGCCCTCATCCGCAACTATCTGGACCGGGTCCGGCACGGAGAGGAGAATGCCGACCACATCCTCACTCCGCGCGAGGAGGAGGTCCTCAAGCTGGTCGCCGAGGGCCACTCCTCCAAGGAGATCGCCGAGGTGCTGTTCATCAGCGTCAAGACCGTGCACCGCCACCGCGCCAACCTCCTGCACAAGCTCGGCCTGCGCGACCGCCTCGAACTCACCCGCTACGCCATCCGCGCCGGCCTCATCGAACCCTGACCCTCCTCCAGCAAAGGGACGGCGTCATGACCCGGGCCCCCCGCCGCCCCCGCCGCCCGGCGGCACCGCTGACGGCGCTGCTCGCGGTCCTGTCGGTGCTGTTCCCGGCGGGCGGCCTCCTCGACGGGGCGGGCACGGGGCCACTGACCACGGCACCGGCATCGGTCGTCGCGGCAGCGTCCGTACCGTCCAGTACGCCGGGTACGGCAGCGTCCGTGCCGTCCGGTACGCCCGTCACCCCGGTCGACGCGGCCCGCACCCCCCACACCGTCCCCCACGCCGACGACCACCCCTGCCCCACCCCCTGCGCGGCCCAGGCCAGGACGCGTCACGAGCACCTCGGTGACCGCCCCGCCCCGCCCGACCAGCACGTCACACCCCCGTCACCCGGCACCGCCGCGCCCGCCGCCGTACGCACCGCCGCGCGGCCCGCGTACCCGCCGCCCCTCTCCGCCCGCCGCGCGACCCACGACCGCGGCCGCGCGCCCCCCGCACCCTCCGGCACCTGAAATCACCTTTCACCCCTTTCACTTTCCTCGCACACGCCTGCCGGAGGCCCGTGTTGTCACGCCGTACCCATCTCTCGCGCGTCCGCGCGCTGCTCGCCCTCGCGGTGATCGTCGGATCACTGGCCATCGCCCTGACCGTGCCGGTCCGTCTGGGGCTTGATCTGCGCGGCGGCACCCAGATCGTGCTGGAGACCCGTTCCACGCCCACCACCAAGGCCGACCGGGCGGCCACCGACCGTACGGTCGAAGTGCTGCGCGGCCGTATCGACGCGCTCGGCGTCGCCGAACCGACCCTCGTCCGCTCCGGCGAGAACCGCGTCATCGTCGAACTGCCCGGCGTACAGGACCCCGAGAAGGCCGCCGACGTCCTCGGCCGCACCGCGCAGCTCACCGTCCACGAGGTCCTCGGCGCGGCCGGGACCGGCGCGAAGGCGGCCGGCCCGGCGGGGGAGCGGACCCTCCCGGACGAGTCCGGCGAACCCCTGCGGCTGAAGCCCGCCGCGCTCACCGGCCAGCACGTCAAGGGCGCCGACGCCCGGTTCGACCAGCAGAGCGGCGCCGGCTGGCACGTCACCGTCGACTTCACCGACGGCGGCCGCGACCGGTGGACCCGGATCACCGCGCAGGCCGCCTGCCACCCGGCGGGCGACCCGCAGCGCCGGGTCGCCATCGTCCTCGACGACAAGATCATCTCCTCGCCGCGGGTCGACCCGTCCGTCACCTGCGGCACCGGCATCCCCGGCGGCAGCACGCAGATCACCGGCTCCTTCGACGACACCGAGGCCCGGGAACTGGCGCTGCTCATCTCCGGCGGCGCCCTGCCCGTACCGGTGGAGACCATCGAGCAGCGCACGATCGGCGCCACCCTCGGCGACGCCGCCATCGAGGCCGCGGCGCGGGCCGCCGTCGTCGGCACCGCGCTGACCGCGCTGTTCGTCATCGCCGTGTACCGGCTGATGGGCCTGCTCGCCACCGTCGCCCTGGCCTGCTACGGCCTGATCTCGTACGCCGCCCTGGCCGCGCTCGGCGCCACGCTGACGCTGCCGGGCCTGGCCGGGTTCGTCCTGGCGGTCGGCATGGCCGTGGACGCCAACGTGCTGGTCTTCGAACGGGCCCGCGAGGAGCACGCCGCCCGGCGCCGCCCCAGCCCCCGGTCGGCGCTGACGGCCGGGTTCCGGGGGGCGTTCAGCGCGATCGCCGACTCCAACGTCACCACCCTGATCGCCGCGGGCCTGCTGTTCGCCCTCGCCTCCGGTCCCGTGCGCGGCTTCGGCGTCACCCTGGGGATCGGCGTGCTCGCCTCCATGGTCAGCGCGCTGCTGATCACCCGGGTCCTCGCCGAGTACGCGGCGAACCGCCAGGCCGTGCTGCGCCGGCCCCGCGTCACCGGCATCGGCCGCACCGGCTGGGTCCGCGACCGGCTGCTGCGCCGGGAACCGCATCTGATGCGGCACCCGCGGCGCTGGCTGGCCGCCTCCGCCGCGGCGCTCGTCCTGGCCGCCTCGGGCGTGGCCGTGCGCGGCCTCGACCTCGGCATCGAGTTCACCGGCGGCCGGCTCATCGAGTACGCCACCGGCCACGCCGTCGACCCGGACCGGGCCCGCGCCGCGCTCACCGACGCCGGGTTCCCGCGCGCGGTCGTGCAGTCGGCCGGCGAGAACGGGCTCACCGTGCGCGCCGAGAAGCTGACCGACGCCGAGGCGGCCACCGTCACCGGCGCCGTCGAGAAGATCGGCGGCGGCGCGGAGAAGGTCCGCGACGAGCTGATCGGCCCCAGCCTGGGCGACGAACTGCGCCGCAACGCCCTGATCGCCCTCGGCCTCGCGCTGGGCGCCCAGCTCCTCTACCTCGCGGTCCGGTTCCGCTGGTACTTCGGGGCGGCGGCGGTCGGTGCGCTCGCCCACGACGTGGTGATCCTCGTCGGTGTCTTCGCCTGGCTCGGCAAGCCCGTCGACGGGGTGTTCCTGGCCGCGCTGCTGACCGTCGTCGGCTACTCGGTCAACGACTCCGTGGTCCTGTTCGACCGCATCCGCGAACTCCTCGGCCGCGACCGCGCGACACCGCTGCCGCGCCTGACCAACCGGGCCATCCTCCAGACCCTGCCCCGCACCCTGAACACCGGCCTGGGCGCGGCCCTGATCCTCACCGCCCTGGCCGTCCTCGCCGACGACACGCTCACCGACTTCGCCCTGGCCCTGCTCATCGGCCTGGCCGTCGGCACGTACTCCTCGGTCTTCACGGCGGCCCCGCTGACCCTCCAGTGGCACCGGCAACCGGACCGCGCGGCACGTCCCGGCCCCTGACGCGGGTACGTCCCCGCCGGGACCCGGCGTACGCGGCCTCGCGCAGTCCGCTCAGCCGCCGGGTGGGGTGCAGTCCGGGCAGGCTGTGGGCGTACGGGTCGTAGGAGACGGTGGCGGCGGCCGGGGCGGGGCGGACGGCCTCCAGGGAGAGCGTGGCGAAGGTCCGCCAGGGCTCGTCGGGGGCGGCGGCGCGCAGCTCGAACCGGACGGGCCGGCGGTCGAGCTGCTGCCAGAGCGTCGGCATGACCTCACCCGGGCGGCCGTCCGGACCGCCGTCCGAGCCGCCGGTCAGGCCGCCACCGTCCGCATCGCCGGCGGGAAAGGCCGCCAGCACCCGTTCCCGGTCACCCGCCCGATAGGACAGCAGGGTGGAGTACGGCCCGCGCAGCGGATCCGGCCGCAGCAGGGGCACGTGCCGGCCGAGGCGACCGGCGCGGCTGGATGTGAACAGCAGGTCGAGCGGGGTGCCCGGCCCGTCGGCGTCCTCGGCCCGGACGGCCAGGCCCAGGCCGTCCGGCAGCGGCCGGGGCAGCCCGAGCGCACGGGACCAGCGCACGGTCGCCCGGTAGGAGCCGGGCCGGTCCAGCCAGGGCGCCCCCCACCCGCCGCCGGCCCGGCCGGTCACGGTGAGCGTGCCCGAGCAGAGCACGCCGTGGGGGTGCAGGGCCGGCGCCGAGCGCCACCGGGCGATCCGGTCGGCGACCCGGTGCGCACTCCGGTCGATGATCATGCGGCCCTCCGCTCCGGTGCCCCGGCGGCCACCGTCACCCGCCGGGTTTCCGGCGCCGTACCCGCGAAACGGCGTCGCCCGGGACAGGTGAGCCGGGGGAGCGCTGGGTACCCGGCCCGGCATGATGAAACGCGCGCTGTGGCAGGGCCTGCTGGCCGGTACGGCCGGGGTGGCGGTGATGACGCTGGGCGAGAAGGCGGAGCAGCGGTTCACCGGCCGGCCCGACTCCCATGTCCCCGCCCGCACCCTGGAACGCCTGACCGGCATGCGGGAACACCCCGGCCGCCAGCCGGTGCCGGTGAACCTGGCCATGCACGTGGGCCAGGCCGCCCTGCTCGGTGTCCTGCGGTCGGTGATGGCGCACGCCGGGCTGCGCGGCCCGTGGTCGTCGGCGAAGTTCACCGTCGTCCGGCTCACCAGCGACCAGATCCTGGAGAACGCCACCGGCGTCGGCGCCCCGCCCCAGACCTGGCCACGCCGCGAACTCGTCGTCGACCTGCTGCACAAGACGGTGTACGCCTTCGCCACCGGCGCCGTCGCCGACGCCCTCGCCGCCCGCTCGGGCCCCGGCCCCGGCCAACGCCACGCCGCGCTCCGCCCGGGCCGCCACCCGGACGTGGGCCCGCTGCCCCGGGGACGGTGACGGACACACCTCCGTCGGCACCACCACCGCCACAACTCTCCCCGCCCGCCCCCGCTTTCGCGCGCCCCCGGCAGCGACTAGCATCTACGGCGACATCGCGTGTCGGTCACCGGCCGGGTGAGACATGGAGGTGTCGGGACATGCCTTCGGAGGCATTCCTTGTCAGTCGATCTGAACCACACCATCGTCCACTCCCGGGACAACCGGGAGTCCGCGGAATTCTTCACGGGCCTGCTGGGCCTTGAGATCACCGCCGAGTGGGGCCCGTTCATCGCCGTCGAGCTGAACAACGGCGTCACCCTGGACTTCGCCACGGTCCCCGCCGACAGCATCACCCCCCAGCACTACGCCTTCCTGGTCTTCGAGGAGGAGTTCGACGCGGCGTACGAGCAGATCAGCCGCCGCGGCATCGAGCACTACGCCGACCCCCACCGCAAGCACCCCGGCGCGATCAACCACAACGACGGCGGCCGCGGCGTGTACTTCATGGACCCGTCGGGCCACGCCATGGAACTCATCACCGTCCCCTACGGCGGCTGGCCCTCGTGATCACCCACCGCGGTGCGGCCGGCCGACCGCCGCACGCTCAGGGCCGGCCGGCGGAGAACCGGCGGCGCAGGTATCCGTACCAGGCGTGGACGTACGCGGCGCTCACCGCGGCCTCGGGGGCGAAGAGGTCCCAGGCGTGGTACGCGCCGGGGTACAGGTGCAGTTCGACGGGTACGCCGGCGGCCTGGAGCCGCGTCGCGTAGCTCAGGTCCTCGTCGCGGAAGACGTCGAGTTCGCCGGCCGCGATGAAGGTGGGCGGCAGGCCGGTGAGGTCCGTCGCGCGTGCGGGGGCGCAGTACGGCGGGACCTCGTCGGCGCCGGCGCGGTCGCCGAGGATCAGGTTCCAGGCCAGGAGGTTGGTCGCGCGGTCCCAGATGCCGATGCCGGTGACCTCGTGACTCGACGCGGTGGTGTTGCGGTCGTCGAGCATCGGGTAGCTCAGCGCCTGGAAGAGCGGCGCCGGGTCGCCCTGGTCGCGGATCATGAGCGCGGTGGCGGCGGCGATGCCCCCGCCGCCGCTCTGTCCGGCCAGGGCGACGCGGTCCTCGTCGATGCCGAGCGCGGCTGCCTGACCGCGAAGCCGGCGGTAGGCGAGCAGTCCGTCCTCGGCGGCGGCCGGGGCGGGCGCCTCCGGGGCGAGCCGGTAGTCGACGGAGGCGACGATGCAGCCGACCTCCAGGACCAGGTGCTTGAGGGTGGGATCGTCCTGGGCCGCGTACCCGAGGACCTGTCCGCCGCCGTGGAACCAGAGCAGCAGCGGAAGCGGTCCGGCCGCCTCGGTGGGCCGCAGCAGCCGGACGGGGAGGGTGGATCCGTCCGGGCGGACCACGGCGATCTCTTCGACCGACACGGACGGCTCGTCCGGTATCCGGGCCGCGATCTCCTCGGCGAAGGCGCGGACGCCGGCGCGGGTGCCCGCCAGGTCGCTGAGGTCGAACACCCCCGCCTCCGTCATCGGCACTGCCTTCAGGGCGTCGGCGAGTTCGGGGTCGATCCGCTCGTGTGTGTTCTTGGTGTTCATGTGGTGCGTCTCCTGTCGGCTGCGCGGCAGCCGGTCGTGCAGGGGGTGGTGGGTCGTGGGGGTCGTTTCCGCCCCGGGCTTCCGGGTGCGGGGGCTCAGCGCGGGGTGGTCGCGGGGGCGTCGAAGTAGTGGCCCTGGCCGAGGTCGTCGACGAGGCCCGGCTGGACGGGCTTCCAGCCCAGGAGGTCCCGGGTCAGCGTGCTGGAGGACGGGTTGTCGGCCTGGGCGTGGGCGCTCAGGAACCCGAAGTGGGCCTCGGCCCGGGTGGCCGGGATGCTGACCACGGGCAGGTTCAGACCGCGGCCGATGCCCTCGGCGATCCGCCGGAAGGTGATCCCCTCGTCGTCGACGGCGTGCAGCCGGGCCCCCGCCGGCGCGGATTCCAGCGCCAGCCGGTACAGGCGGGCCGCGTCCAGCGTGTGTACGGCGGGCCAGCGGTTGGTCCCGTCGCCGACGTAGGCGGACACGCCCTTGGACCGGGCGGTGGAGATGAAGGTCGGGATGAAGCCGTGCTGGTCGAGCGAGCTGTGCACGGTCGGCGGCAGCCGGACGACGGACGAGCGGATGCCGCGCCCGGCGAGTGCGACCACCGCGTTCTCGGCGTCGATCCGCGGTCCCGCGTCGAGCGCGTGGTCCTCGGTGAGGGTGTCCCGCACTCCCGCGAAGGCGAACAGCGCGGTGCCGGACGTGGCCACCAGAGGCTTGCCGGTGCCGGCGAGCGCGTCGCCGAGTGCCTCGATGGCGCGCAGATCGGCCGCGACCGCGCCGTCGAAGTCTCCGGCGAACATGGCGTCGTGCTTGAAGGCCAGGTGGATGACGCCGTCGGCCGCGGTGGCGGCCGCGGCGAGGCCGTCGAGATCGTCGAGGTCGCCCCGGTGCGCTTCGGCACCGGCGGCCCTCAGCGCGGCGGCGGACCTGTCCGAGCGGGCCAGCCCGACGACCTGGTGTCCCGCTTCGAGGAGTTCGGGGACGACGGCGGAGCCGAGGTGTCCGGAGGCTCCGGTGACGAATACCCGCATGGCATGCGCCTTCCTGCTGCGGGCTCCCGGCCAGGGGCAGGGAGCCGTGATGTCAGTTCGTGACATCACCATAGCGCCCATGTCAGGCTCTGTCATCACTCCGATGTCAGATTCTGTCATCGCTGGGTAGGGTCGGGGCATGAGCCGATGGAAACCCGACGCACGAGGCCGCCTGGAGAAGGCGGCGCTGGAGCTCTACAGCGAGAAGGGCTTCGAGGCCACCACCGTGGCGGAGATCGCCGCCCGGGCCGAGGTCACCGAGCGCACCTTCTACCGGCACTTCGCCGACAAACGCGAAGTCCTCTTCCAGCGCAACGCCCTCGCTGACGTCCTCGCGCACGCCACGGCCACCGCCGCCGCCCCTCTGGCGCCACTGGAGGTGATCACCCACGCCCTGACCGAAGCCGCTCCGGTCTTCGAGGAACGCGCGGAACTGGTACGGCAGCGCCAAGCCGTCATCGCCGCCCATCCGGAACTGCAGGAACGCGAACTGGCCAAACTGGCCTGCCTCGGCTCCACCCTCGCTGACGCGCTCCGGGAACGCGGTCTGGACGCCACCACCGCGGCACTCGCGGCCGGAATCGGGATGGCCGCGTTCAAGGTCGCCTTCGAACGCTGGATCGACGACCCCGACCAGCACCCCCTCGCCCAGCACCTGCGACACACCCTGGACGCGACCAGGCACCTCACCACGGCCGACGACGCGAGCCGCACAGACGTGCCGGTACTCCCGAGGGCCTTGGACACCCCACCATCCCCCGGAGGGTGAGGCCGAAAACGTCAGACGGCCGTGGCAGGGCGGGGTTCACCGTGGAAGACCTGCCGGGCGTGCCAGTCGAGGTGCGCGGCGGCCACAGGGCGCGCCCCGGGCTGGGGGCCGATCAGCGGGCGGCCGGCGAGGGCGGTGACGTGCTCACGGGCGGCGGGGCTGTGCCCGACGAAGCGCTGCGAGACCAGGATGCGCTGACCGTCGTCCACCCCGAGGACGCCCTTGTCGAACAGCTTGTGGTGCAGCGAGCACAGGCACAGCCCGTTCTCGACCTCGTCGGGTCCGCCCAACGCCCACCAGCGCACGTGGGCGGCCTCCAGCCCGACCGGGACCGCGCCGATCCGGCCGTCGTACCCGCAGAAGGTGCACCGGTACTCGTAGGCGGTCAGCAGGCGCTGCAAGTCCTTCTCCACCGCGGTGTACCGCAGCCCGCCGTCGGCATCGGCCTGGAACCGGCCGAGGGCGTACAGGAGCAGCAGCGGCTTGTGCGGGGCGCGCGTACCGCTCCGGGTCCACTGCCTCAGCTTCGCTGCCCGCTCCAGCCAGTCCATGGCGGCCGATCGTAGCCGTGCCCGCCCGCCCCCACGAACCCCCGCCTCAGGGCCACACCAGGCAATAAGGCTGATGCCCCGCCTCATGCAGCCGTCGGCTGAAGTCCTGCCACTCGTGGAGCAGTTGGTACACGTTGAACGCGTCCCGCGGGCCCCCGCGGTCCGGGACCGTGGACCAGATGAAGGCCGCCGCGCCGACCGCTTCCTCGCCGATGCCGCGCAGGGGGTCGACGACGGTCATCGGGAGCTTGACGACGGCGTAGTCGGGGTGGAGGACGACGAGTTCGAGCGGGGGGACCCGGTGGAGGGGGACGCCCTCGATGCCGGTGAGGACCATCGCGGCCATGGTCTCCGGCTTGATCTTGGTGAACATGCCGTTCATGCCCAGCTCGTCGCCGCCGAGTTCCTCGGGGCGCATCGAGATCGGGACGCGGGCCGCGGTCGCGCCGTCGGGCGCGCCGAAGTACTTGTACGTCACCCCCACCCGACCACCATTCCTGCTCCCCGCCCCCGGGCGGTCCACCCGGCGGTCGTTCCGCCGCTCGGCCGGCTCCGGCTCGATCGGTACCCCGTACGCCTGACGTGCCTCGGTCGTCTCCTCCGCTTCGCGCCGGTGCCTTCCCCGCCGGGCACGTCGAGGACCGAGGTCGCCGGTCCCCTCGCCCAGTCCGCCACCGCGATGCATATCTCCACCCGACTGCTTTTCTAGGACGCGTGGCCCCCGCCGCGCAACCCGATCATCGTGTCAGTGACCTCCCCCACGGCCGCCCGCCGAAACGTGCGCCGAAACATCTGGCCGCAGGATGTCCGCAGTATGTCGGCAGCCCCTGCCCGCGTGCCCGCGCGAGCGGTGCGTACCGGGCCTCCAGTCTTGCAGACGACACGGCGTGCGGCCCGGTTGTCCCGATCTTCCCTCGCCCGCCCCCGGCCGGACCCCGCCCCTGGCCTACCCTGAGGAGGTCACCCAGGGCAACCGGAGTCCGAGAAGTCGGAGAAGGTCGAGAAGGTCGGAGAAGTCGCAGGTCATGAGCGAACTGGCATATCCATACGAAGCACCGGCCTCGCAGGCGCTGTTCGACCGGGCGGCGGCCGTCACACCGGGCGGGGTGAACTCCCCGGTGCGGGCCTTCGGCGCGGTGGGCGGCACCCCGCGGTTCATGGTGTCCGGCGACGGCCCGTACCTCACCGACGCCGACGGCCGCGAGTACGTCGACCTGGTCTGCTCCTGGGGGCCGATGATCCTCGGGCACGCGCACCCCGAGGTGATCGCCGCCGTCCAGGAGGCGGTCGGGCGCGGCACCTCCTTCGGGACGCCCGCCGAGGGCGAGGTCGCGCTGGCCGAGGCCATGGTCGAGCGGGTCGCGCCGCTGGAGCAGGTGCGGCTGGTGTCCAGCGGCACCGAGGCGACCATGTCGGCGATCCGGCTGGCCCGCGGATTCACCCGGCGCACCAAGGTGATCAAGTTCGCCGGGTGCTACCACGGTCACGTCGACTCGCTGCTCGCCTCCGCCGGCAGCGGCGTGGCCACCTTCGCGCTGCCCGACACACCCGGCGTCACCGGCGCCCAGGCGAGCGACACGATCGTGCTGCCGTACAACGACCTGGACGCCGTGCACGCCGCCTTCGCCGCGCACCCCGGGGAGATCGCCTGCGTGATCACCGAGGCCGCGCCGGGCAACATGGGCGTGGTCACGCCGCTGCCCGGGTTCAACCAGGGCCTGAAGGACGCCTGCGCCGCCGACGGCGCGCTGTTCATCTCGGACGAGGTGATGACCGGGTTCCGTACCAGCCGGGCCGGCTGGTACGGGGTCGAGGGCGTCGTGCCCGACCTGATGACCTTCGGGAAGGTGATGGGGGGCGGGTTCCCCGCCGCCGCCTTCGGGGGGCGCGCGGACGTGATGGCGCACCTCGCCCCGGCCGGGCCGGTGTACCAGGCGGGCACCCTCTCCGGGAACCCCGTCGCCACCGCCGCCGGGCTCGCCCAGTTGCGGCTGCTCGACGACGCGGCGTACGCCAAGCTCGACGCGGTGTCGGCCGAGATCCAGGCCCTGATCACCGAGGCGCTGAGCAAGGAGGGCGTGGCGCACACCGTGCAGACCGCGTCCAACATGTTCTCCGTCTTCTTCACCGACGGGCCGGTGCGCGACTACGCGGAGGCCAAGGCGCAGGAGTCGTACCGCTTCACCGCCTTCTTCCACGCGATGCTGGCCGGCGGGGTCTATCTGCCGCCGTCGTCCTTCGAGTCCTGGTTCGTCTCCACCGCGCACGACGAGCGCGCGGTGCAGCGGATCGCCGACGCCCTCCCGGCGGCGGCCCGCGCGGCGGCGGAGGCGACCGCATGAGCGCCACGCCCGAGCAGGACATCACCGTCGTCCACCTGATGCGGCACGGCGAGGTCGAGAACCCCACCGGCGTGCTGTACGGCCGGCTGCCCGGCTACCACCTCTCCGAGCTGGGCCGGCGCATGGCCGACCGGGTCGCCGAGCGCCTCGCCTCCCGGGACATCACCTATGTCGTCGCCTCCCCGCTGGAGCGGGCGCAGGAGACGGCGACGCCGATCGCCAAGGCGCACGGCCTGGACCTGGCCACCGACGGCCGGCTCATCGAGGCCGAGAACGTCTTCCAGGGCAAGACCTTCGGCATCGGCGACGGCGCGCTGCGCCGCCCCGGCAACTGGAAGCACGTCGTCAACCCGTTCAAGCCGTCCTGGGGCGAGCCGTACGTCGACCAGGTGGTACGGATGATGGGGGCGCTGGACGCCGCCAAGGACCGCGCCCGGGGGCACGAGGCGGTGCTGGTCAGCCACCAGTTGCCGATCTGGCTGGTGCGGTCCTACGTGGAGCGGCGCCGGCTCTGGCACGACCCGCGCAAGCGGCAGTGCACGCTCGCGTCGTTGACGACGTTCACGTACCAGGGCGACCGGATCGTCTCCGTCGGCTACTCGGAGCCGGCCCGCGACCTGGTGCCGCCGCATCTGCTGGCGGGCGCCCGGCCGGTGAAGGGGAAGGGCAAGGCGTTCGGCGCCTGACCCCGCTGACCTGGGCCGTACCGGTACGCGATCTCCGTTACGGAATCCGCACAGATTTCCGGAACCCACCTGTTCGTCCCGTCCTCTGACCGGGTGACCACCAGAGGACGTGACGAACGGGGACACCATGCCCACCTACACCCGCAGGGACATGCTCGGGCTCGGCGCGGGGGTCGCGGCGGCCGTCGGACTGGCGGCCTGCGGCACCCACGCCGCGTCGGACGGCTCCAGCCATGCGGCCGGTTCCGGTTCCGGTGAGGGTGCCGGGCCCGGCGCCGGCGGGAAGCCCACGTCGAACGCCCGTCCGCTCGGCGACGGTTCCACCGCGTACACCGGCCGGCAGCCGCACCAGCCGGACGCGCCCGAGCCGCTGGAGCCGGGGCAGGCCCCGCCGCAGTTCGTCGTCTTCTCCTGGGACGGGGCCGGCGAGATCGGCAACGGCCTGTTCCCGCGCTTCCTCGACCTCGCCGAGGAGCACGGCGCGCACATGACCTTCTTCCTGTCGGGCCTGTACCTGCTGCCCGAGTCCAAGAAGCGGCTGTACGAGCCGCCGAACAACCCGCGCGGCGCCTCCGACATCGGCTACCTCACCGACGCGCACATCAAGGAGACCCTGAAGTACGTGCGCCGCGCCTGGCTGGACGGGCACGAGATCGGCACCCACTTCAACGGGCACTTCTGCGGCGGCAGCGGCACGGTCGCCCACTGGACGCCCGAGCAGTGGCGCAGCGAGATCGACCAGGCGAAGTCCTTCGTCAAGGAGTGGCGGACCAACACCGGGTGGACCGACCTGCCCGCCCTGCCGTTCGACTACGACAAGGAACTCGTCGGCGGCCGGACCCCCTGCCTGCTCGGCCAGGACAACCTGCTGCCCACCGCCCGGGAACTGGGCTGGCGCTACGACGCCTCCTCGCCCGGCGGCCGCCAGGTCTGGCCGGTGAAGCGCAACGGCGTCTGGGACCTGCCCCTGCAGCAGATACCGTTCCCCGGGCACTCCTTCGAGGTCCTCTCGATGGACTACAACATCCTCGCCAACCAGTCGGTCAACTCCACCAAGGCCCCCGCCTACCGCTACCCGGGCTGGCGCGAGCAGGCCACCCGCTCCTACATAGCCGGCTTCGAGCGGGCCTACGAGACGAACCGGGCGCCCTTCTTCATCGGCAACCACTTCGAGGAGTGGAACGGCGGCATCTACATGGACGCCGTCGAGGGCGCCCTGAAGCACATCGCCCGGGAGAAGGAGAAGGGCGCCGACATCCGGCTGGTCTCCTTCCGCCAGTTCACCGACTGGCTAGACGCGCAGCGCCCCGAGGTGCTGGACAGGCTGCGCACCCTGGACGTCGGCACCGCCCCGGCCGGCGGCTGGAACAGCTTCCTCAGGACGGCTCCCACGCCCGCCTGAAATGCGGTTTCCCTCCCGTGAGGGGGGTGCGCAAGATCCCCGGAACGGACATGCGAAACTTTTCACATGAGTGCCGCCAGCCGCGCCCCCCTGCGCTCGAACCGCGCCACCGCCCGCGCCCGCCGCCGCGCCGCCCTGACCACCGGTGCCGTCGCCTGCGCGCTGCTCGTGTCCGCGTGCAGTTCCGGAGGGACCTCCGGCGGAGGCGGCAACACCAACTACATCACCGGCTCCGACGGCATCGCCACCGTCGGCAAGGGCGACCGCGCCGACGTCCCCGACCTGTCCGGCAAGACCGTCGACGGCGCCCGGCTCGACATCGACGACTACCGGGGCAAGGTCGTCGTCCTCAACGTGTGGGGCTCCTGGTGCCCGCCCTGCCGCGCCGAGGCGAAGAACTTCGAGAAGGTCTACCAGGACGTCAAGGACCAGGGCGTCCAGTTCGTCGGCATCAACACCCGCGACACCTCCACCGGACCCGCCAGGGCCTTCGAGAAGGAGTACGGCGTCAGCTACCCCAGCCTGTACGACCCGGCCGGCAAGCTGATGCTCCGCTTCAAGAAGGGCACCCTCAACCCGCAGGCCATCCCCTCCACGCTGGTCATCGACCGCGACGGCAGGATCGCCGCGCGCACCCTCCAGGCCCTCAGCGAGGAGAAGCTGCGCAAGATGCTCGCCCCGGTCCTGGCGGAGAAGTGACGTGACCGCAGTGGCCACGCTCGCCGCCGACCCCGGCGAGACCGTACGCACCGGCGCGCTGCTGCTCGCCGTGCCGATCGCCCTGCTCGGCGGCCTCGTCTCCTTCTTCTCCCCGTGCGTCCTCCCCCTCGTCCCCGGCTACCTCTCCTATGTGACCGGCGTCACCGGCACCGACCTGGCCGAGGCCCGGCGCGGCCGGATGGCACTCGGCGCCTCCCTGTTCGTCCTGGGCTTCACGGCCGTGTTCGTCTCCGGCGGCGCCCTGTTCGGCTTCTTCGGTCAGACGCTCCAGGAGGAGCGCGGCATCCTCACCAAGGTGCTGGGCGTGCTCATGGTCGTCATGGGTGTCTTCTTCATGGGCCTGATGCCCTGGCTCACCCAGCGCGAGTACCGCTTCCACAAGCGGCCCACCGCCGGCCTGGTCGGCGCCCCGCTGCTCGGCGCGCTGTTCGGCATCGGCTGGACGCCCTGCATCGGCCCGACCCTCGCCTCCGTCCTCGCGCTCTCCTCCGACCAGGCCAGCGCCGGACGCGGGGCGATACTGACCGTCGCGTACTGCCTCGGCCTCGGGGTGCCCTTCGTGCTCGCCGCGGTCGCCTTCCGCAAGGCGCTCGGCGCCTTCGGCTGGGTCAAGCGCCACTACGTCTGGGTGATGCGGGTGGGCGGCACCATGATGATCGCGACCGGTCTGCTGCTGCTGACCGGCGCGTGGGACAGCATCGTGCAGCAGATGCAGACCTGGTCCAACGGCTTCACTGTAGGGATCTGACTCGATGAGCACGACCGCGAAAACCGGGCCCGACAAGACGCCGCCGACCGGTGACGAACGGGAGCTGGGCGCAGCCGGTGCCCAGCTCTCCACCGCGCCCGCGGACGAGGCACCCCACCTGCCCTCCCTCGGCGTGCTCGGCTGGGCCCGCTGGTTCTGGCGGCAGCTCACCTCGATGCGGGTCGCGCTGCTGCTGCTCCTGCTGCTGTCGCTGGGCGCGATCCCCGGGTCGCTGATCCCGCAGGAAGGCATCGACGCCACCAAGGTCGAGGACTTCCGCACCCGGCACGACGTCCTCGCGCCGCTCTACGACAAGCTCGGCCTCTTCCACGTCTACAGCTCGGTGTGGTTCTCCGCGATCTACATCCTGCTGTTCATCTCCCTCATCGGCTGCATCATCCCGCGGACCTGGCAGTTCGTCGGCCAGTTGCGCGGCCGGCCGCCGGGCGCCCCCCGGAGGCTGACCCGGCTGCCCGCCTACACCACCTGGCGCACCGAGGCCGCCCCCGAGCAGGTCCGCGAGGCCGCCCTCGCCCTGCTGAACAAGCGCCGCTTCCGGGCCCACCTCGCCGGGGACGCCGTCGCCGCCGAGAAGGGCTATCTCCGCGAGGTCGGCAACCTCGCCTTCCACATCGCGCTGATCGTGATGCTGATCGCCTTCGCCTGGGGCCAGTTGTTCAAGTACGAGGGCAACAAGCTGGTCCTGGAAGGCGACGGCTTCTCCAACACGCTCACCCAGTACGACGACTTCAAGTCCGGCAACCTCTTCACCCAGGACGACCTGGACCCGTTCAGCTTCACCCTGAAGGACTTCCACGGCACCTACGAGGCGACCGGCCCCAACCGCGGCACCCCCCGCGTCTACGAGGCCAAGGTCACCTACAGCGAGGGCGCCTACGGCAAGGAGAAGGCGACCACCATCAAGGTCAACGAGCCGCTGGAGATCGACGGCTCCAAGGTCTACCTGGTCAGCCACGGCTACGCGCCCGTGGTCACCGTCCGGGACGCCCAGGGCAAGGTGGTCATGGACCGCGAGGCGGTGGCCCTGCTGCCGCTGGACGCCAATGTCACCTCCTCCGGCGCCATCAAGGTGATGGACGGCTACCGCAACGCCAAGGGCGAGAAGGAACAGCTCGGCTTCAACGCCTTCTTCCTGCCCACCTACGGCGGCAAGGGCAGCGCGATGTACTCCACCTTCCCGGCGCTGCTCAACCCGATGCTCGCGCTCTCCGCCTACCACGGCGACCTCGGCGTCGACGCGGGCATCCCGCAGAGCGTCTACCAGCTCGACCGCACCAACATGAAGGAGTTCAAGGACTCCGACGGCGAGCTGTTCAAGAAGCAGCTCAGGGTCGGCCAGACCATGACGCTGCCGAACGGCGCCGGCTCGGTCACCTTCGACGGCGTCCAGGAGTGGGCCGGCTTCCAGGTCACCCAGCAGCCCGGCAGCGTCTGGGCGCTCGGCGGCGCGGTGGTGGCCATCTTCGGCCTGGCCGGCTCCCTGTTCATCCAGCGCCGCCGGGTCTGGGTGCGGGCCGTGCCGGGCGCCGACGGCGTGACCGTGGTCGAGATGGCCGGCCTCGGCCGCAGCGAGTCCGCGAAGGTACCCGAGGAACTCGGCGACCTCGCCGAGGCCCTGTACGCCCGGGCTCCCGGAGCGCCCGACCCCGAACCGGGCTCCGACCCCGCCTCCGACCGTCCCGACACCTCCGACTCCCCCGGCTCCCCAGCCGGATCCGACCCCGCAGCTCCATCTGCCGAGAGGGCTGAGAAGAAGTGACTCTCGCCGCCGTAACCGAACTGGCCGCAGCGACCAACGAGCACCTCGCGAACATCAGCAACACGCTGATCTACTCCGCGATGGCGGTCTACACCCTGGCCTTCTTCGCCTACATCGCCGAGTGGATCCTCGGCAGCCGGAGCAAGGTCGGCCGCACCGCCGCCGCGCTCACCGCCGGCGCCGAGGCGCGGGCCCGCACCGGACCGGCCGTCACCGTGCAGAAGGCCGGCGGCACCGCCGTACTGGAGCGGCCGCGGGTCGTCGTCCGGTCCGCGGCCGGTGCGCGGGACGTGCCCGACGGGCCCGGCGCCCACGGCGGGACCGAGAAGGGCGACCTCTACGGACGTATCGCCATCTCGCTCACCGTGCTCGCCTTCCTCATCGAGTTCGGCGGTGTGCTCGCCCGGGCGCTGTCGGTGGGGCGGGCGCCGTGGGGCAACATGTACGAATTCAGCATCACCTTCTCCACCGTCGCCGTCGGTGTGTACCTGGTGCTGCTCCTGCTGAAGAAGAACATCCGCTGGCTCGGCCTCCCCCTGGTCACCACGGTCCTGCTCGATCTCGGACTCGCCGTCACCGTCCTGTACACCGCCAGTGACCAGTTGGTTCCCGCGCTGCACTCGTACTGGCTCTACATCCACGTCTCCACGGCGATCTTCTGCGGCGCGGTCTTCTACGTCGGCGCGGTCGCCACGCTGCTGTACCTGTTCAAGGACTCCTACGAGAACAAGCTGGCCTCCGGCGGCACCCCCGGCCGGTTCGCCAACTCGGTGCTGGACCGGCTGCCCGCCGCGGCCTCGCTGGACAAGTTCTCCTACCGGGTCAACGCCGCCGTCTTCCCGCTGTGGACGTTCACGATCATCGCGGGCGCGATCTGGGCGGGTGACGCCTGGGGCCGCTACTGGGGCTGGGACCCCAAGGAGACCTGGTCCTTCATCACCTGGGTCGCCTACGCCTGCTACCTGCACGCCCGCGCCACCGCCGGCTGGAAGGGCCGCAAGGCCGCCTACCTGGCGCTGATCGCCTTCGCCTGCTGGCTGTTCAACTACTACGGCGTCAACATCTTCGTCTCCGGCAAGCACTCCTACGCGGGCGTGTAGCCGACCGCCGCCCCACCGCGAGGCCGGTTCCCGTGACATGGGTCAGGGGAACCGGCCTTCGCCGTGCGGACAGACAAGAGGACGTGGACACGAATCTGCGGACACGCATCCGGGCGGGGGATCACGCCGCCTTCGGCGATCTCTTCGACGCGTACGCGCGCTCCGTCTACAACCACGCGTTCCGGCTCACCGGCGACTGGGCCACCGCCGAGGACGTCGTCTCGCTCACCTTCCTGGACGCCTGGCGGCTGCGCGACCGCCTGGACGCCGAGGGCGGCTCGCTGCGCCCCTGGCTGCTGGGCATCGCCACCAACGTCACGCGCAACACCCGCCGCGCCGCGCGAAGACACGCCGCCGCCGTCGCCCGGCTGCCCCGCGACAGCACCGTGCGCGACCACGCCGACGAGGTGGCCGGACGGGTGGACGACGCCGCCCGGCTGGACCTCGTCCGCACCGCCCTGACGGCGCTGCGGCGCCCCGAGCGGGAGGTGCTGGCGCTGTGCGTCTGGTCGGGCCTGGACTACCGGGCCGCCGCCCAGGCGCTCGGGGTGCCCGTCGGCACCGTACGGTCCCGGCTCTCCCGCGCCCGGGCGAAACTCGCAAAAGCCCTGGAACATACGGAACTCCTCGAATCCCACGGACAGATGAAAGGTGACCGCACCACCGCGGTCAGGCCCGTCATGGAGGGAAACCGATGAACCGCCTTCCCGAGAGAGACCTCCGACCGGGTCGTCACCACCTCCTGAAGGAGCATCTGATGACCGAGATCCGGCGCACCGACTCTCCCGCCCCCGCCCGGAAACCGTCCGGGTGGCTGCGCCCCGCGCTGGTGGCGGGCGCCGTCGCGGCAGTCGTCGCTACCCTGTCCGTCACCCTGCCGTCCGACGAACCCGCCCCGGCCGCGTCGAAGGAGGCGGCGGCCCTGTGGGAGGACATCGCGCTGGCGGCGGAGAAGGCCGACGTGCCGACGGGCATCCGGGACGACCAGTTCGTGTACATCAAGAGCAAGGGCGGCTGGGCCACGCAGCGGGGCGACGGCGCGCCCGCCGAACTCCAGCCCGTCCACCAGCGCGAGGTCTGGCTGTCGGTGGACGGCTCGCGGGAGGGAATGCTGCACGACCCCTACGTCCGGTCCGACCACGAGCCGCTGGAGAAGCCGACCCCCGGCATCCCGTCCAACACCGACTACCGGCACCTCCAGACCCTGCCCACCGACCCGGACGAGATGTATGCGTGGCTGACCGGGGCGAGCGAGGGCAGCGACAGCAAGGACGAGGCCAACTTCGTCCTCGTCGGCGACCTGGCCCGCGAGTCCCTGATGCCGCCGGCCCAGGCCGCCGCGCTCTACCGGGCCGCGGCGAAGATCCGCGGGGTCTTCGTCGTCGACGACGCGGTCGACGCCGCGGGCCGGCACGGGGTCGCCGTCGCCCGGATCGACGACGGGGAACGCGTCGAGCTGATCTTCGACAAACGGACCAAGGAGTTCCTGGGCGAACGGGAGGTGGCCGTCGAGGACCTGCCCACAGGCTTCGAGAAGGGTGAGGTGACCGGCCGGTTCGCCGTCCTGGAGCGTGCCGTGGTGGACGAGGCGGGCCAGCGTCCGTAACGCGGGCGGATCCGCGCCGCGGGGGTCAGGCCGGTGCCATGACCGGTCCCGCCGGACCGGGCACCGGCCCTGACCCGTGGCAGCACCCGCATCCTCCGCTCCCGCCCCCGTCAGTCCCCCTTGGAGTCCTCGTCCCGCTTCTTGTCCTCGTCGAGGGACTTGAGGAACTCCGGGTTGTCGTCGGGGGCGACCCACTGGCGGCGTTCGAAGGACGGGGCGGTGGCGCGCTTCTTGCCGGCGATGATCCAGGAGAGCGAGCCGACCAGCGGGAAGAGCAGGACCAGGATCGCCCAGAGCGGTTTGGGCATGTGGCGGACGTCGTCGTCCTTCGTGCTGATGCAGTCGATGAACGCGTAGACGCTCAGCGCGAGGGGCACGAGGAACATCAGCACCCGCAGCATGGGGCCTCTCCAGCGAAAGCGGTGGGCGGTACGGGGCCAGGGTAGCCGCTCGGGGATACTGGACCGCATGGCTTACGACGATCTCCGCTCCCTGCTCCGGGCACTGGAACGCGAGGGTGACCTCAAGCGCGTGAAGGCCGAGGTGGACCCGTACCTGGAGGTCGGGGAGATCGTCGACCGGGTGAACAAGGCCGGCGGCCCCGCCCTGCTCTTCGAGAACGTCAAGGGCTCCGACCTGCCCCTGGCGATGAACGTCTTCGGCACCGACCGCCGCCTGCTCAAGGCGCTGGGCCTGAAGTCGTACGCGGAGATCTCCGAGAAGATCGGCGGGCTGCTCAAGCCCGAGCTGCCGCAGGGGTTCGTCGGGGTGCGCGAGGCGTTCGGCAAGCTCGGGGCGGTCACCCACCTGCCGCCGAAGAAGGTCAAGCCGGAGAACGCCCCGGTGCAGGAGGTCGTGCTGCGCGGCGACCAGGTGGACCTGGAGCGGCTGCCCGCCCTGTTCACCTGGCCCAAGGACGGCGGGTCCTTCTTCAACCTGGGGCTCACGCACACCAAGGACCCCGAGACCGGCATCCGCAACCTCGGGCTCTACCGGCTCCAGCGGCACGACAAGCGCACCATCGGCATGCACTGGCAGATCCACAAGGACAGCCGCAACCACTACCAGGTCGCCGCCCGGAGGGGCGAGCGGCTGCCGGTCGCCATCGCCTTCGGATGCCCGCCCGCCGTGACGTACGCCTCCACCGCGCCGCTGCCCGGGGACATCGACGAGTACCTGTTCGCCGGGTTCGTGCAGGGCAAGCGGATCGAGATGGTCGACTGCAAGACCGTGCCGCTCCAGGTGCCCGCCCACGCCGAGGTCGTCCTGGAAGGGTGGCTGGAGCCGGGCGAGATGCTGCCCGAGGGGCCGTTCGGCGACCACACCGGGTTCTACACCCCGCAGGAGCCGTTCCCCGCGCTGACCATCGACTGCGTGACCATGCGCAGGCGCCCGCTGCTCCAGTCGATCGTGGTCGGCCGGCCGCCGACCGAGGACGGGCCGCTGGGCCGGGCCACCGAGCGGTTCTTCCTGCCGCTGCTGAAGATCATCGTCCCGGACATCGTGGACTACCACCTCCCGGAGGCCGGCGGCTTCCACAACTGTGCGATCGTGTCGATCGACAAGAAGTACCCCAAACACGCCCAGAAGGTGATGCACGCCATCTGGGGCGCGCACATGATGTCCCTGACCAAGCTGATCGTGGTCGTCGACGCCGACTGCGACGTCCACGACCTGCACGAGGTCGCCTGGCGGGCGCTCGGCAACACCGACTACGCCCGTGACCTCACGGTCGTGGAAGGCCCCGTCGACCACCTCGACCACGCCTCCTACCAGCAGTTCTGGGGCGGCAAGGCGGGCATCGACGCGACGCGCAAGCTCCCCGAGGAGGGGTACACACGGGACGGGGGCTGGCCGGACATGGTCGTGTCCGACCCGGAGACGGCGGCGAAGGTGAGCCGCCGATGGAAGGAGTACGGTCTGTGACCAGCGCCTCAGCCGCGATCCCGCAGCCGGGCCGCACCAAGGCGTTCCTGCGCCTGGTGATGATCGAACACTCGGTGTTCGCGCTGCCCTTCGCCTACATCGCCTCGCTCACCGCGATGTACGACCGCGACCAGAACATCCACTGGGGCAAGCTGCTGCTGGTGACCGTCTGCATGGTGGGCCTGCGCACCTTCGCGATGGCGGTCAACCGGATCATCGACCGCGAGATCGACGCCCGCAACCCGCGCACCGCCCACCGCGAGCTGGTCACCGGCGCGATGTCGGTCCGGCACGCCTGGACCGGCGCGCTGATCGCCCTGGTCGTCTTCCTCGGCGCCGCCGCGCTGCTCAACCCGCTCTGCCTGGCCCTCGCGCCCATCGCGGTGATCCCGATGGTGGTCTACCCGTACGGCAAGCGGTTCACCAACTTCCCGCAGGCCATCCTCGGACTCGCCCAGGCCATGGGCCCGATCGGCGGCTGGCTGGCGATCACCGGCGAGTGGTCCTGGCACGCGGTGATCCTCGGCCTCGCGGTCGGCATCTGGATCGGCGGCTTCGACCTGATCTACGCCTGCCAGGACGTCGAGACCGACCGCCGCATCGGCGTCAAGTCCGTCCCGGCCCGCTTCGGCATCCCCGCGGCGATCTGGGGCGCCCGCGCCTGCCACACCGTGACGACGGCCCTGTTCGTCTGGTACGCCCTCGCCACCGACGCCGGTTTCTTCTTCTGGCTCGGCCTGATCGTCGTCGCGGGCGCCTTCGGCTACGAGCACACCATCGTCCGGCCGAACGACCTGACCCGCCTGAACCGGGCCTTCTTCTCCGTCAACGGGTTCATCGGCATCGCGCTGTTCGGGTGCGCGCTGCTCGACCTCCTGGTCCGGGGGCTGACCGTCTGAGTTCGGCACCGGACGGCACACCGGTACGCTCAAGACGTGAACGCAGGAGAAACGCAGCGCACACCTTGGATCGTGGGGGTCTCCGGAGCATCCGGCACCCCGTACGCCGCCGCCGTGCTGCGTGCGCTGCTCGATGCCGGGGAGAGCGTCGACCTGGTCGTCAGCCGGGCCTCGCGGCTCACCCTGCTGGACGAGACCGGCATCGCCTTCCGGGACGCCCACTGGCGCGAGGACCTGAGCGAATGGCTCGCCCGCGGCGCCGACGGCAAGCCCGGCACCTTCACCGTCGATCTGGACCGGGTGCGGTACTGGAGCGCGGGGGACCTCGCCGCCGGGCCGTCCTCCGGGTCGTACCCCGCGAAGGGGATGCTGATCGTGCCCGCCTCCACGGCGTGCGTGGCCGGGGTCGCGCTCGGGCTCTCCAAGGACCTGCTGCAACGGGCGGCGAGCGTGACCCTCAAGGAGGGCCGCAAGCTGGTGGTGACCGTGCGGGAGGCGCCGCTGGACGGGGGGACCCTGCGCCACCTGGTCGCCCTCGACGACGCGGGCGCGGCCGTGGTGCCCGCCTCGCCGGGCTTCTACGCGGGCGCCACCCACATCCAGGACCTGGTGGACTTCGTCGCCGGACGGGTCCTCGACGCGGCGGGCGTCGGACACGGCCTGTACCGGCGGTGGCGGGGCGAGCTGGGCGGCGGGGCCCGGCCGCCGCGCTGAGCACGGATACGTTTCCCGAATTCCTCTGACCTCATTCATCGGAAGGCTTCGATCGCATGGACGCGGTGGACAGGCAGCTCATCCAGGCGCTGCGGGAGAACGGGCGGGCCTCCTACGCGGAGCTGGGCCGCCTGGTCGGACTGTCGGGACCCAGCGTCACCGACCGCATCAACCGGCTGGAGGCGGCCGGTGTCATCACCGGCTACCGGGCCACGGTGGACGCCGCCTCGCTGGGCCTCGGTGTCACCGCCCTCATCGGCATCTCGCTCTCCGACGCCGCCGACCACGAGGACGTGGCGCAGCGGCTGAAGGAGCTGCGCGAGATCGAGGACTGCTGGTTCATCGCCGGCGACGACTCCTACATGCTCAAGGTGCGCGCCACCGACGTGGACGGCCTGGAGCGGATCATCCGCCGGCTCTCCGGCACCAAGGGCGTCTCCCGCACCCGTACCACCATCGTGCTCTCCACGAAGTGGGAGAACCGGGTGGGGGAACTGCCGGAAGAGGTCTAGGCGCGAAGCGCCGTTGGGGGCACCGCCCGCCCGGAGGGTGGGGGAGTACCGTTGATCGAGTCGTCGAGGAAAGGTGTGGGCATGGACGTCGGGCTCAAGCGCGAGCTGGAGGAGAAGGTCCGCTCCGGTGAGCGGCTGACCCGCGAGGACGGCATCGCGCTGTACGAGTCGGACGACCTGGCCTGGCTGGGCGGTCTCGCGCACGAGGTGCGGACGCGGAAGAACGGCGACGTCGTCCACTTCAACGTCAACCGCCACCTCAACATGACCAACGTGTGCACCGCGTCCTGCGCGTACTGCTCCTTCCAGCGCAAGCCGGGGGAGAAGGACGCGTACACGATGCGCATCGAGGAGGCGGTGAAGCTCGCCAAGGAGATGGAGAGCGAGAACCTCACCGAGCTGCACATCGTCAACGGGCTGCACCCGAACCTGCCGTGGCGGTACTACCCCCGCTCGCTGCGGGAGCTGAAGGCCGCGCTGCCGCACGTGTCGCTGAAGGCGTTCACCGCGACCGAGATCCACCACTTCGAGACGATCAGCGGTCTGTCGGCCTCCGAGATCCTCGACGAACTGATCGACGCGGGCCTGGAGTCGCTCACCGGCGGCGGCGCGGAGATCTTCGACTGGGAGGTCCGGCAGCACATCGTCGACCACCGCACCCACTGGGAGGACTGGTCGCGCATCCACCGGCTGGCGCACGAGAAGGGCCTCAAGACCCCGTGCACCATGCTGTACGGGCACATCGAGGAGCCCCGGCACCGCGTCGACCACGTGCTGCGGCTGCGCGAACTCCAGGACGAGACCGGTGGCTTCCAGGTCTTCATCCCGCTGCGCTACCAGCACGACTTCGTGGACATGAAGGACGGCAAGATCCGCAACCG
The DNA here is from genome assembly GCF_014655295.1 of Streptomyces fumanus. Lineage (GTDB taxonomy): Bacteria > Actinomycetota > Actinomycetes > Streptomycetales > Streptomycetaceae > Streptomyces > Streptomyces fumanus. The sequence continues at coordinate 67,597 of NZ_BNBI01000016.1, forward strand.
GCTCCAGGCGCGGACCCAGATGGCGACCGGCGCGGAGGCGCTGAAGACGTTCGCGGTGTCGCGGCTGCTGTTCGACAACGTGCCGCACGTCAAGGTCTTCTGGGTGATGCACGGCGTGCAGACGGCGCAGTTGGCGCTCCAGCACGGCGCCGACGACATGGACGGCTCCGTGGTCGAGTACAAGATCACGCACGACGCGGACAACTACGGCACGCCGAACAAGCTGACCCGCGAGGACCTGCTGGAGCTGATCCGCGACGCGGGGTTCCGGCCGGTGGAGCGGAACACGCGGTACGAGATCATCCGGGAGTACGAGGGGCCCGACGCGGGGCGCCGGGACGAGCCGCAGCCGATGCGGGTCTGAGTTTCGTCGCCGGGTGCGGGTGCGTGAGGGCTGAGCGCGCAGTTCCCCGCGCCCCTTGGAGGTGCGTGCGGTGGACGTGCCCCAAAGGGGCGCGGGGAACTGCGCGACCAGCCACGAACCACCCGCACCCCGCACACATCCGCACCCCCTACGGCGGGTACCCGCCCCCCATGCCCCCCGAGGACGACTACACGGCCACCCCCTTCGTGCCGGACCGCGGTGGACTGACCGCGCTGCGCAAGGCCGCCGCCAACTGCCGCGGCTGCCCGCTGCACCGCGAGGCCACGCAGACCGTGTTCGGGCAGGGGAGCGCCAACGCCCGGGTCATGCTGATCGGGGAGCAGCCCGGGGACCAGGAGGACCGGCAGGGCAGGCCGTTCGTCGGCCCCGCCGGGAAGCTGCTGGACCGGGCGCTGGCGGAGGCCGGCATCGACCCGGCCGAGGCGTACGTCACCAACGCCGTCAAGCACTTCAAGTTCACCCGGTCCGAGCCGGGCAAGCGACGCATCCACAAGGCGCCCTCGGTACGGGAGACCAAGGCGTGCGGGCCCTGGCTCGCCGCCGAGCTGGCGCTGGTCGGGCCCGAGCTGATCGTGGTGCTCGGCGCCACCGCCGGGAAAGCGCTGCTCGGGTCGTCGTTCCGGGTCACCCAGGTGCGCGGCACGGTGCTGGAGGAGGAGATCCACGGGCGCCGGGAGCGGCTGGTGCCGACCGTGCACCCGTCGGCGGTGCTGCGCGCGGACGACCGGGAGGCGGCGTACCGGGGGCTGGTCGCCGACCTGGAGACCGCCGCCCGCGCGCTCGGCTGAACGACCCCTCCGGTAATGATTACGATGGCTCCGTGCCTCTTACTTTTACGCTCGATCCCGCCGTCACCCCCGCCCTGCGCGACGGCGTGCTCGACCTGTGGACCGACGTCTCCCTGGCCGGCGGCGCGGTGGGTTTCGTACCGCCGGTGACCCGGGAGGAGATCCGCCCCGAGCTGGTCAGGCACCTGGTCGCCATGGCCGAGGGCCGCACCCGGCTGCTGGTCGGGCACGACGCGGACGGGCGGGTGGCCGCCACCGCGTTCCTCACCTTCAACACCCACCGGCTGATGACGCACTGGCTGTGGCTCTACACGGTGATGGTCCACCCCCGCCACCAGGGCCAGGGGTACGGCCGTGACCTGCTCGCCGCCGCCGCGGACGCGGCCCGCACCTGCGAGGGCATCGAGGCGATCCGGCTCACCTGCCGGGGCGGCACCGGACTGGAGCGGTTCTACGCGTCCTGCGGCTACAAGGAGGTCGGCCGGGTGCCCGGCGCCATCCGGGTCGCGCCCGGCGACGACCGCGACGACGTGTTCATGCTGCTGCCGCTGACCTGATGCCCGTACCCGCGTACCCCCGTGCGGGGCCGGTGGTGCGGCGTGCTTCACTGGACGTGCCCCTTTGTGCCGGAAACGGAAGAGTGGATTGAGATGCTCCGCTACACGCTGATGCGCCTCGGGATCTTCGTGGGCTGCCTCGTGGTCGTCTGGGGTCTCGTCTACTCCGGCGTCTTCCCGCGCGGCCTCGGCGACTCCAACGGCATGTGGATCGTCCTGCTGGCGCTGCTGATCTCGGCCCCGATCAGCTTCGTCGCGCTGCGCAAGGAGCGCGACCGCGCCTCCGTGCAGGTGGTCAGCCGGGTGGACCGGATGAAGGCCAACCTGGACGCCAACCGCAGCCAGGAGGACGTCGCCGACGACGCCACCCGGGCCCAGGGTCAGACCTCCTGACCCGGCCCCCGATCCCGTACCAGCGCCCCGGTCACCCGGGGCGCTTTGCGTTGCACGGGGAGAAGGCGCCCCCCGCCTCTCAAAGTCAGGCTATGGGTGTCTCAAAGCATTAGTGTTAAAGTCATAGACATGAAGTCAGTAGCCGCGCCCCCGTTCCCCGCGAGCGTCCCGCTCGTGCAGCGGCTGCACGTGGACCTCTGCCGGTGCGCGTCCGCAAGCTGTCGCCCCTGACGTCCCCCCGCTTCTCCCCGCCCGTCACGTCAGCCCTGCGCGTCCCGTCCCCCTACGGAGTCCGTCCGTGTCCTCACTCACCAAGTCCGTCAAGGTGCCCTTCTGGGCCCAGATCATCGCCGGCCTCGTCGCGGGCGTCCTGCTCGGCTGGCTCGCCCGCGGCCAGGACGTGTCCTGGCTGGTCACCACCCTGGACAAGATCGGCAGCATCTTCATCGGCCTGCTGAAGCTGGCCGTCGCCCCGCTGGTCTTCTTCGCGATCCTGGTCTCGATCACCAACCTGCGGAAGGTCAACAACGCGGCCCGCCTCGCGTCCCGCACCCTCCTCTGGTTCATGATCACGTCGCTGATCGCGGTGGCCATCGGCCTCGTCATCGGCCTGGTCACCAACCCCGGCGCCGGCACCGGCCTCACCCCGAAGGACGGCGCCAAGCCCGACCACACCGGTTCCTGGCTCGACTTCCTCACCGGCATCGTGCCGACCGACGTGATCACGCCGTTCACCGAGCTGAACGTGCTCCAGATCGTCTTCATGGCCGCCGTCGCCGGTATCGCCGCCCTCCAGCTCGGCGACAAGGCCAAGCCGATCCTCACCCTGAGCGAGTCCGTCCTCGAACTCCTCCAGAAGGCCCTGTGGTGGGTCATCCGGCTCGCCCCGCTGGGCACCGTCGGCCTGATCGGCACCGCCATCGCCACCTACGGCTGGGACCTGATCGGCAAGTACGCCACCTTCACCGCCGACATCTACGTCGGCTGCGCGATCGTGCTCTTCGTGGTCTACCCGACGCTGCTGGCCACCGTCGCCAAGGCCAACCCGCTGCAGTTCTTCAAGGGCGCCTGGCCCGCGATCCAGTTGGCCTTCGTCTCCCGCTCCTCGGTGGGCACCATGCCGCTGACCCAGAAGGTCACCGAGCGGCTCGGCGTGCCGAAGGAGTACGCGTCCTTCGCGGTGCCGTTCGGCGCCACCACCAAGATGGACGGCTGCGCCGCGATCTACCCGGCGATCGCCGCGATCTTCGTCGCGCAGATCTTCGACATCCAGCTCAACGTCGGCGACTACCTGCTGATCGCGTTCGTCTCGGTGGTCGGCTCCGCCGCCACGGCCGGTCTCACCGGCGCCACCGTGATGCTGACGCTGACCCTCTCCACGCTGGGCCTGCCCATGGAGGGCGTCGGTCTGCTCCTCGCCATCGACCCGATCCTGGACATGATGCGCACCGCGACCAACGTCGCCGGCCAGGCCCTGATCCCGGTCATCGTCTCGGCCCGCGAGGGCCTGCTCGACCGGGTGGCCTACGACCGGGCGCACAGCTCCCCGATCGACGAGCCCGAGCCGGTGCGCGACGAGGAGCCGGTGCCGGCCGCCGCGTAGGACGCTCCGGCGACCGCCGCACGGACCGTACGCTGAACCGCATGGGTGCCGGAAAGACCAAGCGGATGCCGCGTGCGGTCCGTGAGCAGCAGATGCTGGACGCCGCCGTACGGACCTTCGCGCGGCGCGGGTACACGGCCGCGTCGATGGACGAGATCGCCGAACTGGCGGGCGTGTCCAAGCCGCTGGTGTACCTCTACCTGAACTCCAAGGAAGACCTCTTCACCGCCGTCGTCCGCCGCGAGGCCCGCGCCCTCACCGAGGCCGTCCGGGCCGGCGCCCGGCCCGCCGGGCAGCCCGCCGACCGCCAACTGTGGAACGGGCTGCGGGCGTTCTTCACCCACACCGCCCAGCACCCCGACGGCTGGGCGGTGCTCCATCTCCAGGCCCGCACCCACGGGGAGCGGTTCGCCGCCGAGGTCGCGGCGGCCCGCGCGGAGATCGTCGCCTTCGTCACCCAGCTCATCGCCGCCGCGGCCCGCGCCGCCCACCGGGACCCCGACCTGCCCGAACGGGAGGTCGCCGGGCTCGCCGAGGCCCTGGTCGGCGCCGCCGAGTCGCTCGCCGACTGGGCGGGCGCCACCCCGGGCGTCACCGCCCGGCAGGCGGCGGCGACCCTGATGAACTTCGCCTGGGCGGGCCTGGACGACCTGATGCGGGGGCGGCCCTGGGTGCCGCCGGGGGACGAGTCCGGGGACGGGGCGGCTGCCCGGGCGGGGTAGCGCTCAGCGCGGCGGAGGGGACGCGGAGGCCGGCCGAGGTGGCGCGCGGGCCGGGCAGGGCAGCGCTCAGAGCGGCTGTACCTCGCCGGTGACGTGCAGCCGTCCGTCCGCGCCCCGCAGTTCGAACCGCCCGCCCTCCGCCCCGTACGTCACCGTCCCCGGCAGCGCGACCGGCGCCCGGAACTGCGCCCGTACCGTCACCGCCTCCGGTGTGCCGTGCTCGGCCAGGCACCGGGCGGCCGTCCACATGCCGTGCGCGATGGCGCGGGGGAAGCCGAAGAGGCGGGCGGTGAGCGGGTGCAGGTGGATCGGGTTGCGGTCCCCGGACGCGGCGGCGTACCGGCGCCCGAGGTCCCCGGGGACCCGCCACTCGGCCCGTACGGGAAGGGGGTCGGGCCGCGGCCGGGCGGGCTCGGTGCCGTCCGGCGTGCCATGCCGGGCCAGGTAGGTGCTGCGGGACTCCCACCGCGGCTCCCCGCCCGAGCGCAGTTCCGTGACGACGGTGGCTTCCGTGCCCCGGCGGTGCGGGGCCAGCCCGGCGACGTGGACGGCGAGTTCGTACGGTTCGCCGGCCGGCAGCGGGCCCCGGCGGGTGATGTCGAGGGACGTGTGGACCAGGCCGAGCAGCGGCAGCGGGAACTCCCGCGCGCTCATCAGCCGCATCGCCAGCGGAAACCCCAGGACGTGCGGATACGTCACCGGCAGCGTGTCTTTGCCGACCGGGAAGCCGCACACCCGCTCGTACGCCGCCAGCTTGGCGAGGTCGGCGGTCAGACCGGGCAGGACCAGCCGGACCCGGGGGAACTCCGCGCCGGGGCGCGGCCGTTTCACCGGGGAGAGCAGCGCGCCCCGGGCGAGCAGCGGCGGCAGCGCGGGCACCGACCTCAGCGTGCCGGTGCGGTACGCGGCGGTGGTCATCACGCCCCCAGCAGGCTCTGGCCGCAGACCCGCACGACCTGGCCGTTGACCGCGCCGGACGCGGGGTGGGCGAGCCAGGCCGTGGTCTCGGCGACGTCCACGGGCAGGCCGCCCTGGGCGAGGGAGTTCATCCGGCGGCCGGCCTCCCGGATGAACAGCGGGATCGCGGCCGTCATCGTCGTCTCGATGAAGCCCGGCGCGACCGCGTTGACGGTCACCCCGTGCTCGGCGAGGGCGCGCGGCGCCAGCGCGCGGACCAGGCCGATGATCCCGGCCTTGCTGGCCCCGTAGTTGGTCTGCCCGGCGTTCCCCGCGATGCCCGCGATGGACGCCGTCGCCACGATCCGGCCGCCCGCCCTCAGCGTCCCGGCGGCGAGCAGCGCGTCGGTGGTGCGCAGCACGCTCGCCAGGTTCACGTCGAGGACGGAACTCCAGCGGTCGGCCGGCATGTTGACGAGCCTGCGGTCCCGGGTGATGCCGGCGTTGTGGATCAGCACGTCGAGTCCGCCGGGCAGCGCGTCCGCGATCCGGGCGCCCGCGTCGGCGGCCGTGATGTCGAGGGCGAGGGCGGTGCCGCCGAGCCGGTCGGCGACGCGCCGGGCGTCGGCCTCGGCCTGGGGTACGTCCAGGACGACCACGCGGGCGCCGTCCCGGGCGAGGGTCTCGGCGACCGCCGCACCGATGCCGCGGGCCCCGCCGGTCACCAGGGCGGTACGGCCGGCGAGGGGCCGGGCCGGGTCGGCGGGGGCGGTGACCGGGCCCGCGCCGACGCCGATCACCTGGCCGCTGACGTAGGCCGACCTGGGGGAGAGCAGGAAGCGGAGCGTGGACTCGGCGGCCGGACCGTCGGTGAGCCGGACCAGGTTGACGGTCCTGCCCCGGCCGATCTCCTTGCCGAGCGAACGGGTGAAGCCCTCCAGGGCCTGCTGGGCGGCGGCGCGGTGATGATCACCGGCGCCGAGGGAGGACCCCGCGCCGAGCGACGCTCCCGCGCCGGAAGTGGAGCCCGCCCCGCGCGATGCCTCCGCCCCGCGCGACGCCCCCGCCCCCAGCGACGCTCCCGCGCCGGAAGACGAGCCCGCCCCGCGCGCCGCCTCCGCCTCGCGCGCCGCCTCCGCCTCGCGCGCCGCCCCCGCCCCCGATGACGCCCCCGCGCCGGAAGACGAGCCCGCCCCGCGCGACGCCTCGTCGACGGGCGCCCCCAGCACGACCACCCGCCCCCCGGCCGCCACCGACCGCACCACGGGATGCAGCGCCGCGTGCACCTCGGCCAGCCCCTCGACGTCCCGCACCCCGGTGGCGTCCAGGACGACGGCGGCCGGGCGGTCGGACGCGCCGGCCTCCAGGTAGGACAGGTCCAGCTCGGACTTCCCGGCCGTCAGCAGCAGGGTCCCGCCGTCCAGTTCGGGGTGCTCCGGCGACCAGCGGCGCAGCGGCGCCGGCTGCGGCAGGCCGAGCCGCCGGGTCAGGAAACGGCCCGGCGCGGTGCCGGTGAAGCTCAGATAGCGGTCGGCCATGCGTGACTCCCAGCTCCCGATCTGCTTACTCTGGAGTAAGGTTACCGCAGGTAATAGTAGGATGGGCCGTGCCGGCCCGATTCGGTTCCGTTCGGTGGAGGAGCAGATCGAGATGAGTTCCCTTGAGCCCGCGCGGGTCCGCCGGGTCGCGGTCGTCGGCGGTACGCGCATCCCGTTCGCCCGCTCCGACGGCCCGTACGCCACCGCGTCCAACCAGGAGATGCTGACCGCCGCCCTGGACGGGCTGGCCGAGCGGTACGGGCTCCAGGAGCCCGGCGCGGTCGGCGAGTTCGTGGCCGGCGCGGTCCTCAAGCACAGCCGCGACTTCAACCTCGCCCGCGAGACCCTCCTCGGCTCGGTGCTGGACCCGCGCACCCCCGCCTACGACATCCAGCAGGCGTGCGGCACCGGCCTGCAGGCCGTGATCGCCGCCGCCAACAAGATCGCCCTCGGCCAGACCGAGTCGGCGGTCGCGGGCGGCGCCGACACCGCCAGCGACGCCCCGCTCGGCGTCAACGACCGGCTGCGGCGCATCCTGCTCCAGGCGCGGCGCGCGAAGTCGGCCGGCGACCGGCTGAAGGCCCTCGCCGCGATCCGCCCCGGCCACCTGGTCCCCGACATCCCGCGCAACGCCGAGCCGCGCACCGGCCTGTCCATGGGCGAGCACGCCGCCGTCACCGCCCGCGCCTGGGGCATCACCCGCCGGGCCCAGGACGAACTGGCCGCCGCCAGTCACCAGCGACTGGCGGCGGCGTACGAACGCGGCTTCTTCCAGGATCTCGTCATCCCCTTCCGGGGCCTGGCCCGTGACCAGAACCTGCGCCCCGGCTCCACCCCGGAGAAGCTGGCGGCGCTGAAGCCGGTCTTCGGCCTGGACCACCCCGACCCGACCATGACGGCCGGCAACTCCACCCCGCTGACGGACGGCGCCGCCACCGTACTGCTGGCCGGCGAGGAGTGGGCCGCGGCCCGGGGGCTGACGCCGCTGGCGTACCTCACCGCGTACGAGACGGCCGCCGTGGACTTCGTCGCCGGGGACGTGGCCGGCGGCGAGGACGGGCTGCTGATGGCCCCGGCGTACGCGGTGCCGCGGATGCTGGAGCGGGCCGGGCTGGGCATCGAGGACTTCGACCTGATCGAGATCCACGAGGCGTTCGCCTCCCAGGTGCTGGCCACCCTCGCCGCCTGGGAGAAGCGGGGCCTGGCCCCCGTGGACCGGGCGAAGCTCAACGTGGCCGGGTCCTCGCTGGCGACCGGGCACCCGTTCGCCGCCACCGGCGCCCGGATCGTGGCGACCCTGGCCGCGCTGCTCGCCGAACGCGGCGGGCCGGGCCGGGGGCTGATCTCGATCTGCGCGGCCGGCGGCCAGGGGGTCACGGCCATTCTGGAACGAACCTGACCTACTGGCAGGTAACCCCCGAGACTGCACACCCCCGGCGCCGTACCGTCCCCGAACCCGCACCAACTCCCCACGAGCGCCCCGTACGATCGCCGACCTGACCGCGGGACCTCCCCTTCGTGGTCCACCGGTGAACGCCTCGGCGCGCGAGGCACGTACGTCACGCAGCACAGCAGTGCCGCCGCTGCACGTCTCAGGAGCCGCCCGTGTCCACACCGCTTCCGTCCTTCGCCGCGTCCGCCGCCTACGCCGACGCGCCCGGCCCCGTCCTCGTGACCCCCGAGATCCGGAAACTGGACGGTGTGGTGCGGGAGGCGTACGTACCGCCGTTCGCGCCCCCGGTGCGGCACGGGTCGCTGGCCGACCTGCCGTTCGACAACGCGAGCGCGGTCCCGGACGCGGTGGTCCTCAGCCGCAAGGGCCCGGACGGGCGGTGGCGGGACGTGACGGCGGCCGAGTTCGCCGCGCAGGTCCGGGCGGTGGCCAGGGGCCTGCTCGCGGAGGGGCTGATGCCGGGCGACCGCCTCGCCGTGCTGGCCCGCACCACCTACGAGTGGACCCTCCTGGACTTCGCCGCCTGGGCCGCCGGACTGGTCACCGTCCCCGTCTACCCGACCTCCTCCCTCTTCCAGACCCGCTGGATACTCCAGGACTCCGGGGCCGTCGCCCTGGTCACCGAGACCACCGCCCAGGCGGCGGCGCTCGGCCCGGAACTCGACCGGCTGCCCGACCTCAGGCACCTGTGGGTCATGGAGAAGGGCCATGTCGACCGGCTCGCGGAACTCGGCGACCGGACCCCCGACGCCGAGGTCGACGTCCGCCGGGGCATGCTGGGCCCCGGCACCCTCGCCACCCTCGTCTACACCTCCGGCACCACCGGCCGCCCCAAGGGCTGCGCCCTCACCCACGGCAACTTCTTCGCCGAGGTCGACAACGCGATCGAGCTGCTCTACCCCGTCTTCAAGGCGAACACGGACGAGGACCCCTCGATCCTGCTCTTCCTGCCCATGTCGCACGTCTTCGGCCGCATGGTCGCCGTCGCCTGCGTCCGCGCCCGGGTCCGCCTCGGCCACGCGCCGAGCCTGAGACCCGAGGAGCTGCTGCCGGACCTCGCCGCCTTCCGCCCGACCTGCCTGCTGACCATCCCGTACATGCTGGAGAAGGTCTTCAACAGCGCCCGCGCCAAGGCCGAGGCCGGCGGTCGGGCCGCCACCTTCGACCGCGCCGCCTCGGTCGCCGTCCGGTACGGGGAGGCGCTGGAGGCCCGGCAGACCGGCACCGGCAGCGGCCCCTCCCGCTCCCTGCGGACCGCCCGCGCCTGCTACGACCCGCTGGTCTACCGCAAGATCCGCAACGCCATGGGCGGCCGGGTCAAGTACGCCATCTGCGGCGGCTCCCCGCTCGGCCGCCGCCTCGCCGCCTTCTACGCCGGAGCCGGCATCGAGATCTTCGAGGGGTACGGCCTCACCGAGACCACCGCCGCCGCCACCGTCACCCCGCCGCTCAAGCCCCGCCTCGGCACGGTCGGCTGGCCGCTGCCCGGCACCCGGGTCCGGATCGCCGCCGACGGCGAGATCCTCGTCGCCGGCGAGCAGGTCCTGCACGGCTACTGGGACCCGGGGGCGGGCGGCGTGGTGCCCGCCGCCCCCGACGGCTGGTTCGCCACCGGCGACCTCGGGAGCCTGGACGACGAGGGCTACCTCACCATCACCGGCCGCAAGAAGGAGCTGCTGATCACGGCCGGCGGCAAGAGCGTCGCCCCGGCCCCGCTGGAGAACTGGCTGCGCTCCCACCCCCTGATCTCCCACTGCATGATCGTCGGCGACCGCCGCCCCTATGTCGCCGCGCTGATCACCCTCGACGCCGAGGGCATCACCCACTGGCGGCGGATGAACGGCAAGCACCCGGTGCCGCCGGAGCTGCTGGTGGACGACCCGGAACTGCGCGCCGTCCTCCAGCGGGCGGTCGACGAGGCCAACAAGCTGGTCTCCCGCCCCGAGTCCATCCGCCGCTTCGCCGTCCTGCCCAGGGACCTCACCGAGTACGAGGGCCATCTCACGCCCTCGATGAAACTCCGCCGGGGCGCGGTCATGCGGGACTTCGCGGACGTGGTGGAGGGCCTGTACCAGGGGTGAGCGAGCGGGCCGGGCGGGATCAGGTGCGGGTCGCGGTCAGGAACGCCTGGGGCGCGGACTCCCCGGCCGCCTCCTCCGGTTCCCGTACGGTGCGGGACCGCACGTCGAAACCGGCCCGCGTCAGCAGCTCCGCCATCCGCTCGGGGCGCCGCCGCTCGAAGTCCAGCGACACCGGGCGCCCGAAGGGCTTCTCCAGGGTGAGGGGTACGTCACCCACCTGGAACGCCAGCAGCAGTTGGCCGCCGGGCGCCAGTACCCGGTGGAGCTCGGCGAACAGGTCCGGCAGCTTCTCCTCGGGCGTGTGGATGGTCGAGTACCAGGACACGGCCCCGGCCAGCGCCCCGTCCGCGAGGGGCAGCGCCAGCATCGACCCCTGGTGGAAGCGGAGCCCGGGATTCTCCCGCCGGGCCACCGCCAGCATCCCCTCCGACAGGTCCAGCCCGAAGACCGGCAGGCCCAGCGAGGCGAGGTGGCCGGTGATCCGCCCCGGTCCGCAGCCGAGGTCGGCCACCGGGCCGGCGTCCGGACCGGCCGCCTGGACCGTCTCGGCGAAGGCGGCGAGGAGCGCCCCGTCCAGCGGCGCGACGACCAGGACGTCGCGGAAGTGCTCGGCGTAGTCCTCGGCGATGGCGTCGTAGAAGACCCGGGTGGGGCGGAGGGTGTCGGCGTCGGTGTCGGTGTCGGGTGTGGTCTGCGTCATGGTGCGCCAAGCTACCGGGCGGCACCGGCACCGGGCGCGGCCCGGAAAAGGCAGGAGCCCCGTCGCCGTCGGGACGGCGCGGGGCTCCTTGGGTACTGCTGCTCGATCCGGATCGGAGGATCAGATCAGACCGGGGTGACGTTCTCCGCCTGCGGGCCCTTGGGGCCCTGGGTGACGTCGAAGGACACCTGCTGGTTCTCCTCGAGGGACCGGAAGCCGGTCGCGTTGATCGCGGAGTAGTGGACGAAGACGTCGGGGCCGCCGCCTTCCTGGGCGATGAAACCAAAGCCCTTTTCGGCGTTGAACCACTTCACGGTTCCGGTAGCCATAAGCCCTCCTTGGGCTCAAAGGGTTGCCCTGCTCCAGCACCAGCAAGTGTGAAGACCAATTCCGCACAACTGCATATGTCTGAGAATGACGAGAGCCCGCGGTCACATGCTCCGCAGGCTCTGTACTGCAAGGGAAACCAAACTGCAACTTGCGGCGAGCCTAGCATGTGGGCGGCGGAAAGCAACAGAGGTCAAGATCACTTCACCCGAAGGTTTGAACGGTTCGGGGCGTCCGGCTGACGTCGGGGGGCGTGCGGGGGCGGGCAGGGGCCGTCTCGGGGGGCCGCCCGCGAGTGGCCGCCCGCGAGTCGTCCGGGGGCCGCCCGCGAGTCGTCCGGGAGCGCACGGAAAGGGCGCACGGGAAGCCGTCCGAAAGCCGTGCGCGGGTTGCCGCCGGGGCCTGCCGGGGGCGCCGCCGGAGTGCCCGGGGGTCGCCGCCCGGACCCGTCCGGGTGAGGGCTAGCCTCGCGATGTGGACAATTCTCGCACCCGGCCGCGTGTCGGCCACATCCAGTTCCTGAACTGCCTGCCCCTCTACTGGGGGCTCGCGAGAACGGGCACGCTCCTCGACTTCGAGCTGACGAAGGACACCCCGGAGAAGCTCAGCGAGCAGCTCGTGCGCGGCGACCTCGACATCGGGCCGATCACCCTCGTCGAGTTCCTGAAGCACGCCGACCAACTGGTCGCCTTCCCGGACATCGCCGTCGGCTGCGACGGCCCGGTGATGAGCTGCGTGATCGTCTCGCAGGTCCCGCTGGAGCGCCTGGACGGCGCCCGGGTCGCCCTCGGGTCGACCTCGCGCACCTCCGTCCGGCTCGCCCAGTTGCTGCTCGCCGAACGCTTCGGCGTCCAGCCCGACTACTACACGTGCCCGCCCGACCTCAGCCTGATGATGCAGGAGGCCGACGCGGCCGTCCTGATCGGGGACGCGGCCCTGCGCGCCAACATGCTCGACGGGCCCCGCTTCGGCCTCGACGTGCACGATCTGGGCGCGCTGTGGAAGGAGTGGACGGGCCTGCCGTTCGTCTTCGCCGTCTGGGCCGCCCGGCGCGAGTACGCCGAGCGCGAGCCGGTGATCACGCGCAAGGTGCACGAGGCGTTCCTGGCCTCCCGCAACCTCTCCCTGGAAGAGGTCGACAAGGTCGCCGAGCAGGCCGCCCGCTGGGAGGACTTCGACGAGGCGACCCTCGCGCAGTACTTCACCACCCTCGACTTCCGCTTCGGCGCCCCGCAGCTCGCGGCGGTCACCGAGTTCGCCCGCCGGGTGGGACCGACGACCGGGTTCCCGGCGGACGTGCACGTGGAGCTGCTCCAGCCCTGAGGGGCGCCCTGCGCACGCTGGGGTGCGTCGTCGCTCACCCCGGCACCACCACCGTGCGCAGCTCCCCGTCGCCCAGGTGGAGCATGCCCCGGCCCGGGGTGATCTGGCCGCCGACCAGCCCCCGGGAGAGCCGCAGCCCGATGAGGTCCCCGCTGGAGGTCTCCTGCGGGGAGAGCAGGATGCCGCGGCGGGCCTTCTTCGCGTCGACCTGCCACCCGGAGAAGCCGCTGCACACGTCCTCCTCGTCACCGGCGAGGACGAGCGCGAGGCCGCGTTCGGCACCGCGCGAGACGATCTTCTTCATCTGGCTCGCGGCGTCGCAGTCCTCCAGGATCTCCGCGTCGTCGATCAGCACGGCGACCGGCCGCTCGGGCGAGGGCTCCGCCTCGTCGAGCAGCTCCTCGAAGTCGTCCTCGTCGATGTCGTCGCCGGTGAACAGCTTCAGCACCCCGTCCGTCCCGTCCAGTGCGCGCAGCGGCGATTGGCGGGGCGCGGCCAGCACCAGCCGGGTGCCCTGCGCGAGCAGCGAGCGCGCGATGTTGACCAGGACCGTCGAGCGTCCCGACTTGGCCGGGCCGCCGATCACGAACGCCGGGACGCCCGCCGCCAGGTCCGGCCCGAAGCCCACGATCTCGTCGCCGCCGATCCCGGCCAGCGCCCACAGCCTGGACCGGGACGCCTCCGGGTCCCGCAGCTCCCACGCCTCGGCGAAGGAGATCCGGCTGGGCAGGCTGTCCACCCGGAACGGCCGCCGCGCCCGCGGCACGCCCGCGTCGCGCGCCGCCGCCGCCTCGCCGATCGCGCCCAGCGCCGCCGCCTGCCCCTGCCCGGTGGTGTCCTCGGCGAGCAGCGCGAACTGCGTCTCCGTACCGGACTCGTTGCGGAAGGCGCGGCCCGGGGGTATCTCCTCGGGGACCTTGCGGGCCGGGATGCCCAGCGCGGAGAAGTCGCCGCGGTCGGCGAGCCGCAGCCCGTACTTGTCCTCGGTGAGCGTCGCGATCCGGCCGACCAGGAGGGTGCGGTCGCCGGTGAGGACGAGGTGGATGCCGACGCTGGCGCCCTCGCGCATCATCGTCTGCAACTCGTCCGTCAGCGCCCCGTGGTCGATCTCGCCGAGGGTGGGCACCCAGCCCTCCCAGCGGTCCAGCAGGACGACGATGTGCGGCAGCCGCTCGTCCTCGGCGACCGCGGCCCGCTGCTCGCCGATGTCCGCGAAGCCCGCGTCGGCGAGGAGGCTCTGCCGGCGGTCCAGCTCGCCCTTGAGCCGGTTGACCAGCCGGACCACCCGCTCGGTCTGGTTGCGGGCGACGACCGCGCCGCAGTGCGGCAGCCGGGTCAGCGCGTTCAGGGCGCCGTTGCCGCAGTCGATGCCGTACAGGTGGACGTCGGCGACCGAGTGGGTGCGGGCCAGCGAGCCCGCGATGGTGCGCAGCACCTGGGACCGGCCGCTGCGCGGGGCGCCGCCGATCATCAGGTGCCCGAAGGACGCGAAGTCCACGACGACCGGGCGGCGGGCCTGGTCGGCGGGCAGGTCCTCGACGCCGTACGGGGCGGGCGGCAGCGCGCCGGGGGCTGGCGCCGACCCGGCCGGGACCTCGATGTCGTCGAGCAGCAGCGTCTCGTCCAGCGCGGGCAGCCAGGGGCTGTGCTGGGCGGGGATGCCGAGCGCCCGGTTGGCGTCCCGGACGGCGTCGACCAGCACCTTCAGGTCGGTGATCTCGTCGTCCTCGCGGGCCTGTGACGGCGGCTTGGCCAGTGCCGCCCGGCCCAGGTCCTCCCAGGCCAGCGGCCCGACCCAGGGGCGCAGCGCCGCCGGGTCCGCGGCCCCGGGCCGGCGCCCGCCGACCCGCCCCGACTGGAACGGCACCAGCGAGGCGTGCCCCAGCCGCGCGTACGCCCGGCCCGGGGTGCTCTTGGAGATCTGCCCGGCCTCGGGGGAGTCGATCACGTCCGTGGACTCGCCGCCGTCCGTCACGCGCAGCGCGATGCGCAGGTTGGTGTTGGCCCGGATCTCGGGGGAGACGACACCGCTCGGCCGCTGGGTGGCGAGCAGCAGGTGGATGCCGAGGGACCGCCCCCGCTGGGCGATGTTGACCAGCCCGGTGACGAAGTCGGGCAGGTCCCGGACCATCGACGCGAACTCGTCGATGACGATCAGCAGCCGGGGCACGGGCGGGCGCGCGGGATCGCGCCGGACCAGGTCCTGATAGTCCTCGATGTCCTTGGCGTCGGCGGCGGCGAGGATGTGCTCGCGCCGCTTCAGCTCCGCGCCCAGCGACTCCAGGGCCCGTTCCACGAGGTGGGCGTCGAGGTCGGTGACCATGCCGACGGTGTGCGGCAGCTTCACGCAGTCCTTGAACGCGGAGCCGCCCTTGTAGTCGACCAGGACGAACGTCATGTTCTCCGGCGTGTTCGCCACGGCCAGCGCGGCGACGATCGTCTGCAGCAGCTCCGACTTGCCGGAACCCGTGGTACCGGCGATCAGACCGTGCGGCCCGTCCTTGCGCAGGTCGATGCCGAACGGCCCGTCGTACGACTCACCGATCACCGCCAGCGTCGACTGCCCGCCCATGCGCCACCGCGCGGCGATCGCCTCGCCCGTGGGCGGCTCCAACTGGAGCACGTCCAGCAGCCGGCTGGACGCGGGCAGCGCCGAGTCCTCGGTCTCCCCGCTGATGTCCCGCAGCGGCGCCATCGACCGGGCCAGCCGCAGGCACCAGGCCGGGGTGACGAAGTCGGGCCGTACGTCCTTGATCCGCTCGGCGCCCGCCTCCTCGACGCGCAGCCGCAACGTCCGTACGTCCTGCGTCCGTTCCGGCTCGGGCGCCCCGGTGTGCCACGCCTGGAAGGACGGAAAACCGCCGACGACCTGCTGGGCCGGGACCGGCGCCGCGCGGCCGGCCCCGGCCCCGGCCCCGGCCCCGGTCTCGGCATCGGCCTTCGGCTCGGCGACGACGAACGCCTGGCACTCACCCGGCAGGAACCGCTCCTCGGCGTCGAGACAGAGGGCGTAGATGGCGACGGCCGGCCCCTCGCGCAGCAGCCGTACGGCCCCCGGCAACGACCGCAGCCGCCGCGAACCGTCCCAGACCACGACGATGTCCGGGTCGCTGAAGGCGGTGCCCTGGGACCGGTGCTGCTCGGCGGCCTTCTTGCGGGCGTCCAGGATCTGGGTCAGCTCGCCGATGCGGGCGCCGACGGTCTCGGCGTCCGTGCCGATCAGCGCGTTGACGTCCTGGCCGGCCGAGGGCCGGGCGTGCGGCAGCCACCGCACCCAGTCCCAGGACTCCCGCGCGGCGTGCTCGCTCAGCAGGTAGAACTGCACGTCCATCGGGCTGTGCAGCGCGGCGGTCTGCGCGAGGGCCCACCGTCCCATGGCCCGCGCGCTGTCCCCGGGTCCGGCCATGCCGATGACGCCGAGGGAGCGCAGCGACAGCGCGACGGGCGCGTCCTCGATCCGCCAGGTGACCTGGCGGCGGTGGTCGTCCTGCTCGGGGTCGTCGAGCACCACCTCGGAGGGCAACTGCCCGGTGCCCACCCGCACCAGCAGATGGTCCCGGTCACTGCGCCGCCGCTCCCACAGCCGGGTCCGCGGTCCGGTCGCCACGGAGAGCACGGTCGCCGGGTCCGGTACGGCGTGCCGCCGGTCGTCGCGCTCGACGACCAGCGCCCGCTGCGCGTCGCGCTCGATCCGCTCCTTCTGCTCCTTGTACTCCTTGACCTGCTTGGCGTGGGACTTGCGGCCGTGCTTCTTGTCGTTGAAGTACTGGGCGAAGAGGATCAGCGGGCTCAGTGCCGCCATGATCAGGTAGTACCAGCGCTGGAAGATCAGCACCGAGACGACCGCGCCGACCAGCGGAGTGAGCGCCATCAGCCAGGGCAGCGGCCGGGGTTCGAACTCCCGGGGCGGCGACGGCAGCCGGAACGTGGTCTGCCGCTCGGGCGGACGCAGCCGGGGCGGCCGGTTGTAGTCGAGCCCGACCCCGTCCTCGGACCACTTCAGGGCGGCGTCGGGCGGCGTGTAACGGACCAGCTCCAGCAGGCTGTTGCCGACCCCGATCTGCCCCCCGAGCGGCCAGTCGTCCCCCTCCCGCTCCCCGATCGGCTCCCCGTCGAGGGTGATGCCCTCCTTGCCGGCGTGCACGGCGACCGTGCAGGTCCCGTCGGTGGCCACGGAGAGGGTCAGCGCCCGCGCGTCGACCTCCGGATCGTCGATCCGTACGTACGAGGCGGCGCCGCTGCCGATGTCGTACCGCCCGACCCCCAGCCGGTGCACGGACCCGGCGCCGGGCCCCCCGACGACGCGCAGTTCCACCAGCCCGGTCGGCTCGCCGGGCACGCACCCGGCCGGGTCGCGCAGACTGACGACGGCCCCGTCCCGCAACGGCGACCCGACCACCGTCGCCGACGGATCGACCGCATACCCGTCCACGTACACCGGCGGCGCGTCGCCCGCCGGGGCGAGCCGCTGCGGCCCGAGCGGAATGACCTGGGCGCCCTGCCCGCCGACCTGCTGGGCCAGCTCGGCGGCGATGTCCCCCACGGTGGACTCGGGATCGGCGTCGAGCACCACATCGGCGGTGCCCCCGCCGAACGGGTCGACGACGGTCAGAGTCAGGCGCACGCTCGTCCTCCCCAGCATTCCCCCATGGCCCGCTACCGCGACACGAGTCACGGTCCGAACGACGATATCCGCTGGGTACGACAACGGGGCAACGGGAGCGCGGGCCCCTTCCCCCCCCAAGGCAACGACCGACACGTTCCCCCGACCGCGCTTTCACACTTCGGGGATGTGACACCACAAGTCACACCCGTAAGCTGCTGCCGCAAGAACGGACGATCACACCGGCCCGGCCCGACGGCAGTCGACCGGTCCTGTCCGCGAACAGGGAGCCACGGGGGTTGGCCCTGCGGCATGGTGAGAGGAAGCGGCTTCATGGCCAAGGACCTTGACATCACATACCAGGACATGCGGGAAGCTGCCAAGCATGTCGTGAAGGAAAAGGAAAAGCTCCAGGAGAAGCTCGACGGCCTCCGCAAGTACATCAACAACCTCGTCCAGTCCGGCTACGTCACCAAGTCCTCCTCCAAGGCGTTCGACGAGAACTTCGACGAGTTCGTCCGCGGCACCAAGGACACCCTCGACGGCCTGGACGGCATGGGCGACTACCTGACCACGGCCGCCGACAAGTTCGAACAGATCGACGAGGAACTGGCCAAGCAGGCGCGAAGCAGGTAAGTCTCCGACGGAAACGGCGGGCCGGCCGGGGTTCTTTGACGGCCGGCCCGGCCACGAGTTGGGCAGGCGGGGCTTGCGCAAGGCCCGGTCAACAGCATGGCGCGGACGATGACCATCGGCTTCTGACGCCTCACGGCCCAATGACCGTGGGACTCATCGAGGGCTCGCTGTCTTCTCCATCGGCCGGGTCGACGAAGGAGACCGTCTGGAGAATGGCTTCCGTCATCTCGCAGAACCGCTGCCAGTGGTCCACGTACGCCGTCAGGACCGTGAAGACCGCCGTGAAAGGACCGGTGGGGAACGGGATGTGGATCTGGAGCTGGGCGGTGACGAGTTCCGCGTCCTCATCGCTTTCGGTCGCCTGCGGCCCGGCCCCGTACTGCCGCCAGGTGATACACGCGACAGCCGGCCCGCAGGGGAGGTCCAGCCAACGGACGTCGTTGTACGGGTCCCGGGAGAGTGCCGCGACGATGCCCTGGGCCACCACATCGGTGTCGGACGCGGCATGGTCCGTGGGTACGGCTGCCAGGGTGAAAGCACATTGTGCGGCCCCCTCGGCGAGTTCGTGCCGCGAGATCCCGTCCGGACTGTCCGGGAGTTCCTCCTCGGACGTGGAGAACAGGCCGAGGGCGGCGTAGGAGACACCGGTGTCGGCCAGCATCTCCGCGAGAGACGCGTAATACGGGGCCGCAGGTCCCCATACGGTTTCGTCCCCACGGCTGAAGAGTTCCCGTACGAAGTGATCCGCACGGCGTGCCCGTTCCTCGGGCGTCTCGCCGAGTGGGAGAGCGAAGAAGCCCTCGGGGACCAGAAACCAGATGGGGGGTGGTCCGACGGACGCAGCCGGCGCAGGAGGGGCGGAGGAGGAAAGCATCGTGGTCAGAAGTCCTCGGGCAGGTAGTCACCGACGTCGACCTTCCGGCCGTCGGAGTCCATGGTGATGTTCACTTCCGCGGCACCGAACGCGGACGTGTACCGGCTGAGCGGAAAAGTTTCGACCCTGAGACGCCCGGTCGGGTTGCGACTGACGATCGGGAACGGGGTACCCGGTGACTCGTGTTCTTCGGCGAAGGCGAGAACGGTCTTCTTTTGGTCCGGAGCCAGGTCGGTGAGGGCGAGCAGGTCACGAGGCGGTGCGAGGTAGCGCAGGAGCTGTACGCGTCGGATGGAGCGCAGTCTGCACCAGGAGCCGTCGACGAAAGCGATGACGAAATCGGTGCCGTCCTTAAAATTCCTTCGGGTGACCTGCTGGATATCGCTCCGGGTGCACTGCCAGAGCACGTCGTCCTCGATCCGCCCAAGTTCCTTGCCGTAGTACGGGAGGTGGACGATGACCAGCCTGCGGTCGGTGACGATCAGGTGGGTGGTGAATAGCTTCTGATTCTCGCGGCCGGGGTCAAGCTGCCACGGCAGTGTGCGGGCGATGCCGCCGGGCGCCGCCCACATCACCGGGAAGTCCTCGACCTCGTCCTGCGGAACGTCCGGGGTGTCGGATCCCTCGCCGTCGGCTGTGCTCCCACCGCTGAGATTGCCCCCCGCGGAACTGAGGAAGGCCATGACGGCCACGCCGGCGGCCACCGCGGCCCCTCGCAATGACCTCTCGGCGACACCGCCGCCGACCGAACGGGCGATGAAGGACGGGCCCTCGGGCCAGCCCGGCAGCTCATGCTGAATGTCGTTGCGGTCGGGATCGCGGAACCAGCGCATGCCCCGTACACGCGGTGCGGCCCCCGTTGCGAAGGTCACGGGGGAGCGAGCGAGGAGTGTCTCCCCAGAATCGGGCTGCCAAATGGTCATGGTGATGCGGTCTTTCCCGTGGGTGTCTTCTAGTCGCCGGACACTGCCTGCCCGATATGCGTGGCCACCTTGGGCGCGATCTTCAGACCACCGTCGATGGCCCTGCCGACGCCACTGAGCGGATCCACGTTCCCCTTGAAAAGCGTATTGATCCCTTTCGTACCCAACCACTGACCTTCGTGGTAACCGGCGCTGACGAGGCCGCCCATACGCGACTTCAGGCCGCTGCTCACGTGCGACACCTCGTAGACATGGTCGGACATGCCGCCGATCTTCACCAGGCCGGCCTTCCCGAGCCCTCCCGCGAGGTCGCTGGATGCCTTTCCGAAAGACATCAGAATGCGTGAGGCACCGAGGTTCTTGTACTGGAACCCCGCTCCCAGCAGAGCCGTCTTCGCCTTGGCGGCCCCCTCAGCCACGTCGGCGGTCTTTCCGGCGACCTTGATTCCCTTGCTGAACATGCCGATGCCCGGCATCAGCCCCAGCGCGTCCAGCCCCAGTGTTCCCCATCCCACGTCGGCGCCGGCGGCTTTGGCGACCCCGTGCGTAGCCAGCGTCAGGCCGCTGCCGATCAACGCGGCGGTGCCGAAGATGGCGGCGAGGGGCGGGAAGGGAAGGGTCGCGATGGCGAGCAGGCCCAGTACGGCGGTGATGTCGCTGAGCACGTCGCCGATTGCCTTGATCAGGTCGGCGTGTTCCTTGAGCCAGTCGCCGGTGGCGTTCCAGGCGTCGGAGATGCCCTTGCCGAGCTTGTCCCAGAAGCCGGGCTCGTCCGGGGCGATGTCGGCGGCCTTGTCCAGTTCCTTGCTGATCTGGCGGGCGGCTGCTTTGTAGCGCTCCTGCAGGTCGTAGACCTTCTGCGTGACCGCGTTGACGGCGCTGGAGGCTTCTCCGAGTTCCTTGCTGCCTTTGCCGCCGGCCTTGGCCTCCGCCTTCTCCTGCTCGTCGAGTTTCTCGCCGGCGGCCCTCTCCAGCCGGTCGGCCTCGTCCTGGAAGTCCTTGAGCTCATTGGCCCAGCGGTGCAGCGCACGAGACGCCTTGTCGAAGGACTCGTGGCTCTTGCGTACGAGGGGAGTGACGTCCTGGCCGATGTACTCGGTGAAGGCGAGGGCCGTCTTGCCCTTCCAGGCGCCGCTCTCGATGCGCTCCAGTTCCTTCACCGCGGTGCCCAGTTCGCCGGCCAGGCTGCCCAGCTTCTTCGCCAGTTCGCGGGTGTCTTCCACGTCTCCGGGAGTCGGGTCCCACCCTATGTGGGGAAAGGCGGGCCGCTTTCCGGACACGGTTACCGGCCCTTCTTCTTGACCTTGAGCGACTCGGCCAGGTCCAGATCGACCTGGTCGAACGTCTTGCTGATCGTATTGATCATCTTCACGGCGCCGTGCGTGTGCTTGCCGAGCTGCTTGATGCCGTAGCCCCAGTCGTCGGCGAAGTCCTGAAGATCCTCGACGAGCCCGCTCTCGCCCACGACGGAGGCGTCGGAGCCGCGCAAGGTGCGCCGGGTCGACTCCATGCGGTCGCTGATGGACGAGAAGGTCTTCTTCAGATGCTCGAAGACGGTGTCTTCGAGTCGCAGGTCACTCATCTGGTGTCCGGTCTCCGCGAGCGGTCGTCATGGGTGTGCGAGGCCGAAGGCGCCGGTGCGCGACGGCTTCGACCGAGCTGATCGACGTTATCGGGGCGGCTCCTTGTGCCGCCAGCGCGAACAGTTTCGTATAGCGGGCATTAGGGGTGTTTCGTTTCGTGTGGTTGTTCTGCAGCGGTCGGGTCGGACCGCTTCCTGTTGCCGGTCACCGGTTGACGGACTGGATCTCCTGCACGGTGACGGCCTGGGTGGTGCCGAAGGTGCCGTCGGGCAGGTCGTCGCCGCCGGTGTTGCCGGTGCCGGTCCAGGTGATGTCCCAGGTGATGGTGGCGCGGAGCTTGAAGGTGCCGTCGCCGGAGGAGCGCAGGTAGGTGATGCCGCAGGGTGGGGTGCGGTCGGCCTTGCCCTTGGTGTAGGGCTCGCCGATGGAGTCGTCGGCGTTGATCCGGCATTCGCCGGAGGCCGGGTGGGTCTGGGCGTCGGGCGTGCCCGGTTCGAGGGTGAGGGACACCGGCCTGGCGGTCGTCGTGGCCTCGATGTGGAAGCCGGGGACGTCGATGGCGGCCGTGGCGTGGACCTCGTCGAAGACGGCCTTGTCGAGCCAGGCCCAGGTCGGCAGGTTCACCTTGGTGGTGCCCTCCGGGGCCAGGCTGACCTTGGTGTCGGGCAGCCGCATGTGCTGGTAGGCGAGGGCGGCGAGGATCTCCGGGCGGACGGCCTCCTCGTACTGCGGCGGCGGGGCCTCGCCGTTGTCGACCCAGAAGGGCAGGTCGGTGCAGGAGCCGCGCTTGAGGATGTCGGGTTCGTCGGGGTTCTCGACGCCGGCCCAGAACATGCCCTCGCCGTCCTTCTCGACGTTGTAGTCCTGGTAGCCCGGGGTGTCGGTCCAGCCGTACCCGTCCTCGTAGTGGCGCTTCACCTCGCCGATCGCCGAGCCGGCGGTGCCGCCCATGCCGGGGGTGTTCAGGGCGTTGTCGATGTTCTCGGACATCTTCTTCTTGAAGTCCTTGGCACCGAGGTAGGGGGCGTACCAGCAGGGTGGTGGTGACCAGGTGATGTCGGAGGGCGTTATGTTGCCGGTGCTGCCGTCCTTGGTGACGGAGCCGGAGTAGTGGATTCGGGCGGTGGCGTAGATGCCGGTGGAGTCGCTTCCCGCCGCCTGTTCGCTGCTGGCGCCCTCGTTGTTGCCCGTCTGTTCCGCCGAATAGGCCGGTTCGTCAAGGGCGACGGCGCCGACGGTCAGGGCCGCAGCAGCGATGCCTACGCGCAATGCCGTGCGTCGTGACCCGCTCACCGGCACTTCTCCGCCTTGGTCTCGACGAACACCTTGGACGCCTGCCAGAGGCCGTCGCCAGCGGGGAACTTGACCATGATGATCCTGAAGTAATCGAAGTCGGCGATGCTGGGCTTGGTCTTCAGCACCTTTCCGGTCTTGACCTCTTCGGCATAGAACTTGCTGGAGTCCACACAGAACGCGATCTCCACCGAGTTGCCGTTCGCAGCGGACCGGGTCGTCGCCTGGTAGTGACGGCGGGTGCCGGTCGCCGTCCAGCCGCCCTCGACTCGGCTGTCGATCTGCGTCTTCGCGTACGTCAGTCCCTCGCCCGTGGAGTAGGAGGCCACGGCGGCATCCTGGGACGTGCGCCTGTCCACCCCCCGATAGATCGCCCGCAGATAGTTCGCGGCGTCGTCCATCGCCGCCGCCTCGTTCTCGTTCTCCGGCCGGTCCCAGTCGAAGACCAGGTTCATGTCCTTGGGCGGGGACACGTCCACGCCGTCGGGCTTGTCCGCTGCCGGGGTCTTCGAGGGCTGCGCCGACGTTTCGGGGGCCGTTGTTCCCTGGTCGGCCCCGGCGATCTTGTCGTTGTCGCCGGACTTGTCGTCCTCGCCGCCGCAGGCCGTCAGCAGCAGGGCTGAGGCGGCGGCGAGCGCGGCAGCGGCGTGCAGAGTGCGGCGCTTCACAGTGGGCTCCCCGTGAGACAGATGTGCAGTCAAAGGCACAGACGGTATCGGTGGGATTCTCGGTTTCGCCAGTGCGAATCATTTCGGTCAGGGCGTGGGCGCTCACGGGGGAGATGCGCGCTCTGTCAGCGGTTGACGGACTGGATCTCCTGGACGGTGACGGCCTGGGTGGTGCCGAAGGTGCCGTCGGGCAGGTCGCCGCCGGTGCCGCCGGTGCCGGTCCAGGTGATGTCCCAGGTGATGGTGGCGCGGAGCTTGAAGGTGCCGTCGCCGGAGGAGCGCAGGTAGGTGATGCCGCAGGGTGGGGTGCGGTCGGCCTTGCCCTTGGTGTAGGGCTCGCCGATCGAGTCGTCGGCGTTGAATACGCATGTGCCGGAGGCCGGGTGCGTTTCGGCGTCCGCGGTGCCTGGTTCCAGGGTGAGGGCCACGGGCTTCGCGGTGGTGGTGGCCAGGATGTTCAGGCCGCCCGCGTTCAGGGAAGCGGTCACGGAGACAGGCTTGAACGCGGCCTTGTCCAGCCAGGCCCAGGTCGGGAGGTTGACCTTGGTGGTGCCCTCCGGGGCCAGGCTGACCTCGGTGGACGGTAACCGGACGCGGTTGTAGGCGAGTTCCGCGAGGATCTTCGGCGTCACCGCGTTCGTGACGGGCGGCGCCTCTCCGTTCTCCACCCAGAAGGGCTGCTTGTCACAGAGCTGGGCCTCGGGTTCCATCCAGCGGTCCTCGTCCTGGACGGCCACCCACCAGGTGCCCTCGTCCTTCTTGTCCAGGTTGTAGTTCTTGTACTCGCCGTCCTTGTACTGGTCGCGGAACATGCCGACGGCGGTCTTCGCGTAGCTGTGCTGTCCTGGGGTGTTGACCGTCTCGTCGTACATGTCTTCCACGTACGTCGAGAACTCGTCGGCGGAGCGGGGTTCGTACCAGCAGGCCGGGGGTGTCCAGTCGCCGACCGGCTGCACAGCACCGGTGCGCTGGGCGGTCGAGCCCGTGGTGGCGCCGGTGTAAGTGATACGGGACACAAGGCGGTTGCCGCTTCGGCTGCCGCTGATCTGCGTCTGGCCGTTGGACTCGCCGGGCGTTCCCCACCCCAGGGCGGTAGCGGGGGTCAGCGCGATGAGTCCGGCGGTCGCGCCGGTGACCAGCCATCGGCGGTGGTGTTTTACCGGACGCACTTCGCGTTCCCCCGCTCGGATTGCAGCTTCGTCGTCTGCCAGACTCCCTCGCTGTTCTTCTCGAGGCGCGTGCTGTACAGCACGTAGGAATCATCCGTGGCGGGAGTCTTGTCGACCTTGTTGGTCTTCCTGTTCTTGTTGAACGCCTTGCTTTCGTCGGCGCAGTAGGAGACGCCGGCGGACTGCTTGTCGAACACGCTGATCTTCGGCGCGAAATAGGAGACCGAACCGGAGTAGGTCAGTCCAGCGTCGACGATCCCCTTCACCCAGTCCTGGCTTCCGGCCAATGCCGTGCCGGTCTGGTAGAACTTCAGGGCGGATGAGTCCGGGTCGCCTTGCGTGACCGAATAGGTCACCGCGGTCTGCGCCCTTCCGGCGTCTGCCAGGATCGCGTCCTTCTCCGCGTCCCCTGTCTTCCAGTTCTCGAAGGTTTCCTTGACGTCCGTCGGGAGATCCATCGCCGGTCGGTCGGCCGCGGCTTGCGACGGGCTGCTGGTTTCGGAGGGTGCGGTATCCCCCGTATCGGCCCCCGCGATCCTGTCGTTCCCCCCGGACCCGTCGTCCTCGCCGCCGCAAGCCGTCAGCAGCAGGGCTGAGGCGGCGGCGAGCGCGGCGGCGGCGTGCAGAGTGCGGCGCTTCAAGGTGGCTCCCCGTGTGGCGAATGACCAGTCAAGGGGTCCGACGGTATCCGCGTGACGACGGGTCTCGCCAGAGTGGACGGGACGCCGGGGGTGCGTCGCGCCGGCCGTCCCCGTACGTCATCGCCGTCACCGCCGCCGTCACCGCCCCGGGCGAATCCCGCCCGTGCCCCCGGCCTCCGCCCCCGTGAGTGAATCGTGCAGGCATCATGGCCGGCCCGTGACGGGCGGCTTCCCGGCGGTGGTCCCTCGCCGCTGAACGGGATTCGCTGCCGCACAGGCGAGGAGGGGGGTGGGCGCCTTGCCCAACGGGGGTCGGCGGGCGCGAAGTTGCAGATGGGTAACCGTGTCGGCGGCGGGTGGCGGCGGGCGGAGTACGCCTTGAGGGGCTTATGGGCTGCTGATACGGTGCGATGGCTTGACACTCGCCGCGGCGCTGGCTATTCGCCCAGGTCGGGCGGACCCGGGCGAAGTGTCCGAAAACGCGGAGTCCTCCGCGGACTTGGCAGACAGATCGTGGGCGTACGGGGAGCGGTTGCGTGAAGATCCAGGAGCGTACGGGGGCGGGCGCGGGGCGTGCCGCGGGTCCGGCTCAGGCGCCGGTCGGTGACCGGCTTCCCACCCCTCCTCGCGAGCGCAAACCCGCCCTCGCCGCGCTCGCCGTCCTGCTGATCCTGGTCGGCGCGCTGGGCGCCACCATGCTCGTGCTGCGCGTGGGGGACCGGATCGAGGTCGTCAAGGTGACCGCCGACATCCAGGCCGGTGAGTCCATCACCGACAAGAACGTCACCTCGGTGATGGTCGCTGAGGACCCGGGCATCCACTATGTCGAGTGGTCGAATCGCGAAGCCCTCAAGGCATACAAGGCGAAGTCCACCATCTACGCGGGCTCCCTCGCCGTCGGCGAGATGTTCGCCAAGGAACAGCAACTCCCCGCCGGCAAGGCCGTCCTCGGTGTCGCCCTCAAGGAAGGGCAGTACCCCGGGGACATCAAGCCCGGTGACCACGTCGCCGCCTACCGGGTCGGGGCGAACAACTCGTCCTCGTCCTCCGACAGCGGTGACGACACCGCCGCCTCCTCCGGGGGTGGTGCGCTCGTCGACGACGCCCAGGTCTACACCGCGAAGAAGCCGGGCGACTCCACCATCAGCACCGGCAACCTCTCCCTCACCCTCCTCGTCGACGCGGGCGACGCCGCCGCGCTCGCCTCGGCGGCGTCCGCGGGCGAGCTGGCCGTCGTGCGCGTCCCGGCGAAGTAGAAGGCGGCACCGACAAGCCATGGCGCTCATCGCTCTCGCCGCCGACAAGGGTTCCCCCGGCGTCACCACCGCGGCCGTCGCCCTCGCCGCGGTCTGGCCGCGCCGCGTCCTGCTCGCCGAGGCCGACCCGGCCGGCGGCGACCTGGTGTACCGTTCCGCCGCCGCGCACGGCGGGCCGCTCAACCCCAACACCGGGATGCTGTCCATCGCCGCGACCGCCCGGCGCGGCCTCGTACCCGACCAGCTCTGGGACCACGTACAGCCGTTGAGCGGCGGCCTTGAGGTGCTGGTCGGGCTGGGGATCGCCGAGCAGGCCGCCGGGCTGGCCGGGCTGTGGCCGACGCTGGGCCGGGCCTTCGCCTCGCTCGCCGACTCGCCGCACGCGCCCGCCGACGTCATCGCCGACTGCGGACGGATCAGCGGCGACACCCCGGCCGTCGAGCTGTTCCCGCACGCCGCGCTGGTGCTGCTGATCTCCCGTACCGAACCCGAGGCCATCGCCCGGGTCCGGGACCGGGCCGCCGCCCTGACCACCAGGCTGCACGGCGGGCCGCGCGGCGCCGCCGGCCTCGCCTCCCCGGCGATCGGCGTCGTCCTGATAGCCGACCCGAGCACCGCGGGCAAGCTCTCCGGGCAGGTCAACGACATGCTGGTGCACGCCCAGACCGGCGCCCGGGTGGTCGGGACCATAGCCGACGACCCCGCCGGAGCCGACCAGTTGGCCGGGCGCAAGCGCGGCCGGCTGGAGAAGTCGCTGCTCGTCCGCACCGCCCGCAAGGTCACCGCGGACCTCTACCAGCAGTTCGGCGCCGCCTGGTCCGTACCCGCCGATCCGCACCTGGGCGGCCGCGCGGAGGCCGGGCGATGACCGCTGTCGACCACCAGTTGGTCAAGCGGTTCCGGCAGGAGGCCGGCGACCGGATTGCCGAGCAGCGCCGCCTGGACCAGGTCAACGGCGTCCCCCCGATGTCCACCGAGGACGAGCGGCAGTACGCGCGGGCGGTCATCGCGCAGATCCTGGAGGAGTACGCCCGCACCGAGATCACCGCGGGCCGGACGCCGCTGGACGCCGCGACCGAGGAGCAGTACGCGGCCGCCGTGCACGCCGCGCTGTTCGGCGTCGGCCGGCTCCAGCCGCTGCTCG
This sequence comes from Streptomyces fumanus, assembly GCF_014655295.1. Lineage (GTDB taxonomy): Bacteria > Actinomycetota > Actinomycetes > Streptomycetales > Streptomycetaceae > Streptomyces > Streptomyces fumanus. The sequence continues at coordinate 95,154 of NZ_BNBI01000016.1, forward strand.
ACGACCCCGAGGTCGAGAACATCGACATCAACGGCTGCGACCAGGTCTTCGTCGGCTACAGCGACGGGCGCGAGGTGCGCGGCGAGCCCGTCGCCGACACCGACGAGGAGCTGATCGAGCTGATCCAGGTGCTCGGTGCGTACTCCGGGCTGTCGTCCCGCCCGTTCGACTCCGCGAATCCGCAGCTCGACCTGCGGCTGCCGGACGGTTCCCGGCTGTCGGCCGTGATGGACGTGGCCCGCCGGCCCGCGCTGTCCATCCGCCGGGCCCGGATGGGCAAGGTGTTCATCTCCGACCTGGTCGGCAACGGCACGCTCACGCCCGAGCTGGGCCACTTCCTCGCCTGTGCGGTCCGGGCCCGGAAGAACATCATGATCGCGGGTGCCACCAACGCCGGAAAGACGACGCTGCTGCGCGCCCTCGCCAACGAGATCCCGCCGCACGAACGCCTCATCACCGTCGAGCGGGCCCTGGAACTGGGACTCGATCAGTTCCCCGACCTGCACCCCAACGTCGTGGCGTTCGAGGAACGGCTGCCCAACTCCGAGGGCCAGGGCGCCATCACCATGGCCGAACTGGTCCGCCGCTCGCTGCGCATGAACCCCTCCCGGGTCATCGTCGGCGAGGTCCTCGGCGACGAGATCGTCACCATGCTCAACGCCATGTCCCAGGGCAACGACGGCTCGCTGTCCACGATCCACGCCAACAGCTCCAGCGAGGTCTTCAACCGCATCTCCACGTACGCGCTCCAGGCCGCCGAACGGCTGCCCATCGAGGCCAGCCAGATGCTGGTGGCCGGCGCGGTCAACTTCGTCGTCTTCATCCAGCGGCGCAACTCCTTCCAGACCGGCGGACGCCTCCAGCGCATGGTCACCTCCGTCCGCGAGGTCAACGGCGTCGACGGACGGGTGCTGTCCAGCGAGGTCTTCGCCGAGACACCCGACGGCCGGGTCGTGCCGCACGCCCCCCTCGCCTGCCTGGAGGACCTCATCGCGCACGGATACCGGCCCAGCGGAACGTGGGGGTGAGCATGACCAGCGGTACGACGAACGCGGCACTCGGCTCGCTCGGCTCGATGGGCGGCCTGTTCTCCACCACCGTCCTGTACTCCATCGGCTGCGGCGTCGCCGTCGGCGGCGGCCTCGCCCTGCTCCTGATCGCCGTACGCGGGCTGCCCGCCCGGCCCGAGCACGAGAAGCGGCAGGCCGGCGAGCGGGCCGCCGAACTGATCCGCTGGGCGGGACAGCGCGGCTCCCTCGCCGCCATCGTCGGCCTCGCCGTGCTGCTGCTCACCCGCTGGGCGGTCCTCGGCATCGCGGCCGGCGTCCTCGTCTTCTTCTGGGACCGCCTCTTCGGCGGCGCCGCCGAGGAACGTGCCGCCATGAAGCGGGTCGAGGCCCTCGCCTCCTGGACGGAGTCGCTGCGCGACACCATCGCCGGCGCGGTCGGCCTGGAACAGGCCATTCCGGCCTCCGCGCGGGCCGCCGCCCCCGTGCTCCGGCCCCACCTGGACGCCCTCGTCGACCGGCTGCGCAGCCGTACGCCGCTGCCGGACGCGCTCCAGCAGCTCGCCGACGAGATCGACGACGCCTCCGCCGACATCATCGTCGCCGCGCTCATCCTCAACGCGCGGCTGCGCGGCCCCGGCCTGCGGCAGGTGCTCGGCGCGCTCGCCAAGTCGGCGCGCGAGGAGGTCGACATGCGCCAGCGCGTGATGGCGCAGCGCGCCTCCACCCGGCGGTCGGTGCAGATCGTGGTCGCCGTGTCGGTGGCGTTCGTCCTCGGCCTGTCCGTCTTCAACCGCGACTTCGTCGAGCCGTACGGGACGCCGGTCGGGCAGCTCGTGCTGCTCTGCGTGTGCGGGCTGTTCGCGCTGGGCTTCTGGTGGCTGCGCAAGCTGTCCACCATCGAGACGCCGGAACGGTTCCTGGTGCGCGGCGACTCGGGCGTACGGTTCGTCCGCCCCCGTACCGGCGCGCCGGGCCCGCAGGCCCAGCCGCAGCCGCAGCTTCAGCCCCATCCCCAGGCCCAGCCGCAGCCGTACCCGGGGCAGCAGGAAGAGGGGGTACGACGGTGAATCTGACGATGCCGGTCCTGGTCGGCGCGGTCCTCGGCCTGGGCGTCTACGCCCTCGTACGCGCCCTGATGCCGAGCCGGCGCAGCCCGATCCAGCAGGTCGCCCGGATCGACGCGATGCGGGCGCGCGGATCGGCGTACGAGACGGCGCGCGCGCCCCAGGAGACGGGGCGGTTCGGTGCGCTGCGCGCCCAGGTCGGGGCGCGGGTCGCCGAGTTCTACCTCCAGCAGGGCTGGGAGCAGCGCTCGCTGCGCGCGGACCTGGCGGTGCTGGACCGGAGCTGGGAGAAGTTCCTCGCCACGAAGGTGCTGCTGGGCGCGACGGGCCTGTTCTTCGGCCCGTTCCTGTTCGCCGTGGTCTACGCGCTGGGCTTCAACCGCAGCCCGGTCGTCCCGGTCTGGCTGGCCCTGCTGTGCGCGGTGGTCTTCTTCTTCCTCCCCGACCTGGAGATCCGGCGGGACGCGGCCGACAAACGCCGTGACCTGCGGCGCGTGATCGGCGCCTATCTGGACCTGGTCTCCATGAGCCTGGCCGGCGGCCGGGGTCTGCCGGAGGCCCTGATGGCGGCGGCGGAGGTGTCCGACGGCTGGGCGACGCAGCGCATCCGCAACGCCCTCGCCGACGCCCGGATCACCGGCGTCAGCCAGTGGCAGGCGCTGGGGCAGCTCGGCGAGGAACTCGGCGTGGAGGAACTGAAGGACCTCTCCGCCTCGCTGGCCCTGGTCGCGGACGACGGCGCCAAGGTCCGCGAGTCCCTCGCCTCCCGCGCCGAGACCATGCGGCACCGCGAACTCGCCGAGATCGAGGGCAGCGCGGGCGAGAAGTCGCAGTCGATGCTGGTGGCCCAGTTGCTGCTGTGCGCCGGGTTCCTGGTGTTCCTGATCTTTCCGGCGGCGATGCGGGTGTTCCAGGTGTGAGCGGCTTCCGGCGAACCCCTGCCCACCCACTGTTTCGAGAGGACGACACATCATGAACGGACGGAACTTCAGCACCGGCATCCCGGCGATGGACTTCCTGGTCACCTTCCTGCGGGCCCGCGTGGAGCGCGCCCGCTCCGGCGAACTGGACCGGGGCGCCTCCGCGGTCGAGTGGGTCATCATCTCCGCGGTCGTCGTGGCGATCGTCGGCGTGGTGGCGGCCATCATCAACACCGCGCTCAGCGACGGTGCCACCAAGGTCGGCAACTGCATCAAGGGCGCCGACGCCGACAGCACCTGCTGAGCCGGACGCGGGAACGGCGGACGGCACGGGGACACGGGGGCACGGGGATGCGGGCGAGACTCCGCGACTGGACGCGCCGCAGGGTGAGGGCCGCACGTACGGCGGCGGCCACCCGCGGCGACTCCGGCATGACCGCGATCGAGTTCGTGTTCCTCACCCCGGTCCTGTTCTTCATGATCTTCGCGACGGTCCAGTTCGCGCTGTACTTCTTCGCCGACCACGTCGCCCAGGCGGCGGCCCAGGCCGGGGCGCGCAAGGCCCGCGCGACGGCCGACGCCCAGCCCGGAAGCTGGCGCGGCGAGGCGGCGACCGTGGTGGACAGCTACATCAGCCAGCTCGGCCCCCAGCTCGTACTCGCCCCCGACGTCACCCTGCTCCAGCCGGAGCAGGACACGGTGGGCGTGGAGATCACGGCTCGTATCCCGACGGTCTTCCCCGGACTGGACCTGACGGTGCACGCGCGGTCGGTGGGGCCGGTGGAACGGTTCGTGCGGGAGGGCGAGGACTGATGGTCCCGTACGGGCGGGACGACCGCGGGCTGTCCACGGTCGAGGTGGTGATCCTCGCGCCGGTGATGATCCTGTTCATCCTGGTCCTGGTCGCGTTCGGGCAACTGGTCGACGGCCGGGGCGCGATCGACGGCGCGGCCCGGGACGCGGCCCGCGCCGGCTCCATCCAGAAGGACCACGCCACGGCGATGGCGGAGGCGCGGAAGGCGGCCCGGGCCGACCTGGAGGACGTCTGCTCCGGCCCGGTGTCGGTGGTGCAGAAGAGCGCCGGCTTCGCACCCGACACGCTGTTCACGGTCGAGGTGAGCTGCGAGGTCCGGGGCCTGGCGATGATCGGCCTGGACATCCCGACCACGCTGTCGGCGAGCTTCAGCTCCCCGCTGGACCCGTACCGGAGGACGGCGTGAACGCCAGGGGCTGGGCCCGGGCGCGCGGATGGCTCGATGCGCGGCGCGGGCGACTGGACGACCGGGGCTCGGGCGCCGGGGCGGTCATCATCTTCGCGCTGGTGTTCCTGTCTCTCTCCGCCTTCGTCATCGACGGCGGCCTGTCCATCTCCAAGCGGGAACGCGCCGCCGACATCGCGGAACAGGCGGCCCGTTTCGCCGCGCAGGACATCGACCGAGAGGCCCTCTACGACAACGAGGGCGGACCCGCGCCGATCAATTACGAGAACTGCGACGCCCGGGTCAAGACCTTCGCCCGCGAGATGAACATGACCGGCGCGGACATCGCCGGCACCCACTGCGTCGCGGCCGACACCGCCCGCGTCGAGGTCGAGGTGCGGCTCACGTACTCCCCGGTGTTCACGGGCATGCTCTACGGCGGGGACGTGGTGGTCCGGGGCCGAGCGGTGGCGGAGAACGAGGTCGGCTGAGCCGGTCCGTTCGTCGGCTCAATCCAACGGGATCCCCAGGTCCCGTGTGAGGATGTCGGCAAGTCTGCTGTCCGGCACCCGCGGGGGAGTGTGGTCCAGCATCCGGACCCGCGCCAGGAACGGTGCGGGCAGGACTACGTGGTGTCGGTGTACGTAATAGGACAGGTCGTCGCGCCAGACCCACGTACCGTCGGTGCGGAGCGACCCGGCGCCCGCCAGTGTGGGCCCCTCGGGGTCGAGCACGTCGGTGGTGGCACTCATCTCGGACCAGAGGCCCGTGCCGTTCATCAGGTACGCGACGATGCCGTCCTCGTCGGGTTCGCCCACCGGCCTGACCGCGTCCCCGATCGGGCCGTCGGTGGGAAGCCCCCAGCCGGGCGACAACTCGGCGAAGAACCCGACGGAACGGACCGTCCGGTCCCGGTCAGCCCTCGCCGCCACCCTTGCCGCCCCTCTTGTCCCCCGTCTTCACCGCGTCGTTGATCTGCTTGGTCAGTTCGTCGTCGAGTTTCTTGAACTCGCGGACGACGGCGTCGGACATGTCGGCCAGGGCGTCGAGCTGCTGGGTGATGTCCTCGCGGCCGTCCTCCCAGTTGGACTCGAAGTCGCCGAGGGCGTCGTTGACGCTGCCGTCACCGATGTCGTCCTTGTACGACTCGAAGAGCTTCTTGGTGTGATTCAGCCGCGTCTTGAGCGACCGCAGCCGGCGCCCGTACCCCTCCAACTCCTCCAGCGGCAGCGCGAGATCGCTCTTTCCCTTGCCCATGGCGTGCGGCCCCCTTCGGGTCAGACGAAACGGAAGGTGCTGGTCACGGCGTCGAAGATGTCGTGGAACGCCTCGGCGAGGTCCAGCACGGGGCTGGCCCCGGAGACGAGCACGACCTGATCAGTGGTTCCCGGTACGGGAATGTACGTCTGGGTCAGCACCATGCGCAGGGTACGGCTGTCGCCCTCGGCGACCGGCACGTCCTCGATGCCGTAGCTGCGCGCCGCCGTGCCCACGTCCGGGATGTCGACGGTGGTGACCTTGCGCCAGGCGTCGCCCTCGCGGCGCGGGGTGATCGTGCGCAGGTTCTCGGCGATCGCGCGGGGATCGGTGGACAGGGCGACGCCCTGCCGGTCCTTCGCGCCGAGCACCGAGACGGTGACGGTCGCGGACAACGGGACACCGTCGAAGTTCTCGGCCATGCAGCCGAGGTACAACGCCCCGGAGTCGTGGGCGTCCTTGGCCATCTTGCGGAGCATGGCCGAGATCTCGGCACGGTACGGCGCCAGGTCGGGCACCTCGCGGACCCGCGCGTCGACCAGGGCACGGATGGTCGCCTCACGCCCCTCGGGCCGGATGTCGAACTCCCACCACGACTCGGGAACGGAAAGGGACACTCCTATAGGGGTGACAGTCACAGAAGAAGCTCCGTAGGTGGGCCGAGCGGACTCACTCGGTGTGGGCGGCCAAGTACGCGCGCCTCCTGGTGAGTTCCACCGAGGGCGAGGTGAAGGAGATTCCGCGCTGCGTGCTGCCCAGCCTGACGTCGAAACGTTCGTCGTCGCCGCGAGCCACGTCGATCTGCTGCGCACAGGACGGACCCCAGTCGGTCACCTGAAGGTCCGCGATCTCCGAGAAGGTCAGGAAGAATTCGACCGTGTTGTATTCCTGCTCCTGCCACTCCAGGGGGACAGTGGTAGGAAGGGAATTCGTCGAGAACCCCAGAGTCACCGAGTCACCGCGTTCGTCGATGTGTGCGTAGAAGATCTGGCACAGATCCGGGGCGGGCGGATCCTCGTACAGATCGGTCAGGCCGCCGTGCCGGAGGATATGGGTCCAGTCAGAAACGCTCATAGAAAGTCTTCTCATCGGTTCCGGGAAGCGAGGTGTAGCGGCGGGCGTCGATGCGGCTGAGGAACAGGTGGCGTCCTGCATCGGTGCCGTCGGAACGGCTGCGGTATGCGCTGAGGTGGCCGATCAATACGGAATCGCTGCAGGTGAATGACAGGGTGATTCCGTCACCGGTGGCGGTGACCCGGATGGTTCCCGGCTCCCCGCAGGGCACCGTCTCGATGTCGGCAGTGGCCGGCGGAGACCAGTCACTGAGCGAGATCGTCCCCGCGGCGAGGAAGCGAAGCTGGCACTGCACGGTGTCGACTCCGGCATCCGCCCACTCCTGCGGCGGGTGTTCGGGGAAGATCGGAAGGTCGAGCCGCAAGGCGACGTTGGGGCCGCGCCAGTTCAGGTTGATGGATCGGACTCTGACACCGCGCAGCGCGGGAAAGTCTGCATAGAGAGGTCTGATCTTCTCTGGGTTCGCCAGAAACCTGTCAAAGGTCATAGTAATAATGCTCCTCGCAGCCTGGAATCTGCCCGTTCCTCGTGTCCTCGAACGGCCCACGGGCTCACCATCACAGAGTGTGCTGCACGACTCGGGAACGGAGACCGAGATGCCGAAAGGAGCGTCCGGACGCTCAGTACTCGGTGATGACCTTCATTTTCTCGCTTCGTTCGTGCCGTCCAGCGGCGTGGTCCCGTCCTGTGCCCTCGCGTCAATCGGGCATGGGGATGCCTTCGGCTTCGGCGATCTCCATGGCGTGTTCCACGGTGATGTCCGGTGCCGTGTAGTCGAGGGCGGTGATGTGTTCGAGGAAGTCGTCCGGCGGGGAGACGCGGTGGTATTTGACGTAGTCGGACCAGGCGAGATGCCATACCCATTCTCCGTCCGTCATGATGCCGACACGGACGTGCATGTCCGGAGAGTCGGAGAACGGGTCCGGCATGGTTCCCGGGGAGTAGAGAATCGGCTCGGCCTCTTCCAGGAAGCTGGCGAGACGGTCGGACAGCTCCTCGGGCAGAGTGTCCGGAAGGAACTCGGCTTCCGTTCGAGGTTCGCCAATGCGGTGCGGTACGGGTACCTTGGCCATGGATTATGCTCCTGCGTTGGGGTAGAAGGTTTCGAAAGCGCCGCGAAGCTTGGGGTGCATGTAGGTTCCGCTGGCGTCGAACGGTGCCACGGCCGTTCTGCCGTTGGGCCACACCCATAGGTAATCATTGGGTGCCTCGACTTTGACGCCCAGGGAGTTCGCCAGATTCTGCGCGAAGCCGTCGGCCTTCATTCCTGTCTGGCAGGAGAGGAGCCTGACGGTCTCGCCGTTCCAGCCGTGTGCGCGTATCAGTGAGGCGATCTCTCGGTGGTTGAAGTTGTGCCAGTTCTCCGAGAGGTGTGCCGGGCCGTCCTTGATCTGGTATCCCACCGAGGTGGGGGAGCCGTGAATGCCTACGTCGAAGGTTCCGTTGTTCTTGATCCGGTTCATGCTTTTCAGCAGCGGGTCTCCGGGTTTGAACACCAGCATCCCGGGCCGGCCGTCCTTGAACGGCTGAACCTTGAAAGACAGCGGTTTGTTGCCCCGGGAAGCGAGGCCCTTGACCATCGAGACGACGTTTGCCGACCCGTTGCGGATACCGTTGGCCAGTCCTTTCAGGCCGCCGCCGATGCCGCCCATGAGGCCGGTGCCCAGCGCCCTGAGACCTCCCGCCTTCCATAGCTTGCCGAGTTTGGCGAGGCTGGTGAAGCCCTTGGTGGCGGGTATGCAGTCGAGGGCCGCCCATAGGAGGTCGCCCCAGCCTGCCTGGCCCTTGATGACCTTTCTTATCGTGTCGGCCATCACGACCAGGGCGGCCGCGAAGACCAGCCAGCCCAAGGGGCCGCCGACGATCATCACGATGATGCCGACGACGGTCACGACCCATTTGCAGACCGTGACGATCTCGTCCCAGTGGTCGGAGACCCAGTCGCCGATCTCCTCCCACCAGTGGCGGTTGGGTATGCCGGCGTCCGACGCCTCGCGCAGCTTGGTGACCGTGCGGCGGGCCGCCTCCTCGCGCAGACCCTTCGCCTGGGCGGCGAGTTTCTTGGCCGCGTCGAGGGCGCTCTGCGCGGTGTCGACGTTGCGCTGGGCCGCGGCCTCGCGGGCCTTGGCGTGCTGGGCGTCGCGGGTGGCGCGGCGGACGTCGGCCTCGTCGGGCTTGGGGATGTCCCGGCCGCCGTTCTTGGCCGGGTCGTAGGAGTCGGCCTTCTCGGTCGCCGTGCGCACCCAGTCCTGGGCGCCGGACAGGGCGGTCTGCGCGGTGGTGAGTTCCTCGCGCGCCTTGCGGCCGTCGCGCAGCGCCTTGTCGGCCTTCTCCTGGGCGTCCTGGAGGTCGGGCCAGAAGGAGGCGAGCGCGTCACCGGCCAGGTCGTAGGACTTCTTCAGCTTGCGGAGCTTCTTCGGCGCGTCCGCGAACTCCTCCGCGAAGACCTCGGCCGTCTTCCCCGCCCACGAGAGGATCTCGTCCTCCTTGGCGATGCCCTTGAGGTCCCGCAACGCCTCGCCCACGTCCTCGGCGAAGTCGTGCAGGGTACCGGCGAGCTGACGGATGCGGTGCGGGTCGCCGGGGGTGGGGTCCTTGTCCAGATCGAGTATGTGCCAGTCCGTCGGCCTGTGCGACACGCGTACTCCCCCGTCGTCACTCCAGCAACGCCCGTGTCAGAGCGTGCTGTGAAGTTATCGCACGGCACCACGGCGCCCTCAAGAGCGCTCGGACGCCTTGGGGGTGGTGAGACGGGCCGACGGGCGGTGCCTGTCGGTGGTTCACCGGTGCTTGGGCTACTTCCACGGCGACGGTGCGCGAGTGGTGTGACCTCGCGGCCGCGTGGCGCGTTGTACGCGTCGTACTGGAGGGAGAGCTGATGGTCGGCTCGTCGCACGAGGCGCTGCACTGGGTCTTCCAGAAAGACCCGGCGTTGCTCACGCGGGCGTTACAGAGTGTGCTGCATGTGCCGTTTCCCGAGCCACGCGAATTCGCGGTGCTGAATGCGGATCTGACGGAGATCGAGCCTGTCGAACGGCGTGTCGACACGTTGATGCGGGTGGAGACGGACGGCGGGGCGTACCTCCTGGTCGTCGAGGCGCAGGGGAAGCGGGACGAGGACAAGCGGGGGAGCTGGGCGTACTACCTGTCGTATCTGTACGCGAAGTACCGCTGCGAGCCGGTGCTCGTCGTCATCACGCAGAGCAGTGGGACGGCGCGCTGGGCGGCGCAGCCGATCCGGTTGGGGCTGCCCGGCTGGCACTCGCTGACGGTACGGCCGCTGGTGATCGGGCCGGACAACGTGCCGGTGATCGCCGATACGCGGGTGGCCGAGAGGGACGTACCGCTCGCCGTTCTCTCGGCCATGACGCACGGGCGCGGCCCGAAAGCCGGCGCCATACTGGAGCCACTGGCTTCCGCCCTGCGGACCATCGACGCCGAGAGCGCGGCGGTCTTCGGGCAGTTCGTCGAATCGTGTCTGGCCGATTTCCAGGCCAAGGAGATCTGGAGGGAACTGATGGCGGAGATGCACTACTTCTTTCGGCATCCGGTGGCCGAGAAGGTCCGCGAGGAGGGGCGCGAGGCCGGGCGTGTGCAGGACCGGGTCGAAATGACGCTGCGGATTTTGGAGTGGCGGGGGATTCCGGTGTCCGACGGGGTGCGGGAGCGGGTGCGGGCGTGTAGTGATCTGGAGCAGCTTGAGGTCTGGGCGCAGCGGGCCGTGCATGCCGCCGATGCCGAGGAGATCTTCGGCGGGTGATGAAAAAAGGGGGATAGGGGCAAGTCGGGCTTACCGGGCCTGCCTCAGGGGGGCGGTTCCGCGGGGGCTTCGTTGGGGCGGTGGGAGTCAATAGGATCTCTCCACGACCCTCCCTCCACATCGATCCGGGACACCCGCCATGCCGCGACGTCGTACTTCCAGCCCGTCAGCCTCGACGGGTGGTTCGCCGGTCCCCAGGAACCGGACGCCGCAGCCCGTGTGGATGCGGCGGCGTACGGTCGGGGACTTCGTGAAGGCGTTCCTCGCCTTCGTCGTGCTGGTCGTGCTGGTGCTCGGGGTGCCGTTCGCGCTGGCGACGCAGATCGGGTGGCCGTTGCCGAGCGGGGCGCCGAGCCTGGACTGGTTGCAGCGTGAGATCACCGTCGGGACGTTCCTGAACATCCTGACCGTCATCGTCTGGTTCGCGTGGGCCCAGTTCACCGCCTGTGTGCTGGTCGAGATCAAGGCCGCGCTCTCCGGTGTCGGCGTGCCGGGGCGGGTTCCGGGCGCCGGGCCCAGCCAGTTGCTGGCGCGGCAGCTCGTCGCCGCCCTGCTGCTGGTCGGCGCCACCGCCGCGAGCCTCACGCCGGGGCTGGCGCAGCTCGGGCAGCAGCACGGCCTGGAGGGCAACCAGCAGCCCGCCGTCGCCGCCGCCCAGCAGACGCCGGGGATCTTCGCCCAGCAGGAGGCGCGGACCGGCGCCGCCGCGGGCGCCCTCGCCGAACAGGCGTCCCAGGCCGCCGCCGACGCCCGGGGCACCGCCGAGCACGGCGACACCAAGTTCTACCGGATCCAGCCGCCCGAGGGACGGCACCACGACTCCCTCTGGGAGATCGCCGAGCGGCACCTCGGGGACGGACGCCGGTACAAGGAGATCTTCGAGCTGAACAAGGACCGGGTGCAGCCGGACGGTTCGAGGCTGTCGGAGGCCAGTCTCATCCGGCCCGGGTGGATCATGGAGATGCCCGGGGACGCGCGGGGCGGCGAGCTGGTCGAGATGCCCGACGAGGCGCCCGATGTCTCCCCGCGGGTGCGGCAGCAGATCGATGCGTATGCCCGGACCGGGGATCAGCAACAGCAACAGCAACAGCAACAGCAGCAGCAGCAACAGCAGGAGCGCGGTGACCGTGACTCCGGTGCCTCGCTTCCCGAGCAGCGGCCCGCCCCTGCCCCCGCCCCCGCCGGTCAGGAGCAGCGGTCGTTCGGGCTGCCCGAGGCCCTCCTCACCGCTCCCCTCCTCGCCGCCGGGCTGCTCGGGGCGCTCGGGCGGCGTCGCCGGCAGGCGCTGTGGCAGTCGGCGCTCGGGGCCGTCGGCGGGCGGCGCGGCATGGAACCGCCGACGCCCACCGGCGACGCCCGGGACGCGCAGGACGCGCTGCTCGTCGGCGCCGACCCCGACGGCGTACGGATGCTCGACCGTGCGCTGCGCGGGCTCGCCGCGTCGCTGGCCGGGGAGTCGCGGGCGCTGCCGGTCGTGTACGCGGCCTGGCTCAGCCACGGGGACCTGCACCTTCAGCTCGCCCAGCCCGCCGGGAAGCCGCCGGCGCCCTGGCGGCCGGGGCAGGACCAGACGTTCTGGACGCTGGCCCGCGCCGACGCCGAGCGGTACGAGGACACCGACACCGCCGCCCCCTACCCCGGCCTGGTCAGCCTCGGCACCATGGACGACTCCCGGCTGCTGCTGAACCTGGAGTCGGTGCCCGGCATCGTCTCGCTCAGCGGCGCCGAGGCCGACCGGGCCGCCGTGTTCGCGTCGGTCGCCGCCGAACTGGCCACCAACGGCTGGTCGGACCGCATGACCATCACCCTCGTCGGGTTCGGCGACGACCTCACCCCGCTCGCGCCCAACCGCATCCGGCACCTCGACGGCACCGAGGCGCTGTTCGAGACGATGGAGGCGGAGACGCGGCAGCGGCGCGGCGCGCTGGGGGCCGCCGGGCACGACTCCGTACTGACCGGGCGCACCGGCCCCGCCCAGCACACCCGCTGGGCCCCGCACCTGGTGCTGCTCGCCGCGCGGCCCTCCGACGAGGACGCGCACCGCCTCGCCGAACTCGCCGCCGACGCCGCCCGGCTCGGCATCGGGTACCTGGTCGGCACCGACAGCGGCGACCTGCCCGGCGCCGCCTGGGAGATGGAGATCACCGCCGACGGGCGGCTGCTCGCCCCGCTGCTCGGCCTCGAACTCGACGCCCAGCTCCTGCCGGCCGCCCAGCGGCGGGCCGTGGTCGACCTGTTCGCCGCCGCCGACCCCGGCAGCGGACCCGACGGCGGGCCCGGCAACAGCCCGCCGTTCCTCGTCGACATCAGCGAGGAGGGCCGGCCCGCGGTGTACGCGCGCCTGGTCGGCCCGTACGAGATCATCGGGCTTGACGCCCCGGACCCCGACCGCGGCGCCCAGTTGCACGAGGCGCTCGCGCTGCTCCTGCTGCACCGCGAGGGCGTCCACCCGCGCGTCCTGGCCTCCGCGCTCTGGCCACGCGGCGTGACCGACGACGTGCGCGACGCACTCCTCGAACGGCTGCGCGACTGGCTCGGCACCGACCCCGACGGGAGCCCCCGGCTCCGTACCGACGCCACCGGACGGCTCACCCTCGCCCGGTCCGTCGTCTCCGACCTCGACGTGCTGCGCTCCCTGTATTACGAGGCCACGCAGGGCAAGGGCGCCGACAACCGGGCCGTGCGCGGGCGGCTGCTCACCGACGCGCTGGTGCTGGTGCGCGGGCCGCTCCTCGCCGACCGGCCCGGGGACCGCTACCGCTGGCTCACCCACGAGATCGTGGACGCCCAGCTTCCGCTGCTGGTCGCGGACACGGGGCTGGCGCTGTCCGCGTTCCACCTGGAGAAGGACCGCACGGAGAAGGCCATCGAGGCGCTGAACGCGGCGCTGCGGACCGCCCCCGCCGACGAACGCCTCTGGCACGAACTGCTGCGCGCCACGCACGCCACCGGCGACCCCGAGCGGCTGCGCGCCCTCGCCGCCGACCTCACCGGACGCGGCGGGGCGCGCGGGCTGCCGCCGCGCACCGAGGCGCTCCTGGACGAACTCCTCCCGACCTGGCGCGAGGCGTCCCCGGCGGCCGGATGACCTCCATGGGCGTCCTCGACGTGCTGCTCGTCGCCGCCGCCGCGCTGTGGGGCGCGGCGGCGGGCGCGCTGCTGCCGCGCGCCGCGTACCGCTTCTCCGCCCCCGCCGGGGAGCCGTGGCGGGACCGGTGCCCGGGCGGGCATCCGGTACGGGGATGGCTGGGGGGAGCGCGGTGCGGCGCGTGCGCCGCGGGGGAGGGCTCGTACGCGGCGGGCGAACCTCCGTCCCCGCAGGACACGGGGCCGCGCGCTCGACCCGGAGGCTCGTACGCGGAGGACCGAGCAACGCGCGCGGAGGGCTCGTACGCGGAGAGCGGAGCAACGCGCGCGGAGGGCGGAGGCTCGTACGCCCCCGGCCCCCTGCCCCCCGCCGTCCTCACCGCCCTCGTGTGCGCCGCTCTCGCCGGTGCCACCGGCACCCGGCCCGAGCTGGTCGTCTGGCTGCTGCTGGCGCCCGTCGGTGTGCTGCTGGCGGTCGTCGACCGGCGGGTGGCCCGGCTGCCCGACCCGCTCACCCTGCCCTTCGCCGGTGCCGCGCTCGCGCTGCTCGGGCTCGCCGCGCTGCTGCCCGAGCACGCCGGGTCGTGGACCACCGCCCTGCTGGGCGCCCTCGCGCTGGGCGCCGGTTACTTCGTACTGTGGCTGATCAACCCGGCCGGCATGGGCTTCGGCGACGTGAAGCTGGCCCTGGGCGCCGGGGCCGTCCTCGGCTGGTACGGCTGGGCCACGGTGATGCTGGGCACCCTCGCCGGGTTCCTGCTCGGGGCGGTGTACGGCGGCGTCCTCGTCCTGGCGCGCCGGGCCGGACGCAGGACGGCCATCGCGTTCGGGCCGTTCCTCATCGCGGGCGCCTTCCTCGGCGTACTGGCGGGCGCGTACGCGGCGTGAGGCGCGGAGCGCGTACGCCGGGGCGCCCGGCCTGGCGTCAGGCGGGCGCGACGGCTGGCGTAGGCTGAAACGGTCCGTCCACACCCCTTACGAAAGGGACGCCGGTGACCGAGAAGGCCGACCTTCAGCCCATCCTCGACCGTGCCGCCGCCGGTGGGCGGATCACCCCCGAAGAGGCCCTCGCCCTGTACCGCGACGCCCCGCTGCACGCGCTGGGCGCCGCCGCCGACACGATCCGCCGCCGCAGGTACGCCGGGATCGAGCACATCGCGACGTACATCATCGAGCGGAACATCAACTACACCAACGTGTGCGTCACGGCGTGCAAGTTCTGCGCGTTCTACGCGGCCCCGAAGGACACCGCGAAGGGCTGGACCCGCGACCTCGACGACATCCTGCGCCGCTGCGCGGAGACCGTCGAGCTGGGCGGGACGCAGATCATGTTCCAGGGCGGCCACCACCCGGACTACGGCGTCGAGTACTACGAGAAGCACTTCGCCGCCATCAAGAAGGAGTTCCCGCAGCTCGTCATCCACAGCCTGGGGGCGAGCGAGGTCGAGCACATGGCGCGGATCTCCAAGGTGTCCGTGGAGGAGGCGATCCAGCGCATCCACGCCGCCGGGCTGGACTCGTTCGCCGGCGCCGGCGCCGAACTGCTGCCCGAGCGGCCCCGCAAGGCGATCGCGCCGCTGAAGGAGTCCGGCGAGCGCTGGCTGGAGATCATGGAGACGGCGCACAACCTCGGCGTCGAGTCCACCTCCACCATGCTCATGGGCACCGGCGAGACCAACGCCGAGCGGATCGAGCACCTGCGGATGATCCGGGACGTGCAGGACCGCACCGGCGGCTTCCGCGCCTTCATCCCGTACACCTACCAGCCCGAGAACAACCACCTGAAGGGCCGCACGCAGGCGACCCTCTTCGAGTACCTGCGGATGATCGCCATCGCGCGGATCTTCCTGGACAACGTGGCGCACATCCAGGGCTCCTGGCTGACCACCGGCAAGGAGGTCGGCCAGCTCTCCCTGCACTACGGCGCCGACGACCTCGGTTCGGTCATGCTGGAGGAGAACGTCGTCTCCTCGGCCGGCGCCCGGCACCGCTCCAACCGGCTGGAGCTGATCGACCTGATCCGCAAGGCGGGCCGGGTCCCGGCGCAGCGCGCCACGACGTACGAGCACCTCGTCGTGCACGACGACCCGGCCAACGACCCCGTCGACGACCGCGTCGTCTCGCACATCTCCTCCACCGCGATCGACGGCGGCACCGCCCACCCCGAGCTGAAGCTGATCGCGGCCAACTGACGCCCCCGTGCTGACGATCCACGCCGCCGACGAGGTCCGTACCGCCTGGGACGGCGAGCCGCTGCGGGACGCCGCGGTCGCCGTGACGGGCGAGCGGGTGACCCGGGTGGGACCCGCCGAGGACGTGGTACGGGCCTTTCCCGGCGCCCGGGTGCGGCGCTGGCCCGGTGTCCTGGGCCCCGGGCGGCTGCACGACGGGCCGCTGCCCGACGCGCCGAGCCCGCGGGAGCGGGTGCACGCGGTGCTGAAGCTGGGGGCGGTGGCCGTCCTGGCGGAGCACGTCGACGCGGAGCTGCGGGCCGCCGCCGTCCGCGGGGGCGTCCTGGTCCTGCCGGCCGCCCGCCCGGCCGTGCTGGCCGAGGGGGGACGGGCCGACCTCGCCGTCCTCGGGTCCGGCGGGGCGTGTCTGGCGACGGTGTGCGCGGGCCGCCTGGTCCACCGGCGGCGCTGAAGTCTCCCTGTCCCCGGGGCGGTTCAGCCCGCGAACGCCTTCCCGAACGCCCCCGCCTCCTGCGTCACACCGCTGCAGTCGGTCGCCGCGTCGTCCGAGCCGGCGTCGTCGTCGCACGGCTGGTCGCGGAAGGCCGACCACATCGACACCCAGGCGAGGGACTTCTGCTCCGCGAAGGCACGCACCCGCGCCGCGTCCGCCAGCGTGAACGTCTCCCCGGCCACGTCGTTGACGCCGATCATCGAGGTCAGCGCCATGCCCCGCCAGGCGTCCGCGTCGGACAGGCCGAACACCTCCTTGAGCTGGCGGTGCGCGGCCTTCGCGGAGGTGACGGCGTAATCGCCCATGTCGCCGGTGTAGGACTCGCCGTAGTTCATGGTCATCAGGTTGACCGTGGAGACCTGGACGCCGTGGTCGTTGGCGGACTCCAGCAGCGCCAGGCCGTCCTCGTCGAGCCCCGAGGGCATCACCGGCAGGGTGTACGAGATCGTCAGGTCCGCGCGCTCGTCCTGGAGCAGCGCGAGCGCCTCCGAGCGCAGGGCGACCGAGTCGGCGTCGGTCAGCTCGTCGCCCTCGATGTCGAAGTCGGCGAGCGTGGTGCCGGCGGCGTCCAGGGCCGCGCCGTACGCCTCGGCCAGCTTCCGCGCGCTGCCGCAGGTCGCCGCCAGTTCCTTGCCGGAGGCGCCCCCGAAGGAGACGCGGACCGCGGCGCCGTCCGCGGTGAGCTGCGCGATCCGGGAGGTGACCGAGGAGTCGTCGATCGCGTGCGTGCCGTTCCACTCGGGGGTGCAGTCGCTGCCCGAGGAGATCACGAAGGCCAGGTTGTACGCCGCCGGGGAGCCCGCCGAGTCGTTGGCGGAGGCACCGGTCGCGCTGACGTACGGGGCGTACGCGGTGGTGGACGGGGCGGCCGTCGAGGGCGGGGCGGAGGGGGCCGCGTCCGTGCCGCCCGTACCGTCCGTACCGTTCCGCGAACACCCCGCCGCCACGAGGGCGATCAGGCAGACCAGCCCGGCGGCGGACTTTCGTGCACGGGTCATCGGGTGCGCTCCTGCCTGCAAGAATTGTCGAAGGCTCTCGTGGGTTTGTCCCAGGACGGAAACGAAGACCGTCCCCGGACCGGAAAGGTTCCATACCGGACTGTGTCCCACCTGGGAGAACGTCCGGATTTCCGGTGGCTTTCTTAGGTGGGTGACAGGCTCGGGCGTTTCTCATGGACGGCACACAAGAAAGTCAGAGTTTCGGTCACATAAACCCCTCCTAACATCCGGGGAATGCATTCCGAGACCGCCATCGAGACCCGCGCCGCGGCGCGCGGTCGCCGTCGCAAACGCGGCAACGGGTCCGCCGACGGGCCCGTGTTCGTTGACACCTCCGGTCGCCGGGCCCGGCTGCTGCGCCGGATCGGGCTGCTGCTGGGCGCCGTCTGCTGCGGGTACGCGATCGTGCTGGGCCTGGCCTTCATGGGCATCGGCACCTCGATCAACCCGTCCTCGCTGCTGCCGTTCGGCGCCAGCGGGAACGGCACCGCCCCGGGCGGCGGCCTCCGGCCCCAGGGCGGAGCCGTGCCCAGCGGAGCCGTCCCGAGCGGCGCCCCCAGCGGGGCCCCGAGCGGCGCCCCCACCGGCGTACCCGCCGCCCCGCCCGGCGGCGCTGCCGTCAGCTCCGCCCCCACCCCGGCCGCCTCCGCGACCGCCGACTGACCGGAGTCGCAGCCACCCCATGACCAGCACGACACCCCCGCGCGGCCGGCGCCGCGCCCCCAGCCGCATGGAACGGGCGGCCGGCCGCGCCGCGGCCCTGCAACGGCCGCGGGTCATCCTCGCCCTGCTGCTCCTGCTGGCGCTGACCTGCGTCATGCTCCTGGACGGCTATCTGCGCGCCGAGGTCGGCGGCGACCAGCGGGTCCGCACCGGGGCCAGCTCCAGCGACGTACCCGACGA
Source organism: Streptomyces fumanus (assembly GCF_014655295.1). Taxonomy (GTDB): domain Bacteria; phylum Actinomycetota; class Actinomycetes; order Streptomycetales; family Streptomycetaceae; genus Streptomyces; species Streptomyces fumanus. The sequence goes on from NZ_BNBI01000016.1 coordinate 113,111, forward strand.
GGTCATCGACGGCGGCCCGATCCTCACCTTCCAGGGCGGGCAGGCCACCACCGTCTCCGTCCCGGACAAGACCATCGCGCTCACCTTCGACGACGGCCCCGACGCCACCTGGACGCCGAAGGTCCTCAAGATCCTGGAGAAGTACGACGTACCCGGCACGTTCTTCCTGGTCGGCTCGATGGTCTCGCGCTACCCGGACATCGTCGAGGACATGGTCGACCAGGGCAACGAGGTGGGCGTCCACACCTTCACCCACGTCGACCTCTCCTACCAGAGCGAGGCCCGCGTCACCCGCGAGATAGAACAGACCCAGTTGGCGCTGGCCGGCGCGGCCGGCATCACCACCACACTGTTCCGGGCGCCGTACTCCTCCGAGACGGACGCCATCGACAACTACAGTTGGCCGGTCTACGAGAAGCTCGGCGAGGACGGCTACACCAGCGTCTTCATCGACACCGACAGCGACGACTGGAAGCGCCCCGGCGTCTCGAAGATCATCGAGTGGGCCACGCCGGAGGACGGCGAGGGCGCCTCCGTCCTCTTCCACGACGCCGGCGGCGAGCGCGCGCAGACCATCGCGGCACTGCCGAAGTACATCGAGAAGATGAAGGCGAAGGGCTACACCTTCACCACCATCAGCGGCGTCATGGCGGAGCAGCGCGGCACGGGAGCGGGCGCCGCACCGCTCCAGCAGGGAACCTCCCGGCTCCAGGCCGCCCACCACCGGGCCACCGGCGCCACCCTCTACGAGGGCAAGGCGCTCATCGCGGCGGTCGCCGTCGCCGAGTGGACCGTGCCCGCCCTGTCGGCCGGGCTGGCGGTCGTCGGCGTGGCCGTGCTGGGCCGCTTCGGGATGATGCTGCTGCTGGCCCGCCGTCACCACCGGCAGCGCAACAGACGCCGGTTCAGTTGGGGGCCGCCGGTCACCCGCCGGGTGAGCGTGATCGTCCCGGCGTACAACGAGAAGGAGTGCATCGCCAACACCCTGCGGTCGCTGGCGCACAGCACCCACCCGATCGAGGTGATCGTCGTCGACGACGGCTCGACCGACGGCACCGCGGAGATCGCCCGCGAGGCGGCTCGCTCGCTGGGCATGACCGACGTGAGGGTGATCCGCCAGGAGAACGCGGGCAAGCCCGCCGCCCTCAACCACGGGGTGCGCAGCGCCCGGTGCGACATCGTCGTGATGATGGACGGCGACACCGTCTTCGAGCCGGACACCGTACGGCACCTCGTCCAGCCGTTCGCCGACCCGGCCGTCGGCGCGGTCGCGGGCAACGCCAAGGTCGGCAACCGCTCCACCGTCATCGGCGCCTGGCAGCACATCGAGTACGTGATGGGCTTCAACCTCGACCGGCGCATGTACGACCTGCTGCGCTGCATGCCGACCATCCCGGGCGCGATCGGCGCGTTCCGCCGCGAGGCGGTGCTCGACGCCGGCGGGATGAGCGAGGACACCCTCGCCGAGGACACCGACATCACCATCGCCCTGCACCGCGCGGGCTGGCGGGTCGTCTACCAGGAGCACGCCCGCGCCTGGACGGAGGCCCCCGGCTCCCTCAAGCAGCTCTGGTCCCAGCGCTACCGCTGGTCGTACGGGACCATGCAGGCGCTGTGGAAGCACCGCGGGTCCCTCACCGACCGGGGGCCCTCGGGCCGCTTCGGCCGGGTCGGGATGCCGCTGGTGGTGATCTTCCAGATCGTCACGCCGGTCTTCGCCCCGCTGATCGACGTGTTCACCGCCTACTCGATGATCTTCATCGACTTCCGGGCGGCACTGGGGGCCTGGCTGGCGGTGCTCGGCGTCCAGGTGTGCTGCGCGGCGTACGCCTTCCGCCTGGACCGGGAGAAGTACCGGTACCTGCTGATGATGCCGCTCCAGCAGCTCGCCTACCGGCAGTTGATGTACCTGGTCCTGATCCACTCCTGCGTCACCGCGCTGACCGGCGGCAGGCTGCGCTGGCAGAAGCTGAAGCGCACCGGAGAGGTCGGCACCCCGGCGGGGACGGTGTGATGGGGGCGCACAGCAAGGGCGGTCCCGTCCTCCCGCGCCCGGCCGCCCCGCCGTCCGGGGCGACCGGGGCGGGGGGCCGGGACCGCTACTTCGACACCCTGCGCGCTCTCGCCCTGGTCCGGGTGGTGACGTACCACACCTTCGGCTGGGCCTGGGCCGGGCTGGTCTTCCCGTCGATGGGGATCATGTTCGGCCTCGCGGGCACGCTGATGGCCAGGTCGCTGGAGCGGCCCGCCCTGGCGGTGGTGCGCGGCCGGGTGCGCCGGCTGCTGCCGCCGTTCTGGTTCTGGGGCGTCTTCGTGGTGGCGGCGATGCTGGTCCACGGCTGGATGCCGGACTGGCGGATCGTCTACTGGGTGGTGCCACTGGGCGACCCGCCGGGCAGCGCCTGGGGCGAGCAGGCGTGGGAGATCCTCTGGTACCTGCGCACCTACCTGTGGTTCGTGCTGCTCTCGCCCCTGCTGCTGCGGGTGTTCCGGCTCGCCCCGGTCCCCGTCCTGCTGTCCTGCCTGGTACCGGTCGTGGTCCTCCAGTACGGCTGGCAACCGCCGGACGACCGCTTCGGCACCGGCCTGCTCGACCTGACGACCTACCTGTTCTGCTGGGTCCTCGGCTTCGCGCACCGCGACGGGGTGCTGGCCCGGCTGCGGCCCGCCGCCGTGGTCCCGCCGGCGCTCGCCGCGCTCGCGTACGGCGCCTGGTACGCCCTCGCGCACCAGGGGGAGTACGGCACCTACGACCTGGACGACATCCCGCTCGCCCAGGCGTTCTGGTCGGCCGGGTACGTGACGCTGCTGATGTACTCCAAGGCGCGGCTCGGCATCGGCCTCGCCGGGCTCGCCCGCCACCGGAGGCTGGACCGACTGGTGACCGTCTTCAACGCGCGGGCGGTGACGGTCTACCTCTGGCACGAGCTGGCCCTGGTGCTGGCCGTGCCGCTGATCGACCAGCTCTGGAAGGTGCCCGCCTTCGAGGCGTACCTGCCGCTGGACAGCCAGTGGTTCCTGTTCGGCGTCGGCTGGGTGCTGATCGCGGCGTTCATCGTCGCGTGCGGCTGGGTCGAGGACGTGGCGGCACGCAGGAGGCCCAGGCTGCTGCCGTGATCCCGCCCTGCAAGAATGGCCGGGTGACCCGCGCCTCCCTGAACAAGCAGCCGCACGAAGTCGCCTCGATGTTCGACCACGTGGCGGAACGGTACGACCTCACCAACGACGTGCTCTCGCTCGGCCAGGACCGGGTGTGGCGCAAGGCGGTGGCCCGGGCCGTCGACGCCCGGCCCGCGCAGAAGGTCCTCGACCTCGCGGCGGGCACGGCCACCTCCTCGCTGCCCTTCGCCCGCACCGGCGCCTACGTCGTGCCCTGCGACTTCTCGCTGGGGATGCTGCGGGTCGGCAAGCAGCGGCACGCCTGGCTGCCGTTCACCGCGGGCGACGCGACCAGGCTGCCGTTCCGGGACGACGTGTTCGACGCCGTGACCATCTCCTTCGGGCTGCGCAACGTACAGGACACCGACGCGGCGCTGCGCGAGCTGTACCGGGTGACGCGGCCCGGCGGGCGGGTCGTCATCTGCGAGTTCTCGCATCCGACGTGGGCGCCCTTCCGTACCGTCTACACCGAGTACCTGATGCGGGCGCTGCCGCCGGTCGCCCGCGCGGTCTCCTCCAACCCCGACGCCTACGTCTACCTCGCCGAGTCCATCCGCGACTGGCCCGACCAGCCCGCCCTCGCCGGGAAGCTGCGCGCGGCGGGCTGGTCGAAGGTGGCCTGGCGGAACCTGACCGGCGGGGTGGTGGCGCTGCACCGGGGGTTCAAGGAGAGCTGAGCGGCGGGCGGGTGCCGGGCGGGGCCGCCGGCGCCTCGGTTCAGCGGTCCAGCGGTCCAGCGGTTCACGGAGAGCCGAGCGCCGCGTACATCGGGGGGCCCGGTTCCTCCAGTTCCCGTTTCAGGCCGCCCCCGGAGGGCTTCGGCGGGCGCGGCTCGCGGACGCCCGCGCCGCCGGCCCCCTCGCCCTCCCCGAAGTCGAACCACACCGTGACCACCGCCCCGCGCGGCACCTCCGCACCGGGCGGCGGGTACTGCCGTACGACGTGGTCGACGACGGTACGGAGGAAGTCGGGACGGTCCGGGGCGGCCAGCAGCACCCCGTGCGCGTACGCCGACGCCCGCGCGTCCACGGCCATCAGACCGACGAGCCTCGGCACCCGGACTTCCAGCGTTCTGGGCGTAGTCGGCACGGATCTCACCCCCAGCGGTACCGGCAGCCTAGCCGCGCCGAACCCCCCACTGGAAGCTCTCCGTCATTTTTTCCGTCGAAAAACTACACAGTGTCACCAGGTGAGCCGGTAGCAGTGCCCCGCCTCCTGCCGCGTCGGCGTCCGGAACGTCTCGGCGAGCCGCATCCCCAGCCGCCGGGTGACGGCGATGGACCGGCTGTTGCGCGCGTCGACCATCGCCACCACCCCCGGTACGCCCGCCGCGCGCACCCGGTGCAGCGTCTCCCGCGCCGCCGCCGTGACGTACCCCTTGCCCCAGTGCGCCCGCCCCAGCCGCCAGCCGATCTCGATCTCGCCCCGCGGTCCCCACTCCCAGGGCCAGGGCTGGGCGCCGGTGAAGCCGACGACCTCGCCGGCACCGTCCAGCACGGTCCACAGGCAGAAGCCGCGCTCGGCGTCGTGGCGGCGCTGGCGGGCGGTCAGCTCCTCGTAGACGGAGAGTTCGGCCGCCCGTCCGCCGTGGAACTCCATGACCTGGGGATCGTCGAAGACCCGGTGCCAGGCCACGGCGTCCTCGTCGGTGGGAACGCGCAGCCGTACAGCGGGGAGAGCCTGTTCCACGGGGGCAACCCTTCAGCCGGGTGATCGATGACGCTGAATAGACTGCCCATGTCCGGTGCCGGTCGGCACGCAGATTCTGGAACCCGTGGGAGATCCCGCCGTGACCGAGCCCCTCTCCGACAACACCGCCGATGTGATCGTCGTGGGCGCGGGGCCAGCCGGCTCCACGACCGCGTACCACCTGGCCAAGGCCGGTCTCGACGTCCTCTTGCTGGAGAAGACCGCCTTCCCCCGGGAGAAGGTCTGCGGTGACGGACTCACCCCGCGTGCGGTCAAACAGCTCGTGGCGATGGGCATCGACATCTCCGAAGAGGCCGGCTGGCTGCGGAACAAGGGCCTGCGGATCATCGGCGGCGGCACCCGCCTCCAGCTCGACTGGCCCGACCTCGCCTCCTTCCCGGACTACGGTCTGGTCCGCAAGCGCGACGACTTCGACGAGCAGCTCGCCCGGCAGGCGCAGAAGGCCGGCGCCCGGCTCTACGAGCGGTGCAACGTCGGCGCCCCGGTGGTCGACGACCGCACCGGCCGCATCACCGGCGTCCACGCCAAGCTCGGCGAGGAGAAGCGGGAGGTCACCTTCCACGCCCCGCTGGTGGTGGCCGCCGACGGCAACTCCACGCGGATCTCCCTGGCGATGGGCCTGCACCGCCGCGAGGACCGCCCGATGGGCGTCGCGGTCCGCACGTACTTCACCTCCCCCCGGCACGACGACGACTACCTGGAGTCCTGGCTGGAACTGTGGGACCGGCGCGGCCCTCAGGACCGTCTGCTGCCCGGCTACGGCTGGATCTTCGGCATGGGCGACGGCACCTCCAACGTCGGCCTCGGCGTGCTGAACACCTCCGCCTCCTTCAAGGAACTGGACTGGCGCGAGGTACTGAAGGCGTGGTGCGCCTCCATGCCGGAGGACTGGGGCTACACCCCGGAGAACATGACCGGCCCGATCCGTGGCGCCGCCCTGCCCATGGCCTTCAACCGCCAGCCCCACTACACCAAGGGCCTCCTCCTGGTCGGCGACGCGGGCGGCCTGGTGAACCCCTTCAACGGCGAGGGCATCGCCTACGCCATGGAGTCCGGCCAGATCGCCGCCGACGTCATCGTCCAGGCGCACGCGCGGGCCACGCCGGCCCAGCGTGAGATCGCGCTCCAGCGCTACCCGCGCGTCCTGAAGGACACCTACGGCGGCTACTACAACCTCGGCCGGGCCTTCGTGAAGCTCATCGGCAACCCGAAGGTCATGCAGATCGCCGCGCAGCGCGGGCTGACCCACCCGGTGCTGATGAAGTTCACCTTGAAGATGCTCGCCAACCTCACCGACCCGACCGGCGGCGACGCGATGGACCGCATCATCAACGGCCTGACGAAGGTGGCCCCGAAGGCGTAGCCGGCCGGGCGCCGCCGGAAAGCCCGAAGGGCCGTCCGTCCCGGTGGACGACGGCCCTTCGTGCGAGGTGTACGGCCGCACGGCCCGGGGTGCCGGGCCGCGGGACGCGGTACGCCGGGTTACAGCACCCGCACCGCGCCGCTCGGCGGGTCGTAGGAGAGCGGCTTCAGCACGACGCCCGTGGACGGGTTCTGCGCGCCGACGAACATGCCGTCACCGACGTACACGCCCACGTGGTAGGCGCTGCCGGCGCCGCCCCAGTACAGGATGTCGCCCGGCTGCAGGCTGCCGAGCGAGACCTGGGTGCCGGCCGTCGACTGGTCCTGGGAGACGCGGGGCAGGCTGACGCCCACCTGCTTGAAGGCGGCCTGGACGAGGCCGGAGCAGTCGTAGGCGGACGGGCCGGTGGCGCCGGACACGTACGCCTTGCCGACCTGGGCCTTGACGAAGGAGACGACCGCGGCGGCCGAACCGGTGGCCGTGGACGAGCCGGTGCTCGCCGAGGCGCCGGTGGAGGCCGCACCGGTGTTGTCGGTGGAGGCCGAGGCGGAGGCGGTCAGGGTGCTGCGCTCGGCGTCGCGGCTGGCGCGCGCGGCGGCGGCCTTGCGGGCGGCCTCGCGCTCGGCCCGCTGCCTGGCCTCCGCGGCCTTCTTCTTGGCTTCCTTCAGGTCCGCCTTGGCTTCCTTGGCGGCCTTGGCGGCGGCCGCGTCACGCTCGGCCCGCAGCTCGTAGTTCGCGGCCGCCTGCTGCGTGGCGTCCGCGGACTGGGCGATCTGAGCGGCCAGGTCGGCCGTCAGGGTGGGCAGTTCCAGGGTCTGCGTCACGGGCTCGGCGTCGGCCGCGCTCGCCGAACCCGACGCACCGGCCACTGCCAGGGTGCTGAGGACGCCACCGGCCACTCCGGCCCGCATCGCGATCGTCGACGCGCTGCGGCGGGGCTTCCGGTGGCTGCGTATGTGAGCGGTGTGGGACATGGGTACAACCGGTATCAGGAGCTCCTCCATGCCTTCAAGAAACGTGTCCTGCGCCACAGTTGTTCAACCGACCCTGTGAATCCCGGGCGTGTCGCCCTTTATTGACGCCGTAACGGACATTGCGGGCGGCCGTGACATGGCTGTGATCACGGGCTTTGATCGTTACGCCCGAATTGCTCCCCGCTTACCACTGGTTGGGGTGGTTGGCCAACCCCGGTTCTCAGCCGCCTCTCATGAATGTGTCCGAGGTCACGGAACGGTCAACCGCGCGGTCGCGTCCCGCGCCCGTCGGCCCGGCCGGTTCCGCTCGTGAACGCGTGCACGCGTTCACACCGCGTCCGCTCCGCCCCTCCCGGGTGTGAACGGGTCCTCTATCAAGAGATCGCGCCGATCGCCAATTTGCATGCAGCGGAACTCTCTTGATATGGAGACGCCGCCTCCGACCTGCTCTGACGAGCGAAAATGTCACCTCTCGTGATCAGTCGGATGCTTGATGTGTGAAGATCACCGCTCATCCGACTTCATGATCCTTCGTCAGGTGGTGGAGATCACAAAGCTTGTGCAATACCCCGTGTCGCAGATCACAGAGCGGCGGGCATAAGATGCGGAGCAGTTGGGCTTGTGACCTGCTTCACATGTTCGCGATCTTCGCCGGGACGGGCGGGGCTCGTGGGGCTGCCGGGGCGGTCGTGACCCAAGCCGAACCGCCAGCAGTCAGCGCCGACTGAGAGGAGCGAGGAGCGGTGAACGCGTATGCGCCCATCCTCGTACTGGGAGCCCTCGGGGCAGGCTTTGCGATCTTCTCCGTGGTCATGGCCACGCTGATCGGTCCGAAGCGGTACAACCGCGCCAAACTCGAAGCCTACGAGTGCGGCATCGAGCCGACCCCCACGCCGGCCGGCGGCGGGCGCTTCCCCATCAAGTACTACCTGACGGCGATGCTCTTCATCGTCTTCGACATCGAGATCGTCTTCCTCTACCCCTGGGCCGTCAGCTTCGACGCCCTGGGGATTTTCGGGCTCGTGGAGATGCTGCTCTTCGTGCTCACCGTCTTCGTCGCGTACGCGTACGTATGGCGGCGCGGCGGCCTGGAATGGGACTGAGGGGCCTTTAGTCATGGGACTCGAAGAAAAGCTGCCGAGCGGCTTCCTGCTGACCACCGTCGAGCAGGCCGCGGGCTGGGTGCGCAAGGCGTCCGTCTTCCCCGCCACGTTCGGCCTGGCCTGCTGCGCCATCGAGATGATGACCACCGGTGCCGGCCGCTACGACCTGGCGCGCTTCGGCATGGAGGTCTTCCGCGGCTCGCCGCGCCAGGCCGACCTGATGATCGTGGCCGGCCGGGTCAGCCAGAAGATGGCGCCGGTGCTGCGGCAGGTCTACGACCAGATGCCGAACCCCAAGTGGGTCATCTCCATGGGGGTCTGCGCCTCCTCGGGCGGCATGTTCAACAACTACGCGATCGTCCAGGGCGTGGACCACATCGTCCCGGTCGACATCTATCTGCCGGGCTGCCCGCCGCGGCCCGAGATGCTGATGGACGCCATCCTCAAACTCCACCACAAGATCCAGAACTCCAAGCTCGGCGTGAACGCCGAGGAGGCGGCCCGCGAGGCGGAGGAGGCGGCGCTCAAGGCCCTGCCCACCATCGAGATGAAGGGGCTGCTGCGATGAGCGACGCGCACCGGGACCCCGGCGGTCCCAACCCGGAGCGGGCCCTGTCCGCCGAGAACCTCCCCGGCCAGCGCGGGCAGGGCGGCGAGGAGATCCGCGTCCAGCGCGGCATGTTCGGCGCCAACAACGGCGGCGACACCTCCGGCTACGGCGGCCTGGTCCGCTCGGTCCGACTCCCGGGGCCGGCGAGCAGGCCGTACGGCGGCTGGTTCGACGAGGTCGCGGACGAGCTGGAGGGCGCGCTGGAGGAGCAGGGCCTGCTCCCCGGCAACGCCATCGAGAAGACGGTCGTCGACCGCGGCGAGCTGACCTTCCACATCGAGCGCGAGCACCTGGTCCGCGTTGCCCGCACCCTGCGCGACGACCCGGCCCTGCGCTTCGAGCTGTGCACCGGCGTCAGCGGCGTGCACTACCCGGGCGACAAGGGACGCGAGCTGCACGCCGTCTACCACCTGCGCTCGATCACCCACAACCGGGTGATCCGCCTGGAGGTCAGCGCCCCCGACGGCGACCCGCACATCCCCTCGCTGTTCGAGGTCTACCCGACCAACGACTGGCACGAGCGCGAGACGTACGACTTCTTCGGCATCGTCTTCGACGGCCACCCGGCCCTGACCCGGATCATGATGCCGGACGACTGGCAGGGCTTCCCGCAGCGCAAGGACTACCCCCTCGGCGGCATCCCCGTCGAGTACAAGGGCGCCCAGATCCCGGCTCCGGACCAGCGGAGGTCGTACTCGTGAGCACATCGCACGCATCCCCCCGCGAGACCACCGAAGGCACCGTCTACACGGTCACCGGAGGCGACTGGGACGAGGTCGTCCAGTCCGCGGCCCGCGCCGACGACGAACGCATCGTCGTCAACATGGGTCCCCAGCACCCCTCCACCCACGGTGTGCTCCGCCTGATCCTGGAGATCGAGGGCGAGACCGTCACCGAGGCCCGCTGCGGCATCGGCTACCTGCACACCGGCATCGAGAAGAACCTCGAGTACCGCACGTGGACGCAGGGCACCACGTTCGTGACGCGCATGGACTACCTGACGCCGTTCTTCAACGAGACGGCCTACTGCCTCGGCGTCGAGAAGCTGCTCGGCATCGAGGACCAGGTACCCGACCGCGCCTCGGTCATCCGGGTGCTCCTGATGGAGCTGAACCGGATGTCGTCCCACCTGGTGTGCATCGCCACCGGCGGCATGGAGCTGGGCGCCACCACGATCATGATCTACGGCTTCCGCGACCGCGAGCTGATCCTGGACCTCTACGAGCTGATCACCGGCCTGCGGATGAACCACGCGTACATCCGCCCCGGCGGCCTCGCCCAGGACCTGCCGCCCGGCTCGGTCGACCAGATCCGCGAGTTCGTCAAGAAGATGAAGAAGAACCTCCCGGAGTACGACAAGCTCGCCACCGGGAACCCCATCTTCAAGGCCCGCATGCAGGACGTCGGCTACCTGGACCTGGCCGGCTGCATGGCCCTCGGCGCCACCGGCCCGATCCTGCGCTCCACCGGCCTGCCGCACGACCTGCGCAAGGCCCAGCCGTACTGCGGCTACGAGACGTACGACTTCGACGTCCCGACCGCCGACACCTGCGACGCCTACGGCCGCTTCCTGATCCGGCTGGAGGAGATGCGCCAGTCGCTGCGGATCATCGAGCAGTGCCTGGACCGGCTCCAGCCCGGCCCGGTCATGGTCCCCGACAAGAAGATCGCCTGGCCCGCCCAGTTGGCCCTCGGCCCGGACGGACTGGGCAACTCCCTCGACCACATCAAGAAGATCATGGGCACCTCCATGGAGGCCCTGATCCACCACTTCAAGCTGGTCACCGAGGGCTTCCGGGTACCGCCGGGACAGGCGTACACGGCGGTCGAGTCGCCCAAGGGCGAACTCGGGGTGCACGTCGTCTCCGACGGCGGCACCCGCCCCTACCGGGTCCACTTCCGCGACCCGTCCTTCACCAACCTGCAGGCCATGGCGGCGATGTGCGAGGGCGGCCAGGTCGCCGACGTCATCGTCGCGGTGGCCTCCATCGACCCCGTGATGGGAGGCGTCGACCGGTGACCACCAGTTCCTCGGAACGGGGCGTCGGACTCGGCATGCCCGAGCTGCCCGCGCCCGACTACCCGGACGACGTCCGGACCAAGCTGGAGGCCGACGCGCGCGAGATCATCGCCCGCTACCCGGACTCCCGGTCCGCCCTGCTGCCGCTGCTGCACCTGGTGCAGTCGGAGGAGGGCCACGTCACGCGCACCGGAATGCGGTTCTGCGCGGAGGTGCTCGGCCTGACCACCGCCGAGGTCACCGCCGTGGCGACCTTCTACACCATGTACCGGCGCCGGCCCAGCGGCGACTACCAGGTGGGCGTCTGCACCAACACCCTGTGCGCGGTCATGGGCGGCGACGCGATCTTCGAGGAGCTCCAGGAGCACCTGGGCGTCGGCAACGGCGAGACCACCGACGACGGCAAGGTCACCCTGGAGCACATCGAGTGCAACGCGGCCTGCGACTACGCGCCGGTGGTGATGGTCAACTGGGAGTTCTTCGACAACCAGACCCCGGCCAGCGCCCGGCGCCTGGTCGACGACCTCCGGGCCGGCCGGCCGGTCAGCCCGACGCGCGGGGCGCCCCTGTGCACCTTCAAGGAGACCGCCCGCATCCTGGCCGGCTTCCCCGACGAGCGGGAGGGCGCCGTCGAGGCCGGGGGAAGCGCGGGACCCGCCTCCCTGGTCGGCCTGAAACTCGCCAAGGGCGAGACCCCCACCGCGCGTGTGGTGCACCCGCGCGGTGCCGTGCCCCAGGACGAGCCGCCGCACGACCCGTCCCCGGGTGAACACCTCAGCTCGCACGACGCCCCGCAGGACACATCGGCCTCCGACCCGTCCCACCCGGCCGGGCCCACCGCCGAGGAGGGGGAGTGATGACCTTGGCAGCCGAGATCAAGGACCCCAGCCCCGAGAAGCTGCTCGCACCCGTGCTGTCGGCCTTCTGGGACGAGGACCGGTCCTGGACGCTGGACGTGTACCGACGGCACGAGGGCTACGAGGGGCTCCGCAAGGCGCTGGCGATGTCGCCGGACGAACTGATCGCGTACGTCAAGGACTCCGGTCTGCGCGGACGCGGCGGCGCCGGCTTCCCGACCGGGATGAAGTGGCAGTTCATCCCCCAGGGGGACGGAAAGCCGCACTATCTGGTTGTCAACGCCGACGAGTCGGAGCCCGGGACGTGCAAGGACATCCCGCTCCTCTTCGCGAACCCGCACAGCCTCATCGAGGGCATCGTCATCGCGTGCTACGCCATCAGGTCCTCGCACGCGTTCATCTATCTGCGGGGTGAAGTCGTCCCCGTGCTGCGGCGGCTGCACTCGGCCGTCGCCGAGGCGTACGCGGCGGGCTACCTCGGCGAGAACATCCTGGGCAGCGGACTCGACCTGGACCTCACCGTGCACGCGGGCGCGGGCGCGTACATCTGCGGTGAGGAGACCGCGCTGCTCGACTCGCTCGAAGGCCGCCGGGGCCAACCGCGGCTGCGTCCCCCCTTCCCTGCTGTGGCCGGCCTCTATGCCTGCCCGACTGTGGTGAACAACGTCGAATCGATCGCGTCGGTTCCCGCGATCCTGAACCGGGGCAAGGACTGGTTCCGGTCGATGGGCAGCGAGAAGTCCCCGGGCTTCACGCTCTACTCCCTCTCCGGCCACGTCGCCAGCCCCGGCCAGTACGAGGCGCCGCTCGGCATCACCCTGCGCCAGCTCCTCGACATGAGCGGGGGCATGCGCCCCGGCCACCGCCTGAAGTTCTGGACGCCGGGCGGCTCCTCGACGCCGATGTTCACCGACGAGCACCTCGACGTCCCCCTCGATTACGAAGGAGTGGGCGCCGCGGGTTCCATGCTCGGCACGAAAGCCCTCCAGTGCTTCGACGAGACGACCTGCGTGGTCCGCGCCGTCACCCGCTGGACCGAGTTCTACGCCCACGAGTCCTGCGGCAAGTGCACGCCCTGCCGCGAGGGCACGTACTGGCTGGTGCAGTTGCTCCGCGACATCGAGGCCGGCAAGGGCGCCATGGCCGACCTCGACAAGCTGGGCGACATCGCCGACAACATCAACGGCAAGTCCTTCTGCGCCCTCGGCGACGGCGCCGCCTCGCCGATCTTCTCCTCGCTGAAGTACTTCCGCGAGGAGTACGAGCAGCACATCACGGGCCGCGGCTGCCCCTTCGACCCGGCCAGGTCCACGGCCTGGGCCGATCACCGTACGGAGGTGAACGCATGACTGTGACCACCAGCGCTCCCTCCGGCGGGGGAGAGGCGGCCGTGCCGCCGGAGGACCTCGTCTCGCTGACCATCGACGGCATCGAGATCAGCGTGCCCAAGGGCACCCTGGTCATCCGGGCCGCCGAGCAGCTCGGCATCGAGATCCCCCGGTTCTGCGACCACCCGCTGCTGGACCCGGCCGGCGCCTGCCGGCAGTGCATCGTCGAGGTCGAGGGCCAGCGCAAGCCCATGGCGTCCTGCACCATCACCTGCACCGACGGGATGGTGGTCAAGACCCACCTCACCTCGCCGGTCGCGGAGAAGGCGCAGAAGGGGGTGATGGAGCTGCTGCTCATCAACCACCCCCTGGACTGCCCGGTCTGCGACAAGGGCGGCGAGTGCCCGCTGCAGAACCAGGCCATGTCGCACGGCGCCGCCGAGTCCCGCTTCGACGGCAAGAAGCGCACCTACGAGAAGCCCGTGCCGATCTCCACCCAGGTGCTGCTCGACCGCGAGCGGTGCGTGCTGTGCGCCCGCTGCACCCGGTTCTCCAACCAGGTCGCGGGCGACCCGATGATCGAGCTGATCGAGCGGGGCGCCCTCCAGCAGGTCGGCACCGGCGAGGGCGACCCCTTCGAGTCGTACTTCTCCGGGAACACCATCCAGATCTGCCCGGTCGGCGCGCTGACCTCGGCGGCCTACCGGTTCCGGTCCCGGCCGTTCGACCTGATCTCCTCGCCGTCGGTGTGCGAGCACTGCTCCGGCGGCTGCGCGACCCGCACCGACCACCGGCGCGGCAAGGTCATGCGGCGGCTGGCCGCCAACGACCCCGAGGTCAACGAGGAGTGGATCTGCGACAAGGGGCGCTTCGCGTTCCGGTACGCGCAGACGCGCGACCGGCTCGACACGCCCCTGGTGCGCGACGCGGAGGGCGAGCTGCGGCCCGCCTCCTGGCCGGACGCCCTGCGGATCGCCGCGCAGGGGCTGCTCGCCTCGCGCGGCCGGACCGGGGTGCTGACCGGCGGCCGCCTCACCGTGGAGGACGCCTACGCGTACAGCAAGTTCGCGCGCGTGGCGCTCGACACCAACGACATCGACTTCCGCGCGCGCGTGCACAGCGCCGAGGAGGCCGACTTCCTGGCCGCCCGGGTCGCCGGGCGCGGCCGGGACCTCGACGGCACGGGCGTGACCTACGCGGCCCTGGAGAAGGCGCCCGCGGTGCTGCTGGCCGGGTTCGAGGCGGAGGAGGAGGCGCCCGGCGTCTTCCTGCGGCTGCGCAAGGCGTGGCGCAAGCACGGCCAGAAGGTGTTCTCCCTGGCCACCCACGCCACCCGGGGCCTGGTCAAGGCAGGCGGCACCCTGCTGCCCGCCGCTCCCGGCACCGAGACCGAGTGGCTGGACGCGCTCGCCTCCGGTGTCGGCCTGGAGGGCGACGGGGCGCTGGCCGCCGAGGCGCTGCGCGCCGAGGGCGCGGTGATCGTCGTCGGCGAGCGGCTGGCGGCGGTGGCCGGCGGCCCGACCGCCGCGGTACGGGCCTCGGCGGCGACCGGGGCCGCGCTGGTGTGGATCCCGCGCCGGGCCGGGGAGCGCGGCGCGATCGAGGCGGGTGCGCTGCCGACGCTGCTGCCGGGCGGGCGCCCGGCCGCCGACCAGCGCGCCCGGGACGAGGTCGCCGCCGTGTGGGGCGTGGCCGCGCTGCCGCAGCGCCTCGGCCGGGACACCGGCCGGATCGTCGAGGCTGCCGCCGACGGCGAGTTGCAGGCGCTGCTGGTGGCGGGCGTGGAGGTGGCCGACCTGCCCGACCCGGCACGCGCGCGTGCCGCGCTCGCCGAGGTCGGCTTCCTGGTCTCGCTGGAGCTGCGGCCCAGCGAGGTCACGGAGCTGGCCGACGTGGTGCTGCCGGTCGCCGCGGTCGCCGAGAAGGCCGGCACCTTCCTGAACTGGGAGGGCAGGGTCCGCTTCTTCGAGGCGGCGCTCAAGCCCGACCAGATGACCCGCCGCCCCGCGCCCACCGACGCCCGGGTCCTGCAGATGCTGGCCGACGCCATGGACGTACACCTGGGGCTGCCGGACCTGCGGACGGTGCGGGCGGAGATCGACCGGCTCGGGGCCTGGGACGGGCCCGCGGCCACCGCGCCCCTGGAGACCGCCGCCGGGCTGCCCCGGCCGGCCGCCGGGGAGGCCGTGCTCGCCGGGCACCGGCTCCTGCTCGACCAGGGCGTGCTGCAACAGGGCGACGAGGCGCTGGCCGGCACCCGGCACGCCGCCCACGCGCGCGTGTCGGCCGCCACCGCCGCCGAGGCGGGCGTCAAGGACGGCGACGTCCTGGCGGTGACCGGACCGGCCGGGACCGTCGAACTGCCGCTGAAGGTCACCGAGATGCCCGACCGGGTGGTGTGGCTGCCGCTGAACTCCACCGGTGCCGGCGTCGCCTCCGACACCGGGGCGCTGCCCGGCGCCCTGGTCCGCATCGGCCCGGCGACGACTGCCGTCGCGGCCGCCCTGGAGGTGGAGGGATGACCATGTACCTCGCCGCTGAAGACCTCTCGATGTTCGGCCGCGACCCCTGGTGGCTGGTCGTCGTCAAGGCGGTGTTCTGCTTCGCCTTCCTCATGGTGACCGTGCTCGTCGCCATCGTCATGGAGCGCAAGGTCGTCGCCTGGATGCAGTTGCGCGTCGGCCCCAACCGGCACGGCCCCTGGGGCATGCTCCAGTCGCTCGCCGACGGCATCAAACTGATGCTCAAGGAAGACGTCGTCGTCAAACGCGCGGACAAGGCGGTCTACGTCCTCGCCCCCATCGTGGCGGCCATTCCCGCGTTCATGGCGATCGCCGTGATCCCGTTCGGACCGGCCGACGGCCAGGTCTCGGTCTTCGGCCACCGCACCGCCATGCAGCTCACCGACCTGCCGATCGCCATGCTGTACATCCTGGCGGTCGCCTCGGTCGGCATCTACGGCATCGTGCTGGCGGGCTGGAGCTCCGGATCGACGTACCCGCTCCTGGGCGGTCTGCGGTCCTGCGCGCAGATGATCTCCTACGAGATCGCCATGGGCGCCGCGTTCGCCTCCGTGTTCCTCTACTCGGGGACGATGTCGACCTCCGCGATCGTCGAGCAGCAGGCCGACCGCTGGTACATCGTGCTGCTGCCGGTCTCCTTCCTGCTCTACATCGTCACCATGGTCGGCGAGACCAACCGCGCCCCGTTCGACATGCCGGAGTCCGAGGGCGACCTGGTCGGCGGCTTCAACACCGAGTACTCCTCGATCAAGTTCGCGATGTTCATGCTCGCCGAGTACGTGAACATGGTGACGGTCTCGGCGGTCACCACCACCCTCTTCCTCGGCGGCTGGCGGGCCCCCTGGCCGGTCAGCACCTTCTGGGAGGGCGCGAACCACGGCTGGTGGCCGCTGCTCTGGTTCGTGGTCAAGGTCCAGTTGCTGCTGTTCCTCTTCGTCTGGCTGCGCGGCACCCTCCCGCGGGTGCGCTACGACCAGTTGATGAAGCTCGGCTGGAAGGTCCTCATCCCGGTCTCGCTGGTCTGGCTGATGCTGGTCGCCACCATCCGGGCCCTCAGGAACGAGAACTACGACTTCACCGACATCGCGCTCTACGTCGCCGGCGGTGTCCTCGCCGTGCTGCTGCTGTCCTTCCTCGCCGACACGTTCCGCGGCAAGGAGGAGGGCGCCGAGGAGCCCGCCGGGGAACCGGCCGCCTTCGACCCGATGGCCGGCGGCTTCCCGGTACCGCCGCTGCCCGGCCAGGAGCTGCCGCCGGTGCCGCGGCGCCGGCCGCGCCGGGAGCCGGAGCTGATTGTCAGTGGCGGGCCCGATACTCAGAGTGACGGATCTCTGGGCGGAACTACGGAGGGAAAGGAGGCGTCCGATGGCTGAGGAACAGGAACCCAAGGACACCAAGCCCGGTTTCCTGAACCCGGTGGCCGGCTTCGGCGTGACCTTCAAGGCCATGTTCAAGAAGCGGCTCACCGAGCAGTACCCGGAGCAGCAGAAGACCACGGCCCCGCGCTTCCACGGACGGCACCAGCTCAACCGCCATCCCGACGGCCTGGAGAAGTGCGTCGGCTGCGAACTGTGCGCCTGGGCGTGCCCCGCCGACGCCATCTATGTGGAGGGCGCGGACAACACCGACGAGGAGCGCTACTCGCCCGGCGAGCGGTACGGCCGGGTCTACCAGATCAACTACGCCCGCTGCATCCTGTGCGGGCTGTGCATCGAGGCGTGCCCCACCCGCGCGCTGACCATGACCAACGAGTTCGAGCTGGCCGACTCCAGCCGCGCCGACCTGATCTACACCAAGGAGCAACTGCTCGCCGGCCTGGACGACGGCATGGTCGACACCCCGCACGCCATCTACCCGGGGACCGACGAGCAGGACTACTACCGGGGCCTGGTCACCGAGGCCGCCCCCGGCACCGAGCGGCAGGTCGCCGTCTCCAAGGGCGAGGTGCCGCAGGAGGCCGCCTCCACCTTCGGCGAGGGCGAACCGGCCTCGGAGAAGGTGATCCGGAAATGACCGCGCAGCTCGCCGCCGCGGCGACCCTGTCCGCCGGCACCTCCACCGGGGAGGCCGTCCAGTTCTGGATCCTCGGCACGGTCGCGGTGATCGGCGCCCTGTGCACCGTCTTCATGAAGCGGGCCGTGCACAGCGCCCTCTGCCTCGCCGGCACCATGATCATCCTGGCGGTGTTCTACCTCGCCAACGGCGCCTACTTCCTGGGCGTCGTCCAGATCGTCGTCTACACCGGCGCGATCATGATGCTGTTCCTGTTCGTGGTGATGCTGGTCGGCGTCACCGCGGCGGACTCCCTGAAGGAGACCATCAGGGGCCAGCGCTGGCTGGCCCTGCTCTGCGGGCTCGGCTTCGGCGTGCTGCTGATCGCGGGCATCGGCAACGCCTCGCTGAGCGAGTTCAGCGGCCTCGGCCAGGCCAACGCGGGCGGCAACGTGGAGGGCCTGGCGGCCCTGATCTTCACCAAGTACGTCTTCGCCTTCGAGATCACCGGCGCCCTGCTGATCACGGCCGCCGTCGGCGCCATGGTGCTCACCCACCGCGAGCGCACCGAGCGGGCCAGGACCCAGCGGGAGCTGGCCGAGGAGCGGGTCCGCAAGGGCACGTACCTGCCGCCGCTGCCCGCACCGGGCGTCTACGCCCGGCACAACGCGGTGGACATCGCCGGTCTGCTGCCCGACGGCACGCCCTCCGACCTGACCGTCAGCAAGACGCTGCGCGACCGGGGCCAGGTCCGGGACGTGTCGCAGGAGGCCCTGAACGACCTCAGGGCCCTGGAGCAGCGGGCCGAGGAGCGGCTGGAGCGCCGGGCGGTCGAGCCGGCCACCTTCAAGCGGTCCGAGGAGGCGTCGAAGTGAACCCCGTCAACTACCTGTATCTCGCGGCCCTGCTGTTCACGATCGGCGCCACCGGGGTGCTGATCCGGCGCAACGCCATCGTGGTGTTCATGTGCGTCGAGCTGATGCTCAACGCCTGCAACCTGGCGTTCGTCGCGTTCTCCCGGATGCACGGCAACCTCGACGGCCAGATCATCGCCTTCTTCACGATGGTCGTCGCCGCCGCGGAGGTCGTGGTCGGGCTCGCGATCATCGTGTCCCTGTTCCGTTCCCGCCACTCGGCCTCGGTCGACGATGCCAGCCTGATGAAGCTGTGAGGGGTCGCTGAATCGTGGAGTCTCTCATCGCGCTGCTGGTGGCGGCGCCTCTGCTCGGAGCGGCGGTCCTGCTGTGCGGCGGGCGCCGGCTGGACGCCGTCGGCCACTGGCTCGGCACCCTGCTGGCCGGCGCGTCCTTCGTGATCGGCCTGGTCCTCTTCACCGACATGCTGGGCAAGGGCGGAGAGGACCGCACGCTGACCCAGCACCTGTTCAGTTGGGTCCCGGTGCAGGGCTTCCAGGCCGACGTCGCCTTCCGCCTCGACCAACTGTCGATGACGTTCGTCCTGCTGATCACCGGCGTCGGCTCGCTGATCCACCTGTACTCGATCGGGTACATGGCGCACGACGAGCGCCGCCGCCGCTTCTTCGGCTATCTGAACCTGTTCCTCGCGGCGATGCTGCTGCTCGTCCTCGCCGACAACTACCTGTTGCTGTACGTCGGCTGGGAGGGCGTCGGTCTCGCCTCCTACCTGCTGATCGGCTTCTGGCAGCACAAGCCCAGCGCCGCCACGGCCGCGAAGAAAGCCTTCCTGGTCAACCGGGTCGGCGACATGGGCCTGTCGATCGCGATCATGCTGATGTTCCTCTGGTTCGGCACCTTCGCCTTCGGTCCGGTGCTCGGCACCCTGCACGAGCCCGGCATCGCGGGCGGCGCGGACGAGGGCAAGCTCACCGCGATCGCCCTGATGCTGCTGCTCGCCGCTTGCGGCAAGTCCGCCCAGGTGCCGCTGCAGTCCTGGCTGGGGGACGCGATGGAGGGCCCGACCCCGGTCTCGGCCCTCATCCACGCCGCGACCATGGTGACGGCGGGCGTGTACCTGATCGTCCGCTCCGGGGCGATCTTCAACGGGGCGCCGGACGCCCAGGTGGTCGTCACCGTCGTCGGCGCGGTCACGCTGCTGTTCGGTGCGATCGTCGGTTGCGCCAAGGACGACATCAAGAAGGCGCTGGCCGGTTCGACCATGTCGCAGATCGGCTACATGGTGCTCGCCGCGGGCCTCGGCCCCATCGGCTACGTCTTCGCGATCATGCACCTGGTGACGCACGGCTTCTTCAAGGCCGGGCTGTTCCTCGGCGCCGGCTCGGTCATGCACGGCATGAACGACGAGGTCGACATGCGCCGCTACGGCGGCCTGCGCACGTACATGCCGGTCACCTTCGTCACCTTCGGCCTCGGCTACCTGGCCATCATCGGCTTCCCCGGGCTGTCCGGCTTCTTCTCCAAGGACAAGATCATCGAGGCGGCGTTCGCCAAGGGCGGCACCGAGGGCTGGCTGCTCGGCGGCGCGGCCCTGCTGGGCGCGGCCATCACCGCGTACTACATGACGCGCGTGATGCTGATGACGTTCTTCGGCGAGGAGCGCTGGCGGGACGCCCCGACCCCGTCCCCGGCCCGGCCGGACGTGGAGCCCGCCGCGGAGACCCGGGGCGAGTACACCCCGCCGCATCCGCACGAGTCGCCGAAGGTGATGACGGTCCCGATGATCGTGCTGGCCGTCGGATCGGTCGCGGGCGGCGCGTTCTTCAGCGTCGGCGACCGGTTCCTGCACTGGCTGGAGCCGATCACCGACCACGCGCACGGGCACCCGCCGGTCGGCGCCCTGACGGTGACGCTGTGCACGGTCGCCGTGATGGTCCTCGGCGTCGCCCTCGCCTGGGCGCAGTACGGACGCCGGCCGGTCCCGGCGGTCGCCCCGCGCGGGTCGCTGCTCACCCGGGCCGCCCGCCGCGACCTGCTCCAGGACGACTTCAACCATGTGGTCCTGGTCCGTGGCGGCGAGCACCTCACCCGCTCCCTGGTGTATGTCGACCACACCCTGGTCGACGGTGTCGTCAACGGCACGGCGGCCTCGGTCGGCGGCCTGTCCGGACGGATGCGCAAGGTGCAGAACGGGTTCGCGCGCTCCTACGCGGTCTCGATGTTCGGCGGTGCGGCGGTCCTCGTCGCCGCGACCCTGCTGATGAGGGCGGTCTGATACCGATGTCCTTTCCCCTGCTGACAGCGACGGCGGTGGTCCCGGCCGTCGGGGCCCTCGCCACGGCCGCCGTGCCGGCCGCGCGCCGCACCCTGGCCAAGTGGCTGGCGCTGCTGTTCTCGCTGGCCACACTGGTCCTGGCGATCGTCGTCCTGGTCCGCTTCGACCCGGACGGCGACCGCTACCAGCTCACCGAATCGCACTCCTGGATCGCCGACTTCGGCGTCCGCTACGAGCTGGGCGTGGACGGCATCGGGGTGGCGCTGGTCGCGCTGACCGCCCTGCTGATGCCGTTCATCATCCTGGCGGGCTGGCACGACGCCGACCCGCTGGAGACCGGCAGCAGCCGGTGGCGGCCCACCCAGGGCTTCTTCGCCCTGATCCTGGCCGTCGAGGCGATGGTGATCATCTCGTTCGAGGCCACCGACGTCTTCCTCTTCTACATCTTCTTCGAAGCCATGCTGATCCCGATGTACTTCCTCATCGGCGGCTTCGGGGACCGGGCCCACGAGCACGGCGAGCAGGCGGCGTCGACGCAGCGGTCGTACGCGGCGGTGAAGTTCCTGCTCTACAACCTGGTCGGCGGTCTGATCATGCTGGCCGCGGTGATCGGCCTCTACGTGGTCGCCGGGAACTTCTCGCTCACCGAGATCGCCCAGGCCCGGGCGAGCGGCGAGCTGACCATGGCGACCACCACCGAACGCTGGCTGTTCCTCGGCTTCTTCTTCGCCTTCGCGGTGAAGGCGCCGCTGTGGCCGCTGCACACCTGGCTGCCCAACGCCATGCAGGAGTCCACCGCCCCGGTCGCCGTGCTGATCACGGCGGTCGTCGACAAGGTGGGCACCTTCGCGATGCTCCGCTTCTGCCTGCAGTTGTTCCCCGAGGCCAGCAAGTGGGCGACGCCCGCCATCCTGGTCCTCGCGCTGATCAGCATCATCTACGGGGCGCTGCTCGCGGTCGGCCAGCGCGACATCAAGCGGCTGGTGGCGTACGCGTCCATCTCGCACTTCGGCTTCATCATCATGGGCATCTTCGCGATGACCAGCCAGGGCCAGTCCGGCGCGACGCTCTACATGGTCAACCACGGCCTGTCCACCGCCGCGCTGATGCTGGTCGCCGGGTTCCTGATCTCGCGGCGCGGCTCCCGGCTCATCGCCGACTACGGCGGGGTGCAGAAGGCCGCCCCGGTGCTCGCGGGCACCTTCCTGATCGGCGGCCTGGCCACCCTGTCCCTGCCGGGGCTGGCGCCGTTCGTCAGCGAGTTCCTGGTGCTGGTGGGCACGTTCACGCGCTATCCGGTGGTCGGGATCATCGCCACCTTCGGCATCGTGCTCGCCGCGCTCTACACCCTGGTCCTCTACCAGCGGACGATGACCGGCCCGGTGAAGCCGGAGACGGCCGCCATGCCGGACCTGCGCGCGCGTGAGCTGGTGGTGGTGGCGCCCCTGGTGGTGCTGCTGATCTTCCTCGGCGTCTATCCGAAGCCCGTCACGGACGTGATCGACCCCGCGGTGAAGCAGACCATGTCCGACGTCCAGCAGAAGGACCCCCAGCCCGAGGTGGAGGCGGCCAAGTGAGCGCAACAGCCGTCCACAGCCTGTGGACAACGGCGGCCACGGCGGCCGACCCGATCTCCAAGATCGACACACCGAAGATCGAATACGGGCAACTGGCGCCCACCCTGATCGTCGTCGGCGCGGCGGTCGTCGGCGTGCTCGTCGAGGCGTTCGTCCCGCGCAAGTCGCGCTACTACGCGCAGATGTTCGTCTCCGTCGTCGCCCTCGTCGCGGCCTTCGCCACGGTCGTCGCGCTCGCCGCGGACGGGTACGGCACGACCAAGGCGGGCATCGCCGCGATGGGCGCGATCGCCGTCGACGGACCGGCCCTGTTCCTCCAGGGCACCATCCTGCTGGCCTCGCTGGTCGCCCTGTTCACCTTCGCCGAACGGCGGCTCGACCCGCAGGCGCACGGCAACCCCGTGGACTCCTTCGCGGCGCAGGCCGCCTCCGTACCGGGCAGCGAGAGCGAGCAGAAGGCGGTCCGGGCCGGGTTCACCACCACCGAGGTGTTCCCGCTGCTGCTGTTCGCCGTCGCCGGCATGCTGATCTTCCCGGCGGCCAACGACCTGCTGACCCTGTTCGTCGCCCTGGAGGTGTTCTCCCTCCCGCTGTACCTGCTGTGCGCGCTGGCCCGCCGCAAGCGGCTGATGTCGCAGGAGGCGGCGGTCAAGTACTTCCTGCTCGGCGCGTTCGCCTCCGCGTTCACCCTGTTCGGCATCGCCCTGCTCTACGGCTACGCGGGCTCCATGTCCTACGGCGCCATCGCGCAGGTCGTCGACGGATCGGTGGTGGAGGTCACCCCGGCGCTCGCCGACACCATGGGCAACGACGCGCTGCTGCTCGTCGGCGGCGCGCTGATCGTGATGGGCCTGCTGTTCAAGGTCGGCGCGGTGCCCTTCCACATGTGGACGCCCGACGTGTACCAGGGCGCGCCGACCCCGGTGACCGGGTTCATGGCGGCGGCGACCAAGGTGGCGGCCTTCGGCGCCCTGCTGCGCCTGCTGTACGTCGTCCTGCCCGGCCTGCGCTGGGACTGGCGGCCGGTGATGTGGGGCGTGGCGATCGTCACCATGCTGGGCGGCGCGATCGTCGCGATCACCCAGACCGACATCAAGCGGCTGCTGGCGTACTCGTCGATCGCCCACGCGGGCTTCATCCTCGCGGGTGTCATCGCGACCACCCCGGACGGCATCTCCTCGGTCCTGTTCTACCTGGCCGCGTACTCCTTCGTCACGATCGGCGCGTTCGCCGTGGTGACGCTGGTGCGGGACGCGGGCGGCGAGGCCACGCACCTGTCGAAGTGGGCCGGGCTGGGCCGCCGGTCGCCGCTGGTCGCGGCGGTGTTCGCGGTGTTCCTGCTGGCCTTCGCCGGTATCCCGCTGACCTCCGGGTTCGCGGGGAAGTTCGCCGTGTTCAAGGCGGCGGCCGAGGGCGGCGCGGCCCCGCTGGTCGTGGTCGGTGTGATCTCGTCGGCGGTCGCGGCGTTCTTCTACATCCGGGTGATCGTGCTGATGTTCTTCAGCGAGCCCAGGCCCGAGGGCCCGACCGTGGCGGTGCCGTCACCGTTGACGACGACGGCGATCGCGGTGGGCGTGGCGGTCACGGTGGTGCTCGGCGTGGCGCCGCAGTACTTCCTGGACCTGGCCGGTCAGGCGGGGACCTTCGTGCGCTGACCTCCGGCCCGCCGGTACGGGGCGGCCCGGCACCCTCGGGGGGTGCCGGGCCGCTCGTGTGCCGGCGGTGAGGTGAGGAGAGGGGCGGGCCTGTGGATAACTCCGGGGCTGTCGGTGCGGACCCCTATCGTGGAGGCAGTGGTCGGGACAGGACGGACCAGGACGGGCGAGGCAGGACGTACGGGGGGCGGGACGATGGGCGGCATGGGTGTGATGGGCGAGACGGCACAGGCGAGGGCCACGGTCAGCGAGGCGGTGGCCGCGCTGCGGCGGGTCTTCGGGTACGAGGAGTTCCGCGGCGAGCAGGAAGCGGTCATCGACCATGTGGTGGCCGGCGGCGACGCCGTCGTGCTCATGCCGACCGGCGGCGGCAAGTCGCTGTGCTACCAGATCCCGTCCCTGGTCAGGCCCGGTACGGGCATCGTGGTCTCGCCGCTGATCGCGCTGATGCAGGACCAGGTGGACGCGCTGCGGGCGCTGGGCGTGCGCGCCGGGTTCATGAACTCGACGCAGGACTTCGACGAGCGGCGCGTGGTCGAGGCCGAGTTCCTCGCCGGCGAACTGGACCTGCTCTACCTGGCGCCCGAGCGGCTGCGCCTGGAGAGCACCCTGGACCTGCTCTCCCGGGGCAAGATCGCGCTGTTCGCGATCGACGAGGCGCACTGCGTCTCCCAGTGGGGCCACGACTTCCGGCCGGACTACCTCGCGCTGTCCCTGCTCGGCGAGCGCTGGCCGGACGTGCCGCGGCTCGCGCTGACCGCGACGGCCACCCACGCCACCCACCGCGAGATCACCGAGCGGCTGAACATGCCGGCGGCCCGGCACTTCGTCGCCAGCTTCGACCGGCCCAACATCCAGTACCGGATCGTGCCGAAGACCGACCCCAAGAAGCAGTTGCTCGCCTTCCTGCGCGAGGAGCACCCGGGGGACGCCGGCATCGTCTACTGCCTCTCGCGCAACTCCGTGGAGAAGACCGCCGAGTTCCTCTCCGCCAACGGCATCGAGGCGGTGCCGTACCACGCGGGCCTGGACGCGGGCACCCGCGCGGCGCACCAGTCCCGGTTCCTGCGGGAGGACGGCCTGGTGGTCGTCGCTACCATCGCCTTCGGCATGGGCATCGACAAGCCGGACGTGCGGTTCGTCGCCCACCTCGACCTGCCCAAGTCGGTCGAGGGCTACTACCAGGAGACCGGCCGCGCGGGCCGCGACGGACTGCCGTCGACGGCCTGGATGGCGTACGGCCTCAACGACGTCATCCAGCAGCGCAAGCTGATCCAGTCCGGCGAGGGCGACGAGGCGTTCCGGCGCCGGGCCCACGCCCACCTGGACGCGATGCTCGCCCTGTGCGAGACCGCGCGGTGCCGGCGCGGTCAGCTCCTCGCCTACTTCGGGCAGGAGCCGGACCCCAAGGGCTGCGGCAACTGCGACACCTGCCTCACCCCGCCGGAGACCTGGGACGGCACGGTCGCCGCGCAGAAGGTGCTGTCCACGGTGGTGCGGCTGAAGCGGGAGCGCGGGCAGAAGTTCGGCGCGGGGCAGATCATCGACATCCTGCTGGGGAAGCGGACCGCCAAGGTCATCCAGTTCGACCACGACCAGTTGTCGGTGTTCGGCATCGGCGAGGAGCTGACCGAGGGCGAGTGGCGCGGCGTCGTCCGGCAGATGCTCGCCCAGGGGCTGCTCGCCGTGGAGGGGGAGTACGGCACGCTGGTGCTGACCGACGACAGCGCGGCCGTGCTGCGGCGGGAGCGGGAGGTGCCGCTGCGCAAGGAGCCGAAGAAACCGGCGGCGGCCCGCGCGTCCGGCGGCTCCGGAAGCTCCCGGGGCGAGCGCAAGGCCAAGGCCGCCGCGGCCGAACTGCCCGCGGAACTGCTCCCCGCCTTCGAGGCGCTGCGCGCCTGGCGCGCCGAACAGGCCAGGGAACAGGGCGTCCCGGCGTACGTCATCTTCCACGACGCCACGCTCCGGGAGATCGCCACGGTGTGGCCGACCTCCATCGGGCAGCTCGGCGGCATCAGCGGGGTCGGCGAGAAGAAGCTGACCACGTACGGGGAGGGCGTGCTGGGCGTGCTCGCCTCGCTCACCGGTCCGTCCGGCGGGGGACCGGGTCCGGAGGGGGACGCCCCGGCTGCCGCGGGCGCGGACACTCCCGTCCCCGCCCCTGCCGCCCCCGGGCCGGACGACTGGGCCGAGCGGGAGCCGGAGCCCGAGGGCGAGGACTGGATATAGCCGCGGGGCGCCTGCCTGCGGGCGACGGCGGCGCCGTGCCCGAGGCGGTGTCCCGTCCGGGCGGCTCGCGGGCGCGAGGGCCGGTCCGGCGGAGGCGGTACCGGTGGTGCCCCGTGGCGGTGTCCCGGTCGGCGGGCTCGGGCTCGCGGGCGCGAAGGCCGGTCCGGCGGAGGCGGTACTGGTGGTGTCCCGTGGCGGTGTGCCGGTCGGCGGGCTCGGGCTCGCGGGCGCGAAGGCCGGTCCGGCGGAGGCGGTACTGGTGGTGTCCCGTGGCGGTGTCCTGGCACGCGGGCCCGGGCCCGCTGGCGCGGGAGCCGGGGCGGTGGTGTCCGGGTCAGCGGGCCCGGGCCGCGTAGGCCCGGACGTCCGCGTCGGGGTCGGCGGTGGCGGTGGCGAGGGCGGCGCGTGCCTCGGTGCCGGCCGTGTGCCGGGTCAGGGCCAGGACCGCGGCCTTGCGGACATCGGCGTTGGGGTCGGCGAGGGCCTTGGCGAGGGCGGGGACCGCCGTGCCGGGGGCGGCGGCCGACAGCGCGGTGGCCGCCCCGGCCCGGACCTGCCAGGCCGGGTCCGACAGCGCGCGGACCGCCCGCTCGGCCGCCGGCGGCGGGCACCCGGCTCCGGCCAGCGCCTCGAACGCCGCCGCGCGGACCAGCGCGTCGGGGTCCCCGGTGAGGCGGTCCAGGGCGCCGGCCGCGCCGCCGGGGAGCGGGGCCGCCGCGCCCAGTGACCCCAGTGCCTTGGCGGCGGTGACGCGGACCTCCCGGGAGGTGTCGTCCGCCGCCCGGGCGACCGGGCCGGCCTCGTCCAGGGAGACCAGGGCGCGGACGGCCTCGATGCGGACGGTGGTGTCGGGGTCGGTGAGCGCCTCCGTGTAGACGGCGGAGTCGCCCAGCCGGAGGGCGCGCAGCAGGTCCAGGGCGGTGGCGCGGACGACGGCGTCGGGCTGGGCGAGCGCCTTGCGCAGCGGTTCGCCGAGCGCCGGTTCCGGCGTCAGGGTCTCCGCCAGTTCGCGCAGGGAGGCAGCGGCGGCGGCCCGGACCCCGGCGTCGGGGTCGGACAGCGAGGCGGCGAGCGCGGGCCCGGTGCCCGCCGGGGCGGTCTCGGTCAGCACCGTGACGGCGGTGCGGCGCACGGCGGGTTCGGCATCGGAGAGATAGGGGGCGACGGCGGCGAGGTCGGGCTCCGCCTCGGCCAGGGCGAGCAGCCGCAGCAGCCGGGGGGAGGTGCCGGCGGCCGGTTCCCCGGCGTCCCGGCGCGGGCCGCCGGCCCGGTCGGAGGAGGCGGCCGGCGGCCGGACGGCGACCGGGGCCACCTCGCGGGCGCCCGCCGTCGCCACCTGCTCGGGGTGGACCTCGCCGAGGTGCCGGGACGGGCCGCCGGACGGGGTGAAGCCGTCGACCGGAACCAGATAGGGAGCCACGGGACGGGCCGTGAACTCCATCGCACCGGAGGGGGACTTGTGCAGATCGAGATGGTGGAACCAGGACGCGTCGTCCCGGTCGGGATGGTCGAGACGGTCGTGGTAGAGGCCCCAGCGGGACTCCGTGCGGGCCAGCGAGGCGCGGGCCGCCATCTCCGCGCAGTCGCGGATGAAGGTGACCTCGGCGCAGCGCATCAGCTCGTGCGGGGTGCGGGCGCCCATGGCGGCGATGTCGGCCCGCATCCGTTCGAACGCCTCCAGGGCGAGCGACAGCCGGGCGCCGGACTTCGGCGGGGCCACGTAGTCGTTCACGAAGCGGCGCAGTTTGTACTCGACCTGGGGCTGCGGCGGGCCGTCGGGATGGCGCAGCGGGCGGTAGACCAGCTCATGGGCCTCGCGCACCTGGTCGGCCGGCAGCGGCCCGTCGTACGCCGAGTACCGGGACGCGTCCGCGCCGGCCAGGTCGCCGAAGACGAAGGCGCCGATCATGTAGTTGTGCGGGACGCAGGCCAGGTCCCCGGCCGCGTACAGGCGGGGCACGGTGGTGCGGGCGTGGTCGTCCACCCGTACCCCGGAGGCGGAGTGGCCGCCGCACAGGCCGATCTCGGAGATGTGCATCTCGACGTCGTGGGTGCGGTAGTCGTGGCCGCGGCCCGCGTGGAAGGTGCCCCGGGTGGGGCGTTCGGTGGAGTGCAGGATCGACTCCAGGGCCGAGATCGACTCCTCCGGCAGATGGCTGAGCTTCAGGTAGACGGGGCCGCGGTCGCCCGCCGGCGACCTCCGCGGCGAACTCGGCCATCATCTGGCCCGACCAGTAGTCGGAGTCGACGAAGCGTTCGCCGTGCCGGTTGACCTGGTAGCCGCCGAAGGGGTTGGCCACGTAGGCGCAGGCCGGGCCGTTGTAGTCCTTGATCAGCGGGTTGATCTGGAAGCACTCGATGCCGGTCAGTTCGGCACCGGCGTGGTAGGCCATCGCGTAGCCGTCGCCCGCGTTGGTGGGGTTCTCGTAGGTGCCGTACAGGTAGCCGGAGGCGGGCAGGCCGAGGCGGCCGCAGGCGCCGGTGGCCAGGATCACCGCGCCCGCGCGGACGGTGACGAACCGGCCGGTACGGGTGTGGAAGCCCGCCGCGCCGACCGCCCGCCCCCCGGCCGTCAGCACCCGCACCGGCATCACCCGGTTCTCGATGCGGATCCGCTCCCGCATCTCCCGCCGCCGCAACTGCCGGTACAGGACCTTCTTCACGTCCTTGCCCTCGGGCATCGGCAGCACGTACGAACCGGAGCGGTGCACCTGGCGGACCGCGTACTCGTTGTGCTCGTCCTTCTCGAACTTCACGCCGTACGACTCCAGGCGGCGCACCATGGCGAAGCCCCGGGTGGCGGTCTGGCGGACGGTGGACTGGTCGACGATGCCGTCGTTGGCGCGGGTGATCTCGGCGACGTAGTCGTCGGGTTCGGCGCGGCCGGGGACGACGGCGTTGTTGACGCCGTCCATGCCCATGGCGAGGGCACCGGAGTGCCGGACGTGGGCCTTCTCCAGGAGCAGCACGTCGGAGCCGCGTTCGGCCGCGGTCAGCGCCGCCATGGTGCCGGCGGTGCCGCCGCCGATGACGAGGACGTCGCAGGTGAGTTCTTCGGCGTCGGTGAGGGCGGGGATCTCCACCAGGGGGCCTTTCAGGTACCGAGGGACGTGAGGACGTCGCGGCGCAGGGCCACCCGCGCCGGGTCGTCGTGGGCCGAGCGGTCGCGCGGGCGGGGCACGTCGCGGACGGCGGTGAGCCGGCCGGCGCCGAGCAGCGCGACGCGGTCACCGAGGAACAGCGCCTCGTCCACGTCGTGGGTGACGAAGACGACGGTCGCGCCCGTGCCGTGCAACACCTCGACCAGCAGCTCCTGCATGCCGGCCCGGGTCTGGGCGTCGAGGGCGCCGAACGGCTCGTCCATCAGGACGGCGCGCGGGCGCCCCGCCAGGGCGCGGGCCAACTGCGCGCGCTGGCGCTGCCCGCCGGAGACCCGGTGCGGCAACTGCCCGGCCTGCGCGGCGAGTCCGACGCGCTCCAGCCAGGCCGCGGCCTGCTCCCGGCGTGCCGCGCGGGGCACGCCCCGGAAGGCGAGGGGGAGTTCGACGTTGGCGCGCAGGGTGCGCCAGGGCAGCAGCGCGTCGTCCTGGAAGACCAGCGCGCGGTCCGCCGCCGGCCCGTCGACCGGGCGGCCGTCCTGCTCCACGGCCCCGGCCAGCGGGGGCAGCAGCCCGGCCAGGGTGCGCAGCAGCGTGGACTTGCCGCAGCCCGAGGGGCCGACGACGGTGAGGATCTCCCCGGGGGCCACGTCGAGGTCGACGCCGGTCACGGCGGGGGCGTCCGGGCGGCCGAGGGCGGCGGCGCGCAGGGTGAGCCGGGTGCCCCGCGCGGGCGGGCGCGGAACGGCCGCCGCGCGGGCCTCAGTCTCGGACGAGGTGCTCATCGCGTGCCTCCTCGGGCTCGGGACCGGCGGGGCCGGCGGGACCCGCGGGTACGGCGGTGGCGGCGGGGGAGACGGGGGCGGCCGGCCGGCCGGTCCTCGGGCGGGCGCCGGGGACGTAGGAGGTGCGGGGGAGCCAGCGGGTCAGGCGGCGGCCCAGGAGTTCGACGGCCGTGGAGGTGAGCCAGCCCAGGACACCGATGGTGATCATCCCGACGAAGACACCGGGGTAGTCGACGACCGTGTAGTCCTGCCAGGTGCGGTAGCCGACGCCGTACTGGCCGGAGATCATCTCGGCGGAGATCACACAGATCCACGACACGCCGATGCCGACCGACAGGCCGCCGAAGACGCCGGGCAGCGCGCCCGGCAGGACGACCGTGGCCAGCACCCGCCACCGGCCGCCGCCCATGGTGCGCACCGCCTCCTCCCAGACCGGGGTCAGCGCGCGCACCGCGTGCCGGGTGGAGACCAGGACGGGGAAGAACGCGGCGGCGCAGGTGATGAAGACGATGCCCTGTTCGTTGGAGGGGAAGAGCAGGATCGCCACCGGGACGAGGGCGATGGCCGGGATCGGCCGGACCACCTCCAGCAGTGGGCCCAGCAGGTCCTCGGCGAGCCGGGAGCGGGCCACCAGCACCCCGGCGGCCACGCCCAGGACGGCGGCGAGCAGGAAGCCGGTGAGGATGCGGGTGAGGCTCTCGGTGAGGTCCGTCCAGTAGTCCGGGCCGGTCACCCGGCCCGCGAAGGCGCGGGCCACGTCGGCGACGGTGGGGAACTGCGAGAACCGCAGCCACAGGTCCACGTCCCGGCCGCTGAGCACCTGCCACAGCGCGAGCGCGACGGCGAGGGCGGCGGCGCGCAGCGCGTAACGGGCGGCGGGACGCGGGCCGGTGCCCTGCCGTACCGGGCGTACCCGGCGGGTCATGACGCCCGCTCCAGCGCCTCGGTGTACGGGACGAGCCGGGCGCCGCCGTGGGAGTCGAGGTACGCCCGGGCGGTCGCGGGGGCGACGAAGGGCAGCAGCCGGTCGCCGTCGGCCACCCAGACGGCCCGGTCGGCGAACCACAGGGTGCCGGTGGTGGTGTCGGGCACATAGGCGGCGCGGACGGTGTCGCGGTGCGCGGCCACCTGGCGCAGCAGAGCGGAGGGAGAGGTGAAGGTGAGGGTCTTCGAGGCGCCCTTGAGCCAGACCTCGCCGGCGGGTTCCGGCGGGGCCGAGGCGAGCCGCCGGGCGTACGCCGTGGCGCCGAGCGCCTTCTTGACGTACCGGTCGTCGACGAAGGCGTCCACGTCCACGTCGCCGGTCAGCTTCGCGGACTTCAGGACCGCCACGTCCTCCTTCAGGGCGGCCACCAGGCGAGGCTTGATCGCCGGGTCGAAGGTGGCGATGCCGTGAGCGCCGTTGTAGAGGTAGACGACCTCGGCGGGCAGGCCGGTGGCGTCGGCGACCTTCTCGGCCGCGGCCACCGGATGCTCGGCGAGGTAGTCGGTCGCCTCCGCCTGCGCCTTCAGGAACGCCTCCAGCACGGCCGGGTGGCGCCGCGCGAAGTCCTCGCGGGCGGTGACGCCGTGGAAGGTGGGCAGATTCAGTTGCGCACCGTCGTACAGGGCCTTCGCCTTGCCCTGGTGGGCGAGCAGGCCCGGCCAGGCGACGAACTGCGACAGGGCGTCCGCGCCGCCCGAGTCGAGCGCCGAGGCGCCCACCGCGGGCTGCTGGTTGAGCTTCTCGATGTCCTTCTCCGGGTCGAGCCCCGCGCGCTGCAGGGCCCGTACGAGGGTGCCGTCGGCGGCGGAGCCGACGCTCGTGGAGACCTTCCGGCCCTTGAGGTCCGCCAGCGAGGTGAGGGAGGAACCGGGGGCGGTGACGATGGTGTTGAGACCGCCGCGCAGGTTGTACCCGGTGACCGAGACCAGCTTGGTCGGGGTGCCGAGCTGCTTGCCCCGGGCGGCGTTGATGAGCAGCGGGAAGTCGCCCATCGAACCGATGTCGATCTTCTTGGCGGTCATCTGCGCGGTGATGGGCGCGCCGGTGGCGTAGTCCTGCCAGACGACCTTGTAGGTGCGGCCGTCGCCCAGGGAGTTCAGGTGCTTCTCGAACGAGCCGAGGGAGCGCAGGAGGGTCCCGGCGGTGACCGTGTTGATCGTCTTGGACTGGTAGCCGACCGTGACGGTGACCGTGGAGCTGTCACCGGCCTCGGCGTCACCGCCGCACGCGCTCAGCGGGAGCAGCAGGGCGAGCGCGGAGGCGGCGAGCGCGGCGCGGCGCAGGCGGGCGGGGGTGCGGGGCAGGGCAGCGGGGGTGCGGCGCAGGGGAGCGGGGACGCGTGGCAGGGGAGCGGTGATGTGTGGCATGGGAGATCGCGCCTCTCACCGGAGCAGGTACGGCATGTTGACGGTGACCGCCCCGGTGGGGCAGCGGGCGGCGCACGGGCCGCAGTACCAGCACTCGTCGACGTGCATGTACGCCTTGCCGCTGCTCTCGTCGATGGCCAGGGAGTCCAGCGGGCACATGTCCACGCAGAGGGTGCAGCCGTCGATGCACTTCGACTCGTCGATGGTCACGGGCACGTCGGCCCGCTGGGGCGCCAAGGGCATGGCTGTCTCCAGGGAGGTGCGCGGGGGAGAGGGTCAGAGGGACCGGTGCAGCGAGCCGCTCATCGCGATGCGGTCGCCGCGGAAGCGGATGAACTCCAGGTCGACGGGCCGGCCGTCCGCGAGGTGGGTGAGCCGTTCCAGCATCAGCACGGCCGCGCCGCGCGGCGCCTCCAGGACGGCGGCGGAGTGGGCGTCCGCGGTGACGGCCTCAAGGGTGATCTCGGCGTGGCCCAGCGGCCGGCCGGTGACGGACTCCAGGAGGCGGAAGACGTCGGTGTTCTCCAGGTCGGCGCCGAGCAGTTCGGTGCCGAGGTCGAGCGGGACGTAGGTGAGGTCGAGGGAGAGGGGGAGGCCGTTGAGGCGGCGCAGCCGTTCGATGTAGAGGACCTCGCTGCCGGGGGCGAGGCGGAGGCGTTCGGCGACGGGCGCGGGCGCCGGGACGGGGACCGTGGTGCGGACCTCGTTGGTGACCCGGCCGTGCTCGTGCAGGGTCTCCGCCAGGCCCATCAGCCGGTCGAGGCCGTGCGGGTACTTGCGGGCCACGACGACCGTGCCGACACCCGGCTGCCGCGCCACGAGCCCTTCGGCGCGCAGCAGGTCCAGGGCCTCGCGCACGGTGTTGCGGGAGGCGCGGTAGTCGGCGGCGAGGGTGTCCTCGTGGGGGAGCGTGCCGCCGGGATACGCGTCGGTGAGGAGCTGGTGGCGGAGCAGGTCGGCGAGCTGCCGGGCCCGGTCGGCGCGCAGCCGGCGGTGCGCGCGGTGGGCGGCGACGGTGGTCGCGCCCTGTCCGGCGTGGTCGCGGAGGCGGTCGGCGGGTGGCATGTGCGGAACCCTAGCTTTTCGGTAGGGAAAGTGGTGTTGCCGCAGTGTTGCGCCACCCGGTGCTCCGCCGGTCATGGCCGTGAGCTGGGGTTTCGGTGCTCGCGCGGGCGGTTCCGCCACCGCGGGCCACCGGCCGGAAGGGACGGCGGGGATGCGTCAGCCGCCGGTACGGGACGGGTGCCGGCGGGGGGCCGTCACGCCGAGGCCGTCACACCGGAGCGCGGGCTCGGGTGCCGGCAGGGAGCCGTCACGCCAGGGCCGTCACGCCGGAGCGCGGCGTCAGGACAGCGCCGTCAGTCCGGGTGCGAAGACGATGAGGAGAGGGAGGAGCGGGACCAGCGCGGCCGTCGCGGTGGTGAGGGCGCGGTGGCGGGGGCCCAGGCGGGGCTGGGGCTCCAGCAGGCGGTCGACGCGTTCGCCGAGGAGACGGCGGCTGGACGCGCAGGACAGGACGCCCCGGTGCTGGTTCAGCTCGATCAGGGCGAGGGCCGTGGTCAGGTGGCCGCAGCGCCGGGAGGCGGTGTCGTCGGCGGCGAGCTCCACCAGGCGGTGGGTCTGGTCGCAGAAGTGGGCGAAGAGCGGGATACGGGGGAAACCGGTGGCCAGTGCGGTGGACAGGTGGAGTAGCCAGTCGTGGCGGGCGCGGGCGTGGCCGCGCTCGTGGGTGAGGACGGCGTCGAGCTGGTGGTCGGTGAGGCGCTGCAGGGCACCGGTGGTGACGATGAGCTGGGGCGGGCTGCCCGGCATCCACCAGGCGTCCGGGTACTCGTCCTCCAGGACCAGCAGCGGGCCCCGGGCGGCGGGCAGCCCGGCGGGCAGGTCGGGGGCGCGTTCGCGCAGGTGGGTCCGGGCCTGGCTGCGCCGGCGGCGGGCCTCGACCAGCTCCCGGGCGAGCATGGCGGTCGTCCAGGCGGCACCGCAGGCCAGCAGCAGGGTGAGGGCCGCCGCCCAGGGCGGACCGGCGGAGAGGTTGTACGCGGCGGTCACCGCGGGCGGCGCCGGGGCGAACAACTGGGCGCGGACGGTGCCGAAGACGGCGGCGGCGCCGAGCGCCAGGGCCGTCAGACAGCACAGCAGGACCGTGGCGACCAGGCACTGCCACACCCACAGCCCCACCACCGGGTCCCGTTCCGGCCAACTGGCCCGGGTCAGCGCGCGGGGCACCGGCACGGCGGCGGTCAGGGCGACGACGCTCAGCAGGAGCAGGCAGACGGTCATGCCACGGGCTCCGGATCCTGGTCGGAAGGCGGCTCGGCTCTGGGGCGTAC
This sequence comes from Streptomyces fumanus, assembly GCF_014655295.1. GTDB lineage: Bacteria > Actinomycetota > Actinomycetes > Streptomycetales > Streptomycetaceae > Streptomyces > Streptomyces fumanus. Next base: position 147,928 of record NZ_BNBI01000016.1, read on the forward strand.
GGGCGGGCGGGTGTGCCGCGCACACCACCCGCCGCCAGTATGACGCCGCCGGGGGGTGCGAGTCAGGTGCCGGAGCCCGTCGGATACGGCACATTCGGCGGCGCCACCCGGGGGCGACCGCCGGGACGTCAGCCCGCGACCACCTGGCCCGTCACGTCGCCGAGTCCGACCCGGGTGCCGTTCGGGCCGGGGGCCCAGGCGGAGAGGGTCACCACGTCGCCGTCCTCCAGGAAGGTCCGCTTGCCGTCGGGGAGTTCGAGCGGATCGCGGCCGTTCCAGGTCAGCTCCAGCAGGGACCCGCGCTGCCGCTCGGCGGGGCCGCTCACGGTGCCCGAGCCGTACAGGTCGCCGGTGCGCAGGGAGGCGCCGTTGACGGTCAGGTGGGCCAACTGCTGGGCGGCCGTCCAGTACATGGTGGAGAAGGGCGGCTCGGAGATGACATGACCGTTGACGGCGACGGAGATCCGCAGGTCGTAGCCGCTGGGCTCCTCGTCGGAGTCGTCCAGGTACGGCAGCAGCGGGTGGGTCCGCTCCGGGGGCGCGACCCGCGCGTCCTCCAGGGCGTCCAGCGGAGTGATCCACGCGGAGACGGAGGTGGCGAAGGACTTGCCGAGGAACGGGCCGAGGGGGACGTACTCCCACGCCTGGATGTCCCGCGCGGACCAGTCGTTGAGCAGGCAGAGGCCGAACACGTGCTCGCGCCAGTCGGCGAGCGCCACCGGCCGGCCGAGCCCGGAGGGCACACCGACGACGAAACCGACCTCGGCCTCGATGTCCAGCCGGACGGACGGCCCGAAGACGGGCGCGGCGTCGGTGGGAGCCTTGCGCTGCCCGCAGGGGCGTACGACGTCCGTGCCGGAGACCACCACCGTGCCGGAGCGGCCGTGGTAGCCGATCGGGAGGTGCTTCCAGTTCGGCGTCAGGGAGTCGGCGGCGTCGGGGCGGAAGATCCGGCCGACGTTCCGGGCGTGGTTCTCGGAGGCGTAGAAGTCGACGTAGTCGGCGACCTCGAAGGGCAGGTGCAGGGTGACCGAGGACAGGGGGTGGAACAGCGGTTCGAGGGTCGCGCGGTGGGAGGGGACCGTCACCCAGGCCGTCAGCGCGCGCCGGACGTCGGACCAGGCGGTGCGCCCGGCCGCCAGCAGCGGGTTGAGGTTCTCGTGCGCGAGCAGGGAGGCGTACGGCGATCCGAGGGCGTGGGCCGCCGCGCCGGCGTCGAGGACGTGGTCACCGAGCCGGACGCCCACCCTCCGCTCCGGCGAGCCGGGGTGCGAGAACACGCCGTACGGAAGGTTGTGCGGGCCGAAGGGGTCGCCCTCGGGGACATCGAAGGGGGGCATCGGGTGCTGCCTCGCTTTCGTGTTCGCCGGGTGCGCGGACGCGCCGCCCGGGCCACGCGTTCCATGGCCGGGCCACACGTTACGGCCGCGGCGGCGGTCTTGGGCAGAGCACGCGGGGGCGGGGCGGGAAGGGAACGGGAGGGGCCGGAGCGGGGCGGGACCGGCGGGTGGCGCTCCGCTTCCGCTTGTGCGCGGGGAGGTTGTCCACAGGCCGATCCGCAATCTTGACGGAGCGGTGCGAACAGGAAGACTCTGGGCGGGTGCCGGAAGACCTCGGGGAGGGGGTTTCCCAGGGCACATCAGGGGGGCGGATGGCCAGTGGGGAGGCCGGTCCGGGCCGGACGGGGTCCGCTTCGCGGTCGGCGCGGCCGGAAGAGACCATGCGGGAGCGACTCGGCCGGGAGTGCGTGTACGTACCGTCGTGCCGGTTCGGCCTGTACGTGGCACTGCGGCACTGGTGCCCGCCGGGCGGCCGGGTGCTGATGTCGCCGGTCAACGACGACGTCATCCTCTTCGTCGTGCTCGCGGCCGGGCTGCGGCCCGTGCAGGCGCCGCTGAACCCGTGGGACGGCTCCCTCGACATCGACGCCGTCCCCGAGGAGACCTGGGGCACGCTCTCCGCCGTCCTGACGACCAATCTGTACGGGAACCCGGACCCGGCGCCCCGGCTGCGGGCGCGCTGCGACGCGTCGGGCATCCCGCTCTTCGAGGACGCGGCGCACGCCATCGGCGGCGAGGTCGGCGGCCGGCCGGTCGGGGCCTGGGGCGACGCCTCCGTCTTCAGCCTGTCCAAGCACGTCGGCGCCCGGACCGGGGGCATCCTCGCCCTGGCCGACCCGGGACTGCGCGACACCCTGGCCGCGTCCTGCGAGGAACTCCTGGCCCCGCGCCGGACCACGGCCGAACTCGCCTACGCGGTACGGCCGTACGCCGAGGCGGCGGTCCGGGCACTGCAACTGCGGCGGGCCGCCCGGGCGACCCTGCGGCTGCTGGGCCTGGCGGACCGCGAGGGGATCCGGATGCCGCTGCGCCCGCGCGAACTGGCCCGGGCGGTCGCCGCCGCCCCGGACCTCACCGCGTACGACCCCTGGGTACGGGTCGACCTGCACGACTACCGGCTGCGCTCGGGCCGGTTCCGGCTCAGCCGCGTCAGCCGCCGGCTCGACCGGCTGGACGAGGTCCTCGCCGCCTGCCGCGCCGGTACGGAGCTGCTCCAGGCGACGCGCTGGGCGGGGCCCCGGCCGCCGGGCGGCACCCGGCCGCTGTTCCGGGTGCCGCTGCTGGTGGCGGACCGGGAAGCGGCGGCCGCCGCCCTGTCCCGCCGTGGCGTCGACGTCGGATACCTGTACGACCCGCCGCTGGACGACTACGCGCGCGCCGAGTTCACCGACCCCTCGCCCGCGCCCGAGGCGGCACGCTGGTTCGCGCGGCACGCGCTGCCCGTGGACCCCCTGCGCGCCCGCACGGCGATCCGGGCCCTTGAGGAGGCCGACGTACGGCCCGCCGAGTGGCCTACGGGTCCGCACCGGTCGGCGGGTCCGCACCCGTTGGCGGCCCCACGCTCGTCGGCGGGCCCGGACCGGTCGGCGGGCCCGGACCGGTCGGCGGGCCCGGACCGGTCGGCGGGCCCGGACCGGTCGGCGGGCCCGGACCGGTCGGCGGACCCGCGCCGGTCGGCGGGCCCGGACCGGTCAGCGGACCCGGACCGGTCGGCGGGTCCGCACCCGTTGGCGGCCCCACGCTCGTCGGCGGACCCGGACCGGTCGGCGGGCCCGGACCGGTCGGCGGACCCGGACCGGCCGGCGGACCCGCGCCCGTCGGTGGACCCGCACCGTTCGGCCGCGGCGTGGCGGGAAGGGCGGGGGCCGGCGGGTGGCTGAGACGCGGGTGCGGGGAGGCGCCGCCGCCGCCGCCGCCGACGACGACGGCGGCGGCGCCGGGCGTCCGGCGGACGGACCCGGCTCCGGCTCCGGCTCCGGTTCCGACTCGCTGTTCAAGAACGCCTACTTCCTCATGCTGAGCACCGGCGTCTCCGCCGTCCTCGGCCTCGGCTTCTGGCTGATGGCCGCCCGCTACTACTCGGAGGACGCGGTCGGCCAGGGCTCCGCGGCGATCGCGGCGATGCGGCTGCTGGCCAGCATCACGGCGACGACGATGATCGGCGCCGTCGTCCGCTTCGTACCCCGGGCCGGCCGCGCGACCGGGACCCTCGTGTGGCGGGCCTACGCGGCCAGTTCCGTGGTCGTCGCCCTGGCCGCCGGGATCTTCCTGCTCACCCTCGACCGGTGGGGATCGTCGTACGCACCGCTGGGCGCCCCGGCGGCGGGGACGCTGTTCGTCGCGGCGTGCGTGGCGTGGGCGCTGCTCACCCTCCAGGACGGGGTGCTGACCGGCCTGCGCAAGGCCGAGTGGGTACCGGTCGGCAACGCGGTGTTCTCGGTCGGCAAACTCGTCCTGCTCCTCGTCCTCGCCACCGTCCTGCCCGTCCTCGGCATCTTCGTCTCCTGGGCCGTGGCCATCGCCTTCTCCACCCTGCCGCTCGGCTGGCTGATCTTCCGCCGGCTGATCCCGCGCCAGGCCGCCCAGGACCGCGACGTGCGGCCGCCCGGGGCCCGCGAGATGGGCCGCTTCCTGGCGGGGGACTCGCTGGGGGCGCTGTTCAGCCTGGCGATGATCAACCTGCTGCCGGTGATGGTCGCCGTCAACTTCACCGCCGCCGAGAACGGCTACTTCTACGTGGCGTACACCGTCGGCGGCACGATGGAGTTCCTGGCCATCAACATGGCCTCCTCGCTCACCGCGCACGCCTCGCACGACCCCCGCCGCCTCGCCGACGGGGTGCGCGGGGCGCTGCGCCGCATGACCGTGCTGCTGGTCCCGGTGGTCCTCGTCCTGGTGCTCTTCGCGCCGTGGATCCTCGCCCCGTTCGACGAGGACTACGCCACGCACGGCGCCACGGTGCTGCGGCTGCTCGCCCTCGGCGCGCTGCCCAGGATCGTCGTCGAGCTGTACATAGGGGTGCTGCGCGTGCAGGGCCGGACCGGGGTGCTCGCCGCCGTCCAGGGCGCCATGTGCGCGCTGGTCCTGAGCGGCGCCGCCCTGCTGTTCACGCCGGCCGGGATCGCGGGCGCCGGCTGGGCGGTGCTGGGCGGCATGACGGTGGTCGCCGCCGGTTGCGTCCCCGGCCTGCGCGCGGCACTGCGCGGCACGGGCGCCCCCGGCACCCCCGGCACCCCCGGCGCCGGGACGGCGGGCGGCGACGGGCGGACCGGCCCCCCTGCCTACGGCACCCGCTGGGCGCGGCTGAACGCCACCGCCGGGTACGGCACCAACTGGGCCCGCCGGGCCGCGTACGAACAGGGCCGGGCCGGCGGTCGGCCGCGCGACGGGACGGACGGACCGGACCAGGACACCGTCGCCCTGTTCATCGGGCGGCCCGGATACGAACGGGAGGCCCTGGAGGCGGACACCCTCGCGCTGATCGTCCGCCCGCAGCGGCCCGGCACCCCGGCCGCGGTCGACCGCACCGGCCCGGCCCCGACCGGCCCGGCCCCGACCGGCCCGGCCCGGTCCGAGGAAGAGGAGCCACAGGAGCGTCCACTACGGACCGCCCTGTGGGCGCTGCTCGCCGCCGCCACCGCGGTGTACTGGACGGCGATCGCCGGACTGCCCTGGCTGGACGGCCCGTCCGACGCCGTACTCACCGGCCGCACGCTGCTGGAAGGGCTGCCCCCCGCCGCGCTCGTCGCCGGGGGCGTGCTGCTCGTGGTGTTCGTCGCGGCGGTGACCCTCTGCGCCCGGCCCGAACCCTGGCTGCCCGGCGCCGCGCTGGGCTCCGCCCTGATCGCGCTGTACGCGGCACCGCTCGCCCTCGGCCGGGAACCACGGCCGGTGGGCGGGACGTTGTACGCGCGGACGGCCCGATCTCTCGCGGAGACGGTCGGGCTGGACGGGCCCGAGGCGGTGCTGCGGTGGGCGCCGACCGTGTGCCAGTTGCTGTGCCTGGTGCCGCTGTGGCTGCTGCTCGGGTCCCTGGGCGACCGGGTGCCGTGGCCGGGGCGCTGGGGGGTGCTGTATCTCGTCGCGGTGGGCGGCTGGGTGTGGCGGCAGGCACTCGCGCCGGTCGCGGCGCCCCTCCTGCTGCTGCTCACCGTGCTCGCCCTGCTCGCCGTGTTCGTCTCACTGCTGTCACGGCGCCGCCCCGCACCGACACGCCAAACCGAAGCCGACACCAGATAGCGCAGTGCCGAACGGCAGGGGGGAACCGTCGTGCGTCCGCCAGCAACTCCGCGGGGGAGAGCCGCACCAGAGCCCGCGCCCGCGCCCGCACCGCGCACGGCGGACGGAGAACCGGACGTGACGGACCTCGCCGACCTCCCGCCCGTCCGGCTCGCCCACCACCTGGCCCTCGCCCGGCCCGCCCTGCCGTTGCTGGCCGCGCTCGCGCTGTGGGCGTACGCGCTGCGCCACACCGATGTCTCCGACCTGGACGACTTCGGCCTGGTCAGCGCGGTGCACCCGGCCTTCTGGGCCGGACTGGTCACGCTGACCGCAGGCTTCTGGTGCATCGTCCGCGCCCCGAAGCGCCGGCAGGGCTGGTCGCTGGCGTACGTCATCGGGCTGCTGCTGATGGAGCGGGCCACCCAGGCGCTGCTGTACCCGACCCCGCTGTACTCGTGGGCGTGGAAGCACGACGCCGTCGTCGACCACCTGCTGACCCACGGCGGATTCCGCACCGAGGCGCAACTCGGCGACCTGGCCGTCTACGACCAGTGGCCGGGCTTCTTCGCCGCCCAGGCCGCGCTGGTGCGGCTGCTCGGTGTGGACGACACGGCGGTGTACATGGCGTGGTGGCCGCTGGTCTCCAGCCTGTTGCTGCTGGTCCCGCTGCTGCTGATCTACCGCACGTTCACCACGGACCGGCGGATGATCTGGACGGCGGTCTGGCTGTTCTACGTCGCCAACTGGGTCGGCCAGGACTACTTCTCACCGCAGTCCGTCGCCTTCGTGCTGCACGTGGGCGTCCTGGCCGTCGTGCTGCGCCGGTACGGCGGGCGGCGCGGCGGGCACGGGCCCGGATACCGGCACGGGCCCGAGTGCGGATACGGGTACGGGCGGCAGCGGCCGGCGGTCTGGACGGTGCTGCTGACGCTGCTGGTCACGACCATCGTCGTCGCCCACCAACTGACCCCCGGCATGCTGGTCGTCTCCCTGCTCGCCCTGTGTCTGACCCGCCGCTACCGCGACTGGGTGCCGGTGGCCGCGACGGTCGTGATCTTCCTGGCCTGGTGTCTCACGGCGGCGCTGCCCTTCCTGTCCGCCGCGATGCCCGACATGATCCGTTCCGTCGGCGATGTCGGCGGCAACGTGGAGGCGGGGTACGGGACCACCCCGACCGGCACCGGAGCGATCGCGGCCTCCTGGGCGGCCCGGCTGCTGTCGGGGTCGGTGCTGCTGCTCGCGGGGCTGGGGGTGCTGCGCCAGCCGGTGCTGCGGTACCGGGCGCTGCCGTTGCTGCTGGTGGCGGCGGCCCCGTTGCCGATGTTCGGGGCGAGCAGCTACGGCAGCGAGATGATCTTCCGGGTGCTGATGTTCATGCTGCCCGGTGCGGCCTTCTTCGCCGCCGCCGCGCTGCTGCCCAAGGTACGCACCCTGGCCGCCGACCTCGCCGACCTCGCCGCCGAGGAGGCCACCGCCCGCCGACGGCGCATCCGGCCCGTCCGGCCCGTCCGCCCCACCCGGCCCGTCCGGCCCATCCGCTCCACCCGGCTCCTGACGGCCAGGCTCCGGCCCGGTATCTGGGCGCCGCCGCTCGCGCTGCTCGCCGGGACGCTCGCGTTCGTGCCGGCCTACTCCGGCAAGGACCGCATCAGCTACTTCCCCCCGCAGGAAGTGGCCCTGGTCCGGCACCTGTTCGAGCAGGCGCCCGACGGCTCCCTCGTCGTCGCCGCCAACCGGAACTACCCGCTGGCCTACGACGCGTACTGGAGAGTCGACCACTACTGGTTCCTCGACGACGGCCGCGCGCACGTCGACCGGATCGTGCGCAGCCCGGCCGCCACCCTGGCCCGGGACATGGCCGGCGTCGCACCACCCGGCCGCGCCTATCTGCTGCTCACCCGGGGCCAGGTGGCCGACTCGGAGATGAACGGCCAGCTCGACGCCGCCCGGCTGGACCGCATCCGCGGATCGGTGGCCGCCTCACCGAGATTCCGCCTGATCGCCGAGAACGACGCCGGGGTGCTCTACGTCCTGAGACCGGCGAGCTGACGAGGGGAGCCGAGCGATGCTGACACCGCAGGAGCTGGTGGTCCGGATGATGCCCCCGTTCGGCGGCTGGCTGGCACTGGCCGCCCTCGCCCTGCCCGGCGGTTCGCCGCTGCGCGGCGCGGCGGTCGTCGCCTTCCTGGCCGCCGGCCCCGGCGCCGCGCTGACCGGAGTCTGCGGCCCGGCGCTGCGGTCGCGGCCCGCCGAGGGCCCGGTCGCGCGCCCGGACGCGGCGTTCGAACGCCAGTCGGACCTGCTGGAACGGGCGATGCTGGCCGTGCTGCTGAGCATCTGCGCCGTCATGCTCGTCTCGACGGTGCTGCTCGCCGTCCATGCCTTCAGCGGCGAGCGGGTCCTGCTGGTCCTCACCCTGCTGACCACGCTCGCCGCGTGCAGCCCCCGCCTGCGCACGCCGCCGACACAAAGGCCGAAACCGAGGACACGGAAGGGTTCCGCTCCGTGACAGCCCCCCGCCCCTTCCCCCGCCCCTTCCGCCGCCGCCCCGCACGGGACCTCCCCGGCCAGTCCCGCAACCGACGCCGCCTGCTGCTGACCACCGTCACCGTCACCTGCGCGGTGCTGATCGCCGTACTCGCCCTCCGGGACGCCCGCGGACCGGACGGGGACGGTGCGGCGGGCCCGTCCGGGCGGGACGGGAAGTGCCGCCCGACCGCGTTGCTGGAACCGCCCTGCGGCGCCTGGTTCGGGGCGTTCGTGCCGCACGAGCGGACGGATCTGGCCGAGAAGGTGCGCGCTTACGAGCGGCGGGTCGGCCGCAGGCTCGACATCGTCTACACGTACCACGACATGTCCGCCGTCACCGAGGACCGGCTGGAGGGCCGGCTCCTGACCGAGCAGGAGCAGCGCGTCGGCGAGGACCGGATGCTGCTGCTGTCCTGGGAGAGCAAGTGGTGGGGCGGCACCGAGCGGCAGCAGCCCACCTGGAAGCGGATCGCCGACGGGGAGCTGGACGCCTCGGTGATCGACGTCCAGGCCGAGCGGATCAAGGCGTACGGCCAGCGCACCGGCAAGAAGGTCTTCCTCTCCTTCGACCTGGAGATGGACACCCGCACCCCGGACGCCGGCACCCCCGAGGAGTACGTGCGCGCCTACCGGCACGTCCACGACCGGTTCCGCGAACTCGGCGTCGGCAACGTGGTGTGGACCTGGATCACCACCGGCTACCTGGGCAACGCCGGCCTGATGGAGCGGATGTATCCCGGCGACGAGTACGTCGACTGGATCGGCTACAACCAGTACAACTACTACCTCTGCCACCGGGCGGAGTGGCTGAGCTTCGCCCAGACCCAGACCGCCAGCCACGAGTGGATCCGCGCGCACATATCCGACGACAAGCCGCTGATGCTCTCCGAGTTCGGCAGCGCCGCCGACCCGGACCGGCCGGACCGGCAGGCCGACTGGTACGCGCAGGTCGCCCCCGTCCTCAAGCAACTGGAGGGCGTCAAGGCCGCGCTCCAGTGGAACCACCGGGACCCCGGCCCGCACTGCGACCTGTCCGTGGCCGGCGACGCGGCCTGGGCCGGGCTGCGCGCGACGGCCGCCGACCCGTACCTCAACCAGCCGCTGGAGTGACCCGGTTCAGCCCGCGAACTCGGGGCCCCGCAGCAGTGCGCGGCTCCGCCGGTACCAGCGCCAGGCGACCGTCTTCGGCCCGTCCCGGTACGGGGCGACCCGGACGCCCTCGCCCGCCAGCCAGGCCCGGACATCGGTGACGGTGTGCCCGCGCCGGACGATGAGCCGGGCGATGCGGTACGGCTCGTCGCGCTCGGAGCTGAGCGCGTGCCGCACCGCGGTCGCCGTCTCGTACCCGGCGCGGGCCGTCATCGCCCGGACGCGGGGGCTGTTGTAGCCGTGCGGGTAGGCGAGGTGGCGTACCGGGTGGCCGAGGGCGTCCTCGAGTACGGCCTTGGAGGTACGGAGTTCGGCCGCCAGCGCCTTGGCGGACAGGGTGTCCAACTGGGCGTGGGTGACGGTGTGGCTGCCGACCTCCATGCCGAGGGCCTCCAGGCCGGCCGCCTGGGCCAGGGTCATCATCGGGGCGGGCGGCAGCAGGCTGTGTCCGCCCGGGGCGATGGCGCCGGTGGTGAGGTAGGCGGTGGCGGGCAGTGCGCGGGCGGCGAGCGTCTCCGCCGTGCGGCCGGGCAGGTCGGCGAACCCGTCGTCGAAGGTGAGCAGCACCGGCCGGGGCGGCAGCGGGGCGCGCCCGGCGAGGTGGTCGGCGAGGGCGCTGATCGTGACGGGCGTGCGGCCGCTGTCGGCGACCGCGTCCAGATGCGCGGCGAACTCCCGGGGACCGACGGTGAACTCGGCGATCCAGGACGGCGGTTCGTCCATCACGGCGTGGTAGAGCAGCACGGGGATGCACTCACCCCGGCCGGCCGTCCCGGCTCGCGTGCCGTCGTCTCGCGGGCCCTCGCTCACCGTCTCTCCCGTCTCCGCCACCCGGCCGTGGCGCGCAGCGCGCGGCGGGCGCGCAGATAGCCGAGGGGGCCGTAGAGCATCCCCCGGCGTTGCAGCCCGGACAGCCGCCGGGGCCAGGCATGGGACCGGTCGTCATGCCCACCCGGCCCGGTCACCGGCGTCCCCTCCGAACGGCCGTCCGGCACCGCCCCCGCCCCCCGCACCGCCGTCAGCGCACGGGCGCGGGCCAGCCCGCGGGGCAGGCGGGCGAGGAACGCCGGGAGCAGGGCGGGGCGGTTGACGAGGGTCGCCGTGAGGTAGGCGGTGAGGCCGGCGCCGTAGCCGTACGCCTGGGTCTCCAGGTCCTGCCAGGTCTCCCGGTGGTGGTGCCAGACGAGGGCCAGCGGCGTGTAGTGCAGCCGGTGCCCCTGGGCGAGGACGCGGACGAAGCCGTACAGGTCGTCGCCGCCCCTGGCGTGCGTGCCCGCGCCGGTGGCCGGGTCGAAGCCGCCGACCGCCCGCAGTACGGCCGTACGGAAGGCCATGTTGGCGCCCGAGCCGAACCGGCCCGCGGTGAAGGGGAACAGCGGTTCGTCGGCGGGCGGGTCATCGGGGTCGTACGTCCGTGCGGTGAAGCCCTTCGCGAAGCCGCCGTGGCTCTCCAGCAGGACCTGGGCCGGGGTCCGCAGTTGCGCGGGCAGGATCAGGCCGGTGACGCAGCCGACGGCGGGGTCGGCGGCGAAGGGCGTGGTCAGTTCGGTCAGCCAGCAGGGGTCGGCGACCACGTCGTCGTCGGTGAAGGCGACGGTTTCGCCGCGCACGACCGCGAGCCCCCGGTTGTGCGCCGCGGCGAGACCGGGCACGGGCTCGGAGACGTACCGGACCCGGTCGGCGTACTTCCGTTCGACGAGGTCGCGGGTCTCGGTGGTGACCGGGGCGTTGTCCACGACGACGATCTCGGCGTCCGGGTGGCCCTGGTCGAGCAGCGAGTCCAGCGCGCGGGCGAGTCGGCCGGCCCGTTCCCGGGTCGCGACGACCACGCTGACGGACGGCGGCACGAGCCCGCCCCGCTCACCGGGCCCCGGGGACACCGCCGACCCCGGCCCCGGAGGCACCCCCACCCCCGGCCCCGGAGGCACCCCCACCCCCCGGGCCGCCCCGGCCAGCACCGCCACCGGGTCCGCGTCCTCCGGCACCCGGCCCAGGAACGTGCCGACCGGCCGCCCCGCCCGTCTGACCAGCACGAACACCTCACCCGAGGTCACGGGAGGACTCCCCGGCCCCGGCTTGAGCGTCACTCCGGCGTCCTCCCCGTCCCCGAGGTCCAGCTCGGCCACCTGCACCGGCCCGATGCGCAGGAAGTCCGCGATCTCCCGTTCCACCCGTTCCGCCCGCCGCCGCGCCCGTACCGCTCCGGACATACGCCCCCCTAAAGAGAGTCCCCCACCCGACGCACCCGCCCCACTCCCCTCAGCACCCCTGCCGCCGCCGCTGCCAGGCGGGGCCGGGCGCGTACGAAGGCGTGGGTCCGGCGTACCGGCTCGCGGCCGAGCCGGTGCAGCACGGCGCCGGTGCCCGGGCGGGTCGCCGCCCCCTCGTACACGGTCAGCTCGCCCGTCTTCAGCGAGTCCTTGTACTCGGCCGCCCCGCGCCCCAGGTCGAGCAGCCCGATGCCCGCCGCGGCGGCGGCCTCGGCCATCCGCAGGTGCAGCACCAGACCCGGCGAGTACTTCGCGTACGCCGGGTCGTACGCGGGGAACCAGCAGGCCAGAACGGTCGCCGAGCGCAGCCCGAAGTGGGCGGCGACCGGGCGGCCGCCCGCGTAGAGGACGGAGAGCGTGCCCGCGCACTCCGGCGCCCGGGTCGCGGCGAGGCCGTGCAGCAGCCGGGTGATCCACTGCCGCACGAACCGGTCCCGGCGGCCGGTCCTGCGGTACTGCGCCGACTTCCAGGCCATGAGGGTGCGCAGCACGGCCGGGTCGCGCTCGTCGAACACGAACCGCACGTCCCCGACCTGGCGGCCGAGCCGCCGCTCCTTGGCCAGCGTCGTCTTCAGAAACTTCGGCGACCGGGCGCGCAGCACCTCCTCGTACGCCGGGTAGCCACCGGCGACGTCGATGACGGGCGCGGCGTGCGGCTCGGCGGCGTACGGGGTGAAGAGGGTCTGCTCCGCCTCCAGGGTGTCGAAGGCGAAGCTGGACAGCGCGCAGGAGCGCAGCAGGGCGCGGACGTCGGGCGCGGGCCCCTGGCGCAGGACCGCGCCCTGGCGGTCCGAGACGCCGAGGCCGATCGCCCGGCCCTGGCCCAGCGGCCCCCGTTCGAACGGCAGGAAACCGGCGGTCTCGCCGTCCTCCTGGAGCACCGCCACCCGGGCCGCCGGCCGGACCCGGCCCACGGCGACGGCGAACTCCGGTTCCATGAAGGGGCTGCGCGGCGACGGGGACTTGGCGCGCAGCTCCCGCCAGTGCTCCCGGTCCTCCTCGCCCAGTTCCTCCGGCCTCAGCACACGCGTGCGCCCGCTGCTCAACCCGACCCCCCGACCAAGTCCCCCTGGACACAAGGAAGGTACCGTCCGGGCCGACAGGACGGTAGGCGGCGGAACATGATGGCGCCAACCGGTGCACAGGGTTTCAACCGCCCCAACCCGGTGATGCGTCAGGTATCGGGCGGAGGTCCCGTCCAACGGGCGCGGTACGACGATGAGTCGGCGGGCCCTGGTGTCCGTATTCTCTGATCATGCAGCCCACCGCTTACGCACTCGTCGCCACCGACCTGGACGGGACGCTGCTCCGCGGCGACGACACCGTCTCCGACCGGTCGCTCGCCGCGCTGGCACGAGTGGCGCGGGCCGGCGCGCGGCACCTGGTGGTGACGGGGCGGCCGGCGCCCCGGGTGCGGGACCTGCTCGGCGACCTCGGCTGCGAGGGGCTCGCGGTGTGCGGGCAGGGCGCGCAGGTGTACGACGCCGGCGCGGACCGTCTGCTGTGGTCGGTCACCTTGGACCGGGAGCTGGCCGAGACCGCGCTCGGCAAGATCGAGGCCGAGGTGGGCCAGGTGTACGCGGCCGTCGACCAGGACGGCGTGGCCGGGCTGACGCTGATCGAGCCCGGCTACCTGATGCCGCACCCGGCGCTGCCCGCGGTCCGGGTCGGCCGGCGCGACGACCTGTGGACGGCGCCGATCAGCAAGGTGCTGCTGCGCCACCCGGAGCTGTCCGACGACGAGCTGGCGGCGACGGCCCGCGCGGTGGTCGGCTCGCTGGCGACGGTCACCATGTCCGGGCCGGGGACGGTCGAGCTGCAGCCCTGCGGGGTGACCAAGGCGACCGGGCTGGCGCTGGCCGCCGGGCACCTGGGGGTGGGCCCGGAGCGGACGATCGCCTTCGGGGACATGCCCAACGACATCCCCATGTTCGAGTGGGCGGCCCGCGGCGTCGCCATGGCCGGTGCCCACCCGGAGCTGCGCGCGGTAGCCGACGAGGTCACCACGTCGAACGAGGACGACGGCGTGGCCGTCGTCCTCGAACGCCTGTTCCCCTAAGGGTGGCGGATCAGTACGCCCCGAAGACGTTGTCCATGGAGCCGTACCGCTGGGCGGCGTAGTTGCAGGCCGCGGTGATGTTGGCGACCGGGTCGTACGGGTCCCAGGAGGTGCCCTCGACGTGGTACGCCCGGAAGGTCGGGTCGATCACCTGGAGCAGGCCCTTGGAGGGGGTGCCGTTGATGGCGTTGATGTCCCAGTTGTTGATCGCGAACTGGTTGCCGGACGACTCCCGCATGATGTTGCGGTAGATGCCGTTGTACGAGCCCGGGATGCCCTTCTGGGCCATGATGTCGAGCGACTGGCGGATCCAGCCGTCGAGGCTGTTGGGGTAGCCGTTCGCCGCGGTCAGGGCGGCGGTGGTGACCGCGGTGGCGGGCGACTCGGCGGCCGGCGCGGCCGGTGCGGCGGACGCGGAGGCGGCGCCGAGGACGGGCAGCGCGAGCACGGCGGCGCCGGTGCCCACGAGGGCGAGCTTGCGGGCGAGACGGGTGGTCCCGGCGCGGTGCCGGAGGCCGGAAGCAGACATGGTGAGGTCCTCTCCTACGCCTGCGAGGTGAGCTGTCGGGTTCGGGCGGGAGGTGCCCGGCCGCGCCCTCACGGGCGCGGCTTCACCCCGAGCCGCTCCGGTCCGGTGACCGGCGCGGCGACTTACCTGGGTCCCCCGCTCCTGCCGTGCGTGAGTTGGTGGTCGATTGGGTGCGTCCGGGCGGTGGCAGGATTCGGCGTCCGCCCGACAGGCCGGGAACGTATGCGAGAGCACATGTCCGGAACAAGTGCGGGAATCACCCCACGGGCTAGTTGACCTTGATCTGGGGTGTTTGGGGTACTTGATCCTTTGCGACTGCCAAGCCTCAACTGGCTTGTGTGGCAACGGGACGGCGGGTGCCGGCGGGGGGCGACACGCGGAGGCGGCGGCGTGAGCCAACTCACTGGCCTCAACAAGCGCGGCAAATCGGGCAATAGGGCCAACTATGGTTCAACTGCCCCCGATGTGCTTCTCCGTCCGGAGGGCGGCGAGGGGCGGGCGGCCCGGGGTGCGGGCCGGGGCGGGAACCGGGGTTCGCGTGTCGAATGGGTGACATTCCCGGGTCGCCGGACGTTGGGAGGGGTGGTGGGATCGTCGAGGGGTCCGCGGGGCCGGTGCGGCCCCGGCCGCTCGATGGTGTCGGTCCATGTCCGCACATATCAACCGATCAAAAACATGCCCTTCATGATCCGATACCGACCAGCATGTAACGGTGGGCGCTATCGGTGATCGAAACGTGACCGGATACGCTGACTTGAGTGAGGGCAGCGACCTATCGACACACCGCGTCACCGCGTCACCGCCAGTAGACACCAGCAGACAGGAGACCCCACGTGACCGTCGTCGGGCCGTTCGGGCTGAGCGTGCGGGACCAGGCTCTGGAGGCCGACGTCCAGGCCGGATTGGCGGCAGTCGAGGAAGGGTTGCTTGAGGCAACCAAGAGCGAGGTGCCGTTCATCACGGAGGCCGCCCAGCACCTGGTGAAGGCGGGCGGCAAGCGCTTCCGGCCGCTGCTGGTGATGCTCGCGGCCCAGTTCGGCGACCCCTACGCCCCGGGCGTGGTGCCCTCGGCCGTCGTCGTGGAGCTGACCCACCTCGCCACGCTCTACCACGACGACGTGATGGACGAGGCCGCGGTCCGCCGCGGCGTGCCCAGCGCCAACACCCGCTGGGGCAACTCGGTGGCCGTCCTCACCGGCGACTTCCTCTTCGCCCGCGCCTCCCAGATCCTCGCCGACCTCGGCCCGGAGGCGGTCCGGGTGCAGGCCCTGGCGTTCGAGCGGCTGGTCACCGGCCAGATCCTGGAGACCGCGGGCCCGCAGGACGGCCGCGACCCGGTCGAGCACTACCTGGACGTCCTCGGCGGCAAGACCGGCTCGCTGGTCGCCGTCTCCTGCCGGTTCGGCGCGATGATGTCCGGCGCCGACGAGACGGTCGTGGACGTCCTCACCCAGTACGGCGAGCGGCTCGGCGTCGCCTTCCAGCTCGCCGACGACGTGCTGGACATCGCCTCCGACTCCCACGAGTCGGGCAAGACCCCCGGCACCGACCTGCGCGAGGGCATCCCGACCCTGCCCGTGCTGCGGCTGCGGGAGCGGGCGGCCCGGCTGGGGCTGGCCGAGGACCTCGCCCTGTGCGAGCTGCTCGACTCCGACCTCAGCGACGACGACCGGCACGCCGAGGCGCTGCGCCTGCTGCGCGCCCATCCCGCGCTGGAGCAGGCCCGGCACGACACGGTCCGCTACGCCAAGGACGCCCGCTCGGCGCTGGCGCCGCTGCGCGAGTGCGACGCGAAGACCGCGCTGGTGGAACTCTGCGACGCGGTGGTCCACCGGGCGGGCTGACCCGGCCCCGCCCCGCTCGCCCGCCGGCCGGTGGCCCCGGCCACGCCCGCCCGTCGGCCGGTGGCCCCGGCCCCGCCCCGCCCGCCCGCCGGCAGCCCCGGCCCCGCCCCGCCCGCCCGTCGGCCGTCCGGTCTCCCCGGGCGGGTCCCGGCGCCGTCTCCTCCGTATCCCCTACGGGTCGGGGGAGGCGTCGTACCTTCGTGTCATACCGCAGCAGTACGTGGAGTTGAGTCCGCGGGCTGACGCTTCTCCCTGGCCGATTTGGTCAGATGGTCACCACGGAAAACACCAATCCTCACCGATTCGGGTGAGAATGGCGGCTCAGGGTGGACTGGTGCGAGGTCGCGGGACAGCCGCCGCCGACGACGGAGGTAGGGCACACATGGCACCGTACGAATCCGACGGCAGCACGACCGCCGGTGCGGCCGAGGAGCGGCGCGCGGCACGAGGGCGCAAGGCCACGCGGTACGCCGTTCCGGTCGCGGTGATAGGCGTCGCCGCGGCGACGATCGGGCTCGTTCCCGCGCTCGCCGACTCCGGGGACCCGGACCTTCCCGACATCACCGCGCAGCAACTCCTGGAGAAGATCGCCGCGTCGGACACCGAGCGGCTCTCCGGCACGGTCCGCATCAGCACCGACCTCGGGCTGCCCGACCTCGGCGGCCTGGAGAGCGGCCTGCTCTCCGGCGGACCCGGCTCGCCGTCGGCCTCCGGCTCGGGCGACGGCGAGGACGGCGGCTCCGCCGCGGACCCCTCGACGAAGCTCACCGAGCTGGCCGCCGGCAGCCACACCCTGCGCGTCGCCGCCGACGGCCCCGACCGGCAGAAGGTCTCGCTGCTCCAGGACGGCTCCGAGTACAGCCTGATCCACGACGGCAAGGACGTCTGGGGCTACGACAGCGCGTCCAACGAGGTCTACCACTCCACCGTCGCCACCGGCACCGGCAAGGAGCGCGAGAAGGTCCCGGCCACGCCGAAGGACCTCACCGAGGAGGCCCTGAAGGCGGTGGACGACACCACGTCCGTGACCGTCGAGGGCACCGCCCAGGTCGCCGGACGCGACGCCTACCGGCTGGTCGTCAAGCCCCGGCAGGACGGCTCGACCGTCGGTCAGATCACCGTGTCCGTGGACGCGAGGACCGGTACCCCGCTGAAGTTCACGCTCACCCCGGCGAGCGGCGGCGCTGCCGTGGTCGACGCGGGCTTCACCAAGGTCAGCTTCGCCAAGCCGGACGCGTCGACGTTCGACTTCACCCCGCCCAAGGGCGCGAAGGTCACCGAGGCCGACGAGACGGCGGCCGAGCTGCCCGAGCACGGCCAGAAGTCCCCGGGAGCGCCGGCCGGGGACCTCGACGGCCTGAAGGTCATCGGCGAGGGCTGGACCACGATCGCCTCCTTCGACACCGGCGGGAGCGGCCTGCCCACGGCGGACGCGGGCGGCGGCCTCGGCGACTTCCTGGGCTCGTTCGGCGACCAGGTCAAGGGCGACTTCGGCACGGGCACGGTGTTCAGCACCCGGCTGGTCAACGCCCTGATCACCGACGACGGCAAGGTTTACGCCGGGGCGGTCACCAAGGAGGCCCTGGTGAAGGCGGCGAACGCGGCGAAGTGACCGCCTGCGGGACCGACAGGAACAACTGAGCGAGGGAGCCGATGGCCGAGGTGTCCGCCACGGAGCCGCACCCGGAGTCCGCGCCGAGCGCGCGCCCCGGACCGGGCCGTGAGCCCGAGCCGGGCGGGGAGTCCGCCTCGGCCCCGGCCGTCATCGAGACCCGTGGGCTGACCAAGCGCTACCGCGGTGGACAGCTCGCCGTCGACGGGCTGGACCTGTCCGTCCCGGCGGGCAGCGTCTTCGGCTTCCTCGGCCCCAACGGCTCCGGCAAGACCACCACCATCCGCATGCTGATGGGTCTGATCGAACCCACCTCGGGCACCGCCCGGGTGCTCGGCCGGCCCATGCCGGGCGCCGCCCGGACCGTACTGCCCCGGGTCGGCGCCCTCATCGAGGGCCCGGCCCTGTACGGCTTCCTGTCCGGCCGCGACAACCTGCTCCGCTACGACGCCGCCGACCCGACCGCCGACCCCCGCACCCGGCGCGAGCGGGTCGCCGCGGCCCTGGACCGGGTCGGGCTGACGGCCGCCGCCGGGAAGAAGGCGAAGGCGTACTCGCTGGGCATGAAGCAGCGGCTCGGGCTCGCGGCGGCCCTGCTCCAGCCGCGCCGCCTCCTCGTGCTGGACGAGCCCACCAACGGGCTCGACCCCCAGGGCATGCGCGAGATCCGCGCCCTGGTGCGGGAACTGGCCTCCGACGGCACCACCGTCTTCCTCTCCTCCCACCTGCTGGACGAGATCGAGCAGGTCTGCACGCACGCCGCCGTCATGGCACGCGGCCGGCTGATCACCCAGGGCCGGGTCGCCGACCTGGCCGCCGGGGCGCGCGGCCGGCTGGTGGTGACCACGCCGGACCCGGGGGACGCGGCCCGGGTGCTGAAGGAACAGGGCGCCGGGGACATCGTGACCGCCGAGGACCGGGTGACCGCCGAGCCCCCCGACCGCGACCTCGCCGAGCTGAACGCGGCGCTGGTCACGGCCGGCGTCCGGGTCCGCGGCTTCGGGGTGGAACGCGCCTCCCTGGAGGACGCGTTCGTGGCGCTGACCGGGGAGGGCTTCGATGTCGCGGGCTGAGACGGGCACGGCGACCGTACCGGCCGGGACCGGCGCGGCCGTCCGGTCGCCGCGGGCCCTGTGGACCCTCGGACTGCTCCGCAGCGAACTGTCGGTCACCTTCCGGCGCTGGCGGACCCTCGCCCTGCTGGGTGTGCTGGCCGCCGTGCCGGTGCTGGTCGGGATCGCCGTGAAGATCGAGACCGGCGACGGGGCGGGGGCCGGCGGTGACGCGGGCGGACCGGCGTTCATCTCGCAGATCACCAACAACGGACTGTTCCTGGTCTTCACCGCGCTCGCCGCCACCCTCCCGTTCTTCCTGCCGATGGCGGTCGGCGTCGTCGCCGGGGACGCGGTGGCGGGCGAGTCCGGCGCGGGCACCCTGCGCTACCTCCTGGTCGCCCCGGCCGGCCGCACCCGCCTGCTGCTCACCAAGTACGCCGCCGTGCTCGCCTTCTGCCTCGCCGGCACCCTGGTGGTCGCCGTCTCCGCGCTGGCGGTCGGGGCGCTGCTGTTCCCGCTCGGCGAGCTGACGACGATCTCCGGTACGCGGATCTCCTTCGCCGAGGGCCTGCTCCGGGCCCTGGCGATCGCCCTGGTCGTCGCCGCGTCACTGATCGGCGTGGCCGCCCTCGGCCTGTTCGTGTCGACGCTGACGGGCAGTGGGATCGCGGCGATGGCGACCACCGTCGGGCTGCTGATCACCGTGCAGATCCTCGACCAGATCCCGCAGTTGCACGCCCTCCAGCCGTACTTCTTCTCCCACTACTGGCTCTCCTTCGCCGACCTGATGCGCGAACCGGTCTACTGGGACGACCTGATGAAGAACCTCGGTATCCAGGCGCTGTACGCGGCGGTGTTCGGCTCGGCGGCCTGGGCCCGCTTCACGGCGAAGGACATCACGGCGTGACGGGGCATCGCTGTCTGACGGGGCATCACGGCAGCACGGACTGACGGGGCACCACGGCGTGCCCGTGTCCCTCACCGCGTGACGCCGGCCGCCACCGCCAGCAGCAGCGCCTCCGCGCCGTGCGGCGCCACCGCCTGGAGCCCGACCGGACAGCCATCGGTGCCGAACCCGGCCGGGAGACTGAGCGCCGGGTGTCCGCTCAGGTTGAACGCCCAGGTCAGGGCAGTGGAGTAGCGGTCGCCGGGGCCCTCGTGGCCGTGCGGTGCGGTCGGGGTCGTCGGCGTCAGCAGCAGCGCCGCGCCGGTGAACAGCTCGGCCAGCCGCTCGTCGTTCACCGCCCGGGTGCGGTGCGCGGCCCGGAGGTCGGCGCCGGGGGTGCGCAGGGCCAGCCAGGCCGGTGCCGGGTCGGCCAGCCGCAGCGGACGCCGGGGCCGCACCAGCCGTACCGCACCGGCGTCGACCAGGCGGTCGACCGCCGCCCGCGCCAGCGCCACGGGCTCCTCGTCCGGCTCCGCGAACCCGAGGTCGGCCGACCAGACGGCGGGCACCGGCAGCTCCGGCCCGGTCACCGGCGCCGCGCCGGGCACGGGCAACTCCGGCCCGGCCTCCGGCGCCGCGCCGGGCACCATCACCCGCCAGTACGCCGCGAGGTCGGCGACCGAGCGGGCCAGCGCGCCGGGGGCGGTGAGCCCCGCCGGCCCGCCACCGGTACCGCCGCCGCTGCCCGGGCCGTTCGTCAGCTTCAGCCCCGCCACCCCGCACCAGGCCGCCGGGATCCGCACCGACCCGGCCCCGTCGCTCCCCGTCGCCAGCGGCACCAGCCCCGCCGCGACGGCCGCCGCCGAGCCGGCCGACGAGCCTCCCGGCGTACGGTCGGCCCGCCACGGGTTGACGGTGCGGCCCCCCGCCCCGAGCCCCCAGGTCTGCCACGGCGTGCCCGGACCGGGCACGGAGGTCGCGCCCACCGGCACGCACCCGGCCGCCAGCAGCGGGCCCGCCGTCCGGAGCCCGCGCCGCCCCTTCACGCCGATCGGCACACCCGCCAACGGCAGCCGCTCGCCCGCCGCCACCCGGGCGTCGACCTCGCGGGCCCGCCGGGCCGCGTCCTCGCCCCACACCTCCAGGAACGCGCACAGGCCGGCGTCCCGCTCCGCGATCCGTGCCAGCGCCGCCGCGACGGTGTCGGCGGCGCGCACCGCGCCCGACCGCACCGCCTCGGCGATCTCCACGGCCCCCGCCGTCGCCACGTCCCCGTCCATCGCGTCCACGTTCCCGTCCACCGTCTCCACGTCCCCTCCCGCATCGCTCGGCCAACCCCTCCGATCCGCCCGTGACGACCCTCGGCGCGGCCGTGACCTCCTGGAACGAGTTCGTGACAGCGTGGTGACGTGAGAATCGGGAGCGAGCGGAGAGACTCGACCATAGGTGTTCGATTGGCTCCTGACGGCGCGGGACGGAAACCACCGGCACGACCGCTCACGGAACCCGCCCACGAGTGAGGGGACGATGGCTCGACTCAGCCGCGACAAGAAGCAGGACCACGGGCTCGGGGTGCGGCCGCTCGACGTCCGGGTCCCGGCCGCCGGTGACGGCACGGTCGACGGCGTGCCGGTCGCCGCGGCCCCCGGCCAGGAGCTCCGGCAGGCCGTCCTGAACCGCCTGCAGAACCTCGCCCGCGCGGTCGGCGCCCCGGTGCTCGCCACCGTCCACGACGAACAGCTCGGCTACGTCCTCCCGCTCCGCGTCACCCCGGACGGCTCCAGCGACCTCACCGGCACCCCCACCCCGATCCCGGCCCCCGCGCCCGCGCCCACCACCCCCGCGAGCCCCCCGCGCCGGGACTCCCCCGCGACGGTCACCCTGCGCCGCCTCCCCAGGCCCGCCCCGCCCGCCCCGCCCGCCCCGGTCCGGAAGGCTCCGGCCGCCCCGCTCCCCGACCTCGCCCCTGAGCCGAAGCCCACCCCCACCCCCGCACGCGGGTTCGACGCCGTGGCCGAGGCCGTGCTCGGCGACGGGCCGATCACCGCGCCCGGCGACGGCACCGCCCCCGCGCTGCTCGCGGAGGAGACGGCGCGGATCAACGAGGCGGTACGGGACGGCCGTACGGAGGACGCCGCGCGGCTCGCGGAGGAGACCGTGGCGCGGGCGTCGCGGACGCTGGGCCCGGACCACCCCGAGGTGCTGAGGCTCCGCGAACTCACCGCGTACATCGCGTACCTCTCGGGCGATCCGGACCGCGCCCTGTGCCTCTCCCTGGAGCTGGCCCGCGCCCACCACCGGGCCGGCGACGCCGAGGCCGCGTACGGCAACGTGCAGAGCGCGGCGACCGCCTGGCGTGCCGTACGCGACCCCGAGCGGGGCCTGGAACTGGGTCAGGACCTGATCGGCCTGTGGTCCCGGCTGGTGGATGAGGGCGGTCCGGCCGCCGAGGACACCGACGGCCTGGACGCGGCCCGCACCCGCATGGAGCGCCTCACCGGACGCGCCCGGGACCGCGCCGGAGCGGAGTGACCGCGCCCGGTCAGTGGACGCAGAACTCGTTGCCCTCGGGGTCGCGCATCACGACCCAGGCGCCGCCCTGCTCCTCGACCCGCCGCAGCGTCCGCGCGCCCAGCGTCTCCAGCCTCGCCACCTCGTCCTCGCGGCGTCCCTCGCCCGGGTGCAGGTCGAGGTGGAGGCGGTTCTTGCCGGTCTTGTCCTCGGGGACCCGCTGGAACAGCAGCCGCCGTCCCAGCCCCGTGCCGCTGTGCTGGTCGTAGGGCTCGTCGGGGTGGCGTACGGCGGCCAGGTCGCGCCAGGCGCGGCGGCCGTGCACCTCGACGGTCACCTCGGCCGGTACCGCGCCGAGGCCCAGCAGCTTCCCGACGAGCGCGCTGTGGTCCTCGACCAGGTAGTTGAGGGCGGCGGCCCAGAAGTCGGCCTGCGCGTGCGGGTCGGCGGCGTCGACGACGAGCTTCCAGTGCACGGGCGCGGCCACCGGGGCGCCGGATGCGGATGGTGTCTGCGTCATGCGCTCACTTATACGGGCCGCTGCCCGAACCCGAAGCCGCGACCTCCCCCGAACCCGCAGCCGATACCGAAGCGGAAGCCGAGGCGGAAGCCGGAGACGCCGGCTTCTCCGGGGCCGCACCCGCCACCGCGCCCATCCGCAGCGCCACCGCGTTCCGCCGTGCCGTGCGCAGGGCGTTCCAGGTCAGCAGGGCCAGCGCCAGCCAGACCAGGGCGAAGCCGGCCCAGCGCTCGGGCGGCATGTCCTCACCGAAGTAGAAGATGCCGAGCAGGAACTGGAAGACCGGCGCCAGGTACTGGAGCAGTCCCAGCGTGGAGAGCGGCACGCGGATCGCCGCGGCGCCGAAGCAGACCAGGGGCAGCGCGGTGACCAGTCCGGTCGCGGCGAGCAGCGCCGCGTGACCGGCGCCCTCGGTGGTGAACGTCGAGTCGCCCCGCGCGCTCAGCCAGACCAGGTAGCCGACGGCCGGGAGGAACTGGATCGCGGTCTCGGCGGCCAGCGACTCCACGCCGCCGAGGTTGACCTTCTTCTTCACCAGTCCGTACGTGGCGAAGGAGAAGGCGAGGCAGAGGGAGATCCACGGCGGGCGGCCGTAGCCGACGGTGAGGACGACCACGGCGGCGAAGCCGGTGGCGACCGCCGCCCACTGCACGGGCCGCAGCCGTTCCTTGAGCAGCAGCACGCCCATGGCGATGGTGACCAGCGGGTTGATGAAGTACCCGAGGGACGCCTCGACGACATGGCCGCTGTTGACGGCCCAGATGTAGACGCCCCAGTTGACGGTGATGACCGCGGCGGCGACGGTGACCAGGGCGAGCCTGCGCGGTTGCCGCAGCAGTTCGCCCGCCCAGGCCCAGCGCCGCACGACCAGCAGCGCGGCGGCGACGAAGACCAGCGACCAGGCCATGCGGTGGGCGAGGATCTCGCCCGCCCCGGCGGGCTTGAGCAGCGGCCAGAACAGGGGGACCAGGCCCCACATCCCGTACGCGGCGAAGCCGTTGAACAGACCTATTCGCTGCTCGCCCTTGGACGATCCGGCCACGGCTGCCTCCTTCTCCGGTCCTGCGCGCCGGCACGACGGTAGCGCCGCGGACCGCCGCCTGTCATGCCCGTATCGCCATACGGTCATGACGGGCGGCCGTCCGAGGAATGTCACTTGCGCAGGGCGGCCCCGATGGCGTCGGCGATCGGGGTGGCCGGGCGGCCGATGAGCCGGGCGAGGTCGCCGGTGGTGACGGTCAGCTCGCCCTTCTCGATGGACGCCTCCACGCCGCCCAGGATCCCGGCCACCGGCTCGGGCAGCCCGGCGCCGATCAGGGCGCGGACGTACTCCTCGGCGCTCACCGGGCGGTAGACGATCTCGCGGCCCGACTGCCGGCTCACCTCGGCCGCGTACTCGGCGAAGCTCCACGCCTCGTCGCCGCCCAGGTCGTACCGCTTGTTCTCGTGCCCCTCGCCGGTCAGTACGGCGACGGCGGCGGCCGCGTAGTCGGCGCGGGCGGCGGAGGAGACCCGGCCCTCGCCGGCGGCCTGGACGACGGCGCCTTGGTCCAGCACCTGGGCGAGGTGCTCGGTGTAGTTCTCGTGGTACCAGCCGTTGCCCAGGATCACGTACGGCAGACCGGAGGCGAGCAGCGTCTTCTCGGTGGCGCGGTGGTCGTCGGCGAGCGCGGCGGTCAGGCCGCTCGGGGCGCTGGTGTACGCCAGCAGCGCGACACCCGCCGCGGCGGCGGCGTCGATGACCGTCCGGTGCTGCGCCGGGCGGTCCTTGGTGACCTCGTTGCCGGAGATCAGCAGCGCCTTGTCGCCCGCCGAGAACAGGCCGTCGAAGGTCTCCGGGGCGTTGTAGTCGGCGACGGCCAGGCGCACCCCGCGCGCGGCGAGGTCGGCGGCCTTCTCCCGGTCGCGGACGACGGCGACGACCTGGTCGGCGGGGACCTTGGCGAGCAACTGCTCCACGACATGGCGGCCGAGGTGTCCGGTGGCTCCGGTGACGACGATGCTCATGGTCTGCGTACTCCTCGTGCGGGGGTGTCCTTCTCTTGAGCACTCACCCTAAGAGGGGCGCTAACTTTTGGACAGTACCCACTTTGAAGTAAGGTACAGGTGTGAAGGTAAGTGAGGACGCGGAGGCCAGGTGCCCGTACCGGCTGGTGCTGGAGCACATCACCAGCCGCTGGGGCGTGCTGGTCCTGATCGAGCTGCTCGACCGGCCGTACCGGTTCGGGGAACTGCGCCGCGCCATCGCCCGCGACGGTCGCACGGCCAGCGAGAAGATGCTGACCCAGACGCTCCAGACCCTGGAGCGCGACGGCCTGGTGCACCGGGACGCGAAGCCGGTGATACCGCCCCGGGTGGACTACTCCCTGACCGACCTGGGCCGGGAGGCGGCCACGCAGGTGGCGGCCCTGTCCCGCTGGTCCAAGGAGCGGATGGCCGACGTGACGCGGGCCCGCCGGGCATACGACGAGGCCCGGGGCTGACCGGCCCCGGGCTTCGTCGCGTCGCAACCGCGGGCGGTCAGCCCACGACCGTCCAGGTGTCGCCGCCGGCCAGGAGTGCGGCGAGGTCGCCCTTGCCGTTCTGTTCGACGGCGGTGTCGAGTTGGTCGGCCATCTGTGTGTCGTAGACGGGCCGGTCCACGCAGCGCAGGA
>NZ_BNBI01000017.1 GCF_014655295.1 Streptomyces fumanus
CCCTGGACAACACACGAGCCCTAGAAACTCACCACACCCTGCGAAGCGCACTCCAGCAACACATGTCCGCCCTTGTGCGCTCAGCAGCCAATCCCCCACCCAGCCCGTCGCCCACAGCAAACACACCGCACCCCGCAACCACCCCTAGATAAAAGGTCTGCGGGCTCACGATGAAGAGGCTGTGGAATTGCTGGCGATCCCGCAGGAACCTCAGAAGGCTGACGTGCAGCCTCCGCATACATCGGTGCCGCACCCGGCGATGACGAGGAAGAAACCCGCCTGCTGCTCCGTTTTGCGGCTCCGCGTGATCCGGTGATGGTCGCGAACTGGGTCAGCTTCAACGTGATCGACACCGAGCGGCAGGACTGGACGCGCGGCTGGGCGAAGCTCAAGGAGTACGTCGAGCGCGTCGGGAACGCGAATGTGCCGTACGAGCACAAGGAGGGCGCGTTCCCGCTGGGGACCTGGGTCGCGGAGCAGCGACGGGCGTACGGGGCCGGGCAGATGAACGGCCGGCGCGCGGCGCGGCTGGAGAAGCTGGGCATGGCCTGGACGGCGGCCGACGCACGCTTCCAGGAGAACCTGGCAGCGGCCCGGGTGTACTACGCGGACCACTGGACGCTGTGTGCGCCCCGGTCGGCGGCCACGCTGGACAAGCCGATCGGGCAGTGGCTGTCCAACCTGCGCCGTCCCGGCGCGCTGGACGGTCACCCGGAATGGGAGGCCGCGTTGAAGGAGATCGTCGAGGACTGGAACCGCGAGTGGCCAGTGGAGTGGCAGCGGCACTACGCCGCGCTGCGCGAACTGGTCGCCGACGAAGAGGGCCAGCCGGAGGTCCTGCCCGGTGTCACCGTCCACGGCATGGACATCGGGAAGTGGCTGGCCCGGCAGCGCACGCCGAAGGTCTGGGAGCCCTGACGGACGGGCAGCGCGAGCGCCTGGAGCAGCTCGGCATCATGCCTCCAGCCCCGGCGCCGGAGGAGCTCGCGAAGCCGGCCCCGGCGCCTCTGAGCGCATTCGAGCGCGGCATTGCGGCCCTCGCGCAGTACAAGGCCCGCACCGGCTCCGTGAAGGTCCCCAGAGCCCACGTAGAGCGGCTGGAGGACGACACAGAAGTCCGGCTCGGGGTGTTCTTGAGCAACAGCAAGAGCCGCCGGGCCAAGCTCACCGCGGACAAGCTCCAGGCGCTGGCGGACCTCGGGCTTGAGTGAGCAGTAGCCTGACGCGGCCGGGCGGTGCCATGTGGGCACCGCCCGGCCGCGTCAGGAGAGTCGTCGCCGTAGCGCTCACCAAAGCTGGTCAGGACCGAGGCATGATTCCCTCCGCTTCCCCCTTCGGCGGTGGCCACCAGGGCGGCCTAGCAGGACACCGACTCGAGACTCGTGACGGGCCACCTCCTGGCGTTCCAGGTCCTCGCGCAGCGGCAGCTCGACCACCGACACCCAGGTGTCGCGCTTCTCGGGTTCGGTCAGGTGCTCACCGAGCCGGGCACCGATCGCGGAGGACGTATCCGAAGCGTTCGGTCATTCCGACGTAGAGGATTTCGTGGGCACGACCCAGAGCAACGTAGATGCCGACGTGATGCAGCAGCGCCGCAGTGTGATGGAGTTGCCGTATCTGCGGCTGGGAGATGACCAGGTCGTCTCCGAGGAGTTCGACGACAGCCCTGGAGACGGTGGAGGTCCAGCGCAGCATCACTCCTCCTTCAGGTTGGCCAGCGAGCCGACCATCTGCATGGCCTGCGCGCTGATCATGGGCTTCCATGCCTGCGAGACCTTGCCGCCCGCGCCGAGGTACTTGGTGTAGTCGTTGATGGCGGTCTGGGTGTCGGTCATGGCTTCGGTGATCTTCAGTTCGTAGTCGCTGTTCTCCAGCTGCTGCTGGTTCTTCTTGGGCTTCCACGCCTTGCGCAGCCCCTCGTCGGTCACGGGGAGGATCTGCCCTGCGGCGGGGGTCACCGGTTCGTAGCGCTTGCCGGCGTCCGGCGTGCCCTGGCGGACCTGTGGGGGGTCCTCCTTGCCTCCGGAGTTCCAGTACGTCTCGACGATGGCCTCGGACTGGCGGCGTCCCCATGCTCCGAGCCGGGTCGTCTTTGCGGTCACCATGTTGCCGATCAAGGTGCTGGCCCTTCCTCGGGCGCGGGTGGCTTCCTGAGCTCCATCGGCGCCCTGGAGGACGCCGGCGGCCGTGGCCGCGATTAGGGTGCGGATCCTGGCTTCGGCCAGGGCCTGCTTGCCGGTGGTGGTGCCGGCGTTCGCGGTGATGGCGTCCATGACCTCGGCGATGGGCCGCCAGACGGGGGTTGGGGGCAGCGCAGAGCTGCCAACGAGCAGGGACTGGGCAGCGGCGGTGTGGTAGCTGTCCGGCGCAGCGGACAGGGAACGATGCACCAGGTGGGCGACGACGCTGCCGCGGCGCTTGCCGGCCCGGGTCGAGGTGTTCGTGCTGTCCATGTTCAGGTCTGCGTAGACGATCTTGGCGGCGGTGCTGCTTCGGCTGAAGGCCCATACCGCCATGAGAGCCAGGTACTCAAGCTTCATGCCGTCGGGGCGCTCGGACGGCATCTTCATGTACTTGACGATTCTGGCCCCGTGGACGGGCACCTGGTCGAGCACGCCGGCCTCTGCGAGCCGGTCAAGGGCGTGCTCAGAGCGTGTTTTTGAAGTTGGAGCCGCTCAGAGCGGGGCGAGGAGCATGAGGATCTCGTCGCGATCGTCGCCTGCGCTGAGGCGGAGCGCGGCAGGCCATCGGCCGATC
Source organism: Streptomyces fumanus (assembly GCF_014655295.1). Taxonomy (GTDB): domain Bacteria; phylum Actinomycetota; class Actinomycetes; order Streptomycetales; family Streptomycetaceae; genus Streptomyces; species Streptomyces fumanus. The sequence goes on from NZ_BNBI01000017.1 coordinate 2,758, forward strand.
TCCTTCCAGCCGAGCTGCCCGTAGAAGTCCTCCAGGCCAACGCCGCCGCGGGCGGCGAGGTGCAGTTGTTCCAGACCCATCTCGTCCCTTGCGACTCTGCGCACCTCTTCCATGAGAGCTCGTCCGATGCCCAGCCCTCGCAGGGCAGTTCGGGTCTGGACGTGGTGGAGGGTTCCCCAGTGCGCGATCAGCTCGAACCGGTCGCGGCGGACGTTGAGCCAGCCTGCAAGTTCTCCGTTCACGGTCGCCGTGAGGATTCGGTTGGTGTCGGGGGCAAGCTGATCGACTATGCGATCGAGGGTCGGCGTCACGGTGGCCGCGTCGACGGGCGGGAACGGGAAACCTGCGGCGCCGCCTGCGTTGGTGACCTCGACCCAGCACTCGGCGAGAGCGCGTCGGAGCTCAGGGCTGGCATCGCCGGGCGACGTGAGCTGCTGGAAGACGAGGGAGTCAGGAGTCATCCCGGAATCATCGCAGCGGCCTCTGACATCGGCCTCGGCAGAGCCCGGGTGAATAGCCAGGTCAGCGGGCTGGCCTCGGTTGTCGGGTCCAGGCCGGGGCCGGCCGCTTGCGGGTCAGGCGCTTGGTCATGACAGTGATCAGGGCCCAGTTCAGGTGGGCCGCCTCGGAGTGCTGGGGCAGGCGTTCGTAGTCGCGGACGTTGCGGCGGGCGTTCATCAGCCAGCCGATTGTGCGCTCGACCTTCCAGCGGCGGGGGACGACGACGAAGCCCTTCGCGCCCTTGGGTCGCGAGACGGTCCGCAGGGTGAGCCAGAGATGGTCATCGGCCCAGGTCACGAGCTGTCCGGCATAGGCGGAGTCGGCCCAGACCTGGGTGATCTGGGGCTGGGTGAGCCGCAGACGCCAGAGCAGTTCACGGGCCGCGTCCCGGTCGGTCATGTCGGCGGGCGTCACCGTGATCATCACGGGGAGTCCGATCGTGTCGACCGCGATATGTCTCTTGCGACCGTTGATCTTCTTCCCGGCGTCATAGCCGCGGGTCGTCTTGCTGACGGTGGAGGCGGCCTTCACGCTCTGGGAGTCGACAATCAGCGTCACGGGGTGCGGGCAGCCGCCCAGACCGGTGCGGATGCGGCGCCTGAGCTGTTCGCGGATCCAGGCCACCACTCCGGCCCGGTTCCACCGCCAGAAGAACCCGTAAACGGTCTCCCAGGGCGGAAAGTCCGCAGGCAGAGCCCTCCATTTGCCGCCGTTGTCGACGATGTAACGGATCGCGTCCACGATGTCCCGCCGGTGCCATTTCTCCGGGCGTCCGCCCGTCTTGGTCTGGCAGGCCGGGACGGGCAGCAACGGCTCGATCAGGGCCCACTCGGCGACGGTGGTGTCGGAGGGATAGCGGCTGCGGCGGCAACGGGGAATGTCGGGCATGGAGGGCTCGGCAAGAGAGGGTAGGGTCCTATTTGGTGAGCTGGGCCAGGGTCGCGCGGACGCCCGTGAGCTGCGCGGATGCCAGCTGGGCCCATTCGTCGTCGGGGTAGCGGGCCAGGTGTGGATCCAGCGTGCCGGTGATCATCCGGGTGAGCCGGCCGAGGATGAGGCGGAACTGTTTCTTCTCGTACTCGATCCAGTCCGCGGGCTCGTCGGAGAACAGATAGCCGTCCCGGCGGCGCCAGATGATCGGGGTGAGGTGTTCGGCCGCTCCGACATCGCGAAGGTGCCTGATCCCCCGAGTGACTTGGGATTTCGTCAGGCTGGTGGCGGTGATGAGCTGGCGGGTATTCAGGCCGGCGGGGCGGGCTTCCATCAGGGCGACGCGGACCAGGTCGCCGTACTGCTCATCCAGCGGCCGGGCCTCCCGGCGGCGGGGCATTGCCTACTCGCCCTTGAGGAGCTGGGCCAGTTGCTCGTCCAGGGTGAACTCGCCGTTGTCGACTGCGGCTTCGAGCCAGTCGGCCGCGGCCCGGACCTTGGAGATGCCGCGGCGGACGGTCTCGCGCTCGTCCTCGCTGAACTCCTGGCCCCGCATCCTGGGGACCAGGCGGCCGAGGGTGGCGACGAACTGATGGCAGGAGCCGACCAGGTCCAGGTATTCGATGGTGTGCTCGATCTTGCGGACGGCCGGGGTGCGTTCGCGGATCGTCTCGCGGACCTGGGCGGAGTTGTCGAACTGGGCCCGGTTGACCAGGAAGCGGGCGGTGTCGTCCCGCATCGTCTCCCTCGCAACGGCCGGCCGCTTGAGCAGGTCGGTGGTCACCTGCTTGGCGACGTCGTCGTCCCGGGTGAGCTCGCGCACCACGCGGACGCGGTCGTCGGGGGTGATCTGGGCGGCGGTGGCCGGCCGCGCCAGCAGGTCGACTGTCACCCGGGAGGCGACCTCTTCATCGCGAGTCAGGTCGGTGACGGCCTGGACCTTTTCCTCGACCGTCACCGGCCAGTCGACTCGCTGCCCGACCAGCCGTTTCGCCGCATCGGGAGTCCACTGCCGCTTGCCCGAGCGCGAGTTGAAAGGAGCGTCCTCGATCGCCGCCCACCGCTCGTCCTCGTCCTGGATCGAGGCCAGGATCTTGTGGACGGTGAATGACACGCCGTCCTTGCGCTTGGCCTCGGGCCAGCGCGAGGCGGTCCAGCGCCAATCCTCGACCGTCGAGCGGGCCACCCCGATGTCGTCGGCGAACAGCTGCAGCGACTCCTCGACGGTGAACAGGTCGTCGGTGCCGTTGGGCATCGACCCGCCGACCGGCCGCATCGGCTCGATCTCCAGAGCTTTGTCACCCAGCGCGAACTGTGCCTTCGCCATCTGGTTGATCAGATCGCGGGCTTCGGCGACGAGCTGTTCGTAACGCGTTCGAGTGACGTTGCCGATCCGGTCTGACACGATGATCACCGCCCTCACCGGGCCGGACCAACCACCCGATGGCGGCTGAATGAGGGCTCCGGCCCAGGTCCGCTTCCACCGTGACGCGGACTTGACATGACGGGGCAGAGCGCGAACCAGGGGCGCTCGAAGCACCCGTTGCCCGCCCCTGAAGGCTGTGCAAAACGGCTGTGGCCTGTGGAGTTTCCGTGCCGTTCGCCTACAGCGTTTCCGAAACACCGTTGCGTGACGCCTGCCGCTGACGGCAGGCACGGACCCGGCACCGCGACGAGCAGTAGACAGCCGACCGCGACCGCTCGACCCCCACCGTCCACGACCGGCCGCAAACCGGACACTCAGCCTGATCACCACGCTGCATCAAGGCCACCCGCTGCCGAGTACGCCGAAGCCTCCGCCACCGCCTCGACCTACACCGGCCCGAGCAGAACACCGCCTCCGCCGCCATCGACGACGGAAGCGGATCACCACACTCCCGGCAGTACCGCCGGCCCACCCCGCCAGACGCCACAACCCAGATCATCCAGCCGTACGCACCTCACGGCCAGAGTTCAAAAACACGCTCTCAGCTTGTTCTTTATCTACGGGCTTCACGCAGAGCCACCAGAGTGTCGAAATTCCTGCCCTGTGTGCCAGCCGTGGCGCGGTAGCTGCAATCCAGCCGGCTCGATGGCGACAGCCCTCAGGCCGAGCCGAGGGAGGTCGATGACTTCCTGGTCGAGTGGGGAGCGATACGCCCGCAGTTGGATCACCTTGGTGAGGTCAGCGGCTACGACACGGAGGTACGTCACCGAATGCTTCAAAAGCCGTCCCGTTTCACCATCCCGATGTGCTGGCCGCCCAGCGTCGCGAGCGCGCTCGCACCCGCAGCGGGGAGCGCATTCGCTGGGGCGGGCGCCCAGTACGAAACGACTGACCCTGCGAAAGAGCATCGCGGCAGGCACGCCGTGACGTACCGACTGACCGACGGGGCCATGACAGCGATGGATCTACGGGCTTTCGATTACGAGCTTGCTGGCAAACGCGATCATGGCGATTCCGCCGCTCGCTTTCAGAACCCGGATGCGACGGGTTTTCCCCAGAAACCAATTCCGCATGGATCCAGCAGCACAGACCCAGGTGGTTTCAATAACTGTTTGGACCACGCCTCCAGCGAGTCCGAGGACCAACATCTGGAGAACGAGGTTTCCGCGCGAGTGGTCAACGAACTGGGGCAGGACGGCCATCAGCGACACGATGCTCTTCGGGTTGGCGACACCGATAAGAAGGCCCTGCCGTACCGAACGAGCCCACGACGTCCTGTCCGGGGCATCGGCTGCGGCGAAGGTCTCGTTCACCGAGCTGGACCGGGCGGCGCGCAGGGCACTAAAGCCCAGCCAGAACAGATAGCACGCACCGACCACCTTGATCGCCACGAAGAGTTCGGCCGACGCTGCGACGATTGCTCCGAGGCCGGCGAGCACGAGCGCCAGGAGCACAAGACCACCCAAAGCATTCCCCAGGACGATCCACATCGCCGACCGACGCCCCGCGGTGATGGCGCGACTGGTCTCAAGCAAGACAGATGGTCCCGGGATCACCGACAGCACTGCCGACAGAGTCAGAAATCCGACGACCAGGCTCAAGTTTACGGGCACAAGGACGGACGGTAGCCGAGGTTAGATTTACCAGGAAAGGACAGTGCTCGCCAACCCGGCGAACCTTTCCAGCCGCGGCACTAGCCCGTACTCACAGCAGATGCTGGACTTCTCAACAATCGTTGCCGCGTCCGTACACACCACAGCCGAAGGCGGCAATGTCATCGTCTGGTGAGCTTAATCTTTACTCTCGGCGTCGCGTGGTCGGTATCTACCAGGATCTACCGGGTTTGCCGATGGCCTTGAGGGTCTCGGGGCGTTTGACGGTCTTGCCGACGTCGTAGCGGGGTGCGGTGCGGCGGTTCTTGCTTCCGGGCGGCCGTCCGGGGCCGGCGCCCCGAGGTTGGGGAACACGGGTGGGGCAGAGCAGGTGGGCTCGGATGTTTCGAAACCCCCGGCGCACCCGGGCCGGGGTGAGGCGTTCGGGCTTGGCCGGCTTTTCCCAGGGGCGGCGGAGGTCCGCGGCGAGCGGTCGGGCGAGGCGGAGCTGGGTGTGGGCGACGACCAGGAGCCAGGTCCAGCGGTCCGCCGCCTCGGGCGTACGGATCTTCGGGGTGGTCCAGCCGAGTGTCTGTTTTGTGAACCTGAAGGTGTGTTCCGGGTCGAAGCGGCGCAAGAATCCCTGCCAACAGCGGTCCACGTCGGCCGGTGTGGCTCCGGTCCTTGAGGACCACAGCCACACCGGTGGTGCCTCCCGGTCCTTGGAGAGGTGCTCGACTTGAAGGCGGACCAGGGTGCCCTCGACGATGGGGAGTTCACCGTCGTGCTCCAGCCACGCCGAGCGGTGGGTGAGGCGCGGGTGGACCCGGTCCCACGCCTGGGCCTCGGCCTTGCCGTAGTTGGTGGTGTCGGTGGCCGTGGTGATCGCCGCCTCGGGCCAGGTCTCGGGCTTGTTGAAGCGGAACTCCGGCCCGTGCTTGGGCGGGTGACCGCCGCGGGGATGGGCTCGATGAAACTCCTCGCGCGAAGGCGCCGGACAGCGCATCACCCGGTCGCCACGGATCCGCCCGACCACCTCGACGGGCAGATCACGCAAGACCCAGGCCAGACGGATGACGTCGTAGCCGGCGTCCATGACGATCGTGATGTCCGGGTCGCCGGGCGCCCACTGGCCGGCCGTAATGAGGCGCCGCACTACGGCGCGGAGCTGGGCGGCGGTGAGGGCGGTCGCGTCGTCCTCGGGTCCGAGCCGCACCACGTCCAGGATCGACCTCCACGAGGTGGCCCCGGGCTCCAGGACGGCGACGAAGGAATAGGGCCAGCCCGGGATGAACTGGGAGGCGGACTTCGCCCGCCCGTAGACATGACAGAACAGCCGCTGGTCCGAGCACGGCGCGTCCGAGCGCAGCCAAGGTGACACATCGACCGCGAGCACCAAGCGCACGCCCTCAAACCGGGGCAGCGGCAGCCCGGCGAGCACCGTCCGCAGCCGGCCGACGTCGATCCGGCCGCGGTTGAGGGCTCCGTACAACGCGCCGTGACCACGACGGTGTTCGGGTATCAGCGTCAACTCCACCGGCGAGGTGACCGGACCGTCGACACACAACACGGCGTCGGTCAGCTCGAACAACTCATCCCGTCGGGCAGTCAGGCACTCGTAGAACTCTCCCCGGAAGCGTGACGCTTCCGCGAACGCTTCCTGCCGGACATCGTGATGCAGCAGACTCACCCCTGGCGGCCTTGGGACGTCTTACGACGTGGTGAAACTCGCGCTCTGGTCAGCACGAAGGATCACGCCAAGGCCGCCCCTACGTCCGCCGAACTCCCTCCTGAGCGATCAAGTTCGGGACGCCGTTCGAGGCCGGAAGAAAAAGAACAAGCTGAGAGGGTGTTTAGTCCGTTTTCATAACCTTTCACGACAGTTTGGGGTAAGTGATTGGCGAGGCTAGAGCGAGCCACGGTGCCGCTGCGGCGGCAGGGACTGTGAGGCCGCTGTTGCGCCCCATCTGCTCCTGTTTCATCCCAAGGTGCTCTGGCTGCGCGTAATGCCTCAACTTCGGTCTTGCGCGCCCTGCTCGGCAGCCTATGGCTGCCGCCTCCTGGGAAGTATGAGTGAACGCCGACGGTATGCCAGCGACTTGTCCGACGCCCGGTGGGCCTTGGCCGAACCCCTTCTGACGAGCGGGCGGGGCGACAAGGCCCGCCATGGCCTCAACATCGGTACCCCGCCCCAGCACGACCTGCGCGACGCCATCCTCTACGTGGCCCGCACTGGCATCCCTTGGCGCTACCTCCCGCACGACTACCCGCACCGGAACACGGTCTACGGCCACTTCGGCAAGTGGGCGCGCGACGGCATCTTCGAGCAGCTCGACGCCCTTCTGCGGCGCCGGGTCCGCCAGGACGAGGGCCGCAGTCTGGAGCCGACCGGCTGCGTGATCGACGCGCAGAGCGTGAAGACCTCCACCAACGTCCCCGCCCGCGACCAAGGCGCTGACGTGGGCAAAAAGATTGTCGGCCGGAAGCGCAGCGTCGTCATTGACACGACCGGCCTGATACTGACCGTGCTCGTCACCGCCGCCAGCATCCAGGACTCCGTCGCCGGCGAGCGTCTGCTCAACCGCATCGCCGCCGACCACCCGGGCTTGCGCAAGGGCTGGGCCGACCGCGGCTATCGCGAGTACCTCGTCGACCACGCCGCCCGTCTCGGCATCGACCTCGAATTCGTCCGACGAACTCCCGGCACCCGCGGCTTCGCCGTCCTGCCCTGTCGGTGGGTGGTCGAGCGCACCCTGGGCTGGCTCATGCATCACCGGCGCCTGGCCCGCGACTACGAAGCCCTCCCCACCCGCTCCACCGCCATGATCTACATCACGATGATCGCCCTCATGACCCGCCGTCTCGCCCGCGAATCCATACCAACCTGGCGAGGAGCCTGAACCGAATTTAAATGCACAGAACGGGGCGAAACAGCGGGTCAAAACACCCTCTGACTGTTCCGTGGCGCTCTACACGAGTGTGCCCAGGGCCTGCTCAGCCATCTGAATGCCGACCTGGGCAGCGGCCGTCGCCCCGGCATCTACCAGCATGGCCTTGACCCGGGTCGTGAACTGCCGCATCCGGTCCGGCTCGGGGTTCGCCGACGTGGCTTCGTCGTGGAGCTCCTGGGCAACGCGCTCCAGTTCCGCGCGGTCCGCTTCGGAGATGCCCAGAGTGCTGCTGATCTGACCGACGTAACCGGCCAGCTGAACGAACGCGCTCGGGTCGATGCCGACGGTGTTGTTCTGCATGACGTTCTGCTGCTCGCCGATGATGACGCCCTGCGCGTTCGGCAGGAAGTTGTTGTAGGTGGTCCCAGGGCGCTGCTGGTTGGTGTGGTCCTGCACGCTTCCTCCTGACAGGGCACAGCTGACGCCCTGAGTCGTGATGGCGACCGTGACGGGATCGGCGCCGATGGGTTCGATGAGGTCGTTCTCTGCCAGGTGGATCAGCGCCTGCTCGAGGGCGGTCTGGGAATCTCGGTTCCGGCGAAGAACGCACCGGGGGTGTCAAGGAACAGGCCCGGGTCGGCAGGCGACCGGTCGCCTGCGGCGTCGTACAGCCACCGGAGGAAGGCGTCCATCGTGTGACGGAGCCGAGCAGCGCGATCCTTCTGCAAGTTCTTCAGGTCATGCACGGCGACGCGGCCTTCATCCGTGAGGTGAACGTGCGGCGCACCGCTCCCGAAGATCCGAGCGAGGTCTGCCAGACCGCGCTGCTCCAGCTGGAAGGCGAGCACAGAGGCGTCTTCGGCCAGCTCGTGTTCTTCGACGAACCGGGCGACGTCGACATACTCGCCAGGATGCTGCTGGGCATAGGCGTCCAACCACATCAGCAGCCGCGCCAGATGGGCGCTGCTCTCGATCGCCCCGCCGCCGCTCAGCGCACCGCCTCCTGCCGTGGTGGCCTCGAACTGGACGGGCACACGTGCGCGGTTGCGGCGAGCTGCTCGTTCCAGACTCTTGTTCGCTTCCTTGACCAGGCCCTTGGCCCACTTGTCGAGTTCACGCTTGTTGATGCCGTTGCGGGCCACGTTGCCCTCCTGTCACAGGTGCTTGGGCGACAGGGTACGGGCGGGCACTGACAGTCCGGCCGTGAGCAGGAAGGCAGGTCACACCGGGGCAGCGGCGTCCAGGCGGTCCAGGCGTTCGTAGAGGGCGCGTACGAGGCGGGCGCGGTTCTGGACGCAGCGCACGGTGCCCTCGATCGGTGCGGACAGCCGGCCTTCTGCCTCGCGCAGGACGACGTCGGCGAGCGCTTTGGGTCCGCTGCCCTTGGGTAGCTGGTCGGCGCGGCGGCGGACGTCGGAGACGACGGCGCGGGCGTGGCCGGTGAGCTGGAGGGCGATCTGCTCCAGGGCGCGGGCGGTGAGGGTTTCTGGTCGGTCCAGGCGAGGACGGCCTTGACGAGGCACTCGTACGGTTCGCGGTCGAGCGGGAGCCCGGCTTCGATCAGACCGTCGGGGTCATGCAGGACCGTGTGGGCGCTGGTGTGCATGGCGGGCCTCGATGCCGGGAGCGTCGTGTGCGGGTGGCCGGCGGTCACCGCTGGGGGTCCTCGCCGCCGTCGGCTCCGTCGTCCTGGTCCTCGCCGTGCTGGCCGAGGAACCGGGCGAAGCCGCGGTCCGCGCGGGCCAGCAGGGCCGGGGAGGGGACGCCGTAGGCGGGCGATGGGAGGCCGCGGTCCTCCCGGGCCGGGGCGGTGGAGTCGGTGTGTGCGCGCATGGAGGCCCCGCCTTTCCGGCTGGTGGTCCGTCGGTGCCGTCGCGCGCTACGCAACTGTGGTCCGGGCTCTCAACGAAGTTGCGGAGAATTGCGGGACTTCACTCCAGGGCGTCGATCGCGGCCTGGATGAGGGCGCGGGCGGCGTCGCCGTAGACGGCCATCGACGCCAGGCCGGCGAACGCTTTGGCGTAGTCGGCGACCGCGCGGGGCTGCGTCACCTTGATCTCCGCCGTGAGCGTCTCCACCACGGCCATGGCGTCGTCGTGGACGTAGAACGCCTCCAGCGGCCACACGGTGCGCTGCGTGGTGAACGGGATGATCCCCAGCGAGATCGAGGCGAGCGGCATCACGGCCAGGAGGTAGCGCAGCTGCCCGCGCATCGCGTGAGGGTCGGCGGTTGGGTAGCGCAGGACGGATTCCTCGAGGAGGACGACGTAGAGGTGGCCACCCTGGTAGAGGAACCGGGAGGGGGCGACGCGGGCGGCGGCGGCTTCGGCGACGTCGTCGGGGGTGCCCTGGAAGCGGGTGATCTGCTCCATCAGGGCTGTGGCGAACGTCGGCCTTTGGAGGAAGCCGGGCGGGAGGTTGGAGACGTAGACCCGGCAGTGGCGGGTCTGCTCGTGCAGGGCGTACCAGCCCTCCTGAACCTGGCGCATGCCGTTGCGGTGCAGGCGGCGCCACTCCATGTACATCGAGTCGACCGCTCGGGCGGTGGCGATGAGGTCGTCGGCCTGGTCGTCGGCGCCGCACGCCGCGCACCAGGTCCGGATGTCCGCGTCCGAGGGCAGCATCGCGCCCTTTTGGATGCGGGTGGTCTTGGCGGGGTGCCAGCCGCACCGGGCGGAGAGTTCCTTCCCGGTGAGGCCGGCGTCCTTGCGCAGGTGCATGAGCCGAACGGCGAGCGCCTCACGGGCCGCCTGTGCGCTGGACGAGGGGGAGGCGGTCGTCATGAGGTGGCGGCCCTTGGGTCGTACGTCGGTCAGATGCGGTAGTCGGCGTCGTCGATGGCCAGGTCCCACACCGAGCGGAACGCCTCCACGCACAGCTTGACCGCGGCGGGGTCGTCGGTGTGGTCGGGCTCGAGGACCTCGCCGTCGCCGGAGAAGACCTTCCAGCGCACGAGGCGGTCGTCGATGAGCCAGAAAGCGTTGCCGGGCAAGGGCGAGGGTGGAGGCGCGGCGGCGGGGCAGCCAGCGGACCTGTTCACCGGCGCGGCAGTTGGCGTCGGTGATGGCGTGCTCGAAGCGGATGTAGTCGGTGACGGGCTCGGACACGACCCGGGCCCGGCAGACCTGCACGCCGCAGCGGATCGGTAGTCTTCGCGAGATCACCCCGAAGGACATCGAAGACGCCGTCACAGTACACACCGGCAATCGCGTCCACGGCGTTCACGGAGCACTGCGATCGTTGTTCCGGGCCCTGAAGCGAGAGCAGGTCGTCTTCCGAGACCCGGCCCGCAACGTCTCCGCCACCCACGTGAAACGCGCTCCGCGCCGGATCCCGTCCGACCACCTCGCCGGCCTGCTGGACAGGGCGCCAACCGCGATAGCGAAAGCCGTGGTCGCCCTGGTCGCGATCCACGCACTGGGCTCGACGGAGATCCGGCGCCTGCATCTGACTGATCTCAACAGGTCCGCCGGCCGACTCCTCGCTCATCGCCGCGGCTACAAGCACACCATCTACCTCGACGAGCTGACCTTGAAGCTCCTCTCAGACTGGCTCCGAGAGCGAGCCGAGCGCTGACCCTGCAGCACCAACCCGCATCTGTTCGTCACACAGGTCACCGCCCTCGACGCGGAGGCGCCACCGGTCGCCAAATACAGCATCCAACTAATCTTCTAGGAAATCGTCCTACAGACACATAAGTTGGGATTCGACCGGATCCTCGACGAAGCGCACGAGACGGCCGATCCCGTCCACCTCATGCGCGTCTTCGGGATCGCTCCCACTACGGCAATGAAGTACGTCAAAGCGCCCACCCTCACCGCTTCATCAATCCCCTGTCTCTGTGATGGCCGGGCACTCTCGGAGATCTCCGGGCATCTGAGCTGACCAAGATTGTCTGAAAGCCGTCAGCTACGCAAGCTGACCTTGACAATTCCAAACTGTCAAGACGTACTTGCCTCATGACTCTTCCGGATCTGGACGATCTCATCGCGGAAGTCGACCGGAGATGCGACACCGCGCACCGCCCCGGCGCACAGGAACAGCCCGACTGGCTCGCTCTGCTGGCCGTTGCCGCCCAACTCGCAGGTCAATTGCAGGCGCTGGCAGACGACTTGGTCGAGGACTACGTCGAGCACTGCCGGATGCACGGCTCCTCATGGGCCGACATCGGCGCCGCACTGGGCGTGACCCGACAGGCGGTCCAGCAGCGCTTCTACGCACCCCACAAGCGCTACAGCCCCGAGACAATGACGGACGATCTCCGCCAGGCGATGGTCCACGTCAAGCAGGCAGCGGTGCATCATCGCAACAACTACATCGGTACCGAGCACCTGCTCTGGGGACTGACCGCGCAGAACAACAGTGCCACCCGGCTCCTGCAGACCGTCAACGTCCCGCCGGAGGCCGTCCACCGGTCCGTCGGAACCCGGCTGAGCATGGGCGCCTCCCAGGCAGCTGAACGGATCGCCTGGACGCCCTACTCCCGCAAGGCGATCGCTATCGCGGAGGCCAGATCCGAGCAGAACGGATCCGACCGCATCGACTGCGACGACCTGCTGATCGGCCTCGCCCAGGTCGGCCGCGGAGTCGCTGCCGACGTCCTGGCCGCGGCGGGCTTCGACCCGGCCGCCATCGACGCCACACCTGCCGACGTCTGAGCCCATCACGGCCCCAGGCGACCACTACCCGACGGACTGCGAGAGCACGACCCCCTGCCGGGACTTGAGTGAGACATATCGCCGAGTCCCGTCTCACTCAAGTCCGAGCACCGCAGGTCAGCACAACACGATGCCCGGGCTTATCCGAGACCGGACGATTAAGGACCCGACCCGGGCCTGACCAGCCCAGGAACCCACGGGCTACTCTGCCTCCAAAGGCGCACCCACCCTCCGGTTCCGTGGACTTCCCCACCAGAAATCCGCGATCCCGTCGGCTTGCCACCGGGCCGACTACGATCACATGATCCGGCTCGGCTGGCTCAGCTCACCGCAGTCCATCAAGGTCCGCTTCGGCACCAGCCGAGCCGGTGCCGTCGACGTCGCCCTTTACACCACCGCATCCGTCGACGCGATTCCCGCCGCACCCCCGGACATCGACTGGGGCCACCTCCGCTCGGTGAAGAAAGGCCGCCGCTCCCCGCTCGCCGCACTGCAACCTCATCAGCCCCCACTGGCCCCAGCCACATGGCCTCTTAACAACACCCAGCAAGCCGCAGCCGCCCGATAACCTCCGGCCCCGGCGGCGCATCGGAGGCCCCCAAGGGCCGAGGATGTGCCGACCCTTGGGCGCGGAGACCCGCCTCCTGTCTGCCGCGCCGCAATGCCGACCTGCTAGCCGTCCAGCCTCTGTGAGCCGACCGAGCCATGCAAATGCTGCGCTGCATCCGCGCTGCCGCCCGACAACCACCTGGGCCACCCGCTGCACCCGACGACGGCTATCATCGTCGGCGAGCAGCACGACCAGGAGCAGTCGGGAATGGTGGTCTACAGGACGGTGCCGTGCAGGGCGCGGCAGTCACCGGACAGCGCGTAGCCGCGGACGGCGAGGCCGTGCTCGAGGGGCTCGCCGATCGCGTAGAAGCTGGCGGCAAGGTGTCACCAGAAGCCGCCCCCACAGACTCGCGCGACGCTAGCGTCAGTGCATGATCGTATGGCTCAACGGCACCCACGGGGGCGGGCAAGACGACGACCAGTGTGCTCGTGCAGCGACTGATCCCCGATTCACGGGTGTTCGACGCCGAGAAGGTCGGCGAGACGCTCATGGACATCACGCCGGGACTGCCCGCGACAGACAACTTCCAGCACTGGCCACCGTGGCGGCCCCTCGTGGTCGAAACCGCCCGACGCGTCCTCGACTACACCGGCGGCATCCTGGTGATGCCCATGACCGTCCTGGTCGAGCAGTACTGGCGCGAGATCAGCTCGGGCCTCGCTCAGCACGCCATTCCGGTCCGGCACTTCGTCCTCCATGCCGATCAGGACACCCTTCGCGCGCGCATCGCCGGCGACACCGTTCTCGGCCCCAACTCCCCGTTCCGTCTCCAATACCTCGAGCCCTACGCCGAGGCGGCCCGCACGTGGCTGCATGCCGAGGCCGAGGTCGTCGAGACCACGCACCTCACCCCCGCGCAGGCCGCCCAGCAGATCGCAGAGGCCGTCAAAAGTTGAGACTTTCCGGGACCGCATCTCGCAGGTGACCACAAGACTGCCTATGTCAAACTACCTTGCTTCGGCTCAGCACCGGGGCTCGCGGGCTGTTCGGGGCGCGACCGCTACAGCTCGAACTCGAGGTGATCGATGTCTGTGAAGCGCACCTCCTCCAGGGAGCCGGCACGGCTGCCGCCGTCTTGGAAGTAGACCTCCTTGAGTGCTTCGGCGGCGATCTGCTGAAGCTGCTGGTCGGTGGCGCCGGCCTCCTGGGCGTCGAAGAGGCGGGCGGCGTACTGCGGAGGCAGGGCGACGGTCAGGTGTCGGATGCGGTCCTGGTCCGTCGACCCGATCGGCGCGGTGTAACCGAGGCGGGCGCGGGTGTCGATGACGATGCCGCCGGTGGTCGCCGCCTTCTGCCGGGCCTTGGCCCGGATCTGCGGCTGCCACCGCTTCTTCACCTCGCGCTCCAGGCGCGCGGCCAGGTCGGGGCGGGGCTTCCTGATCTGGTTCTTCACGTACCGTTCGACGGTGCGCTGGGAGACCCGCAGCGTCTGGGCGACCGCCTTGGTGCCCTTGAGCTGCTTGACCAGGTACCGCATTTGCGCGCCCGCGCTCTTAGGTGCCGGGCGTGTGAACGCCTTCTGCACCGCGGCCTCCAGGCCGTCCCCGAACAGGCTCATCGTCGCCCTCTCCTACTCTCCGTTGTCGGCGTCGGTGACGGTGCCGTCCTTGATGTACCGGGCGAGGTTGAGCTCCGGGGCGTTGAATTGCTCGCGGACTTCCTCGCCCCACAGGACGGTCTGGGTGCCCTCGTGCTTGACCAGGCCGGGGTTGATGCCAAGCTTGAAGCCGCCGGGCAGCGGTTTACCCTCCCGGTAGGGCAGGAAGTCCAGCGGCGACGTGCCGTCGGCGGTGTAGACGACGCAGTCCGACAGGATCGCGACGGGGTACTGGCCGGTGAACGCCGCGTGGCGGACGATCTTGCGGTGCAGGTTGATCCGGGTGCGGGAGATGACCGCCGCGCGGATGTCCGGCCGCCACGTCGGGCGGGACAGGGCGCGCCACGGCTCGCCCGGCCGCCAACCCTCGCCGCGCGGGCGCTCGCGGAGCTTGCCCAGGCCGCCCTTGACCGTCGCCTTGATCGCCGAGACGACGATCGCCAGGTCCGGGTCGCGGTCCTTGTAGCCGTCCATCGCGGCGAGGAAGCCGGCCGGGGCGAGGTCGGCGTCGACGCCGAGGTCGGCCATCGTGGCGAGGTAGGCGTCACGGAGCCGGTTGTACCAGCCGTCCAGGTAGCGGCCGTTGTCGTAGCGGACCCACGCCTCGATCGGCGCGACGTCGTAGCCGAGTTCCTGGGCGTACGCCACGGTGGGTGTCGCGTACCAGGCCGGCCCGTCCGGGCGCTCGCCTTTCGGCGTGAACGGAGAGGGCAGCAGCGAGTCGTCCAGCCCCACCCACTCCTTGGCGACCTTCACCTTCGACAGGTCGACGTGGGACAGGTCCACCAGCCATGAGCCGGGCAGCTTCGGGTCGAACGCGGGGGCCTTGACGTGCGTCGCCTCACCGAGACCGACATTCAGACCGTTCGCGCCGGCGGCGAAGGCCATGTTCACGTCGATGCCGACCAGGTACCGCAGGGTGCACTCGGCATCGGTCATCGGCCGCGCCCAGTCGTACGCCTCCTCGAACAGCTTCACTTCGGGGCCGCGCACGTGGAACCGGGGCAGGTCCTTGAGGACCGGGTGGCCGTCGGGAACCTCGCACGGCGGCCAGTTCATCGGGTCGATGGCGTCCTTGCCCAGCGAGCCGGGGTGGTGCTCGGAGTGCCGCTTGCCGTCGGCGTCCGGCTGGGAGGCCCGCGTCGGCGGGTGCAGCGCGGTCATCAGCTCGAGGCCGGTCACGGCGGTCGAGCCGCGCGGCGTCATCACCCGGGAGGCGTACACGCCCAGGACGCGGGCGAGTTCGGCCGGGGGGAGCTGCCCGGCCGCGCCCCAGTGCCGGGTGTCCAGCGCGTTCCAGGAGGGGATGCAGAGTTGGACGCAGGCCCGCTCCGAGCCGGTGGCGGGGCGGTAGATCCGCGCCCACGGGCCGAAGCCGCGCTTGGTCAGCTTCCACTCCGCGCGGACCAGCTGCTTGATGACCTTGTGGCCCTCCGGGATCCGCCCGGCGTGCTTCTCCTCCTCCGTGAGCGTGACGGGGAGGCCGTAGCGCTCCAGCGCGGCTTCGGTAAGCACGATCAGCAGGTCGGCGTCCTTGCCCGGCCCGGCGAGCTTCGGCTGACCGAGCTTCGCCTCACGCAGCGTCCAGTCGACCAGGGCCGGGATGCTCTTGGCGGGTACGTCCAGGACTGGGCCGCCGGTGCAGTACGCCAGCACCTTGCCGTCCTCGACGTCGACGACCGCGAGCGGCCCGTTCTCGAACCGTGGGTCGGAGCCGCCCCCGGGGTGTCGGCCGGGGCCGCCTTCCGCGCGCCCGGGCGGCGCGACGTCGACGACGGCCTGGTGGTGCGCGCCGGACGCGGCGCGGCCGCCGGAGCAGCGGCGACGGGGGCAGGGGTCTGGATGTTCTCGGTTGCAGTCATGGACGCAGCCTCGGACGCCTCTCCTGTGGACAGAGTCCGCGCTTCCGCCGGGGCTGCCTTCTGCGTTCCAGTACGGCACGACCTGGTGGGGTAAAGGGATGCGACCACTTCGTCGATCAGGGAGTCCGGAACCTCCGGCATTTCGCCTGCCGAGTAGGGCCCGGGGGTGAACGTGGCGAGTACCGGGGCCGCCGGCTTCTCCGCCCTTGCGGATGCGGGGTAGAGCTCCGTGAGCTGCCGTAGCAGCCGGGCGTACGCCTCCCACTCCAGGCCGCGCGGCTCGGTCGGCTTCTTCACCGACTCCCAGCCGGACACCGTGGCCCGGCGCACCTTCAGCGCAGCGGCGACTTCGTCCAGCGTCAGGCCGTGCGCAACCCGCAGCCGCTTGCGCTCCGCCGCTGGCGGCAACGGAGAGCGGGACGCGACCAGCGGAGTGCAGCCGTCCTGGGCCCGTTGCCCGAGGCGGAGAGCCTCCAGACGCTGGAGCGGATGATCATTCCGACGTTCACGAGGGGCGCCGTATCTCAGTGCCACCCCGTCGTCGTTGTCGTCGCCGGGCAGCCCGGGCGCGGAACTCAGATCGCCGACCTGGTTCAGGCGGCGCTGGACCGGCCGGGGCGGCGCGGTGCGGATCTGCAGCGATCTCTACGAGACCGCGCATCGCCAGAACGGCGAGCTCCTGGGCCGGCGACCTCCGGCCGGACACCCGCTGCTGGCAGGCTACGGTCAACTATCCCTACTACGCCGACATCGCCCACTTCATGGCCGGCCTTCGCCACGGACCGGCGGCGCTAGCGGTGGACCGGGCCTCGGCCGGACGCCCCGTACACCGCACTCTGGCTGCTGGGCCGCGCGCCGGGCCCGTTCCGTCCGCTCACCGGGGTCGAGACCGACCGGATCGCCACAGTCGCCCGGAGTGCCGCGGGCTGGGTCGAGCGGGCGCTGGACATCGCCACCCAGTCCCGGGTCCTGGAGGAACGGTATGACTGCGGGGGCCGGATCGAGGTGCAGGGTGGGGACGGGGCGCGGCCTCTGGCGCGGTGCACGGGGTGCGGGCGGATCTGGTCGGAGGTCGGGGTGGTGGCCGCGCAGGAAGAAGCCGCCCGCCGCGTGAGGGTCGCGAGCGGGCGGCCTCGGGAGTCACGCCAGGCCGTGGGCCTTCGCACAGTCAGAGCAGAGCCGCATCTGGCGTCGGACTGCCAGCTCCGTCGACCGCCTCGCCCCCGACTACGACCTGCTGCAACCCAAGCCGGACTGGACCCCCGAGGAACGCGCCGCCTACGCCGCAGCCACCGCCTCGCCCTGCGATCCGCCCTCGATCTACTCGCCCCTGCTCCGCCGCATCCGGGCGATCGTCGGGACTGGTCAACAGCACTGACGCTTGGCACGCCGTAGGCGGCAACGTACGACTGGAGACCACCGACGGCCCGCCGTGCCTCGAACTCATCCGGCTCCTGGGCGACGGCCCCACCGGAGTCGGCTGGGAAGTCGAACACAAACGGTGCACCTGCCTGTGCGATCACCCCCACACAGACGTCGGATGCAACATCGACTTCCGCGAGCCCACTACCGGACGATCCGTGTACTACTCCAAAGCCAAATGGGGCCGCACCCTCGACGACCGGCGCTGCGAGAGGATCGCGGAACTGAACCGCACGGCCTTCATCTGACCCCAGCGCGGACTACCGCAGCCCACGACGCTCACACGTCTCAGTTCGCCGTGGTGCGTTCGTCGCCCAAGCCGGTCTACCGCTAGGCGCGGGTTCTCACTCGGGACGCTCCCAGGTCAGCGTGCGCCCGGTGAGGCTGGTGTACCTGACCCGCGCCCACCCCAGATCGTCCGGGTGGAGCTTGCGCGCGTGAGCGCTTTGGGCTGGCGGGGCTGCCAGATAGGCGTCCACCTTCGGCACGGACCATCGCAGGCGAAGTTGCCGCAACTGCTTCTCGTAGCCGCCGAGTCTGGTGTTGCACGGCTTGCAGAGAAGCCCCCGAACGCAACGCGGGCACCCCGTACAGCAATTGTGATCGTGGTCGATCTGCCACCAAATCGGCCCCTCCGCAGCGTCGTCCCCCGGACCTTCGCCGCAGAGCGGACAGTAGTCGTTCTGGACTCTCAGGATGGCATTGACTCGCTCGATGGGGAGGCGGAATCGCTTCGCCTGCCGTACGGCCGGGCCGCACACGGGGCACAACGTGCGACCGTACTTCCGCTCGTCCGCGTGTACCCACTCGTCGCATACCCGGCAGGCTTCGGGATCGTAGTCGATCCAGTCCAGTCCGATCTCCACGACGGCGAGGCTAACTTACGTCACTGACATGCCTGTTGACCCGGCCGTCGGGGGCGGTCGGGCAGCCCTGTGTCGCGCGTTCCCGCCCTTGTCACCGACAGACCTCTGGAAAGGCCCTCACCGACCACAACGACGTCTTCTTCGGCTCGACCGACGACGCCTGGCAGCGGCCCCCAGCGCAGCAGGGTCTCCCCAGACGCGTCACCCCGTACACCGTCGTGTCGGTCACCAGCACCGGGACGGTCCCGTAGGGCAGGACCTCCCCCGGCGCCAGGACGCGCGCCTGGGCGCCACCAGCGCCATTGTCGAGCATGGCGGCAACCGGCGGCACTGCAATGCCGTTCCCGTCGACGGGCATCAGCGCGTACCGGAACACAACCGGCGTGCCGGTGCCCGGGGTCGTAGTCACCGGTTGGGCGGTCAAGCCAACTCCCCCTGATTGCATGTCCTTACGTCACGTTAGTGGACTCTTGGGACCACTGAGGTTAGCGTGAACCCCTGTCAGACCCGGTGGGGTTTTCGTGTAGCCGGAGGTCGGGACGCAGATGTTGCTCTACGGCAGCGAGCGCCAGCGGGGGCTTTGCCCGCAAAGGAGAGATTGCAGCAAGTGAGCCTAACACCCGGGAACCACACCGGTTTCTGTACGCCGTCACGGGTCGCCGGGCATGGCCACGGAGTAGCCGGTCACATTGCCGTCCGGAGCGATCCTCTGCTTCACGCGCAGTCCGGCCGTGGCGAGCTGCTCGAAGAAGTCAGCGTCGCTCACGGCGGCCGCCGCCGTCTCACGCACGGCGCGCTGGAGTGTCTCGCGCACCGGCTCGGATAGACCTCTGCGGACTGCCTTCTCCGCTTCACTGGTCTTCGACCACCTGCGCGCGGTGCCGTCGGCGTGCTCGTCCATGACGTGGCGACGGCCTACGGTCGCGACTCATAATCGCGGCGAGCGTGCAGGCGTGATGTCAAGCGCGAACACGGGTCGTCGAGGCCGTAGCGGGGCAGGAGCCGGCGGACTGCCCCAAGTGTGCCGGTGAGCTTGGCCAGGCGCACGCAGTTGGCAGGAGCCGCTCCTTCGACGGAGTGAACCCACCGCCGATCCGGCCCGCCCAGACGGCGGCGGGCGCTATCTGTGGGACGTGCTGAAGACTCTGATGCGTGCCGCGACCGTCGCCGCCCTCGCCCTCACGCCGCTGACCGTCCCGGCCTCCGCCTCCAGCAAACCCCACGCCGCGGCAGACATCACCTGCCCGGACGGCTACGTCTACATCTAACCCGCGATCAGCTTCGGCGGACAGCCCTGGGTCCGCCGCGCTTTCGACGGCAGCGTCGAAGACCTGCCCTCCTCCATCCGCGACCGCGGCAGCTCCGTGCGCAACAACTCCGACCGCACCGCCCGCGTCTACGAGAAACGCAAGTACAGCGGCCGCTGGGTGTGCGTCACCCGCAGCGGCGGATCCATCCACGACCTGCGCAGCTACAGCCTCAACGACCAGACCCGCTCTCTGAGGATCAACCGCGATGACTGCGGCTGACCAGCCCGCCCGCACCCCCACGACCAGCTCGCCCGGGCTCCCGGCGCGGACGGCAACAACCGCATAGCCGGCACAGACCCCTCGACCAGAGCACGGCCGGCGGCCCCCGCATACCCAGCGGCGCCGCCCGCCCAAGCCGTTCATCCGACTTGCCGCACCAAAGGGTGAACCCACCCGCCGCACGGGGCGGCCATGCGCCGCCAGCCGTTACGAAAACCCCGACCTGTCAGAACGTCCCCGAAGAGGTGACCGTGCCTACCCTCGCCGCCTTCACCGCCGCCAGCGCAGCCCTGGCCGCCCTGATCAGTCCCCGCCCACGCCGCCGGCCCCGGCACCACCAGCACCCTGCCGGTGCGATCCCTGTTGCAGTCACCGGCCTCGTTGCGGTCGGCGGCCGCCGCGCGCTCGCTGAATCAAAAGCGAGCGGTGTCGCTGTCCGGGCCTGACCTTCTGCGGGGGCGTGGTGGAGGGGAGCGGGCGTCGCGCGCCCGCTCCCCTTGGTGTCGTCCGATTCAATCCTGGGGTGCGCTGTGCGCTTCCTGATCGGGTGTGGGTTCCTGGACGGTGTCGTCCTTCGGCGGGGTGGTGAAAAGGCCGCAGAAGGCGGTGGCGGCGAGGAGAACGGCGGCGGAGGCCAGGAACGTGGTGTGCATGGCGCTCGTGAAGCTCGTGGTGAACGCTTCGTTGCTCAGACGCTCGAAGGGCTCTGTCTCACCGGCGCTCAGGTCGGCGGGCGGGTTGGGCGGGCTGAAGTGCTCGGTACTGCTGGTGGCGGCCACGAACGTGTCGCGCAGGTGGGAAGGCAACTGAGCCGCTTGGCGTGCGGCCTCGTCGGCAAGGGCCGCATTGAGTCGGGCGGACAGCAGGGCACCGAGAACGGCGGTGCCCAGGATGCCGCCGATCTGGCGGGTGGTGTTGGAGACGCCTGACGCGGCGCCGGCCAACTGAGGGTTCACTCCGTCCATGGTGGCCTGTTGCAGGGGGGCAAAGGTGGCTCCGCTGGCGATGCCGATGATGATCAGGCCCGGGAGCAGGCTCCAGGCACTGCCGTGCGGACCGGTGGTGGCGACCAGGACGAGCAACCCGGCGGAGAGCAGCGTCAGTCCGGCCATGAGAACGTACTTGCCGCCGTACTTGTCGGACAGTCGGCCGGCGTAGGTGGAGCCGACGGCGGTCAGGACGGCGTTGGGCAGCATCACCAGACCGGTCTCCAGCGCGCTGTAACCGCGGGCCGTCTGCAGATAAAGGACGAGGACGAAGGCGATGGCGATCATGCCAAGTTGGAAGACGAATCCGACACCGTTACCGACGGAGAAGTTCCGGGTCTGGAACAGGCCCAGCGGCATGAGGGGTTCGCGCTTCTTCTGCCGGTGCTGCCAGAGCACGAACAGGATCACTAGGACGACGCCGGCGGTGATGACTGAGCCGACGCTGATCGGGCCGCTGATCGTCCCCCAGTTGTACCGCTCGCCCTCGATCAGTCCGAAGACGATGCCGGTGAGACCGGCGGTGGCCAGTGCCACGCCGATGAGGTCGAGGTTGTGGCTGCGGCCGGAGCGCATGACTGGGACGTAGCGGAGAGTCAGCAGGGCTGTGATCACACCGATGGGCACGTTGACGAAGAAGATCCAGCGCCAGCTGAGGTGGGCGAGGATGAGGCCGCCGGCGACTGGACCGACGATCGGGGCGAAGCCGACGATCGCCCCGAACAAGCCGAACGCCCGGCCGCGCAGCGGGGGCGGGAAGATCGTCAGGATCGATGAGATGACCTGGGGAAACAGCAGCGCACCGCCGAACCCCTGCAGCACCCGCGCGGCCAGCAGTTGCCCGGGCGAGGCAGACAGCCCGCACAGAGCCGAGGCAACGGCGAAGAGAGTGATACCGATCAGGAACAGGCGCCGGTAGCCGAAAATGTCCCCGAGCCGCCCAGTAGTGATCAGCAGCACCGAGAAGACCAACATGTAGGCGTCGATCATCCACAGCACCTGGTCGTAGGACGCGTCCAGGCTGCCGATCAGTGTCGGGATGGCGATGTTGACGATGGTTCCGTCCAGCAACGACATGAAGAAGCCGATGCAGAGAATGCCGAGGACCAGCCACGGCCGCTCGGTGGCCGGCGCCTCCGCCGTCTTGATTTCCGTCACTCCGATGACCTCCATGAACTCGGAGCACCGGTCGTGGTTCTCGGGCGTGCGCCAGGACTGGGCGTCCGCACTCGGCGGATGAGGCGAACACCTGGCGATGCGCATACCTGGATGTGAGACTGCGACCGGGGGGGCGGAACTCTGTCTGGTGGCGGCATCTGAACGCCGTGGAACAGTCTGGATGCGGTGGGAGCCCGAAGCGGTCCGGCAAGATCGGAACACGGACACAGCCTTATTGCCTGTAAGGCGCCGGACGCCCGGCGCCAAGCAACGCACTCTCACCCCGACGGACAGTCGATCCATTGGGCGAACTGCCACCACCATCGCAGAGACAACCCTTGTTATGGTGTGACTTCCACCTTCCTCCGGTCATCGGGACCCGAAGAAGCTGGTTGGCGAGGCAAGAGCCCAACGGTGAGAAGCCGACTGGGACTCTAGCAAGGCGCATAGCGCCTTGCAACGAGCACACCCGCTGCCCGTGGCGGTCAGTCGGGCGGGGGCCGGCAGCCCGAGGAGATCACCGGTGTGCCGCCCGCTCATCACCAGGTGTGCGGTGACGAACCCCCCGCCCTCTCGGTAGGCTATTTCCTCGAAGTGAAGTTCGAAATAACACGTTGCGCAGCCAGTCGATGGAATCGGTGAAATTTTCCGGGCCGCGTTTCTCGGAGCGTTCCAATGTCGCGGGATTGATGTACTCCGGGTGAATGTATTCCTGTGCATCGGCGATTTTACCGGTGGCGAACGCCTGGAACATCTGGCGCACCGCGTCGATTGCCTCGCTCATGGCCGTATCTCTCCCTGTCTCACTGGGCTGCGTATCATCCCGGTCATGATGGGTCTGCGGCACAAGGCTCACAAGACCCGCCCATGCTTTTCACGGCCATTACCAGAGTGCCACTCGACCGCGTTCCATGCATCGCTCCACCGCTGTCTAGTATTTGTGTGAAAGAGTAAGACGACATGGAGGGAAGAATGGATTCGACTGTCTACAAGTCCGGGGTAACGCACGCCGGGCCTTGCCCCTTGATCCTCGACACACGAGACACTGGGTCCTGAGGATCTGAGAACGGACATCTCGTGGCCATGAAGAACTATCCGCCGCAGTTCAAGGCGGACGCGGTCGCGCTGTACCAGTCGCGGCCCGAGGCGACGATCCGGCAGGCTGCCGCCGATCTGGGGATCAGTCCCGAGACCTTGCGGAACTGGGTCCGGGCAGCCGGCGCGAGCCGGCCGCGGGGACGCCGGGCGGAGGTGCCGACCGAGCCGCCGACGCTGCTGGAGGCGGAAAACGCCGCTTTGCGCAAGAAGGTCCGCGAGGTGGAGGATGAACGCGAGATCCTGCACAAGGCGGCGAGTATTTCGCCGGGGAGACGCGCTGGTGAACCGCTTTCAGTTCGTCGCCGACCACCACCGCCGCTACGGCGTGAAGCGGCTGTGCACCATCCTGGGCGTCGCCGCCCGCTCCAGCTTCTACTACTGGCGCCGGACGGCGGAGACCGGGCCTCCCGGCAGGCGGCCGATGCCCGCCTCGCCGCCCGGATACGGGCCGTGCACCGCGAGTCGGACTTCACCTACGGCGTCCCCAGGATCACCGCCGAACTCCGCGAGACGGGCGAGCGGATCAACCACAAGCGGATCGCGCGGGTGATGCGGAGCATCGGCCTGGCAGGCGTGCGGCTGCGTCGCAGACACCGCACCACTGTCGCGGACCCGGCCGCGGCGAAGGCCCCGGACCTGATCGGCCGCGACTTCACCGCGAACGAGCCGAACACGAAGTACGTCGGTGAAGTTACCTATCTCCCCTCGGCCGGCGGGTAGTTCCTCTATCTGGCCACCGTCATCGACCTCGCCTCACGCCGTCTTACCGGCTGGGCGATCGCGGGCCACATGCGCACCGACCTCGTCACCGACGCCCTGGCCGCCGCCGAACGCACCCGCGGTAGCCTCGCCGGAGCGGTCATGCACACCGACCACGGCGCCCAGTACACCAGCCGGGCCTTCGCCGGCGCCTGCCGCCAGGCCGGCGTCCGCCAGTCCACGAGCGCGATCGGCTGCAGCGCGGACAACGCATTTGCCGAGTCCTTCAACGCGACGTTCTAACGCGAGACGCTCCAAGGCCGCAAGACCTGGCCCACCGAACGCGAAGCCCGCCTCGACGCGTTCCGCCGGCTCAACCGCTACAACACCCGACGCCGTTACTCCCGCCAGGGACAACGCAGTCCCATCACCTACGAGACAGCACTCGGCACAACATCGACTACTCTGGCCCAAGCCGCATAGCCAGTGTCCAAGATTCGGGGGCAAGGCCCTTCGCGCCCTGCACCATCTCGTTGGCCGCCGCGACCAGCTTCGGCGCGCTCCAGCTCAGCTCCGTGCCGTACGCGGGGGCGTCGCGGGCGACGTCCAGGCGGCCGGTGTCCGCGTCGAACGCCACGGCCTGGACGTGCCCGGCAAGCTCGGGCGCGGCTGCGGCGAGGATGGCGTCGAACTGGGCGAGGACGCTGCCGCCAGCGGCCGGGGCGACCATGCCGCCACTCGGTCATCATCATGCCTTCCACTGGCTCCGCAAAGCTGACCACCAGCCCTACTACGGCGCCCTCAAACCACTGCTCGAAGACCACGCCAAGCAACTCGCCAAGGCTATCGACCGCACCGGATCTTCTACTCTGCCTGTCCCCGCGGCCCGGCACGACGCTAGCGTCAAGTCCATGATCGTATGGCTCAACGGCACGCACGGCGCAGGCAAGACGACGACCAGTGCGCTCGTCCAGCAGCTCGTCCCGGACTCACGGGTGTTCGACGCCGAGACAGTCGGCGAGACGCTTATGGACATCAAGCCAGGACTGCCCGAGACGGACAACTTCCAGCACTGGCCGCCATGGCGGCACCTCGTGGTCGAAACCGCCGAACGCATCCTCGACTACACCGGCGGAACCCTGGTGATGCCCATGACCGTCCTGGTCGAGCAGTACTGGCGCGAGATCAGCTCGGGCCTTGCCCGGCACGATATCCCGATCCGGCACTTCGTCCTTCATGCCGACCAGGACACCCTCCGTGCGCGCATCGCGGGCGACACCGTTCTCGGCCCCAACTCCCCGTTCCGTCTCCGATACCTCCAGCCCTACGCCGAGGCGGCCCGCACGTGGCTGCACGCCGAGGCCGAAGTCGTCGACACCACGCACCTCACCCCCGCCCAGGCCGCCCAGCAGATCGCAGAGGCCCTCAAGACTTGATGTCCTGTCGCGGAGCATCTGGTACATAGGGACACGTTGAACTGCATGAATGCCAGGTAGTTCGAGACTGCCGATGGCCGCCGATCTCAATCGGTCTGTTTTCGCGGAAGTCCCGCTCGCCGTGGAGACGGAAGTCCTGGCGATGCTCGGCCCCGTGACGACATTCGTACAAGACCGAGGGCTGGCAGCCCCGGCATCCTCCCGAGTATGGCTATCTACGACGGTAAGCATGTGCACGGGATGCACGTGGCCCACGACGGCCCGCGGGAGGCGCCGCCGCCAGTGCTCATCCACGGATCGGGAGCCTCGGGCAACTCCTGGGGCCCGATAATGCCGGCACTGGCCAGCCGGTATCACGTCATCCGGATCGACCTCCCGGGCCACGGTCAGTCCCCGCCCG
The DNA here is from genome assembly GCF_014655295.1 of Streptomyces fumanus. GTDB lineage: Bacteria > Actinomycetota > Actinomycetes > Streptomycetales > Streptomycetaceae > Streptomyces > Streptomyces fumanus. The sequence continues at coordinate 28,422 of NZ_BNBI01000017.1, forward strand.
CGCCGTCGTACGACGTGCCTGAGCAGGCAGCCAGGCTGGCCGAGGCGCTCGATGAGTTCGGCCTTCGTCCAGTCACCGTGGTTGGGCACTCCAGCGGCGGGTAGATCGCCACCGCCCTCGCCGAACAGCGCCCGGACCTGGTGGGTTCGCTCGCACTGATCAGCAGTGGTCCGAGTCCCGACGCGCTCCTTCCGCAGCCCGTCCTCCTTCGGGTCCTGATCGACCCGCCGCTCGGCCCGCTTCTGTGGAGAGTCCGTTCCGACGCGATGCTCCGCCGGGGGGTGACCGCGGTGTGCAACCGCCCGGTGGACGTCCCGAACGACCTGGTCGCCGACGTACGGGGCATCGGTTACCGCACGTTCAGGACGGTGCTGCGCCAAAACGGCGCGTACATCGCCGAGCGGAGCATGCCCGCGCGCCTGACCGCACTCGACGTCCCGGTACTGGTGATCTTCGGCGCTGCCGACCCCCGCTGGGATCCGTCTTCGGCGCACCACTACGACACGGTGCCGAACGCGCGAGTCGAGCATCTGCCCGACGTCGGGCACTTCCCCATGCTCGAAGCGCCGGAGGCGACCAGCGAGTTGCTACTGCGCTTCGCAGCGACGGGCCGCTGACACCCATCGCCTAGCCTGGTGCTGTGAAGTCCACCGAATCACCATCTGACTGGGCGTCGGTGGAGGTCGTCGTGCCCCGACAACCGGGTCGGCTGCCGGGGGTCAGCATGGCTGGGTTCCGCCAGCGTGCTCCGGCAGACGTAGATATCGCCATGGTCGCGCACCCCTCAGTCACTCTGTTCGTGGACCTGAGCGACGGAGACAGCCTTGTCCACGACGCCCACGGCCGGCGCGAATGCGGCAGCACGGTCGTCGGGCTGGTACCGGGCGACCTTCGGCTCGGAGGCCGGGCGGCCGGGGGGGGATCGAGTGCCTCCAGATCCGGTTGTCGCCGGTCCTGGCGGTTGCAGTGTTCTGGTGGCTGATGCGCACCAGCCGGGGACGGGTGCGCGTCGACAGCCTGGCGAACGAGGTGGGATGGAGCCGTAAGCGCCTGTGGTCCCGCTTCCGGTCCCAGATCGGCCTCACGCCCAAGCACGCCGCCCGGTTGGTGCGCTTCGATCACGCCGCCCATCTCCTCGCGGCGGGTAACGCCGTCGCCCAGGTGGCGACCGAAAGCGGCTACGTCGACCAGGCCCACCTCCACCGCGAGGTCAAAGGCTGCCTATGTGGCAACTACCGTGCTTCGGCTCACGAACAGGGTTATAGCAGGCCCTGAATTCAGCCGTGTCAGAACTGGAAGTTCATGGACTGGACGTGCGTGAAATCCGCACGCGGACTTCAGCCCCACCTTCGGCCAGCGGCGTTTGGCTCAGGCCCAGCTCGCCGTGGCTTGGCGCGACGGCGGCACACTGCTGCTGCCCTTCGGCGGACATCCGATCAGCTACCCGCCACGGGCCGGAGAGGGCTGGAGCGGATCGGCAGCCTCCTGGCAGCGGGACTGGAAGATCAGCCACCCCAGGCCCGCCGACGGCGCCGCCTGGTGGGGCCTGCTGCCCCTGCCCCTGCGCGCCCTGGCCGCCCCCGCCCTGCTGGGCGCCGCGGTCACCGCGATGGCCGACCTGGAAGCAGCGCAGTCCGGCCGCGAGGCATACCGGCGCGGCAAGGCCCGCGAACGCTGCACCCAGCAGCAGACCCAGCCCGCCCCCGCACGGCCGCAGCAGCTCGTCCTCCCGCTTCCCGCCGAACCCGCCCCCTCCCCCACCAGCCATCCCCGCCGCGCACCAGGCTCCCCAGCTCGCCCCCAAGACCCGGGCAGTTGCCGGCCCGGCGCCTGATCGCGGGGCCGCCGCCGCCAAGAACAGCCGACCGCGCCGGTGGCGACGCTGGCGCGGGCTCCTGGCCCGCCTGCGCCGCCGCTGAAACGCCGAGCCAGCATCCCGGCTCCCGGCGTAGCGCCGGGGGTCCGCACCGGCGGTCCGGCCACACAGCGGCGCGGTGATGTCCGAAGCCATCGCCACCTGGACCGTGGCGGGCCGTATGGGAACAGCGGATAGAAGACCCTGACCGGGCGGGCTGACATAGCCCGCGCGCGGCACGAGCGCACCGTAGCCGTCCGACAGCCCGTGCGGGCCATGGGCAGCGTCCCCCTATCGATACGTCAATCGGCTTGCACCACACGGGATATGGGCCTCATTCTGGCAAGTTCGCCGGAATGAGGCTGGAAAGGCAGGCACGAACCCACATGGACATCAAGCCACTCGAGGAGCTGCAGGCCGCCGACGAGCGCGCCCTGCTCTTCACCCCCCTCGGACTCGGCCGGATGACGCCCGAGGACGCCGCCGACTTCCAACAGCGGGTGATCGCCAGGCTGCAACTGGCCGACGACGTCGCAGAAACGACGCGGCAAAAGTTCGAGCAGTTGCGTGTCGCCTTCAGCCACGGCGTGCTGTGCTACGAACTGTTCACGCTCGTCGCGGACGCGGCGCAGCTCGCGCTGGAGCAGGCGCTCCGTGACCGGTTCTGCGCCCACCACCGCGGGCAGGTCCTCGCTGTTCGGGACCGTAGGGGACATGAACACCCAATCACCATGAGCAGCCCTACCGACTTCTTCGAGAGGCTCAGTGACATCCGCGCCCCGGAGATCCGCATGGGCTCCGCCCGCGAATGGAAGCCGTTCAACGGCATGCTCACCGGCCTGCTGACCTGGGCACGCCGAGAGGGGCTGCTCCGCGGGCAGCGCAACCGGAATGTGGAGCCGGTCCGCAAAGCGCTGCGGAACATCGTCGCGCACGGGACGTACCACCTGGACACCCCGGTGGAAGCGGCCAGAGCGCTGTCCGACCTCGCGGAGATCATCAACCACCTGTGGGGACGTCCGACACCAGGAGGCCGGCTGTATCCCGCGCCGCTCAGTCGAAGCGTGGTCGCCATCGGTTGGAGCGACCATGGTGAGAAGACCACGGTCGGCTGTGCCGACCGTCTGGCCGAGGCCCGCGACGAAGAGTCGTTCACCTACCTCCTGGTCCGGGCCGTGTTCTGCCCGGGCGGAGTCACCGACCCCAATTTGCTGGAGTTCGACGCACGTAGCGCGACCACCGCCTTCCCCGCGCAGTACCTGTGGGGCCCCGGGTCTCGTGATGAAGCCCTCGTCTGGCTGGCCCGCCATCAGCCCGAGTCCGATCTGTGCGGCTATCTCGACCAGGCTGTCCTCGTCCGAGTTCATGACGGCAACATCGACCTGCCCGTGTATCCGGGCGTCGCGGCCGGACTCCCAGCAGCCGAGCAGCGCGGTACCTGGCACGCGTTGCGCGTCGACCGTGGCCTCGACGCCCTCGCCCACCTCCGGGCCCTCGCGGACACAACGCCACTGCACGTCCCGGACGTGCGTACGCCCTTCGCGCACCGGCTTGCGGGTTCGGCGACCTGACAAGGCGTACGGCTGCAGACGTTGTCCGCTCCACACGCTGAGTCGTTGGGCCTCCGCCGCCCCGGACGCCAGCCGGGTGCCCCCAGGCGACGAGCTGCGGGGCGAGGTCAGGCGCTTCACCGACCGGTTCGTCACCGCCATGCATACCGCACACCATCGCGAGATCTTCCTCAAAGCCCTCAACCCAGACAGGCACGCCCTGGGCCACCAGGACCTCGAAGACACCGACGCCCGCTGGCACCACTGCGACGATCCCGGGAGCATGCCGACATGAACCACCGCACCACACGATGGCTGTCGGTATCCCTACGGCAGTTGCGCGGGCCATCACTCGATCGGTGGCCCCGCTGAAAACGCTCACTGACATCGATCTTGCTGAGCAATACGATGCCTGAGCCATACGAGGCGACTCCCGGAACCGCGTCCGCACGGCTCCCTCACAAAGTGACACAGCCAGTCGTTCGGGGGTCAGCCCGACCCCTTGTGGAATACCGCATGCTCCGGTGATACCGCAGCCGACCGCGAGCCGTCAGCGCTCACGACACCACGAGTCCAACATCAGTACCCACTCGACCAGGGCGTGAGGCAGGTCGAGTGAGGCAGGATGGGGAAGCAACGAGGCTCCTGCGCTGATGAGTTGAGGCGTCGAGCACCTCTCTCAACGGCACAGGAGCTTCGTATGTTGCGGGTCACCGAGCCGTCACCCGATCAGTGGCCCCTCTGGAAGATCCCAGTGTTCTATTTCTTCCCCTTCTTGATCCTGCGTTCGTACATGGTCCAAGAGACTGCGCTGACCACCACGACCACGACGAGCATGATCGCTCCTGTGGGCCAGAAACCGCCGCCTCCGCCGGAGGCCAAGAAGAAGGTGTTCACGACGTTCCCTCCTGTCGACGGACGTTTATGTCCAGTCCCAATCACCGATTGCCGCGCCGCCGAGGTAACTTCCAACCTCGTAGCCGATGTCCGTCATCTTGGCGGCTGTCCCAGTGACCTTGGCCGCTGCCATCGCAACTCCGACTCCGCCGCTGGCTGCACTCAGGATTCCCGTAGCTGCGATCTGTCCGGGGGAATCGCCCTCGAGGATTCCTCCAGCAACACCCAAGCCTGTGCTTGCGGCAGCCATTCCACCAGCGACCAAGGCGCCTCCTGGGACGAACAGAGCGGCAGCGCCCACTACGGTTCCCGCGACGCTCAGGGCGTTACCCCACCCCTCCTTGTCGAGCCCGAGGAAGTCAAGTCCGCTCGGGTCCATGTGGTTTATGGGGTCGCCGGCGGCGTAGGCGTAGAGGTTGGCCTCCTTGCCGGAGGGGTCGGGCTGGGTGAAGCGGCCGAGCTGGGGGTCGTAGTAGCGGGCACCCATCTTGTACAGGCCGGACGGGTCGAGGTAGGTGCCGGTGTAGCGGTAGGGCTGGTCGGTGCCGCTGGCCGTGCGTGCTTCACCGTAGGGCCCGTAGCTGTAGGTCGCGGTGCGCTTGCCGCCGGCGTCGACCAGGCCGATGACACTGCCCTGGACATCGGTCAGGTAGTACTGGCTCGCCCCGCCGCTCGTCATGGCTGTCAGCGTGCCCGAGGCTTCGCGGACGAAACCGGTGGTGTTCTCCCGCGTCATGCCGATCGCGGCGTTGGTGAAGGTCGAATTGCCGCGGGTGAGACGGTTGTTGTTGTCCAGCCCGGCGTAGCTGTAGCTGGAGTCGGCGCCGGACGCAGTCAGTTGCGAGAGCTGGGTGTAGGGGGTCCACTGTCCGCCGGTACGGGTCCCGGTGGGCGAGGCCGCGGAGGTCTCGTTGCCGTCTCCGTCGTAGCTGAAGGCGGTGTTGCCGCCCAGGGAGGTGAGTTCGCCGGCGTTGTTGTACTCGCGGACCGACTGCGCATCAGCGCAGGCGGGAAGGCTGGTGCCGGTGGAGCGGCCGGTCATGTTGCCGGCCTTGTCGTAGCAGTAGGCCCAGCCCGCCGTGGTGGTGCTGTTCTTGGTCTCCACGGCCTTGGTCAGGCGGCCCTTGGAGTCGTAGGTGTAGGCGGTGGCAGCGCCGTCGGTGGTGCGCTTGTAGATCTTGTCGCTGTCCTTGCCGGACTTGTTGTAGTCGTAGGTGATCGTGGACAGGACGGTGGTGCCGTTCTTGACCTCGATCTTCTGGGCGCGGCTGGACTTGTCGTAATCCGTCGTCTGCACCGTGCCGCCGGGGTAGGCCGTGGTGGTGCGGTCGCCGTTCTTGTCGTAGTCATAGGTGGTCTTGGCGCCGCCCGGCTGGGTGAGGGTGGTGAGCTGGTTGGCGTCGTTGTAGTCGTAGGTGAGGGTGCCGCCCGCGTCGGTGGCGGTCCTCACGTTGCCGGACGCGTCGTAGGTCACCGAACTCGCGCCGCCGGCGGGCAGGCTACGGGTGCGTTCGCGGCTCTGCTCGTCGTAGGTGTACGTGCTCGTGCCGGCGGGCGACGTACGCGTTCTGATGTTGCCGTCGGCGTCGTAGACGAAGGTCGTGACCTTGCCGTCACTGGTCTGCGTCTTCAGGCGGTCGCGCTTGTCGTACGTGTAGACGGTTTTGACGCCGCGGCCGTCGGTGACGGTGTCGGTGCGGCCCAGGGCGTCGTAGGTGTAGGTGATGTCCTCCTGCGCGGAGGGACGGTCGACCTTGGTCAGGTTGCCCTTGGAGTCGTAGGTGAAGGACGTCTTGTGGTTCTCGGGGTCGGTCGCCGCGCAGCGTTGGCCCGGCAGGCCGCCGCAGTCCATCGTGCCGGACTTCGGGTTGTGGTCGTAGGTCCACTTCGCACCGTCGGAGCCGGTGGTGGTGTCGGTCTGCGACATCATGTTGCCCGAGGTGTCGTAGCCGTTGGTGACCTTGTTGCCGCTGGCCGAGGTCAGTGTCTCGGGGTAGTGTCCGCCGGACTTCTGGGTCCAGGCCGCCGTCGACTGCGCGCCGGTGGGCTGGGTGGCGGACTTGGGGTTGAAGGAGTCGTCGTAGTCGAACTTCACCGTGTTGCCCGGTGTGGACCCGACCCCCATGCCGTCGACGGCGCTGGTGACGTTGTTGTCCGGCCCCCACGTCTTGGAACGCTCCCGGCCGAGGGGGTCGGTGGTCTTCGTCGTGCGCCAGCGGGCGTCGACCGTCTTCTCGGTGTTCTTGCCGCGCGGGTCGGTGATACGGACCACGCCTTCGCCCTCGCTGCCGGGCTGCGGCAGGATGTAGCGGAACGCGGTGGTGGCGCCGGTGCCCGCGGTCTTGTCGACGACCCGGGTGATCGATGCCAGGAGGTCGGTGTTCCACGTGAAACGGGTCTCGCGGCCCTCCGGCGTGGTCACCTTCGTCATCCGGTGCGAGGTGTCGTACTCGAAGACCGTGGTCTTGCCCTCGGTGTCGGTGAACGTCTTCAGGTCGTTGCCCGACCAGGTGTAGGACACGTAACGGCCGGTGTTGTCGGTGACCTTGGTGATCTGCTCGCCGTCATTGGTGAAGGCCAGGGTGCGGCCCGACGCGGAGGTGACCTTCGACGTGAAGGCGCCGGAGTACGTGATGGTGGTGGCGTTGCCGTTCTTGTCCTCGACCTTGCTCACCCGGGCGTCACCGGTGGTGCCGGAACGAGTGAAGGTGGTCTTCTGCCCATTCTTGCGGGAGGTGAGGGTGAAGGACTTCTTGTCCGAGGACTCGGTCAGGTCCTGCTTGTAGCCGGGGGCCGGGGTGAATCCGGAGCCGTCCCGCTCGAACACCGCGATCGTGCTGGAGGGGCCCTGCACGTAGACCGACGTCGTGTTCGGTTCGTGGATCAGGTAGTCGCTTCCGGTCGTCGCCTTCCAACTGGTGTTCAGGCCGTTGTAGGCGTGCCCGAGGGACAGGCCCGGGCCGGCGTCGGCGATGTCGAAGGCGTTGACCGAGACCAACAGGTTGCCGTTGCCGTAGTTCACCTGCGCGCCGACGGAGTCCGACAGCGGCGCCTTGTGGAACTCCGACCAGGGCACCTGGCCGATGCCCAGGCCCTGGAACGTGGACTGCAGGATGCCCGGCTGCACCAGCTCGCGGTCCTTGCCCGGCGTGCCGATCGGGGTGCTCTTGGGGGCCTTGGTCTGGCCCGTCGGGGACGCGGTGAGCTTCGGCGAGGTCGTCTCGCCGACGGGTGCGGCCGATGCCGTTGCCGGTATCAGGGCGACGAGCAGCGCCGTTCCGGCCGCCGCAGCGACTGCGGCGGCCGCGGCGGAGCGTTCGCCACGTCTGGTCCGCCGGTTTTCGGGCATGACAAAGTGCACGAGGAACTCTCCTTGAGTCGATCGGGCTTCACGGGCCCATGGGTCGAGGAGCGGGACCCGGCGGGTGGCAGCCGGTGCGAGGCTGCCACCCGCACACATCCGGTGCGATGCGGGCAACGGAAGGACACACAGGGGTCCCGCCGCACGAGACGGTGCGAGGCGGGCGCCCGCGCCGACGAGGCGTCAGCAGCGCTTGGACGACCTGGCGGAGTAGCCGCCCTGCTCATTGGCGATGGTCAGCGTGCCGTCGCCCGAGGTGCAGTCGCCGACCGAGTCGGCGCCGTTGCCCCAGAACTCCTGCTCCAGCGAGTCGTACTCACGGCGTACGCCCTGCAGCGTGGAGCGGTCGTAGTTCCAGACGCCGACCTGAAGATCGAACTTGATCTTCTTGTCCAGGAACGACTTCCACACCCACACATAGCCGTAGTTCTGGTTGCACTGCGGTGAGTAGAACTGCTTCACCGAAGCGATCGTCTCCGTGCCCCGGTAGGCATAGGAGGTGGTGCCGATCTGGTAGGCGTCGGAGCACACGCCGGCCGCCACCGCCCGTGCGGTCAGCGGGTTGCCCGCCTCGGACGGGACCGAGGAGGCAGGAGGCTGTGCGTCACCGGGTGCGGGACTCGGTCCCGTACCCGCGGACGCTGATCCCGCCCCGGCCAGCGTCAGGGCGAACGCCCCCGACGCGGCGGCCGCACAAGCAAGCGATCTGAGGCTCTTCCGGGCGCGCGAAACCCGCGCACCGCTGATGCGTCGCAGCACGACTTCCCCCCAAGGAAGACAAACCCCGCAGACCCCAGCGGTCGCGAGGAAGTCACAAACTGTCACAGGAACCACACACAGCAGCCGCCTTGCCCTCAAAGATCAGTACCACACGGGCCGGAACAAGCCCCTCCGCATGCCTCTTTTCGGACCGGCCGGCGCCCCGGCGCCGGGACCCGCGTAGACACGCACCGGCCCCCATGACCAAAAAGCCGCATCGAAACGCGACCGGAAAACGTGCCTGCACCACCGATCGCGCACGTCTCGACGAACAACCGCACGATTCACGCCGGATTCAGACCATGATGAGACCCACCTTTTGCCCGCTATGGCATGTCCTTTGTCATCATGTGAGGTGCTTGTGCCGGTGGCAGAAATGGCGTCAGACATCAGTCACCACGGAAATCCCGTTGACAAGCCTTCTCCCCAGCCCGCGCCCCGTCCCCTCAGCCGGTGCTGCGGAGGCAGGCCCGGCACTCGGCCTTCTCACGGCCGGAGACGGGCTGCGGAGTCTCGCCCTTGGCGTAGTCCTTCAAGCAAGCCGGGCAGGTGCCCGGATACGCGGCGCCCACCGAGCCGCGCGGCAGCGGCACTGCCTTCCTCGCCGGCGCCTTCTTCGCCGCCGGCTTCCTCGCCGTCGGCCCGCCGCCCGCCTTCTTCTTCGCCGCCTGCGCCCGCTCGGCCGCTTTGCGCTGCGCCTTCGCGGTTCGGCGCCGAACGCGGCGAAAAGGACGCGGTGGAAGGTGTGCTGTCCGTAGAAGGCCAGCAGCGCCGGCAGCAGCGCTCGTCCGCGGCACCCGCCCGGACGGCCAAGAGGACATCACCGACGTTCCTGACGACGGCCATCAACGCGGCCAGAGCCCGCAGAGGCTCATCATCAGACAGCCCGACGCCCACGGCACCGCGCTGCAGGCCCACATCCGGACCACACGACGGCATTCGCCACCAGGGCCCCCACCCGCTCCGGCAACCGGTGATCGCCGATCAAAGCCCAGCGGAGATCTATTCGCGCGGCCCGCGGCTTGACGTGACGGCAAGGCGTTGCACTTCGCCGAATGCCCGTAGCGCCGGGCCGTTCGCCGGTTCGTGGGGGGGGGTCGGCCGCGGTCCGTCTGTCCGTCGAGCTGGTCAACACCGTGTACGCCGCGTGCTGGCACACCTCCAGGGAAGCCATAGCGCCGTAGCCCTGCTCGAGGAGTCGAACACGGGCTCGGTCCGTCGTTCTCCATCACCTTCCTGTGCTTCGCCGGCAAGGCCGTTCCCTCGCCAGCCGGTCCCCCAGCCGCTCGTCCTCGACCGGGTTATGGCCCGGCGTCTGCGGTCTCTGGCCCAAGCGGTCGGTCGGCAGACCGGCCACGACCTGGACGGCTCAATGTCTGCCTCTCCCTCATGCAGGCGAGCGCCGACCAAGCAGCGGCAACGGGTACCTTGCCGCCCGACGCCTCGCCCGACCTTCTCGAACACGCCCTGTTCAGCTCGGATTGCGCAGGTCACTGGCGCAACCGGGCCCGATGCCAGGACTGGCGGTACGCGCTCACCAGCAGGGTGTCGTCACCGAGCTCGCCGAGCGGCACCCGCGCCAGCGGCGTACGCGAACCGCATGCCGCCGTGACACGGACCATCTGACGCCCGCGCGGCGACACAGGCGCACCAGCCTCACAGGAGCCGGCTGCGATGAGCGCCTTCTGCCTGCGGCCGTGCTGCCACTTCCTCCGCAAGGCGCGGTGCCTAAGGGGCCTCGGCCCGCGCCCGCTGTCATCGCGTCCCCTGCGACAACGGGTTTACCGTGGGGCCGTGACCTGGAACGAGGACGACTACCTCTGCTACCTGCACTCCGAGCGGCGTGCATACGCATGGGTGATGCGGCATTACGGGGGGCTGTCGCCCGAAGAGGCGGGGAAAGCCGCGCTGGAGAACTACCCGTACGAACCGCCTGAAGCGCCGTTCCGCGGGCTGGTCTTTCACGACGAGGCGTGGCACTGGGCGATGCTGACGATCCACGGCCACCGGTACCCAGCGGAACATCCCGAGCTGGCCGATCCGCCCTATGCCTACCGGGCTCTTGATCAGCCGGTCAACGAGCGCCCGCAGCCACCCGGATGACAACGGTGCCGCTACGGGTCCCCGGCAACAGGCGCGCCGGCCGCGGGGAGACACAGGTCGGCAGCTCGGCGACCAGGCGCGGCCTGATGGGACCGGCCGCGAGTGGATGCTCTGGCTGGGCGGCCGGTCCGCGCGGGCTGTGCGGGCGGCTGCCGCGGAGAACAGCGCGCCGCCCTCCTCCCCCAACCGGCGGCCGGCCGTTCTCCTGCGGCGCCGAGGACGCCCTCGCACCGGAAGCGGGGCGAGGCCGGTGCCGCTCCTGTTGAACAGTTCCTGCGCGCCGTCGCGGAGGGCTTCGTCGGTGTCAGCGGGGAGCATGCCGGCGGGACCAGGGTCCTGCCGACGGGCTTCACACCTCAGCAGATGCATTACTGTCGCCGGGGATCGGCTCGCCGACGTCTTTGAAACGTCTACTCTCTGCTGCGGCGGCGATGCCCCTGTCCCTGGCACTGCGCCTCTTCCCCGGCGCCGCTTCTGCCTCGGCCGGATCAGAGGACTCCACCGAAGCCGTTGAGTCGGTGGACTGCCCCGGCTACGTTTTCCAGCACTTCCCCCCAGGGCGCAAGCTGCTCCCGCAGAACATACGCGGCAACGCCGAGGGCTCCTTCGGCCCCTGTGTGACGACCTCCCCCGACCACGCCTTCGCCGAATACCTCGCTGCGAAGGCGAAGCTCTGCTGTCCTGCTCCGCCAGCCTGCCCGTCTTCGGTATTGCCGAGACCGCCCGCTGGAGCGACGCTTCCGGCGACCCCAGCGGGTCATCCCACTTCAGCGGCGGCATCTCCCTGGCCGAACGCCCAGCGGGAGAAGACGTCGTCGCCGTCATCGCCAGTCATCGCCACCATCGACTCCGGCGACTTCGCCGGCAGCCGGATGATCTTCGCCCTGCTCAATACGGACCTGGCGAAATGCCTGACGACCGGCATCGAACTGGTCGCCGGTCCCACCGACTTGACCATCCTGTCGCTCTGGCTCACGCCCTGATTCCCGGCCGACGCTCACGTCTCCCGTCTGATCAGGAACCAGCATGATCATCCTGCTGACCCGAGCCCGCCGCGTCTTCGCAGGCGCCGGGCTCGTCGGCGACGCCCTCACCATCTGGCCCTGTGGTCACCGGACGTTCACTGGGGAGGGCGTCGGCCGGAAGGGTTGTACGGGCAGAGGAGGCGATTCCGTAACCATCTGGCGTGCTTTTGATCATGCCGTTCCTCCCAGCGTCTGGCCTGATCCGCGAGGTGGAGCAGGATGAGTGCCCCACCCGCCTGCGGCCCAGGATCGTCTCCTTCCCAGGCCCGACACTCAGAGGACCCACCCTTGCTCCACCGAACCGCGCACCTGGTACTGGTGCTGTCGGCACTGGTGCTTTCAGCATGTGCCTCACATCAGGTCGCGCCACCGAACCAGCCCGCGCCGTCGAAGAGCGGCCCGCAGGCAGTACGCGATCGGCTGGCCGCGGCCGACGACGCTCCGTACTCGGCCGCGCTCACAGCCGTCACGCAGTCGGGAACCAGACGACTCCAGCTCATGGAGGGGCGCGTCAACCTCAACGCGCCTTTCACCGGACGTACGACAGACACGACCGAGGAGTACACCGAGGACGTCGTGTACACCCGGCGCACTGTGTACCGGCGGGCCAGCGGAACGCAGGGGATGTGGCAGGAGTTTCCCGCGTCGGCGGCAAAGGGAGGCATACCTACGGACCGGCTCCCGCAGTACGTGCGGCTCATGCTCGGTCACCGTGCCTCCGTGCACCGGAGAAGCGAGGCATGGGAGGTGTCGGCCCATCTCAACCCGAAGGACATCGAGTCGGTGGACAGGACCGTCGGACGCAACCTGCGCTCCGCGACCGCGATCGACGCTGAGGCATGGATCAACGACGAGGGCCGGATCGTGCGCGTGCACCAGAAGATCCACTTCGCATCCGGCCCCGACATCGATGCGACGCTCACGCTCACCGACTTCAAGAGCCCCATGCCGGTGAATGCCCCTACTGCGTCCTGAGCTTCAGCCGAGCCACTGCGCGGTCTGCTGCTCCGCGTAGCTGTGAACCGGAGCGGCAAGGCTGAACACCCGCCAGCAGAACCGGGCCAATCGCGGCGCGCAGTCACCACGGCAAGACAAAGCGAGCCGCGGTCACCCTGACCGTTCCCCGCACGGAAACCAACGGAATCCAACGTCGGCGGGCGCAGTGGCAGGTCGGCCCGGTGGTTCATCGGCGTAGTGCGGCGTGCCGGGTATGCGTTCGGGGAACACGCCGACGACGCAGAACCAGGCTCCTTCGGACACCAGGTTGTCCTCGCACACGGCACGGTGAGGTGCGAAGCCGTGTCCGGCCGTTGTCTCCCCACGTGGACCCTCAACCGCAGGGTAAGCGTCGCCGAAGCTACGGAGGGCCCCTGGTCCCAAGACGCATCGGTCGTGCGCGAGGTCTCGCTTGGTCTAGACCAAGCGGGGTACTCTCTACCTCGCCACCATGAAACACCCCATGTGACATGGCGGCGCTGCTTGACATGCTCATGCCTTCTCGTCCTCGGACGGGCAGGCGCGAACCCCCACACAGGAGTTGTCATGAAGAGCAAGAGGATGCTGGCCATCGCCGTCGGCGCGGGGATCTCTCCGCTGCTGGCCGTGACCCTGCCGGCCAGTAACGCGAGCGCGCACGGCTACATCTCCACGCCCCCCAGTCGCCAGGCCCAGTGTGCCGCCGGAACGGTCTCCTGCGGTTCCATCAAGTACGAGCCGCAGAGCGTCGAGGGCCCCAAGGGTCTGATGAGCTGCAGCGGAGGCAACTCCGCCTTCGCCGAGCTCGACAACGACAGCAAGGGCTGGAAGGTCACCCCGGTCAGCCGGACCACCAGCTTCAACTGGCGGCTGACAGCCCAGCACGCCACCTCCACCTGGCAGTACTACGCAGGTGGCCGGAAGATCGCGGAGTTCAATGACGGCGGCGCCCGGCCCGGGGCCACCGTCACCCACCAGGTCAACTTCGGCAGCCTGACCGGCAAGCAGAAGGTGCTGGCCGTGTGGAACATCGCCGACACCGCCAACGCCTTCTACGCCTGCGTGGACGTGAACGTGAGCTGACGCGGTGGCCCACCCGGTCCTGCCGGGCCGGGTGGGCGGCGGTGGCGGGCGCGCCCGTCACTCAGCGCACCCGGCACCGCGCCACCTTCCCCGGTGCGCCAGCGGCCGAGGGCCTTCGGACGACCGTACGGAAGGGTGGGTACGACGATGGAAGGCACCGGCGAGCGACGCTCTCACCTCCCCCGGGAGACCGCCCCGGTGGCAACCGGGAACGACGGGCGGGTCACCCGGGCGGTCAGGTCACTGGCCGACAGGATCCAGTGGCGCGGTCCGGCGCTGCTCCGGGTGTCCGTGGGCGCGGTGTTCCTCTGGTTCGGCGTCCTGAAGTTCTTCCCCGCGACCAGCCCCGCCGAGGGGGTCGCCGTCCGGGGCGCGACGAAGCTCATGCTCGGGCTGCTGCCGCCGGACGTCACGCTATGGATGCTGGCCGCGGCCGAGACGGCCATCGGCCTCGGCCTCGGCCTCGTCACACAGTCCTGCTGCGCGTGGCTCTGATCGGGTTCTTCGTCCACATGGCCGGCGTCTTCTCCACGCTCCTGCTGCTTCCCGGGGAGATGTGGCAAGGGGATGTGCCGGTCCCCACGCTGGAGGGCCAGTACATCATCAAGAACGTCGTCCTGGTGGCGGCCTGTCTCGTGGTGGCGGCCGACGAGTGGAGCCGGACGGTGCCGCCGTGAGCCGTCCGGGGCACCGCAGCGCGGCCGCGCGCCCAGCCGCCGTCCGTACTGAACTCCCGCACCGGACCAGACCACCAGGTCCAGGCCACGGCGGTCACGCGGACCACGCCGTCAAGGCCGCCGCTGACCGCTGCCCCCGGCCGTTGTACCCCTTCCCCGACAGAGCGACCCACCGGTCGCCACATCGAAGACGAGGTCTCATGAACCGACACGGAGCCAGCGCCGCCACGGCCACCGTGGTCCTGCTCACCACCGTCCTTGCCGCCGGTCCGGCGGCCGCAGCTCCCGCCGTCACCGGGGACGCGGAAGCCCGCGTCGGCGTCGACCGGGCGACCGGGTCCGTCGTCTTCACCGCTGCCGAAGGGCAGGCCAACGACCTCCACGTGATCCCCATGGACCACGGCGTCGGCACCCGGCAGATCGGCTTCCGCGACCAGGTCCCGCTCGCACCCGGTGATCACTGCGCATACCTCGAACCCGGAATCGACACCTTCGTCGTCTGCGAACTGCCCACCGGCAGCGGCCGGCCCGAGCGGATCGACGTCTTCCTCGGCGACGGCGACGACATGATCGTCACCAGCGACCCCGCTGTGGGCACGGTGCGGGGCGGCACAGGTGACGACACCCTGCACGCCCACACCGCACACACGGTGCGCGGCGACGCGGGGGACGACATGGTCATGGGCCGCGCGGTCCTGGACGGCGGCGACGGCGCGGACCACCTGATGGGCGACGACGGTGACCAGTGGATGACTGGCGGCCGGGGCGATGACTTGATCGAGGCGTACGGCGGCGAGGACAGGACGTACGGCGGCCCCGGCGACGACCACGCCCTCGGCGGCCCCGGCGACGACCTGCTTCTCGGCGGCCCCGGCGACGACACCCTCCACGGTGAGGAGGGTGACGACCTGATCGGCGGCGGTCCCGGGAAGGACACGGCCGAGGGCGGTCCGGGCCGCGACATCGTCCTCTGACCCGCGACATCGTCCTCTGACCCGCGACTGCGACCCTCGACCCGCGACCCGGTCTCCGACCGGGCGGGGGCCGTCGCGGTGCGTCGTCCCGGCGGCTTCGCCGTGCCGTCCTGCCCCACGGGTGCCGCGAATTCTGGGTCAGTGGGCGGGCGAGCCGGAGCTGGGGGCAGGTGGCGATGATCAGCCAGGCCGGCCGGTCGGCTGCTTCCGGTTCTCGCGGCCGGGGCTCGTCCAGCCGAGAGTCTGCTGGAACAGGCGGAACGTGTCTCCAGGTCGAACCGGCGGAGGAAAGCCTGCCAGGCCCGGTCGACGTCCGCGTCGGTGGCACGGCCTTGGAGGACCACAACCACACCGGGCCTTTCGACCGGTGCTCGACTTCTAGGCGCACCAACGTGCCGTCGATCAGCGGGAGTTCGCCTTCGCGGTCCAGCCAGGCGGCCCGGTGGGTCAGGCGCGGGTGCGCGCGGTCCCATGCCTGGGTGACAGCCTTGCTGTAGTTCGCCGTGGCGGTGCGTCTGGTGACCGCTGGTTCGGGCCGGGTCTCCGGCCTGGCGAAGCGGAACTCCGGACCGTGCTTCGGTGACCGGCCGCCCTTGGGGTCGTAGATCCGGGGCGGCTTCGGTAACCGCGTCACGCGGTCGCCGCGGACCCGCCCGACCAGTTCGACAGGCAGGTGTCAGGTCTTGCAGGACCCAGGCCAGGCGGGTGAGGTCGTATCCGGCGTCTGTGACGATCACGATGTCCGGCTCGCCAGGCTGCCGCTGGCCTGCGGCGATGAGCCGTTCGACGACATCGCGGAGCCGGGCGGCGGTGACCGCGGTGCATCGTCGGCCGGGCCGAGGCGGACCGCGTCAAGGATCTGCGGCCAGGAGGTGGCGCCCATCTCCAGCACCGCGACGAACGAGTACGGCCAGCCGGGGATGAGCTGTGAGGCTGTCTTCGCCCGGCCGTAGGCATGGCAGAACAGTCGCCCGGGAGAGCAGGGCGCGTCCGAACGCAGCCACGGGAGGACGTCCACGGCCAGGACCAGCCGCCTGTCCGGACACCGGGGCAGCGGAAGCCCGGCCAGCAGCGAGCGCAGCCGGCCGGTGGCGCTCCGGTCCTGATTGAGGCCGTCGTACATCGCGCCGTGGCCACGGCGGTGCTCGGCGGGGCGCGGTCCCGCAGGACGACCTCGACGCCAGGCCGTTCGGCGAGCCGGGCGGCCAGGCTGGACGCCTCCCGGTTGGGAGGGAGCCGATCGGACGGCGGGTCTCGACGTCCACCAGGACAGTGCCGTAGTGGCGGCCCATGCGGGTGGCGTACTCGTCGACGCCGAGAACCCGCGGCGCGGGCACCTCCGGCTCGGGTAGCGCATCGACCAGGCGTAACACCGTGCTCCGGCTGACGGACACGCCGAGGACGGCAGCCGGCCGGGCGGCGGCCCCGGCCGGCCAGGGCGAGACCGACTGCGGCCAGCATCGAACGCAGCCGCTCGGTGCGATGGCCCGTGCCTGCGGGTCAGGCCAGGTATCTGATCCACAAAGGTCTGGCGTGGGCACCTGGTGTTCCGGCGCCGAAACCGCCGAACTCGCAATCGACCCAGGGACCGGCACCCTTGACGTGATCGTTCCGTCCCTGGCCGAGTCGCTTGCCGCCGTCCACGAACAACGCAGGGCTCCCCAAGTACAAGTCAGCTCGTTCCCGAACGTCGCCCGCCTCGCCTCCTGCACCGGCCGCCACTACGACTGCTGCCCAGCCTGCGGCCCAACCCCAACCCAGCCCCTCCTCCGCCTCGCCCGCCACCGCATCAGCGTCCTGTTCGCCCGGCTCCGCGACGGAACCTTCTACGAACCCAGAACCCCACGCCTTGCTTGGCGAAGGACGTCGAGGCACCCCCCACCGGACCCGGTAAGTGGCGCTTCACCTGAAGGAACGGTGCGGTCCCGGTGCGCCCCCGTGACCTCACCGAACGGGTGTCGCCCCGGGCGGGCGGAGGGCCAGCAGGGAGGGCACGGTCTCCGGCGCGGCGAGCCGCAGCAGTCCGTAGCCGATCCCGGCGACCCCGGTCATCAGCGAGGGGCTGTGCACTCCGCTCGGCATGCCGCACACCCAGCCCCGCGCCTCCAGCGCATCCAGGGTCACGGCGGCCTGCCGCAGTGCCGTGCCCGCCGCCGCCCCGCCCGCCAGGAGCAGCGGGTCCAGGTTGCCCAGGTCGCCGTGGCAGAGGGAGAAGTTGTGCCCGAAGCCGTCGCGGGCCACCGTCGCCAGGGCCACCGCGCGTTCCTGGCGCAGCCGGGCGTCGTCCAGCTCCGCGCACAGCTCCACGCGGGCCAGGGCGATGCCCGCCGCCCCGTGGCACCAGAGCACGGGGTGGGACGCGGCGGCGCCGGGCGAGCCGTCGGCGCGTACGTCGCGCCAGTTGGCGGCCTCCGCGTCGAAGAGGGTCCGCTCGTACTCCAGCGCCTCCCGGGCGAGGGCGGCCAGCCGTTCGTCACCGAGCAGGCTCCCGGCCCTGGTGAGCGCCCAGGCGATGCCCGAGGCTCCGTGGGCGAACCCGGCCAGTGGCCGGTCGGCCCTGCCGGCCAGCGCGCGGGGCAGCCAGCCGACCCCGCCGCCGGGCTGCGGGGCGGCCCGGTCCGCGAGCCGCCCGGCACAGCGGGCGAGGGCGTCGGTGACCGCGCCGGAGGGGTGCACCGCTCCCCAGGCGGCCAGCCCGGCGATGGTGCCCGCGCAGCCGTCGATGACGTCGAAGGACTCGTCCTCGGCGGCGGTGGCGGCGGCTCGTCGGACGAGGGTGTCGGCGAGCGCGGCCAGTCGGGCGTCGGGTCGGTGGGCGGTGAGGTGGGCGAGGGTGTAGAGGATGCCTCCGGTGCCGGTCAGACCGCCGGTGAGCCGGTCGGCGCGGCGCCCGGCCTGGTGGCGGAGGGTGACGCCGGCGGCCCGGGCGGCGTTCCGGTATGTCGCCTCGCCCGTGCGGAGGGCGAGGTGGTGGAGGAAGAGGGCGATGCCCGCGGTGCCGCTGTAGAGGTCGGGGCCGAGTTCAGCGGGGGCCCAGCGGCCGGGCGGAGTCCAGTTGGGGCCGATCCAGGCCAGGTCGGCCGGTCCCCGGTAGGCCCGGCGCAGCAGGTGGTCGGCGGCCTCGGTGGCCTTGGCCAGTGCGCGGGCGCGGATCGCCCCGGGGTCCGGGGCCGGGGCCGGGGTGTCCGGACGGGGGGCGGCGACCCGCGGGCGGGACGGTTCGCTCGTACCGGTGGCGGTGGTCACCGACAGGAGCAGGAGCTCGCGTTGGCGGGCGAGGTCGGCGGGGCCCAGGGAGTCGAGCTTGTCGAGCGCGGTGTCGAGCGCGGGCCGGTCGACGACGGAGGGGATGAGGACTCCGGTGGAGGCGTGGGCGTCGACGCCGTCGGGGCGGACGGTGAACAGGGGGACGTCGTTGTTCCACAGGTCGGCGCGTTCGTGCGCGAGGAAGGCTTCGGCGCTCTCCTCCCAGGCCGCCAGCGCCCACAGCCGGTCCAGGTGGCGGTCGTGGTCCAGGGCGTCGCGCAGCAGGTCCGGGTGGTCACCGGCGGCGAGCAGGCTGCGGTACTCCAGCGTGTCGCGGCGCAGCAGCCGGGTGTGGTCGGCGGCGAAGGCCCGCAGCAGGCGGCGCACCCCCGGTCTGGCCCGCGCCATGATGCGGTACGCCTCGGTGAACCCGGCGTCGAGGTCGTCGGCGAAGTCCGCCAGTTCCAGGGGCTGGTCGGCGGGGAGGGGCCGGCTGTTGACGCCCTGGAGGTTCATCGGCCGGTACGCGATGCGCATCCGGTCGGTGCCTTCGCCGTCCACGTACGGCACGGTGCGGGGCGGTGCCTGGTCCGGGTCCCAGCCGAGGGCCGACACGTCCGCGCCGCCGTTGCCGTCCTCGTCCCACACCCGCTGGGGCAGCAGTCCGGACCGGAGCACCGAGTGGGCGGCGTCATGGCGCGCCAGGCGTTCGGAGGAGGACAGGTCCTTGGCGGGTTCGCGCAGGTCGGGGTGGAAGAACGCCTCGCAGTCCACGAGTACGGGCTGGTCCCCGTGGGCGATGAGGTTCTGCGCGTGGCAGTCGACGGCGTCCAGTACGTAGAGCACGGCGGCGAGCGTCCCGGCGCGGTGGTAGAAGGCATGGAGTTCGGCCCCGTCGCCGCAGTGCCTGGCCGCCACGTGGGCCACCCAGCCGTAGCCGTCCCGGGGCAGGTGGGTGACCTCCAGCAGCGGCAGCCGCAGCCGGGGGTTGAGCCAGCGCAGCAGGTCCTGGAAGTGGAGGTCGACGTCGAGCGGGCGGGGCTTGTAGACGATCCGGGTGCCGTTTGCGAAGCGCAGGGCGGTGACGGTGGCGCCGCCCCGGTGAGCGTCGCCGAGGCCGGTGCGTATCTCGGTCAGGCGGCCCAGGGGTACGCCCGGGGAAAAGGTGCGGGAGACGTCGGGCAGGTCGGCCACGAGGCGGCGTACGAGGGTGAGGTGGGTGTCGGTCCACTGCTCGGCGGCCACCGTGAGGCGGCGGGCCAGGACCGGGTACTCGGCGAGGATCTGGACGGCCCGCGCGAGGTCGGCGAGGCGCAGCACGAAGTCGCGGTAGCGCTCCTGCGGGGTGGCGCCGGTCAGTTGGCCGGTGAGCCGGGCGACCTCCAGTTCCACGATCATGGTGCGTACGGCCATGGCGTGGGCGGGGGCGGTCAGGGACGGCAGCAGGTGGGCGGTGATCTCCTCGGGGGTGCCGAACGGGGTGGGGCCGAGGGCGGCGATGCCCGCGCGCAGCCGGTCGCGGGCGGCGGTGAGCAGCGGGGCGACCAGGGTGGCGAAGGCGTCCCGGTCGGGGATCTCGACGGCGGGGGTGGGCGGGGGTTCCGCGAAGACGGACGCCAGGTGGCGCGCCCACGGTTCCTCGGCGCCCAGCCGTTCGGCCAGGGCTGCGGCGGGCTCGGTGAGCAGGTCGCGCAGGAGGCCGGGGTCGAGGGAGTCGGCTGCCAGCCGCCTTTCGAACCAGCCGTCCTGATCGAACGGGCGTTGTGCCCGCCAGCGGGCCAGTACGCGGTCGGCGCGCCCGCCGAGGGAGGCGTCGGTGACGGTGGCCCGGCCCCGGCGGCTCAGCGGGACGGCGCGGGCGGCGGCCAGGCGCAGCGGGGACGTGTCCACCACGGCGGTACCCCCTCGGGTCGGCTCATACCGCGCGCCGCACCCCGCGAGGGTGCGGCGCGGCGGGCGGTCGGGTCAGTAGCTGCACATCCGTGCGCAACTGGAGTAGGACTCGCAGGTGTTGGCCGCCTGCCCGGCGGACACGTAGACCTCCTCGGCCGGGTTCCCGGCCGGGTGGTCCGGGAACTCCCGCGTCAGACTCAGCCGGAAGTCCTCGTCCTTGAGGGCACGGACTCGCTCTGCCGTGGTCAGCACGGCGCCTCCCCTGGTCAGTTGGTGTTTCCGCATGGTCGTTCGAACGGCTCATCATGGCAGCGGGGCCCTCACCGCACCAGGGGTGCGGATCAGGGTTTCGCCGACCGCTCGTCCACCCGCCTGGGGCCGCACCGACGCGCACCGTCGGAGCACCACCCGGTAGTGCGTGCGCGGCCATCGGCTTCCTGAGCGGCCCGTACCCGCAAGGAGCCGCACGCCTGTCATGCGCCGCGCCGCGTGCGGTACTTCGTACGGGGCGACGGGCGCCAGGAGTGGCGCAAGGTGTCCCTTGGCCGGACCTTGTTATCGCGGACCTGATCGCCACCGTCGAGGCCACCGGATGCACCGCCCGCCGGCCACAGCCGGACTCCGCGCAGGGCGCCGCCGGCTCCAGCCGGCAGACGGGGGACGGTGATGAGCCGCGGCCGCTGCGGCAGCGGCAGCGGCTGATCACGGCCGTTCCGCTCGCCGTCCCGGTGATCGTGCCGGCGATGGTGCCCGCCGGGCAGTTCGAGGCCCGGTCCGAGCGGCGAGCCGGCGCCACGCTGAAGGCGCTGCTGGAACCCGGTGCGAAGGACGTCACCGTGCTGCGCGGGGGCCGGGAGGAGCAGATCCCTGTCGGTGAGCTGAGGGCCGGGGACCGCCTCCTGGTCCGGCCGAGCGAGAAGATCGCCACCGACAGGCTCGGCGTCGAGGGCAGCTCCGCCGTCGACGCCTTCATGCTCACCGGCGAGTCCGTGCCGGTCGGGGTCGGCGCTGGGCGACGCGGTGACCGAGGAGGGCCGCGCTCGCCCAGGCCGACCTGGGAGTGGCCATGGGCACCGGCACCGACGCAGCCATCGAAGCCGGCGCCTTCACCCTGGTAATCGGCGGCCTGCGCGCAGCCGCCGACGCGATCGGGGTGGCCCGCGAAGCCCTCGACACCATCGAGTCGAACCTGTTCTGGGCCTTCGTCTCCAGCACCGCAGTGCTCCCACTCGCCACGGCGGCACTGCTCAACCCGATGATCGCCGGGGCCGCGATGGCCTTCTCGTCGGTGTTCGTGGTCGGCGACAGCCTGCGGCTGCGCGGCTTCGAGGCAGGCCGACGCTTCGCCCTCCCAGCACGGGGGGCGAATCACCGGGTCCGCTCCCCCGTCTCGCCCTGCAGCCCTCCTGCGGCGCAATGGGGTCGGCAGGAGGTGTCACGACGACCGCTTTCCATGCCGGATGTTGCCGCCGCGGCGGTGGCCGGGCATCTGTACCGGCCAGGCCACGGGAGGCAGGCAGACCGGCCGCTGCAGGCCGAAGTGCACACGAGATGGCGTTCTGGCCGCGGCTCCTTGGGGAGCAGCGGCCAGAGCGCTGTTCGAGGGCTTCACACCTTTCCACCTCACCTCTTATACCCCCTAGGGGTATGCTATGGTCCTGATTCGAGATACCCCCAGGGGGTATTTGCGTCAGAGAGGGGAAGGCAATGCCAACCGTCAGTCCCAAGCGCTGGTGGGCACTCGCCGTGCTCGCCACCGCCCAGTTCATGGTGATCATGGACACCTCGATCATCGGGGTCGCACTCCCGGAGATGCAGAAGGACCTCGGCTTCTCGCAGGGCGAGCTGCAGTGGGTCTTCAACGCCTACGTCATCGCCTTCGGCGGTCTGCTGCTCCTCGGCGGGCGCCTGTCCGACCTGCTCGGCGCACGCCGCGTGTTCACCGCCGGCTGGACCGTGCTGATCGGCGGATCCGTCGTCGCGGCGGCCGCGCAGACGGCGTCGGTGGAGGTCGTCGGCCGTGCCGTCCAGGGCGTCGGCGGCGCACTGATCGCCCCGGCCGCGATGACCCTGCTGATGACGCTGTTCGCACACGACCCGAAGGAACTCGGCAGGGCCATGGCCCTCTACGGCGCGGCGGCCCCGGCCGGCGGCACCGCGGGCGTCTTCCTCGGCGGCGTGTTCACCGAATGGCTCAGTTGGCCCTGGGTGTTCATCATCTACGTCCCCATCGGCACCGCCACGCTCGCCGCGACCAAGCTGCTCCCGTCCGTCGCCCCCCGTCGCGGAGCGATCGACGTGCTGGGCGCAGCGGCCGTCACCGCCGGTCTCGCGCTCACGGTGTTCGCCGTGGTCCGCGCGCCGGAAATCGGATGGGGTGCCACGCGGACGGTGTTCGCACTCGTCGGCGCCGCTGCCCTACTGGTGCTGTTCCTCATCCTGCAGAAGACCTCGCGTCAGCCGCTGATGCCGCTGGGCATCTGGCGCGTTCCGCGGCTGGGCTCGGCGAACCTGGCGATGGCGCTGCTGGGCGCCGCGTGGATCCCGATGTGGTACTTCCTCAACCTCTACCTGCAGCAGGTCCTCGGTTACGGGGCGTTCGCCTCAGGTGCGGCGCTGCTGCCGATGACGGGGCTGCTCATGGTCTTCATGACCGCGGTCACGGCCCGGCTGCTGGCGCGTCTGGGCGCCAAGCCGCTGATCGGCGGCGGTCTGCTCGTTCTCGCGGCCGGTCTGCTGTGGCTGTCGGCCGTCGAGCCGAGCGGCTCGTTCGTCGTCGACGTGCTGCCCGCCTCGCTGGTGGCGGCGCTGGGCATGGCCCTGGCGTACATCCCGGCCATGATGGCGGCCATGTCCGGCGCTCCGGCCGAGCAGGCGGGCCTGGCCTCCGGCATCGTGAACACCACCTACCAGATCGGCTCCGCGCTCGGCCTGGCGGCGCTGACCGCTCTGGCCACCTCTCAGGGCGCCGGCGAACTCGGTGACCTGCCCGCCCTGACCGACGGCTTCAGCGCGGCATTCACCGCGGCTGCCGTCATCGCCGCCGTCGGCGGACTCATCACCCTCCTGACGATGCGCACCGAGAAGGCCGCAGCCACGGCCGACGCCGAGCAGAGCAGCCGGCCCGACGCGCTGGGCGAGAAAACCGGGGTGTGAACCATGAGCGGTGACAGCGCCGAGCAACGATGTCACGGCCGGGCGGTCCGCCCGCTCCCTCTCCGGGATCGGGCGGACCGTCCGGCCGTGACAATGCGTGGCGGCGTCGGCGCCGGGCTCACGTCCCGGGACGTCGACGCGGCCAGGGCGGCTCGATGTGGCCAGCAGGGCGCCACGGTCGGCGAAGGCAGAGCCGCTGCCCCGTGGGCCTTGCTGAGCCCGGTTTCTACCGCGGTGCGGTGTCAGCCGAGGGCGCCGAGGAGGTTGTCGCATGCCTGCTCGCAGGAACGGCAGGCTTCGGCACAGATCCGGCAGTGTTCGTGCATGTCGGCGTGGGAGGCGCATTCGTCGCCGCATGCCTTGCAGACCACGGCGCACGTCTGCAGGACGGCCCGCGTGATGGTGGCGTCGTAGCCGGTGTGCCGGGAGAGTACGTCCGCGGTGGCGGTGCAGATGTCGGCGCAGTCCATGTCGGTGCGGACGCACTTGGTGAGTTCACCCACCATTCCCTCGGAAAGACAGGCGTCGGCACACGCCGTACACGCCTGGGCACAGGCGATGCACTCCTCGATGCAGCGGGTGAGCTTGTCCTGGTCGACACCTCCGAGGTCTTGCGGGTAGGTGGCGAGCATGTCCTTGACCATGGTCATCGCCCATCGCCTCCTTCATCGATCTCATTACAGAGGCCGGCGGGCCCGGCGGCTCCGCGCGTGCGGCCCCCGGTACCTGTCGGGCTTACCGCTGGGGGCACACGCAAACACGACCGGAGGTACCCCTGCCCGGGGCCCGGCGGCGGTGCTGGTGGCGGTGGTTGAGTCAGTGAAGGCGTGGACGACGGCGTGACCCTTGCCGCAGCCGATCATCCACCGGTTCACCGGAGTGGTCAGCACGAACGCAACGGCCAGCGACGCCGCGAGCGAGGCCCGGAACAGAGGCTGGGACAGACCTGCCTCCATGGCTCCGGGGACGCCCCCCATGATGGTGTTGTCGATCAGTTCCATCACAGCGATGGACGTTGTGTCCGCGGCCGGCGCGACCTTCAGCGCCTGGCGGACCGGCAGACCGGCGCGCAGCACGCCCCGCATGGTCAGCACATAGCCGAAGACGAAGGCCAGCGCGATGGGCAGGACGACGGTGGCCGCGTTGTGCAGTCCGGTGGCGGTTCCGATCACCATGCCGAGGAGCACCTGAGCCGTGTCCGGACGGGCGGACCGCGGCGCGTCCACGGTGCTCCGGGCGCGCGGATCTCCCAGGACCACTCGGAAGCGGTCCTGGGAGAGGAGGCTTCACCTCACGTGCCGTCGGGGCACCCGCGGTGGGTGGTCACGGGGCGGTTCAGCAGGCGCCCAGGTCCTGCCAGACGCCCCACTGGCCGGTGGTGCCGGGCTCCTCGCCCGTCGTCCACCACTTGGCCTTCCAGGAATGACCCTTGTGCGACACCTGCTGGCCGCTGTTGTAGACCTTGTCCTTGGCCCACGGGGCGGCCGTGCACTGGTTGCCGGTGCCGCCGGTGACGGTCAGGGAGTACGTCGCCGAGTGACTACCCGACGCGCCCGCGCCGGTCACAGTGACCGTGTAGGTGCCCGACGCCGCCGCGGAGGTGGTGGCCAGGGTGAGCGTGGAGGAGCCGCCCGCGGTGACCGACGTGGGGCTGAGGGAGGCGGTGACGCCCGCCGGGACTCCGCTGACGCTGAGCTTCACGCTCTGGGCGTCGCCCTTCGTCACGGCCGTCTTCACGGTGGCCGTGACGGACTGGCCGGCCGTCACGGACCCGGTGGCCGGGGTGAGCGCGACGGAGAAGTCATCGGCCGGGTTGGTGGGGCCGCTGCTGGTGAACGGCGCGAAGATGCGCGTGAAGTCCCACGTGTTCTGCTCGATGCCCGAGCAGTTGTCGGCGGCCGGACCGCCCGGGCAGCCGCCGTTGTCCCGTTGCAGCGCCCAGAAGGACAGGGTGTTGATGCCCTTGGCGACCGCCCAGTCGTACACGGTCCGGGCGTTGGCCAGGGTGAAGGTCTCCGCCTTGCCGAAGTCGTCGACGCCCGGCATCTCGGTGACACCGACCATGTTCCACAGTTGGGCCGGGGTCTTGCCCGGGTAAAGCTGGGCGAGGAAGTCGTACAGACCCTGTGCGGCGGTCTGGGTGTCCTTCGCCATGTCGTGGGGCTGGTTGTCGTAGTAGTCGAACGTCATGAGGTTCACGACGTCGACCCGGGTGCCGTTGCTCACCGCGTTGCGCAGCAGCGCCTTGCCGTTGTCCGCGAGGCCGCGCGTGGTGGTCGGCAGGGTGTAGGAGATCTCGACCTTGCGTCCGTTGGCCGCGGCCCAGTCCTGGACGATCTTGATGGCTTTGTTGCGGCGGTCGATGCCGGCCGTGTTGTCGAGCGAGTCGATCTCGATGTCCATGTCGAGCCGCGAGATGTCGTAGGTCGTGATGACCTTCTCGTAGGCGGCGGCGATCTGCTGGACGTCGGTGCAACTGTCCGCGATCTCGGTGCCGGTCGTGTCGGCCGTGTACCCCCCGAAGGAGGGGATGACGTCACCGCCGTTGCCCTGGATCGTCTTGATGTCCGCCCCGAAGGTCGAGGCGGCGATCGGCATGCTCGTGTCGCCGTTCCAGTACGGCGTGCAGGAGCCCTTGGTGGCGGTTTGCAGGAACGCCATCGTCAGGTGCTTGGCACCCGACTGGGCGGACAGGGCGGCGGGGCTCTCACCGGTCCATGCCTCGAAGTAGGGGGCGAAGACGTGGTTCGGCAGAGGTGTCGCGGCCTGTGCGGTGCTGGTTCCCGTGAGAGCGAGGCCCACTGCGGCCGCCGTGGTGGCAGCCGCGGTCAAGGCCGCGCGGAAGGAACGCACGAGTCTCATGTCAGTCCCGGTGTGTGGAGGGGGTGGCCTGTGTCCCGGGGTGGGGACGGTGTTGCCGACTACTGGAATAGCGCCCGCCGGAGGGCGGGTCAATGGTCTGGACCAGGAAGGGACTAGACCAATCCACCGGGCCTGGCCACCCTTTCCCTGCACAGGGCACCCAACGGTGGACTGGACCACACCCGAACGTCCGACGAGGTCATCTCACGGTGACGCGGCGGCCGGCGGTCGGCGGTCGGCGGCCCGGGTTGTGTGCAGCCACGCCAGTCCGGGGGGTCGGTGGTGCGGTGCGCGGCGATCAGGAACGTGTCCGCGTCGATCACGGTTGCGAGCGGACCCGGTCGATCCGGTCCCGTGTCGTGGTGTCGCCGTCGTCGTGACGCTCTCGCCGTTGGCGGCGGCACGGATCGTCCTCCAGCCCTTGCCCTGCCACTCGGCCTCGAGCAGGACGTACTCACCGCGATCTTGCGATCGCAGAACTTCCCCGCGAAGCTGCCGCAGCAAGTCTTGCCCTCCGCGCCTGAGTGCCTGATCCACTTGATGCCGGCCAAGCCGGCGCTGCTGCCGGTCCACAACACCCGGTCGGCGCTGCCCGACACGGCGGCCTCGACATCACCGCTGCCCGCCGCCACCTCGACGGGGCTGTGGGTGGACGCCGGGGCGGCGGTCACGGGAGCGGCACTCGGTACGCCTGCCACGCCCAGCGCAACACCGCTGAAGACAGCCGACCTAGTGATCATTTTGGAGTGACTTCGGCTAAGAGCTTGCCAGTTGGGCTGGTGGGCAGAACTGAGTTCTGCTGGTGCCAGGTCATGTGCCTGGTGACCTGTGGGAGCGCGTAAGGGCACCGCCCACGGATCCGGCCCGGACAGGACCAGGTGGGTCGTGGAGCGCACCTTCGCCTGGCTCTACCAGTTCAAGCGCCTGCGGAATCCGCTACGAGATACGCGCCGACCTCCGCCTCGGACCCGCTCCAACTCCCGTGCAGTCTCATGTGCTTGAGACGACGTCGAACCTCATCCTGAAACGATCAGTCAGAATGGTGGTACGACGTCTGGCCCAGTCGTTACGCCTGATCGGTGACTCCCTCACTCCGAGCCGTAGTACAGCCGGAGGAACTCCTCCATCGCCGCGTCGACGCCCGCGCGGTCACCGGTGGCGAGCAGGTCCAGCAGCAGGCCGCGGACGGTGGCGAGGCCCAGCCTGGCCCGGTTCCGGGCCAGGGCAGGGTCCGCCCCCGCCCCGACCTCGGCGGCCACGAGCGGCTCCAGCCAGTCCGTCACCAGCCCTTCGAGGACCAGGGCGGCCTCGGGGCGGCCGCGCAGCGCGTGCCCGCAGATTTCGAAGAAGAGCCGCTGCTGACCGGCCAGCCGAGGGGCTGTGAGCTGCCGCCACAGCAGCCGCGCGACGTCGGCGGGCGAGAGACCGGGCTCCAGGCGGAGCCGGGACAGCACGTCGCGCTGGCGTCGCTCCGACGTCCGGACGATCTCCACCAGCAGTTGCTCCTTGGAGCCGAAGTAGTGGATCAGCATGCGGTGGCTGACGCCGATCGCGGCGCCCAGCCCGCGCAGGCTCAGGTCCGCGATGCCGTGTCCCGCGACGTGGTCGACAGCCGCGTTCAGCAATTGTGCGCGCCGAGCCCAGTACGCGCCTTGCTCGGCCTCGTCCTCGGGATGCGAGTCGTCCATGGTCACCACGTCACGACTGTACCAATCGGTACATGGCGCATGTACCGTGTGGTACATGAAGTCTGTCACCGTGTCGATCGACGTACCTCAGACTCCCGAACAGGTCTACGGCTTCCTCGACGTCATGGCGAACCACGAACGGTTCACCGACCACTACCTGACCAACTGGCGCTACACCGGCCCCGCCAGGGGCATCGGATCGTGCGCCACCGTCACCGCCGCGCTGGGCGGCACGAAGACCGACGTCACCATCGATGTCGTCGAGGCCGAGGCCCCTCGGCGCATCGTCGAACGCAACGTCAGCGCGGCCGGCCGACGGCAGGGCCGCGGCACCTACACCATCGAACGGCTACCCACCGGCGGGGCCCGCGTCTCGTTCACGTACACGTGGGTACGCGCCCCGCTCGCCGACCGGCTGCTGGCTCCCGTCGTACGGGCCACGATGCGGCACGCCAATCGCATGGTCATGCGACGCCTGGCCACCGAGTTGGCTTGCCACGTGTCCGCCGCCGAGTCCTGACGGCGGTAGGTGCCGCCCCTCCCCCGGCGCAGGCCCGACACCCACCGGGGCCCTGCCCTCGGACACGGACTCCTCCAGCCGGCGCTGCGTCTGAACCAGTGCACGCGCCTGGTCTTGGCGCAGGCGCGCACATACCGGCCTCCCCGCCCCGTCGAGACGCCCCACCCCCCAGTACGCCGCCGAAGGCCCGAGCCAAGGGTCACTCCTGCGGCCCGGGCTCTCTTGCGTCCTGGCCAGCGCGGGCGGGCGCGGGGACCTGGCGTCTTGTCCGTCCTGACCGGCTGGTGCCCGGGGACCACGTGGGCGGGACCTATGACGTGTGGGAGGTGGATCTGGCAGAAGCGTCCGATGGGGGCGCCCAAGCAGGTGGCGGCAGCGCCCCATCGGCATCGACCGCACCCTGCTCGGCGCCGACGACCACCTGTCCGCCAGTTCCAGCACGGTGCCGACGCCGCGGTAGGCGTTGGTGACCTCGCCGTTGAAGCCGACCGACGCACCGGAGCCGATCACGGTATGACCGCGGACGGTGGTGAGCTCCCACTGCGTGCGCCCCCGGCCCGACGGTCACGTCAGTGCCGATGACCGCGGTGGAGTGGATGCGGCAGGTCGGGTGCATGCGGTGCTCGATTCCGGCGAGGGCGCGGGGTGTGCAGGTCGGGCCGGTGGGCGAGCCACCAGGTCAGGTCGCGGTGGTCGAGGTCGGCGTAGGGGGCGCCGACCAGGGGCGGGTCGGCGAGGGCGGTGAGGTAGTCGCCCACAAGCCGGGCGGGGACGTCGGGAACGGCGGGTTCTTCCCGGTGCTGCGGCCCGGGGGCCGGGGCGGGGGCGGTTAGGCTGCGGGGCGTCGTCCGGTTGAGGGGAGTTCGCCTGTGGGTCACCCGCGTGTTGGGGTCGCTGTCCTGACCATGGGCAATCGGCCGACCGAGTTGGCAGCGCTGCTCGGGTCGGTGGCCAGGCAGGATCTGCCCGCTCGGCGAGTGGTGGTGGTCGGCAACGGCACACCACTTCCCGGGCTGCCGGCCGGGGTGGACGGGGTGGAGTTGCCGAAGAACCTGGGGGTCTCCGGCGGCCGGAACGCGGCGATCGCTCACCTTCGTGCCGCGGGCGACGTCGATGTGGTGGTGAACCTGGACGACGACGGCCTACTGGTCGACACCAATGTGTTCACGAAGCTCGCCGCGCTGTACGCCGCGGACGGTCGGCTGGGAATCGTCTCCTTCCGGATCGCGGACGAGCACGGACAGACGCAGCGCCGGCATGTGCCGCGGCTGCGGGCGAAGGACCCGATGCGCGGCGGTGAGGTCACGACGTTCCTGGGCGGCGGCCATGCCCTGTCGATGGCCATGCTGGAACAGGTCGGGGACTGGCCGGAGGCGTTCTTCTTCACGCACGAGGAGACCGATCTGGCCTGGCGGGCGCTGGATGCGGGCTGGCGGGTGGTCTACGAGCCGTCGCTGCTGCTGCAGCATCCGAAGTCCTCTCCGGCCCGGCATGCGGTGTACTACCGGATGACCGCGCGCAACCGGGTCTGGTTGGCCAAACGGCACCTGCCCGCACTGCTGGTCCCCGCCTACCTGGGCGTGTGGGCGGTGCTGACGCTGGTGCGGGCCCGGTCGCTGGGCGGGCTGCGGGCCTGGGGCGGCGGGTTCTGGGAAGGGGTCCGTACCTCGGCGGGCCGGCGGCTGCCGATGCGGTGGGCGACTGTGGCCCGTATGACCCGTCTCGGCCGGCCCCCGGTGATCTGACAGCCGACCGTCCCCACGACGGCCGCCGCTTCCCGTGCCGAGCCCTCAGACAAGGACGCGGAGTGTGCAAGCGCGCAGGCCAGTCGGGTATCAGTGAGCGTTTTCAGCGCTGGCGCTCCCGGGTGAGGATGGCTGCGGCGATTGACGTCAGGCGGTTCGGACTGCAGCGTGCCCTGCGGAAGTTCCGCCAGGACTCCGACCTTGCGACACCCCGTTCGACCGGTGCTCCTGCCGCTGATGACGCTCGGTTCGTCGTGGGCTGAATCGGTGTGAGTTCTCGGTGGGGCGGGCGTCGGACGGGTGTGGTCACCCAGAAGCCCCGCCGCCGCATCTGCGCCAGGGCGTCGTGCCGACGCAGGTACACCAGGTCGACCAGGGCACGCCGGTGGGGCGGGAGCCTGTAGCGGTGGTCACCCTCGCGGGTGACGACGAGCATGGTGACCCACGACCAGGCCGTCGGTCGGCCGTCCGCTGCTGATCAGCGTGAGTAGTCCGCGAGAGTGAGCAGCAGATGGGCGGACTCCAGGCGTACGTGGTCGGAGTGGGCTCCGGCCGGGTTCAGGCGATGGCCGCGGACGTACACCTCGGAGGCATCGACGTTGACGAAGGTGTGATCGAGGGCGGAGAGCGGATACCGCTCGCTGAGAGCCAGCATGCGCGTGGTGAACATGGGTGCGGGTGCGGGGCCGATTCCGGCGTGCCCGATACCGGACTGCTGTTCTGCTTGCAGGTGCCAGAATCCGGTCGCTCGATCGTGGCGGGAGTATGTGGTGACGATGGGACCCCTCAGGGGAGCACCGTCGTACGCGCCGTTGGGCAGGAGGCGAGGGAAGAGCGAAATGAATGCGTCGCGTCGCGCGGCCATTTGGAAGAGCAGCAGGCTGTCCACGGTGAAGGGCCGGGCGGAGGGAAGGCCCGCCGCGCTCCAGCCGAGTGTGTCGTCGATGTGGGGGTCTGCCGCCCATTGCACCGCCTCGCAAAGGAAGCGACAGCCGAAGGAATGTCCGACGAGGTGGAGGTACTGCCCGTCGCGGTTGGCGAGTACGGGTGCCGCGCCGGGATCGGCGCGCCCGGCGTCCAGGTAGCCAAGGAGCCGTCCCAGGATGTGTGCGGCGTGCCCGCCTGCGCCGAGCGCCCCCATGGTGTGCGCTCGATCCCGGATTTTACGGTAGCCGGCCGGGGTGAGCCGGCTGGATGACGGCCAGCGGACAGCAATGCACCACGGACTGAAGGCCCCTGCCAGGGCTGGGTAGTGGTCCGGGACCGCGGTCAGGGCGGCGTTCATCAGGGCCAGCAGCCGTTCGGCGGTGCGGTGGGCGGAGCCAGGAGATGTCTGCCAGCCATGGACGTAGACGAGGATGTCCGTTGCCCAGCTAGGCGGGGCGAGACGGTCTGCGAGGTGGTCACGCAGCCGGTGATCGGATACCGGTTGACCGGTGTCGGGGTCGAGGAGCCAGCCGGTCTCGTCCAGGTCGACTACTTCCACCGCCGCACCGTGGCTCATGCTCGGCCTCCGTTCGCGAGTTCCAGGCGGGCGTCCATGCCGCAGTGCAGTCCATAGGCGAACCCGAGGGGGGTGCGGTAACGGATGGCGAAGTGCCGGGCTAGTTCGTGCGTGATCTGGCCAGCGGTCGCTTCACCACGGAGATAACGGGTGACGAACTCGAGCGCGTACTCGGCAGCGAATGCCTGCGGCATCGAGATGAGTGGTCCAAGGACACCCTGCGCACCGTGCTCGATGAGCATGCGTCCGAGGAACGAACGGTCCATACTCGCCCCGACGACTCCGGCATGACAGGCATTGAGTAGGACGAAGGGTCGAAAATAGCCGTGCCGGTGACGTGCCCGCAGCTCACGCACGGTGTGACCGTCGAAGGGTGTGCCGTCCGTCAGTCTGAGGACCAGGATGTGGGGTTCGGGCTCGTTGCCGATGAACTCGCCGTGGCACCAGAAGTACGTTAGCTGCTCGTCCAGATCCGCTTTTCCGAAGTCGCGGACCAGTTCCTCATAGGTCGTGCGGACGATGCACGTGGTGTTGTCCGCCAGTGCCTTGGCGACTTCGTCCGCCCGCGTCACACGGCCGACGCGGAGGTCGTGGTTCAGGCTGACGATGGGCCGCCGCGGAGCCGTGCGCGGCGGCCCGATCCATGCGTAGGCGTCGCCAGTGTGTTCGATCTGATGCCGGTAGCCGAGGAAGCGGGCGAGCAGGGTGTTCAACGGTGCCATGGACGTGGTGGAGGCGGCGGGCGTGCAGAGCAAGGGCCAGGGCAAGTGCAGGTCGGAATCGAACCGTATCCGCAGCCCTTCGCGAGACAGCGCCGAATTCAGGTAGCCGCGGAACACTTCGGTACGGGCGTCGTCTCCACGTAGCAGCGTGTCAAACAGCAGGGACTGTCCGCCACGCGCCAGATCGGCCACGACCTGCCGCAGCTCATCCTCTGGCTCATCGCTCAAATCGGCGGTTGTCGCGTACGGACGCCGTCGATCCAGCAGCGTCCGTCCCTCGTCGTCGACCGGCTGGAAGTCAACGAAGCGTTCTTTCCAGCGTGCGCAGAGCCGGGCGGCGGCACCGCGAACCTCGTCAGGCCGGGCGCTCAAGTCGGCCTTGTGCTCGGTGCCCTGCAGCGCTGGAACGGCCGTGCCCGACATCCGGGCCCGTATCCGCCCGCCGCCAAGGACATCGAAGCTGACGCGAAGATCGGGCGGCCGCACCTCCAGGTGCGGCAGGAAGCGAAAGCCGTCGCTGGGATCTTGAACGACTTGAGCGGTGAGCCTGCGGGGCACTGAGTCAGGACCTCCCCTCGGGCAGTTCGGGCCGCATATCTTCTCTTCCCATGGGCCCAGAGGCCGCGATGTCCAGCTCGGTCTCCACCTGTTGCAGGGCGACACCCGTGTCGTGGTGCAGAAAAGTGAACCGGATACGGTGGGCGCCGGGCCTCATGGCCGTCACACGGAACTGCGCGGAATCCGTTCCCTGGAGGCGGTACATGACCATGTCGGGCACCACGTCCGCACTGCTCAACGGCGTCGCTACGATGTCCAGTAAAGGCCGGACACCCGACGAACGAGCCCAGGGGTGCGCTGCTTCGACCACCAGCTTCACAGCCAGGCGCACGGGTGTCCCGGCACGAGGATCGTCGTCCAGGAGTGTCAATTGGGCTTGGCAGCCCGGCAATTTCGAGGAGTCGGTAAGCGGCTTCTCCCTCCCTGTGGCAAGAGAGGGCTCAACCGCGCCGCCCGCCGTGACGCCGGTCTGGCTTTGATCGCCGGTACCGAAGGCATGGGACGTGATGCTCGCACGGGGCGTAGGCAATCCAGGAATGTCAGCGGTATTCGGGGCGCCTCGGCTGTCCAGGCCGCCCCGTTCCTCGAGCCGGGCCCGGAGACGGCGCAGACAGCGTTGGCGTAACGGTCCGATGCTGTTCACAGCGATGCCCAGCCCGGCTGCCACTTCCTGGTAGGTGGGTGGTGGCGAGGCCATCAGAGTGCGCAGCAACTGCCTGCACCGCGCACCAAGCTGCTCGAACTCCTCCCACAGGATCCGGATCCGCTCAGCCTCGCCAACCGTCACTGCCACGCCTTCAGGTCGTGACTTCGCGCGGGCCTCCACGTTGACCCAGTCGACCCAGTCGTGCAGCTTCGAGGCATCGTGGCTGGGGTATCTCAGCGCTTCCAGGCACTCTTGGCGCGTGGTTCCAGCGAGCCATACCCCAGCGTCTCGGGGTTCGGGTAAAGCCTTCATGGCCACGATGAAGCGGAACCAGACCTCCTGGTAGACGCCGTGGCTCTCGGCGTCTGAGAGATCGTGAGCACGTATCACGGACCACACCAGCGAGCTGAACTCCGTCACGAGCGCATCCCACGCCGCCTTGTCACCATCAGCGGCGGACTTGACCAGCGCTCCGATATGTGCCCGGTTCATGCTCCTCCCCCAGCAGCATGTGAGCATCCGTAGCCCGCACCTGCACTGGCTAGTCTGACGCAGAAGACCAAGCGGAAACAGCTCAATCAATGAAGGGGACAAACCTGGGCTCGTCGTCGAGCAGCACGATGCCGCCGGGCCGGACGATCTCGCCCAGGAAGTGGAGATCGACGAACACGTTGTGGAAGTGGTGGCTGCCGTCGACGAACGCGGCGTCCGCGGTGACACCCGCGTCGGCGGGCGGGGCAAGGCAGCGCTGCGAGGGTTCGGTGACCAGTTCGGCGAAGTCGTAGGTCGGCGCTGAGCAGCAGTTCCCATCCGACACCGTCGTACGCCGTGTACTGGGGCGGGTCGATCACCACGTGCCGCAGGTTCGGTGATCCGGTGCGCAGCAGTGCCTCGCTGATCGCCGGCGCTGAGGTGGCGTGGGCGAGCCCGTTCTCGACGACCGTGCCGACATGCTCTTCCACCAGGAGGTCACTTACCTGTTCGCAGTCGCGCTCCGGCCGCGTGACGGTGGCGAAGTGCGGGCCGCCGCCGGGACTCCGCGGCGGCCCGTGCTCGGCGAACTCGCGGCGTACGGGCCGATGCGGAGATCGTCCTCAACGAAACGGGCGGGATGGCCTCGCCGGACTGTGCGAGGCTCGAGTCGGCGGTGCTCGCACGTGCTCTGGCCCGGCACGCCGAGCACGAGCTGGAGACCATCCGGCTCGAACGGGGCTTCGCAGGCGACAAGCCGCCTGCGGCGCCTGCTGTATCTGCTGGCGCGGCACGCGGTCCTGCTCGCCTGGGAGGACGCCGCCCGCCGCCTGGCCGCCGCCGACCGGGTGGAGGCCGCACTCGACACCCTCAAGGCCCTGCTCGGCGAGGATGTCCTGGCCGTACCGCAGTACGCGCCGTCGACCACGCTCGCCTCGGACTGGAAGAAGGCCCGCGACGACAGCGGCGGCCTGATCAAGCACTTGGAGGACGCGGGGCGCGACTTCCCGGTGGACGACTGGCTGCACGGCATCGCCAGGGTCAGGGAGAAGCCGCGGCTGGGAGCAGATGGTGATCCTGAGCGACGCGCTGCGCGGTGACGGAGGGCTGCTCGGCCATCTGCCGGACTTCGTGGAGCCGCAACTGGTGCCGGTCCAACTGCCGTACCGGACCGACGACCACTGGCTGGCCATGGAGTTCGCGCCGGGCACGAAGCTGAATGAGGACCGGCTGCTGTTCACCGCGCACTACGCCGCCGAGCCCGTACCGCTGGCCCCCCTCGCCTACCTGGCCATGACCTCGGTCCCCGGCCACTGGATCCCCTTCGTCCCGGTGCACGTCACCGGCGACAGCCGCAAGATCCAGCCCCAGCGCGCCGCCATGCCCAGCGAGATCGACACCGAGCCCGTCCACCCCCGCACCACGATTCTCCGCGAGGGCCTGGACGCCACCCCGCAGCGCTCGTACTTCCTCAACGAAGAGGAGGTTCCGCAGACCGGCGCCAAGGTCACCGTCGCCTACCACCGCACCCGCTGGTGCGACGGCCGCGTCGACGTCTGGCTCAGCGCCCGCCACGGCACCGGCCGCGGCGAAGGCTCCAGCGGCCTGGCCTTCGACCTCCCGGCCGAGACCGAATCCCTCACCTGGCCCGGCCCGGTGAGCCGAGACCTGCGACGCGCGCCACCGGGCCGGCCCGGCGGCCGCCAGGATATCCGGGACGCCGCCCGCATCTCCCCTACCGCACGGCAGATCGCTCCGGACGAGGGGCGGGAGCAGGAGGCTTGCGCCTTGCCTCCGCGCCGCCCTGCTGGAATGAACGGCGCGCACGGTGGTTGTAGCAGGCATGAAAAAGATCGGGTTCCTGTCCTTCGGGCACTGGACGCCTTCTCCGCACTCCCGTACCCGCTCCGCGGCGGACTCGCTGCTCCAGGCGATCGACCTGGCGGTCGCGGCGGAGGAGCTGGGAGCCGACGGCGCCTACTTCCGGGTCCACCACTTCGCGCGGCAGCACGCCTCCCCGTTCCCGCTGCTCGCGGCGATCGGCGCCCGCACCGACCGTATCGAGATCGGCACGGGGGTGATCGACATGCGCTACGAGAATCCCCTGTACATGGCCGAGGAGGCGGGGGCCGCCGACCTGATCTCCGGCGGCCGGCTGCAATTGGGGATCAGCAGGGGCTCTCCGGAGCAGGCGCTCGACGGCTGGCGGCACTTCGGTCACCGGCCACCGGAGGGCGGCACCGACGCCGACCTGGCCCGGGCCCACGCCGAGCGGCTGCTGGAGGTGCTGAAGGGCGAGGGGATCGCGGAGCCGCACCCCAGTCCCATGTTCGCCAACCCGCCGGGGCTGCTGCGTATCGAGCCGTATGCGGAGGGCCTGCGGGAGCGGATCTGGTGGGGGTCGAGCTCCAACGCGACCGCGGTGTGGGCGGCCGGGCTGGGGATGAACCTGCAGAGCTCGACGCTCAAGGACGACGAGAGCGGCGAACCGCTGCACATCCAGCAACGCAAGCAGATCGAGGCGTACCGGGAGGCGTGGCGGGCGGCGGGTCACACCCGTGAGCCGCGCGTGTCGGTCAGCCGCAGCATCTTCGCCCTCGTGGACGACCGGGACCGCGCCTACTTCGGCCGGGAGCGCAACTCGCAAGACCAGATCGGCTACATCGACCCGACCACCCGCGCCGTCTTCGGCCGGTCCTACGCCGCCGAGCCCGACGCCCTGGTCGAGCAGTTGGCCCGGGACGAGGCGATCGCCGCGGCCGACACCCTGCTGCTCACCGTGCCGAACCAACTGGGTGTCGACTACAACGCACATGTCATCGGCAGCATCCTGACGCACGTGGCGCCGGCACTCGGCTGGCGCTGACCGGACGACGGGCGGCCGGCGGTGCCACCAGCGTCGGGTGGCACCGCCGGCCTGCGCGTCCGGGGTCAGGACCGGGGGGTCAGGCCCACGGCGAGGTCACGACCCAGCTCGTGTCGTCGGCCCAGGAGGTGTGGCTGTCCCAGGCGTGGGTGCCGCCGTCGGCGGCCACGTAGGCGGCGTAGTTGTAGTGGCGGACGAAGTCGGCGGGGTAGTTGGCGGACCGCAGGGAGATGCCCTGGCCGTTGTGGGCGGCCTGCGGGCAGAAGGTGGCGTCCAGCCGGGCCAGCGCGGTGTCGACGGTGTCGACCCGCAGCCGGAAGTCGTAGTGGCGCAGGTACTGGCCCGGCCTGTCGGCGGACTCGAACGACACGCACGAGGCGTCGCCCAGCCCCGCGCGCACGGTCCAGGTGGCGGCGGCCTTGTCGGCGGCCGGGCTGGAGGAGGACGTCGCCGCGATGACGGCGTTGCTGTCGGCGGTGTTGTGCCGCAGGTAGTCGGCGGTGCAGCAGGAGGTGGTGGCCCGCAGGGAGACACGGGAGCCGACGGTGGGCGCGCCCGTCAGGGCGGACGTGGAGTAGCCGGCCGCGTTGATGTTGGACTGGACGGCGTTCTCGGTGGCGTCGGTCGGGAAGCCGGACGTCAGGACGCCCTCGTAGAAGGTGCCGGCCGATCCGTTGCTGTTGTCGCCGCCGATGCCGAGGATGATCGCGCCTTCCTTCTTCATCGGGTTGTAGCCGGTGGCGTTGGGGCGCGGACCGTCGTAGGCGGTGGCCAGGCCGCCCGACTGGGCGTTGCCGGAGCGGATGGCCCAGTGGTTCGGTCCGCCCTTGACGGCGGCGGTCAGGAAGCGGTGGCTGACGCTGGGGTTTCCCGCGTTGTAGCCGCGGTTGACGCCGGAGAACAGGCCGTTCTCGAGATCGGCCATGACCCAGGGGCCGTTGCCGGAACCGTAGCCCCAGGTCCGGCTGTTGCCGAAGTAGATGGTCTCCATGGTGCCGTTGCCGTTGTCGCGGCTGTTGGTCTCGGCGTTGCCGTAGTCGAAGCAGCAGCCACCGTTGTAGTGGGTGCCGTCGAGGACGGCGTACATGCCTTCCGGCTGGTCGCCGGTGGCGATGCCGTTGGTGCTGTTGTCGCGGTATCCGGTGCCGGGCGCGACGAAGACGCCGTACGCCTTGTGGCCGCCCACGGTCACGGGCGCGGCGGACGCCTCGGCGAGGTTGTCGTAGCCTCCGGGGGCCGGGCCCTGGAAGCCGCCGGGCGGGGCCTGGGTGAGGTGGTTGCCGCGGCCGGACTGGTCG
Source organism: Streptomyces fumanus (assembly GCF_014655295.1). Taxonomy (GTDB): domain Bacteria; phylum Actinomycetota; class Actinomycetes; order Streptomycetales; family Streptomycetaceae; genus Streptomyces; species Streptomyces fumanus. The sequence continues at coordinate 66,856 of NZ_BNBI01000017.1, forward strand.
TAGAGGACGGTGATCAGACAACCGGTGCCGGCGCAGAACGCGTCCTGTGCGGCGGCGTCGGCGTAACCGCCCGCGCTGAGCACGCCGATGTCCCGCGTGGCGCCGTCGGAGGCGCGTTTCACCTGATAGAGGCGGCTGTTGTACGCGGAGTACAGGGCGCGGGTGGTGCTGTGGGCGGCGACACAGGGAGTGCCGCCCGCGGCGTACAGGTCGCAGGGCTGGGAGCCGGCGGCCGCGGCGCCGGTGCTCGCGGAGGTCTGGCCGGCGAACACGGCGCCGACCAGGGCGAGTGCGAGGGCGAGCAGGACGAGCGGCCTGTCCCGCCAGGTGTGGGGTGATCTCATCGACATGGTCGGTCTCCTGGGGATCGGGGGGCGGAGTCCGTTCTTCGCTTGATCATGCGCATGACATTTACGACCGATCGGAGTGGTCGATATACCGAACGCCGTTCGTGAATTCGTCGTGACCCTAGGGACACCGTGACGGGCAGTCAATACACGAGTACGCAAAGCATGGTGCGGGGTCGGCGGGTGCGTCCCGTCGGGGGACGGGGCACACCGCTCACCTTCGACAGAAGCGTCTGGGTGGACAGCACGCCGTCCCACCGGTTGCTGTCGCCACCCGTCCTCTCCGGCCGCGGCCAGGGACTGCTTGGCCGACCGCACGGTCAGCACCGCAAACCGCGACGCCCAACTCACTGCTCGTCCTTCCCTCCAGGATTCCCGCCCCGGGCACAGCGCTTGCTCGCTCCGCGCTTGAGCATCTTGATCCGGTTGACGTGTCCGTTGACGACGCCCGAGCTCCAGGGCAGGGTGAGGCCGGTGATGACGTCGTCGCGGTCCCGGTCGATGCCTGCCGGGGGGTGTGGAGGCTGGGCGGGTCGACCTGCCGGACGACGTCGAGCCAGTCGGGGCGGGCGCTCGCCCTGGCGCTCGGTGAGCATGGTCGCGAAGGAGCGGACGTGCCCGGTGAGGGCGTCGACACGTTTCACGGCACTGGTGATCTCACTGAGGTCCGCAGCGGCCAGGTGGCCCAGGGCGCGCTTCACCAGCGCCCAGATGCCCTCGGCCGGATCGAGCCAGGGGCGCAAGTCTGCAGTGGGAACACGGTCAGCCACACGGCATTCGCCTCGATGCGGAAGGCCCCGAACCCGCCCTCGCCGCCTCGGATCTGCACGTGGTGATGTGCTGTGCGCTGTGCACCGTTACCTGTACGCAGTGCTGAGCTGCACTGTTGCTGGGGAGTCGAACCCCCGCGTTGCTCTTCACGCGCCAGGAGTGGGCTGGAAAACCGCCAGCCCTCGGTGTGTGCACGCCTCCGAAGCAGCTACCTGCTCCACATCGTTCCGGCTTGCTGGACCGCTCAGTCCAGCAGATCGACTTCCCAGTTCATACGCTGGATCCGCACATCGACCTCGCGGATCTCCCGGGCGAGTGCATCCGCCTGACCACGCAGCTCCGCGACCGGAAGCGCGGAGAGCATCAGCAGCTCGGAGCGGAGTTGCCGGCCGTAGCCCCGCTCGCCCTTACCCGCCGCCGCGGTGACCACAGAGTGACGCAACCGCAGGACGTCCCGGCGCGCGAGGGCATCGGTGAGCGTGCCGTCCTGACCCATTGGCACCGTGGCATTGGTCCGGTTGATCCGCCGGATCAACGATTCCAGGGCATCCAGCACCTCACCGGCCTCAGCGAGTAGCTGAGCGGCATCCTCCGCGGGTGTCTCCCCTTCCTGGTACCGCGCACTGTCGACGACGCGCGCTCGTAGCTGTTCTACACGGCGCGTCGCCTCCGCACGCTCCGCCAGCGCCTCAGCGAGCTTCACTGCCTCCACCTCCCCCTCCATGAACCCGCACGAGTATACGAGTGTGAAGCAGCTCGTTCGCACCTGGATTCCGATCCGCTGGAGCCCTGACCAGGCACGCTGCACGCCGACATCCCGCTGGCGCAGCAGCGTCTCAACGACTGGACGGACGTCCCCGGTCGCCACCGCAGCCTGAAGGGCCCGGCGAACCTGCGAGGTCACGAGCACACCAGGGCCTGTCCAGCGGGTCAGGCACTGGTGCCTGGCCAACAGGGTTTCAGGGCTTGCGCTTTCCGTTGCGGCAACTTCTACGGTCATGTGTGTGGCCGGAGAGACCGGCCCGGCGAGGGAGGCACCGGGAATGGCCTGGTCGATCGCACAGGTGGCGCGGATGTCCAAGGTGACATCGCGGACGCTGCGGCATTACGACGAGATCGGCCTGCTGCCGCCCGCCTGGATCGGGAGCAACGGACACCGCTACTACGAGGAGGCCGATCTGCTGCGGTTGCAGCAAATCCTGCTGATGCGGCAGCTCGGCCTGGGGCTGCGCGAGATCCAGGCGGTTCTGGACAGCCAGCTCGACCAGGTGGCCGTGCTCCGTGAGCACCACCAACGGCTGCTCGCGGAACGGGACCGGCTGGCGACGCTGGCCCGTACGGTCGGGCGCACTATCGCCGAACTGGAAGAAGGCAGGGACAACGGGAAGATGACGAAGATTAACAAGCCGGAGAACCTGTTCGAGGGGTTCCAGTTCCCCTCCGAGGCCGAGGCCGAGGTGCGGGAGCGGTGGCCGCAGGCGTGGGAGCAGTCCCGGCAGGCAGTGGAGGCGATGACCTCCGAGGACACGGAGCGCTGGCAGCGTGAGGTGACGGCGCAGATGATCCGTATGGCGGAGTTCATGGTGGCCGGCACACCTGTCTCCGACCCTGCCGTACAGGCTGAGGTGGACGTCAACTACCGGCAGATCTGCCGGTTCTGGACCCCGACCGCGGCCGCGTACAAGGGAGTGGGCCAGACCTACGTCGACGACCCGCAGATGCGGGCCAACTTCGACAGGATCGCCGAAGGTCTCGCCGTCTACCAGCGCGATGCGATGACCGTGTACGCCGATACCCGGCTGAGTTGACCACACGAATCTGGCATCGCGTCTCCGAGTGCGGCGACCACGACGTCCGCATGTTCCCGGGCCACGGCGTGCAACCCGTTGACCGTGGCCGCGTCGAGGGTGTGGACGGGCTTCGCGTGCCTGCTGATCGGCCCGAGGTTGTGGCCGTCGGCCGTCTTGATGTCCGGGCCGTCGACGTCGGGCAGGCGGACGCCGAGGGTGACGCCGAGGACGGCGGCAGTGCTGCGGCGCTCCCGCATTTCGGGTTCCGCCCGGCCGCGGGGGTGGTCGGCCAGGTCCTCGTCCCGGGAGTCCGGCTGGGCGGCAGTCGGCACGGTCAGCTCCAGATGGACAGGCGGCTGGCGTACGGCGTGACGTCACAGAAGTAGCCGGCCGTCAGGCCACGTACCACGTAGTCCTTGCCGGCCGCGTCGCAGGCGGAGGCGGCCGGGTACATGCCGGCATAGGCGAGGCCGGCGGCCTGGGCGGACGGGGCGAGCAGCAGGGCGGCCGCGGCCAGCAGTGCGGTGCGTGGGGGTGCAGGTTGCCCGGGGGTGGTGGGACATGGAAGGGGCCCGCCCGTGACGGTGGGCGGCCCCTTCGCGAGCGCCGGACACGCATCGCCGTGCCGGGCGAAGGGTTCCCTGTCCGTGTCGGTTCGTGGCCAGTAGCGGTCAGGAGACTCGGGGCCAGGCTGTGCGGGCGGCGATGACCGCGGGGTCGGTCGCACGGCGGTTCGGGCGGTGTGCCCTTAGGCAACAGCCGTCTCTGCGCGTCGGTGTAGTCACGCCCGGCGGCGGCCCACAGCGTACGGAACTGCGCCTCGGGGCGCAGGTCGAAGGTCTGGCGCAGGATGCCCGTGCCGACGGTGGCTTCGCAGGGAGCTGGCCACCCAGTCACCGTCGGCGACCGGCAGCATGCCGGAGGCGGCGGCGTCCGTCGGGTCGTGGATCCGAACCATGTCCGCGCCGAACACGGACAGCACGACGCTGTGTTCTGGGCCTAACCCGATCAGGGCGTCGTTGCCCGTGGCGGGGGCGCCACCGGGCAGGGGCCTGTGGCGGCCGACGTCCCGCACCCGGACCTGTCCGTCCGTGTTCTGCACGGCGAGGTGCGAGCCGTCCGCGTCGAAGGCGAGCGGCCCGGTGACGTAGGAGGTGCTGAAGGGCACGCTGGCGGCCCGGCTCGGCAGTGTGCCGATGCGCCGGGGTGCAGTGACGTCCCACAGCAGGATCTCTCCGCTCAGGATTCCCGTCCGGGTCATCGCGGCCACCTGCCCAGGGTGGTCCGGGTGGGCCACCAACTGGCCGCGCGCGAGGATCCGCTGGTCGAGACCGCCGCCGCTCCAGTCGGGCACGGGGTGGACGAGGAAGGGCCGGGTGCGCACGGTCCCGTCCGCCGCGTCGACGCGCGCGAGTCTGCCCTCCACCGTCAGCAGGGCGATCTCGCTGGAAGTGGCCGCCGTCGTGGACCAGCTCGTCCAGGACCGGCTCATCCTGCCGATCGACGGCCGCCTCGTCGGCCTGGCCGTCCAGAACGCCAGCACCGCCATGCCGGGCAGCCGCGACTTCCCAGGCGGACAGTTGCGGATACCGGAGATCCAGCACGCATGAACGCGGACCCCGCGGCCTGTGCGCCGGACCGGCGCCGGCCGATCAACCCTTCGAAGCGGTGCGGCCGGGGCGCCGTCGGGGGAACGGCGCGAGTAGTTGGAGGACGTCGCCCCTGCCTGGTGCCCGAGCCGGCCGGTGGAGTGGCAGCGCCGCTGCCCCCTCGTCCGGCTCGACCTGGAGGCCGGCCGTGGGACGGCCTCGTCGCTGATGTGCCGCATCACCCGCGCGGCTACGGGAAGCGAGGGTGCTGCGAGCCCTTGCCGCCGCGGTCCCGGCGCCGAACATTCATTCTCTTGTCTGACCCCGAGTTGAGGAGTTCACTGGTGTGATGCCGACCTCGGGCGCGACACTGACGGGCTTCTGGCCCTCGCGTCGTGTGTATCTCTTCGACGGTTTCTGTAGCCGGACCGCGTGATCCCGCTCCGCGCCATCACTTCGTCCGTGCCCTTCCCCGTACGAGAGAACCGAGGCCCGTCATGTCCGTCACCGATGAACTGCTCGCCAACAACGCCCGCTACGCCGAGACCTTCTCCGGTCCCCTCCCGCTGCCGCCCTCTCGCCAACTGGCCGTCGTGGCCTGCATGGACGCCCGGCTGAACGTCTACGCGCTCCTCGGCCTGAACGACGGCGAGGCGCACGTCATCCGCAACGCCGGCGGGGTGGTGACCCAGGACGAGATCCGCTCGCTCGCCATCAGCCAACGCCTTCTCGGTACCAAGGAGATCATCCTGATCCACCACACCGACTGCGGCATGCTGACCTTCACCGACGACGAGTTCAAGGACGCGGTCCAGAAGGACACCGGGATCCGTCCGCCCTGGGCGGCGGAGGCGTTCCCCGACCTGGAGGAGGACGTACGGCAGTCCGTCGCGCGCATTAAGGCCGACCCGTTCGTCGTCCACAAGGACCGCGTCCGCGGTTTCGTCTTCAACGTGGCCACGGGCAGGCTCACGGAAGTCCGCTGACCGGGCTCCCGCCGTAGCAGGCGCCGCGCAGCAGGCGGGTGGCGCGGCGGGTCCGAGCGGTGACGCTCGCCGAAGAGCCGATGCGAGCAGCGACGGCCGGTCGTCGTCGGGGCGCTGCCCCCGTCGTCTCGGGCGGTGCCGACGCACTGCCGGCAATCGTCTGGTGCGGGGGGCAGCGGTTGCCGTAGGGTGCCGGGCGACCGTTATGGGAGCGCTCCCATAACGGTTCGCGCAATCCCTCCGATCCCACCCGATGGAGAATGGAGAACTTCGCATGCGCTCTCCCCTCTGCTCCGTCCGGCGGCTGCCCCGCCTGCTCGCCGCCGCTGCCCTGGCCGGCGTCACCGTGGTGGCCGCCACCGGCGGCGCTCCGGCCCACGACCGTCACGGCGGCCGGCCGGCCGGCGGCTGCGCCCCCGACCCGGCGTTACTGTTCTGCGAGGACTTCGAGAAGCTGCCGCGCGGCGCGGGCACCAGCCTGGACTGGGGCGTGGACACCCGTAACGGCGCGCTGTCCGTCGAACGCGAGCCGGGCCGCGGACACGGCGGCAAGCGCGGCACGGACCAAGTACTGCGGGTGCGCACCGAGGGCAACGGATACGCGTTCCTGGAGGTCGACGAGTTCTCCGCCCCGGACAACAGCTTCTTCGGCCGGATACGGGTGAAGGTCGACGCCTTCCCCACCGCTCCGGACTGGGCCCACTTCACCCTGGTGGAAGCCACCGGCCGGGGCGACGGCAGCGTGGTCCGGCCGATCGGCGGCCAGTACGTACCCACCGTCGGCGACGGGGTGCATCTGTGGGGCATCGGCTCCGACGGCGGCCCCACGGGCGACTGGACCGACTGGCGCGAGTCCGCCCCGGCGGAACCGGGGAAGTGGACGTGCCTGGAGTGGGAGATGGACGCCTCGGACAACCGCGTGGCGGTGTGGATCGACGGGAAGCCGCAGCCCGACATGACCGTCACCACCACCCGGCACGGCGGCAATCCGGTGGACTTCGTCCTCCCCGCCTTCGACACCGTCCGCATCGGCTGGCAGCTCTACCAGGGCAATCCCACCCCGGACTCCTACGACCTGCGTCTGGACGACCTTGCGCTGTCCACGAAGCGCGTCGGATGCGGCCGTTGACCGGCATCACAGGCCGGCGCCCGCTCAGGGCACCGGCCGGCGGACGCTGACGGCGAGCAGGGCGGTGACGGCCGGCATCACGGCAGCCGCCACCGCCACCGCCATCGCCCGGCCCGGCGGGCAGCGCGTCCAGTCCGGGCCCGCCGGGCGGCGCCTCCGGCTCAGGGAACGGGGTGATGCACTGGTACGTCCGAGGTGGTCGATCACTGGGTGTCCGACCGCGGTGTGGCCGCAGGTGGCCCGGCTCCGCCGGATGCCGCTCACCGGAGCGGACTCCCCCGTCGTTCCCGTTCTCCCGGTCCGTCTCCGTCACCGTGGCCATGTCCGTGTGAGGGCCTGGTGGTGGTTCAGGCGGTCGAGGAGATGGCCCGGGTGACGGCTGTGATCGCGGGGGTGGGGCGGCCGGGGAGGCGCGCGACGAGTACCCGGCGGGTCTCGGGGGGCGCGCCCTCGACGCGGAGCAGGCTCACCCCGGGCGGCAGGAGGGGCGAGAACCGCGACGGCACGGTCGTCACGCCGAAGCCGCCGGCGACCAGGTGGAGCTTGGTCAGCCAGTCGCGTGCGCGGTGGGCGATGCGTGGCCGTGCGGGCAGGCCGGGCCAGACGCCGAGCAGGGGCTCGGAGGACGATGAGGGGGCGGCGATCCACGCGGCGTCGGCCAGTTCGTCGACGTGCACCGTGGTGCGTCCGGCGAACTGCCCGGCCGAGGGCGCCGCCACGGCCAGTTCGGTGTCCGTGACGGTCTCGATGTGCAGCCGCGGCGAGTCGTTGTCGAAAGTGCGGTGCGGTGGACGGGACGTCAGCACGGCGAGGTCGAGCGTGCCCGCGCGCACTGCCCGGACCAGGGTGGGGGTGGTGCCCTCGCTGGTGGTGACGGTGATGTGCGGGTCGGTCGCCGCGAGGTGGGCGAGGGCGGCGGGCAGCATGGCCACGCCCGCGCTGATGACCATGCCGAGCCGGACCGGTTCGGTTCCCGGGCCGGTACCGGTGAGTTCGCGTTCGGCGGCCGCGAGAGAGGCCAGGACCGTGTGGGCGTGGCGCAGCAGGGTCTGACCGGCGGGGGTGAGCCGTACCCCGTCCGGACGGCGTTCGAACAGGGTGGTGCCCGCGCTGCGTTCGAGGGCGGCGGCCTGGCGGGAGACGGCCGACTGGGTGTAGCCGAGCCGGGAAGCTGCCGCGGTGAAGCTGCCGGACTCGGCGATCTGCCGCAGGACCCGCAGTCCTGTACTGGAGATGTCCATGCGACCTACGCATACCACGGATGCCGGATCGTCGATTCCCGAATGCCCCCGCGGCTCCTAGTGTCGGTCCCAGGAAACGGACGGACATGGAGGTCATCAGGTGCGAGCAGCGGTCTTGACGCGGTTCGGCGCTCCGCTGACGGTGCGGGAGGTGCCGGACCCCGCGGCGGGGGGCGGTGAGGTGCTGGTCGAGGTCCTCGCCGCCTACGTGGCGCCCTACGCGGCCGAGGTCTTCGACGGCACGCGGAACTATCCCCTGGTCCCACCGGTCGTGCCCGGTGTGGGCGGCGTGGGACGGATCGTTCACGTCGGCCCGGACGCCACCCGGCTGCGCGTCGGCGACCTGGTGTGGTGCGACGCGACGGTGCGGGCGCGGGACGACGCCCTGGCACCCGACATCACGCTCCAGGGCTGGAGCCCGCGCGGTGAGGGCGGCGCGCGGCTCGCCCGCCATCTGGCGGACGGTGCGTTCGCCGAGCTGATGCGGGTCCCGACGGAGAACGTCCATCCGCTGCCCGCCGCGGCGGGCGACGACCCGGCCCGGTGGACGGCGCTCAGCGTGCACGCCATCTCCTACGGCGGGTTGCTCGCGGGCGGACTCGCCGCCGGGGAGACGCTGCTGGTCAGCGGGGCCACCGGCAACCTGGGCAGCAGCGCGGTCGCGGTGGCGTTCGCGATGGGAGCGGGCCGCGTCGTCGCACCGGGCCGCAACCAGGCCGCGCTCGGCCTCCTCGCCGACCGGTTCGGCCCGCAACTGCGCCCGGTCGGGCTGACCGGGGACGAGGCCACCGACCGCGCGGCGATGTCCGCGGCGGCCGGCGGCCCGATCGACATGGTGATCGACCTGCTCCCGCCGAGCGCACCCAGCTCGACGTCGCGCGCGGCGGCCATGACCGTACGCGAGTACGGCCGCGTCGTCCTCATGGGCGGCGTCGGCATGCTCGGCGGTGACGACTTCGCACTGCCGTATCCCTGGATCATGCGCAACTCGGTCACCGTGCGCGGGCAGTGGATGTACCCGCGCACCGCCAACGTCGGCATCATCCGGCTCCTCGCCTCGGGTGCTGTGGATCTCGCCCTGGAACGAGTCCGGTCGTTCGGTCTCGACGCCGTCAACGACGCCATCGCGTACGCCGCCGCCCACCCCGGCCCGTTCGACCGCACCAGCCTCGTCCCGCCGGCCGGGTGACCCGGCCCACCGGCCGCCACCGTCCGCACGACCCGCCCCCTCGCCATCAGCACATGGGCGGTCGTGGCGGGACACCGGCCCGGCAGCCGGCCGGAGGCCACGCCGGACACGTCCACCGGGGCGGGTGCGGGACCGCCTGGTGTCCTCGGCGGTGGTTGCGGTGCCGACCGCCCCGCGGCTCCGGGCGGACGCGGCCGGCTCGCGCCGGCGTGCGCACACCGTGAACGAGGCCATCGTCGTGAGTTCTCAGCCGTGCCGTCCGCCGGTGTGCACCTGGTCGCTGTCGGCGGACTCCATGAAGTCCAGCATGAGACGGTTCACCTTCTCGGCGTGGTCGATCTGCGGACCGTGCCCCGTGCCCGCGACGATCTCGACCCGGGAGCCCGGTATCAGCCGGGGCACGCGCTCGGCCTGCCGCTGCGGGTGCAGGATCAGGCTCCGCTTTCCGATCACCAGGTACAGCGGTGTGCGGATGTCGGCCAGTTCGGCATCCGACAGCGGCAGTGGTGCCGGGCGGCGGATGCGGTAGGCGCGCCTGCTCGCGTGGACCATGGCCCGCAGTTCCGGTACGACCAGCACGGGCTGGTCCAGCCAGGCCGCGAGCCGGGGACGCAGTGCCCGGGGGGCGAAACTGGCGAAGAGACTGACGAAGATCCAGGTGAAGAAGCGCAGCCCGATCTTCTCCAGGCCGCCGGGGTCGAGGAGGGTGGCCGAAGCGAGGCGTCCGGGCTCGCGGTGCGCCTGGTTGAGGGCGAGCCAGCCGCCGTAGGAGGAGCCGACGAGATGCACCCGGTCGAGCCCGAGCCCGGCCAGGGTCTCCTCCAGCCACTGTGCCGCGTGCTCGGGCCGGTGGATCGGAGCGCGCTGCACGCTGCGGCCGGGATCGCCCGGAGTGTCGAGGGCGTAGACCGGGCGGGCCGCGCTCAGTGCGGGGGTGTTGGGATACCACATGGCCGAGCAGGAGCCCGCGCCGTGCAGGAGGACGACAGGAGTGCGGTCGCGGGCGGCGGCGTCGGCGGGGTCGTAGCGGTAGACGTGCGTCGTACCGAAGGACGTCTCCACGTCCTGCTCCGCTGACGCGGTCGCTCCCAGCGCGTAGAGCGCGTCGCACGCTGCGAAGTACCGCTCGCGTCGGGTGTCGTCGATGTAGCGGCCGACATCGGCCGGGGGCCGCGGGACGGATGTGGACACGGGCTGCCTCCGAGGAGCCGGAACGTTTTCGTGATACGAACGTATCATGGTTTATGATACGACCGTATCAATGCTGGGCGGGACGCGGTCCCGGCAGCATCGGCCGTGCGGAAACGGAGAAGCGGACCGTGCCCAAGCAGGTGGACCATGAGCAACGGCGCACGCAGATCGCGGAAGCGCTGATCCGCGCCTCCGCGCGCCTCGGCCTCCATGCGGTGGGCATGCGGGACGTGGCGGCGGAGGCGGGTGTCTCCCTGCGACTGGTGCAGTACTACTTCCAGTCCAAGGAGAAGCTGCTCCTGTTCGGGCTGCGGCACGTCACGGAACGCTTCGGGCAGCGCGTGGCCGCCCGCGTCCGGGCCGCCGGCGACGACCCGGGACCCCGCGCGGTCATCGAGGCCCTGCTCGGGGCGGCGCTGCCCGCGGACGAGGAGAGCCGGGTCTTCCATCACCTGTACACCGCCTATGCGGTCCTGTCGGTCACCGACGACACGCTCGCCGCCCAGCCGTACATCAAAGAGCCCGACGCCGCCGAGGCCACCGTCACGAAGCTGCTCACACAGGCGGCGGCGGACGGGCAGTTGCGGTCCGGGACGGATCCGCACACGGAGGCGGTCAGCCTGCTGGCCCTGTCCGCGGGGCTGGGCACCAGCGTCCTGGTGGGCCAGCGCAGCACCGAGTCCGCCGCCGCGGTCCTCTCCTACCACCTCGACCGGATCTTCCTCGAGCCCCGTCTCGGGCCGTGAGCAGGGCTGTCCGCCGGTCCCGCAGGGGGCGGCGGTCCCGGAACTGGGGGTGGGGAGCGGCGGTAGGGGTTGGGGCGGGGGCGGCGGGGTCCATAGGTTGTGCGGCGGCCCCGTCATGCCGCGTCACCCTGGCTGCCGGCGATCCGGGTACAACTCCCCCTGCAACGAGCGGAGTCCGCGATGACCGCCCCTGCCGATCAGCTCGTCGAGGCCCTGCGGGCGTCGTTGACCCGGAACGAGAAGCTGCGCGCCGAGAACGAGCGGCTCAGTGCGCGCCGTGCGGAGCGGGAGCCGATCGCCATCGTGGGGATGGGGTGCCGCTTCCCGGGGGGTGTGACCTCGCCGGAGGAGCTGTGGCGGCTGGTCGCCGACGGCACCGACGCGATCGGGGATCTGCCGGCGGGGCGCGGCTGGAAGCAGCAGGTGCTGGAGCTCGCGGGGGACGGGACGGTTCCGCAGGGCGGGTTCGTCGAGGGGGCGGATCTGTTCGACCCGGCCGTGTTCGGGATCGCGCCCCGTGAGGCGCTGGCCATGGACCCTCAGCAGCGGTTGCTGCTGGAGACGTCGTGGGAGGTGCTGGAGCGGGCCGGCATCGTGCCCGGCTCGCTGAAGGGGAGCCCGACCGGGGTCTTCGTCGGGGCCGCGAACACCGGGTACGGGACCGGGATCACCGAGTTGCCCGACGGGGTGGCGAACTACCTGGTCAGCGGGACGGCCAGCAGTGTGCTGTCCGGGCGGCTGTCCTATGTCTACGGGCTGGAGGGGCCGTCCCTCACCGTGGACACCGCCTGCTCCTCCTCGCTGGTCGCCCTGCATCTGGCGGTGCGGGCGCTGCGGGCCGGCGAGTGTTCGCTGGCGCTGGCGGGCGGGGTGACGGTGATGTCGACCGCCAGCATCTTCCACGGGTTCGGCAGCCAGGGGATGATGGCGCCGGACAGCCGCAGCAAGCCGTTCGCCGCGGCCGCCGACGGCACGTCGTGGGCCGAGGGCGTGGGGCTGCTGCTCGTCGAACGGCTGTCGGACGCCCGCCGCGCGGGCCACCGGGTGCTCGCGGTGCTGCGGGGCTGCGCCGTCAACCAGGACGGTGCCTCGAACGGGCTGACCGCGCCCAACGGGCCGTCCCAGCAGCGCGTCATCCGCGCCGCCCTCGCCGACGCCGGACTCTCCCCCGACGAGGTCGACCTGGTCGAGGCGCACGGCACCGGCACCACCCTCGGCGACCCCATCGAGGCGCAGGCTCTGCTGGCCACCTACGGCCGCCGGCCGGAGGGCGCTCCGCCGCTGTGGCTCGGTTCGCTCAAGTCCAACTTCGGGCACGCGCAGGCGGCTTCCGGTGTCGCCGGTGTCATCAAGGCCGTCATGGCCCTGCGGCACGGCCGCATCCCGCGCACCCTGCACGTCGACGCCCCCTCCCCGCACATCGACTGGAGCGCCGGGCAGGTGCGGCTCGCCCAGGAGGCCCTCGACTGGCCGGAGACGGGACGGCCCCGGCGTGCGGCGGTGTCCTCGTTCGGGATCAGCGGCACCAACGCGCACCTCGTGCTGGAGCAGGCCGACGCGCAGGACGATCCGCCGCCCGCCGGGCCCGCGGGGCGGCCGTCGGAGGGGCCGCTGGCGCGGGGTCCCGTGCCATGGCTGGTGTCGGCGGCCACCGCGCAGGCGTTGGCGGCCCGCGCCGGGCAGCTCGCCCGGTGGTGCGGCGAGGAGCCGGATCCGGTCGGGGTGGGGGCCGCGCTGGCCGCGGGGCGCACCGTGTTCGAGCACCGGGCGGTCGTCCTCGCCGACGGCTCCGGCGCCGACCGGGAGGCGCTCGGTGCGCTGAGCCGGGGCGAGCCGTCGCCGCTGGTCGTGGCGGGGCAGGCGAACGTACGCGGCAAGACGGTGTTCGTGTTCCCCGGGCAGGGGTCGCAGTGGACCGGGATGGCGACCCGGCTGCGGGAGGAGTCCCCCGCGTTCGCGTCCCGGCTGGCCGCGTGCGAGGAGGCCCTCGCGCCCTGGACGGACCGGCGGCTGAGCGAGGTCCTGGACGACGAGGCGGCGCTCGGCCGGGTGGATGTCGTACAGCCCGCGCTGTGGGCGGTGCTGGTGTCGCTGGCCCATGTGTGGCAGGAGCACGGGGTGCGGCCGGCCGCGGTCCTCGGGCACTCCCAGGGGGAGATCGCCGCGGCCTGCGTGGCAGGCGCGCTGTCGCTGGAGGACGGGGCCAAGGTCGTCGCGCTGCGCAGCAGGGCCATCGCCGCGGAGCTGGCGGGGCGGGGCGGCATGGCCTCGGTGGCGCTGCCGGCCGGCGAGGCGGCGGAGCGGATCGAGCGGGCCGGGCTGTCGCTGTCGGTGGCCGCCCGCAACGGGCCGCGCTCCACCGTCGTCTCCGGCACCGCCGGCGACCTCGCCCGCTTCCTGGAGGCGTGCGAGGCCGACGGGGTGCGGGTGCGCCGTGTCCCGGTGGACTACGCCTCGCACTCGCCGCAGGTCGAATCGTTGCGGGAGCGGCTGGCCGCGGAGCTGGCGGGGATCGTGCCCCGGCGGGGCGAGGTGCCGTTCTGGTCGACCGTGACCGGGGACTGGATCGACACCTCGCGGCTGGACGGCGCGTACTGGTACCGCAACCTGCGCCGGCCCGTGCTGCTGGAGGAGGGGGTGCGGGCGCTGCTCGCGTCGGGGCACGGGGTGTTCGTCGAGACCAGTCCGCATCCGGTGCTGACGGCGGCCGTGGAGGAGTGCGCGGAGGAGGTCGGGGCGGACGTCGTGGCCGTCGGCACGCTGCGGCGCGGTGACGGTTCGCTGCCGCGGCTGCGGACCTCGCTGGCGCAGGCGGCGGTGCGGTCCACCCGGATCGGCCTCGCCGCCCTGTTCGACGGCGTCGACGCGCGGGGCGTCGCGCTGCCCACGTACCCCTTCCAGCGGTCCCGCTACTGGCTGTCGCCGGGGCCGGGGGCGGATGCGCGGGCGCTGGGCCTGGACGACGCCGGGCATCCGGTGCTGGGGGCGGCGGTGCGGCTGGCCGACCGGGACGCGGTCGTCCTCACCGGCGGTGTCGAAGCCGAGAGCCCGGCCGTGATGAGCGCGGGTGTCCTCGCGGAGCTGGCCGTGCGGGCCGCCGACGAGGTCGGGGCGAGTGTGGCCGCGCTGTCCCTGGAACGGCCGCTGGTCCTGCCGGAGGGCACCACCCGGATCCAGGTGACCGCCGACGCGGCCGCCGGGGTCACTGTGCACGCCTGCCACCCCGCGGTGGAGGACGAGCGGTGGGTCCGGTACGCCGGAGCCGCGCTCACCTCGCTGCCGCAGGCCCCGGCCGGTTGCGACGGCGCCCGGCCGCCGTCCGACGCCGTCGCCCTGGCGTTCCCGGACGAGGACGGCGCGCCCGGGACGGCGGTGATCCGCGCCCTGGCGCGGCACGAGGGCGTGGTCTTCGCGGAGGTCGCGCTCGACGACACCGCCCGTGAGGTGCGCGGCCACCGGGTGCATCCCGCCCTGCTGGACGCCGCGTTGCGGGCCTGGCACCTGGCGCGGGAGGACGGCGACACCCGGTACCGGGCGCCGGTCTCGCTGGGCCGTGTCGTCGTGCACTCCACCGGCGCCGACACCGCGCGGGTGCGGGTGGCGCCGGAGGCCGACGGCACGGTCGTCGTCACGCTGGCCGACGCGGACGGGCAGTCGCTGGCGGAGCTGGGGCCGGTGGTGTTCGGGCCGCCCGCCGACCGGGTCCCGGGGATGCCCGTCCGTCTGCCCCGGGACACGGTGTTCGGTGTCGAGTGGGTGCCGGTGGCGCCTGCCGGTGAGGGGGCCGCCGGGTCCTGGGTGCCGGCAGCGGCTGCCGGTGAGGGGGCCGCCGGGTCCTGGGTGGCGCTCGCCGGCGGTGAGGTGGACGGGCTGAGCGGCCACTGTGCCGTACACCCCGATCTCACCGCGGTCGCCGGTCACGGGCTGCCCGCGCCGGAGGCCGTGATCGTGCCGGTGCCGGCGGGGGACGCCGGTCCGGAGGCTGTCGCCGTGTGGGCGCTGGGGACGCTGCAGGCGTTCCTGGCCGAGGACGGATTGGCGGACAGCCGCCTGGTGCTGGTCAGCCGGGGTGCGGTGGCCGTGGAGGCCGGTGAGGCCCCCGATGTGGCGGCCGCCGCGCTGTGGGGGCTGGTCGGTGCGGCGGAGGCCGAGCATCCCGGGCGGCTGCTGCTGCTCGACCGCGACGGCCCGCTGACCGCCGCCCTGCTGCGGCAGGCGCTCGCCGCCGGGGAGTCCCGGCTCGCGGTGCGCGGTGGAGCGGTGCGGGCGCCCCGGCTCGGGCGCCCCTCGACCGCTCCCGCCGCCGGGCACCGTCCGCTCGATCCGGACGGGACCGTGCTCATCACGGGCGGGACCGGCACGCTCGGGGGAATCCTGGCCCGGCATGTGGTGCGCGAGCACAGCGTGCGCCGGGTCCTGCTGCTCAGCCGCCGCGGCCCCGACGCGCCCGGCGCCCGGGAACTCGCCGGGGAACTCGCCGATCTGGGCGCCGAGGCGAGTGTCGTCGCGTGCGACGCCGCGGACCGGGACGCGCTCGCCGCGGTCCTGGCGGACGTGCCCGCCGACCGTCCCCTCACCGCCGTCGTCCACGCCGCGGGCGTCCTCGACGACGCCCTCCTCGGCGATCTGACGCCGGAGCGGATGACGGCCGTCATGCGGCCCAAGGTGGACGCCGCCCGCCACCTCGACGACCTGACGCGTTCCCTCCCGCTCGCCGCGTTCGTGCTGTTCTCCTCGGCCGCGGGGGTCCTCGGCACCGCCGGGCAGGCCAACTACGCCGCCGCCAACACCTGTCTCGACGCACTGGCCGCGCACCGGCGGGCGCACGGTCTGCCCGCCACCTCGCTCGCCTGGGGCATGTGGGAGGAACTGAGCGAGCTGACCCGGCGGGTGGCCGTGGACGGCGGCGGCCGGATGGCCGGCGCGGGGTTCGGCACCCTGTCCACCGCGGACGGCCTGGCGGTGTTCGACGCCGCCGTGCGGACCGGGACGGCACTGTTCGTGCCGGTGCCGACGGATCTGGGCACGCTCGCGCGGCGGCTCGCCGGGCACCTGCCGCCCCCGCTGTACCGGGGCCTGATCCGTGCTCCGCAGCGCCGCGAGGCGGGCTCCGGCGCGGGGTCCGGGGACCGTACGGGGCTGGCGGCCCGGCTGGCCGGGCAGTCCGTGGCCGACGGGACGCGGACCGTGCTGGAGCTGGTGCGGGAGCAGGCCGCCGCCGTCCTGGGTCACGCGGACGGGGACGCGGTCGGGGCGGGGCGCCTCTTCCGTGAGCTGGGCTTCGACTCGCTCAGCTCGGTCGAACTGCGCAACCGGCTCTCCTCGGTCACCGGACTGCGGCTGCCGGTCGGCCTGGTGTACGACCACCCCACGCCGCAGGCCATGGCCGCGTATCTGCGCACCCGCCTCGCCGGAGACGCTCCCGAGGCGGCGGTCCCCGGGGCCGTGACCGGTGCCGATCGCGCCGACGACCCGGTGGTGGTCGTCGGGATGAGCTGCCGGCTGCCGGGGGGCATCGGCTCGCCGGACGAGCTGTGGGAGCTGCTGCTGTCCGGCGGGGACGCGATCGGGCCGGTCCCGGACGACCGGGGCTGGGACCTGGACCGGATGGCCTCCTGGAACGGTGCCCTGCGCGGCGTCGGGCTGCTCGCCGAGGGCGGATTCCTCACCGGCGCCTCCGGGTTCGACCCGGCGTTCTTCGACATGAGCCCGGAGGAGGCCCTGGTGGTGGACCCCCAGCAGCGGCTGCTGCTGGAGCTGGCCTGGGAGGCGTGGGAGCGGGCCGGTGAGGACCCGCGCCGGATGCGCGGATCGCGTACGGGGGTCTACGTGGGGACCTTCACCCAGAACTACGTCTCGGACCTGCGGCAGGTTCCCGAGGCCAGCGTGCCCTACGTGTCGTCGGGGGCCGGTTCGCCGTTCGCGTGCGCCCGGGTGGCCTACACGTTCGGGCTGCGGGGGCCGACGCTCGCCGTCGACACGGGCTGCTCGTCCTCCGGTGTCGCCCTGCATCTGGCCTGCCAGGCGCTGCTGCGGGACGAGTGCTCCTCGGCGCTGGTCGGCGGGGTGACCGTGATGGCGTTCCCGGTCGCGTTCGACAATCTCGGCGGGATCTCCTCGGACGGCCGCTGCAAGTCCTTCTCCGCCGACGCCGACGGGGTCGGCTGGGGCGAGGGGGCCGGGGTGCTGGTGGTGGAGCGGCTGTCCGAGGCGCGGCGGCGCGGGCATCCCGTGCTCGCGGTGATCCGGGGCTCGGCGCTGAACCACAGCGGTGCCAGCAACGGGCTCACCGCGCCGCACGGCCCGTCGCAGAGCGAGGTCATGCGGCTGGCGCTCGCGGACGCCGGGCTCGGTCCGCGCGACGTCGACGTGGTCGAGGCGCACGGGACGGGCACGCCGCTGGGGGACGCGGTGGAGGCGGAGGCCGTCATCGAGACGTACGGGCGGCACCGCACGGACCGTCCGGTGCTGCTGGGGTCGGTCAAGGCCAACGTCGGTCACCCGCACGCCGCGTCGGGGGTCGTCGGGGTCATCAAGACGGTGCTGGCGATGCGGCACGGGATCGTGCCCGAGGCGCTGTACGCCGCCGAGCCGCTGGCGGACGTGGACTGGGCCGGCGGGGGCGTCACGCTGCCCCGCCGGGCGGTGGCGTGGCCGGAGACGGGGCGTCCGCGCCGGGCCGGGGTGTCCTCGTTCGGCGGCAACGGCACCAAGGTCCACCTCATCCTCGAACAGTCGCCCGACCCGGACGGCGCCCCGTCGCCCGGCCCGGCGCCCCGCAGCACCGACCTGCCGGTGCCGTGCCCGCTGTCGGCCCGCTCCGGGCCCGCTCTCGCCTCGGCGGCGCGCAGGCTGCGGGACCGGGTGGCCGGCGACCCCGCGCTCGGCCCGCACGAGGTGGCCCGGTCCCTGGCCGCCCGGACCGCGTTCGAGGAGCGGGCGGTCGTCCTCGCGCGGACCCGCACGGACCTGCTCGACGCGCTGGACGCGCTCGCCGCCGGCGACCCGCACCCCGATGTGGTGCGCGGCCGGGCCGACGACGAGGAGGCCCGGCTCGCCGTCCTGCTGCCGGACGCCGACGGCCGCGACCTGTCCGCCGAGGCCGCGCTGCACGCCGCGTTCCCCGCCTACGCCCGCGCCTGGGACGAGGCGGCCGGCGCGCTCGCCCCGTACCTGGACGGCGGCCCGCCCGCGCCCGGCGAAGCGCACGAGCACACCGTCGCCGCCGCCTTCGTGGCGCAGGTCGCCGCCCACCGGCTGCTGGAGAGCCGGGGTCTGCGCCCGGACCTCCTGCTCGGCCGGGGCAGCGGGCAGATCGCCGCCGCCCACCTCGCCGGCAGTCTCACGCTCGGCCAGGCCGCCGGTGTGGCGGCGGGCCGCGCGGACGCCGTGGACGACCCGGGGGCCGCTCCCCCGCTGATCGCGGCGCTGGTGGACGGCGGCGACGAGAAGATCGACGCCGAGGCCCTCCTCGCGGGCGCGGCACCGGCCCCCGGCGGTGACGCACCGCGGCCCGCCGGTCTCGTACTGGACCTGGGAGCCCGCGACACGGACGCGGACCCCTCCCCCGCCGCGCGCCCGGACCGGGAGCTCGCCCGGCTGTGGGCGGCCGGGGCCGACCTGGACCTCGGCGCGCTGCCGGCGGACGCGGCCGCCCGCAGGGTCGACCTGCCGACCTATCCGTTCCAGCGCGAGCCCTACTGGCTCGGCGCGTTCCGGCCGGGCACCACCGATTCAGGGAGCACCATGACCGACGAACCCACCCGCAAGAAGATCATCACGGAGTACTACCGCAGGCTGAACTCCGGTGACGTGGACGGGGTGGTCGCCATGTTCGCCCCCGACGGCTTCATCGAGGACCCGATCGGCGTGTCCGTCGCCCGCGGCCACGAGGCGCTGCGCCACTTCTTCCAGGTCACCATGGTCGACGCCGACATCAAGGACACCGTCAAGTCGATCGTCTGCGCCCAGGACGACCGGTACGTCGCCGCCTCGCTCACCGCCGACCTGGTCAACATCACCGACCCCGAGCGCAAACGGCTCACCGTCGAGGCGGTGATGACGTTCGCGATCGGCGCGGAGGGGCTGATCGAGGAGGTCCGCAGTTTCTGGGGCGCCACCGACGTGAGCATGTGAGCGGCCATGTCCGAGACAGAGACGCTCTGCAAGCACCTGGTGGTGGAACACTGCCGCCGCATCAACGCCGGTGACCTGGAAGGGCTGCTCGCCCTGTACTCGCCCGCGGTGACGTACGAGGACCCGGTCGGCACCGGCCCCCGGTCCGGCATCGAGGCGCTGCGCGCGCACGCGGGCGCGGCCATCGAGTGCCATGCCTACGAGGACTTCGGCGCGCCGGTCGCGGCCCAGGACGGCGCCACCGCCGCCGTCCCGGTCGTCACCACCATGAACTACCTGCCCTGGGGCCCGAACCTGGTCCGCCTGGGCTACATCCCCGCACCGCCCGAGGAGGCGGACGGCTCCGCCCTGCGCATCCGGTTCGACTACGTGATGGCCGTGAAGGTCGGGGCGGACGGGCTGATCAACGACATGCGCGGCTACTGGGGCAGGTCCGACGTGGTGTACCTGGGCCCCGCCGAGCCCGCGGAGGAGAAGGTGGTCTCCCGATGACCGACGCGAAGCACGCCGTGGTGATGGGGGCGGGGCTGGCCGGGATGCTGGCGGCCCGGGTCCTGGCCCCTCACGTGGACCGCGTGACCGTCGTGGACCGCGACACGATGCCCGACGGACCGTACCTGCGCAAGGGCCTGCCCCAGGCCCGCCACGCCCATCTGCTGATGTCCGGCGGCGCGCGGACCATCGACGCGCTGCTGCCCGGCACCACCGACCGGCTGCTCGCCGCCGGCGGGCACCGGATCGGGCTGCCGGCGGACGTGGTGTCGCTGACGGCGTACGGCTGGCAGCAGCGCTTCCAGGGCGCCCAGTTCATGATCACGTGCAGTCGGGAGCTGCTCGACTGGACGGTGCGCGAGGCGGTGCTGCGCGACAGCCGCATCACCCTGCGCGACGGCGTCGAGGTGGTGGGTCCCCGGGTGGCGGGCGGCCGGGTCACCGGGGTCGTGGTGCGGCCGCGCGACGGCTCGGCAGGGCCGGTGGAGCTGGCGGCGGACTTCGTCGTGGACTGCACCGGACGCGGCTCACCGGCGAAGAAGTGGCTGGCGGAGCTGGGACTGCCGCCGGTGCGGGAGGAGACCGTCGACTCGGGGCTGCGCTACTCCAGCCGCGTCTTCCGTGCCCCGGCCGGGGCCGAGCGGGACTTCCCCGTGGTGAGCGTCTACCCGGACCACCGTTCGGGACGGCCGGGGCAGAGCGCGGTGCTCGTCCCGATCGAGGACGGCCGGTGGATCGTCACCGTCTCGGGGACCCGGGGGGCCGAACCGCCGAACGGCGAGGAAGGGTTCGCCGCGTTCGCGGAGGCGGTACGGCATCCGATCGTCGGCCGCCTCATCGCGGGCGCCGAACCGGTCACGGAGGTGCAGGGCTCCCGCAGTACGCACAACCGGCGGCTGCACTACGAGCAGGTCGCCGGGTGGCCGGAGGGCTTCGCCGTCATGGGCGACGCGCTGGCGGCCTTCAACCCGGTGTACGGGCACGGCATGAGCTGTGCCGCGCAGGCCGCGGGGGCCCTGGAGGGCGAGCTGCGCCGGCTCGGCGGCCTCGGCCCCCAGCTCGGCAAGCGGGTCCAGCGTGCGGTGAGCGCGGTCGTCGACGACCCGTGGATCCTGGCCACCACGCAGGACCTGGGCTACCCGGGCTGCCGTTCCGAGGTCACCGACGCCCGGCTGGCCGACCCCTCCGACGCGGGCCGCCGGTTCGCGGACCTGGTGTCCACCGCGGCGCTCTCCGAGCCCGCCGTGGCCGCCGCGACGATGGAGGTGACCACCCTGTCGGCGCCGCTGACCCGGCTGCGGTCGCCCGAGGTGCTCGCGGCCGTGCAGCGCCTCGCCGCACGTCCGGCCGGCACGCCGGCCTCGGCCGAACCGCCCCTGCGGGCCCACGAGACGGCCTTGCTGACGGCCTGACAGCACGCGCACGAGGAAGGGGGCGGCCGATCCGGCCGCCCCCTTCCTCGTGCTCCCGTCCGTCAGGACTCCGAGGCACCTCCCAGCGCCATCCGGATGAGTTCGTCGGCGGCCATGGAGGCGATGTCGGCACCGGCGTCCGCGGCCGGAACCTCCCGGGCGTCGGGGCCGGCCGGCTCGGGCTGCGGGGCGATCTCCTCGCGGATCCTGCGAGCGAGGTCCACCGGGCTCGGGTGGTCGAAGATCAGCGTGGCCGGCAGGCGCAGACCGGTCTCCGCGGAGAGGCGGTTGCGCAGCTCGACCGCCGTGAGCGAGTCGAAGCCGAGGTCCCGGAAGGTCAGGTCCGGGTCCAGCGCGCCCGGCGAGCCGTGCCCGAGGACCGCGGCGACGCCCCCGAGGACCAGGTCGAGCAGCAGTTCGTCCTGCTCGGTCGGTGTCAGCCCGGCGAGCCGCTCGCCGAGGGCGGGCCCCTCGACCGGCCCGCCGGCGAAGGCGGAGGCGGCACGTCGGGTCCGGCCCCGGGTGAGCCCGCGCAGGATCGGTGCCGTCAGGTCGGCGCGCAGGGCGGCGGTGTCGATGCGCACCGCGGCCAGCAGGGGCTCGTCGGTGGCGCGGCCGGTGTCGAAGAGGTTCAGGGCCAGTTCGGTGGAGAGCGGCACCGTGCCGCCGCGCTCCATGCGGGCCCGGTCCGCCTCGGCGAGCCGGCCCGTCAGCCCGCTGGCCTCGGCCCACAGACCCCACGCCAGCGAGGTGGCGCTGAGCCCGCGCGCGTGCCGGTCCTGGGCGAGCGCGTCGAGGAAGGTGTTGGCGGCGGCGTAGTTGGCCTGCCCCGCGCTGCCGAGGATGCCGGCGAGGGAGGAGAAGAGGACGAACGCGGCGAGGTCGTGGCCGGCGGTGAGTTCGTGGAGGTTGACCGCGCCGTCGACCTTGGCGCGCAGGACACGTTCGAGGCGCTCGGGGGTGAGCGACTCGATCAGACCGTCGTCCAGCGCGCCCGCCGCGTGGACGACGCCGGTCAGCGGGGCCGGTACGCGGTCCAGGACGGCGGCGAGGGCCTCCCGGTCGGACACGTCGCAGGCTTCGACGACGACCCGGGCGTCCAGCCCCTCGGGGACCTCGCCGCCGCTACGGCTCAGCAGGACCAGGTTGCGTACGCCGTGCTCCTCGACAAGATGCCGCGCCACGAACGTGCCCAGCGTGCCGGTGCCGCCCGTGATCAGGACCGTGCCGTCCGGATCGAGCCGCCTGGGCATGCGGAGTACCAGCTTGCCCGTGTGCTTGGCCTGCGACATGAACCGGAACGCCGCCGGCGCCCGGCGCACGTCGAAGGTCCGTACGGCGGGCGGTGTCAGCTCGCCCGCCGCGAACAGCGGCATCAGCACGGCGAGTATCCGGCCGATGCCGTCGGGGCCCGCCGCCTGGATCACGTCGAACGCCTGGTACGTCACGCCCGGGTGCCGGTCGGCCACCTCGCCGGGGTCGCGGAGGTCCGTCTTGCCCATCTCCACGAACCGGCCGCCGTCGCCCAGCAGCCGCAGCGAGGCGTCGGTGAACTCCCCGGCGAGGGAGTTGAGTACCACGTCGACACCACCGGCGAACTTCTGCTCGAAGTCGAGCGTCCGGGAGCTGGCGATGTGCGCGTCGTCCAGGCCCATCGCCCGCAGCGTGCCCCACTTGCCCTCGCTCGCCGTCGCGAAGACCTCGGCGCCGAGGTGACGGGCGATCTGGATCGCCGCCGTGCCCACTCCCCCGGCACCGGCGTGGATCAGCACCCGCTCGCCGGGCCGGAGTCCGCCCAGGTCCACCAGCCCGTACCAGGCGGTCACGAAGGCCACCGGCACGGCGGCGCCCTGCTCGAACGACCAGCTCTCGGGCATCGGGGTGAGCATCCGGTGGTCGGCGACGGCGTGCGGGCCGAAGCCGCCCTGGAACATGCCCAGGACCCGGTCGCCGACCGTGAGCCCCGGGGTGCCGGGGCCGACGGCGGTCACGACGCCCGCGCCTTCGCCGCCCATCGTGGCGCCGGCGTCCGGGTACATCCCGAGCGCGATCAGCACGTCACGGAAGTTGAGGCCGGCCGCCCGGACGCCGAGCAGGACCTGACCCGGTTCCAGTGCGTCGGCCTCCGGGAGCGGGGGCGCGGGCAGCAGGGCGAGGTTGTCGAGCGTTCCGGCCCGGTGGGTATCGAGGCGCCAGGCGCCGGGCGGCGGGGTCAGGGCGCGGGACTCGCCGGCGCGGGTCAGGCGCGGGACGTGCATCTGTCCGTCGCGCAGGGCGAGGTGGGGTTCGCCGAGGGCGAGGGAGGCGCGGGCCGCCGCCGGGGTCAGGGCGCGGGAGGCGGGAGTGGTGTCCCGGTCGATGAGGACGCACTGGCCGGGGTGTTCGCTCTGGAAGGCGCGGACGAGGCCGACGATCGCGGAGGCGGTGAGTCCGGGGACGGGTTCGCCGTGGCAGGTGGCGAGCGCGCCGTGGGTGAGGACGACGAGGCGGGTGCCGGCCAGGCGGGGGTCGGTGATCCACGCCTGGAGCACGGCCAGGGTCCGCACGGTCAGGGCGGACACGTCCTCGGTGGGTTCCGGGGCGACGGTCAGCAGGGCGAAGTCCGGTGCCGGGGCGCCCGCTTCGAGGGCGGTGGCGAGGGCCGCCGGGTCCTTGTGCACGGTGGCCGTGGCGAGGTCCGGGTCGGGCTCGCCGAGGACCGCCCAGGTGTCCTCGGTGCCGTCGCCGGGGGGCGCGGTCACGGTCTTCCAGTCGACGGTGAACAGCGCGTCGCGGGTGGTGTCGCGGTGGTCGGTGAGCTGGTCGGCGGAGACGGGGCGCAGGACGAGGGAGTCGGCCCGCAGGACGGGGTTGCCGTCGTCGTCGGCGGCCAGGACGGTGACCGTGTCGGGTCCCGCGGGGGTCAGGCGCACCCGCAGCCGCTGGGCTCCGGAGGCGTGCAGGGTGACGCCGTTCCAGGAGAAGGGCAGCAGGATGCGGGTGTCGCGCTGCCCGGTGCCGGCGAGGCCGTACGCCTGGAGGGCGGCGTCCAGGAGGGCGGGGTGCAGTCCGTGGTGGGCGGCGTCCTCGCGTTCGCGGTCGGCGAGTTCGACCTCCGCGTAGATCTCCTCGCCCGAGCGCCATGCCTGGCGCAGTCCCTGGAAGGCGGGCCCGTAGGCGTAGCCGGAGGCTTCGGCCTGCTCGTAGAAGGCGGTGGTGTCGAGGGGGGTGGCGTCGGCGGGGGGCCAGGCGGTGAGGGTGAAGCCGGCGGGTTCCTCGGTCGGGGAGAGCACGGCGCCGGCGTGGCGCTGCCAGTCGGTGTCGTCGTCGTCGGCGGGGCGTGAGTGGATGGTGAGGGTGCGCTGCCCCGTGCTGTCGGGAGGGCCGACGGCGAGCTGGACGCGGGTCGTGGCGGCCGGGGACAGGATCAGGGGGGTTTCGAGGGTGAGTTCGTCGATGCGGGCGCAGCCCGCCTCGTCGGCGGCGCGGATCGCGAGGTCCACGAAGGCGGTGCCGGGCAGCAGGGTGGTGCCGGCGACGGTGTGGTCGGCGAGCCAGGGGTGGGTGCGGGCGGAGACCAGGCCGGTGAGGACGAGGTGGCCGGGTTCGGGCAGGGTCGTGCCGGCCCTCAGGAAGGGGTGGTCGACGGGGGTGAGGCCGAGCCCGTGGGCGTCGCCCTCGGCGGTGTGGCCGGTGCCGGACTCCAGCCAGTAGCGGCGGTGCTGGAAGGCGTAGGTGGGCAGGGGGACGCGGCGGCCGAAGCCCGCGCCGAGGACCGCGCTCCAGTCGACCGGCAGTCCGTGGGCGTGGGCCTCGGCGAGGGAGCCGAGGAAGCGGTCGGCGTCGGGTTCGTCGCGGCGCAGGGTGCCCAGTGCCACGGCCTGCCGGTCGGTGGCGTCGAGGGTCTCCTCGACACCGCTGAGCAGGACGGGGTGGGCGCTGATCTCGACGAACGCGGTGTGGCCGGTGTCGAGCAGGCCGCGGACGGTCTCCTCGAAGCGGACGGTGTGGCGGAGGTTGCGGTACCAGTAGCCGGCGTCGAGGCCGGTGGTGTCGTGTTCGGCGGCGGTGACCGTGGAGTGGAAGGGGATGCGCGCGGGGCGGGGTTCGATCCCGTCGAGGAGGAGGGCGAGACGGTCCTCGATCTCCTCGACGTGGGCGCTGTGCGAGGCGTAGTCGACGGGGATGCGGCGGTGGCGGACGTTCTCGGCGGCGCACCGGGCGCTGAGTTCGTCGAGGGCGTCCGTGTCCCCGGCGACCACGGTGGAGACGGGGCCGTTGACGGCGGCGACCGACAGACGGCCCTGCCACTCCTGGAGCCGGGCGGCGACCTGCTCGGCGGGTTCGCCGACGGAGAGCATGCCGCCGCGGCCGGACAGGGCGGTGATGGCGCGGCTGCGCAGGGCGACGATCTGGGCGGAGTCCTCCAGGCTGAGGGCGCCGGCGACGTGGGCGGCGGCGATCTCGCCCTGGGAGTGCCCGACGACGGCGGCGGGTTCGACGCCGCAGGAGCGCCACAGTTCGGCCAGGGCGATCATCACGGCCCACAGCACGGGCTGGAGGACGTCGACGCGGGCGAACCACTTGCGCGCGGCGTCGCCCTCGGCGCGCAGCACCTCTTCCAGGGACCAGTCGACGTAGGGGGCGAGGGCCTCCTGGCAGGCGGCGATGCGGGCGGCGAACACGGGGGCGTGGTCGAGGAGGCCGACCGCCATGCGCTCCCACTGCGAGCCCTGGCCGGGGAAGACCCAGACGACGCGTTCGCCGTGCCGGGACTGGCCCTGGACGACGTCGGCGGACTGGGTGCCCGCGGCGAGGTGGTCGAGCGCGTCCAGCAGGGTGGTGCGGTCGGCCGCGCGGACGACGGCGCGGTGGCGCAGGGCGGAGCGGGTGGCGTGCAGGGAGTGGGCGAGGTCGGTGAGGGCGGTGTCGCGGCCGGTGCCGGTGCGCAGGTGGGCGGCGAGGCGGGCGGCCTGGGAGCGCAGTCCCTCGGGGACGGCGGCGGAGACCAGGAAGGCCAGGGTGCTGGTCGGGGTGAGGGCGCCGGGTGCGGGTTCCTCGCCGGGGCCGGTGTCCTCGGGGGCCTGTTCGACGATGAGGTGGGCGTTGGTGCCGCTGATACCGAAGGACGACACGCCGACGCGGCGGGGGCGTTCCCCGGTGCCGGGCCAGTGGCGTTCCTCGGTCAGCAGGGCGACGGCTCCCGCGCTCCAGTCGACGTGCGGGGTGGGTTCGTCGATGTGCAGGCTCTTGGGGAGGATGCCGTGGCGCAGGGCCATGACGGTCTTGATGGTTCCGGCGGCGCCCGCGGCGGCCATGGTGTGGCCGATGTTGGACTTGACCGAGCCGATCCACAGCGGCTGCCCGGGGTCGCGGCCCTGGCCGTAGGTGGCGATGAGGGCCTGGGCCTCGATGGGGTCGCCGAGGCTGGTGCCGGTGCCGTGGGCCTCGACGGCGTCGACCTGGTCGGCGGTGAGCCGGGCGTCGGTGAGGGCGGCGCGGATGACGCGCTGCTGGGAGGGGCCGTTGGGGGCGGTGAGGCCGTTGCTGGCGCCGTCCTGGTTGACGGCGCTGCCCCGGATGACGGCGAGGACGGGGTGGCCGTTGCGGCGGGCCTCGTCGAGCCGTTCCACCAGCAGCACGCCGACGCCCTCGGCGTAGCCCATGCCGTCGGCGGTGGCCGCGAACGCCTTGCAGCGGCCGTCCCCGGCGAGGGTGCGCTGGCGGCTGAACTCGATGAAGCCGCCGGGGGTGGAGGCCACCGACACCCCGCCCGCCACCGCCAGGGAGCATTCGCCGCGGCGCAGCGCCTGGACGGCGAGGTGGAGGGCGACCAGGGCGGAGGAGCAGGCGGTGTCGACGGTGACGGCGGGCCCTTCCAGGCCGAACAGGTAGGCGAGCCGGCCGGAGAGGACACTGCCCGCCGTGCCGGTGAGGACATAGCCCTCGACGCCGTCGGGCATACGGGCCACGTCGGAGCCGTAGCCGGTGGGGGTGCCGCCGACGAAGACGCCGGTGGCGGAGCCGCGCAGGGCGGCCGGGTCCAGGCCCGCGCGTTCGAAGACCTCCCAGGCGGTCTCCAGCAGGAGGCGCTGCTGCGGGTCCATGGCGAGCGCCTCGCGGGGGCTGACGCCGAAGAAGTCGGCGTCGAAGTCGCCGGCCGCGTCCAGGAATCCGGCTTCGGTGGTGTAGAAGGTGCCGGGGCGGTCGGGGTCGGGGTCGTACAGGCCGCCGACGTCCCAGCCCCGGTCGGTGGGGAAGCCGCCGATCGCGTCGGTGCCCGCGGCCGTCAGGTCCCACAGGTCCTCGGGGCTGGTGACGCCGCCGGGGAAGCGGCAGGCCATGGCGACGATCGCGACCGGTTCGTCCTCGCGGACGGCCGCCGGTGCGGTGGGGCCGGTGGCGGGTTCCCGGTGTCCGTCGAGCGTGGTGAGGATGTGCCGGGTGAGGGCCTGGGCGGTGGGGTGGTCGAAGACCAGGGTGGCGGGCAGCGCGAGGCCGGTCTCGGCGTTGAGCCGGTTGCGCAGGTCCACGGCGGTGAGGGAGTCGAAGCCGAGGTCGCGGAAGGTGCGGTCGGCGGGGACGGCCAGCGGGTCGGCGTGGCCGAGGACCTCGGCGATCCGGGCCCGTACGGCGTCCAGGGCGATCCGCTCGCGCTGGGCCGGGGCGGCCTCGGCGAGGCGGCGGGCGAGGGCGCTGGTGGCGGAGGCGGCGGGGTCGGGGGCCTGGGTGTCCTGGGTGTGCCGTGCCTCGGGGAGCGCGTCGAAGAGGGCGCTGGGGCGCAGGGCGGTGAAGCCGGTGAGGAACCGTTCCCAGTCGATGTCGGCGACGGTGACGGTCGTCTCGTCGAGTTCCAGGGCCCGGCGCAGTGCGGCGACGGCGGTGTCCGGGTCGAGGAGGCCGAGGCCGCGGCCGGTCAGGGCGGCGCGGGCGCCGTCGTCGTCGGTCATGCCCGCGCCGGCCCAGGGGCCCCAGGCCAGGGCGGTCGCCGTCAGCCCGCGGGACCTGCGGTGTTCGGCGAGGGCGTCCAGGCAGGCGTTGGCGTAGGCGTAGACGGCCTGCCGGCCGCTGCCCCACACGCCGGCGATCGAGGAGAACAGCACGAACGCGTCGAGCGGGCGGTCGCCGAGCACGGCGTCCAGGTTCCGGGCGCCGGCGGCCTTGCCCGCGGCCACCCGGGCGGCCTCGGCCAGGTCGGTGTCGAGGAGCGCGCCGGCCTGGCCGACGCCGGCCGCGTGGACGACGCTCCTCAGCGGGGGTCCCTCGGCGTCGATGCCGGCGATCAGCCGGGCCACGGCCGCGCGGTCGGCCATGTCGCAGGCGGTGATGGTGACCCGGGGGCCGAGGGCGCCGAGGCGGTCGGCGAGGTCGCGGGCGCCGGGTGCGTCGGGTCCCGACCTGCTGGTGAGGACGAGGTGTTCGGCGCCGTTCTCGGCGGCCCACCGGGCGACGCGCGCGCCGAGGCCGCCGGTGCCTCCGGTGACCAGGACGGTTCCGGTGAGCCGGACGGGGCGCACGGGTGTCCGGTCGCCCGCGGGGGCGCGGACCAGGCGTCGTACGAGGATGCCGTCGGCGCGGACGGCGGCCTGGTCCTCGCTGCCGGAGCCGGCGAGGACGGCGACGACGCGGGTCCAGGCGTGGGTGTCGGGCTGCTCGGGCAGGTCGACGAGGCCGCCCCACAGCCGGGGGTGTTCCAGGGCCACGACGCGGCCGAGGCCCCAGATCCCGGCCTGGTCGGGGCGGGGGGCCGGGTCGGCGGCGGTGGCGTGGACGGCGCCGCGGGTCAGGCACCACAGGGCGCCGCCGGGTTCGGTGTCGGCGAGGGCCTGGGCGAGGGCGAGGGTGGCGGCCGTGCCCTGGGAGAGGGCGGGGTGGTCCGGGTGGGCGTGCTCGCGCAGACCGAGCAGGCTGACCACTCCGGCGAACCCGTCGGGCCGTTCCTCGCGCAGCTCGGCGAGGCGGGCGGCGAGCGACGCGCGGTCGGCGGTACCGGCCGTGACGGTCAGGTGGCGGGGGTGAGCGCCGTGCGCGGCCAGGGCGGCGGCGCACCGGGCGGCGAGATCCTCGTCGCCGGCCTCCTCCTGCGCCGAGACGACGAGCCAGGCGCCCGTGAGGGCCGGTTCGGGGCCGGCGGTCAGGGGGTGCCAGGCGATGCCGTAGCGGGCGGCGTCCACGCCCGCGGTGAGCAGCCGGTCGTCGCGCCAGGCGGCGAGCGGGCCCAGCGCGGTGGCCAGGGCGTCGCGGCCGGTGGCGTCGGACGGGTCGAGGAGCGCGGTGAGGGCGTCGACGTCCCGGTCCTGGACGGCCGCCCAGAAGCGGGCCTCGTCGGGGTGGGCGCCGGCCTGGGCCGGGGCGGGTCCCGCGTCCGGGGCGGGGGCGTTCTCCAGCCAGAACCGCTCGCGGTGGAAGGCGTAGGTGGGCAGGTCGGTGCGGGCGGCGTCGTACGGGGCCAGGAGGGGACGCCAGTCCACGTCGTATCCGCTGGTGAACGCCTCGGTGAGGGTGCCGAGGAGGTCCGTGCCGGGCAGTACGGCCGCCTCCGGCGCGGTGGCCCGCAGGGTCCGGGTGAGGGCGGGGTCGGTGCCCGTCCCGGCGAACGCGTCGTGGCCCTGGCGCAGCAGGAGCCGTACGGCCTCCTCGAAGCGGGCGGGGGCGTCGGGGGCGGTGCTCCAGTACGCGGCGTCGAGGCGGGTGCCGGGCGGCGGCGGGCCCGCCGCGGCGGCCGAGTGGAACGGCGTCGCGGGGTCGGCCGGCCGGATCTCGCCGAGGCCGGCGTCCGGGGTGAGGCCGGCGAGGAGCCGGCCGTGGTGGGCGGCGATCCGCGCGCCGTCCTCCAGGGTGAGGGCGCCGGCCACGCAGGCGGCGGCGATCTCGCCGTGGCCGTGGCCGAGGACGGCGGCGGGCCGTATGCCGAAGGAGTCCCACACGGCGGCCAGGGACACCAGGACGGCCCAGCGCACCGGCAGCCCCAGGTCGGCGCGTTCCGCGGCGGGCGAGCGCAGTACGGAGGTCAGGGATCGGTCGAGGTAGGGGGTGAGGGCCGCCTCGCAGTCGGCGATCCGCGCGGCGAACACCGGTGAGGTGTCCAGCAGTTCCGCGGCGACCTGTGGCCAGGGCGTGTCGGCTCCGGGGAAGACCAGTACGGGGCGGGTGATCCGGCGTCCGGTGTTCCGGGCGACGCCGGGTACGGGTTCGCCCGCGGCCAGGGATTCCAGGCCCGCGAGGAGCTGGGCGCGGTCGGCGGCCGGGACGACCGCGCGGTCGTCGAGGGCGGCGCGGTGGGCGGCGAGGGTGAGCGCGATGTCCGGCAGGGGGGTGTCGGGCGCGGTGCGGACGAAGCGGGCCAGGCGGGCGGCCTGGGCGCGCAGGGCGGCCTCGCCCCGGGCGGAGACCACGAACGGCAGGGCGTCGTGGCGGGGCGGGGTGCCGCGCGGGGCCGCCGGGGCGGTGGGCGGGGTGGGTTCTTCGAGGATGACGTGGGCGTTGGTGCCGCTGGCGCCGAACGCGGAGACGCCCGCCCGGCGCGGTTCGCCCGGCGCGGCCGGCTGCCACGCCACGGGGTCGGTGAGGAGTTCGACCGGTGCCGCGGACCAGTCCACGCGCGGGGTCGGTGCGTCGAGGTGGAGCGTGCGGGGCAGGGTGCCGTGCCGCATCGCCATGATCATTTTGATGACGCCGGCGGCGCCCGCGGCGGCCTGGGTGTGGCCGATGTTGGACTTGACCGCGCCGATCCGCAGCGGCCGGTCGGGGGCGCGGCCGGGGCCGTAGGTGGCGATGAGCGCCTGCGCCTCGATGGGGTCGCCGAGCCGGGTGCCGGTGCCGTGCGCCTCGACGGCGTCGATGTCGGCCGGGGAGAGCCCGGCGGCGGCGAGCGCCTGCTCGATGACCCGGCGCTGCGAGGGCCCGTTGGGGGCGGTCAGGCCGTTGCTGGCGCCGTCCTGGTTGACGGCGGTGCCGCGGACGACCGCGAGGACGGGGTGGCCGTTGCGGCGGGCGTCGGAGAGCCGCTCGACCAGGAGCAGCCCCACGCCCTCGGCCCAGCCCGTGCCGTCGGCGGCGGCGGCGAACGGCTTGCAGCGGCCGTCGGCGGACAGGCCGCGCTGGCGGCTGAACTCGATGAAGGCGGCCGGGGTGGCCATCACGGTCACTCCCCCGGCCAGCGCCAGGCCGCATTCGCCCTGGCGCAGCGCCTGGACCGCCAGGTGCAGGGCGACGAGGGAGGACGAGCAGGCGGTGTCCACGGTGACCGCGGGGCCCTCGAGGCCGAGGGCGTAGGAGACCCGGCCGGACATCACACTGCCGACGCTGCCGGTGAGGGCGTACCCCTCGACGCCCTCGGGCATGCGCTCGACGCCGGCGCCGTAGCCGGTGGGGGTGCCGCCGATGAAGACGCCGGTGCGGCTGCCCCGCAGGGCGCGTCCGTCGACCCCGGCGTGTTCGAACGCCTCCCAGGCGGTCTCCAGCAGGAGCCGCTGCTGCGGGTCCATGGCGAGCGCCTCGCGCGGGCTGATCCCGAAGAAGGCGGCGTCGAAGTCGCCCGCGCCGTCGAGGAAGCCGCCCTCGCGGGCGTAGCTGGTGCCCAGGTGGTCGGGGTCGGGGTGGTACAGGTCGGCCAGGGGCCAGCCCCGGTCGGCGGGGAAGCCGCCGATGGCGTCGACGCCGTCGTCGACCAGCCGCCACAGGTCCTCCGGCGAGCGGACGCCCCCGGGGTAGCGGCAGGACATGCCGACGACGGCGATGGGTTCGGGGCGTTCGAGTTCGGCGATGCGGGCGCGGGCGCGCTGGAGTTCGACGGTGGCGCGCTTGAGGTAGTCCCGCAGTCTGTCGTCCGCTTGGCTCATCGCTCGACCGTCCTCGTGGGGTGGGCCTGTGCACGGCACGGGGGTCGGTTCGGGAGGCTCATGCCTGGTCACCTTTCGGGGCCTGCCCTGGGGCTTCGAGGTGGTCGTCGAGGAGGGCGAAGAGTTCCTCGTCGGAGGCGCTCTCGACACCGGTCGCGTCCGGTGGTGCGGTGTCGTCCCGCTCCAGGGCGGCGAGGCGTTCGAGGAAGCGCCGCATGCGCTGGGTGACGCGGGCCCGGGCCGCCGGGTCCTCGTCGGCCACGCGGGCGAACGCCGCCTCCAGGCCGTCGAGTTCGGCGAGGACGGGGGTGAGGACGGACGTGTCGCCGGTCAGGTCGGTGCGCAGCCGGGCGGCGAGTTCGGCGGGGGTGGGGAAGTCGAAGACGACGGTGGCGGGCAGGTCGACGCCGGCCGCGCGGCTGAGCCGGTCGCGCAGTTCCACGGCGGTCAGCGAGTCGAAGCCGAGGTCGCTGAACGCCTGGTCGGGCCGGACCTGTTCGGCGGAGGCGTGGCCGAGGACGGCGGCGACCTCGCCGCGCACCAGCTCCAGCAGCAGCGCCTCGCGTTCGGCGCCCGACGCCGCCGCCAGCCGTCCGGCGAGGGCCGGAGCGGGGGCGGGTTCGTTGGGGGCGGACCTGGCGGCGAGGGCCGCGGCGGCCTCGGGGAGGGTGGCGAGCAGGGGGCTGGGGCGCAGGGCGGTGAAGCGGGGGGCGAAGGTGTCCCAGTCGACGTCCGCGACGATCACGTCGGTGTCGCCCCGGCCCACCGCGCGGGCCAGGTCGGTGAGCGCGGTGCGCGGGTCCATGGCGAGCAGTCCGCGCCGGGTGAGCTGGTCGGCCTCGGCCGACTCGGCCATCCCGTCGCCGGCCCAGGGGCCCCAGGCGACGGACGTGGCGGCCAGGCCCCGGGCCCTGCGGCTCTGGGCGAGCGCGTCGAGGTGGGCGTTGGCCGCGGCGTAGACGGCCTGGGCGCCGCTGCCCCAGGCCGCGGCGATCGAGGAGAACAGGACGAACGCGTCGAGCGGGCGGTCGCCGAGCACCGCGTCGAGGTGGGACGCGCCCCGGGCCTTGCCCGCGCTGATCGCGTCGGTGTCGGCGGGGAGGGTGTCGGTGATCGGGGCGGACTGGGTGATGCCGGCGGCGTGCACGACGGCGCTCAGCGGCGGCCCGTCGGCGTCTATCCGGGCGATCAGGTTCTCCACGGCGGCGCGGTCGGCGGTGTCGCAGGTCTCGATCAGGACGTCGGTGCCGGCGGCGGTGAGTTCGGCCGCGAGGTCGGCGGCGCCCGGGGCCTGCGGGCCCCGGCGGCCGGCCAGGACCAGGCGGGCGGCTCCCGCCGCGGCGGCCCAGCGGGCGACATGGGCGCCGAGTCCGCCGGTGCCGCCGGTGATCAGGACGGTGCCGGTGGGCTGCCAGGCGGTGTCGCCGTCGGCGGCCGGGGCGTGGGTCAGACGCCGGACGTGGAGGCCGTCGGGGCGGATCGTGACCTGGTCCTCGGCGGGGTGGGCGAGGACGGCGGCGAGCTGGTCGAGGAGGTCGGCGGCGGGGGTGGCGTCCGTTCCCGCCAGGTCCACCAGGCCGCCCCACAGGCCGGGCAGTTCGAGGGCGGCGCTGCGGCCCAGACCCCAGATCTGGGCCTGCTGCGGCTGCGGGACCGGCTCCCCCTCCTCGCGGGCGACGGCGCCGGAGGTCACGCTCCAGAGCCTGCCGCCGGGCTGGACCTCGGTGAGCGCCTGGAGCAGCGCGAGGGTGGCCGTCAGGGCGGGCGCGGCCGGGGCGCCGGGGTCGTCCGGCTGGTCGGCGAGGACGGAGACGACGCCGTCCAGGGGGCCGAGTTCGCGCAGCCGGGCGGCGAGGGTGGCGCGGTCGCAGGCGCCGGGGCCGGCGAGCAGCAGGGGCGCCTGTGCGCCGTGGCGCTCCAGGGCCCGCGCGCAGGCCGCGGTGAGGGGGCTGCCGGGGTGGCCCACGACGGCCCAGGTGCCGTCGAGTCCGGCGTCGGAGAGGCCGGTCCAGGGGGTCCACTCGGCCCGGTAGCGCCGGTCGGCGGCGGGGCGGGGGGCGGCCAGGGGGCGCAGCCAGTAGCGCTCGCGCTGGAAGGGGTAGGTGGGCAGGTCGAGGTGGGCCCGGGGGGCGGTGAAGTACGCGGACCAGTCCACCTCGATGCCGTGCACGTGCAGCGCGCCCAGCGCGGCGGCGAGGGTGGCGGGTTCGGGGCGGTCGCGGCGCAGGGAGGGTACGGCGCGGATGCCGGCGGCCGGGTCGAGGCTGTGCCGTGCCATCGCGCTGAGGATGCCGTCGGGGCCGATCTCCAGCAGCAGGGGGGTGCCGCCCGCGGTGGCCAGGGCGGTGACGCCGTCGGCGAAGCGCACGGCGCCGCGCACCTGGCGTACCCAGTACTCCGGTTCCTCCAGTTCGCCCGGCGCGGCGGGAACTCCGCTCAGGTTGGAGACGACGGGGACGCGCGGGGTCGCGTACGACACGCTCTCCAGGACGGCGCGGAACTCCTCCAGCATGGGTTCCATCCGGGCCGAGTGGAAGGCGTGGCTGACGGTGAGCCTGCGCACGTCGCGGCGTTGCTTGGTGAAGCGGGCGGCCAGCGCCAGGACGGCGGTCTCCTCGCCGGAGACCACCACGGAGCCGGGCCCGTTGACGGCGGCGATCTCCACGCCGTCGACGCCGTCCAGGACGGCCCGTACCTCGTCCTCGGAGGCGCGTACGGACACCATCGCGCCGCCGGTGGGCAGCGCCTGCATCAGCCGGCCCCGGGCGGCGACGACGGCCGTCGCGTCCTCCAGGGACCACACGCCCGCCGCGTGCGCCGCGGCCAGCTCGCCGATGGAGTGGCCCAGCAGGATGCCGGGCCGGATACCGAAGGACTCCACGAGCCGCAGCAGGGCGACCTCGACGGCGAACAGTCCCGCCTGGGTGTACACGGTGTCGTCGAGGAGGCCCTCCGTGCCCGGCTCCCCCCACACCACGTCCCGCACTCCGTGGGCCACGTGTCCGGCGAGGTGCCGGTCCAGTGCGTCGGCCGCCGCGTCGAAGGTCTGCGCGAACACCGGGTGGGCGGCGTGCAGTTCGCGTCCCATGCCGACGCGTTGGCTGCCCTGGCCGCTGAACAGGAACGCCACCCGGGCGTCGGCGCGCACGGCGCCCGTCTGCACCTCGGGGCCGGGGGTGCCGTCGGCGAGCGAGGCCAGGGCGGTGAGGAGGTCGGCGTGGCCGGTGGCGGTGACGACGGCCCGGTGGTCGAACGCGGCGCGGGTGGTGGCGAGCGCCGCGGCGAGGCCGGCCGGGGCGGTGCCGGCGGCGGCGAGGTGGGCGTGCAGCCGGCGGGCCTGGTCGGCGAGGGCCTCGGGGGTCCGGGCGGAGAGCAGGTGGGGCAGGGCGCCGGAGGTGTCGTCCGGTGCGGTGACGGGTTCGGGCTCGGGGACGTGTTCCAGGACGGTGTGGGCGTTGGTGCCGCTGATGCCGAACGCCGAGACGGCGGCGCGGCGGGGGCGGCCGGTGTCCGGCCAGGGGCGGGCCTCGGTCAGCAGCTCGACCGTGCCGTCGGACCAGTCCACGTGCGGGGTGGGCGCGTCCACGTGCAGGGTCTTCGGCAGCACGCCGTGCCGCATCGCCAGCACCGTTTTGATCACCCCGGCGACGCCCGCGGCCGCGGTGGTGTGGCCGATGTTGGACTTGACGGCGCCGAGCAGCAGCGGGGCGTCCTCGGGCCGGTCGTGGCCGTAGGTGGCGATGAGGGCCTGGGCCTCGATGGGGTCGCCGAGGGCGGTGCCGGTGCCGTGCGCCTCGACGGCGTCGACGTCGCGGGCCTCAAGGCGGGCGTTGGCGAGGGCGGCGCGGATGACGCGCTGCTGGGAGGGGCCGTTGGGGGCGGTGAGGCCGTTGCTGGCGCCGTCCTGGTTGACGGCCGTGCCGCGGACGGTGGCGAGGACGCGGTGGCCGTTGCGGCGGGCGTCGCCGAGGCGTTCGACGAGGAGGAGGCCGATGCCCTCGGCCCAGCCGGTGCCGTCGGCGGCGGCGGCGAACGGCTTGCAGCGGCCGTCGGCCGACAGCACGCGCTGCCGGCTGAAGTCGACGAACAGGCCGGGGTTGGCCATGACGGTGACCCCGCCCGCCAGGGCCATCGCGCACTCGCCGTTGCGCAGGGCCTGCACGGCGAGGTGGAGGGCGACCAGGGAGGAGGAGCAGGCGGTGTCGACGGTGACGGCCGGCCCCTCCAGGCCGAAGGTGTAGGCGAGGCGGCCGGAGGCGACGCTCGCGGCGTTGCCGGTGCCGAGGTAGCCGCCGAGTTCGTCGGGCACCTCCATGCCGCTGAGGTAGCCGATGTTGGCGGCGCCGACGAACACGCCGGTGGCGGAGCCGCGCAGGGCGGCCGGGTCGAGGTTCGCGCGTTCGAACAGCTCCCAGGAGGTCTCCAGCAGCAGCCGCTGCTGGGGGTCCATGGCGAGGGCCTCGCGGGGGGAGATCCCGAAGAAGGCGGCGTCGAAGTCGGCCGCGTGCTCGATGAAGCCGCCCTCGCGGACGTAGCTGGTGCCGGGGTGGTCGGGGTCGGGGTGGTAGAGGTGCTCGACGTCCCAGCCCCGGTCGAGGGGGAAGCCGCTCAGCCCGTCGCGGCCGTCGGCGAGCATCCGCCACAGGTCCTCGGGGGACATGACGCCGCCGGCGAAGCGGCAGGCCATGGCGACGATCGCGATGGGTTCCTGGTCGGTGGCACCGCTCGTCGGCGCCGCGGCGGCGGGGGGCGTGTCCCGGGCGCCGAGGAGTTCGGTGCGCAGGTGGGCGGCGAGGGCGGTGGTGGTGGGGTGGTCGAAGACCAGGGTGGCCGGGAGGCGGCGGCCGGTGCGGGCGGCCAGCCGGTTGCGCAGGTCGACCGCGATGAGGGAGTCGAAGCCGAGGCTCTTGAAGGCCGTGTTGACGTCGACGGCGGCGGGGTCCTCGTGGCCGAGGACGGCGGCGACCTGGGAGCGGACGAGGTCGTTCAGCAGGCGCTGCTGCTCCTCGGCGTCCAGGGCGAGCAGGTCGCGGACGAAGGTGTCGGCGGCCCCGCCGGGCCCGCCGGTGCGGGCGGTGCGGCGCACGGGTCCGCGGACCTGGCGGCGCAGCAGTCCGGGCAGCACCCCGGCGTCGGCCTGGGCGCGCAGCGCGGCGGGGTCCAGGCGCAGCGGCACGGCGAGGGGTTCGTCGCGGGCGCAGGCCCGGTCGAACAGGTCGAGGGCGAGGCCGGTGGAGAGGGGGACGACCCCGGAGCGGGCCATGCGCCGCAGGTCGGCCTCGGCGAGGTTGCCGGTCATGCCGCTGGCCCGGTCCCAGAAGCCCCAGGCGAGCGACACGGCGGGCAGGCCCTGGGCGCGGCGGTGCTGGGCGAGGGCGTTGAGGAAGGCGTTGGCGGCGACGTAGTTGCCCTGCCCCGCGCTGCCGAGGACGCTCGCGGCGGAGGAGAACAGCACGAACGCGGTCAGGGGCCGGTCGCGGGTCAGTTCGTGCAGGTGGACGGCGGCGTCGGTCTTGGGCCGCAGGACGGCGGCGAGCCGCTCGGGGGTGAGCGAGTCGATCACGCCGTCGTCCAGGACACCCGCCGCGTGCACCACGGCGCCGAGCGGCCGGTCGGCGGGGATCGCGGCGAGCAGGCGGGCCAGCGCGTCGCGGTCGGCGGTGTCGCAGGCGGCGATCTCGGCCCGGGCCCCGTGCGCGGCGAGGTCGTCGAGCAGTTCGGCGCAGCCCGCGGCGTCGGGGCCGCTGCGGCTGGTGAGCAGCAGGTGCCGTACGCCGTGGCGGGCGGCGAGGTGGACGGCGACCAGCCGGCCGAGGGTGCCGGTGCCGCCGGTGATCAGCACGGTGCGGTCGGGGCCGAACGGCGCGCTCGCCGGGGCGGGCGCCTCGCGGTAGGGGTCGAGGCGGGGGGCGAGGAGGTCGCCGTCGCGCAGGGCGACGACCGGTTCGCCGCAGCCGGGGACGGCGGCCAGCGCCCGGGCCCGGGTGGCCGGGTCGGTCTCCGGGAGGTCGGCCAGGAGGAACTGGTCGGGGTACTCGGTCTGGGCGGAGCGCAGCAGCCCCCAGGCGGTGGCGGCCGGCAGGTCGGGGACGTCCTCGCCGGGGACGGCGGCCACCGCGCCGGCGGTCGTCACGATCAGCCGGGACGCGGCGAGGCGGGGCTCGGCGGTCCAGGCGCGCAGCACCTCCAGCAGGCCGGCGGCGGTGCGGTGGGCGGCCTCGGTGAGGAAGGCGCCGTCCGGTGCTCCCGGTACGGCGTGGACGACGGTGTCGGGGGCGGCGGCTCCGCCGTCCAGGGCCGCGATCAGCTCGGTGACGTCGGCGAAGGCGCGGACCTCGGCGTCCGTGGCGCGCAGGGCGTCCGCGTCGCCGTGCGGGTCGGCGCCGAGGACGGCCCAGTTGCCGGTGGCCGTGGAGTCGGCGGTGGCGGCGACGGACACCCAGTCCAGGCGGTACAGCGCGTCGGCGGAGCCGTCCGGGGCGGGCGCGGTGGGCGCGGGGGCGTCGCCGGTGATGAGGGTGTCGATCCGGGCGACCGGGCCGCCGTCGGGGTCGGTGAGCGCGAGGGCGTGGCGGAGCGTGCCGTCGGCGTGGGTGCGGGGGGTGAGGCGGGCGCGCAGGGTGGTGGCGCCGGACGCGTACAGGGTGATGCCGCCGAGGGCGGCGAGGGGCGCGGCGGGGGCGTCGTACCGGCGCAGCCGCAGGGCGGTGTCGAGGAGGGCGGGGTGCAGGCCGTAGCCGCCCGCTTCATCGGTGTGCTCCTCGGGGAGGGTGATCTCGGCGAGGAGGTCGTCCTCGTGCCGCCACAGCGCGCGCAGGCCCGGGAGGGCCGGTCCGGGGTCCCGCTCGTCGGGGTTCTCGAGGTCCAGGGGGTGGCTCCCGGGTGGCGGCCAGGTGCCCTCGTCGGCGGGCGGGGTGGGGCGGCCCGGGCGCAACAGGCCGTGGGCGTGCCGGGTCCAGGGGGCCTCGGGGCCGGCCGGGGCGGGGCGGGAGTAGAGGGCCAGGGTGCAACTGCCGTCCGGTGCGGGGGCGCCGACGGCGACCTGGAGGCGGACCGGGTCCGGGCCGAGGTCCAGGGGGGTGTCGAGGGTGAGGTCGTCGACGCGGTCGCAGCCCGCTTCGTCGGCGGCGCGGATGGCGAGTTCGGCGAGGGCGGCGGCGGACAGGCGGGCGGGGCCGTCCGGGGTCTGCGGGGCCGTCCAGGCCGGGGTACGGGCGCTGAGCAGGCCGGTGAGCAGCAGGCCGCCGCCGTCGGCGAGGGCGGCGGCGGCGCCGAGCAGCGGGTGCCCGACGGCGTGCAGGCCGAGCCCGGCGGCGTCCTGGGCGGTGTCCTGGTCCGCGGCCAGCCAGAAGCGGCGGCGCCGGAACGGGTAGGTGGGCAGGTCGACGGGGTGCGCCGGGGCACCGCGCCCGGCGAACAGGTGCCGCCAGTCGACGGTGAGTCCGTGGGTGTGGGCGGCGGCCAGGGCCTCGGCGAACCGGGCGGGGCCGCCCGCGCCGCGCCGCAGGGTGTCGAGGACGACCGCGGGCGCGTCGGCCGCCGCGACGGTGTCCTCCAGGGCGACGGTGAGCACGGGGTGGGCGCTGATCTCGACGAACGCGGTGTGGCCCGCGGCGAGCAGGGCGCGTACGGCGGTCTCGAAGCGGACCTGGCGGCGCAGGTTGTCGTACCAGTAGTCGGTGCCGCATCCGGCGGTGTCGAGCCGGGCGCCGGTGGTCGCGGAGTAGAACGGCACGGTGGACGTCGCCGGGGTGAGCCCGGCGAGTTCCTCGGTCAGCCGGTCGTGGACGGCCTCGACGTGCGTGGAGTGCGAGGCGTAGTCGACGGGGACCCGCCGGGCCCAGACGTCGTGGCCTTCGCAGACGGCGAGGAGTTCGTCGAGGGCGGCCTGGTCGCCGGCGACGGTAACCGAGTTCGGGCCGTTGACGGCGGCGATGGTCAGCTCCCCGTCCAGGGGGCCGATCAGGGCGTGGGCGCGGGCCTCGGGCAGGGCGACGGAAGCCATGCCGCCGGTGCCGGCCAGGTCGAGGAGGGCGCGGCTGCGCAGCGCCACCACTTTGGCGCCGTCGGCGAGGCCGAGGCCGCCCGCGACGCAGGCCGCCGCGATCTCGCCCTGCGAGTGGCCCACGACGGCGGCGGGGTGCACGCCGTGGCTGCGCCAGAGGGCGGCGAGGGAGACCATCACGGCCCACAGGACGGGCTGGACGACGTCGACGCGGTGCAGCCAGTCCTCGTCCGGGGAGCGCAGCACGGCGGCGGCGGACCAGTCGACGTGCCGGGCGAGGGCCCGGTCGCAGTCGGTGAACGCGGCGGTGAACTCCGGTGACCGGTCGAGGAGTTCGCGGGCCATGCCGGCCCACTGGGAGCCCTGTCCCGGGAAGACGAAGACGGGCCTGCGGTCCGCCACCGCGTCGGTGCCCTCGCCCTCGCCGCGGGCCAGGGCGCGCAGTTGTCCGGCGAATCCGTCCAGGTCCGGGGCGGTCAGCGCCGTGCGGTGGGTGAGGGCGGGCCGGGCGGTGGCCAGGGCGTGGGCGATGTCGTCGGGGGCCAGGTGGGGGTGTGCGGCGAGGAAGCCGGCGAGGCGGTCCGCCTGGGCGCGCAGTCCCGCGCCGTCGCGGGCCGACAGCAGCCAGGGCGCGGGCGGCAGACCGGGCACCGTGGCCTCGGGCCGCCGGTGTTCCTCGGTCTCGGGGGCCTGTTCGAGGACGAGGTGGGCGTTGGTGCCGCTGATGCCGAAGGAGGACACGGCGGCGCGGCGCAACTGCCCGGTGTCGGGCCAGGGCCGGGTCTCGGTGAGCAGGCGTACGGTGCCCGCCGACCAGTCGACGTGCGGGGTGGGCTCGTCGACGTGCAGGGTCTTGGGCAGGGTGGCGTGCCGCAGCGCCATCACCGTCTTGATCACCCCGGCCACACCGGCGGCGGCCTGGGTGTGGCCGAGGTTGGACTTCACGGCGCCGAGCAGCAGGGGCCGCTGGGGGTCGCGGTCCTGGCCGTAGGTGGCGATGAGGGCCTGCGCCTCGATGGGGTCGCCGAGGGAGGTGCCGGTGCCGTGCGCCTCGACCGCGTCGATGTCGTGCGTGGTGAGCCGGGCACCGGCCAGGGCCTGGCGGATCACCCGGCGCTGGGAGGGGCCGTTGGGGGTGGTCAGGCCGCTGCTGGCGCCGTCCTGGTTGACGGCGCTGCCCCGGATCACGGCGAGCACCCGGTCGCCGTCGCGCTGGGCGTCGCTCAGGCGGCGCAGCATGAGCAGGCCGGCGCCCTCGGACCAGCCGGTGCCGTCGGCGGCGGCGGCGAACGCCTTGCAGCGGCCGTCGGGCGCCATGCCGCGCTGGCGGCTGAACTCGGTGAACATGCCGGTGTTGGACATGACGGTGACGCCGCCCGCGAGCGCCCTGGTGCACTCGCCGCCGCGCAGCGACTGCAGGGCGAGGTGGATGGCGACCAGGGAGGACGAGCAGGCGGTGTCGACCGTGACGGCGGGGCCTTCGAGTCCGTAGACGAAGGCGAGGCGGCCGGAGAGGACGCTGATGATGGTGCCGGTGCCTAGGTAGCCGCCGACGCTCTCGGGCACCTCGCGGAAGCCGGTGCCGTAGCCGGAGGAGCCGGCGCCGACGAACACGCCGGTGGCGCTGCCGCGCAGGGTGGCCGGGTCGGTGCCGGCGCGCTCGAACAGCTCCCAGCCGACCTCCAGCAGGACCCGCTGCTGGGGGTCCATGGCGAGGGCCTCGCGGGGGCTGATGCCGAAGAACTCGGGGTCGAAGTCGGCGGCGCCGTCGAGGAAGCCGCCCTCGCGGGCGTAGCTCTTGCCGGGCGCGTCGGGGTCGGGGTCGTACACCCCTTCGAGGTCCCAGCCCCGGTTGCCGGGCAGCGGGCCGATGGCGTCGCCGCCCTCGGCGACCAGGCGCCAGAGGTCCTCGGGCGAGGCGATGCCGGCCGGGTAGCGGCAGGCCATGGCGACGATCGCGATCGGCTCCGTCTCCCGCTGCTCGGCGCGGCGCAGTTCGGCCCGCGTGTCGTGGAGTTCGGCGGCGACCCGCTTGAGGTAGCCGACGAGCTTCTCGTCCTCCGGCATCGTGGTGTCGGTCCTTCCTGGGGGCGGCGCGGCGGGGGCGCTCACGCGAGGCCGAGTTCGCGGTCGATGAAGTCGAGGACCTGGTCGGTGCTCGCCTCCTGGAGCTGCGCGGCGGCGGTCTCGCCGGGGTTGGCGGAGGGTTCCTGCGGCTCCTGCCCGGCGCGCCAGGCGGTGACGAGCCGGTCGATGCGGGTGCCGATCGCGGAGTGGTCGTAGGCGTCGGCGCGCAGCTTGGTGAGCCGCTCCTCCAGGCGGTCCAGGGCGTCGAGGAGGGCGGGGACCTCGGCCGCGGCGGCGTCGGGGACGAGTTCCTCGAAGAGGTGGCCGGCGAGGTCGGCCGGGGTGGGGTGGTCGAAGACCAGGGTGGCGGGCAGGCGCAGATCGGTGGCGGCGTCGAGCCGGTTGCGCAGCTCGACGGCGGTGAGCGAGTCGAAGCCCATCTCGGTGAAGCCCCGCAGCGGGTCGACGGCGTCCGGGCCGGCGAGGGCGAGGACGGTCGCGGCGTGGGTGCGCACCAGGTCGGTGAGCAGGTGCCGCTGCTCGTCCTCGGGCAGTGCGGACAGCCGGCGTACGAGGTCGTCGGCGGGCTGCTCCGAGGCGCTGGCGGCGGGCTGGGCGCTGCGCCGGCCGGGGGCGGGCGGCAGGCCGCGCAGGGCCGGCGGCGCGGCGGCGCCGGTGGTGGCGTCGACGCGTACGGGCATCAGGACGGGGTCGGGCAGGGCGGTGGCGGCGTCGAAGAGCGCCAGGCCCTCGGCCGCGGTCAGCGCCGACATGCCGGCGCGGGCGGCCTTGGCCCGGTCCACGGCCGCGCTGATCTCGCTGGCCTCCTCCCACAGCCCCCACGCCAGGGAGACGGCGGGCAGGCCGGCGGCGCGGCGGTGGTGGGCGAGGGCGTCGAGGTAGGTGTTGGCGGCCGCGTAGCCGCCCTGTCCCGCGCCGCCGAGGACGCCCGCCGCCGAGGAGTACAGGGCGAACAGGGCGAGGTCCGCGTCGGCGGTCAGCCGGTGCAGATGGGTCGCGCCGTCGGTCTTGGGGCGCAGGACGCGGCGCAGCCGGTCCGGGGTCAGGGAGGTGACGACGCCGTCCTCGACCACACCGGCCGCGTGCACGACGGCGGTCAGCGGGTGGGCGGCGGGGATGCCCGCGAGCAGGGCGGCGAGCCGGGCGCGGTCCGCGACGTCGCAGGCGGCGATCTCCACCCGGGCGGCGCCGAGCGCGGTCAGCTCCTCGCGCAACTGCCGGGCGCCGGGGGCGTCCTCGCCGGTGCGGCTGGTGAGCAGCAGGTGGCGGGCGCCGTACCGGGTCACCAGGTGCTGGGCGAGCAGGGCGCCGAGTGCTCCGGTGCCGCCGGTGATCAGGAAGGTGCCCTCGGGGTCGGGGGCGGCGGGCACGGTCAGCACGATCTTGCCGATGTGCTTGGCCTGGCTCATGTACCGGTAGGCGTGCGGGGCGTCGCGGAT
The DNA here is from genome assembly GCF_014655295.1 of Streptomyces fumanus. Taxonomy (GTDB): domain Bacteria; phylum Actinomycetota; class Actinomycetes; order Streptomycetales; family Streptomycetaceae; genus Streptomyces; species Streptomyces fumanus. Next base: position 110,227 of record NZ_BNBI01000017.1, read on the forward strand.
GTCCCAGGTGCGCACCGGCAGGCGCTTCAGGGCGCCGGACTCGATCAGTTCGACGATGTGGGTGAGGATGCGGCCGATGCGCTCGGGGTCGGCGTCGACGAACGGCTGGTAGGTGGTGCCGGGGTGGGCGGCGGCCGTGGCGGCGGGGTCGCGCAGGTCGGTCTTGCCGATCTCGATCAGCCGGCCCCCGGGGGCGAGCAGCCGCAGCGAGGCGTCGACGTACTCGCGGGCCAGGGAGTTGAGCACCACGTCCACGCCGCGTCCGCCGGTCGCCTCGGTGAAGGTCTCCTCGAAGGCGAGCGAGCGGGAGGTCGCCAGGTGCGCGTCGTCGACGCCCATCGCCCGCAGCGTGTCCCACTTGCCGGGGCTCGCGGTGCCGTAGACCTCCGCGCCGAAGTGCCGGGCCAGTTGGACGGCGGCCATGCCGACTCCGCCGGCCGCCGCGTGGACGAGCACCGATTCGCCGGGTTTGAGCCCGGCCAGGTCGAACAGGGCGCGGTAGGCGGTGAGGAAGGCGATCGGCACCCCCGCGGCCTCGGCGAAGGTCCAGCTCCGCGGGATGCGGACGACGGCCCGGTGGTCGACGACGGCGACCGGGCCGAGCGAGGCGGGCACCACGCCCATCACGCGGTCGCCGGGCCGCCACTCCCCCGCGTCCGTGCCGACCTCGGTGACCACGCCCGCGCCCTCGGTGCCCATGCCGCTCTGGCCGGGGACCATGCCGAGGCCCACCAGCACGTCGCGGAAGTTGAGCCCGGAGGCGCGCACCGCGACGCGGAGCTCGTGCGGGGCGAGCGGGCGGGCGGCGGGCGGGTAGGGCAGCGGCGCGAGCCGGTCGAGGTCGCCCGCCGAGGTGGTGTCGAGGAGCCAGGGCTCGTCGGGCAGGACCATGCCGGGCCCGGCGGGGACGATCTCCGGGGTGAGGACGGTGCCTTCGCGGACGGCGGTCTGTGGGGCGCCGGCGGCCAGCGCGGTCCCGATCGCGTCGGGCAGCGCGGCCAGGGACGCGGGGTCGGGGCCGAGGTCGACGAGGAGGAACCGCCCGGGGTGCTCGGCCTGTACGGAGCGCAGCAGGCCCCACACCGGGGCGTGGGCGAGGTCGGTGACGTCCTCGCCGGGGCGGGCGGCGACCGCGCCCGAGGTCACCACGGCCAGCGGGGCGTCGCGCCCCACCGCGAGCGACAGCCAGCCCTGCACGGTGTGCAGCATGCGGTCGACGGCCCGGTCGGCGGCGCTCGGCAGGGCGGCGGCGGTCACGGGGGCGAGGGGCAGGAGGACGACGGAGGGCACCGTCTGTTCTCCGGATGCTTCGGCCGCTTCGGCCGCTTCGGCCGCTTCGGCCGCTTCGGCCGCTTCGGCGAGGGAGGTGACGTCGGGGTACTCGCGGGCCGTGCGGCCGGCCCTCTCCAGCGCGTCGCACAGGCCGAAGGGGTCGGGGCCGATGACCGCCCACGAGGCGCGATCATCGTACGGCTGCTCGGCGGGGGTCCGCGGGGTCCAGCCGGGGCGCAGCAGGACGCCCTCGTCGCCCGGCCGGGCGGGCGGCGCGGCGGAGGCGGGGCGCATCACGAGTTCGGCGACCGACACCACCGGCTGTCCGGTGCCGTCGGTGGCGGTCAGTTCGACGGTGTCGGGGCCGGTGGCCGCCAGCTTGACGCGGAGCGCGGTGGCCGCGTCGGCGTGCACGGTGACGCCGCCGAAGGAGAACACCAGCCGGGCCTCTCCGGTGTCCTGGCCCAGTCCGGTGAGACCGCTGGCGTGCAGGGCGGCGTCGAACAGCGCGGGGTGCAGGAGGAAGTCGGAGGCGGCGGCGGTCTGCTCGTCGGGCAGCGCGATCTCCGCGTACACGGCGCCGTCGTGCAGCCAGGCGGCGCGCAGGCCCTGGAAGGCGGGTCCGTAGCCGAAGCCGCCGGCGGCGAGGTCGGTGTAGAAGTCGCTCACGTCGACGGGTTCGGCGCCGGGCGGCGGCCAGGCGGCGGGATCGGTGATCCCGGCGGGCTCGGCGGGCGCGTCGGGGGTGGGTGTGAGGGTGCCGCTCGCGTGCCGGGTCCAGGGGGTTTCCTCGGGGGTGTCGTCGGCCGGGCGGGCGTGGATCTCCACCCGGCGCCTGGCGCCGTCCTCGGCCGGGCCGACGGTGACCTGGAGGAGGACCGCCGCGTCGGCGGGCACCGGCAGGGGGGCTTCCAGCATGAGTTCGGCCAGGTGCGGGCAGCCCGCCCGGTCGCCGGCCTGGACGGCCAGTTCCACGAACGCGGTGCCCGGCAGCAGGGCGACGCCCCGCACGGCGTGGTCGGTCAGCCAGGGGTGGGTGGTGGCGGACAGCCGTCCGGTGAGCACCAGGCGTCCGTCGCCCGCGAGGCTCAGCGCGGCGCCGAGCAGCGGGTGCCCGGTGGGGGCGAGGCCCAGTCCGGCCGCGTCGGGCGCGGTGCGGCCGGCGTCGAGCCAGTAGCGCTTGCGCTGGAAGGCGTAGGTGGGCAGGGGGACACGGCGGGCGCCGGCGAAGAACCGCTCGCCGTCGATCCGGGCGCCGCCGAGGTGCAGGGCGCCCAGGGCGCGGACGGCGGTGTCCGTCTCGGGTTCGGCGCCGCGCAGGGCGGGCACGCACCCGGGGGCCGGGCGGACGCCGGCCAGGCAGTCCTGGGCGAGCGCGGTGAGCACCCCGTCGGGGCCCAGCTCGACCAGGGTGGTGGCGCCCGCGTCGGCGAGGGCCGCGACGCCGTCGGCGAACCGGACCGTTCCGCGCAGTTGGCGGGTCCAGTGGTCGGCGCTCGCCAGTTCGTCGTCGGTGGCGGGACGGCCGGTGACGTTGGAGATCACCGGGATCCGGGCGGGCGCGGCCGGGACGCCGGCCGCGATCTCGCGGAAGCGGTCGAGCATCCCGTCCATGTGGGCGCTGTGGAAGGCGTGGCTGGTGCGCAGGCGCTTGGTCCGGCGGCCCTGTGCGGCGAAGTGCTCGGCGAGCGCCCGTACGGTCCCGGGGTCGCCGGAGACCACCACGGCCGAGGGCCCGTTGACCGAGGCGAGGTCGGCGCCGGTGCCGTGGTCGGCGAGCGCGGCGCGGATCTCCTCCTCGCTGGCGGCGATGGCGATCATCTCGCCCCCGGCGGGCAGGCTCTCCATCAGGGTGGCGCGGGCCGCGACGAGGCGTGCCGCGTCGGGCAGGGACCACACCCCGGCGAGGTGCGCGGCGCTGAGTTCGCCGAGGGAGTGACCGAGCAGCAGGTCGGGGCGTACCCCCCATGACTCGTACAGCCGGAAGAGGGCGACCTGGAGGGCGAACAGGCCGGTCTGGGCGTAGACGGTCCGTCCGAGCAGGCCGGCGGTGGCGGGGTCGTCGGGGGTGAGGACGACCTCGGCGAGCGGGCGTTCGACGTGGGCGGCGAGGTGGGTGTCGAGGGCCGCGGCGGTCTCGTCGAAGGCGTCGGCGAAGGCGGGGTAGGCGGCGTGCAGGTGGCGGCCCATGCCCGGGCGCTGGCTGCCCTGCCCGGTGAACAGGAACGCCGTGCGGCCGCCGGGGCGGGCCCTGCCGTGTGCGGTGTGCGGGGTGTCCTCGCCGCGGGCGAGGGCGTCGAGGCCCGCGAGGAACTCCTCGGGGTCGCCGCCGACGACGACGGCGCGGGCGTCGAGGGCGGCGCGGGCGGTGGCCAGGGTGTAGCCGACGTCGGCGGGGCGCAGGTCCGGCCGCTCGCGCAGGTGGGCGGCGAGCCGGGCGGCCTGGGCGCGCAGGGCGTCCTCGGTGCGGGCGCCCAGGACCCAGGGGAGGGCGCGGCGGGGCCCGGCGGTCCCGGGGGCGGCGTCCTGGGCCGGGGCGGCCTCGGCGGTGGCGTCCTGGGCCGGGTCCGCCCCGGGCGCGGCGGCGTCGGTGTCCTGGGGGGCGGCCGGGGGTTCCTCGATGATCACGTGGGCGTTGGTGCCGCTCACGCCGAACGAGGAGACGCCGGCGCGGCGCGGGCGGCCGTTCCGGGGCCAGGGGGCGGGGTCGGTGAGGAGTTCGACGCCGCCCGACGACCAGTCGACGTGCGGGGTGGGCGCGTCCACGTGGAGGGTGCGGGGCAGCAGTTCGTGCCGCATGGCCTCGATCATCTTGATCACGCCGGCGACGCCGGCCGCCGCGCCGGTGTGGCCGATGTTGGACTTGACGGCGCCGAGCCGCAGCGGCTGCCCGGCGGGACGTTCCCGGCCGTAGGTGGCCAGCAGGGCCTGGGCCTCGATGGGGTCGCCGAGTGTCGTCCCGGTGCCGTGCGCCTCGACGGCGTCGACGTCCTCGGGGGTGAGCCGGGCGGAGTCGAGGGCCTGGCGGATCACCCGCTCCTGCGCCTTGTCGTTGGGCGCGGTGAGCCCGTTGCTGGCGCCGTCCTGGTTGACGGCGCTGCCGCGGATCACGGCGAGCACGGGGTGTCCGAGCCTGCGGGCGTCGCTGAGCCGCTCCAGCAGCAGGACGCCCGCGCCCTCGGCCCAGCCGGTGCCGTCGGCCGCCGCGGCGAACGCCTTGCAGCGACCGTCGGGGGCGAGGCCGCGCTGCCGGCTGAACTCGATGAAGATGCCCGGCGTCACCATCACGGTCACACCGGCGGCGAGCGCCATCGCGCACTCGCCCTGCCGCAGCGCCTGGGCGGCGAGGTGGATGGCGACGAGCGAGGAGGAGCAGGCGGTGTCGAGGGTGACGGCCGGCCCCTCCAGGCCGAGGGTGTAGGCGATCCGGCCGGAGGCGACGCTCGTCATGCTGCCGGTGCCGAGGTAGCCCTCGACGCCGTCCGGGACGCTGGTGAGCCGCTCGGCGTAGCCCGAGGAGACGACTCCGGCGAACACCCCGGTCCGGCTGCCGCGCAGCGAGGACGGGTCGACGCCCGCGTTCTCGAACGCCTCCCAGGCCGTCTCCAGCAGCAGCCGCTGCTGCGGGTCCATGGCGAGGGCCTCGCGCGCGTTGATGCCGAAGAGTTCGGCGTCGAAGTCGGCGGCGCCGTCCAGGAACCCGCCACGCCGTACGTAGCTGCGGCCGGGCCGGTCGGGGTCCGGGTCGTACAGGCCGTCCAGGTCCCAGCCGCGGTCGGCGGGGAAGTCGCCGAGCGCGTCGGTGCCGTCGGCGACGAGCCGCCACAGGTCGTCCGAGGTGCGGACGCCGCCGGGGTAGCGGCAGGCCGTGGCGACCACCGCGACCGGCTCGGTGGCGGCTGCTTCCATCTCGCGCAGCCGCTGCCGGGTCCGGCCCAGGTCGGCCGTGGCCCTCTTGAGGTAGTCGAGGAGTTTGTCTTCGTTGGTCGACACGCGAGCCCTCTTTCGCCGGGTGCCTGGAGCGAGGCCGGTTGGAGTACGTCCATGTCGGGGGTCAGGCGGTGCCCAGTTCCCGATCGAGCAGGTCGAAGATCTCGTCGGCGGAGGAGGCGGCGAGCGCCTCTCCGCTCAGGGCGGGGGCCGGTGCGTCGGCCTCCGTCCGGTCGCGCCACTTCCACAGCAGGGCCTCCAGGCGGCGGGTGACCGCGGCCTGGGTGTCCTGGTCGGACGGGAGTCGGTTCAGGGCGTTCTCCAGGCGGCCGAACGCGCCCTCGGCGGGGGTGGCCGCCGGTGTGTCGTCCAGCGCGAGTTCGGTGGCCAGGTGCGCGGCGAGCGCGGCCGGGGTGGGGTGGCTGAACACGAGCGTCACCGGCAGGCGCAGCCCGAGAGCGGTGCCGAGGCGGCCGCGCAGTTCGACGGCGGCCATCGAGTCGAGGCCGAGTTCGCGCAGCGGTTTGTCGGCGGTGACGTCGTCGGCGCTGTGGCCGAGGACGGCCGTGACGTGGGAGACGACCAGGTCGCTCAGCGCGCGCTGCCGGTCGGCCTCGCCGAGTGCGGCGAGGCGGCGGCGCAGCGCGTCCCCGGCCGCGGTGTCGGGGGCGGCCTCCGGGGCGGTCTCGTCGGCGGGGCGGGCCGTCGTCAGCAGTTTGGGCGCGAGGGACGACGACGCCGCGGTCCGGGCGAGGGTGTCCGCGAACTGCTCCGGGGAGACGGCGCGCAGAGCGAGGGAGCGGACGGTGAGCGCGGGGGCGCCGGTGTCGGTGACGGCGGCCAGCGACAGGGTGCCGGGGGCGCCGCCGGCCGCCTCCAGCCGGACCCGCAGGGCGGTGACGCCGGCCGTGTGCAGGGTGATCCCGGCCCACGCGAACGGCATCAGAATCTCTCCGGCGGCCCCGGTGTCCTCGGTGTCCAGCGCGCCGGCCGCGCGCAGGGCGGCGGTCAGCAGGAGGGGGTGCAGGCCGTGCCCGGAGGCGGTGCGGCGCTGGTCCGGGGAGAGCGCGACCTCCGCGTACAGGTCCGTGCCGGAGGACCACACGGCGCGCAGGACGTCGTGGCCGGTGTCGTCCCCGGCGGGGACCGGCAGGGGTTCGGCGGCGGGCGGGGGCCATGCGGCGAGGTCGTCGGCGATCTCGTCCACGGCGTCGGCGCCGTCCGCCGCGAGGGCGAGGAGCCCGTCGGCGTGGCGGGTCCAGGGGCCGGCGGTGTCGGGGTCGTCCGGGCAGGAGTGGACGGCGACGGGGTGGCGGCCGTCCGCGTGGGCGGCCCCCACCGTCACCTGGACCCGGACGCCGCCGTGCTCGGGGAGCGGCAGGGGGGCGTGCAGGGTGAGTTCCTCGACGGTGTCCAGGCCGGTCGAGCGGGCGGCGTGCAGGGCGAGGTCGACGAAGGCGGCGCCGGGCAGGAGCGCGGTGCCGGGGGCGAGGTGCTCGGCGAGCCAGGGGTGGGTGCGGCGGCCGATCCGGCCGGTGAGGACGACGCCGTCGCTGTCGGCGAGCGCGACCGCCGCGCCGAGCACGGGGTGGGCGCAGGGCACGAGGCCGAGCCCCCGGGCGTCGGCCGTGCCGCCGGTGGCGCCGGTCAGCCAGTAGCGCTCCCGCTGGAACGCGTAGGTGGGCAGCCCGGCCGGCCGTGGCCCGCCGCCGGGGAGGGTGCGGTCCCAGTCGACGTCGACGCCGTGGACGTACGCCTGGGCGAGGGCGGTCGTGAAGCGGTCGGGGCCGCCTTCGCCGCGCCGCAGCGTGGAGAGCACCGCCGCGCGGGCGCCGGTCGACTCGACGGTCTCCAGGATGCCGGTGGTGAGCACGGGGTGGGCGCTGGTCTCGATGAACGCGTCGTGTCCGGCGTCGAGCAGGGCGCGGACGGTGTCGTCGAGGAGGACGGTTCCGCGCAGGTTGGTGTACCAGTAGGCGGCGTCGAGCCCGGTGGTGTCGTCCAGCGGGCCGCCGGTGACGGTGGAGTAGAAGGGGATGTCGGCCGCCTTGGGGGTGAGGTCGGCGAGGTCCGTGAGGAGCCGCTCGCGCAACTCCTCGACCTGCGGGGAGTGGGAGGCGTAGTCGACGGGGACGCGGCGCGCCCAGATGCCGTCCCGTTCGCAGTCGGCGAGCAGGGCGTCCAGGGCGTCGGGGTCTCCGGAGAGGGTCACGGAGTGCGGGCCGTTGACGGCGGCGACGGAGATCCGCTCGCCGTGCGGGGCGGTCAGGCCGGCGGCCTGTTCGGCGGAGACTCCGACGGAGGCCATGCCGCCCCGGCCCGCCAGGGCGAGCACGGCGCGGCTGCGCAGGGCGACGACCTTGGCGCCGTCCGCCAGGGTGAGGGCGCCGGCCACGCACGCGGCGGCGATCTCGCCCTGCGAGTGCCCCACGACCGCGGCGGGCCGCACGCCGTGCGCGCGCCACAGCTCGGCCAGCGACACCATCACTGCCCACAACACCGGTTGCACCACATCGACCCGCTCCAGCCACGCGTCCGACTCAGAGCGCAGGACCGAGGTCAACGACCAGTCGACGAACGGCGCCAGCGCCTCCTCGCACGCCTGGATCCGTTCGGCGAACGCGGGTGACGCCGTGAGCAGCCCGCCGGCCATCTCGGCCCACTGCGAACCCTGACCGGGAAAGACGAACACCGGACGGGCCTCAGACTGTGCCACCCCCGTGACCGCGTCGACCCCAGAGTCGCCTTCCGCCAACCCCGTAAGGGCCGCGCGCAACCCCTCCGGGGTGGTGGCGGTGACGACGGCCCGGTGGGTGAGGGCGGCCCGGGAGACGGCGAGGGCGTGGGCGAGACCGGTGAGTTCGGGGGCGTCCGGGGTGGCGAGGTGGTCGGCGAGACGGCGGGCCTGGGCGCGCAGGGCCCGCTCGGAGTGGCCGGACAGGAGGAACGGCAGCAGGGTGCCGTCCGACGCGGCGGGGGCGGGGAGCGGGGGTGCGGCGGGCGGCTGTTCGAGGACGATGTGGGCGTTGGTGCCGCTGATGCCGAAGGCGGAGACGCCCGCGCGGCGGGGGCGGTCGAGCCGGGGCCAGGGGCGGGGCTCGGTGAGGAGTTCGACGGTGCCGGACGACCAGTCGACGTGCGGGGTGGGGTCGTCGACGTGCAGGGTCGCGGGCAGGACGCCTTCGCGCATCGCCATCACCATCTTGATGACGCCCGCGACTCCGGCCGCCGCGGTGGTGTGCCCGATGTTGGACTTGACGGAGCCCAGGTAGAGGGGCCGGTCCTCGGGCCGGTCGCGGCCGTAGGTGGCGAGGAGGGCCTGGGCCTCGATGGGGTCGCCGAGCGCGGTCCCGGTGCCGTGCGCCTCGACCGCGTCCACCTCCCCCGCCGTGAGCCCCGCGTCGGCCAGCGCCTGCCGGATCACCCGCTGCTGCGACGGCCCGTTCGGCGCCGTCAGCCCGTTGCTGGCACCGTCCTGGTTGACCGCGCTGCCCCGCACCAGCGCCAGCACCCGGTGCCCGTTGCGCACCGCGTCCGACAGCCGCTCCACGAGGAGCAGCCCGACGCCTTCGGACCAGCCGGTGCCGTCGGCGGCGGCGGCGAACGCCTTGCAGCGGCCGTCCGGGGAGAGCCCCCGCTGCCGGCTGAACTCGACGAAGCCGGTCGGGGTGGCCATCACGGTGACCCCGCCCGCCAGCGCCAGCGAGCACTCGCCGCGCTGCAGGGCGCGGGCGGCGAGGTGGAGGGCGACCAGGGAGGAGGAGCAGGCGGTGTCGACGGTGAGCGCGGGGCCCTCCAGGCCGAAGGCGTAGGCGACCCGGCCGGACAGGACGCTGCTGACGCTGCCGGTGAGCGCGTAGCCCTCCACGCCCTCCGGGAGGTCACCGCCGCTGCCGTAGCCGCAGGCGGCGCCGCCGACGAAGACGCCGACGGGCCGGCCCTTGACGGCGGTGGGGGCGATACCGGCGTTCTCGAACGTCTCCCAGGTCGTCTCCAGGAGCAGCCGTTGCTGCGGGTCCATGGCGAGGGCCTCGCGCGGGGAGATGCCGAACAGGGTCGCGTCGAACTCGGCGGCGGTGTCGAGGAACCCGCCTTCGCGCGCATACGTGGTGCCGGGGCGGTCGGGGTCCGGGTCGTACAGGGCGTCGAGGTCCCAGCCCCGGTCGTCGGGGAACTCCGACACGGCGTCCACTCCGTCGGCGACCAGCCGCCACAGGTCCTCGGGGCCGTGCACGGCGCCGGGGTAGCGGCAGGCCATGCCGACCACGGCGATCGGGTCGCTGTCGAGCGCGGCGGGGGCCGGGGTGTCGCCGTCGGAGGGCCGGTCGGCGCCGGCGAGTTCGCCGAGCAGGTAGGCGGCGAGGGCGCCCGGGGTGGGGTGGTCGAACACCAGGGTGCTGGGCAGGTCCAGGCCACTGGCGCGGGCGAGCCGGTCGCGCAGTTCGACGGCGGTCAGCGAGTCGAAGCCGAGGTCGCGGAAGGCCCGCCCGGCGGGGGGCAGTTCGCCGGCCGGGAGGGCGAGCGTGGCGGAGACCTCGCGGCGGACCAGGTCGAGGAGGAGCCGTTCGCCCTCCTCCGGGGTGGCCCGGCCCAGCCGCCGGATCAGCTCCGGCTCGCCCTCCGGCCCGGGTCCGGCGGCGGGGCGGTCGGCTCGGGCCTGCTGGACGCGGGCCTCGGGCAGGTCGGCGAGGAGGGCGCTGGGCCGGAGCGCGGTGAAGCGGCGTACGAAGGGTTCCCAGTCCACGTCGGCGAGGACGGTGACCGCCTCGGGCCGGGCCACGGCCCGCGCCAGCAGCGCGATCGCCCGGTCCGCGGCCATGGCGCGCAGTCCGCGCCGCGCCAGGTGCTCGCCGCTCTCCCCGGCCGCCATCCCGGCACCCGCCCACGGGCCCCAGGCGAGGGCGGTGGCGGCGAGGCCGCGGGAGCGGCGGTGCCGGGCCAGGGCGTCGAGGTACGCGTTGCCCGCCGCGTAGGCGCCCTGCGCTCCGCTGCCCCAGGTGCCGGCGATGGAGGAGAACAGGACGAAGGCGTCCAGCGGCCGGTCGCCGAAGAGGGCGTCGAGGTGCTCGGCGCCGAGCACCTTGCCCTCGGTGATGTACGCGCAGGCCGCGAGGTCCGTGTCGGTGAAGGGCGCGGCCTGGGCGACGCCCGCCGTGTGGACGACGGCCCGGATCGGCGCCCCCTCGTCCTCGATGTCCGCGATCAGCCGGGCCAGCGCGTCGCGGTCGGCGACGTCGCAGGCGGCGACGGTGACGCGGGCGCCGTGCGCGGTGAGTTCGGCGGTGAGCGCGTCGGCGCCGGGGGCCCGCGCGCCCCTGCGGGCGGTGAGCACCAGGTGGTCCGCACCCTCGGCGGCGGCCCAGCGGGCGACGTGGGCGCCCAGGCCCCCGGTGCCGCCGGTGATCAGGACGGTACCGGTGGGTGTCCAGCCCGCCGTCCGGTCCGGTGCGACGGTGCGGCGCAGCCGGTGCGTCCAGGTCCCGGTGGTGCGCAGCGCGACCTGGTCCTCGGTGTCGTCCCCCGCGACGAGGCCCGCCAGCCGGGACCACACCCGGTCGTCGGCGTCCGCCGGGAGGTCCACCAGCCCGCCCCAGGCGGTGGGCAGTTCGAGCGCGGCGGACCGGCCGAACCCCCACACCTGGGCGCGGTCCGCCGGGGGCGCGGGCTCGGCGCCGACGGCCACCGCCTGCTCGGTCACACACCACAGGGGGGCGGTGCACCCCGCGTCGGACAGTCCCTGGACGAGGCTCACGGTGTCGGCGAACCAGGCGGTCAGCGCCGGGTGTTCGGGGTGCCGTCCCGGTTCGCCGGCCAGCAGCCACACGATCCCGTCGAGCGGGCCGACCGCGCGGACGCGGTCCGCCGCCTCCTCGCGGGACAGGCCGGTGGGCAGGCTCAGGGCCTCCACGCGGGCTCCGGCCCGGGCGAGGGCGTCGGCGCAGCGCCGGGCCGGGTCCGCGGCGTCGGCGCGGTCGATCACGAGCCAGGTTCCGGTGAGGGGGCGGCCGTCCTTCGGTGTCCACGGCTGCCAGACGGTCTCGTAGCTCAGTGTGCGGTCCCGCCGGCCCCGGTGCCAGGAGGCGAAGGCGGGCAGCACATCGGCGAGCGCGTCCCGCCGTTCGCCGGCGAGGTCGAGGGAGTCGGCCACCCGCTCGGCGTCGCCCGCCTCGACGGCGGCCCAGAACGCCGGGTCCGCGTCGCCCACCGCGGTGGGCTCGGAGGCGGACGGTTCGAGCCAGTACCGCCGCCGCTGGAACGAGTACCCGGGCAGGTCGACGACCCGTGCCCCGCTGCCCGCGAAGAAGACCGCCCAGTCCACGGGCACCACGGCGAGGGCACCCACGAACGTCGCCCACTCGTCCCGGCCGGCCCGCAGCAAGGGCTGCGCGACCAGGCCGTCCTGCCGTGCCATGGCGGTGAGTACGCTGTCGGGGCCCAGCTCCAGGAACGTCCTGACCCCAGCCGCACGCAACTCCGCCACACCGTCACCGAAGCGGACGGCTTCGCGGACCTGACGCACCCAGTAGGCCGGGTCCGTCAACTCCCCCGCCGACGCCACCCGACCGGTCAGGTTCGACACGATCGGCAGTTGCGGCTCCGCGTACGACACGCCCTCCAGCACCGCACGGAACTCCGCGAGCATCGGCTCCATCCGCGCCGAATGGAAGGCATGGCTGACCGCCAGCCGCTTCGTCTTGCGCCCCAGCTCCTTCAACGCATCGGCAGCCGCCAGGACAGCGGTCTCGTCCCCGGAGATCACCACCGACGACGGACCGTTGACGGCCGCGATCTCCGCACCGTTCCCGAGTACGTCCGCGACTTCGGCCTCCGTCGCCTGTACCGCGACCATCGCGCCGCCGACCGGCAGCGCCTGCATCAGCCTCCCGCGCGCGGCCACCACAGCAGCCGCGTCGGAGAGCGACCACACACCCGCCACATGCGCCGCCGCCAACTCCCCGATCGAATGACCGAGAAGGAAGTCGGGACGTACCCCGAAGGACTCCACCAACCGGAACAGCGCCACCTCGACCGCGAACAACCCGGCCTGCGTGAACACCGTCTCCCCCAGCAGCTCCCCCTCCCCCCACACCACATCACGCAGCCCATGCCCCACATGACCGGCCAACTCCCGGTCCAGCTCCGCGACCACCGCGTCGAACGCCTCCACGAACACCGGGAACGCCGCATACAACTCACGCCCCATCCCCACCCGCTGACTCCCCTGCCCACTGATCAGGAAGGCGAGCCGTCCTCCGACTCCGGCGGAGCCTGTCACCACGCCGGGGGCGGTCTCTCCTCGGCCGAGTGCGTCCAGGGCGGGCAGGAGGTCGGCCGGGTCGGTGGCGGTGAGTACGGCCCGTTCGGACAGCGTGGCGCGGGCGGTGGCCAAGGTGTAGGCGACGTCGGACAGTCGGGGCGCCGGGGTGGTCCGCAGGAAGGTGGCGAGGGTGCGGGCCTGGGCGTGCAGGGCGCCGGTGGTGTGACCGGAGAGGACCACGGGCAGTGCGGTCGGCCGGGGTTCCGGTGCGGGGGCGGGGGGTTCGGGGGCCTGTTCGAGCAGGACGTGTGCATTGGTGCCGCTGATCCCGAACGAGGAGACCGCGGCCCGGCGCGGCTGCCCGGTCTCGGGCCACGGGGTGGTCTCGTTGAGCAGGCGCAGGGCTCCCGCGTCCCAGTCGACGTGCGGGGAGGGCTCCGCCGCGTGGAGGGTGGGCGGCAGGACGCCCTCGCGCAGGGCCCGCACCATCTTGATGACGCCGGCCACGCCCGCCGCGGCCTGGGTGTGCCCGATGTTGGACTTGACGGAGCCCAGGTAGACGGGCCGGTCCTCGGGCCGGTCGCGGCCATAGGTGGCGAGGAGGGCCTGGGCCTCGATGGGGTCGCCGAGCGCGGTCCCGGTGCCGTGCGCCTCGACCGCGTCCACCTCCCCCGCCGTGAGCCCCGCGTCGGCCAGCGCCTGCCGGATCACCCGCTGCTGGGACGGACCGTTCGGCGCCGTCAGCCCGTTGCTGGCACCGTCCTGGTTGACCGCGCTGCCCCGCACCAGCGCCAGCACCCGGTGCCCGTTGCGCACCGCGTCCGACAGCCGCTCCACGACCAGGACACCGACGCCCTCGGCCGGTCCGAACCCGTCGCCGTCCGCCGAGAACGCCTTGCAGCGGCCGTCGGCGGCAAGTCCGCGCTGGCGGCTGAACTCGACGAAGAGGCCGGGTTCCGACATGACGGTCACGCCTGAGGCGAGCGCCATCGTGCACTCGCCGCCCCGCAGGGCCCGCACCGCGAGGTGCAGGGCGACGAGCGAGGAGGAGCAGGCGGTGTCGACGGTGACGGCGGGACCCTCGAAGCCGAAGGTGTAGGCGACCCGGCCGGAGCCCACGCTCGGTGTGTTCCCGGTGCCGAGGTAGCCCTCCAGCTCCTCGGGGGCCCGGTCGAGCCGGCCGGCGTACTCCTGGGCGACCAGGCCGGTGTAGACGCCGGTCAGGGTGCCGGTGAGGGAGTCCGGTGCGACGCCCGCGTGTTCCAGGGCCTCCCAGGAGGTCTCCAGCAGGAGCCGCTGCTGGGGGTCCATGGCGAGCGCTTCGCGGGGGTTGATGCCGAAGAGGTCGGCGTCGAAGAGGTCCGCGTCGTGCAGGAAGCCGCCGGAACGGGCGTAGCTGGTACCCGCGTTGTCGGCGTCGGGGTGGAAGAGGCGGCTCAGGTCCCAGCCCCGGTTGGCCGGGAACTCGGTGATGGCGTCCACGCCTTCGGAGACCAATCGCCACAGGTCGTCGGCCGAACGCACGTCTCCGGGGTAGCGGCAGGCCATGCCGATGATCGCGATCGGCTCGTCGGCGTCGGCGCGGGCCGTCAGCGCTTCCGGAGCGGCCGGTGCCGGTCGCGCGCCGCCGGGGAGTTCGGCGTCGAGGTGGCGGGCCAGCGCCGCGGAGGTCGGATGGTCGAAGACCAGGGTGGCGGGCAGGCGCAGCCCGGTACGGGCGGAGAGCCGGTTGCGCAGTTCGACAGCGGTGAGCGAGTCGAAGCCGAGGTCCTTGAAGCCCCGGTCGGCGGCCACGGCCGTCGGGTCGCCGTGTCCGAGGACGGCGGCGACGTGCTCCTGGACCAGTTCCAGCAGCACGCGCGAACGCTCGGCGGGCGCCAGCCCCGCGACTTCGTGCTGCCAGTCCGACCCGCCCCGCTCCCCCTCGGCCGCCACGACGCGCCGCACGGGCGCACGGACCAGCCCGTGGAACACACTGGGCAGCGCACCGGTTCCGGCCAGCGTGCGCAAGGCGGCCGTGTCCAACCGCGCGGCCACCACGAGCGCCTGCGGCAGGGACCGGCCGGCGTCGAAGAGACGCAGCCCGAACTCCGAGGAGAACGGTACGAGCCCCCCGCGCGCCATCCGGTCCAGGTCCTCGCGGTCGAGGTGCCCGGTCATCCCACTGGCCTCTCCCCACAGGCCCCAGGCCAACGAGGTACCCGCGAGCCCGGCTTCCCGCCGGTGCGCGGCGAGGGCGTCCAGGAAGGTGTTGGCGGCGGCGTAGTTGGCCTGGGCGGGACCGCCGAGGATGCCGGCGAGGGAGGAGAAGAGGACGAACGCGGCGAGGTCGTGGCCGGCGGTGAGTTCGTGCAGGTTGACCGCGCCGTCGACCTTGGCGCGCAGGACGCGTTCGAGGCGCTCGGGGGTGAGCGACTCGATCAGACCGTCGTCCAGCGCGCCCGCCGCGTGGATGACTCCCGTCAGGGGGGTGGGTATCCGTTCCAGGACGGCGGCGAGGGCCTCCCGGTCGGACACGTCGCAGGCTTCGACGACGACCCGGGCGTCCAGCCCTTCCGGGACCTCACCGCCGCTACGGCTCAGCAGGACCAGATTGCGTACGCCGTGCTCCTCGACCAGGTGCCGCGCCACGAGCGTGCCCAGCGTGCCGGTGCCGCCCGTGATCAGGACCGTGCCGTCGGGATCGAGCCGCCTGGGCATGCGCAGTACCAGCTTGCCCGTGTGCCTGGCCCCCGACATGAACCGGAACGCCTCCGGCGCCCGCCGCACATCGAACGACCGCACCCCGATGGGCTCCAGCACCCCGGCCGCGAACAGCGGCATCAGCACGCCGAGCATCCGGGCGATCCCGTCCGCGCCCGCCGCCTCGACCAGATCGAACGCCTGGTAGGAGACGCCTCCGTGCTGGGCGGCCACCTCGGTCGCGTCCCGGAGGTCCGTCTTGCCCATCTCCACGAACCGGCCGCCGTCGCCCAGCAGCCGCAGCGAGGCGTCGGTGAACTCGCCCGCGAGGGAGTTGAGTACCACGTCGACGCCCTCGGCGAACTTCTGCTCGAAGTCGAGGGTCCGGGAGCTGGCGATGTGGGAGTCGTCCAGGCCCATCGCCCGCAGGGTGTCCCACTTGCCCTCGCTCGCCGTCGCGAAGACCTCGGCGCCGAGGTGACGGGCGATCTGGATCGCCGCCATGCCGACCCCACCCGCACCGGCATGCACCAGCACCCGTTCACCGGGCTGGAGTCCACCCAGCTCCACGAGCCCGTACCAGGCCGTCAGGAACACGACCGGCACCGACGCGCCCTGCTCGAACGACCACCCCTCCGGCATCCGGGTGACCATGCGCTGATCGGCGACGGACTGCGGGCCGAAGGCCGGGAACAGCCCGAAGACAGCGTCGCCCACGGCCAGGCCCTCGACGCCCGGGCCGACCTCGGTCACCACCCCGGCCCCCTCGGACCCCATCTCCGTGGCACCCGGGTACATGCCCAGCGCGATCAGCACATCGCGGAAGTTGAGGCCGGCCGCCCGTACCTCGACCCGCACCTGACCCCGCTCCAGCGGCGCCACCGGAGACTCCGTCAGTGCCAGCCCCTCGATGGTCCCCTCCCCCGACGCCCCCAGACGCCAGGAAGCGGAGGACGGCAGCACGTCGAAGGCCCCACCGCCCCGCACCAGCCGGGGTACGAGAACCCGGCCCTCGCGCAGCGCCGTCTGCGGTGCGCCGCTGCTGATCGTGGCGTCCAGCAGTGCCGCCGACTGCGCGGTGTCGTCGGTGTCCACGAGGGCGAACCTGCCGGGGTGCTCGCTCTGGGCCGTCCTGACCAGACCCCACACGGGGGCGTGGGCGAGGTTCGGCACGGCGTCGCCCGGCGCGGCGGCCACCGCGCCGTGCGTCACCACCACGAGCCGCGCGTCGTTCCCGTCCGCGAGCCAAGCCTGGATCCGCTCCAGCACGGCGGCCGTCGCCCGCACGGGCCCCTCCCCGTCGGGGAAGGGCAGGGACGCGCAGTCGAGCAGGGTGACGGGCTGGCCGTCCGGAGCGGCGGCGGGGGCCGGAACCCAGTCCAGGCGGAAGAGGCTGTCGGCGGTGTCGTCGTCGAGCCGGCCGGCCGTGAACGGGCGGAGGGTGAGGCCCTGCGCGGTGAGGACCGGTCGCCCCGTGCTGTCGTAGGCGTCGACCGTCACGGTCTCGCCGCCCCGGACGGCGAGCCGGACGCGCAGCGAGGCCGCGCCGGAGGCCCGCAGGCGTACGCCGTTCCAGACGAACGGCAGGCGGATCGCGCCGCCCTCGGCGTCGAGGTCCGTCAGCGCCGCCGCCTGGAGGGCCGCGTCCAGGAGGGCGGGGTGCAGTCCGAAGCGGTGGGCGGTGTCGCGCTGTTCCGCGGGCAGGGCGACTTCGGCGTACACGCCGTCCGTGGCGCGCCAGGCGGCGCGGAGTCCTCGGAAGGAGGGTCCGTAGGCGTAGCCCGTCTCGGCCAGGTCGGCGTAGAAGGTGTCCAGTTCGATCGGCTGGGCGCCGGTCGGGGGCCAGGTCGGCAGCTCGGGGCCGTCCGAGGTGGCGGATTCGTGGACCAGCAGGCCCTCGGCGTTTCGGGCCCAGTCCGCGTCGGTGTCGTCGTCGGGGCGGGAGTGGACGGAGACACTGCGGCTGCCGTCCGGGTTCGGGGCCGCGACCAGCACCTGGACCTGTACTCCGCCGTGTTCGGGCAGGACCAGCGGGGCCTGGAGGGTGAGTTCCTCAAGGACCCCGCAGCCCGCCGCGTCCCCGGCCCGGATCGCCAGCTCCACGAAGGCGGTGCCCGGCAGCAGGACCGTGCCGTCGACCGCGTGGTCCCGCAGCCAGGGGTGCGAGGACAGCGACAGCCGCCCGGTGAGCAGGAAGCCCTGCCCGTCGGCGAGGGACACCGAGGCGCCCAGGAGGGGGTGCCCCTCACCGGTGAGCCCGAGCCCTGCGACGTCGTCGAGTCCGGCGGAGGCAGTGTCGCGCAGCCAGTAACGCTGGTGCTGGAAGGGGTAGGTGGGGAGGTCGGGTCCGGTGGTACGGGCGGTGCCGACGAGGGGGGTCCAGTCGACGGCGAGGCCGTTGGCGTACGCCTCTCCGAGGGCGGTGGTGAAGCGGCGCAGGTCGCCCTCGTCGCGGCGCAGGGTGCCCAGGACGACCGCGGCGTCCTCGACCGTGCCCTCGACCGGTGTCGTCAGGACGGGGTGGGCGCTGGTCTCGACGAACGCGTCGAAGCCGTCCGCCAGCAACAGGCGCACCGTCTCCTCGAAACGGACCGTCTGACGCAGGTTCGTGTACCAGTACTCCGCATCCAGCGCACCCGTCTCCACCCGACCGACCATGACCGCCGAGTAGAAGGGGACCCTGGGCGTCATCGGCTCGATACCGGCCAGGTCGGTGAGGATGCGGTCCCGGATGGACTCCACCTGGGCCGAGTGCGAGGCGTAGTCCACCGGGACCCGACGCGCCCAGACGTCAGCGGCGTCGCAGTCGGCCAGGAGCGCGTCAAGGGCATCCGGCTCACCCGCGACCGTCACCGAACCGGGCCCATTGACGGCGGCCACCGACACACGCCCCTCGTAAGCGGCGATCAGCTCAGCAGCACGCTCGGCCGAAACACCGAGAGACGCCATGCCGCCCGTGCCTGCCAGCTCCACGATCGCCAGGCTGCGCAGCGCCACAACCTTCGCCGCATCATCGAGGGAGAGCGCACCCGCCACACACGCGGCGGCGATCTCACCCTGAGAGTGCCCCACCACAGCAGCCGGGACGACACCGAACGACTCCCACAGCCCGGCCAGCGACACCATCACCGCCCACAAGACCGGCTGCACCACATCCACCCGGCCCATCCAGTCCTCCTCCGAGGACCGCAAGACCTCCCCCAACTCCCAGTCCACATACGGCGCTAGCGCCGCCTCACACGCAGCGATCCGCTCCGCGAACACCGCAGACTCGTCCAGCAGACCGGCCGCCATCCCCACCCACTGCGACCCCTGCCCGGGGAAGACGAACACCGGCCGAGTCGAGGACCGCGCACCGCCCGGCACCGACTCCCTGGCCGCCAACTCCTCCAACCCCGCCACGAGTTCATCGCGATCGCCAGCTACGACCACACCCCGGAACTCCAACGCGGACCGAGCCGCCACCAAGGCCGAAGCGACCCCACTCAGCTCAGCCCCGCCCCGCACATACGCGGCAAGCCGCTCAGCCTGAGCCCTCAGCCCCTTCTCCGACCGCCCCGACACCACGAACGGCAACACCCCACCAGCAGCAGGCACCTCAGCAGCCTCAGCCGCCTCCGGAGCCTCCTCCACGATCACATGTGCGTTCGTCCCACTGATCCCGAACGACGACACACCCGCACGCCGAGGACGCCCACTGTCCGGCCACTCCCGCGCCTCGGTGAGCAACTCCACCTCACCCGCGGACCAGTCGATCCGCGTCGACCGCTCCCCCGCGTGCAGCGTCTGCGGCAGCACCTTCGCCCGGATCGCCTGGACCGCCTTGATCAGCCCGGCGACCCCCGCGGCCGCCCCGGTGTGCCCGATGTTCGACTTGACGGAGCCGAGCCACAGCGGCCGGTCGGCGGGCCGGCTCTGTCCGTAGGTCGCCATGAGGGCCTGGGCCTCGATCGGGTCGCCGAGCGTCGTCCCGGTGCCGTGTGCCTCGACGGCGTCGACGTCGGCGGCCGACAGCCCCGCGTCGGCGAGGGCCATGCGGATCACCCGTTGCTGGGAGGGTCCGTTGGGAGCGGTGAGTCCGTTGCTGGCGCCGTCCTGGTTGACGGCGGAGCCGCGGACGACGGCGAGCACCCGGTGCCCGTTGCGTTCGGCGTCGGAGAGCTTCTCGACGAGGAGCAGCCCCACGCCGTCCGCGAGCCCCATGCCGTCGGCGCTGTCGGCGAACGCCTTGCAGCGGCCGTCGGCGGCGAGTCCGTGCTGGGCGCTGAAGCCGAGGAGCTGACCGGGCGAGGAGAGGACGGTGACGCCGCCGACGAGGGCGAGCGTGCACTCGTCGCCGCGCAGGGCCTGGACGGCGAGGTGGAGGGCGACGAGGGAGGAGGAGCAGGCGGTGTCCAGGGTGACGGCGGGGCCTTCGAGGCCGTACAGGTAGGAGAGCCGGCCGGAGACGACGGCGGCGGCGGTGCCGGTGGTGAGGTGTCCGGCGTATTCGTCGGGGACGCTGCCGGAGGTCCAGCCGTACTCCAGGTTGTTGGTGCCGATGAAGACGCCGGTGCGGCTGCCGCGGAGGGTGGCCGGGACGATTCCGGCGTGTTCGAAGGCTTCCCAGGAGGTTTCGAGGAGCAGCCGTTGCTGGGGGTCCATGGCGGTGGCTTCGCGCGGGGAGATGCCGAAGAAGTCCGCGTCGAAGCCGGCGACGTCGGAGAGGAACCCGCCGTGCCGGGTGTAGGTGGTGCCGGGGTGGTCGGGGTCGGGGTGGTAGAGGCGGTCGAGGTCCCAGCCCCGGTCGTCGGGGAGGGGGCCGATGGCGTCCTCGCCCCGGCTGACGAGGTCCCACAGGTCTTGGGGAGAGGTGATGTCGCCGGGGTAGCGGCAGGCCATGCCGACGATGGCGACGGGCTCGGCGGTCTCGAGCTCCTCGATGCGCCGGCGGGCGTCGTGGAGTTCGGCCGTGGCCCACTTCAGGTATTCGCGAAGCGTCTCTTCACTGGCCACGGCAGTCCTCCGGTACTGGGGTCGTGGTGTTCGTGGTGCGGGGATGGCGTACGGGGGGTCAGCCGGCCGAGGTGTCGCGGCGCAGCTTGTCGAGGAAGGCGAGCATCTCGTCGTCGGTGGCGGCTTCGAGCTCGTCGGTGGCGGTGCGGGCCTCGGGTTGCCGTGGGCCGTCGTCGGGGGCGGCGGTCCAGGTGGCGAGGAGGGTCTGCAGGCGTTTGGTGATGCCGGCCCGGTCGGTGTCGCCGACGGTGGCGGTGGCGAGGCCGTTGGCGAGGCGGTCGATCTCCGCGTGCAGGGAGGTGGCGTCCGCCGTGCCGTCCTCCAGGAGTTCGGCCTGGAGGAGGTCGACGAGGGCGAGGGGGGTGGGGTGGTCGAACAGGAGGGTCGCGGGCAGGGTGAGGCCGGTGCGGCGGCTCAGGCGGTTGCGCAGGTCGACGGCGGTGATCGACTCGAAGCCGAGTTCGCTGAAGGCGCGGTCGGGCCGGATCTCGTCGAGGCTGTCGTGGCCGAGGGCGGCGGCCGTGTGCTCGCGGACCAGTTCGAGGAGGCGGTGTGCACGGTCGGCGGCGCTGAGGGTGCTGAGGTCGCGGCGGAGTTCGTCGGCGGCGTCGGCCGCGTCGCGGGCTTCCTCGTCGAGTGCGGCGAGGGCGGCGCGGGCCTCGGGGAGGGTGTCGAGGAGCCTGCTGGGGCGGCGGGCGGTGAAGGCGCCGGTGAAGACGGGCCAGTCGACGTCGGCGACGGTGACGCAGGTGTCGTCGTGGTCGAGGGCTGCCCGCAGGGCGTCCAGGGCGTGGTCCGGGTCGAGGAGGCCGAGGCCGCCGAGGCCGATGCGACGCAGGGCGCGGGCGGTGTCGGGGTCGTCGGCGGCGGGGGTCTCGGTGAGCAGGTCCCAGACGGGCCAGGCGACGGAGAGGGCGTGCCGGCCCTGGGCGCGGTGCCGTTCGGCGAGGGCGTCGAGGTGGGCGCAGGCGGCGGCGTAGGCGGCGTGTTCACCGCTGCCCCAGAAGGCGGCGACGGAGGAGAAGTGGACGACGGTCCGCAGTGCGGCGGGGTCGAGGAGTTCGTCGAGGAGGAGGGCGCTGTGGGCGGTGGCGGCGAGGGTGTGGGCGAGGGCGGTGGGGTCGGTCCGGTCGAGGGGGGCGAGGCCGGGGTCGCCGGGTGTGTGCACCAGGTCGGTGATCTTCTGGTCGTCGGTGTGGAGGCGGTCCAGGAGGCGGGTGACGTCCTGCCGGTCGGTCAGGTCGCAGGGGGCGAGGGTGAGGCGGGTGCCGGTGGCTTCGAGTGCGGTCTCGGTGGCGGTGGCGGTGCCGGGGTCGATGGGGCCGGCCAGGACGATGTGTTCGGCGCCGCGGGCGGAGAGCCAGTGGGTGAGCCGGACGGTCAGGGGGCTGGTGCCGCCGGTGACGAGGACGGTGCCGGTGGGGCGCCAGTCGCGTACCGGGTCGGTGGTGGGGAGGGGGGCGCGGTCCAGACGGCGGATGTGGGTGCCGGTGGGGCGCAGGGCGAGCTGGTCCTCGTGTGCCGCGTTGGTGAGGGCCTGGCGCAGCCGGTCGGCGTCGTCGGGGCCGGGGTGTGCGGGCAGGTCCACCAGGCCGCCCCAGCGGTCGGGCAGTTCGAGGGCGGCGACGCGGCCGAGTCCCCAGATCCGGGCCTGTTCGGGGGCGTCGGGGGCGGGTTCGGTGACGGCGACGGCGCCTCGGGTCAGGCACCACAGGCGGGTCTCGGCGGTGAGGTCGGTGACGGCCTGGGCGAGGAGGAGGGTGCCGGTGAGGCCGGCGGAGATCTGCGGGGTGCCGGGGTGGGGGGTGGGGTCGAGTCCGAGGAAGGAGAGGACGCCGACGCGTCCGGGTTCGCGTGGGAGGGCGTCCTGGAGGCGGTCGGTGAGGTCGGCGCGGTCGGTGCGGGCGGGGTCGACGGTGACGGTGTCGACCTTCAGGCCCCGGTCGGCCAGGCCGGCGATCAGCCGGGTGGTGTCCTCGTCGGCGGCGAGTGCGGCCGGGACGACGGCGAGCCAGGCGGTCGGGGCGCCGGGGTCGGCGGTCAGGTCGGGGGCGGGCTGCCAGCGGGCGCGGTAGCGGCGGCCGTCGGCGGTGCGGCGCTCGCGGGTGTGCCGGCGCCAGGCGCGCAGGGTGGGCAGGACGCTGTGCCAGGGCTGTGCTTCGGGTGCGTCGAGGAGGTCGGCGAGTGCCTGGGGGTCCTGGTCTTCGACGAGTTCCCAGAAGCGGGCCTCGGCCGGGTCGCGGTCGGCGGCGGGTGCGGTGCCGGCCGCGTCGAGCCAGTAGCGGCGCCGGGCGAAGGGGTAGGTGGGCAGGTCGACGGTGGTGGGGCGGTGAGCAGCGAGGACGGTGCTCCAGTCGGGTACGACGCCGAGGGCGGCAGCCTCGCCGACGGACAGCAGGAAGCGGTCGAGGCCGCCCGCGCCCCGGCGGAGGCTGCCGAGGACCGCGCTCTCGGCGCCGGCGGACGCGGCGATCTCCTGGACCGGGGTGACGAGGGTGGGGTGCGGGCCGAGGTCGACGAACGTGTCGTGTCCCTGCTCCAGCAGGCCGCGCACGGTCTCCTCGAAGCGGACCGTCCGCCGCAGGTTGGTGTACCAGTACTCGGCGTCCAGCCCGGCGGTGTCCAGCGGACCGGCCGTGACGGTGGAGTGGAACGGCACGTCTCCGGTGGTGGGCCGCAGGTCCGCGAGGTCGGCGAGGAGCCGGTCGCGGATCTCCTCGACGTGCGCGGAGTGCGAGGCGTAGTCCACCGGGAGGACGCGGGAGCGTTCGGCGCCGGCCGCCAGGGCCCGTACGGCGTCGGGGTCGCCGGAGACGACGACCTGGCCGGGGCCGTTGGCCGCCGCGAGGGAGAGCCGGCCGCCGGACGCGGCGACGTGCTCGGCGGCCTCGGTGGCGGACAGCGCGACGGAGGCCATGAGGCCCCGGTCGGAGAGGGCGAGGAGTGCCTTGCTGCGCAGGGCGGCGATCCTGGCGCCGTCGTCGAGGGTGAGGGCGCCCGCGACGACCGCCGCGGCGATCTCGCCCTGCGAGTGGCCGACCACGGCGGCGGGCCGGATGCCGTGGGCGCTCCAGAGCGCGGCGAGGGAGACCATCACCGCCCACAGGGCGGGCTGCACCACGTCCACGCGGTGCAGGGCGGCCTCGTCGGCGTCGCGCAGGACCGCGGTCAGCGACCAGTCGACGTAGGGGGCGAGGGCCGTCTCGCAGCGGGCGATGTGCTCGGCGAACAGGGGGCATTCCGCGAGCAGCCCGGCGGCCATGCCGGGCCACTGGGAGCCCTGCCCGGGGAAGACGAACACGACACGGTCGCGAATGGGCCCGGTGCCTTCGGCGACGTGGGGGCGTGCCACGCCGTCGGCGAGTCCGTCCAGTGCGTGCAGGAGGGTGTCGCGGTCGTGGGCGAGCACCACCGCGCGGTGGGGCAGGACGGCGCGGGTGGTGGCGAGGGAGTGCGCGATGTCGGCGGGGGCGAGGCCGGGGTGGTCCAGCAGGTGTCCGCGCAGCCGGGCCGCGACGGCCCGCAGGGCGGGTGCGCTGGCGGCGGAGAGGAGGTAGGGCAGCGGGGTGCCGGGCTGCGGCCGCTCCTCGGGGGCCTCCTCGGGGGCCTGCTCGGCGGCGGGAGGGGCCTGTTCGAGGATGACGTGGGCGTTGGTGCCGCTGATGCCGAAGGAGGACACCCCGGCGCGGCGGGGCCGGCCGGTGTCCGGCCAGGGTGCCGCTTCCGTGAGGAGTTCCACGGCGCCGGCCGACCAGTCGATGTGCGGTGAGGGCCGGTCGACGTGGAGGGTCTTGGGGAGGGTGCCGTGGCGCAGGGCCATGACCGTCTTCACGAGGCCCGCGAGCCCGGCGGCGGCCGCCGCGTGGCCGAGGTTGGACTTCACCGAGCCGATCCGCAGCGGGCGTTCGGCGGGCCGGTCCTGTCCATAGGCGGCGATCAGGGCGTGGGCCTCGATGGGGTCGCCGAGGGTGGTGCCGGTGCCGTGCGCCTCGACGGCGTCGACCTGGTCCGGCGTCAGCTCCGCGTCGGCGAGGGCGAGCCGGATGACCCGCTGCTGGGCGAGGCCGTTGGGCGCGCTGAGCCCGTTGCTGGCGCCGTCCTGGTTGACGGCGGAGCCACGGACCACGGCGAGGACCGGGTGCCCCTCGCGCCGGGCGTCGGAGAGCCGTTCGAGGACGAGGACGGCGGCGCCCTCGGACCAGCCGGTGCCGTCGGCGCCCGCGGCGAACGACTTGCAGCGGCCGTCGGCGGCGAGCCCGCGCTGCCGGCTGAACTCGACGAAGCCCGTGGGGACGGCCATGACGGCGACGCCCGCCGCGAGGGCCGTGGCGCACTCGCCCCGGCGCAGGGCCTGCACGGCGAGGTGCAGGGCGACCAGGGACGACGAGCACGCGGTGTCCACCGTGACGGCGGGGCCTTCCAGGCCGTAGGTGTAGGCGAGGCGTCCGGACAGGACGCTGCCCGCGCTGCCGGTGAGCGCGTAGCCCTCCGCGCTCTGGCCCGCGTGCGCTCCGGTCGCGTAACCGGAGGGTGAGCCGCCGACGAAGACGCCGGTCGCGGTTCCGGCGAGGGCCGCCGGGTCGAGTCCGGCGCGTTCGAAGGCTTCCCAGGAGGTTTCGAGGAGGAGCCGCTGCTGGGGGTCCATGGCGGTGGCCTCGCGCGGGGAGATCCCGAAGAAGCCCGCGTCGAAGTCGGCGGCGCCGGTGAGGAATCCGCCGTGCCGGGTGTAGGTGGTGCCGGGGTGGTCGGGGTCGGGGTGGTAGAGGCGGTCGAGGTCCCAGCCCCGGTCGGCCGGGAAGAGGCCGATGGCGTCGCCGCCGTCGGCGACCAACTGCCACAGGTCCTCGGGGGACTCGACACCGCCGGGGAAGCGGCAGGCCATGGCGACGATCGCGACGGGCTCGTCGGAGGCGGCGAGGGCGACGGCCCCGCCCTGCCGGCGGTCGGCCGGTCCGTCCTGGGCGAGTTCCTCGCACAGGTACGCGGCCAGCGCGGCACAGGTCGGGTGGTCGAACACGGTGGTGACGGCGAGCTGGAGCCCGGTCAGCGCGCCGAGCCGGTCGCGCAGTTCGACGGCGGTCAGGGAGTCGAAGCCGAGGTCGCGGAAGGCCCGGTCGGCGTCGACCGTCTGCGCCGAGCCGTGCCCGAGCACCTGCGCGACCTGGGTACGCACGGCGTGCAGGGCGAGCGCGGGCCGGTCCGCGGCGGGGGCCTCGGCGAGACGGCGGGCGAGCGCGGCGTCCTTCGGCACCGCGGACCCGGACGCGGGCGCGGGCGCGGCGGCGGCGGTCGGGTGCAGCGCGCTCAGCAGCGGGCTGGGCCGCAGCGCGGTGAACGCGGTGGTGAACCGTTCCCAGTCCACGTCGGCCACGGCCACCGTCGCCTCGGGCCGCCCCACGGCCCGGGCGAGCGCGGCGAGTCCCGCGTCCGTGGACAGCGGGCGCAGACCGCGGCGGGCCAGCCGTCGTACGTCGTCCTCCGCGCCGACCATGCCTTCGTCGGCCCACGGACCCCAGGCGATGGAGGTGGCGGCCAGCCCGCGCGCCCTGCGCTGCTCGGCGAGCGCGTCCAGCGCGGCGTTGGCGGCGGCGTAGGCGCCCTGGACGCCGCCGCCCCACACTCCGGCGACCGAGGAGAACAGCACGAACGCGTCGAGCGGGCGGTCACCGAACACGGTGTCGAGGTGGGCGGCGCCCACCGCCTTGCCGGCGATGACGTCCGCGCACAGGAGCGGGTCGGTGTCGAGGACGGGGCGGTCCTGGGCGAGCCCCGCGGTGTGCACGACGGCCCGGATCGGCTCGCCGTCGGCCTCCACCTGCGCGACGAGCCGGGCGAGGGCGGCGCCGTCGGCGAGGTCGCAGGAGGCGACGGTGGTGCGGGCGCCGAGTTCCGCGAGGTCCGCCACCAGTTGGTCGACCCCGGGCGTTCCGTCGCCCCGCCTGCTGACCAGCACCAGTTCCTCGGCACCCCGCTCGGCCGCCCACCGTGCCACCCGGGCGCCGAGGCCGGTCGTGCCGCCGGTGACCAGGATCCGCCCGGCGGGCCGCCAGTCGGTGGCCGCGCCGTCGGCGGGCGCGGCGCCCAGCCGCCGTACCCGGATGCCGGAGGCGCGGACGGCGACCTGGTCCTCGGCACCGTCCGCGATCATCGCCACGGCCCGGGACCAGGCCGGCGCGTCGGGTACGTCGGGCAGGTCGACGAGCCCGCCCCACAGCGCGGGGTGCTCCAGGGCGACGGTACGGCCGAGACCCCAGACCTGGGCCTGTCCGACGTGGCGCACGGTGTCGGAGGCGCCGGTGGTGACCGCGCCCTGTGTCAGGGCCCACAGCCGGGTGTCCATGCCGAGGTCGCACAGGGCCTGGACGAGCGCGAGCGTGCCGGCCAGCCCCGGGGGCACGGGTCCGGCGTCGGCCGAGTGGTTCACGTTCAGGCCCAGCAGTGACACGACGCCCGTGACGCCGGTGTGCTCGCCCAGGAGTGCGGTGAGCGCCTCCCGGTCCAGCGCTTCGGGCTCGACGGTCAGGTGCGTCACGCGTGCGCCGCGCTCCTCCAGCGCCTCGGCGCACCCCGCGGTGAGAGCGTCGCCGGTGCCGGACACCAGCAGCCAGTCGCCGGAGAGCCTGGCCGTCGGGGATTCGGCGACCGTGCGCCAGTGGATCGTGTAGCGGCCGGTGGGGGCGGCGGGCTGTTCGCTGGTGAGCCAGTAGTGCTGCCGCTGGAAGGCGAACGTCGGCAACTCCACCCGCCGGCCGCCGCGCGCGGCGAGGTTCCCGGCCCAGTCGACGCGGATGCCTTCGGTGTGCAGGGCGGCCAGTGCCCCGGTCACGCTGCTCGCCTCGGGGTGGTCGCGCCGCAGCAACGGCAAGGCGGTGGGCGCCTGGCGCTCGGGATTCGGGACGACCGCCTCCCGGACCATGGCACAGGCGACGCCGTCGGGGCCCAGTTCCGCGAAGGCGGTGACGCCGTGGGCCAGCAGGGCGGTGACGCCGTCACCGAAGCGGACGGCTTCGCGGACCTGACGCACCCAGTAGGCCGGGTCCGTCAACTCCCCCGCCGACGCCACCCGGCCGGTCAGGTTGGACACGATCGGCAGTTGCGGTTCCGCGTACGAGACGCCCTCCAGCACCGTACGGAACTCCGCGAGCATCAGTTCCATACGCGCCGAGTGGAACGCGTGACTGACCGCCAGCCGCTTCGTCTTGCGCCCCAGCTCACTCAGCGCATCGGCAGCCGCCAGGACAGCGGTCTCGTCCCCGGAGATCACCACCGACGACGGACCGTTCACCGCCGCGATCTCCGCACCATCCCCCAGCACTTCCGCGACTTCGGCCTCCGTCGCCTGCACCGCCACCATCACCCCGCCAGACGGCAGCGCCTGCATCAACCTCCCCCGCGCCGCCACCACCGCAGCCGCATCGGCAAGCGACCACACGCCTGCCACATGAGCCGCCGCCAACTCCCCGATCGAATGACCGAGAAGGAAGTCGGGACGTACCCCGAAGGACTCCACCAGCCGGAACAGCGCCACCTCGACCGCGAACAACCCGGCCTGCGTGAACACCGTCTCCCCCAGCAGCTCCTCCTCCCCCCACACCACATCACGCACACCGTGCCCCACATGACCGGCCAGCTCCCGGTCCAGCTCCGCGACCACCGCGTCGAACGCCTCCGCGAACACCGGGAACGCGGCATACAACTCACGCCCCATCCCCAACCGCTGACTCCCCTGCCCACTGAACAACAGGGCCACCCGGGCGTCGGTGCGTACAGCGCCCACCCGTACGTTGGCGCCGGGGTCGCCGTCCGCCAGTGAGGCGAGTCCTTCGACCAGTTCGGTGCGTTCGGTGCCGAGGACGGCCGCGCGGACGTCCAGGGCGGAGCGGGTCGCGGACAGGGAGTGGGCGAGGTCCAGCGGGGTGAGTTCGGGGTGTGCCTCGATGTGGTCGAGGAGCCGGCGGGCCTGGGCGCGCAGTCCCGGCTCCGAGCGGGCGGAGACGAGCCAGGGCAGGGGGCCGCTGTCGTCGGGTACGGCCTCGGCGTCGGCCGGCTCGGCCGGTGCGGGAGCCTGTTCGAGGACGATGTGCGCGTTGGTGCCGCTGATCCCGAACGAGGAGACCGCGGCCCGGCGCGGCTGCCCGGTCTCGGGCCAGGGGCGGGCCTCGGTCAGCAGCTCGACCGCGCCCGCCGACCAGTCGACGTGCGGGGTCGGCGCGTCCACGTGGAGCGTTTTCGGCAGTGTGCCGTGGCGCATCGCCAGCACGGTCTTGATGACTCCGGCGACGCCCGAGGCGGCGGCGGAGTGGCCCAGGTTGGATTTGAGGGCGCCGAGCCACAGCGGCCGGTCCCGGTCCTGGCCGTAGGTGGCGATCAGGGCTTGGGCCTCGATGGGGTCGCCGAGCCGGGTGCCGGTGCCGTGGGCCTCGACGTGGTCGATCTGGTCGGGGGTGAGGCGGGCGTTGTCCAGGGCCTGCCGGATGACGCGCTGCTGTGACGGTCCGCTGGGTGCGGTGAGGCCGCTGCTGGTGCCGTCCTGGTTGACGGCGCTGCCGCGCAGCACGGCGAGCACCTGGTGGCCGTTGCGGCGGGCGTCGGCGAGCCGTTCGACGAGGACGACCCCGACGCCCTCGGACCAGCCGGTGCCGTCGGCGGCGGCGGCGAACGCCTTGCAGCGGCCGTCGGGGGCGAGGCCGCGCTGCCGGCTGAACTCGACGAAGAGCGCGGGGTCGGACATCACGGTGACGCCGCCGACCAGCGCGAAGGAGCACTCGTTGTGCCGCAGGGCCTGTGCGGCCAGGTGGAGGGCGACCAGGGAGGACGAGCAGGCGGTGTCGACGGTGACGGCGGGGCCCTCGAAGCCGTAGGTGTAGGAGAGCCGGCCGGACAGGACGCTGGTGATGTTGCCGGTCATCGAGTAGCCCTCGATGGCGCGCGGGGTGCGGCTCGGGTTCTCGATGTAGCGGTTGGCGCCCGCGCCGACGAAGACGCCGGTGCGGCTGCCCTTGAGGGTGGCCGGGTCGATGCCGGCCCGCTCGAACGCCTCCCACGACGTCTCCAGGAGCAGTCGCTGCTGGGGGTCCATCGCGAGGGCTTCGCGGGGGGATATCCCGAAGAACTCGGCGTCGAACTCGCCCGCGTCGTGGACGAAGCCGCCTTGGCGTACGTAGCTCTTGCCGGGGGCGTCGGGATCGGGGTCGTAGAGGTCGTCGGTGTCCCAGCCCCGGTCGGTGGGGAAGTCGGAGACGACGTCGGCCCCGGACTCCACCAGCCGCCACAGGTCCTCGGGCGAGCGGACACCGCCCGGGAAGCGGCAGGACATGGCGACGATCGCGAGGGGCGCCCGTCCGTGTGCCTCCGTGGCGGCCAGGCGGCGCCTGGTCTGCTGGAGTTCCTCGGTCACCCGCTTGAGGTAGCCCCGCAGTTTGTGTTCCGTGCCGGTGTCGTTCATCGCCCACGCTTTCCAGAGAACGGCGTTGTCCGGGTCGGTCGGGTGGCAGAGGTCATCAGTCCAGCCCCAGTTCCCTGTCGATCAGGCTGAACATCTCGTCGTCGGTGACGGCGTCGAAGCCGCCGGGCCGGTCGTCTTCGGTGCCGGACGCCGGGTCGGGGGTGTCCTCGAACTTCCACAGCAGCGCCTGGAGGCGGCGCAGTACGGCGTCGCGGTCGTCGCCCGGGTCGGGAAGCGCGTCGGTGAGTGCCGCTTCCAGCCGGTCGATCTCGCCGAGCAGGGGTGCCGTCGGGTCCGCCGGGCCGGCCGGGGCGAGTTGCTGTCCGAGGTGGCGGGCGAGAGCGAGGGGGGTGGGGTGGTCGAAGGTGATCGTGGCCGGCAGGTGCAGTCCGGTCGCGGTGGAGAGCCGGTTGCGGAGTTCGACGGCGGTGAGCGAGTCGAAGCCCGCTTCGAGGAAGCCCCGGTCGGAGGAGACGGCCTCGGTGGAGGCGTGTCCGAGGACGGCGGCGCAGTGGCCGCGTACGAGGTCGACGAGGAGGCGTTCGCGTTCCGCCCCGGTCTGTCCGGCGAGCTGCTGGACGAGGTGGGTCGCGGACCGTGCCGTGGCTCCGGTGGCCTGGCGCCGGGGCATGCGCACCAGGCCGTGCAGCGGTGCGGGCAAGTTCCCGGCGGCGGCGGCCTTCCGCAGGGAGGCCGTGTCCAGTCGTACGGCGGCGGGGTTGGCGTCGGGGAGGGTCAGTGCGGTGTCGAAGAGCTGGAGTGCGTCGGCCGCGGTCAGCGGGGCGATCCCCGAGCGGCGCATGCGGGCCATGTCCTGCGCGCCGAGTTGTCCGGTGATGCCGCTGGTGTCCGCCCACAGGCCCCAGGAGAGGGAGGTGGCGGGGAGCCCGGTGGACTGCCGGTGTGCGGCGAGGGCGTCCAGGAAGGCGTTGGCGGCGGCGTAGTTGGCCTGTCCGGGGCTGCCCAGCATTCCGGCGGCGGAGGAGAAGAGGACGAAGGCGGCGAGGTCGTGGCCCGCGGTGAGGTCGTGGAGGTTGAGGGCGCCGTCGACCTTGGCGCGCAGGACGCGTTCGAGGCGCTCGGGGGTGAGTGCGTCGATGAGTCCGTCGTCCAGTACGCCCGCCGCGTGGACGATGCCGGTGAGGGGGGCGGATGTGCGGGCGAGGACGGCGGCGAGTGCCTCGCGGTCGGCCGCGTCGCACGCCTCGACGCGCACCTGGGCGCCGAGTTCCGTGAGGTCGGCGGTGAGGCCGGCCGCGCCGGGGGCGTCGGGCCCGCCTCGGCTGAGCAGCACCAGGTTGCGGACGCCGTGCCGGGTGACGAGGTGCCGGGCCAGGAGGCCGCCCAGGGTGCCGGTGCCGCCGGTGATCAGAACGGTGCCGTCCGGGTCCAGGGGCCTGGGGACGCGCAGGACCAGTTTGCCGGTGTGCTTGGCCTGGGACATGAGCCGGAAGGCGTCCGGTGCCCGCCGCATGTCGTAGCACCGTACCGGGGCCGGGTGCAGCGCCCCGGTCCCGAACAGGCGGGTCACGTCGTCGAGGAGGGCGTTGATGTGGCCCGGGGCGAGGGTCATCAGGTCGTAGGGGAGGTAGCGGGTGCCGGGGTGGGCGGTGTGGACGGTGTCCGGGTCGCGGAGGTCGGTCTTGCCCATCTCCAGGAACCGGCCGCCGTCGGCGAGGAGCCGCAGTGAGGCGTCGATGAACTCGCCCGCGAGGGAGTTGAGCACCACGTCGACGCCACCGGCGAACTTCTGCTCGAAGTCGAGCGTGCGGGAGCTGGCGATGTGGGAGTCGTCCAGACCCATCGCCCGCAGCGTGTCCCACTTGCCCTCGCTCGCCGTCGCGAAGACCTCGGCGCCGAGGTGGCGGGCGATCTGGATCGCCGCCATGCCGACCCCGCCCGCACCGGCGTGGATCAGGATCCGCTCGCCGGGCTGGAGTCCGCCGAGTTCCACGAGCCCGTACCAGGCCGTCAGGAACACGACCGGTACCGACGCGCCCTGCTCGAACGACCACCCCTCCGGCATCCGGGCGACCATCCGCCGGTCGGCGACGGCCCGCGGCCCGAAGGACGGGAACAGCCCGAACACGGTGTCCCCGACGGTGAACTGCTCGACCTCGGAGCCGACTTCGGTGACCACGCCGGCGCCTTCGCCGCCCATGGACGCGGCGCCCGGGTAGACGCCGAGGGCGATCAGCACGTCGCGGAAGTTGAGTCCGGCGGCGCGGACGGCGATGCGGATGTCGTGTGCGCCGAGGGGCTGGGGCGCGGTGTCGTCGGCGGGCTGGAGGGCCAGTCCTTCGAGGGTGCCGTCGCCCGTGGTGGCCAGGGTCCAGTCGCCGGGCGGCGGGATCAGGGCGGTGTGTTCGCCGTGCCGGGCGAGGCGGGGTGCCAGGGCCTGTCCGGCACGGAGGGCGAGCTGGGGTGCGCCGCTGCGGACGGCGGCCTCCAGGAGCGCGGTGGAGTCGGGGCTGTCGTCCGTGTCGACGAGGGTGAACCGGCCGGGGTGTTCGGACTGGGCCGAGCGTACGAGGCCCCATACGGCGGCGTTGACGAGGTCGGGCACGGTGTCGTCGGGGGACGCGGCGACCGCGCCGTGCGTCACCACCGCCAGCGGGCCCGGTGCGTCGTCGTCGGCGAGCCGTTCCTGGATCCGCCG
The DNA here is from genome assembly GCF_014655295.1 of Streptomyces fumanus. Taxonomy (GTDB): domain Bacteria; phylum Actinomycetota; class Actinomycetes; order Streptomycetales; family Streptomycetaceae; genus Streptomyces; species Streptomyces fumanus. The sequence continues at coordinate 142,468 of NZ_BNBI01000017.1, forward strand.
CAGGACCTCGGTGGTCGCCTGCGCGACGGCGTCCGCGAGACCGCCGCCGTCGGTGGTGGTGGTGCGGCGGGCGGTGTCGAGCCGGTCCGTGGCTGTGTCTGTGGCGGTGTCCGTGTCTGTGGCCGTGTCCGTAGCCGTGTTCGTGTTCGTGTTCGTAGCCGTGTTCGTGTTCGTGTTCGTGAGGCTTTCGGTCAGGTCGGCCGGGAGCCAGTGCATGAGGTGGAGGGCGCCGGTCGTGCTCTCGCGGGCCGCGCCGAGCCGGTCGGGGGCGACGCCGCGTACCGCCAGCTCCCGCACGTCGAGGACGGGCTGTCCGGTGCCGTCGACGGCTTGGAGGGTGAGCCGGTCGGGGCCGCTGGTGGACAGTCGTACCCGCAGGGCGGGGGCGCCGGTGGCCAGGAGGGTGATGCCGGTCCAGGAGAACGGGAGGCGTACCAGGCCGTCGTCGGTTTCCGGGGCGGTGAGCTGTGCCGCGTGCAGGCAGGCGTCGAGGAGCGCCGGGTGCAGGCCGAACCGGCTCGCGGAGTCGGCCGTGCCGTCGGGCAGGGCCACGTCGGCGTAGACGGCGTCACCGGCGCGCCATGCGCTGCGCAGGCCCTGGAAGGCCGGCCCGTAGCCGTAGCCGCTGTCGGTGAGCCGGTCGTAGAAGCCGTCCAGGTCCAGGGGCTGGGCGCCGGGCGGGGGCCAGGCGGTCAGGCCGAAGTCGAAGTTGGCGGTGTGGTCGTCGGCCGGGGCGAGGGTGCCGGTGGCGTGGCGGGTCCAGGCCGTCGCCGACTGCTCGGGGTCGGTATCGGTGTCGGTGGTGTCCTGCGGGCGGGAGTGGATCTCCAGGGTGCGCGCTCCGTCGCCCTGGTCCCCGCCGATGGCGATCTGGAGTTGCGCGGCGCCGCGTTCGGGCAGGACGAGCGGGTTCTCCAGGGTCAGGTCGGCGACCCGGGAGCAGCCGGTGAGGTCGGCGGCGTGCAGGGCGAGTTCGGCGAGCGCGGCGCCGGGGAGCAGGACGGTTCCGGCGACCGCGTGGTCCGCGAGCCAGGGGTGGGTGCGGGTGGAGAGCCGTCCGGTGAGGACCATGTGGTCGGTGCCGGCGAGCGGGACGGCGGCGCCGACCAGCGGGTGGCGGCCCGGGGCGAAGCCGAGGCCGGTGGGGTCGGCGGCCGGCCCCGAGCCGCTGCTCAGCCAGTAGCGCCGCCGTTCGAACGCGTACGTGGGCAGATCGGTGGTCCCGGTCCCCTCGAACAGGGTTTCCCAGCGGACGGGCACGCCCGCGACGTGGGCGACGGCCAGGGCGTCGAGGGTGGCCCGCGTCTCGGGCCGGTTGCGGCGCAGCAGGGGGGCGGCGGTGAGGTCGGCGGCGCCGGGGAGGGTGTCGCGGACCATCGCGGTCAGGACGCCTTCGGGGCCGAGTTCGAGGTAGGCGGTGACGCCGTCGGCGTGCAGGGCCGTCACTCCGTCGGCGAACCGGACGGCCTCGCGCACCTGTCGTACCCAGTACTCGGGGGTGCGCAGTTCGTCGGGGTGGGCCGGGGCTCCGGTGAGGTTGGAGACGAGCGGGAGGGTGGGTTCGCCGTAGGAGACGGTGGTCAGGATGCGGCGGAACTCGTCCAGCATCGGTTCCATGCGGGCCGAGTGGAACGCGTGGCTGACCCGCAGGCGGCGGGTCTTGTGTCCGGCGTCCGCGAAGCGCGCCGCCACCGCCAGTACCGGCTCCTCGTCGCCGGACAGGACGACCGAGGCGGGCCCGTTGACGGCGGCTACGCAGACGGCGTCGGCGCCGGGGACGTCGTCACGGGCGGTGGCCAGGCCGTCGAGGGCGTCCTGTTCGGAGACCGAGACGGCCACCATCGCTCCGCCCTTGGGCAGTGCGTGCATGAGCCGGCCGCGCGCCGCGACCACGACGGCCGCGTCCTGGAGGGACCACAGGCCCGCCGCATGGGCGGCGGCGAGTTCGCCGATCGAGTGTCCCAGCAGGTGGTCGGGCCGTATGCCGAAGGACTCGACCAGCCGGTAGAGGGCGACTTCGAGGGCGAAGAGGGCGGCCTGGGTGAAGACCGTCTCGTCCAGCAGGCCCTCGGTGCCGTCGGCTCCCAGGACGACGTCACGCACCGACTGGTCCGTGTGCCCGGCCAGTTGCCGGTCGAGTTCGAAGACCGCCGCGTCGAACGCCTCGGCGAAGACCGGGAACGTCTCGTACAGCTCGCGTCCCATGCCCGCGTGCTGGCTGCCCTGGCCGCTGAACAGGAACGCGACCCGGACGCCGGGCCGAGCCGTCCCCGCCACCACGCCGGGCGCGGATCCGCCCGCGGCGAGCGCGTCGAGCCCGGCGAGCAGTTCGTCCCGGTCACCGCCGGTCACGACGGCCCGCTCCTCGAACAGGGCCCGGGTGGCCACGAGGGCGTGCCCGATCTCCGCCGTCCCGGCGCCGCCCTCCGCCCGCGCGAACTCGGCGAGTCGCCGCGCCTGGTCGGCGAGGGCCCCGGGGGTACGGGCGGACAGCAGCCAGGGCAGGACACGTTCGTCGTGCACGGGCTCGGTGGGGGCGGCGGGCTCGGGGCCTTGCTCCAGGACCACGTGTGCGTTGGTGCCGCTCGCGCCGAAGGAGGACACGCCCGCGCGACGGGGGCGCCCGGTCTCGGGCCACTGCCGCGCCTCGGTGAGCAGCTCCACCGCGCCGGCGGACCAGTCCACGTGCGGCGACGGCTCGGTGACGTGCAAGGTCTGCGGCAGCACGCCGGCCCGTATCGCCATCACCGTCTTGATCACACCCGCCACCCCGGCGGCGGCCTGCGCATGACCGATGTTCGACTTCAACGACCCCAGGTACAGCGGCTCTTGACGCCCCTGCCCGTAGGTCGCGATGACGGCCTGTGCCTCGATCGGGTCGCCGAGGGTAGTGCCGGTCCCGTGCGCCTCGACGGCGTCCACGTCCCCGGTCCCCAGACCGGCACTGGCCAGCGCCTGCCGGATCACCCGCTGCTGCGACGGCCCGTTCGGCGCCGTCAGCCCATTGCTGGCACCGTCCTGATTGACCGCACTGCCGCGTACGACGGCCAGAACGCGGTGTCCCTTGCGCACCGCCTCCGACTGCCGCTCCACCAGCAGCACGCCCACGCCCTCGGCCCAGCCCGTACCGTCCGCCGCGGCCGAGAACGCCTTGCACCGACCGTCCGGTGACATCCCGCGCTGGCGGCTGAACTCGACGAAGAGGCCGGGGTGCGACATGACGGTGACGCCTCCGACGAGGGCCATCGTGCACTCGCCGTTGCGCAGCGCCTGAGCCGCGAGGTGCAGGGCGACCAGCGACGAGGAGCACGCCGTGTCCACCGTCACCGCGGGGCCTTCCAGCCCGAAGGTGTACGCGACCCGGCCGGACACGACACTGCCCGACGAACCGGTACCGATATAACCCTCGGCTTCCTCGGGCACCTCGGTGACGCGAGCGGCGTAGTCGTGGTACATGACACCGGCGAAGACGCCCGTCCGGCTGCCGCGCAGCCCGGCCGGATCGATCCCGGCCCGCTCGAACGCCTCCCACGACGTCTCCAGCAGCAACCGCTGCTGGGGGTCCATGGCGAGGGCCTCGCGGGGCGAGATCTCGAAGAACCCGGCGTCGAAGTCGCCCGCGTCGTACAGGAACCCGCCCTCGCACGCGTAGCTCTTCCCGGGAACCGAGGGGTCGGGGTCGTAGAGGTCCTCCAGGTCCCAGCCCCGGTTCTCGGGGAAGCCGGCCACGGCGTCCCGGCCCTCCGCGACCAGGTCCCACAGGTCCTCGGGGGACTCGACGCCGCCGGGGAAGCGGCACGCCATTCCGATGATCACCACGGGGTCGTCGTCCGTCGCGTCGCCGGCCGGGGCGGGTCCGGCCGCGTCCGTCTCGGAGCCGACCAGTTCACCGCGCAGGTGGCGGGCGATGGCCGAGGGTGTGGGGTGGTCGAACACGAGCGTCGCCGGCAGGCGCAGGCCGGTCGCCGCGTTGAGGCGGTTACGCAGGTCCACCGCGAGCATCGAGTCGAAGCCCAGCTCCTTGAACGGCCGTCCGGCGTTCACGGCCGCGCCGGACTCGTGGCCCAGGACGGCCGCGACGACCTCGCACACCAACTGGGTCAGCTCGCGCTCCTGTTCGGCGGCGGACAGTCCCGCGAGGCGCCGGGCGAACCCGGAGGTCGCCGGCTCGCCGTCGGGTGTGCCGACACGCCGTTTGGCGGCGCGGACGAGGCCGCTCAGCAGCGGGGGCAGCAGTCCGGCGGCGGACTGGGCGCGCAGGGCGGCGGAGTCGAGGCGGATCGGCACGGTCAGCGCGGGGGCCGTGGCGGACAGCGCCGCGTCGAACAGCGCCAGCCCCTGCCGGTCGGTGAGCGGCAGGATGCCCCGGCGCGCCAGGCGGACGGTGTCGCCGCCGTCGAGGTGACCGGTCATGCCGCTGGCCGTCTCCCAGAAACCCCAGGCCATGGAGGTGGCGGGGAGCCCTTCGGCACGGCGGGCGTGGGCGAGCGCGTCCAGGTAGGTGTTGGCCGCCGCGTAGTTCGCCTGCCCCGGACCGCCCAGGAGGCCCGAAGCGGAGGAGAAGAGGACGAAGGCGGTCAGGTCCAGGTCGCGGGTCAGTTCGTGCAGGTTGACGGCACTGTCGACCTTGGCGCGCAGCACGGTGTGCAACTGCTCGTCGGACATGTCGGCCACGACACCGTCGTCCAGGACACCCGTCGCGTGCACCACACCGGCCAGGCGACCCGGTATGCGCTCCAGGACACCGGCCAGGGCGTCCCGGTCGGCCGCGTCGCAGGCTTCGACCACCACCGACACGTCCAGCGCGGCCAGCTCCTCCACCAGCTCGCCCACACCCGGTGCGTCCATCCCCCGACGCCCGACCAGCACCAGCTCACGGACCCCGTGGCGCATGGCCAGATGCCGGGCCACCAGACCACCCAGGGTGCCGGTGCCACCGGTGATCAGAACAGCACCCTCACCCCACGACACCGCCTCCCCATCGGTCACCGCATACCGCACGAGACGCGGCACGCTCAACGCGCCGCTCCGCACGGCTACTTCACGCTCGCCGACCGCCAACGCGGCGCGTACATCGGCCAGCCAGTCCTCGCCGTCCGTCTCGACGAGGACGAACCGGCCGGGGTGCTCCGTCTCCGCCGATCGCACCAGACCCGCCAGCACACCCGCCGGGCCCCGCGTCACCGCCACCAACCGCGAGGACTCGAACCGCGCGTCGGCCAGCCAGGCCCGCAGAACGGTCAGCAGTCGCACCGCGACGGCGTGTGCGTCGGAATCGTCGGCGCACGGCACGAGTACGGCTGCCGGGACGGGCGTGCCGGTGTCGAGCGCGTGCGTCAGCGCGGTGAGGTCGGGGTAGTGGGCGGTCTCCGGGACCAGCGGGCCGAACCCGTCCGCGCCGAGAACGGCGAGGCCGGCCGGGTCGAGGGCGGGCTGCGTGGCTGTCGCCGGTACCCAGTCGAGGGCGTAGAGCGGATCCCTGGCGGTGACGGTCTCGCGCAGACGTGCGGGGTCGATCGGACGCAGGGTCAGGGCGGAGATCTGGGCGAAGGGCCGGCCGTCGCTGTCCGCGAGGGTCAGTGCGACCGTGTCGGTGTCGAGCCGTGAGATACGGAGCCGGGCCGTGGTCGCGCCGGTTCCGGAGAGGACGACGCCGTTCCACGCGAACGGCAGCCGCAGCCGACCGTCGTCGGCGCCGGGGGCGCTCGCCGTGACGATGGCGTGCAGGGCGGCGTCGAGGAGGGCCGGGTGCAGGCCGAACCGGGCGGCGTCCGTGTCGTGCCCGGCGGGCAGGGCCACTTCGGCGTAGGTGTCGTCACCGTGCCGCCAGGCCGAGGTGAGCCCTTGGAAGGCGGGACCGTACTGGTATCCGCGCGCCGCGAGGTCGCCGTAGAACCCGTCCAGGTCGACCGGCTCGGCGCCGGCCGGCGGCCAGGCGCCCGCGCCGAAGCCGTCCTCGGACGCGGCGGACGTCTCATCGGAGAGCCTGCCGACGGCGTGGCGGCTCCACTCCCCGCCCAGTTCCTCGTCGCCGGCCCGCGAGTGGACGGAGACCGTACGGCCGCCCGTCCCGTCCGCGGCGGAGACGACCACCTGGACCGCCACCGCTCCCTGTTCCGGGACGACCAGCGGTTCCTCCAGGGTCAGCTCGTCCAGCCGACCGCAGTCGACGGCGTCCGCGGCCCGCAGTGCCAGTTCCACGAACGCCGCTCCGGGCAGCAGTACCGTCCCGGCGACCGCATGGTCAGCGAGCCAGGGATGCGCCGACAGCGACACCCGGCCGGTCAGCACCACTCCGCCGTCCACACCCGGCACGCAGGCCCCGACCAACGGGTGCTCCGCGTCCCGCAGCCCGACCGCACCGAGGTCGCCACGTGCGCCGGGGGGCGCCTGGAGCCAGTAGCGGCGGCGTTGGAAGGGGTAGGTGGGGAGGTCGGGTCCGGTGGTACGGGCGGTGCCGACGAGGGGGGTCCAGTCGACCGGGAGGCCGTGGACGTACGCCTCGCCGATGGCGGTGGTGAAGCGACGCAGGTCGCCCTCATCGCGGCGCAGGGTACCCAGGACGACCGCGGCGTCCTCGACCGTGCCCTCGACCGGTGTCGTCAAGACCGGGTGGGCGCTGGCCTCGATGAACGCGTCGAAGCCGTCCGCCAGCAGCAGCCGTACCGTCTCTTCGAAGCGGACCGTCTGACGCAGGTTGGTGTACCAATACGTGGCGTCAAGAGGGGTCGTCTCCAGGCGCTCCGCCGTGACCGCCGAGTAGAAGGGAATCCTGGGCGTCATCGGCTCAAGGTCAGCCAAGTCGGCCAGGATGCGGTCGCGGATCGACTCCACCTGCGCCGAGTGCGAGGCGTAGTCCACCGGCACCCGACGCGCCCAGACATCGGCGGCGTCGCAGTCGGCCAGCAGCGCGTCAAGGGCGTCCGGCTCACCCGCGACGGTGACCGATCCCGGACCGTTCACGGCAGCCACCGACACCCGGCCCTCGTAGGGGGCAATGAGCTCAGCAGCGCGCTCGGCCGAAACACCGAGGGAGGCCATGCCGCCCGTGCCCGCCAGCTCCACGATCGCCTGGCTGCGCAGCGCGACGACCTTCGCCGCATCGCCGAGGGAGAGCGCGCCCGCCACGCACGCGGCGGCGATCTCACCCTGGGAGTGACCGACCACGGCGGCCGGCCGCACGCCGAACGACTCCCACAACCCGGCCAGCGACACCATCACCGCCCACAGCACCGGCTGCACCACATCCACCCGCCCCAGCCAGTCCTCCTCCGAGGACCGCAGGACGGCGGTCAACTCCCAATCGACGTGGGGCGCGAGCGCCGCCTCGCACGCCGCGATCCGCTCCGCGAACACCGCAGACTCGTCCAGCAGACCAGCCGCCATCCCCACCCACTGCGACCCCTGCCCGGGGAACACGAACACCGGACGCAACGAGGACCGCGCACCGCCCGGCACGGACTCCCTGGCCGCCAGCTCCTCCAGCCCCGCCACCAGCTCACCGCGATCGCCAGCAACCACGACGCCCCGGAACTCCAGCGCCGACCGAGCCGCCACCAAGGCCGAAGCAACCCCACTCAGCTCAGCCCCGCCCCGCACATACGCGGCGACCTGCTCAGCCTGAGCCTTCAGCCCTTCCGCCGACCGCCCGGACACCACGAACGGCAACACCCCACCAACCGCAGGCACCTCAGGAGTTTCAGTCCCAGGAGCCTCCTCCACGATCACGTGCGCGTTCGTCCCGCTGATCCCGAAGGACGACACGCCCGCCCGACGAGGACGCCCAGTGTCCGGCCACTCCCGCGCCTCGGTGAGCAACTCCACTCGACCCGCGGACCAGTCCACATGGGAGGTCGGTTCCGTGACATGCAGTGTCTTGGGCAGGACTCCCGCCCTGAGCGCCATGACCGTCTTGATGACCCCGGCGACACCGGACACCGCCTGCCCATGACCGAGGTTCGACTTCAGCGACCCGAGCCACAGCGGGCGGTCATCGTCGCGCCCCTGCCCGTACGTGGCGATGATCGCCTGGGCCTCGATGGGGTCCCCGAGCGTCGTGCCCGTACCGTGCGCTTCGACGGCGTCGATGTCCCGGGCGCTCAGCCGTGCGTTGGCGAGCGCCTGTCGGATCACCCGCTGCTGCGAGGGACCGCTGGGCGCGGCGAGTCCGTTGCTCGCGCCGTCCTGGTTGGTGGCGCTGCCCCGGACCACCGCGAGGATGCGGTGCCCTTCGCGCTGGGCGTCGGACAGCCTCTGTACGAGCAGGACGCCCACGCCTTCGGACCAGCTCGTGCCGTCCGCCGTGGCCGAGAACGCCTTGCTGCGGCCGTCGGCGGCAAGCCCGCGCTGCCGGCTGAACTCGACGAACAGCCCCGGCGTCGGCATCACGCTGACACCGCCGACGAGGGCCATCGCGCATTCGCCGTTCCGCAGCGCCTGCACGGCCAGGTGGAGGCTGACCAGCGAGGAGGAGCAGGCGGTGTCGACGCTGACGGCGGGGCCTTCCAGGCCGAAGGTGTACGCGACCCGGCCCGAGCCGACACTGCTGGCGTTGCCGGTGCCGAGGTAGCCCTCGACGTCCTCGGGGGTGCGGTCGAGACGTGTGGCGTAGTCCTTGGCGAGCATCCCGAAGAACACGCCGGTCTGGCTGCCGCGCAGGGTCGCGGGGTCGATGCCGGCGCGTTCGATGGCTTCCCACGAGGACTCCATCAGCAGGCGCTGCTGGGGGTCCATGGCGAGGGCCTCGCGCGGGGAGATCCCGAAGAACTCGGCGTCGAAGTCGGCGACGGAGTCGAGGAACCCGCCGGAGCGGACGTAGCTCTTTCCGTGCCGGCCGGGGTCGGGGTCGTAGATGTCGTCGATGTCCCAGCCCCGGTCGGTCGGGAAGTCCGTGATCGCGTCACGTCCTTCCGCGACGAGCTGCCACAGGTCCTCGGGGGACTCGACTCCGCCGGGGAAGCGGCAGGCCATACCGACGATCGCGATCGGCTCGTGGTCCGTCGGCGGCGTTGTGGCCGGGACGATGGCGCGGGCGTCGTCGGTGTCCTCGGTGCCGAGCAGCTCGGTGCGGAGGAAGTCGGCGAGGGCGAGCGGGGTCGGGTGGTCGAAGACGAGGGTGGTGGGCAGTCGGAGACCGGTGGCCGCGTTGAGCCGGTTGCGGAGTTCCACGGAGGTCAGCGAGTCGAACCCTTGCTCCTTGAAGCTGCGTTCGGCGTCCGTCGACCCGGTGGAGGTGTGTCCGAGGACGGTGGCTATGTGGGTGCGGACGAGATCGAGCAGGATGCGGGTCTGTTCGGACGGGGGCTGCGTTTCGAGTTCACGGGCCAGCGGGTTGTCCCGTCCGGTGGCGACGGCCTCGACGGCTCGGCGCGCTTCCCGGGCCCGTACGATCCCCTGGAGCAGCCTGGGCATCGATCCGCCGGTTGCCTGGGTGCGCAGCGCGGCCTGGTCGAAGCGGACGGCCACGAGGTGCGGTTCGTCGACGTTCAGGGCGGCGTCGAGGAGGGCGAGCCCTTCTTCGGCCGACATGGCGACGACGCCGGAACGCCGCATCCGCGCCAGGTCCTGCCGGCCCAGCCCGCCGGTCATGCCGCTGGACGGCTCCCACAGCCCCCAGGACACGGAGGACGCGGGAAGGCCGGCCGCGTGCCGTTGCCGGGCGAGCGCGTCGAGGAAGGTGTTGGCGGCGGCGTAACCGGCCTGGCCGACGTTGCCGAGGACTCCGGCGAGGGAGGAGAACAGGACGAACGCGGCGAGGTCGTCGTTCGCGGTGAGTTCGTGCAGGTTGACCGCGCCGTCGACCTTGACCCGCAGGACGTTCTCCAGTCGCTCGGGGGTGAGCGACTCGATCAGACCGTCGTCCAGTACACCCGCCGCGTGGACGACGCCGGTCAGCGGGGTGGGTATCCGCCCCAGGACTGCGGCGAGCGCCTCCCGGTCGGACACGTCGCACGCCTCGACGACGACCCGGGCGTCCAGCCCCTCGGGGACCTCACCGCCACTACGGCTCAGCAGCACCAGGTTCCGCACCCCGTGTTCCTCGACCAGGTGCCGCGCCACCAGCGTGCCCAGCGTGCCGGTACCGCCCGTGATCAGGACCGTGCCGTCCGGGTCCAGGCGCCGGGGCATGCGCAGCACCAGCTTGCCCGTGTGCTTGGCCTGCGACATGAACCGGAACGCCTCCGGCGCCCGCCGCACATCGAACGACCGCACGGTGGCCGGCTCCAGCACCCCGGCGGCGAAGAGCGGCATCACCTCACTCAGCAGTTCCCCGATGTGTTCCGGCCCCGCCTCCAGCAAGTCGTACGCCCGGTACGACACCCCTTCGACCGCATCCCGGATATCCGTCTTGCCCATCTCCAGGAACCGACCGCCGTCGCCCAGCAGCCGTAGCGAGGCGTCGATGAACTCCCCGGTGAGGGAGTTGAGGACCAGGTCCATTCCGTCGGCGAACTTCTGCTCGAAGTCGAGCGTGCGGGAGCTGGCGATGTGGGCGTCGTCCAGCCCCATCGCGCGCAACACCTCCCACTTGCCCTCGCTCGCGGTCGCGAAGACCTCGGCGCCGAGATGACGGGCGATCTGGATCGCCGCCATGCCGACGCCACCCGCACCGGCGTGGATCAGCGCCCGCTCCCCGGGCCGGAGTCCACCCAGCTCCACGAGCCCGTACCAGGCCGTCAGGAAGGCCACCGGCACCGACGCGCCCTGCTCGAACGACCACGTGGCGGGGAGGGCTGCCGTCATCCGGCTGTCGGCCACGACCACCGGTCCGAAGGCGTCGCGGAACATCCCGAACACCCGGTCGCCCACGGCGAGTCCGGTCACCTCGGAGCCGACCTCGGTGACGACACCGGCCCCTTCGCTGCCCATGCCGGTCTGGCCGGGCACCATGCCGTGTCCGATGAGTACGTCGCGGAAGTTGATGCCGGCCGCGTGGACATCGATCCGGATGTCGACCGGGCCCAGTTCCCGCTGTGCCGTCGGGGCGGGCAGCAGGGCCAGGTCGGACAGGGTGCCGGCGTCGGCCGTGGTCTCCAGCCGCCAGGGTCCGGAGCGCGGGGGCAGCAGGGCGGCGCCGGAGGTGGCGCGTGCGAGCCGGGGGGTCCACAGGACGCCGTCACGCACGGCCGCCTGGGGTTCCCCGCAGCCGAGCGCGGTCACGAGGGCCGTGGCCGACCGGTCCGCCGGGTCGAGGTCGACGAGAACGAACCGCTCGGGGTGCTCGTTCTGCGCGGTACGCATCAGCCCCCAGACCGGGGCATGGGTGAGGTCCACGTCGTCGGCCCCGTGCCCGGTCTGTACGGCGCCGCGGGTCACCACCATCAGGCGGGACGCCGCGAAGTACTCGTCGGAGAGCCATTCCTGGACGAAGGCCAGGAGGCCGCTCAGGGTCTCCCGCACCTCTCCGTGCGTGTCACCGGAGTCGGCCAGGATCAGCGCGACCACGTCAGGCGCGGCTCCCTCGGACGCGCGCGCCGCCCGCAGGTCGGCGTACGGCTCGGCGGCGAGGTGCGCGTCACGCAGGAGAGCGGCCGTGGCGTCGGCGGTGTCACCGAGAACCGCCCAGACCTGGTCGTTCGCCCGGTCCGTCCCCGTCCCGTCCACCTCGACCTGGGTCCAGTCGACGCGGAAGAGCGCCTCTTCAGCGGGATGGCGTACGAGGTCGAGCCGGTCCAGCGGGATCGGGCGGACCGTCAGGCCGCGTGCCGAGAGCACCGGCCGGCCGGCCGGGTCGGTCGCGAGCACCCCCAGCGTCTCCGGCCCGGTGACGGTGAGCCGGACGCGGAGCGAGGTCGCGCCGGACGCGTGCAGGGTGATGTCCGACCAGGCGAACGGCAGCCTGACCGTGCCGGTGGGGGCAGCGTCCAGGCCGCTGCGGGAGGCGGCGTGCAGGGCGGCGTCGAGGAGCGCCGGGTGCAGCCCGAACAGTGTGGCCTGCGCGGCCGGTTCGGCGGGGAGGGTGACTTCGGCGTACACGTCGTCGCCCGACCGCCAGGCGGTGCGCAGGCCCTGGAACGCCGGGCCGTAGCCGTATCCCGTGTCCGCCAGGGCGGAGTAGAAGTCGTCCAGGGCGATGGGCTCGGCTCCTGCGGGCGGCCAGGTGCCAAGACCGTCCGTCCGGTCGTCGGGGGCCGGCGCCAGGACACCGGAGGCGTGCCGGGTCCACGCGTCGTCGAGGGCGCCGCCGCGCTCGGTACGCCCGTACACGGACACGGCACGCTCCCCGTCGTCGCCGGGGGCGTCGACGACGACCTGGAGCTGTACGGAGCCCTGCTCGGGGACGACCAGCGGTGCTTCCAGGGCGAGTTCGGCGACACGGCCGCAGCCGACCTCGTCCCCGGCGCGTATCGCCAGCTCCACGAAGGCCGTGCCCGGCAGCAGTACCGTCCCGGCGACGGCGTGGTCCCGCAGCCACGGGTGGGTCCGCAAGGAGACCCGGCCGGTGAGTACGGCACCCAGCTCGCCGCCGAGTCGCACGGCGGCGCCCAGCAGGGGGTGATCCGCCTCGGCCAGTCCGAGTTCGCGCGCGTCGCCGGTCGCGGGGATGCGCTCCAGCCAGAAGTGCTGGTGCTCGAAGGGGTACGTGGGGAGGCCGATGTCGGCTGGACGAGGGGTGCCGACGAGGGGGGTCCAGTCGACGGCGAGGCCGTTGGCGTACGCCTCGCCGAGGGCGGTGGTGAAGCGGCGCAGGTCGCCCTCGTCGCGGCGCAGGGTGCCCAGGATGACCGCGGCGTCCTCGACCGTGCCCTCGACCGGTGTCGTCAGGACCGGGTGGGCACTGGCCTCGATGAACGCGTCGAAGCCGTCCGCCAGCAGCAGACGCACCGTCTCCTCGAAACGGACCGTCTGACGCAGGTTGGTGTACCAGTACGCGGCGTCGAGAGGGGTCGTCTCCAGGCGCTCCGCCGTGACCGCCGAGTAGAAGGGAATCCTGGGCGTCATCGGCTCAAGGTCAGCCAAGTCGGTCAGGATGCGGTCGCGGATGGATTCCACCTGCGCCGAGTGGGAGGCGTAGTCCACCGGGACCCGGCGCGCCCAGACATCGGCAGCGTCGCAGTCCGCCAGCAGCGCGTCAAGGGCGTCCGGCTCACCCGCGACGGTGACCGATCCCGGACCGTTCACGGCAGCCACCGACACCCGGCCCTCGTAGGGGGCGAGCAGCTCGGCAGCGCGCTCGGCCGGGACACCGAGGGAGGCCATGCCTCCGGTGCCCGCCAGTTCCACGATTGCCTGGCTGCGCAGTGCCACGACCTTCGCCGCGTCATCGAGGGAGAGCGCACCCGCCACGCACGCGGCGGCGATCTCGCCCTGAGAGTGACCGACCACGGCGGCCGGCCGCACGCCGAACGACTCCCACAATGCGGCGAGAGACACCATCACCGCCCACAGCACCGGCTGCACCACATCCACCCGGCCCAGCCAGTCCTCCTCCGAGGACCGCAAGACGGCAGTCAACTCCCAATCGACGTGAGGTGCGAGCGCCGCCTCGCATGCAGCGATCCGCTCCGCGAACACCGGCGACTCGTCCAGCAGACCGGCCGCCATCCCCACCCACTGCGACCCCTGCCCGGGGAAGACGAACACCGGCCGCCCTACCGGACGTGCCTTGCCCGTCGCCGCTTCGCCCGAGGCCAGCGCCGCCAAGCCGGACGCCAGCTCCGCCCGGTCGTCGGCCAGTACGACGCCCCGGTACTCCAGCGCCGCCCGACCCCAGGTCAGTGCCCGGGCGACCGCGCCGAGTGCGATGTCAGGACGGTCGGCGAGGAACTGGGCCACTCGACCCGCCTGAGCACGGAGCGCACTCTCCGACTTGGCCGACACGAGGAACGGGAGCGTGACGCCGTCGTTCTCGGTGGGCTCGGCGGGGACGGGCTCGGGGCCTTGTTCCAGGACCACGTGTGCGTTGGTGCCGCTCGCCCCGAAGGAGGACACGCCCGCCCGACGGGGGCGCCCGGTCTCGGGCCACTGCCGCGCCTCGGTGAGCAGTTCCACCGCACCGGCGGACCAGTCCACGTGCGGCGACGGCTCGGTGACGTGCAAGGTCTGCGGCAGCACGCCGGCCCGCATCGCCATCACCGTCTTGATCACACCCGCCACCCCGGCGGCGGCCTGCGCATGACCGATGTTCGACTTCAGTGAACCGAGGTAGAGAGGCTCTTGACGTCCTTGCCCGTAGGTCGCGATGAGAGCCTGTGCCTCGATCGGGTCGCCGAGGGTGGTGCCGGTCCCGTGCGCCTCGACGGCGTCCACGTCGCCGGTCCCCAGACCGGCACTGGCGAGCGCCTGCCGGATCACCCGCTGCTGGGAGGGCCCATTCGGTGCCGTCAGCCCGTTGCTGGCGCCGTCCTGATTGACCGCACTGCCGCGTACGACGGCCAGCACCCGATGCCCGAGACGCACCGCCTCCGACTGCCGCTCCACCAGCAGCACGCCCACGCCCTCGGCCCAGCCCGTACCGTCCGCCGCGGCCGAGAACGCCTTGCACCGACCGTCGGCCGACAACCCGCGCTGACGGCTGAACTCGACGAACACCTCGGGCGTCGACATGACCGTCACACCACCGACGAGGGCCATCGTGCACTCGCCGTTCCGCAACGCCTGAGCCGCGAGGTGCAGGGCGACCAGCGACGAGGAGCACGCCGTGTCCACCGTCACGGCGGGGCCTTCCAGCCCGAAGGTGTACGCGACCCGGCCGGAGACCGCGCTTCCTGACTTGCCGGTCAGCGCGTAGCCCTCGACCTCGGCGTTCGCCGGGCCCGTGCCGTCCACGTAGTCGTGGTACATGACGCCCGCGAAGACGCCCGTCCGGCTGCCGCGCAGCCCGGCCGGATCGATCCCGGCCCGTTCGAACGCCTCCCACGACGTCTCCAGCAGCAACCGCTGCTGGGGGTCCATGGCGAGGGCCTCGCGGGGCGAGACCCCGAAGAAGTCGGCGTCGAAGTCACCGGCGTCGTACAGGAAGCCGCCTTCGGAGGCGTAGCTCTTGCCCAGGGCCGTGGGGTCGGGGTCGTAGAGGTTCTCCAGGTCCCAGCCTCGGTTCTCGGGGAAGCCGGCGACAGCGTCCCGGCCCTCCGCGACGAGGTTCCACAGGTCTTCCGGCGAGGCCACTCCGCCCGGGTAGCGGCACGCCATCCCGACGATCACCACGGGGTCGTCGCTCGTCGCGTCGGTGGTCTGCGCGGGCCCGGCGACGATCGTGTCCGATCCGAGGAGCGCTTCCTCCAGATGACGGGCGAGCGCGGAGAGGGTCGGGTGGTCGAACACGAGCGTCGCCGGCAGGCGCAGGCCCGTCGCCGCGTTCAGGCGGTTACGCAGGTCCACGGCGAGCATCGAGTCGAACCCGAGATCCCTGAAGGCCCGTGCGGCCTCGACCGTCTGCCCCGACTCGTGGCCGAGCACGAGGGAGACGTTCGTGCGGACCAGGTTGAGGATCTCGGCTTCGCGTGCCGGTGCGTCGAGCGCGGCCAGGCGTGCGGCGAACCGGGAACCGTCGGTGCCGGCAGCGGTGGACGCGGTACGACGGCTCGTCGTCCGCACGACGCCGCGCAGTACGTCGGGCAGCGAACCCGACGCCGCCCGGGCGCGCAACGCCACCGGGTCCAGGATCACGGGCAGGAGGTGCGCCTCGTCGGAACGCAGAGCGTCGTCGAAGAGGGCGAGCCCCTCGTCGTTCATGAGGGCCCGGACTCCCCGGCGCAGAGCACGCGCCGCCGTGGTGCCCTCGGCGATGCCGGTCATGCCGCTGGTCTGCGCCCAGGGTCCCCAGCCCAGCGAGATCGCGGGTTTGCCGGAGGCGCGGCGTTGCTGAGCGAGTGCGTCGAGGAAGGCGTTCGCCGCCGCGTAGTTGGCCTGACCGCTGGTGCCGAACACGCTCGCGGCGGAGGAGAAGAGGACGAAGGCGGTCAGGTCCAGGTCGCGGGTCAGTTCGTGCAGGTTGACGGCACTGTCGACCTTGGCGCGCAGCACCGTGTGCAACTGATCGTCGGACATGCCGGCCACGACACCGTCGTCCAGCACACCGGCAGCGTGCACCACACCCGCCAAACGCCCCGGAATGCGCTCCAGGACACCGGCCAGGGCGTCCCGGTCGGCCGCGTCGCAGGCTTCGACCACCACCGACACGCCCAGCGCGGCCAGCTCCTCCACCAGCTCACCCACACCCGGCGCGTCCATCCCCCGACGCCCGACCAGCACCAGCTCACGGACCCCGTGGCGCATCGCCAGATGCCGGGCCACCAGACCACCCAGGGTGCCGGTGCCACCGGTGATCAGAACAGCGCCCTCACCCCACGACACCACCTCCCCATCGGTCACCGCGTGCCGGACCAGACGCGGCACACTCAATGCGCCGTCCCGCACCGCCACTTCACGCTCACCGACCGCCAACGCGGTGCGCACATCGGCCAGCCAGTCCTCCCCGTCCGTCTCGACGAGGACGAACCGGCCGGGGTGCTCCGTCTCCGCCGACCGCACCAGACCCGACACCACACCGCCAGGACCCCGCGTCACCACCACCAACCGCGAGGACTCGAACCGCGCATCGGCCAACCAGGCCCGCACCACACCCAACACCCCAGCAGCCATCCCATGGACGTCCGACCCGTCGAAGCAGGGCAGAACCACCACCTCAGGCGCACCCTCCACCGCGCCCAGCTCCGGGTCGTCACCATCAAGCACCACCACCTGCCCCGGGAACTCCCCCTCCACCGGCCCCACGGGCGCCCAATCGACCCGGTACATCCCCCCGCCGGTCCGCGTCTCCTGGAACTGCTCGATCGAGACGCGCTGGAGCAACAGGGAGCCGACGTTCATCACCGGTCGGCCTGTCTGGTCACCCAGTTCGACGGCGACCTCGTCGGCGCCGAGGCGGGCGAGCCGTACACGTACGGCGGTGGCGCCGGTCGCGGACAGGGAGACGTCGGCCCAGCGGCCGGGTACCAGGAGTTGTCCGTCTGTGGTGTTGTCGAGGGCCACGCCGTGGAGCGCGGCATCCAGCAGCGCCGGGTGGATGCCGAAGCCCTGCGGTGCTTCTTCGCCCGAGGGCAACGTCACGTCGGCGTAGATGTCCTCACCGACACGCCATGCCGCCGAGAGCCCCCGGAACAGGCCCGTGTATCCATGCCCGACCTCGGCCAGGCGCTCGTAGAAGGCGTCGAGGTCGATGGGGTGCGCACCCGTCGGCGGCCACACTGCGAACCGGCCGGACTCATCGGCAGAGCCCTGCCTCACCGCCAGCACGGCGGTCGCGTTGCGGGTCCAGGGGGCGTCGGTGTCGGCGTCCGCCCTGCGCGAGTGGATGCTCAGCCCGTACGCCCCGCCCTCTTCCAGCCGCTCGACGCGGACCTGGACCTGTACGGAGCCCCTCTCGGGGATCACCAACGGCGCTTCCATGACGAGCTCTTCGAGCAGGTCACAGCCCACTTCGTCGGCAGCGCGGATCGCCAGGTCGACGACGGCCGCACCGGGTAGCACCACGGTCCCGCCCACTCGGTGGCCGGCCAGCCACGGGTGCGCCGCGAGTGACAGCGCCCCGGTCAGGAGCAGCCCCTCGGCGTCCGCCAGCGGCACCGACGCGCCAAGGAGGGGGTGGCCTGCCCTGGCGAGGCCGGCGGACGTGAGGTCACCGGTGGAGGTGCTGGCGGTGGCCGGCCAGTAGTGACGGCGTTGGAAGGGGTAGGTGGGGAGGTCGGGTCCGGTGGTACGGGCCGTGCCGACCAGGGGGGTCCAGTCGACCGGGAGACCCTGGACGTACGCCTCGCCGAGGGCGGTGGTGAAGCGGCGCAGGTCTCCCTCGTCGCGGCGCAGGGTGCCCAGGACGACCGCGGCGTCCTCGACCGTGCCCTCGACCGGTGTCGTCAGGACCGGGTGGGCGCTGGCCTCGACGAACGCGTCGAAGCCGTCCGCCAGCAGCAGACGCACCGTCTCCTCGAAACGGACCGTCTGACGCAGGTTCGTGTACCAGTACGCGGCATCGAGAGGGCTCGTCTCCAGGCGCTCCGCCGTGACCGCCGAGTAGAACGGGACCGTCGGTGCCATCGGCTCAAGGTCAGCCAAGTCGGCCAGGATGCGGTCGCGGATGGACTCCACCTGTGCAGAGTGGGAGGCGTAGTCCACCGGGACCCGGCGCGCCCAGACATCGGCGGCGTCGCAGTCGGCCAGCAGCGCGTCGAGAGCATCCGGCTCACCCGCGACGGTGACCGATCCCGGACCGTTCACGGCAGCCACCGACACCCGGCCCTCGTAGGGGGCAATGAGCTCAGCAGCGCGCTCGGCCGGGACACCGAGGGAGGCCATGCCGCCCGTGCCCGCCAGCTCCACGATCGCCTGGCTGCGCAGCGCTACGACCTTCGCCGCATCGCCCAGAGAGAGCGCACCCGCCACGCAGGCAGCGGCGATCTCACCCTGAGAGTGACCGACCACGGCGGCCGGCCGCACGCCGAACGACTCCCACAACCCGGCGAGAGACACCATCACCGCCCACAAGACCGGCTGCACCACATCCACCCGCCCCAGCCAGTCCTCCTCCGAGGACCGCAGGACGGCGGTCAACTCCCAATCGACGTGAGGCGCGAGCGCCACCTCACACGCCGCGATCCGCTCCGCGAACACCGCAGACTCGTCCAGCAGACCAGCCGCCATCCCCACCCACTGCGACCCCTGCCCGGGGAACACGAACACCGGCCGAGTCGAAGACCGCACACCGCCCGGCACCGACTCCCGGGCCGCCAACTCCTCCAGCCCCGCCACCAGCTCACCGCGATCACCAGCAACCACCACACCCCGGAACTCCAACGCCGACCGACCCGCCACCAAGGCCGAAGCAACCCCACTCAGCTCAACCCCACCCCGCACATACGCGGCAAGCCGCTCAGCCTGAGCCCTCAACCCCTCCACCGACCGCCCCGACACCACGAACGGCAACACCCCACCAACCGCAGGCACCTCAGCCGCGTCAACGGCCTCCGGAGCCTCCTCCACGATCACATGCGCGTTCGTCCCACTGATCCCGAACGACGACACACCCGCACGCCGAGGACGCCCACTGTCCGGCCACTCCCGCGCCTCGGTGAGCAACTCGACAGCCCCCGCGGACCAGTCCACATGCGAGGACGGCGCATCGACATGCAGCGTGCGCGGCAGCACTCCAGCCCGCAGAGCCATGACCGTCTTGATCACACCACCGACACCGGAGGCCGCCTGCGCATGACCGATGTTCGACTTCAGCGATCCGAGATACAACGGCCGTTCTACAGTCCGCCCCTGCCCATAGGCATCGATCAGCGCCTGCGCCTCAATAGGATCCCCGAGCATCGTACCCGTACCGTGTGCCTCGACGGCGTCCACATCCCCGGTGCTCAACCCGGCGTTGGCGAGCGCCTGGCGGATCACCCGCTGCTGGGAGGGTCCGTTGGGAGCGGTGAGCCCATTGCTGGCGCCGTCCTGGTTGACGGCGGAGCCACGGACGACGGCCAGCACCCGGTGTCCCTTGCGCACCGCGTCCGACAGCCGCTCGACCACGAGCACACCGACGCCCTCGGCCCAGGCCGTGCCGTCGGCGCTGTCGGCGAACGCCTTGCAGCGTCCGTCGTCCGAGAGTCCGCGCTGCCGGCTGAACTCGATGAACATGTCCGGGCTGGACATGATGGTCGCGCCGCCGGCCAGCGCCATCGTGCACTCACCCCGCCGCAGCGCCTGCGCCGCGAGGTGGAGGGCGACGAGGGAGGAGGAGCAGGCGGTGTCGACGGTGACGGCGGGTCCTTCGAAGCCGTAGGTGTAGGCGAGGCGGCCGGAGGCGACGCTGCCGGTGGTCCCGGTGAGGCGGTACCCCTCGACGGCGTCCGAGGTACGGCTCAGCAGGGGTCCGTAGTCCTGCGAGACCGCGCCGATGAAGACGCCGGTCGCGCTGGCCTTGAGTGCGGCGGGGTCGATGCCCGCGCGTTCGAACGCCTCCCAGGAGGTCTCCATCAGCAGGCGCTGCTGGGGGTCCATGGCGAGGGCTTCGCGCGGGGAGATCCCGAAGAACTCGGCGTCGAAGTCGGCGACGGAGTCGAGGAACCCACCGTTCCGTACGTAGGTCTTGCCGAGGCTCTCGGGGTCCGGATCGTAGATGCCGTCGAGATCCCAGCCCCGGTCGGTCGGGAAGTCCGCGATCGCGTCACGCTCTTCCGCGACGAGCCGCCACAGATCCTCGGGGGACTCGACTCCGCCCGGGAAGCGGCAGGCCATCCCGACGATCGCGATCGGCTCGTCCGTCTCGACCGCCGCGACGGGCGCGGTGGGAAGCGGCGGGGCGTCGCCCAGGAGCCGGGACTTGAGGTACTGGGCCAGCGCGGTGGGCGTCGGGTGGTCGAAGGTCAGGGCTCCGGAGAGCTGGAGGCCGGTGGTGGCGTTGAGGCGGTTGCGCAGTTCGACCGCGGCGAGGGAGTCGAAACCCGCCGCCTTGAAGGTCTGCTCCGGCGCGATCAGCTCCGCTGAGGTGTGGCCCAGCACCAGGGCGGCCTGGGTGCGGACCATGTCGACGAGAGCCTGGTCCTGTTCCGCCGAGGGCAGTCCTGTCAGCCGTTCCACCAGCGTGTCCTGCCCACCGCTCGCCGCGGCGGCGGCCTGCGCGGCACGCCGTACGGGGGCGCGGACCAGGCCGCGCAGCATCCCGGGCATCGAGCCTTGAGCACTCTGGGCCCCGGTCCGCAGCTCAGCGTGGTCGAAGCGGACGGCGGCGAGGTGCGCGTCGCCGGCGTGCAGGGCGGCGTCGAGGAGGGCGAGCCCTTCCTCGGCCGACATGGCGACGATGCCGGAACGCCGCATCCGCGCCAGGTCCTGCCGGCCCAGCCCGCCGGTCATGCCGCTGGACGGCTCCCACAGTCCCCAGGCGACGGAGGTCCCGGACAGCCCGGCCTCCTGCCGCTGGGCGGCGAGGGCGTCCAGGAACGTGTTCGCGGCGGCGTAGTTGGCCTGCCCCGCGTTCCCGAGCAGCCCCGCGATGGAGGAGAAGGCGACGAACGCGGCGAGGTCGTCGTTCGCGGTGAGTTCGTGCAGGTTGACCGCGCCGTCGACCTTGACCCGCAGGACGTTCTCCAGTCGCTCGGGGGTGAGCGACTCGATCAGACCGTCGTCCAGTACACCCGCCGCGTGGACGACGCCGGTCAGCGGGGTCGGTATCCGCTCCAGGAGGGCGGCGAGCGCCTCCCGGTCGGACACGTCGCAGGCTTCGACTACGACCCGGGCATCCAGCCCCTCGGGGACCTCACCGCCGCTACGGCTGACCAGCACCAGGTTCCGTACTCCGTGCTCGGCGACCAGGTGCCGCGCCACCAGCGTGCCCAGCGTGCCGGTGCCGCCCGTGATCAGGACCGTGCCGTCCGGGTCAAGGCGCCGGGGCATGCGCAGCACCAGCTTGCCCGTGTGCTTGGCCTGCGACATGAACCGGAACGCCTCCGGCGCCCGCCGCACATCGAACGACCGCACCGCCAACGGCTGCAGCACACCGGAAGCGAAGAGCGGCATCACTTCGCGCAGCAGCGCCCCGATCCGATCCGGCCCCGCGGCCAGCAAGTCGTACGCCTGATAGGCAACCTCTTCGAT
This sequence comes from Streptomyces fumanus, assembly GCF_014655295.1. Classification (GTDB taxonomy): domain Bacteria; phylum Actinomycetota; class Actinomycetes; order Streptomycetales; family Streptomycetaceae; genus Streptomyces; species Streptomyces fumanus. The sequence continues at coordinate 164,050 of NZ_BNBI01000017.1, forward strand.
CCCGTCCCGGATATCGGTCTTGCCCATCTCCAGGAACCGGCCGCCGTCGCGCAGCAGCCGCAGCGAGGCGTCGATGAACTCACCCGCGAGGGAGTTCAGCACCACGTCGACGCCACCGGCGAACTTCCGCTCGAAGTCGAGCGTGCGGGAGCTGGCGATGTGCGCGTCGTCCAGCCCCATCGCGCGCAACACCTCCCACTTGCCCTCGCTCGCCGTCGCGAAGACCTCGGCGCCCAGGTGACGGGCGATCTGGATCGCCGCCATACCGACCCCGCCCGCACCGGCGTGCACCAGCACCCGCTCACCGGGCTGAAGTGCACCCAGCTCCACGAGCCCGTACCAAGCCGTCAGGAACACGACCGGCACCGACGCGCCCTGCTCGAACGACCACCCCTCCGGCAGCGCAGCCACCGTCCGCACATCGGCCACGGCCACCGGGCCGAAGGACGGCAGCATGCCGAACACCCGGTCCCCGACCGCGAACCCGGAGACATCGGGCCCCACCTCGGTCACGACCCCGGCGCCCTCGCCGCCCATCGTCGCGGCGCCCGGGTACATGCCCAGCGCGATCAGTACGTCCCGGAAGTTGAGGCCGGCCGCCCGTACGTCGACCCGCACCTGACCCGGGCCCAGCGGCTGCGCCGACGTCTCGGTCAGCGTCAGCCCTTCGATGGTGCCCTCGCCCTCGTCCGACACTCCCAGCCGCCAGGTGTCGGAGGCCGGCGGTGTCAGCGTTCCGTTCCGTCCCGGCCGGGTGAGCCTCGGTGTGAGGACCGTGCCCGCGCGTACCGCGACCTGGGTCTCGCCGGAGGCCAGAGCGGCGCGGGCCACCTCGGTCAGGTCCGCCGTGGCGGTTTCGGCGTCGACGTCGATCAGCAGGAACCGGCCCGGATGCTCGCTCTGAGCTGCTCGCACCAGCCCCCAGACGGGGGCCTGGGAGAGCCCGGAGAGCGGGTCGCCGGGGGCCGCGGCGACGGCGCCACGGGTGACGACCACGAAGCACGCGGAGGCCGAGGCCGTATCGGCCAGCCATGCCTGCAACGCCGTCAGTGCCTCGAGGGCCGCGGCCTTGGCGGCCTCGGCGAGATCGGCGTCGGCTCCCCCGGCCGGCATGCAGTGGTGGAAGGTGAGTTCCGGGTCGTCGTCGGTCCGCTCGGCCGGTGCGGTGCCGATCGGGGTCCAGACCACCGGGTACAGGGCGTCCGTGGCGGAGGGGACGCCGGTCAGCCGTGCCGGGTCGGCCGTGCGCACGTCGAGGGTCGCGGCGGAGAGGACGGGCTGTCCGGTGCCGTCGGCGATCTGGACCAGGACCGAGTCGGCGTCCCCGTCGACCGGGGCCAAGCGCACGCGCAGGGTGTCGGCGCCGGTGGCGTGCAGGGTCAGACCGTGCCAGGCGAAGGGCAGGCGCACCCGGTCGTCGTCCGGGGCGACCGCGACGAGGGCGTGGAGGGCGGAGTCGAGCAGGGCCGGGTGGATCCCGAACAGGTCGGCACCGGCTGCCGGCTCGGCGGGCTGGGCGACCTCGGCGAACAGTTCTCCGTCCTGGCCCTGGTACAGGGCGCGCAGCCCCTGGAAGGCGGGTCCGTAGCCGTATCCCGCGGCGGCGGCGCGGGCGTAGAAGTCGTCGGTGTCGACGGGGTGCGAACCGGCCGGGGGCCAGGCGGACAGGTCGAACCCGGAGTCCGAGCCGTTCCCGGCCGTCTCCCCGAGGAAGCCCACGGCGTGGCAGATCCACTCGCCGTCTTCGCCCGCCGTCTCGCTGCGGGAGTACACCCCGACGGGCCTGCGCCCGTCGGCGGTCCGCGGATCGACGTGCACCTGGAGGGCGAGGGCGCCCTGCGCGGGGATCACCAGCGGTGTTTCCAGGGTCAGCTCGGTCACGTGCGGCAGTCCGACCCGGTCACCGGCCTGGAGGGCCAGTTCCACGAAGGCCGCCGCCGGCAGCAGCACCACGCCCGCGACCGCGTGGTCACGCAGCCACGGCTGGGCCTGCAGCGAGATACGTCCGGTCAGCATCACGGCCCCGGTCCCGGCGACGCGTACGGTCGCACCGACCAGGGGATGCCCGGCCGCGACCAGACCGAGCCCGGCCGCGTCGGCGGGCGCGCCGAGGGCGCCGTCGAGCCAGTACCGGCTGCGCTGGAAGGCGTAGGTGGGCAGATCGAGATCCGCGCGGGCGGCGGGAAGCGAGGCCCCGGACCAGTCGACGGCGCAGCCCCGGACATGGGCGAGGGCGAGGGCCGACAGCAGGACCTCCCCCTCGGCACGGCCCGAGCGCAGCACGGAGGCACTGGCGACCGACGCCGCGTTCTCCCGCACCATGGCGGTGAGTACGCTGTCGGGGCCCAGTTCCAGGAACGTCCTGACCCCGGCCGCACGCAACTCCGCCACACCGTCACCGAAACGGACGGCTTCACGGACCTGACGCACCCAGTACCCCGGGTCCGTCAACTCCCCCGCCGACGCCACCCGACCGGTCAGGTTCGACACGATCGGCAGGTGCGGCTCCGCGTACGACACACCCTCCAGCACCGCACGGAACTCCGCCAGCATCGGCTCCATCCGCGCCGAATGGAACGCATGGCTGACTACCAGCCGCTTCGTCTTGCGCCCCAACTCCTTCAACGCACCCGCAGCCGCCAGAACAGCCGTCTCGTCCCCGGAGATCACCACCGACGACGGACCGTTGACGGCCGCAATCTCCGCACCATCCCCCAGCACTTCCGCGACTTCGGCCTCCGTCGCCTGCACCGCCACCATCACCCCGCCAGCCGGCAGCGCCTGCATCAACCTCCCCCGCGCGGCCACCACAGCAGCCGCATCGGCAAGCGACCACACACCCGCCACATGAGCCGCCGCCAACTCCCCGATCGAATGACCCAGCAGGAAGTCGGGACGCACCCCGAAGGACTCCACCAACCGGAACAGCGCCACCTCGACCGCGAACAACCCGGCCTGCGTGAACACCGTCTCCCCCAGCAACTCCCCCTCCCCCCACACCACATCACGCACCCCATGCCCCACATGACCGGCCAACTCCCGGTCCAGCTCCGCGACCACCGCGTCGAACGCCTCCGCGAACACCGGGAACGCGGCATACAACTCACGCCCCATCCCCACCCGCTGACTCCCCTGCCCACTGAACAACAAGGCGAAGTCTCCGGACCCGAGGGCCGACCCTCGTACGACGCCCGAGCCGGCTTCGCCCGCGGCGAGTGCGTCGAGCCCCGTCAGCAGGGCTTCGCGCGAGGAACCCACCACGACGGCACGCTCGTCGAGAGCGGCGCGTGATCCGGCGAGCACCGAGGCGACGGCGGCGAGACCGACTTCGGGGTGTTCACGCACGTACGTGGAGAGCGCACGCGCCTGGGCACGGAGCGCGTCGTCGGACTTGGCCGAGATCAGCCAGGGCAGAACGCGGTCGTCCACGACGGGCTCGGCGGGGGCGGACTCGGGTCCCTGCTCCAGGACCACGTGTGCGTTGGTGCCGCTCGCCCCGAAGGACGACACACCCGCACGACGGGGGCGCCCGGTCTCGGGCCACTCCCGCGCCTCGGTGAGCAGCTCCACCGCACCGGCGGACCAGTCCACGTGCGGCGACGGCTCGGTGACGTGCAACGTCTGCGGCAGCACACCCGCCCGCATCGCCATCACCATCTTGATCACACCCGCCACCCCGGCAGCGGCCTGCGCATGACCGATGTTCGACTTCAACGACCCTAGATACAGCGGCTCTTGACGCCCCTGCCCGTAGGTCGCGATGACGGCCTGCGCCTCGATCGGGTCGCCGAGCGTGGTGCCGGTCCCGTGCGCCTCGACGGCATCCACGTCCCCCGTCTCCAGGCCGGCACTCGCCAGCGCCTGCCGGATCACCCGCTGCTGCGACGGCCCGTTCGGCGCCGTCAGCCCGTTGCTGGCACCGTCCTGATTGACCGCCGACCCCCGTACGACGGCCAGCACCCGATGCCCCTTGCGCACCGCGTCCGACAGCCGCTCCACCAAGAGCACCCCGACGCCCTCGGACCACCCGGTACCGTCCGCCGCGGCCGAGAACGCCTTGCACCGACCGTCGGCCGACAACCCACGCTGACGGCTGAACTCGACGAACACCTCGGGCGTCGACATGACCGTCACACCACCGGCGAGGGCCATCGTGCACTCGCCGTTCCGCAGCGCCTGGGCCGCCAGGTGCAGACCCACGAGTGAGGACGAGCAGGCGGTGTCCACGGTGACCGCGGGTCCCTCGAAGCCGAAGGCGTACGACAGCCGGCCCGAGGCGGCGCTTCCGGTGTTGCCCATCAGCAGGTACCCGTCGACTCCCTCGGGCACCTTTTGCATCCCCGAGGCGTAGTCGTGGTACATGACGCCGACGAACACGCCGGTACGGCTGCCGCGCAGCGAGACCGGGTCGATACCCGACCGCTCCAGCACCTGCCAGGACGTCTCAAGGAGCAGCCGGTGCTGGGGGTCCATGGCGAGGGCTTCACGCGGGGAGATCTCGAAGAGCCCGGCGTCGAAGTCGCCCGCGTCGTACAGGAAGCCGCCTTCGCGGGTGTACGCCTTGCCGGAGGCCGCGGGGTCGGGGTCGTAGAGGTCCTCCAGGTCCCAGCCCCGGTCCGTCGGGAACGGCGAGATGGCGTCGCGGCCCTCGGCCACGAGGTTCCACAGGTCTTCGGGCGATTCCACCCCGCCGGGGTAGCGGCAGGCCATGCCCACGATCGCGATGGGTTCGTCGGTGGCCGCCGGCGCGGTGCTGCCGCTGGCGGTCTCGTCCTCGGTGCCCAGCAGTGACTCCCGGAGGGTGCGCAGCAGCGCGGCCGGGGTCGGGTGGTCGAAGACGAGGGTGGCGGGCAGTCGGAGACCGGTCGCCGTGTTGAGCCGGTTGCGCAGGTCGAGGCCGGTGAGCGAGTCGAAGCCCAGGTTCTTGAAGGTGGTGGAGAGTTCGGTGTCCGCGTCGGAAGGCAGGCCGAGTACGGCGGTGACCTGTTCCCGGATCAGGTTCAGCAGGGTGCGTTCGCGCTCCGCCTCGGGCATCGCGGCGAGCCGCTGCGGGAGCGCGGACCCCGATGGGGCGCTGGGGGCGCTGCTCGCGGTCCGGCGCGGTGGCGCGGGGACGACGCCGCTGAGCATCCCGGTCAGCGTGCCTTCGCCGGCCCGGACGCGGAGCGCGGGGAGGTCCAACGCGGCCGTGACCAACAGGGGTTCGGGCGAGGCGAGGGCGGCGTCGAAGAGTTGCAGGCCCTGCTCGGAGGGGAGTTGCCGGACACCGAGCCGCTTCATCCGTTGCCGGTCGGCCGTGCTCATCGCGCCGGTCATGCCGCTCGCCTCGGCCCACAGTCCCCAGGCCATGGAGGTGGCGGGGAGCCCTTCGGCACGGCGGGCGTGGGCGAGCGCGTCCAGGTAGGTGTTGGCCGCCGCGTAGTTCGCCTGCCCCG
>NZ_BNBI01000018.1 GCF_014655295.1 Streptomyces fumanus
GGAAACGCCCGGTTACATTCCGAACCCGGAAGCTAAGCCTTACAGCGCCGATGGTACTGCAGGGGGGACCCTGTGGGAGAGTAGGACGCCGCCGAACTCCTTTTACAGCTCTGGTCCTTGGGTGAACAACCCGAGGGCCAGAGCTTTTTTGCGTTGAGGTAGGGTCAGGGGGCATCGTTGGCTCGTTTCCCCCAGGAGGCCCCCGGGTGGAGGTCCAGGAGACCCGCGTCCAGACTGACCGGGTCCTCACCATCCCGAACATCCTCAGCATGGCCCGTCTCGTCGGCGTGCCCCTCTTCCTGTGGCTGATTCTCAGGCCCGAGTTCGGCGGCCCCAAGAGCGACGGCTGGGCCCTGCTGGTGCTCGCCCTCAGCGGCATCAGCGACTACCTGGACGGCAAGCTCGCCCGGCGATGGAACCAGGTCAGCAGCCTCGGCCGGCTCCTCGACCCCGCGGCGGACCGGCTCTACATCCTGTCCACCCTGGTCGGGCTCACCTGGCGCGAGATCCTGCCGCTCTGGCTGACCGCCGTACTGGTGGCGCGCGAACTGGTGCTGCTCGTCATGGTCGGCGTGCTGCGGCGGCACGGCTATCCCCCGCCGCAGGTGAACTTCCTCGGGAAGGCCGCGACCTTCAACCTGATGTACGCCTTCCCGCTGCTCCTGCTCAGTGACGGAAGCGGATGGATCTCGTCACTCGCTGCTATTTTCGGATGGGCGTTCGCCGGATGGGGTACAACCCTGTACTGGTGGGCAGGAGTCCTCTATGTGGTGCAGGTCCGCCGCTTGGTCCGAGCGGACGCCACGGCCGATTGAACTCGCTGTTTGTCCGCCCGCCGCGGCCCGATGGCCCGCGCTGAAAAAGTGCGGGACAATCTGGAGTGGGTGAAGTCGGCCAGCCAGCCGTCTTTTAGAGGAGGACGCTTCCGACATGAAGGCCGTCGTGATGGCCGGAGGCGAAGGCACACGCCTTCGTCCCATGACCTCAAGCATGCCCAAGCCGCTCCTGCCGGTGGCCAACCGGCCGATCATGGAGCACGTTCTGCGGCTGCTCAAAAGGCATGGGCTCAATGAAACCGTTGTGACCGTGCAGTTCCTGGCCTCGCTGGTCAAGAACTACTTCGGTGACGGTGAGGAGCTCGGGATGGAGCTCACCTATGCCAACGAGGAGAAGCCACTCGGTACCGCCGGAAGCGTCAAGAACGCCGAAGAGGCGTTGAAGGACGATGCCTTCCTGGTGATCTCCGGTGATGCCCTGACCGACTTCGACCTCACCGAGCTCATCAACTTCCACAAGGAAAAGGGCGCGCTCGTCACCGTCTGCCTGACACGCGTGCCGAACCCCTTGGAATTCGGTATCACCATCGTCGACGAGGAAGGCAAGGTCGAGCGCTTCCTGGAGAAGCCGACCTGGGGCCAGGTTTTCTCGGACACGGTGAACACCGGCATCTACGTGATGGAGCCCGAGGTCTTCAACTACGTCGACCCCGATGTGCCCGTCGACTGGTCCGGTGATGTCTTCCCGCAGCTCATGAAGGAAGGCAAGCCGATCTACGGCTATGTCGCCGAGGGCTACTGGGAGGACGTCGGCACGCACGAGAGCTACGTCAAGGCCCAGGCCGACGTGCTGGAGGGCAAGGTCGACGTCGACATCGACGGCTTCGAGATCTCGCCCGGCGTCTGGGTGGCCGAGGGCGCCGAGGTGCACCCCGACGCCGTCCTGCGCGGACCGCTCTACATCGGTGACTACGCCAAGGTCGAGGCCGGCGCCGAGATCCGCGAGCACACGGTCGTCGGCTCCAACGTCGTCGTCAAGAGCGGCGCGTTCCTGCACAAGGCCGTCGTCCACGACAACGTGTACGTCGGACCGCACAGCAATCTGCGCGGCTGCGTCGTCGGCAAGAACACCGACATCATGCGGGCCGCGCGGATCGAGGACGGCGCCGTCATCGGCGACGAATGCCTGGTCGGTGAAGAATCGATCGTTCAGGGCAATGTGCGGGTCTACCCGTTCAAGACGGTGGAGGCCGGCGCCTTCGTCAACACCTCGGTCATCTGGGAGTCCCGCGGCCAGGCGCACCTGTTCGGCGCCAGAGGCGTGTCCGGGATCCTCAACGTCGAGATCACGCCGGAACTCGCCGTACGGCTGGCCGGTGCCTACGCGACCACGCTCAAGAAGGGCTCCACGGTCACCACGGCCCGTGACCACTCCCGTGGTGCCCGTGCGCTGAAGCGGGCCGTGATCTCGGCGCTGCAGGCCAGCGCCATCGACGTACGGGACCTGGAGAACGTACCGCTGCCCGTGGCGCGGCAGCAGACCGCGCGGGGCAGCGCCGGCGGCATCATGATCCGGACCACTCCGGGTGTCCCGGACTCCGTGGACATCATGTTCTTCGACAGCCAGGGCGCCGATCTGTCCCAGGGCAGCCAGCGCAAGCTCGACCGGGTGTTCGCCCGGCAGGAGTACCGGCGGGCCTTCCCCGGCGAGATCGGTGACCTGCACTTCCCGTCCAGCGTGTACGACTCGTACACCGGGTCCCTGCTGCGGAACGTCGATACGACCGGGATCGCCGAGTCGGGTCTCAAGGTGGTCGTGGACGCGTCCAACGGCAGCGCCGGGCTCGTGCTGCCCAGCCTGCTGGGCAAGCTGGGCGTGGACTCGCTGACCGTGAACCCCGGGCTCGACGAGTCCCGGCCGACCGAGTCGGCGGACATGCGCCGGTCGGGGCTGGTCCGGCTCGGTGAGATCGTGGCCTCGTCCCGGGCCGCGTTCGGCGTGCGGTTCGACCCGGTCGGCGAGCGGCTCTCGCTCGTCGACGAGAAGGGCCGGATCATCGAGGACGACCGGGCGCTGCTGGTGATGCTGGACCTGATCGCCGCCGAGCGGCGCAGCGGCCGGGTCGCGCTGCCGGTGACCACCACGCGGATCGCCGAGCAGGTGGCGGCGTACCACGGCACCCAGGTCGAGTGGACGACCACCTCTCCCGACGACCTCACCCGGGTCGGCGGCGAGGAGGGCACGATCTTCGGCGGTGACGGCAAGGGCGGCTTCATCGTCCCCGAGTTCAGCAGCGTCTACGACGGCACGGCGGCGTTCGTCCGGCTGATCGGGCTGGTGGCGCGGACGCAGCTCACGCTCAGCCAGATCGACGCGCGGATCCCGAGGGCTCACGTCCTCAAGCGGGATCTGGCCACCCCGTGGGCCGTCAAGGGCCTGGTCATGCGCCGGGTCGTCGAGGAGGCCGGAGACCGGTCCGTGGACACCACCGACGGCGTGCGGGTGGTGGAGAGCGACGGGCGCTGGGTGATGGTCCTGCCCGACCCGGCCGAGGCGGTCACCCACCTGTGGGCCGAGGGTCCCGACGACGCCTCCGCGCAGGCCCTGCTCGACGAGTGGTCGGCGGTCGTGGACAGCGCCGGCCGGTAAAACACGCCTACGCGCGCGTGCCGGACAAGTGTCCCCAAGGGGGCCTGTCCGGCACGCCGGTGGGGCCGTTCGGAGTCGGCGGCGGCGACGTGCGACGATGTGCGGCATGCCGCAGCAACCCCCCGTTCGGAGCACACCCACGCGGCCCCCGCGCCCGGACGCGTCCATGTCGTTGATCACCAACGTGATGGACCACAGCCTCGACGACGGATACGCCGAGGCCGCGGCGCGGAAGAAGGCCGCGGACGCCGGGGGTCTGCCCCGGACCCTGCGGGCCAGGCTCGGCCTGGCCCTCGGGCTGGTGCTCGCCGCGCTCGTGGTGACCGTCGGCGCCGCCCAGGCGCGGGTCGCGGCGCCGGTCGTCGCCAAGGAGCGCGGGGAACTGATCGACCGCATCGACCAGGAGACCGAGGCCGCCGACGACCTGGAGGACGACGTCGACAAGCTCCGCGAGGAGGTCGGCGCCCGGCAGCGCGAGGCCCTGCGGCACAGCGGCGGCGGCGACCGGGGCGAACTCGTGGGCATCCTGTCCGGGGCCGTCGCCGTGCACGGACCCGGGGTGCGGCTGTCGGTGAACGACGCCAAGGACGTCTCCGCGGGCGGTGACGGAGAGCCGCGCGGCACCTCGGGCTTCGCCGACACCGGCCGGGTGCGCGACCGGGACATGCAGCGCGTCGTCAACGGGCTCTGGGCGTCCGGCGCCGAGGCCGTCTCCATCAACGGGCAGCGGCTGACCGCGCTCTCCGCGATCCGCGCCGCGGGCGACGCGATACTGGTCGACAACAGGCCGCTGGTGCCGCCGTACACCGTGCTCGCGGTGGGGGACGGGCAGGGGCTCAGCCGCCGGTTCCAGGACAGCGCCGACGGGCTGTACCTGCACGCCCTCCAGGAGAACTACGGCATCCGGACCGGCATCTCCGTCGAGGACGACCTCCGGCTGCCGGCCGCACCGAGTGTGACCGTACGTATCGCACAACCGAAAACCGAGAAGGGCACATCGTGATCGCCGTACTGGGCCTCGTCGTGGGAGTCGTGGCGGGACTGTTGGTCCGGCCGGAGGTTCCGGCGGCCGTCGAGCCGTATCTGCCGATCGCCGTGGTGGCGGCGCTGGACGCCGTCTTCGGCGGGCTGCGGGCCATGCTCGACGGCATCTTCGACGACAAGGTGTTCGTGGTGTCGTTCCTGTCGAACGTCGTCGTCGCCGCGCTGATCGTGTTCCTGGGCGACAAGCTGGGCGTCGGCGCCCAGTTGTCCACCGGGGTCGTGGTCGTCCTCGGCATCCGGATCTTCTCCAACGCCGCGGCGATCCGCCGGCACGTCTTCCGGGCGTGAGGCCGATGAGCGACCACGACAGGACCAACGGCCACCGGTTCCGCGCCGAGCTGCCCGCGGAGGTGACCGCGCCGCCGAGCGCGGCCGAGGAGACGCCCGGGGAACGGACGCCAGCCGCGCTGACCGGGCGGCAGCGGCTGGTGAAGGGGCTGTGGCCGCCGCGCGTCACCCGGGCCCAACTGATCGTCGCCCTGCTGCTGTTCGGGCTCGGCTTCGGGCTGGCCGTCCAGGTGGCGTCCAACAGCGACGGGGACAGCGCGCTGCGCGGCGCCCGCCAGGAAGATCTTGTCCGTATCCTCGATGAACTCGATGACCGTACGCAACGTCTTGAGGACGAGAAGCAGGGTCTGGAGAAGCAGCGCGGCGAGCTGGAGAACAGCTCCGACCAGGCCGAGGAGGCCCGCAAGCAGACCGTCGAGAAGGAACGGCAACTCGGCGTGCTGGCGGGCACCGTGGCCGCGCAGGGACCCGGCATCACGATGACGGTCCAGGACACGAAGGGGAGGGTCGAGGCGGACATGCTGCTCGACGCGGTCCAGGAACTGCGTGCGGCCGGCGCGGAGGCGATCCAGGTCAACGGGGTGCGCGTGGTCGCGGGAACGTTCCTGACGGACTCCGGCGACACCGTGAGCGTCGACGGGAACAAGATCAACGCGCCGTATCGTTTCAAGGTCATCGGCAAGCCGCAGGATCTCGAACCGGCGCTCAACATCCCGGGAGGCGTGGTGCAGACTCTGGAGAAGGAACTGGCCACCGTGACGGTCGAGCGGTCGAGCAAGATCGTCGTGGATGCCTTGCGAGCGGCGGAGCGGCCTGACTACGCTCGGTCGTCATCCCGGTGAACCGGGGGTGCATGGGGGCCGTCCGACGAGGGCATGAGCTTGCGGGGGGTCGGCGCACCGAATGGGTGGTGCGTGGTGGAAACTGTCTGGCGGCGACGGACGTTGTGAAGGTGTCCGGGTCGGTCAGTACGGTCAGTCAGGGTTCGTCCTGCCCCACGGGCGGGTCTGTTTCGGTCAAGGGGAATCGCCCGTGAAGTTGTTTGCGAAGTTGTTCGGCAAGAGCGCGCGAGAGGGCGGCGAGAACGCGACCGCTCGCCACCGCGCGCAGCCCGACGCGGAGGGCCGGCGGCCGCTCTTCCGCGACCAGGTGGGTGGTCAGGGCGCGCCGTCCGTTGACCCTGCGCAGTCCGGCGGCATAGGTTTCGGGCAACCGTCGGCCTCGGGTACGGGTGGAGGCTTCGCCCCCGGTCCGTACGCGTCCAACGCCCCGGCGGGACAGCCGCCGCAGGAGGATCCGTCCATGTCGGCCCTGGTCTGTACGAGGTGCGGCAACCGCAACGCGGAGAACAGCCGCTTCTGCTCCAACTGCGGCGCGCCGCTGCGGCCCGGGGCGGCTCCGGAGCGTGCCTCCGAGACGACGTCCACCATCTCGATCTCGGGGCTCGAAGCCTACGACGCCGAGGCCACCGGGCAGACGCCGATGCCGACGCTCTCCCCGGAGGCGCAGGCCGCGGTGGACGCGCTGCCGCTGGGCTCCGCGCTGCTGGTCGTGCGCCGCGGGCCGAACTCGGGCAGCCGCTTCCTGCTGGACGGCGAGCTGACCACGGCGGGCCGGCACCCGCAGAGCGACATCTTCCTGGACGACGTGACCGTCTCCCGCCGGCACGTGGAGTTCCGCCGGCAGCCGGACGGATCGTTCACGGTGGCCGACGTGGGCAGCCTGAACGGCACGTACGTCAACCGCGAGCGGATCGACCAGGTCGCCCTGTCCAACGGTGACGAGGTGCAGATCGGCAAGTACCGGCTGGTCTTCTACGCGAGCCAGCGGGGCTACTGACCCTCCCCCCGACTCCGGTCCGGGGAGACAGACCCCAGGGAAGGTCCATGCTTCAAACACCGAGCGGCGGTGCCGGCCCCGGCGCCGCCGCCGCGGACAGTGGGCTGATGAGCATCGGCGCGGTGCTGAACGTGCTGCGCGACGAGTTCCCGGACATCACCATCTCCAAGATCCGTTTCCTGGAGTCGGAGGGGCTCGTCGACCCGCGGCGGACCCCGGCCGGGTACCGCAAGTTCAGCGCCCATGACGTCGAGCGGCTCGGGCATGTGCTGCGCATGCAGCGGGACCACTACCTGCCGCTGAAGGTGATCCGCGAGCACCTGGACGCCATGGAGCGCGGGGAGTCGGTGAAGCTGCCCGCGCTCGGCCGGCACCGGGACGGCGAGGCCGTGCCCGAGACCTCCGAACCACCGGCGGCGGCCCGGATCGGGCGGCAGGAGCTGCTCGCCGCGGCCGGGATAGCGGAACCGCAGCTCGACGAGTGGGAGTCGTACGGGCTGATCGCTCCGCTGCCGGACGGGGCGTACGACGCGGAGGCGGTGACCGTCGCCTCGCTCGTGGTGGAGCTGGGACGGTTCGGGATCGAGCCACGGCACCTGAGGGTGATGAAGGCCGCGGCCGACCGGGAGGCCGGGCTGGTGGACCAGGTGGTCGCCCCGCTCAGGCGCCACCGGAACCCGCAGACCAGGGCGCACGCGGAGGCCCGTACCAAGGAGCTGGCGGGGCTCGCGGTGAAGCTGCACGCGGCGCTGGTGCAGACCGCGCTCGGGGTGCGGCTGCCCTGAATCGGTGGTATCGAGGGGTCCGGATCGGTCACCCGTTCCCGGCCCGACTACCCAAACGTCCCGGGCACGGCCTAGGGTTGCTGTGTGAACGAGCTCGATGTCGTAGGTGTCCGGGTCGAAATGCCCTCCAACCAACCGATCGTGCTGCTGCGTGAAGTGGGAGGCGACCGTTACCTTCCCATCTGGATCGGACCGGGGGAGGCGACGGCCATTGCCTTCGCCCAGCAGGGCATGGCTCCGGCGCGGCCGCTGACCCACGACCTGTTCAAGGACGTGCTGGAAGCCGTCGGCCAGGAGCTCACCGAAGTGCGCATCACGGACCTGCGTGAGGGGGTCTTCTACGCCGAGCTGGTCTTCGCCAGCGGGGTCGAGGTGAGCGCCCGCCCGTCCGACGCCATAGCGCTGGCGCTGCGCACCGGCACGCCGATCTACGGCAGTGACACGGTGCTCGACGACGCCGGTATCGCGATCCCGGACGAGCAGGAGGACGAGGTGGAGAAGTTCCGCGAGTTCCTGGACCAGATCTCGCCGGAGGACTTCGGCACCAGCAACCAGTGACGGCTGACGGCCTTCGCCGAAAGCATTCGGCTAGCCTTTCCCCGCGGTTGGGCACGGGAAACCACTCGTAGGGTGATTATCACTCGGCGTGCCGAGTGTGGCGATCGTTGACGCACCCTTGGTGACTGCCTACCGTCGAGGAGGCAGGTCAAGGACGGAGGTCGGCGTGAGAAGCAGCGGCGACGGTACGGTCGGGGGCGCCCCCGGGCGCAGTCTCGGGGCGGGCGGCCCGTACCGGCTTCCCGGCAGCGCGGCCGATCACGCTCCGCAGCGACCGACGGCCGTGCCCAGCGGCGGAGGGGCGGCGTCCATGACGACCGAGCAGATCGGCTACCGGGGGCCGACGGCCTGTGCGGCCGCCGGGATCACCTACCGGCAACTGGACTACTGGGCCCGTACCGGGCTCGTCGAGCCGAGCGTGCGGCCGGCCCACGGGTCCGGGACCCAGCGGCTCTACAGCTTCCGCGACGTCGTCGTCCTCAAGGTCGTGAAACGGTTCCTCGACACGGGCGTGTCGCTGCAGAACATCCGCAGCGCCGTGCGGCACCTGAGGGAGAGCGGTTTCCGCGACCTGGAGCGGATGACGCTGATGAGCGACGGCGCCACGGTCTACGAGTGCACGTCCCCCGACGAGGTGCACGCCCTGCTCCAGGGCGGCCAGGGGATCTTCGGGATCGCCGTCGGGGTGGTGTGGCGGGACGTGGAGAACGCGCTGTCGCAACTGCACGGCGAGCGGATCGACACCGGCGAGACCCTGGTCGGGCCCAACCCGGCCGACGAACTGGCCCGGCGGCGCAACCGGGCGGTCTGAGCCCGGCCCGCCCCGACACCGGCGGCCGGGCGGGGCATTGTCAGTGGCGTGAGGCAGCATCGGAGATGTGAGAACCGCGCCCACGATCCTGCATCTCGACATGGACGCCTTCTTCGCCTCGGTGGAGCAGGCGTCCAAGCCGAGCCTGCGCGGGAAGGCCGTCGTGGTGGGCGGTCTCGGGCCCCGCGGGGTGGTGGCCACGGCCTCGTACGAGGCGCGGGTCTTCGGCGTCCACTCGGCGATGCCCATGGGGCAGGCCCGCAGGCTGGCGCCGAACGCGGCGTACCTGGTGCCGCGCTTCCAGTTCTACCGGTCGATCAGCGAGCAGGTGATGACGCTGCTGCGGGCGCTGTCGCCGCTGGTGGAGCCGCTCAGCCTGGACGAGGCGTTCGTGGACCTGGAGGCCGGCGGGGTCGCCTGGGACGCGGAGTCGGCGCGGCTGGCCGGGGCGAGGCTGCGGGCGGACATCCGGGCGGTCACCGGGCTCACGGGTTCGGTCGGACTGGCCGCGTCCAAGATGCTGGCCAAGATCGCCTCCGAGGAGGCCAAGCCCGACGGGCTGGTGCTGATCGAGCCGGGGACCGAGCGGGCGCTGCTCGCGCCGATGCCGGTGCGGACGCTGCCCGGGGTCGGGCCGGCCACCGGTGACCATCTGCGGCGGGCCGGGATCACCACGGTGGGGGAGCTGGCCGAGGCGGGCGAGGACGAGCTGGTCCGGCTGCTGGGCAAGGCGCACGGGCACGCGCTGTACGCGATGGCGCTGGCGCGCGACGAGCGGCCCGTGGTGGCCGAGCGGGAGGCCAAGTCGGTGTCGGTGGAGGACACCTACGACGTGGACATCCACGACCGGGTGCGGGTCGGGCTGGAGGTGCGTCGGCTCGCCGACCGGTGTGTGCGGCGGCTGCGGCAGGCCGGGCTGTCCGGGCGGACCATCGTGCTCAAGGTGCGGCGGTACGACTTCTCCACGCTGACCCGGTCCGAGACGCTGCGCGGACCCACGGACGACCCGGCGGTGGTCGGGGAGGCGGCGGCGCGGCTGCTGGACTCGGTGGACACCACCGGCGGCGTACGGCTGCTCGGCGTGGGCGTCAGCGGCCTGGCCGACTACACGCAGGAGGACCTGTTCGCGCAGGCGGCCGGGGAGCGGGCGGCGGCCGACGCGGCGGAGGCGGTGGCGGAGGGGGCCGAGCAGGGCGCCGGGGACGCGGTGGGGGGCGCGCGGGCCGAGGCGGAGCCGCCGCCCGCCGAGCGGCGCTGGCCGTCGGGGCACGACGTCCGCCACGCCGAGTACGGCCACGGGTGGGTCCAGGGCAGCGGCCTCGGGCGGGTCACCGTGCGCTTCGAGACGCCCGGGTCGCCGCCGGGGCGGGTGCGGACGTTCCGGGTCGACGATCCGGAGCTGGCACCGGCGGAGCCGTTGCCGCTGGTGGAGCGAAGACCCGGGGAGGCGCCGGCACCGGACGGGACGGACGCGCCGACGGCTTCGGAGGGCGGGGGCGGGGGAACGGGGGCCTGGACCTGACGGAGGGGGAGACGGGAATCCCCGTGTGGCGCGGGGTTCGTCGAGGAGCGCGCGGGGTCCGTCGGGGAGCCGGTGGGTCAGGCCGGGTCCTCCTGGGCCGCCAGGGTGTCGGAGGTGCGGGCCGGGAGGCCGGGTGGGGTGGCGATGTGGAGGCCGTAGTGGTGGTAGAGCTGGAGCTCCTGCTCCGGGGAGAGGTGGCGGCCGACGCCGAAGTCCGGGGCCTCCTTGATCAGGGCGCGGTCGAAGGGGACGCGCAGGGCGCCGTCCACCAGTTCGCTGGGCTCCAGCGGCACGAACGCGTCCCGGCTGAACAGTCCGGTGCGTATCGCCGCCCACTCGGGCACCCCGGTGGCGTCGTCGAGATAGACCTCGTCGACGGTGCCGATCCGGGTGCCGTTGCGGTCGAACGCCTTGCGGCCGATCAGGTTGCGCGGATCGATGTCGGTACGCACGGGCCCTCCACGTGGTCGAAACCATCCGGTGAATCATCCGTAAGCACTACAAAAGAGCAGATTCCGGATGGCGGCCACTCGAACGAGCGGCCGTTGACCGCGCTGGTAGGCTGGCACACGGCTGCTGACCCCGTGCGGGAGAGTCCTCCAGGCTGTATCGGAGGCGCCGAAGGAGCAAATCCTCCCCGGAATCTCTCAGGCCCACGTACCGCACGGACGAGGTCACTCTGGAAAGCAGAGCGGAGGTCGACGGCTTCCGCTCTCACCGACGGTGAAAGCCGGTAGCCCTCGGGCGGCCCGGTGAAGCTCTCAGGTCCGGATGACAGAGGGGGAGGGCCGTCCGGGTACCCGTGCCGTGGTGCCCCTCGCAGGTCGCGCCAGACCAGGAGGCCCTCCGCAATGACCGCCCCTCGCATCCCGCTCACCGAACTCGAACAGGGCATTCCGTTCGAGCAGCGCCACATCGGTCCCGACCACGAGGCTCAGGCCAAGATGCTCGCGCAGGTCGGCTACGGATCGCTCGACGAGCTGACGGCCGCCGCCGTGCCGGAGGCCATCCGCAGCGCCGACGCGCTGGACCTGCCGGGCGCCCGCTCCGAGGCCGAGGTGCTGGCCGAGCTGCGCTCGCTGGCCGACCGCAACCAGGTGCTCGACTCGATGATCGGGCTCGGCTACTACGGCACCTTCACGCCGCCCGTGATCCTGCGCAACGTGATGGAGAACCCGGCCTGGTACACGGCCTACACGCCGTACCAGCCGGAGATCTCCCAGGGGCGCCTGGAGGCGCTGCTGAACTTCCAGACCATGGTCGCGGACCTCACCGGGCTGCCCACCTCCGGCGCCTCGCTGCTCGACGAGGGCACCGCCGCCGCCGAGGCGATGGCGCTGTCCCGGCGGATGGGCAAGAACAAGAAGGGCCTGTTCCTGGTCGACGCCGACGCGCTGCCGCAGACCATCGCCGTGATCCGCACCCGCGCCGAACCGACCGGCGTCGAGGTCGTCGTCGCCGACCTGAGCGACGGCATCCCGGCCGAGGTCGCCGAGCGCGAGATCAACGGCGTCCTGATCCAGTACCCGGGCGCCTCCGGAGCCGTACGCGACATCAAGCCCGTCATCGACCGGGCGCACGAGCTGGGCGCGCTGGTCACCGTCGCCGCCGACCTGCTGGCGCTGACCCTGCTGAAGTCGCCCGGCGAGCTGGGCGCCGACATCGCGGTGGGCACCACCCAGCGGTTCGGGGTGCCGATGGGCTTCGGCGGACCGCACGCCGGATATATGGCGGTCCAGGACAAGATGGCCCGCAGCCTGCCCGGACGGCTGGTCGGCGTCTCCGTGGACGCGGACGGCAACCGGGCCTACCGGCTCGCCCTGCAGACCCGTGAGCAGCACATCCGCCGGGAGAAGGCCACCAGCAACATCTGCACCGCACAGGTGCTGCTCGCCGTGATGGCCGGGATGTACGCCGTCTACCACGGCCCGGACGGCCTGCGCGGCATCGCCCGCCGCACCCACCGCTACGCCTCGGTCCTCGCCGCCGGCCTCACCGCGGGCGGCGTCGAGGTGGTCCACGGGGCCTACTTCGACACCGTCACCGCCCGGGTGCCCGGCCGCGCCGCCGAGATCGTCTCCGCCGCCCGGCAGAACGGGGTGAACCTGCGCCTGGTCGACGCCGACCACGTCTCCGCGGCCTGCGACGAGACCACCACCCGGGCCCAGGTGGGCGCCGTGTGGTCGGCGTTCGGCGTGGAGGGCGACATCGAGGCGCTGGACGCGGCCACCGAGGACGCGCTGCCCGCCGGACTGCTGCGCCAGGACGACTACCTGACCCACCCCGTCTTCCACAAGCACCGCTCCGAGACCGCGATGCTGCGCTACCTGCGCCGGCTCGCCGACCGCGACTACGCGCTGGACCGCGGCATGATCCCGCTGGGCTCCTGCACCATGAAGCTCAACGCGACCACCGAGATGGAGCCGGTGACCTGGCCCGAGTTCGGGCAACTGCACCCCTTCGCCCCCGCCGAGCAGGCGCAGGGCTACCTCACGCTCATCCGTGAGCTGGAGGAGCGGCTCGCCGACGTCACCGGCTACGACAAGGTCTCCCTCCAGCCCAACGCCGGGTCGCAGGGCGAGCTGGCCGGGCTGCTCGCCGTCCGCGGCTACCACCGGGCCAACGGCGACGAGCAGCGCACCGTGTGCCTCATCCCGTCCTCCGCGCACGGCACCAACGCGGCCAGCGCCGTGATGGCCGGCATGAAGGTCGTCGTCGTCAAGACCGCCGAGGACGGCGAGATCGACGTCGAGGACCTGCGGGCCAAGATCGAGCAGTACCGCGACGAACTGGCGGTGCTGATGATCACCTACCCGTCCACGCACGGCGTGTTCGAGGCCCACGTCGCCGACATCTGCGCCCAGGTGCACGAGGCCGGTGGCCAGGTGTACGTGGACGGCGCCAACCTCAACGCCCTGGTCGGCCTCGCCCGGCCCGGCCACTTCGGCGGCGACGTCTCGCACCTGAACCTGCACAAGACCTTCTGCATCCCGCACGGCGGCGGCGGTCCCGGCGTCGGCCCGGTCGCCGTACGGTCCCACCTGGCGCCGTACCTGCCGAACCACCCGCTGCAGCCCGCGGCCGGACCGGCCACCGGCGTCGGGCCCGTCTCGGCGGCGCCCTGGGGCTCGGCGGGCATCATGCCGATCTCCTGGGCGTACGTCCGGCTGATGGGCGGCGAAGGGCTCAAGCGCGCCACGCAGGTGGCGGTGCTGTCCGCCAACTACATCGCCAAGAGGCTGGAGCCGCACTACCCGGTGCTCTACACCGGGCCCGGCGGGCTGGTCGCGCACGAGTGCATCATCGACCTGCGCCCGCTCACCAAGGCGACCGGCGTCAGCGTCGACGACGTGGCCAAGCGGCTGATCGACTACGGCTTCCACGCGCCGACGATGTCCTTCCCGGTGGCCGGGACGCTGATGATCGAGCCGACCGAGTCCGAGGACCTGACCGAACTGGACCGGTTCTGCGAGGCGATGATCGCCATCCGTGCGGAGATCGAGAAGGTCGGCTCCGGCGAGTGGCCCGCGGACGACAACCCGCTGCGGGGCGCGCCGCACACCGCCGCCGCGCTCGGCGGGGAGTGGACGCACGCGTACGGCCGCGAGGAGGCCGTCTTCCCGGGCGGGGTGTCGGCCGCCGACAAGTACTGGCCGCCGGTGCGGCGGATCGACCAGGCGTACGGCGACCGCAACCTGGTCTGCTCCTGCCCGCCGCTGGACGCGTACGAGGACTGACATCCGTACGGCACGCGGTCGTCGGTCCGGGTACGGGGCCGGCGACCGTACCGAGCGTGGTCGTCAGGCCGGATACGGAGCCGGCGACCGTACCGCGCGTGGTCGTCAGGCCGGGTAGGCGTGGGTCTGGGTCGCCTTCACGGTGGCCCAGACCGGTGTGCCCGGGTGCAGGCCGAGTTCGGCCGCGGCGACCGTGGTCAGGTCGGCGGCGAGCGGGAGTTCGCCGGTGAGGTCGGCGCGGATCTGGTCGCCGTGGGTCTCCAGGCCGGCCACCTCGCAGTGCCAGAGGTTGCGGGCGCTGGCACCGGCGGGCCGCTTTCCGTACAGGGTGACGGCACCGGGCGGGAACGCCACGAAGACCGGGCCGCGCAGCTCCTCGGTGGTGGTGATGGACGGGCCCGCGTCGAGGCGGACGGTGTGGCCGTCGGCCCGCCCGCGGTAGAGGTTGAGGCCGACCAGCCGGGCGATGTAGTCGGTGCGCGGGTGCCGGGCGATGTCGCCGGGGGTGCCCTCCTGGACGACCCGGCCGTGCTCGACCACGACCAGCCGGTCGGCCAGCACCATCGCGTCCAGCGGGTCGTGCGTGACCAGCACGGCGACGGCCTCGAACTCCGCGAGATGGCGGCGCAGCCCGGCCCGTACCTCCAGCCGGGTACGGGCGTCCAGCGCGGCGAGCGGCTCGTCGAGCAGCAGCAGTCGGGGCCGGGTCGCCAGGGCGCGGGCGAGGGCGACGCGCTGCGCCTGACCCCCGGAGAGACGCCGGGGCCGGGCGTCGGCGTGGTCGGCCAGGCCCATCCGGTCCAGCCACGCGGCCGCCTGTTTCCGGGCCTCCACCTTGGAGGCGCCGCGGCAGCGCGGGCCGAACGCCACGTTGTCCAGCGCGCTGAGGTGCGGGAAGAGCAGGTAGTCCTGGAAGACCACGCCGACCGGGCGGGACTCGGGGGGCGTACGGTCCAGTGCGGCGCCGTCCAGGCGCAGGTGCCCGCCGGTGAGGGGCTCCAGGCCGGCCAGGGCGCGCAGGGCCGTGGTCTTGCCGGCACCGTTGGGGCCGAGCAGGGCCACCACCTCACCGGGGGCCGCGGTCAGGGCGATGTCCAGCCGGAAGCCGCCGCGGTCGACCACCAGACGGGCGTCGAGACCGGGTTGGTCGGGGCGGCGGGGGTCCGAGCCGGGACGGTCGGGGCGGCGCGGGTCCGGGCCGGGGCGGTCGGGGGTCATGAGGCGGTCATCCAGCGGTCGCGCAGTCCGGCGAGGACGGCGATGGAGACGGCCAGCAGCACCAGGCTGAGGGCGATCGCCGCCGCCGGGTCGTTCTGCAGGGCGAGGTAGACGGCGAGCGGCATGGTCTGCGTACGGCCCGGGAAGTTCCCGGCGAACGTGATCGTCGCCCCGAACTCGCCCAGCGCCCGCGCCCAGGCCAGTACGGCACCGGCCGCGACGCCCGGCGCGATCAGCGGCAGGGTGACGCGGCGGAAGGCGGTGAAGCGGGAGGCGCCCAGGGTGGCGGCCGCCTCCTCGTAGCGGGGGTCGGCGGCGCGCAGTGTGCCCTCCACGCTGATGACCAGGAACGGCATCGCCACGAAGGTCTCGGCGAGGACGACGCCCGTGGTGGTGAACGGGATGGTGATCCCGAACCAGGCGTCCAGCCACTGCCCGACGACGCCGTTGCGGCCGAACGCCAGCAGCAGGGCGACGCCGCCGACCACCGGAGGCAGCACCAGCGGCAGGGTCACCAGGGCGCGCACCAGGCCCCGGCCGGGGAAGTCGGTGCGGGCCAGCAGCCAGGCCAGGGGGACGCCGACGACCAGGCTGAGCACGGTCGCCGAGGTGGCGCAGAGCAGCGACAGCCGCAGCGCCTGCCACACCTCGGTGCTGGTGAGCTGGTCCGGCAGGGTGCTCCAGGGCGTGCGGACCAGCAGGGCGATCAGCGGCAGCAGCAGGAAGGCCAGGCCCGCCACCGCCGGGAGCAGCAGGGGGAGCGGTGCCGTCCGGGCACCGCCGCGCGGTCCGCTCACGGCTCGACGAACCCGGCCCCGGTCAGCGTCCTCCGTCCGTCGGCGGAGCGCACCAGGGCGATGAACGCCTTCGCGGCGGCGGCGTTGGGGGCGTCCTTGAGCAGGGCGATCGGATAGTCGTTGACGGCTCGGGCCGACTCGGGGAAGTCCACGCCCTCCACCTTGTCACCCGCCGCCCTGACATCCGTCCGGTAGACGACGGCCGCGTCGGCCTCCTTCAGGACGACCTTGTTCAGCGCGCTCTTGACGTCCTCCTCGTAGGAGACCGGGGTGAGGTCGACCCCGGCGGCGTCGAGGGCGGTCCGCGCGGCGGAGCCGCAGGGGACCGTCCGGTCGCACAGGACGACCTTCAGGCCAGGGGCGGTCAGGTCCTTCAGGGCGGACACGTGGTGCGGGTTGCCCGGCAGGGTGGCGATCTCCAGGCGGTTGCGGGCGAAGGTGGCCGGGGCGCCGTCCGTGCCGCCCGCGTCGGTGACCGTCTTCATGGTCTTGGGGCTGGCGGCGGCGAACACGTCCGCCGGGGCGCCGCCGGTGATGCTCGCGGCGAGGGTGTCGCTGCCGCCGAAGCTGAAGGTGACCCGCGTGCCGGGGTGGGCCTGCTCGAACCGCTCGCCGAGCGCGGTGAAGCTCTCCTTGAGCGAGGCGGCGGCGAAGACGGTGACGGTGCCGGACAGCTTCTCCGCCGCCCCGCCGCCGCCCGCGTCGGAATCGGCGGACCCGCAGGCGCTCAGCGCCAGCAGCGCGGCAACCGCCGCGGCGGCCACGGTGGGTGTCCGGCGGGGCCGGCGCGTCCGGCGCACGGAACGGGTCATCAGGGGGCCACTCCCTCGGTGGTGCGGACACGGCGGACGCCGCCACGGCACGACGGGCGACGCCAGCCATACTGTCGCATCTGCCAGGCGTACGTCATCTGTCGCATCGCATGAGCGAGGGCAGCGCGCCGGAATCGCCGCAAGTGCGTTCGTCTCAGGACTCAGGCCCGGTCGATATGGACATTCGTCGACTTCACCCGGGCGGTGGCCTCCATGCCGACCTCCAGGCCGAGTTCCTCCACGGCCTCCCGGGTCAGCAGGGAGACCAGGCGGTGCGGGCCGGCCTGGATCTCGACCTGGGCGGCGACATCGCCGAGCTTGACGGCGGTGACGATCCCGGGGAAGGCGTTGCGCACCGAGGTGTACGAGGTCTCCTCGTCGTCGGTGCCGGCCAGGTGCACCGAGAACGCGGCCAGGTCCCGCCCGTCGATGACGCGCCGCCCGCTCTCGTCGCGGTGGGTGGTGATCCGGCCGGCGTCCGCCCAGCGGCGGGCGGTGTCCGGGCTGACGCCGAGCAGCCGCGCCGCCTGGCCGATGGTGTAGGACTGCATGCCGGTCACGATAGGCGGCCGGGGCGGGGGGCGGCCCGTGGGGTGCCCGGCGACGCCGGGGCCGGGTGACCCGTAAGAGAGCCGTCAAGGGCGTACGGCGGGCCGTAAGGGACCCGTCAACGGCGGTCGGAAACGGTCGGGCGGGGCGTTTCCTCGGAACGTCCCTGTTCCTCGTACCTCACTCCAGGAGCTCACGATGGCCGATCTGGCCTTCGTCGTCACCACGGTCGCGGCCTTCGCGCTGGTGACCCTCGTCGCCAAGGGGGTGACGAAGCTGTGACCGCCGAGAACATCGTCGGCCTCGTCGTGGCCGTCGCCCTGCTGGGCTATCTCGTCCTCGCCCTGATCTTCCCGGAGAGGTTCTGAGAACGGCCATGGGTCCCGTACTTGCCGGTGTGCTCCAGCTTCTCGCCCTGACGGGCGCACTGGCCCTCGTGCACATCCCCCTGGGCAACCACCTGGCCCGGGTCTACTCCGGCGGCCGGCACTGGCGGGTGGAGCGGTGGATCTACCGGGCGATCGGCGCCGACCCGGACGCGGAGATGCGCTGGCCCGCGTATCTGCGCGGGGTGCTCGCCTTCTCCGCCGCCGGCGTCCTCTTCCTCTACCTGCTCCAGCGGCTGCAGGGCGTCCTGCCGGGCTCGCTGGGCTTCGCCTCCGTGCCGCCGGCGCAGGCGTTCAACACGGCCGTCTCCTTCGTCACCAACACCAACTGGCAGTCGTACTACGGCGAGCAGACCATGGGGCACGTCGTGCAGACCGCCGGTCTGGCCGTGCAGAACTTCGTCTCCGCCGCCGTCGGCATGGCCGTCGCGGTGGCCCTGGTCCGGGGGTTCGCCCGCTCCGAGCGCTCCGGTGAGCTGGGCAACTTCTGGACCGACCTGGTGCGCGGGATCACCCGGGTGCTGGTGCCGCTGGCCACGGTCGCCGCGATCGTGCTGGCCGCCCGCGGGGTGATCCAGAACTTCTCCGGCATCCACGAGGTCGGGCAGTTCACGGGCGGGAGCCAGCAGTGGAACGGCGGGGCGGTCGCCTCGCAGGAGGCGATCAAGGAGCTGGGCACCAACGGCGGGGGGTACTTCAACGCCAACAGCGCCCACCCGTTCGAGAACCCGACGCCGTTCACCAACCTCTTCGAGATCTTCCTGATCCTGGTGATCCCGTTCTCCCTGCCCCGGGCCTTCGGCCTGCTGGTCGGCTCGGTGCGGCAGGGGTACGCGATCCTCGCGGCGATGGCCGCGATCTGGGCCGGGTTCGCGGCCCTGATGATGTGGACCGAGTTCGCCCACCACGGCCCCGCCCTGGAGGCGGCCGGGGGCGCGCTGGAGGGCAAGGAGGTCCGCTTCGGCATCGGCGGCTCGTCGATCTTCGCGGTCTCCACCACCCTCACCTCCACCGGCGCCGTCGACTCCTTCCACTCCTCCTTCACCGGCCTCGGCGGCGGCATCACCCTGCTCGGCATGATGCTCGGCGAGATCGCGCCCGGCGGCGTCGGCTCGGGCCTGTACGGGATGCTGGTCATGGCGGTCGTCGCGGTGTTCCTCGCCGGTCTGATGGTCGGCCGCACCCCCGAGTACCTGGGCAAGAAGATCGGCCCCCGCGAGATCAAGCTGGCGGCCCTCTACATCCTGATCACCCCGGCGCTGGTGCTGGTGGGCACCGCGCTGTCCGTGGCCCTGCCGACCCCGCCGCACTCGGCGCTCAATTCGGGCGCGCACGGCTTCTCCGAGGTGCTGTACGCCTTCACCTCGGCCGCCAACAACAACGGCTCGGCCTTCGCCGGGCTGAACGCCGACACCGACTGGTTCAACACCGCGACCGGCCTCGCCATGCTGTTCGGCCGCTTCCTGCCCATGGTGTTCGTCCTCGCCCTGGCCGGCTCGCTCGGCGAGCAGCGGCCGGTGGCGGTCACCGCGGGCACCCTGCGCACCGAGAAGCCGCTGTTCACCGGGGTGCTGGTGGGCGCGGTGCTGATCGTGACCGGTCTGACCTTCTTCCCGGCCCTGGCGCTGGGCCCGCTGGCCGAGGGGCTGGCGTGACGACCACCCGTACCACCCCCACACCGAAGCGAGAGGGCGCGATGTCCACGCTCACCCCGGCGCGCGCGCCGCACCAGGACGGGCCGTCCGGCCACCAGGACGGCGGACGGGTCGGCGGCGGCCTGTTCGACCCGAGACAGCTCGTCAGGTCCCTGCCGGACGCCGTCCGCAAGCTCGACCCGCGGGTGATGGTCAAGTCCCCGGTGATGTTCGTGGTGCTGGTCGGGTCCGTGCTGACCACGGCGTTCTCCTTCCAGGACCCCGGCGACTGGTTCGGCTGGGCCATCAGCGCCTGGCTCTGGCTCACCGTGCTCTTCGCCAACCTCGCGGAGGCGGTGGCCGAGGGCCGCGGCAAGGCACAGGCCGACTCGCTGCGCCGGGCCAGGACCGACACGGTGGCCCGGCGCACGGACGGCACCGTGGTGCCCGGCACCGAACTGCGCGTCGGGGACCTGGTGGTGTGCGAGGCCGGGGACGTCATCCCCGGGGACGGCGATGTCGTCGAGGGCGTCGCCTCCGTCGACGAGTCGGCGATCACCGGCGAGTCGGCGCCCGTCATCCGGGAGTCCGGCGGCGACCGGTCCGCCGTCACCGGCGGCACCAAGGTGCTCTCCGACCGGATCGTGGTCCGGATCACCACCCGGCCGGGGGAGACCTTCATCGACCGGATGATCGGCCTGGTGGAGGGCGCGGCCCGGCAGAAGACCCCGAACGAGATCGCGCTGAACATCCTGCTGGCCTCGCTGACCGTGGTCTTCCTGCTGGCCTGCGCCACGCTTCCGGCGTTCGCCGGTCACGCGGGCACCCGTCCGACGATGATCGTGCTGGTGGCGCTGCTGGTCTGCCTGATCCCCACCACCATCGGCGCGCTGCTCTCCGCGATCGGCATCGCGGGCATGGACCGGCTGGTGCAGCGCAATGTGCTGGCCATGTCGGGGCGGGCGGTCGAGGCCGCCGGTGACGTCTCCACGCTGCTGCTGGACAAGACCGGCACGATCACCCTCGGCAACCGGCGGGCGGCGGAGTTCGTGCCGGTGCGCGGGGTGACGCGGGCCGAACTCGCGGACGCCGCGCAGCTCTCCTCGCTGGCCGACGAGACCCCCGAGGGCCGCTCGATCGTCGTCCTCGCCAAGGAGCGGTACGGACTGCGCGAACGCCACCAGGGGGAACTGGCGGGCGCCGAGTGGATCGCGTTCACCGCAGGGACCCGCATGTCCGGCGTGGACCTCGACGGCAGGCGAATCCGCAAGGGCGCGGCCGGCTCGGTCGCCGCCTGGGTGCGGGAGCGCGGCGGGGACCCGGCCCCGGACGCGGCGGAGCTGGCCGACGCCATCGCCGGGGCCGGCGGCACCCCGCTGCTGGTGGCCGTCGAGGATGCGGACGGCGCCCGGGTGCTGGGCGTCGTCCACCTCAAGGACGTCGTCAAGCAGGGCATGCGCGAACGGTTCGGGGAGCTGCGCCGGATGGGCATCCGCACCGTCATGATCACCGGTGACAATCCGCTGACCGCCAGGGCCATCGCCGAGGAGGCGGGCGTCGACGACTTCCTCGCCGAGGCCACCCCCGAGGACAAGATGGCGCTGATCAAGCGGGAGCAGGCCGGCGGCCGGCTGGTCGCGATGACCGGCGACGGCACCAATGACGCGCCCGCCCTCGCCCAGGCCGATGTCGGCGTGGCGATGAACACCGGTACGTCGGCCGCCAAGGAGGCCGGCAACATGGTCGACCTCGACTCGGACCCGACCAAGCTCATCGAGATCGTCGAGATCGGCAAGCAACTCCTGATCACCCGGGGCGCGTTGACGACGTTCTCCATCGCCAACGACGTGGCCAAGTACTTCGCGATCATCCCGGCGCTGTTCGCCGCGGTGTACCCGGGCCTGGACAAGCTCAACATCATGCGGCTGTCCTCGCCGGACTCCGCGATCCTGTCGGCGGTCGTCTTCAACGCGCTGGTCATCGTGGCGCTGGTGCCGCTGGCCCTCAAGGGCGTCCGGTACCGGCCGGTCAGCGCCGACCAGCTGCTCCGCCGCAACCTCGGTGTCTACGGGCTCGGCGGGCTGATCGCCCCGTTCGCCGGCATCAAGCTCATCGACCTGCTCGTCTCCCTCATCCCCGGAATCGGTTGATCGCCATGCACCCCTCGGTAACCCGCACCGCCCGGTTGCTCGGCGCCGGGCTGCGCGCCCTGCTCGCCCTGACCCTGGTGACCGGCGTCCTCTACCCGCTGCTCGTCACCGGCGTCGCCCAGGCCCTGTTCCCCGGCAAGGCGAACGGCTCGCGGGTCACGGCGGACGGCCGGACCGTCGGCTCCGCGCTCGTCGGCCAGTCCTACCGCCTGCCCGCGAGGCCGGGGCAGGAGGACCCCGGACCCGACCCGCGCTGGTTCCAGGGCCGCCCCGCGGACGGCCTGGGCGAGAACAGCCGCAACACCCGGTACGCGCTGGTCCTTTCGGGCGCCACCAACCTGGCCGCCGACAACCCGGAGCTGGTCCGCCGGATACGGCAGGCCAAGGCCGCCGTCGTCGCGGACAACTCCGTGCCCGGCCACCGGGTCGACCCCGCCGACGTGCCCGCCGACGCGGTGACCTCCTCCGGCTCCGGGCTGGACCCGGACATCTCCCCCCGGTACGCCGCCCTCCAGGTGCGCCGGGTCGCCCACGAGAACGACCTGCCGGTGGCCGCCGTCCGGGCGCTGGTCGCGGAGCACACCGAGGGCCGCACCCTCGGCTTCCTCGGGGAGCCCCGGGTGAACGTGCTGAAGCTGAACATCGCGCTGAAGGCCCTGGTCACGCGGGGCTGAACCGGGCGGCGGACGGCCGCGCCACGCACGGGAGCCGGCGGCTCCGGGACCACCCGGGGCCGCCGGCTCCCGTCTGGGCGCGAGCGAAGTTCCCGTATACGCGCGTTCGGGACAACCGGAACGTTCGCTCGCTGATCCGAAACTTTCGTCCTCCCGGTCTTTCCGAACGGCCCGGGACGGCTCGTGCGGCGCCGTCTGGGCCGGTGCCTCGGCAGATTCATCGCGTACAAGGGGTTGCCACCGTTTGGGAGCTGTCTCTAGGGTGCGGCATCAACGCATCTTTCTGGATTATCTCCGAAACTTTCGCACCTCAAGGAGCGCACCATGGGCGACCCGGCACTGTCTCGCCGCGGCTTCCTCGCGGCCTCGGCCGCGGCCGGTCTGGGAATGACGGCACTCAGCGGCTGTGGCGGTGACTCGGACGGAGGCTCGTCCGGGACGACCACGGTCGAGTGGTGGAACATCTCCACCACCCAGCCGACGAAGGACGTCTGGGCGGCCCTCGCCAAGAAGTTCGAGGCGCAGAACCCCAAGGTGAAGATCAAGATCGTTCAACTGGAGAACGACGCCTACAAGTCGAAGATGACGGCCCTGATCGCCTCGGGGAAGCTCCCGGACATCTTCCACACCTGGGGCGGCGGCGTCCTCAGGCAGCAGGTCGACGCCGGTCTGGTCGAGGACCTCACCGACCGCACCAAGGAATGGTCCGAGGGCCTGCTGCCCGTCGCCAAGGAGCCGTACCTGATCGACGACCAGGTGTACGGCATCCCGTTCGACATCGGCATGGTCGGCTTCTGGTACAACAAGGCGCTGTTCAAGAAGGCCGGCATCGACACCCCGCCCACCACCTGGAGCGGCTTCCTCGACGCCGTACGCGCCCTGAAGGCCAAGAACATCACGCCCATCGCCCTGGCCGGCAAGGAGGCGTGGACCGGCATGTACTACTGGGCGTACCTGGCGATGCGCACGGCCGGCGCCGAGGCCGTGCAGAAGGCGGCCGACGACAAGGACTTCACCGCGCCGGAGTTCGTCCAGGCGGGCCGGCTGCTGAAGGAACTGGTCGACCTCCAGCCGTTCCAGAAGGGCTTCCTCGGCGCCGCCTACTCCACCCCCAGCGGCCAGGCCGCCGCCGTCGGCAACGGCAAGGCGGCGATGGAGCTGATGGGCCAGTGGGCGCCGGTCGTCCAGGCCGACGCCGGCAAGGGCCTCGGGGACGACCTCGGGTTCTTCCCGTTCCCGGAGGTCGAGGGCGGCAAGGGCGCCATCACCGAGGTGTTCGGCGGTGGCGGCGGGCACGCGCTGCGCCGGGGCGCCCCGCAGGCGGCGGTCGACTTCCTGAAGTTCTTCGCCTCGGAGACCACCGACCGGGAACTGGTGAAGAAGACCGGTGTCCTGCCGGTCGTCCCGGCCGCCGAGGACGCCCTGACCGACGTCAACCTCAAGGCCGTACAGACCCAGTTGAAGGCGTCCACCGGCTTCCAGCTCTACCTCGACCAGGCGTACGCCCCGGCCCTCGGCCAGGAGGTCAACGAGAGCGTCGCCGCGCTCATCGCCGGCTCCAAGTCGCCCGAGCAGATCAGCGAGTCGATCACCAAGGTCGCGAAGGAAGAGCAGTAACCGCCGATGACCTCCACGTTCCTGCCGGACAAGCGCGCCGGATCCGGCACCGACCTCCCGCCCCCGCCGGCCGACCCGGCCCGGGGGCGGGCCCGGCGCCGCGCGGTCAACTGGCTCACCGCGGTGAGCTTCCAGGTCCCCGCCCTGGTGCTGTTCATCGTCCTGGTGCTGCTGCCGATCCTGTTCGCCCTGTACGCCGCCTTCTTCCGGTGGGGCGGCTTCGGGATGCCCTCGGACTACGTCGGCACCGAGAACTTCACCCGTCTCTTCGACGACCCCGTCTTCCTCGGGGACCTGTGGCGCTGCCTGCTGCTGGTGCTGCTGTCGCTGGCGGTGCAGCTGCCGTTCGCGCTGGCCATGGCGGTGCTGCTGAACCAGCGGATCCGCGGCCGGGCCCTGTACCGGATGCTGTTCTTCGCGCCGTACGTGCTCTCCGAGGCCATCACCGGCGTGCTGTTCAGCATGATCTTCGCGCCCGACGACGGCCTCGCCGACCAGGTGCTCGACAACATCGGGCTGGGCTGGGTCGGCGGGGAGTGGTTCTCCGACCCGTCCACCGTGATGGCGACCCTCTTCCTCGTCATGACCTGGAAGTACTTCGGCTTCCACATGATGCTGTACCTGGCCGGGCTCCAGTCCATCCCCAAGGAGCTGACCGAGGCGGCGCTCATCGACGGCGCCAGCCCCTGGCAGCGGTTCCGCAACGTCACGCTGCCGCTGCTCGCGCCCACCCTGCGGATCAGCGTCTTCCTGTCCGTCATCGGCGCCATCCAGTTGTTCGACCTGGTCTGGGTGGTCACCCAGGGCGGCCCCGACCACCACTCCGAGACCATGGCCGTGACCATGTTCCAGTTCGGCTTCAAGCGCTACCAGGTCGGCTACGCCAGCGCGATCAGCGTGGTCATGTTCGGCATCAGCCTCGTCTTCGCCCTTGCCTACCAGCGGTTCGTCCTGCGGCGCGACCTCCAGGGAGCCACCACGACCATGCGAGGAGGCGGCAAGTGACGCTCACCACCGACAAGACCCCCCAGGCCGGCCGGCGGAGGTTCCGGACGCTGCCCCTCCACGTGGTGCTGATCGTGGTCGGCGCCGTCATGGCCGTACCGCTGCTGTACGCGGTGGTGTCCGGGTTCAAGTCCACCGACCAGCTCTCCGGCAACCCCGTCGGGCTGCCCGACCCGTGGGTGGTGTCCAACTACACCGACATCCTCGGCTCGGGCTCGTTCTGGCGGCTGGTCGGCAACAGCACGCTGATCGCCGTGGCCACCACCGTCATCGTGGTCGCGGTCTCCGCGCTGGCCGCGTTCTCCTTCGCCCGGTTCGCCTTCCGCGGGCGGGAGGTGCTGTTCACGCTGTTCACGATGGGGCTGATGTTCCCCTTCGCGGTCGCGGCGCTGCCCCTGTTCCTGCTGCTGCGGTCGATGGGCCTGCTGGACAACCCGCTCGGCGTGATCCTGCCGCAGGCCGCGTTCGGGCTGCCGATGACCATCATCATCCTGCGCGGTTTCTTCCGCGAGATCCCCGGGGAGCTGGAGGAGGCGGCCACCCTCGACGGCTGCGGCCCGCTCGGCTTCTTCTGGCGGGTGCTGCTGCCGATGGCCCGGCCCGCCCTCGGCACGGTGTCGGTGCTGGCGGTCGTCACGAGCTGGAACAACTTCTTCCTGCCGCTGCTGGTCTTCACCGACTCCACCTGGTGGACCATCCCGATCGGCGTGCAGCAGTTCCAGGGCCAGTACTCGGCCGACACCGCCCGCGTCTTCGCCTACCTGGTGCTGGCGATGGTGCCCGCCCTCGCCTTCTACTCCGTCGCCGAACGCCAGTTGGTCGGCGGCCTGACCGCCGGCGCCACCAAGGGCTGACCCGCACCGCACCGACCGCACATCCCACCCGCACGTGAGGAGTCGCAGCATGCGTACGACCACCCGCTCGCGCACCCGGCTCAGACTGGCCGGGGCGCTCGCCGCCGTCCTCGTCGCGGCCGGCGTCGCCACCGGCCCCGCCGCCCAGGCCGGCGAGGAACGGCACGGGGGCCACCACCGCACCCTCGCCGACCTCGCCCAGCGCCACGGCCGCTACTTCGGCAGCGCCACCGACAACCCCGAACTGACCGACACCGCCTACACGGCCCTCCTCGGCAAGGAGTTCGACCAGATCACGCCCGGCAACGGGATGAAGTGGTACGCCACCGAGCCGGAGCCCGGCGTCTTCGACTGGACGGCGGGCGACGAGATCGTGGACCTGGCCCGCGCCAACCACCAGAAGGTGCGCGGCCACACCCTGGTCTGGCACAGCCAGCTGCCCGACTGGGTCACCGCCCGGGAGTGGACGGCCGCCGAGCTGAGGGCCGTACTGAAGCGGCACGTCCAGACGGAGGTGCGGCACTACCGGGGCAAGGTGTTCGCCTGGGACGTCGTCAACGAGGCGTTCAACGAGGACGGCACCTACCGGGAGAGCGTCTTCTACAAGACCCTGGGCCCCGGCTACATCGCCGACGCCCTGCGCTGGGCCCACCAGGCCGACCCGCACGTCAAGCTGTACCTGAACGACTACAACATCGAGGCCGTCGGCCCCAAGAGCGACGCCTACTACCGGCTGGCCAAGGAGCTGAAGGCGCAGGGCGTGCCGCTGGACGGCATCGGCTTCCAGACCCACCTGGCCCTGCAGTACGGCTATCCGGACACCCTGGAGGACAACCTCCGCCGGTTCTCCCGGCTCGGCCTGGACACCGCCCTCACCGAGGTCGACATCCGGATGCAGCTGCCCGCCGACGCCGAGAAGCTGGCCACCCAGGCCGACTGGTACCAGCGGCTGACCGAGTCCTGCCTCGCGGTGCGCCGCTGCGTCGGCATCACGCTGTGGGACTACACCGACAAGTACTCGTGGATCCCGGCGTTCTTCGAGGGCGAGGGCGCGGCCCTGCCGTGGGACGAGCAACTGGCGCCCAAGCCCGCCTACTTCGCCATCCGGGCGGCTCTCGCCCGGAAGTGACCGCAGGGCCGGTCACCGCACCGCCCGCTCAGGCCGCCGTCACCACCCGGCCGGCGCCGAGCGGGCGGTGCGGTGCGATGACCTGGCCGTCCGGCAGCAGTTCACCGGTGTCCTCGAAGAGGACGACACCATTGCACAGCAGGCTCCAGCCCTGCTCCGGGTGGTGCGCCACGAGTCGGGCGGACTCCCGGTCGGCCGAGTCGGCTGAGGGACAGGACGGTCGGTGCTGGCACATGGAAGGGATCTCTCGCTCGGTCATGGTGGATGGGTCTGCTGTCGTCTTGCTCTCGCGGCGTGAAACGTCGTTCATGGCCGCCCCCCGTTGTGATAAGTCGGTACGAACCCAGTGTTGCCCCACGAGCGCCGATCCGCAGGTATTTCGCGGCACCGCCCCTCATAGGTTCAGGACGCGTCACCCGCGCGGACGGTTCAGCTCAACT
Organism: Streptomyces fumanus; assembly: GCF_014655295.1. Lineage (GTDB taxonomy): Bacteria > Actinomycetota > Actinomycetes > Streptomycetales > Streptomycetaceae > Streptomyces > Streptomyces fumanus. The sequence goes on from NZ_BNBI01000018.1 coordinate 27,276, forward strand.
GCACTGTCACTTCGGGTGGTTCGCCGTGGTCCGAAGGGGCTAGTCCGGTCGTGGGGGCGACCCGGCGAACACAGGTCCGGATACGGAAGCACCCCGCCGACCGCGAGCGTCGGCGGGGTGCGGCGGCGGAACGGCTCAGGCCGTGGAGCGCAGCAGCCGGGCCGGGGTCACCCGCAGCGTCAGCACCGGGAGCAGGTCGGCGACCCGGTAGGCCCGGTGCGCGGCGATGCCGGGGGGCGCCGGGGCCAGCGGCACCAGCAGATCGGTGGCGGCGGGGCGGCCGGTCGCGGCGTCGGCGGTGACGTCCCCGTGCAGCCAGAGGGTGAGCATGTAGAGGCCGGGTACGGACAGCAGCCGGGGCTGGCAGGGCTGCGGGACGGTCTCGGCCTGGCGCAGGGCGCGCTCGGTGGAGGCGATGTAGGGGCCCTCGAAGAACCGCGAGAAGGCCCAGCCGTCGGGGGTCAGCATGGTCTCCGCCGCGGCCACCGCCCGCTCGGCGCTGCGGATCAGGAAGCGCCACCCGGCCAGCCGGGTGGCCGTCCCGCCCTCGGCGGTGACCCGGTCCAGGACGTGCACGGGCAGCGGCAGGTCGGGCGTCAGCGGTCCGGGCGCGCCCAGCAGGGACGGGGTACGGGCCTCGCGGACCGCGGTGGGCGAGGACAGGGCGGTGAGGACGGTGCGCAGGGCGGGCGCGGGAGCCGGGGGAACATGCAGCGGCATGGTGGGTCGCCTCTCGTTCGAAGGCAGGTGGCGCGGGGGCGTGGCGGGGCCGGGCGGACGACGGTGTCAGCTCGCGGGGGCAGAGAGGCGGGGGCCGGGGCCCGAGGGCCGGGAGGCGGGGGGTGAGGTCTGCCGCACGGCACCCCGAGTGAATCCATGGACCGTGGGCGCCAACCTTCTGCCGTGTCCGCGAAGTTTATACGACACGTGTTGAGACTGTGTTTCGGCTAGCCGTTTCCCGCGCGTCCGGCAAGCGGACATCCGGTCGGCGATATGCGGGCAAATATCCTGGTTCCCGGCCGCTGTCATGCCGATGACCTCGGAGAATACCCGGGAAGTGGTCGGCCAATTGAGGTCGGCGTTTTTCACGAGTCCCATGGTTCCGTAACCGCTTCGCGCGCCATGCCCGGTGAATGTGCCGCCGGTCACATCGGTACAGCCTAGCGGCTCATGAACCGTCCGGGGGCGTTATCGATCGCATCCGCGGGGCATCCTTCCACGTGACCGGCCGCCCACGGCCGGCACTCCAGCCCGCTGACCCGAGGAGGGACGCCACATGGGGGAGAAGGTCGTGGCAGGCCGGTTCGACCTGTCCGATCGCCAGCGCTACCGGGACAAGCTAGGGCGCTGCCTGGCGGGCCTCGAGCGACTCCTGTCGGAGGAGCGGTTCGACCGCCCGCAGAACCTGATGGGGCTGGAGATCGAATTGAATCTCGTCGGGCACGACGGGATGCCGAAAATGTTGAACGGCCAAGTCCTGGAACGGATCGCGAGCCGCGACTTCCAGACAGAACTCGCCATGTTCAACCTGGAAGTCAACATTGCCCCCCATCGATTGGGCGGCCGGGTATTCGACCGGCTCGCCGAGGAAATCCGTACCTCCCTGGCATATGCCGACCGAAAAGCCGGTGAGCTGGACGCCGGAATCGTGATGGTCGGCATTCTGCCGACGCTGGACCGGGACGACCTGGTCTCCTCGAACCTCTCCGACGTGGACCGCTACACCCTGCTCAACGAGCAGATCGTGGCCGCCCGCGGCGAGGACTTCCGGCTCGACATCGACGGCGTCGAACACCTCACCTGCACCTCGAAGTCGATCGTCCCGGAGGCCGCGTGCACCTCGGTGCAACTGCACCTCCAGGTCACCCCGGAACGCTTCGCCGGTGTGTGGAACGCGGCGCAGGCGGTGGCCGCCGCGCAGATCGCGGTCGGGGCCAACGCGCCCTTCCTGTTCGGCCGGGAGCTGTGGCGCGAGTCCCGGCCCCCGCTGTTCCAGCAGTCCACCGACACCCGGCCGCCCGAGCTCCAGGCCCAGGGGGTGCGCCCGCGCACCTGGTTCGGGGAGCGCTGGGTGACCTCGGCGTACGACCTGTTCGAGGAGAACCTGCGCTACTACCCGGCGCTGCTGCCGATCTGCGACGACGAGGACCCGCTGAAGGTGCTGGACGCGGGCGGCGTCCCGTCGCTGTCCGAGATGGTCCTGCACAACGGCACCATCTACCGCTGGAACCGCCCCGTCTACGACATCGCCGACGGCGTCCCGCACCTGCGGGTGGAGAACCGCGTGCTGCCCGCCGGCCCCACCGTCACCGACGTCATCGCCAACGCGGCGTTCTACTACGGCTTGGTGCGCGCCCTCGCCGACGAGTCGCGGCCGGTGTGGACGAAGCTGCCGTTCGAGGCCGCCGCCGCCAACTTCGAGGCGGCCTGCCGGCACGGCATCGACGCCCGCTTCACCTGGCCCCGGCGCGGGCGCCTGGGCGGCATCGGCGAGGTGGACGCCGCCGTCCTGGTCCGCGACGAGCTGCTGCCGCTGGCCGAGGCGGGACTGGACGCGTGGGGCGTCGAGCCCGCCGACCGGGACTTCTACCTCGGCGTGATCGAGGAGCGCTGCCGGCGCCGCGCCAACGGGGCGTCCTGGCAGGCGGCCACCTTCCACCGGGCGCTGGACGCGGGGCTGGGCCGCGAGGAGGCGCTGGCCGCGACGACGCGCCGCTACTGGGAGCTGATGCACAAGGGGGACCCGGTGCATCTGTGGCCGGTGGAACCGCCGGAGCCGGTGGGGCTGGGCTGAGGCGGGACTCACCGCCGGGCCGGCCGGGTCCGTGGCCGGTCGGATGCGCCGGGCCGAGGGCGCCGGGTGGGGCGGGGGACCCGGCTGCGGGCGTCTCATACTGATCGGGCAAGCTGTGACGTCCCAGTCGAGGCAGGTGTGCATGGCGGAGGCGGGCCCGGTGGCCGATTCCCTTCCCGCGGAGCGGCTCTCACGGCGGCTCCTCGGTCACGAGACGCTGCTCGTCCTCGCCCTTTCCCTGGGCGCGAGCGGCATCTCCGCGCTGATCAGCTTCATCGGCTCGGTCACCCGGCCGGGCGGCCTGAAGGACCAGGCCGCCACCCTCAACGCCTCCGCCGCGCCCGGCCGCCCCTGGCTGGACCTGGCCTGGCAGCTCTTCGGCATCGCCACCGCGCTCGTCCCCGTCGCCCTCGTCGCCCATCTGCTGCTGCGCGAGGGACGGAGCCTGCGCACCCTGGGCTTCGACCGCACCCGCCCCTGGCCCGACCTCGGCCGGGGCGCCGCGCTCGCCGCCGTCATCGGCAGCACCGGCATCGCCTTCTACCTGGCCGCCCGAGCCCTCGGCTTCAACCTCACGGTGGTGCCCGAGGCGCTGCCCGAGGTGTGGTGGAAGTACCCGGTGCTGATCCTCTCGGCCGTGCAGAACTCCGTACTCGAAGAGGTCATCGTCGTCGGCTACCTGCTGCGCCGGCTCGACCAGCTCGGCTGGTCCCGGAACGCGGCGCTGGCCGCGAGCTCGGTGCTGCGCGGCTCGTACCACCTCTACCAGGGCATCGGCGGCTTCGTCGGCAACATGGTGATGGGCGTGGTCTTCGCCCACCTGTACCGGCGCTGGGGGCGGGTGGGCCCCCTGGTGGTGGCCCACTCGCTGCTCGACATCGGCGCGTTCGTCGGCTACGCGCTGCTGGCCGGGAAGGTGAGCTGGCTGCCGACGGCGTGACCGGGGAGGGGGCTAGACGAGCAGGTCGCCCTCGATCACCGTGACCGCGCGTCCGGTCAGCAGGGTGCGCTCGCCGCGCAGGTCGGTGCGGACGCGGCCGGTGCGCGGTGACGCCTGGAGGCCGGTGAGGGCGGGGCGGCCCAGGCGCTCGGACCAGAAGGGGGCCAGCGCGGTGTGGGCGCTGCCGGTGACCGGGTCCTCGTCGATGCCGACGTTCGGGAAGAAGCAGCGGGAGACGAAGTCGTAGCCGAGCGCCGGGTTCTCGGCGCGGGCGGTGGCGATGACGCCCCGCGTGGAGTGGGCGGCCAGCGCCTTGTGGTCGGGCCGCAGGCCGTGCACGGTCTTCTCGTCGGCCAGTTCGACCAGCAGGTCCCCGATGTGGGGCCCGGTGTCCAGGACCGTGAGCGGTTCGGCGCCGAGGGCCTCGGCCAGCCCCGCCGGGGCCTCGGCCGGGGTGAGCGGCGCGGTCGGGAAGTCCAGGGTGATCGAGCCGTCCCCGTCGGGCGTGGCGATGAGCACGCCGCTGCGGGTGGCGAACCGGACCGGCCCCTCATGGGCGCCGGTGCTGTGCAGGACGTGGGCCGTGGCGAGCGTCGCGTGGCCGCACAGGGCGACCTCGGTGGCCGGGGTGAACCAGCGCAGCGCCCAGTCCGCCTCGCCGCCTCCGGGCAGAGGGTGGGCGAACGCGGTCTCGGCGTGGTTGACCTCCAGCGCGATCTGCTGGAGCCGGTTGTCGTCCGGGAAGGCGTCCAGGAGCAGGACTCCCGCGGGGTTGCCGGCGAACGGCCGGTCGGTGAAGGCGTCGACGATTCGGATACGCATGGCCCGACGCTAGAACCTCCGGGACGCCACGGGCCAAGGCCAATCCGCGAGTGCTGGACCGCAAAGGGGTCGGGCGAGGGCTTGCCGGTCGCACAGTACCGATATATCGTTGAAGCATCACGATCGATCAACGATGGATGGAGTGATGGTGATGCGCGGTCACGGACACGGCCATGGACGTGGCGGACACGGCGGACCCGAGGGCCCCTTCGGCCGCGGGGGACACGACGGCCGGCGCGCGGCGTTCGGCCCCTTCGGGCCCGGCGGCGGTCCCGGCGGACCGTTCGGGACGGGCTTCGGCGGCCCCTGGGGCGGCCGGGGACGCGGCGGACCGAGGGGCAGGGCGCGGCGCGGCGACGTACGGGCGTCGATCCTGGCCCTGCTCAAGGACCGGCCGATGCACGGGTACGAGATGATCCAGGAGATCGCCGAGCGCAGCGGCGGGGCGTGGAAGCCCAGCCCCGGCTCGGTGTACCCCACCCTCCAGTTGCTGGAGGACGAGGGCCTGATCACCAGCGCGAGCGAGGGCGGCAAGAAGCTGTTCTCCCTCACGGAGGCGGGCCGCACCGCCGCCGGGGAGGGCCCCGAGGCCCCCTGGGAGGAAGCCTCGCGCGGTGTGGACTGGGAGGCCCTGAGCGAGATCCGGCAGGCCGGTTTCGGCCTGATGGAGGCGTTCGGCCAGGTCTGGAAGTCCGGCAGCAAGGAGCAGCGGGAGAAGGCCCTCGCCGTCGTCAACGAGGCCCGCAAGAAGCTGTACCTGATCCTCGCGGACGAGGACTGACGAGCGTCGGTGCGGGGAGGGCGGGCGGGTGAAACGGGCTGATCTCATCCGTAAGGAGGAGATTCGGGGTGGGCACGTCCGCTCTGCGTGGGACGCGAAGATGCTTCCCGCCGGGGATGACCGGACCCGGCGGGGCTGATGGGGTAGGCAGGGTGCAACCCCGTATCCCCCGGCAGTCGGCCGGTGAGCAAGGCGTCCGGCGCCCGGACGGCGTCGACGACGATGCCCGGTTCGGTCCCGAGCTGGCACCGGTGGTCTCCGGTGCCCGCCGCAGAGCGGTGCGGGACGGGGACCGGCAGATCGACACCGCCCATCTGCTGCACTCGCTGCTCGAACACGACCCCGAGGCGCGTGCCCTGCTGGGCGACGGCCCCCGGCTCGCCCGGGTCCTCGGCTACCTGGTCCAGCGCAGCATCGGCTACGGCCTGCGCTGGCAGGCCACCGTCGAGGACTCCGGCGCCGTACCCGTGCTGACCGCGGCGGCGGGCTTCTCGCCGCTGGCCGCCGCCGCGCTGGACGGCGCCCGCGACCGGGCCGCCCGGCGCGGCGCTCCCCGCCCCGGCGGCGCCGACCTCCTCGCCGCCCTCGTCACCGACCCGGGGGCCCGCGCCGCGGAGGTGCTGACCCGGGCCGGCCTCGACCCGCACACCGTGCTGGCCCGCGCCGACGGCCGCCCCGAGCCGCTCGCCTGATCCGCCGGTCCGAGACAGGTATGATCTAGGAGTACGGTCATGTCTTCCCTCGTCGTCGCGGGCCTGCCATCATGTGCCGGTGCAGACGACTGACAGCGCGCCCGGTGGCCGGGGCAAGGGCGTCGGGCTCGGCCTGGCGCTCGGGTCCGCGCTCGCCTTCGGCGGCTCCGGGGTCGCGGCCAAGCCGCTGATCGAGGCGGGCCTGGACCCGCTCCACGTGGTGTGGCTGCGGGTCACGGGCGCCGCCCTGGTGATGCTGCCGCTCGCCTGGCGCCACCGCGCGCTGCCGCGCCGCCGCCCCGGTCTGCTCGCCGGGTTCGGGCTGCTCGCCGTGGCCGGCGTCCAAGCCTGCTACTTCGCCGCGCTCTCCCGGATCCCGGTCGGCGTGGCACTGCTCGTCGAGTACCTCGCGCCCGCCCTCGTCCTCGGCTGGGTACGGTTCGTGCAGCGGCGGCCGGTCACCCGGGCCGCCGCCGTCGGCGTGGTCCTCGCGGTCGGCGGCCTCGCCTGCGTCGTCGAGGTCTGGGCGGGCCTCGGCTTCGACGCCCTCGGCCTGCTGCTCGCGCTGGGCGCCGCCTGCTGCCAGGTCGGCTACTTCGTCCTGTCCGACCAGGGCAGCGACGCCGGCGACGAGGCCCCCGACCCGCTCGGCGTGATCGCGTACGGGCTGCTCGTCGGCGCCGCCGCGCTCACCCTGGTCGCCCGCCCCTGGGACCTGGACTGGTCCGTGCTGGCCGGGACCGCGCCGATGAACGGCACGCCGGTCGCCGCCGCGCTGCTGCTCGCCTGGATCGTGCTGATCGCCACGGTGCTCGCCTACGTCACCGGCATCGTCGCCGTCCGCAGGCTGTCGCCGCAGGTGGCGGGGGTGGTGGCGTGCCTGGAGGCGGTCATCGCGACCGTCCTGGCCTGGGTGCTGCTCGGCGAGCACCTCTCGGCACCGCAGCTCGCCGGCGGGGCCGTGGTCCTGGTGGGCGCCTTCATCGCCCAGTCCACGGCGCCCGCGAAGGGCGCGGCGGAACCGGTGGCGGGCGGGGGACCGGAAAGGGAGTTGTCCGGCCGGGGAACGGCCGCCTAGGGTGTCGATCATGCATTCGGACGCACGCGTTCTTCCGCCGCCGGCCGCCTGACGGCGGGCCACCCGAGCGAGGTCCGGCGCCGTACGGCGACCGGGCGGAGCGGTGCTGCCCGCGGACGAGGTCCAGGGACCCCGAGTCGTCGGGGGCCGTCCCGAATGTCCGCGCCTCGCGCGCGTGTTGCGGAGAGAACCCGTGTCGAATCCCGTGTCGAATTCCGTGTCGAAATCCGCGTCGACATCCGTGTCGGCGTCCGTGTCGACATCCGCGTCGAACGCCGTGTCCGGCCTGTCCGTCGGGCGTGGCCTGCTCTGTCTGATCGTCGCCGGTGCCGCCTGGGGCACCGCGGGCGCCGCCGCCGCACTGGTCTACCGGGCCAGTGACCTCGGCCCGGTCGCCCTGTCCTTCTGGCGCTGCGCCGCCGGACTCCTCCTGCTGCTCGCCGCCGAGCTGCCGCGCCGGCGGACCCGGGCCGCCGCCGCGCCGCGCGGGACCTTCCGCCGCCGGCCGGCCCGGGCCCTCGCCACCGGGCTGGGCCTCGCGGTGTTCCAGACCGCCTACTTCGCCGCCGTACGGTCCACCGGGCTGGCCGTCGCCACCGTCGTCACCCTCGGCGCGGGCCCCGTGCTGATCGCCCTCGGCGCCCGGCTCACGCTCGGCGAACGCCTGGGCCGGGGCGGGACGGCCGCCGTGGCCGGGGCACTGGCCGGGCTCGGGGTGCTGGTCCTCGGCGGGGGCGGCGCCACCGTACGCCCCGCCGGGGTGCTGCTCGCGCTGGTCTCGGCGGCCGGGTACTCGGTGATGACCCTGCTGACCCGCCGATGGGGGCGTAACGGCGGGGCGGACGCCGGGAGCACGTCGGTGGGCGCGTTCGCCGTCACCAGTGTCGTCCTGCTGCCGTTCGCGCTGGCCGAGGGGCTGGTGCCGCACACCGCCGAGCCGGGCCGGCTGCTCTGGCTGCTGGCCTACGTCGCCGCCGTGCCCACCGCGCTCGCCTACGCGCTGTACTTCGCGGGGGCCGCGGTCGTGCGCTCGGCCACCGTGTCGGTGATCATGCTGCTCGAACCGGTCAGCGCGGCGGTGCTCGCCGTCGCCCTGCTCGGCGAGCACCTCACGGCGGCCACCCTGACCGGCACGCTGCTGCTCCTGGGCTCGGTCACCGGCCTGGCGGTGGCGGAGGCGCGGGAGGCGCGGAGGCCGGCGCGGGGGGTGGCGGGCGGCTCGGCGGCCCGGTCCCCGGAGGGTCCGGTGGCGGGCGGCGAGGCGGCCGTCCGGTCTCAGAGGGCTGTCAGGTAGTCCGGGACGGTGGTGCCGGCGCTCAGGTCCGGGTCCGGGACGGGGGTGCCGTAGCCCTTGCGCAGCGGGAGCAGGCCCGCCCAGTGGGGGAGGGCGAGGTCCTCGGGCTCGTCGTTGACCCCGCCGGTGCGGGCCTTGGCGGAGACCTCGTCCAGGTCCAGGTAGATCACCGCGGTGGCGGCCAGCTCCTTGCGGTTGGCCGGCCGGGAGTCGCGGGAGCGGCCCGGCACGACGTGGTCGACCAGGGCGTCGAGGGCCGTGCGCTTCTCCTCGGGGTCGGTCACGTCGTACGCCGTGCCGTGCACCACCACCGAGCGGTAGTTCACCGAGTGGTGGAAGGCGGAGCGGGCCAGCACCAGCGCGTCGACGTGGGTGACCGTCAGGCAGACCGGCAGCCCCGGGTCGGCCTGGCCCGCCATCCGCAGCGGGCGGGAGCCCGTCGAGCCGTGCACGTAGAGCCGCTCGCCGACCCGGCCGTACAGGGTGGGCAGCACCACCGGCGCACCGTCGCGGACGAAGCCGAGGTGGCAGACGTACCCCTCGTCGAGGATCGAGTGCACCAGCTCCCGGTCGTAGGACGCGCGCTGCGGGGAGCGGGTGGGGACGGTGCGGTCGGTGGGGGTGTAGGCGGCGGGCCGCGACGGCGTCTCCGAGGTCCCCTGCATGGCGCTCTCCTTTGTATTAGTGCATAATAGGCTTTGTGCTAGGAGACTATCCGATCAAAGGGCGGCGCGCAGCCGAGATTTCCGCCGACGTCGAGCGCGCGGTGGCCTCCGGCGAGCTGGCGCCGGGGCAACCGCTGCCCCCGCTCAGGGAGTTGGCCGAGCGGCTCGGGGTGAACCCGAACACGGTGGCCGCCGCGTACCGCACCCTGCGCGAGCGCGGGGTCATCGAGACGGCCGGGCGCCGGGGGAGCCGGGTGCGGGCGCGGCCGGCCACCACCGGGCGGGAGTTCATCCGGGTCGAGGTGTCCGAAGGCGTGCGGGACGTGTCCGCCGGCAACCCCGACCCCGCGCTGCTGCCCCCGCTCGCCGAGGCGTTCGCGGCGGCGGCCGCGGCGGGCGACCGGGAACCGGTGCTGTACGGGCACGCGCCCGTGGAACCGGAGTTGGAGCGGCTGACCCGGGCCGGCCTCGACGCCGACGGGGTGCCGGACGGGCCGCTCGCGGTCACCTCCGGCTCGCTGGACGCCATGGAACGGGTGCTCGCCGCCCATCTGAAGCCCGGTGACGCCGTCGCCGTGGAGGACCCCGGCTGGGGCAGCCTGCTCGACCTCGTCCCGGCGCTCGGGCTGCGTACCGTGCCGGTCGGCGTCGACGACGACGGGCCGCTACCGGACGACGTACGGCGTGCTCTCGCGAGCGGCGCGCGGGCCCTGGTCGTCACCGACCGGGCGCAGAACCCGACCGGGGCGGCGGTGAGCGCGGCCCGCGCGGACGCCCTGCGGGCGGTGCTGCGCGCCCATCCGGAGACGCTGCTGATCGAGGACGACCACGGGTACCGGATCGTCGACCTGCCGCTGCACGCCCTCGCCGGGACGACCCGGACCTGGGCCTTCGTGCGGTCGGCCGCGAAGGCGTACGGACCGGATCTGCGGCTGGCGGTGCTCACCGGCGATCCGGTCACCCTGGACCGGGTACGGGGCCGGCAGCGGCTCGGGCCCGGCTGGGTCAGCCGCATCACCCAGCGGGCGGTGGCCCGGCTCTGGGCGGACGGGGCGGTGGACGCGGTGCGGGTGGCGGCGGCGTACGGGGCGCGGCGGGAGGCGCTGCTGGGGGCGCTCGGGCGGCGGGGGATCGCGGCGTACGGGCGCAGCGGCATGAACGTGTGGATCCCGGTGCCGGACGAGACGGGGGTGGTGGCGCGGTTGCTGCAGGCGGGCTGGGCGGTGGCGCCGGGGGCGCGGTTCCGGGTGAACGCGGGGCCGGGGGTGCGGGTGACGGTGTCGACGCTGGGGGAGGGGGAGGCGGAGGGGCTGGCGGAGGTGGTGGCTTCGGCGTTGGGGGCGGGGGTGGTGGGGAGGTATGGGTGAGGGTGGGGGTGCGTTGTCGGGTGCGGGTGTGTTGGGGGTTTGCGCAGTTCCCCGCGCCCCCTTTGGGGTGTTTCTGTCAGGTCAGTGTGATGGAGTCTCCCTCGACGGTGATCTGTACGGCCGGTAGTGGTTCGCGGGCGGGGCCGCTGTGCACGGTGCCGTCGGTGATGGAGAAGTTGCTGTTGTGGCACGGGCAGTTGATGACGCCGTCGGTGACGCTCTTCACCGCGCAGCCCTGGTGGGTGCAGGTCGCCGAGAACGCCTTGAACTCGCCCGGCGACGGCTGGGTCACCACCACCTTGCGGTCGGCGAAGACCTTGCCGCCGCCCTCGGGGATGTCGGAGGTCGGGGCCAGGGGCGTCCCGCCGCCCGACCCGGCGTCCGCGTCACCGGCCTCCGGGGAGGTGGCCGCCGCGTCGTCCGATCCCCCGCACGCGGTCAGCGCGACGGCGAGTCCCGCCGCTCCGGCCGCCGCGACGACGGTACGACGGGCCGGGTGTGCCGTGGGCCGAGGCGATCCGCTGCTCATGCTGAGGTCCCTTCCGGGGGTGGGGTACGTGTTCCGACGACTGGTACGGCGGCGGGGCACGCGCTGTTCAGACCGTGCCGAGATGCTGGCTCCAGGGCGGTCGGACCGGCGTAAGCCAGAGCTGTCGTCCACCTGTCGGGCCCGCCCGCCCGGCCCCGGCGGGCCGCGCGCACGCCGGTAACCTGGGGCGATGCTGAAGGAAGTCAACGCGACCCGCTACATCACGCCCCTGCGTGAGGGCGGCTCGCTGCCGGGGCTCGTCGAGGGCGACGACTTCGGGACGTACGTCATGAAGTTCACCGGGGCGGGCCAGGGCCGCAAGACGCTGGTCGCGGAGGTGGTCTGCGGGGAACTCGCCCGCCGGCTCGGCTTCCGCGTGCCGCGTCTGGTCACCCTCGGCCTCGACCCGGTGCTGGGCCTCGGCGAACCCGACCCGCAGGTGCAGGAACTGCTCCGGTCCAGCGGCGGCGCCAACCTGGGGATGGAGTTCCTCTCCGGCGCCCTGGGCTTCGACCCGCTGGCCTTCGAGGTCGGGTCCGGGGAGGCCGGGCGGATCGTCTGGTTCGACGCGCTGGTCAACAACGTCGACCGCTCCTGGCGCAACCCCAACCTGCTGCGCGCGGACGGCGAGGTCTGGCTCATCGACCACGGCGCCACCCTGATCTGGCACCACAACTGGCCCGGCGCCGACGCCTCCGCCGCCCGCCCCTACGACGCCTCCGACCACGCCCTGGCCCGCTTCCGCCCCGACCTCGCGGGCGCCGCCGCCGACCTCGCGCCCCGCGTCACCGAGGACCTCCTCGCCGAGGTCACCGCCGAGATCCCGGACGAGTGGCTGGCCGGCGAGCCCGGCTTCGCCACCCCGGACGAGCTCCGGCGGGCCTATGCGCGCCCCCTGCTCGCGCGGGCGGCCGGCATCCACGAGCGGATCACCGGAATCGAGGAGGACAAGTGAGCGAGCGGCACATTCACATGGCCGGTCATGTGGTGGAACGCCACATCATCCGGGGAAGCGATGCCCATGAGAGGGAGGTCTTCGAATACGCCCTGCTGCGCGTCGTCCCCCGGGTCGAGCGCGGCGAGTGCGTCAACGCCGGGGTGCTGGTGTACTGCCGCGCCAAGGCGTTCCTCACCGCCCGCACCCACCTGGACGAGGCCAGGTTGCTCGCCCTCGACCCGCGCGCCGACGTACCCGGCGTGCGCGCCGCGCTGCGCGCCGTCGAGGCCGTGGGCGCCGGCGGCGACGCGGCCGGACCGGCAGCCGGCGACGACCCCGGCCGCCGGTTCCGCTGGCTGATCGCCCCGCGCTCCACGATCGTCCAGCCCGGCCCCGTCCACACCGGCCTCACCACCGACCCCGCGGCCGAGGCGGAACGCCTGCTGGACCTGCTCGTGCGCTGACGGCGCAGGGGGATGGATCACACCACCCCGGTGTCCCGTTGACACCGGGTGCCAGGGCTTCTAGCGTCACGTCTGCCGAAGGTACTAAGCGGTCGCTCACCGCACAGGCGGGCCGCGCGGGCCGCATCCCCCAGGACGAGGAGAAGCAGCATGTCCACCACTGACCAGCGGGTCGCCGTCGTCACCGGAGCGGCGCGCGGCATCGGTGCCGCCACCGCCGTACGGCTGGCCGCCGAGGGACGGGCGGTCGCCGTACTCGACCTCGACGAGGCCGCGTGCAAGGAGACCGTGGAGAAGATCACCGCGGCCGGCGGCACGGCGCTCGCGGTCGGCTGCGACGTGTCGGACGAGGCGCAGGTGGAGGCCGCCGTCGCGCGGATCGTCCAGGAACTGGGCGCGCCGACGATCCTCGTCAACAACGCGGGCGTGCTCCGCGACAACCTGCTGTTCAAGATGAGCGTCTCCGACTGGGACACCGTCATGAACGTGCACCTGCGCGGCGCCTTCCTGATGTCCCGCGCCTGCCAGAAGCACATGGTGGACGCCGGGTTCGGCCGTATCGTCAACCTGTCCTCGTCCTCCGCGCTCGGCAACCGGGGCCAGGTCAACTACGCCGCCGCCAAGGCCGGTATGCAGGGCTTCACCAAGACCCTCGCCAAGGAGCTGGGCAAGTTCGGCGTCACCGCCAACGCCGTCGCCCCCGGCTTCATCGCCACCGACATGACCGCCGCGACCGCCGAGCGGGTCGGCATGGGCTTCGAGGAGTTCAAGGCCGCCGCCGCCACCCAGATCCCGGTGCAGCGCGTCGGCGAGCCCGAGGACATCGCCAACGCCGTCGCCTTCTTCACCGGCGACGCGGCCGGCTTCGTCTCCGGCCAGGTGCTGTACGTCGCCGGCGGACCGCTCAACTAAGGGACAGCGCACATGACTTCCGTGGAACTCTCGGGCAAGGTCGCCCTCGTCACCGGCGCCAGCCGCGGTATCGGCTACGGCGTCGCCGAGGCGCTGGTCGCCCGCGGTGACCGGGTCTGCATCACCGGCCGCAACGAGGAGGCGCTGAAGGAGGCCGTCGAGAAACTCGGCGCCGACCGGGCCATCGGCGTGGCCGGCAAGGCCCATGACGAGGCCCACCAGGCCGTCGCCGTGGAGCGCACGATGGAGACCTTCGGGCGCGTCGACTACCTGGTCAACAACGCCGGTACCAACCCGGTGTTCGGGCCGATCGCCGACCTCGACCTGAACGTGGCGCGCAAGGTCTTCGAGACCAACGTGCTCTCCGCGCTCGGCTTCGCCCAGCGCACCTGGCACGCCTGGCAGAAGGAGAACGGGGGCGCGATCGTCAACATCGCCTCCGTGGCGGGCGTCTCCGCCTCGCCGTTCATCGGCGCGTACGGCGTCAGCAAGGCCGCGATGATCAACCTGACCCTCCAGTTGGCGCACGAGTTCGCGCCGAAGGTCCGGGTCAACGCGATCGCCCCGGCGGTGGTGAAGACCAAGTTCGCCCAGGCCCTGTACGAGGGCCGCGAGGCGGAGGCCGCCGCCTCCTACCCGCTGGGCCGGCTCGGTGTGCCCGCCGACATCGGCGGCGCCGCCGCGTTCCTCACCTCGGCCCAGTCCGACTGGGTCACCGGCCAGACGCTGGTCGTCGACGGCGGCATCTTCCTCAACGCCGGCGTGGGCTGACCGCCCCGCGCGGGGGCGCCCTCCGGCACCGGACGGCGCCCCCGGTCGCGGAATGATCTACTCCGGGACATGACAACGTAATCATCGCCGGAAATGATCAAAACCCCTGTTCAGAGGGGGGTTCAGGAGGCGTGGCGCTGCGGTATGGTCTGCCGACCTTGGAACGGCAGATCGAGGAGCGTGCGCGTGTTCAAGCGGAACCGATGCCTGCGGCGGGTAGCGGCCATCGCGTCCCTGTCGACCCTGGTGGCCGGGTGCGGCATCCTCTCGCCCGACGACCCCGAGGAGGACGAGCCGATCGCCGTCGGCACCACCAGCGCGCCGAGCACCCTGGACCCCGCGGCCTCCTGGGACAGCTCCTGGGAACTGTTCCGCAACGTCTACCAGACCCTGCTGAGCTACCCGAACGCCGCGACCACGCCCCGCCCGGACGCCGCCAAGGAGTGCGCCTTCACCGACGACTCCAACCAGGTCTACCGCTGCGAACTGCGCAAGGGACTCACCTTCTCCAACGGGGACCCGCTGGACGCCCGGGCCGTCAAGCACTCGATCGACCGGATCCGCAAGATCGACGTCAACGGCGGCCCCGCCGGACTCCTCGGCAGCCTGCGGCAGGTGGAGACGCCGGGCGAGCGCGAGGTGGTCTTCCGCCTCGACAAGCCCGACGCCACCTTCCCGTTCGTGCTCGCCACCCCCGCGATGTCCATCGTCGACCCCGACGCCTACCCGGCCGACGCCCTGCGCGAGGGCGACTCGGTCGTCGGCTCCGGCCCGTACACCCTGCGCTCCTACGCCGACGGCGAGCGCGCCGAACTGGTCCGCAACGACCGCTACCGGGGCTTCGCCGAGCCCCGCAACGAGGCCGTGACCATCGAGTACTTCGACACCTCCGACGCCATGGTCGAGGCGCTGCGGGCCGGACGCATCCAGGTCACCTACCGAGGACTGGCCGCCGACGACATCATCGCGCTGCAGGGCGGCACCGGGAAGGACGAGGACCTCCAGCTCATCGAGGGCAGCGGTACCGACATCAGCTACCTCGTCTTCAACCCCGAGGATCCCTGGGCGGGCAGAAGACCCGTCCGGCAGGCCGTCGCCCACCTGATCGACCGGGCCGCCCTCGCCCACACCGTCTACCAGGACACCGTCGACCCGCTGTACTCGATGGTCCCCAACGGCCTGACCGGGCACACCACCGGCTTCTTCGACGAGTACGGCGACCCCAGCGCCGCCAAGGCCCGCCAGGTGCTCACCCGGGCCGGCATCACCGAACCGGTCCCGCTCACCCTCTGGTACACCACCGACCGCTACGGCTCCGAGACCGCCCGGCAGTTCACCGAGATCAAACGCCAGTTGGAGGACTCCGGCCTGTTCACGGTCACCCTCAAGAGCCGCCCCTGGAAGACGTACGTCACCGGCTACCAGAAGGGCGAGTACCCGGTGTTCGGCCGCGGCTGGTTCCCCGACTTCCCGGACGCGGAGAACTTCATCGCCCCCTTCGTCGGCGAGCAGAACGCCCTGGGCACGCCCTACCCGGCGGACCGGATCACCGACGAGCTGCTGCCGCGCTCCCGGCGCGAGAGAGACCGGGCGGGCGTGGTCGAGGAGTTCGAGGAGGCGCAGCGGATCCTCGTCGAGGACGCCCGGCTGCTGCCGCTGTGGCAGGGCCGGCAGTACATGGCCGCCAGCGAGGACATCTCCGGCGCGGAGCGCGCCCTCGACCCGTCGACGATCATGATGATGTGGGAGCTGCACCGCAAGACGAGCTGGTAGCCGGTCCGTTGTCAGTGGCCGCCGGTAGGTTGTGTGATCAGTAGCCACCGCACACCCGTGAGGAAACCGACGTGACCGACATCGCCATGCTGCCCGAGTCCTGGCGCGAGGTGCTGGGCGGCGAGCTCCAGCAGCCCTACTTCAAGGAGCTGACGGAGTTCGTCGAGGAAGAGCGGGCGAAGGGCCCCGTCTACCCTCCGCGCGAGGAGGTCTTCGCCGCCCTGGAGGCCACGCCGTACGACCGGGTCAAGGTGCTGGTCCTCGGGCAGGACCCGTACCACGGCGAGGGACAGGGCCACGGCCTGTGCTTCTCGGTCCGCCCCGGCGTCAGGATCCCGCCGTCCCTGCGGAACATCTACAAGGAGATGCACGAGGAACTGGGCACCCCCATCCCGGACAACGGCTACCTGATGCCGTGGGCCCGGCAGGGCGTCCTGCTGCTCAACGCGGTGCTCACGGTCCGGGCCGGGGAGGCCAACTCGCACAAGGGGCGCGGCTGGGAGCTGTTCACCGACGCGGTGATCCGCGCGGTGGTGCGCCGCCCGGACCCGGCGGTGTTCGTGCTGTGGGGGAACTACGCGCAGAAGAAGCTCCCGCTGATCGACGAGACCCGGCACGCGGTGGTCAAGGGCGCGCACCCTTCGCCGCTGTCGGCGAAGAAGTTCTTCGGCTCCCGCCCGTTCACCCAGATCAACGAGGCGATCGCCCGGCAGGGCCACGAGCCGATCGACTGGACCATCCCTGACCTGGGCTGATCCAGGTCCCGCAGCGGGCCGCGTCGGCGGCCCGATCCGGCGGACAGGGCCTAACGTCGTCGGCAACAGCCGACGAGCGGTGCGGAGGACGCGGTGGCCAGGGGACAGGAGCGGGCGGCACCGGACGCCGTGCCGACACGGATCGGGCAGGTCGTCATGCTGCACCACGCGGGCGACCGCGAGGAGGCCCGGCAGCGCTACCTGGGCCTGTGGACGGAGCTCGGCGAGCACGGCGACCCGCTGCACCGCTGCACCCTGGCCCACTACCTGGCCGACACCCAGGACGACCCGGCGGACGAACTGGCCTGGGACCTGCGGGCCCTGTCGGCCGCGGAGGAACTGCGGGAGGACGGCTCGCCCGGCCACCGGGGCGCCCGCGCCGCCCGCGCCCTCTACCCCGCGCTGCACCTGAACCTCGCCGCCGACTACGACCGGCTCGGCCACCGCGAGGCGGCCCGTCTCCATCTGCGGCGGGCCCGGCGGGCGGCCGACGCCCTCGGCGACGACGACCACACCGCGGGCGTGCGCGCCGCCATCGGCCGTCTGGAACGACGGCTGGACGGCCCGCGCTGACTGACCGGGGGCCGGCTCAGCGGCCGTAGGTGCGTTCGCAGACGGTCGCCTCGGGGCTGTCCGGCCGCCAGCCCCCGTACCTGCGGCCCAGACCGCACAGGTCCGCGCCGCCGAGGACGAGCCCGGGGAGGGACGCCGTGGCGCGGGGGAGCCCGCCGTCCGGTCGGCGCGGCGGTCCGGCGTCCGGTTCGCGCGGCGCGGGCCGCACGGGCGCGGGTCGGGTCTCCGGCCGGGCGGCGGGCCGCTCCGGGGGCGGCGGGGTGGCCGGCGGGGGTGTGCGACGCGGCTCCTCGGGGGCGCGGTCCGGCCGCCGCGAGGGACCGATCAGCTCCAGTGCCTCCCGGGCCGGGGCCTGCACCACCCGGGGCCGCGCCGGGCCGTCGGGCCGGGGCACGGACGGCTCGGCGCCGGTCGCCGCCGGGGCCGGCGCGGGCGGGCGCTGGACCGTGGTGCAGCCACCGAGGGCCGAGACGGCCACGGTGACCAGGAGCGTTGCGGTGGTCGTCGTCGTTCGAAGCACGCGCGCCACTCTGCTGTCCCCGGGGCACCGCGCGGGGACGGACGAGCGGAGGTTGCTCCCGACGGGTGAATCCCGACCTCGTACGGGGGGTCCGGCGGGGTCCGGGCTGACGCGGGCGGGCGCCCTGGCCGCACGGGGGCGGTGTCCCGGCCGACGCCCGCGGTGCCGGACCGGCGGTGGCCCCATCCAGCGGTCACCGTATGCTGCCGATCACACCCAGGTCGAAGGCTAGGAGAACCCCCGTGAAGGTCGGCTGCATCGGACTCGGCGACATCGCGCAGAAGGCTTACCTCCCGGTCCTCGCCCTCCAGCCCGGCATCGACCTGCACCTGCAGACCCGTACCCCCGCGACCCTCACCCGCGTCGCCGACACCCTCCGCCTCCCGGCGGACCGGCGCCACGCCGACCTGGACTCCCTGCTCGCCCAGGACCTGGACGCCGCCTTCGTGCACGCCCCGACCGCCGTCCACCCGGAGATCGTGACCGCACTGCTGCGCGCGGGCGTGCCCACCTACGTCGACAAGCCCCTCGCCTACGAACTCGCCGACTCCGAGCGCCTGGTGCGGCTCGCCGAGGAACGGGGCGTGAGCCTCGCCGTCGGCTTCAACCGCCGCCACGCCCCCGGCTACGCGCAGTGCGCCGAGCACCCCCGCGAGCTGATCCTGATGCAGAAGAACCGCATAGGGCTGCCCGAGGAACCCCGCACGATGATCCTCGACGACTTCATCCACGTCGTGGACACCCTGCGCTTCCTGGTGCCCGGCCCGGTCGACGACATCACCGTGCGCGCCCGTGTCCAGGACGGCCTGCTGCACCACGTGGTCCTGCAGTTGGCCGGGGACGGCTTCACCGCGCTCGGCGTGATGAACCGGCTCAGCGGCTCGGCCGAGGAGATCCTGGAGGTCTCCGGGCAGGACACCAAGCGGCAGGTGGTCAACCTCGCCGAGGTGGTCGACCACAAGGGCCAGCCGACCGTCAGACGGCGCGGCGACTGGGTGCCGGTGGCCCGCCAGCGCGGCATCGAGCAGGCGGTCCTCGCCTTCCTCGACGCGGTCCGCGCGGGCACGCCGCTCAGCGCCCGGGACGCGCTGGAGACCCATGAGCTGTGCGAGCGGGTGGTACGCGCCGTGCAGGAGCGTGCCGCCTGAACCGCAGGGCCCGTACGCCCTCGGCGGCGGCCCACACCACCAGCACCAGCAGCGCGGCGTGCACCGTCCAGTCGCCGAACCGGACGTACGGCGTGCTGCCGTGCGCGAGCGGCACGTCGTACACCCGGGCCGTGCTCGCGTCGGTGCCGAGCCGGGGCCCGATCCGGGTGCCGTCCGCGGCGTAACCGGCGGAGACCCCGGTCAGCGTGGCGTGGATCATGGGGCGGCCGGTCTCGGCGGCGCGCAGCGCGGCCAGCGAGGCGTGCTGCGCGGGTGCCCAGCTCCCCTGGAACGTGGAGGTCGCGGACTGGCCGACCAGGACATCGGCGCCGTCCTGGGCGAGGTGCCGGGTCAGATCGGGGAACGCGGTCTCGAAGCACACCATCGGGCCGATCCGGAGCCCGTCCCCGACGTCCATCACCACCTGCCGCGAGCCGCGCCGCCGGTCCTCACCGGCCGCCTTGCCGACGGAGGTGGCCCAGCCGAGCAGCGAACGGGCCGGGACGTACTCGCCGAACGGGACGAGCCGCATCTTGTCGTAGCGGTCGCCGGTCGGTCCGGCCGGGCCGACGAGCACCGAACTCTTGTAGATGCCGGGCCGGTCCGAGCGCCGCGCGTCCACGTTGACCAGGAGGTCCGCGCCGGTCTCCCGGGACAGCGCGGCGAGCCGGCGGGCCAGGTCGGGCCGGTCGGCCAGGTCGAAGCCGACGCTGCTCTCGCCCCAGACGACCAGGTCGACGCCGTGCCCGGCGAGCCGGCGGGTGAGCTGTTCCTCACGGTCGAAGCGGCGGTCCGGGCCGGCGATCACACCGGGCTGCACCACGGCGACCGCCACCGTGCCGCCGGTGTCCGGGCGGGGCGCCCACACCCAGGCCGCCGAGGTCACGGCGGCGGTGGCGACCAGCCCGGCCAGGGCGGGCGTGCGGGCCCGGCGGACGGCGACCAGGACGGCGACGGCGGTGTTGACGGCGACGACCAGGAAGCTGAGCAGCCACACCCCGCCCACCGAGGCCAGTTGCAGCGCGGGCGCCACCTGCCACTGGCTCGCGCCGAGCATCCCCCAGGGGCCGCCGAGGCCCTGCCAGGACCGGACCAGTTCGATCGCCAGCCAGCCGGAGGGCACCACCACCAGGCCCGCCGCCACCCGGCGCGGCGCCGCCGCCGGGCCCAGCATCCGCAGCACGAGCCGGCCCCACGGCGCCCACAGCGCGCCCAGCAGCGCGGCGATGACGAAGGTGAAGACGTGCAGGCTGGGCAGCAGCCAGTGGTGCATGGCGAGCATGAACCCGAAACCGCCGCACCAGCCGTCGTACACCGCCCGCCGCCCGGTCGGCGCGGACCGCAGCAGCAGCAGCCAGGGCACCAGGGCCAGGCCGGCGCACCACCACAGCGCCGGAGCAGGGAAGGCGAGCACCGGCAGGGCGCCGGCGAGCGCGGCGGCGAGGGAACGGCGCCAGGGGGAGGCGAGCCAGTGGCCGAGCGTCTTCATGGCGCGTCCCTACCCCGTGGAACCCCGCGTGTGCGCCATGCCGATGATCGGATCAGCCGGACGGGAGCGGAGCGCGGGGGTATGCGCCGGGACCACCCCGGCCTAGGATGATCGATGATCGATGATCGATCAAAGCGGCTCGTTCTGGAGGTACTCATGGCACGTCCCCTCACGGTGGTCACCGGCGGCAGCCGGGGAATCGGCGCGGCGACCTGTCTGCGCCTGGCGGCGGACGGCCATGACGTGGTCGTGGGGTACGTCCGGGACGCGACGGCCGCGGAGTCGGTCGCGGCCGGCGTCCGGGAGGCCGGCGGGCGGGCCCTCACCGTGCGGGTGGACACCTCGGTGGAGGAGGACGTCGAGCGCCTCTTCGACCTGGCCGAGGACCGGCTCGGCCCGGTGACCGGCCTGGTGAACAACGCGGCGGTCACCGGCCCGCTCGGCCGCCTCGCCGACGCCGATACCGCCGACCTGCGCCGGGTCCTGGACGTCAACCTGCTCGGCACGCTGCTGTGCGCGCGCCGCGCCGCCCGGCTGATGACGCCCCGGGGCAGCGGTGCCATCGTCAACGTCTCCTCGGGCGCGGCGACCCTCGGCAGCCCCGGGGAGTACGTGCACTACGCGGCGAGCAAGGCGGGCGTCGACGCGCTGACGGTGGGCCTGTCCAAGGAGTTGGGCCCGGACGGCATCCGGGTCAACGCGGTCGCCCCCGGACTGGTGGAGACCGAGATGCACACCGCGATGGGCGACCCCGACCGGCCCCGCCGGATGGCCCCGGGCATTCCGCTGCGCCGGTCCGCGCGGCCGGAGGAGATCGCCGCCGCCATCGCCTGGCTGCTGTCACCGGACGCCTCGTACACCACGGGCACGGTCCTGCGGGTGGCGGGCGGCCGCTGAACCGGCCGGTCAGGCCGCCTCGATCACCTCACCGCGGATCGCGGCGGCCCACTGCACCACCAGCGACTCGTACTCCGCGCGTTCCTGGGCCGAGAGGGAGCCGGCGCCCGCGCGCCGCCACAGCGCACGGATCCGCTCGTTCAGCTCGGCGGCGGAGCGCACGGAACCAGGGACCGGGAATTCGGGGGACATGCGGACAAGCCTAGGGCCGCCCACTGACAGTCCGCTACCGGACGGCTACGCAGCCGCATCGGCACGCCTCCTCGGCCTCGCGGCACGCCGGAAACCCCGGCAACAGGTCTTCCCGTCCTCCGGGGAGGCGCCCGCCCCGCCCGCCGGTCAGTGCGCCGGTTCGCCGGCGTCGGGGCTGAGGGCTCCCACGCTGACCAGCACGATGATCACGATGCCGAGGATCACGCGGTAGTAGACGAACGGCATGAAGCTCTTGGTGGAGATGAACTTCATGAACCAGGCGATGACGGCGTATCCGACGGCGAACGCGATGACCGTCGCGAAGATCGTCGGGCCCCAGGAGACGTGGTCGCTGCCGACCGCGTCCTTCAGTTCGAACAGGCCCGAGGCGAGCACGGCGGGGATGGCGAGCAGGAAGGAGTAGCGGGCCGCGGCCTCGCGCCGGTAGCCCATGAACAGGCCGCCGCTGATGGTCGCGCCGGAGCGGGAGACGCCGGGGATCAGGGCCGCCGCCTGGCAGATGCCGTAGATCAGGCCGTCCCGGACGCCGATGTCCTTCAGTTCCTTGCGCTGCTTGGCCGCGCGGTGCCGGCCGCCGCTCTCGTCGCGGGCCGCCAGCCGGTCGGCGATGCCGATGACCACGCCGACGACCACGAGCATGGTCGCGGTCACCCGAAGGTCGCGGAACGGGCCCTCGATCTGGTCCTTCAGCGTCACGCCGAGCACGCCGATCGGGATCGAGCCGACGATGACCAGCCAGCCCATGCGCGCGTCGGGGTCGCCGCGCATCTCCTTGTTCACCAGCGAACGGGTCCACGCCGAGATGATCCGCCCGATGTCCTTGCGGAAGTAGATCAGCACGGCGGCCTCCGTGCCGATCTGGGTGATCGCCGTGAAGGCGGCTCCCGGGTCGTGCCAGCCGGAGAACGCCGCGGTCAGCCGCAGGTGCGCGCTGGAGGAGACGGGGAGGAACTCGGTCAGCCCCTGGACGAGTCCGAGGACGAGGGATTCAAACCAAGACATGGAGTTACGGAGTCCAAGTGCCGATCACGAACGGTCGATGGTCGAGGGACACACCGAACCGACGCGTACGGTGATCAGGATCGGGCGTGTCGAGGGGCAGCGTAGCGCCCCCGGGTGACGGGCCCGGCACAGGGTGGCCGGTCAGGCGACCGACGGCCCGGAGAGGGTCCAGCCGGGGGTCTGCGGGTGGGAGGTCAGGTCCTCGTGGCGGACCGGGGCGCCGCACGCGCGGCAGGTGACCTCGGGGACCAGTTCGTGGCCGCAGACGTGCTCGATCACCATCGGCCGGTCGTCGTCGCCGCGCAGATGGCGGTCGCCCCACGCCATCAGCGTGATCAGGACGGGCTCCAGTTCCAGTCCGGCCCGGGTCGGCCGGTACTCGAAGCGCTGGGGCCGCTCGCTGTAGGGCCGCCGGTCCAGGATCCCGGCGTCGACCAGCCGCCGCAGCCGGGTGGCCAGGACGTCGCGCGGGGCGCCGGTGTTGCGGACGAGCTGGTCGAAGCGGCCGTTGCCGAGGCAGACCTCGCGCAGGATCAGCAGGGAGTACTTCTCGCCGACGAGCGCCAGCGCGTCGGCGATGGAGCAGGGGCGGGCGTTCTTGGGGGCGGCGGCCATGCCGCCAGTCTAGGGGAGGGTCCGGTTTTCAAACTTTCCTGGCGTTGGACGGTTAGTTTTTCCAACCTACCGGGCTACTGTGAGTTTGGATTTCCTACCCACTGGTAGCCGCTCGTCGGCCGCCGGCCGGCAGCCCGCATCGGAGGCCCGCACCATGCCTGACGCCGTCATCGTCGAAGCCGTCCGCACCCCCGTCGGCCGGGGCAAGCCCCACGGCGCCCTCGCCCACGTCCACCCCGTCGAACTCCTCGCCCACACCCTGCGCGCCGTCGTCGAACGCTCCGGCGTCGACCCGGCGCTCGTCGACGACGTCATCGGCGGCACCGTCGACCAGGTCGGCGAGCAGGCCGCCAACATCACCCGGTACGCCGCCCTGTCCGCGGGCTTGCCCGAGTCGGTCCCGGCGACCACCGTCGACCGCCAGTGCGGCTCCTCCCAGCAGGCCGTGCACTTCGCCGCCCAGGGCGTGCTGGCCGGCGCCTACGACCTGGTGGTCGCCTGCGGGGTCGAGTCGATGAGCCGGGTGCCGATGGGCTCCAACGTGCTGCCCGGCACCGACCCGTTCGGCCCCGGCATCGCCGCCCGCTACCCGGAGGGGCTCGTTCCGCAGGGCATCGCGGCCGAGCTGATCGCCGCCAAGTGGTCCATCGGCCGGGAGCGGATGGACGAGTTCGCCGCCGCCTCGCACCACAAGGCCGCCGCGGCCTGGCAGCAGGGCCTCTTCGACGCCGAGACCGCCCCCCTGGACGGCGTCTCCCGCGACGAGGGCGTACGGCCCGGCACCAGCACCGAGGTCCTGGCCGGCCTGCGCCCCGCCTACCACGACCCGGTCTACGCCGAACGGTTCCCGCAGATCGAGTGGAACATCACCGCCGGCAACGCCAGCCAGATCAACGACGGCGCCTCCGCCGTGCTGATCGCGTCGGCCGAGACCGCGGCCCGCCTCGGCCTGCGCCCCCTGGCCCGGCTGCACAGCTTCGCCGTCACCGGCTCCGACCCGCTGCTGATGCTCACCGGCGTCGTCCCGGCCACCGAGAAGGTGCTGCGCCGGGCCTCGCTCACCCTCGACGACATCGACCTGTTCGAGGTCAACGAGGCGTTCGCCAGCGTGGTGCTGGCCTGGCAGCAGGAGACCGGCGCCGACCTCGCCAAGGTCAACGTGCACGGCGGGGCGATCGCCCTGGGCCACCCGCTCGGCGCCAGCGGCACCCGGCTGACGACCACCCTGGTGCACGCCATGCGGGAACGCGGCGCCCGCTACGCCCTGCAGACCATGTGCGAGGCGGGCGGCCTCGCCAACGCGATGATCCTCGAAGCCGTCTGACGCCCGGTCAGCGGGCGCTCAGCCGGTGCCGCTTGCGCCAGGCCACCACCGCGCCCACCAGACCGGGGACGGCGATGCAGGCCAGCGCGATCAGGAAGGCCGGCGACGTCGGCGTGGACGCGCGGGCGCCGGCCACCACGTAGGCGGCGGTGTTCGGGACCGACCCGAGCGCCGTCGCCAGCAGGAACGGCAGCAGGCCCATGCGGGAGACGGCGGCGCAGTAGTTCGCCGCGGCGAACGGCACTCCGGGGAACAGCCGCGCCGCCAGCATCGACCGGAAGCCGTGCCGGCTGAGCTGCCCGTCGGCGGCCTTCAGCCACTTCCCGCGCAGCAGCGGGCGCAGCGCCTCCTGGCCCAGTACCCGGCCCAGGCAGAAGGCGATCCCGGCGCCGAGCACCGTGCCCGCCAGTGCGGAGGCCAGACCGATCCCCGAGCCGAACAGCGCCCCCGCCGCCAGGTTCAGCAGCGGGCGCGGCACGAACGCGACGGTGCACAGCCCGTAGGCGAGGGCGTACGCCAGGGCCGCCGCGGCTCCGCCGAGCTGGGCCGGCAAGCCGTCGACCAGCAGCTTCTGCGGCTGGAACAGCAGGACCGCCGAGGCGGCCGAGGCGAGGAGCAGGACGAGCAGGGACAGCCGGGACCACGGCGACAGGACGATCCGCGCCGCACGGGCGGGGATCGCGGCCGGCGCGGCGGTGCCTGCGGCGGCCCGGGGAGAGGCCGCGGCGGTGCCCCCAGAGCGGGTGGTGGCATCGAGCATTCGGCGACCCTAACCGACGGACGTGTGTGATCGCCGTATGGTGCGTCTCATGTGCGTCACAGGAACGGGGACTTCGGGCGCCGCGCGGACCGCCCGGCCCGTGCGCGCCGCCCGGCCCGTGCGGTCCTGAAAATCGTTCGACGCGGCACCGGACGTCGGCGAGGATCGACGTCATGTTCCGGTACGCCTTCCTCCTCGCAGCACCCGCGGTCGCGGGTGCCGGGAAGGCTGCCGCCACCGCCCTCACGATCGCCGTCGACGGCGCCCGAAGCTGACCCTCCCCGGATCGTCCGGCGGACCCCGCAGGGGGAGGGTCGGCGGGTCACCGGGGTCCCCACCACGCTCACCAGGCTTCGAGGAACCGCCATGTCCAAGACGGCGTACGTCCGCACCAAACCGCACCTCAACATCGGCACCATGGGCCATGTCGACCACGGCAAGACCACCCTGACCGCCGCCATCACCAAGGTCCTCGCCGACCGCGGCCGCTCCGCCTTCGTGCCGTTCGACCGCATCGACCGCGCCCCGGAGGAGGCCGCGCGCGGCATCACCATCAACATCGCGCACGTCGAGTACGAGACCGACACCCGGCACTACGCCCACGTCGACATGCCCGGCCACGCCGACTACGTCAAGAACATGGTCACCGGCGCCGCCCAGCTCGACGGCGCGATCCTGGTCGTCTCCGCGCTGGACGGCATCATGCCGCAGACCGCCGAACACGTCCTGCTCGCCCGCCAGGTGGGCGTCGACCACATCGTCGTCGCCCTGAACAAGGCGGACGCCGGTGACGAGGAACTCACCGACCTCGTCGAGCTGGAGGTCCGCGAACTGCTCACCGCGCACGGCTACGGCGGCGACGCCGCCCCCGTCGTACGGGTCTCCGGGCTGCGGGCGCTGGAGGGCGACCCCCGGTGGACGGCGTCCGTGGAGGCGCTGCTCGACGCGGTGGACACCTACGTACCGATGCCCGAGCGGTATCTGGACGCGCCGTTCCTGCTGCCGGTGGAGAACGTGCTCACCATCACCGGGCGGGGCACGGTCGTGACCGGCGCCGTCGAGCGCGGCACGGTCCGGGTCGGGGACCGGGTCGAGGTGCTCGGCGCGGCCGTCGAGACGGTCGTCACCGGCCTGGAGACCTTCGGCAAGCCGATGGCGGAGGCGCAGGCCGGGGACAACGTGGCGGTACTGCTGCGGGGCGTGCCGCGGGACGCGGTCCGGCGGGGGCACGTCGTCGCGGCGCCGGGCAGCGTGGTGCCGGCGCGGGAGTTCCGGGCGCGGGTGTATGTGCTGTCGGCGCGGGAGGGCGGGCGTTCGACGCCCGTCTCGACCGGGTACCGGCCGCAGTTCTACATCCGGACGGCCGATGTGGTGGGGGACATCGACCTCGGGGACGCGGGGGTCGCGCGGCCGGGGGAGACGGTGGACATGACCGTGTCGCTGGGGCGTGCGGTGCCGGTCGAGCCGGGGCTCGGGTTCGCCATTCGTGAGGGCGGGCGGACGGTCGGGGCGGGGACGGTGACCGAGGTTCGGTGAGGTGCGCGGGGGACCGCGGGTTCGATGGGGCTGATCCGGCAGTTCCCCGCGCTCCTTCGGGGCGCCCCCCGCCCCGCACAATGGAGGGGTGAACGAAGCCATACCTGTCCATCGCGTCACCGATTTCGGGACCGTCAAGCTCATGCCCGATGTCGACCGGGCGCGCGCCTGGTTGCTGACCGTGGACGGGGCGCCGCAGTCGTACGTCGACCTGGATGACCCGGCGCATCTGGAGTTCGAGTACGCGCGGCGGCTCGGGCATGTGCTGGACGCGGTCGCGGAGGCCGGGCGGGCGCTGGACGTGCTGCACCTCGGGGGCGGGGCGCTCACCCTGCCCCGGTACGTGGCCGTGACCCGGCCGGGGTCGCGGCAGGACGTGGTGGAGGCCGACCGGGGGCTGCTGGAGCTGGTCGCCGAGCATCTGCCGCTGCCGGACGGGGCCCGGATCGCCCTGCACGCGGCCGACGCGCGGGACTGGCTGTCGGCCGCCCCCGCGGGCTCGGCCGACGTGCTGGTCGCCGACGTCTTCGGCGGCTCCCGGGTGCCCGCGCACCTGACCTCGACGGAGTACGCGGGGGAGGTGGCGCGGGTGCTGCGGGCGGACGGGGTCTACCTGGCCAACCTCGCCGACGGGGCGCCGTTCGCCTTCCTGCGCTCGCAGTTGGCGACCTTCGCCGCGCACTTCGCGGAACTGGTGCTGATCGCCGAGCCGGGTGTGCTGCGCGGGCGGCGCTTCGGCAACGCCGTGCTGGTCGCCGCCCACCGGCCGCTCGACGCGGGCGCGCTGGCCCGGCGCACCGCCGCCGACGCCTTCCCCGCCCGGGTGGAACACGGCGCCGCGCTGCGGGCCTTCACCGGCGACGCGCGGCCGGTGCGGGACGCGGACGCGGTGCCGTCACCCGAGCCCCCCGAGGGCGCGTTCGGCATCGGGTGACTCCTGCGGGCCGGTGGACTCCCCCGGGGTGCGCCGCGTCACCGGGGTCGTGCGGCGGCGCAGGTCGCGGACGTCCGGGACGCACAGCACCGCCGCCGTGACCACCACGACCAGCACCGCGCACCCCCACAGGGACGCCGTCCGGCCGAAGGCCGTCTCCGCCGGGCCGGCCAGCGCGGTCGCCAGCGGCACCAGCGCCACCGAGCCGAACCAGTCGTACGCCGAGACCCGCGACAGCTTCTCCTCCGGCACCTCCTGGTGCAGGGCGGTCATCCAGGAGACCCCGAACACCTCCACCGTCACGCCGGTCACGAACATCACCGCGCACAGCACCCCGGCCGGCACCGGCACCGCCAGCGCGGCCGAGGGCAGGGCCAGCGGGAACACGCACAGGGTGCCGGCGAGCAGCAGGCGGCGCGGTCTCCAGCGGGTCATCAGCAGCGCCCCGCCGACCGTGCCCGCGCCGAACGCGGCCAGCGCCAGGCCCCAGGGACCGGCGCCGCCCAGCTCGTCCCGGGCGACCAGCGGACCGTAGACCGCCTCGGCGGCGCCCACCACCGCGTTGGCGAGGGAGAACTGGACGACGATGCTCCACAGCCAGGGCCGTCCGCTGAACTCCCGCCAGCCTTCCCGCAGATCGGAGAGCAGCCCGCCGCCCGGCGCCCGCGCCGGTATGTGACCGACGTCGAGGAAGGCCCGCAGCGCCCCGGCGACTGCGAAGGCCGCCGCGTCCGCCACCAGCACCCAGCCCGGCCCCAGCGCGGCGACCATCGCCCCGCCCAGCGCCGCGCCGCCCAGGCCCGCGCCGTGCATCGCCATCCGGTACACCGCGAACGCCCGCCCGGCCTGCTCGCCCCGGACCGAGGAGAGCAGCATGCCTTCGGAGGCCGGGCCGAAGAACGCCTGGCCGGTGCCGCCCAGCGCGGTCAGCAGCATCATCTGCCACAGCCTCGGCTCGCCGGTGAGCACCAGCAGGCCGAACGCGCCCTGCGACAGGCAGTTCAGCGCGTTCGCCGCGACCATCACCCGGTGCCGGGGCACCCGGTCCGCTATCGCGCCGCCGACCAGCAGGAACAGCACCAGCGGCAGGGTGCGGGCGGCGGCCACCAGACCCACGTCACCGCCGTCGCCGCCCGCCTGAAGGACCGCGAAGGCGGCGGCGATCAGCGCGCCGCTGCTGCCGAGGCCGGTGACCACCGCGGCGGCGGTCAGCAGCGTGTAGTTGCGGCCCGCCCAGGCGGGACGGCGGAGGAGGGGACGATTCGGCACCCGGTGACTATCGCCGCGGCGGACCCGACTTGCCAAATGCGATTCCGGCCGTTCCCGCGCGGTCGGGCCGCCCCCGGCCTCAGGAGTCCGTGGGCGGCTCCTCCGTGAGACGCACGGTGCTCAGGATCTTCCGCACGGTCGCCTCCGGGATCTCCTCGTCGACGCCCTTGGCGCCGTACAGGTTCCAGGTGACGAAGTCGCCCGCGCCGTTCTTGAACGCGAACGTGATCGCCTTGCCGTCGGTGGCGCACTTCCCCTTCTGCGGGGTGTTCTCCGAGTACGCCGTGGCGACGCTGCCCTTGATGCCGGACGCCGTGGTGTACGGCTTCGGCTTGCCGTACTTCACGCTCTTCTTGTCCGGCTGGGTGTAACCGCCGTAGATCCACCACGGCACCCGCGTCTCGGCGGCCATCTCGGTGTCCTTGGCGCCGCTCTCGCCCCGGGTGCCGGCGGTGGCCAGGGCGGTGTCCTCCTCCCGGCCGTCCTTGTCGTCGTCGCTGGTGCACCACTTGGACTTCAGATAGGCGGGGGCGGTGACGCTGGTGCGGTCCAGCGTTCCGTCCTTCTCCTCCCATTCGAAGCCGACGCTGGTCCCGGTGTTCTCGATCTCCCATTCGGCGGGTACGTCGAACATGGTGCCGAACCGGGGGTTGGCGACGACCTTCCAGCCGGGGACGGTGGCCTTCAGCTCCTCGCCGCCGCGCGGGTTGTCGGCGCTGCCGGAGGCGCTGGGCTCGGCCGGCTTCTCCGGCTCCGCCGAGCGGCTCGCCGACGGCTTGGCGTCCTTGCCCTCCGCCTCGTCGCCCTTGTCGCCGCCCAGCACCAGGAACCCGGTGACACCGGCGGCGACCACCACGGCGGTGGCCGCCACGATCGCGACCAGCTTGGTCCGGTTCCCGCCACCCCCGCCGGGGCCGCCGGGACCCGGCCGCGGCGCCCCCGCGGGCTGCGCGGGACCCCACTGCGGGCTCCCCGGGTAGGTGGGGGTCTGCTGGTAGCCGGGCTGCTGATACGGATTCGGCTGCTGGTACCCCGGCTGCTGGTAAGGGTTGTTCGCTTGCGGGTTCTGCTCGCCCCCGGGCGGCTGCTGTCCTGGCCACATGGGCAGCAACCCTAGCCGCGCCGAGGACACGATTCGGTCACCGGGCTTTGTCAGGGACGTACCGAATCCGGTCCCCGCTCAGGGGCCCCTGGCCCCGGAAGCTACTCGCGGGTAACGTGGCGGGCATGAGCGCAGAGCAGATGTCCATCGGCGAGTTGCTCGCCGCCACGGTGCCGATGGTGCGGACCCTGAACCTGGAGTACCTGGAGACCGGTCCGGACAAGGCGGTGCTGGCCCTGCCGGACCAGAGCGAGTACCGCAACCACGTGGGCGGGCCGCACGCCGGGGCGATGTTCACGCTGGGCGAGTCGGCCAGCGGCGCGATCGTGCTGGCCGCCTTCGGTGATCAGCTCGCGCGGGCCGTGCCGCTGCCGGTCACCGCGGAGATCGCGTTCAAGAAGCTGGCGCTGGGCCCGGTCACCGCCACCGCGACGCTGGGCCGGCCGATCGCCGAGGTGGTCGCGGAGCTGGACGCGGGCAGCCGCCCCGAGTTCCCGGTGAGCGTCACCATCCAGCGGGCGGACGGCGCGGTGACCGGCGAGATGACGGTCGTCTGGACGCTGCGGCCGAACGGCTGAGGGGGCCGGACCGGGGGAGGGGACGGTCGGGCCGGCCCCCGGGGACCTCGGGCGAGGTCGGCCGGGGACCTCCGGCGCGGGACGCACGCCGGTGCGGTGACGCAGTACGCTTCCCGGGACAGCAGGACGCGCGAATCGGAGGGTCTGGCGTTGCACGTCCAGGAGTGGCTCGACACCGTGCCGGCGGCGGCCGTCTACGCGGTCGTGGGACTTGTCATCGGACTGGAGAGCCTCGGCATCCCCCTGCCCGGCGAGATCATCCTGGTGTCGGCGGCGCTGCTGTCGTCCCAGCACGGCGGCATCGACCCGTTCGTCCTCGGCCTCTGCGCCACCGCCGGAGCCGTGATCGGCGACTCCATCGGCTACGCCATCGGCCGCAAGGGCGGACGGCCGCTGCTGGCCTGGCTGGGCCGGAAGTTCCCCCGCCACTTCAGCGAGGGCCATGTCGCCACCGCCGAGCGGTCCTTCCAGAAGTGGGGCATGTGGGCGGTGTTCTTCGGCCGCTTCATCGCCCTGCTGCGCATCTTCGCGGGCCCGCTGGCCGGTGTGCTGCACATGCCGTACTGGAAGTTCCTCATCGCCAACGTGCTCGGCGGCATCGCCTGGGCCGGCGGCACCACCGCCGTCATCTACTACGTCGGCGTCGTCGCCGAGTCCTGGCTGAAGCGGTTCTCCTGGCTGGGCCTGGTCGTGGCCGCCCTGATCGGCCTCACCTCGATGCTGGTCCTCAAGCGCAAGGCGAAGAAGGCCCAGGCGGCCCTTCCGGCACCGGAGGCGGAGACGCCGTAAGGGGCGCGGGGCACCGCGCGGCCGGCCACCGTGGACCCCCGCCCCGCGCCCCGCGGTCACCCCTCGTGCACCGCACGGTGCTCGCCCGCCAGCGCCGTGTACAGCGTGCCGTTGAGCGTCAGCCCCTCCCGCTCCTCCTCCGTCAGCGCCCTGCGCACCTTCGCCGGCACCCCCGCCACCAGTGACCCCGGCGGCACCCGCATCCCCTGCGGCACCAGCGCCTGCGCCGCCACCAGCGACCCCGCGCCGATCACCGCCCCGTTGAGCACCGTCGCGCCCATCCCGATCAGGCAGTCGTCCTCGACGGCCGCCCCGTGCACCACCGCGTTGTGCCCGATGGAGACCCGCTCGCCGACGGTTACGGGGAAGCCGGGGTCGGCGTGGAGCGTGCAGTTGTCCTGGACGTTGCTGCCCGCCCCGACCGTGATCCGCTCGACGTCGCCGCGCAGCACCGCGCCGTACCAGACGCTCGCCCCCGCGTGCAGCGTCACGTCCCCGATCACGGTGGCCCCCGGCGCCACGAACGCCTCCTGGTCCACCTTCGGTTCCCTGCCGCCGATGCCCGTGATCAGCGCCTTGTGCGTCATCGCTCGCCTCCTGGTCGGATGATGTACGGCACCGTACGCCACCCGGTGGGGTGAAGATCACAGCCGTCCGGGTCCGACGCCGCGCGGCGCGCTGAGTACCGTGAGCGGGTGCCCAAGCGCAGAAACTCGTTCTCCTCCTGGCGGCGCCGCCTCGCCCAGCGGGCCGTGCACGCGGGCTGGGCCTGGGCGCAGCGCACCGGCTCGGTCACCGCCGAGCACCCCGGGCGGTTCCGCTTCGGCGCGCTCGGCACCGGCACCCGGCTCGCCTTCCCGCTCGGCACGATCTTCGGCGAACCCTGGATCCACCTGGGCTCCCACTGCATCATCGGCGAACAGGTCACCCTGACCGCCGGTCTGATGCCCGACCTCGACCTCGGCCCGGAGCCGATCCTGCGCATCGGCGACGGCGTGGTCCTCGGCCGCGGCAGCCACGTCATCGCCGACACCACCGTCACCATCGCCGGCGACTGCTACTTCGGGCCGTACGTCTACGTCACCTCCACGAACCACTCCTACGACGACCCGCACCAGCCCATCGGCAAGCAGTGGCCGCGGATGGAGCCGGTCGAGATCGGCCCCGGCTGCTGGGTCGGCACCGGCGCGGTGATCCTGCCCGGCGCGCGGATCGGCCGGAACGTGGTGGTGGCCGCCGGCGCGGTGGTCCGCGGCACGGTGCCCGACCACGCCGTGGTGGCCGGCGCCCCCGCCCGCGTCGTACGGCGCTGGACGCCCGAGGACGGCTGGCAGCCGCCGCTGCGCACCCCGGCGCCGGTGCCGATCCCGGACGGGGTGACCCCGGCGCAGTTGCGCGCGCTGTCCCTGCTGGACGAGGAGACGGCGACCGCCCTGGCCCGGCTCGACACCGAGTCCTGAACGGGCCGCGCAGTACAGTGCGGTGCGCGAGCGGGCACCGCCGGACGCCGTGCGACCCCACCCCCGCACCCCCGCGAACGATGGACGGAACGTGTCGGACCTCGACCTGCTGACCCAGTCCCTGGCGCGCAACGTCAGACGCTGGCGCGCCGAGCGCGGCTTCACCCTGGACACCCTCGCCGCCCGCGCCGGGGTCAGCCGGGGCATGCTCATCCAGATCGAACAGGCCCGCACCAACCCCAGCCTCGGCACCGTCGTCAAGATCGGTGACGCGCTCGGCGTCAGCATCACCACGCTGCTCGACTGCGAGCAGGGCCCCAAAGTCCGGATCGTCCCCGCCGACCAGGCGGTCCGGCTCTGGCACACCGACGCGGGCAGCTTCAACCGGCTGCTCGCGGGCACCGAGGCGCCCGGCCCGCTGGAGCTGTGGGAGTGGCGGCTGATGCCGGGCGAGTCCAGCCCCTCCGACCCGCACCCCGCGGGCACGGTCGAGCTGGTGCACGTCACGGCCGGGGAGCTGACCCTCACCGTGGACGGCGCCGAGCACCGCGTACCGGCCGGGTCGAGCGCCTCCTTCGAGGCCGACGCCCCGCACACGTACGGCAACACCGGCGGCACCCCCATGGAAATGATCATGGCGGTGTCGGTGCCGCCCGTGCGGTGAGCGGCCGCCCGGCGGCTCTTGTTAGCGTGACGGGCATGCACCCACCTCTCGGCGACTTCGACCGCGCTCTTCCCGCCCCGGACTGCCTCGACGAGCTGACCCGCCCGGTCGCCGACGCCGTGCGCCACTGGCGCGGCAGCGTCCCCGCCGAGCAGATCGTCTACGTCGACACCGAACCGGAGTGGGCCGACACCGCCACCTTCGTCGAGCACTACGGCCGCGACCTGCTGGAGCGGTCCGCCAACTGCGTGGTCGTCACCGGCAAGCGCGGCGGCGGGACCACCCTCGCGGCGTGTGTCGTGCTGTCCACCACCCGGGTCGACGTCAACGGCGTCGTCCGCCGCCATCTCGGCGCCCGCAAGGCGTCGTTCGCGCCGATGGACACCGCGACCGGCGAGACCGGCATGGAGTACGGCGGCATCACCCCGGTCGGGCTGCCCGCGCACTGGCCGGTCCTGGTGGACGCGGCCGTCGCCGACCTGCCCTACGTGCTGGTCGGCAGCGGACGCCGGCGCGGCAAACTGCTGGTGCCGGGCAAGGCGTTCACCGAACTGCCGGGCGCCGTCGTCCTGGAGGGGCTCGGCGTCGCCTGACCGGGGGCGCGGCCGCCGTCCGGCCGGTCAGCGCAGACGGGGTATCTCGATCGCCGGGCAGCGGTCCATCACCATCTCCAGGCCCGCCGCGCGGGTCCGCTCGTAGGCCGCCTCGTCGACGACGCCCAACTGGAACCAGACCGCGTCCGCTCCCTTGGCGACCGCCTCGTCGGCGACCGCGCCCGCCAGGCCGCTGTTGACGAAGACGTCCACGACGTCCACGTCGAAGGGGATCTCCGCGAGCGAGGCGTACCCCCGCTCGCCGTGCACCGTCTCCGCCTTCGGATGCACCGGCACGATCCGCTTGCCGAAGCGCTGGAGCACCTCGGCGACGCCGTACGCCGCCCGGTTCCGGTTGGCCGACAGGCCGACCACGGCCCAGGTGTCGCCCAGCTCGGTGAGGATCCTGCGGACCGCTGCCTCGTCGCCGTACACCGGCGGCCTCCTCGTCCTGGTCTTTCCGCTGTCTCCTGCGCCAACGGACGGCGAGGGGCGGAGATTCCCGCCCCGGCAGCCTAGGCTCGCCCTGTGCTGCGCATCATCGACGCCCGGACCGGCGAACCGGTCACCGCCGCCCCCGCCCGCCGGGGCCTGACCCGGGTCGAGGCGCACGTACCGGCCCGGGACGCCACCGGCCTGCGCGTGCTGCTCGTCACCGATCTGCTGGTACGCGCCCTGGAACTCGGCGGCACCCCCGTACTGCCGGTGCTCACCGGCGACCGGGAGGAGGCGGAGCTGCGGGCGGACGCCGCGGCCCTCGGCGTCCGGCCGCTGGAGGACGGCCGGGACGCCGGTGCCCGGCTGGGCGCGGCGACCGTCCATGTGGTCGCCGAGGGCGGCACCGCCCCCGACGGCGCCTTGGTCGCCGTCGCCCCCGCCACCCCGGCGGCACCCGCCGACGACCCCCTCGCCCTGCGCGCGGCGCTGCTCGCCCGGCACCACCGGACGCCGGTCGAACTGGACGCCGCCGCGCTGGCTCAGGCCGGGGCCGGCCTGCTGCGCCGCCGCCGCGCGGTCGCCGACTGGGCCCGCCGGCCCTCCCGCCCGGTCCCCGAGGAGGTGCGCGGCCGGCTCCGCGCCGCCTGGGACGACGACCTGGACGCCCCCGGCGTGCTGCGGGTGCTCGACCGGGCGGCGGCCGACCCCGGCCTCACCGACGGCGCGCGCTTCGAGACGTACGCCTACGCCGACCGGTTCCTCGGCCTGGAACTCACCCGCGACATCGGCGCCCCGCTGTGAGGGGCCGGGCCGCCGCACCGCCCGTGACCAGGGCTTAGGCTGGCCGGATGCAGGACGAGTACCGCACCGTCGCCCGCGCCGGAGTGCACGAGACCGAGGTCAACCGCTCCCGCTTCCGGTGCGCCCTCGCCCCGGCCGCCACCGAGCGCGAGGCCCAGGACTTCATCGCCGCCGTGCGCAAGGAGCACGCGGACGCCACCCACAACTGCTGGGCCTACGTGGTGGGCGCCGACGCGTCCGTGCAGAAGGCGAGCGACGACGGCGAACCCGGCGGCACCGCCGGCCTGCCCATGCTCCAGATGCTGCTCCGCCGCGACATGCGGTACGTGGTCGCCGTCGTCACCCGCTACTACGGCGGGATCAAGCTCGGCGCCGGCGGCCTCATCCGGGCCTACGGCGGTGCCGTCGGCGAGGCCCTCGACGCGCTCGGCACGCTCACCCGGCGCCGGTTCCGCCTCGCCACGGTGACCGTCGACCACCAGCGGGCCGGCAAGCTCCAGAACGACCTGCGCGCCACCGGCCGCGAGATCCGCGAGGTGCGCTACGGGGAGGCCGTCACCCTGGAGATCGGCCTCCCGGACGCCGACGTGCCCGCCTTCCGCGCCTGGCTCGCCGACGCCACCGCCGGCACGGCCGGACTCGTCCTGGGCGGGGAGGCGTACGGGGACGCCTGAGGGATGCCCGCTTCCGGTCCGGGCGGCCACCGTCGGCGTGTGACCTCTTCCGCCTCCGAGACCGGCATTTCGCACATCCCCTGCCATTCCGGCACCGGGTCGGATGGCCGCGTCGAGGTCTCTGGGATACGCGGGGCCGGAAGGCGTTAACGTGGTCCGTGCTGACCACGGGCCAGTGCTGGTCGCTGCTGGTGCTGGAGGCATAAGAGGGAGAGACGTGCGGGCCGGAGCGCTGTCGTGAGGTTGCTGCACACGTCCGACTGGCACCTCGGCCGGTCCTTCCACCGGGTGAACATGCTCGGCGCCCAGGCCGCGTTCGTCGACCACCTCGTCACGGCCGTCCGCGACCACGCCGTGGACGCCGTGGTCGTGGCCGGGGACGTCTACGACCGCGCGGTCCCGCCGCTGGCCGCCGTCGAACTCTTCGACCGGGCCCTGCACCGCCTCGCCGATCTCGGCGTCCCCACCGTGATGATCTCCGGCAACCACGACTCGGCCCGCCGCCTCGGCGTCGGCGCCGGACTGATCGACCGGGCCGGCATCCACCTGCGTACCGACCCCGCCCGGTGCGGCACCCCCGTCCTGCTGGCCGACGCCCACGGAGAGGTCGCCTTCTACGGGCTGCCCTACCTCGAACCGGCCCTGGTCCGCGACGAGTTCGCGGTGCCCCGGGCCGACCACGAGGCGGTGCTCGGCGCCGCCATGGACCGGGTCCGCGCCGACCTCGCCGCCCGTGCCCCCGGCACCCGGTCCGTCGTCCTCGCGCACGCCTTCGTCACCGGCGGCGAGCCCAGCGACAGCGAACGCGACATCACCGTCGGCGGGGTCGCCGCCGTCCCGGCCGGGATCTTCGACGGCGTCGACTACGTGGCACTCGGCCACCTCCACGGCTGCCAGACCCTCACCGACCGGGTGCGCTACTCCGGTTCCCCGCTGCCGTACTCCTTCTCCGAGGCCACCCACCGCAAGAGCATGTGGCTCGTCGACCTCGACGCCGCCGGGACGGTCACCGCCGAGCGCCTCGACTGCCCGGTCCCGCGCCCCCTGGCCCGGCTCCGCGGCACCCTGGAGGACCTGCTCGCCGACCCGGAGCTGACCCGGCACGAGGAGGCGTGGGTGGAGGCGACCCTCACCGACCCGGTGCGCCCGGCCGACCCCATGGCCCGGCTCACCGCCCGCTTCCCGCACACCCTCCACCTGGTCTTCGACCCCGACCGGGCCCCCGACGACCCCGGCCTCTCCTACGCCCGCCGGCTCGCCGGGCGCGGCGACCAGGAGATCGCCGAGGACTTCGTCGCCCATGTGCGCGGCGCCGGACCCGACGCCCGCGAACAGGCCGTGCTGCGGGACGCCTTCGACGCGGTCCGCGCCGACGACACCGCCCGGGAGGTGGCCCGGTGAGATTGCACAAGCTGGACATCACCGCGTTCGGGCCGTTCGGCACCACCCAGAGCGTCGACTTCGACGCCCTGTCGGCGGCCGGACTGTTCCTGCTGCACGGCCCCACCGGCGCCGGCAAGACCTCCGTCCTCGACGCCGTCTGCTACGCGCTGTACGGATCGGTGCCGGGCGCCCGGCAGAACGGCCAGGGCACCGCCCTGCGCAGCGACCACGCCGCCCCCGGCGTGCGCACCGAGGTCCGCCTCGGCCTCACCGTCGCCGGCCGCCGGCTGGAGATCACCCGCCAGCCGCCCTGGGAACGGCCCAAGAAACGCGGCACCGGCACCACCGTCGACAAGGCCCAGACCTGGCTGCGCGAGTACGACACCGCCACCGGGACCTGGAAGGACCTCAGCCGCTCCCACCAGGAGGCCGGCGAGGGGATCACCCAGCTCCTCGGCATGAACCGGGAGCAGTTCTGCCAGGTCGTGCTGCTGCCCCAGGGCGACTTCGCGCGGTTCCTGCGCGCCGACGCCGAGGCCCGCGGCAGACTGCTGGGCCGCCTCTTCGACACCCGCAGGTTCGCCGAGGTGGAGAAGCGCCTCGCCGAGCGGCGGCGCACCACCGAGGCCCGGGTCCGCGACGGCGACGGCGCGCTGCTCGCCGACGCCCACCGGATGCAGCAGGCCGCCGGCCACACCATGGCCCTGCCCGACCTCGCGCCGGGCCAACCCGGCCTCGCCGAGGCCGTGCTGGGCGCCGCCGCCGTCGCCCGCAGCACCGCCCGGGAGCAACTGGCCGTCGCCCGCTGCCGGCTCACCGCCGCCGAGTCCGCCCAGGCGGCCGCCGAACGCCACCTCGCCGAGGCCCGCGAACTCGACCGGCTGCGGCGGCGGTTCACCGAGGCACGGGAGCGGGCCGACCGGCTGGCCGAGCGGGCCGGCGCCCACCGGGAGGCCCGGCAGCGGATGGAGCGGGCCCGCAAGGCGGAGGCCGTCGCCCCCGCGCTGGAGCTGCGGGACGCCACCGAGACCGAACACCGGCGGGCGGCCGGCGCCGAGGCCCGCGCCCGGGCCCTGCTGCCCGACGGCCTCGCGGACGCCGGGGCGGCCGGGCTGGCCGCCGCCGCCCGCCGGGCCGCCGAGGAACTGGGCGGCCTGGAGGCGGCCCGCCGCGCCGAGGACCGGCTCGCCGGACTCGTCCGGGAACGCGCCGCACTCGACCGCGACGAACGCGCCGACGAGGAACTCCTCGCCGAGGCCGAGAGCTGGCTCGCGGCCTGGGACACCACCCGCGCCGCCCTCCAGCACGACGTCGAGACCGCCCAGGAGGCCGCGGCCCGCGCCGAACACCTCGCCGTCCAGCGCGAACCCGTGCAGCGGCAACTGCGGGCCGCCCGGGAGCGGGACCGGCTGGCCGGCGACACCGACACCGCCCAGCGGCGCGCCCTCGCCTCCGCGACCCGCGCCGCCGAGGCCCGCGCCCACTGGCTGGACCTCAAGGAGCAGCGCCTGGACGGCATCGCCGCCGAACTCGCCGCCCGCCTCACCGACGGCCGGCCCTGCGCGGTCTGCGGCGCCACCGAGCACCCCGCGCCCGCCCGCAAGGACGCCGGGCACGTCGACCGCGAGGCCGAGGAACGCGCCCTCGCCGCCTACCAGGAGGCCGAGGAACGGCGCGCCGAGGACGAACGGCGCCTCGGTGCCGTCCGCGAGGCGCTGGCCGCCGCCACCGCCGAGGCCGGCGACACCCCCGCCGACCGGCTCGCCGAGGAAGCGGCCGAACTGGAACGCCGGTACGCCGAGGCGCGCGCCGCCGCCTCCGGGCTGCACGCCGCGCACGAGGCGCTGCGCCGGGCCGAACAGGAACGGGAGCGGCGGATCGCCGACCAGCGGGACGCCGCCGTCCGCGCCGCCTCCCGGGTCGGCCGCCGGGACCGCCTGGAACGCGAACGGGCCGTCCTGGAGCAGGAGCTGGCCCAGGCGCGCGGCAGCGCGGCCAGCGTGGCGGCGCGCGCCGACCAGCTTCGCCGGCGGGCCGCCCTGCTCACCGAGGCCGCCGAGGCCGCCCGGGCCGCCGAGGACACCGCGCAGCGGCTCAAGGACGCCGACGCGCGCCTCGCGGACGCCGCCTTCCGCGCCGGGTTCGACACCCCGGGGGCCGCGGCCGAGGCGCTCCTGGACGACGCCGCCCACCGCGAACTGCAACGGCAACTGGACGCCTGGGGGGCCGAGGAGGCCGCCGTCCGCGCGGTCCTCGCCGAGGAGGACACCGCCGCCGCGGCCCGCCGCCCGCCCGTCGACCTGGCCGCGGCCGAGCGGGCCGCCGAGGCCGCCGCCCGGCAACTGCGCGAGGCCGCCTCCGCGCGGGACGCCGCCGCCCGGCGCTGCGCCGAACTCGACCGGCTGTCCGCCCGCGCCACCGCCGCCGTCCGCGCGCTCGCCCCGCTGCGCGAGGAGTACGACCGGGTGGCCCGGCTGGCCGCGCTGACCGCGGGCACCTCCGCCGACAACGAACGCCGGATGCGCCTGGAGTCCTACGTCCTCGCCGCCCGCCTGGAGCAGGTCGCCGCCGCCGCGACCGTACGGCTGCGGCGCATGTCGTCCGGGCGGTACACCCTGGTCCACTCCGACGACCGTGCCGGGCGCGGGCGCAGCGGTCTCGGTCTGCACGTCGTGGACGCCTGGACCGGGCGCGAGCGGGACACCGCGACCCTGTCCGGCGGCGAGACCTTCTTCGCCTCCCTCGCCCTCGCCCTCGGCCTCGCCGACGTGGTCACCGAGGAGGCCGGCGGGGTCCGGCTGGACACCCTCTTCATCGACGAGGGCTTCGGCAGCCTCGACGACCAGACCCTGGACGAGGTCCTGGACGTGCTGGACTCGCTGCGCGAACGGGACCGCAGCGTCGGCATCGTCAGCCACGTCGGCGACCTGCGGCGGCGGATCCACGCCCAGTTGGAGGTCGTCAAGGGCCGTACCGGGTCGGCGCTGCGGCAGCGCGGCACGGGCTGAGCCCCAAGCGGTCGGCGCAGGTTGTGCCCCCTCAGCGGCCGACCGGGCGGCGGGGGAGCGGCGAGGAGTAGACGACGCTGGTGGTCACCGAGCCGAGGGCGCCGATCCGGCCGGAGACTTCCTCCAGGTGCCGCATCGAACGGGCCGCGACCTTGATCACGAAGCAGTCGTCGCCCGTGACGTGGTGCGCCTCCAGGATCTCCGGGGTGGCGGCGACCAGGTCGTGGAACGGCTTGTAGTTGCCGGTCGGATAGCGCAGCCGCACGAACGCCAGGATGGGCAGCCCCAGCCGGTCGGGGTCGACGACCGCCGCGTACCCCTGGATGACGCCCGCCTCCTCCAGGCGGCGCACCCGCTCGGTCACCGCGCTCGCGGACATCGACACGGCCCGGGCCAGCTCGGCGAAGCTGGCCCGTCCGTCCCGCTGGAGGACATCGAGGATGCGCCAGTCGGTGGCGTCCGGGGAATACGCGGTCATGCCCGAGGAATAGCAGGGGAATCCCCGGCGGATCAAGCGGGGTGCCGGGGATCGTCCCTTCTGGCGGCGGCCGGACGACCGTAGATTTCCGGACAGAAGATCCCCTCCGCCGAGGAAAGGCCCGTTCGATGACCCGCACCGCCCCCGCCCCCGCCCCCGCTCCGAGCGTCACGCCCGCCGAGGCCGCCGCCTACTTCCGGGCGAGCCTCGCCTTCCACGCCGACGTGTCCGACGTCGCCGCCGCGCTCGCGGCCGGCCGGGACCCCGGGTTCGTGGTGGTCGACTCCCGCTCCACCGCCGCCTGGGACCAGGGCCACATCCCCGGCGCCGTCCACCTGCCGACCGCGCTCGTGCCCGAGCAGGCCGGCGCGCTCCTCGACCCGTCCGTGCCGGTCGTCACGTACTGCTGGGGGCCCGGCTGCAACGGCGCGACCCGCGCGGCCCTCGCCCTGGCCGAACTCGGCTACCAGGTAAAGGAGATGCTCGGCGGCTTCGAGTACTGGGTGCGCGAGGGCTTCGCCTACGAGACCTGGCAGGGGCAGGAGCGGCGCCCGGCCGACCCGCTGACCGCGCCCGTGGACGCCGCCGACTGCGGCTGCTGACGGCCCGGACCCGATATCCGGGTGCGGGCGGGGGAGCGGCCGACCATCATGGACGACCATGCCACGACTTCCCCACCCGTCCCCCGAGGAACTGCGCCGCGACCCGCTGCCCCTGCGCGGCCGGACCGCGCTGGTGACCGGCGCCAGCCGGCGCGACGGCATCGGCCACGCGGTGGCGCGCCGGCTCGCCGCGTACGGGGCCGGCGTCTACCTGCACCACCATGTGCCGCACGACGCCGCCATGCCCTGGGGCGCCGACCGGATCGACGAGGTGCTCGCCTCCGTCCGCGAGGCGCTCGGCGACCCCGGCGCCACCGTCGCCGCCGGGCCCGGGGACCTCGCCGACCCGGAGGCCCCGGCCGCGCTGGTCGCCACCGCCGCCGGGGCGCTCGGCGGGCGGCTCGACATCCTCGTCGCCAACCACGCCCTCAGCGGCAGCGACGGCACCCTCGACACCGTCGACGCGGCCATGCTCGACGCGCACTGGGCCGTCGACACCCGCTCGGTCCTGCTGCTCGTCCAGGCGTACGCCCGCTCGCGCGCCGCGCTGGAGCCGCGCACGCCGGGCGGACGCGTGGTGCTGATGACCTCCGGGCAGGACCTCGGAGGCGGCATGCCCGGCGAGATCGCCTACGCCCTGCAGAAGGGCGCGCTCGCCTCCGTCACCCGCTCGCTGGCGACCGCCCTGGCGGAGCGGGCGGTGACCGTGAACGCGGTCAACCCCGGCCCCGTCGACACCGGTTACCTCACCGGCGAGGCGTACGACGCGGTCGCCGCGATGTTCCCCGGCGGACGCTGGGGGATGCCCGACGACCCGGCCCGCCTCATCGCGTGGCTCGCCACGGACGAGGCGGAGTGGATCACCGGTCAGGTCATCGGCTCCGAGGGCGGGTTCCGCCGCTGAGGACCGCGCCGGCCGGTTCAGAGGCGGGCGAGTTCGTCCACCAGGTCGTCCAGGCCGAGCGAGCCCTGGGAGAGCGCGGCCATGTGCCACGCCTTGAGGTCGAAGGCGTCGCCGTGGCGGGCGCGGGCCTTCTCCCGGCCCAGCAGCCAGGCCCGTTCGCCCAGCTTGTAGCCGATCGCCTGGCCCGGAATGGTCAGGTACCGGGTCAGCTCGCTCTCCACGAAGTCGGCTGGCCGGCTGCTGTGCGCCGCGAAGAACTCCTGCGCCAGCTCCGGCGTCCACCGCTCACCCGGGTGGAACGGCGACTCGGCGGGGATCTCCAGCTCCAGGTGCATGCCGATGTCGACGATGACCCGGACGGCCCGCATCATCTGCGCGTCCAGGTAGCCGAGCCGCTCCTCGGCGTCGGTGAGGAAGCCCAGTTCGTCCATGAGCCGCTCCGCGTACAGCGCCCAGCCCTCGGCGTTGGCGCTGACCAGCCCCACCGACGCCTGGTAGCGGGAGAGGTCGCCGGCGACGTGCGCCCACTGCGCGAGCTGGAGGTGGTGGCCCGGCACGCCCTCGTGGTACCAGGTCGACACCAGGTCGTACACCGGGAAACGGGTCTGGCCCATCGTCGGCAGCCAGGTGCGGCCCGGACGGGAGAAGTCCTCCGAGGGGGAGGTGTAGTACGGCGCCGCCGCGCTGCCGGGCGGGGCGATCCGCGACTCCACCCTGCGCACCCGCTCGGCGAGTTCGAAGTGGGTGCCGTCCAGCTCCTCGATGGCCCGGTCCATCAGGCCCTGGAGCCAGTCGCGGACCTCGTCGACGCCCTCGATGTGCCGGCCGTGCTCGTCCAGGTGGGCGAGGGCCGCCCACGGGCTCTCGGCGCCCGGCAGGATCTTCTCCGCCTCCCGCTTCATCTCGGCCAGCAGCCGGTGGTACTCGGACCAGCCGTACGCGTACGCCTCGTCCAGGTCCAGGTCGGTGCCGTTGAAGTAGCGCGCCCAGCGGGCGTAGCGCTCCCGGCCCACCGTGTTCGGGGCGTCCGCGACGGCCGGGGCGTACACGTCGCGCATCCAGTCGCGCAGCTCCGCCACGGCCGCCGTCGCCGTCCGGGCCGCCTCGTCCAGCTCGGCGCGGAGCGACTCGGGGCCGGCGGCGGCGAAGTCCTCGAACCAGCCGCGGCCCTCGCCGGTGTCCGCCCACTCGCCGAGCTGCCCGACGAACGTCGCGGTCGGCCGCGGGGCGGCCGGCAGCTTGCGCTCCAGCCCCAGCGTCAGCGACTCGCGGTAGCCGGCCAGCGCGGCCGGGACCGCCCGCAGCCGCTCGGCGATCCGGGTCCAGTCCCCGTCCGTCCCGGTCGGCGTCACCGTGAACACCTCCCGCACGTGGTGCGCGGGGGTGTCCATGTTGCCGACCGAGCGCAGGCCCTCCTCGGCCTCGTGCACGGCCAGTTCGGCGGTGAGCCGCTCGCGCAGCAGTCGGGCGCAGCGCCGCTCCACGTCACTGTCGCCGCCGGGCCGGCGCTCCGCCTCGTCCAGCTCGGCCAGGGTGGTCCGGGCCAGCTCCGCGAGCGCCTCCTGGCCCGCCGGTGAGTAGTCGGGCAGCCGACTGGAACTCTCGGGGACGCCGAGGTACGTACCGGTGACCGGGTCGAGGGCGATGAGGGCGTCGACGTAGGCGTCGGCGACCTCGCGGGGCAGCGGGCTCTTCGTCTCTGACATGCGGACATCCTCGTACGCAGACCGGTGGCGCGTCAGCCCGCCCGGGCAGGCCGGGTGCCGTGCGGGACCGGATTTCGCTCAGGGCGTGGCGGGCCGGCGGGACGACGGGGCGCCGGTCCCGGGGCGGGGGGTCACTCCTGGGTCACCCGCTGCCCGTGCGGCGACCGGGTGCCGGCGGCGGCCGGGTCCAGGGTCGCGGTGATGACGAGGGTGCCCTCC
The DNA here is from genome assembly GCF_014655295.1 of Streptomyces fumanus. Lineage (GTDB taxonomy): Bacteria > Actinomycetota > Actinomycetes > Streptomycetales > Streptomycetaceae > Streptomyces > Streptomyces fumanus. The sequence continues at coordinate 71,529 of NZ_BNBI01000018.1, forward strand.
TCGATCTGGTAGTCGAGGGGCAGGCCCAGGCCGCGCATGGCCGCGACCATGGCGGTGTTGGACGCCTGGGTCACCGCGTACACCTGGGCGCAGCCCGCCTCGGCGGCCATCGCCACCAGCCGCGCCAGCAGCCCGGCGCCGATGCCCCGGCGCTGCCAGGCGTCCTCGACCAGCAGCGCGACCTCCGTCTCGTCCCCGTCCCACAGCAGGTGCCCGAGCCCGACGATCCGTCCCGCCGCGGTCTGCACGGCGAGCGTCCGGCCGAAGCGCGGGCTGAGCAGATGGCCGAGGTAGCGGTCGGCGTCCCCGACCGGCCCGTGGTAGCGCAGCCCGAGGGTGCGCGGCGAGCAGCGGTCGTGCATCGCCTTGGCCGCCGCCAGGTCGCCGGGGTCGGCGCGGCGGACCGTGAGGTCGGCACCCCGCGGCAGCGCGAGTACCTCCTGGCCGCGCGGCACCCGGGGGCCGAGCCGCGCGTCCAGCTCGACCAGGGCCCGGGCGCGGGCGAACTCCGTCGGCGTGAACGGCAGATGGGGCCGCTCCACGCTGATCGTGCCGCCCTCCGGGGCCCGCAGCCTCAGCACCGTGCCGTCGAGGACCCCCTCGGCCGGCACGCCGGCGGCCGCGCCGGCCGCCGGGGCGGGCAGCGACCGGATCGTGCACCGGCCGAGCAACTGGCGCAGCGCCAGCGGCAGTTCCGCCGCGTCCAGGGCGGTGCGGGCGGCGAGGCCCAGCACCCGGGTCGGCGCGTCGACCAGATCGTGGGCGTCGGCCCGCTCCAGCCAGGTGTCGGTGCCGCCCGCCGCCGCGACCACCGCGGTCAGCTCCGGGCCGGGCAGCGCGGCCGGGGCGCGCAGCAGGAACTCGTCCACCGTGCCCTCGGCCAGCGGGTGGGTCTGGAGGCTGAGGATGTCCACCCACCGCTCGGCCAGGGCCGTGCACAGCGCGGCCAGCGAACCGGGCTCGTCCCGCACCGTGGTCCGCATCCGCCACAGCGCGCTCTCCGCGGCCCCCGCCGCGGTCCCGGCCCCGGTCTCCGTCCCGGCCCGCGGCCGGGCACCGGTATCGTCCGCCGGCGGCGCGTGGCCGTGGCGGCGTGTCCACCAACTGCCCAGGCCCGCCGTGATCGCGGCGGCGGCCCCGGCCGCTCCCCGTCGACGGTTCTTCGCGCTGCGCGTCACATCGGACATGTCTCGGCTCATACGGCCACTGTGAAGGTACGGTGTTGCCTGATCACGAACGCCCTGTGTCCGATGGGTAAAGAGTACTTCTGCCCTGGATTGTCGGCTCTTGAACCTTTGGCCGGGCGTGCCGGAACCGCCCGGGGCCGCGCACCGGGGGATGACACCGGTGCGCGGCACGGGGACAGGCTACGGGAGCTACTGGCCGATCCGCCCCGGCTGGAGCACCTTGGTGAACAGCACGGTGCCGTCCTGCTCGCGCAGCCTCACCGTCAGTTCGGCGCTGTCGCCGTCGATGTCGACCTCGCCGAAGAACTGGTAGCCCTCGGCGGGCGAGACGTTGGAGGCGGTGGGCGCCTTGACGAAGACCCGCTCCGGGCCGAACGTGCCGTCCAGCGCGCTGGCCGGGAAGGCGCCCGCGTTCAGCGGGCCGGAGACGAACTCCCAGAACGGCTCGAAGTCGGTGAACGCGGCCCGCGACGGCTGGTAGTGCTGCGCCGAGGTGTGGTGCACGTCGGCCGTCAGCCACACCGTGCCGGTGATCCGCCGGTGCTTGATGAACCGCAGCAGCTCGGCGATCTGCAGCTCCCGGCCGAGCGGGGCGCCCGGGTCGCCCTGCGCGACCGCCTCGAAGTTGGGCCGGCCCTCGGTGGTGTCCGGCACCACCAGGCCGATCGGCATGTCGGCGGCGATCACCTTCCACACCGCCCGGGACCGCGACAGTTCCCGCTTGAGCCACTCCAACTGCTCGCGGCCGAGGATGCCGCGCGGGTCCGTCCTCTGGTCGTCGGGCGAGTTGGCGTTGCGGTACGTCCGCATGTCCAGCACGAACACGTCCAGCAGCGGGCCCTGGCGCAGCACCCGGTGCACCCGGCCCTCGCGGGCGCCCGGCCGGAGCGTGGAGATCGGGAAGTACTCGGCGAACGCGCGCCGCGCGCGGGAGGTCAGCACGTCCACGCTCTTCTCGGTGTACCGGCCGTCGGAGTCGGCGATCACCTGGCCCGGGTACCAGTTGTTGCGGACCTCGTGGTCGTCCCACTGGATGATCGACGGGACCTGGGCGTTGAACCGCCGCAGGTTGTCGTCGAGCAGGTTGTAGCGGAAGTTGCCGCGGAACTCGGCCAGGGTCTCGGCGACCTTGGACTTCTCCTCGGTGGTGATGTTCCGGTAGACGCCGCCGCCGGGGAGGGCCTGGGTGGCGGGGATCGGGCCGTCGGCGTAGATGTTGTCGCCGCTGCACAGGAAGAAGTCCGGGTCCAGCGCGCCCATGGCGTCGTAGATGCGGTAGCCGCCGAGGTCGGGGTTGATGCCCCAGCCCTGGCCGGCCTGGTCGCCGGACCACACGAAGCGCACGCCGTCGCGGCGGCGGACCGGGACGGTGCGGAAGGTGCCGGTGACCGGCTCGCCGGTGCGGCGCGGGTCGTCCGGGTCGGCCAGCAGCACCCGGTAGTGGATCTGCTCGCCGGCCGGCAGGCCGTGCACCCGGGTGGTGCCGGTGAAGTCGGTGCCGGGGCCGAGCAGCGGGCCGTGGAACCGGCGCGGGTTGCGGAACGACTCGGTCGCGGAGGTCTCGACGATCATCCGGGCCGGCCGGTCGGACCGTACCCAGACCAGGCCGGAGTCCCGGGTCACGTCTCCCGTCTGCACCCCCCAGCCCGCGCCCGGGCGCCCCGAGCGGGCGAAGGCCGGTGCCGCGCCGAGGGCGGTGGGCAGGGTGAGCGCCGCCGACGCGGCGAGGGAGCCGCGCAGGACGCTGCGGCGGCCGGGGAAGGGACGGTGGGACATGGCTGCGGCCTCCAGGGGCGTGATCCGGCCAAATGGTCACCGCCACACCTACTGGTGCGGTACGGCGGCCACGCGAACCCCAGGTGAACAACGGTACGAACCCCGCCGGGGAAGACCGGCCGCACCCGGCGCGCGCGTCACGGCCCGGGCAGTGCGGCACCCGCCGCCGGCCGTTCGCACCCGGTACGCACATCACGACCCGGTCAGGGCGGCATCCCTTCGTCGGCCGTTCGCACCCGGCGCGCGCGTCAGGGCCGGTCAGGCGGCGGCCCCCGCCGGGACAAGGCCCCGTCAGGACCCCGCCGCCCCGGCCATCAGCCGCACCCCGTCCGCTATCCGCCGCGGGGACAGGTGCGCGTACCCGAGCACCAGCCGCACCCCCGCGTTCCCGCCGGCGCCACCTGGGTGCGCGTACTCCGTCAACGCCCGTACCGCCACTCCCGCCGCCCGCACGCGCGCGAGGAAGGCGTCCTCGGGGCCGTACCGCTCGGGCAGCGCGGCGATGACGTGCAGGCCGGCCGCGATGCCGGTCACCTCCGCGCCGGGGAAGTGCGCCGCCAGCGCGGCCACCAGGGCGTCGCGCCGCTCCCGGTAGGCGGCCTGGCAGCGGCGCAACTGGCGGTCGTAGTCGCCGCGTTCCACGAACCGGGCGAAGAGTTCCTGGTCGAGGGCCGGGTGGCCGAGGTCCAGGGTGCGCTTGCGCTCGACCACCGCCTGAGCCAGTGACTCCGGCACGAGCAGCCAGCCCAGCCGCAGTCCCGGGGCGAGCGACTTGCTCACCGACCCCGTATAGGCGACGCGTTCCGGATCGAGGCCCTGGAGGGCGCCCACGGGAGCCCGGTCGTAGCGGAAGTCGCCGTCGTAGTCGTCCTCCAGGACGTAGCCGTCCACCGACCGCGCCCAGTCCAGCAGGCCGGTGCGGCGCCGCGCCGAGTAGGCGATACCGGTCGGGAACTGGTGGGCCGGCGTCGTCACCACCGACCGCACGCCCGAGGCGCGCAGCGGCCCCAGGGCGATCCCCTCGTCGTCCAGGGGCACCGGCACCGCGGTGACCCCCGCCGACGCGTACAGGGCGGCGTGCTGCGGGCTGCCGGGATCCTCGACGCCGACGGCGGTCGTCCCGCGCGCGTGCAGCACCAGACCGAGCAGCGCGGCCGCCTGGGCCACCCCGGAGACCACCACGATCCGCTCCGGGTCGGCGACCACGCCCCGGCGCCGGGCGAGCAGCCCGGCCAGTGCCGTCCGCAGCCGGGGCAGTCCCCGCGGGTCGGGGTAGCCGAGGCCCTGGTGCGGCAGCTCGGCCAGCACCGCCCGCTGCGCGGCGGCCCACGCCGGGCGCGGGAACAGCGACAGGTCGGGGGTGCCGGGCACGAAGTCGGCGCGCGCCCCCCGGGCGCCGGGCGCGAGGTCACGGGCGCGCGGACGGGCGGCCCGCACCGCGTCGCCCACCCAGGTCCCCGCGCCCCGCCCGCTGCGCAGATAGCCCTCGGCGGTCAACTGCTCGTACGCCTGTGTGATCAGCCCGCGCGACACGCCGAGGTCGGCGGCGAGGTCCCGGCTGGACGGCAGCCGGGTGCCCGGCGCGAGCCTGCCCGAGCGGACCGCGTCCCGCAGCGCCGCCCGCAGGGTGCGGCCCCGCGCGCGTGCCGGTGCGGACACGGCCGGCAGCAGCAGTTCCCAGGCGGCGGTGCCGGCCGCGGTGCCGGCCGCGGTGTCCGGGCCGTTCCCGGCCGACGTCATGGAAAGGGCCCCCGGAAGATCGCCGTGTCTCAAACGCCCCCACTCTACGAGGTGTTGAGCGCCGAGGGGTGACCGCCGCTGGTGCGTAAACAGGAGTGACAGACCACAGCGAGGGGGCAGGCTGATGTCGGGCCCCGGAATCGTACGCGCAGATCTGGAGCGCCCGTGGACGCCAAGAACCGATTCGAGACGAAGACCACCTTCGCCCTCTCCCGACTCGAATGGCTGGCCGTGCTGGCCGTGTCGCTCGTGCTCGCCTTCCAGCACCTGTCGGACATCCGGTGGGGCGTGTTCGTGCTGCTTTTCGCGGTGATCGACGTCATCGGTTATCTGCCCGGCGCGATCGCCTTCCGGCGCAGCCCCGACCGGCGGATCCCGCGCGGCTACTACGTCGCCTACAACGTGATGCACAGCCTGGTCACGGCCGGTGTCCTGGCGGGCGCCTGGGCGCTGCTGGTCCGCCCGGAATGGGCCCTGCTGGCGCTGCCCATCCACCTCATGGTCGACCGGGCGCTGTTCGGGAACTCCCTGAAACCCTTCGGGGTCCCCTTCGAACCGGAGACCGACCCGGAGTTCCGCGAATTCCAGCGGAAATACCGGCCGGTGTTCCCCGGGGATTCCGCCCCGCGCACTCCCGTGGAGGGCACGCATGCCGTCCGTGCTTGACACCCTCGCCGCGCACAGCGACAACCCGAGCTGCTTCCTCGCGCTCAACAGCGGAAACGAGTACTTCCGCGACGACCGGTACGACGGGACCTGCGCCTACCGCACCTCGGGGCGTTACGTCCTGCAGTTCGGCGGCCCGTTCACCGCGCCGGAACACCGGGACGCCCTGCTGGACGCCTTCGTGGCGCACGCCGGCCGGCGGCTCCTGGCGGTGCAGCTCCAGCGCGAGGACGCCGAGCTGTACGCCCGGCACGGCTTCACCGTCAACCAGATCGGGGCGTCGTACGCCGTCGACCTGTCCCGGTTCACGCTGCGCGGCTCCCGGTTCGTCCGGCTGCGCAACAAGATCTCCCGGGCCCGGCGGGCCGGCCTGGAGGTCACCGAGGTCGAGGACGGCGACGACCGCACCGACCTCGACCGGATCGACCAGAGCTGGCTGCGGGACAAGGGCCGGCGCGTCAAGGAGCTGCGGTTCCTCGTCGGCCAGCGCACCGGCCCGCTGCAACGCCACCGGCGGCTGTTCGCCGGCCGGATCGCCGGCGAGACCGTCGGCTACATCAACTACTCGCCCGTCTACGGCAGCCGGCCCGGCTGGCTGCACGACCTCAGCCGGCGGCGGCCCGACGCGCCGCCCGGGGTGATGGAGGCGCTCAACGCCACCGTCATGGAACGCCTGGGACAGGAGGGCGCGGGCTGGCTGCACTTCGGGTTCACCCCGTTCACCGGACTCGACCCCGACCACGAACTGCCCGCCGCCAGTGCCCTGTTCACCCGGTTCGTCCGGCTGCTCGCCGCGCACGGCGAGGCGATCTACCCGGCCGCCTCCCAACTGGAGTACAAGCAGAAATGGGCCCCCCACGTGGTCCTCCCCGAATACATCGCCTTCCACGGCAGACCCCGCCCCGGCGCGGTCTGGCAACTGCTGCGCGCCACCAACGCCGTATGAGATCCCCCATGCCGTCGTCCGGGAGGACCGCACGCCCATGAGATTCCTCGAACGTGAACGCACCACCCTCGCCAAGCTCCTCCCCGACCTGGACTCCGCGCTGCGGGAGACGCCGCTGATGGAACTGGAGCGGCCGGGCGGTCCGGGCATCGGCCTGTTCCGGGACAGCGGCGGGCCCGGCCTGCTGGTGCCCGAGTCGCACCGGGGCCGGGGCGCCAGCACCCTGGACGCGCTGCGGGTGCAGCGGGCCATCGGCAGCCGCTCGCCGTCCCTGGCGGTGGCGACCACCATGCACCACTTCTCCATGGCGACCCTGGTCGGCCTCGGCGGCCTCGGCGAGGGCCTGGAGTGGATGCTGATCGAGGGGGTGGCGGCCGGCAACCGGATCCTCGCCTCCGGCTTCGCCGAGGGCCGCAGCGGCGCCGGCGTCCTGGAGCCGTCGATGACCGCCACCGTCACCGGCGACGCCATCCGCATCAACGGCGTCAAACGGCCCTGCAGCCTGGCCCGCTCCATGGACGTGCTGACCGCCAGCGTCCTGATCCCGCGCGAGGACGGCCAGGGCGAGGAACTGGCCGTGGCGCTGGTGCCCGCCGACAGCGAGGGCATCTCCGTCACCGGCTTCTGGTCCAGCAGCTTCCTGGCCGGCGCCGAGAGCGAACAGGTCACCCTCACCGACGTCCTCGTCCCCCAGGACCTGGTGCTGCGCACCCACTCCGCGGCCGGCGAGTCCCTCGACGAACTGCAGACCGCGGGACTCATCTGGTTCCAGGTCCTGATGACCGGCAGCTATCTCGGCGCGGCCAGCGCCCTGGTGGAACGGGTGCTGCTCAACGACCGCATCCCCGAGGCCGAACGGGTCCGGCTGTTCCTGGAGACCGAGTCGGCCATGGCCACCGTCGAGGGCGTCGCCCGCCGCGTCGACGCCGGGGAACTCGACGAGGCCGCCCTCTCCCAGGCCCTGTGCGCCCGCTACGGCGTCCAGGACGCCCTCGCCCGGATCGTCCCCCGCGCGGTCGAACTGCTCGGCGGCCTGAACTTCATGGCCTCCGACGAGATCGGCCACCTCGCCGCCTGCGCCCACGGCCTCTCCCTGCACCCGCCGTCCCGCTCCCGCATGACCGGCCCGTTCTCCGCGTACCTGGCCGACCGTCCGCTGGCCATCGCCTGACGGCCCCGCCCCCCGCCCCCGCGGCCAGCACCCCGCTCACCGGGCCCCACACCGGCTGAGACCACCGCGAGGGAGCCCCCTATCTGGAGCCCACCATGCCGCTGAACGTCGCGCGACCCGTTCCTCCCCCCGCACCCCGCACCGCCCCGCTCGCACGCCCCACCCTGCTGCTCACCGGCGGCTCCGGAGTCCTCGGACGTGCCCTGATCGACGAACTCGCCCCGCACTTCGACCTGCTCTGCCTGCGCCGCACCCGGCCCCTGCACGACCCCCGGGTCCGGGAGATCCCGGGCGACCTGCTCGCCCCCCGCTTCGGCCTGACCCCCCGGCAGTGGTACGAACTCGCCCTGCGCGTGGACGTGGTGGTGCACTCCGGCGCCCAGACCAACTGGCACATCCCGCCCGGCGAGATCGTGCGCACCAACACCCTCGGCACCGACACCGCGCTCGACCTCGCCGCCCGCGCGGACGCGCCCGTGTACCTGGTCAGCACGGCGTTCGTCGCCAACACCCTGACCGACCAGGACCGCGAGCGCTTCCCCGGCGCCGCCGCCTACCTCGACTCCAAGATCCGCGCCGAGCAGATGATGCGGGACAGCGGCCAGCCGGGGGCCATCGTGCGGCCCTCCGTCGTCATGGGGCACTCCGTCACCGGCCGGATCGCCGAGCAGCAGGGCCTGACCAAGGTCCTCGCCGCGATGGTCCTCGGCCAGGTCCCGGTACTGCCGGGCGCCCCCGAGGCCCGCATCGACATGGTCCCGCAGGACTACGTCTCCCGTGCCGTCGGCGACCTCGTCCGGGGCGGGGTGGGCAACGGCGAGTACTGGCTCACCGCCGGCAAGGAGGCCGTCGAACTGCGGGAGATCGCCGACACCTGCGCGGAGTTCGCCGCCCAGCAGGGCCTGCCCCGCCCCGAACGCCCCCGGCTCATCCCGATCGAGGCGGTGCACCGCCTGCTGCTGCCGATACTGGCGGGCACCGCACTGCCCGGCCCGGTGCACCAGCGGTTCCGGTACTACGCCGAACTGCTCCTCGTCTTCCAGCGCGAGCTGCCGTTCGACACCTCCCTCGGCGAGCCCGACTGCGGCACCCGGCCGACCCGCGCCGACATCCGCGCCGCCCTCGCCCGCAACCTGCGGAGCTGGGCCGAGACCCGTCCCGTATCCCGCCGCCGGTGCCGCCCGGCGGCCGGCCCGACCCCCACGGAGGTGGCGTCATGACCGTCTCGCCCCCGGCACCCCGCACCACCGGCGAGGACGTCGTCGACCTCTACCTGCGGCACATCGGCTCCGGCCGGGCCGTGATGGGCCGGGTCATGGGCGGCATGGCCGAGATCGGCTCCGAAGGCCCCTGGATCCACGCCGACGACGGCCGCCGCTTCCTCAACTTCGGCGGCTACGGCGTCTTCCTGCTGGGCCACCGCCACCCGGCCGTCGTCGAGGCCGTGCACCGGCAGATCGACACCCACCCGCTGGCCAGCCGGGTCTTCCTGGAGCCCGTCGCCGCCCGCGCCGCCAAGGCGCTGGCCACCCACACCCCGCCCGGCCTGGACTTCGTGCACTTCGTCAACTCCGGCGCCGAGGCCACCGAAGCCGCCCTGAAACTGGCCCGCGCGCACGGCCGCACCGCGGTGATCACCACCCGCCGCGGCTTCCACGGCAAGACCCTCGGCGCCCTCAGCGTCACCGCCAACGACACCTACCAGGACCCCTTCCGGCCGCTGCTCCCGGACGTCACCCAGGTCGACCACGACGACCCGGCCGGCCTCGAACAGGCCCTCGCCGCCCACCGCGACCGGGCCGTCGTCATCCTCGAACCCGTCCAGGGCGAGGGCGGCGTCCGCATCCCCCGCCCCGGCTACCTCCGCCGGGTCGTCGAGCTGTGCCGGACGTACGGCGCCCTGCTCGTCGTCGACGAGATCCAGACCGGCATGGGCCGCCTGGGCACCTGGTGGGGCGTCGACGCCGAGGACGTACGGCCCGACATCATGCTGGTCGGCAAGGGCCTGTCCGGCGGGGTGGTGCCCATCGCCGCCATGGTCGCCACCGCCGAGGCGTACGACCCCTTCGGCCGCGACCCCTACCTGCACACCTCCACCTTCGGCGCCTCCCCGATCGCCTGCGCCGCCGCCCTCGCCACCGTCACCGCGATGGAACGCGAGGACACCGTCGCCCGCGCCGCCGCCCTCGGCGCCCGCGTCCTGGACGGCGTACGGAAGATCTGCGCGCCGTACCAGGGCGGACTGGTCCGCGAGGTGCGCGGCCGGGGCCTGCTGATCGGCATCGAGTTCACCAAGGAGCAGGCCGTCGGCGACCTGCTGCTGGAGATGATCGGCCGCGGCGTCCTCGTCAACCACTCCCTCAACGCCACCCGGGTCCTGCGGCTGACCCCGCCCGCCGTGGTCGACGACGCGGCGCTGGAGCTGTTCCTCACCACCTTCACCGAGGGACTGCGCAGCACCGCCGCCCGCATCCCCGTATGACCCGCCCGCCCGGAGCCCCCGTATGACCCGCCCGCACCGGAAGGAACCGAACCCACCATGCCCCACGTGGTACTGCAGGCCCGCACCGACGCACTCGACCCGGCCGAGGCGTACCGGCGCATCAGCGACTTCCGCCGCTACCCCGAGTTCACCGACACCGTCCGCGAGGTGACCGTCGAACCGCCGCTGGCCGACGGCTCCGCGATCTCGGAGTGGGCCGTCGTCTTCCGCGGCGGCCTGATGCGCTGGCGCGAACGCGACACCTTCGACCCGGACACCCGCACCATCGCCTTCGAACAGCTCAGCGGCGACTTCAAGACCTTCACCGGGAGCTGGCGCTGCGCCCCGCGCGACGGCGGCACCCTCGTCGTCTTCGAGGCCACCTTCGACCTGGGCATCCCCAGCCTCGCCGAGATCCTCGACCCGGTCGCCGAGGCCACGCTGCGCACCCTCATCGGGCAGATCGTGACCGGCCTGCTCGACGCCGAGGTGGTGACCGATGGGCGCGCGGCTGCGGCTCGTGACTGACCGGACGACCGCCCCGGCCCCGCCCCCGCCCGAACCGCTGCTGGGCGAGGAACCCGGCCCCGGCGCCGCCCGCTGCCTGACCCTGTACGCCAAGCTCACCGCCGGGGTCAGCGTCGTCACCGCGGCCGGCGCGGGCGGCCCGCTGGGCATGACCGTCTCCGCCGTCACCTCGCTCTCCGCCCGCCCGCCGCTGCTCCTGGTCTGCCTGCGCGACGGCTCCCGCACCCTCACCGCGGTCCGCGCCCACCGGGCCTTCGCCGTGCACCTGCTGCGCGAGGAACAGCAGGACCTGGCGACCCGGTTCGCGTCCCCGACGACGCCCGCCGCCGAACGGTTCGCCGGCACCGAGCTGCGCCATGTGCTGGGCGTCCCCGTGCTCGCCGGGGCGCTGGCCTGGTCGGTGTGCCTGACCGAGGACGTGCGCCGCTACGGCGACCACCACCTCGTCGTCGGCCGGATCGCCGCCGTGCACGTGGGCGGCGGCCGCCCGCTGCTCTGGCACGACCGCCGGTTCCGGTCGCTGACCGAGCGGTTCCCGGACGGCCCCGGATGATCAGCGCCCCGGCCGGAACGCCGTGCTGGGAACCGGCGGAACTGCCGCCGCAGCCCCCGCTGCACGGCGTGGTCACCGCGGACGTGGCCGTCGTCGGCGCCGGCCTGGCCGGGCTGGCCTGCGCCTACCACCTCTCCGAACGCGCCCCCGGCCTGGACATCGCCGTCGTCGACGCGGGCCGCCCGGCCGCCGGGGCCAGCGGCCGGGGCACCGGCCTGCTCGGCCCCCGCGCCGGGCCGGCCGTCGACCGCGCGGTACGCCGCCACGGCCCGCGCGCCGCCCGCCGGATGCACCGGGCGAGCCTGCGCGCCGTGGAGGAGGTCCTCGACCTGTGCCGCCGCCTCGACGTGCCCTGCGGGCTGCGCCCCGGCGCCCAGATCATGGCCGCGCGCACCCCGGCGGGCCTGGTGGCACTCGCCCGGCAGGCCCGCGTCTACCGCGAACTCGGCCTCGACGTACCGGTGCTGACCGCCGACGCCGTCCGCGACCGGGTCGGCGTGCCCTACCGGGCCGGGATGCTGCACCAGCCCGCCGCCACCCTCGACCCGGCCGCCCTCACCTGCGCCCTGGCCCGCGCCTGCGCCGCCAAGGGCGTACGGTTCTACGGCGAGAGCCCCCTGCTGACCGTGCGCCCCGGCGAACTCGTCGGCCCCGAACTGGTCTTCCCGCACGGCCGGCTCTACGCCGGTCAGGCGGTGCTCGCCGTCAACTCCGCCGCCCGCGCCATCGGCCTGCCCGTCGGCTCCGTCTTCCCCCTGGAGGTGTACGCGATCGCCACCGCGCCCCTGAGCGTCCCGGCGTACGAGGCGCTGGGCGGGCGCACGGGGGACGCGCTGATCGACGCGGTGCCCCTCGCGCCCTACTTCCGGGTGCTGCCCGACCGGGGCCTGGTGGCCGGCGGCGGCACCGCGACCGTCCCCGACGGGCTGGGCGCCTCCCGGCTCCAGGCGGTGCGGGAGCGGGCCTGGAGCTGGCTGGAGGGGTGGCTGCGGAGCCTGCGCCCCGAACTGGCCCGGGTGGAGATCACCCACCGCTGGTCCGGGCGGATCGGCATGACCGGCGACGACCTGCCGGTGGTCGGGCCGGTGCACGGCTTCTCCGACGTCTGGTACATCGGCGGCTGCTGCGGCCACGGCCTCGCCCTCTCCGTCGCGCACGGCGCCCATGTCGCCGCCGCCCTGCTCGGCGACCCGGAGACCGGCGAGCGGATGCCCTGGCACCGGTCGAAGGCCCCGGCACTGCCCGGCCGGCCCCTGCTGCGCGCCTACGTGGACGCCGTCGGCCTGGCCGCGCGTCACGGACGGTGACGGCCGCGCGACACGGCAGGCTGTTCCCCGTACCCCCCACAGGAAGGCTCACGATGCGACTCACGCGACCCGGGACCGACGGACCGCTGCCCCCGACCCTGCCGATGGGCGCCGCCGACCTCGCCTACCGCCGGGCCGTGCGCGGCGGCGCGCTGCCGCTGCCCGTCGTCTTCGTCTTCGACGGCCCCGCCCCGGCCCTGGACACGGTCCGTGCCCGCGTCGCCGAACGGGCCCCCCACGTCCCCGCGGCGAACTACCGCCCGTCCCGCGAGGGCAAGGTGTTCCGGCGCGTGGACCGGATCGCGGTCGAGCGGCACGTCCGGGAGGTCCGGCTGACCGGCGACACCGACTGCACGGCGACCGGACGGCTGCTGCTGTCCCGGCCGATGAGCGTGGCCGACGGTCCGCTGTGGGAGGTGTGGCTGGTGCACGGCGCGGGCGGCGGCCACGCCCTGTGCTACCGCACCGACCACCGCCTCCAGGACGGCATGGGCGCCGTGTACGCCGCCCGCGCCCTGCTCGACGACGACCCGGCCAGCGGCCCGCCCGCGCAGGCGCTCGCCCGGCCGGCCCCGCGGGGCGTCGCCGGGGTCCTCGGCGACGTGCTGCGCAGCCTCGGCCGGCCCGTCGCCAAGCCCGGCTTCGACGGGCCGGTCGGCCCCGGCCTCCGGGTCTGCCACGCCACCACGCCGCTGGCCCGGCTGCGCGCCGCCGGCCGGGTCCAGGGCGGCAGCGTGAACGACGTCTACCTCACCGCCCTGTCGCACGCCGTGCGCACCTGGCACCTCAAGGCCACCGGCGAGACCCATCCGCCGCTGCCGGTGGCGGTGCCGATGTCGGTCCGGGCGCCGGGGGAGGAGTACGCCCCCGGCAACCGCATCGCCCTCGCACACGTGGTGCTGCCCTGCGACGAGGCGGTGCCGCAGCGGGCCTTCCGGCGGGTCCGGCAGAGCACGGAGCGCCTGCGGGAGGGCCGCCGGCGGGACTCCTTCCGGCTGCTGCTGGCGGCCACCCCCCGGCCGGTCGGGGCCCGGCTCGGCGTCCGCCTGGTCACCGGGACGGTCGTCGCCGCGCCGGTCAGCCGGGTCGACGTCGGGGCCCCGCTGGTCCACCGGGGGGCCGCATCGCGCTGGTCGGCCGCCTACACCGGCACGGCCGCCGGCATCCGCTGCATGGTGACGCTGACCAGCCAGCAGGACGTCGCCTGCCTGACCGTGGTGCACGACGAGACGCTGGCCGGCGCCGAGGAACTCCCGGACCTGTGGCTGGCGGCCCTGCTGGAGCTGGAGCGGAGCTGAGTCACGTGCGGAGCGTCCCGGTGATCAGGAACACCGTCCGGGCGGCGGCCTCCGGCAGCATCGGCAGGCAGGGCCCCAGCCGCTCGACGGCGTAGGGCAGCGTGAACGGGTCGGCCACCCGGGCGTCCCAGTGGTGGCCGGCCCACCAGCGCTCCGGCTCGGCGAGCCGCCAGTGCCAGGCCAGGCCGGTGTCCGCCAGGGCGTCGAGGAACGGTGCCACGAACGACGAGGTCACGGTCTCGGCGTTGACGCACTCGGCGCCGAACGTGCTGCCCGGCGCGGAGAGTTCCGTCATCGCCGTAACGACCGACTCCACCGTCTCCGGCGGCAGGTGGTACAGCAGGGTCTCGGCGAGCCAGGCGGTGGGCCGCGCGGGATCGAACCCGGCGGCGAGGAGTTCCGCGCGCCAGTCGCCGGCCGGGTCGGCGCCGACCGCGCTCCGGCGCCCGCAGGAGGCCGGGGCCCCGTCCAGGACGTACTCCTTGAAGGCCAGCAGGGCGGGGTCGGCCACCTCGAAGACGTGCACCCCGGTCGGCCAGTCCAGCCGGAACGCCCGGGTGTCCAGACCGGCGCCCAGCAGCACCACCTGGCGGCAGCCCGCGCGGGCCGCCGCCACCAGGTGCTCGTCGAAGAACCGGCTGCGCACCACGGCCCACTCGGGCAGCAGCCGCTGCATCGGCCCGTCCCCCGGCGGACCGCCCCGGTACCCGGCCGCGTGCAGGAAGTCACCGGCCCACGGATCACGGACGTACGGCGCCTCGCGGCCGTACTCCGCGGCGTGCGCGGCGGCCGTCCACAGGGCGACCTGGGAGAGGCCGTCCGGCGCGGGGAGGGACTGCGGGCCTGCGGGGTGGGGCATGGGGGCCTCCGGGGTGCGAGGGGGGATCTGTTCGTTCGGCGGGGCCGGCGGCGGCAGGTGGGCCGGCGGGGGTGCCGGCGGCCGGCCGGCCCGGGGGCGCGGTGGCGGGCGGCCGGTCAGCGGGTGCGGCGGCGGGCGAGCAGGAGGGCCGCGGCGCCGAGCGCCAGCAGGCTCCGGGAAGGCCGGGTGGGGCGCTGGCCGCCCATCGAGGGGGGCGTCCGCGGCTCGTGGACGTGCAGCGCGAACTGCCGGTTCGAGACGTCCCCGAGGATCGTGCGCACCTGCTCGGGACTGGTGACGGTGGCGAGCAGCATCTCCATGGAGTTGCGGGCGAACTGGTTGCGGCTCAGGAACTCGCGGCCCAGCGTGAACAGGATCCTCGGCACCTCGCCCTCGAACACCTCCGAGAGCGTGATCTCCGGGGCCAGGTGCCGGACCGAACCGTCCAGGTTGGCGAAGGACTTGCCCAGCAGCGACACCGCCGGCGGGGAGCCGATGCCCCGCTTGGTCGCCTTGGCCAGCACGGTGGTCAGCGCCACGCCGAAGTTGAGCTCCTCCAGGGACAGCCGGGAGACCTTGGGGACGAAGGCGGCCATGTCGGCGGTGAACGCGGGCATGTTGGCCCACGGCGTCATCCGGCCCATCTCGGCCCAGTGCTGCGCCAGCCCGGCCCCGTCGTTCTGCGCCAGCGTCATGAACAGGGGCAGCAGTTGCAGACTGGTCCGCCGGTCCAGGCGGCCGACCATGCCCCAGTCGATGAGGGTGGCGGGCCCGCCGGGGGCGACGAAGACGTTCCCGGCGTGCGGGTCGGCGTGGAAGAAGCGGTGCACGAAGTACCCGTGGTACATGAACCGCAGCAGGTCCTTGCCGATGTCGATGCGCTCGCTGTCGGTGAAGTGGTCCGGGTCGATGTGCCGCACCGAGGTGCCCGCCGCCAGCGACTGGACCAGCACCCGGGGGCTGGC
Organism: Streptomyces fumanus; assembly: GCF_014655295.1. Classification (GTDB taxonomy): domain Bacteria; phylum Actinomycetota; class Actinomycetes; order Streptomycetales; family Streptomycetaceae; genus Streptomyces; species Streptomyces fumanus. Next base: position 87,007 of record NZ_BNBI01000018.1, read on the forward strand.
GTGCAGCACCCGGGGCACCGCCAGATTGCGGAAGGCACGGACGTGCCGGCGGGCCTCGTCCATGTTGCGGGCCTCGCCGGTGAAGTCCAGCTCCGGTTCCATCGCGTCGAAGACCGATCCGAGCATCGCCTCGACGTCGATGACCTCGTTGAACCGGGGTGCGACCCGGGCCACGATCCGGGCGGCGCGGCGCATCAGCGCCATGTCGGCGAGGACGCCCTCGCGGATGCCGGGCCGCTGGATCTTCACCACGGCGGGCCGGCCGCCGGGCATGACCACCCGGTAGACCTGGGCGAGGGACGCGGCACCGAGCGGCCGTACGGTCTCGATGTCGTCGAAGCGCAGCTTCCAGTCCGGCCCGAGGTCCTGGGCCAGCACCGGCTCGAACTCCGAGAACGGCTGGACGTCCACCTGGTCGTGCAGGTTCTGCAGCTCCTCCCGGATGGAGTCGGGCACCATGTCGGGCCGGGTGGACAGGATCTGGCCGAGCTTGACGTAGAAGGGGCCGAGGCTCTCCAGCGCCTGCCGGACCGCCTTGGCCCGGCGCCGCTCGGTCCCCTCGGCGTCCGGCGGGTACGCGTCCGGGGGCCCGGCCTCCCGTCGGCGGCGACGCACCTTGGTGGCCTGGCCGACCTCGTCGGCGACCAGGCTGCCCAGCACCTTGACGACGAGACGCAACCGGTCGCCGACGGCAGACGGCATGGCGGACTCCTCCTCGATCGGCGAAACGGCCGGCGGCACGCGGTCCGTCCGGGTCACACGGGCGCCCGGCACCCCACCGGCCGCGCACGGGCGCCGACCGGCCGCGCACGGGCGCCGCACGCGCCGGTACGCGCTCGCGGGCGCCGGGCGCGCACCGGGTACGCGGTGGGCACACACCAGGAACGCGCCGGGCACGCGCCGGGCCCCGGTGGGCGCGCGGCGTGCGGACGCCGCCGGGCGCCGGACAGGCCGGGGCGCCCTTGCGGCGCGCGCCGGGCCGCCGGACGGGGACGCGGGTCCCGCCCGGCGGCCCGGCGGTCGCGACCCGCACCGTCGCCTTCCGGTTACTGCTGGGGCTTCTGCTGCTGGTGCGGCTGGTGCTGCTGACCGCCGGTGAGGCCGGACATGGTCTCCCCGAGCCCCTGCGCGGCCTTGGACGCCTGGCTCAGCCCGGCCGCCGCCTGATCCGCGACCTGCCCGGCCGCCTGCGCGGCCGCCTGACCGATCTGGCCCGGTGCGGCGGCGACCTGCCCGGCCAACTGGCCGGCCTGGCCCCCCAACTGGCCGAGCTGACCCGGCAGCCCACCGCCCCCCGGGCCGTACGGGTACTGGTACGGCAGCCCGGCCATCTGCCCCAGCCCGCCCGCCAACTGGCCGTAGCCGCCCAGCGCCTGGAACCCGGCGAGCGGGTTCCCGCCCCCCAGGGCGCCCAGCGTCTGGAGCGTGGCCAGCGGGTTGGAGCCCAGCGCACCGCTGTTGAGCAACTGGAGCACGGCCAGCGGATTGGCCCCGCTCGCGGCCAGCAACTGCAGCACCGCCAGCGGGTTGGTGTTCCCGCCGCCGAGCAGGGCCAGCCCGGCGGCCGGGTTGAGGGCACCGGAGAGACCGCCGAGCAGGTCCCCGGGCAGCCCGCTCACCGACCGGCGCGAGCCCTTCCTCTTCCGGTCGTCCCGGTCGTCGTCGTCATCGTCGTCGTCGCGGTTGAGCAGGTCGTCGACCATGTCCTTCCAGTTGTCGGTGACGCCGCCGACGAAGTCCCGCATAATGTCCTGGATGTTTTTCCCGCTCATGGTTGTGTTCCCTTCGCGTTGTCGTCCGGTGATCTGGCGGTTGCCATTCCTCGGGGCACGGTGATGAATTCACACCGCACGGCCCTCCAGAGATTGCGAGCACGCGGTCCGAAGCCGTGCCCGACCTCTGGTGAAAGCGGCTTCAGCCGATTTCAGCGAGATATTGTGCATACGGGCGAATTCCGCAGTGGAAATCCCCGCGGCGCGTGCGAGTATGACTTCCTGCTCCCGGCCGCGCAGTTGCCTGACCTGGCTCAGCAGCCATCTGCCGAAATCCTCGTCACAGACGTCCTCCTCGGTCGTCAGGGGCGCATCGATCAGTGCCGCCCGCTGCAACAACCTGCTGCGACGGTCCATGTCACGGTAGAAGTCGATGCAGAGGCGAAGCGCCACGGACGTCAGAAAAGGACCGAGCCGATTTCTGTCCAACGTGGCGTGGGCGGCAGCGCGGGCCATGGTTTCCTGTACGCAGTCCTCGGCGTCCTGGAAACTCGGCAGTCGTCGTCGAACCAACCGCATGAGGCGGTCCTGATGCTGGAAGATTTCTTCCCAGGAGCATGCAGCGGGCGATTGGCAGGTGGAATGTGGTGCCATTGTGGATTGCAGCCCGTTGTCTCTCGGTTTCAGGCAGATGAATCGGAAGCCGATTTTTTCTTTCTTCGGCTGAGATTTTCCTACCCGAGTATTTGGGGCGGCAAACCGGAATGTGGTCCTCCGATATGCTGGGCGAATGACTTTTCGGTATTATTTCCCGGTGCCGCGTTCCTCCCCGGGCCGCGGCCCGGCCGTGGTGCGCGGCGCCGGCCGCCGCGTCCAGTCACGGTTCCAGTTGACCCACATGTCCCGTACGGTCTGCTGCACCTGGCCGACGCCGCCGCGCAGCTCGGTGGCGCACGTCTGCACCGCCTCCTTGCCGATCAGGCGGGCGCCGCCGGTGAAGTAGGCGCCGCGGACGTGCCGGGGGGAGCGGAACTTGCCCCACAGCAGGACCTTCATCAGCGGCCACAGCGTGAACGCCCCGGCGGGGCAGCGGTTCTCCGGGTCGAGGGTGCCCCACACGGCCGGGCACAGCCCGCTCTCGCGCAGCAGCTCGTAGATCCGCGCGACGGTCCGCTCCTTGCTGGCCTCGCCCGCGCGGTAGGCGAGCACGGCGTCCCGCGACTGCTCGAACAGCCGCTCCACCCAGGGGTTGTCGACGCCCTGCAGCCCCCGGTACGGCGGCAGTTCGAGCATGTCGAAGCTGGCGCGGTCGCCGCTCTTGTCGAAGGCGACGGCGGCCTGGTTCTGGGCGTTGGTGCCGTACAGCGTGGTGATGATCCACACCCGGATCCAGGCGTTCCACAGGTCGAAGTCGTCGAAGGAGATGTAGCTGCACGCCACCAGGTCGTCGTAGAAGCGGAACATCCGCTTGGTCCAGTGCTCCAGGTACGCGAAGCGGGCGGTGTCGAAGTCGTTCTGCCGCACCGCGTCGATGAGCCGGTGGCCGAGCGCGTTGAGGGACATCACCGTGACGGCGAGCCCGCTGGAGAACAGCGGGTCGATGAAGTCGCTGGCGTGCGGCAGCAGGCACCAGCGGTCGCCGACGACCTGCTGCGAGGAGAACTGGGTCCGGTCGGTCGACACGTACGGCCGCACCGCCCGGGCGTGCTCGAACTGCCGCGCCACCGTGGGGAACCGGCGCACCTGCTGCCAGAACTCGTCCTCGGCGGAGACGCCCTCGGGCCGCGGATAGGCGTCGAGGTCGAGGTTGACGCCGACGCTGCACAGCTCGCTGGTGCTCGTGGAGTGGTTGTCGAACGGGATCACCCAGATCCAGCCGCCCCGGAACACATGGTGCAGCGTGCCCTCGCTGAATGGGCTGGTCATCCCGTGCTGTTCGCGCGGCGGCGCCACGGTGTCGTAGGGCCGCACCCCCACCATGTGCGTGAAGACGGTCCGCGAGCGCGTCCGGTACGGCGGCTCCTGCCGCAGCCCCAGGCGCTCGGGCAGCACGGCCCGCATCCCGCCCGCGTCGACCACGTACGACGCCCGGAAGGAGCCCTTGTCCCGGGTGACCAGGGTGGCCCGGTCCTCCTCGAACTTCACGTCGTCGACGAGGGTGTGGGTGTACGCGGTGACGCCGTACGAGACGGCGACGTGGAACATGTACGCGTCCACGTCCTGCCGGAAGAAGTGCGAGTCCGGGCCGAGCGGCGGTCCCCAGGTCGGGTTCTGGTTGCACTCGTCGGCCCGGGCGGGCTCGCCCTCCCGGTGGTACACGAAGCCGAAGTTCCGCTTCACTCCGCAGTTCGAGGACACATGCCGGCGCAGCGCCCCGTTGGTCGCCAGGTGCCCGATCTCGGGCACGTCGTACCGCTGGGCCAGTACCCGCAGGCCGAACGTGGTCTCGGGGACGGTGGACTCCCCGATGGCGAACCGAGGGTGCCCGCTGCCCTCCAGCAGCAGCGTGCGGACGCCGTGCCGGGCGAGGATCGCCCCGAGCATGGTGCCGCCGATGCCCCCTCCGACGATGGCGACGTCGAACTCCCGCTGGTCCTCTTGCATGTGTACGGTCCTTTCGCGACGACAGAGCGAGGTGCCGGGCCCGGCGGTTCACCGTGCGGTGGAGGCCGGGCCCGGCCGCACCCGGCGCAGCCCGCAGGCCGCCACCCGGGCGAAGAAGGTGACGGCGAACAGCGGCGTCGGCGCCGGCGCGGTGACCATCCGCCGCTCACCGGGCAGCCGGCGCTCGCCGCGTCCGGTGACGTCCAGCCAGACACCGAAGTGCAGCAGCCGCGCCTCGGGCCCGGCGTTCCGCGGGGGAAACGGCCGCATGTGCTCGCGCACCGCGCGGGTGAGGGCCGCCCGCCGGGCGTCGTCCACCTTCCGCTCGGCCAGGAACCGGTCGAGCAACTCGGCGGAGCGGCGCGGGAATCCACCGCGCCCGAGCGGCGCCCACCCCACCAGCCCGGTGTCGTGGAACGCCACGGCGGCCAGCAGCCCGGGTCGGTCGAACCGCGTCCCCTCGGCCTGCGCCCAGGCGTCGGCCAGCAGGAACACGCGCAGCGAGTGCAGCGCCAGTTGGGTCGGCAGCAGCCGGGCCATCTCCGTGAGGGCGGCGCTGCCCAGGGGATCGCCGAGCTGCTTCGCCAGCGCCGGCCGCGCCAGCAGCGGGCGCCACGCCTTCGGCAGCGCCTCCGGTGGCACCGGATCCCGGCCGGTGGCACCGCCTCCGGAACCGGGCCCGTCGGGCCGTGCGGCCATGGCCAACCCCCTGTGTCGACGGCGGCACTGGGGCGCCACCGGTCGCGTCGTCCTTCTCACCCGTCTTTACGCTCGGATTCGGCTTCCCCCCTCCGCCGGCTCCCGGCTCCGCGCGACCTGTCCGGTCTTCGCCCTCCCGTCGCGCGGTCCGCCGGCGCCCGGCCAACCAGCCGTTTTTCCGGCGGAGTTGGCAGGTGAGACGCCCGGGAGCCCCGCATGGGTGGGATGCGACGACGCTTTCCGGCCACCTGCGGGACGTGCCGGGGTGAACTCCCTGGCGCGCGGGGCCCGCCGCACGCCCCGGGCGTGCGAGTCGGCACCCGTTCGAGGGAGTTCCGCTCCGGTGCCGGGCCGGGAAGGCTCTGTCCGTGATCGCCGTGCTCAAGGTCCATGAACGCCCGCTGTCCGTCCCGCCGGAGACCGTCGGGGAGCTGATCGACTCCCTCGGCGGCCGCGACGACCGGCTCTGGCCGCCCGAGTGGCCGCCCGTCCGCTTCGACGGCCCGCTGGCCGTCGGCGTGCCCGGCGGCCACGGACTGGTGCGGTACGTGGTGAGCGACTACGTCCCCGGGCGGTGGGTGCGGTTCCGCTTCACCGGTCCCCGGGGCTTCGAGGGCTTCCACGAGTTCGGGGTCGAGCGCGTCGACGCCGGGCGCTCGGTGCTGCGCCACACCCTGGTGGTCCGGCCGCGCGGCCCCCGCTGGCCGGTCTGGTCGCTGTTCTTCCGGCCCCTGCACGACGCCGTCTTCCTCGACGGCCTCGACCGCGCGGAGCGCACCCTGACCGGCCGGGTGGCCCGCCCCCGCCGGTGGAGCCCGTACGTACGGCTGCTGCGGGCCGCGTCCGTCCGGCTCGCCCCCGAGCTGGGCGCCGAGGCGCGCGGTACGCAGGGCAGAGAGTGAACCCTGGTCACTCGATGGGCGGAATTCGTTCCCCCGGACGAGGGATCGTCATGGCGTTCGCCGGACGTGAGACTGGGGAGTCCGAGAAGTCCAGCCGGATTTCCTTCAGCGAAGAAGACGCCCATGAGTGCTTGCGACCCGCCGCTTCCCGGACCGAACGCGCCGAACCGCGGCACCGACGTCTTCGGGACCCTCTACCTCGGGTCGCCCCTCATCGAGGTCGCCGGTGCCGTCGTCATCGCCACCGTCGACGTCCCGGCCGGCGAGGACGACTGGACCAAGCCGCTGACCGAGGAGCACCCGCGCCCCGTGGTGCTGGTCCACGGCACCTTCGGCAACCGCGGCTACACCTGGACCTCGGCCGCGCCCCTGCTGCGGCAGCACGGGTACCGCGTCTTCCGCCTGGACTACGGCCAGTACGGCAACCCGCTGATCTTCGGCCTCGGCGACATCAAGCGGTCGGCGCGGCAGCTCGGCGAGTTCGTCGACGAGGTGCTGCGGCGCACCGGCGCGCAGCAGGTCGACATCGTCGGCTTCTCGCAGGGCGGCATGATGCCGCGCTACTACCTCAACGCCCTGGGCGGCGCCCCCAAGGTGCACACCCTCGTCGGCATCGCGCCCAGCAACCACGGCGTCACCGCCCAGGGCCTGATGAACCTCGCCCGGCAGATCACCGGCGCCAGGGAACTCGTCGAGCAGGGCGCCGTCGGGACGGTCGTGCCGGCCTGGCCGCAGCTCCAGCACGACCACCCCTTCCAGCGCGAACTGGCCGCCCTCGGCGAGACCACCCCGGGCGTCCGGCACACCGTGATCGCCACCGCCTACGACGACGTGGTCACGCCGTACACCTCGTGCGCGCTGGCGCCGGCCGAGGGCGTCGAGGTGCGCAACATCGTGCTCCAGGACCTCGACCCCGCCGACCGCACCCCGCACGTGAGCATGCCCTACAACGCGACCGTGCTCAGCGAGGTGCTGGCGGCGCTGGACGGCTGAGGCCGGCTGCCGTCCAGCAGGACGCGGGCGACCAGCGCCGGGTCGTCGTTCATCGGGACATGGCCGCACCCGGGCAGCCGGACCAGCCGGGCCCCCGGGATCACCCGCTTGGCGCGGGCGCCCTGCCGGGGTATGAGCAGCCGGTCGCGGCTGCCCCAGGCGATGGTGACGGGTATCCCGGGCACGTCGTCGGTGAACAGCACATCCCGCCCGGCCCGCAGCGTCTCGGCGAAGCCCTCGGCGTGGGCCAGGGCGAGGGTCTCGGCGACCACGTCCGCGGGCGAACGGCGGCCCGGGCGCGCGTATATCGTGCTGGTCAGGGCCGTGCGGCCGAGGGCCGTACGGGACAGCCGCTCGACCAGCGGCAGCGGCAGCCGGCGCGCGGTCGCCCGCATCCCGGCCAGCACACCGAAGGCGTAGCGCCGCTCGGACTCGGACCAGAAACCGGCGGGGGACAGGGCGGTGACGGACCGGACGTGCCCCTGGCGGCCCAGTTCCAGGGCGAGCAGCCCGCCCAGCGAGTTCCCGGCCACGTGCGGCCGGTCCAGGCCCAGCGCCGAGCAGAACCCGCCGAGCACCGCGTGCGTCGTCGCCAGGTCGTAGGGCAGGCCCTCGGGCAGCGCCGGAGAGGCGCCGAACCCCGGCAGATCCACGGCGATCACCTCGCGCTCGGTCGCCAGGATGTCCACCACCGGGTCCCACGCCTGGCGGTGATGGCCGATGCCGTGCAGCAGGACGAGCGGCTCGCCAGCGCCCACGCGCGCGTAGGAGAGGGTCGCTTCCTGGGGGCCGTGCGGTGTGGGGACCGGGAAGGAGAGGGTGGCGGACATGAGGCTCCTCGTCGGGTCGGATGAGTTGTAGACAGGTTGTCAGCAAAAGCTACCGACGGGTAGACCTGTGTCGCGCCTCTGTTCGTCACGCTGCTGTTCGAAAGCCGGGCGCGGACGGCACCGCCTGGACAACCGCCGGAGCCGTCCGCTGGGATGGAGCGGTGACCACCGACACCGCGACCGAGGTCTTCGAAGCGCACCGCCCCCTCCTCCTGGGCGTCGCCTACCGGATGCTGGGCCGCTCGGCCGACGCGGAGGACGTGGTCCAGGAGGCGTGGCTGCGCTGGTCCGGCGCCGACCGCGACGGCGTCCGCGAGCCGCGCGGCTACCTGGTCCGCGTCACCACCCGCCTCGCCGTCGACCGGCTCCGCCAGATCAAGGCCCGCGGCGAGACCTACGTCGGCCCCTGGCTCCCCGAGCCCTGGGTCACCGACCTCGGCGCCACCGCCCCGGACGCCGCCGAGCGCGCCGTGCTCGCCGACTCCGTCTCCCTCGCCGTCCTGGTCGTGCTGGAGTCGCTGTCCCCGCTGGAGCGGGCGGTGTTCGTCCTCCGGGAGGCGTTCGGCTACCCGTACGCCGAGATCGCCGCCATGCTGGAGCGCGGCGAGGCGGCGGTGCGCCAGCTCGCCGGACGGGCCCGCCGCCACGTCGACGAACGGCGCCCCCGCTACGACGTCGACCCCGGCCGGCGCCGCGACCTCACCGAGCGGTTCCTCGCCGCGGCGGCCGGCGGCGACCTCGACGCGCTGCTGGCCCTGCTCGCCCCCGGCGTCCGGCTGGTCGGCGACAGCGGCGGCAAGTCCAAGGCCCCGCTGCGGGTGCTGGAGAACGCCGACAAGGTGGGCCGCTTCCTGGCCGGCGCCGCGCGCAAGGGCGTCCCGGACGCCGACTACCGCCTCCTGGAGCTCAACGGCGGCCCCGCGCTGCTGGTCCTCTCCGGCGGCCGGCCCGACGCCGTCTTCCAGCTCGACGTCGCCGACGGCCTGATCCAGACCGTGTACATCATCCGCAACCCCGACAAGCTGCGCGCCCTGCCGACCGCCTGACCACGGAGCGGGATTGGTATTGACCAAGGGTGAGGGGCGTCCTATGGTCGCAGAGAAGTGCAACAACCTTTAATAAACAAGGGCGCTATAAACGCCGCCGGACCCGGCGATCGCGGAGGACAGGGTGGGGACCACGCAGCTCGACACGGTGCCGGAACCGAAGTACTGGCACCTCAGGACCGTACTCACCGAGGCACTGGACTCGGAGTTCTCGGTGGGGGAGATCCTGCCCAACGAGCGCGACCTCGCCGCCCGCTTCGGCGTCGCCCGCGCCACCCTCCGCCAGGCGCTGGAACAGCTCGAACTGGAGGGCCGCCTGCAGCGCCGCCGCGGCGTCGGCACCACCGTCGCCCCGCCGCGCGTCGGCGTGGCCGTCGGCTCCCGCAAGCACGACTGGCCCGGCACCGACGACGGCTGGCAGCCCCTGGACAGCGTCCTGGCGGTGCCGCCCCCGGCCGTCGCCGACGCCCTGGGCACCGGCCGCGACGAGCCCGTGCACACCGTGCGCCGCTCCCGCGTCACCGACGGCCGGCCGGTCGCCGCCGAACTGCTCCACATCCCCCCGGCCTCCGTGCCCGACCTCACCGCGATCGACGCGCCGTCCGGGGCGGCCCGCGCGCGTGCGGTGCTGCGCGAACTGCGCCGCCTGGAGCTGGAGCGGCAGGAGAACGCCGTCGAACTCGGCTCGGCCCACGCGGAGGACGCCCGCCAACTGGACCGGCTGCCCGGCGCCCCCGTCCTCGTCGTCACCACCCGGTACTGCGCCGGGTCCCGGATCGCCGCCCTCTCCGTCGCCACCTACCGCGCGGACACCTGCCGCCTCACCTTCGGCGACTCCGGCGACGTGGAGATCCACCACGGCGGTCCGCGCAGCCGGGCCTGCTGACCTCAGCGGCGGGCCGTGGTGCCCTCCACCGCGAAGAGCTGCTCCTCCACATGGTCCAGCGCCAGCCGCAGCGCGCCCGTCGCCACGGCGGCCTCGCCCAGCAGGGACAGGGTCACCCTCGGCGGCCGCAGACAGTAGCGGGCCAGCTCCCGCCGCAGCGGCTCCAGTACGCCGTCCAGACCGGCCGCCCAGCCGCCGACCACCACCAGCTCCGGGTCGAGGGCGAGCACCAGCGCCGCCACGTCGTGCACCAGCCGCCGCAGGAACCGGTCGACCGCCGCGCGGGCCCGCTCGTCCCCGCCCCGGGCCTGCGCGAAGACCTCGGCGACCGCCTGCTCGTCCAGCGGGTGCAGCGGCTCGCTGGTGGTGGACAGCAGCTTCTCCGGCGTCACCTCCCGGCCCAGCAGGTGCAGCGCGCCGATCTCCCCGGCCGCCCCGCCGTACCCCCGGTGCAGCTTCCCGCCGATCAGCGAACCGGCGCCCGGGCTCAGCCCCGCCAGTACGAACACGATGTCGTCGGAGTCGGTGGCCGCGCCCTTCCAGTGCTCGGCGACCGCCGCCGCGTTGGCGTCGTTCTCCACCAGCACCGGGCACCGGAAGGAACGGCCCAGCCGCTCGCCCAGCCGCAGCCCCGTCCACTGGGGCAGCGCGGTGCTCAGCCGTACCGTGCCGTCCGCCTCCACGATCCCCGGCGTCGCCACCCCCACGGCGCGCAGCGAGCCGCGCGCCACCCCGGCCCGCCGCAGCAGCTCGGCGACGGCCGAACGCAGCTTCTCCAGGCGCTCGTCGGCCGGCGCGCTCACGTCGACGTCCTTGGCCTGGGCGCCGATCACCCGCCCGTCCAGGTCGGCCAGGAGCGCGGCGACCCGGTGCGGCCCGATCTCCAGCCCCAGCAGATGCCCCGCCTCCGCCCGGAACCGGAACCGCCGGGCCGGCCGGCCCTGCCGCCGCGCGGTGGTCTCCTCGGGCGCCGCCTCCGCCACCAGGCCGGCCTCCATCAGCCCTTCCACCACGCCCTCCACGGTGGGCCGGGACAGGCCCGTCACCGCGGTGATCTCGGTGAGTGTCGCGCAGTCCGTGGCACGCAGGGCGTGCAGCACCACCGCGGAGTTGATCCTCCGCAGCAGCGAGGGATCCCCGCCGGTCAGCCGCCCCACCGTCCGTCCTCCCAGCTCGTGCGCGTGTTGGCCGGATCGTACTCGGCGCGCTCCGGCCCGGCGAGCGCCGGTCCGCCCGGCCGGGCTCAGCCCGGCGAGACGAACCCCGACTCGTAGGCCGCGATCACCGCCTGGGTGCGGTCCCGGGCGCCCAACTTGGCCAGTACGGCGCTGACATGAGACTTCACCGTCTCCGTGCCGACGACCAGCTCGGCGGCGATCTCCGCGTTCGACAGGCCCCGGGCCATCAGCCGCAGTACCTCGCCCTCCCGCTCGGTGAGCCGGGCCCGCTCCAGCGCGGCCCGCGCCGCCCGGTTCCCGCCGCCGTCGTCGCCGTACTCGGCGGCCAACCGCCGTACCGAGGCCGGGAACAGCAGGGACTCGCCCTCCGCGATCAGCCGGACCGCGTGCACGATCTCCGCGGGCCGGGCCCGCTTCAGCAGGAACCCGTCGGCGCCCGCGCGCAGCGCCTCGTACACGTACTCGTCGTTCTCGAAGGTCGTCACCACCAGGATCTTCGGCGGCGCGTCCAGGGTCCGCAGCAGCACGCGCGTGGCCTCGATGCCGTCCATCAGCGGCATCCGCACGTCCATGGCGACCACGTCGGGACGCAGTCGCCGCACCAGCGGCACCACCGCCGCCCCGTCGGCCGCCTCCCCGACCACCTCGATCCCGGCCTGCGCCTCCAGCACGGCCCGCAACCCCGCGCGGACGAGGGGTTCGTCGTCGACGAGCAGAACGGTGACCGGCATCCGGCCAGCCTAGATCAACGCAGCGGCAGCTCCACCCGCACCCGCCAGTCGCCCGCGTCCGGGCCGGCCCGGGCGAGGCCGCCGAGCAGGGCGGCGCGCTCGCGGATGCCGCGCAGGCCGCTGCCCCGGCCCGCGTCGGCGGCGCCGGCCGGGAGGGGGTTGCGGATCTCCAGGCCGAGGGTGGCGTCCGCCACGTCGACGCGGACGACGACCGGCACGGCACCCGCGTGCCGCAGCACGTTGGTCAGCGCCTCCTGGAGGATGCGGTACCCCTCCCTCGACATCGGGCCCGGCACGCTGCCCAGCGGGCCGGTCAGCTCGGCGTCGACCTCGGCGCCGGAGGCCCGCGCCGACTCCAGCAGCCGGCCGGCGTCCGTGAGCGTCGGCCGGGCGCTCACCGGCCGCCCCGACTCGCGCAGCACGCCGAGCACCCGCTCCAGGTCCGCCAGCGCGGCCCGGCCGGTCTCCTCGATGGCGGCCAGCGCCCGGTCGGTGAACTCCGGATCGCCGGCCGTCCGCGCCGCGCCCGCCTGCACCACGGCGACGGTCAGCGCGTGCCCGATGGAGTCGTGCAGCTCACGGGCGATCCGAGTGCGCTCCAGCAGGTGCTCGGTGCGCTCCTCCAGGGCGGCGAGCCGCTCGGAGGGGGAGGGACCGAGCAGCGCGCGGGCCGCCGCCGTGACCACCGCCCCCAGGCCGACCACCACGGCGTACAGCGCGAGCAGCGGCAGCGGCACCAGCAGCCCGTACGCCCAGTGCGGCGCCAGCTCCCCGGCGACCGTGCCGGTCCGCTCGCCCAGCGCCAGGCGGACCAGCCAGTACCCGGTGACCGGCAGCCAGACGCAGGCGAACGTGGTCAGCCAGCCCAGCGCCATCCGCACCTCCAGCCACACCACCGTGCGCAGCCGGTCCCGCCAGGTCACCGACGGCCCCTCGGGGAGACCGGGGTCCGCCCCGCCGGGTGTCAGCAGCCACCGCGCCTGCACCCGCTCGCCGCCGCGCACCCCCGCGACCAGCCCCAGCGGAACCGCCGCCACCGCGGGCACCCACAGCGTCGTGTCGTCGATGAGGAACCACAGACTCACGCACAGCATCGGCACCCACAGGTGCAGCAGCCGGGTGTACGTCGTCCCCCGCACCAGCGGGCGCAGCAAGCGGACCATGGCGTCATCGTGCCAGCCGGCACCGACCGCGGACCTCCCTCGCACGGGGGAGACGATCACCACCGGCGGGGGAGGCCCCGGACCGGCACCGGCGGCCACGCTGCTGCCATGACCAGCATCGACCTCCACGCCCTCACCAAGGAGTACGGCGGCCGACGGGCCGTCGACGACCTCACCGTCACCGTCCGCCCCGGCCGCGTCACCGGCTTCCTCGGACCCAACGGCGCCGGGAAGTCCACCACCATGCGGCTGGTGCTCGGCCTGGACCGGCCGACCTCCGGGACCGCCACCGTCGGCGGCCGCCCCTACGCCGCCCTCGGCGCACCCCTGCGGCACGTCGGCGCCCTGCTCGACGCGCACGCCGCCCACCCCTCCCGCACCGCCCGGGACCACCTGCGCATCCTGGCGCTCGGCAACCGCCTCGACGCCCGCCGCGTGGACGAGGTGCTGGCGGAGACCGGGATCGCCGCCGTGGCACACCGCCGGGTGAAGACGTACTCCCTGGGCATGCGGCAGCGGCTGGGCATCGCCGCCGCGCTGCTCGGCGACCCGGAGGTGGTGATGCTGGACGAGCCGTCCAACGGCCTCGACCCCGAGGGCATCGTCTGGCTCCGGGGGCTGCTGCGCCGGCTCGCCGCCGAGGGCCGGACCGTCCTGGTCTCCAGCCACCTCATGAACGAGACCGCGTCCTTCGCCGACCACTTGGTGGTCCTCGGCCGGGGGCGGCTCCTGGCGGACACCCCGATGCGGGAGTTCATCCACGCGCGCGTGCGGCCCCGGGTCCGGGTCCGTACGACGGACGCCGCCGCCCTCGGCGGCGTCCTGGCCCGGCACGGCCACGAGGCGGTGCGGCACGAGGACGGGCACTGGAGCGTGGACGACGCGCGCGTGGACGACATCGGACGCGCCCTGTCGGCCGCCGGGGTACCGGTGCTGGAACTCGCCGCCGAGGAGGGCACGCTGGAGCAGGCGTACCTCGATCTGACCGCCGCCGCCACCGAGTTCGCCACCCGTCCCCAGGAGGTCTGACCATGCCGTTCGTTCCCGTTCTGCGCGCGGAGTGGACGAAGGTCCGCACCCTGCGGTCGCTGTACGGCGCCCTGCTGGCGGTGTTCGCCGCGACCATCGCCTTCTCCGCGGTCGCCGGTGTCTCCGACACCTCGGACCCGGAGTTCGACCCGCTGTTCATGGCGCTGTCCGGGGTGACGCCGGGACAGATCGCCGCGATCTCCTTCGGCGCCCTGGCGATGTCCTCCGAGTACCACGGGCACGCGATCCGCATCTCGCTGGCCGCGGTGCCGCGCCGCGGCCGGTGGTTCGCGGCCAAGCTCACGGCCGTCGCCCTGCCCGCGCTCGCCGTGGGCCTGGCCGGCGCCCTCGCCGCGCTGCTGGCGGCCCGGGCCGGGCTCGGCCCGGCCGCGAGCGGGCTGAGCGCCGCCGAGCAGGTCCGCGGGGTCGTCGGCTGCGGTGTCTACCTGACGCTGATGGCCCTGTTCGCGGCCGGGCTCACCGCGTTGCTGCGCAGCGGCACGGCCACCCTCTCCCTCATGATCCCGTTCGTCCTCATCGTCTCCTTCGTGATCGGCGACCTGGCCGGCGGCCTCACCGACTTCCTCCCCGACCGGGCCGGCCAGGTGGTGCTGCACGAGTCGTACGACGGGAGCGTCGGCCCCTGGACCGGGCTCGCGGTGACCGCGCTGTGGACGGCCGCCGCGGTGGGGGCCGGCGCGTGGAAGCTGCGGCGGTCGGACGTCTGACGGCCCGCCAATTGTCAGTGCCGGGCGCTTTACTGGAGCCATGGACATCGCACGGCACATCGCGCTGATCGACGAGCTGTGCTCCCGCCCCCTCCCGGCGGGGCACGGCCCGTCGGACGACGGCGGGGAAGGGGAGCGGCACCTGGTGGTGCTGCGCACCAGCCACGGGGTGCGGGGCGGCGACCCGGCGGAGCGCGCCGCGGTGGTGGACCAGTACGAGAAGGAGCGGGACGCGGTGGACGCCCTGCTGGCCGAGCGCTGGGGGGAGTCGGAGATCTGGAACCTGGGGACGGTCCTGCTGCGCGCCGAGCGGGCGGAGGAGATACCCGAGCCCTGGGCCGAGCTGAGCGCCCGCGCCCGCGTCGCCTACCTCCGGGACGTCACCGGGACCGGCCGCTGGGTCGCTCTCGCGGTCGCCGACCGGGACCCGGCGGACGAGGTGCAGTTGCTGGCCGCCGTCACGCGGACGGCACCGCCCTGACCCGCCGGGCCGCTCACGCCTCCGCGGCTTCCCGCAGCCGGGCGAACTCCTCCGCCATGGTCTGCGCCGTCCAGTGCGCGTTCAGGCCGCTGGGGTTGGGCAGCACCCACACACGTGTGTCGCCGATCCGCCGTTCCTGCGGCCCCACCTGGGCCTTGCGGTCGTCGAAGGCGGCGCGGTAGGCGGTGACGCCGACGACCGCGAGCCAGCGCGGCCGCAGCCGGGCCACCTTCAGGGCGAGCTGCCGGCCGCCCTCCCGGTACTCCTCGGCGGTCAGCTCGTCGGCCCGCGCGCTGGCCCGCGCCACGACGTTGGTGATGCCGAGCCCGTAGGACAGCAGTTCCTCCTGCTCGGACGGCTTGAGCAGACGGGGGGTGAACCCGGACCGGTGCAGCACCGGCCAGAAGCGGTTGCCGGGGCGGGCGAAGTGGTGGCCCGTCGCGGCCGACAGCAGACCGGGGTTGATGCCGCAGAACAGCACCCGGAGGCCGTCCGCGACGACGTCCGGCAGCAGCCGGTCGCGGGCGGCCTCCAGTTCGGCGGGGGTGAAGCGGGGCATGGCGGGCCGGGGCGTCAGAGGATCGCGCCGGGCGCGTAACCGGCCGCCTCGGGGTGCTGCTTGACGATCTCCTCGACGCGGGCCACCACGGCGGCCACCTGGTCGGCGGCGGCGCCCGTGAAGGACAGCTTGTCGGCCATCAGGGCGTCCAGCTCGGCCCGGTCCAGCGGCAGCCGCTCGTCGGCGGCGAACTTGTCGAGCAGGTCGTTGCGCTCGGCGCCCCGCTCCCGCATCGCCAGCGCGGTCGCCACGGCGTGCTCCTTGATCGCCTCGTGCGCGGTCTCCCGGCCGACGCCCGCGCGGACCGCGCCCATCAGCACCTTGGTGGTGGCGAGGAACGGCAGATAGCGGTCCAGCTCCCGGGCGACGACGGCGGGGAACGCGCCGAACTCGTCGAGCACGGTCAGGAACGTCTCCAGCAGCCCGTCCAGCGCGAAGAACGCGTCGGGCAGCGCCACCCGGCGCACCACCGAGCAGGAGACGTCGCCCTCGTTCCACTGGTCGCCCGCCAGCTCGCCGGTCATCGAGGCGTAGCCGCGCAGGATCACCATCAGGCCGTTGACGCGCTCGCAGGAGCGGGTGTTCATCTTGTGCGGCATCGCCGAGGAGCCGACCTGACCCGGCTTGAAGCCCTCGGTGACCAGCTCGTGCCCGGCCATCAGCCGGATCGTCTTGGCCAGCGAGGAGGGGGCCGCCGCCACCTGCACCAGCGCGGTGACCACCTCGTAGTCCAGCGAGCGCGGGTAGACCTGGCCGACGGAGGTGAACGCCTGCCCGAAGCCGAGGTGCCCGGCGATCCGCCGCTCCAGCTCCGCGAGCTTGTCCGCGTCACCGCCGAGCAGGTCCAGCATGTCCTGGGCGGTGCCGACCGGCCCCTTGACGCCGCGCAGCGGGTAGCGGCCGAGCAGCTCCTCGACCCGGGCGTAGGCGACCAGCAGCTCGTCGGCGGCGGTGGCGAAGCGCTTGCCCAGCGTGGTGGCCTGCGCCGCGACATTGTGCGAGCGGCCGGCCATGACCAGCTCGGCGTACTCCCCGGCCAGCTTGCCCAGGCGGGCCAGGACGGCGACGGCGCGGTCCCGCACCAGCTCCAGGGAGAGCCGGATCTGAAGCTGCTCGACGTTCTCCGTCAGGTCCCGGGAGGTCATGCCCTTGTGCACGTGCTCCTGCCCGGCGAGGGCGTTGAACTCCTCGATCCGCGCCTTCACGTCGTGCCGGGTGACCTTCTCGCGCTCGGCGATCGACGCGAGGTCGACCTGGTCCAGGACGCGCTCGTAGGCGGCGATCGCCTCGTCGGGCACCTCGATGCCGAGGTCCTTCTGCGCCCGCAGCACGGCGAGCCAGAGCTGCCGCTCCAGTCTCACCTTCTGCTCGGGCGACCAGAGGACGGCCAGTTCGGCGGAGGCGTAGCGTCCGGCGAGGACGTTGGGGATGCGGGGCTTGGCGGGAGCGGAAGTCACGGATACGGATTCTACTGGCGATTCGTGCAGGCCGGCGCCGAGGGGGGAGCTGGAGGAACCTACGAGGGCGGCGCCGGGATCACCCCAGGGGGCCGTCGTAGGGCAGCAGCTCCGGCCGCTTGGGCGGGCGGCCGTCGCCGGAGGAGCGGCCGGTCAGCCGGCGGCCGATCCAGGGCAGCAGGTGCTGCCGGGCGAACTGGAGGTCGGCGGCCCGGCGCAGCACCCAGCCCGGCGGCAGCGCGGTCGGCAGCGGGACGTGCCACTCCGGGTCCTCGGCCTCGTACCCGAGCGTCTGCCACACCGCCTCGGCGACCCGCCGGTGCCCCTCGGCGGTCAGGTGCAGCCGGTCCACGTCCCACAGCCGCGGATCGGCCAGCGCGGGCGCCCCGTACAGGTCGACGACGACGGCGCCGTGCCGGGCGGCGAGGTCGTCGATGCAGGCGAACAGCGCCTCCATGCGGGGCCGGAACCGCTCCAGGACCGGGCCCCGGCGGCCGGGGCTGCGCATCAGCACCAGTTGCTTGCAGTTCGGGGCCAGCCGCTCCACCGCCTCGGTGAGCAGACCGCGCACCCGGCCCATGTCGCACTTGGGCCGCAGGGTGTCGTTGAGCCCGCCGACCAGGGTGATCACGTCCGCGCCCAGCGCCGCGGCCACGTCCACCTGCTCGTCGACGATCTGCCCGATCAGCTTGCCGCGCACGGCGAGGTTGGCGTACCGGAATCCGGGGGTGCGGGCGGCCATCCGGGCGGCGAGCAGATCCGCCCAGCCCCGGTAGGAGCCGTCGGGCAGCAGGTCCGACATGCCCTCGGTGAAGGAGTCGCCGACCGCGACCAGGCTGGTGTACGTGGGGTTCTTCTGCATGGCGACAGCGATGGTATCCCGGGGCACCCGATCGCATACCAGCCGGTCGGTGACCCGGCCGCCGGGTCAGGGCAGCCGGCCGAACAGCTCCCGCAGCACGTCCTCCATGGTCACCAGCCCCGCCAGCCTGCCGTCCGCGCCGAGCACGGCGGCCACGTGGGTGCGGCTCCGGCGCATCGCGGTCAGCACGTCGTCGAGCGGTGTGCCCTCCCGCACCCGGGCGATCGGCCGCATGTCCCGCAGGGTGAACGGCGCCTCGCGCGGCGAGGCGTCCAGGGCGTCCTTCACATGGAGGTAGCCGACGATCCGCCGCCCGTCGTCCACCACCGGGAACCGGGAGAACCCGGACTCGGCGGAGAGCCGCTCCAACTGCTCCGGGGTGATGCCCACGCGCGCGTGCACCACGCGTTCCAGCGGCAGCACCACGTCCCGCACCGGCCGCCGCCCCAGCTCCAGGGCGTCGTGCAGCCGCTCCTGGGCGCGGTCGTCGATGAGCCCGGCTTCCCCGGCGTCCTTGACGATCTCGGCCAGCTCCGCGTCGGTGAACGTCGCCGCCACCTCGTTCTTCGCCTCCACCCGGAGCAGCTTCAGCAGGGCGTTGGCGACGGCGTTCACCGTGAAGATCACCGGGCGCAGCGCCCGCGACAGCGCCACCAGCGGCGGCCCGAGCAGCAGCGCGCTGCGCACCGGCTCGGCCAGCGCGATGTTCTTCGGCACCATCTCGCCCAGCAGCATGTGCAGATACGTGGCCAGGGTCAGCGCGATCACGAAGGAGACCGCGTGGCCCGCGCCGGACGGCACGCCCACCGCGTGGAAGACCGGCTCCAGCAGGTGCGCGATGGCCGGTTCGGCGACGATGCCCAGCACCAGGGTGCACAGCGTGATGCCCAACTGGGCGGCGGCCAGCAGCGCGGAGACGTGCTCCAGCCCCCACAGCACGCTCCGCGCCCGCCGGTCGCCCTCGTCGGCGTACGGCTCGACCTGGCTGCGGCGGACCGAGATCAGCGCGAACTCGGCGCCCACGAAGAAGGCGTTGACGACCAGCGTCAGCAGGCCGATCAGCAGTTGTACGGCGGTCACCGCCCGGCCTCCTCGTCCCCGGCGGCGGGCCGCCGGTCGTCCAGCGGGGCGTGCAGCAGCACCCGGGCGGCCCGGTGGCCGGTGGCGTCCACGACGTCCAGCCGCCAGCCCGCCACCCGGACGATGTCACCGGCCTCCGGGATCCGGCCCAGCCCCGCCGCGACCAGCCCCGCCAGCGTCTCGTACGGCCCCTCCGGCGCCCGCAGCCCGAGGCGCGCGAGCCGGTCCAGCCGGGCCGAGCCGTCCGCCCGGTACAGGGCGCGGCCCAGCTCGTCGGTGCCGGCCGGGGCCAGCTCGGGCGTCTCGTGCGGGTCGTGCTCGTCGCGGACCTCGCCGACCACCTCCTCCACGATGTCCTCCAGCGTGGCCACGCCCGCCGTCCCGCCGTACTCGTCGATCACCACGGCCATGGTGCGCCGCCCGGAGAGCCGGTCCAGCAGCCGGTCGACGGTGAGCGTGGCCGGCACCAGCAGCGGCTCGCGCATCAGATCGGCGACGGGGACGTGCGGCCGGCGCCCGGCGGGCACGGCCAGGACGTCCTTGATGTGCGCGGTGCCCACCACCGCGTCCAGGCTGTCCCGGTAGACGGGGAACCGGGACAGCCCGGTCGCCCGGGTCGCGTTCGCCACGTCCTCGCAGGTCGCCCGGGACTCCAGGGCGATCACCTGCACGCGCGGGGTCATCACGTTCTCCGCGGTCAGGTCGGCCAGGTTCAGCGTCCGGACGAACAGCTCGGCGGTGTCCGCCTCCAGGGCGCCCTCCTTGGCGGAGTGCCGGGCCAGCGCCGCCAGCTCCTGCGGCCCCCGCGCGGAGGCCAGCTCCTCGGCGGGCTCCACGCCGAGCCGGCGCACCACACGGTTGGCCGTGTTGTTGAGATGGGTGATGAAGGGCCGGAAGGCGGCGCTGAACCAGCGCTGGGGCGTGGCCACCCGCCGGGCCACCGCGAGCGGCGAGGAGATCGCCCAGTTCTTCGGCACCAGCTCGCCGACCACCATCAGCACCACCGTCGACAGGGCGGTGCCCAGCACCAGCGCGATCGAGGAGGCCGTCGACGGGGACGCGCCGAGGGCCCGCAGCGGGCCCGCGAGCAGCGCGGCGACCGAGGGCTCGGCCAGCATGCCGACCACCAGGTTGGTGACCGTGATGCCGAGCTGCGCCCCGGAGAGCTGGAACGTCAGGTTGCGTACGGCCTTCAGGGCGCCGGCCGCCCCGCGCTCCCCGCGCGCCGCGGCCCGCTCCAGCTCACCGCGTTCGACGGTGGTCAGGGAGAACTCGGCCGCGACGAAGGCGCCGCAGGCCAGCGAGAGCAGGACGGCCACCAGCAGCAGGAGCACTTCGGTCATCGGGTCACCTCCGTCCCATGATCGGCCAGGACGGGGCGGTACGCGCGTCGTCGCATGCCGTGCGGTTCACCGGTCATGGTCCGCCAAGTCGCCCGCGCCGGGTAAACGATCGGCAAAGAACGGTCAGGTGAGGTGCTTCACCCAGCGCCGCCACCGTTCCTCGGGCCGGTACCCGGCGGCCCGCCAGGCGTGCTGCGCCCGCTCGTTGCGGACCAGCACCATCGCGTCGCCGCGCCGCCCGCCGAGCGCCACGAACCGTTCCTCGGCGGCGGCGAGCAGCGCCGAGGCGATGCCCCGGCGCCGGTGGTCCGGATGGACCGCGAGCCGGTACAGATGGCAGCGCCAGCCGTCGAACCCGGCGATCACCGTGCCGACCAGCGTGCCGTCCCGCTCCCCGAGGAGCAGCGCCCCGGGGTCGCGGGCGACCAGGTGCTCCACCCCGCTCCGGTCGTCGCTGATGCTCGTGCCCTCGGCGGCCACCTTCCAGAAGGCCAGCACATCGTCCAGGTCGTCGGGCGTCGCGGCCCGTATCCGCAGGTCGGTCATGCGGCGACCTCACCACACCCGCCGCCGGACGGCACCGGAATTCCGCGATCCGGACGGCCCGCCGGCCGGGCGGCCCGGCCGGCTCACCGGCCGCGCAGCTCGGCCAGCACCGGCGCGAACGCCTCCATGGACGGCTCCAGCACGGTCAGGTACGAGAACCCGTACCGCTCGCGCTGGGCCAGCACCTGGTCGACGATCCGGTCCAGCGGTCCGGCGAGCAGCAGCGGCAGGTCGAGGATCTGCTCCACGGTGGAGCCGGGGAGCTGCTCGGTCAGCGGCCGGGCGACGGCCTCGCGGTCGTCGGTGACGGCCACCATCTGGATGAGCAGATTGAGCTCCGCCTCCTCCGCGCGGCCGGCGGCCAGCTCCCGGTACCGGGCGACCCGTTCGTCCAGTTCCCCGGCGGAGATCGGCACCAACTGCCCGGTGGTGCTGCCCGGCACCGAGCGGGCGCCGGTGAAGGCCGCGATGTCGGCGTGCTCGGCGGCCAGCCGCAGCACCCGGTCGCCGTTGCCGCCGATCATCAGCGGCACCCGGGGTTCCTGCGCGGGCCGCGGCCGGTGCTCGGGGGAGTCCAGCAGCTCGCGCAGTTCCTCGACCGTGCGCCGCAGCCGGTCCACCCGCTCGCCCGGCGATCCGAACGGCAGCCCCGCCGCGGTGTGCTCGGCCGCCACGTACCCGGTGCCGAGCCCCACCTCCAGCCGTCCGCCGGTCAGCGCGTCGGTCGTGGCGACCTCGCGGGCCAGCAGCGCCGGGTTCCAGAAGGCGGCGTTGAGCACGAACGTGCCCAGCCGGACCCGCTCGGTCACCCCGGCCGCCGCGACCAGCGCCGGGAACGGGGCGACCATGCCGAGGTGGTCGGGGACCAGGATCACGTCGTAGCCCAGTTCCTCGGCCCGGCGGCACTTGGCCTGCCACTCCTCCAGGGGCGCGGGGACGGTCAGGTTCACGCCGAAGCGGAACGGACGGGACATGCGGACTCCCTTCGCGAGCACGCCAGTTGGGTTGCCGTCCGCGATTCCATCACCCGGCCGGGAGGCCCGCCAGCGTATTCGCCGACGGGCCCGCCCGGCCCCCGTGTCCCGGACGCCCAGCCCCTCACGGCGACTGGCGGACCGTGAACGTCTCCGCGTCCCAGGTGCCGTGCAGGCGCGGGGCGAGCCACCGCGGGGCCGTGGCCCGGAAGGCGGCCGGGGCGAGGCCGGACGCCCCGGCGGGCAGCGCGCCGAGCAGCGGGGCACCGGCCACGTCCGGCAGGTCGGCCACATTGCAGCGGGCGGCCAGGTCCGGACGCTCGGGCCAGCTCCCGATCACCACACCGAGCAGCTCGATCCCCCGGGCAGCGAGTTCACGCGCCGTCAGCTCCGTGGTGTTCAGCGTGCCCAGCCCCGCCGCCGCCACCACCAGCACCGGCGCCCGGAGCAGCGCGGCGGCGTCGGCCAGGGTGCCGCCCGCCGCGTCGTACCGTACGAGCAGCCCGCCCGCGCCCTCGACCAGGACCAGGTCGTGCTCGGTGGCCAGTTTGGCCGCGGTCTCCGCCACCTGGTCCGGGCGTACCGGCGCCCGCCCGGCCCGCCGTGCGGCCGTGGCCGGCGCCAGCGGCTCCGGATAGCGGTCGACCTCCACGGCCGTCACCGCGCCCGCGAGCCGCGCGACCTCCTGGGCGTCCCCGGGCTCGTCCGGCGCCACCCCGGTCTGCGCGGCCTTCAGCACGGCCACCGACCGGCCGGCCGCCAGCGCGCTCGCCGCGACGGCGGCGGTCACCACCGTCTTGCCGACCTCGGTGCCCGTCCCCGTGATCACCACGACCGTCATGTCATCCCTCCCGCGCCGCGGCGCACACCGCGCGCCCGATCCGCGCCACGTCCGTGTCCCCGGTGACGTACGGCGGCATGGTGTAGACCAGATCGCGGAACGGCCGCAGCCACACGCCCTCGCGTACCGCCGCGGCCGTCGCCGCCCGCAGGTCGACGGGGTGGTCGAGCTGCACCACCCCGATGGCGCCGAGCACCCGTACGTCCCGTACGCCCGGGAGCCCGGCGGCGGGCGCCAGCCCGTCCCGCAGCCCCGCCTCGATCCGTTTCACCTCGGCCCGCCAGTCCTGGCCGAGCAGCAGCCCGATCGACGCGCACGCCACGGCCGCCGCCAGCGGATTGGCCATGAACGTCGGCCCGTGCGCCAGCACCGGCACCTCGCCCCGGGAGATCCCCTCGGCCACCCGGGACGTGCACAGCGTCGCCGCCATCGTCAGATAGCCGCCGGTCAGCGCCTTGCCCACGCACATCACATCCGGCGTGACCGCCGCGTGCTCGGCCGCGAACAGCGCACCCGTCCGCCCGAACCCGGTCGCGATCTCGTCGAACACCAGCAGCACGTCATGGGCGTCGCACGCCTCGCGCAGCACCCGCAGATACGCGGGGGAGTGGAACCGCATCCCGCCCGCTCCCTGCACCACCGGCTCCACGATCACCGCGGCCAGCTCGTCGGCGTGCCGCCCGACCAGGGCCCGCAGATGCTCCGCGTACGCCTCCTCGTATCCGGCCGGGGGCGCGTCCGCGAACACCTGACGCGGCAGCGCCCCGCTCCACAGGCCGTGCATCCCGCCCTCCGGGTCGCACACCGACATCGGGTGCCAGGTGTCGCCGTGGTAGCCGCCGCGCCAGGTCAGCAGCCGCCGCTTGCCGGGCCGGCCGAGCGAACGCCAGTACTGGAGGCACATCTTGAGGGCGACCTCGACGGAGACCGACCCGGAGTCGGCGAGGAAGACGTGCTCCAGGCCCTGCGGCGACATGTCGACAAGGAGCTTCGCCAGGCGTACGGCGGGTTCGTGGGTGAGCCCGCCGAACATCACGTGGCTCATCCGTGCCGTCTGCTCGCGCACGGCCTCGTTCAGCACCGGGTGGTTGTAGCCGTGGATCGCCGACCACCAGGACGACATGCCGTCGACCAGTTCGCCGCCGCCGTCCGCCAGGCGCAGCCGGACCCCGCTCGCCGAGGCGACGACGAGCGGGTCCTGGCGGCCGGGCATGGGCCCGTACGGATGCCAGACGTGCCGCCGGTCCAGCTCCAGCAGCTCCGGCACGCTCAGGTCAGGCATTGGGCGCGAGGTCCGTCCCGGCACCCCGGCGGCGCACGGCGACCAGGTCGGTCCGCGGCCGCCCCGGGCCCGGAGCGGCGGCACCCGCACCGGCCGCCTCGTCCGTACCGCCCGCACACCCGGTACCGTCCGCACCGGTCGCGCAGCCCGCGCGACCGGCACGGTCCGCGCCGCACCCGCCGCGCTCGCCCGCCCGGTGCTCCGGCAGCGTCACCTGGTCGGTGCCCTCCACCTCGAACCCGGCGTCCGCGATCATCTCCAGGTCCGCCTTCCCGGCCTGGCCCTCACTGGTGAGGTAGTCGCCGAGGAAGATCGAGTTGGCCAGGTGCAGCGCCAGCGGCTGCAGCGTGCGCAGATGGACCTCCCGGCCGCCCGCGATGCGCACCTCCACGTCCGGGCAGACGAACCGCGTCATCGCCAGGATGCGCAGGCACCGCTGCGGGGTGAGGTGCCACTCCTTCTCCAGCGGCGTGCCCTCCATCGGGATCAGGAAGTTCACCGGCACCGAGTCCGGGTCCAGCGCGCGCAGCGAGAACACCACGTCGACCAGGTCCTCGTCGCTCTCGCCCATCCCGGCGATCAGCCCCGAGCACGCCGACAGCCCGGCCGCGTGCGCCTTGCGCACCGTGTCCACCCGATCGGCGTACGTGTGCGTGGTGGTGATCTCCCCGTACGTGGCCTCGGAGGTGTTGAGGTTGTGGTTGTAGGCGTCCGCCCCGGCCTCGCGCAGCCGTTCCGCCTGGCCGTCCGAGAGCAGTCCGAGGCAGGCGCAGACCTCCACGTCCCCGGTGCGCTCCTTGATCGCCCTGATGGTCTCGGAGACGCGGTCCACGTCCCGGTCGGTCGGGCCCCGGCCGCTGGCCACCAGGCACACCCGCTTGGCGCCCCCGGCCACGCCCGCCGCGGCGGCCTCGGACGCCTGATCGGGCTTGAGCCAGGTGTACTTGAGGATCTCGGCCGTGGAGCCGAGCCGCTGCGAGCAGTAGGAGCAGTCCTCGGGGCAGAGCCCGGACTTGAGGTTGACGAGATAGTTGAGCTTCACCCGTCGCCCGAACCAGTGCCGGCGCACCTTTCCGGCCGCGGCCACCACGTCGAGCAGATCGTCGTCGGAGGTCGCGAGGACGGCCAGCGCCTCCTCGCGGGTTGGCGGCTCGCGCCGAAGTCCCTTGTCCACCAGCGTGTTCAGCAGGTCCATGGGAGCCGATCCTGTCCTACCGGACGGCCCCGGGCCAAGGAGACTTCATACAACGAAGAGGGTTCGGTGTGTGGGTACGGCCACACTGTGCCCGGGGCGCCGGACCGCTAATGTCTGTGCACTGCCTACAAAATTCCCGTCCGGGAGGACTCCCATGGCGTTCGGCTGGATCGACGAGCGGGCGGCCTCGCGGTACCGGGCCGGACTCGCCCGGACCCTGCGGCCCCGCCGGGCCGACTGCCCGCTGCTGGACCTGGCGAGCAACGACTACCTGGGCCTGGCCCGGCACCCCGAGGTGACCGAGGGCGCGGTCCGGGCGGCCCGGACCTGGGGCGGCGGCGCGACCGGCTCCCGGCTGGTCACCGGCACCACCACGCTGCACACCGATCTCGAGCGCGAACTGGCCGGCTTCTGCGGCTTCGAGGCCGCCCTCGTGCTCTCCTCCGGCTACGCGGCCAACCTCGCCGCGGTCACCGCCCTCGCCCCGCACGGCGCGCTGATCGTCTCCGACGCCGGCAACCACGCCTCCCTCATCGACGGCTGCCGGCTGGCCCGCGGCGCCAAGCAGGTGGTGGCGCACGCCGACCCGGACGCCGTGCGCAAGGCACTGGCGGCGCACGGGGGGACGGCCGTCGTGGTGTCCGACGCGGTCTTCTCCGTCGACGGCGACGCCGCCCCGCTGCCCGGCCTCGCCGCCGCCTGCCGGGAGCGCGGCGCCGGGCTGATCCTCGACGACGCCCACGGCCTGGGGGTACTGGGCGACGGCGGCCGGGGCAGCGCGTACGCGGCGGGACTCGCGGACGCCGAGGACGTGGTGGTGACGGTCACCCTCTCCAAGTCGCTGGGCAGCCAGGGCGGCGCCGTCCTCGGGCCCGCCCGGGTGATCGACCACCTGGTCAACACCGCCCGGACGTTCATGTTCGACACCGGCCTCGCCCCCGCGGCGGCGGGCGCGGCCCTGGCGGCCCTGCAACTACTGCGCCGTGAACCGGAGCGGGCGGCGCGGGCCCGGTCGGTGGCCGGCCGGCTGTATACGGAACTGACCACCGCGGGGCTGGACGCGGTCCGGCCGGACGCCGCGGTGGTCTCGGTGCGTGCCCCGTCCCCGGAGGGGGCCGTGCGCTGGGCGGCCGACTGCCGTGCGGCCGGCCTGAGCGTGGGCTGCTTCCGTCCTCCCTCCGTGCCCGACGGCATCTCACGGCTCAGGCTGACCGCCCGGGCGGACCTCTCCGGGGAACAGGTGGATCGCGCTGTGCGGTTGATCGGCGAGACGCGGCCATGAGTCGGCGTGGCACGGCCGTGCGTCGCGCGATGCCGGACGCCTCCTACAGGCGATCGATCCGGTCGGCGAAGCGGGTCCAGCTAGCGGGGGAGAAGAGCAGCGCGGGCCCCGCCGGGTCCTTGGAGTCCCGGACGGCGACGAGTCCGGCCCAGGGGCCGGCCGACGGACGAGCCGTCTCCACGCAGTTGTTCGCTCCGGTGCTGTAACTGCTGCGCAGCCACCGCACCTCGGGTAATCGGGCAGGGGAAACGTGCCGGGGCAGTGCGGACATGGTGCCTCCTTACGCGCCGGCCGCTGTCGCGGCGATGAGTTCCAGCGTGTCGTCGGGCGAAAGCGCGTGATGCTGAAGGGCGTCGAAGGCTTCGGTATAAGCCTCCAGGTCTTCTTTCCGTTCCAGATAGAGGCTACTCGTCAAGTGGTCGAGAACAACCACGTCAAGATCGGATGTGCTCGAAAATGAGAAAATGACGAAAGAGCCGGTGACACCGATATGCGCCCCGGCGCCGAACGGCAGGACCTGGAGGCGCACATGGGGCAGTCGCCCCGCCTGGATCAGCCGCCGGAGCTGGCAGCTCATGACCTCGGGGCCGCCCACTTCCCGGCGCAGCACGGCCTCGTCCAGGACGGCGCTCAGCCGCAGCGGGGTCCCGGAGTTCAGCACGTCCTGCCGGGCCAGCCGCACCTCCACCAGCGCGTCCAGTTGCTGCTCGGAGAGCCCGTCCACGGCGGCCCGGGTGACCTCCCGGGCGTACTCGGCGGTCTGGAGCAGCCCGGGGACGACGGTGGTCTCCAGGGTGCGCATCGCGCTCGCCTGGGACTCCAGGCTGATGAAGTCCCGGTACGTCGGCGGCAGCACGCCGCGGTAGGCGTGCGACCAGTGCTGCCGGTCCCCGCGGTCCTCCGAGCCCGCCAGCACCAGCAGCAGCTCGCGCAGTTGGGGATCGGTCACACCGTAGGCGTCCAGCAGTAGCCGTACATCGGCCGGTTTGGCGCCGCTCGTTCCGGTCTCGATCCGGCTGACCTTCGACTGGTGCCAGCCCACCAGCCGGGCCGCCTCACCGCTGGTGATGCCCGCCGTCGCGCGCAGGGCGCGCAATTCGGCACCCAGCTTGCGGCGTCGCACCACCGGACCGTGCTGCATGGGCCCCCACTCCTCTACTCCTTATGAGTCGCCCAAAAACGGTCTCCCGTCGTAGAGTTCACCGCTTCGAGCGACAGATATATGCATATCTTGGTGGATCGCCACCCGTCACCGGCTCGGTGATGGCACTCTGGCGAAGAAGCACCAGTCCGGGACCGTACTCGAACCATCCGCTCTGTGTCGGACCGCGGTCCCGTCGGAAAGGGACGACGTCGCCATGGCAGACCACTTGGAAGCATCCGTCACTCTGCCGAGCGATCCCGCCTCGGTCGCGGCCGCCCGGACGTACGTGGTGGGCACGCTGGCGGAGTGGGGCATGTCGGCCGACACCGAGGTGTCCGACACGGCCCGGCTGATCGTCTCGGAACTGGCGACCAACGTGGTGCAGCACACCCTCGGGCAGTCACCGACCTTCACGGTCGACCTCGCGCTGGTCCGTGACGAACGGCTGCGCATCGGCGTCACGGACAGCCACCCCCGCCTGCCCAGGCGCCTCCCGGCGGCCGTCCAGCAGGACAACGGGCGGGGACTGGTCATCATCCGCTGCCTCACCGCGGAGTACGGGGGCCGGCTCCGGGTCCGCCCCACCCGCGAGGGCGGCAAGACGGTCTCGGTCGAACTGCCCTGGTCCCTCCCGGCGGCCCCGGTCCCGGCGCGGTGCCACGGGAACCACCGGCGGGCCTGAGCGGCGGGCCGCCCCCCCGGGGTCAGCGCCGCCGGGCGGCCGGCGTGCGGCGGGACGGCGACCGGCCGGACGGGGCACGGCGGGCGGGCGCCGGGACCCGGCGCGGGGTCCGGGCGGCGACCCGCGTGGCGGTGTAGGAGGACGCCGCCGAGGGTGCGTTCGAGGAAGTGTTCGAGGTCGCGTCCACGTCCGCGTCCGCCCCCGGGGCCGCCGTCGACGCGGTCCCGGTGCCGGGGGCGGCGGCGGAGAGCCCGGCGCGGCGCACCAGCCGGGGCAGCAGCCCCCACAGCCCCAGGCAGACCAGCAGCGTCGCCGTCCCGGCGGCCAGACCGCCGGCCCGGCCGGTGGTCACGTCCACCACGAGCAGCACCGACCCGGTGAACGCGAGGACCAGCACGCCCAGACCGGCCGTGGCGAGCCGTGAGGAGACCTGCACGATGCGGGGCTTGGCGCCCTGCTGGAACAGCGAGCGGTGCAGCGCGGCCGGCGCGGTGAACAGCGTCGCGGCCAGCACCGCCAGCAGCAGCGTCGCGACGTAGACGGTCCGCTGGAACGTGTCGAGCTCCGGGAAGCGCGAGGTGAAGGCCAGCGACAGCAGGAACGCGAAGAGGATCTGCACCCCGGTCTGGGTGACCCGCAGTTCCTGGAGCAGTTCCCCGAAGTTGCGGTCGGCGCGCTGGAGCGGGGTCTCGTTGCGGGCGGTGCAGGGACGGTGGTCGGCCATGTTCGAACGGGTAACCGCTCGGGCGCGTGTCAAGCTCCCGAGCGGCCCCCTGCGGGCCCGTACGCGGGCGTCCCCGGCCGTACGGGCCCGTCCGGGTCTACTTGACCCGGCCGTACCAGACGCTCTTGGTCCAGATCTTCTGCAGGCGCACCACGTCCCCCGTCTTCGGGGCGTGCCAGATCTTGCCCTTACCGGCGTAGATGCCCACGTGGTAGACGCTCCGGCCCGAGTGGAAGAACACCAGGTCCCCGGCCTTGCGGCTGCCGGCGGAGATGTGCCGGGTCTTGTTGTACTGCTGGGCCGCCGTGCGCGGCAGCTTCTTGCCGGCCTTCTTGAACGAGTACAGCGTCAGCCCGGAGCAGTCGAACCGGGACGGCCCGGTGGCCCCGTAGCGGTACGGGGCGCCCTTCTTGGAGGCCGCGATCTTCAGCGCCTTCGTCGCCGGGGTGGCCGCGGCGGCCTCGGAGGCGAGGCCGGGGACCGCGATCGAGCCGCCCACGGCGGCGATGGTGAGGGCCGAGGCCGTACCGGCTCGGGCCATGAGCGACGGGACACGATTGAGCGCAGTCATGCGCAACCCTTCGTCAGCCGCCTGTGAAGGATGACCTGTCGGATTCGGGCTGGCGAAGTTGCCCGGCCGCACGAGTGCGGCTTCACCCCAAGGGCTGCTCGGCCCGGCGCCTCCCACGGAGACGGCCGTACCGGCGACCCGTCTTGCTCGGGTCCTCCACTCCTGCCGATCCACTCCTGTCGACCGGTCATCCGGGCGGCGGCAGGACTCGGCGTCCGCCCGGATCGCCCCGCCGCTGCGGCGGGGTCTTGTCGTCAGTCAGGGATCTTGGCGTACTCACGTCCGAAATACCCAATGGAATCGGGGATTTGTGTTGTTACTCACCACTCGCCCGTTCGGGTGGACGCCCCTGTGTCCGACCCCGCGGCGCGGCGGCCGGGGCTCCCCGGACCAGCGGCGGAGCCCCTCGTGACGCCGGTGCGGCGGGCGCGTCGCGCAAGCCGGCCGGGCCCGGAGAACGACGGGACCGTACGCCGAAAGGCGGTACCCCGTTCGGCCCTTGCCCGTCCCGATCCGGACACCCGGCGGCGGCCCGCACGAAAGCCGCGCCGACGGCCGGGCGGCTCCGGGTCAGCCGCTGGCAAAAGGAGGCTCAAGAAGTGGCCGGGGGCGGCCGACCTTGATCATCTCGGGGTTAACGTGAGCGAAACGCGGCGCAACTAGCCTGCGGACCCGGCCACCTGCGACGACTTCCCCGTGGCCGCGCGGCGGCCGGACCCCGCCGGCCCGGACCGAGGACTGTGAGGTGGGACGTGCAACTGACCCCGCACGAGCAAGAGCGGCTGCTCATCCATGTGGCGGCCGACGTCGCCGAGAAGCGCCGGGCCCGCGGGGTGAAGCTCAACCACCCCGAGGCCGTCGCCCTCATCACCTCGCACGTCCTGGAAGGCGCCCGGGACGGCCGCACCGTCGCCGAACTCATGGCCTCCGGACGGCGGCTGCTCACCCGTGACGACGTCATGGACGGCATCCCGGAGATGATCCACGACGTCCAGGTCGAGGCCACCTTCCCGGACGGCACCAAGCTCGTCACCGTCCACGACCCGATCGCCTGACGGGGGAGCGCCGTGATTCCCGGAGAGATCCTCTTCGCCGACGGGCCGATCGTCTACAACGAGGGCCGCGAGGTCACCCGGCTGACCGTCCTCAACGCCGCCGACCGGCCGGTCCAGGTCGGCTCCCACTACCACTTCGCCGAGGCCAACCCCGGCCTGGACTTCGACCGCGCCGCCGCGCGCGGCAAGCGGCTCGACATCCCCGCCGGCACCGCCGTGCGGTTCGAGCCCGGCATCCCCGTCGACGTCGGACTCGTCCCCCTCGCGGGCGCCCGGATCGTGCCCGGACTGCGCGGGGAGACCGGAGGTGCCCTCGATGCCTGAGATCTCCCGCGCCGCCTACGCCGACCTGTTCGGCCCCACCACCGGCGACCGCATCCGGCTCGCCGACACCGATCTGCTGATCGAGATCGAGGAGGACCGCTGCGGCGGCCCCGGCCGCTCCGGCGAGGAGGCCGTGTTCGGCGGCGGCAAGGTCGTCCGCGAGTCCATGGGCCAGTCCCGGGCCACCCGCGCCGACGGCACCCCCGACACCGTCATCACCGGCGTGGTCGTCGTCGACCACTGGGGCGTCGTCAAGGCCGACATCGGCATCCGCGACGGCCGGATCACCGGCATCGGCAAGGCCGGCAACCCCGACACCATGGACGGCGTCCACACCGACCTCGTCATCGGCCCCGAGACCGAGGTCATCGCCGGCAACGGGCGGATCCTGACCGCCGGTGCCGTCGACGCGCACGTGCACTTCATCTGCCCGCAGGTCGCCGACGAGGCGCTCGCGTCCGGCATCACCACCCTGGTCGGCGGCGGCACCGGACCGGCCGAGGGCTCCAAGGCGACCACGGTCACCCCCGGGCCCTGGCACCTGGCCCGGATGCTGGAGGCGATGGAGGCGTACCCCGTCAACGTCGGCCTGCTCGGCAAGGGCAACACCGTCTCCCAGGAGGCGCTGCTCTCCCAGATCCGGGGCGGCGCGGTCGGCCTGAAGATCCACGAGGACTGGGGCGCGACGCCCGCCGCCATCGACGCGGCCCTCACCGCCGCCGACGCCACCGGGGCACAGGTCGCCATCCACACCGACACCCTCAACGAGGCCGGTTTCGTGGGCGACACGCTCGCCGCGATCGGCGGCCGAGGCATCCACGCCTACCACACCGAGGGCGCCGGCGGCGGGCACGCGCCGGACATCATGACCGTGGTCTCCGAGCCGCACGTGCTGCCCAGCTCCACCAACCCGACCCGGCCGTTCACCGTCAACACCGTCGAGGAGCACCTCGACATGCTGATGGTCTGCCACCACCTCAACCCGGCCGTCCCCGAGGACCTCGCCTTCGCCGAGTCCCGCATCCGGCCCTCCACCATCGGCGCCGAGGACGTGCTGCACGACCTCGGCGCGATCTCGATCATCTCCTCCGACTCCCAGGCCATGGGCCGGGTCGGCGAGGTGATCATGCGCACCTGGCAGACCGCGCACGTGATGAAGCGGCGGCGCGGCGCGCTGCCCGGCGACGGCCGCGCCGACAACCACCGCGTCCGCCGCTATGTCGCCAAGTACACGATCAACCCGGCCCTCGCCCAGGGCATGGCCCGCGAGATCGGCTCGGTGGAGACCGGCAAGCTCGCCGACCTCGTGCTGTGGGAACCGGCGTTCTTCGGCGTCAAGCCGCTGCTGGTCATCAAGGGCGGGCAGATCGCGTACGCGCAGATGGGCGACGCCAACGCCTCCATCCCGACCCCGCAGCCGATCCTGCCCCGGCCGATGTACGGGGCGATCGGCCGCGCCCCCGCCGCCAACTCGGTCAACTTCGTCACCGCCCCGGCCCTGGAGGACGGCCTGGCGGAGAAGCTGGCGCTCGGCAAGCGGTTCGCGGCGATCGACTCCACGCGCGGGGTCACCAAGGCCGACATGCGGGAGAACGACGCGCGGCCCGATGTGCGCATCGACCCCGACAGCTTCGCCGTGTACGTCGACGGGGAGCTGATCGAGGCCGCGCCCGCCGCCGAACTGCCCATGGCCCAGCGTTACTTCCTCTTCTGATGTCCCGCGCAGCGCTTCTCGTCCTGGCCGACGGCCGCTTCCCGGCCGGCGGGCACGCCCACTCCGGTGGTGCCGAGGCGGCCGTACGGGCGGGGCGGATCACCGGCGCCGGGGAGCTGGCGGAGTTCTGCCGGGGCCGGCTGCACACCACCGGGCTGGTGTCGGCCGCCCTCGCCGCGTCCGCCGCGCTCGGCATGGACCCGGCGGGACTGGACGCCGCCGCCGACGCGCGCACCCCCTCGCCCGCCCTGCGGGGGGCGGCCCGCCGACTGGGCCGGCAGTTGCTGCGGGCCGCGCGGGCGACCTGGCCGTCCGCCGAGCTCGACGCCCTCGCCCGGGACTTCCCCAAGGGCGCCCACCAGCCCGTCGTCCTCGGACTCGCGGCCCGCGCGGCGGGGCTCGGGGCGGCGGACGCGGCGTACTGCTCGGCGTACGAGAGCGTCGGCGGGGCGGCCTCGGCGACGGTACGGCTGCTGAGCCTGGACCCGCTCGACGCCACCGGGGTGCTGGCACGCCTGGCACCGGAGGTCGACCTGGTGGTGGACCGGGCGGTGGCGGCGGCGCGGGAGGCCCTCGCCGAGGGGCCCGAGACGCTGCCCGGCGCGTCGGCGCCGCTGCTGGAGATCCTCGCCGAGACCCACGCCGCATCGCCCGCGCGGCTGTTCGCGTCCTAGGGACGCGATCCCCGCCTCCCCCCCCGTCCGCCCGAACCCCCGGACCCGCCCGCCTTCCGGGGCCCGTCCCCGTTCACCCCCGCCCGTCCCCCCGCCCCGGACGGGCCCCCACCTTGAGGAGCCGTTCCCATGCATCTCGACCACACCCACTCCGGCCCCGTCGCCCTCAGCGCCGACGCCCGCCGCCCCGACGGCACCCGGCGGGCGCTGCGGATCGGGCTCGGGGGGCCCGTCGGCTCCGGCAAGACCGCCACCGTCGCGGCGCTCTGCCGGGCGCTGCGCGAGGAGCTGTCCCTGGCGGTCGTCACCAACGACATCTACACCCGCGAGGACGCCGAGTTCCTGCTCCGGGAGGCCGTGCTGCCGCCCGAGCGGATCAGCGCCGTGGAGACGGGGGCCTGCCCGCACACCGCGATCCGGGACGACATCTCCGCCAACCTGGAGGCCGTCGAGGACCTGGAGGACACGGCCGGCCCGCTGGACCTGATCCTGGTCGAGTCCGGCGGCGACAACCTCACCGCCACCTTCTCCAAGGGCCTGGTCGACGCGCAGATCTTCGTCATCGACGTGGCCGGCGGGGACGACATCCCCCGCAAGGGCGGGCCCGGGGTCACCACCGCCGACCTGCTCGTCGTCAACAAGACCGACCTCGCCCCGTACGTCGGCTCCGACCTGCCCCGGATGGCCGCCGACGCCAAGGCCCAGCGCGGCGAACTCCCCGTCGTCCTCCAGTCGCTGCGCGAGGAGACGGGCGTGCGGGACGTGGCCGACTGGGTGCGCGCCCGGCTCGCCGACTGGACGGCCCCGGCGTGACGGCCGCCGTCACCGCCACCGCCCGCATCCACGCCCGCCCCGACGGACGGGGCGGCACCGCCCTGCCGGTGCTGGCCGGCGAGGGCCCCCTGGCGCCCCGGCGGACCCGGGGTACGGCCGGCGAGGCGTCCGTCGTGCTGGTCGGCGCGATGAGCGGACCGCTCGGCGGCGACCGCCTCCGGGTGGAGACCGAGGTCGCCGAGGGCGCCAGACTGCGCGTCGGCTCCGCGGCGGCCACCCTCGCCCTGCCCGGCCGGCACCAGGACGAGGCCCGCTACGACGTGCGGCTCACCGTCGCCGACGGCGGCGAACTGCGCTGGTTGCCCGAGCAGTTGATCTCCGCGGGCGGCAGCGACCTGTACGTCACCACCCGGGCCGACCTCGCGGCGAGGGCCCGGCTGGTGCTGCGCGAGGAACAGGTGCTCGGCCGGACCGGGGAGGAACCGGGCCGGCTCACCAGCCGCCTCACCGTGCGGATCGCCGGCCGCTGTGTGCTGGACCAGGAGCTGTCCTGCGGCCCCGGCGCCCCGGGCGGCTGGGACGGCCCCGCCGTCCTGGCAGGACACCGCGCCGTCGGGCAGATCGTCGTGGTCCGTCCGGAGTTCGCCCCGCACCCGCCGGCCGCCCGGGTGTGCCCGGCGGGCGCCGCGGTGCTGCCGCTGGCCGGGCCCGCCGTGCTGCTGACGGCCGTCGCCCCGGACGCCCTGCAACTGCGCCGGGCGCTGGACGAGGCGCTGGCGGCGCTGGGCTGACGCTCCGTCGGCCGAACGGCTCTCTCCGTTTATCGGATTGGCAAAGAACCCGCGCCGCCTCTGTTCTCGGCGAACACACAGCCGAGAGGATCCCCTTGTTCATCGCACGGATGTCCGGGGAGGGTCCACTTGAGGAACAGACGACTGAGGCGGAGCACGGCGGCGCTCGCGTCCGCCGGAACGCTGGTGACCGCGACGCTGATAGCGGGCGCCGTCACCGCTCCCGCGGCGAGCGCCAGCCCGGCCGCCCGGCACGGGCAGCCCCAGGACCGCGAGGCCAAGGGCGCGGCCGTCGCCGCGGCCCGGGCCGCCCAGGCGGGCATCGACTGGCAGGACTGCCCCGCCGACTGGAACCTGCCCAAGCCGATCCAGTGCGGCTGGGTCACGGTCCCGGTCGACTACGCCAAGCCGAACGGCAAGCAGATCAAGCTCGCCGTCGACCGCATCGGCAACACCGGCACCCCGGCCCAGCGCCAGGGCGCCCTCATCTACAACCCCGGCGGCCCCGGCGGCTCGGGTTTGCGCTTCCCCACCCGGGTCACCAACAAGAACGCCGTGTGGGCGAAGGCGGCCCAGGCGTACGACTTCGTGGGCTTCGACCCGCGCGGCGTCGGCAGGTCGGCGCCCATCTCCTGCGTCGACCCGCAGGAGTTCGTCAAGGCGCCCAAGCCCGACCCGGTGCCCGACTCCGAGGCCGACAAGCTCGCCCAGCGCAAGCTGGCCCGGGAGTACGCCGAGGGCTGCTACGAGCGCAGCGGCGCGATGCTGCCGCACATGACCACGCCGAACACCGCCCGCGACCTCGACGTGATCCGCGCCGCGCTCGGCGAGAAGCAGCTCAACTACCTCGGTGTCTCCTACGGCACCTACCTCGGCGCCGTCTACGGCACCCTCTTCCCGGGCCACGTCCGCCGCATGGTCGTGGACAGCGTGGTCAACCCCTCGCGGGAGAAGATCTGGTACCAGGCCAACCTGGACCAGGACGTGGCCTTCGAGACCCGCTGGCAGGACTGGCAGGACTGGGTCGCGAAGAACGACGCCACCTACCACCTCGGCGACACCCGCGCCGAGGTCCAGGCCCAGTGGCTGAAGCTGCGCGCCACCGCCAAGAAGAACCCGATCGGCGGGGTCGTCGGCCCGGCCGAGCTGCTCGGCTTCTTCCAGAGCGCCCCGTACTACGACTCCTCCTGGGCGCCGGTCGCCTCGGTCTTCAGCAAGTACGTCGCCGGGGACACCCAGGCGCTGGTGGACGCCGCCGCCCCCGACCTGTCGGACACCGCGGGCAACGCCTCCTCGGAGAACGGCAACGCCGTCTACACGGCGGTCGAGTGCACGGACGCCAAGTGGCCGACGAACTGGAAGACCTGGGACCGGGACAACACCCGGCTGCACCGTGACCACCCGTTCCTGACCTGGTCCAACGCCTGGATGAACCTGCCCTGCGCGACCTGGCCGGTCAAGCAGCACACCCCGCTGGAGGTGAAGACCGGCAAGGGCCTGCCGCCGGTGCTGATCGTCCAGTCCGAGCGGGACGCGGCCACCCCGTACGGCGGCGCCGTCGAACTGCACCAGCGGTTCAAGGGCTCCCGCCTGATCACCGAGAAGGACGCCGGTTCGCACGGCGTCACCAGCCTGGTCAACCCGTGCGTCAACGACCGGGTCGACACCTACCTGCTCACCGGCGAGGTGGACGGCCGGGACGTCACCTGCGCCCCGCACGCCACGCCGAAGCCGTAGCGGCCCCACGCACGACAGGGGCGGCCGGGACCACCGGCCGCCCCTTCTCCGTCTCCCGGTGCGCTCAGGCCAGCCAGGCGTCCTCGGCCGCGTAGTCGAAGAGGTTCCCGTACGACTGGGCCATCTTCGGGTACGCCTCCCGCCAGTCCCGGCCGGCGAGCCGGCGTTCGATGAAGGCGACGGTCTCCGGGAGCGTCTCGGCGTAGTGGCTCACCGGCCGGTAGCCCAGTTCCCGTTCGGCCGCGGTCATGGCGCACACCACCGGTGCCGGCACCGACCAGGGCGTGTCGCCCACCCCCTCGGCGGGCGGCGGGCCGTCCACCAGCACGTCCTCGGCCTCGACACCCATCACCGCGTCGATCGCCGCCCCGATCCCGGCCACCGTCGGCGCATCCGGGTCCACCGCGTTCAGCACCCGGGTCCCCGGCCGCGCGGCGGCCAGCCGGACCAGCTCGGCGACATTGCCCACCGCCGCCGGATGGAACCGGCTGGCACCCCGGTAGGCCAGCACCCGGCGGCGCCGGCCGTCGAGGTTGCGCTTGACGAACCACAGCTCGCGCGGGGTGCGGCAGTACGGCCCGTGCACCGCGCCCGCCCGCAGCAGCGTCACCGGCAGCGCGTCCCCCGCGCCCAGCAGCTCCCGCTCCAGCGCGGCCTTGCGGGTGCTGTACGAGGCGTCGCCCGGCCGGACCGTGCGCTGCCCCTCGGTGAGCGGCACCGGGTACTCGGGGAAGCCGCCGGGCCGGTCCTGGGTGTCGAAGCCGCGGCCCTGGTCGTCCTCGTACACCGAGACGCTGGAGATCACCACCGCCGAGCCGATCCGCCCGGCCAGCGCCGTCAACTGCCGGGCGTGCGCGGGCCCGTAGGCCACCGTGTCGACCAGTACGTCACAGCCGTCGCCGACCGCCGACGCGAGGGCCGCGTCGTCCTCCCGGTCGGCCCGCACCGCCCGTACGCCGTCCGGCCAGTCGCGGCCCCGGCCGCCGCCCCGGGAGACGGCGGTCACCTCCCAGCCCTCCCCGGCCAGCGCCCGTACCACCGCCCGCCCGATCTGTCCCGTCGCTCCGACCACCACAGCACGTGTCATACCGGGACCGTAGGCACGCCGGGGCCGCGCGCGCCACGGGCCTTCGCCGACAGCAGAGCTCAGGTGAGCGGCATCCGGGGGAAGCGCCGGGCCCGGGTGCCCCGTTCGGCCTCGGCCTTGACGTCGGCCGCGTACCGGTCGACGTACTCCTGGCCGGACAGCTCCAGGACGGCGTACATGATCTCGTCGGTGACCGCGCGCAGGACCGCCTTCTCCTGTTCCATCCCGGCGTAGCGGGAGAAGTCCAGGGGCGCGCCGAAGCGGATGACCACGGGGCGGACGCGGGGCAGTTTGCGGCCGGGCGGCTGGGCCTCGAAGGTGCCGATCATCGCGCACGGCACGACCGGCACCCCGGCCCGCAGCGCCATCACCGCGACGCCGACCTTGCCCTTGTAGAGGCGCCCGTCGTGGGACCGGGTGCCCTCGGGGTAGATGCCGAGCAGCTCGCCCCGGGAGAGGACGCGCAGCCCCTCGGTGATGGCGGCCCGGCCCGCGTCCTTGCCCGACCGGTCGACCGGGATCTGCCCGGCGGCGCGGAAGAACGCGGCGGTCAGCCGCCCCTTCAGGCCCGGCCCGGTGAAGTACTCGGCCTTCGCCAGGAAGGTGATCCGGCGCTTGAGGACGGCCGGCATCAGGAAGTGGTCCGAGAACGACAGGTGGTTGCCGGCGACGATGGCCGCCCCGGACGCCGGCACCTGGTCCAGACCCTCGATGCGGGGCCGGAAGACCAGTCGCAGCAGCGGGCCCAGGAGCACGAATCTGAGCAGGTTGTAGAACACGGATCGCCTCTCGCTCGCACCGGAGAACCCCTGAGGACGATGTTGACAGGCGGACGGCCGGAAGGGACCCCCTCGGACCCGGCGGCCCGAAGGGACCGCCCCCGGCCCGGTGGCCCGAGCCACCCCGCGGACCTCGTGTCCCGGGGCAGCGTCCCGGTCCGTCCGGGCGGTGATCGGGGCCCGCCTTGCCGTACTGCGAGTAACAAGTTGATCATGCCAACCGGGAGCCTCGGGCAATGATGTCCGGATGTCCGGGGCGTCGGCAGGTCCGCCAGGAGTTTCGTATGCACCCCATGAACCAGCCCGAGGTCACGGTCGACCAGGCGCGCGAGGACTACGACGCGCACCGCCGGTACTGCCGCCAGTGCCACGCCGACGCCGCGCCCTGCCCCGCGGCCAAGCACCTGCGCCGCGTCTACAACAACGCGGCCCGCGCCGCCGTCCGCCCCCCGGGAACCCGCTGAGCCCGGCGGCGCCCGGCATCCCCGGGCGCCGCACGGCGGACCTCAGAACCTCGGCACCGGCGCCTGCTCCTCCACCAGGGCCGCCGCCTCCGCCTCGCTCTGCACCGAGGGCGGGGAGCCGGCCAGCGGCTTGCGCGCGGTCTCCTTCATGCAGGCCACCGCGATCACACCGATCAGGGCCGCGGCCATCGAGTAGTAGGCGGGCATCATGTCCGAGCCGGTCGCCCCGATCAGCGCGGTGATCACCAGCGGGGTGGTGCCGCCGAACAGGGACGTCGACAGG
The DNA here is from genome assembly GCF_014655295.1 of Streptomyces fumanus. Taxonomy (GTDB): domain Bacteria; phylum Actinomycetota; class Actinomycetes; order Streptomycetales; family Streptomycetaceae; genus Streptomyces; species Streptomyces fumanus. The sequence goes on from NZ_BNBI01000018.1 coordinate 126,213, forward strand.
TTGTAGCCCACCGACAGGGACCCGTAGCGCACCGGCGTGGGGAACATCGCCGGCAGCGCCGCCGACATCGTGCCCAGCAGACAGACCAGCGACAGGCCCAGCATCAGCATCCCCGCCGCGACCGCCGCCAGGCCGCCCTGCCGCACCAGCAGGAACGAGGGCGCGGACAGCACCAGGAAGCCCAGCATCCCGGTCATCAGCACCGGCCTGCGGCCGTACCGGTCGGAGAGCCGGCCCACCCGGTTGACGATCAGCATCAGCACCACCATCGTCACCACCAGGATCAGCAGCCCGTGGGTCTCGCTGTAGTCCAGCTCGTCCGAGAGGTACGTCGGCATGTACGACAGCAGCATGTAGTCGTTGATGTTGTACGCGCCGACCAGCGTCACGCACAGCAGCAGCGTCCGCCAGTGCTGCCGGAAGATCTTCGCGAGGTCGCCCCGGGTGGTGGTCTCCACCGCGTCCGCCGCCTCGGAGATGTGCACCGTGCCCTCCTCCAGCCTGAGGAAGGCGGGCGTGTCGTCCAGCTTCAGCCGCAGATAGAGGCCGACGATGCCGAGCGGACCGGCGACCAGGAACGGCACCCGCCAGCCCCAGGCGTCCATCTGGCCGGTGCCCAGCCAGGCGGTGAGCGCCGTGACCAGACCGGCCGCGCCGGTGTACCCGGCCAGCGTGCCCAGCTCCAGGAAGCTGCCGAAGAAGCCGCGCCGCTTGTCCGGGGCGTACTCCGCGATGAAGGTCGAGGCGCCCCCGTACTCGCCGCCGGTGGAGAAGCCCTGGAGCAGCCGGAACACGATCAGCAGCAGCGGCGACCAGAAGCCCACCGCGGCGTACGTCGGCAGCAGCCCGATCGCGAAGGTGCCGACCGCCATCAGGATCATCGTCAGCGCCAGGACCTTCTTGCGGCCGATCCGGTCGCCCATCGGCCCGAAGACCATGCCGCCGAGCGGACGCACCAGGAAGGCCACGGCGAAGGTCGCGAAGGACGACAGCAACTGCGCGGTGTCACTGCCGGACGGGAAGAAGACCCGGCCGATGGTGCCGGCCAGATAGGCGTAGATGCCGAAGTCGAACCACTCCATGGCGTTGCCGAGGGAGGCCGCCTTGACCGCCCGCTTGACGGCCCGCTCGTCCGTCACCGTGATGTCCGACCTGCGCAGCCGCGGGTTCCGCCGGCGCCTGACGGCACGGAACAGGGTGGGGTGCCGCCTGACCGCTGCGGAGTCGGGCACGGGTCCGTGGTCGGTGGGGGACGTGGCGGGCTTCCTTTCCAGGGACATACCGCTCCAAACGGCACAATCGCATGTACATCAGCTTTCCAACCACGCCTGCCACACCATGCGGAATTCACTCGTCCGGATCGGTCGGCAAGTGGCGGAGTAGGCTTCGGGTCATGCGGATCGCCGTCTCCTCAGACCTGGACGAACCCGTGGCCCGCCTCCTCGTCGAGGAGCTGCGCCGCCGCGGCCACGAGGTGCTGCCGCACGGGGCGCTGCGGCCCGGCGCCGACCCCCAGTGGGCGCCCTGCTCGGAGCAGGCCGCGCGGGACGTCGCCGACGGCCGGGCCGACCAGGCCGTGGTGTGCTGCTGGACCGGCACCGGCGCCTCGATCGCCGCCAACAAGGTGCCGGGCGTCCGCGCCGCCCTGTGCGCCGACGCGTACACCGCCGACGGCGCCCGCCGCTGGAACGACGCCAACGTCCTCGCGCTCAGCCTCCGGCTGACCTCCGGGCCGCTGCTCACGGAGATCCTCGACGCCTGGTTCGCGGGCACGCCCAGCGAGGACCCCGAGGACCGGGGGAACGTCACGCACGTGGAGCGGCTCGACCGGAGCCGAGCCGCCCACTAGGTCCTGGTCTCAGGCCGTCAGCACCTTCTCCAGGGTGCTCAGCGCGCCCTCCAGCTCCGCCGCCGTGATCGTCAGCGGCGGGGCGAGCCGGATCGTGGAGCCGTGGGTGTCCTTGACCAGCACGCCCTCCCGCATCAGCCGCTCGCTGATCTCCCGGCCGGTGCCCAGCGCCGGGTCCACGTCCACGCCCGCCCACAGCCCCCGCGCCCGGAAGGCCACCACTCCCCGGCCGACCAGCGCCGCCAGCCTCTCCCGGAGCAGGACGCCCAGCTCGGCCGCCCGGCGCTGGTACTCGCCCGTCTCCAGCAGCCCGACCACCGCCGTGCCCACCGCCGCGGCCAGCGGATTGCCGCCGAACGTCGAGCCGTGCTCGCCCGGCCGCAGCACCCCGAGCACGTCCCGCCGGCCCACCACCGCCGACACCGGCACGATCCCGCCGCCCAGCGCCTTGCCGAGCAGCACCACGTCCGGGACGACCGACTCGTGCTGCACGGCGAGGGTGTGCCCGGTGCGCCCCAGCCCCGACTGGATCTCGTCCGCGATGAACAGGCACCCCGCGCGCCGGGTCACCTCCCGCACCCCGGCCAGATAGCCGTCGTCCGGGATCAGCACCCCCGCCTCGCCCTGCACCGGCTCGATCAGCACCGCCGCCGTCGTCCCGTCGACCGCCGCCTCCAGCGCCGCCAGGTCGTTGTACGGCACGATCCGGAAACCCGGCGTGAACGGCCCGAACCCGGACCGGGCCGACTCGTCGGTGGAGAAGCCCACGATCGTCGTCGTCCGGCCGTGGAAGTTGCCGGCCGCCACCACGATCGTCGCGGCGCCGTCCGGGACGCCCTTGACCTCGTAGGCCCACTTGCGGGCCACCTTGATGCCGCTCTCCACCGCCTCCGCGCCGGTGTTCATCGGCAGCACCGTCTCGGTGCCGGTGAGCGCGGCCAGTTGCTCGGCGAAACCGGCGAGGCGGTCGTGGTGGAAGGCGCGCGAGGTCAGTGTCAGCCGGTCGAGCTGGCGGTGCGCGGCCTCGACCAGCACCGGGTGCCGGTGCCCGAAGTTCAGCGCCGAGTACCCGGCCAGCAGGTCCAGGTAGCGGCGGCCCTCCACGTCCTCCATCCAGACGCCCTCGGCGCGGGCGACCACCACCGGCAGCGGGTGGTAGTTGTGCGCGACGACGGGCTCCTCGGCGCGGATCAGCTCGGTGGACGTACGGGGGTGCGCGGACGCGGTCATGAACGGATCTCCTGAGTGCAGCACTTGATGCTGCCGCCGGCCTTGTGGAACTCGGACAGGTCGACGGGGACCGGGACGTAGCCGCGCTCGGCGAGCCGGGCGGCCAGGGCGCGCGCCTCCGGGGGGAGGAACACATGGCGCCCGTCGCTGACGGCGTTCAGCCCGAACGCCAGCGCCTCCTCGCGGGTGGCGAGCACCGCGTCCGGATAGAGCCGGGCGAGCACCTCCCGGCTGCCCGGACTGAACGCGTCCGGACAGTAGGCGACGTTCCCGCCGTCCGCGTCGTCGAGCACGAACAGCGCCGTGTCCAGGTGGTAGAGGTACGGGTCCACCAGCGTCAGCGAGATCACCGGCACCCCGAAGAACTCCTGGGCCTCACGATGGGCCGCCGGGACGGTACGGAAGCCCGTGCCGGCCAGGATCCACCGCCCGGCCGGCACCAGGTCGCCCTCGCCCTCGCACACCGCCTCCGGACGGTGCACCTCGAAGCCCTCCGCCTTGAGCCACGCCTCGTACGGCAGGGACTCCGGCCGCCGCTCGGGCGCCTTGAACAGCGAGCCGAGGGCCCGGCCCGCCACGGTCACCGCCGCGTTGGCGGCGAACACCATGTCGGGCAGCCCGGCCACCGGAGGGACGGTGTCGACGGTGTGGCCGTGCGCGCGGTAGGCGTCCACCAGCGCCTGCCACTGGTCCAGGGCCCGGACCGGGTCCACGGGCCGGTCGGTGCGCATCCACGGGTTGATCGAGTAGCTCACGGCGAAGTGCCGGGGTTCGCAGAGCAGGAAGCGCCGCGGGCGCGGCACACGGGAGTCGGGCACAGAGGGGTTCCTCCGCTTCCTCACGGTACGTCACGGTTCGGTGACACCACGGTAGGAAGTGACCCGTACGGGCGACAAGCGACGAAAGCTGCGTGTCCACGCACCGATCCTGCGTTGTCGGGCCGTTCAGCGCACGTCCGCTGCGCCCTGGGGGGCCGCCTGGCTGGCGCCCGCCTCCGGACTGTCCGGCAGCAGATGGGAGAGCACCATCACACTGATGGTCTTGCGGATGAACGGCTCCACCCGGATGCGCTCCAGCACCTCCTCGAAGTGCTCCACGTCCCGCGCCCGCACATGCAGCAGCGCGTCCGCGCCGCCGGTCACCGTCATCGCCGCGGCGATCTCCGGATGGTTGCGGACCACCTCCGCCAGCCGCCGGGGCGGGGCCGCGCCCTCGCAGTACACCTCCACGTACGCCTCCGTCCGCCAGCCCAGCGCCGACGGCCGCACCGTGGCCGTGAACCCGGTGATCACCCCGGTCTCCCGCAGTCGGTCCACCCGCCGCTTGACCGCCGTCGCCGACAGCCCGACGTCCGCGCCGATCTCGGCGAAGGACGCCCGGGCGTTGGCCATCAGCGCGGTGACGATCTTCCGGTCCAGTTCGTCGAAGGACGGCGGCCTGCTGTTCATGCGGGCACTGTATCCAGCGCGAACACGTGTGCTGCGGGGCGTGTGCAGGCGGACGGATCGCCCCTAGACTCCACGTCCATGCTGCGCGCCCTGGCCGTCGACGACGAACGCCCCTCGCTGGAAGAGCTCGTGTACCTGCTCAACGCCGACCCGCGGGTCGGCAGCGCGGAGGGCGCGGGCGACGCCACCGGGGCGCTGCGCCGCATCAACCGCGCCCTGGAGTCCGGCCCCGACGGCCCGGACGCCATCGACGTGGTCTTCCTCGACATCCAGATGCCCGGCCTGGACGGCCTGGACCTGGCCCGGCTGCTCACCGGGTTCGCCCGGCCGCCGCTGGTCGTCTTCGTCACCGCCCACGAGGACTTCGCCGTCCAGGCGTTCGACCTCAAGGCCGTCGACTACGTCCTCAAACCGGTCCGCCGGGAACGCCTGGCCGAAGCCGTCCGCCGCGCCGCCGAACTCAGCGGCACCCCGCCCCGCATCCCCGTGCACGAACCCGACCCCGACCACATCCCCGTCGAACTCGGCGGCGTCACCCGCTTCGTCCCGGTCGACGACATCACCCACGTCGAGGCCCAGGGCGACTACGCCCGGCTGCACACCGGCCAGGGCAGCCACCTGGTCCGCGTCCCGCTGTCCACCCTGGAGGACCGCTGGCGCTCGCGCGGCTTCGTCCGCATCCACCGCCGCCACCTCGTCGCCCTGCGCCACATCGGCGAACTCCGGCTGGACGCCGGTACCGTCAGCGTCCTGGTCGGCGCCGAGGAGCTCCAGGTCAGCCGCCGCCACGCACGCGAGCTGCGGGACCTGCTGATGCGGAGGCCCTGACGGTGCCCCACGACCCCGCCGACCGCCGCGTCACCGTCACCGGCCCGCCCCGCCGCGCCCTGCGCTCCCACCGAGCCTCCGGCTACTACCGGCCGCGCACCGAGATCGACGAGCAGACCACCCTCGGCCACACCTACGTCCGCTCCCTGATGCGCAGCCAACTGCGCGCCGCGCTGACCGTGTTCGCCGTGCTGGTGCTGCTGGTCGGCCCGCTGCCGCTGCTGTTCGCCGCGCTGCCCGGCGCCCGCCGCCTGGAGTGGGCCGTCCTCGGCTTCGCCCTGTACGCCCCGCTCGTCCTGCTCGCCCGTTGGTACGTCCGCCGCGCCGAACGCAACGAACGCGACTTCGTACGGCTCGTGGAGGACCGCTAGCCGCCGTGAACTCCAGCTTCGCCGTCCCCGCCGTCGCCCTCGTCGTCGTGGCGACCGTCCTCGTCGGCGCCTTCGGGCTGCGCGTCTCCCGGACCACCTCAGACTTCTACGTCGCCTCCCGCACCGTCGGCCCGCGCCTGAACGCCGCCGCCATCAGTGGCGAGTACCTCTCCGCCGCGTCCTTCCTCGGCATCGCCGGCCTGGTCCTGGTGCAGGGCCCCGACATGCTCTGGTACCCGGTCGGCTACACCGCCGGGTACCTGCTGCTCCTGCTGTTCGTCGCCGCCCCGCTGCGCCGCTCCGGCGCCTACACGCTGCCCGACTTCGCCGAGGCGCGGCTCGCCTCCCAGGCGGTACGGCGGCTCGCGGGCGCCTTCGTGGTCGGCGTCGGCTGGCTGTACCTGCTGCCCCAGCTCCAGGGGGCGGGACTGACGCTGACCGTGCTGACCGGGGCGCCCGACTGGCTCGGCGGGGTGATCGTCGCCCTGGTGGTCACCGCCACCGTCGCGGCCGGCGGCATGCGCAGCATCACCTTCGTCCAGGCGTTCCAGTACTGGCTGAAGCTCACCGCCCTGCTGGTCCCCGCCCTCTTCCTGATCCTCGCCTGGCAGGCCGACGGCGCCCCGGCCCGCGCCTTCGAGGAACCCGCCGCCTTCCGCGAGCACCGCACCGTCCGCGTCCAGGACGCCCTCGCCCTGAAGCTGGAGCGGCCGCTGACCGTCACCGTGCACGGCACCGTGGACGGCCGCCCGCACCACGGCACCCGGCTCCTGCTCCCCGCCGGCACCCACCGCATCGACGCCGGCACCCGCCTCTCCTTCGCCCCCGGCACCCCCGTACCGGCGGCCGCCGGACCCGGCGCCGACGACGCCCTCTCACCGTCCCGCGCCGAGAGCCGCACCGAACGCCCGCTGTACGCCACCTACGGGCTGATCCTCGCCACGTTCCTCGGCACCATGGGCCTGCCGCACGTCGTGGTCCGCTTCTACACCAGCCCGCACGGCGTCGCCGCCCGCCGCACCACCGTCGCCGTCCTCGGCCTGATCGGCGCCTTCTACCTGCTGCCGCCCGTCTACGGCGCCCTCGGCCGGCTCTACGCGCCCGAACTCACCCTCACCGGCGACGCGGACGCCGCCGTGCTGCTGCTGCCGGACCGGATGATCGGGGGCCTGGGCGGCGACCTGCTCGGCGCCCTCGTGGCGGGCGGCGCCTTCGCCGCGTTCCTGTCCACCGCCTCCGGGCTGACCATGGCCGTCGCGGGCGTCCTCACCCAGGACGTGCTGCCCGCCCGGGGCGTGCGGCACTTCCGGCTCGGCACCCTGCTCGCCATGGCCGTCCCGCTCGCCGCCAGCGTCCTGGTCGGCGGGCTGCCCGTCGCCGACGCGGTCGGCCTCGCCTTCGCGGTGTCGGCGTCCTCGTTCTGTCCGCTGCTGGTCCTCGGCATCTGGTGGCGGCGGCTGACCCCGCCGGGCGCGGCCGCCGGGATGCTGGTCGGCGGCGGCTCCGCGCTGCTCGCGGTGACGGCGACGATGGCCGGTTTCCCGGGCGGCGGGGGAGCGCCGCACGCCCTGCTGGCCTGGCCCGCGCTCTGGTCGGTGCCGCTGGGCTTCCTCACCATGGTGCTGGTCTCCCTGGCCACCCCGGGCCGGGTCCCGCCCGGCACGGCGGCGGTCCTCGCCCGCTTCCACCTCCCCGAGGACCTGCGCACGGAGGCGACGGTATGAGCGGTTTCCTGGCCGGGCTGTGCGTGGCGGTGCTGCCGCTGCTGGCGGCGGGCTTCTGGCTGGGCCGGCGCACGGCCCGCCCGGAGAGCCTCGGCGGGCTCGGCACCCCGGTCGAGCACGCCACCTTCCAGACCCTGCACACCGCCTCCCTCGCCGCGCCCCCGCTGCGCGCCGGGCTGACCGAGGAGACCGCCCGCCGGTCCGCCCGCAAGCTGCGCTCCCTGCTCGGCACCGACGCGCTCTGCCTGACCGGCACCAAGGAGGTCCTGGTCTGGGACGGCGTCGGCGCTCACCACCGCACCGAGATCATGGAACGGCTCGCCGGGCCGCTGGAGACCGGCCGGGGCGAGGCGTTCCGGCTCACCTGCGACACCCCGGACTGCTCGGTGCGCTGGGCGGTGGTCACCCCGCTCACCGTCGACGACCGGGTGCACGGCGCGCTGGTGGCCTGCGCGCCCCGCGAGTCCGCCGTCCTGGTCCGGGCCGCCGGGGAGGTGGCCCGCTGGGTCTCCGTCCAGTTGGAGCTCGCCGACCTGGACCAGTCCCGCACCCGGCTGATCGAGGCCGAGATCAAGGCGCTGCGGGCCCAGATATCCCCGCACTTCATCTTCAACTCGCTCGCGGTGATCGCCTCGTTCGTCCGCACCGACCCCGAGCGCGCCCGCGAGCTGCTCCTGGAGTTCGCCGACTTCACCCGCTACTCGTTCCGCCGGCACGGCGACTTCACCACCCTCGCCGACGAACTGCACGCCATCGACCACTACCTGGCGCTGGTCCGGGCCCGGTTCGGCGACCGCCTCGCGGTCACCCTCCAGATCGCCCCCGAGGTGCTGCCGGTCACCCTGCCCTTCCTCTGCCTCCAGCCGCTCGTCGAGAACGCCGTCAAACACGGGCTGGAGGGCAAGTCCGACCAGTGCCACATCCAGATCACCGCGCAGGACGCGGGCGCCGAGGCCCTGGTCGTCATCGAGGACGACGGCGCCGGCATGGACCCCGCCCTGCTCCGCCGCATCCTGGCCCGCGAGGTCAGCCCGTCGGGCGGCATCGGCCTGTCCAACGTCGACGACCGGCTCCGCCAGGTCTACGGCGACGAGCACGCCCTGGTCATCGAGACGGCCGTCGGCGCGGGCATGAAGATCACCGTCCGGCTGCCGAAGTACCAGCCGGGCGTCCACCCGGCGGCCCGGCCCGCCCGCGCCTGACGGTCAGGCACTGCGGGTGGCGATCATCCCCAGCGTGAGCAGACCCAGCACGACCCAGCCGAACCAGAGCCAGCCGTTGCTGCCGAGCGCCACCGTGTAGGCCGTCACCGCCACCAGGCCCCCGATGGTGAGCGCCGCCATCGTCTTCGTGGAACTGTCCGTGGAACCGGGCATCGCGACACCCTCCTGTAGGGTTCCGTTCCCTCCATGGTGCCCCGAAGATCCTCGTTCAGCTCCCGCGCGTCCGCAAGGAGGCCAGATAGGCGTTGTACGCCTCCAGTTCCTTGTCGCCGTCCCGGTCGGCGGCCCGGTCGGTGCGCCGGGCCTGCCGCTGGTCGGAGGCGTACCACTGGAACAGCAGGGCGATCAGCACCAGCACGGAGGGCACCTCGCTGAACGCCCAGGCGATCCCGCCGGCCGCGTTCTGGTCGGAGAGCGCGTCGACGCCCAGGGACGCCGGGGGGTTCTCGAAGGTCGAGACCATCGGGGTGGACGCCATCATCAAGGCGATGCCGAAGAACGCGTGGAACGGCATGCCCGCGAACAGCTCCAGCATCCGCATCAGGTACCCCGGGCGGTGCGGGCCCGGGTCGACGCCCATGATCGGCCAGAAGAAGACCAGGCCGACGGCGAGGAAGTGCACCATCATCGCGAGGTGCCCCACCTTGGAGCCCATCAGGAAGTCGAACAGCGGCGTGAAGTACAGCGCGTACAGGCTGGCGATGAAGAGCGGGATGGTGAAGACCGGGTGGGTGATCACCTTCATGTACCGGCTGTGCAGCAGCATCAGCAGCAGCTCACGCGGGCCCTTGCTGCCCCGCGCGGCCGGCGGCAGCGCGCGCAGCGCCAGCGTCACCGGGGCCCCCAGCAGCAGCAGGATCGGCGACACCATGCTGATCATCATGTGCTGCACCATGTGCACGCTGAACATGACCATGCCGTAGTCGTTGAGCCTGGTGCACATCATCAGGGCGATGCTCAGCACGCCGAGCACGAAGGCGACGGTCCGCCCGACCGGCCAGGCGTCCCCGCGCCGCACCAGCCGCACGACCCCCCACCCGTACAGCGTCAGCCCCAGCACACACGCCACGAGGAAGAACGGATCGGCCGACCAGCCGAGCCCCCGCCCCAGCGTGAACGGCGGCAGATCCATCGTCATGCCGTGCCCGCTGTGATCCATCCGCCGGCTCCCATTTCGTGCCGATTGCCGCTGTCTGTCCGCCCCCAGACTAGAGCGGCCCCCGGCGACCGCAGTCACCGGGGGCAGAGAGGCCGTATCACTGTGCGGCTCCGCCGCGTGGGCGCGGGCGACCACGAACCACCCGCATGCACGGGACGGCTAAAGCACGCACTCCGCTTCCGCGTACCGCTCCGCCGGCACCGTCTTCAGCGTCTGCACCGCCTCCGCCAGCGACACCATCACGATGTCCGTCCCGCGCAGCGCGGTCATCATCCCGAACTCCCCGCGGTGCGCGGCCTCCACCGCGTGCCATCCGAACCGCGTCGCCAGCACCCGGTCGTACGCCGTCGGCGTCCCCCCGCGCTGCACATGCCCGAGGATCACCGGCCGGGCCTCCTTGCCGAGCCGCTGCTCCAGTTCGAGGGAGAGCTGCCGGGCTATCCCGGCGAACCGCTCGTGCCCGTAGGCGTCCGTGCCGCCCTCGTCGAACGACATCGTGCCCGGCTTGGGCTTCGCGCCCTCCGCCGCGACCACGATCGCGAACCGCTTGCCCGCGGAGAACCGCTCGCCGACCTTCGCGGCGAGTTCCGCGATGTCGAAGGGCCGCTCGGGCACGACCACCGCGTGCGCGCCGGCCGCCATGCCGGAGTGCAGCGCGATCCAGCCGGTGTGCCGGCCCATGACCTCGACGATCAGCACCCGCTGGTGCGACTCGGCGGTGGTCTTCAGCCGGTCCAGCGCCTCGGTCGCCACCGTCACGGCGGTGTCGAAGCCGAAGGTGACGTCGGTCACGGCTATGTCGTTGTCGATGGTCTTCGGCACGCCCACGATCGGCAGCCCGGCATCGGACAGCAGCCGGGCCGCCTTCAGGGTGCCCTCACCGCCGATCGGGATGATCGCGTCCAGGCCCAGCTCGGCGACATGCCCCCGGGCCCGCTCCACGCCGTCCCGCAGATGCTCGGGGCGGACCCGGGAGGAGCCGAGGATGGTGCCGCCGCGGGCCAGGATGCCGCCGACCGCGTCGAGGTCGAGCTTGACGTGGTCGCCCTCCAGAAGGCCCTTCCAGCCGTCCCGGAAACCGATGACCTCGTCGCCGTGGTCGGCGACGGCACGGTGCACGACGGACCGGATGACGGCGTTCAGGCCGGGGCAGTCGCCGCCGGACGTGAGGACACCAATGCGCATAGCCCGATATACCTTCTCGAAGTGGGCACGGGGGCCGGACCGCGCTGTCCGGCTCGATCTCCGCCACCCTAGCGGCGCGGGGCGGAGCCGCACCAGGCGTCCGCCTGGTGGACGGGTCCGCTCACCTGTGCGTATGTCCCATCAGACGGGCTCCGCGCGCGCGTTCTACGCGGGCTGCTGCGCCGCCGCGATGCGCTCGTCGCGCAGCGCCTCGTACCAGCGGTCGTCGGTCGGCGGCAGCGCGTTGACGTCCAGGGCCAGCTTCAGCAGCAGGTCCGCGATGAGCGGGTTCCGGGCGAGCACCGGCCCGTGCATGTAGGTACCGAAGACCGTGTCGTTGTACGCGCCCTCGGTGCCGTCCCCGGTGCCGTTGCCGTTGCCGAAGCGGACCTGGGCGAGGGGGCGGGCGGTCGGGCCGAGGTGGGTGACGCCCTGGTGGTTCTCGAAGCCGGTCAGCGGGGGCAGGCCGAGGCGGGGGTCGATGTCGCCGAGGACGTCGCCGACGCAGCGGGCGCCCTCGCCGCGCACCGAGACCACGTCGAGCAGGCCGAGGCCGGGCTCGCGCTGGCCGAGGTCGTTGACGAACTCGTGGCCGAGGATCTGGTAGCCGGCGCAGACCGAGAAGACGATCGCGCCGTTCTCCACCGCCCGGTACAGCCCGCCGTCGCGGCGCAGCCGCTCGGCCGCCAGCCGCTGCGGGCGGTCCTCGCCGCCGCCGATCAGGTAGATGTCGCCGGAGGTGGGGATCGGCTGGTCGCTGCGCACGTCGAGCCGGGCCACGTCCAGGCCGCGCTGGCGGGCGCGGCGCTCGACGACAAGGACGTTCCCCTGGTCGCCGTAGGTGCTGAGCAGGTCCGGGTAGATCCAGACGACCCGCAGTTGGTTGTCGCTCACTTCAAGTCCCCTACAGGTCCGTTGGGTCAGTTGCCGACGCGGCGGCGCAGGTCCTGGAACGCGGTGTAGTTGGCGATGACCTCGATCCGGCCCGGCGGGCACGCCTGGACGGCCTGGTCGAGGTTCTCGCACACCTGGAACTGCTGGTCGGCGACCTCCAGGCGGACCGCGAGGTCCAGCTTGCGGTCACCGATGACGCAGATCGGGTGGCCGGTGAGCCGGGTGTAGTCCACGTCCCACAGCCAGGAGGTGTCGGTGCCGTCCGCGCCGCGGGCGTTCACCGAGAGGATCACCGGGGTGGGCGGCGGGTCGATCAGGGAGAACGTCTCCAGCCAGCCCGCGGGGTTCTTGGCGAGCAGCAGGCGCAGGTCCCGGCCCTGGAACTGGACCACGTCGTAGCGTCCGGCGACCGCCTGCACCTGGTACATGCGCTCCAGGGCGACCTGCGGCGGCACCCCGAAGACGGCGGCGACGGCGGCCGAGGAGGCGGCGTTGGCCTTGTTGGCGCGGCCCGGCAACTGCAGGTGGATCGGCCAGGGCGAGCCGTGCGGGTCGAGGACGTGGTCGCCGGAGAGCGCCCAGCTCGGCGTGGGCCGGCGGAAGCCGCACTCGCCGCAGAACCAGTCGTCGCCGGGGCGCTGCATCACACCGCCGCAGGACGGGCAGGACCAGGCGTCGTCCTTCCACATCTGCCCGGCGGCGACCCAGATCACGTTGGGGGAGGAGGAGGCGGCCCACACCACCAGCGGGTCGTCGGCGTTGGCGACGATCACGGCCTTGGAGCCGGCCAGGCCCTCCCGCCAGTTCTCGGCGAGCATCCGGGTCTCGGCGGCGCGGTCCAACTGGTCCCGGGAGAGGTTGAGCAGCGCGATGCACTTGGGGTCGGTGGCCTGGGCGACGCCGACCAGGTACTTCTCGTCGACCTCGATCACGCCGTACCGGGCGTCCGTGCCGCCGGCCAGGGCGGAGGTGATGCCGGCCGGCATGTTGGCGCCGAGCGCGTTGGACACCACCGGGCCGGCCGCCTTGAGCGCCTCGGCGATGAGCCGGGTGGTGGTGGTCTTGCCGTTGGTCGCCGAGACGAGGGTCACGTCCAAGTGCTGGGCGAGCCGGGCGAGGAGGTCGGGGTCGAGCTTCAGCGCTACCCGGCCGCCGATCACCGATCCGCTGCCGCGTCCGGCGGCGCGGGACGCCGCCGCGACCGCCTTGCCCGCGGTCACGGCCAGCTTGGCCCGCGGCGTGAGCGGGTCCGAGGTGCCTGCCATCAGTTCTCGATCCTCCTTGCGAACGCGCCGCGCCTGAAGCCTGTAGGGCCTGACGGCCACGTGGTGTGGGCCTCAGCCTATCGAGATCCCTTCGCACTCCCGAATCGTGCCCGGGCCGCGCGGTGGCCGGGACCCGGCGGGACCGTACCCTTGCGCCCATGCGACACGGCCCGATCCCGGGCGCCCGCGGGCGCGTCCGGCCCCTGACCCTGCTCGGTGACACGGTACTGCGCGAGCCGTGCCGGGAGGTGACCGGCTTCGGCCCCGAACTGGCCGCCCTGGTGGAGGACTTGTTCGCCACCATGTACGCCGCCCGGGGCGTGGGCCTGGCCGCCAACCAGGTCGGCGAACCGCTGCGGGTCTTCGTCTACGACTGCCCGGACGACGAGGACGCGCGCCACCTCGGCCATGTGGTCAACCCGACGCTGGTGGAGACCGGCGGGGTGGTGGTGCGCGGACCGGAGGGCTGTCTGTCGCTGCCGGGCCTGGAGGCCGGCACCGAGCGGTACGACCACGCGGTGATCGAGGGGTTCACGGCGGCCGGGGAGCCGGTCACCGTGCGCGGCAGCGGCTTCTTCGCCCGCTGCCTCCAGCACGAGTACGACCACCTCCAGGGCCGTCTGTACGCCGACCGCCTCACGGGCTGGCGCAAGCGGCGCCTGGAACGGCAGGCGGCCAAGGCGTCCTGGAGCCGTGGCTAGGGCCTGATCCAGACGACAGGTCCTAGAACCCGGGGCCACCGCTGCGGTCGCCGGCCGCGGCCAGCCGGCCCCAGAGCAGGTCGGCCAGGCTGCGCACCAACTCCTGCCGGGAGCAGGGCCGTTCGCCGAGCCACCAGTCACCGGCGGCGTGCATCATGCCGACGATGCCGTGGCCCCAGACCCGGGCCTGGCGCTGGCCGTCCGGGCCGAGGTCGAGGCGCTCCCCGATGACCTGGGCCAGCTCCTCGCCCATGCGGCGCAGCAGCGGGGCGGAGTGCTTGCCGACGTCGAAGCCCTGGTCGCCCTGGGCGGCGCCGCCCTCCGCCGGGTGCATCAGGAAGCGGTAGACCTGGGGGCGGGCCTCTATGGCCGCAAGGTAGGTGTCCAGGGTGGCCTCGACGCGCGCCCGCCGCTCCGCCGGGGCGTCCAGCGCGGCCCGCAGCGAGGCGAGCAGCGCGTCCGTGTGCCGCTGGGCGAGCGCGGCGTACAGGCCGCCCTTGTCGCCGAAGTGCCGGTAGAGGATCGGCTTGGTGATGCCCGCCTCGGCCGCGATGGCGTTCATCGAGGCGTGCGGGCCGTCGCGCAGCACCACCCGGTCGGCGGCCTCCAGCAGCTCCCGCCGCCGGCGCTCGGCGGACCGCTGCTGCTCGGTCCGCTGCGTGGTGTCCATGTGCTCTCCCCACCCGTGCTGAATTCGGTGACGCCTGCGCAAACTAACACCCATGACACCCCGCACCTCGAACGGGCCGCCGGGAGTTGACTTTTCCTACCAGCCGGTAACAGACTGCGGTTACCGCAAGTAACACGCATGGGTGCCGCTGGAGGGGACATGGCCGAGTTCACCATGGAGCTCAACGACGAGCAGAAGGAGGTCCGGGACTGGCTCCATGGCTTCGCCGCCGATGTGATCCGTCCCGCCGCCGCCGAGTGGGACGAGCGCGAGGAGACCCCCTGGCCGGTCATCCAGGAGGCCGCCAAGGTCGGCATCTACTCCCTCGACTTCTACGCCCAGCAGTACTTCGACGCCACCGGCCTCGGCATCCCCATGACCATGGAGGAGCTGTTCTGGGGCGACGCGGGCATCGCCCTGTCCATCGTCGGCACCGGCCTGGCCGCCGTCGGCGTCCTCGCCAACGGCACCGAGGAGCAGATCGGCACCTGGATCCCCCAGATGTACGGCGACGCCAACGATGTCAAGGTCGCCGCCTTCTGCTCCTCCGAGCCCGACGCCGGCTCCGACGTCGCCTCCATGCGCACCCGGGCCGTGTACGACGAGGCCAAGGACGAGTGGGTGATCAACGGCACGAAGACCTGGGCGACCAACGGCGGCATCGCCAACGTCCACGTCGTCGTCGCCGTGGTCGACCCCGAGCTGGGCTCCAAGGGGCACGCCTCCTTCATCGTCCCGCCGGGCACCAAGGGGCTCGCGCAGGGCCAGAAGTTCAAGAAGCACGGCATCCGCGCCTCGCACACCGCCGAGGTCATCCTCGACGACGTGCGGGTCCCCGGCTCCTGCCTGCTGGGCGGCAAGGAGAAGCTCGACGCGCGGCTGGCGCGGGCCCGGGAGAAGGCCAGGAAGGGCGGCGAGCGGGTCAAGAACGCGGCGATGGCCACGTTCGAGGCGTCCCGGCCGGCCGTCGGCGCGATGGCGGTCGGCACGGCCCGGGCCGCGTACGAGGTCGCGCTGGAGTACGCGCAGACCCGGGAGCAGTTCGGGCGGCCGATCATCGACAACCAGGGGGTCGCCTTCCAGCTCGCGGACATGCGGACCGCCATCGACGCGGCGCGGCTGCTGGTGTGGCGGGCGTCCTGGATGGCGATCAACGGCAAGCCGTTCACGGCGGCCGAGGGGTCGATGTCCAAGCTGTTCGCGAGCGAGACGGCGAAGAAGGTGACCGCCCAGGCGATCCAGATCCTGGGCGGCAACGGGTACACCCGGGAGTACCCGGTGGAGCGGATGCACCGGGACAGCGCGATCTACACGATCTTCGAGGGGACGAGCGAGATCCAGCGGCTCGTGATCGCCCGGACACTTTCCGGAATGCCCATTCGGTAGTCCGCGGGGTGCGGGTGCGGGTGCGTCACCCGTGCCTCAGCGGCGTCAGTTGCTGGATGTCGTACTTGGCCCTCAGCGCCTCGATCGCCTCGTGGTCCGGGGGGCCGCCGTCCTGGAGGATCTCCAGCAGTTCCTCGAAGTAGCGTTCGTGATCCGGCGGGGGACTGGCCTGGAAGAACATCTTCGCCGGAGTGTCCGTCGGGTTCGCGAAGGCGTGCGGGCAGCCGGGCGGGACGACGATGACCGTGCCGGGCGTGGCCCGCACGACCCGGTTGCCCGAGGCCGATTCCCAGCGCTGCCAGTTGTCGGGGGTGCGGACGCGGGGCTCGAAGGCGAGGACGTCGACTTCCCCTTCGAGCACGTAGAAGAGTTCCTCGCTGCGGGTGTGCACATGGGCGCCGACGTCGAAGCCCGGCGGCACGATCACCTCGAAGGTGGACGCCATCCGCGAATGCGAACCCGTCACCTTGAAGGTCACGTGCTGGGCCGGGGCCTCGACGACCCGGCCGTGGCCCGGCGGCACCAGCAGTCCCTCGGTGGTGGTCATCGGCGGCTCACCAGGTGACGGGCAGGGCCTCGGGCCCGCGGATCAGCGCGCCCTTCTTGAACGGCACGTCCTGCGCGGCCACCGCCAGCTTCAGCCCGGGCACCCGCTCCAGCAGGGCGTCCACCATCAGCTCCGACTCCAGCCGGGCCAGCATCCCGCCCGGGCAGTAGTGCGGCCCGAACCCGAAGGAGACATGCGGGTTGGGGTTGCGGTCGAGGTCGATGGTCTCCGGGTGGGGGAAGACGTCCGGGTCGCGGTTGGCGGCCAGGTAGGACACGTACACCGCGTCCCCCCGGCGGATGCGCACCCCGCTGATCTCGACGTCCTCCAGGGCGATCCGGGACAGGCCGACCGCGTTGCGGTGCGGGATCCAGCGCAGCAGCTCGTCGATGGCCCGGGGGCGGACCTCCCGGTCGGAGCGGAGCCGTTCGGCGAGGTCGGGGCGGGTCAGCAGCAGGTAGAACATCTGCCCGCTGTTGTTGGTGACCGCCTCGCCGCCGATCTGCAGCAGCACCGCGAGCCCCACCGCCTCGTCCAGCGTGATCTCCTCGCGGCCCACGGCGGCGCCGAGCAGCGAGGTGACGTCCTCGCCGGTGCTGTCCTGCCGGAGGGCGATGAGGTCGGAGAAGTACGCGCTCATCTCCTGCTTGGCCCGCTCGCTGACCTCGGCGCCGTGCGACGAGGACAGGATGAGCTGGGTCCAGGTGTGCATGCCGTGCCGGTCGCCGGCCGGGACGCCCATCAGCTCGCAGATCACCGCGATCGGGAAGGGGCTGAGCACCGCCTCGGTGAGGTCGGCCGGCGGCCCCTCCGCCAGCAGCGCGTCGACGAGTTCGTCGAGCAGCGAACGGGCCCGCTCGCGGACGCGTTCCACCCCGCGGGCGGTGAAGGCGGCGGCCACCGAGCGGCGCAGCCGCGTGTGGTCGGGCGGGTCGAGGAAGCCGACCGCGCCGCGCGCCGGGATGAAGTGCGGGGCGAGCCGGGTGACCTGCCGGTCCATCACCGGCTCCCGGGCGAACCGGGGGTCGTTGGCGACCGTGCGCACATCCTCGTAGCGGGTCACCAGCCAGGCCCAGCCCTCGCCGTTGGGCAGCGCGATCCGGGTCACCGGACCCTCGGCCATCAGCTCGCGCAGCACCGGGTCGAAGTCGGTGCCCGGCAGGTCCAGGGCCGGCCAGTGCCGCACCGGCGGGGCGGTGCCGGGGGCCGGGTCGGGCGGCACGGTCAGGGGGATGGTCTCTTCGCTCACGGTCGTCTCACGTCTCGGCTCTCGTCCGCGGACCGCCAGTGGCCCAGGGACATCTCCGCGGTGATGCCCGGCCCGAATCCCGCCAGCAGGCCGCGTGCCCGGTCCTGCGCGCCGCCCTCGTCGAACATGCGGCGCAGCGCGTCCAGGACGACGGCGCTGGCGATGTTGCCGTACTCGGTCAGTGTGGCCCGGCTGAACCGGAACGCGTGCGGGTCGACCCGCAGGAACTTGCTCAGGTCGTCCAGGATGCGCGGGCCGCCCGCGTGCACGATGTAGAAGTCCAGGTCGGACGCGTCCCAGCCGTGGTCGCGGGCCAGTTGCCGCAGCGCCGGGGCGAGCGGCTCCATGGTGGCCGGCACCCGCTTGTCCAGCAGGAAGTGGAAGCCGGTCGCCTTCACGTCGTACATGATCCACTCTTCGGTCTTGGGGATCAGGTACGAGCCGTTGCGCTCCAGGCGGACGCCGGTGCCGCCCCGGCCGCGGACCACCGCGGCGGCGATGCCGTCGCCGAAGAGGCCGTTGGAGAGCAGCGAGCCCACGCCGATGTCGGTGGGCTGGTAGCACAGCGAGCAGAACTCGCAGGCCACGATGAGCGCGTTGCCCTGCGGGTAGGCCGTGCAGAAGTCGTGCGCCCGGTTGATCGCGGCGCCGCCCGCCGCGCAGCCCAACTGCGCTATGGGTATCTGCCGGGTGGTGCTGTCGAAGCCCATCTCGTTGATCAGCCAGGCGGTGAGCGAGGGCATCATGAAGCCCGTGCACGACACGTAGATGATCACGTCGATGTCGTTGGCGAGCAGTTCCGCGTCGTCCAGGGCCCGCTGGATCACCGCGGGCACCCGGGCCTTGGCCTCGGCCTCGTAGAGCTTGTTCCGGTCCTCGAAACCGGGGTGCTTCAGGGTCTCCTCGATGGGCTGCACGATGTGCCGGGTACGCACCCCGGTGTTCTCGATCAGCCTGAGGGCCAGCGGCAGTTGGGGATGGCCGGCGTGGCGCTCACGGGCTAGCTGAAGGGTCTCCTCCATCGTGATCACGTGCTCGGGTACGGACACCGAGGGTCTGCACAAAGTCGCCATGAACCGTGCCTGCTTTCGACTCCCGGGGGGCCTTGCGCGCCCCGGTCGGAAAGTGGTCCACCTCTTGGGGTGTCCACCCACGATCACCCGGCGGGACGCCGATCTCTCGCCGGGCTACTCCGTACCGGGGACCCTGGCAGGGTGGAGCACGACCGCACGGCCGAGGCGACGGAGAAGACGATGGCCCTCACGGCACGGCAACTGCTGGCGACCACCACCGGAAAACTGGCCCCCGACCCCGGCGCCAACCGGCTGGTGCCCCTGCTGGCGCGGGGCGCGGCGAGCCGGGACACGCTCGCCGCGCTGGCCCTGGAGCAGCGCTGGGTGATCCCGGCCGACCGCCGGGCCTTCGAGTACCTGGCGCACCGCACCGCCGGCCCCGCCCCGGACACCGCCGCGTACTTCACCGCCCTGGCCGAGGGGGAGGCCGTCGCCGCCGAGAAGCTCGCCGGGTTCGCCGCGGCCTGCGGGGCGGGCGAGGAGCGGGCGGTGCGGCACGACCCGCTGCCGGGCTGCCAGGCGTACCCGGCGTACGTCGCCTGGCTGGCGGTCAACGGCTCGCCCGCCGAGACCGTCCTCGCCCTGCACGCCAACTTCTCCGCCTGGGGCGGCTACTGCGCCACCATCGCCACCGCCCTGCGCCGCCACTACGGCTTCACCGACGAGGCGTGCGCCTTCTTCGACCACTTCGCCGCGCCCGCGCCCGGTCTCGACGCGAAGGCGACCGCCGCCGTCCAGGAGGGGCTGGCCGCGGGCGGGCTCAACCAGGACCTCACATTGCGCTACGGGCGGCTCCTGCTGGCCTACGAGGCGATGTTCTGGCGGACGCTGTGGGAGCTGGAGGGGGCTCAGCCCGACTGACCGCTGCTGTGCGCGATGCAGGCCACGTCGATCCGGTCGGCCAGCTTGGCCAGCTCGATGGTCAGGGCCGCGACGGTGTCCTCGTCCAGGGCCACCTCGCCGTTCTCCACCAGACGCAGCCACCGTCCGCCCACCGTGCGCAGCAGCTTGCTCACGTCGGCCGCGGCCACCTGCAAGGTGCCGCGGTGGTCGACGATCAGGGGGAGGGTCACTTCGCGGGTCACGAAAAGGGATCGTAGCCGCGGATGCCTCACGCCCCGTGCCATACGGTGGTGATGTTGCAGAACTCCCGGATTCCGTGCCCGGACAGCTCACGGCCGTACCCCGACCGCTTGATCCCGCCGAACGGGAACGCCGGATGCGAGGCCGTCATCCCGTTGACGTACACACCGCCCGCCTCCAGGTCCCGGACGAACCGGTCCACGTCGGCGTCGTCCCGGGTCCAGACGTTGGAACTGAGACCGAAGTCGGTGTCGTTGGCGATCAGGACCGCCTCGTCCAGGTCGGCCGCGCGGTACAGGGTGGCGACCGGGCCGAAGGTCTCCTCGCGGTGGATGCGCATCTCCCGGGTGATGCCGGCCAGCACGGTCGGCGGGTAGTACCAGCCGGGCCCGTCGGGGCGCTCGCCGCCGCACAGCACGGTGGCGCCGCCGCGCACCGCGTCCTCCACCAGCTCCACCAGGTCGGTCACGCCCTGTTCGCTGGAGAGCGGGCCGACCTCGGTCTCCTCGTCCATCGGGTCGCCGACCTTGAGGGCCTTCATCCCGGCGACGAAGCGCTCGGCGAAGGCGTCGTAGACGTCGGTGTGCACGATGAACCGCTTGGCGGCGATGCAGGACTGCCCGGCGTTCTGGGCCCGCGCGGTCACCGCCACCCGGGCCGCCCGGTCGATGTCGGCGGACGGCATCACGATGAACGGGTCGCTGCCGCCCAGCTCCAGCACCGTCTTCTTGATCATCTCCCCGGCGGTGGAGGCCACCGCGCGGCCGGCCGGCTCGCTGCCGGTGAGGGTGGCGGCCTTGACCCGCTCGTCGCGCAGCACGTCGTCCACCGCCGCCGAGCCGATCAGCAGGGTCTGGAAGCAGCCCTCGGGGAAGCCGGCGCGGTGGAAGAGGTCCTCCAGGTACAGCGCGGTCGCCGGCACGTTCGAGGCGTGCTTGAGCAGGCCGACATTGCCCGCCATCAGCGCCGGGGCGGCGAACCGGATCACCTGCCAGAGCGGGAAGTTCCACGGCATGACCGCCAGGACCGGGCCGAGCGGGCGGTAGCGGACCAGGGCCCGGGAGGCGCCGGAGTCCTTCACATCGGCCTCGGCGGGCTCCTCGTCGGCGAGCAGCCCGGCCGCGTGGTCGGCGTACCAGCGCATCGCCTTGGCGCACTTCGCCGCCTCGGCGCGGGCCTGCTTGATCGGCTTGCCCATCTCGGTGGTGATGATCCGGCCGATCTCGTCCTGGTCGGCCTCCAGCAGATCGGCGGCCCGGTGCATCAGCCGGGCCCGCTCCTCGAACGTCGTCGTCCGGTACGTGCGGAAGGTGGCCTCGGCGAGCTGGAGACGGCGTCCGGTCTCCTCCTCGCCCATGGCCTCGTACGTCCTGACCGTCTCGCCGTTCGCCGGGTTCACCGTCGCGATGGGCATGGCTGACCTCCCTGGGGGCGGGCTGTGCTTCGACCTTCGCGCCGGGCGCGGCGCACCGCAACGCGAAGGCGTCTCGTCAGCCCGAGTGCTCCGCCAGGCGGTCGAGAAACGCGGTCTGCGCCGTGACGATCACCTCGCGGGCCGCGTCCAGGGACAGCCATGCCACCCGGTCCAGCTCCGGGAACTCCTGGACCCGGCCCGAGCGCGGCGGCCACTCCATGCGGAAGGTGCCGGGCACCACCGCCGCCGGGTCCAGGTCGGCCTCCACCGCCCAGACCGTGACCAGCTTGCCGCCGGACTGGCGGACCTCGCCCAGCGGCACGGCCGCGCCCTCGGGCGGCGCCAGCCCCAGCTCCTCCCGGAACTCGCGCCGGGCCGCCTCCCAGGCCGGCTCGTCCTCCTCGTACTCGCCCTTCGGGACGGTCCAGGCGCCCTGCTCGCGGCGGGCGTGGAACGGGCCGCCCATGTGCCCGAGCAGCACCTCCAGACCGGCGTCGGTACGGCGGTACAGCAGCAGGCCCGCGCTGCGCCTCACGGTGCCGCCTCCGGGTGGGCGGCGAACAGGGTCTCCACCGTGTCGGCGTCCTCGGGGCGCTTGTCCTCGCGGTAGCGGATCACCCGGGCGAAGCGGAGGGTGACGCCGGCCGGGTAGCGGGTGGAGCGCTGGACGCCGTCATAGCCGATCTCGACCACCAGTTCGGGGCGGACGGTCACACCCCAGGGGTGCTCCTCGACGGCCAGTTCGCCCAGGCGTGCGGTCTGCCAGGTGAGCAGCGCGTCGGTCATGCCCTTGAAGGTCTTGCCGAGCATCACGAACGAGCCGTCGGCGGCGCGGGCGCCCAGGTGCAGGTTGGAGAGCTTGCCGGTGCGGCGGCCGTGGCCCCACTCGGCGGCCAGGACCACCAGGTCGAGGGTGTGCACGGGCTTGACCTTCAGCCAGGACGCCCCGCGCCGGCCCGCGCTGTAGGGGGCGTCGGTGCCCTTGACCACGACGCCCTCGTGGCCCCGGGCCAGCGTCTCGGCGAGGAAGTCCTCCGCCGCCCGCACGTCCTCGGGCCCGGCCACCAGCACGCGCCGCACCCGCATCGGCCCGGGGACCAGCCGGGCCAGCTCCGCGTGCCGCTCGGTCAGCGGCAGGTCGAGCAGGTCCCGGCCGTCGACGGAGAGCACGTCGAAGAAGACGGGGGAGACCGGCACCGCCCGCGCCGCCGTGGCCACGTCCGTGCGCGAGCCGACCCGCCCGGCGGTCTCCTGGAACGAGCGGGGACGCCCGTCCGCGCCGAAGGAGATCACCTCGCCGTCCAGCACGAACCGCTCGCCGGGCAGCTCCCGGGCCGCCGCGGTCACCTCGGGCAGCCGGTCGGTGATGTCCTCCAGGGTGCGGGTGCAGCACCGTACGGTGGCGCCGTCGCGGTGCACCTGGACGCGGATGCCGTCGAGCTTCTCCTCGACCGCGCAGCTCCCGAGCCTGGCCACCGCCTCGGCGACCGAGGACGCGGTGTGCGCCAGCATCGGCAGCACCGGCCGGCCGACGGTGAGCCGGAACCGGCCGAGCGCGTCCGGCCCCTCGGCGAGCAGCGCCTCGGCCACCGCCTGGAGCGACCCGGCGAGCATCACCGCCCGCCGCACGTCCGCCGCCGGCGCCCCGGTGGCGGAGGCCAGCCCCTCCACGGCCGCCGCGTCGAGCGCGCCCTGCCGGACCTCGCCGGTGAGCAGGCCCAGCAGGAACCGCTGCTCGTCCTCGGTGGCCGCGCCCATCAGCTCGCCGACCAGCCGGGTCCGCTCGGCCTGGGATCCGGGGCCGGAGACCGCCGCGAGCCGGGTCAGCCGGGCGTCCACCTCGCGCACGGTCAGTGTCGGTGCGGCGGCGGGCGGCACCGGCCGGCCCAGCACCTTCCAGCCGACGCCGATCCGGCCCTGCGGCAGCCGGCCCGCCAGATACGGGATGACGACCGGGACGTCCGCCGCCTCCGCCTCCCGGAACAACTCCGCGAGCAGGGCGGTCTTGCGGGACCGCGCCGAGGTGGCCGCGACCTCCCGGGACACCTGGGCCAAGCGGGCGAGCAGCATGCCCTTCATGGTGCACCGGGAGGGCCGACCTCACACCTGGCCGGGCCGTCGGCGGCGACTCCCGTCAGTCCCGCGGGCACGCCCGGGAGGGCCGGCCTCGCACCTGGCCGGGTCGTCGGCGGGGACCCCCGTCAGTCCCCCAGGCCCGCGTCCACGTCGGACATGATCAGGTCGCCGACGATCGCCGAGGCCGCCCGGTAGCCGCCGCTGGCCGCGTGGACGACCTGCTCGGCGAAGCCCATCGCGTTGCCCGCGGCCCACACCCCCGGCACGCTGGTCAGCCCGGTCGGGTCCACCACCGGGTACGCCCCGAACGGGGTCTGGGTCAGCTCCGCGCCCAGCTCCCGCAGCAGTCCGTTGCGCGGCACCGCACGCGGCGCCACGAACACCACCGACCGCTCGTGCACGGTCCCGTCGGCCAGTCGGACGCCGGTGATCCGGTCGTCCTCGGCCACCAGCCCGGCCACCTCGCCGGGCACCACCTTCACCCCGGCCGCCGCCAGCCTGCGCAGGTCCTGGTCGGACAGCTCGTCCTCGCCGACCGTGTGCAGGAACAGGGTGACGTCGTCCGACCAGCCGGTCACCATCAGCGCTTGGTGCACGCTGAGCGGGCTGCTCGCCAGCACGCCGAAGCGCTCGTCGCGGACCTCCCAGCCGTGGCAGAACGGGCAGTGCAGCACATCTCGGCCGAACCGCTCGGCGACCCCGTCGACCGCCGGCAGCTCGTCCTTCAGGCCGGTGGCGACCACCAGCCGCCGGGCGCCCACGGTCCGCCCGCCGGCCAGCTCCACGGTGAAGCCGTCGCGCTCCCCGGCGACGCCCACCACCCGGTCGCGGACCAGCTCCACGCCGTACGCCGCGATCTCCGCCCGGCCGGCCGCCAGGAACTCGGCGGGCGGCATGCCGTCCCGGCTCAGATAGCCCTGCATATGGGCGGCGGGCGCGTTCCGCGGCTCGCCCGCGTCCACGACGAGCGTCCGGCGCCGGGCCCGGCCCAGGGTGAGCGCGGCCGACAGCCCGGCGGTGCCGCCGCCGACCACGACCACGTCGTACCGCTCGCTGTTCTGCGTCTTCTCGGTCACGGTGACCACCTCCACCGCGAGCGTCACCCAGCCGATGCGACATTGACAAACGCGTTTGCCGGAACTGCAATAAAGTCATGACGACGGACGACGTACTCGCGGGGGTCGGCCCCCGGCTGCGGCAGCTCAGGAAGGAGCGCGAGGTCACCCTCGCCGCGCTCGCCGAGGCCACCGGCATCTCCGTGAGCACCCTCTCGCGGCTGGAGTCCGGCCTGCGCAAGCCCAGCCTGGAGCTGCTGCTGCCGATCGCCCGGGCCCACCAGGTGCCGCTGGACGAGCTGGTCGGCGCCCCGCCGGTCGGCGACCCCCGGGTGCGCTCCCGGCCGGTCCAGCGGCACGGCCGCACCTACTGGCCGCTCACCCGCCAGCCGGGCGGCCTCCAGGCGTTCAAGGTGCTGGTGCCGCCGCGCCAGGAGGAGCCCGAACTGCAGACCCACGAGGGCTACGAGTGGCTCTATGTGCTCTCCGGCCGGCTCCGCATCGTCCTCGGCGACCACGACCTGGTGATCGGCGCCGGGGAGGCCGTCGAGTTCGACACCCGGGTGCCGCACTGGTTCGGGGCGGCGGGGGAGGGGCCGGCCGAGTTCCTCAGCCTCTTCGGCCCGCAGGGCGAGCGGATGCACGTTCGGGCGCGGCCCGCGCGGGCGTGAGCTTCCCGACGGTCCCCCGACGGTTCCCTGATCGGCAAGCGACCGCTTAGTATGCGGTGGACCCGGTCGGACGACGCAGTCGGTGGAGGCTCCGCATGCAGGCATGGCAGGTGCACGAGAACGGCGAGCCGGGCGAGGTGATGCGCCTGGCGGACGTGGCCCCGCCCACGCCCGGCGAGGGGCAGGTCCTGCTCCGGGTGCGCGCCGCCGCCGTCAACTTCCCCGACGCGCTGCTGTGCCGGGGCCAGTACCAGGTCAGGCCGCCGCTGCCGTTCACCCCCGGCGTGGAGGTCTGCGCCGAGACCGAGGACGGCCGCCGGGTCATCGCCACCCCCGTGCTGCCGCACGGCGGCTTCGCCGAGTACACCCTCGCGCACACCGCCGCGCTGCTGCCCGCGCCGGAGGCCCTGGACGACGCCCGGGCCGCCGCCCTGCACATCGGCTACCAGACCGGCTGGTTCGGCCTGCACCGCCGGGCCCGCCTGGAGGCCGGCGAGACCCTGCTGGTGCACGCCGCCGCGGGCGGGGTGGGCAGCGCGGCCGTCCAGTTGGGCAAGGCCGCCGGCGCCACCGTCATCGGCGTCGTCGGTGGCCCCGAGAAGGCCGCCGTCGCCCGCGAACTGGGCTGCGACCTGGTGATCGACCGCAAGAGCGAGGACGTCATCACCGTCGTCAAGGAGGCCACCGGCGGCCGGGGCGCCGACGTGATCTACGACCCCGTGGGCGGCACCGCCTACACCCAGTCCACCAAGGTCGTCGCCTTCGAGGGCCGGATCGTCGTCGTCGGCTTCGCCAGCGGCACCATCCCCAGCGCGGCGCTGAACCACGCCCTGGTGAAGAACTACGCCGTCCTCGGCCTGCACTGGGGCCTGTACACCACGAAGAACCCCGAGCTGGTCCAGCACTGCCACGAGCAGCTCACCGAACTGGCCGCCCGGGGCGCGATCTCCCCGCTGGTGAGCGAGCGGGTGCCGCTGGACCGGGCCGCGGCCGCCGTCCAGAAGGTCGCCGACGGCACGAGCACCGGCCGGATCGCCGTCGTGATGGAGGAGGCAGCATGACCGACGCAGCCGAACTGCGCCGCCGCACCCAGGAGTTCCTGGCCGCGCACCCGCCCGCGAGCACCGCCCGCACGGACTTCCTGCGGGCCCGCTTCGACGCGGGACTGGCCTGGGTGCACTTCCCCGAGGGCCTCGGCGGCCTCGGCCTGCCCCGCACCCTCCAGCCCGTCGTCGACGCCGAACTGGCCGCCGCCGGCGCCCCCGACAACGACCCCCGGCGCATCGGCATCGGCCTCGGCATGGCCGCGCCGACCATCCTCCAGTACGGCACCGAGGAGCAGAAGCGCCGCTTCCTGCGCCCGCTGTGGACGGGCGAGGAGGTCTGGTGCCAGTTGTTCAGCGAACCCGGCGCCGGCTCCGACCTCGCGGCCCTGGGCACCCGCGCCGTCCGCGACGGCGACACCTGGGTGGTCGACGGGCAGAAGGTGTGGACCTCCAGCGCCCACCTCGCCCGCTGGGCCATCCTCATCGCCCGCACCGACCCGGACGTGCCCAAGCACCGGGGCATCACCTACTTCCTGTGCGACATGACCGACCCGGGCGTCGAGGTCCGGCCGCTGCGGCAGATCACCGGCGAGGCCGAGTTCAACGAGGTCTTCCTCACCGGCGTCCGCATCCCCGACGACCGCCGCCTCGGCGAGGTCGGCGACGGCTGGCGGGTCGCCCAGACCACCCTCAACAACGAGCGGGTCGCCATCGGCGGCCGGCGCCTGCCCCGCGAGGGCGGCATGATCGGCCCGGCCGCCCGCACCTGGCGCGAACGCCCCGAACTGCGCACCCACGACCTGCACCAGCGCCTGCTCACCCTGTGGGTCGAGGCCGAGGTCGCCCGGCTCACCGGGGAGCGGCTCGGCCAGCAGCTCGCCGCCGGCCACCCCGGCCCCGAGGGCGCCGGCATGAAACTGGCCTTCGCCCGCCTCAACCAGGAGATCAGCGGCCTGGAGGTGGAACTCCGCGGCGCCGAGGGCCTGCTGTACGACGACTGGACCATGCGCCGCCCCGAGCTGGTCGACTTCACCGGCCGCGACGCCGGGTACCGCTACCTGCGCTCCAAGGGCAACAGCATCGAGGGCGGGACCAGCGAGGTCCTGCTCAACATCGTCGCCGAACGCGTCCTCGGCCTGCCCGCCGAGCCGCGCACCGACAAGGACGTCGCATGGAAGGACCTCGCCCGATGAGCGCCCAGCCGGACCTGCTGTACTCGGAGGAGGAAGAGGCGCTGCGCGCCGCCGTCCGGGACCTGCTCACCGACCACTGCGACCCGGCCGGCGTCATCGCGCGCACCGAGTCCGACGCCCCGCACGACCGCGCCCTGTGGAAGTCCCTCACCGAGGGCATGGGCCTGGCCGGGCTGCTCGTCCCCGAGGAGTACGGCGGCCAGGGCGCCACCCACCGCGAAACCGCCGTCGTACTGGAGGAACTGGGCCGGTCCGTCGCCCCCGTGCCCTACCTCACCAGCGCCGTCGTCGCCACCGAGGCCCTGCTGGACTGCGCCGCCGGGGACCTGCTGGCCGAGCTGGCCACCGGCCGCCGCGTCGGCGTCCTCGCCGTCGCCCTGCACCTCGCCCCCGGGGCCGCCTTCACCCCCGTACGGCTCGAAGGCGGCGCGCTGCACGGGGAGCTGACCGGCATCGCGGACGCCGCCGCCGCCGACCTGCTCCTCGTCCCCGCCGACGACGGCGGACTGTACGCCGTGCGGGCCGGGGACGCCACGGTCACCCCGCTGACCTCGCTGGACCTCACCCGGCCGCTCGCGACGGTCACCCTGGCCGGGGCGCCGGGGCGGCGGCTCGGCGACGCGGAGCCCGCCGTACGACGCGCCCTGCGGGCCGGGGCCGGACTGCTCGCCGCCGAACAACTCGGCCTCGCCGACTGGACGCTGACCGAGACCGTCCGCTACCTGAAGGACCGCAAGCAGTTCAACCGGCCCGTCGGCGGCTTCCAGGCGCTCAAGCACCGGCTGGCCCAGATGTGGCTGGAGACCGTCCACCTGCGCGCCGCCGCCCGCAACGCCGCCGACGCGCTCAGCACCGGCCAGGACACCGAGGTGGCCGTCGCCGTCGCCCAGGCGTACGCGGCGCCCGTCGCCGTCCGCGCCGCCGAGGAGGCGCTGCAACTCCACGGCGGCCTCGGCATGACCTGGGAACACCCCGTCCACCTCTACCTCAAGCGCGCCAAGGCCGACTCCCTCGCCTACGGCACGGCCGGCGCCCACCGCGCCGCCCTGGCCGGCCTGGTGGAACTCCCGGCCCCGTAGGACGGCCGCCGGACCAGGGCCCGCCCGCACCCCGGGCGGGCCCTCGCGCGTACCCCGCCGTCACCAAGTGAACAGGTGACGGCCCTTCGGCCAATTCACCGCGCGGCACTGCTTCCCGGGCCGGTCCGGCTCGCATACTCACTGAGGTCCCGTACGGCCTACCAGGGAGGCAGCGCATGGCCCTCACCACCCGCCGCAGAGCCCTCACCACCCTCGGCGCCGCCCTCGCCGGGTCCCTCGCCCTGCCCGCCACCTCCGCGCTGGCGGGCGAACGCGCCCACCGACCCCGCCCGTTGTGGCGCGCCCACGCCCACAACGACTACGCACACCCCCGCCCCCTCCTCGACGCCCTCGACCACCGCTTCGGCAGCGTCGAGGCCGACATCCACCTCGTCGACGGCCAACTCCTCGTCGCCCACGACCCGGTGGACCTCGACCCCGCCCGTACCCTGGAGTCCCTCTACCTCGACCCGCTCGCCGCCCGCGTCCGCGCCCAGGGCGGCAGCGTCTACCGCGGCCATCACCGCCCCCTGCAACTCCTCATCGACATCAAGACCGAGGGCGCTTCCACCTACCTGGAACTCGACCGGCACCTGCGCCGCTACCGGCACCTGTTCACCACCTACGCCCACGGCCGGGTGCACCCCGGCCCGGTCACCGCCGTGATCTCCGGCGACCGCGCCGCCCGCGCGCCCATGGCGGCCCAGACCACCCGCCGCGCCTTCTACGACGGCCGGCTCACCGACCTGGGCACCGCCGCGCCCGCCTCCTTCATCCCGCTGATCAGCGACAACTGGACGCTGAACTTCACCTGGCAGGGCGTCGGCGCCTTCCCCGACGCCGAGCGCCGCAAGCTGCGCGACATCGTCCGCACCGCCCACGCCCGGGGACAGCGGGTCCGCTTCTGGGCCACCCCCGACCTGCCCGGCCCCGCCCGCGACGCGGTCTGGACCGAACTCCTCGCGGCCGGCGCCGACCACCTCAACACCGACGACCTCGCCGGGCTCGAAGCCTTCCTCGACGCCCGCGGGACCGCCTGACCCACCGGACGACACCACACGATCGGCGGACGGCCCGGTCGCCCGGACGCACCCTCCGCTACGCCACACTTGCGGCCGAAACGCCGTGAACCGGACAGGCGGCGTGGCGGAGGGATCGTCGATGGCCATTTCCATCTCTGTGGTGCTGCTGCTCGCCGTGCTGGCGGTGATCTTCCTGCGCAACGGCGGACTGAAGTTCTCGCACGCGCTGGTCTGCCTGCTGCTGGGCTTCTACCTGGCGAGCACCAGCGTCGCCCCCACCATCAGCAGCGGCCTGACCGCCACGGCGGACATCGTCAGCGGCCTCAGCCCCTGAGCCGGCGGCGCCCGCGAGCCCTTGCGGGTCAGGACGCCGCGAAGACCCCGATGCCGTTCGGGACGGGACGCTCGGCGCCGCCGCTGGGGTGGTTGCGCACCGTCACCCCGGACGAGCCCGGCTCCCGGGCGACCAGCGTCGTCGAGCCGCCCCCGTCCAGACCGAACCCCTCCGTCGCCCCCAAGTCGCCCAAGGTGTCCGCCACTTCGGCGATCGTCAGTCCGGTACGGTACGCGGCGGCCCCGTCCACCGCGAGCAGCAGCACCCGGCGCCCGCCGTCGGCGACGCCCACGGCGGTGCGTACCGCCGAGGTCCGGTCGTCCAGCCCCGCCAGCGGCTCGCCGCCCGCGAGCACCGGGAAGCCGCCCAGCGCGAAGCGGTACGCCGCCCCGGACGCGGCCTTCAGCCCGTACGCCACCCGCACGGCCTCGCCGGTGGCGAGCTTGCGCAGCTTCGCCGCCCCCTCCTCGCGGCCGACCAGCACCGTGGTGTCCGCGCCGATCGCCCCGCTGCCGGGGGTGTCGGAGGTGGACACCACCGTGCCGTCGCGGACGGTCACCTCGTAGGTGTCCGTGCTGCACGGCGCGGCCCGGTCGGTGTCCGTGCCGCAGGTCGCGCGCACCCGGGAGACCTCTCCCCACTCGTGCGTGAACGCCCCGATCGAACCGACCGGCAGCGCGTACTGGTTGAACCCGCCCAGCGGCAGCGTGCCCTCGGCCGTGCCGACCGACCCGTCCAGGGACAGCGCGTCCAGTCGGGCCCGCCCGTCGTCGGCGACCCCGAAGACGTCCTCGGTGCTGGTGCCGGGCGGCAGCGCGGGTCCGAACCGCTGCCCCTTGGGCACCGCCGCCTTCAGCGCCCGGCCGTCCGCGACCGCCGGTCCGACGGCGGCGCCGGTGGCCTCGACGCCCGGGTGCTGGCTCTCGGTGATGTTGAAGAAGTCCCCGTTGACGCCGCCGAGGGCGCCCTGCGCGTCGGCCAGCCGGGAGACCGGGGCCCGGGCCGCGACCGCCCCCGGGTAGAGCAGCCCCAGCGCGACCTTCGGCTCGCTCAGGTCGACGTCGAGCACATGGACGCGGGTCGCGCCCGCCCCCGCGGTGAGGTCCAGCGTCCGGTACGTCACGCCCGGCGCGATGTCCACGGCCGCCTGTGCGGCGCCGGCCGGTGCCGCGCCGATCAGGGCGGCACCGGCCAGCGCGGCGCAGGACGCGAGGAGGGCGAGCACCGGTCTGCGCGCCCTGGTCCGGTCGAGTTGCTCGGGATGTGCCACGGGACCCCCTGATGTCTCGTCGACGGACGTGCGGATCAGGGGAAGTGCACCAGAACCGGGCGGCCTCGCGGGTGCCGGTGCGCCGACGACGCGGGAAAGGGCCGGAAAACGCACTCCGTCGGGTGCCTGGCCGTCCCGGCGGGGCCGGTGCCCTGGCCGTCCCGGGCGGGACCGCTGCCTCGCCGTCCGGGGCGGGACTGCTGCCTCGCCGTCCCGGGCGGGGCCGGGGCCTCCGGTTCTGGTTTCGGTTCCGGGGCCGGTTCCGGTTCCGGTTCCGGGACCGGGCGGTGCGGGCGGTCAGCCGTCCAGGGCGCCGTCGCGGGAGAGGACCGTGACCCGGTGGAAGTTGCAGCCCGTCGGCGGCTCCCCGGCGGGACCCGTCTGGTGGGCCTTGAGCGCGATGCTCACCAGGCTCATCAGCAGGTCGACATCGGCGTCGCAGTCGAGGTGCACGGTCACCCAGCGCGAACCGGGGACCAGGTGGATCGCGCTGGACCCGCCGAGGTCGTAGTGGAAGCGCTGGATGGCCCGGCGGGTCAGATGCAGGTCCACGTCCCGGTCCGAGTGGAAGTGCACGATCTCGGCACGGGCGGAGCGGAGCGCCCGCCCGGTACCGCAACTGGCCGGCCCCGCCGTCAGGTCGGGCCAGTCCTGCAGTCGCTCCAGGGCACGCTGGGCCAGAGTCATGTGCCCATCGTCGCTCGATCATCGCCCCGCAACCAGGGGTTGAGCGATTCGTAACCGCCGCGTGAGGTTGTCCGGGTCCCGCATCACCACCGGAACCCGGACAACCCGGACGGAGGGAGGGGTGCTACGGGTTGACGCACTCCACCGAACCGACCGGCAGATTGTTGCCGGTGGACGTGGCGGTGAACCCGAAGCTGGTACTGCCGTCCGCCGCGATCACCCGGTTGTGATCCGCGTTCTTGACCGTCAACGTGCCGTCGGACCCGGTGGACAGGGTGCCGTTCCACACCGTGTTGATCCGCGTCCCCGAACCGGGCTTCCACTGCACGGCCCAGCCGTTACGCGGCTCGGTGCCGTGGTTCATGACCTCCACGGACCCCTGGAAGCCGCCGTTCCAGGCGTTGGTGATGCTGTAGACGGCCATGCAGGAACCGGTGTGCCCCGGGTCCGTCGGGTCGGGGCTGGGGTCGGTCGGGTCCGGGCTCGGCGTCCCGCCGGAACCGCGGATGCCGGTCACCTCGCCGTTGCCGCCGTCGAAGACGACGTCGGAGCAGGAGAAGAAGTTCTCCTGGCTGTCGGAGCGCACCCACTGGATGAAGATCAGCGCGTCACCGGAGCGGCCCGAGGGCAGGGACAGGTTCCAGTAGTAGTGGCCGCCGTTGCTGCCCGCCCCGCCCTGCTGCGGCGGGTTGGTGACCGTCTGGATCAGGTCCAGGTCGGCCCAGCGCAGCGCGGAGGTGGGCGACCAGCCGGGCTTGGTCAGATAGACCCGGAAGTCCCCGGGGTGCGCGGCCCAGTTGCTGTACTGCACCTGCATCGTCTTGCCGGACGTCAGATGCGTCTTGGGCCAGTCGGAGCGGGCCGCGTTGTACCCGGTGAAGTTGTACGGCGACCGGTTGCCGGCGCTGCACAGCGTGCCGTCCGGCACATAACCGGCGCCCCGGCCGCCCGCGTTGGAGTCGAGCACGGCGAACCAGTTGTAGAGCGCCGTCGAGCCGCTCTCGTTCAGCGCGGCCCGACAGGCGGGGTTGGTCGGGTCGAGGCCGCCGGTGCTGGTGATGGCGTCCAGTTGGCACAGGTAGGTGCGGGAGCCGGGCATCATCGCCACGCCGTGCGCCTCGGCCTTGCCCTGCCCGAGCACGCTCAGGCCGAGCGCGCCGAGCAGGGTGGCCAGGACGGCCGCCAGGGAGAGGAGTCTGCTGCGTCGAGCCATGGAATCTCCTGTTGCGGGTGCAGAAGTGGGGTGGGGAAGGGATCGGCCTTCGAGGGCGGGAACCCCCTGGAACCCCCGCCCGTCCGGGAACGTGCTCCGACCGGACGGGCGAGGGGCTGGTGGGGAGACGCGGACGCCTCCGGGGGAAGCCGGGGCCCGCCCTGTCGGCGGGGTGGAAGACAGGACGTGCCCCGGGGCAGAGGGGCGGCGCGCCGGGTGACGTACCAGGCCCGGACCAGGTCTAGGCGGTGGCGCAGGCCGTGCCGTTCAGCGTGAACGCGGACGGCTTGACGAACGTGCCGCTGTACGTGCCCTGGAAGCCGAACGTCTGGCTGCCGCCGGCCGCGATCCGCGCGTTGTATCCCTGGCCGCTCGCGGTGACCGCCCCCGAGGACGGGGTGACCGACGCGTTCCACGCCTGGGTGATCCGCTGTCCGGAGGGCAGGGTGAAGGCGAGCTGCCAGTTCTCCACGGCCGCGCTGCCGGTGTTGGCGACGGTGACATCGGCGGTGAACCCGCCCGACCAGACGTTCGTGCCGTACGTGACCCTGCAGGCGGTCGGGGTGCCGGGGTTGCCCGGGTTCCCGCCACCGGTCTGGACGGACGCGGAGAAGCTGTTCACCGCGAGCCCGGCGCCGTTCTGCCAGGGCTCGAAACCGGCCTGGATGCTGGTCAGGTACCAGTCGTTGGTGGCCAGCCCGCGCGAGACCGTGTGCCGGACGAAGTCCATCACGTCGAAGCTCCAACTGCTGATCGCCGAGGGCGCCACGAAGGACAGCACGTCGTTGGAGCCGTTGCTGCCGGACCACACCTCCCACGACCGGCCGCCGACGGTCGCCGTACCGACCGGCGAGCCGATCGGCTGGATCGAGCCGACCCGGTTGAACCAGATCATGATCTCGGTCCGGTTCACCCCGTCGGTCCGCGGCGTCGGGTCGAGCCAGATGTCGTACGAGGCGTTGTATACGGCGTTGCTGACGTAGCCGTAGGAGATGCTGCTGGGCGCGGCGGAGATGCCGGAGATCCGGGCGGGCAGGTTCGTCCCCGGCGAGCAGTTGGTGTAGTGGCAGCCGTAGAAGACCGACGGATACGACTTCGGGGCGCCGTTGGTCGGCACCGAGCCGTCGGCCCGGCTCAGCCGGAAGCCGCTGTCGGTGGCGGTGACGCACTGCTCGGCGCTGGTGCCCCAGCGGTTGTTCTGGACGACGTACCGGTTCTGGATGGTCGTCGAGCCGAACTGTTCGCAGATCGTGGTGTCAGCGGCCCGGGCCGGCGCCGCGGCGGTCACCAGCGTCCCCATGAGGACGAGGGCCGAGAGCAGTGCTCCCAGAAGACCACGCGTGGCCTGGGCCTGTTGCGGTAACGGTCGCATGCGGGGGGGAAACCTCTCTGGGGGATCTGGACCTGGGGGGAGCCGTACTGGGGGAGCGCTCCCACCTCCCCACTGATGGGAGCGCTCCCATTACTTGTTTGACGGGGACTGTAGGAGCGGTTCATGTCCCTGACAAGACTGTGCGCAGAAAGGGATGCATTTTTCTGGGGGGAGGGGTGGGTGACAGGGGGTGTGGCCGGGAGAGTTGGGACCGGCTCTCGGATACGGGCGCGGAGTGGCACCCCGCGCCCTCAGGGGCGCGGGGAACTGCGCAGAACGGGGGTCTGGGGGCGAAGCCCCCAGGGACGGGAAGGGTAGGGGCGGCGGGGGCGAAACCCACTGCGGCGAGGGCGAGTGAGGGCGAGGCGGTCGAGGGGGAGCGAGGGCGAGGGCGAGGCGAGGGCGCAGGGTGGGCAGGGAGAGGAACGGGACACGGGGGCCGGGAGCGCTCCCGGCCCCCCCTCAGGCCGAGTCCCGAACCACCAACTCCGTGCGGAGGATGACATGCCGCCAGGCAGCCGCCGAGTCCTCCATCTCCTCCAGCAGCAACCGCACCATCGCCCGCCCGATCTCCTCCACCGGCTGCCGCACCGTCGTCAGCCGCGGCTCCGTGTGCTCGGCCAGCAGAAAGTCGTCGAACCCGATCACCGCGACATCCTGCGGCACCCGCCGCCCCGCCGCCAGCAGCGCGGTCAGCGCCCCGGCGGCCATGCTGTCCGACGCGGCGAACACGGCGTCCAGCTCCGGATGCCGTTCGATCAGCCCCGTCATCGCCCGGCGACCGCTCTCCTGCGTGAAGTCCCCCTCCACGACCAGCGAGGACCGCACCTCCACCCCCGCCCGCTCCAGCGCCTCCCTGTACCCCCGCAACCGGCACTCGGCGACATACATGTCGAGCGGCCCGGTGATGGTCGCGACCACCGAACGCCCCCGCTCCAGCAGATACGCGACCGCACCCCGCGCCCCGCCCGTGTTGTCCGCGTCGACGTAGGTGACGCTCTCCTCACCGGAACGCCGCCCCAGCATGACCGTCGGCAACCCGGCCTCGGCCAGCATGTCCGGCAACGGGTCCTCCGCGTGCACCGACATCATCAGCACACCGTCGACCCGCCCACCCCGCGCGTACTCCACGAAGCGTCGCCGCTCGGCGTCCGTGCGGACCAGGGTGAGCAGCAACTGCACCGGCGTGGCGGGCATGTCGGCCAGCGCGTCACCCACGGCCCGCACGATCTCGGTGAAGAACGGCTCCCCGACCATCCGCCAGTCCGTCTCCGTCATCACCAACGCCACCGCGTCGGCCCGCCGCCCGGCCAGTGACCGCGCCGCGAGGTTCGGCACGTACCCCAGCTCGGTGATGGCCCGCTGCACGGCACGCCGGGTCGACTCCCTCACTCCGGCCGCGTTGTTGATGACCCGGGACACGGTGCCCCGCCCCACCCCGGCCAGGGCGGCCACCTCCTCCAGCGTCGGCGTTTCAGGACGCTGCCTGCCCATGCCCGTCACCCCCCACGAGATCGTCCGATACTACGGTGATCCCGCCGCCGGGATCGAGCGAGGGCGGGGTGGGTGGGGCCGGGCGAGGGCCGGTGGTGACGGATACGGGCGGAGGCGGCCGGTCACGGGCGGGTGCGGGGCGACGGAGAGGGGTGTCGGGAGGCGCCTCGGGGCGGCCGTGCGGCGGGTGAGGCCGCGCCGTCCGGTCAGGCCACGTTGACGAGTCTGATGTAGCGGGTCCAGTCCCACAGCGGACCGGGGTCCGTGTGGTCGCTGCCGGGCACCTCATGGTGTCCGATGATGTGCGCCCGGTCCTTGGGGATGCCGTACTTGGCGCAGAGCGCCGCGGTCAGTGCGGCCGACCGCTCGTACAGCGCGTCGGTGAAGTATTCCGGCTGGTCCACCCACCCTTCGTGCTCGATGCCGATGCTGCGTGTGTTGTAGTCCCAGTTGCCCGCGTGCCAGGCGATGTCGGCCTCGCGGACGCACTGCGCGATGTGTCCGTCGGCGGACCGCACCACATAGTGCGCGGACACCTTCTTCTGCGGGTTGCGGAAGATGGCGAGGGTGTCGGCGTACGTCTCCTGCGTGACGTGGACGACCACGTAGTCGACCGGGTAGGCCGTGGGACGGCTGGACCTGGTGTAGTTCGACGTGCTCGCCGGCTGCCACTCGGCGCCCGGATAGTCGACGGCCCGTGCTCGCGCGTCGGCCGTGGGTCCGGCAAGCAGCGCGTAGGGCGCGACGGCGAGCGCGGCACCGCCCGCGAGGAGC
The DNA here is from genome assembly GCF_014655295.1 of Streptomyces fumanus. Taxonomy (GTDB): domain Bacteria; phylum Actinomycetota; class Actinomycetes; order Streptomycetales; family Streptomycetaceae; genus Streptomyces; species Streptomyces fumanus. Next base: position 162,798 of record NZ_BNBI01000018.1, read on the forward strand.
CGTCGTCTGCTGGTCAGCGGTCTTGCTCGTTCCATGGAGGTCACCTTTCGGCCGATGGGTCGGGGTCGGGTCGGGTTCGGGCAGGTGGGGGACCGGGCGGGGGGCAGGTCAGTTCCGCAGCCCGGCCGCCGTCTCGCGCAGCCGCGCGTGCACTCCCCGGTGAGTCTCGCGCGCGGGCAGCCACTGTTTGCGGAGCTTGGCCACGCAGGTGTAGTTGGTGTCGCACACATTGGCCAACGGCGACTCGACCGCCTGGGTCGCGAACTGATAGGCGTCCAGTTCGCTGAACCCGTAGTCGCGCACCAGCCACCGCACCAGGTCGAGCTGGGATATGCGGAAGGCGTCCTCCAGCGGGCGCGCGGAACCCGTCGAGACGATGTGCGTGTCGGATTCGATGCGCGGCCAGGGCGTGGCCAGTCCCTTGAGCAGCTCGACGATCACCACCGTGTGCATCGCGCACTCCACGGCGACCCCGCAGGTCTCTCCCTCGCCCTGCCGGGCGTGGCCGTCGCCGAGACTGAGCAGGGCGCCCTCCACATTGACCCCGAGGTAGCAGGTGACGCCGGCCCGCATCTCCGGGGTGTCCATGTTCCCGCCGTGCGCGTCCGGCACCAGGGCGGAGCGCACCTCCAGGTTGGCCGGGGCCACACCGACCGTGCCGTGCATCGGATCGAGGGGCAGCTCCGCCTCGAAGTCGCTGTCGCGGGCGCGGAACAGCGCGGTGCGCCGGGTCCGGTCGAGCTGCCATATCCAGACCCGCTCCTCCAGCGGTGGCTGGAGCGTGGCCGTGGCGGCGGTGGAGGTGAGCGCGCCGAACAGGGGGACGGTGGTCGACGCGGCCCAGTCCCGGGCCGGTTCGATCGACACGAAGTGCACGGCGACCGTGTCACCGGGCTCCGCGCCCTCCACGTAGAAGGGGCCGGTCTGAGGGTTGAGGTACGGGAACTCGCACACCTCGGACACGAGGTCCTTCTCCGACCGCACCCGGCCGGCGAAGCAGTCCTCCGTGTAGAGGTCGAGGACGGTGCCGGGAGCGATGCGCGCCACGGGCGCCGCGCCGCCGAACGTCCAGGCGTACTCGCCCGGTTCGGGACGCACGGTCAGGATCCTGGGGTCGCTCATCGCTGTGCGGCTCCGTTCTGCGCGAGGCGGTCGATGCGGTGGTCGAGGGATGAATCACCGTACGACGGCCCAGGGTTGGGCAGAAGGACACCGAGCATTTCGGTGGACAGCGACGCGACTGTGGAAAACTCCGTCACCCGTCCGAGCGACGGCCTGGGCGGGAGAGGGAGGGCCAGGGCGGGAGAGGGAGGGTTAGGGCGGGAGAGGAGAGGACGAGCGGGACCGGAAGGGGGCTGCGTGGCCCGTGCTCAGGCTCGTTCCGCCATCGCCGCGGCCCGTGTTCAGGCCCCTTCCGCGACCGCCGCGGCCCGTGTTCAGGCTCGTTCCGCGACCGCCGTGGCCCGTGTTCAGGCTCGTTCCGCCACCGCCGCGGGATCGTCCAGTACGGCCCGTACCACCGAGTGCGCGGCCCCCAGCAGCGGTCCCTCGGAGCCCAGTTCCGACACGGACACCGGGCAGGCCGGGCCCGCCGTGCGCCGGGCCAGTTCGTCCCGCAGGGACGGCAGCAGCCAGGGCGCCAGTCCGGCCAGCGCCCCGCCCAGCACCACACTCTCCGGGTCCAGCAGATTGACCGCCCCGGTCAGCGCGATCCCGAGCGCCGTACCGGCTTCGCGCAGGGCACGCCGTACCCCCTCGTCGCCGTCGGCGGCGCGCTCGGCCAGCACGCCGACGCGGTCCGTGCCCGGTTCCAGGCCGGCCGCGCGCAGCACCGCCTCCTCACCGGCGTACTGCTCCAGACACCCGCGCCCGCCGCACGCGCAGGCGGGCCCGTCGGGACGCACCGGGACATGGCCCAGCTCACCCGCGAAGCCGCGGGTACCGCGCAGCAGCTTCCCGTCCACGACCACCGCCGCGCCGATGCCGATCTCGGCCGACACGTGCAGGAAGTCGCGCGGTGCGCCCTCGCCGAGCCAGAGCTCCGCCAGCGCGCCGAAGTTGGCCTCGTTGCCCACGGTCAGCGGCACGTCCAGGGGCAGCAGGGGAGCGAGGTCCGTGTCCTGCCAGTCCAGGTTCGGTGCCCGTACGACGGTCCGGGCGTCCCGCGCCACCAGGCCCGGCACCGCCACCGCGAGCCCGGCCGGCCACAGCCCCTCGGCCGTGGACTCGGTGACGACCCGCCGGACCAGACCGGCGAGTTCATCGAGCACCGGCTCCGGACTGCGGCCGCGGTTGCTGCCGTGGTGCACGGCCCGGGACCGTATCCGCCCGCGCAGATCGACCGCGCAGACCGCGAGATGGTCGACGCCGACCTCCGCGCCGATCCCCGCCGGTCCGCCCGCGCTCACGGCGAGCGCGGACCCGGGCCGGCCGACCCGGCCCGGCCGCTCGGGCCCCAGCTCCTCCAGCAGGCCCGAGCGGATCAGCTCGTCCACGAGGGTCGACACCGCCGCGCGGGTCAGCCCGATCCGGGAGGCGACGGCCGCGCGGGAGAGCGGTCCCTCTGCGCTGACGGTGTGCATCACCCGGGCGAGGTTGCGCCGGCGCATTCCCTGCTGGGTGTCCGGCAGCGCGCGCCCGGGTCCGGCCGGGTGGGCCTTGTGCGGCGGTGCGGTCATGCCTCCTCGGTCCTCGCTCGGGGATGTCCGCCCCTCGCGGGGGCCTGGTCGGTCAGTCGGTCGTGGACGTGCCCCGCTCCAGCAGCGGGGCCGCGTCGGAGAGTACCCCGGAGATCCTCGCGAGGGTCTCCTCGTCCCGTTCCACGGCGTCGAGCACCGGACCGGCGGCGGTGTTCCAGCGCCGGGCGACCGCGGCCGGGTCCTCGCCGGTCAGCAGTCCGGCCGCCTGGGCCGCAGCGCCGAGCGCCACCAGTTCCCTGGCCTCCGGGATCTGCACCGGGCGCCCCGACAGCCGCCGTACGGTCTGCTGCCAGGCGGTGCCGCGGGCGCCGCCGCCGATCAGCAGCAGCGGCGCGGCCGGGTCGGCGTCCGCGTCCAGGACCAGGTCCAGCGCGCCCAGCAGCGCGTGCACGGCGCCGTCGTACGCGGCCTGCAGCAACTGGCCGCCGGTGGTGTCGTGGCGCAGCCCGTGCAGCAGGCCCGAGGCGTTCGGCAGCAGCGGGGTGCGTTCGCCGTCCAGGTAGGGCAGGAGCGTGACCGATGTGCCGGGCTCGACGGCTTCCCGGTCCAGGCCCAGCAGGGCCGCGACCCGGTCGACGGCGAGCGTGCAGTTCAGGGTGCAGGCCAGCGGCAGCCAGTCGCCGCGCGCGTCGGCGAAGCCGGCCACGGTACCGGTCGGGTCGGCGGTCCGGTGCCGGGACACCGCGTACACCGTGCCCGAGGTGCCCAGGCTCATCACCGGCACTCCGGGGCGGACGCCCAGGCCCAGCGCGGCGGCGGCGTTGTCGCCGGTGCCGGGGGCGACCAGGGTGCCCTTGGCGAACGGCAGGCCATGGCCGTCGCGGACGGTGCCGGCCACCTCGCCGGGCCGGACCACCCGGGGCAGCAGCGCCGGATCGAGCCCCACGCGCGCGAGGGTCTCGTCGTCGTACGCCTCCGTCCCGGACGCCCACCAGCCGGTGCCGGACGCGTCGCCGCGGTCGGTGGTCCCCTCGCCCGTCAGCCGCTCGGTGAGGTAGTCGTGGGGGAGCCGTACGGCCTTGGTGGCGCGGACGGACTCCGGTTCGTGCTCGGCCAGCCAGGCCCACTTGGTGACCGTGAACGACGCGCTCGGCACGCTGCCCGTGCGCTCCGCCCACGCCTTCGGGCCGCCCAGTTCCTCGATCAGGCGCCGGGCCTGCGGCGCCGACCGCACGTCGTTCCACAGCATCGCCGGGCGCACCGGCTCGCCCCGGGCGTCCAGCGTGACCAGCCCGTGCTGCTGGCCTCCGATGGACACCGCGGCGGCCTCGCGGGCCGGCTCACCGCACTGTCGCAGGGCTTCGCACAGGGCGTCCCACCACTGGCGCGGGTCGCTCTCGCGGGCGGCGCCCGACGACACCGTGTGCGGTGCCTGGCCGCTCGCGACGACCCGGCCGGTGGCCGCGTCGACGACCAGCGCCTTGGTGGACTGGGTGGACGTGTCCACGCCGACGACGAGCGGACCCTCGGCTGCTGACATCGGGTTACTCCCTTTTCCGCGGCTCAGCGGGATCTGGCCTGACCTGGGGTTTTACCGGGTTGTCCGGGCCCTGGGGACCCCGACACCACTCCTCGGGGACATCTTGTCCCTTCCCAGGAGTGCGTCCGCATACTAATTTGTAAAGTGCCATGACGAAATAGGCGCAAGCGAGCAAGGAGCCGCGACATGAGCTACCAGCCCACCCCTGAGGACAGGTTTACGTTCGGTCTGTGGACCGTTGGCTGGCAGGGCAGGGATCCGTTCGGGGATGCGACCCGGGCGGAGCTGGATCCGGTGGAGTCGG
>NZ_BNBI01000019.1 GCF_014655295.1 Streptomyces fumanus
CTTTGTACTCACCCGAGAGACTCTCTCAGGCTTTCCTCCGGGCGCTTCCCTTCGGTCTTGCGTTTCCGACTCTATCAGATCCTTTTCCGATCCGATTCCCTGTCGGCGGGATTGCCGTGAGGCTTTGGGCTTTCGCCCGGCGGCCTTTCGACATTCACTACGTTAGCCGATTCCCCGACCGATTCATAATCGGGCTTCCGCGGGTTCGAATTCGGGCATGCGAGCACGCCGAATTCATCCCCGCCGAGGGGAAGTCGTAGGTAGTGGGTGGCCGCTCCGGCTGCAGGCGAATGCCGTACCCGGTTCAGCGGCTCGGGCCACATTACGCGGCGCGCGACGCGGCGTCAACTCCGGCGTCGCCGCGGCACATGGGCGCGGTACGGGCTGACCGTCGGGTCGTCGGCGATCCAGTACCGCCAGGGGTGGACGCCTCCTTCGCCGGCCACGCCGGTGCGGGGACCGTTCCGTACCTGATCACGGGGAACGGGGGTGCCGGTCAGGATGCGCAAGGGGGTGTCGCCGGCGGCGCAGGCGTCGGTGCCGTTGAGGGCCCGGTCCACGCCGAGGGCGGTGGCCAGCCGGGCGGGGCCTTTGGCCAGTTCCTTGTCATTTCGGGCCGAGAGTCGACGGGTGCGGGCCAGTTCGGCGCCCTCGACGATCTCGCCGGCCCGGAGCAGGACGGCGCTCGCCCGGCCCTCGGGGCCGCAGACCAGGTTCATGCAGAACCACATGCCGTAGGTGAAGTAGACGTACACGTGTCCGGGGGGACCGAACATCACGTCGTTGCGGGGCGTGCGCCCGCGGTAGGCGTGGGAGCCGGGGTCGTTCTGGCCGTCGTACGCCTCCACCTCTGTCAGGCGGAGGGCGATCGGACCGTCCGGGGTGCTGCGGACCAGGACGCGGCCGAGGAGGTCGGGCGCCACCTCCAGGATGGGCCGGTCGAAGAAGTTCCTGGGCAGGGGCGTACGGTCGGGGCTCGCGATCATGCCGTCCGAGCGTAACGCAGTGCGGCTCGGGCGGGGGTGGCCAGGGGGTGGGCCCCTTGCCAGGGTGAGGGGCGCGGAACCGGCCGCGGCCGTATCGCGTTTGTAGGGATCAAGGGTCCGGACCCGTCAAGCCTGGGAGAGGGAAGACACATGGCGTTCAAGAAGCTGCTCGCGAGTCTGGGAGCCGGCGGGGCCTCGGTGGAGACGGTGCTGAACGAGGACAACGTCGTGCCGGGCGGTGTCGTCCAGGGCGAGGTGCGGATCCAGGGCGGGTCCGTCAACCAGCAGATCGAGGGACTGTCGGTCGGGCTGCAGGCCAAGGTCGAGGTGGAGAGCGGCGACCAGGAGTACAAGCAGGACATCGAGTTCACGAAGGTGCGTCTGGGGGGTGCCTTCGAGCTGCAGGCGAACGCCGTGCACGCGGTGCCGTTCGGGCTGGAGATCCCCTGGGAGACGCCGATCACGACGATCGACGGGCAGTCGCTGCGCGGGATGCACATCGGGGTGAGCACGGAGCTGGCGATCGCACGGGCCGTGGACTCCGGTGACCTGGACCCGATCAGCGTGCACCCGCTGCCGGCGCAGAAGGCGATCCTGGACGCGTTCATCCAGCTCGGCTTCCGGTTCAAGAGCGCGGACATGGAGCGCGGGGTGATCCGGGGTACCCGGCAGAAGCTGCCGTTCTACCAGGAGATCGAGTTCTTCCCGCCGCAGCAGTACCGGGGGCTGAACCAGGTCGAGCTGAGCTTCGTCGCCGATGAGCAGGCGATGGACGTGGTGCTGGAGATGGACAAGCGGCCCGGTCTGTTCAGCGAGGGCAGCGACACCTTCCGGTCGTTCACGGTCGGGCTGCACGACTACCAGGGGACCGACTGGGCGGCGTACCTCAACCAGTGGCTGTCCGAGGTCGGCAGCAAGCGGAACTGGTTCTAGGCTCGGTTCCGACTGCACGTAACGATCAGGAGGTACCGAGGTGACCGAGCTCAAGCGGCGGCCGCTCCCCCATGACTTCCACCCGCCCGTGCCAGCCTTCACCGTGACGAGCGAGGACGTCCAGGAAGGGGCGACCCTCAAGGACGCCCAGGTCTACGCGGCGGGCAACACCTCGCCGCACCTGCGCTGGGAGGGCTTCCCGCCGGAGACCAAGAGCTTCGCGGTGACCTGCTACGACCCGGACGCGCCGACCGGCAGCGGGTTCTGGCACTGGGTGGTGTTCGACATCCCGGCCTCGGTGACCGAGCTGCCGGCGGGCGCGGGCAGCGGCACCTTCGAGGGGCTGCCGGAGGGCGCCGTGCAGGCGCGCAACGACTACGGCACCCAGGATTTCGGCGGGGCCGCGCCGCCCGCCGGGGACGGGCCGCACCGGTACGTGTTCACGGTGTACGCCGTGGATCAGGAGAAGCTGGGCCCGGACGCGACGGCCACCCCCGCGTTCGTCGGCTTCAACCTGCGGTTCCACACCATCGCCCGGGCGCAGTTGATCGGTGAGTACGAGGTGCCCGCCGAAGACTGACGTTCATGGAACGTTTGCCCGCCCCTGGTCTTGGAAGTGATCAGGGGCGGGCACTTTTTATTTCGTTGTCCATCCCGGCGTGCCCGGCCAGAGTTGATCCAAGCCCGCCAGGGAGTGGGCCGGTGTGCACGGGAGGTGGGCTGGTCATGCGGGACACGCTGGTGCTGAATGCGAGCTTCGAGCCGTTGTCGACGGTGACACTGAACCGAGCCGTCGTTCTGGTGCTCCAGGACAAGGCCGTCGTCGAGCAGGCCCATCCCGAACTGCGCATGCGCGGGGCCGCGGTGGACATACCCGCGCCCCGGGTGATCAGGCTCTGCCAGTACGTACGGGTGCCGTTCCGAAGACGTGCCCCGTGGTCGCGGCGGGGCGTGCTGGTGCGGGACCGGCACCGGTGCGCGTACTGCGGGCGGCGGGCGACGACCGTGGACCACGTGGTGCCGCGGTCGCAGGGCGGGCAGGACACGTGGCTGAACACGGTGGCGTCCTGCGCGGAGGACAACCACCGCAAGGCGAACCGGACGCCGGAGCAGGCGGGGATGCCGTTGCTGCGGCAGCCGTTCGAGCCGACGCCGGCCGATGCGATGCTGCTGGCGCTGGGGCGGGAGGACTTCGCGGCGCTGCCCGAGTGGCTGGCTCTGGACGCGGCGTGAGGTCTTCGCCGTAGGGGCTTGGTTCGAGGGCTTGGCTGGTGCCTTCGGGCGCGGGTTCCCGTGGCTCGTCGCGCACGGTTCCCCGCGCCCCTTCGGGCGCCCGCTCAGTCTATGGACGGCTTCTCGCGGCGCTCCTGGGCGGGGACGGTGCCGGGGCCCGGGGTGCCGGGGGTGCCCGGGGTGCCGCCGCCGAAGTTGCCGAAGGCGCCGGAGAGGCCCTTGAGGGCGTCGCCGATCTCGCTGGGGACGATCCAGAGCTTGTTGGCGTCGCCCTCGGCGATCTTCGGCAGCATCTGGAGGTACTGGTAGGAGAGCAGCTTCTGGTCCGGGTCGCCGGCGTGAATGGACTCGAAGACCGTACGGATGGCCTGGGCCTCGCCCTCGGCGCGCAGGGCGGCGGCCTTGGCCTCACCCTCGGCGCGCAGGATCTGGGACTGCTTCTCGCCCTCGGCGCGCAGGATCTCGGACTGCCGTACACCCTCGGCCTGGAGGATCGCGGCGCGCTTGTCGCGGTCGGCGCGCATCTGCTTCTCCATCGAGTCCTGGATGGAGGTGGGCGGCTCGATCGCCTTCAGCTCGACGCGGTTGACGCGGATGCCCCACTTGCCGGTGGCCTCGTCGAGGACGCCGCGCAGCGCCGCGTTGATCTCCTCGCGGGAGGTCAGGGTGCGCTCCAGGTCCATGCCGCCGATGATGTTGCGCAGGGTAGTGACGGTGAGCTGCTCGATGGCCTGGATGTAGCTGGCGACCTCGTAGGTCGCGGCGCGGGCGTCGGTCACCTGGTAGTAGATGACCGTGTCGATGTTGACGACCAGGTTGTCCTGGGTGATCACCGGCTGCGGCGGGAACGGGACGACCTGTTCCCGCAGGTCGATGCGGTTGCGGATGGTGTCGATGAACGGGACGACGATGTTGAGGCCCGCGTTGAGTGTCCGCGTGTAGCGGCCGAAGCGCTCGACGATCGCGGCGCTGGCCTGCGGGATGACCTGGATCGTCTTGATCAGGGCGATGAAGACCAACACCACCAGGATGATCAAGACGATGATGACCGGCTGCATGGTCGTTCCCCGTACCCTTCTCCGCCTCGGCGCTCTCGGCAGATCCTTAATTGGTGCACATTGTACGGCTGTTGAGGATCTTGCTGGTCGAGTCTGACAGACCGTCGCCTGTCCTGGGGAGGTCTTCCCCCCACTCATGTGGTGCGGGGTCAGAGGATGATCGCCGTGGCGCCCTCGATGTCCACGACGTCCACTTCCTGGCCTGGTTCGTAGGAGCGGCCGTTGTCGAGTGCGCGGGCCGACCAGATCTCTCCGGCGAGTTTGATGCGGCCTCCGGAGCCGTCCACGCGTTCCAGGACGACGGCCTGTCTGCCCTTCAACGCCTCGACTCCGGTGACCAGTTCGGGGCGCTGGTCGCGGTGCCGGGCGGCGATCGGGCGGACGACGGCGATGAGGGCGACCGAGACGACGGCGAAGGCGAGGACCTGGACGACGACGCCGGCGCCGAAGCCGGAGGCGATCGCGGCGGCGACGGCCCCCACGGCGAACATGCCGAACTCGGGCATCGCGGTCACGACGAGAGGGATACCGAGTGCTGCCGCGGCGACGAGCCACCACACCCATGCGTCGATGTCGTTCACATGGTCATGGTAGGACCGCGCATCGCCGTGGGGACAGGGCGCGAAAGGGGCGGGTCAGGACAGCGGGAGGCCGTGCGCGGTCCAGCGGTCGCCGATCTGCTCGACGACGAGGGGCAGTCCGAAGCAGAGGGAGAGGTTGCGGGAGGTGAGTTCCAGCTCCAGCGGGCCGGCGGCGAGCACCTTGCCCTGACGGATCATCAGGACGTGGGTGAAGCCGGGGGCGATCTCCTCGACATGGTGGGTCACCATGATCATGGAGGGGGCGATCGGGTCGCGGGCGAGGCGGCCGAGGCGGCGTACCAGGTCCTCGCGGCCGCCGAGGTCGAGGCCGGCGGCGGGCTCGTCGAGGAGCAGCAGTTCGGGGTCGCTCATCAGGGCGCGGGCGATGAGGGTGCGCTTGCGCTCGCCCTCGGAGAGGGTGCCGAACCGGCGGTCCAGGTACTCGGACATGCCGAGGCGGTCGAGGAAGGCGCGGGCGCGCTGCTCGTCGATCTCCTCGTAGTCCTCCCGCCAGGTCGCGGTCATGCCGTACGCGGCGGTGAGCACGGTCTGCAGGACGGTCTGGCGCCTGGGGAGCTTGTCGGCCATGGCGAGGCCGGCCATGCCGATGCGGGGGCGCAGGTCGAAGACGTCGGTGCCGGGCCTGCCGAGGGTCTCGCCGAGGATGGTGGCGGTGCCGGTGCTGGGGTAGAGGTAGCTGGAGGCGACGTTGAGGAGGGTGGTCTTGCCGGCGCCGTTGGGGCCGAGGATCACCCAGCGCTCGCCCTCCTTGACCGACCAGGAGACCTGGTCCACCAGAGCCCGGCCCTCGCGGACCACGGATACGTCCTGAAGCTCCAGAACATCGCTCATGAGCGCGTTGTCTCCCCTTGCAGTGTGGCCGGTCTCGGCTGTCGCGTACGCCTGTGGCTCGGTCCGCCGCGCCGGTGGGCGCAGCCCTCTAGGAAATCTACGCCACCGGCCGCCTTCACCATTCCATCGGTCCGGTCCTTAGGGTGGGAGCATGCTCACGGAACCACGTGCAGGGCGCCTGGCCGCCTGGGGAAATGCCCTGCTTGCCGGACTTGTCTCGCCGGACGACGCGGTGCTGGCGATCGTCGGCGAGGACGCGGTGCACCGGGTGGCGGGGCTGCCCGGCGAGTCGGCGCCGGTCGGTCTGACGCTGGCGCTGGGGAGGCTGCGGGGCCTGGGGGCGAGCGGGCTGCGGGTGGCGCTGCCGGCGCCGGGGCATCCGCTGGGGCTGAGCGGGCCGCCGGAGTTCAACGCGCGGGCGCTGGACGCGGAGGAGGCGGTGCTCTGCCACGGTGCGGCGCTGGGGCTGGTGCCGGAGGTGTACGAGGCCGGGCCCGAGGGTGATGTGCACGTGGAGGTGGTCTGGCACTGTCTGCCGGTGCGGGAGGCGCCGCCGGCGGACGTGCCCTCGCTCGGGGAGGCGGAGCGGGAGCTGGCGGAGGCGCTGCGCGAGGCGACGGAGGTGTTGACGCGGCTGGACGTGGCCGGGTCGGGGCCGGTGGCGGAGGCGGCGGTCGCGGCGTACCGGGCGCGGGCGGAGGCGGGGCGGGAGGTGCTGGCGCCGGGGTATCCGCCGCGGGCGGTGCGGGTGCTGGAGCTGGCGCAGCGGGTGGGGATGCTGGTGGCGCTGGCGTACGAGAACGGGCACGGGGGTGCGGTGAGCGCGTCCGAGATGGCGGCGCGGTCGCAGGCGTTGCGGCCGGTGGAGCGGACGGCTCGGCGGGCGCAGGTGGCGGCGTACAACTCTGTGGTGGAGGAGCGGGGGCGGTGACGGTGTAAGGGCGGTGCGGTGTCTGTGCGGGGGGGGTGTGGGGTGCGCGGCCCGGCGTGGCGGGGTGCCTCCCCCAGAGGGGGGACCCCCAGCGCCCACCCTTGCCGCCCTGCGGCACGACTGCCCGCGGGCTGGCGGGGGCCGGCGCGGAGGTGTGGTTCAGGTCGGAGGGGGAGCCTCCGGGGTGGTGTGGCGGACGGCCCAGAGGGCGGCCTGGGTGCGGTCGGACAGGTCCAGTTTCATGAGGATGTTGGAGACGTGGGTCTTCACCGTCTTCTCGGAGAGGACCAGGGCGCGGGCGATCTCCCGGTTGGAGCGGCCGTCCGCTATCAGTGCCAGTACCTCGCGCTCCCGTTCGGTGAGGGTGCCCGCGCGGCCCTGACCGGAGCCGGGCCCTTCCGCGGCGAGCAGCGCGTCGGCGACCTCGGGCTGGAGCAGGACGTGCCCGGCGTGCACGGAGCGGATGGCGCCGGCGAGGGCGTCGGGGTCGATGTCCTTGTAGACGTACCCGGCGGCGCCGGCGCGCAGGGCCGGGACCACCGTGCGCTGCTCGGTGAAGCTGGTGACGACCAGCACGCGCGCGGGGTGGTCGAGTTCGCGGAGCCGGCGCAGGGCCTCGACACCGTCCGTGCCCGGCATCTTGACGTCCATGAGGATCACGTCCGGGGCCAGCTCCCGCGCGCGGGCGACTCCCTCGGCGCCGTCGGCGGCCTCGCCCACGACCTCGATGTCGTCCTGCACCTCCAGGAAGGTGCGCAGGCCGCGGCGGACCACCTGGTGGTCGTCGACGAGCAGCACCCTGATCGCGTCAGCCACCGGGAACCTCCATCTCGATCACGGTGCCCTCGCCGGGCGCCGAACGTACGGTCAGGGCGCCGCCGACGCCGCTCGCCCGGTCCCGCATGGAGACCAGGCCGAGGTGGCGTCCCGCGCGGCGCACCAGGCGGGGGTCGAAGCCGGTGCCGTCGTCGCTGACCCGCAGGACGGCACCGGAGCCGCGCCGCTCCAGGGTGACGCCGACGGCCTTCGCGCCGGAGTGCCGCAGGGCGTTGTGCAGGGCCTCCTGGGCGACCCGCAGCAGGGCCTCCTCCTGGGCGGCGGGCAGTGCCTTGACGCCGTGGGCGGTGAAGGTCACGCGCGCGGAGTGGGCGCGGTCGAGGACCTGCACCTGGGTGCGGAGGGTGGCGACGAGGCCGTCCTCGTCCAGGGCGGCGGGCCGCAGCTCCACGACGGCGGCGCGCAGCTCGTCGGCGGCCTCGGCGGCCAGGGCCGCGACCTGCTGGAGTTCGCCCTTGGCGCGGGCGGGGTCGCGGTCGACCAGGCGCGCGGCGGCCTGGGCGGTGAGGCGGAGCGAGAACAGCTTCTGGCTGACGGCGTCGTGCAGCTCGTGGGCGAGCCGGGAGCGCTCCTCGGCGATGGTCAGTTCGCGGCTGCGCTCGTACAGGCGGGCGTTGGTGAGGGCGATCGCGGCGTGCTGGGCGAGGATGCCGAGGAGTTCCTCGTCGTCGGCGGTGAAGCCGCAGCCGCCGTCGGGCTTGGGGCAGTTCTTGTTGGCGAGGAAGAGGGCGCCGATGACCTCGTCGCCGTCGCGGATGGGCAGGCCGAGGAAGTCGGCCAGCTCCGGGTGGGCCGAGGGCCAGCCCTCGAAGCGGGAGTCCTTGCGGACGTCGGCGAGGCGCTGGGGGCCGGGTTCGTGGAGCATCGCGGCGAGGATGCCGTGCTGGCGGGGCAGCGGGCCGATGGCCCGCCACTGGTCGTCGCTGACGCCGTCGACGACGAACTGGGCGAAGCCGCCGTGGTCGTCGGGGACGCCCAGGGCCGCGTACTGGGCGTCGAGCAGCTCTCTGGCGGAGGCGACGATCGTCTTCAGGACGTCGCGCACCTCCAGGTGCCTGCTCATGGCCAGCAGCGCGGTGCTCACCGCGGCGAGGCCGGACCGGGGGCCGTGACTCATGCCCTCACGGTACCGGCGGGGTACGACAGCGCGGATCGGCCCGGTGACGGGCGGGGCCTGGGCCGGGGGACCTAGGGCGCAGGTCGGGTCCGGGCGGCCTAGGGCGAAGGGACCCGGGGGGTTGCGGCCGGTGGCCGAGGTGGGTGGGGCGGGGCGGTTCCTACGGTGAGGGCCCACCGTTCGGGTGGCGTGGACGACGAGGGGACGTGGGGCACATGCCGGTAGCGATCATCACGGGGGCTTCGAAGGGGCTGGGGCGGGCGCTCGCCGGGGCCCTGGCCGGGCGCAACTGGGATCTGGTGCTGGACGCGCGGACGCCGGAGGTGCTCCGGGCGGCGGCGTCGGCGCTGGAGTCGTACGGCACGCGCGTGACGGCGCTGCCGGGGGATGTCACGGACGCCGGGCACCGGGCGGAGCTGGTGGCGGCGGCGCGGCGACTGGGCGGGGTGGACCTGCTGGTGAGCAACGCCAGCGCACTGGGCGCGGAGCCGCTGGTGCACCTGGCGGAGCTGCCGCTGGAGGGGCTGCGGCGGGCGCTGGAGGTGAACGCGGTGGCGGCGCTGGGGCTGGTGCGGGAGGCGCTGCCGCTGCTGCGGGCGTCCGGCGCGGGGACGGTGGTGGTGGTCAGCTCGGACGCGGCGGCGGAGGCGTACGAGACCTGGGGCGGTTACGGGGCGTCCAAGGCGGCGCTCGACCACCTGGCGGCGGTGCTGGCGGTGGAGGAGCCGGGGCTGCGGGTCTGGGCGGTCGACCCCGGGGACATGGCCACCGACCTGTACGCGGCGGCCGTACCGGACGACCGGGAGCCGCGGCCCGATCCGGCCGGGGTGGTGCCGGCGTTCCTGCGGTTGCTGGACGAGCGGCCGGCCAGCGGTCGCTACACGGCGTCGGCGCTGCTGGAGGCGCGATGAGGCTGCGGACGCGGGTGCCGGAGGAGTTGTCGGCGCGGGTGCCGGTCGAGCAGCGGGGTCCGGGGCTGGACCGGGACGCCGTACGGCTGCTGGTGTCGCGGGGCGAGGAGGTGTCGCACCACGCGTTCCGCGAGCTGCCGCGCCTGTTGCGGGCGGGTGACCTGCTCGTGGTGAACACGTCGCCGACGCTGCCCGCGGCGGTCGACGGACGGACCGGGCACGCGCGCGTGGTGGTGCACTTCTCCACCCGGGGCGACGACGGCCGGTGGGCGGTGGAGCTGCGCGAATCGGACGGGCGCGGCACCACGCGCGCGCGTACGGGCACGCGCGCGGAGACAGGGGTGCGGCTGCCCGGGGGGCTGCGGCTGCGGCTGGAGGAGCCGCTGAGCCCGCGGGGCGAGCGCCTGTGGTGGGCCAGGGTGTCGGCGACCCCGGAGGCGGAGCACGGCGAGGCGGACGTGGTGGGGACGCTGCGCCGGTACGGGCGGCCGATCCGGTACGCGTACACCGAGCGGGACCAGCCGCTGGAGGTGTACCAGACCGTGTTCGCGCTGCCGTCCGCCGACGGGTCGGGCAGTGCGGAGATGCCGAGCGCGGCGCGGCCGTTCACCGCGCGTCTGGTGGCGGAGCTGGTGAGCCGGGGGGTGCAGTTCGCGCCGGTGCGGCTGCATACCGGGGTGGCGTCGGCGGAGGTGCACGAGCCGCCGTATCCGGAGCGGTTCGCGGTGCCGGAGGCGTCGGCGCGGCTGATCAACGCGGTGCGGGCCGGGGACGGCCGGGTGGTGGCGGTGGGGACGACGGCCGTGCGGGCGGTGGAGTCGGCGGCGGACCGGGACGGGGTGGTGCGGGCCCGGCGGGGGTGGACGGACCTGGTGGTGACGCCGGAGCGCGGGGTGCGGGTGGTGGACGGGCTGCTGACCGGGCTGCACGAGCCGGAAGCCTCGCATCTGCTGATGCTGGAGGCGGTCGCGGGCCGGGCGGCGGTGGACCGGGGGTACGCGGCGGCGGTGCGGGGCCGCTATCTGTGGCACGAGTTCGGGGACGTGCACCTGCTCCTCCCGCCGGACCCTCACCCAGCGCATTGCGGCAGCAACGGACGGTGAGAACGGCACCCGGCCCGTGTGAGCCCCCGCATAGGGCGCACATCACGTACGAAGGGGAGTAGGAGAGCGACTCGTCCCTTTTGAGCGGGGCAGACAGTCCAGTCTGCCCCGTTTTGCCGTCCCCTGATCCACTACCCGGGATCGTACGTCACACCTTTGCCTGGCGATTTTGCGCCCGCTAACAATGGCTTCGTCGCTCAGCGCCGTGGATATCCCTTCCGCGGCGTTTGTGCCGGAAGCACCAACTGTCCCCACCGGACGAGAGCGACCTCCGCGCTATTCGAAGAGGTCTATCCCGCCATGCCGAAGAACATCCTCACCCGTGGTCATAGTCGTTCCCTGACCCGCACCCACAAGATCGCCATCGCCGGTGTCGGCACCCTGGGCGCCGCCGCCCTCGCGATCTCCGCAGTGCCCGCCAGCGGCCAGACGACCACCACGAGCGAGGCCGCTCCGGCGGCCCAGGTGGCGTACAGCTCGCAGCCGATCAAGGACGTCAAGGCGTCCGTGACCGACCAGCTCGCCGGTGCGAGCGAGAAGGTCGCCTCCATCGAGGCGAAGAAGCAGGCGGCCGCCGAGGCCGCGCAGAAGAAGACCGCCGCGGCCAAGCAGCAGGCCGCCGCCAAGGCCGCCAAGGAGCGCGCCGCCGAGCAGGCCGCCAGCCGGTCCGCCGCGCGCACCCAGACCAAGCAGGTCGCCGCCAAGAGCTACCCGGACAACCTGCACGGCTGGATCACCGAGGCCCTGGACATCATGAAGGCCAAGGGCATCCCGGGCTCCTACCACGGCCTGCACAAGAACATCATGCGCGAGTCCTCGGGCAACCCGAAGGCCATCAACGACTGGGACATCAACGCCATCAACGGCATCCCGTCCAAGGGCCTGCTCCAGGTGATCCCGCCGACCTTCAAGGCGTACCACGTGGCCGGCACGTCCTGGAACATCTACGACCCGGTCGCCAACATCACCGCCGCCGCCAACTACGCGGCCGACAAGTACGGCACCATCGACAACGTCAACAGCGCGTACTGAGGTCGGCGCGGACCTCTTCCCGTACGCACGCACGCCGAAGGGCGGCACCCTCTCGCGGGGTGCCGCCCTTCGGGGCCGTACGGGCGGCCGTCACTTGCGCATGACCTCGGGTTCGTGGCGGCGCAGGAAGCGGGCCACGAAGAAGCCGCAGACCACGCCCAGGGCGATCAGGGCGGCCATGTCCATGCTCCAGGCGCCGGCGGTGTGCTCCCACAGCGGGTCGGTGCCCGCGCCGTCCTCCGGCGGGCTGACCTTGTTGAAGTCGAGCGTGGTGCCCGCGGCGCCGACCGCCCAGCGCGACGGCATCAGGTACGAGAACTGGTTGACGCCGGCCGTGCCGCTCAGCGCGAAGAGGCAGCCGGTGAAGACCACCTGGATGATCGCGAACATCACCAGCAGCGGCATGGTCTTCTCCGCGGTCTTCACCAGCGACGAGATGATCAGGCCGAACATCATCGAGGTGAAGCCCAGCGCCATGATCGGCAGTGACAGCTCCAGCAGGGTGAGCTTGCCCAGGATCAGGCCCTCCGCCGGGATCTCCCGGCTGGAGAAGCCGATCACGCCGACCAGCAGGCCCTGGAACACGGTGATCATGCCGAGCACGAACACCTTGGACATCAGGTACGCCGACCGCGACAGGCCGGTCGCGCGCTCCCGCTCGTAGATCACCCGTTCCTTGATCAGCTCGCGGACGGAGTTGGCGGCGCCGGCGAAGCAGGCGCCGACCGCGAGGATCAGCAGGACGGTGGTGGCGGTGCCGTTCGGGACGATCCTGCCCGTCGCCGGGTGGGCCGGGTTGGGCAGCAGGCCCTTGTCCGGGTGGATGAGCAGGCTCACCGCGCCGAGCACGGCCGGCAGGACCACCATCAGGGCGAGGAAGCCCTTGTCGGAGACGATCACCGAGGTGTAGCGGCGCACCAGGGTGGTGAACTGCGACATCCAGCCCTGCGGCTTCGGCGGCCGCATCGCCTGCATCGGCGGCATCTGCACGGACTGCGGGGCGACGGCGTCGATCTCCGCCGCGTACATCTGGTAGTGCTGCGAGCCCTTCCAGCGCCCGGACCAGTCGTAGTCGCGGTAGTTCTCGAAGGCGGAGAAGACATCGGCCCAGGTGTCGTAGCCGAAGAAGTTCAGCGCCTCCTCGGGCGGGCCGAAGTAGGCGACCGAGCCGCCGGGCGCCATCACCAGGAGCTTGTCGCAGATCGCCAGCTCCGCCACGGAGTGGGTGACGACCAGGACCGTGCGGCCGTCGTCGGCGAGACCGCGCAGCAACTGCATGACATCGCGGTCCATGCCCGGGTCCAGACCGCTGGTCGGCTCGTCCAGGAAGATCAGCGACGGCTTGGTCAGCAGCTCCAGGGCGACGGAGACGCGCTTGCGCTGGCCGCCGGAGAGCGAGGTGACCTTCTTCTCCTTGTGGATGTCCAGCTTCAGCTCGCGCAGCACCTCGTCTATCCGCGCCTCGCGCTCGGCGGCGGTGGTGTCGGCCGGGAAGCGCAGCTTGGCCGCGTACTTCAGAGCCTTCTTGACGGTCAGTTCCTTGTGCAGGATGTCGTCCTGCGGGACCAGCCCGATGCGCTGGCGCAGCTCGGCGAACTGCTTGTAGAGGTTCCGGTTGTCGTAGAGCACCTCGCCCTGGTCGGCGGGGCGGTAGCCGGTGAGCGCCTTGAGCAGGGTCGACTTGCCGGAACCGGACGGACCGATGACCGCGATCAGCGACTTCTCGGGTACGCCGAAGGAGACGTCCTTCAGGATCTGCTTGCCGCCGTCGACCGTGACGGTCAGGTGGCGGGCGGAGAAGGAGACCTCGCCGGTGTCGACGAACTCCTCCAGGCGGTCGCCGACGATCCGGAACGTCGAGTGGCCGACGCCCACGATGTCGGCGGGGCCGAGGAGCTGGGAACCGCCCTTGGGTATCGGCTGGCCGTTGACGTACGTGCCGTTGTGCGAGCCGAGGTCGCGGATCTCCATCCGGCCGTCGGGCGTGGCGTGGAACTCCGCGTGGTTGCGGGAGACTTGCAGGTCGGAGACGACCAGGTCGTTCTCCAGGGCGCGGCCGATGCGCATGACGCGGCCGAGCGAGAACTGGTGGAACGTGGTCGGGCTGCGGTCGCCGTACACCGGCGGCGCGGCTGCGGCGGCGGTGGGGCCCTGCTGCTGCGGAATCCGCGGGGCGGCCTGCTGGGGTGCGGCGCCCTGGTGGTGCTGCGGCTGCACGTGTGGCTGCGGTCGCGACTGCTGGTGCGGTTGCGGCTGTTGCCAGTTGGCCTGGTGGTCCAAGGGCTGCTGGGGCTGTGCCTGCTGGTGCGGGGCCTGCTGGTGCGGGGCCTGGGGCGGCTTCTGGGCCCAGGCCGGGCCCGTGGCGTCGGCGGTGTACGGCTGCTGTGCCGGTGCCTGCGGTGTGGTCACGGCGGCGACCGCGCCGGACAGGTTCAGCAGCGGGCCGTCGGTGGCGTTGCCCAGGTGCACGGCCGAACCGGGGCCCAGCTCCACCCGCTGCAGCCGCTGCCCGGCCACGAACGTGCCGTTGGTGCTGCCGTGGTCCTCCAGGGTCCAGCCGCGGCCGTCGAACGCGATCGTGGCGTGCCGCCAGGAGACCCTGGCGTCCTCGAACACGATGTCCCCCTGCGGATCGCGTCCCAGCGCGTAGGACCTGGAAGGGTCCAGTGTCCAGGTACGTCCGTTTGCTTCCAGTACGAGTTCCTGCACTCCATGCCCCACTGAATCGTCCCCCGATATGCCCCCGTCGCGGGGAGTCCAAGGATGTCGAACATCGGGGGGCACTATTTCAGGCTCGGCCGCCTGACCGAAAGTCGGGCCTTGCGCGGACCGGACCGGCGGCCGTCGTGGCCCTCGGGGCGGGTGGTTCGGGCACGTCGGCCGGTGGGGTCGCGGTGTTCGGACCGGCGGCGCGGACGCGGGTACCGCCATCGGGATCGCGCCACTCGGCGCGGGCGAGCACGTGGACGGCGCTCCCGCCGCGGCCGGGCCCGCGGTGTCCGAAGCGCGGGAAGCGACCCCCGGGGGCCCGTGTCCGCCAGGCGGACCTCGGGCGCGCGAGGCACTCGGTGCCGGATACCGTGGGAGCACCATGAGCGCTTCGCAGACCTCTGACGTCCCCACCCTTCTCGTCAAGATCTTCGGCAAGGACCGGCCGGGCATCACGGCGGGTCTCTTCGACACCCTCGCCGCCTACTCCCTCGACGTGGTCGACATCGAGCAGGTCGTCACCCGTGGCCGGATGGTGCTGTGCGCGCTCGTGACCGCGCCGCCCCGGGGCCAGGAGGGCGATCTGCGGGCGACCGTCCACAGTTGGGCGGAGTCGGTGAAGATGCAGGCCGAGATCATCTCCGGGCTCGGCGACAACCGGCCGCGCGGGCTCGGCCGCTCCCTGGTCACCGTGCTCGGCCATCCGCTCACCGCGGAGGCGACGGCGGCGATCACCGCCCGGATCACCAAGGCCGGCGGCAACATCGACCGCATCTTCCGGCTGGCGAAGTACCCGGTGACGGCGGTGGAGTTCGCGGTCTCCGGGGTGGAGACCGAGCCGCTGCGCACCGCGCTGGTGACGGACGCGGCGGCCCTCGGCGTCGATGTCGCGGTGGTCGCCGCCGGGCTGCACCGCAGGGCGCAGCGGCTGGTGGTGATGGACGTGGACTCCACGGTCATCCAGGACGAGGTGATCGAGCTGTTCGCGGCGCACGCCGGCTGCGAGGCCGAGGTCGCCGAGGTGACGGCGGCGGCGATGCGCGGGGAGCTGGACTTCGAGCAGTCGCTGCACGCGCGCGTGGCGCTGCTGGAGGGGCTGGACGCCTCGGTGGTGGACAAGGTGCGCAGCGAGGTGCGGCTGACGCCGGGCGCCCGGACCCTGATCCGTACGCTGAAGCGGCTCGGCTACCAGGTGGGGGTCGTCTCCGGTGGCTTCACCCAGGTCACCGACGATCTGAAGGAGCGGCTGGGCCTGGACTTCGCGCAGGCCAACACGCTGGAGATCGTCGACGGCAAGCTGACCGGCCGGGTCACCGGGGAGATCGTGGACCGGGCGGGCAAGGCGCGGCTGCTGCGGCGGTTCGCGGCGGAGGCGGGCGTACCGCTGTCCCAGACGGTGGCGATCGGGGACGGCGCCAATGACCTGGACATGCTGAATGCCGCCGGTCTGGGCGTCGCCTTCAACGCCAAGCCGGTCGTCCGGCAGGCCGCGCACACCGCGGTGAACGTGCCGTTCCTGGACACCGTCCTGTATCTGCTGGGGATCACCCGCGAGGAGGTCGAGGCGGCCGACACCGTCGACGAGCGGGCCGACGGGGAGCGCTGAGCGTACTGGTACGGCGGGAGGCCGGGGCCCGGGGGCCGGCCCCCGGGCCCTGCCGCGCGGGCGGGGTCGTCAGTCGGCGGGTGCCCAGTAGTCCTGGAGGGTGGCCACGCCGGGCTCCACGGCCTTCCAGTCACCGGTGAAGGACAGGACGGCGAAGGCGGCGGCCGGGAAGCCGCGCCCGGCCATCCGCTCGCGCACCTCTCCGGCGGTGGCGCCGGCCAGGATGTCGGCGAGACCCTGCACGCCCGGGTTGTGGCCGATCAGCAGGACCTCGCGGACCTCGTCCGGGGTTTCGTTGAGCACGGCGATCAGCTCGCCCGGGGACGCCTCGTAGATCCGCTCCTCGTAGACGGTTTTCGGCCGGTGCGGGAACTCCTGGACGGCCAGCTTCCAGGTCTCGCGGGTCCGGACGGCCGTGGAGCACAGGGCCAGGTCGATGGCGAGGCCGCTGTCGGCCAGGCGGCGTCCGGCCTCGGCAGCGTCCATGCGGCCCCGCTCGGCCAGCGGGCGCTCATGGTCGGGCACCTGCGGCCAGTCGGCTTTCGCATGCCGGAAAAGAACAATCCTGCGGGGTTCTGCGACGCTCATAAAACCCAGCTTCGCATGAAACAGGCCAACGGGCGCAGGGAGTTGACACGGGGGCCGGCGCCCGGGAGGGCGGGGCCCGGCCGACCGGCCCGCCGTACCCGCCGCACGGGTGTCCCTAACGCCCGAGGAACTGGCGCACCAGCTCCAGCAGGTGGGTGATCAAGGGCTCGGCGGTGGCCGCGTGGGCGTCCGCCGGGTCGAGTATCAGCAGGAGCAGGGTGACGAAAGCCAGGGTGGGCAGGGCGAGGGCCCACCAGGGCAGCCGCATGTCGACGCCGCCGCGCGAAGCCGGGTGGGGGCTGGTCTGCGTAGGGGCCGGCATGAGTGCCTCCGCGGGTCTTCGGGCGTTCCTGGTCCGTGGTCCGTCGTCCGTGACCGCGGGTCCGCCCGTCGCCGGGGGCCTCGCGGTCACATCTCGAAGGTACGGAATCCGGGGCCCCCGACCCATCCGGTGATCCACCTACTTCACCCTGAGCCTCGCCCCCTAGGGGACGGGGGGTTAACCCCACCCCCGCCCGTGTTCCCGCGCCCGGCCCGGCGTCCGGGGCCGGGTCACGGAGAGGCGATGGTCGCGATGACGGCGATGATCACGAAGATCGCGAGGAACGAGCCGAAGACGAGCAGCATCTTCTTCTGGCCGTTCTGGGGGTTCGGGTCGAGGACTGGCATACGGCAAGTCTCGCACCCCCCGCCGGCGCCCGGGTCAGCGGGCCGCCGCCTCGTCCTCCACCGTACGGTCCCGGCCCGCCAGGACGCCCACCAGCATCTGCGGCACCATCAGGGCGGCCATCAGGGCGATCGGCAGGCCCCAGCCGCCGCTGTGCTGGTAGAGCACGCCCACCAGCAGCGGGCCGGGGATGGAGATCAGGTAGCCGGTGCTCTGCGCGAACGCCGACAACTGGGCGACGCCCGAGCCGGTCCGGGCCCGCATCCCGACCATGGTGAGGGCGAGCGGGAAGGCGCAGTTGGAGACGCCGAGCAGCAGGGCCCAGAGCCAGGCGCCGCCGGCCGGCGCGAAGTACAGGCCGGCGTACCCGGCGAGACCGCAGACGCCGAGGACCAGGACGATGGGGCCCTGGCTGGGCAGGCGGGTCGCCACGCGCGGGATGACGAAGGCCAGGGGGATGCCCATCGCCATGATGACGGCCAGGAGGACGCCGGCGGTCCCGGCGGCCACGCCCGCGTCGCGGAAGATCTGCGCGACCCAGCCCATGGTGATGTAGGCGGCGGTGGCCTGGAGTCCGAAGAAGACGGCGAGCGCCCAGGCGGTACGGCTCCGGGTGATCCGCAGCGCGGGCCGCTCGGCTCCCGCGGTCCCTGCCCCGGCCTCGGCGGACGCGCCCCGCGCGGAGGCGTCCCGGTCGGCGGCCTCCCGCGCGGGCGCGCCCTGCTCAGCGGCCTCCCGCGCGGACGCACCCCGTCCGGCGGCCTCCCGCCCAGCGGCCCCCCGCGCGGACGCGCCCCGCGCCGCCCCGGTGCGCTCGCCGTTCCGGACGAACGGGAGCCACGGCAGGACGGCCGCCGCCGCCAGCGCCGCCCACACCGTGAGGCCGGGCTGCCAGTCGCCGCCCAGCGCGTCGGTCAGCGGCACGGTCGCCGCCGCGGCGACCGCCGTACCGCAGGCCAGGGCCATGGAGTACAGGCCGGTCATGGACCCCACCCGGTCGGGGAACCAGCGCTTGACGATGACCGGCATAAGGACGTTGCTGACCGCGATGCCCATCAGCGCGAGGGCGCTGGCGGCCAGGAAGCCCGGCGTGCCGCCGGCGTACGGGCGGATCAGCAGCCCGGCCGTGATGGCGGCCATCCCGGCGCACACCACCGCCCCGGCGCCGAACCGGCGGGCCAGCCGGGGGGCGGTGACGCCGAAGACGGCGAAGCAGAGCGGCGGCACGGAGGTGAGGAGCCCGGCCACGCTGCCGCTCATGCCGAGCCCGTCGCGGACCTCTTCGAGGAGGGCGCCGAGGCTGGTGATGGCGGGGCGCAGGTTCAGCGCGGCCAGCACGATGGCGACGACGAGCAGACGCCTGCGCCACGCGCGCGTGGGGGACGCGTCCGCTTCCGCGGTGTCCTGTGCCGCCGGATCGGTCACGGTCGTCGACGTCAGCGTCCGGGTTTCCTCGCTTGGCATGAGGCCCATCATAGAATCATGGGATGAATTGCTGTCCACTCCCCGGTGGTCCACCGCCGGGGCGGCCGTGCGAAGGTGAGCCATGCCCCTGAGCCATCCCCGTCGCTCGGCGCTGTCCGAGCAGGTCATCACCGCGCTCCGCCAGCAGATCACCTCGGGCGAGTGGCCGGTCGGCTCCCGCATCCCCACCGAGCCCGAGCTGGTCGAACAGCTCGGGGTGGCCCGGAACACGGTCCGGGAGGCGGTCCGCGCGCTGGCGCACAACGGCCTGCTGGACATCCGCCAGGGCTCCGGCACGTACGTGGTGGCCACCAGTGAGCTGGCCGGCGTGATGCACCGCCGGTTCGCCGACGCCAATCCCCGGCACATCGCCGAGCTGCGCTCCACGCTGGAGTCGGCCGCCGCCCGGCTGGCCGCCGAGCGGCGCACCGAGAAGGACCTCAAGCAGCTCGACGCGCTGCTGGTGCGCCGCGAGGAGGCGTGGGAGTCGGGCGACACGGAGGCGTTCGTGACCGCGGACGCCACCTTCCACCTGGCGGTCGTGGCGGCCTCCCACAACGACGTGATGACGGCGATGTACGCGGATCTCGGCGAGGTGATGCGGGACTGGCTGCGCGAGGACGTGGGCGCGGAGCTGACACCGGAGACGCGCATGGACCACACCCGGCTGGTGGACGCCATCCGCGCGGGCGACGCCGGGACCGCCCAGGCGGAGGCCGCGGGCTACCCCTTCCTGTGCCGTCCGGGCCGGTTCGGCGCGGGTCCGCCCGCGGACGACTGACCCCGCCGCGCCGGCCTCGTGCCGACCAGCAGCGCCCGGTCAGCCGCACGGTCCCCGGCCGACCGGTCTGCCGTCCCGGCGAGCCCGTATGCCGTCCGGGCGAGCCCGTATGCCGTCCCGCCCGCCCCTCGCACCGTCCCAGCCCGTTCAGCGCGCCCCCGCCCGCGCGTGGCTGACCCACACCGCGCCGACCTCGTGCCAGCAGCGGCCGGTCAGCCGTACGGTCGTGGCGGGGCCGGCCGTCACCGGGGCGCTGTCGCCGTCCAGGTCCCACCAGCGCAGGCACTCGATGTGCAGTTGCAGGCGGTCGGGCTCCGGGTAGGGGTTGTGGCAGTACGCGGTCACCCGGGACCCGGCGGTCCGCACCCGGCACGCGGCGCCGAAGGGGTCCGCCCCCGGGTCCTCGCGGGCCGGGGACGACGACAGCGCCTCGTACGGGACGGCGATCACGAAGAGGACGGCGGCGGTCGCAGCGGCCAGGCGGCGGTACAGGCGCACAAGGGGACCTCCTCGGCCGTGCTGGGGAGGGGAAGCGCGAGGTGAACTCGTCTTCCAGAGTGCGGGGCCGCGGGCCGTGCCGCCCGGTCCGTTGGGCCGGACGGGTGAGGGGCGGACGCACGAGGGCCCGCGTCCCCCGGGGACGCGGGCCCGTGCGGCGGCGGGGTCAGGCGCCGATGGCGTGCAGTCCGCCGTCGACGTGGATGATCTCGCCGGTGGTCTTCGGGAACCAGTCGCTCAGCAGCGCCACGACACCGCGGCCGGCCGGCTCGGGGTCCTTCAGGTCCCACTCCAGGGGGGCGCGGGTGTCCCACACCGAGGCCAGGTCGCTGAAGCCTGGGATGGACTTGGCGGCCATCGAGCCGAGCGGGCCGGCCGAGACCAGGTTGAACCGTACGTTCTGCTTGCCCAGGTCACGGGCGAGGTAGCGGTTGGTGGCCTCCAGGGCGGCCTTGGCCGGGCCCATCCAGTCGTACTGCGGCCAGGCGTACTGGGCGTCGAAGGTGAGGCCGACGACCGAGCCGCCGTTCTGCATCAGCGGCAGGCAGGCCATGGTGAGCGACTTCAGGGAGAACGCCGAGACGTGCATGGCCGTGGCGACCGACTCGAACGGCGTGTTCAGGAAGTTGCCGCCGAGCGCGTCCTGCGGCGCGAAGCCGATGGAGTGCACGACGCCGTCGAGGCCGCCCAGCTCCGCGCCGACCACGTCCGCCAGGCGCCCGAGGTGCTCGTCGTCGGTGACGTCCAGCTCGATGACCTTGGTGGGCTTGGGCAGCTTCTTGGCGATGCGCTCGGTCAGCGTGGGCCGGGGGAACGCGGTGAGGATGATCTCGGCGCCCTGCTCCTGGGCCAGTTTCGCGGTGTGGAAGGCGATGGACGCCTCCGTCAGCACACCGGTGATCAGGACGCGCTTGCCCTCGAGGATTCCGCTCATGGTGATCAGTGACCCATTCCCAGTCCGCCGTCAACAGGGATGACGGCTCCAGTGATGTACGAGGCGTCGTCCGAGGCGAGGAACCGCACCGTCGCGGCCACCTCCTCCGGCTGCGCGTACCGGCCGAGCGGCACCTGGCCCACGATGTTGGCGCGCTGCTCGTCGGTGAGCACCTTGGTCATGTCGGTGTCGACGAAGCCGGGCGCGACGACGTTGAAGGTGATGTTGCGCGATCCCAGCTCCCGGGCGAGGGAGCGCGCGAAGCCGACCAGAGCGGCCTTGGACGCGGCGTAGTTCGCCTGGCCCGCCGAGCCGAGCAGTCCGACGACGGACGAGATCAGCACGACGCGGCCCTTCTTGGCCCGCAGCATCCCGCGGTTGGCGCGCTTGACGACGCGGAAGGTGCCCGTGAGGTTGGTGTCCAGGACGGAGGTGAAGTCCTCCTCGGACATGCGCATCAGGAGCTGGTCCTTGGTCACGCCGGCGTTGGCGACGAGGACCTCGACCGGGCCGTGGGTGTCCTCGATCTCCTTGTAGGCCCGCTCCACCTGCTCGGCGTCGGTGATGTCGCACTTGACGGCCAGGAAGCCGGCCGGCGGCTCCCCCGAGCGGTATGTGATCGCGACCTTGTCGCCGGCGTCGGCGAAAGCGCGGGCGATGGCGAGGCCGATGCCCCGGTTTCCTCCGGTGACGAGAACCGAGCGGCTCAACGGATCACCCTTTCCGTAGCGGTCTGGTACCCGCCCGGACCCCCGGACGACGGGCGGTGACAGCAGGCGGCTTCCTCGAAAACCTATCGGTCCCCGCTTCCGCGCGGAGAATCGGGCACCCACAGTGGCTTACGGGCGGCGCTGTCGGGTCCCTACAGAAAGATCCCCGCCGGACCGGGAAACGTGTGGTCCCGGTGGCGGCGGACGCGACATGATGCGCCGCAGCCCCCGGTCACGCCGACAGGAAGAGACACAGGTGCCCCATAGCATCGACGACAGCTTCACGGCCCTCCCCCTACGCCCCCTCGCCGACGCCGCCCTGGCACGCGCGCGTGCGCTCGGGGCCGAGCACGCCGACTTCCGGCTGGAGCGGATCCGCAACGCCTCCTGGCAGTTGCGGGACGCCCGGCCCGCCGGGTCCTCGGACACCGTCGACCTCGGGTACGCGGTGCGCGTGGTGCACGGCGGGAGCTGGGGGTTCGCGTCCGGCGTGGACCTGACCCAGGACGCCGCCGCCAAGGTCGCCTCGCAGGCGGTGGCGATGGCGAAGCTGTCCGCGCAGGTGATCAAGGCCGCCGGGTCCGACGCGGGGGCACCTCCCACGCCCTTCGGGCAGTGGGGGAAGGTCGAGCTGGCCGACGAGCCCGTGCACGCCGAGAAGACGTGGGTCTCGTCGTACGAGATCGATCCGTTCGCCGTGCCCGACGCGGAGAAGTCGGGGCTGCTGGCCGAGTGGAGCGCGCGGCTGCTGGCGGCGCGCGGGGTCGACCACGTGGACGCCTCGCTGCTCACCGTGCACGAGAACAAGTTCTACGCGGACACCGCGGGGACGGTCACCACCCAGCAGCGGGTGCGGCTGCACCCGGTGCTGACCGCGGTGTCGGTGGACGACTCCAGCGGCGAGTTCGACTCGATGCGGACGCTGGCGCCGCCCGCCGGGCGCGGCTGGGAGTACCTGACCGGCACCGGCTGGGACTGGGACGCGGAACTGGCCGAGATCCCGGAGCTGCTGGCCGAGAAGATGCGGGCGCCGAGCGTGACGCCGGGCCTGTACGACCTGGTGATCGACCCCTCCAACCTGTGGCTGACCATCCACGAGTCCATCGGGCACGCCACCGAGCTGGACCGCGCGCTGGGCTACGAGGCCGCCTACGCCGGCACCTCCTTCGCCACCTTCGACCGGCTCGGCACGCTCCGCTACGGCTCGGAGCTGATGAACGTCACCGGCGACCGCACCGCCGAGCACGGCCTGGCGACCATCGGGTACGACGACGAGGGCGTCGAGGCGCAGTCCTGGGACCTGGTGAAGGACGGCACCCTGGTCGGCTACCAGCTCGACCGGCGGATCGCCCGGCTCACCGGGTTCGAGCGGTCCAACGGGTGCGCGTACGCCGACTCCCCCAGCCATGTGCCGGTGCAGCGGATGGCCAACGTGTCGCTGCGGCCCGACCCCGCCGGGCTGTCCACGCAGGACCTGATCGGGGGCGTGGAGCGGGGCATCTACGTGGTCGGGGACCGGTCCTGGTCGATCGACATGCAGCGCTACAACTTCCAGTTCACCGGGCAGCGGTTCTTCCGGATCGAGAACGGGAGGCTGGCCGGGCAGGTGCGGGACGTGGCCTACCAGGCGACGACCACCGACTTCTGGGGCTCGATGGCGGCCGTGGGCGGCCCGGGGACGTACGTCCTGGGCGGGGCCTTCAACTGCGGCAAGGCACAGCCCGGGCAGGTCGCCGCGGTGTCGCACGGCTGCCCGTCCGCCCTGTTCCGGGGCGTCAACATCCTCAACACCACCCAGGAGGCCGGTCGATGAGCGCCCGCACGCCCCGTACGAGCAAGCCGCACGAGATCGTCGAGCGGGCGCTGGAGCTGTCCCGGGCGGACGCCTGCGTGGTCATCGCCGACGAGGAGTCCAGCGCCAACCTGCGCTGGGCGGGCAACGCGCTGACCACGAACGGCGTCACGCGCGGGCGGACGCTCACGGTCGTCGCCACGGTCGACGGCAAGGAGGGCACCGCCTCCGGGGTCGTGTCCCGGTCCGCGGTGACGCCGGACGAACTGGAGCCCCTGGTGCGGGCCGCGGAGGCCGCCGCGCGGGGCGCGGGACCGGCCGAGGACGCGCAGTCGCTGGTCACCGGGGTGCCGCGGACGCCCGGCTTCACGGAGGCGCCGGCCGAGACCTCGCCGGCCGTGTTCGCCGACTTCGCGCCGGCGCTCGGGGAGGCGTTCGCCCGCGCGCGTGCCGGTGGCCGGGAGCTGTACGGGTTCGCCAACCACGAGATGACCTCGACCTACCTGGGCACCTCGACGGGGCTCCGGCTCCGCCACGACCAGCCCAACGGGACGCTGGAGCTGAACGCCAAGTCGCCCGACCGCACCCGGTCGGCGTGGGCCGGGCGCGCCACCCGGGACTTCACGGACGTCGACCCGGCGGCGCTCGACGCCGAGCTGGCCGTACGGCTGGGCTGGGCCGAGCGGCGGGTGGAGCTGCCGGCCGGCCGGTACGAGACGCTGCTGCCGCCGACCGCGGTCGCGGATCTGCTGATCTACCAGTACTGGTCGGCGTCGGGCCGGGACGCGGCCGAGGGGCGGACGGTGTTCTCCCGGCCGGGCGGCGGCACGCGCGTGGGCGACCGGCTCAGCGAGCTGCCGCTGACCCTGCGCAGCGATCCGGCCGAGCCGGGCCTGGAGACCGCGCCGTTCGTGATCGCGCACTCCTCCGGCGGCGACCGGTCGGTGTTCGACAACGGGCTGCCGGTCGGGGCGACGGAGTGGGTCCGCGCGGGTGAGCTGAACCGGCTCACGACCACCCGGCACAGCGCCGCCCTGACCGGGCTGCCGGTGGCGCCGCCGGTCGGCAACCTGGTCCTGGAGGGCGGCGGCGACCGCTCGCTGGCGGAGATGGTCGCGGCCACCGAGCGGGGGCTGCTGCTGACCTGCCTGTGGTACATCCGCGAGGTCGACCCGGCGACGCTGCTGCTGACCGGCCTGACCCGGGACGGCGTCTACCTCGTGGAGAACGGCGAGGTGGTGGGCGAGGTGAACAACTTCCGGTTCAACGAGTCGCCGGTCGGCCTGCTGGGCCGGGCCACCGAGGCCGGGCGCACCGAGCGGACGCTGCCCCGGGAGTGGGGGGACTGGTTCACCCGGGCCGCGATGCCCCCGCTGCGGGTGCCGGATTTCCATATGAGCTCTGTCAGCCAGGGCGTATAACCTCGTACGCGAACACGAGAACCATCCGAGGAGACACGAGAGACGTGACGGACATCGTCGACGAGCTGAAGTGGCGTGGGCTGTTCGCCCAGTCCACTGACGAGGACGCTTTGCGCAAGGCGCTCGCGGACGGTCCCGTCACGTTCTATTGCGGCTTCGACCCGACCGCGCCGTCGCTGCACGTCGGCCACCTGGTGCAGGTGCTCACGCTGCGCCGGCTGCAGCGCGCCGGGCACCGGCCGCTGGCGCTGGTCGGCGGGGCCACCGGCCAGATCGGCGACCCCCGCCCGACCGCGGAGCGCACGCTGAACGCGCCGGAGACAGTAGCGGGCTGGGTGGAGAAGCTGCGCCGCCAGATCGAGCCGTTCCTGTCCTTCGAGGGCGAGAACGCGGCCACCATGGTCAACAACCTCGACTGGACCTCGGGCCTGTCCGCGATCGAGTTCCTGCGGGACGTCGGCAAGCACTTCCGGGTCAACAAGATGCTGACCAAGGACTCCGTCGCCCGCCGCCTGGAGTCCTCCGAGGGCATCAGCTACACCGAGTTCAGCTACCAGTTGCTCCAGGCGCTGGACTTCCTCCAGCTCTACCGGCGCTACGGCTGTGTGCTCCAGCAGGGCGGCAGCGACCAGTGGGGCAACCTCACGGCGGGCCTGGACCTGATCCACCGGCTGGAGCCGGACGCCACCGTGCACGCCTACGCGACGCCGCTGATGACCAAGGCGGACGGCACCAAGTTCGGCAAGACCGAGAGCGGCGCGGTCTGGCTCGACCCGGAGCTGACCACGCCGTACGCGTTCTACCAGTTCTGGCTGAACGTGGACGACCGGGACATCTCCGGCTACATGCGGATCCTGTCCTTCAAGTCCCGGGAGGAGCTGGAGGAGCTGGAGCGGCAGACCGCCGAGCGTCCGCAGGCGCGGGCCGCGCAGCGCGCGCTGGCCGAGGAGCTGACCACGCTGGTGCACGGCGCCGACCAGACGGCGGCCGTGATCGCCGCCTCCCGGGCCCTGTTCGGCCAGGGGGACCTGGCCGGGCTGGACGAGCGGACGCTGGCCGCGGCGCTGTCCGAGGTGCCGCACGTCAAGGTCGCCGAGCCGGCCCCGGTGGTGGACCTGTTCGCCGAGGTCGGCCTGGTCGCCAGCAAGTCCGCCGCGCGCCGCACGGTCAAGGAGGGCGGCGCCTACGTGAACAACGTCAAGGTGACCGCGGAGGACGCGGTCCCCGCCGCCGAGGACCTGCTGCACGGCCGCTGGCTGGTGCTGCGCCGCGGCAAGAAGAACCTGGCCGCGGTGGAGGTCACCGGCGCCTGACGCGGCACGCTCCGCGCGCCGCCGACACGAGGGGCGGCTCCCGTTCGACCGGGAGCCGCCCTTCGCCGTGCGCGGGGGCGTCGGACGCGGGGCCGCCAGACGCAGGACCGTCAGGCACGGGGCCATCAGGCGCGGGGCCATCGGACGCGGGCCATCAGGCGCGGGGCCATCGGACGCGGGGCCGGGGCCGTCGGACGCGGGACCCGCCGCTGCTCCGCCCGCCGGTCAGGGCGGGGAATCCGGCCCCGCCGCGCACAGCGCCGTCACGCGTGCTCGCGCCTTCTCTTGTTGCCGCGCAGCGCCATGTACACCATGTCGCCGACGCCCACGATGATGATCGCGGCGACGAGCTGGAAGAGGTGCCGCCACCAGTCGATCCCGGGGGTGGCGGCGACGCCGGCCGCGCGGGCGACCGCGTTGCCGACGATGGCACCGAGCATGCCGAAGATGGTGGTCAGCCACAGAGGGCTGTGCTGCTTACCCGGAATGATCGCCTTGGCGATCAGACCGAGTACGAATCCGACGATGATCGCCCACAACCAGCCCATGGCTGCCTCCTCGTCCGGCTCTACGTGAGCATTACGGTCAGTGTCGGCTCGTACCGCGTACGGCGCACGGCGGATACGCCCGTCCGGGGGACCCCGCTACGTGGCCGGGCGCACCCCGTCCGCGCGGCCGAAGGGTGCCCCGGTCTCGTGGCGGGGCCGGGGCGGGCGTACCGTGGTGACTGTCCGGGACCGGCTTCCCGAGCGGGCACGGCCGGATACGGGCGGGGACGGTCCGATGCGGGCGGATGGTGGAATGCGATGCGGAAGCGGAACGGTGGCGGCAACCCCGAGGTGTTCCGGATCACCGGAGCCCGGACGGGCCTGGCGGAGGACGTACGCGGACGGCAGCGCCGGTACGTCATCTCGATGTCGGTCCGCACACTGTCGGTGATCCTCGCGGCCGTGCTGTGGAACGTGGAGCGGCACGTCGCGATCGTGGCGCTGGTGCTCGGCGTGATCCTGCCCTATGTCGCCGTGGTGATCGCCAACGCCGGCCGGGAGAACGCCCCGGGCCTGCCGACGACGTTCGTCACGGCCCCGCTGCCGCCGATGATCGCGCCGCCGCGGCCGGCGACCGGCGGCGCGGAACCCGTCCCGGAAGATGCCCCGTCCGATCGGACGGCGAACACAGCGAGTAAACCGAGCGATCTTTTCTGACCAGACTCGATCAGGAGGAGTCAAGGGCGCGTCGATCGAGCCGTCCGCCGACTCCCCGGCAAGCTCAAAGAAAGCTCAGATCAATCATGCTGTTCCGGTGCCGGGCGGGACGCCTCCCGTGACATACTTCGTAAGCGCTCCGCATCCCCCGTCGGAGCGACTGACCGACGCCGGGCAGCTCCCCCCGTGGCTGCTCGGCGTCGCCTTTTCCACCCGCCGGGTGCGACCGGCCCGCGAGACGAACCCGTGAGTGACCAGACCCGTGAGTGACCAGACCTCCCCCATCTGCTCCGCCAAGGGCTGCCGTACCCCCGCCGTGTGGGTGCTGGCCTGGAACAACCCCAAGCTGCATACGCCCGAGCGGCGCAAGACCTGGCTGGCCTGCGAGGAGCACCGGGAGCACCTGTCGCAGTTCCTCGGGGTACGGGGCTTCCTGAAGGACGTGGTCACCCTCGCCGCCTGGGAATCCGCCGAGTCCCCCCAGGCTCCCCGGGACCCCCAGGCCCCCCGGTCCCCCGGCCCGGCCGGGGACCCGTCCTAGCCGCCGATCGCGGACATCGGGCGGTCCGGCTGGACGAAGGACGGGTCGTCCAGGCCCGCGCCGGCCTTCTTGCCCCACATCGCCCCCTTCCAGAGGCGGGCGATCTCCTCGTCCGGGGCGCCGGAGCGCAGGGCGGCCCGCAGATCGGTCTCCTCGGTGGCGAACAGGCAGGTGCGGACCTGGCCGTCGGCGGTCAGCCGGGTGCGGTCGCAGGCGGCGCAGAACGGGCGGGTGACGGAGGCGATGACGCCCACGCGGTGCGGGCCGCCGTCGACGATCCAGCGTTCGGCCGGAGCGGAGCCGCGCTCCTCGGCGCCCTCCTCGGTCAGCTCGAAGCGGGTGCGCAGCGAGGCGAGGATGTCACCGGCGGTGACCATGCCCTCGCGCTTCCAGCCGTGCTGGGCGTCCAGCGGCATCTGCTCGATGAAGCGCAGCTCGTAGCCGTGCTCGACGGCCCAGGCGAGCAGGTCGGGGGCCTCGTCGGCGTTGAGCCCCGGCATCAGGACGGTGTTGACCTTGACGGGGGTGAGGCCGGCCTCGCGGGCGGCGTGCAGTCCCTCGATGACGTCCTGGTGGCGGTCGCGGCGGGTGAGGGTCTTGAAGACGTCCGGGCGCAGGGTGTCCAGGGAGACGTTGACCCGGTCCAGGCCCGCGGCCTTCAGCGCGGCGGCGGTGCGCTTGAGGCCGATGCCGTTGGTGGTCAGGGACATCCGGGGGCGCGGCGCCAGGGCGGCGACGCGCTCGACGATGCCGGGCAGGCCGGGCCGCAGCAGCGGCTCGCCGCCGGTGAAGCGGACCTCCTCGATGCCCAGGGAGGTGACCGCGATGCCGATCAGCCGGACGATCTCGTCGTCCGTGAGCAGATCCGGCTTGGCCAGCCACTGGAGCCCTTCCTCGGGCATGC
The DNA here is from genome assembly GCF_014655295.1 of Streptomyces fumanus. Lineage (GTDB taxonomy): Bacteria > Actinomycetota > Actinomycetes > Streptomycetales > Streptomycetaceae > Streptomyces > Streptomyces fumanus. Next base: position 28,708 of record NZ_BNBI01000019.1, read on the forward strand.
AGTAGGTGCAGCGCAGATTGCAGCGGTCGGTCAGCGAGACCCTCAGGTCGGTGGCCACTCGGCCGTAGGTGTCGATGAGCACGTGGGCCCCCTCCCTCGACGCGGATCGGCGGGGCACTTCCGCCCCTCCGACACCTGCGAGCCTACGTGACCGCGCCGACATCGACAGCGGCCGGAAGCCACGAGGTGCGCGCGGGCCCGGTCGTAGGGAGCTACGACCGGGCCCGCGCGGTGGGGTGCGTCAGTGGGCGCCGGTGCCGGTCAGGGACCGGACCTCCAGCTCCGCGTACTTGCCGGCGTCGGGCCGCTCCTTGGACAGGACCGTGCCCAGCCAGCCCATCAGGAAGCCGAACGGGATGGAGATGATCCCGGGGTTCTTCAGCGGGAACCAGGCGAAGTCGACGTCCGGGAACATCGCCTTGGGGTCGCCGGAGACCACGGGCGAGAAGAGCACCAGGCCGACGGCGACGACCAGGCCGCCGTAGATCGACCACAGGGCGCCCTGGGTGGTGAACCGCTTCCAGAACAGGCTGTAGAGGATGGTCGGCAGGTTGGCCGACGCGGCGACCGCGAAGGCGAGCGCGACCAGGCCGGCCACGTTCAGGTCGCGGGCCAGGGCGCCCAGCGCGATGGAGACGATGCCGATGAAGACGGTCGCCCAGCGCGCGGCCCGCATCTCCTCCTTCTCGGTGGCCTGGCCCTTGCGGATGACGTTGGCGTAGATGTCGTGCGCGAAGGACGAGGACGAGGCCAGGGTGAGGCCGGCGACCACGGCGAGGATGGTGGCGAAGGCGACCGCCGAGATGGTGGCCAGCAGGATCGCGCCCCACGCGGAGTCGACGCCGCCGATGTGCAGGGCGAGCAGCGGGGCCGCCGTGTTGCCGGACGGGTTGGACTCGATGATCTCCTCCTGGGAGATCAGCGCCGCCGCGCCGAAGCCGAGGGCGATGGTCATCAGGTAGAAGGCGCCGATGATGCCGATCGCCCAGTTGACGGACTTCCGGGCGGCCTTGGCGTTGGGCACCGTGTAGAAGCGGATCAGGATGTGCGGCAGGCCGGCGGTGCCCAGGACCAGGGCGATGCCCAGGGAGATGAAGTCCAGCTTGGTGGTGCCGGTGGCGCCGTACTGGAGGCCGGGCTCCAGGAAGGCGGCGCCCTTGCCGCTCTTCTCGGCGGCGGAGCCGAGCAGGTCGGAGATGTTGAAGTCGAACTTCAGCAGCACCAGGAAGGTGATCAGCAGGGTGCCGCCGATCAGCAGCACGGCCTTGACCATCTGCACCCAGGTGGTGCCCTTCATGCCGCCGATGGTGACGTACACGATCATCAGGACGCCCACCAGGGCGACGATCAGGATCTTGCCCGCGTCGGAGGTGATGCCGAGCAGCAGGGAGACCAGGACGCCGGCGCCGGCCATCTGGGCCAGCAGGTAGAAGATCGACACGACGATCGTGGAGGTGCCGGCGGCGGTGCGCACCGGCCGCTGGCGCATCCGGTAGGCGAGCACGTCGCCCATGGTGTAGCGCCCGGAGTTGCGCAGCGGCTCGGCGACCAGGAGCAGGGCGACCAGCCAGGCGACGAGGAAGCCGATGGAGTACAGGAAGCCGTCGTAGCCGAAGATGGCGATGGCGCCGGCGATGCCCAGGAAGGACGCGGCGGACATGTAGTCGCCGGAGACCGCCAGGCCGTTCTGGAAGGCGCTGAACTGCCGTCCGCCCGCGTAGAAGTCGGCGGCGTCCTTGGTCTGCCGCCCGGCCCAGACGGTGATGAACAGCGTCGCGACCACGAAGACGGCGAACAGCGTGATGATCAGCGGCCGGTGCTCGCTGGCCTCGTTGGCCGCGAGGAAGGTCTGCTGTACGGGGCTCATGCGCCGCCCTCCATCCGGGACTTGATGGCCTCGGCCTTGGGGTCGAGCTTGGCGGCGGCGTGCCGCGAGTACCACCAGGCGATGAGGAACGTGGTGAGGAACTGGGCGAGTCCGAAGACGAGGGCGACGTTGATGTTGCCGAACAGCTTGTGGCCCATGAAGCCGCCCGCGTAGTTGGACAGCAGGACGTACAGCAGGTACCAGGCGACGAAGGCGATCGTCAGCGGGAAGGCGAAGGAGCGGAAGGCGCGGCGCAGTTCACCGAATTCCGCGCTCTGCTGCACCTCGGTGAACTCCTCGGTGGTCGGAAGTGCGCGTTGCTCTTGCGAGGGGGGCGGTGCGTCGGTGGCCACGGAGTCTCCTCGTACGACGGACATGACGGCTCTGACCTCACGGGGGCTGATTCGTGCTGGTGCTCCCTGACCAACGACACGACGCCCCCCGGGACCCGGTTCAACCCGTCTTCGCACTTTCCGAAGTCACCTGCGGCAGGTCATTGCTGGCCAGCGACTTCGGGGGATAGCTTCACCCTGCACCACCCGGCATGTACCTGCCCGGGCACCACCTGTGCCCCGGGCCGGTCTCGTTTGAGGATGATGTGGAGACCCCATGGCTCATCTGCGCCCCGCACGCCGGCTCGGCCTGGCGATACCCGTCGTGCTGTCGCTGACCGCGTCGCTCGGCTTCCTCCCGGCCGCCGCGTCGGCCGCCCCCGGCGCGGAACCCGCCGCGGACGCCCCGGAGTTGGCCTACGTCGTCAACACCAGCGGCACCGACCACCGCACGATCGCCTCGGTGAAGCGGGCGATATCCGCCGCCGGCGGCAGTGTGGTCGCCGGCTACGACCGGATCGGCGTCATCGTGGCGCACTCGGCCGCCCCGGACTTCGGCGCGGCGATCCGCGCGGTCCGGGGCGTGCGGTCGGCGGGCGCGACCCGCACCGCGCCGCTGACCGCCGCCGGGACGACGGCCGAGGGCGCGGCCGAGTACCTGACGCGGGGGCAGGCGGCGCGGACCGCCGCGGCGGCCGATGAGGGCGAGGAGCCCCTGGAGGCCGACCAGTGGGACCTGCGGGCCATCGGCGCCGACCGGGCCGCGCGGATCGACCCGGGCAGCCGGGACGTCACCGTCGCCGTCATCGACACCGGCGTCGACGACACCCACCCGGACCTCGCCCCCAACTTCTCCCGCTCGCAGTCCGCGAACTGCGTCGGCGGCAAGGCCGACACCTCCGAGGGCGCCTGGCGGCCGTACACCGCCGAGGACTACCACGGCACCCATGTGGCCGGTGAGATAGCCGCCGCCCGCAACGGCGTCGGCGTGGCCGGCGTCGCTCCGGGCGTGAAGGTGTCCGGCATCAAGGTGAGCGACCCGGACAACGGCCTGTTCTATCCCGAATCCGTGGTGTGCGCCTTCGTGTTCGCCGCCGACCGCGGGGTGGAGATCACCAACAACAGCTACTACGTGGACCCCTGGCTCTACAACTGCATGGACGACCCCGACCAGCGGGCCATCGTCGACGCGGTGAACCGGGCCCAGCTCTACGCGCAGAAGAAGGGCGTCCTGCACGTCGCGGCGGCCGGCAACGACAACCACGACCTGGACGCCGACGCGATCCTCGACGAGTCCAGCCCCGACGACTCCACCCCGGTGCCGCGCACCATCGACCCGCACGAGTGCTTCGACGTGCCGACCCAGTTGCCGGGGGTCGTCACGGTCAGCGCGACGGGCGTGAAGAAGGAGAAGTCGTACTACTCCTCGTACGGCAAGGGCGTCGTCGACGTCGCGGCGCCGGGCGGCGACCGGCGCTACCAGCTCCCGGACACCCCCTCGAAGGACGGCCGCATCCTGTCCACGATGCCCAACAACCAGTACGCCTTCCTCCAGGGCACCTCGATGGCCTCCCCGCACGCCGCGGGCGTCGCCGCGCTGCTGAAGTCCGAGCACCCCGGCGCGTCCCCGGCCCGGTTGCGGGCCCTGCTCAAGGCGCAGGCCGACGACACCCCCTGCCCCGCCTCCTACGACCAGGACGGCGACGGCACCCAGGACGCCGTCTGCCGGGGCGGCCGGCACGGCAACGGCTTCTACGGGGCCGGCATCGTCGACGCGCTCCGCGCGGTGAAGTGACCCGCACCTCCCCCGACCCGGCACCCGCACGCCAGCAATCCGTCACTGACTGGAGATCTCGCACATGACTGCGTTCCCCTCGCGCCACCGCCGCGCCCTGGCGATCCCGGCCGGCATGGCCATGGCGACCGCCCTCGCCTTCCTGCCCAACGCGCAGGCCACCGCCGCCGAGCCGCCCTCGGTCACCGCGGACGCCGGCTCGCTCAGCTATGTCGTCAACGTCCTGCCGGGCAAGGCCCCTTCGGCGCACGTCAAGCGCGCGATAGCCCAGGCCGGCGGCACGATCGTGACGTCGTACGACCGGATCGGCGTGATCGTGGTGCACTCGGCCAACCCCGACTTCGCGAAGGCCGTGCGCGGGGTGCGCGGGGTCCAGTCGGCCGGCGCCACCCGCACCGCCCCGCTGCCCTCGGCGGCCACCACCGACGTGGGCACGCCCAAGGTGCTCAGCGCCCGGGAGGCCGCCGCGGCCGAGGCCACCGGGGACCAGGACCCGCTGGAGGGCCTCCAGTGGGACCTGCCCGCCATCAAGGCGGACAAGGCGCACGAGAAGACGCTGGGCAGCAGCAAGGTCACCGTCGCCGTCATCGACACCGGCGTCGACGACACCCACCCGGACATCGCCCCCAACTTCGACCGGAAGGCGTCCGTCAACTGCGTGACGGGCAAGCCGGACACCACCGACGGCGCCTGGCGGCCGAGCGCGGAGGAGTCCCCGCACGGCACCCACGTGGCCGGTGAGATAGCCGCGGCCAAGAACGGCGTCGGCATGACGGGCGTCGCGCCCGGCGTGAAGGTGTCCGGCATCAAGGTCTCCACGACCGAGGGCTTCTTCTACACCGAGGCCGTGGTCTGCGGCTTCATGTGGGCGGCCGAGCACGGCGTCGAGGTGACCAACAACAGCTATTACACCGACCCCTGGTACTTCAACTGCAAGAACGACCCGGACCAGAAGGCCCTCGTCGAGGCGGTCCGCCGGGCCTCGTCGTACGCGGAGAAGAAGGGCGCGGTCAACGTCGCCGCGGCCGGCAACGAGGAGTACGACCTCGCCGCCGACGAGATCACCGACCCGTCCTCCCCCAACGACACCACGCCCACCGAGCGGGTGATCGACCCCTCCGAGTGCTACGACATCCCGACCCAGTTGCCGGGCGTCGTCACCACCGCCGCGACCGGCGCCAAGGGCATCAAGTCGTCCTTCTCCAACTACGGCCTGGGCGTCATCGACATCGCCGCGCCCGGCGGCGACTCCACGGCCTACCAGGCGCCCGCCCCGCCCGCCACCAGCGGCCTGATCCTGGGCACGCTGCCCGGCGGCAAGTGGGGCTACATGGCCGGTACGTCGATGGCCTCGCCGCACGTCGCGGGCGTCGCCGCGCTCATCAAGTCGACCCACCCGCACGCCTCGCCCGCCCTGGTGAAGGCGCTGCTCTACGCGGAGGCCGACGCCACGCCGTGCACCAAGCCGTACGACATCGACGGCGACGGCAAGGTGGACGCGGTCTGCGAGGGCTCCAAGAACCGCAACGGCTTCTACGGCTGGGGCATGGCGGACGCCCTGGACGCGGTCACCAAGTAGTCCCTCCGGGCGGTACGGCCGGCTCCCGCGCGGAACCGGTCGTACCGCTTCGACTTGCCCGGTCCCGGGGCGCTGGTGAAGATCCTCGGGTGACCCTGACGCGACCCACGCCCCCGGCCGCCGCGCCCGCCGGGACCGTCCGGCGGCGCTCCGGCGCCGGACGGGCGGTGGCCGTGCTCGTGCTGGTGGCCCTGGGCGCGCTGATCCCGCTGCTCGGCCCGTCGCCCGCGCTGCACGGCACCGGGGAGGCCGCGGCCCCCGGCACCGGCGGCATCGGCCTGCTGCGCACGGTGCTGTGCGCGGCGCTCTGCGTCCCGCTGGGCGAACTCCTGGTCGGGAAGCTGGCCCGCGCGGTGCCCGGCGCTCCCCCGCTCGCCCCCCGGAGCTGGTCCCCGTACGCGGCGGCGGCCGGGTTCCTGGCCGCGCTCGGGCTCGCCTCGGTGGTGGCCACCGGCAACCTGGTGCCGGGCCGCCTCGCCGACCTCGACCTGGGCGGGCTGCACGCCTCCCGGGACGGCAGGCTGGCGCTGCTGGAGGTCAACGCCTTCCTGCTGGCGGGCCTGTGCGCCCGCTCGGCCCGGCCCGGCACCCAGGTGTGGCCGCTGGCCGCGGTGGCCGTCGCGGAGGCGCTGCGCGCGCACCCGCCGACCGAGCAGAGCCCCTTGGCCGGTTCCGCCCTGACCCTGGTGCACCTGGTCTGCGCCGCCCTGTGGGCGGGCGGTCTGCTCCACGCGCTGCGGATACTGGGCCGCTGGCGGGACGCGGCGGCGGGCCCGGCGCTGCTGGGCCGCTACGCGCGCGTGGCGGCCGGTCTGCTCGCCGCCATCACCGCGACCGGGGTGTGCAGTTCGCTGCGCCGGATGCCACCGGACGGCATCGCCGGGCAGTTGACGGACACCGCGTACGGGCGGGTGCTGCTCGCCAAGGTGCTCCTGGTGGCGGCCGTCGCCGCGCTCGCCCTGTGCGCCCGGGTGAAGCTGGGCCGCGCGGCCGGCCCCCTGGCCGCCTGCGTCCCCGCGCGCGTGGAGGTCGCGGTGCTCGGCCTGGTGGTCGCGGTGTCCGGGCTGCTGACGGCCCTTCCGGTACCGATCCGCTGGTGAGCCGCCGGCCGGCCGGCCGCGGACCTGGCGAACGGTCCCGGGCGGCCCGGGACTTGGGCGCGCCGGGGCCCCTGCGGGACGGCGCTGTCAGTCCCGGCCCGTATCCTCGTGAACCATGCTCGAAGACCGTACGACCGAAGCGTCGTCCCCCACGGTGTGGCCGGCCGCGTACCCACGGGGATACGCGGTCGTCGACGTGGAGACCACCGGCCTGGCCCGCGACGACCGCATCATCTCCGCGGCCGTCTACCGTCTGGACGCGCGCGGCGAGGTCGAGGACCACTGGTACACCCTGGTCAACCCGGAGCGGGACCCGGGCCCGGTGTGGATACACGGTCTGACGAGCGAGGTGCTCGACGGGGCGCCGCTCTTCCGGGACATCGCCGAGGAGTTCGCGGCCCGGCTCGACGGCCGGGTGCTGGTCGCGCACAACGCGGTCTTCGACTGGCAGATGATCGCCCGGGAGTACGCGCGCGCGGAGCGTGAGGCCCCGGTGCGCCAGCGGCTGTGCACCATCGCGCTCGCCAAGGAGCTGGCGCTGCCGCTGCCCAACCACAAGCTGGAGTCGCTCGCCGCGCACTTCGGGGTGGTGCAGCGGCGGGCGCACCACGCGCTGGACGACGCGCGGGTGCTGGCGGAGGCGTTCCGGCCGAGCCTGCGGGCCGCCGCCGCGGGCAGTGTGAAGCTGCCGCTGCAGGAGTGCCGGCCGCTGACCGAGTGGGCGGACCGGCCCACCGCCCGGATCGGCCGCCAGGTGCGCCACGGCGGCTACCCGGTGACGAGTTGGCGCCCCTCCCGCAAGCGGCCCGCGTGCCCGTACCCCAACCCGGGCCGGTACGAAGACGGCAAACCGCTCAAGCAGGGCATGCGGGTCGCCTTCTCGGGTGACACCTCCACCGAGCGGGAGCTGCTGGAGGACCGCGCGACCGAGGCCGGGCTGCACGTGGCGACCAGCCTGTCCCGGCTGACCAGCCTGCTGGTCACCAACGACCCCGACTCGGGCACGTCGAAGGTGGTCAAGGCCCGGCAGTACGGCACCCCGATCGTGGACGAGGCGGCCTTCGGGCAACTGCTGCGGGACGTCGCCCCGGCCGACGGCTGACCGGGCCGGGCGCGGACCGTCGTACAGGTGTGTGCCGTCGGACGGGTGATTGCCGGACGAGACGGGTGAAAGCGGGACGACTCGCCCGGTGCCCGCTCGCCCGGGCCGCGGCGACGGCCCACCCTGTGGCCCATGGCGACATGTGAAGTCTGCGGCAACGACTACGGCATGACCTTCGAGATCCACGCACAGGGCGCGGTCCACGTCTTCGACTGCTTCTCCTGCGCGATCCACCGCATGGCCCCGGTCTGCGAGCACTGCCGGGTGCAGATCATCGGCCAGGGCGTCGAGGCCGAGGGCCACTGGTACTGCGGCGCCCACTGCGCCCGCGCCGAGGGGAGGACCGGAATCGTCGACCGGGTCTGACCCGCACCCCCGTGCGCACCCCCCATGGCCGAGTTGTACGGTCATGGGGTGTACCGCTTCCTGTTGTCCCGGCAGTGGGTGATCCTGACCCTGATCGCCCTCCTCCTCATCCCCACGATGATCAGGCTGGGCTTCTGGCAGATGCACCGCTACGACGAGCGCACCGCCCGCAACGACCTGGTCGCCCGGGCGCTGAGCGCCGACCCGGTGCCCGTGGAGCGGCTCACCTCCCCCGGCAAGCGGATCACCACCGACGAGCGGTACCGCCGCGTCACCGCCACCGGCCGCTTCGACACCGACGACGAGGTCGTGGTCCGCCGCCGCACCAACGCCGACGACGAGGTCGGCTACCACGTGCTGACCCCCTTCGTCCTCGACGACGGCAAGGTCCTGCTGGTCAACCGGGGCTGGATCCCGGCGGACGGCCCCAGCCAGACGGAGTTCCCGAAGATCCCCGCCCCGCCGTCCGGCGAGGTCACCGTCACCGGCCGGATGATGCCCGACGAGACCACCGAGGCCAGCGGCATCAAGGACCTGGAGGGTCTGCCCGACCGGCAGATCATGCTCATCAGCAGCGCCCGGGAGGCCGAGCGGCTGGACGCCCCGGTGCTCGGCGGCTACGTCGTGCTGACCGCACCCGTGCCCGGGAACGGCAGCCCCCAGCCGATCGGCAAGCCCGGTGACGAGGACGCGGCGCTCAACTTCGCGTACGCGATCCAGTGGTGGCTGTTCTCCGCGGCCGTCCCGGTCGGCTGGTGGTTCCTGGTCCGCCGCGAGGTCCGCGACCGGGCCGGGGCGGCCGCCGCGCAGGACCCGGCGGAGGCGGAACCGGCGTCCGTGTAGCGCCCGCCGCCCTGATTGCCCCGTCACCGCGCCGGGCAGACGGAACCCCGTGCATCCCCGTATCGAGGACTACGCGATCATCGGTGACGAGCAGACCGCGGCGCTGGTCGCCACGGACGGTTCGGTGGACTGGCTGTGCCTGCCCCGCTTCGACTCCGCCGCCTGCTTCGCCAAGCTGCTCGGCGACGAGGACAACGGCCACTGGCGCATCGCCCCGGTCGGCGCCGAGCGCTGCACCCGGCGCGCGTACCGGCCCGACACCCTGGTGCTGGACACCGAGTGGGAGACCGCGCAGGGCACGGTCCGGGTCACCGACCTGATGCCGCAGCGCGACCGCGCCCCCGACCTGGTGCGGATCGTGGAGGGCCTGAGCGGCCGGGTGACCGTGCGCAGCACCCTGCGGCTGCGCTTCGACTACGGCTCGGTGGTGCCCTGGGTGCGCCGGACCGACGGCCACCGGGTCGCGGTGGCCGGCCCGGACTCGGCCTGGCTGCGCAGCGACCCGGAGGTCCGCACCTGGGGCGAGGACCTGGGCACGCACTCCGAGTTCACCGTGGCGGCGGGCGAGAAGGTCGCGTTCGTGCTGACCTGGCACCCCTCGCACGAGCCGCGGCCCCGGCAGATCGACCCGTACCAGGCCCTGGAGCACAGCGTCGCCGACTGGCGGTCCTGGGCCGCCCGCTGCCGCTACACCGGCCCGCACCGGGACGCCGTGGTCCGCTCCCTGATCACCCTCAAGGCCCTCACCTACGCGCCGACCGGCGGCATCGTGGCCGCCGCGACCACCTCGCTGCCCGAGGAGCCGGGCGGCGTGCGCAACTGGGACTACCGCTACTGCTGGCTGCGCGACTCCACCCTCACCCTCGGCGCCCTGCTCGCCGCCGGGTACCTGGACGAGGCGGAGGCGTGGCGGGACTGGCTGCTGCGCGCGGTGGCCGGCAGCCCCTCCGCGCTCCAGATCATGTACGGCCTGGCCGGTGAGCGCCGGCTGCCCGAGTACGAGCTGCCCTGGCTGTCCGGGTTCGCCGGGTCCCGGCCGGTGCGCATCGGCAACGCCGCCGTGGACCAGCTCCAGCTCGACGTGTACGGCGAGGTGATGGACACCCTGTCGCTGGCCCGCACCGCGGGGATGCCGGACAAGCCGCAGATGTGGGAGCTCCAGCGGGCCCTGATGGACTTCCTGACGACCGTGTGGCGCGAGCCCGACGAGGGGCTGTGGGAGGTGCGCGGCGGGCGCCGCCACTTCGTCCACTCCAAGGTGATGACCTGGGTGGCCGCCGACCGCGCGGTGCGCACCTTGGAGGCCCGTCCGGAGCTGGCCGGCGACCTCGACGCCTGGCGGGCGCTCCGTGACGAGGTGCACCGCGAGGTCTGCGAGCGGGGCTACGACCCCGAACGCAACACGTTCACCCAGTACTACGGCTCCCGGGAGCTGGACGCCGCGCTGCTGCTCATCCCCCGGGTCGGCTTCCTGCCGCCGGACGACCCGCGCGTCCTGGGCACCATCGACGCCGTGGAGAAGGAACTGCTCCAGGACGGCCTGCTGCACCGCTACAGCACCCGGGCCGGCGCCGACGGGCTGCCGGGCGGCGAGGGCACCTTCCTGGTCTGCTCGTTCTGGCTCGCCGACGCCCTGCACCTGGCGGGCCGCACCGCCGAGGCCCGGGACCTGTTCGAACGGCTGCTGGCGCTCACCAACGACGTGGGGCTGCTCGCCGAGGAGTACGACCCGGCGGCCGGCCGGCAGCTCGGCAACTTCCCGCAGGCGTTCAGCCACATCGGCCTGGTGCACACCGCCCTCGCCCTGTACGGGGACGAGGGGGCAGGATAGGGGCCATGGATCTTGGACTGAAGGACCGGGTGTACGTCGTCACCGGGGCCACCCGGGGCCTGGGCAACGCCACCGCGCGGGAGCTGGTCGCCGACGGCGCCAAGGTGGTCGTCACCGGACGGGACGGGCGGCGTGCCGCCGAGGCCGCCGCCGCGCTGGGCCCGGACGCGGTCGGCGTGGCCGCCGACAACGCCGATCCGGAGGCCGCCGCCCGGCTGATCGCCACCGCCCGGGAGCGGTTCGGCCGCTTCGACGGGATCTGCGTCAGCGTGGGCGGTCCGCCGCCGGGCTTCGTCGCCGACAACACCGACGACCAGTGGCGGACGGCGTTCGAGTCGGTCTTCCTCGGCGCGGTGCGCCTGGCCCGGACGGCGGCGGCCGAACTGGACGAGGGCGGGGTGATCGGCTTCGTGCTGTCCGGCTCGGTGCACGAGCCGATCCCGGGGCTGACCGTCTCCAACGGGCTGCGGCCGGGGCTGGCCGGGTTCGCCAAGTCCCTCGCCGACGAGCTGGGCCCGCGCGGCATCCGGGTCGTCGGCGTCCTGCCGGGCCGCATCGACACCGACCGGGTGCGGGAGCTGGACGCCCTGTCCGCCGACCCGGAGGCCACCCGCACCGCCGCCGAGTCCCGTATCCCGCTGCGCCGCTACGGCCGCCCCGAGGAGTTCGGCCGCGCCGCCGCCTTCCTGCTCTCCCCGGCCGCGTCGTACCTGACGGGTGTGATGCTGCCGGTGGACGGCGGCGTACGGCACGGCTTCTGAGCGGCGGCGTCAACTGACCCTTTCGACGCCGTGCTTGACGCCGCGCAGCCGGACCTCCGCGGGCAGCGCCGCCAGTCCGGCGGAGCGGCGGGCGTGCAGCAGGGCGTGCCCGGTCAGGTCGGCCAGGGCGGTGCCCGGGTCGACGTGCGGTTCCAGTTGCAGCCGGACCCGGGCCCGGGGGGCCGTGCGGCGGCCGGTGAGGCGGACCCGGGCGCCGTCGACGCCGTCGGAGCGGGCCGCCTCCTCGGCGAAGACCCGCTCCAGGGCCCGTCCGCGCAGCACCGCGCCCTCGCCGTCGCCGGTGTCCACCAGCAGCTCGGCGAGCCGGTGCCGGCGCACCGCCGCGACCAGCCACCACAGGGCGAGCAGCAGCAGCACGGCGAGCGCGGCGATCACCACCGGCCACCACCAGCCCGCGTCCCGCCACCGGGTGCGCTGACCCTCGCTGAGCAGCACGTCGTGCCGTCCGTCGTGGATCCACCAGGAGGGCGGGGAGGCACCGAGGCCGACGGCGAGCACCGAGCCGCCGAGGACCAGCAGGACGAGCCCCGCGACCGCGAGCAGTACCCGGTTGACGGTTCTGAGCACCGCGCTCACCCCTTCCGTCCGGGCCGCCGCACCCGCACCGACAGCTTCGGCGGCCGGGCCAGCCCCAGCCCGCGCACGGTGTCGGTGAGTACGGCGTCCAGGTCTGTGCGTACGTCGTCCAGTTCGCGGAAGTGGGAGACCGCGCGGACCTTGGCCTTGGCGCGGCGGGTGCGCACCCGCGCGGACTGCACCCCGGCGACCTCCATGGCGCGGTCGCGCAGCACCGTGGCGGCGGCGTCCCGGTGCAGCCCGGCGCGGACGTCGGGGTGGGTGCGGCGCATCGGCAGCAGCGACCGCAGGCCGGGCGTGAGCGCCAGCAGCAGCAGCCAGAGGCCGAGGGCGGCGGCGACGCCCGCGCCGACCAGCACCCAGGTGTCGTCCAGGGGCCGTTCGGCGAGCTGCCGGGCCAGGGTGCGCCGCCAGCCGAGGGCCCGGCGGCCGGCCCGGACGGCGGCGATGTCGTACAGGAAGGCGCCCGCGAGGACCAGCAGGACCAGGGCGGTGATCGAGGCGGGCAGGCGGCGCGCCGACCAGAAGCGGCGGGCCCGCGCGCCGGTCTCCGGGGCGGGCGGGGGGTCCTGCTGGGCGCCGGCCTGCCCCTCCAGGACGGGGGGCCTGCTGGTGGCGCCCTGCTCGGCGGGTCCGCTCATCGGGTCCTCCCCTGGGGTGCCCGGTACTCCGCTGCCAGGTGCAGCCGTTCGACGTGCACGGTCACCTCGGGCACGCGCAGGCCGGTGAGCGCGCCCACCCGCTGCACCACCCGGTGCCGCACCCGGCCGCAGCGGGCGCCGACGTCGCTCGGGAAGTCCAGTTCGAGGTGGACGCGGACCCGGGCGGCCTCGTGCCGCACCACCACGGTGGCCTGGGGGCGGGCGGCGTCCGGCGGGAGCTGCCCCACCGCTTCGCGCGCCGCCTGGGCGGCGACCTTGGCGACCACCCGGTCCGCGATCCGGGTCGCCCCGCGCTCGCCGGGCGGGACGACGGTCCCGGACGGGGGCGGCTCACCGGCGGCTCCGCTCACCCCGGTCACCGCCGCCGGTCGCCGCGGCTGCGGAAGAAGTCGCCCGGTTCCAGGTCTCCCTCCAGGAACCGGCCGACGACGAAGCCGACGGCTCCCAGGGCCGCCACCAGCAGGAAGGCACCGAATCCGCCGAAGTAACCGGCGAAGCCCAGCGCCATGCCGGCGATCAGGCCGACCACGGCCATGCTCATGGTGCGCTCTCCTCAGTTCGGGGTGACCGGCGCCGTCACTGGATCCGCGGCTCCGGCTGGTCCTCGTCCTCTTCGTCCGGCAGCTTGACGTCGCTGACCGCGATGTTGACCTCGACGACCTCCAGCCCGGTCATCCGCTCCACCGCCGCCACCACGTTCTCCCGTACATCGCGGGCCACATCGGCGATCGACACGCCGTACTCGACGACGATCTCCAGGTCGAGCGCGGTCTGCTTCTCGCCGACCTCGGCCTTCACGCCGCGGGTCACCGACTTGTTCCCGCCGCCGCCGGGCACCCGGTCCCGGACCGCGCCGAAGGTGCGGGACATGCCGCTGCCCATGGCGTGCACGCCCACCACGTCCCGGGCGGCCATTCCGGTGATCTTCTCCACGACGCCGTCGGCGATGGTGGTGCGTCCCCGGGTGCCGGGGTCCCCGCCGCCGCGCCTGGCCGACTGTGCCTTGGCCCCGGTGAGGCCCTCTGTCGCCGTGCCCTGTCGCTCCGTGGTCTCGCTCATCGCCCTGCGTCCCTTCCGGTCGGGGTTCCGTGACCACGTTAAGTGCGGATGCTCGGTCGCGCGCCAGGGATGCGGCAGGCTGGAGGAATGACGACGGCTGACCGGTGGACACGGACGGTGCGGGAGCAGCTCGGCCTCGGCAGGTTCCTGCCGCTGGGCGGGCCGCGGGACGGCGCCTGGATCGCCGAACGGGCGGCGCGCGGCATCCTGCTGGAGGCGGCGGACAGCGTGCCGGGCGTTCGGCTGGACGGGTTGCGGGTCGGGCCCGCCGACCCGGAGGAGGCGCAGGAACCCGCCGTTCCGCCGCCGCCCAGCGCCCTGCCGCCGGGGCCGCTCAGGGTGACCGCCGACCTCGCGGCGACGGCGGACGAGCCGCTGCCGACGACGACCGCCCGGGTCCGTACGGCCCTGGCGACGGCGGCGACGGCCCGCCTGGGCCTGACGGTGACGGAGGTGGACCTGCGGGTGACGGCGCTGCTGGAGGCGGACCGGGAGCCGGCCCGGCCGCCGCGGCCCGAGCCGGCGCCCGGGGACGCGCGGGGGCCGGGCGGTCCGGCCGGCGAGGGCGACGAGGCGCGGGCGGCGGCGGCCGCCCTCGCGGTGGCGGGCGTGACCCGGCTGACGGACACGCTGGGCCGCCCGGCGCACTTCACCGCGTCCTCGGGGGAGGCGGTCCTGCCCCGGCGGCACGTGCGGGTGGAGTGCGCGGTGGACGCGGGCCACCGCACCGTGGAGGTGGCCCGGCGACTGCGCGCCGCGGTGTCCGAGGCGCTGCCGGACCACCCGTCGGTGGCGGTGCTGGTCACGGCGCTGGACTGAGGCGGCGCGCCGGGCCGCCGCGGGCTACTCGCCGAGGCCCGCCAGGTCGCGCAGGCGGCGGGCCTGGGCGGCGCGTTCGGCGGCGCGCTGGGTGTCGAGGTCACGGGTGGTGGCGCCCTGGAGCAGTGCCTTGGTCTCCACCACCGCGTCGCGCGGCGCGGCCAGCACCGCCGACGCCAGATCGCGCACGGCGCCGTCGAGCTGGTCGGCGGGCACGGCGAGGTTGGCCAGCCCGCAGCTCACCGCCTCCTCGGCCGTGACGAACCGCCCGGTCACGCAGATCTCCAGGGCCCGGGCGTAGCCGACCAGGGAGACCAGCGGGTGGGTGCCCGTCAGGTCGGGGACCAGGCCGAGGCCGGTCTCGCGCATCGCGAACTGCGCGTCGTCGGCGACGATCCGCAGGTCGCAGGCGAGGGCGAGCTGGAACCCGGCCCCGATGGCGTGTCCGCGTACAGCGGCGATGGAGAGGATGTCGCTCCGCCGCCACCAGGTGAACGCCTCCTGGTACTCGGCGATGACCGCGTCCAGCTCGGCGTCCGAACCGCGCGCCAGATCGAGGAAGGACGGCTCGCCGTCGAAGCCCTCGGGCGTGAACGCCTGCCGGTCCAGCCCGGCCGAGAACGACTTGCCCTCGGCGCGCAGCACAACGACCCGTACCGTGCCCGGCAGTTGCCGACCGGCCTCGGTGAGCGCCCGCCACAGGGCGGGGCTCTGCGCGTTGCGCTTGGCCGGGTTGGTCAGCGTCACCGTGGCGATCGCGTCGTCGACGGTGAGCCGTACGCCGTCCTGGTCGAGTACGGGACCCGCGGTGCCGTGGTCCTGGGCGGGCGAAGCCATGGGGCGCCTCCGATGGGTGCGGTCGTCCTGGCGTGCCGTACGGGACTCCGTACGACCCACGTAAGTGACTGCACAGTAACCACCCGGTCGGTCATGTGTCCGACCGGGTGGCCACCTTCGGAGAGCCGAGGGGCCGCCCGGGGGGAATCAGGCCGATGTGGCCTTCTTGCCCCGGGTCGCCCCGCCACGCCCTCGGAGCGTGACGCCCGACTCACTGAGCATGCGGTGCACGAAGCCATACGAGCGGCCGGTCTCCTCGGCCAAGGCCCGGATGCTCGCACCGGCGTCGTACTTCTTCTTCAGGTCTGCCGCGAGCTTGTCGCGCGCGGCGCCGGTCACCCGGCTGCCCTTCTTCAGAGTCTCGGCCACCCGTGCCTCCTCATGGGAAGTGCGCTCTGGTCTCCTCATGATCACCCCTCCCGGGCCCGATGGCCACCCATTCGGCAAGGTCGGTGAGACAAGGTTGTGACGACAGGAGCGCGTCCCCACAAGCGGAACGGCGAATTCCAGAGATCGGTGTCCGTACACCCGAACGGGTTCTTCGGTGAAGTTCCTGGTCAGAAAGGCGTCACGGCCGAGCCTCCGGGGACGGAGGGCTCGGCCGTGACAAAGATGTAGGCCACACCTCGGTACGAGGCGGTCTCACACAGATGATGGATCACGGATCGGCCGAATGATCCATACGCCGTGGATCATCCATTCGATCAAGCGAGGGCGACGAGGTCCGCGTAGTCCGCGCCCCACAGGTCCTCGACGCCGTCGGGCAGCAGGATGATCCGCTCCGGCTGGAGCGCCTCGACGGCGCCCTCGTCGTGGGTGACCAGGACGACGGCGCCCTGGTAGGTGCGCAGCGCGCCGAGGATCTCCTCGCGGCTGGCCGGGTCGAGGTTGTTGGTGGGCTCGTCCAGCAGCAGCACGTTGGCCGAGGAGACCACCAGGGTGGCCAGCGCCAGACGGGTCTTCTCGCCGCCGGAGAGCACCCCGGCCGGCTTGTCCACGTCGTCGCCGGAGAACAGGAACGAGCCGAGCACCTTGCGGACCTCCACCAGGTCCATGTCGGGCGCGGCGGAGCGCATGTTCTCCAGGACGGTGCGGTCGGGGTCGAGGGTCTCGTGCTCCTGGGCGTAGTAGCCGAGCTTGAGGCCGTGGCCCTGGATCACCCGGCCGGTGTCGGGTTGCTCCACGCCGCCGAGCAGCCGCAGCAGGGTGGTCTTGCCGGCGCCGTTGAGACCGAGGATGACGACCCGGGAGCCCTTGTCGATGGCCAGGTCGACGTCGGTGAAGATCTCCAGCGAGCCGTAGGACTTGGACAGGCCCTCGGCCATCAGCGGGGTCTTGCCGCAGGGCGCGGGCTGGGGGAAGCGGAGCTTGGCGACCTTGTCGGAGACCCGGGCGGCCTCCAGGCCGGCCAGCAGCTTGTCGGCGCGGCGGGCCATGTTCTGCGCGGCGACCGTCTTGGTGGCCTTGGCGCGCATCTTGTCGGCCTGCGAGTGCAGGGCGGCGGCCTTCTTCTCGGCGTTGGCGCGCTCGCGCTTGCGGCGCTTCTCGTCGGCCTCGCGCTGCTGCTGGTAGAGCTTCCAGCCCATGTTGTAGATGTCGATCTGGGCGCGATTGGCGTCCAGGTAGAACACCTTGTTGACGACCGTCTCGACCAGGTCGACGTCGTGGGAGATCACGATGAAGCCGCCGCGGTAGGTCTTGAGGTAGTCCCGCAGCCAGGTGATCGAGTCGGCGTCGAGGTGGTTGGTGGGCTCGTCCAGGAGCAGGGTGTCGGCGTCCGAGAAGAGGATGCGGGCCAGCTCGATGCGGCGGCGCTGACCGCCGGAGAGGGTGTGCAGGGGCTGGCCGAGCACCCGGTCGGGCAGGTTGAGCGCGGCGGCGATGGTGGCGGCCTCGGCCTCGGCGGCGTACCCGCCCTTGGTGAGGAACTCGGTCTCCTGGCGCTCGTACTGCCGCAGGGCCTTGTCGCGGGTGGCGCCCTGGCCGTTGGCGATGCGCTGCTCGTTCTCGCGCATCTTGCGGATCAGCACGTCCAGGCCGCGGGCGGAGAGGATGCGGTCGCGGGCGAGCACGTCGAGGTCGCCGGTGCGGGGGTCCTGCGGGAGGTAGCCGACCTCGCCGGAGCGGGTGATGGTGCCGGCGGCGGGGATGCCCTCGCCGGCCAGGCACTTGGTGAGGGTGGTCTTCCCGGCGCCGTTGCGGCCGACCAGGCCGATGCGGTCGCCCTTGGCGACGCGGAAGGTGGCGTTTTCGATGAGGACGCGGGCGCCGGCGCGCAGCTCGATGCCGGTGGCGGAGATCACGGACAGACTCCAGGGCGGGTGGGAGGCGGGAGGGGCGGCTGAGGACTGACCCGCTGTCTAATGCGCGAGGAGAATGGCCATGACGGCCATTCTACCGGGGGTGTGCAAGCAGTTTTTCCGGCTCCGGTGGACGGGAGCGCCGCCCGGTCACCGGAGCCGGAGCGGAGCGTCCGGGGTCCGGGCCGCTCAGTCGCCGCCCGTGTGCACCTGGAAGGCCGCCCGGCGCACCGCCTTGGCCAGGGCCGGGTCGGGGTGGGCGGCGGCCAGCGCCACCAGCACCTGCACGGTGCGGGGGTGGCCGACGGCCCGGACCTCGTCCAGCAGCATCGGGACGGTGGGCTGGACGGCGGACTCCAGGTGCCGCACCAGCAGCGGGGCCTCGCCGTGGTCGGCGACGGCGGCGGCGGTGTCCACCCAGAGCCAGGTGGCCTCCTCGCGGGTGAGCACCTCGTGGGCGTCCTCGGGGTCGGCGCCGTCGTGCTCGGCCAGCCAGAGCAGGGCGTAGGGCCGCAGCGTCGGCTCGTCCAGCACGGCCCGGACGTCGGGCTCGGCGGGGGCGCCGACCACGCGCAGCGCCTCGAAGGCCAGGCCGCGCAGCAGGGCGTCCTCGCCCCGGGCGGCGGCGAGCAGCTCGGTGACGGCGCTGCCGACCGGACGGGCGGCGAGCCAGGCGCGGTACTCGGCGCGGGCGGCGTTGGGGCGGAGCTGGGCGCAGCCGCGGAGCATGGCCTCGGCGGACTGCTCGATGTTCCCGGCGGGGCTCTGCGCGGCGACGCAGATCTGCTCCAGCTTGACCCAGACCGCCCAGTTGCCCAGCGGGGTGAGGGTGGCCTGGCCGTCGCCGCAGGTGAGGGCGCCGACGGCGGCCAGGGCGTGCAGGGCCCAGTCCAGCAGCGGGGCGAGCGGGGCGTCGGCGGCGGGTTCCGCCGGGCGCGGGGGCTCGGCCTCGGGGCCGTAGGGGATCTCGCAGCGCTCGGTGCGCAGTTCGGTGACGCGCTGCTCCAGCAGGTCCAGGAGCTGCGGTACCGGGACCGGTCCGGCGGACAACTGGAGGAAGGAGAGCACCTGGGGCATCGCGGAGACGACCTCGGCGACGGCGGCGGGCTCGTGGCCGGCGGGCTCGGGGTGGGCGAGCGACCAGGCGTCGAAGAGGGCGACCCAGCCGCGCAGTACGGCGCTGTCGTCGCGGTCCCAGGCGCGCAGCCGCCAGCCGGGGCGGGCGCTGTCGCCGTGCACCTCGACCAGTCCGGCCAGGCGGGCGGTGTCCCAGTCGGCGCGGACCTGCTCGACGGTCAGGCCCAGTTCCCGGGCGGCGCGCTCGGCGGTGGCGTCGGAGAGGGTGGCCTTGCCGTCGTCGGTGGCGCTGTCCCGGCCGGGGCCGAGCACGGCGTCGGCCCAGCGGGCGACGCGGGCGGCGTCGGCGAGTCCGGCGCGGGCCATGCGGGCCAGCTCGGACCGGGCGGGTGTGCCCTCCGGGGGGCGCGGTGCGGCGCGGCGCGGGCGCGGCTGGTTGATCGCTCTGGGGGCGGCGGCCAGGGATCGCGGGCGGACGAGTCGGAGCCTGGAGTCGCGCGGGATACGGGACGTCACGTGTGCAGTCTTCCGGTTGACGGTCCGAAAACCCAAACGGAATGCCGCCGGGGGCCGTCGGGCGGGCCGGGGCGGGGGCGGCGCGGGGCGTCCGGAGGCGGCGGCCGGCCGGTTCCCGCGCCGCCGAAGCGGAACGGGCGGGGCGGCCGGAGGGGGAAGGCGGGGCCGGTGACCTGGGGGGTCAGGCCAGCGGCGTCAGGAAGCGGCGCAGCACCTCTTCGTACCGCTCGGGGTCGGCGTTCCACATGGCGCCGTGCGGGGCGCCCGGCACGGCGTGCAGGGTGACCAGGCGCGGGTGGGCGGCGGCGAACCGGCGGGACAGTGCCCAGGGGGCGACGGTGTCGTCCGGGCCGTGCAGCACCAGGGCCGGCACGTCGAGGCGGGCGCGGCCGCCGGGGCGTTCGGAGTCGAGCCCGGTGCGGCCCTGGGCGGCGCGGACGGCGAGCGGCAGCAGGGCGCCCGGGGTGCGCCGGGCGGCGGCCAGCGCGCGCAGGGTGGCCTGCCAGTCGAGGACCGGGGAGTCCAGCACCAGGCCCGCGATCAGCTCGCGCAGGCCGGAGCGGGCGGCGGTGCGCAGGGCCATGGTGGCGCCGGTGGACCAGCCGAGCAGCACGATCCGGCGGGCGCCGTGGTCGGCGGCGTAGCGGACGGCGGCGTCCAGGTCGTGCCACTCGGTCTCGCCGAAGTGGTGCAGTCCGTCCAGCGGGCGGGGGGCGCCGAGGTCGCCGCGGTAGGCGAGGGCGAGCAGCGGGAAGTGCAGTTCGTGCAACAGGCCCATCAGGTTCAGGGCGTGTTCGCGGGTGGTGCCCAGGCCGTGCGCGGCGATGATCCAGGTGCCGCGGTCGCCGGGCAGGAACCAGGCCGGCAGCGGTCCGAGTTCGCCGGGGACCTCGACGTCGGTGTGGTGCAGGCCGAGGGCGGTGCGCGGGGTGCCGACGAACAGGTTGGGGGTGAGCCACGCCTTGTCGCCGGGGCGCAGGGTGCCGTGGGTGACGCCTTCCAGACGGCGCACGACGGTGTCGGCCGGGTGGGCGGCGCCGGGCAGGACGGGGCCCACGACGGCGTGCGAGCCGTCGCCGCCCAGTCCGTAGCGGCCGGGGCGCAGCGAGGCGAGGGCCCGGGTGAGGGTGATCTGCCCGGCGGCGGTGCCGTGCACGGTGAGCCGGGGTTCGGTGGGCAGGGGCCGGCCGGGGGGCGCCTTGAGGGCGGCGTCGCTGGCGAGGCGGCCGGCGGCGACGCTCGCGGCGCCGGCGGCCAGGGCTGCGGTGACGGCGGCGGCCGTCGCGGTGGCAGTGCGCACCCGTCCAGTCTCCTTGCGCTGCGGCCCGGCGGCCAGCGGTGGGCGGCCGGGGGTGATCGTCCGGTCAGGGCCGTTCCCGTTGCCCGTACCCGCGCAGCCGCCGCTCTACCTCCGCTAGCTGCCCGGGGGTGAGCAGGGCGGGGGTCAGACCGGGGACGGAGGAGGCGGTGAGCCACAGGCGGCACATCCACTCCAGTTGGGCGGTGCGGTCGTACGCCTGGTCGAGGGTGGCGCCGAAGGTGACGGTGCCGTGGTTGCGCAGCAGGCAGCCGGAGCGGCCGTCGAGGGCGCGGAGCATGTGCGCGGCCAGTTCCTCGGTGCCGTAGGCGGCGTAGGGGGCGACCCGGACCGGGCCGCCGAGGGCGGCGGTCATGTAGTGGATGGGCGGCAGCTCGTCGACGAGGGTGGAGACGGCGGTCGCGTGCACGGCGTGGGTGTGCACGACGGCGCGGGCGCCGGTGCGGCGGTGCAGCGCCAGGTGCAGGGGGAGTTCGCTGGTCGGCACCAGGCTGCCGAGGACCTGCCGGCCGTCGAGGCCGACGCCGGTCACGTCGCCGGGGGTGAGCCGGTCGTAGGGCACGCCGGAGGGTGTGACCAGGACGACGTCGCCGACGCGGACCGAGACGTTGCCGGAGGTGCCGACGACCAGTCCGTCGGCGACCGTGCGCCGGGCCGTCGCCACCAGTGCCTCCCAGGCCCGCGCCTCCTCCTCGCGCACCGGCCTGACCTGCGGTTCCGTCATGCTTCCGCCTCCTCACCGGCGCCCCGCGCGCCCCCGCGCCGCCGCCGTCGGGCGGCGCTGCGGTGATCCTGCCAGGCGGGGGCGGGTCCGCGCGGTGGCGGTGACCCCGGTTACGGACACCCTCGCGCCCTGCCCAGTTCATCTTCCGTTCACCCGCGTTACCTACGTTCGACCAGCCAATGACCTCGAACGATTGCCTGGGTAAATGGAAAGCTTCTCGCTGATCCTCGCGATTGTGGTGGTAACCGCACTCGCGTTCGATTTCACGAACGGTTTCCACGACACCGCGAACGCGATGGCCACGACCATTTCCACGGGCGCCCTCAAGCCCAAGGTCGCGGTGGCCATGTCCGCCGTACTGAATCTGGTGGGCGCCTTCCTGTCCGTGGAAGTCGCCAACACGATCTCCAAGGGTCTCGTCGACGAGACCGGCATCCGTCCCGAGGTCATCTTCGCCGCCCTGGTCGGCGCGATCCTCTGGAACCTGCTGACCTGGCTGGTCGGACTGCCGTCCAGCTCCTCGCACGCCCTGATGGGCGGTCTGATCGGCGCCGCCGTCGCCTCCGCCGGCCTCGGCGCGGTGCACGGCGACGTCCTCGTCACCAAGGTGCTGCTGCCGGCGATCGCCGCCCCGGTCGTGGCGGGCGTCGCGGCGATGGTCGCCTCCCGGCTGACCTACACGCTGGGCCGCAAGGCCGACGGCGAGGCCGCCGCCAAGGGCTACCGCGCCGGGCAGATCGCCTCGGCCGGCCTGGTCTCGCTGGCGCACGGCACCAACGACGCGCAGAAGACCATGGGCATCATCACCCTGGCCCTGGTGGCCGGCGGCGCCCTGGCCCCCGACTCCGACCCGCCGGTGTGGGTCATCCTCTCGGCCGGCCTGGCCATCGCGCTCGGCACCTACCTCGGCGGCTGGCGGATCATCCGCACCATGGGCAAGGGCCTGACCGACCTCCAGCCGCAGCAGGGCTTCGCCGCCCAGACCAGCGCGGCCACGGTCATCCTGGCCTCCTCCCACCTGGGCTTCTCGCTGTCCACCACGCACTCCGTCTCCGGATCGGTGATGGGCGCCGGCCTCGGCCGCAAGGGCGGTGTGGTCCGCTGGTCCACGGCGACCCGGATGTTCGTCGCCTGGGCGCTGACCCTGCCGGCCGCGGCCCTGGTCGCCGCGCTCGCCGAGTGGGTGTGCGGCCTGGGCGACTGGGGCACCGCGCTCGTCGCCCTCTTCCTGGTCGGCTCCAGCTTCGCCATCTGGCGGATCTCCCGGCGCGAGGTGGTCGACCACACCAACGTCAACGCCGTCGGCGCCGAGGAGTCCGGTGTGGTCACCGCCGCCATCGCCGCCGTGACCCCGCCGCCCCCGGCGGGCGTGACCGAGGAGCTGACGGCCACCCTGCCCGCGCCCGAGCCCAAGACCCCGTCGGCCACCGCCACCCCCGTCTGAGCCGCCCGGTCGCCCCCGGGTACGAAGGAAGAGAACCACCATGAAGATCGACTGGGCAGCCCTCGGCTCCGTCTTCGGGGTCAGCCTCGTGGTCACCGTGGCCCTGGTGGCCCTGTTCACCCTCGGCATCGCCGGCCTGTCCCGCCGCGAGCGCGCCACCGCCCAGGGCGGTTCCGCGGCCCTGGCGGTCACCGGCGCCTACGTCTGCTTCGCGGCCTGCGCGGCGGCGGTGGCGTACGGCATCCACCTGATCGTCGCCTGACCGGCGCCACCCGCGCGCGCCCGGCGGGGTGCGGGGCCCCGGCCCCGCACCCCGCCGCACTGTGGGCCTTCGCACACTCCCCCGCCGCAGGTCAACGGCAAGTTGACGGGCGTTCGCGGGGCGTGGTGGACTTCCACAGCCATGTACGGCGGCAGGAGAGGAAGCCCGGTGTGAATCCGGCGCGGTCCCGCCACTGTGACCCGGGGGCGACCCCGGGGAGCCAGGAACTCTCACCGCCGGTCTCGTCGAACCAGGGCGTGGACACCCTGAGTGAGGACACAACGCGATGCCCGGCTGCCGCCGTTCCAGGTTCACCACCAGGTCCCTTCCCGACCGCGCGACCGGCTGAGCCCCGTGCGAGCCGAACGCGTCTTCGCGTACGGCGCCGCCGCCGGCCTCCTCGGTGACCTGCTCCTCGGCGATCCCCGCCGCGGGCATCCGGTCGCCGTGTTCGGCCGTGCCGCGAGCGCCGTGGAACGAGTGCTCTGGCGCGACCACCGGGGCGCGGGCGCCCTGCACACCGCCGTGTGCGCCGGTGGCGCCGTCGCGCTGGGTGCCGTGGCCGAGCGCGCCGCACGCCGCTCCCCCGCCGCCTCCGTCGCGCTGACCGCCGCCGCCACCTGGGCCGTCGTCGGCGGCACCTCCCTCGCCCGGGAGGCCCGCGCCATCGGCCGGGCCCTGGCGGCCGGGGACGTCGAGGGCGCCCGCGCCCGGCTGCCGCACCTGTGCGGACGCGACCCGCAGGCGCTGGACGCCGACGGGATCGCCCGGGCCGTCGTGGAGTCCGTCGCAGAGAACACCTCCGACGCGGTGGTCGGCGCCCTGGTCTGGGGGGCCGCCGCCGGGGTGCCGGGGCTGCTCGGCTTCCGGGCCGTCAACACCCTCGACGCCATGGTCGGCCACAGGTCCCCCCGCCACCTGCGGTACGGCTGGGCCTCGGCCCGGCTCGACGACCTCGCCGGCTGGCCGGGGGCCCGCCTCACCGCCGCCCTGGCCGCGCTGGCCGGCGACGACCGGCGGGGCGCGCTGCGGGCCTGGCGCGCCGACGCCCACCGGCACCCCAGCCCCAACGCCGGCCCGGTCGAGGCGTCCTTCGCGGGTGCCCTCGGCGTCCGCCTGGGCGGCACGCTCTCCTACGCCGGCCGGGTCGAACACCGGCCGGTGCTCAACGGGACGGCGGGCCGCGCCGTCCGGGTGACCGACGTGGCACGGGCCGTACGGCTCTCCCGGCGCGTGAGCCTGCTGGCGCTCGGCGTCTGCGCGGGCGCGCGGCTGCTGACCGCACGGACGAGAGGACGGACCTCATGAGCGGCGGACTGCTGGTCGCCGGCACCACCTCCGACGCCGGCAAGAGCGTCGTGACCGCCGGGATCTGCCGGTGGCTGGTGCGGCAGGGCGTGAAGGTGGCGCCGTTCAAGGCGCAGAACATGTCCCTGAACTCCTTCGTCACCCGCGAGGGCGCCGAGATCGGGCGGGCCCAGGCCATGCAGGCGCAGGCGTGCCGGGTGGAGCCGACCGCGCTGATGAACCCGGTGCTGCTCAAGCCGGGCGGCGAGCGCAGCAGCCAGGTCGTGCTGCTGGGCAAGCCGGTCGGGGAGCTGAGCGCCCGCGGCTACCACGGCGGACGGCAGCGGGAGCTGCTCGGCACCGTCCTGGACTGCCTGGCCGAGCTGCGGGGCAGCCACGACGCGGTGATCTGCGAGGGGGCGGGCAGCCCGGCGGAGATCAACCTGCGCCGGACCGACATCGTCAACATGGGCATCGCCCGGGGCGCCGGACTGCCCGTCCTGGTCGTCGGCGACATCGACCGCGGCGGCGTCTTCGCCTCCTTCTTCGGCACCCTCGCCCTGCTCTCGCCCGAGGACCAGGCGCTGGTCGCCGGGTTCCTGGTGAACAAGTTCCGCGGCGACGTGTCCCTGCTGGAACCCGGCCTCGACATGCTCCACGGGCTCACCGGGCGGCGCACGTACGGCGTGCTGCCCTACCGGCACGGGCTCGGCATCGACGAGGAGGACGGGCTGCGCATCTCGCTGCGCGGGGCCGTGCGGGAGTCGGACACCGCCCCGCCGGTCGGCGAGGACGTGCTGCGGGTCGCCGTCTGCGCGGTGCCGCTGATGTCCAACTTCACGGACGTGGACGCGCTCGCCGCCGAGCCCGGCGTGCTGGTGCGGTTCGTGGACCGGCCCGAGGAACTGGCCGACGCCGACCTGGTGATCGTGCCGGGGACCCGGGGCACGGTCCGGGCACTTCAGTGGCTGCGGGCACGCGGACTCGCCGACGCCCTGGTCAGGAGGGCGGCTGAGGGGCGGCCCGTGCTCGGCATCTGCGGCGGGTTCCAGGTGCTCGGCGAGCACATCGAGGACGAGGTCGAGTCCCGCGCCGGACACGTCGACGGCCTCGGGGTGCTGCCCGTACGGGTGCGGTTCGCCCGCGAGAAGACCCTGACCCGGCCGGCCGGCGAGGCCCTCGGCGAACCCGTCGAGGGCTACGAGATCCACCACGGGGTCGCCACCGTGGCGGGCGGCGAACCCTTCCTGGACGGGTGCCGGGTCGGCCAGACCTGGGGCACGCACTGGCACGGCTCGCTGGAGTCGGACGGCTTCCGGCGGGCGTTCCTGCGCGAGGTGGCCGCCGCCGCGGGCCGCCGCTTCGTCCCCGCCCCCGGCACCTCGTTCGCCGCGCTGCGCGAGGAGCAGCTCGACCGGCTCGGCGACCTGATCGAACAGCACGCGGACACGGACGCGCTGTGGCGGCTCATCGAGTCCGGCGCGCCGCAAGGACTGCCCTTCATCCCACCGGGAGCGCCCGCATGAGCACAGTGTTGTTGTTGTCCACCGCCGACACGGACCTGCTGGCGGCCCGCGCCGCCACGGGCGTCTCCTACCGGATCGGCAACCCGACCCGGGTGGACGTGGCGGAGGAACTCCCCGGGCTGATCGAGGGCGCCGACATCGCCGTCGTCCGCCTGCTCGGCGGCAAGCGGGCCTGGGAGGACGGGCTCGCCGCGCTCAAGGCGGCCGGGCTGCCGACCGTGCTGCTCGGCGGCGAGTCCGTGCCGGACGCCGAGCTGATGGCCGAGTCGTCCGTGCCGGCCGGCGTGGTGGCCGAGGCGCTGCGCTACCTCGTCGAGGGCGGCCCCGGCAACCTCGCCCAGCTCGCCCGGTTCCTCTCCGACACCGTGCTGCTGACCGGCGAGGGCTTCGAGGAGCCGCGCACGATGCCGCAGTACGGCGTGCACGGCGACCGGACGCTCCAGGACGGCCGCCCGACGGTGGGCGTGCTCTTCTACCGCGCCCACGAACTGAGCGGCAACACCGCCTTCGTCGACACCCTGTGCGAGGCCATCGAGGCGCACGGCGCCAACGCGCTGCCCGTGTACTGCGGTTCGCTGCGCGGCGCCGACGCGGGGCTGTACGAGATCCTCGGCCGGGCCGACGCCCTGATCGCCACCGTCCTCGCGGCCGGCGGCACCCACGCCTCCCAGGCGTCCGCGGGCGGCGACGAGGAGTCCTGGGACATCGGCGCCCTCGCCGACCTGGACGTCCCCGTGCTGCAGGGGCTCTGCCTGACCTCCTCCCGGGCCGCGTGGGAGGCGTCCGACGCCGCCCTGTCCCCGATGGACGCGGCGATGCAGGTCGCCATCCCGGAATTCGACGGCCGGCTGATCACCGTGCCGTTCTCCTTCAAGGAGCAGGGCCCCGACGAGGTGCCGGTGTACGTCGCCGACCCCGAGCGGGCCGCGCGGGTCGCCGGGATCGCCGTGCGGCACGCCGCGCTCAGGCACAAGCCGAACGCCGAGAAGAAGCTGGCGCTGGTCTTCACCGCGTACCCGACCAAGCACTCCCGGGTCGGCAACGCGGTGGGGCTGGACACCCCGGCCTCGGCGGTCCGGGTGCTGGACGCGCTGCGGGACGCCGGGTACGCGCTGACCGAGTACCCGTCGGGCGGCGACGAGCTGATCCACCGGCTGATCGAGGCGGGCGGGCACGACGTCGAGTGGCTGACCGAGGAGCAACTGGCCGCCGCGCCCGCGCGGGTGCCGCTGGCCGACTACCGGGCCTGGTTCGACCAGCTCGACCCGGCGCTGCGGGAGGCGATGACCGAGGCGTGGGGCGAGCCGCCGGGCTCGCTGTACGTCGACGGCGACGACATCGTGCTGGCGGCGCTGCGGTTCGGGAACGTCGTCGTGATGATCCAGCCGCCGCGCGGCTTCGGCGAGAACCCGATCGCCATCTACCACGACCCCGACATGCCGCCCTCCCACCACTACCTGGCCGCCTACCGCTGGCTGGAGAACAGCTTCGGCGCGGACGCGATCGTGCACATGGGCAAGCACGGCACGATGGAGTGGCTGCCGGGCAAGGGCCTCGGACTGAGCGCCGGGTGCGCGCCCGACGCGGTGCTGGGCGAACTGCCGCTGATCTACCCGTTCATCGTCAACGACCCCGGCGAGGGCACCCAGGCCAAGCGGCGCGGCCACGCCACGGTCGTCGACCACCTGGTGCCGCCGATGGCCCGCGCCGACACCTACGGCGACCTGGCCAAGCTGGAGCAGCTCCTCGACGAGTACGCGCTCGTCTCCGACCTGGACCCGGCCAAGGCCCCGGCGGTCCGCGCGCAGATCTGGACCCTGGTCAAGGCGGCCGAGCTCCACCACGACCTGCACGTGGACGACCAGCCGGACGACGAGGCGTTCGACGAGTTCGTGATGCACATCGACGGCTACCTGTGCGAGATCAAGGACGTGCAGATCCGCGACGGGCTGCACGTCCTCGGGGGCGGCCCGGTCGGCGAGGCCCGCGTCAACCTGGTCCTCGCCGTGCTGCGCGCCTCCCAGGTGTGGGGCGGCCGGGCGAACGCGCTGCCGGGCCTGCGGGCGGCGCTGGCCGCGCACTTCGGGCTGGTGGAGAAGGAGCTGCTGGCCGAGCCGGGCGCCCCGGTGAAGGTGCCGGCGGAACTGACGGAGCTGGTGGACGGACCGGCCCGGACCGGCGCCGACGCGATCGACCTGCTGGAGCAGCTCTGCCGGCGGTTCGCGCAGGGCATGGAGGAGCGGGACTGGGCGGTGGCGGCCGTCCCCGGCCTGGTCCGCGAGGTGCTGGGCGGGGAGCTGCCCGAGGCGGTCGCCGTGCTGGAGTTCGCCTGCGCCGAGGTGGTGCCGCGGCTGGCCCGGACGACGGACGAGATCGGGCACATCCTGCGGGCCCTGGACGGCGGTTACGTCCCCGCCGGACCGTCCGGCTCGCCCACCCGCGGCCTGGTCAACGTCCTGCCCACCGGCCGGAACTTCTACTCCGTCGACCCCAAGGCGATCCCGTCCCGGCTGAGCTGGGAGGTCGGCCAGTCACTGGCGGACTCGCTGATCGCCCGCTACCTCCAGGACACCGGGGAGTACCCGAAGTCGGTCGGCCTCACCGTGTGGGGCACCTCCGCGATGCGCACCCAGGGCGACGACATCGCCGAGATCCTCGCACTGCTGGGCTGCCGCCCGGTCTGGGACGACGCCTCGCGCCGGGTCACCGGCTTCGAGGTGGTGCCGCTCGCGGAGCTGGGCCGGCCGCGCATCGACGTCACGGTCCGCATCTCCGGGTTCTTCCGGGACGCGTTCCCGCACGTGGTGGGGCTGATCGACGACGCGGTACGGGCGGTGGCGGAGCTGGCCGAGCCCGCCGACGCCAACTACGTCCGGGCGCACGTGGAGGAGGACACCGCCGAACACGGCGACCGGCGCCGGGCCACGGCCCGCGTCTTCGGCTCCAAGCCGGGCGCGTACGGCGCGGGCCTGCTCCCCCTCATCGACGCCCGCAACTGGCGCTCCGACGCGGACCTCGCCGAGGTGTACGCGGTGTGGGGCGGCTACGCCTACGGGCGCGGCCTCGACGGCCGGGCGGCGCGCGGCGACATGGAGACGGCGTTCCGGCGGATCGCGGTGGCGGCGAAGAACGTCGACACCCGCGAGCACGACCTGGTCGACGCCGACGACTACTTCCAGTACCACGGCGGCATGGTCGCCATGGTCCGCCATCTGACGGGCACGAGCCCGGAGGCGTACGTCGGCGACTCGGCCACCCCCGACCAGGTGAGGACCCGCACGCTGGGCGAGGAGACCCACCGCGTCTTCCGCGCCCGGGTGGTCAACCCGCGCTGGATGGCGGCGATGCGCCGGCACGGCTACAAGGGCGCCTTCGAGATGGCGGCGACCGTGGACTACCTGTTCGGGTACGACGCGACGGCCGGGGTCGTGGACGACTGGATGTACGAGAAGCTCAGCGCCGAGTACGTCTTCGACCCGGAGAACCGGGACTTCATGAAGCGGTCCAACCCGTGGGCGCTGCGCGGCATCACGGAGAGGCTCCTGGAGGCCGCCGACCGGGGGCTGTGGGCGGAGCCGGACGCGGAGACGCTGGAGCGGCTGCGCGCGACGTATCTGGAGCTGGAAGGCGACCTGGAGGGCGACGACAAGTGACCACCCCCTTTCCGTTCACGGCCGTGGTCGGCCAGGACGATCTGCGGCTCGCGCTGCTGCTGAACGCCGTCTCCCCGGCGGTGGGCGGTGTGCTGGTGCGCGGCGAGAAGGGCACCGCGAAGTCGACGGCGGTGCGGGCGCTGGCGGCGCTGCTGCCGTCCGTGGACGTCGTCGCCGGGTGCCGGTTCTCCTGCGACCCGGCCGCCCCCGACCCGGACTGCCCGGACGGCCCGCACGAACCGGGGGCGTCCGTCTCGCGGCCGGCCCGGATGGTCGAGCTGCCCGTCGGGGCCTCCGAGGACCGGCTGGTGGGCGCGCTGGACATCGAGCGGGCGCTGTCGGAGGGCGTCAAGGCGTTCGAGCCGGGCCTGCTGGCCGACGCGCACCGCGGCATCCTCTACGTCGACGAGGTCAACCTGCTCCACGACCACCTGGTCGACCTGCTGCTGGACGCCGCCGCGATGGGCGCCTCCTACGTCGAGCGCGAGGGGGTGTCGGTGCGGCACGCCGCCCGGTTCCTGCTCGTGGGCACCATGAACCCCGAGGAGGGCGAGCTGCGGCCGCAGTTGCTCGACCGGTTCGGGCTGACCGTCGAGGTCGCGGCCTCCCGGGAGCCCGGCCAGCGGGTCGAGGTGGTGCGGCGGCGGCTCGCGTACGACGACGACCCGGCCGGGTTCGCCGCGCGCTGGGCCGAGGAGGAGGCCGCCGTACGGGCCCGGATCGTGGCGGCGCGGGAGCTGCTGCCGCACGTCCGGCTCGGGGACGGGGCGCTGCGGCAGATCGCGGCGACCTGTGCCGCG
Organism: Streptomyces fumanus; assembly: GCF_014655295.1. Classification (GTDB taxonomy): domain Bacteria; phylum Actinomycetota; class Actinomycetes; order Streptomycetales; family Streptomycetaceae; genus Streptomyces; species Streptomyces fumanus. The sequence goes on from NZ_BNBI01000019.1 coordinate 59,165, forward strand.
TTCGAGGTGGACGGGATGCGCGCCGACATCGTGATGGCGCGCACGGCGACCGCGCTGGCCGCGTGGGCCGGGCGGACCGACGTCCTCGCCGAGGACGTGCGGCAGGCCGCGCTGCTGGCGCTGCCGCACCGGCGGCGGCGCAACCCGTTCGACGCGCCGGGGCTGGACGAGGACAAGCTGGACGAGACGCTGGAGGAGTTCGGCGGACCGGAGGACGAGGATCCGGACCCCGACCCGGACGGACCGGGCGGCGGGGGCGGGCAGCCGCCCTCCGACGGGCCCGCCGACGGCCCTCCGGAGGAGTCCGGGTCCGGTGGCGGCGCCGCGCGGCCGGAGGCCGGTCAGGGCGGTGAGCCGCAGCCGTCCGGTGCCGGGGAGCAGTCGGCGGTACGGGCGGCGGAGCCGTTCCGTACCAAGGTGCTGAGCGTGCCCGGTGTCGGCGAGGGCGCCGCGGGGCGGCGGTCGCGGGCGCGCACCGAGCGCGGGCGGACCACCGGGGCGCGCCGGCCGAAGGGCGCGCTGGGCAAGCTGCACCTGGCCGCCACCGTGCGGGCCGCCGCACCGCACCAGCGGGCGCGGGGACGCAGCGGTCCGGGGCTGGTGATCCGCCGGGACGATCTGCGGCAGGCGGTCAAGGAGGGGCGCGAGGGCAACCTGGTGCTGTTCGTCGTGGACGCCTCCGGGTCGATGGCGGCGCGGCAGCGGATGAGCGCCGTGAAGGGGGCGGTACTGTCCCTGCTGCTCGACGCCTACCAGCGGCGGGACAAGGTGGGGCTGGTGACCTTCCGGGGGACGGCGGCGGAGGTGGCGCTGCCGCCCACCTCCTCGGTGGACGCGGCGGCGGGGCGGTTGGAGGCGCTGCCCACGGGCGGGCGGACCCCGCTGGCGGCCGGGCTGCTGCGGGCGCACGAGGTGCTGCGGGTGGAGAAGCTGCGCGACCCCGCGCGGCGGGCGCTGCTCGTGGTGGTGACGGACGGGCGGGCCACCGGAGGCCCGGAGCCGGTGGCGCTGGCCGGACGGGCGGCGCGGCTGTTCGCGGCCGAGGGGGTCGCCTCCGTGGTCGTGGACTGCGAGTCGGGCCCGGTGCGGCTCGGGCTGGCGGGGCGGCTCGCGGGCGAGCTGGGCGGCACCGCCGTGACGCTGGACGAGCTGCGGGCGGACTCCCTCGCCGGGCTCGTGAAGGACGTACAGGGAACTTCCAGGAGGGCCGCGTAGTGCCGCAGGGACAGCCGAGTGTCGTACCGGACGACGGACTGACGACCCGTCAGCGGCGCAACCGGCCGCTGGTCGTCGTGCACACGGGCGTGGGCAAGGGCAAGTCGACGGCCGCCTTCGGGCTGGCGCTGCGGGCCTGGAACCAGGGCTGGCCGATCGGGGTGTTCCAGTTCGTCAAGTCGGCGAAGTGGAAGGTCGGCGAGGAGCGGGCGCTGCGGGTGCTCGGCGACTCCGGTGAGGGCGGGACCGTCGCCTGGCACAAGATGGGCGAGGGCTGGTCCTGGGTGCAGCGCGACGCGCAGATGGACAACGAGGAGAAGGCCCGGGAGGGCTGGGAGCAGGTCAAGCGGGACCTGGCCGCCGAGACGTACACGCTGTACGTGCTGGACGAGTTCGCCTACCCGATGCACTGGGGGTGGGTGGACACCGACGAGGTGGTGGAGGTGCTGCGGAACCGGCCGGGGACCCAGCATGTGGTGATCACTGGGCGGAACGCGCCGGAGAAACTCGTGGAGTTCGCGGATCTGGTCACCGACATGTCCAAGGTCAAGCACCCGATGGACGTCGGGCAGAAGGGGCAGAGGGGCATCGAGTGGTGAGCTCCGTGCCCCGGCTGGTGGTCGCCGCGCCCGCCTCCGGGAGCGGCAAGACCACCGTCGCCACCGGGCTGATGGCCGCGCTGGCCGCGCGGGGGCTCGCCGTGTCCCCGCACAAGGTCGGCCCGGACTACATCGACCCCGGCTACCACGCGCTCGCCACCGGGCGGGCGGGGCGGAACATCGACGCGTACCTGTGCGGCCCCGAGCTGATCGGCCCGCTGTTCCGGCACGGGGCGGACGGGTGCGACATCGCCGTGGTCGAAGGGGTCATGGGGCTGTACGACGGGGCCGCCGGGGAGGGCGAGCTGGCGTCCACCGCGCAGGTCGCCAAGGTGCTGGGGGCGCCGGTGGTGCTGGTCGTCGACGCCTCGGCGCAGTCGCGGTCGGTGGCGGCGCTGGTGCACGGGTTCGTCTCCTGGGACCCGGAGGTGCGGGTCGGGGGCGTGATCCTGAACAAGGTGGGGTCGGACCGGCACGAGGGGCTGCTGCGGGAGGCGCTGGAGTCGGTCGGCGTGCCCGTCTTCGGGGTGCTGCGGCGGACGGACCGGGTCGGGGTGCCGTCCCGGCACCTCGGGCTGGTGCCGGTCGCCGAGCGGGGGTCCGCCGCGGTGGACGCCGTGGCGGCGATGGGGGCGCTGGTGTCCCAGGGGTGCGATCTGGACGCCCTCGTGGCGCTGGCCCGGTCCGCCGGGGCCCTGCCGGGGAGCCCCGCCCCCTGGACCCCCGGGGAGTCCCCCGACCAGGACCACCCGGCTCGCGTGTCCGGGAAGCCGAGGCCCCGCGTCGCCCTCGCCGGCGGGGCCGCGTTCACCTTCTCCTACGCCGAGCACGCCGAGCTGCTCGCCGCCGCCGGGGCCGAGGTCGTCGTGTTCGACCCCCGGCGGGACGAGCATCTGCCCGACGGGACCGACGGGCTGGTGATCGGCGGCGGGTTCCCGGAGGTGTACGCCGAGGAGCTGTCCGCCAACGAGCCGTTGCGCGAGGCCGTCGCCGACCTCGCCGGGCGCGGCGCTCCGGTGGCCGCCGAGTGCGCGGGGCTGCTGTACCTGTGCCGGGAGCTGGACGGGCTGCCGATGTGCGGGGTGCTGGACGCGTCGGCGCGGATGGCCGAGCGGCTGACGCTGGGCTACCGGGACGCGGTGGCCGTCGGCGACAGCGCGCTGGCCGCCGCGGGGACGCGGATGCGGGGGCACGAGTTCCACCGGACGGTGGTGGAGCCGGGGGCCGGGGCGGCTCCGGCGTGGGGGGTGCGGGCGCCCGGGCGGCGCCTGGAAGGTTTCGTACAGCGCGGTGTGCACGCGAGTTATCTGCACACGCACTGGGCGTCCCGGCCCGGTGTCGCCCGTCGGTTCGTGGAGAGGTGCCGGACGTCATGAACAGCCATCTGGTCGGAGTCGGGGTGGGCCCCGGTGATCCGGAGCTGGTGACCGTCAAGGGCGTCAACGCCCTGCGGGCGGCCGAGGTCGTCGTCGTCCCCGTGATGGACACCGGGGAGCGGGGGCGGGCGGAGGCGACCGTGCTGCACTACGTGCCCGCCGAGAAGGTCGTCCGGGTGGTGTTCGCGCTGAACGAGCGGTCCGACCGGGCCCGGCGCGAGGCGGCCTGGGACGCGGCCGGCGAGCGGGTGGCGGAGCTGCTGCGGGCGCACGGGCGGGTGGCGTTCGCGACCATCGGCGACCCGAACGTGTACTCGACGTTCACGTATCTCGCGCAGACCGTCGGCGCCCTGGTGCCGGGCACCGTGGTGGAGACCGTGCCGGGCATCACCGCGATGCAGGACCTCGCGGCGCGGTCGGGGGCCGTGCTGACCGAGGGCACCGAGCCGCTGACGCTGGTGCCGGTGACCGCGGGGGCGGCGGTGCTGAAGGAGGCGCTGAACGGGCCGGGGACGGTCGTGGCGTACAAGTTCGGGCGGCAGGCCGCCGAGGTCGCCGAGGCGCTGCGGGAGACCGGGCGGCTGGCGGACGCGGTGTGGGGCTCGGCGCTGGGGCTGGCGGAGGAGTCGGTACGGCCGGCCGCCGACCTCGACGGCGCCCCCCTGCCGTACCTGTCGACGCTGATCGCCCCGCCCCGGCGGGACGGCGGCCGGGGCGGCAAGCTGTGACCGGCCGTACGGCGTGCGGTGCCGGGGTCTCATTCGGCGAGGCCGACCACCAGCCAGATGAAGCCCGCGCCCGCGATCGTGCACAGCAGCGTCGAGCGGGCCGGGTGCGCGTGGTGGGCCTCGGGCAGGATCTCGGCGGCGGCGAGGTAGAGCAGGACGCCGCCGAACAGGCCGAGGTACGCGCCGAGGGCCTGCTCCGGAAGGGTGAACAGCAGCGTGGAGGCCGCGCCGAGGACCGGCGCCACCGCGTCCGCGCCCAGCATGGCCAGGGCGCGGCGGCGGGCGTTGCCGTACAGGCTGGTCAGTGTGTAGGTGTTGAAGCCGTCGGCGAAGTCGTGGGCGATCACGGCGAGCGCGACGGCCAGGCCCATGCCCTCGCCGACCTGGAAGGCCGCGCCGATCGCCACGCCGTCCATGGCGCTGTGCCCGACCATCGCGGCGGCGGCCGTCAGGCCCACCTCCGGGGTGCGGGCGTGCTCGTCGGCGCCGTGCGCGGCCCGGCGGGCGGCGAGCAGGCGTTCGCCCAGATGGGCGAGGAGAAACCCGGCGACGAACAGCAGCAGCGCCTCCGGCACGCCGAACACCTCGTGGCCCGCCGCCTCCAGCGCCTCCGGCAGCAGGTCCAGGCCGACCACGCCCAGCATCAGCCCACCGGCCAGGCCCAGCACCAGATGGCGGCGGTCGGTCACCCGCTGTGCCGTCCAGCCGCCGGCCAGCGTCATCAGGAACGCGCCGAGCGCGACGAAGACCGCCATGGGCTCTTGCTATCCGATCAGGGCCGGTTCACGCACATCCGGCGACGGCGGTACGGGCGGCCGGTGTGAGCCGTAGGTGAACCGTCCGTGAGCTGCCCGTGCGCCGTCCGGCGGGCGAGATGCCCACTTTTTCCCGCTTTTTTCCGTTCTTCAGGAGAGGACCGTATTCCCATGGCCGATGCCCCCGGCAAGGTGACCTTCGTCGGTGCCGGCCCCGGCGCCGCCGACCTGCTGACGTTCCGTGCCGCGCGTGCCATCGCCGAGGCCGACGTGGTGATCTGGGCGGCCAGCCTGGTGCAGGCGGAGGTCCTGGCGCACGCGCGGACGGACGCGGAGGTCCTGGACTCGGCGACGATGTCGCTGGAGGACGTGGTCGCCGTCTACCAGCGGGCCCACCGGGACGGGCTGAAGGTGGCCCGGATCCACTCCGGCGACCCCGCGCTGTGGGGCGGCACGCAGGAGCAGCTCGACCGGTGCGCGGAGATCGGCGTGGCGACGGAGATCGTGCCGGGGGTGTCGTCGTTCTCGGCCGTGGCCGCGCTGGCCGGGCGGGAGCTGACCGTGCCCGAGGTCGCGCAGTCGGTGATCCTGACCCGGCTGGGCGGCGGCAAGACGCCGATGCCCCCCGGTGAGGAGGTCCGGGAGTTCGCCAAGCACGGCACCACCATGGCCGTGTTCCTCTCGGCGGCGCGCAGCGGCCAGTTGGTGCGGGAGCTGCTGGAGGGCGGCTACCCGACGTCCACGCCGGTGGTCGTCGCCTACCAGGCGACCTGGCCGGAGGAGCTGGTGGTGCGGTGCACGATCGGCACGCTGGAGGAGACGGTCAAGGAGCACAAGCTGTGGAAGCACACGCTGTTCCTGGTCGGACCGGCCCTCGACGCGCACGGCACCCGCTCGCACCTGTACCACCCGGGGCACTTCCACGGCTTCCGCAAGGCCGACCCCGAGGCCCGCAGGGCGCTGCGCGAACGGGGTGCCAGCACATGATCACGGTGGTGGGGACCGGCGTCGGTGCGCCGCCCGGCCCCGAGGTGACCGCCGGTGCCGAGCTGGTCGTCGGCGGGCGCCGGCACCTGGACGCGGCGCCGGTACCGGAGTCGGCCGAGCGGGTCGTGCTGGGGGCGCTGGCGCCCGCCCTGGACCGCATCGCGCGGTACGTGGCGCAGGGGCGGCGGGTGCTGGTGCTGGCCTCCGGGGACCCGGGGTTCTTCGGGATCGTGCGGGTGCTGGCGGAGCGGTTCGGGCCGGAGCGGCTCGACGTACGGCCCGGGGTCTCCTCGGTGGCGGCGGCGTTCGCGCGGATCGGGCTGCCGTGGGACGACGCGGTGGTGGTCAGCGCGCACGGACGGGACCTGCGGACGGCGGTGAACGTGTGCCGGGCGCGGCCCAAGACGGCCGTGCTGACCGGGCCGGGCGCCGGGCCCGCCGAGCTGGGCGCCGCGCTGCGCCACGACGCCCGGACCCTGGTCGTCGCCTCCGCGCTGGGCTCGGCCGGCGAGCGGGTGGAGCGGGTGACGCCCGCCGAGGCCGCCGCCCGGGACTGGGGCCCCGCGGTGAGCGTGGTGCTCTGCCTGGCCGGGGAACGGGCGGTGGGCCCGGTGCGCACGCTCGCCGGAGCGGACCCCGGGCCGGCCGGCTGGGCGCTGCCCGAGGACGCCTTCGCCCACCGCGACTCGATGATCACCAAGTTCGAGGTGCGGGCCCTGGCGCTGGCCCGGCTCGGTCCCCGGCCCGGCGACCTGGTCTGGGACGTGGGCGCGGGCTCCGGGTCCGTCGCGGTGGAGTGCGCGAAGCTGGGCGCCGCCGCCGTCGCCGTGGAGAAGACCGCCGACGGCGCGGCCCGGGTCCGCGCCAACGCCGCCGCGCACGGCGTGGACGTACGGGTGGTGCGGGGGGCGGCGCCGGCGGCGCTGGACGGCCTGGACGACCCGGACGCCGTGTTCGTCGGCGGCGGCGGCCGGGAGCTGCCGGACATCGTCACGGCCTGCGCACGGCGCGCCCGGCGGGCGGTGGTGGTGGCCATGGCCGCCCTGGACCGGGTGCCGGTGGCCCGGCGGGCGCTGCTCGACGCCGGTCTGGAGTGCGACGGGGTGCTGCTCCAGTCGTCCCGGCTCGCGCCGCTGCCGGGGGACGTGACCCGGCTCGCGGCGGCCAACCCCGTTTTTCTGCTGTGGGGCCTGCGACCTCACGCCCGTACCGAAGGAGTTCTCCAGTGATCGGCCTCATCTCCGCCACCGCGGCGGGAGCGGCGGCACGCGACCGGCTGGCCGCGGCGTGGCCGGACCGCGTCCGGGTCTACGGCGGTCCCGTCGCGGACGCCGTGCGGACCGCGTTCGCCGAGTGCGACCGGCTCGTCTGCTTCCTGGCCACGGGGGCCGTGGTCCGGCTGGTGGCGCCGCTGCTGGCGGACAAGCGGACCGACCCCGGCGTGGTCGCCGTCGACGAGGCCGGCCGGTTCGCCGTGGCGCTGCTCGGCGGGCACGGCGGCGGGGCCAACGACCTGGCCCGCGAGGTGGCCGGGGTGCTGGGCGCGGAGCCGGTGGTGACCACGGCGACCGACGCGGTGGGCCTGCCCGGTCTGGACACCCTCGGGCTGCCGGTGGAGGGCGCGGTCGCGGCGGTGTCGCGGGCGCTGCTGGACGGCGAACCGGTCGCGCTGCGCGCCGAGGTGCCCTGGCCGCTGCCGCCGCTGCCGGTCGCGGAGCGGGGGGCGTACGTGATCCGGGTGACCGACCGTGTGGTCGAGCCCGGCGAGCGGGAGGCCGTGCTGCGCCCGCCGACCCTGGTGGCCGGCGTCGGCGCCTCCCGGAACGCGCCCGCCGAGGAGATCCTCGCCCTGGTCGAGGGCGCCCTGCGGGAGGCGGGCCTGTCCCCCGCGTCCCTGGCGGAGCTGGCCACCGTGGACGCCAAGGCCGAGGAGCCCGGCATCGTCGCGGCGGCCGAGCGGCTCGGGGTGCCCCTGGTGACGTATCCGGCCGGGGAGCTGGCCCGGGTCGAGGTGCCGAACCCGTCGGAGGCGCCGCTCGCCGCCGTCGGTACGCCGTCCGTCGCCGAGGCGGCGGCGCTGCTGCGCGGCGGCGACCTGCTCGTGCCCAAGCGGAAGTCGGCCATGGCGACCTGCGCGGTGGTCCGGCGCCCGGGCCGCGGGCGGCTCGCGGTGGTCGGGCTCGGGCCCGGCGCCCGGGACCTGCTCACCCCCCGCGCCCGCGAGGAGCTGCGCCGCGCCTCGGTGCTGGTCGGCCTGGACCAGTACGTCGACCAGATCCGCGATCTGCTGCGCCCGGGCACCCGGGTGCTGGAGTCGGGGCTCGGCGCCGAGGAGGAGCGGGCCCGCACCGCGGTCGCACAGGCCCGGCTGGGGCACGCCGTCGCGCTGATCGGCAGCGGGGACGCGGGCGTGTACGCGATGGCCTCGCCGGCGCTGGCCGAGGCGTCCGACGACATCGACGTGGTCGGCGTGCCCGGGGTGACGGCGGCGCTGGCGGCCGGGGCGGTGCTCGGCGCGCCGCTCGGCCACGACCACGTCTCCATCAGCCTGTCCGACCTGCACACCCCGTGGGAGGTCATCGAACGGCGGGTGCGGGCGGCGGCCGAGGCGGACCTGGTGGTCACCTTCTACAACCCGCGCAGCCGGGGCCGGGACTGGCAGTTGCCCAAGGCCCTGGCGATCCTCGCGGAGCACCGGGAGCCGGCCACGCCGGTGGGGGTCGTGCGCAACGCCTCCCGCGCCGACGAGTCCCGCCTGCTGACCACCCTCGCGGCGCTGGACCCGGCCCGCGTGGACATGATGACGGTCGTGACGGTGGGCAACACCGCGACCCGTGAGATCGCGGGGCGCATGGTGACCCCGCGCGGCTACCGCTGGCAGGAGGAGACCGCCCGGTGAACCGTGTCGTCCACCCCATCGAGCAGGAGTCCTACCGGCGGCTGCGCGCCCGCCTGGACACCTCCCGCTTCCCGCCGCTGACCCGGGCGGTGGTGGAGCGGGTCGTCCACTCCGCCGCCGACCTGGAGTACGCCACCGACCTCGTCATGGACGAGGGCGACCTGGTGAAGGCCCATGCCGCGCTGCACGCCGGGGCGCCGGTCGTCGTCGACGTGGAGATGGTCGGCGCCGGCATCACCCGCCGGGAGACCGTCTGCCGGTTGAAGGACGCCGTCGCCGGGCCGGGGCTGACCCGCTCGGCGCACGGGATGCGCCTGGCCTACCAGGAGGTCGGCCCCGGCGCGCTGTGGGTGATCGGCAACGCGCCCACCGCGCTGGAGGAACTGCTCACCCTCGACGCCGACCCCGCGCTCGTGATCGGGCTGCCGGTCGGCTTCGTCGGCGCGGTCGAGTCCAAGGCGGCGCTGCGGGAGAGCGGACTGCCCGCCGTGAGCAACGTGTCCGAGAAGGGCGGCTCCGCGGTGGCCGCCGCCGCGCTCAACGCCCTGCTGTACCACCCCACTTCCGAGGAGACCCTGTGACCACCCCGCCCGCCCTGCTCATCGCCGGCCACGGCACCCGGGACGAGGCCGGAGCCGAGGCGTTCCGCGACTTCGTCCGGCGACTGGGCCGCCGCCACCCCGCGCTGCCCGTCGCGGGCGGCTTCATCGAGCTGTCCCCGCCGCCGCTGGGCGACGCGGTGACCGAACTGGTGGAGCGGGGCGTGCGCCGGTTCGCCGCCGTGCCGCTGATGCTGGTCTCCGCCGGACACGCCAAGGGCGACATCCCGGCCGCGCTGGCCCGGGAGAAGGAACGCCACCCCGGCATCAGCTACACCTACGGCCGCCCGCTGGGCCCGCACCCGGCGCTGCTGCGCGTCCTGGACCGGCGCCTGGCGGAGGCCGTCGACCCGTCCTGGGACCCGGCCGAGGTGACCGTGCTGCTGGTCGGGCGCGGCTCGACCGACCCGGACGCCAACGCCGAGGTGTTCAAGGCGGCCCGGCTGCTGTGGGAGGGCCGCGGGTACGCGGGCGTCGAGACGGCGTTCGTGTCGCTGGCCCGGCCGGACGTGCCGAGCGGCCTGGACCGGTGCCTGACGCTGGGCGCCCGGCGGATCGTCGTCCTGCCGTACTTCCTGTTCACCGGCGTCCTGCCGGACCGGGTGCGGCTCCAGACCGAGGAGTGGGCCGCCGCCCACCCGGCCGCCGAGGTGCGCTCCGCCGACGTCATCGGGCCCGAGCCGGAGCTGCTGGACCTGGTGTGGGAGCGGTACGAGGAGGCCGTCAAGGGCGATCTGCGGATGAACTGCGACTCCTGCGTGTACCGGATCGCGCTGCCCGGCTTCGAGGACAAGGTGGGGCTGCCGCAGCAGCCGCACTTCCACCCGGACGACGACGGCCACCACCACCACGGGCACGGTCACGGGCACGGGCACGGGCACGCCCACTCCCATGCTCACTGAGGGCCCCGATCTGCGGCACCACGGCGACGCCGAGGTCCGCGACGACGGCTCGGCCCTGGTCGACCTCGCGGTCAACGTCCGCGCGGACACGCCCCCGCCCTGGTTGCGCGAGCGGATCGCCCGCTCGCTGGGCTCCCTGGCCGCCTACCCGGACGGGCGGGCGGCCCGGGCGGCGGTGGCGGCCCGGCACGGGCTGCCGGTGGAGCGGGTGCTGCTGACGGCGGGCGCGGCGGAGGCGTTCGTGCTGCTGGCGCGGGCGCTGAAGGTGCGCCGGCCGGTCGTGGTGCACCCGCAGTTCACCGAGCCGGAGGCGGCGCTGCGGGACGCCGGGCACACCGTCGACCGGGTGCTGCTGCGGCCCGGGGACGGCTTCCGGCTCGACCCGGCGGCCGTCCCCGAGGGCGCCGACCTGGTGGTGGTCGGCAACCCGACCAACCCGACCTCCGTCCTGCACCCCGCCGAGGCGCTCACCGCGCTGGCCCGGCCCGGGCGGACGCTGGTGGTGGACGAGGCGTTCATGGACGCGGTGCCGGGCGAGCGGGAGGCCCTCGCCGGGCGCACGGACGTGCCCGGCCTGGTGGTGCTGCGCAGCCTCACCAAGACCTGGGGCCTGGCGGGGCTGCGCGTCGGCTATGTCCTCGCCGCCCCGGAGACGGTCGCGGAGCTGGCACGGGCCCAGCCGCTGTGGCCGGTGTCGACGCCCGCGCTGGTGGCGGCCGAGGCGTGCGTGGGGCCCCGGGCGCTGGCGGAGGCCGCGCACGCCGCCCACCGCGTCGCCGCGGACCGCGCCCACCTGGTGGCCGGGCTCGCCGGGCTGGCCGGTGCCGGGGTGCGGGTGGTGACACCGGCCGAGGGTCCGTTCGTACTGGTCCGGTTGCCGGACGCGGCCGCCGTACGGCACCGGCTGCGCGCCCTGGGGTACGCGGTGCGGCGCGGCGACACCTTCCCGGGGCTCGGGCCGCGGTGGCTGCGGCTGGCGGTACGGGACCGGGCGACGACGGACGGGTTCCTGGCGGCACTGCGGCGGGCGGTGACCGAAACCGCCGGGTGAGCCGGGAGAGGCGGGTCAGCCGGGTCAGCCGCGCCGGCGCCGGGCGACGAGCAGCGCGCCGCCGCCCGCGGCGACCAGGGCGACGGCGCCGCCCGCCACGTACGGGGTCGCGGAGTTCCCGCCGGTCTCGGCGAGGCCGGCCTCGGCGGGGGCGCCCTGCGGCTCCACCTGGGCGCCCGGCCGCTCGGACCCGGCGGGGGCGGGGCCGCCGTCCGCGCCGGGTGTCTCGCAGGTGGCCCGCGCCAGAGTGAGCGTGCCCTCGACCTCGGCGACGTTCAGCTTCAGCGGGTCGACGGAGACGGTCAGCCGCAGCGCGGTGGCGGCGGCCGTACGGGAGGTGGTCTCCTCCTCGGACAGGTCCAGTTGCACCTCGCCGACGCCCGGCACCGTCACCTGGGTGGTGCCGCCCGCGGTCAGGGTGACCTTCTTGCCGAGGACGGTGACCGGGCCCAGCAGTTCGGCGTCGGCGACGGGGGCCTTCCCGGCCGCGCAGACGGCCCGGGAGGTGACCTGGGCGACCTCGATCAGGGAGAGCAGGGGCAGACCGGGCACGTGCACCGCGGCCCGGGCGAGTTCGGTACGGCCCTGCGCGCGTCCGCCGGTGACGGTGGCCTCGGCGTCGGCGACGTCCGCGCGCAGGACGCTGAACGGCCTGCCGCCGTCCACGCCGTCCAGGGTGGCGGTCAGCGCGGTCTTCCGGGCGCTGGCGGGCGCCTGGACCTCGTTGAGGGAGACGGCGAGGGGGACCCGTACCGTCTTGTTCAGCAGGCCCACGTCGAGGCCGGTGCGCAGGACGACGGCGCTCGCCCGTCCCGGGCCGGCGGGCCCGGTGGCGTGGGCGGTGCCCGTGCCCAGGGTCGCGGGACCGGCGGCCAGGGCGGTGGCCGCCGCGACGGTGGCGAGCCGGCGGGCGGGCAGGCGGGAGGTGGTGCGGTTCACTGTGGTGGGACCCCCAGGAAGACATGCGTGCGGGGCACGCATGAGCGATGTGCTCGGGACCCCGTCAGGATGTCCGCCCCGGCGACCGGCCGTCAGCCGCCTGATGACGCTTCACACCATCGTGGAGTTTCCGCGTACGTATTCGATTCCTCCGGCACGGGTGTGCCCCGGCGTCCCTCCCGTCCCCGCGGGCTAGCCGACGACGCGTCCGCGCAGCACCACCCGGCGCGGGGCGGCCAGCACCCGCACGTCGGCGCGCGGGTCCGCCTCGTACACCACCAGGTCGGCGGGGGCGCCCTCGGTCAGGCCGGGCCGGCCGAGCCACTCCCGGGCCGCCCAGGTGGTCGCCGCCACCGCCGCGACGGGCGGGAGGCCCGCGGTGACCAGTTCGGCGACCTCGGCGGCGGCCAGGCCGTGCGGCAGGGTGCCGCCCGCGTCGGTGCCGACGTAGACCGGCACGCCCGCGTCGTAGGCGTCGCGGACGGTGTCGTGACGGCGGGCGTGCAGCCGGCGCATGTGGGCGGCCCAGCGGGGGAACTTGGCCTCGCCGCCGTCGGCCAGGCCGGGGAAGGTGGCCGTGTTGACGAGGGTGGGCACGATGGCCACGCCCCGCTCGGCGAAGAGCGGGATGGTGTCGTCGGTGAGGCCGGTGGCGTGCTCGACGCAGTCGATGCCGGCCTCGACCAGGTCGCGCAGGGAGTCCTCGGCGAAGCAGTGCGCGGTGACCCGGGCGCCGAGCCGGTGCGCCTCGGCGATGGCGGCCTCGACCGCGCCGCGCGGCCAGCACGCCGCGAGGTCGCCCAGGTCGCGGTCGATCCAGTCGCCGACCAGCTTCACCCAGCCGTCGCCGCGCCGGGCCTCCTGGGCGACGTACGCGACGAGGTCCTCGGGCTCGATCTCCCAGGCGTAGTTGCGGATGTAGCGGCGGGTCCGGGCGATGTGCCGGCCGGCCCGGACGATCCTGGGGAGGTCCTCGCGGTCGTCGATCCAGCGGGTGTCGGAGGGCGAGCCCGCGTCGCGCAGCAGCAGCGCGCCCGCGTCCCGGTCGGTCAGCGCCTGCTTCTCGGCGGTCTCCGCGGGCACCGCGCCGTGCCGGTCCAGACCGACGTGGCAGTGCGCGTCGACCAGGCCGGGCAGCACCCACCCCTCGACCGTGCGGACCTCGGCGGCCCCCGCCGGCCGGTCGTACGAGATCCGCCCGCCGATCACCCACAGCTCGTCCCGGACCTCCTCCGGCCCGACCAGCACCCGACCCTTGACGTGCAGCACCGTGTGATCGCTCATGCCCGGCACCTTAGGGCCTGTCCCGGGCGGCAAAGGAGGCGGGCGGAAGGGTCCGCCGGCCCCGCCACCACGGCGGAATCCGCGGTTCCGGGCGTGGCGGTGTCGCAACCAACCGGCTCCGGCGGGAGTGCCGGGCGGGCCCGCGGTTACCCTCGTCTCACCTGATCCCGACGAACACACCCGACGCACACCGTCCGTACCGCCGAAGAACGCAGTCCGTCCCGCTGACCGTGATCGAAAAGAGCACCGCCGTGAGCCACCCCCTCCTCGACCTCGCCCCGCTGAGCGCCGACCGCTTCGCCTCCATCGAGGCCCGGGTGGCCCGGCTGCTGGACACCGCGCAGGACGTCGTGATCACGCAGGGCGAGGCGCTGCTGCCGCTGGAGGGCGCGATCCGCGGGACGGCCGGGCCGGGCACCGTGGCGCTGAACGTGATCACCGGGCCGTACGGGCAGACCTTCGGGGACTGGCTGCGGGACTGCGGCGCGACCGTGCACGACCTGGCGGTGCCGTTCCACACGGCGGTGACGGCCGACCGGATCGCCGAGGCGCTCGCCGAGCACCCGGAGACCGACTTCGTCTCCCTGGTGCACGCCGAGGCGGCCACCGGCAACACCAACCCGGTCGCGGAGATCGGCGAGGTGGTGAAGGCGCACGGCGCGCTGTTCTACCTGGACGCCGTCGCCTCCGTCGGCGCGGAGCCGGTGCTGCCGGACGCGTGGGGCGTGGACCTGTGCGTGATCGGGGCGCAGAAGGCGATGGGCGGCCCGGCGGGCGTGTCGGCGGTGTCGGTGAGCGAGCGGGCGTGGGCGCGGATGGCGGCCAACCCGCGGGCGCCGCGCCGGTCGTACCTGTCGCTGCTGGACTGGAAGGAGCGCTGGATCGACGGCGGGCGCAAGGCACTGCTGCACGCCCCGGCGCAGTTGGAGATGCTCGCCCTGGAGGCGTGCGTCGAGCGGATCGAGGCGGAGGGCCTGGAGACGGTGATGGCGCGGCACGCCTCGGCCGCGGCGGCCACCCGGGCCGGCGTGCTGGCGCTGGGCGGCGGCCTGGAGCCGTACGTGCACCGGGCCCGGGAGGCGGCGCCGGTCGCCACCACCCTGCGGACGCCGGCCGGGGTGGACGCCGCCGAGCTGGTGGCACGCGCGCTGCGCGCGGACCCGGCGCTGCCGCTGGCGGCGGGCGGGGGCGCGCTGGCCCGGGAGATGATCCGGGTCAACCACTACGGGCCGCTGGCGACCCGCGAGGCGGTGCGCGGCAGCCTGGCGGCGCTCGGTGCCGCGCTGGCCGAGCAGGGCCGGCCGGCCGACCCGGACGCCGCGTCGCGGGCGGTCGAGGAGACCTGGCCCGCGTAACCGGCGGATCTTTTCCCGCTGCGAATTCCCGCGTGTTTTCCTGGATATAGCAAGCATAATTCCCGTAATCTTCTGCCCGCTTTCCAGAAGGCTAAACGCCAAGATTCCGCGAACACTCCGGGCGGATCAGGTGAGTGTGACCCGTCACACAAACGGCCCGATTTGTGCTTTATATCCGGTGCAAATCATCCCATAACCCCGCCTTCTCGCGTGAGCACCCGGGTCCGCGCAATAACACACGACACGCGCATCCGTAACCCCGTCCGGCGATGCATTTTTGAATTCCGCTGGGTAACTTCACTTCGCATGACTGCCGCACACGCAGACCTGCAAATCGACTGTCCGAGAGTGACGGACGGGGCCGCGCTGTGGCGGATAGCGAGGGATTCGAAGGTGCTCGACCTGAACTCGTCCTACAGCTATCTGCTGTGGTGCCGGGACTTCGCCGCCACCTCCGCCGTCGCCCGCGCCGAGAGCGGCGAAGCGGTCGGCTTCGTCACCGGCTATGTGCGGCCGGACCGCCCCGACACCCTGTTCGTCTGGCAGGTGGCGGTGGACGCGGCGTACCGCGGTCGCGGGCTCGCCGCCGCCCTGCTCGACGGTCTGGCCGCCCGGCTGGTGGCGCAGCGGGGGCTGACCACGCTGGAGACCACCATCAGCCCGGACAACTTCGCCTCGCAGCGGCTGTTCGCCTCGTTCGCCGAGCGGCACGGCGCCGGCCTGGAGCGCGAGGTGCTGTTCGACGCCGGTCTGTTCCCCGACGGACCGCACGAGCCCGAGGTCCTGCACCGGATCGGCCCCCTGTCGCCCGCCCGCTGACACCGGACCCTCTGACCGACTTCGACCCCCCTCACCCCCTCACCCCCTCACCCACGAGGAGCGTTTCGCCGTGACCATCACCCAGCCCGACCTGAGTGTCTTCGAGACCCTGGAGTCCGAGGTACGCAGCTACTGCCGCGGCTGGCCCACCGTCTTCGACCGCGCGCACGGCAGCCGCATGTACGACGAGGACGGCCACGAGTACCTCGACTTCTTCGCCGGAGCCGGTTCGCTGAACTACGGGCACAACAACCCGGTGCTGAAACGGGCGCTGATCGACTATCTGGAACGGGACGGCGTCACCCACGGCCTCGACATGTCCACCACCGCCAAGCGCCGCTTCCTGGAGACCTTCCAGAACCTGGTGCTCCGCCCCCGCGACCTGCCCTACAAGGTCATGTTCCCGGGGCCGACCGGCACCAACGCGGTGGAGGCCGCGCTGAAGCTGGCCCGGAAGGTGAAGGGCCGCGAGGCGATCGTGTCGTTCACCAACGCCTTCCACGGCATGTCGCTGGGCTCGCTCGCCGTGACCGGCAACGCCTTCAAGCGGGCCGGGGCCGGCATCCCGCTGGTGCACGGCACGCCCATGCCGTTCGACAACTACTTCGACGGCCAGGTCCCCGACTTCCTCTGGTTCGAGCGGCTCCTGGAGGACCAGGGCTCGGGCCTGAACAAGCCGGCCGCCGTGATCGTGGAGACCGTGCAGGGCGAGGGCGGCATCAACGTGGCCCGGCCCGAGTGGCTGCGCGCCCTGGCCGAGCTGTGCGAGCGGCAGGACATGCTGCTGATCGTCGACGACATCCAGATGGGCTGCGGGCGCACCGGCGCGTTCTTCTCCTTCGAGGAGGCCGGCATCACCCCCGACATCGTGACCGTCTCCAAGTCGATCAGCGGCTACGGACTGCCCATGTCGCTGTGCCTGTTCAAGCCCGAGCTGGACGTGTGGGAGCCGGGCGAGCACAACGGCACCTTCCGCGGCAACAACCCCGCCTTCGTCACCGCCACCGCCGCCCTGGAGACGTACTGGACGGACGGCGCGGCGATGGAGAAGCAGACCCGCGCCCGCGGCGAGCAGATCGAGCAGCACCTGATCTCGATCACCGAGGAGAACCTCGCCGACATCAAGGAGTACCGGGGCCGCGGACTGGTCTGGGGCCTGGAGTTCCACGACAAGGAGCGGGCCGGCCGGATCGCCAGGCGCGCCTTCGAACTCGGGCTGCTGATCGAGACGTCCGGCCCGGAGAGCGAGGTCGTCAAGCTGCTCCCCGCCCTCACCGTCACCCCCGACGAGCTGGACGAGGGCATGACGCTGCTCGCCCGCGCCGTCCGCGAGACCGTCTGACCCGGCGCCACCCCCACTCCCCCGAACCCCCACCTAGGAGGCATCGCAGCACCGTGATCGTCCGTTCGTTCAAGGAGATCGAAGGCACCGACCGGCACGTGCGGAGCGCGTCCGGCACCTGGGAGAGCAAGCGCATCGTCCTGGCCAAGGAGAAGGTCGGCTTCTCCGTGCACGAGACGATCCTCTACGCCGGCACCTCCACCGACATGTGGTACGCCAACCACATCGAGGCCGTCGTCTGCACCAAGGGCGACGCCGAGCTGACCGACCGCGAGACCGGGAAGACGTACCGCATCACACCCGGCACCATGTACCTCCTCGACGGCCACGAGCGGCACACGCTCAAGGTCAACGAGGACTTCCACTGCATCTGCGTCTTCAACCCCCCGGTGACCGGACGGGAGGACCACGACGAGAACGGCGTCTACCCGCTGCTCACCGAACCCGAGGAGGTGTGAGTCCACCGTGACCGCGACCACCGTCACCGACCTGTACCCCACCCGCGGCGCCACCGAGGTGGCCACCCCCCGGCAGGACCCGGTGGTCTGGGGCGCCCCCGACGCGCCCGGACCGTTCGGGCCGGCCGACCTGCACGCCTTCGAACGCGACGGCTTCCTCGCCCTGGACGAGCTGATCGGCGAGGACGAGGTGGCCGGCTACCGGGACGAGCTGAACCGCCTGGTCGAGGACCCGGACGTGCGCGCCGACGAACGCTCGATCGTGGAGCCGAAGTCCCAGGAGATCCGGTCCGTGTTCGAGGTGCACCGGATCAGCGAGGTGTTCGCGCAACTGGTGCGCGACGAGCGGGTGGTCGGCCGGGCCCGGCAGATCCTCGGCTCCGACGTCTACGTCCACCAGTCGCGGATCAACGTCAAGCCGGGCTTCGGGGCCAGCGGCTTCTACTGGCACTCCGACTTCGAGACCTGGCACGCCGAGGACGGACTGCCCCGGATGCGCACGGTCTCCGTCTCGATCGCGCTGACCGAGAACTACGCCACCAACGGCGGGCTCATGATCATGCCCGGGTCGCACAAGACCTTCCTGGGGTGCGCGGGGGCCACGCCGAAGGACAACTACAAGAAGTCGCTCCAGATGCAGGACGCGGGCACGCCGTCGGACGAGGCGCTGACGCGGATGGCCGCCGACCACGGCATCAAGTTGTTCACCGGCAAGGCGGGGTCGGCGACCTGGTTCGACTGCAACGCCATGCACGGCTCCGGCGACAACATCACGCCGTTCCCCCGCAGCAATGTCTTCATCGTCTTCAACAGCGTGGAGAACGCGGCGGTGGAGCCCTTCGCGGCGCCGGTACGGCGGCCCGAGTTCATCGGCGCGCGGGACTTCACCCCGGTGCGCTGACCACCCACCGGGCCGGTGCCTTCGTCCGTGCGGGACGGGCGGCACCGGCCCGGTCGCGTGCGCGTACGTGCTCTACAGCGCGTCCAGCAGCCGGTCGACGTCGGCGGCGGTGTTGTAGACGTGGAAGGCGGCCCGCAGGTTCCCGGCCCGGTCGGCGACCTCGATGCCGGCCCGGCTCAGCTCGGCCTGGCGGTGGCCCAGTCCGGGCACCGAGACGATGGCGGAGCCGGGCGCGTCGACCGGCTCGTGGCCCAGCGCGGCCAGCCCCGCCCGGAACCGGTCGGCGAGCGCCAGGTCGTGGGCGCGCACCGCGTCCACGCCCAGCTCCTCGACCAGGGCGAGGGAGTGCCGGGCGCCGGTGTAGGACAGCAGCGCGGGACTCTCGTCGTACCGCCGGGCGGAGCGGGCGTACTCGGTGACCGGGCCGTAGGTGCTCTGCCAGGGGTGCTCGCCCGCCGCCCAGCCCGCGAACAGCGGGGTGAGGCCGCCGAGGTCCTCGGGGACGACGAGGAAGGCCACGCCGCGCGGGCAGAACACCCACTTGTAGGCGACCATGGCGACGAAGTCGAAGTCGCCGGCGGTCAGCGGCAGCCAGCCGGCCGACTGGGAGACGTCCACGAGGGTCCGCGCGCCGTGCGTCCGGGCCGCCTCGCGCAGCGCGGCCAGGTCGGCGAGCCGTCCGTCGGCGGACTGCACGGCGCTGACGGCGACCAGGGCGGTGTCCGGGCCGACCGACTCGGCGATCCGCTCCAGCGGCACCGCGCGGACCTTGAGGTCGCCGCGTGCGTGGAAGGGGTTGACCAGGGAGGCGAAGTCGCCCTCGGCGGTGAGGACTTCGGCGCCCGCGGGCAGCGCGGCGGCGACCAGGCCGCTGTAGACGGCGACGGACGCGCCGGCCGCGACCCGGGTCGGCGGCACCCCGGCGATCCGGGCGAAGGCGGCGCGGGCCGCCTCCACGTCGGCGAACATGTCGGAGGGCTGCCCGGCCGCCACGGACTCGGTCGCCTCCCGCATCGCGGCCACCGTACGGGCCGGCAGCAGGCCCAGGCTGGCGGTGTTGAGGTAGGTGTTCTTCGGCTCGAACTCGGCACGGACGAGGGTCTCGAAGGTCTCCATGGCCTTACTGTGCGGCCCCCGGGACCCCTCGTCCATCCGTTAATTCCGCGCGATCACCCCAAGGGGGCCTTATACGGCCTGGTCCCCGCGCTCCAGTCGGCCGTTGAACCGGCGCGGCAGCCCCAGCGGGTTGTCGTCGCGCAGCTCCGGCGGCAGCAGCGCCTCCGGCGCGTTCTGGTACGCGACCGGGCGCAGCCACCGCTCGATGGCCGTGCCGCCGACCGAGGTGGAGGTGGAGGTCGTCGCCGGGTAGGGCCCGCCGTGGTGCTGGGCGGGGGCGACGGCGACCCCGGTGGGCCAGCCGTTGACCAGGACGCGGCCCGCGAGCGGGGTCAGCTCGGCGAGGATCTCGGTGCCCCGGCCCTCGCCGGCCGCCTCGGCCTCGGAGAGCTGGACGGTGGCGGTGAGGTTGCCCGGCAGCCGGGACAGGACCGCCTTCGCCTCCGCCTCGTCCTGGTAGCGGGCGACCACGGTGACCGGCCCGAAGCACTCCTCCAGGAGCAGGTCGTGCTCGCCCTCGGCGGCCAGCCTCGCGGCCGGCACGGTCAGGAACCCGGGGCTGACGCTGTGCTCGCCGCCCGCGCCGGGCGTCACCGGGGCCTCCACGTCGGGCAGTGCGGCCCGTTCGGCGACGCCCGCGACGAAGTTGTCCCGCATCCGGTGGTCGAGCAGCACCCCGGCGTCGGTGGCGCTGACGGCGTCGGTGAGGGACTTCACCAGGCCGTCGCCGGCCGCGCCGGACGGCACCAGCACCAGGCCGGGCTTGACGCAGAACTGGCCGACGCCCAGGGTCATCGACCCGGCCAGGCCGGTGCCGATCGCCTCGGCGCGTTCGGCGGCGGCGGCCTCGGTGACGACCACCGGGTTCAGCGAGCCGAGTTCGCCGTGGAAGGGGATCGGGACCGGGCGGGCGGCGGCGGCGTCGAACAGGGCGCGTCCGCCGCGGATGGAGCCGGTGAACCCGGCGGCGGCGACCAGCGGGTGCTTGATCAGTTCGACGCCGGCCTCGAAGCCGTGCACCAGGCCGAGCACGCCGTCGGGGATGCCGTGCGCGGCGGCGGCCCGCCGCAGCACCGCGGCGACCAGCTCGGACAGGGCCGGGTGGTCGGGGTGGGCCTTGACCACGACCGGGCAGCCGGCCGCGAGGGCGCTGGCGGTGTCGCCGCCGGCCACGGAGAAGGCGAAGGGGAAGTTGGAGGCCGAGTAGACCGCGACGACCCCGAGCGGCACCTTGTAGCGGCGCAGGTCGGGGATGGGCGGGGTCGCGGTGTCGTCGGGGTGGTCGATGACCACGCCGAGGTACTCGCCCTCGTCGACGATCTTCGCGAAGGCCCGCAACTGGTAGCAGGTGCGGGCGAGTTCGCCGCCGAGCCGGACCGGGCCGAGGGCGGTCTCGGCGTCGGCCACCTCGACCAGGCCCTCCTTGGCGGCCTCCAGCTCGTCGGCGGCGGTGCGCAGGAAGGCGGCGCGGACGGCGCGGTCCGCGAGGGCCGCCCGCGCGGCGTGCGCGGCGCGGACGGCGGCGTCCACCTCCTGGGCCGTGGCCTCCACCGCGACCTGTTCCCGCTGCTTCCCGGTACGGGGGTCGACGCTCCAGACTGGTGCTGCTGCCACCGCGGGTCCCTCCAGATCTAGGGACGTTCGATATACTGAACGCTGTCTCTATGGGTGAATGAGTGGAGACTATTTCCCGTCCAACGAAGGGGTCAAGGGCGATGTCGGCAGGCGAGACAGGCGGCGGAGCGCAGGTCAAGTCCGCGGTGCGGACGGTGGAACTGCTGGAGTACTTCGCCGGGCGCCCCGGCATGCACTCGCTCGCCGCGGTGCAGGAGGCCGTCGGCTATCCCAAGTCCAGTCTCTACATGCTGCTGCGCACCCTGGTCGAGCTGGGCTGGGTGGAGACCGACGCCACCGGCACCCGGTACGGCATCGGGGTACGGGCGCTGCTGGTCGGCACCTCCTACATCGACGGCGACGAGGTGGTCGCGGCGGCCCGGCCGACGCTGGACCGGCTCTCCGACGACACCACCGAGACCATCCACCTGGCCCGGCTGGACGGCACCAACGTGGTCTACCTGGCCACCCGGCAGTCCCAGCACTACCTGCGCCCCTTCACCCGGGTGGGCCGCCGGCTGCCCGCCCACTCCACCTCGCTGGGCAAGGCGCTGCTGAGCACCTACTCCGACGAGCAGGTCCGCAAGCTGCTGCCGCAGACGCTGCCCGCGCTGACCGAGCACACCATCACCGACCGGGAGAAGCTCATCGAGGAGCTGCACCAGGTGCGCGAGCAGGGCTTCGCCGTGGACCGCGAGGAGAACACCCTGGGGCTGCGCTGCTTCGGCGTGGCGATCCCCTACCGCACCCCCGCGCGGGACGCCATCAGTTGCTCGGTGCCGGTGGCGCGGCTGACCCCGGCGCACGAGCAGATGGTCAAGGACGCCCTGTTCGACGCCCGCGACCGGCTGACCCTGGCCACCCGGCGGCTGTGATCATGAACGAATGATGAGAAACCGTCCCGGACCCGGGTGGACGGGAACGATTCACCGGGGTCCGTTCGTCTTGTCGGCGGGATGAACAAGACGATCAGGCGCGCGGCGGTCTTCACGCTGCTCCTGGTGTTCGCTCTGCTGGTCAGGGCGACCTGGGTGCAGTTCTACGAAGGCCAGGCCCTCGCGGACGACAAGGACAACCGGCGCAACGCGATCGAGACGTACGCGGAGCCGCTCGGCGACATCATCGTGGCCGGCGAGTCGGTCACCGGCTCGGCCCGGACCAGCACCGGCGACCTCGCGTACAAGCGCACGTACAAGGACGGCGAGCTGTACGCGCCGGTGACCGGCTATGCCTCGCAGGCGTACGCCCCCACCCAGTTGGAGGGCATCTACCAGGACCTGCTCAACGGCACCGACCCGCGGCTCAAGAGCGTGCTGGACACCGTCACCGGCCGGCGGGCCGACCCGGGCGACGTGGTGACCACGATCGATCCGGCGGTGCAGAAGGCCGGGTTCGAGGCGCTCGGCGACACCAAGGGCGCGGCCGTCGCCCTCGACCCGAAGACCGGCCGGATCCTGGCGGTCGTCTCCACCCCGTCCTACGACCCGTCCTCGCTGACCGACGCCAACACGGCCGGGAAGGCGTGGCGGCGGCTCACCGGGGACGAGGACAAGCCGCTCACCAACCGGGCGCTGCGCCAGCCGCTGCCCCCGGGCTCCACGTTCAAGCTGGTCGTGGCGGCGGCGGCGCTGGAGGACGGGCTGTACGGCTCGGTGGACGAGGCGACCGACAGCCCGGACCCGTACACCCTGCCGGGCACCGTCACCCCGCTGTCCAACGAGAACCCGAACGCCCCCTGCGAGAACGCCACCATCCGCACCGCGCTGCGGTACTCGTGCAACAACGTGTTCGGGAAGATGGCCGTCGACCTGGGCCAGGACAAGGTCCGGGCGATGGCCGAGAAGTTCGGCTTCAACGACCAGACGCAGGACGTGCCGGTACGGGCCTATCCCAGCGTCTACCCGAAGGACATGGACGAGGCGCAGACCGGCCTGTCGGGTATCGGCCAGTTCGACGTGACCGCGACCCCGCTGCAGATGGCCATGGTGTCGGCGGCGATAGCCAATGACGGCGAGCTGGTCTCCCCGCACATGGTGTCGCGGACCACCGACGCCGGCGGCGATGTGCTCCAGGACTACGACAAGGGCGCGCGCACCGAGCGGATCGTCAGCTCCGCCACCGCCGGGCAGTTGCGCTCCGCGATGCGCACGGTGGTCGAGGAGGGCACCGGCACCAACGCCCGGATCGACGGCGTGACCGTGGGCGGCAAGACCGGCACGGCCCAGCACGGCGAGAACAACAGCAAGACGCCGTACGCCTGGTTCACCTCCTACGCCGAGTCCTCCTCCGGGCAGGAGGTGGCCGTGGCGGTCATGGTCGAGCAGTCCGACGCGGCCCGCTCGGAGGTCAGCGGCAACGGCCTGGCGGCACCGGTGGCCAGGGCGATGATGCGGGCCGCGCTGGCCGGTTAGCGCGGCGCTGCCCGGGTGGCGGAAACCCGGTTCGGCGGGCCACACGGTGTTCGACGTGCCGTACGGATCCGGGCGGGGCGCTGCTACAGTGCCGGTCCCGTCCCCGGCGTACGGCTGTTCGACGCCGGGTCCGCCGCCGGGAGGGAGACGCCCGTGAGGACAGTCGCCGACGACGCGGCCGCCGCGGAGTTCCACGCCTTCTTCGAGCGCCACTACGCCGAACTGGCCCGGCTGGCCCACCTGCTGACCGGCGAGCGGGACGGCGCCGACGACCTGGCGGCCGACGCCCTGCTGGCGCTCTGGCACCACTGGGACCGGGTCCGCGCGGCCGAGCACCCGGTGGCGTACGCGCGCGGGGTGGTCGCCAATCTGGCCCGTACCCGGGTGCGCAGCGCGGTACGCGAGCGCCGCCGGATCGCCCTGTTCTGGGCGCAGCGCGAGGAACGGGCGGAGAACCCGGACGTGCCGGGCGTCGTCGACGTGCGCGAGGCGCTGCGGCAACTGCCGTTCCGCAAGCGGGCCTGTGTGGTGCTGCGGCACGCGGCCGACCTCTCCGAGAAGGACACCGCGCTCGCCCTGGGCGTCTCGGTGGGCACGGTGAAGAGCCAGACGTCCAAGGCGATGGCCGAGTTGCAGCGGCTGCTCGGCGGCCGGGGGCCGGCGCGGACGGTGCGCGCGGCGGTGGCCAGGACGGGCGGCCTCGCGGACGCGAGCTACGACTGAGCCGCGAGCCAGGTGAACACCTCGTCCTGCATCCGCGCGGGGAAGGCGTGACCGGTGTCCGGCCACAGCTCCGCGCGGAGCCGGCCGGCGGCGCCGAGGGCACGCCAGACGGCGCGCAGCCTGTCGTAGGCGGTGCGGACGCCCTCGGCGATGAACAGGGGGTCCTGGGCGCCGCCGAGGAACAGCATCGGCTTGGGCGCGGCGAGGCTCGCCACGTCGGGCAGGTCGAGGTGCCGGGCCAGCCCGGGGTGCAGCATGTGGAAGGCGGACTGGCCGCGCAAGGTGTTGCCGCCCGGCACCAGCAGCCCCTTCAGACCGGTCATCCAGCACACGCTCGCCCCGGCGGTGACGGCGTCGCTGAGCGCGGCGGTCTGCCAGGCGCGGAAGCCGCCCATGGAGAACCCGAGGGTGGCGACCCGCCGGGCGTCCACCCGGTCGAGGGAGGCGAGGAACCCGGCGGCGCGTTCGTCCTCGCGGGCCATCAGCCCGGCCAGCGAGCTGCCGAGGTGCAGCAGGGTGCTGGCGACGGCCTGCTGGTGCTCGTAGGTGAGGGGCTCGCGGTCGCCCCAGCCGTAGGCGTCGAAGCAGAGCACCACATGGCCGCGCCGGGCGAGTTCGTCGCCGGGGAAGCGGCCGTCGAAGTGCCGGGCCGCCCACTCCTCTGCGGCGGCCCGCCGGGTGCCGTCGTACCAGGGGCGGACCAGTTTCTCCTTGCCGATGTCGAAGCGGGAGCCGTGGTCGTGCAGGAGCAGCACGGCGGGGAAGGGCCCGGGGCCGTGCGGGGTGAGCAGGGCGCCGCGGACCCGGGCGTAGCGGGTGAGGGAGACGGTGACCAGCTCCCGCCGGTAGCCGTCCCCGTCCGCGCGGGCCGAGAACTCGGGGGCGTACGGCGTGGCGTCCTGCCGGTCGACGAAGAGGTGTTCCTCGACCTTGGCGCGGGCCGCCCGCCGCCACTGCCCGAAGTCCCGGACCGGCGCGGTCCCCCAGGCCAGCGGGAAGGTCAGCTCCGCGGTGAGTGCCGGGTGGAAGCCGGGCAGCTCAGCGGGCATCCGGCCGCCAGTCGCCGAGGTAGGCCCGGCGGGTGTGCGCGGCGGCCTCGGCGCGGGTGAGCTGGGGCCGGTTCTCGGGGACGGTGATCGCGGCGCCGGGCCCGGTGTTGCGGTACTCCCGGAAGCGCTGCTGCTGCCACGGGTAGGCGTCCCGCATGTCGGCGTAGGGCGCGACCGCGTCGATGCCCGCGCCGAGCCTGCTGTCGCGGACGGTGAGCATCGGGCGGGCGGTGAGGTCGGAGCTGGGCACCCAGGGCCGGGCCAGCTTGTAGTAGCCGTCGGGGGCCGCGCCGCTGACCCTGCTCTCCGTCACCAGGTAGCCGCGCGGGTTGGCGCCCGCCGTGGACGGCGCGAACACGAAGCCGTACGGGGCGGCGGCCAGGTCGGTGCGGACCAGGGTGCGGAAGTGGCAGCGCTCGTACACCGCGGTCGCCCGGCCGAAGACGAAGTCGACGTCGCCCTCGACGTAGCAGTGGGCGTAGTACTGGCGGGCGAAGTGGTCCAGGGCGCGGGTGTCGGCGTACAGGGTGTCCTGGTGGCCGAGGAACCGGCAGTGGAAGAACGCGGTGCGGTCGCCCTGGGCCTTGAGGGCGACGGCCTGGGTGCCGGTCCAGTTGGGGTGGTCGGCGCGCAGCCAGTCGTTGGCGAAGGTGATCCAGCGGGCGGTGAAGCCGTCGGCCCCCACGGTGGTGGTGGCCGAGCCGCTGGTGCCGTAGGTGCCCGAGCCGTCCGGCTTGGGGGTGCCGGCGGCGTTGTCGTAGACGATGACGGTGGCCCGGGGGTCCTCGGCGGCGCCGATCCAGGTGGCGTCGGTGCGGGTGGCGTCGACGGTGACCGTCTCGCGGTAGGTGCCGGGGGCGAGGACCAGGGTCCATCCGCTGCCGGTGGCGGCGGTGACGGCGGCCTGGACGGTGGTGAAGTCGCCCCGGCCGCGCGGGTCGACGTAGAGGGTCCTCGGGGTGCGGCGGGCGGCCGGGGAGCCGTACCGGCCGAACGGGCGGGGGCCGGCCGTGGCGGGTGCGGCGGCGAGGGCGAGGGCGGCGCCCGTGCCGGCGCCGGCCAGGAGGAAACCCCGGCGGGTCAGGGGAGGTCGGTGCATGCGGGTGCTCCTTCGGGGCGCGGGTGGGCCGGGGCGGTGCGGTCGCCCCGGCCCGGTTCGGGGGGCGGGTCAGCGCAGCTTGCCGGCGCCCGCGCCGCGGCCGACGAGGGCGGGGACGGCCTTCGCCGGGTCGACCTTGGTGCGCAGGGTCGGCGTCCAGCCCGCGCCGGAGCGCAGGGTCTCGGCGGGGATCTCCGCGTTGTGCACCGCGATCAGGTCCACGGGCCGGCCGTTGACGCGGTTGTGGGCGGCGGTCACCGGCGCGTCGCTCCACTTCTTGAGCACCTTCGCGGGGCTGATCCCGGCGGGCAGGGTGATGGCGTTGTACTCGGCGACCAGCGCGGACTCCTTGCCGATGCCGAAGCTGTAGGAGTAGTCGTCACCGGCCACGAAGTGGTTGTCGTAGACGTCGACCTGGCCGAAGCGGACCCGGGGCGCGCGCTCGACCAGGTCCTTGAACAGGTTGTGGTGGAAGGTGGCGCGCAGGTGCCCGCGGTCGCCGGCGGCCGTGGACTCGCTGTCGCTGTTGCCGATCAGGATCGTCTTGTCGTGCTCGGTGAAGACGTTCCAGGACGCGGTGACGAGGTCGGCGCCGCGCACGATGTCCAACTGCCCGTCGTGCTGCTGGTACAGCATCCCGAAGTAGGTCGGGGCCGCGCTGTCCGGGTGCTCGCCGTCGGTGAAGGTGTTGTGGTCCAGCCACACGTGGGTGGAGCCGTAGACGACGGCGCTGTCGTACTCGGAGTTCCAGTTGCCCTGGGTGCCGTCGGTGGGGTCCCACTGCGGGAAGCAGTCGACGGGGCTCTCCAGGGTCAGATTGCGGACGATGACGTTGTCGACGCCCTTGATCTGGAGGCTGGCGCCCTTGAGGCCGGCGTCGCGGCCGACGCCGATGATGGTGGTGTTGGCGGGCACGTTCGCCTTGATGGCCTGGTCCTGCCGGGCGGCGGAGGCGCGGCGCAGCCCCTCCGGGCTGTCGTCGGGCTCGGCGCTCAGATCGGTGTCCAGTCCCCAGGTCTCGGGCGCGTACGCCGCCAGGTAGGCGCCGAAGTCGTAGCCGGGGACGGCGAACGCCTCGCAGCCCTCGGAGACGGCGTCGATGGTGCCCTTCACCTTGATGATCCGGGGCGCGGTGCCCTGGACGGCCAGCGCCTGCTTGAACTCGGCCCAGGTGCGGACGGTGAACACCCGCCCGGCCTCGGCGGCGGCCCCGCCGGTGGTGCCGGTGCCCTGGGCGGCCCAGCCGTCCGAGGCCGGCAGCGTCTGCCGGGCGGGGTCGCGGTGGTGGCCGTGGGCCTGGGCGGGGACGCCCGCCAGGCTCAGTACGACGGCCGTGCAGCCCGCCAGGACGGTCGCTCTCTTCATGGCATGCCCATGCCATACATGTCTGTTCATGGTGCGGCTCTCCTTCTGCGAGGAATGCGTGGGTTACGCGGGCCAGTCGATCCAGGACGCGGGGATGCCGGCGTCCAGCCGGCGCACGTCCCGGTGGGCCAGGACCCGGGCGCGCAGCAGTTCCCGCGCGACGATCCGGGCGACCTCGATCGCGCCCGGCGGGTTGAAGTGCGTGTTGTCCTGCTCGGTCGCGGTCCAGTTGAAGTACGTCTTGGTCGCCTCCGCGCCGAGCCGCTGCCACAGCGCCAGCGACAGCGCCTGGACGTCCAGCAGCGGCACGCCCTCCGCGGCGGCCAGCGCCCGCATCGCCGCCGGGTACTCCCCGTGGCTCGGCAGCGCGGTCCCGGCGGCGTCGAACCGGCGCCGCTCGACGGGGGTGGCCAGCACCGGCCGCGCACCGCGGTCCCGGGCCCCCTCGACGTACCTCCGCAGGTACTGCTGGTACGTCGACCAGGGCTCGGTGTACCGGGTGGGGTCCTCCTTCTTCTCGTCGTTGTGCCCGAACTGCACGAGCAGCAGGTCCCCCGGCCGGATCTCCCCCAGAATCACCTCCAGTTGCCCCTCGTCGACGAAACTCTTCGAACTCCGCCCGTTCACCGCGTGATTGGCGACGGGAATGTCGTTGCGGAGAAAGAACGGCAGCGCCATTCCCCACCCGGTCTCGGGCGCGGCGTCGGCGTATTTCTGCGCGGCGGTGGAATCACCGGCGATGTAGAGCGTCCGTCCGGGCCGCTTGCCGCCCGCGGCGAAGGGAAGAGGAACGGCGGCGATCGCCGCGCCGGTGAGTTGTCTTCGGCTGAGGGACATACCGTGAACCTTCCAGATGACCTAGGGGCGCGGGGAACTGCGCGGCCGGCCACGGACGGCCCGCGGCCCGAAAACCACAGACCGCCCACGGCGAACCCGAAAAGAACTACCCCTTCTGCTCGTCCCACTCCTTCTGCGCCGCGTTCAGCTCCTCGGCCATCCCGTCCAGGAAATCCTTCGCCGACATCTTCCCCAGCAGCACCTTCTGGAAGTTCGGCTCGTTGTCCGCCTTGGAAACGGTGTTCCAGTCCGGCAGGTAGTACGGCAACTGCACGATCGTCGTGGAACCGTCGGTCAGCGCCTCGGCCGCCAGCTTCGTGGGCTCCGCCTCGGAGATCCACGCGTCCTTCGCCGCGTCGTTGTTGGCCGGCACCTGGCCCGCCGACTCGTTGAACTTCGAGTTCTGCTCGTGCGAGGTGGCGAACTCGATGAACTTCCAGGCGGCTTCCTTGTTCTTGCTGCTCTTGAACAGGCCGAGCCCGTCCACCGGGTTGGAGACCTGCACCCGCTTGCCGGTGGACCCGACCGGCTGCGGAATGCCGCGGAACTTGTCCGTGCCGAACGCCTTCACATGGTCCTGGTACGAGCCGAGGTTGTGGTTGAGCATGCCGATCGTGCCGGAGTCCCACTGGGCGACCATCTTGGTGAAGTCGTTGTTGAGGTCGGCGGCGGGGGTGACCTTCTTGTAGAGGCCGGCGTACTTCTCCAGCGCCTCGACGTTCTTCGGGTCGTTGAGGGTGGTCTTCTTGCCGGAGGAGTCCCAGAACGAGGTGATGCCGGACTGCCCGTACATCGCGTCCAGGGCCTGGGCGATCGACCCGGCGCCGCCGCGGATGGTGTAGCCGAACCGGTTCTTGCCCTTGTCCGTGAGCTTCTCCGCGGCCTCGAAGAACGCGTCCCAGGTGGTCGGTTCCTTGAGGCCGGCCTTGTCGAACAGGTCGGTGCGGTAGTAGAGGACGCCGTTGTTGGCGGAGGTCGGCACCGAGTACAGCGTGCCGTCGTCGCCGCCGGCCGCCTTCAGGGACTCGACCATGTCCTCGTTGAGCTTGCCGTTCAGCGAGGACTTGGCGAGCCGGTCGTCCAGCGGGTCCAGCGCGTTCTGCGCGGCGAACCCGGCGAGCATGGCCGCGCCGACCCCGCCGACGTCCGGCAGGCCGCCGCCCTGGATGGCGGTGTCGACCTTGGACTGGTACTCGGTGGAGGCGATCCCGACGTACTCCACGTCGATGTCCGGGTTGGCCTTCTCGAAGTCGGCGATGATCGTCTTCCAGACGTCGGTGCGGACACCGCCGTTGTTGTCCCAGAAGACGATCTTGCCCTTGCCGCTGCCCTCGGCGCCCTTGTCGCCGCCCGCCCCGCTGCCGTCGTCTCCGCAGGCGGTGGCGGTCAGCGCGAGGACGGCGCCCAGGGCGACGGCGGCCGGCGTCCGGCGCCTGCGGGGGCTGCTGCTGCGATTGCTGCTCTTCATTGGTCGGCTCTCTTCTTCGAGATCGAGCGGATGGGTCGGGCAGGTGCACGTGCCAGGGGCGTGGGGGGAGGTTCAGGGGGCGGTGGTGATCCGGAACCGGGTGAACGCGGCGGTGCCGGCGGGTCCCGGTCCGGCCGGGGCCAGCGCGAACAGGCCGAGCAGCGCGCCGACCCAGCGCCAGGGGGTGGCGGCGAAGACCTGCCCGGAGGGGCGCGGGCCCTCGCCGAGGTCGTAGGAGAACCGGCAGCGGGCCCCGGCGCCCAGGTCGATGCGGAGCCGGACGCGTCCTTGCGGGGCGGGCCGGGCGTGGGCGGCGTCCCGTTCGGCGTCGGCGACCGTCTCGGCGAACCGGTGCACCAGGTGCACCG
Source organism: Streptomyces fumanus (assembly GCF_014655295.1). Lineage (GTDB taxonomy): Bacteria > Actinomycetota > Actinomycetes > Streptomycetales > Streptomycetaceae > Streptomyces > Streptomyces fumanus. Next base: position 89,424 of record NZ_BNBI01000019.1, read on the forward strand.
CGCCGTCCGCGCCCCGCTGGAGCCCGATCCAGCAGTACGCGTCCCCGAGGACCGCCAGCCCGGCCCGCGCGCCGGGTTCCTCGCTGTCCAGGCGGAGGTCGACCTCGACCGCGCCGGGCAGGCCGGGCAGCCGCTGGGTGAGGACGTTCGGCAGCCGGCGCAGGTCGTGCGCGTCGGCCGAGCGGACGCAGGTCAGCCGCAGCCCGTCCCCGGAGTGCTGGGTGGCCCAGCCCTCCCGGGGGTTGGCGGTCCACTGCCACTGGCGGCCGTACCGTCCGCCGGGGAAGTCGTCGTCGGTGGCGGGCGCGGCCGGCACCTGCGGCGGCAGCGCGGGCCGCCGGTAGGAGGCGACCGGAGCGCCGTCGTCGCCGAGGACCGGCCAGCCCGCCGCGTCCCAGCGCATCGGCTGGAGGTGGACGACCCTGCCGTACGCGCCGCGCTGCTGGAAGTGCAGGAACCAGTCCTCCCCGACCGCCGTGCGCACCCATCCGCCCTGGTGGGGGCCGTTGACGTCGGTGTCCTTCTGCTCCAGGACGACCCGTTCCTCGTACGGTCCGAAGAAGTCGCGGGAGCGGAAGGCGCCCTGCCAGCCGGTCTCCACGCCCCCGGCGGGGGCGAGGATCCAGAACCAGCCGTCGTGCCGGTAGAGCTTGGGGCCCTCCAGGGTGAACCAGCCGGGGATGCGGTCGCCGTCGACGATCACCTTGCCCTCGTCCAGGAGGCCGGTGCCGTCGGGGCGCATCCGGTGGCCGGTGAGCCGGTTCTTGACGCCGGAGCGGGACCGGGCCCAGGCGTGCACCAGGTACGCCTCGCCGGTCTCCTCGTCCCACAGCGGGCAGGGGTCGATCAGGCCCCGGCCGGCCTTGACCAGGTGCGGGCGGGTCCAGGGGCCGCGGATCGCGGGGGCGTTGACCTGGTAGACGCCGTGGTCGGGGTCGCCCCAGAAGATCCAGAAGCGGTCGGCGTGGTGGCGCAGGGCCGGGGCCCAGACCCCGCAGTCGTGCCGGGGCACGGCGAACGCGGCGGCCGGTTCCAGGCGGTCCAGGGCGTGGCCGACCAGGGTCCAGTCGACCAGGTTGCGGGAGTGCAGCAGGGGCAGTCCGGGGACCCGGCCGAAGCTGGAGGCGGTCAGGTAGAAGTCGTCGCCGACGCGGATCACGTCCGGGTCGGACCAGTCGGCGTTCAGCACCGGGTTGGTGTAGGTGGTCACGGGCTCACCGCCTTGCGGACCAGGGCGGCGGCGCCCTGCTCGTCGAGGCGGCCGTCGGCGACGACGGTGACGATCCGGCGGACCAGGGTGTCGCCGGGGCCGACGGTGAGCCGTGTGTCGTGGGCGAGGGAGGAGCCGACGCCCGGGTACTCCTCGGTGCGCACGAACCACGGGTCGCGGCGGGTGCGCCCGGTGGCGCCGGCGAAGACCAGCGACCAGGTGGAGCCGACCAGGGCGAGCCAGTCGGCGGCGGTGCCGTGCACCTGCCGCTCGCCCGCGCGGCCGGCGGTGAAGACGTCCGGGGCGGTGGCCTCCTTGCGGGCCCGCCAGAAGAACCCGCCGTAGGCCGCGCCGGGCCGGCCGTTGGTGGCGGGGCTGCCGATGGTCAGGGCGCCCGCGGTGACGTTGGTGAGGGAGAAGGTGAGGTCCAGTGCCCAGGCCCGGTCGGTGAGGTCGGTGGCCGCGACGGTACGGCGCTCCCGGAACAGCTCGGCACGGGCGGCGGTCCAGCGCAGTTCCTCCACGAAGCCGTCGGGGTCGCGGAGCGGGAAGGCGGTGTGCCGCTGGGTGCCGTGGTTGTCCAGCTCGGTCGGGCCCTGGTCGCGGACGTAGGTGCGCCCGCCCCAGAAGTTGTGCCCCTCGACGTCGGGGACGGCGACACCGACGCCGAGGTGGTGCGGGTGGTCGGCGGGGGCGGACTCGGTGACCGCGGTGCCGGCCAGGGTGGTGACGGGGTGCAGGTACGGGCGCGGGGAGAGCCGGGCGGGCAGCTCGGGCCGGACCACGTACCGGGCCACGGGGCGGCCCGCGACGCGCAGGACCGGGGAGTCGGTGCCGGTCATCGGGTGCTCACCTCTTTCTGCGGGTGCCGCACGGGCGGTGCCCAGGGGGCGCCCAGCTCGGTGTAGAGGGCGAGGGTGTCGGCGGCGCCCGCGACCAGGGCGTCGACGCCGGGGACCACCCGGCGGCGCTCGGCGTCGGTCCGGTGCCAGGCGGAGGCGGGCAGCGGCTCGGGGTCGGGGGCGCACCGGACGGCCTCGACCACCCGCATGAAGGCGCCGGTCGCCTCCGGCGGCACCAGCAGGGCGGCGCCGGTGGTGAGGTGGTCGACGAGGTTCTCCAGCAGGTCGGTGCGGCCGTACTCGTACTCCTCGGGGCCGTGGCCGGCCCGCTGGAGCAGGACGCGGTCCTGCTTGTACCAGAAGGTGATCCGGCCCTGGCTGCCGTGCACCAGGACGTACGGCTCCCCGGCGCGTTCGGCGCACAGGGTCGCGGCGACGGTGACCCGGGGGCCGGCCGCGGGGGTGATCCGGACGCAGGAGGTGTCGTCGGCCTCGATGTCGTTGGCGCGGTTCAGCTCGGTCTCGATCAGGTCCACGTCCCCGGCGCGGGTGCTGCCGCCGAGCGCGAGGGCGGTGGCGACGGCGTGCGCGAGGGGGTTGGTCAGCGCCCCGTCGACCACGTCGGCGCCGTCCATCCGGCGCCGCCCGGCCCAGGGCGCCCGCCGGAAGTACGCCTCGTCGCGGACCCAGGCGCCGGCCCCGCCGATCCCGGTGACCTCGCCGATGGCGCCCTGGGCGATCAGGTCCCGGATGGCGGGCACCGCGCCCGAGCCCAGCGACTGGAACCCGATCTGGCAGGCCACGCCGGCCTCGGCGACCCCGTCGGCCATCCGCCGGTACTCGGCGTAGGACGGTGCCGGGGGCTTCTCCAGCAGCAGGTGGACGCCCCGGCGGGCGGCGGTCAGCGCCAGGTCGGTGTGGGTCGGGATCGGCGTGCAGATCACCGCGATCCGGGCGCCGGTGGTGTCCAGCAGGGCGCCGAGGTCGGCGGACTGCTCGGGCAGGTCGCCGCCGTACTCCTCCTCGGTGAGCGGGGTCAGTTCGCAGACGCCGGCCAGGCGGACCAGGCCCGCCCGCTGCAGGCGGCGCAGGTTGGCGACGTGCCAGCGGCCGTGGCCGCGGGCGCCGGCGAGGACGACGGGTAGCGGGTTCACCCCTTCACCGCCCCCGCGCTGAAGCCGGTGATCAGCCACTTCTGGATGAAGGCGAAGACGATCACGACGGGGACGGCCGCGATGATGCCGCCCGCGGCGAGCGCGCCGAGGTCGACGCTGTCCGCGCTCATCAGGGTGTTCAGACCGACCGGGATGGTCTGCTTGCTCTGGTTGTTGAGGAACATCAGGGCGAACAGGAAGTGGTTCCAGGAGTGCACGAAGGCGAAGGAGCCGACCGCGATCAGACCGGGGCGCAGCAGCGGCAGGACGACGATGCGGAAGGCCCGCAGCCGGCCGCAGCCGTCCACCCAGGCGGCCTCCTCCAGGGAGTACGGCACGTTCTTGATGAAGTTGCTGATCAGGATCATCGACAGCGGCAACTGGAAGACCGTCTCGGCGATGATGACGCTGCCCAGGGAGTTGAGCATCCGCAGCTCGGCGAAGATCTCGAAGAGCGGGACCAGGAGCAGCGCGCCGGGCACGAACTGGGAGCAGAGCAGCGCCAGCATGAACACCCGTTTGACCTTGAAGTCGAACCGGGCGAGGGCGTAGCCGCCGGCCAGGGCGACGGCCGTGGTCATCACCAGGGTGGCGAGGCCGACCAGGACGCTGTTGCCGAAGTAGGTGCCGAAGCTGCGCTCGGTCCAGACCTTCTCGAAGTGCTCGAAGGTCATCGGCCAGGGCACCAGCGAGGTGGAGCCGGCCGGGCGCAGCGAGAACAGCAGGATCCAGTAGAACGGGACGAGGGTGAAGACCAGGTAGACGCCGAGCGGCAGATAGACCTGCCAGCGCGGGACCTCGTCCCAGGCGGGGCGCTTCTTCGCGAGGCGCGGCGGGGCGGGGGCGGCCGGGGCGGGGGCGGGGGCGGCCACCGTGGCTTCCTTGGTGATCACTTGTTGTCGCCTCCGAACTTGCTCAGCCGCAGATAGACGATCGAGCAGAAGAGCAGGATCACGAACGCGACGGTGGTCAGCGCCGACGCGTAGCCGAAGTCGTGGGACTCGACGGAGGTGTTGGCGATGTAGAGCGGGAGGGTGGTGGTCTCGCCCGCGGGCCCGCCGCCGGTCAGGGTGTAGAGCAGGTCGACGTTGTTGAACTCCCACACCGCGCGCAGCAGGGTGGAGAGGATGATCGCGTCCTTCAGGTGCGGCAGCGTGATGTGCCAGAACTGCTTGAGCCGGCCGGCCCCGTCGACCTCGGCGGCCTCGTAGAGGTCCTTGGAGACGGACTGGAGGTCGGCGAGGATGAGGATCGCGAAGAAGGGCACGCCCCGCCAGAGGTCGGCGACGATCGCCGCCGGGAAGACGGTGGAGGTGTCCGACAGCCAACTGGTGCCGTAGGAGCCGATGCCCAGGTCGGCAAGGTAACGGGTGATGCCGGTCTGGGAGTTGTAGAGCAGCACCCAGATCGCGGAGGTCAGGACGCCGGAGACGGCCCAGGGCGAGAAGACCAGGGCGCGGCCCAGGCCCCGGCCCACGAAGGTCTGGTTGACGATCAGCGCCAGCGCGAGCCCGAACAGCAGTTGCAGTCCGACCTCGACGAAGACCCACTTGGCGCTGAAGACGAGGGTGTCCCAGAAGACCGGGTCGTCGGTGAAGATCTTGGTGAAGTTCCCGAAGCCCGCGTAGCCGTTCCGCCACGGCTTGGTGGGGTTGTAGTCCTGGAGGCTGTAGTAGAAGACGCTGATGACCGGGTAGGCGATGAAGCCCAGCATCAGCAGACCCGCCGGGGCGATCAGCAGGTACGGGAGCCTGCGCGGCGTGGCGGAGGCACGGCGCCGCCTCGGTGGCGCGGGCGGTTTCGCCACGGCTGCGGCTTGGGCCATGACTGTTCTCCGTTCTCGGTACGTCGTGCGCGGGTCGCGCAGGAAGCGCTTTCTGCGGGTGCAGGGGTGTGCGGTGGTGCCGTGCGATCGGGGGGGCGGGGTCAGCCGGCGTACGGGTCCTGCACGGTGCCCGGGCGGGCGAGGAACTCGAAGTCGCAGCCGGTGTCGGCCTGGGTGATCTGTTCGTTGTAGAGGGCGCCGTAGCCGCGTTCGTACCGGGCCGGGGGCGGGGTCCACTCCGCGCGGCGGCGCTCCAGCTCGGCGTCGTCCACGTCGAGGCGCAAGGTGCGGGCCTCGACGTCGAGGGTGATCAGATCGCCGGTGCGGACCAGGGCGAGGGGGCCGCCGACGTAGGACTCGGGGGCGACGTGCAGCACGCAGGCACCGTAACTGGTGCCGCTCATCCGGGCGTCGGAGATGCGGACCATGTCGCGGACGCCCTGCTTGAGCAGGTGGTCGGGGATGGGCAGCATCCCGTACTCGGGCATTCCGGGGCCGCCCTTGGGACCGGCGTTGCGCAGCACGAGCACGCTGTCGGCGGTGATGTTCAGCGCCGGGTCGTTGATGGTGCGCTGCATGGTCTTGTAGTCGTCGAAGACGACGGCGGGGCCGGTGTGCCGCAGCAGGTGCGGTTCGGCGGCGATGTGCTTGATGACGGCGCCGTCCGGGCAGAGGTTGCCGCGCAGGACGGCGACCCCGCCCTCGGCCGCGACCGGGTTGTCGCGGGGCCGGATCACGTCGTCGTCGTGGACCAGGGCGCCCTGGAGCTGTTCGCGCAGGGTGTCGTGGGAGACCGTGGGCCGGTCCAGGTGGAGCAGGTCGGTGATGCGGGAGAGGAACCCGGGCAGTCCGCCGGCGAAGTGGAAGTCCTCCATGAGGTACGTCCGGCCACCGGGGCGGACGTTGGCCAGGACCGGGACCGTGCGGGCGATCCGGTCGAAGTCGTCCAGGGTGAGCTTGACGCCCGCCCGGCCGGCCATGGCGATCAGGTGGATCACGGCGTTGGTGGAGCCGCCGAGGCCCAGGACCGTGGTGACGGCGTCCTCGAAGGCGTCCTCGGTGAGGATGTCGCTCAGCTTGCGGTCCTGGCGGACCAGTTCGACGACGCGCAGTCCGGCCCTGGCGGCCATCCGGTCGTGCCCGGAGTCGACGGCCGGGATGCTGGAGGCGCCGGGCACGGTGACGCCGAGGGCCTCGGCGGCGGCGGTCAGCGTGGAGGCGGTGCCCATCGTCATGCAGTGGCCGGGCGAGCGGGCCAGGCCGCTCTCCAGTTCCTGCATCTCGCAGTCGCCGATCAGCCCGGCCCGCTTGTCGTCCCAGTACTTCCACATGTCGGTGCCGGAGCCGAGGGTCTCGCCCCGCCAGTGCCCAGGCAGCATCGGCCCGGCGGGCACGAACACGGCCGGCAGGTCGACGCTGGCGGCGCCCATCAGCAGGGCGGGCGTGGACTTGTCGCAGCCGCCCATCAGCACCGCCCCGTCCACCGGGTACGAGCGCAGCAGCTCCTCCGTCTCCATGGCGAGGAGGTTGCGGTAGAGCATCGGGGTGGGCTTCTGGAAGGTCTCGCTGAGGGTGGAGACCGGGAACTCCAGCGGGAAGCCGCCCGCCTGCCACACGCCCCGCTTCACGGCCTGGGCGCGGTCGCGCAGGTGGACGTGGCAGGGGTTGATGTCGGACCAGGTGTTGAGGATCGCGATGACCGGCTTGCCGAGGTGCTCCTCGGGCAGGTAGCCGAGCTGGCGGGTGCGGGCGCGGTGGCTGAAGGAGCGCAGTCCGTCCGTGCCGTACCACTGGTGGCTGCGGAGTTGCTCGGGTGTCTTCATATCGACCATCCGGCGGCGATGGCGGCGACCTCGGCGCGCTCGCTCTCGGGCAGCGGGCAACTGGGCGGGCGGACCTCCCGGCGGCACAGGCCGAGCGAGGCGAGGGCCTCCTTGACGACGGTGACGTTGTTGGCGGAGCCGTTGGCGGCGCGCAGCTCCTCGAAGCGGCGGATCTGCTCCCAGACCTTCATGGCGGCCGGGTAGTCGCCGGCCCGCAGCGCCTCGATCATGTTCAGCGAGACCGCGGGGGCGACGTTGACCAGGCCCGAGGTGAAGCCGGTGGCGCCGGCCGAGAAGTACGAGGGGGCGTACGGCTCGGCGAGGCCGGCGATCCACACGAAGCGGTCCAGGCCGGCGTCGCGGGCGAAGGCGGCGAACTTCGCCGCGTCCGGCACGGCGTACTTCACGCCGATGACGTTGGGGCAGGCGTCGGCGAGTTCGGCGAGGCGGGCGCCGGTGAGCTGGGCGTTGCGGATGTAGGGCACCACGCCCAGCTCGGGCACGGCCTCGGCGACGGCCCGGTGGTAGTCGACCCAGCCGGCCTGGGAGACGTAGGGGTGGACGGGCTGGTGGACCATCACCATGGTGGCGCCGAGGTCCCGGGCGTGCCGGGCGGAGGCCACCGCGGTGGGCACGTCGTGGCCGACGCCGACCAGGATCGCGGCGCGGTCGTCGGCCTCCTCGACGGTCAGCTCGGTGACCAGGCGGCGCTCGGCGGGGGTGAGGGCGTAGAACTCGCCGGTGTTGCCGTTGGGGGTGAGGGTGGTGATGCCGGCGTCGAGCAGCCGGCGCAGCAGGGCCCGGTGGGTGGCGGGGTCGACGGTGCCGTCCTCGGCGAACGGGGTCACCGGGATGGCCACGACGTCGGCCAGGGCCGCGCGCTGGGTCTCGAACGTCCTTGTCATGCCTGACCGTCCTCTTCGTGGGCCGCGGAGTGGGGGAAGGCCCGGTCGACGAACGACGCGATGTGCGCGTGCAGGGCGCGCGCGGCGCCGTCCGCGTCGCCGGCCAGGGCCAGGCGGAGGATCTCCTGGTGCTCGCCGGCCTCCCGCTCCCAGGAGGGGTCGGCGGCCCAGGCGACGGCGGAGACGAGGGCCGCCTGGTCGCGGACCTCGTCGAGCATCCGGCCGAGCAGCGGGTTGCCGCACGGCAGGTACAGGGCGCGGTGGAACTCGCGGTTGGCCAGGGACCGTTCGGCGGTGTCCGTGGCCCGGTCGGCACGGGCCAGCGCGTCCCGGGCGGCGTCCAGGGAGGCCCCGCGGCGCACGGCGCGCTTGAGCGCCTCGGGCTCCAGGAGCAGCCGCACGTCGTAGACCTCGCGCGCCATGTCCGCGTCCACCATGCGCACCGTGACGCCCTTGTACTGGCTCATCACGACCAGTCCGGTGCCGGCCAGCGTCTTCAGCGCCTCGCGGACCGGGGTCTTGGAGACCCCGAACTGCGCGGCGAGCTCGGTCTCCACCAGCGCCTGACCCGGAGTCAGCTTCCCGGTGAGGATGCGGCGTTTGATCTCCTCCAGCACGTACTGCGTGCGGGAGGGGATCGGCGTGGGCACAGAGGTCATGCGCGCCTCTCGGATGTCGCGTCGACTCGCGTATCGGATCTCACGTATGTGATCTCGCGTATCGCGTCTCATATATGACGTACGAAGTACGACGCGTTGAAGGTAGAAGCGCCCCTGTGTTTCGTCAATGCTTCCGACAAAGAAAGCGCCCCGAAGGGGCGCGGGGCGGTATCCATGTGCGGCTCCGCCGCGTGAGCGCGACAAGCCACGACGGGCCCGCACCCGACACCCCACGCCCACCCCCACCCACCCAGGGGCGCGGGGAACTGCGCGACAAGCCACGACGGGCCCGCGGTCGACGAACAACCCGGGCCCCCGCGGCGCCCCCGTCAGCGCGCGGCCAGCGCGGACCGCACCGCCTCCAGATCCGCATCCGACGCCAGCCCCGCGTGATACAACCGCAGCTCCGTCGCCCCCAGCTCCCGCGCCCGCGCCAGGTCGGCGGCGAGGGTGCCCGGGCTGCCGCCCATCCCGGAGACGATCGTCAGGTTGGCGGCGAGGACCGTCCCCTCGCGGGCGTGCTCCGCGAACGGCGCCAGCAGCCCCGCCCCGCCCGTGCAGGGCACGACCACGCCGTCCGCGACGCCGAGGATGTGCGCGGGGTCGACCCCCGCGTTGGCGCCGCAGTGGTACGACACCGGGTCGGCGTGCAGCAGCACCTGGAACCCGTCGGGCGCCGCGGCCCGCACCGCGCCGACCGCCGCCTCCTGGAGCCCGCGCGCGGTGGTGTCCCGCCACGCGCGCGTGGCCCGCGCCCGCGTCTCGCCGAGCAGTTTCTCCACGCCCGCCCAGCCCCCGTCGGACGGTGCCGACCCCCGCCACACCGGCTCCAGCGCCTCGCGCACCGCGGCGGCCAGTCCGTCGGGGTCCAGGCCCTGTCCGCCGTACCCGGCCCGGCAGTCGGGGCAGAAGCAGAGCGACATCAGATACTGCCCGGCGTCGCCGAGCCCGACCCCGCCGGTCTTGTCGTGGGCGTGCAGATGGGCCAGCCCGTACCAGCCGAGGGACTCCAGTTCGGTGCCGCGCGCCCCGGGCCGCACCGCCGCCTCGGCGGCCAGGTCGACCAGGTACGCGCGCGTGGCGGGTTGCGCGACGCACGGCGCCCAGGGGTAGCGGTCGCCGTAGGCGTTGACGACCGAGGTCTGCGGGTGCTCGGCGCCCAGGCGGGAGTTGTGGGCGAGGACGACCCAGGTGTGCACCTCCAGGCCCGCGTCCGCGAGCGCGGCGGCGGCCGCCCCGTACGCGTCGCCGGGCGCCCAGGCACCGGCCGGGTGGGGGCGCAGGGCGCGGCCGGTCCAGCGGTCGTCCGGCGGGTAGAGCACGGCGGCGTGCTCGGCGGTGACGACCCGGTGCCGGGGGTGGCGGGGGGTGAGGGCGCGGGTGGAGTGGTAGGCGGCGGCCAGCGTCACCTGCTCCACGCCGAGGTCCGCGACGGTCCGGGCGGCGGCCGGGTCGCCGTTGACGTCCCAGGGGTAGACGAACGCCGATGCCTTCACCGGGCCTCCTCCAGCAGGGCGTGCCCGCGCTCGGTCAGCCGGGCGAGCTGCTTGACGTGGTCCTCGGCCGGCTCGTGCAGCGGGGGCCGCACCTCCCCCACGTCCAGCCCGCCGAGCCGTACCCCGGCCTTGACCAGGGAGACGGCGTACCCGCGGCCCTGGGCGCGCAGTTCCACGAACGGCCGGTAGAAGCCGTCCAGCAGCCGCTCGACGGTGGCGTCGTCGCCGGTGTGCAGCGCGCGGTGGAAGGCGAGGGCGATCTCGGGGGCGAAGCAGAAGACGGCGGAGGAGTACAGCGTGACGCCGATGCCCCGGTAGGCGAGCTGGGTGAGTTCGGCGGTCGGCAGCCCGTTGAAGTACAGGAAGTCGCCGGGGACCTCGGCGCGCACCGCGCTGACGGTCCGCTGCATCAGGTCCAGGTCGCCGACGCCGTCCTTGAGGCCGACGATGCCCTCGGTGCGGGCGAGTTCGACCACGCTCGCCGGGGTGAACACGGCGTTGTCGCGCTGGTAGACGACGACCGGCAGGGAGGTCGCCGCGGCCACCTCCCGGTAGTGCCGGACCAGGCCCTCCTGCCCGGCGACGACCAGGTACGGCGGCATGGCGAGCAGTCCGTCGGCGCCGGCCTCCTCGGCCAGGCGCGCGTACCGCACGGCGAGCGCGGTGCCGTACCCGGCGCCGGCCACCACGGGCACCCGGCCGGCCGTCTCCTCGACGGCCGCGCGGACGCACGCCTGGAACTCCTCGGGGGTGAGCGCGTGGAACTCCCCGGTGCCGCAGCACGCGAACACGGCGGCGGCGCCCGCCGCCACGCCCTGGCGGACATGGGCGCGGAAGACGTCGAGGTCGACCTCGCCGCCGGGGCCGTATGCCGTGACGGGGAAGAACAACGGCCCGCTGGGGACGGTGAGTCGTACGGCGAGAGGGGCTGACGTCACGGGCGCTCCCGATTCCATCGGTATCGGTTCCATATTCATGATCTGTGTCCACATTTATGAACAGACTCACGCTAAGCCGCCTCCTGGAGGCCGGTCAAGCGGGCCGGCGCCCGACACACCAGGGGTTTCGCGGTTTGGGCAGACCTCTTGACGGGCCCCGACGCCACTCCCTAGCGTGTCCACGCTTGTGAATGCCGTACGCGCATATGCACACGGTCGACCCAAGGAGACCCGAGGATGCCCGCTCCCCGCACCGTCCTGCTCACCGGCGCCGCCGGCGGACTCGGCACCCTGATGCGGAACCTGCTCCCCGCCTTCGGCTACGAGCTGCGCCTGTTCGACCTGCGCCCGATCGAGGGCGAGCCGGACGCGATCACCGCGGACCTCTGCGACACCGCGGCCGTCCGCGAGGCGGTCCGGGGCGTCGACGCGATCATCCACCTCGCGGGCATCTCCCTGGAAGCCCCCTTCGAGAAGATCCTGAAGGCCAACATCGAGGGCACGTACCACCTCTACGAGGCCGCCCGCGAGGAGGGCGTCGGGCGCGTCGTCTTCGCCTCCTCCAACCACGCGGTCGGCTGGACGCCCCGCCCGCAGGGCGACGACCCGCTCATCCCCGTCGACACCCCGCGCCGCCCGGACACCTTCTACGGCCTGTCCAAGTCCTTCGGCGAGGACCTCGCCCAGCTCTACTGGGACAAGCACGGCCTGGAGACCGTCTCGGTCCGCATCGGCTCCTGCTTCCCCGAGCCGACCAGCGTGCGGATGCTGTCGGTGTGGATGAGCCCCGCCGACGGCGCCCGCCTCTTCCACGCCGCGCTGACCGCGGAGAACGTCGGCCACACCGTCGTCTACGGCTCCTCCGCCAACACCCGCCTGTGGTGGGACCTCAGCACCGCGCGGGCGCTCGGCTACGACCCCTGCGACGACTCCGAGCCGTACGCCGCGAAACTCATCGCCGAACAGGGCGAACTGGACCCGGACGACCCGGCCCACGCCCGCCTGGGCGGCCACTTCGTGACCGACCCGCCGATCTGGCCGTACTGACCGGATCTCATCGCCACACGGAGCGGACGGGCAGCGAACGGGCCCGTCCGCTCCACCATTCGGGCATCCGCGCTGCCCGATCCCACCTCCCGCGGTACCGCGCCCCAGGTACGCGACGGTCACCCCGCAGCCGAACCGGGCACAAGCGGGCAGCATCCCTTCCGCAACAGACCTGGTCAGCACCGCGCACCCGCTGTAGAACTTCCTCCACGGGCCCCGGCGGGCCCGAACGGGCAAGGACGCGCGTGAGGCAGGTGGGGACATGGGCACCAGGACGGCGGAAGAACGCCAGCGCGAGATCGTACGCATCGCCCGGGCCACCGGCTCGGTCGACGTGACCGCCCTCGCGGCCGACCTGGCGGTCGCCAAGGAGACCGTCCGGCGCGATCTGCGGGCCCTGGAGGACCACGGCCTGGTCCGCCGCACCCACGGCGGCGCCTACCCGGTGGAGAGCGCCGGGTTCGAGACCACCCTCGCCTTCCGCGCCACCAGCCACGTGCCCGAGAAGCGCCGGATCGCCACCGCGGCCGCCGAACTGCTCGGGGACGCCGAGACCGTCTTCGTCGACGAGGGCTTCACCCCGCAGCTCATCGCCGAGGCCCTGCCCGGGGACCGCCCGCTGACCGTGGTCACCGCGTCCCTGCCGGTCGCCGGGGCGCTCGCCGGACGCGGCGACACCTCGGTGCTGCTGCTCGGCGGCCGGGTCCGGTCCGGGACGCTCGCCACGGTCGACCACTGGACCACCAGGATGCTGGCCGGGTTCGTCATCGACCTGGCCTACATCGGCGCCAACGGCATCTCCCGGGAACACGGCCTGACCACCCCCGACCCGGCGGTCGGCGAGGTCAAGGCGCAGGCGATCCGGGCCGCCCGCCGCACCGTGTTCGTGGGCGTGCACACCAAGTTCGGGGCGGTCAGCTTCTGCCGGTTCGCCGAGGTCGGCGCCCTGGAGGCGATCGTCACCAGCACCCTGCTGCCCGCCTCCGAGGCCCACCGCTACTCCCTGCTGGGCCCCCAGGTCATCCGCGTCTGAAAACCCAACTCACCCACCTGTAGGGCGCGTCCGCACCCTCGCGCGCCCTTTATCTCCCCTTATGTTCAGGAGCGATCCATGCGAACCCAGAGCCGACGGAGGCCGCGAGCCACGCTCGCCGCGGCCGCCGCAGGGACGCTGCTCGCCCCGCTGCTCTCCGGCTGCTGGGTCGGGGCGGGCGGAGCCGGGTCCGGTGGCGACGCCATCAACGTCCTGATGGTCAACAACCCGCAGATGGTGCAGTTGCAGAAGCTCACCGCCGGCCACTTCACCAAGGAGACCGGCATCAAGGTGAACTTCACCGTCCTGCCGGAGAACGACGTCCGCGACAAGATCAGCCAGGACTTCGCCAACCAGGCCGGCCAGTACGACGTGGCCACCCTGTCCAACTACGAGATCCCCATCTACGCCCGCAACGAGTGGCTGCACGAGATGGACCCCTACGTCGCCAAGGACACCGCCTACGACGAGCAGGACATCCTGCGGCCGATGCGCGAGTCCCTCACCGGCGACGACGGCAAGCTCTACGGCCAGCCCTTCTACGGCGAGTCGTCCTTCCTGATGTACCGCAAGGACGTCCTCGCCGAGAAGGGCCTGACCATGCCGGCCCGCCCCACCTGGACCCAGATCGCCGACATCGCCGCCCGGGTGGACGGCGCCGAGCCCGGCATGAAGGGCATCTGCCTGCGCGGACTGCCCGGCTGGGGCGAGCTCATGGCCCCGCTGACCACCGTGGTGAACACCTTCGGCGGCACCTGGTTCGACCAGGACTGGAAGGCCCGCCTGGACTCCCCCGAGTTCGAGAAGGCGACCAAGTTCTACGTCGACCTGGTCCGCGAGCACGGCGAGTCCGGCGCCGCCCAGGCCGGCTTCGCCGAGTGCCTGAACAACATGACCCAGGGCAAGGTCGCCATGTGGTACGACGCCACCTCCGCCGCCGGTTCCCTGGAGTCCGCCAAGTCCCCGGTCAAGGGCAAGCTCGGCTACGCCCCCGCGCCGGTGGAGAAGACCGACTCCGCCGGCTGGCTCTACACCTGGGCCTGGGGCATCCAGAAGGCGTCCCGCAACCCCGACAAGGCGTGGAAGTTCGTCTCCTGGGCCTCCAGCAAGGAGTACGAGCAGTTGGTCGGCGACCGGGTCGGCTGGTCCGACGTACCGGCCGGCAAGCGCGCCTCCACGTACGACAACCCGGACTACCGGGCGGAGGCCGCCGCCTTCCAGGAGATGACCAAGGAGGCCATCGAGGGCGCCCGGCCCAAGGACCCCGGCGTGCAGCCCCGGCCCGCGCCCGGCATCCAGTTCGTCGGCATCCCCGAGTTCACCGACCTCGGCACCAAGGTCTCCCAGGAGATCAGCGCGGCCATCGCCGGACGCCAGTCGGTCGAGTCGGCCCTGAAGAAGTCCCAGGCCCTCGCCGAGGAGATCGCTAAGGAGTACGAGGGACGATGACCGCCACGACCACGGCCCCCGTGGCCGCCCCCGACGTCCGCACCCCCGCACGGCGCCCCTCCCCCCGGCTGCGGGCCTGGGCCACCCGGGCCCCGCTGCTGCCCGCCCTGGTCTTCATGATCGCGGTCACCCAGTTGCCGTTCGTGGCCACGCTGGTGATCTCCTTCTTCGACTGGAACAGCCTCTATCCGGACGCCCGCAGCTTCACCGGACTCGCCAACTACGGCGAGGTCCTCTCCGACGCCGATCTGCGCAAGTCGGTGTGGACCACGGTCCTGCTGACCGTGGCGGTGGTGCTCGCCAGCCTGATCCTGGGTCTGGCCCTGGCACTGCTGCTGGACCGCAGGTTCCGGGGCCGCGGCCTGGTGCGCACCCTGCTGATCGCCCCGTTCCTGGTGGTCCCGGTCGCCGCGGCGCTGCTGTGGAAGCACGTGCTCTACAACCCCGAGTACGGCCTGCTCAACGGCCTGCTGCACTACGTCGGCGGCCCCCAGCCGGACTGGATCTCCGACACCCCGCTGCTCGCGGTGGAGGCGTCACTGGTGTGGCAGTGGACGCCGTTCATGATGCTGATCCTGCTGGCCGGCCTGCAGAGCCGCGACCAGCAGCAGATCGAGGCCGCCCGGGTCGACGGGGCGAGCGACTGGCAGATCTTCCGCCACCTCACCCTCCCCCATCTGCGCCGCTACCTCGAACTCGGCGCCCTGCTCGGCTCGATCTACATCGTGCAGAACTTCGACGCCGTCTTCACCCTCACCTCCGGCGGCCTGGGCACCGCCAACCTGCCCTACACCGTCTACCAGAGCTTCTACCAGGCCCACGAGAACGGCCTCGCCTCGGCCGCGGGCGTCCTGGTCGTCATCGGCTCGATCATCATCGCGACCTTCGCGCTGCGCGTGGTGTCGTCCCTGTTCCGCGAGGAGGTCTCCCGCGCATGAACGCCATCCGCAGAAACGGCCTCGGCCTGGTGGCCTGGCTGGCCGGCGTCGTCTTCTTCCTGCCCATCGCGTGGATGGCGCTGACCTCCTTCCACTCGGAGGAGGACGCCGCCACCAACCCGCCGTCCTTCGCCGCCGCCCTGACCCTGGACGGCTACCGGGAGTTCTTCGGCGCGGGCGGCGGCGCCAGCCCCTGGCCCTCGCTGATCAACTCGGCGGTGGCCTCGGTCGCCTCCACCCTGCTCGTCCTGCTGCTCGCCCTGCCGGCCGCGTACGCGCTGTCCATCCGGCCGGTGAAGAAGTGGACGGACGTGCTGTTCTTCTTCCTCTCCACCAAGATGCTGCCGGTGGTCGCGGGCCTGCTGCCGATCTACCTGTTCGCCAAGAACACCGACCTGCTCGACAACATCTGGCTGCTGGTCGTCCTCTACACCTCCATGAACCTGCCGATCGCGGTGTGGATGATGCAGTCCTTCCTCGCCGAGGTGCCGGTCGCCGTGATCGAGGCGGCCCGGGTGGACGGCGCGAAACTGCCGGTGATCCTGGCCCGGGTGGTCGCGCCCATCGCCCTGCCGGGCATCGCCGCGACCTCGCTGATCTGCTTCATCTTCAGTTGGAACGAACTGCTCTTCGCCCGGGTGCTGACGGGCGTGGTCGCCGAGACCGCCCCCGTCTTCCTGACCGGCTTCATCACCAGCCAGGGCCTGTTCCTGGCCAAGGTGTGCGCCGCGTCGCTCGTCATCTCCCTGCCGGTGCTCGCCGCGGGGTTCGCCGCCCAGGACAAACTGGTCCAGGGCCTGTCGTTGGGAGCCGTGAAATGAAGGCCGCCGTCATCGAGTCCGTGGGCCGCGCCGTCGTCACCGAGGTCCCCGACCCGACGCCAGGGCCGCGCGAGGTCGTCGTCCAGGTCGCCGCCTGCGGCCTGTGCGGCACCGATCTGCACATCCTCCAGGGCGAGTTCGCGCCCAAACTGCCGATCACGCCGGGCCACGAGTTCGCGGGCGAGGTGGTCGGCGTCGGCACCCAGGTCACCGAGGTCGCGGTCGGCGACCGCGTCGCGGTGGACCCGTCCCTGTACTGCTACGAGTGCCGCTACTGCCGCGAGGGCCACAACAACCTGTGCGAACGCTGGGGCGGCATCGGCGTGACGACGGCCGGCGGCGCCGCGCAGTACGCGGTGGCGCCCGTCGCCAACTGCGTGAAGCTGCCCGAGCACGTGCGCACCCAGGACGCGGCCCTGATCGAGCCCCTGTCCTGCGCGGTCCGCGGTTACGACGTGCTCCGCTCCCGGCTCGGCGCCCACGTGCTGATCTACGGCTCCGGCACGATGGGCCTGATGATGCTGGAACTGGCCAAGCGGACCGGCGCGGCCAGCGTGGACATGGTGGACGTGAACCCGGCCCGCCTGGAGACCGCCCGCGGCCTGGGCGTCTCGGCCTCGGCCGCGTCGGCGGACGAACTCGACCGCCCCCAGGGCTGGGACCTGGTCATCGACGCCACGGGCAACGCGGCGGCGATCCAGGACGGCCTGGACCGGGTCGCCAAGGCCGGAACGTTCCTTCAGTTCGGGGTGGCGGACTACGCGACGCGCGTGCGGATCGACCCGTACCGCATCTACAACCAGGAGATCACCATCACCGGTTCGATGGCGGTCCTGCACAGCTACGAACGGGCGGCGGAACTGTTCGCCAACGGCGTCCTCGACCCGGAGATCTTCATCAGCGACCGCCTCCCCCTGGACCGCTACCCCGAGGCACTGGAACAGTTCGCGGCGGGCGTGGGCCGCAAGATCGTGGTCGTGCCGTAAAACCCCCTGGGCCCCCGCTCCTCAAACGCCGGACGGGCTGATTCTTCAGCCCGTCCGGCGTTTGAGGACGAGGCCGTTCAGGCCGATCGGGGGTCCGGGGGCGGAGCCCCCGGGGATGGGACGGGTAGGGGCGGCGGGGGCGAAAACCGTCCGCCCGACCGCCCGGCCGACCGATCGGCCGACGGTAAGGGAACGGTAAAACGCCCTCGCTCGTTCACCCGGCATGACAGTCATGACCCCCGGCTCGAACATCCCCCTCCCCGCCACCCGCGTGACGGTGGACGTCACCGCCCCCGTGCGGCTCGACGTATCGGGCCTGCTGCTCACCGCCGACGGCAAGGTGCGCTCCGACGACGACTTCATCTTCTACAACCAGCCCACCGGCCAGGGCGTCACGTACCGCTCCGGCGGCGGCACCGCCCCCGACGCGATCACGGTGGACACCGGCGCGGTCCCCCCGGGCATCGAGAAGATCGTCGTCACGGCCAGCCCCGACGCCCCCGGCCAGACCTTCCAGGGCATCGAGCCCACGGCCACCATCCGCAACGCCGACGACCAGGCCGTGCTGGCCACCTTCACGCCCCCGCGGCTCGGCACCGAGACCGCCCTGGTGATCGTGGAGATCTACCTGCGCAACGGCGCCTGGAAGGCCCGCGCCGTCGGCCAGGGCTACGCCAACGGCCTCGCGGGCATCGCCACCGACTTCGGCGTCTCGGTCGAGGAACCGGCCGCCCCGGCCGCCCAGCCGGTCACCCCGCCCCCCGCCGCCGTCCAGCCCCCGCCCCCGCCGGTCACCGCCCCCGCCGCCCCGCCGGCCCCGCCGGCCGCGCCCCCGGCCCCCGCGCCCGGCACCGGCAAGGTCAACCTGGACAAGGGCCGCGTCAGCCTGCAGAAGAACCAGACGGTCTCCCTGGTCAAGGGCGGCCGCCCGGTGCTCTCCACGGTCCGGATGGGCCTCGGCTGGGAACCGGCGTACCGCGGCAAGGACATCGACCTGGACGCCTCGGTCATCGCCTACGGCCCGCAGCGCAACCACATCGACAGTTGCTACTTCGGCAAGCTCCAGATCGTGGGTGGCGCCATCCAGCACTCCGGTGACAACCTCACCGGCGAGGGCGGCGGCGACGACGAGGTGATCAGCGTCGACCTGGGCCGGCTCCCGCAGGAGGTCACCGGTCTGGTCTTCACGGTCAACTCCTTTTCCGGGCAGAAGTTCACCGAGGTCGCCAAGGCGTACTGCCGGCTGCTGGACGGCGCCACCGGCGAGGAGCTGGTCCGCTTCGACCTCACCTCCGCCGAGCCGCAGACCGGTGTGCTGATGGCGAAGCTGATCCGGCAGTACTCCGGGGAGTGGGAGATGACCGCGCTCGGCGACTTCGTGAAGTCCCGCACCGTGCGCGGGATGGTGAAGCCGGGCGCGCAGGCCCTGTGACCGGACACCGGCCCCCTCCGCGCCGAGGAGGGGGCCGGTCCGGGGCGCCGCGTCCGACGAAGTCCGGCGCGGGCCCTTGACCCGCGCCGGTGGTCGCAATAGACCTCCAACCACCTGGAGGACCGTGGGGAGGCGAGCCGCGGTGGACGCACGTCGGGCGCGCAGCCGCCACGAGGCCGAGCTGATGGGCCTGCCCGGGGTGACCGGGGTCGGCACCGGCCGGGACGAGCAGACGGGCGAGGAGGTCGTCGTCGTCTTCGTCACCCGCGACACACCCCGGGACCGGCTCGCGAAGCCGGACCTGAT
The DNA here is from genome assembly GCF_014655295.1 of Streptomyces fumanus. GTDB lineage: Bacteria > Actinomycetota > Actinomycetes > Streptomycetales > Streptomycetaceae > Streptomyces > Streptomyces fumanus. The sequence goes on from NZ_BNBI01000019.1 coordinate 108,288, forward strand.
CCCGGAGGAGCCCGACCTGATCCCGGAGGAGCCCGACCTGATCCCGGAGGAGCTGGACGGCGTACCCGTACGGGTCGTCGTCATCGGCGAGTCGGGGCCGCGGGAGTAGCCGCCCGGGCCCGCGATCCACAGCACTCGCCGCACCCGAGGAACAGCCCAGCTCACCCCTCCGCCGCCAGGGGCACCCCAGGTCAACCCCCTTGTTGCGACCGCGCCTTGAACGCCGCCTTGCGGGCCTCCTTGGCCACCTTCTTGTCGGGGTGCAGCCGCCCCATCGCCTCCAGGACGTCCGCGGTGGCGGGGTGGTCGACCCGCCAGGCGGTGTCGAAGAAGCCGCTGTGCTGCGCGGCCAGGCCCTCCACCAGGGCGCGCAGTTCCTCGGAGTTGCCCTCGGCGGCCAACTGCGCGGCGACCGTGTCGACGGTCAGCCAGAAGATCATGGCCTCGGACGGGGCGGGCACGTCCCCGGCGCCGTGCTCGGTGAGCCACACCCGGGCCAGTCCGCCCAGCTCCGGGTCGCCGAGGACCTCCCGCAGCGCGGGCTCGGCCTCGGCGCCGACCAGGGCGAGGGCCTGCTGGCAGCGGAGCCGGCGCAGCGGTGCCCCGGCGTCGGTGCCGCGCGCCGCGGCCAGCAGCTCCCGGGCGGCGGCCAGCGGCTCCCGGCGGGCCAGCCAGTGCTCGGTCTCGGCGTGCGCGGCGCCCGGCGGGAACGCGGCGGTGCCGTCGAGCAGCGCGTCGGCGCCCTTGTCGGCGAGGTCCCCGACGGCCGGCGCGTCGAACCCGGCCTCCAGCAGCCGGGCCCGCAGCCCGTACAGGCCGAGCGGGGTGAGCCGCACCATGCCGTAGCGGGCCACGTCGGTGTCGTCGACGGGCGGCGCGGGCTCCTCGCCGGTGTCGGACATCAGCTCCTCGTCGACCGGCCGGTACGCCACCAGCCCGACCGGCTCCAGCAGCCGGAACTGGTCGTCCAGCTTCATCATCGCCTCGGAGACCCGCTCCAGCACGGCGTTGCTGGGCTCCTCCATGCCGTCGGGGACCAGGACGGAGGCGGCCAGCGCGGGCAGCGGCACCGGGGCGTCGCCGGGCGCGTCCTCGCCGACGGTGAGCAGGTACAGGTTGGCGAGCACCCCGTCGAGGAACTCCGCCTCGGCCTCGGGGTCCCAGTCCACGGCGGACAGGTCCAGCTCGCCCTCGCCCTCGGCCATCGCGTCGATCAGCGAACCGAGGTCGGGCACGCTGGCGTCGGCGAGGACCGACTCCAGGGCGGCCAGCCAGACGCCGAGCACGTCCCGCGGGGAGCCGCCGGTGATCCGGGACAGCTCCTCGCCGGCCGTGACGGTGCCCGCCTCCTCGTCGGCGACCTCGACCAGCCCCGCGTCCACGGCCACCCGCCACGCCTCGCTCGCCTGGGCGGGGGCGTCGCCGCCGGTCAGCCCCAGCGCCTCGGCCGCCGCCGGGAGCTGCTCCTCGGCGAGCGCGCCGCCCGCGTCGACACGGGTGTCCGCCCCGGCCCAGCGGGCGAGCCGGACGGCCCGGGAGAGCAGGGGGGTGGAGAGCGCGTCGCGGGCCAGCTCCGCTTCGGGGTGCAGCCGCGCGGGCGGCAGGGTGGAGCTGTCTGACATCAACTGTTTCTCCTCGCGCACCTCGACCGCCGTACGGCCACCTGGACGCCGTACGGCTCAGCCGCTCAGCCTAGACGGGTTTCCACCCATGCCGCCCGGTTCATCTCCCCGTCGGCCGCCGTACATGGCCGAAACCTTGACAACGGGCCCGCTCCCGCAGGAGATTGACGCGCGTAGAAGTAGGGGGCACAAGTGTTCACTCAAGGGTGCTCGTCCCCCTCCCGTCCCACTCCTCACCCTCGTTCCGGCGTTTCACCGCTCAGTCCCCGGAGGGCTCCCTTGCCGAGCAAGTCGTCCGCGCGTCTCGCCGCGCTCACCGTCGCCGCCGTGTGTTCCGCGGCCTCCACCGTCGTCATCGGCTCCCCCGCGCACGCCGCCTCCGTGCGCGTCCACGACATCCAGGGCACCACCCGGGTCTCCCCGTACGCCGGACAGCAGGTCACCGACGTGACCGGGATCGTCACGGGCGTGCGCACCTACGGCTCCTCCAAGGGCTTCTGGATGCAGGACCCCGCCCCGGACGCCGACCCGGCCACCAGCGAGGGCGTCTTCGTCTTCACCAGCTCCACCCCGAAGGTCGCCGTCGGCGACGCGGTCAGCGTCTCCGGCACGGTCTCGGAGTACGTCCCCGGCGGCACCTCCTCCGGGAACCAGTCGCTGACCGAGATCACCCGCCCCGCCGTCACCGTCGTCTCCAGCGGCAACCCGGTCCCCGCCGCCACCCGGATCGACGCCCGCTCGGTGCCGCGCGCCTACACCCCACAGGCCGGGGGCGGCTCGATCAACGCGCTGCCGCTGCGCCCGGACAGGTACGCCCTGGACTACTACGAGTCCCTGGAGGGCATGAACGTCCAGGTCGCCGACGCCCGCGTGGTCGGCGCCACCGACCCGTACACCGAGCTGTGGGTGACGGTGAAGCCGAAGGAGCACCCCAGCGCGGGCGGCGGCACGGTCTACGGCTCCTACGACTCCCAGAACACCGGCCGGCTCCAGATCCAGTCCCTGGGCAAGGCCGCCGACTTCCCCGACGCCAACGTCGGCGACACCCTCGCCGGGACCACCGCCGGCCCGCTGGACTACAACCAGTACGGCGGCTACACCCTCGTCGCCGGCCGGCTCGGCACGCTCCAGGACGGCGGCCGGGAGAAGGAGACGACCCGCGCCGCGTCCCGCCGCGAGCTGGCGGTGGCGACGTACAACGTCGAGAACCTCGACCCGTCCGACGACACCTTCGCCGCGCACGCCGCCGCCATCGTGCACCACCTCGGCTCCCCCGACATCGTGTCCCTGGAGGAGATCCAGGACGACAACGGCGCCACCGACGACGGCACGGTCGCCGCCGGCCGGACGGTGACGAAGCTGATCGACGCGATCGTGGCGGCCGGCGGCCCGCGCTACGACTGGCGCTCGGTCGACCCGGTCGACAAGGCCGACGGCGGCGAGCCCGGCGGCAACATCCGCCAGGTGTTCCTGTTCGACCCCGAGCGGGTCTCCTTCACCGACCGCGCGGCCGGCGACGCGACCACGGCGACCGGGGTCACCAAGGTCCGCGGCAAGGCCGCGCTGACCCACTCCCCCGGCCGCGTCGACCCGTCGAACCTCGCCTGGGAGAACAGCCGCAAGCCGCTCGCCGGCGAGTTCGTCTTCCGCGGCAGGACGGTCTTCGTCATCGCCAACCACTTCGCCTCCAAGGGCGGCGACCAGGGGCTGACCAGCCAGTACCAGCCCCCGGCGCGCGGCTCCGAGACCCAGCGGCACCTCCAGGCGACGGCCGTCAACACCTTCGTCAAGCAGATCCTCGCCGCCCAGAAGAACGCGGACGTCATCGCCCTCGGCGACATCAACGACTTCGAGTTCTCCACCACGGCCCGCCTGCTGGAGGCCGACGGGGCGCTGTGGTCGGCGGTGAAGTCGCTGCCGGAGGACGAGCGGTACTCGTACGTCTACCAGGGCAACAGCCAGGTGCTGGACCAGATCCTGGTCAGCCCGGCGATCCGGCGCGGCGGCCACTTCACGTACGACAGCGTGCACGTCAACGCGGAGTTCCACGACCAGATCAGCGACCACGACCCGCAGGTGCTGCGGTTCCGCCCCTAGGGCCTAGCCGGGCACCAGGCCGAGGGCGTGGTCGTACCGGCTGCCGGTGAAGCCGCGCACGTCCGGATGGGTGCGCACCCGGTCCCACAGGTCGGTGGGGGAGCCGATGCCCTCGCCCGGCGCGGCCAGGACCGCGTCGTAGGCGTCGGCGCTCTCCCACTCGGCGTAGTTCAGCACATGGGTGCCGTCGGTGCTCAGGTGGAAGTGGGCGGAGATCAGGCCGCGGTGGCCCACCGGGTCGTCGGCGACGGCCTCGAGGACGAGGCCGACCCAGTCGCCGCGGCGGTCGGCGGCGCCCGGGGCGAAGTCGATGCGGACGGTCACGATCAGGCCGGGGACCCGGGTGTCCCCGGCCCGGCGCTCCCGGCCGGCGTGGCGGCGGTACCGCCCGAGCCCCAGCCGTTCGATGCCGGGCACGGCGGTGTCGATCTCGTCGACCCGTTCCTGCCGCTGGGTCCGGGCGAACGCCTCGTACGCCTGCTCGTTCTCCCACTGCGAGTAGTGCAGCAACGTTTCGCCGTCGTGTCCGGTGTAGACGTGGTAGCTGCGCAGCGCGTCGGCGGGCCAGGGGCGGCGCTCCCAGGTCCGGGCGATGGCCTCGACGGTCTCCCGCTGGCGCTCGGGGCCGCCGACCCGCCAGGTGCTGAAGAAGGAGGCTCCGGCATCGGGGCGGAGCAGGTCGGGGTGGGCGTCGGTACGGCGGGTCACGGGGGCCTCCACGGGTCGGTCCGGGCGGTACGGACACCACCCTCGTACCTCGATCGAGGTTGAGGTCAACCCGTACGAGGACACGGCGGAGGGCCCCGTCGCCGGGGCCCTCCGTGTCCCGCTTCCGGGCCGCTCAGCGGTGCGCGCGGCGGCGCCACAGCACGGCCGCCGCGACCACCGCGCCCGCCGCCGCGGCGACCAGCACCGGCCGGGGGTTGCCGCGCCCGGCCCGGACCGCGTCGCGCACCGGGGCCGGCGCCTTCTCCTGCACGGTGTGCCCGGCCCGGGTCGCCTTCTCCTGCACGGTGTGCCCGGCCTGCGCGGCGGTGCTGCGCAGTTGTACGGTCATGGCGCCGGCCCGGTCCCTGAGGTCGGCGGCGCGGGCCTTGGCGCGGCCCTTCACATCGGTCTTGGCCGCCAGTTCCTCGACGGTGTCGCCGAGCCGGCTGCGGGTCTCCTCGATCTGCCGCCGCAGTTCGTCGGGGCCCTTGGCCCCGGTCGCCGTGTCGCTCTGCCCGCTCGTCGTCGGGTCGGTCATCGATGCGCCCTTTCCCTGATCTCGTCGACGTCGGCCTTGACGCTGCCGATGGTCTGTTCCGGTGTGGGCGGCGCGGCCCGGCGCAACTGGGCGCGGCCGGCCAGGGCCAGCAGGCCCGCGACCGCGAACAGCACCGCCGTCACGATCAGCGCCGACGCCCACACGGGCAGCGCCAGCGAGAGGGCGGCGACGGCCGTGCCGGCCAGCGCGAACAGGCCGACGTAGGCCACGGCACCGGCGGCGCCGAGCAGCCCGCCGCCGCGTCCGACGCGCTTTCCCTTGGCGGCCAGCTCCGCCTTGGCGAGGGCCACTTCCTGGCGTACGAGCTGGGAGAGCTGTTCGGTGGCCTGGCCGACGAGTTCACCCACGGAGTGGTGCTCGTCGTGCACGGGCCGGTATTCCGTGGCTCCGGTCACGGTGTCCCGCCTCCTCTCGGCTTCCGGAGCCGCCCGGGTACCCCGGTGGGCCGGCGCTACCCCTGGGCGCGGGGCCGGATTCAGGCCCGGTCGAGGCGGGCGAGCCGGCTCTGCAGCCAGTCCAGCCGGGCCTGCAGCAGGGCCGCCTCGGCGATCAGTTCGGGCACCCCGAGGTCCGGCTCCCCGCCGCTCACCGGTCCGGCCGGCGGGCCGGCGACGACCCGCAGCCCGTCCCCGGCCCGCCGGGCGAAGGCGGCGAGGGAGAGGGAGGTGCGGCCGCGCAGACAGCCCGCGCAGGAGGGGGCCAGCGCCCGCCAGTTGGGCCGGCCCCAGCCCGCGTCGGCCAGCGCGACCGCGGCGGCGCCGCAGCCGCAGGGTCCGACGGTGGCGGTCCGCACCCGCTGCCGGGCGGAGCGGAACCCGCGTTCGAAGCGCAGATAGCGGCCGAGGACCAGGACCTCCAGCAGCACCGCCGCGCGGTGCTCGGCCATGCACAGCAGCGCCTCGGCCACCGCCCGGTCGTGCACGCTGTGGAACCCGCAGTCGCAGCGGCGGTGCGGCGGCCGGTGCCGCAGCCCGTAGACACAGGACGCCTCGGCCAGCACGCCGTACGGCAGTGCGCCGCCCAGGGAGACGCCGGTGAAGGCGGCCCGGGTGCCGTCGTGGGACAGCACCGGGTGGGCGATCTTGTACCCGGTGGGCGGTTTTGCCGGGCGTTCCTCCGGGAGCCGGAGCCTCATCGGGCGGCGGCCGGGGCCTCTTCCCGCCCGACCGGCTCCGGGCTCTCCGCGACCACCGGGACCTGCTCCTCGTACGCCTCCGGCGCCTCCGGCTGCTCCTCCGCGACGCCGGTGGCGAGTGCCTTGCCGAGCTTCATGACGCCTCCCCATGTCCGCTGACGACCGTTGCGGCCATGGTGACCGATCCGGCGCGGATCGGACAGAGGGCCTCCGTGACGCCCCGCCATCGCTTAAGCAGTGCTTACGGATACCCGGTAGCGGATTTAAGTGGAGCTGTACGGTGGGGCGGCCGACACTGCTGCCATGACGACTCCTTTCGGCCGCGCCCTGTGCGCCATGGTCACCCCCTTCACCGAGGACGGCGGCCTCGATCTCGACGGCGCGGCCCGGCTCGCCGACCATCTGGTGAGCCGGGGCTGCGACGGACTGGTGCTCTCCGGCACCACGGGCGAGTCGCCGACCACCACGGACGCCGAGAAGTCCGCGCTGGTCGGGGCGGTGCGCTCGGCGGTCGGGGACCGTGCCTCGGTCGTCGCCGGGGTGGGCACCGCCGACACCCGGCACACCGTGGAACTGGCCCGCGCGGCCGAGCGGGCCGGGGCGGACGGCCTGCTGGTGGTCGCGCCGTACTACAGCCGCCCCCCGCAGGACGCCCTGGAGGCCCACTTCCGCGAGGTCGCGGACGCCTCGGAGCTGCCCGTGATGCTGTACGACATCCCGGCCCGCACCGGCACCCGGATCGCCCCCGCCACCCTGGTGCGCCTCGCCGGGCACCCCCGGATCGTGGCCGTCAAGGACTGCGCGCACGACCTGCTGGGCACCCAGCGGGTGCTGGCCCGCACCGGCCTGGCGTACTACGCGGGCTGCGACGAGGAGAACCTCGCCTGGTACGCGAGCGGCGCCGCCGGGTACGTCAGCACGGTCGCGAACCTCGTCCCCGAGCACCTGCGCGCGGTCCTCGACGCCTTCGACGCGGGCCGCACGGCCGAGGCGGCGCGGCTCCAGGCGGCGGCGGCCGAGCTGGTCGAGGCGGTGATGGCGGCGGGCCTGCCCGGGACCGTCACCGTCAAGGCGCTGCTCGGCGGCCTCGGCCTGCCCGCCGGCCCGGTCCGCGCCCCGCTGCGGCCCGCCGACCGGGCCACGGCCGACGGGCTGCGCGCGGTGTACGACCGGCTGGCGGCGGGCTGACGGCCGGGTCAGCGGGTGGCGAAGACCGGCTCCCACTCCAGGGTGCCGAAGTCGTCGTCGGGCACCCGGACCCCGGACAGCGGCACGACCTTGTCGCTGCCGAGGGTGACCAGCACCAGCCGGGGCCGGTACTCCGCCACCCCCGGTGCCCGCTCCCAGGCGATCAGCCGGTGGTCGTCCGCCCAGGCGAGCAGTTCCGCCCCGCGCACCTTGGCGACCTCCTCGCCGGTCCGCGGGTCCCGGACCGAGGACCACGACCGGTCCTGGCGTTCCTCGGTCAGCCCGAGCGCGGCGAGCCGCCCGTCCGGGGAGAGCCGCGCGGGGACGTCGGAGCGCAGGTACCGCTCCTCGGCCGGGGCGTCGATCTCCGCGCCGGTCAGGGCGTAGAACTGCTGGAGCCCGTCCTTCCCGCCGACGACCTGCGCGTACACCGAGTCGCCGGAGCGGGAGAAGGCGAAGTCCTGCCGGGCGTTGATGTCCCGGTCGGCCGGGACGGGGGCGTAGGTGTACTCGTCGGTCACCGTGTCCAGGACGAGGAATCCGGTACGGCTGGACCGGCCGAACTCGGACATCCAGCCCTCCCCGCCGCCCTCCCGCTCGACCCGTACCCGCAGGTCGGGATCGTCGTCGTAGGCGGTGGCGACGATCCGGCGGCCGTCTCGGGAGTAGGCGAGGCCGCCGACGCCGTGGCCGACCGGGATCCAGCGGTCGATCCGTCGGGTGGCGAGGTCGAGGATGCCGATGCGGTCGGCGGGCAGGCCGCGTTCCAGGACGGCCGCCGTGCGCAGACCGGGCGCGACCGCGACGAACGACCAGCGGTCGTCCTTCTCGTACCGTCCCGTCGCCGGGTCGAGCAGCCAGTACGTGCGTTCGAGGACGCCTTGCCCGTCCGGCCGTTCGACGGTCCGGCCCGTGCAGTACGCGGCCAGGGCGACGTCCCCGGCGGCGATCAGGTCGCGCGGGGGCGACTGGCCGGGGCGGGCGAGGGTGCCGTCGTCCGTCCCGAGGCCCGCCGGGGGCGGTTCGTGCGAGCCGGAATCCAGCAGCGGCACGCCCACGGCGACGGCGACGACGGCCGCGGTGGCGGCGGCCGCGGACGCCAGTCCGCGCAGCCTCCGGCGCCGGCGGGCGGCCAGCACCCGGTCGGCGAAGGCGGGCGGTGCCGGGGGCGCCCCGGCGGCCTGTTCCCGCAGCGTGTCCCGCAGGATGTCCTCGACGTTCATGGGCGCACCTCCACGGGCGACGGGTCGGGGGACGGCTGCCGCCCGGCCCCGCCGAGCGCGGCGAGTTCGGGGGCGAGGACGCGCAGCCGGGCGAGGGAGCGGTGGGTGGTGGACCGTACGGTGCCGACCGAGCAGCCCAGGATGCGGGCCACCTCGGCCTCCGGGAGGTCCTCGAAGTAGCGCAGCACCAGCACGGTGCGCTGCCGGGCGGTGAGCCGGGCCAGCGCGCCGCGCATCACCAGCTTCAGGTCGGCCGCGGCGGAGATGTCGGTGCCGGTGCCGGTCTCCGGCGGCTCCCCGACGCTCACCTCGCGCCGGGGCCACTTCAGCCGCCAGCGGCTGATCTGCTGCCGGTACAGGACCTGCCGGACGTACGCCTCGGGCTCGTCGATGCGCTGCCAGCGGCCGGCCGCCCGGATCAGGGCGTTCTGCAGCAGGTCCTCACCGGCGTGCCGGTCGCCGCCGCTGAGCAGGACGGCCGTCCTCAGCAGCGCGGACGACCGGTTCGCCACGAACTCGCGGAAACTCTCCTGCGCCTGCGCATCCATCGTCACCTTCTCCTGCCCCCGGGCCGGACCCGCTGTCCGGCCCCTGTGTCCCCTGGGACGCGCGCGGCCGGGCCCCGCTATGCCTCGGTCCCCGCGGAACCGTCCCCGCGCAGCGAGCGGAACCCTCCCGCACAGCGACAGCAGCGCCCTCCCCGGCCTGCCTCGGGCCGGAGAGGGCGCTGTACGGGCCGCCGGTGCTCAGTTGTGGCTGTGCAGGATGTCGTTCAGGCCGCCCCAGACCGCGTTGTTCGGGCGGGCCTCGACGGTGCCGGTGACCGAGTTGCGGCGGAAGAGGATGTTGGAGGCGCCGGACAGCTCACGGGCCTTGACGATCTGCCCGTCGGGCATGGTCACGCGGGTGCCGGCGGTGATGTAGAGGCCGGCCTCGACCACGCACTCGTCGCCGAGGGCGATGCCGACGCCCGCCTCGGCGCCGATCAGGCAGCGCTCGCCGACGGAGATGATCACGTTGCCGCCGCCGGAGAGGGTGCCCATGGTGGAGGCGCCGCCGCCGATGTCCGAGCCGTCGCCGATGACGACGCCCGCGGAGATGCGGCCCTCGACCATCGAGGTGCCGAGCGTGCCGGCGTTGAAGTTGACGAAGCCCTCGTGCATGACGGTCGTGCCCTCGGCCAGGTGCGCGCCCAGGCGGACCCGGTCGGCGTCGGCGATGCGCACGCCCTTGGGGACCACGTAGTCGGTCATCCGGGGGAACTTGTCGATCGAGGTCACCTGGAGGTGCAGGCCCTCGGCGCGGGCGTTGAGGCGGACCTTCTCGATGTCGTCCACGGCGACCGGGCCCAGCGAGGTCCACGCCACGTTGGCGAGGAAGCCGAAGATGCCGTCCAGGCTCTGGCCGTGCGGCTTGACCAGGCGGTGGGAGAGCAGGTGCAGACGCAGGTAGACGTCGTGCGCGTCGAGCGGCTTCTCCTCCAGGGAGGCGATGACCGTGCGGACCGCGACCACCTCGACGCCCCGGCGGGTGTCCGGGCCGACCGCGGCGGTCGCGCCGCCGCCCAGCAGCTTCGCGGCCTGCTCGGCGGAGAGCCGCTCGGTGCCGGCCGGGCCGGGCTCGGCGACGAGTTCGGGCGCGGGGAACCAGGTGTCGAGAACGGTGCCGTCGGCGGCGATGGTGGCGAGGCCGGCGGCCACGGCACCGGTGGTACGGGAAGCAGTCGTATCGGTCATGGGGGCAACCTAACCGCCCGGACACACCGGGTGCGAACCGGCCTCCGCCCAGCCGCGCCCGGCCACCGGCGGGCGGCGCCCGTCAGTGCGCCCCGCCGAGGTTGAGCACCACCACGCCGATGATGATCAGCGCGATCCCGGCCGCCTTGACGGCGGTCATCCCCTCCCCCATGAACGCCACCCCGATCGCGGCGATCGCCGCCGTGCCGACCCCGGACCAGATGGCGTACACCGTCCCGATGGAGACGGTCTTCAGCGTCCGGGCCAGCAGGCCGAACGAGACGACGTAACCGAGCACCGTGAGCACGGAGGGAACGAGTCGGCTGAAGCCCTCGCTGTACTTCATGGCGGTGGTCGCGGCGACCTCCGAGGCGATGGCTCCGAGCAGGAGCAGATAACCCATGCCGGTCACCGTACCGAGGCGGGAACGGGCGGGAACGGCCGACGGCCCCCGGCGGATCGCCGGGGGCCGTCGGGCCGGGAAGAAGAGGTCAGACGTTGAAGCCGAGCGCGCGGAGCTGCTCGCGGCCCTCGTCGGTGATCTTGTCGGGGCCCCACGGCGGCATCCAGACCCAGTTGATGCGCAACTCGTTGACCAGGCCGTCCGTGGCGGACTTGGCCTGGTCCTCGATGACGTCGGTCAGCGGGCAGGCCGCCGAGGTCAGGGTCATGTCGACGGTGGCGATGTTCGCGTCGTCGATGTGGATGCCGTAGATCAGGCCCAGGTTGACGACGTCGATGCCCAGCTCGGGGTCGACCACGTCCATCAGGGCCTCGCGCAGCTCCTCCTCGGAAGCCGGCTTCATCTCAACGGTCTCGGTCATGCCGTCTTCCTTTCGGCGTCGGCGCCGTCCAGTGCCTGGGCCGTCGCGTCCTTCCACGCCATCCAGCTCAGGAGGGCGCACTTGACCCGGGCGGGGTACTTCGACACCCCGGCGAACGCGACCGCGTCCTCCAGGACGTCCTCCATCGCGTCGTCGGGCTCGATGCGGCCCTTGGACTGCATCAGCTCCAGGAAGGTCTCCTGGATCCGCCGCGCGTCCGCCAGGTCCTTGCCGACCAGCAGGTCGTTCAGCACGGAGGCCGATGCCTGGCTGATGGAACAGCCCTGGCCCTCGTACGAGACGTCCTGGATCGTCGTGCCGTCGTACTTCACCCGGAGGGTGATCTCGTCGCCGCACGTCGGGTTCACGTGGTGTACCTCGGCGTCGCCATCGCGCAGACCACGCCCGTGCGGGTTCTTGTAGTGGTCCAGGATGACGTCCTGGTACATGGAGTCCAGCTTCACGCCTCAGCCCCTCATCCGAAGAAGTTCCGTACGTGCTCCAGTCCGTCGACCAGGGCGTCGATCTCGGCCGGCGTGGAGTACAGATAGAACGACGCTCGCGTGGTCGCGGGAATTCCGTACCTCAGGCAGACGGGGCGGGCGCAGTGGTGGCCGACCCGGACCGCGATGCCCTGTTCGTCGAGGACCTGGCCCACGTCGTGCGGGTGGATGTCGCCGAGCGTGAAGGAGATCGCCGCGCCCCGGTCCTCGGCCGTGGTGGGGCCGATGATCCGCAGGTCGGGGACCTCCAGGAGCTTGCGTACCGCGTACTCGGTGAGGGCGTGCTCATGGGCGAGGATCTTGTCCATGCCGATCGAGTTGAGATAGTCGATCGCCGCGCCCAGCCCGACCGCCTGGGCGATCGGGGGGGTGCCCGCCTCGAACTTGTGCGGGGCCGGGGCGTACGTCGACGAGTGCATCGACACGGTCTCGATCATCTCGCCGCCGCCGAGGAACGGCGGGAGGTCCTCCAGCAGTTCCTGGCGGCCCCACAGCACGCCGATGCCGGTCGGGCCGCACATCTTGTGGCCGGTGAAGGCCACGAAGTCGGCCTGGAGGGCCTGGACGTCCAGCGGCATGTGCGGCGCGGCCTGGGAGGCGTCGACGCAGACCAGGGCGCCGACCTCCTGGGCGCGGCGGACGATCGCCTCGACCGGGTTCTGGGTGCCGAGGATGTTGGAGACCAGCACGAAGGAGACGATCTTCGTCTTCTCGGTGATGACCTCCTCGATGTTCGACAGGTCGAGGCGGCCGTCGTCGGTGAGGCCGAACCACTTCAGCTTCGCGCCCGTGCGCTGCGCCAGCAACTGCCACGGGACGATGTTGGAGTGGTGCTCCATCTCCGTGATGACGATCTCGGTGTCGTGGTCCACGCGGTAGGGCTCGTCGGCCCAGCCCAGCATGTTGGCCACGAGGTTGAGGGACTCCGAGGCGTTCTTGGTGAAGATCACCTCGTCGCGGGAGGGCGCGTTGATGAACTCCGCGACCTTGTCCCGCGCGCCCTCGTACAGCGCCGTGGCCTCCTCGGCGAGGACGTGCACGCCACGGTGGACGTTGGCGTTGTAGCTCTCGTAGTACTCGCTGAGTGCGTCGAGCACCTGGCGCGGCTTCTGCGAGGTCGCCGCGTTGTCCAGGTAGACGAGCTTCCGGCCGTCGTGGACCTGGCGGTCCAGGATGGGGAAGTCCTTGCGGATCGCTTCAGTGTCGAGGAGGCCCGGCACGTGTGTCACGCGGATACGCCGCCCTTCGTGTATGCCTCGTAGCCCTCGTTCTCCAGCTTGTCGGCCAGCTCCGCGCCGCCGGACTCGACGATGCGGCCGGCCGAGAACACGTGCACGAAGTCGGGCTTGATGTAGCGCAGGATGCGGGTGTAGTGGGTGATCAGCAGGGTGCCGACCTCGCCGGTCTCGCGGACCCGGTTCACGCCCTCGGAGACGACGCGCAGGGCGTCGACGTCCAGGCCGGAGTCGGTCTCGTCGAGGATGGCGACCTTCGGCTTGAGCAGTTCGAGCTGGAGGATCTCGTGGCGCTTCTTCTCACCGCCGGAGAAGCCCTCGTTGACGTTGCGCTCGGCGAAGGAGGGGTCCATGTGGAGCCGCTCCATGGCCTCGCGGACCTCCTTGACCCAGGTGCGCAGCTTGGGGGCCTCGCCGCGGACGGCGGTGGCGGAGGTGCGCAGGAAGTTGGAGACCGACACGCCGGGGACCTCGACCGGGTACTGCATGGCGAGGAAGAGGCCGGCCCGGGCGCGCTCGTCGACGGACATCTCCAGGACGTCCTCGCCGTCGAGGGTGACGGTGCCGCCGGTGATCGTGTACTTGGGGTGACCGGCCAGGGAGTAGGCGAGGGTCGACTTGCCCGAGCCGTTGGGGCCCATGATGGCGTGCGTCTCGCCCTGCTTCACGGTCAGGTCGACGCCCTTGAGGATCTCCTTCGTGGCGTTGTCGGCCTCGACGGTGACGTGCAGGTCTCGGATTTCAAGCGTTGCCATGGGTGCCTCAGGACTCCTGGGTGAGGGAGACGAGCACGTCGTCCCCTTCGATCTTTACGGGGTATACGGGGACGGGGCGCGTCGCCGGAAGACTGTCGGGCTTGCCGGTGCGCAGGTCGAAGCGCGAGCCGTGCAGCCAGCACTCGATGTGGCAGTCGTCGACCTCGCCCTCGGCGAGGGAGACGTTCGCGTGCGAGCAGATGTCGTGGATCGCGAACACCTCGCCCTCGGTGCGCACGAGGGAGACCGGCGTGCCGTCGAGTTCCACCCGCTTGGGGGTGTCCTCCTCCAGCTCGCCCGCTCCGCAGACGCGTACGAAGGTCATGCGACCGACGCCTCCAGCTCCTGCTCGATCTTGGCGAGGAGGCGCTCCTCGATGTCCGGGACACCGATCTGCTGGACCAGTTCGGCGAAGAAGCCGCGGACCACCAGGCGGCGGGCCTCCAGCTCCGGGATGCCGCGGGCCATCAGGTAGAAGAGCTGCTCGTCGTCGAAGCGGCCGGTGGCGGAGGCGTGGCCGGCGCCGACGATCTCGCCGGTCTCGATCTCCAGGTTGGGGACCGAGTCGACGCGGGCGCCGTCGGTGAGCACGAGGTTGCGGTTCATCTCGTAGGTGTCGGTGCCCTCGGCCTTGGCCTCGATGAGGACGTCGCCGATCCACACCGCGTGCGCGGCGTCGCCCTGGAGGGCGCCCTTGTAGACGACGTTGGACTTGCAGTGCGGCACGTTGTGGTCGACCAGGAGGCGGTGCTCCTGGTGCTGGCCCTGGTCGGTGAAGTACAGGCCGAACAGCTCGGCCTCGCCGCCGGGACCGGCGTACGCCACGCGCGGGTGGAGGCGGACCAGGTCGCCGCCGAAGGTGACGACGACCGACTTGAAGGAGGCGTCGCGGCCGACCAGCGTGTTGTGCTGGCCGACGTGGACGGCCTTGTCGTCCCAGTCCTGGACGGAGACGACGGTCAGCTTGGCGCCGTCCCCGAGGACGTACTCGACGTTGGCGGCGAGCACCGCGTCGCCGGTGTGGTCGATGACCACGACGGCCTCGGCGAACGCGCCCAGCTCGATGACCTGGTGGCCGTAGGCGGTGCCGCCCTCGCCGTGCACCGCGATGCGGATCGGCTCGGTGAGGACGGTCTCCTTGGGCACGGTCACGACCGAGGCCCGCTCGAAGGCGGTGTACGCCTGGGCGGCGACGCGGTCCACCGGGGTGCCCGCCCGGCCGAGCCGCGCGTCGTCGCGGCCGACGGTCTCGACGGTGACGCCCTCGGGGGCCTCGACGGCGACCTTGACGCCCTCGCCGGTGGCGGTGGCGGTGCCGTCGTGCAGGCCGCGCAGCCGCTCCAGCGGGGTGAACCGCCACTCCTCCTCCCGGCCGTGCGGGACCGGGAAGTCGGCCACGTCGAAGGACGGGGGCGCGCTCATGCGGGTGGCGACGGTCGAGTCGGCCTCGGCGGCCACCGCGATCGCACCGGCGGTGGTCGAGCCCACCGGGATGTTCTGAGCCTCAGCCATGGCTGTCGTAGTGCTCGCTTTCCGTTACGTAAGGGGCTTGCGTGGCGGCGCCAGGGTCAGCCGACCGCGCCTTCCATCTGCAGCTCGATCAGCCGGTTGAGTTCGAGGGCGTACTCCATCGGCAGTTCCTTGGCGATCGGCTCGACGAAGCCGCGCACGATCATCGCCATCGCCTCGTCCTCGGACAGGCCGCGGCTCATCAGGTAGAAGAGCTGGTCCTCGGAGACCTTGGAGACGGTCGCCTCGTGGCCCATGGACACGTCGTCCTCGCGGACGTCCACGTAGGGGTAGGTGTCCGAGCGGGAGATGGTGTCCACCAGCAGCGCGTCGCACAGCACGTTGGACTTGGAGCCCGGGGCGCCCTCGCCGATCTCGATCAGGCCGCGGTAGGAGGTGCGGCCGCCGCCGCGCGCCACCGACTTGGAGACGATGTTCGAGGACGTGTTCGGGGCCATGTGGACCATCTTGGCGCCGGCGTCCTGGTGCTGGCCCTCGCCCGCGAAGGCGATGGACAGGGTCTCGCCCTTGGCGTGCTCGCCCATCAGGTAGACGGCCGGGTACTTCATCGTCACCTTGGAGCCGATGTTGCCGTCGATCCACTCCATGGTCGCGCCCTCGTACGCCACGGCGCGCTTGGTGACCAGGTTGTAGACGTTGTTCGACCAGTTCTGGATGGTCGTGTAGCGGCAGCGGGCGTTCTTCTTGACGATGATCTCGACCACGGCGGAGTGCAGCGAGTCCGACTTGTAGATCGGCGCGGTGCAGCCCTCGACGTAGTGCACGTAGGCGCCCTCGTCGACGATGATCAGGGTCCGCTCGAACTGGCCCATGTTCTCGGTGTTGATCCGGAAGTACGCCTGGAGCGGGATCTCGACGTGCACGCCCGGCGGCACGTAGATGAAGGAGCCGCCGGACCACACGGCGGTGTTCAGCGCGGCGAACTTGTTGTCGCCGGCCGGGATGACCGTGCCGAAGTACTCCTTGAACAGCTCCGGGTGCTCCTTGAGCGCCGTGTCGGTGTCCAGGAAGATGACGCCCTGCTCCTCCAGGTCCTCGCGGATCTGGTGGTAGACGACCTCGGACTCGTACTGGGCCGCGACACCGGCGACCAGGCGCTGCTTCTCCGCCTCGGGGATGCCCAGCTTGTCGTAGGTGTTCTTGATGTCCTCGGGCAGGTCCTCCCAGGACTCCGCCTGCTTCTCCGTGGAGCGCACGAAGTACTTGATGTTGTCGAAGTCGATGCCGGAGAGGTCCGAGCCCCAGTTCGGCATGGGCTTCTTCTCGAACAGCTTCAGGCCCTTGAGGCGGAGCTTGGTCATCCACTCCGGCTCGGACTTCTTGCCGGAGATGTCCCGGACGACGTCCTCGTTCAGGCCGCGGCGCGCCGACGCACCGGCCTCGTCACGGTCGGCCCAGCCGTATTCGTACTTGCCCAGGCCCTCCAGCTCGGGGTGGGCAGTCTCCGTGGGGAGAGTCATGCGGGGTTCCTCCCGGACGTGCTTGCGGATGCGTGGTGAGTGGTCTTGGAAGTCTTGGGGATGAACGTCGTGCAGACGCCGTCGCCGTGCGCGATGGTCGCCAGCCGCTGTACGTGTGTACCGAGCAGCTCGGCGAAAAATTCCGTCTCGGCCTCGCAGAGCTGCGGGAACCGCTCGGCGGCGTGGGCGACCGGGCAGTGGTGCTGGCAGAGCTGCTCGCCGACCGGTGCGCTGCGCGCGGTTGCAGCGTACCCGTCCGCGCTCAGGGCCTTGGCCAGGGCTTCGGCGCGGCGTTCGGGGGGCGCCGCCTCGACGGCCGCGCGGTAGGCGCCGGCCTGGGCGGCGATCCGGGCCCGGGCGAAGGCGGCGACCGCCTGCTCCCCGCCCTCGCGCTCGGCGATCCAGCGCAGCGCGTCCACGGCGAGCTTGTCGTAGGACTGATCGAAGGCGTCCCGGCCGCAGTCGGTCAGGGCGAACACCTTCGCGGGCCGCCCGCGCGTGCGCGTGCCGTACACCCGGCGCTCGCGGGCCTCCACGACATTGTCCGCGGTGAGGGCGTCGAGGTGGCGGCGGACGGCGGCCTGGGTGAGGCCGAGGCGCTCGGCCAGCTCGGCGACGGTCGACGGCCCGTGGTCCAGGATGGACCGCGCGACGCGGTTGCGCGTGGAGCGCTCACCGGTCGCGAGCTCCTCGTGGGGTGCCTCGCCGACGTTTTTCACAACGCCATTGTTGCGTAATTCCTTCAGCCCCGGCAAGCCGCCTCCTGACGCCCCCCGGGTGCCCTGCGTCACTTAGGTATACCTAACGCGACCTGCGGAAACGATCTTTGATCGATCAAAGTCGCTGGTGTCCGGGACCCGTCTCCGGGACACTCCCGAGCATGTCCGCACCCCCTCCCACCGGCCCGCTCGTGACCCGCGGCACCCTCGGGGCCGAGCTGCGCGCGCTCGGCGTCGCCTCGGGCGAGACCCTCCTCGTCCACTCCTCGCTGCGCTCCCTCGGCTGGGTCTGCGGCGGTGCCGTCGCGGTGGTCCAGGCCCTCCTGGACGTCCTCGGCCCGGACGGCACCCTCGTCGTCCCCACCCAGACCGCCGACCTCTCCGACCCGGCCCTGTGGCAGCACCCGCCGGTGCCCGAGGAGTGGTGGCCCGTCATCCGCCGCGCCATGCCGCCGTACGACCCGAGGACCACGCCCACCCGGGGCGTCGGCGTCGTCCCGGAGACCGTACGGACCTGGCCGGGCGCCCTGCGCAGCGCGCACCCGCAGACGTCGTTCGCCGCGGTCGGCCCGCGCGCCGCCGAGGTCGTCGCCGGCCACGCCGCGGACTGCCGGCTCGGCGAGCGCAGCCCCCTGGCCACCCTGGAGCGCCTGGGCGCCCGGGTGCTGCTGCTGGGCGCCGGCTACGACTCGTGCACCAGCTTCCACCTGGCCGAGTACCGCATCCCCGCCCCGCTGGTGGAGGTCGGCCGCCCGGGGCCGTACGGCTGGGAACGGGTCACCGAGGTGTCGATCAGCTCGGACCGGTTCGACGAACTGGGCCACGACTTCGAACGCGACCGGCCGGTGGTGCGCGGCCGGGCCGGCGCGGCCGAGGCCCGGCTGTTCCCGGTGGCGGAGGCGGTCGCCTACGCCGAACGGTGGCTGGCGCTGCACCGTCCCCGTGCGGAGGACATCGCGCACCCCCGCAACTGAGCCGCCGCGCGCCTCCCTAGACTCGTGACCCATGCGAAGCGAGCCCGTGGTCCAGGTCCAGGCCCTGGTGAAGCGGTACGGCACGAAGACCGCGGTGGACGGCCTCGACCTGGTGGCCCGGCCGGGCGTGACCGCCGTCCTCGGCCCCAACGGGGCGGGCAAGACGACCACCGTGGAGACCTGCGAGGGCTACCGCCGGCCGGACTCCGGCACGGTGCGCGTGCTGGGCCTGGACCCGCTGCGCCAGGCCGGTGAGCTGCGGCCCCGGGTCGGGGTGATGCTCCAGTCCGGCGGTGTCTACTCGGGCGCCCGCGCGGAGGAGATGCTGCGCCACGTCGCGAAGCTGCACGCCCACCCGCTGGACGTGGCCGCCCTGATCGACCGCCTCGGCCTGGGCTCGTGCGGCCGGACCCCCTACCGCCGGCTCTCCGGCGGCCAGCAGCAGCGCCTGGCGCTGGCGATGGCCGTGGTCGGCCGCCCGGAGCTGGTCTTCCTGGACGAGCCGACCGCGGGCCTGGACCCGCAGGCCCGCCGCGCCACCTGGGACCTGATCCGGGACCTGCGCGCCGACGGCGTCTCGGTGATCCTGACCACGCACCACATGGACGAGGCCGAGCAGCTCGCCGACGACGTGGCCATCATCGACGCGGGCCGGGTCATCGCCCAGGGCTCGCCCGAGGAGCTGTGCCGCGGCGGCGCCGAGAACACCCTGCGCTTCTCCGGCCGCCCCGGCCTCGACGTGGGGAGCCTGCTGAAGGCGCTCCCGCCGGACACCGCGGCGGCCGAGCTGGCCCCGGGCGCCTACCGGGTCACCGGCAGGGTCGACCCGCAACTGCTGGCGACGGTGACGTCGTGGTGCGCCCAGCACGGGGTGATGCCGGACCGCATCTCGGTGGAACGGCACACCCTGGAGGACGTCTTCCTGGAACTGACCGGCAAGGAGCTGCGCGCATGACCGCCACCACGGGTACCGGCCGGTACGCGCCGAAGCCCGGCGCCGCGCCCCTGACCCGCATGATCGCCGCCCAGGCCGTCCTGGAGACGAAGATGCTGCTGCGCAACGGCGAGCAGTTGCTGCTGACGGTGGTCATCCCGACGCTGCTGCTGGTGCTGTTCAGCTCGGTGGACATCGTCGACACCGGCGCCGGCGAGGCCGTCGACTTCCTCGCCCCCGGCGTCCTGGCGCTCGCCGTGATGTCCACCGCCTTCACCGGCCAGGCCATCGCCACCGGCTTCGAACGCCGGTACGGGGTGCTGAAGCGGCTGGCGTCCTCACCGCTGCCCCGCTGGGGCCTGATGACCGCCAAGACCCTCTCCGTGCTGGTCACCGAGGTGCTCCAGGTGGTGCTGCTGACGGTGATCGCGTTGGCGCTGGGCTGGTCGCCGCACGGCAACCCCTTCGCCGTGCTCCTGCTGCTGCTCCTCGGCACGGCCGCCTTCTCCGGGCTGGGCCTGCTGATGGTCGGCACCCTGAAGGCCGAGGCGACGCTGGCCGCCGCCAACCTGGTCTTCCTGCTGCTGCTCGTCGGCGGCGGGGTGATCGTGCCGCTGGAGAAGTTCCCGGCCGCCGCCCAGGACGTGCTGGGCCTGCTGCCCATCTCCGCACTGTCGGACGGGCTGCGGGACGTGCTCCGGCACGGCGCCGCCATGCCCTGGGGCGACCTGGGGATCCTCGCCGTCTGGGCGGCCGTCGCCCTCGCCGCCGCGGGCCGCTTCTTCCGCTGGGAGTAGACCCTCGTGAACGTGTGCACAAGCTTCCCCCTACGATGGAACGCGTGCCAAACGTGACCCGCGACGACCTCGCCGCCGCCGTGCGCAACCCGCTCGCCTTCATCGCCGCGCGCTGGACCCCGGACCCCCGGACCGTCCGGCGGTCGGCACTGGCCGCCCTCGTCATGGCGGTGGTCATCGTCGGTACCGGCGGCGCCGTCCGCCTGACCGGGTCCGGCCTCGGCTGCCCGACCTGGCCCAAGTGCACCGACGACTCGCTGACCACCACCAGCGAGATGGGCTTCCACGGCATCGTCGAGTTCGGCAACCGCATGCTGACCTACGTGCTCTGCGCGGCCGTCGGCTGGGCGATCATCGCCGCCCGCTCGCAGAAGCCGTACCGGCGCTCCCTGACCCGGCTGGGCTGGGCGCAGTTCTGGGTGGTGATGGGCAACGCGATCCTCGGCGGCATCGTCGTCCTGGTCGGGCTGAACCCGTACACGGTCGCCGCGCACTTCCTGCTGTCCACCGCGCTGATCGCGATCGCCACCGTGATGTGGCAGCGCACCCGGGAGGGCGACACGGCACCGCGTCTCCTGGTCGGCGCGTCCGTGCGGCAGTTGGTGTGGGTCCTGGTCGGCGTCTGCCTGGCTCTGATCGCGGTCGGCACGGTGGTCACCGGCGCGGGCCCGCACGCGGGCGACTCCAGCGAGGTGCCCCGGATGCCGCTGGACTGGGAGACGGTGACCAAGCTGCACGCCGTGCTGGCGTGGATCGTGGTGACCCTCACCTTCGCCCTGTGGTTCGTCCTCAAGGCCGTCGACGCCCCCAGGGGCCCGCTGGCCCGCACCCGGGACCTGTTCCTGATCCTGCTCGCCCAGGGGCTGATCGGGTACGTCCAGTACTTCACCGACCTGCCCGAGGTCCTGGTGGGCCTGCACATGGTCGGCTCCTGCCTGGTGTGGATCGGCGCCGTGCGGGTGCTGCTGGCGCTGCGGGAGCGCGCCGCCGAGCCCGCCGGTGTGCCCGGCCCCGCGGTGGAGACCGCGCTCAGCCGCGCCTGAGCCGCGCCTGAGCCGGGTCACTCCAGCCCGTAGACCCGTACCGCGTTCCCCGAGGCGATCATCCCGGCGACCCGCTGGGCGTCCGTCAGGGACCACGCGTCCTCGGCCACCCAGGTGCCGAGCACCCGGCCCAGCGCCTCCCGGAACAGGCGGGCGCCCACCACGTGCAGCTCGGGCAGGCCCCGGGCGCCGGTGGAGAACAGGACCTTGCCGAACGGCGCCAGCTCCAGGATCTCGGCGAGGACGGCGGCGGCCCGGGCGCCGGTGCGCACCAGCGCGGCCCCGGAGTCGGCGTACACGTGCGGGAAGACCCCGGCGAGGTGGGCGGCCTGCCGGTGGTACGGGTAGCCGTGAAGCAGGACCAGATCGGTGCCGAGCCCGGCGGTGGCCCGGACGAACTCGGTGAGCAGCACCGGATCGGTGCGGTCGATGCGCAGACCGGGCTCGCCGAGCCCCGCGTGCAACTGCAGCGGCCGGCCGGAGGCGACCGCGATCCACAGCAGGTGGCGCAGCAGCACCGGGTCGCTCAGCTCCCCGCCGACCGCCCGCCCCGCCAGCCAGCGGCCGGCCGCGCCGCGCACCTCGCCCGGGCCCGGCGGCTGCGGGGCCAGCGCGAGGCCGTGCCGGACGCCCGCGACGGAGGTGAAGGCCACGGCGTGCGCGGCGGCGCCGTGCACCGCCTCGGCGAGGTTGGCGAGGAAGGAGTCGACGGTGCCGGAGGTGTCGGCGACCTGCTCGGCCAGCAGTTCGAGACGGACGATCTCATGGGCGTCGGCCGCCGCGGCCGAGGCCAGCTCGGCGGGCCCGGTGAGGTCGCCGGGCAGCCCGGTGTCGACCAGGTACGTGGTGATGCCGCTGCCCCGCAGCAGCCTGCGGCCGGCCTCCAGGACGCCCAGCTCGCGGCGCCGGGCGAGATAGCGGGCGGGCGGGCAGTGCGGCTCCAGGCCGAGCAGCGGCGGGCACCAGCGGCGTACCGCGAACCCGGTCTGGGTGTCGAACAGGGTGGTGCCGGGCGCGGGCGGGCCCTCGGTGCGGGCCAACTGGGCCTCGAAGGTGCCCAGGCCCAGTTCGGTCCGCAGGACGCCGTGGCAGTACTGGTCCACCAGGGACGGCGTGTCGATCATCCGGGCTCCCCGTGTAGACGCCGTGCTGCTCACAGGTCCTAACGGGTGAAGCACGTGTCAGGTGCTGCTCGTCCACACCCCGTGCGAATGTCAGGCCCCGTTGCGGGGGCCGCCCACCTGGATGCCGGCCATGCGCGACCACTCGTACGGCCCGGTGCGCACCTTGCCGGCGAACTCGCCGTCGAACGACTCGTGGACGGTGATCCCGGCCCGTGCCACCGCCTTCTCGGCGATCTCGTACGAGGGGGCGACCACGTCGCCCCAGTCGCCGTCCGCGCCGACGAGCACGATCCGCGCCCCGCGCCCGAGATACGCGACCTGCCCCTCGGCCCCGCCGTGCGCCTTGGAGAACGCCCCGATCCGCCGCGCCACCCGCCCGACGGTCCGCTCGTCAGCCTGCTCAGTCTCTGCCATACAAAGATGCTACCGGCGAGTAGGAAGCGCCGACAAGAGCGCCCCCGACGGGGCGCGGGCGGTATCGATGTGCGGCTCCGCCGCGTGAGCGCGACAAGCCACAACACACCCGCAGCGAAGAACTCACCGCAAGAACGGGTCCACAGCCACCGCGAGGAACAGCACCGACACATAGGTGATCGACCAGTGGAACAGCCGCATCTCCTTGAGCTTCGCCCCGGTCACCTCCGCCTTGGCCCGGTTCTGCAGCCCGTGCGCCTCCCACAGCCACATCCCCCCGGCCACCGCGGCGACGACCAGGTAGAACCACCCCGTGTAACCCAGCGGAGTGAGCAGCAGCGAGACGACGACCATCACCCAGCTATAGATGACGATCTGCCGGGCGACGACCTTGTTGGAGGCGATGACGGGCAGCATCGGCACGCCCACGCGCGCGTAGTCGTCCTTCACCTTCATGGACAGCGGCCAGTAGTGCGGCGGCGTCCAGAAGAACATCACCAGGAAGAGGATGACCGGCGCCCAGGACATCGAGTTGGTCACCGAGGACCAGCCGATCAGCACCGGCAGGCAGCCCGCGATGCCGCCCCAGACGATGTTCTGGGAGGTGCGGCGCTTGAGGATCATCGTGTAGACGATGACGTAGAAGAGGAGCGCGCCGAGGGCGAGCCAGGCGGAGAGCCAGTTGACGGTGAGGCCGAACAGCAGCGTGGAGACCACCGCGAGGCCGATGCCGAAGGCCAGGCACTCGCGCGGGCTGACCATCCCGGTGACCAGCGGACGCTGCGAGGTGCGGTCCATCAGCGCGTCGATGTCGCGGTCGATGTACATGTTGAGCGCGTTGGCGCCACCCGCGGAGAGGTAACCGCCGACGCAGGTGAGCAGCACCAGACGCAGGTCCGGCACGCCCTGCTCGGCGAGGAACATCACCGGAACGGTGGTGATCAGCAGCAGCTCGATGATCCGCGGCTTGGTCAGCGCCACGAACGCCTTGACACGGGCCCCGAACGGCCGGTGACTCGGGCCCCGGCTCGTCCCGATATCCCCCATCGCCTTAAGGGCATGGGAGGTACCCCCACCCGCAGGACGGGATTCAACGGCCGTCACGCACACCCCTGACAGAGACATCCCAGCGAGCCGCCCCGCGTGAGATGCGGGTAAAGGGCTCGCGCGTACCACGCCACTTTAGACGTTGCCCATACCCCGGCCTTCGCGGGGGTGGGTCGTGTTGGCGGACGCGCTCCGACGTGCGCGCCCGGCGTCGTTCGAGCGATCCGATGAGCGGCCCGCCGCGCAGTCGGACGAGCGGTCGGATGAGCGGTCAGATGAGCGCCTTCGTATTCACTTGCCGAATGCGGTTCGGCCCGGTCAGGAGGCGGATACCCGGTGGTCCCGGCAGTCTGGTTCCAAAGGAAAAAACGCACGTACTTACGGGGGTAGGCTCGTCAGCGGCCGGCCGATGCCGAAACGCCGGCAGCCGGTGGGCGCTCACGTGCACCGGCATCCGACATGTGGAGAGGAGCCCTGACCCAGGGTGAGCACCAAGCCGACCACCACAGACCTCGAGTGGACCGAGCTGGACCAGCGGGCCGTCGACACCGCACGCGTCCTGGCCGCCGACGCCGTACAGAAGGTCGGCAACGGCCATCCCGGTACGGCGATGAGCCTGGCCCCCGCGGCGTACACCCTCTTCCAGAAGGTGATGCGGCACGACCCGGCCGACGCGAACTGGGTCGGACGCGACCGCTTCGTGCTGTCCGCCGGCCACTCGTCCCTGACCCTCTACACCCAGCTCTACCTGGCCGGTTTCGGCCTGGAGCTGGACGACCTGAAGTCCTTCCGGACGTGGGGTTCGAAGACCCCGGGCCACCCGGAGTACGGCCACACCACCGGCGTGGAGACCACCACCGGCCCGCTGGGCCAGGGCGTGGCCAACGCGGTGGGCATGGCGATGGCCGCCCGCTACGAGCGCGGTCTGTTCGACCCGGAGGCTCCCCAGGGCGAGTCGCCGTTCGACCACTACATCTACTGCATCGCCGGTGACGGCTGCCTCCAGGAGGGCATCTCCGCCGAGGCGTCCTCCCTCGCGGGCCACCAGAAGCTCGGCAACCTGATCCTGCTGTGGGACGACAACCACATCTCGATCGAGGGCGACACCGAGACGGCCGTCTCCGAGGACACCGTCAAGCGGTACGAGGCGTACGGCTGGCACGTCCAGCGGGTCGCCCCGAAGCCGGACGGCGACCTGGACCCGAACGCGATCTACGACGCGATCGAGGCGGCGAAGCGGGTCACCGACCGCCCGTCCTTCATCGCGATGCGCTCGATCATCGCCTGGCCCGCCCCGAACGCGCAGAACACCGAGGCCGCGCACGGCTCGGCGCTCGGCGACGACGAGGTGGCCGCCACCAAGCGGGTGCTCGGCTTCGACCCGGAGAAGTCCTTCGAGGTCGCCGACGAGGTCCTCGCGCACACCCGCAAGGCGCTGGAGCGGGGCAAGGCCGCCCGCGCGGTGTGGGACAAGTCCTTCCAGCAGTGGCGGGACAACAACCCCGAGCGCGCCGCCGAGTACGACCGGATCGCCAGGGGCGAGCTGCCCACCGGCTGGGCGGAGAAGATCCCGGTCTTCGAGACCGGCAAGGGCGTCGCCACCCGGGCCGCCTCCGGCAAGGTGCTCCAGGCGCTCGGCGCGGTCGTCCCCGAGCTGTGGGGCGGCTCCGCCGACCTGGCCGGCTCGAACAACACGACGATCGACAAGACCTCGTCGTTCCTGCCCGAGGGCAACCCGCTGCCCGAGGCCGACCCGTACGGCCGCACGATCCACTTCGGCATCCGCGAGCACTCCATGGCCGCGGAGATGAACGGCATCGCGCTGCACGGCAACACCCGCATCTACGGCGGCACCTTCCTGGTCTTCTCCGACTACATGCGCAACGCCGTCCGGCTGTCGGCGCTGATGCACCTGCCGGTGACGTACGTGTGGACGCACGACTCCATCGGCCTGGGCGAGGACGGCCCGACCCACCAGCCGGTCGAGCACCTCGCCTCGCTGCGCGCCATCCCGGGCCTGAACGTGGTCCGCCCGGCCGACGCCAACGAGACCGCCATCGCCTGGCGGGAGATCCTCGGCCGCTGGACCAAGGAGTTCGGCAAGGGCCAGCCGCACGGCCTCGCCCTCACCCGGCAGGGCGTGCCGACGTACGAGCCCAACGAGGACGCGGCCAAGGGCGGCTATGTGCTGTTCGAGGCCGAGGGCGGCGAGCCGGAGGTCATCCTGATCGCCACCGGCTCCGAGGTGCACGTCGCCGTGGAGGCCCGTGAGCGGCTCCAGGCCGACGGGGTGCCGACCCGGGTGGTCTCCATGCCGTGCGTCGAGTGGTTCGAGCAGCAGGACCAGGGGTACCGGGACAGCGTCCTGCCCCCCAGCGTCAAGGCCCGCGTCGCGGTCGAGGCCGGGATCGGGCTGACCTGGCACCGGTACGTCGGGGACGCCGGCCGCATCGTTTCCCTGGAGCACTTCGGCGCTTCCGCGGACGGCAAGCTGCTCTTCCAGGAGTTCGGTTTCACTGCCGAGAACGTGGCCGCCAAGGCGCGGGAATCGATCGCCGCCGCTCAGCGCTGACGCTCATATACGACACGTAGGAGATGCAATTTCCATGACAGACGCACTCAAGCGCCTCTCCGATGAAGGCGTGGCGATCTGGCTGGACGACCTGTCGCGCAAGCGGATCACGTCCGGCAACCTCGCCGAGCTGATCGACCAGCAGCACGTCGTGGGCGTCACCACCAACCCGTCGATCTTCCAGAAGGCGATCTCGGAAGGCGACGGCTACGACCTGCAGCTCTCCGACCTCGCCGCGCGCCGGGTGACCGTCGAAGAGGCCATCCGCATGATCACCACGGCGGACGTCCGGGACGCCGCCGACATCCTGCGGCCCGTCTTCGACGCCACCGGCGGCAAGGACGGCCGGGTCTCCATCGAGGTCGACCCGCGGCTGGCGCACAACACCAAGGCGACGGTCGCCGAGGCCAAGCAGCTCGCCTGGCTGGTGGACCGCCCCAACGCCCTGATCAAGATCCCGGCCACCGAGGCGGGCATCCCGGCGATCGCCGAGACCATCGGCCTGGGCATCAGCGTCAACGTCACGCTGATCTTCTCGCTGGAGCGCTACCGCAAGGTGATGGACGCGTTCCTGACCGGCCTGGAGAAGGCCAAGGAGCGCGGCCTGGACCTGTCGCAGATCCACTCGGTGGCGTCCTTCTTCGTGTCCCGCGTGGACACCGAGATCGACAAGCGGATCGACGCGATCGGCACCGACGAGGCCAAGGCGCTGCGCGGCAAGGCCGCCCTCGCCAACGCCCGGCTCGCCTACCAGGCGTACGAGGAGATCTTCTCCTCCGACCGCTGGGCGGCCCTGGAGAAGGCCGGCGCCAACAAGCAGCGTCCGCTGTGGGCGTCGACCGGTGTGAAGGACAAGGCGTACAGCGACACCATGTACGTCACCGAGCTGGTCGCCCCGAACACCGTGAACACCATGCCGGAGGCCACCCTGCTGGCCACCGAGGACCACGGCGAGATCACGGGTGACACCGTCTCCGGCACCTACGAGCAGGCCCGGGCCGACCTCGACGCGGTCGAGGCGCTGGGCATCTCGTACGACGAGGTCGTCCAGTTGCTGGAGGACGAGGGCGTGCAGAAGTTCGAGGCCGCCTGGACCGACCTGCTGAAGTCGACCGAGGCGGAGCTCCAGCGCCTCGCCCCCTCGGAGGGCTGACCACCTTGTCGAGCAGCAATCCGCTGCGTGACCCCGCAGACCGGCGGCTCCCGCGTATCGCGGGGCCGTCGGGCCTGGTCATCTTCGGCGTCACCGGCGACCTCTCCCGCAAGAAGCTCATGCCCGCCGTGTACG
>NZ_BNBI01000020.1 GCF_014655295.1 Streptomyces fumanus
CGTTGGTCGACAGGGCGACGAAGTGCTTGGCGACCGCCTTCTCGTCCCCGTCCAGCCCGGCCAGCAGCCAGGAGCGGGCCGAGGTGGCGTTGGTGATGGTCTCGATGGTCGTGAACGTCTTGGACGCGATGATGAACAGGGTCTCGGCCGGGTCCAGGTCGCGGACCGCCTCGTGCAGGTCGGCGCCGTCGACGTTGGAGACGAAGCGGACGGTGAGGTCCCGGTCGGTGAAGGCGCGCAGCACCTCGTAGGCCATCGCGGGGCCGAGGTCGGAGCCGCCGATGCCGACGTTGACGACGGTGCGGATGCGCTTGCCGGTGTGGCCCTTCCACGCGCCCGAGCGGACCCGGTCCGCGAAGCCGGCCATCTTGTCGAGGACGGCGTGCACCTTGGGCACCACGTTCTCGCCGTCGACCTCGATCACCGCGTCGGCCGGGGCGCGCAGCGCGGTGTGCAGCACCGCCCGGTCCTCGGTGACGTTGATCCGCTCGCCGCGGAACATGGCGTCCCGCAGGCCGAAGACGTCGGTGGCGGCGGCCAGCTCGCGCAGCAGCCGCAGGGTCTCGTCGGTGACCAGGTGCTTGGAGTAGTCGAGGTACAGATCGCCCACCCGGAGGGTGTACCCGGTGCCGCGTCCGGGGTCGGCCCCGAACAGCTCGCGCAGGCTCACCTCGCCGAGTTCCTCGCGGTGCTCGGCCAGTGCGGTCCACTCGGGGGTCCGGTCGAGCCTGGTACGGCCGTCTGCGTTCATGTCTGACTTCCGCCTTCTTTCCTGCCGGTCCGCGCTGCCGGTCCCAACCTAATTGATCAGGGGGCGTACCGGCGCGGTGCCGGGCCGGGGGGAAGACGGTTCCGGCCGGGCACCTCGTGAGTGCCCGGCCGGTGCCAACTCTCAGATCTCGCCCCGCAGTTTGGCGAGCGCCTCGGCGAGGATCGCCTCGCCGTCCGCGTCGCTGCGGCGCTCACGCACATACGCCAGGTGGGTCTTGTAGGGCTCGGTGCGCGGTCGGTCCGGCGGGTTGTCCCGGTCCTGTCCGGCCGGGAAGCCGCAGCGCGGACAGTCCCACGTGTCGGGCACCTGCGCGTCGCTGGCGAAGCTCGGCTGCGTCTCGTGCCCGTTGGAACACCAGAAGGAGACGCGCAGGCGCGGCGCGGACTCGCCGCGCTCGGCCTCGCCCATCGGCCCCGCCCCGACCCGGCTACCTCGGATCGCGTTGCCACTTGCCACGGTCGTAACTCCCTGCGTGATGGTGCCGCGAAGCGAGTCGACGTTTCGCTTCGCTGCGAGCGCCTCAGTCTACGTAAGGCCCAACGCGCGTCCAGTGATTGGAGTTACCCGCCCCCATTTCCAGACGCAAGCCCCATGATAGGCCGCGCCGGGGGGCGCGTACCGGACATGGGGCCTTACGTGCGGAAGTGCGGATCGACCGGGTGCTAGTTGTTGGCCTTCATCAGCAGGCCGAGCACGATGATGCACGCGAACCAGAGCAGACCGACCACGACGGTGATCCGGTCGAGGTTGCGCTCGGCGACCGAGGAGCCGCCGACGGACGACTGCATACCGCCACCGAACATGTCGGAGAGGCCGCCGCCCTTCCCCTTGTGCATCAGCACCAGCAGCATCAGCAGCAGGCTGAAGACGATCAGGGCGATCGAGAACCCCATAACCACGGCTGGACCAACTTCCTCGGATTCTGACGGACGACGGGGCCCAGCAGTCACTGCTGGACCCCGCCAGGGTACGACGTATCGCCGTCACCGCATACTCACCGCCGGGACTACTGGTCCCGGAAGCGGACGATCTTGACGAACTCGTCGGCGTCCAGCGAGGCGCCGCCGACCAGGGCGCCGTCGATGTCGGCCTGCGCCATGATCTCGGCGACGTTGCCCGACTTGACGGAGCCGCCGTACTGGATGCGGATCTGGTCGGCGGTCTCCTGGGAGTACAGCTCGGCGAGCTTGCCGCGGATCGCCGCGCAGACCTCCTGGGCGTCCTCGGCGCCGCAGACCTTGCCGGTGCCGATGGCCCACACCGGCTCGTAGGCGATGACGACGGTACGGGCCTGCTCGGCCGGGAGGTCCTTCAGGCCGCCCTCGACCTGGGCGAGGGTGTGGGTGACGTGGTTGCCCGCCTCGCGGACCTCCAGTTCCTCGCCGACGCACAGGATCGGGGTCAGGCCGTGCTTGTAGGCGGCCTTGACCTTGGCGTTGACCAGCTCGTCGGTCTCGCCGTGGTACTGCCGGCGCTCGGAGTGGCCGACCGCGACGTAGGTGCACTTCAGCTTGGCCAGCATCGGGCCGGAGATCTCGCCGGTGTAGGCACCGCCGTCGTGGGCCGAGATGTCCTGGGCGCCGTACTTGATCCGCAGCTTGTCCCCGTCGACCAGGGTCTGCACCGAGCGGAGGTCGGTGAAGGGCGGCAGTACGGCGACCTCGACGGCCTCGTAGTCCTTGTCGGCCAGGGCGAAGGCGAGCTTCTGGACGTGGGCGATGGCCTCCAGGTGGTTGAGGTTCATCTTCCAGTTGCCCGCCATCAGCGGCGTACGGGTGCTCATCGAGGTTCAGTCCTCCAGTGCGGCGAGACCGGGGAGCGTCTTGCCCTCGAGGTATTCGAGGGAGGCGCCGCCGCCGGTCGAGATGTGGCCGAATGCGTTCTCGTCGAAGCCCAGGGTGCGGACGGCCGCGGCGGAGTCGCCGCCGCCGACCACGGTGAAGCCCGGGGCGTCGACGAGGGCCTGGGCGACCGCTTTGGTGCCCTCGGCGTAGTCGGGGTGTTCGAAGACGCCCATGGGGCCGTTCCAGAAGACGGTGGCCGCGTCGGCGAGCTTCGAGGCGTACAGCTTGCGGGTCTCGGGGCCGATGTCCAGGCCCTCCTGGTCGGCGGGGATGGCGTCCGCGGCGACGGTGGCGGGGTGGGCCGGGGCCTTGGTCTTCAGGTCCGGGAACTCGGTGGCAACCAGCACGTCGACCGGGAGGACCAGCTCGACGCCGCTCTTCTCGGCGCGCTCGATGTACTCCTTGACGGCCGGGATCTGGTCCTCCTGGAGGAGGGAGATGCCGACCTCGTGGCCCTTGGCCTTGAGGAAGGTGTAGGCCATGCCGCCGCCGATGAGCAGCCGGTCGGCCTTGCCGAGCAACTGGTCGATGACGGCGAGCTTGTCGGAGACCTTGGCGCCGCCGAGCGCGACCACGTAGGGGCGCTGGACGTCGTCGGTGAGCTTCTTCAGGACGCCGACCTCGGTGGCGATGAGGTAACCGGCGTAGTGCGGGAGCCTCTTCGGCAGGTCGAAGACCGAGGCGTGCTTGCGGTGCACGGCGCCGAAGCCGTCGCCGACGTAGACGTCCGCGAGGCCGGCCAGCTTGTCGGCGAAGGCGGCGCGCTCGGCGTCGTCCTTGGCGGTCTCGCCGGCGTTGAAGCGCAGGTTCTCGACGACCGCGACGCCGCCGTCGGCGAGAGCGGCGACGACCGACTCGGCGGAGGGGCCGACGGTGTCCTCGGCGAAGGCGACGTCGGCGCCGAGCAGCTCACCGAGGCGGGCGGCGGCGGGGGCGAGGGAGAAGGCGGGGTCCGGGGCGCCCTTGGGGCGGCCCAGGTGCGAGGCGACGACCACCCGCGCGCCCGCTCCGGCCAGGGCCTTGACGGTGGGCAGCACCGCGCGGATGCGGCCGTCGTCGGTGATGGTGGTGCCGTCCAGCGGGACGTTGAGGTCGGCGCGGACGAAGACGCGCTTGCCCGCGACGCCTTCGGAGAGCAGTTCGTCGATCGTCTTCATGCAGGGACTCCTGGGACTCTGGAACGCTCGTGATCCTACGAGGGCTGGTCGTGCCGGACGCGACTCAGGGCTCGGACGGCACACGCGCGGGTGCCGTCCGAGCCCTGGGGCCGCATGCCGTCGGTCAGAGCTGGTTGCCGACGAAGACCGTGAGGTCGACGAGGCGGTTGGAGTAACCCCACTCGTTGTCGTACCAGCCGATGACCTTCACGTTCTTGCCCTCCTGGACCATGGTCAGGGAGGAGTCGAAGGTGCAGGACGCCGGGGCGTTGACGATGTCCGAGGAGACGATCGGGTCCTCGGTGTACTCCAGGATGCCCTTCAGCTCGCCCTCGGCGGCCTTCTGGAAGGCGGCGTTGACCTCTTCCTTGGTGACCTCGCGGGAGAGCTCGATGACCAGGTCGGTGACCGAGCCGGTCGGGACCGGGACGCGCATGGCCATGCCGTCGAGCTTGCCCTTGAGCTGCGGGAGCACCAGGGCGGTCGCCTTGGCGGCGCCGGTGGTGGTCGGGATGATGTTCTCGGCGGCGGCCCGGGCGCGGCGCAGGTCCTTGTGCGGGAAGTCCAGGATGCGCTGGTCGTTGGTGTACGCGTGCACCGTCGTCATCAGGCCCTTGACGATGCCGAAGTTCTCGTCGAGCACCTTGGCCATCGGCGCCACACAGTTGGTGGTGCAGGAGGCGTTGGAGATGACGTGGTGGTTCGCCGGGTCGTACGTGTCCTGGTTGACGCCCATCACGATGGTGACGTCCTCGTCCTTGGCCGGGGCCGAGATGAGGACCTTCTTGGCGCCGCCCGCGATGTGCTTCTCGGCGTCGGCCTTCTTGGTGAAGATGCCGGTCGACTCGATGACGATGTCGACGCCCAGCTCGCCCCAGGGGATGTCGGCGGGGTTGCGCTCGGCGAGGACCTTGATGGTCTTGCCGCCGACGGTGATGGTGTCCTCGGTGTGGGAGACCTCCTGCTTGAGGCGCCCGAGGATGGTGTCGTACTTCAGCAGGTGAGCGGTGGTCGCGGTGTCACCCAGGTCGTTGACAGCCACGATCTCGATGTCTGCACCCTGCTCCAGCAGCGCGCGGAAGTAGTTACGACCGATGCGGCCAAAGCCGTTGATGCCTACGCGGATCGTCACGAACCGATCTCCTCGTTGGTACGCCGGCTCGAATGCCGGCGAGCTGTATGGGATGTCCCCGACCGCATACGACCCTACCTCCCCGAGGCGTCGGGGGTGACATCGAGAGGGCCGTACACGGCCAGGTGGTCCGTACCCGTCGGTAGGGGTACGGACCACCTGGAGACACCAGGGAAAGACCACCCGATTTCGCTACGGGGTGTCACTCCCTGTTGACCGGCGATGTCACTCGTCCAGGGTTCCCAGCGCCTTGCGGATCAATGCCGTCCGGTCGGCGGCGGAGGTGAGGTGCTCCAGGCCGAAGCCCAGCAGCACGGTGTCGTCGGTGGTGACCGCCCCGTACGTCTGGAACAGCGCTCCGGTGCGCGTCCAGTCCCTCAGCACGGCCGGGCTGCCCGCGGGGGGTCCGGCGACGCGCCAGGGGCCGAGGGAGGTCTCGAAGCCCTCGGTCTCGGTGGCGGTGCCGCCGACGACCACGGACGCCTCGTCGGCGAGGACGCCGCGCCCGCCGGTGCCGGGGTCGGTGACGTAGCTGAGGGAGATCTCCACGTTCTTCCCGGCGTACGCGCTCAGGTCGAAGGAGACCTGCTGCCAGCCGTCGGAGGCCCCGGTGAGGCTGTTCCAGGAGCCGCTGGTGCCGGTGGCGGCGCAGCCGTCGTCACCGGGGGTCAGGTAGTGCTCCAGCCAGGGGTGCTCGTCCAGGTAGTAGCCGGCCGAGCACTCCGCGGGGACGGCGGTGCTGGTGGCGCCGCCCGCCTCGGGCAGGGTCGTCCAGTCGTCGCCGCCCGCGGTGCGGGCCTCCACCAGGACGTGGTCGTAGCCGCGCTCGGTGTTCCACAGCAGCCGGGTGGTGAACGCCGGGCGCTGGGCCGCGGTGACGCCGGTCAGGTCCACGGTGCGGCTGAGCCGCTTGTAGGCGTCGTCGGTGTGCACGGCGGCGGCCATGTACGAACCCGCGTAGGGCCCGTACGGATTGACCGTGCCGGCGAACCGCCCGGCGCCCTCGCTGGCGAACTGCGGGTACTGCGCGACCGGCAGCTCGTCGGAGGTGACGCTGTAGGTGCCGGCCTGGTCCAGCGGGTTGCCGGGGGCGGTGCCGAGCGTGCCGCCGGTGCCGGCCAGCCGTCCGGAGCCGGTGAACGCGGTGGCCCCGGGGGTGGAGGTGCGGGTGTAGGCGCCCAGGTAGTACTGGCTGAAGTCGTCGGAGAGGTTGCCGTCGCCGAGGTCGACGCTGCCGCCGGCCTGCTCGCCCGCCTCGACCAGCTTGCCGCCCTCGTTGAGGTAGGCGCGCAACTGGAGCTGGGTGGCGTTGCCGGGGGTGGCCGCGCCGGTGTAGTGCACGACGGTGCCGAAGTGGGCGAGGACGCCGAGCGCGTCGGGCGCGCCCTGGACGGCGACGTCCCACACGGCCGCCCGGTGACCGGCCGCCCTGAGGGCGTTCACGTACGTCTGTGCCTGCGTGGCCTTGGCACCTTCCTCGGCGACCACCAGGACGTCGGCGCGCGGCCGTTCGGCGACGGTGTAGGTGAAGCGGTCGCTGGAGACCCGCCTGCCCCGCCGGTCCTCGCCGGTGAACCAGACCTGGACCTTGTCGCCCGGGTCGGCGTGCCGCACCTTCGCCCGGTACTCGTCGAAGTAGAGGTTGTCCTCGCCGCCGTAGGTCTCGCCGCCCTTCCAGGGGCGCAGTGACGTGTCGTGCGTCCGGCCGCCGTTGACGCGGTACTTCAGCTCCTTGTGGCGCACCGCCTTGCGGGCGACGACGGCGACCTCCTGGTCGGCGCCGCGGGCGTAGGAGGTGGTGAACGTCTTCGGGGTGAAGTCGGGGGCGTCCAGGCCGACCGCGGAGGACGGCCGGTCGGGATGCGGCGCGGTCTCGGCGACGGAGAGGGCGAACGGGATGTTCTTCTCGAACTCCTGCTGGATCAGCTTCTCGTCGTCCGGGAAGTTGAAGACGGACTGGCAGTCGCCCGCGTTCCACTCGTCGTCCGGGTCGAGGTCCGAGGCGGTCTGGCAGGTCGACATCTCGGGGGTGAACATCGCCATGCCGTTGACGTTGGCGGCGTGGCCGTCCGCCTCGCCGTTGGTGGTGTACAGCTCCGAGGAGACCTGCGGGCGGTAGCCGGGGATCGCCGAGTCGCCGGGGGTGCCGGCCAGCGCCCGGTACAGCACGTCGTCCGGGGTGTCGGTGGCCACCTGCCAGCCGACGCCGTAGAGCAGCAGTTCGGCGGCGGAGTGGTAGTTGATGCCGTACGTGAAGCCGATCCGCTTCTCGAAGGCGTCCAGCGCCTTGGTCTCGGGCTCGGAGTTCGGGCCGGAGCCGCGGTAGGTCTGGCTGGTGGGGTTGGGGGACGAGCCCTCGTCGTCGTAGCCCCACTTGTAGGCGAAGTTGCGGTTGAGGTCGACGCCGTCGCCGGTGCCGATGGCGCCGTCGCCGTTGACGTCCCGCAGGTTCTTGCGCCACAGGCGGTGGTCGGTGTCCTGGAAGGTGTAGTCGTAGCCGTCAGGGTTGGCCGACAGCAGGAACCACAGTTCGGTGCTGTCGACGATCTTCTTGATCCGCCGGTCGGTGCGGTAGTTGTCCAGGTAGTGGTGCATCAGCCGCCGGGTCATCTCCGGGGTGATCCACTCGCGCGCGTGCTGGTTGGACGCGTACAGGACGGCCGGCTTGGAGCCGTCCTCGGTGTGCTTCGCGCCCTTGGTGAGCTTCAGCGCGAGGATGTCCTGCCCGTTGACGGTCTTGCCGATGGAGACGACCTTGGTCAGGCCGGGGTTCCGCTGGGCGGTCCGGAGGAGTTCCTCCTTCAGCCCGCCGCTGCCGCTGTACGGCCGGAAGACGCCGTCGGCGGCGGCCTCGACGCGCCGCTCGGCGCGGGCGGACAGGGTGTGCTCGGTGAGGTCGACGCCCTTCTTCTCCAGGTCATCGGCCTGCTGGTCGGTGAGGTACACCTCGACGGTGGCGGTGCCCTTGGCGGGCACCTGCTCGCCGAGTTCGTGCCCGTCCTGGCCGGCGGCGAGCAGCAGGGGTACCTGCCGCTGGGTGACCTCGGCGCGGAAGACCTTCACCTCGTCCGCGTCCTGGGCCGCGGTGGCCCCGGACTGCGCTTGGGCGACGGGTGCGAAGCCGGCTCCGCCGAGCAGGAGCGTGCCGGCAGCGAGGATCGATCTCGCTCTGCGTCTCATGAACCCCCCTAGCGTGGTCCGCCACGGCGGCGAACAGATTGCCAGGCTCATGACACTCCATGATCGAGTCAAGAGGCGGGCTGCGACACGGGGAGTGACGGGGGCTGCCACTCGGGTGGGGGGTGGGTGGCGGCGGTCGGGGTGGAGGGTGTGTCCCCCGGGGGGCCTGTGACGGGCCGGGCGCCGGGGGGGGCGGGGTGGCCTGCGACGCGGTGGCGGGGGCGGGGTGTGTCCCCGGGGACGGCCTGTGAGGGCCGGGCGCTGGGGGGCTTGGCAACCCGCGACGCCGTGGCGGGGGCGGGTGGGCGGGTGGATCGGGCGGGATGCCGGACCCCGGGGACGGGCGGGCCGGCCGCGACGCCGTACCCCGGGGGCGGGCCCGTCAGCCCGCGAGGTTGTCGGCCAGTTCCTCGGAGAGGTTCGCCTCCGTGCCCGGGATGCCGAGGTCGGCGGCGCGCTTGTCGGCCATGGCCAGCAGCCGGCGGATACGGCCGGCGACGGCGTCCTTGGTCAGCGGCGGGTCGGCCAGCGCGCCCAGCTCCTCCAGGGACGCCTGCTTGTGCTCCATGCGGAGCCGGCCGGCCGCCGCGAGGTGCTCGGGGACGTCGTCGCCGAGGATCTCCAGGGCGCGCTGCACCCGGGCGCCCGCCGCGACGGCGGCGCGGGCGGACCGGCGCAGGTTGGCGTCGTCGAAGTTGGCCAGGCGGTTGGCG
The DNA here is from genome assembly GCF_014655295.1 of Streptomyces fumanus. Classification (GTDB taxonomy): domain Bacteria; phylum Actinomycetota; class Actinomycetes; order Streptomycetales; family Streptomycetaceae; genus Streptomyces; species Streptomyces fumanus. Next base: position 8,799 of record NZ_BNBI01000020.1, read on the forward strand.
GTGGCGCGGACCTCGCGCCGCATCCGCCGCTCCTCCCAGGCCAGTACGGAGTCATGGGCGCCGAGCCGGGTGAGCAGCGCGCCGATCGCGTCGCCGTCGCGGACCACGACCCGGTCCACCCCGCGCACCTCGCGGGCCTTCGCGGCGATCGACAGCCGACGGGCGGCGCCGACCAGCGCGAGCGCGGCCTCCGGCCCCGGGCAGGTCACCTCCAGCGAGGAGGAACGGCCGGGCTCGGTCAGCGAGCCGTGCGCCAGGAAGGCCCCGCGCCAGGCGGCCTCGGCGTCGCAGGTGGCCCCCGAGACCACCTGCGGGGGCAGACCGCGGATGGGCCGGCCCCGGCCGTCGACCAGACCGGTCTGCCGGGCCAGTTGATCACCGCCCGCGACGACCCGGACCACGTAACGCGAACCGCGGCGCAGTCCGCCCGGCGCCATCACGATCAGCTCCGAGCTGTGGCCGAAGATCTCCAGGATGTCCCGCTTGAGCCGCCGGGCGGCACTGGTGGTGTCCAGCTCCGCCTCGATCACGATGCGTCCGCTCACCAGGTGGAGGCCGCCGGCGAACCGCAGAATGGCGGAGACCTCCGCCTTCCTGCAGCAGGTACGGGTGACGGGAAGTCGCGAGACCTCGTCCTTCACCGCTGCCGTCATCGCCATGGGCCGATCCTTCCATGCATCCGAAAAATACGGTCGTACGCGGCGGCCAGCAGCTCCGGGTCGTGCCTCGGGGTCCCGTCGGTCCGGGCCACCGGCGCCAGCTCGACCGCGGCGCCGAACCGCTTGGCGGCGTCGGTGAGCGAGTCCCGGTCGGGCACGGCGGCCTCGTCGGCCAGCACCACGTCCAGGGCGAGTTTAGGGGCGTGTCGCCCCAAAACCTCCAAATGACGCTGCGGGGAGAAGCCCTCGGTTTCTCCGGGCTGCGGGGCGAGGTTCAGCGAGAGCACCCGGCGGGCCTTCGTCGCGGTGAGCGCGTCCAGCAGATCGGGGACCAGCAGGTGCGGGATGACGGAGGAGAACCAGGAGCCGGGGCCGAGGACCACCCAGTCGGCGTCGAGGACCGCCGCGACCGCCTCCGGGACGGCCGGCGGGTCGGCCGGCACCAGGTGCACCGACTGCACCTCGCCGGGCGTGAGCGCCACCGTCGCCTGCCCGCGCACGGTGTCGACGTCCCCCGGCCGCTCCGGGTCGTGGCCCTTGACCAGGGCCTGCAGCTCCAGCGGCACCGCGGACATGGGCAGCACCCGCCCGTGCGCGCCGAGCAGCTTGCCGACCAGGTCCAGGGCCTGCACATGGTCGCCGAGCTGCTCCCACAGGGCGACGATCAGCAGATTGCCGACCGCGTGCTCGTGCAGGTCGCCCTGGGACTGGAAGCGGTGCTGGATGACCCTGGCCCAGGTCTGGCCCCAGTCGTCGTCGCCGCAGAGCGCGGCCAGCGCCTTGCGCAGGTCGCCGGGGGGCAGTACCCCCAGCTCGTCGCGGAGGCGCCCGCTGGAGCCGCCGTCGTCGGCCACGGTGACGACGGCGGTGAGGTCGCCGGTGATCCGGCGCAGCGCGGCGAGCGAGGCGGACAGGCCCATGCCGCCGCCGAGGGCGACGACCTTGGGCTGGGCGCCGCGGCGGCGCGGCCTGCCGCCGCGCGCCTCTACGGGCCGGCTGCCGCGTCCCTCGGACACCGCCCGGCGCAGCCTGCTCAGCCGCGGAGTACGTCCTGTCATTCCCGTCCCATGTCCCGGTGCACGACCACCGTCTCCACACCCTCGGCCGCGAGCCGGGCGGCGAGCTTCTCCGACATGGCGACGGAGCGGTGCTTGCCGCCGGTGCAGCCGACGGCGATGGTCACGTAGCGCTTGCCCTCCCGACGGTAGCCCGCGGCGACGAGCTGGAGCAGTTCGGCATAGCGGTCGAGGAACTCCTTCGCCCCGGGCTGGTTCAGGACGTACGCCGACACCTCCTCGTTCAGGCCGGTGAACGGGCGCAGCTCCGGGACCCAGTGCGGGTTGGGCAGGAAGCGCATGTCCGCCACCAGGTCGGCGTCGACCGGCAGCCCGTACTTGAAGCCGAACGACATGACGGTGGCCCGCAGCTCCGGCTCCTCCTCGCCGGCGAACTGGGCGTCCATCTTGGCGCGCAGCTCGTGCACGTTGAGGCTGGAGGTGTCGATCACCAGGTCGGCGTCGCCGCGCAGCTCGCGCAGCAGCTCCCGCTCGGCGGCGATGCCGTCGACGATGCGGCCGTCGCCCTGGAGGGGGTGCGGGCGGCGCACCGACTCGAAGCGGCGCACCAGGGCCTCGTCGGAGGACTCCAGGAAGACGATCCGCCGGGTGACCCCGCGGGCGTCGAGGTCGGCCAGGGATTCGCGCAGGTTGTCGAAGAAGCGGCGGCCCCGGACGTCGACGACGACCGCGATCCTGGCCACGTTGCCCTGCGAGCGGGCGCCCAGCTCCACCATGGTGGGGATCAGCGCGGGCGGCAGGTTGTCCACGACGAACCAGCCGAGGTCCTCCAGACACTTGGCGGCCGTCGACCGCCCGGCCCCCGACATGCCGGAGATGATCACCAGCTCGGGGATGGCCGCCTCGGGCACACCGCCCTTGTCCTTCCCCGTACCTTCCTTGCCCGTACCTTCCTTGCCGGTGCCTTCCTTGCCCGTACTCACCTGTGCTCCGTCGTCCTGCCGGTCCGGTCCGGCCTCCCGCGCGGCGTCGCCCTGGCCGGCCGTGCCCTCGCCGGCCGTGCCCTGGCCGGCCGTGCCCGCGGCTTCCTCTCGCGCGGTGATGCCCGGGGCGTGCTCCCGCCCGGTCGTGCCCGCGGCCTGTTCTCGCGCGGTCGTGCCCGCGGCGTGTTCTCGCGCGGTGGTGGGCCGTGTCTCGTGCTCGGTCATGTCTCCTGCCCCCGTCGTTCGTCCGGGGCGCCCGTGGTCACGGGCTCCCCCGGGGCGTCCGCCGTCGTTTCGGGCGCCCCTTCGTCGTCTTCCATGATCTCGCCGGTCGCCGTGTTCACGGCGGGCGCGGCCGGGGCCGCCTGGGCGAGCGCCGCGGCGACCGTCTCGGCCGTCTTGCGGCCTATGCCGGGTACCTCGCGGATCTCGTCGACGGTCGCCGCGCGCAGCTTCTTCAGCGAACCGAAGTGCTTGATCAGAGCCTGTTTACGGGTCTCACCCAGCCCCGGGACGTCGTCCAGGGGACTGGCGCGGAAACGCTTGGCGCGCTTGGCCCGCTGATAGGTGATCGCGAAGCGGTGGGCCTCGTCGCGGACGCGCTGGAGCAGGTACAGGCCCTCGCTGGTGCGGGGCAGCACCACCGGGTCGTCCTCGCCGGGCAGCCAGACCTCCTCCAGGCGCTTGGCCAGACCGCACACCGCGATGTCGTCGATGCCCAGCTCGTCCAGGGCGCGCTGGGCCGCGGCCACCTGCGGCTGCCCGCCGTCGACGACGACGAGCTGCGGCGGGTAGGCGAAGCGCTTGGGGCGGCCGTCCTCGTCCTTGAGACTGCTGTCGAGCGGCAGGCCGGCGTCCGGGTCCGGGGCAGGTGACAGGTCCGGCGCCGGGGCCGCGTCCGCGTGCGGGGCCGCCTGGGGGGCGCCGTCCGGGAGCGGGGGCTGTGCCTGCGGGGAGCGCGGGCCGTCCGTCCACTCGCCGGTGCGCTCCTTCTCGGCGAGGTAGCGGCGGAAGCGGCGGGTGATCACCTCGTGCATGGACCGGACGTCGTCCTGCCCGGCGAACCCCTTGATCTGGAACCGCCGGTACTCGCTCTTGCGGGCGAGTCCGTCCTCGAAGACGACCATGGAGGCCACGACGTCGTCCCCCTGGAGGTGGGAGATGTCGTAGCACTCGATGCGCAACGGCGCGCTGTCCAGACCGAGCGCCTCGGCGATCTCCTCCAGCGCGCGCGAGCGCGTGGTCAGGTCCGAGGCACGCTTGGTCTTGTGCAGCACCAGCGCCTGCTGGGCGTTGCGCTGCACGGTCTCCATCAGCGCCTTCTTGTCGCCGCGCTGCGGGATCCGCAGCGACACGCCCGACCCGCGGCGGTCGGTGAGCCACTGCTGGACCGGCTCCACCGGGTCGGGCAGCGCCGGGACCAGGACCTCCTTGGGGACGGCGTCACCGGTCTCCTCGCCGTACAACTGCTGGAGCGCGTGCTCCACGAGGGCGCCGGTGGTGATCTCCTCGACCTTGTCGGTGACCCAGCCGCGCTGACCGCGCACCCGTCCGCCGCGCACGTGGAAGATCTGGACCGCCGCCTCCAGCTCGTCCTCGGCGACGGCGATCAGGTCGGCGTCGGTCGCGTCGGCGAGCACGACCGCGTTCTTCTCCATGGCCTTCTTCAGGGCCTCGATGTCGTCGCGCAGCCGGGCCGCCCGCTCGTACTCCATCTCCTCGGCCGCCTCGGCCATCTGCTTCTCCAGGCGGCGCAGGTAGGTGCCCGTGCGGCCGGCCATGAAGTCGCAGAACTCGTCGGCCAGGTCCCAGTGGTCGTCGGGCGAGATCCGGCCGACGCAGGGCGCGGAGCACTTGCCGATGTAGCCGAGCAGGCAGGGGCGGCCGGTCCGGGCCGCGTTCTTGAAGACGCCGGCCGAGCAGGTGCGGACCGGGAAGACACGCAACAGGAGGTCGACCGTGTCCCGGATCGCCCACGCGTGCGCGTACGGGCCGAAGTAGCGCACGCCCTTCTTCTTGTGGCCGCGCATCACCTGCACCCGCGGGAACTCCTCGTTCATCGTCACCGCGAGGTACGGGTAGCTCTTGTCGTCGCGGTACTTCACGTTGAACCGCGGGTCGTACTCCTTGATCCAGGAGTACTCGAGCTGGAGCGCCTCCACCTCCGTGGACACCACCGTCCACTCCACGGACGCCGCCGTGGTGACCATGGAGCGGGTGCGGGGGTGCAGGTTCGCCAGGTCCTGGAAGTAGTTGGCCAGGCGCTGGCGCAGGCTCTTCGCCTTTCCGACGTAGATCACCCGGCGGTGCTCGTCGCGGAACCTGTACACCCCCGGCGAGTCCGGGATCTGTCCCGGACTGGGGCGGTAGCTGGAGGGGTCGGCCATGTCTCACACCCTACTGGCGAGCACCGACAGTCCGGCGGGCCCGTGGACGACGTGCCGCGGACCGCCGATCAGGCCCGGCGCCCCGCTCCGGCGGACGGTGCGGTCTCGGCCAGGAGCGCGCGCCCGGCGGGCCCCGAGTGTTGTCGGGACCTGGCCGACACGCTTCAATGCGGGAGGACCGGGGGCCCGAAGCGGCGTACGGATGTGCGGACTCCGCCGCGCCGCACCGGGGGCGGCCCCTGCCGATCCGCGCCCCGGCGGTCCGAACCGCCGGGACGAGCCTTCACAGAGGAGCCCCTGCATGCCGCACGCCACACAGCACGCGGACACCGCCGGCGCCGAACTGGACTCCGTTCTGCGCGGTGGGCCCTTCCACGTCGCGCTGCGCACCGCGATAGCCGCGCGGGGGCTGCCGCTGCAACGCGTGCAGCACCACCTGTCGCGCCGCGGGGTGAAGGTGGGCGTCACCAGCCTGAGCTACTGGCAGCAGGGCGCCCGGCGCCCGCAGCGCCCCGAGTCGCTGCGGGCCGTACGGGCGCTGGAGGAGATCCTCCAGTTGCCGGCCCAGTCACTGCTCCGGCTGCTCGGCGAGACCGGTACCGGCCCGGCGGGCGTGGCGGGTACGGCGGGCCCGGCGGGGCAGCGGGGGCAGCAGTTCGCGGCCCGGCGGCACCACGCGCGCGTGACGGTCACCGGCACCGTGGACCGGCTGCTGGCCGAGCTGGGCCAGCAGACGGACGGCGGGCTGCTCACCCTCGGCCACCACGAACAGGTCCGCATCGGACCCCGCCGCGAACTGGCCGGCCGCGAGGAGCACCACATCGTCCGCGCCCGCCGCGACGGCGTCGACCGCTTCCTCGCCGTCCACCACGGCGACCCGGGGTGCGTACCGGAGCGCATGACCGTCCAGGCCCTGGAGAACTGCCGCACCGGACGCGTCCGCCGGCACCACGACACCGGCGTCCTGGTCGCCGAGCTGCTCTTCGACGTCCGACTGCGGGCCGGCGAGACCTACCTCTTCCGGTACGGCGTCGTGGACGGCACGGCAGGCGTGTCGCACGAGTACGCCCGGAGGTTCGACGGGGCGGGCGGGCAGTACGCCCTCCAGGTCCGGTTCGACGCGGCGGCCCGACCGGTGCGCTGCCACCGCTTCACCCAGCAGTCGGCCGCCACCCCGCGCGGCAGCCGCCAGACCCTCACCCTCAGCGGCCCCCACCACTGCGTCCACCTCGTGGAACCCCGCGTAAGGCCGGGCATCGTCGGCATCGGCTGGGACTGGACCTGACCTGGACGCCGACTCCCGGAGGGCCGGACGCCAGTCCCGGGAAACGCGCAGGCTGCGGGTGGCGGGGCGTCAGGCGGCCGGCCCGGCGACGATCCTGCCGCCCTTCGCCTCGACGGACAGCTCCTCCAGCGGCACGGTGGCCGGGGCATGCAGCACCTCACCGGTCCGGGCATCGAACTCGCTGCCGTGACAGGGACAGACCAGCCGGGTCCCCTCCAGCTTGTTGATGGCACACCCGGCATGCGTACAGACCGTGCTGTACGCCTTCAGGGAACCGTCCCGCCCCCGGCTGACCACGACATTGTGGTCCCGGTACAGCTTCGCGCTCCCCTCCGCGACCTCCTTCTCCGCCCCCAGGTCCACCGGCGCGGTCGGCGCCGCTGCCGCGCCTCCCCCGCCGTCCGGCCCGCACGCGGCCGCCCCCAGTCCGGCGACGGGGACGACGGCCGCCGAGCGCAGGAGGGTACGACGGCTCGGGACGGCAGGACGGGCGGGCATGGGGGCTCCCAGGTCGGAGGGGGTGGGTCGGTCGTGTCGACGATATCGAGGGGGGTGGTGGGGAGCTGGGCGGGGTGGGGCTCTGGATGAGGGGCTCCGGGTGAGGGGCTCTGGATGGGGCGCGTAAGCGCTCGCGCAAGCGCCTACGCAAACGATTACGCAACCGCATGCGCAAGCGCGTGCGCAAGCGAATGCGTAAACGATTACGCAAGCGTTTACGCGCCCCACCGAATGCGATACCGTCCCGCCATCGACCCACAAGAAAGAACCCGCCGATGCCGACCATGGCCGATGTGGCGCGAAGCGCCGGCGTCTCCGTCGCCACCGTCTCGCACGTCCTCAACGACACCCGGCCCGTCCTGCCCCACACCCGCCAGGCGGTCCTGGACGCGATCGAGGAACTGGGCTACACCCCGAACACCCTCGCCCGTTCCCTGGTGACCGCCCGGACCCGGTCCATCGGGCTCGCCGTCTCTGCGGTCAGCAACCCGTACTTCACCGACATACTCCAGGGCGTCGAGACCGCCGCCCTGGAAGGGGGTTACAGCCTGCTCATCGCCGACCCGCACGACGACCCCGGCCATGAGCGGCAGGTCGTCCAGCTCCTGCACGAGCGCCGTGTCGACGGCATGATCGTGGCACCCTCGGCCGACCCGCGCGCACTCGTCGCCTACCTGCGGCGGCACCGCGTACCGACCGTGTTCCTGGACCGCACGGTCGACGTCCCCGACGGCGACGCCCCGCACATCGACCAGGTCTGCGCGGCGGGCGCCGAGCCGACGACCCGGCTGGTCACACATCTCGCCGGGCTCGGACACCGGCGGATCGGGCTGGTCGCCGGCCGGCCCGGACTCAGCACCACACGCGAGCGGATCACCGGCTACCGGCACGGCCTCGCGGCGGCCGGTCTGCCGTACGACGAGCGGCTGCTGGTGCACGGCGACTCCGAGGCGGCCGGCGCGGAACGGGCCACGGCCGAGCTGCTGTCCCTGGCGGTGCCGCCGTCCGCGCTGGTCACGGCCAACAACGCGATGACCATCGGCGCGCTGCGCGCCCTGCGGGACCGCGGGCTGTCCGTGCCCGGCGACATGGCGCTGTGCTGTTTCGACGACTTCGACTGGGCGGACCTCTTCTCCCCCCGGCTCACCGCCGTGGCCCAGCCCAGTTGGGAACTCGGCGCCCAGGCCGTCCGGCTCCTCCTGGACCGGCTGGCGGAACCGGACCGCCCCGCCCGGACCGTACGCCTGCCCTGCGCCTTCGTGCACCGCGCCTCCTGCGGCTGCCCCGAGGACACGCCGCCCCCGGCCACCACCCACCACCCGGCCCGGACACCCGAACCTCACGCATCACTCAGCCCACCGAAGCCACCCCGGACACCCAGCACCACCCCACCCCCCGACCCGACAGAGAGGACCGCCCGTGATCGTCGTCGCCGGTGAGGCACTGATCGACCTGGTACCGCAGGGCACCGGCGCGCTGGCCGCCCTGGTCCCGGCGCTCGGCGGCGGGCCGTACAACACGGCCGTCGCGCTGGGCCGCCTCGGCTCCGCCACCGCCTTCTGCTCCCGGGTGTCGTACGACGCGTTCGGGGAGGCGCTGCTGGACCGGCTGCGCCGTACCGGCGTGGACGTGTCGGCGGTGCAGCGCGGGGCGGAGCCCACGACGCTCGCCGTCGCCACGGTCGGCGCGGACGGTTCGGCCGCGTACTCCTTCTACGTGGAGGGCACGGCGGACCGGCTGTTCGGCACGCCCGCCGCGCTGCCGCCGGACACCCGGGCGGTCTCCTTCGGCACGTGTTCGCTGGTGCTGGAGCCGGGCGCGAGCGCGTACGAGGAACTGATGCGCGACGCGGCGGCGCGCGGGGTGTTCACGGCGCTGGACCCGAACATCCGGGCGGGTCTGATCGCCGATCCGGACGCCTACCGGGCGCGGTTCAAGAGCTGGCTGCCGTCGGTGTCGTTGCTGAAGCTGTCCGCCGAGGACGCGGAGTGGCTGGGCGGCACGCCGCGGGAGTGGCTGGCGGCGGGGCCGGCGGCGGTCGTGGTCACCCGGGGCGGTGCCGGGCTGACCGCCTTCACCCGGGACGGCGGCGAGTACGCGGTGCCGGGCGAGCGGGTGGAGGTCGTCGACACCATCGGCGCGGGTGACACCGTCAACGCGGCGCTGCTGCACGGTCTCGCCGTCCGGGACGCGCTCAGCGAGCGGGGGCTGGGCGCGCTCGGCCGGGACGGCTGGACGGAGCTGCTGCGCTTCGCGGCGCGGGCCGCGGCCGTCACCTGCTCCCGCGCGGGCGCGGAACCGCCGTACGCCGCCGAACTGGAGGACTAGCGGTTCAGCCGGCCGCCGGTACGGCCCGCAGACCGCCCGGGCGGCGGCCGGCGAGGCGGTCGAGGGCGGCGGCCGTGGCGTCGTCCGCGGGCAGGTGGACGACGATCCGCTGGCCGTCCTCGGGCAGCGCGAGCGTCTCGTGCAGCAGGCGCAGCGCCCCGGCCTCGGGGTGTTCGATACGCCTGTTGCCGACGCGTCGCGGCGTCAGGGAGAGGTCGGCGAACCGGTCGGCGAACTCCGCCCCGGCCGTCACCGTCAGCTCGTCGGCCAGTTCGGCGACGTACGGGTCCCGCAGCGGTACGTCGTGCCGCAACTGGGCGACCAGGTCGTCGGCCACCTGCCCCCAGTCGGGGAACGCGGTGCGGGAGCGTGCGTCGGTGAACAGGTACCGGAGCAGGTTGGGCCGCTCGGCGTCGAGCATTCCGACCGGGCCGACCAGGCGTTCGTACGCCCTGTTGCGGGCGAGGACGTCGCCGATCCAGTTGAGGGCGACGGCGGGGGTCGGGTCCAGGCGGTCCAGGACGGCGCGCACGGTGGGGCGGGCGGCGCTGCTGAGCGGCGGGGCCGCGGCGCAGACCAGGGGGTCCTCGCCGCAGTCCGCTTCCCGGGTCAGCCGGCGCAGCAGCAGCCGGTCGGCGAGGGACAGGTGCAGCGCGTCGGCGAGGGCGCCGAGGACCTGCGCGGACGGGTTGCGGTCGCGTCCCTGTTCGAGCCGGGTGAGGTACTCGACGCTGATGCCGGCCAGGGTGGCCAGTTCGGCGCGGCGCAGACCGGGGGTGCGGCGGCGGGGGCCGGTGGGCAGCCCGGCCTCGGCGGGGGTGACGGCTTCGCGTCGACCGCGCAGGAAGGTGCCCAGCTCGTTGTCGCTCACCGTGCGAACGTACCAACGCGCGGGCGCCGGAGGGTGTCCCTGTCACTACCACGCTCAAGCCGGTCTCCCTGGCCGGGCGCGCAGCGCGCAGGGTGGTGGGCATGACGAATGATTCCGCCACCGCCGCCGGTCCGGCCCGTGCCGTCGCTTCCGCCGCCCTGCCTCTGCCGTCGGGCCGCTGGGAGCTGGACCCGCTGCACTCCGCCGTGAACTTCACCATCCGCCACCTGGGCATCGCCAAGGTGCGCGGACGTTTCGACAAGGTCGAGGCAGACCTGTACGTCGGTGAGACCGCCGAGGACGTCCGGGTGTCGGCCACGATCGACCTGGCCTCCATCGACACCGGGAACGCCGACCGGGACGCCCATGTGCGCGCCTCCGACCTGCTGGACGTCGAGAAGCGCCCCACCATGACGTACCGCTCGACGCGGGTGTCGGGTGAGGGCGCGGACTGGACCCTGGAGGGTGAGCTGACGATCGGCGGGGTGACGCGGCCGGTGCCGCTCGCGGTGGAGTTCGGCGGGCTCGCGGAGCTGCCGGTGGAGGGCGCGGGCCGGCACGCCGGGTTCGAGGCGAGGGGTGAGATCCGGCGCGGCGACTTCGGTCTCGACTTCGCTCCCGGGCTGCTCGGGGACGTGGTGAAGATCCAGCTCGACATGCAGTTCGTGGAGCCGAAGGCCGCGTAGCGCGCGGATACGGCGACGCTCCGTGCCGCACGTGGTGACGTGCGGGCACGGAGCGTCGTCGGCGCGGTCAGGACGTGCGGGTGCCGGTCGCCTTCTTGGCGGGCGCCTTGGCCGCCGTCTTGGTGGCCGCCGTCTTGGTGGCCGCCGTCTTGGTGGCCGCCGTCTTGGTGGCCGCCGTCTTGGTGGCCGCCGTCTTGGTGGCCGTCTTGGCGGCGGTCGTCTTCTTCGCGGCCGTCTTCCTGGGCGCCGCCTTCTTCGCCGCCGTCTTGCGCGGGGCCTTGACGGGGGCCGCGTCGCTGATCCGGTCGGCGCCGAGGACGTCGCGCAGGAACTTGCCGGTGTGGCTGGCCGGGACCGCCGCGACCTGCTCGGGCGTGCCCTCGGCGACGACCAGGCCACCGCCGGCGCCGCCCTCGGGGCCCATGTCGATGATCCAGTCGGCGGTCTTGATCACGTCGAGGTTGTGCTCGATGACGATGACCGAGTTGCCCTTGTCGACCAGGCCGGACAGGACGGTCAGCAGCTTGCTGATGTCCTCGAAGTGCAGGCCGGTGGTCGGCTCGTCCAGGACGTAGACCGTGCGCCCGGTGGATCGGCGCTGCAGCTCGCTGGCGAGCTTGACGCGCTGTGCCTCACCGCCGGACAGGGTGGTCGCGGACTGGCCGAGCCGGACGTAGCCGAGGCCGACGTCCTTGAGGGTGCGCAGGTGCCGGGAGATCGCGGGGACCGCCTCGAAGAACTCGGTGGCCTCCTCGATCGGCATGTTCAGCACCTCGGCGATGGACTTGCCCTTGTAGTGGACCTCCAGGGTCTCCCGGTTGTACCGGGCGCCGTGGCAGACCTCGCACGGGACGTAGACGTCCGGCAGGAAGTTCATCTCGATCTTGATGGTGCCGTCGCCCGCGCAGTTCTCGCAGCGGCCGCCCTTGACGTTGAAGGAGAACCGGCCCGGCAGGTAGCCCCGGACCTTCGCCTCGGTGGTCTCGGCGAACAGCTTGCGGATGTGGTCGAAGACACCGGTGTACGTCGCCGGGTTCGACCGCGGGGTGCGGCCGATGGGCGACTGGTCGACGTGGACGACCTTGTCGACCAGGTCGTCGCCCTCCACACGCGTGTGCCGCCCGGGCACGTTGCGGGCGCCGTTCAGCTCGCGGGCGAGGTGGGTGTACAGGATGTCGTTGACCAGGGTCGACTTGCCGGAGCCGGAGACGCCGGTGACGGCCGTGAAGACGCCCAGCGGGAACGAGACGTCGATGTCCTGGAGGTTGTTCTCCCGGGCGCCGTGCACGGTGAGCTGCCGGGACGGGTCGCGGGGGCGCCGGACCTCGGGCAGCGGGATGGCCTTCCTGCCGGACAGGTACAGGCCGGTCTGCGACTCGGTGTTGTCCAGCAGTTCCTTGAAGGAGCCGCTGTGGACGACCTTGCCGCCGTGCTCGCCGGCGCCGGGGCCGATGTCGACCACCCAGTCGGCGGTCTTGATGGTGTCCTCGTCGTGCTCGACCACGATGAGCGTGTTGCCCATGTCGCGGAGGCGGACGAGGGTCTCGATCAGCCGGTGGTTGTCGCGCTGGTGCAGGCCGATGGACGGCTCGTCGAGCACGTACAGGACGCCGACGAGTCCGGAGCCGATCTGGGTGGCCAGGCGGATGCGCTGGGCCTCGCCGCCGGAGAGGGTGCCGGCCGCCCGGTTCAGCGAGAGGTAGTCCAGGCCGACGTCGACCAGGAACCGCAGCCGCTCGTTGACCTCCTTGAGCACGCGCTCGGCGATCTTCTTGTCGCGGTCGGTGAGCTTCAGCTCGCCCAGGAAGTCCGCGCAGTCGCTGATGGACATCGCGGAGACCTCGGCGATGGACTTGCCCATGACCGTGACCGCGAGGATGAGCGGCTTGAGGCGGGTGCCCTCACAGGTGGGGCAGGGCACCTCGCGCATATAGCCCTCGAAGCGCTCCCGGCCGGCGTCGCTCTCGGCGTCGGAGTGCCGCCGCTTGACGAACGGCACGGCGCCCTCGAAGGCCGTGGTGTACCGGCGCTCGCGCCCGTAGCGGTTGCGGTAGCGGACCTCGACCTGGGTCTTGTGGCCGTACAGCAGGGCCTTCTTGGCGCGCTGCGGCAGGCCCGCGAAGGGGATGTCCGTACGGAAGCCCAGGGCGTCCGCGAGGGCGCCGATCAGGCGGTCGAAGTAGTCCTTGGTGTGGCCGTGCGACCACGGGTGGATGGCGCCTTCGTCGAGGGACTTGTCGGGGTCCGGGACGATGAGGTCGGGGTCGACCTCCATGCGGGTGCCGATGCCGGTGCAGTCGGGGCAGGCGCCGAAGGGCGAGTTGAAGGAGAAGGAGCGGGGCTCCAGCTCCTCGAAGGACAGGTCGTCGTACGGGCAGTACAGGTGCTCGGAGTACATGCGCTCGCGCTCGGGGTCGTCCTCCGGGAGGTCGACGAAGTCGAGCACGACCATGCCGCCGGACAGGCCGAGGGCGGTCTCCACGGAGTCGGTGAGCCGGCGCTTGGCGGACTCCTTCACCGTGAGGCGGTCGATGACCACCTCGATGGTGTGCTTCTCCTGCTTCTTCAGGGTGGGCGGGTTGGAGAGCTGGACGGTCTCGCCGTCCACCCGCGCGCGGGAGTAGCCCTTGGTCTGGAGGTCGGCGAACAGGTCGACGAACTCGCCCTTGCGCTCGCGCACCAGCGGCGAGAGCACCTGGAAGCGGCTGCCCTCGGGCAGCTCCAGGACCCGGTCCACGATGGCCTGCGGGGACTGGCGGGAGATCGGCCGGCCGCACTCCGGGCAGTGCGGCTTGCCGATGCGCGCGAAGAGCAGCCGCAGGTAGTCGTAGACCTCGGTGATGGTGCCGACCGTGGAGCGCGGGTTGCGCGAGGTCGACTTCTGGTCGATGGAGACCGCCGGGGAGAGGCCCTCGATGAAGTCGACGTCCGGCTTGTCCATCTGGCCGAGGAACTGCCGGGCGTAGGAGGAGAGCGACTCCACGTAGCGCCGCTGGCCCTCGGCGAAGATCGTGTCGAAGGCCAGGGAGGACTTGCCCGACCCGGACAGGCCCGTGAAGACGATGAGCGAGTCGCGAGGCAGGTCGAGCGAGACGTTCTTGAGGTTGTGCTCGCGCGCGCCACGGACGATGAGACGGTCGGCCACGCCGGTCCGCACCTTTCTTTGAGAGAAGTGACAGGGGCGGGGCCCCCGTCCTTCTCAGACTAGGGGGAGCCACTGACAACGCCGGTCGGATTCACGGGTTGTCAACAAACCCCGGCTCTCCAGCATGCCCGACGCCGCTCCCGACCATATAGCACGCGCATTCGATTTACGGGCAGAGTCCGTCATCTTCACCCGAAGGTGTCGCCCGCACTAGGGTCAGGCGCATGACGGATCACGCACCTGACCTGGCGTCTGTACGCGACGCTACCGAGCGGCTGCTCACCGCTGCCGGGAAACTGGACGACACCGCCGTGACGAAGCAGTCACGACTGCCGGGCTGGACCCGCGGCCATGTCCTCGCCCACCTCGCCCGCAACGCCGACGCGCTCGTGAACGTCCTCGAGGGGCGGCCCATGTACGCCTCCGAGGAGGCCCGGGACGCGGACATCGAGCGGGACGCCCCGCGCGCCCTGGCCGTCCACCTCGACGACGTGCGCGAGAGCGACGCCCGTTTCCAGCGGGCGGCGGCCGCCCTCCCGGACTGGTCCCGCACGGTCACCCTGCGCAACGGGATCACCGACTCCGCCTCCGCGATCCCGTTCCGGCGGTGGATCGAGGTCGAGCTGCACCACGTCGACCTGGGCATCGGGTACGAGCTGGAGGATCTGCCGGCCCCCTTCACGGAGCGCGAGATCGGCGTCCTCGCCGCGCGGTTCGCGGGGCACCCGGAGGTACCGCCGACGCGGATCACGGACGGCACGCGCGCATGGCGCACCGGCCGGGACGCCGACGGGCCCGAGGTCACCGTCACGGGTGAGCGGCCGGACCTGCTCGGCTGGCTCGCCGGCCGCCGCGACGGCTCGGCCCTCACGGTGACGGGCGGCGCGCTCCCGGCTCTGCCCCCGCTGTAGGGCACCGCCCCGGTGGTCCGCCGCGCGGCCGGTGCGCCGATAGGCTGGCGGTCATGACGTACAGCGGAGAGGTGCGGGTCGGCGGCCCCGCCGACGTGCATGAGCTGAAGGACCTGATGATCACCAAGATCGCGGTCGGTCCGATGGACAACAACGCCTATCTGCTGCGCTGCCGGGCCACCGACGAGCAGTTGCTGATCGACGCCGCCGCCGACGCGCACGTACTGCTGGGCACGATCGGTGACGACGGCATCGGGTCCGTCGTCACCACCCACCGGCACGCCGACCACTGGCAGGCGCTGGCCGAGGTGGTCGCCGCCACCGGCGCCCGCACCTACGCCGGGCGGTACGACGCCGAGGGCATCCCGGTGCCCACCGACGTCCCGCTCGACGACGGCGACACCGTCCGCGTCGGCCGGGTACGGCTCACCGCCCGCCACCTCGTCGGGCACACCCCGGGCTCCATCGTCCTGATCTACGACGACCCGCACGGCCATCCGCACGTGTTCACCGGGGACTGCCTCTTCCCCGGGGGCGTGGGCAACACACGCAAGGACCCGGAGGCGTTCGCCAGCCTGATCCACGACGTCGAGACGAAGATCTTCGAGCCGCTCCCGGACGAGACGTGGGTCTACCCCGGCCACGGCAACGACACCACGCTGGGCGCCGAACGACCCCACCTGCCGGAGTGGCACGCGCGCGGCTGGTGACCGCGGGCCGGCCGGGGTGATCGCGCGGGGCGCCGGACAGCGTGGACGAGGCCCGGTGACGGCGGGCGCCGGCGCTCACGCCTCGGCGCGCGCCGCCCCCGCGAGCGCCGCGATGCGCTCCACGCCGAACACGTACCCCTGCACTCCGCACCCCGCGATGACCCCGTCGGCGCGCTGCGAGACGTACGAGTGGTGCCGGAACGCCTCGCGCTGGTGGATGTTGGAGATGTGCACCTCCACCACGGGCAGTCCGTCACAGGTGTTGAGCGCATCCAGGATCGCGACGGACGTGTGCGAGTAGGCGGCCGGGTTGATCACGATCCCGCAGTGGTTGAGCCGGGCCTCGTGGATCCAGTCGACCAGTTCGCCCTCGTGGTTGGACTGGCGGAAGTCCACCGTGCCGCCGTGCGCGGCGGCCGCCTCGACGCACCGGGCCTCGACGTCGGCCAGGGTGTCGGAGCCGTAGATCTCCGGCTGGCGCTGGCCGAGCAGGTTCAGGTTGGGGCCGTTGAGGATCATGATCGGGGCGTTGGCCAGGGTGCGGGGCACGGTTCCTCCGGTCCGTCGGCGGGGGCGGCCCGTCGGGACCGCCGCTGGGCCCCCCGGTCTATCACGGCGTGCCGGCCCGGCTTCCGGCGCCCGGCACCGGCGCACCACTGCCCCGCGCGCTCCTCGCGCGCCCCGTAACCGACGGTGATCGAGCGTGGTTGTCGCGGCATGCACGCTGTACGCGCCGTGAGGGCGCCCTCCATGCCGCGGATCGCCGCCGCCGCACTCGCCGGCACGGCGATCGAGTTCTACGACTTCTTCGTGTACGGCACCGCGGCCGCCCTGGTGTTCGGCCCGCTGTTCTTCCCGACGTTCTCCCCGCTGGCGGGCACGCTGGCCGCGTTCGCCACCTTCGGGGTCGGTTTCGTGGCCCGGCCGCTGGGGTCGGTGCTGTTCGGGCACATCGGGGACCGCCACGGGCGGCGGCCGGTCCTGCTGGCCTCGCTGCTGCTGACCGGGGCCTCGACGGTCGCGGTCGGCTGCCTGCCGGCGTACGGGACGATCGGGGTGGCCGCGCCCCTGCTGCTCGTGGGGCTGCGGTTCCTGCAGGGGCTGGGGCTCGGCGGGGAGTGGGGCGGCGCGGTGCTGCTGACCGCGGAGCACGCCCCGGCCCAGCGGCGCGCGCTCTGGTCGAGCTTTCCGCAGGTCGGCCCGGCGCTGGGGTTCCTGCTGGCCAACGGGGTGGTGCTGGCGCTGTCGTCGGCGCTGTCCGACGCGCGGTTCGCGCAGTGGGGGTGGCGGGTGCCGTTCTGGGCGGCGAGTGTGCTGGCGCTGGTCGGGCTGTGGCTGCGGTCCTCGCTCGCCGAGAGTCCCCGCTTCCTGGAGCTCGGCGACCGCGCGCGGGTGCCGCTCGCCGAGGTGGTGCGGGACCACTGGCGGCTGGTGCTGCTGACCGCCGGGGCGCTCGCGGTCGGGTACGCCCTCTTCTACGCCGTGTCGACCTGGTCCCTGGCGTACGGGACGGAACGGCTCGGGGTGGACCGGGTCGTGATGCTGGCCTGTGTGATGGCCGCGGTGGTGGTGCAGGGGACGCTGACGCCGGTGGTGGCGCTGCTGGGCGACCGTTACGGGCGGCGGCCGTTGTGCCTCGCCGGGTGCGCGGCGGCGGCGGTGTGGATGTTCCCGATGGTGGCGCTGCTGGCGACCGGTGAGCCGCTGCCGATGTTCCTGGGCTTCCTGGGGGCGATGCTCGCCTTCATCACGATGTTCGCGGTGATCGCCGCCTATCTCCCGGAGCTGTACGAGCCCCGGGTGCGCTGCACCGGCGCCGCGGTCGGCTACAACCTCGGCGGGGTCCTCGGGGGCGCCCTCACCCCGATCGTGGCCACGGCGCTGGCCGAGCAGGGCGGCCGGGTGCCGTGGGGCGTGGCGGCGTATCTGACGGCGGTGGCGCTGCTCAGTCTCGGCTGCTTCGCGCTGCTCCCGGAGACCCGCCCGGCGCCGGCCGGGGCGGCGGTGGGAGCGGCCTCGGTGTGACGGCGACGGGTCCGGGGAGGCCGCCGGACGGGCCCGGGGCCCGCCGGACGAACCTGGAAGGGGGGCGGCCGCTGGGAGCGGTCCTCGGCCGGACGCCATGGACCGCTCCCGGGGGCTGACGGTTCCTCCCGTCGGGGGGACGGCGTCAGACGTCGACGCTGTCCTTCTCGGCCCCTTCGTCCCGGGCGGCCGCCGCCTGCTTCTTGGAGGCCATGAGGCTGGTGATCGTGGTGACGATCAGGACCGCGCAGATCACGCCGAGCGAGACCGGGATGCTGATCTCCGGGACGTGGACGCCGGACTCGTGGAGCGCGTGCAGCACGAGCTTGACGCCGATGAAGCCCAGGATGATCGACAGGCCGTAGGAGAGGTGGACCAGCTTCCTCAGCAGTCCGCCGATGAGGAAGTAGAGCTGCCGCAGACCCATCAGGGCGAACGCGTTCGCCGTGAACACGATGTACGGGTCCTGGGTCAGGCCGAAGATCGCGGGGATCGAGTCCAAGGCGAAGAGGACGTCGGTGGTACCGATCGCGAGCATCACGACCAGCATCGGGGTCATGACCCGCTTGCCGTTCTGCCGGATCCACAGCTTGGTGCCGTGGTAGCGGTCGGCGACACCGAAGCGGCGCTCGGCGGCCTTGAGGAGCTTGTTCTCCTCGTACTCCTCGTCCTCCTCGTCGGCCCTGGCCTCCTGGATGAGCTTCCAGGCGGTGTAGATCAGGAAGGCGCCGAAGAGGTAGAAGACCCACGAGAAGCTGGCGATGATCGCGGCACCGGCGGCGATGAAGACGGCCCGGAGGACCAGGGCTATCAGGACACCGATGAGGAGCACCCGCTGCTGGTACTGCGAGGGGACCGCGAACTTCGCCATGATCAGGACGAAGACGAACAGGTTGTCGACGCTCAGCGACTTCTCGGTGATGAAGCCCGCGAAGAACTCGCCGGCGGGCTGGCCGCCGCCGAAGAGGAGCAGTCCGAGCCCGAAGAGGCCGGCCAGGGCGATCCAGACACCCGTCCAGATGCCGGCTTCCTTGATCGACACGTCGTGGGGCTTGCGGCCGATGAAGAAATCGACCGCGATCAGGGCGGCAAGGCCCAGGATGGTCAGAACCCATAGGGTCGTGGAAACTTCCACTGCGCCTCCGGCAGTACGTAACGGCAGATGTCAGCGTCGTCGCTACCGGAGGTCTCTTCCACCCGGGGCGCCCGGGGCGCGCGAGGCGCCCGGGAACCCTGGGCCGACGCCCCGGGATCTGGCCAGATCCGTATTGACGGGTACGCCGCAGCAGATAGGGAGTACTCCCCTCCGTACGGAAAACAGTACCCCAATCACCAAGGATTGGTAAAGAGGCTGGCAAAGAAAGACCCAAAGGCGCTGGTCGGAGCCTTTTACGAGTCCTTGGGCAAGCGGTGGGAGGGGTTACCTGCCCCAGGTCCGGCGGGCGGTGGCGACCTCGGTGAGGACCCGCTGGAGCACCTGGCTGCCGGACGGCACCAGTGGAGGCTCGTACGTCCACGCGTGGCCGACCCAGGGGTCGGCGAGGTGGTCGTCGGCCACCGGAGTGAGGCGCAGCAGCGCCCGCCACAGCGGGTCGAGCAGCGGGCCGTACTCGGCGGACTCCTCGCGGTCGGCGACCATCATCAGGTGGACCCCGACGGACGGCCCTTCGTCCGCGAGGTACCGGAGCTGGTTGACGGCGCGGTCGTCGAAGCCGTGCGGGAAGTCGTTGACGATCAGCAGGTGCTGGGAGGTGTCGAATTCGGGTGGCAGCGCGTCGGCGGCACCGCCGCGCAGCGCCATCTGCACCAGGTCGACGCGCTGGGTGAGCCGGGAGAGGACGTCCGCGACGCCCGCGGCCCCGGCGGCGGGCGGGGTGGCCAGTACCCCGCTGCGGACGAGCGGCGTCAGCTCCCGGGCGCCCGCTCCGGCCGGGTCGATGACGTGCACGGTGAACTCGCCGGCCGGGTGGACGGCGAGCAGCCGGGCCGCGTGCGCCACGGCCGCCTCCAGGGCCAGGCCGCGCAGCTCGTGCGCGTCACCGAAGGAGCCGTCGAGCGAGGGGGCGCGTCCGCTGTCGATCCACAGGCCGCGCTCCAGCGGCAGCCGGACCAGCATCGGGATGCGCACCCCGTCGGCCTCGGGCAGGTGGAGGTCGCCCAGGCGGACCGCCATGGGAATCTCCATCGGCACCCGGTAGTCGTGCCAGACGGGATGGTCCCAGCGCGCGTACGCCAGCGGCAGGGCGGGTTCCACCACGTCGGACTCGGCGGCGAGCTGGGTGAGGTCCCGGTCGAGCACCTGTCTGGCCTGGGCGACGAGCGAGTCGTACCGCTCCCGGGCGGTCTCGCGGGCGGCGTCGCCGTGTCCGCCGATCCGGCTGCGCGGGTCGGACAGGACCTGGTCGAGTTCCTTCTCCAGGCGCGAGTCGGCGAAGTCGACCGCGCTGCGGTACGCGGCCATGGTGCGGGCCAGGTCCTCGAACATGCCCCACACCTGGTTGTAGAGCCGCTCCTCCATGGACCAGCCGGTCGCGTCACCGGCGACGGGCCGGGCGGGCTGCCCGGGCTCGGCGGGAGGCACGGTCGGTGGGGGCGGCGGCGGGGCCGTGGTCTGGCGGCGGGGGTGGCTGTAGTCGACCGGGCCGCCGGGGGCGGGCGCGGGCGGCTGGGCGAGCGTGGCGTCCTCCGGGCCCGGTCCGCCCGGGAACGGGGGCGGGGGCTGCTGGGGTCCGGTCGGGGACTGCCCCGGTGTGCCGGGGGTCTGGGGGCCGTAGGCCGGCGGGGAGGGTACGGGCCCCGGGGCGCCCTGGGCCGCGGTGTCACCGTGGTCGGGGCCGAGCGCGGGGGCGGCGGTCGGCCGGGAGCGGTCCCCGTCCGCCGGGCGGGGCGGGGGCGCCGGCACCGCGTCGGCCCGACCCCGGGCCACGGCTTCGTGAACACTCGCGGCGAGGCCGTGGGCGTCGGCCAGTCCCTGGTCGGTCAGCAGCTCGGCGAGGCCGCCCGCGTAGCCCTGGCCGACGGCCCGCACCTTCCAGGCGCCCTGCCTGCGGTACAGCTCCAGGGCGATGACGGCGGTCTCGGCGTCCAGGCCGGTCATGGTGAAGCTGGCGATCTCGCTGCCGTCGAGGCCGGTGACGGCGACGAAGGGGGCGGCGACCGCGCCGAAGCGGACCGGGCCCGTCCGGCCGGGGGCGGGCAGCGCCAGCAGCACGCTGACCCGGTGCACCGCGTCGGGCACGGCGTCCAGGTCCACCGCGAGGCGGTGGTCGGCGGCGGCCTGCCGGGAGACCTCCAGGCCGGGCAGGACGGGCCCGCCCGGGTGGGCGACCCGGTCGGCGCCGCCGATCCGGCCGTCGGCGTCGCCGAAGGTGGCCGCGGCCACGACGGGCGTGCCCGCCGAGATCCTGACCTCCAGTCGGGCCTGGGAGAGCGGGTGGTTCTGCCCCCGCACCAGCTCGGCCGTCATCGCGTTCTCCCCCTGTGTCGCTCGTGGTCCCCGCGCCGGGTGCCGCTCCCCCGTGTACGCCTTACAGGACCGGCAGGATGGCGGGCATCAGGTC
The DNA here is from genome assembly GCF_014655295.1 of Streptomyces fumanus. Classification (GTDB taxonomy): domain Bacteria; phylum Actinomycetota; class Actinomycetes; order Streptomycetales; family Streptomycetaceae; genus Streptomyces; species Streptomyces fumanus. The sequence goes on from NZ_BNBI01000020.1 coordinate 29,863, forward strand.
CTGGAAGGTGCGGCCGTTGGCCGGGGAACCGAGGGCGGTCAGGGCCCAGCCCGCGCCCGACCGGTGCACCTTCGCCATGATCTGGGCCGTGTACTGGCCGCCGCCGGCCAGCGTGTAGCGGGCGAGTTCCTGGCCGTTGGTCTCGTCGACCAGGCGGCAGAACGCGTTCTGCACTTCCTGGAAGGTCTGGCCCGTGAAGGAGTTGACGGTGAAGACGATCTGGTCGATGTGGACCGGGACGCGCTGGAGGTCGACGAGGATCGCCTCGTCGTCGCCGCCCTGGCCGACGCCGCCGACGAGGTTGTCACCGGTGTGCCGCACGGAGCCGTCGTCGCTCACCAGGTGGCGGAAGAAGACGACGTCGACCGGCTGCTTGTCCGCGAACAGCACGGCGGAGGCGTCCAGGTCGATCTCCCGGGTGCGCGAGCCGAACAGGCCGCGCCGGGGAGCCGCCTGCCAGCCGAGACCCATGCGCACCGACGTCAGGCTGCCGCCGTCGTTCTTCTGCAGGCTGATGGCCTGACCCTTGGTCATGTTGACGGTCACGCGCTGATTCCCCTCTTGAGCTTCCCCTGTTGCCGCGGCGCCCGCGGTTGTCGAGAACCCTACGCAGGGGCACTGACAGTGCCGTAGCCCGATCCACGCATTGTGTCGGTCTTGCAACACTGCGCGTGCCCCGCGCGTGCCGTCAGGCCAGGCCGGCCTCCCGCATCTGCCGCAGCTCCTTCTTCATCTCGGAGACCTCGTCGCGCAGCCGGGCCGCGATCTCGAACTGGAGGTCCGCGGCGGCGGCACGCATGCGTGCGGTCATCTCCTCGATCTGCTCCGCCAGCTCGGCCGCCGGGCGGTCGGTGACGGCGGTCTCCTTGGCCTTGCCCTTGGCGGCCTTGCCGCCCTTGGTCCCGGCCGCCGCCTTGCCGAGGGCGGGCACGGGCGCCTTGGCCCCCTTGCCGTCCTTGCCCTGGCCGCGGTACCCGGACCCGAGCAACTGCTCGGTGTCGATGTCCTCGCGGGCGATCTGCGCGACGATGTCGTTGATCTTCTTGCGGAGCGGCTGCGGGTCGATGCCGTGGGCCTTGTTGTAGGCGACCTGCTTCTCCCGGCGGCGGTTGGTCTCGTCGATGGCCTTCGCCATCGCCGGGGTGATCTTGTCGGCGTACATGTGGACCTGGCCGGAGACGTTGCGCGCCGCGCGGCCGATGGTCTGGATCAGGGAGGTCCCGGAGCGCAGGAAGCCCTCCTTGTCGGCGTCGAGGATCGCCACCAGGGAGACCTCGGGCAGGTCGAGGCCCTCACGGAGGAGGTTGATGCCGACCAGGACGTCGTAGTCGCCGGTGCGCAGCTCGCGCAGCAGCTCGACGCGGCGCAGGGTGTCGACGTCGCTGTGCAGGTAGCGGACCTGGATGCCCAGTTCCAGGAAGTAGTCGGTGAGGTCCTCGGCCATCTTCTTGGTGAGCGTGGTGACCAGGACGCGCTCGTCCTTCTCGGTGCGCTTGCGGATCTCGTGCACCAGGTCGTCGATCTGGCCCTCGGTGGGCTTGACCACGACCTCGGGGTCGACCAGGCCCGTGGGGCGGATGATCTGCTCGACGACGCCGTCCGAGCGGGACAGCTCGTACTGCCCGGGGGTGGCCGACAGATAGACGGTCTGCCCGATGCGCTCCTGGAACTCCTCCCACTTCAGCGGGCGGTTGTCCAGCGCGGAGGGCAGCCGGAAGCCGTGGTCGACCAGGGTGCGCTTGCGGGAGGCGTCGCCCTCGTACATGGCGCCGATCTGCGGCACGGTGACGTGCGACTCGTCGATGACCAGGAGGAAGTCGTCCGGGAAGTAGTCGAGCAGGGTGTTCGGCGGGGAGCCGGGCAGGCGGCCGTCGAAGTGCATCGAGTAGTTCTCCACGCCCGAGCAGGTGCCGATCTGGCGGAGCATCTCGATGTCGTACGTGGTACGCATCCGCAGGCGCTGGGCCTCCAGGAGCTTGCCCTGCTTCTCCAGCTCGGCGAGGCGGTCGACCAGCTCCTTCTCGATGTCGTTGACGGCCCGCTCCATGCGCTCGGGGCCGGCGACGTAGTGGGAGGCCGGGAAGACGTAGAGGTGGTCGTCGTCGCTGATGATCTCGCCGGTGACGGGGTGGAGGGTGGAGAGGGCCTCGATCTCGTCGCCGAACATCTCGATGCGGACGGCGAGCTCCTCGTAGACCGGGAAGATCTCGATGGTGTCGCCGCGGACCCGGAAGGTGCCGCGGGTGAACGCCAGGTCGTTGCGCGTGTACTGGATGTCCACGAAGCGGCGCAGCAGCTCGTCGCGGTCGATCTCGTCGCCGACCCGGAGCGGGACCATGCGGTCCACGTACTCCTGGGGCGTACCGAGACCGTAGATGCAGGAGACCGAGGCGACCACGACGACGTCACGGCGGGTGAGCAGCGAGTTGGTCGCGGAGTGGCGCAGCCGCTCGACCTCCTCGTTGATCGAGGAGTCCTTCTCGATGTAGGTGTCCGACTGCGGGACGTACGCCTCGGGCTGGTAGTAGTCGTAGTACGAGACGAAGTACTCGACGGCGTTGTTCGGCAGCAGCTCGCGGAACTCGTTCGCCAACTGGGCGGCCAGGGTCTTGTTCGGTGCCATCACCAGGGTGGGGCGCTGGAGCTTCTCGATCATCCACGCGGTGGTGGCGGACTTGCCGGTGCCGGTGGCGCCGAGCAGGACGACGTCCTTCTCGCCTGCTTCGATGCGCCGGGCGAGGTCGGCGATGGCCGTCGGCTGGTCGCCGCTCGGCTGGTAGGGGCTGACGACCTCGAAGGGCGCCACCGTGCGTTCAATGTGGGAAACGGGCCGCATGCCATCCACCGTACGACCCCCCACTGACAACGGGCCGGGGTCAGCGGTTCTGCGGGGTGCGGGAGCGGGCCCGCACCAGGGTGCGGTGGGTCCCCGGCGGGTACGGGTGGCGGACCTGGTGGGTGATCGCGGGGCGGGCGGTGGCGCCCGGTCGGGGCTCGGCGCGGCGGGCGGCGGGCCGGCCCATGATCAGCAGCGGGTCGGACATGACGACGACGCCCGTGAGGACGAGGAAGGCGAGCGGGCCCACGAGCATGGGCGCGAGCAGCGCGGCCGGCGGCTCCCCCGCGACCGGTCCGGCGGTGTCGTGCAGGTGGACGTCGAGCGCGGCCATGCCCGTGTAGTGCATACCGGCCACGGCGAGCCCCATGACCAGGCTCGCGCCCACGCTCCACAGGAGGCCGCGCACCTGCCCGGCGGCCCACAGGGCGGCGGTGGCCGCGGCCATCGCTATGACGACGGACACACCCACGGTGACGGTGTTGTACCGCAGGTCGCCGTCGAGGCGCAGACCGGCCATGCCCAGGTAGTGCATCGAGGCGATGCCGAGTCCGGTGATGGTGCCGCCGGTGAACAGGGCCGTGCCCCTGGCGCCCCGGTAGCCGACGATGAAGATCCCCACGCCCACCATGACGATGGCGATGGCCAGGCTCGCGAAGGTCAGCGGCTTGTCGTAGCGGATCGGCGTGCCCTCGACCGCAAACCCCATCATGGCGATGAAGTGCATGGTCCAGACGCCCGAGCCGATCGCCGCGGACCCGAGCGCCAGCCAGCCCGGCCGCCAGGAGCGGGCCAGCAGTACCGACCTGGTGGTGCAGCGCAGCCCGAGGGCGCCGCCCAGACAGGCCATGAGGTAGGCCACCAGGGGTGTGACGAGTCCGTAGCTGAATCCGTCGACCGTGCCTTGCATGCGCGGCTGCCTTTCCGCCCTCTTGTGTCCCTGGATCCCCCGGTACGCGCCCCTCCCAGAACCGCCCGAGCGATCAGGGTCGAGAGCAGAAAGTATGACTCCCACCGGAATGGTCGAACGATTCTCCGACAAAGAATCACCGATCTGCCCCAGTTGTGCGCCCCCGGTGTGCGGAGTTGAGAGTCCCCCGTCTGTCTGCGTCGATTCCACACCCGGTCGTTCTTGACGCTCTGCTGTCACAGTTGAACTGTCCGTGATCGGTCGACGCGAGGAGTACGTATGCACGCGCGCGCAGTTGTCGCCACGACCACCGCGCTCCTGGGCGCCGCCGCCCTGCTGGGTCCGGCCTCGGCGGCCCGGGCCCACGACGGGGAGCGACCGGCCGTCATCGCCCACCGGGGCGCTTCGGCGTACGCCCCGGAGAACACCCTGCCCGCCGTCGACAAGGCGGCCGAGCTGGGCATCCACTGGGTGGAGAACGACGTCCAGCGCACCAGGGACGGCGAGCTGGTCGTCGTCCACGACGACACCCTGCGGCGGACGACCGACGCCGAGGAGGTCTTCCCGGACCGGGCGCCGTGGAAGGTGAAGGACTTCACCGCCGCCGAGATCGCCCGCCTGGACGCCGGGAGCTGGTTCGGTCCCTCCTGGGCGGGCACGCGCGTGCCGACGTTGAAGGAGTACGTGCACCGGATCGAGCGGCACCGTCAGAAGCTGCTGCTGGAGATCAAGAGCCCGGAGCTGTATCCCGGCATCGAACGCGACACGCTCAAGGTGCTCGGCAACGAGGGCTGGCTGGACCGGCGGCACCTGTCCGACCGGCTGGTGGTGCAGAGCTTCGACGCGGACAGCGTGCGGACCGTGCACGAGCTGAAGCCGGCCGTGAAGACCGGGCTCCTGGGCACGCCGCCGATGTCGCGCCTGCCCGCCTACGCCGGGTTCGCCGATCAGATCAACGTCTCCTACGCGTCGCTCTCGGTGGGCTACGTGTCCGCCGTCCATGCCTTCACCGGGCCGCACGGCAAGCCGCTGGAGATCTTCACCTGGACGGTCGACGACGCGGTCGGCGCCCGGCGGGCCGCCGGGTACGGCGTGGACGGCATCATCACCAACAAGCCGGACGTGGTCCGGGCGGCGACGCTCGGCGAGAACGCCGCCGCCCGGTAGTGAGCGGGCGGGGCGCGGTGCAGGGCCGCGCCGCCGGGAGAAGAGCGGGCAGGCGCGGTCCGGGGCCGCGCCGCCGGGAAATGAGCGGGCGGGCGCGGTCCGGGGCCGCTCGTGCGGCGTTGTCAGTGGGGGGCCGTACGGTGGGGCGCATGGACAGCCATGGGCAGTACGAGCAGCGAGTCGGGTGGACGGTCGTCGCCACCGGCATCGGTCCGCTGCTGCTGGCCGCGACCCGCGACGGCCTGGTCAACGTCGTGTTCCACGCCTCCGGACCGGTGCGGGACCGGGCCCTGGAGCGGCTCGCCTCCCGGCTGGGCACCGAGCCCGTCGAGGCGCCCGGCTCCCCGCTGCTGGCGGAGGCGATACGGCAGGTCGACGCGTACTTCGCCGGGGAGCGGCGGGACTTCGACCTGCCGCTGGACTGGTCGCTGATCTCCGGCTTCAACCGTGCGGTGCTGCGGAAGCTGGCGGCCGAGGTGCCCTACGGTTCGGTCGTCGGCTACGGCGACCTCGCCGGGCGGGCGGGCCAGCCGGGCGCGGCCCAGGCGGTGGGGGTGGCGATGGGTGCCAATCCGCTGCCCGTGGTGGTGCCGTGCCACCGGGTCGTGGAGAGCGACGGCGGCATCGGCGGGTTCGGGGGCGGACTGGAGACCAAGCGGAAGCTGCTCGCCCTGGAGGGCGTGCTGCCCGAGCCGCTGTTCTGATCCGCTGGGTGCCTCCGGCCGTGTCCCGGGCGTCAGTCGTAGTGCCGGGCCTCGAAGACGTTGCCGTCCGGATCGGTGAAGTAGAAGGCACGTCTGGCCATGCCCCGGGCGCCGTAGGAGTCGTGGACGAGCTCCGACACGGGGACTCCCTGCTCCTCCAGGCGGCCGCGCAGGGCCTCGAAGGCGTCGGCGGGCAGTGACAGGCAGACGTGGTTGACGGGGTGGCCGGCGCTCTCCGCGGCGCCGGGCAGCATCCTCATGCGCTCCGCCAGAGTGAGCGGCGCCAGGTCGAAGATGGTCTCCTCGTTGAGCCGTACGGAGGGGAACGCCACGGTGCCCGCCGCGAACTCGGTGAGCCTGAGCGGCTCCATGCCCAGGGCCTTCTCGTAGAAGCCGGCCGCGGCGATCGGATCGCGCACCCAGAGGACGACGTGGTCGAGACGTGCCGTGTTGTCCGTCATGGTCACCAGGCTGGTGCCGTGCTCCGCGTGCCGCAAGGGTTTGGTCCGGTGCGGCGGCCGCCAGGGATGAAGGAGAACCGACGGACAGGAGGCATACCCGTGGTGCTGGTGGTGTCGGAAGAGGTGCGGGAGGCGCTCGCCTCGCGTCGGCCCGTGGTGGCCCTGGAGTCCACGATCATCGCGCACGGGCTGCCCCGCCCGCGCAACCTCCAGGTGGCACGGGAGCTGGAGCAGGCGGTACGGCGGGAGGGGGCCGTTCCGGCGACGATCGCCGTGCTGGACGGCCGGCCCCGGGTCGGGCTGGACGAGGAGCAGTTGGAGCGGATCGCCGATGCGGACGGCGTGCGCAAGCTGGGGCACCGGGACCTGCCGCTCGCGGTGGCCTCGGGCGCGATCGGGGCGACCACGGTGTCGGCGACCGCCCTGCTGGCGGCCCGCGCGGGCATCCGGGTGTTCGCCACCGGCGGGCTCGGCGGGGTGCACCGGGAGTGGACGGCGACCCAGGACGAGTCCGCCGACCTCGGTCTGCTGGCGCGGACCAGGATCACCGTGGTGTGCGCCGGGGTGAAGTCGATCCTGGACGTGCCGGCGACCTTGCAGCGGTTGGAGACGCTGGGCGTCGCCGTGGCCGGGTACGGCACGGACCGGTTCCCCGGCTTCTACCTGTCCGACTCGGGACATCCGGTGGACTGGACGCTGCGCACGCCCGAGCAGGTGGCCGAGGTGATGCGGGCTCAGGACGCGCTCGGGGCGCCGGAGTCGGCGCTGGTCGTCGCCAACCCCGTACCCGAGGAGGAGCAGCTCGACCCGGAGCTGCACGCGCGCGTACTGGCCGACGCGCTGCACGCGTGCGCGCGGGAGGGCGTCACCGGTCAGGCGGTCACCCCGTTCCTGCTGGACCACCTGGTGCGGCACACCGACGGGGCCTCACTGAACGCCAACCTGGCAGCGGTGCGCGGCAACGTACGACTGGCGGCGCGGGTGGCGACCGCCTGGGCCCGGGGGTGACGGCGGGGGCGCACGGTGCGCTGCTGGTCGTCGGTGACGTCGTCACGGACATCGTGGCCCGGCATCGCGGACCGCTGGCCGCCGGGACGGACACGGCCGCGTCGATCCGGAAGCTGCCGGGCGGGGCGGGTGCCAATGTGGCGTGCTGGGCGGCGCACCGGGGCTGCGGTGACGTACGGCTGGTCGGACGGGTCGGTAGGGACGCGGCGGCCTGGCACGAGCGGGAGCTGCTGGCGGCCGGGGTGCGGCCCCGTCTGGTCGTGGACGAGGAGACGCCGACGGGGACGGTGATCTGCCTGGTCGACTCGGAGGCGGCGGCCGAGCGGACGTTCCTGACGGACAGCGGGGCGTCGCTGCGGCTGGGGCCCGGTGACTGGTCGGACGCGTTGCTCGACGGCGTGGCCCGGCTGCATCTGTCGGGGTACCTCCTGTTCTCCGCGTCCGGCCGGGCGCTGGTGGCGGTCGCCCTGGAGGCGGCACGCGCGCGTGGGGTGCCGGTGAGTCTGGATCCGGCGTCGGCCGGGTTCCTGACGGAGCTGGGCGCGGACCGCTTCCTGGCGCTCGTCGAGGGTGTCGACGTCCTGCTGCCCAGCCGTGCCGAGGCATGCCTGCTCACCGGGCTGACCGACGCGGCCGGCGCGGCGGCGGCACTGAGCCGGCGACTGCCGCTGGTGGTCGCCAAGCAGGGAGCGGACGGCGCGCTGGTGGCGCGCGGCGGTTCCGTGTGCGCCCGGGTGCCCGCCGTACCGGCGGTTCCCCGGGACACCACGGGCGCCGGTGACGCCTTCACCGGCGCGTTCCTCGCCGCCCTGCTGGCCGGCGCCGCACCGGAGGAGGCGACCGCGGAGGGATGCCGGGCGGGCGCGCTGGTGGTGCAGCGGCCGGGCGGCAGGCCGCCCGGGGCGGGGGTGGGACCGGGGCGGGACAAGGGGGATTCTGTTTCGCGGGCGCGAGGGGGCCCGTGACCCGAATCGGCCGTGGCCGCGGCTACCGGCTCCGTGATCTGAGTCGTCTGCGGCAGCGGCGACCGGCTCACTGACCTGGTCGGCCGTGACCGCGGCGACCGGCTCCGTGCCTCGGGTCACCGGGCGGTGCGGTGGCGGGGGCGGAGGCGGTGCTGTGGTGCGGGGCCGTCCTCCCGGTCCGTCGCTTACGCCTTGCGGCCCCAGGCCGAGATCATCGGGGCCGTGGCCAGGTCCATGGAGCCGGACGCGACGTTGGCGAGGTGGCGGTCGATGTCCTGGTCGGTGGCGAGTCCGGCCCGGACGAGCTGGTCGCGGACCTGGCGGATCGTGGCGGTCTCCAGGGCGGCGCAGGCGGGCGAGGTCACCGGGAAGTGGGCGTCCGCCTCCACGCGGTGCAATCCGGCCTCCCGCAGCAGGCGCGGCAGTTGGCGGCCGTGGGCCACGTCGGCGCCCCGACGGGTGGTGAGTTGGCGGAAGGCGTACCGCAGGCGGTTCGCCAACTGCTGTTCGGGGCCGTGCTCGTCGGGGCAGAGCAGCGGCTGGAGCGCGAGGTCGGCGTCCTCGACCAGCAGCCGCCCACCGGGACGCAGGGACTCGACCATCGACCGCAGCGCCCGCTCCCGTTCCGGTACCCGGACCACGACGAGGCGGGCGTGCACGAGGTCGAAACCCTCCCCCGGCGGCTCCTGTGTGGTCACGTCATGTCTGCGCACCTCCACCGGTGGGCGGGCGACCGGGGCGAGCCGCGCGGTGTCGAGGTCCGTCGCGACGACCTTTCCGGTGGGCCCCACCTTCTTGGCCAGCCACGAGATCACCGAGGTGCCGCCGGGCCCGACCTCCCAGCAGCGCCAGCCGGGGCCGACGCCGAGGGCCGCGAGGTGCCGGAACGTGGTGGGGTCGTACAGGGCGGCGAAGGCGTCGAGGCGCTCCGCCGGCTCGGTCCGCCGATTGTCGAGAAGATCTCCGTCGGTTCGCGTCATGCACCGATCATCCCAGTTGCCCGGCTTGTCCGAAGTGGTCGACGCTCCGAAGCGAGGTCCCGCACGGCCTCTCGCCGGCCGCCCGCGCCCACTCCCCCATCGGCTGCCGACGGCTGTCCACAGCCGGGAACAAAACGGAATCCGCCGTACCCACAGGCCCGCACACGACCTGCCCGAAGCTGGCAAACTGGCGCGCCAGGGCGCAGAAAGCGCGGCGCGAGGGGATCAACGCGAGGAGATCCACATGTCCATGGCAGGGAATCTGCGGAAGGTCACGAGCCTCGGCAGGGCGAGCGGCCTCCGCAGAGTCGCGAGGCTGGCCCGGCGGCGCCCGCGCGTCGACCTGAGCCATCCCGCGCGTTCCCCGCTGGGCTCCTCGGTGGTGAACTGCGTGACGTACCGGGACGGTGTCCGCACGCCGGAGGGCGGTGATCTGGTCGACGCCGTGCAGCGGGTGCGCAAGCGCGGTGACGGCTTCGTCTGGCTGGGTCTGCACGAGCCGACGAAGGAGGAGTTCACGGACATCGCCGAGCTGTTCGATCTGCACCCGCTGGCGGTCGAGGACGCCGTCGAGGCCCACCAGCGCCCGAAGCTGGAGCCGTACGGCGACACGCTCTTCGCCGTGTTCAAGACGGTCTGCTATGTGGAGCACGAGGAGCTGACCGCCACCAGCGAGGTGGTGAACACCGGTGAGATCATGGCCTTCGTCGGCGAGGACTTCCTGGTGACCGTACGGCACGGGCGGCACGGCTCGCTGGGTCCGCTGCGGGAGGAGCTGGAGTCCGAGCCGGAACAGCTCGCCAAGGGACCGTCGGCGGTGCTGCACGCGATCGCGGACCATGTGGTCGACGACTTCCTGACCGTCATCGACGAAGCGCAGAGCGACATCGACCAGGTGGAGACGGCCGTCTTCGCGGAGGACGGCGCGCGGGTCGACCCGGGGCGGATCTACCAGCTCAAGCGTGAACTGCTGGAGCTGAAACGGGCGGTGGTGCCGCTCGGCCGGCCGCTGGAGGAGCTGGCCACCCGGCCGATCCGGGCGGTCGCCCCGGAGATACGGGCCTACTTCCGTGATGTCTCCGACCACCTGCTGCGGGCCACGGAGCAGATCGCCGCCTTCGACGAACTGCTCAACTCCATCCTCCAGGCACACCTGGCGCAGGTCACCGTCGCGCAGAACGAGGACATGCGGAAGATCACCGCCTGGGCGGCGATCGTGGCCGTGCCGACCATGGTCTGCGGGGTGTACGGCATGAACTTCGAGCACATGCCCGAGCTGGCGTGGCAGTACGGATACCCCCTGGTCCTCGGCGTGATATCCGTCGCCTGCGTGGTGCTGTACCGGGGTTTCCGGCGCAACGGCTGGCTGTAGGCGACCGGGGGCGGTGGGGCGGTCAGCCGTTCCAGGCGGGATGCCGTGGGTCGTCGGCACGCACCAGGACGTCCGCGGTGCCGGCGGGGTCGGTCTCGTCCGTGTAGCGCTCGAAGGCAGGCAGCGTCCACTGCTCGGCCTCGGGGGTGCGGCGGCGCAGGGCGCCCGGGGTGAGGAGGAAGTGGACGCTCAGGTCGAAGGGGAACCAGTGGCGCAGGAGAAGGGGGCCGTGCAGGAGCAGGAAGCCGCCGGGCGGCAGGGTCGTGTAGGGGCTGCGGGTGGCGCGGTCGGTGACGGGGTCCCACAGGTCGGGCAGGACGCGTCCGTCGCCGCCCGGTTCGAGGGGGCCGAAGACCTCGCGCCACAGGGCGCCGGTGTCGTACCAGCCGTCGTAGTAGGCGTCGAGGTCCTGGTGCCCGTACTGCAACCGGACCGAGGCCGGGCGCAGGAAGCCCGCCGTGCCGACGACCAGGGAGGGGCGGCCGAGGACACGGAGCGTCTCGGCGACGCGCTCGGCCAGGTCGCCGGGGCGGGCGGCGGGGGCTCCGTCGAAGGCGATGCGCGGCCAGGGGCTGCCGTCGGCCGGCTTGAGGTCGAGCAGTCGCTCGGCGAGCCGGTCGCCGAGCCGGTCCCAGGTGATCGCTTCCCATCGCACAGGGCCATGATGCGCCAGGCACCGGCCCGGCGGGTCGGGCACCCTCCGCGACGGGAGCGTGTGGTGTGAGGGGAGGGAGTGGCGGGGTCGGCGGTGCGGATGGCGGCAGTTGACGAAGGACGGGAGTCGACGGGAGATGATCGAGGGGCTGTACTTCGGGTCGGCGGTGCCGGTGGTGATGGGGTTCCTGTGGGCCGGGCAGGCGGGCCTCCGCCGCTCTGCGGGGTGGGCGGGCCGAACGTATCGTGGCTGGAGGAGGGCCGCCGACGGCGCACGGCCTGCCACCCTCGCACGCAAGGAAGACGGCCATGGCCGACCCCAAGGGATTCCTGACCACTCCCCGCGAGGACTGGCCGCGCAGGCCGGTCGAGGAGCGGGTCCGCGACTGGCGGGAGGTGGCTGTCCCCGGGGCGCTGCTGCCGATCATCGGCGGACAGGCCGCCCGCTGTATGGACTGCGGGGTTCCGTTCTGCCACGAGGCGTGTCCGCTGGGGAACCTGATCCCCGAGTGGAACGAACTGGTCGCCCGGGACGACTGGCGCCGGGCGAGCGACCGGCTGCACGCCACGAACAACTTCCCGGAGTTCACGGGCCGGCTGTGTCCGGCGCCGTGCGAGGCGGGCTGTGTGCTGGCGATCAACCAGCCGGCGGTCACCATCAAGAACGTCGAGTGCGCCATCGCCGACCGGGCGTGGGAGGAGGGGTACACCGCACCGCGCCCGCCGGAGCGGCTGTCGGGCAGGACGGTGGCGGTGATCGGGTCGGGGCCCGCGGGGCTCGCCGCGGCGCAGCAGCTCACCCGGGCGGGGCACACGGTCGCCGTGTACGAGAGGGACGACCGGATAGGCGGGCTGCTGCGGTACGGCATCCCCGAGTTCAAGATGGAGAAGCGCCATCTGGATCGGCGCATCAAGCAGATGCGGGCCGAGGGGACGAGGTTCCGTCCCGCCACGGCGGTCGGCCGGGACATCGACGCCGGGGAGCTGCGGAGCCGATACGACGCCGTGGTGATCGCCACGGGGGCGACGGCGTGGCGGGAACTGGAGGTGCCGGGACGGGAGTTGGCCGGGGTCCACCAGGCGATGGAGTATCTGCCGCTGGCCAACCGGGTGCGCGAGGGAGACCTGGAGGCGTCCCCGCTGAGCGCCGCCGGGCGGCACGTGGTCATCGTGGGCGGCGGGGACACGGGGGCGGACTGTCTGGGCACGGCGGTGCGGGAGGGTGCCGCGTCGGTCACCCAGTTGGACATCTACGCGCAGCCGGGCACGGCGCGTGACGAGGAGGGCGAGCCCTGGCCGACGTATCCGAGGGTGTACCGGCTGTCGGCGGCGCACGAGGAGGCGCGTGATCTGCGGTCCGCGCCGGCGGCGGACGCGGACGCGCGGCTGTTCGCGGCGTCCACGCTCCGTCTGACCGGTGACGCGGCGGGGCATGTGCGGTCGCTGCACCTGACCGGTGTGGACGCCCGGCGCCGTCCGCTGCCGGGCACCGAGCGGACGCTCCCCGCCGATCTGGTGCTGCTGGCCCTCGGTTTCTCGGGGCCGGACCGGGCGGACGGGCTGGCCGATCAGTTGGGGGTGGAGCTGGAGCCGCGTGGCACGATCGCGCGGGACGCGGGGTTCGCGACGAACGTGCCCGGTGTGTTCGCCGCCGGGGACGCGGCGCGCGGGCAGTCGCTCATCGTGTGGGCGATCGCGGAGGGGCGTGCGGTGGCGGCGGCCGTCGACGCCCATCTGACCGGCGTCCCCTCACCCCTGCCGGCGCCGATCGGACCGTACGACCGCCCGATGACGGTCTGAGCCGGATGACGAGGACCGGGCCGGATCGGACGGTCCCCGGAAGCGGCGCCGCACCCCGCTGAGCCCGCGGCACCGCACGCCCCCGGCCGGCGGGAGCCGTCCAGGGGGCCGCACACCCGCCCCCGCCGTCCCCGCCGCCCCCGGCCGTCACGGCTTGCGGGCCACCGCCCCGTACCCCGGGATGACCCCGTCGTCCTGTCCGGGGACCGGCTCGCCCAGTTCGGGGTGCCACCGGTGGGGGACCTCGATGCCGGGCTCGATCAGTTCCAGTCCGTCGAAGAAGCGGGCGAACTCGTCCCGGGAGCGCAGGGCCAGCGTGACCCCGGCGGCCTTGAGCTTGGCGGTGGCCGCCCGCGACTCCTCCGGCGTGAAGTCGGCGGTCGCGTGGGTGACCACCAGGTGACTGCCGGAGGGCAGCGCGGCCAGCAGCCGGCGCACCAGGTCGTGCGCGCCGTCCTCGTCGGAGACGAAGTGCAGCAGGGCGACGAGGGACAGCGCCACCGGCCTGCCGAGGTCCAGGACCTTACTGGCGCCCTCCAGGATGGCGTCCGGCTCGCGCACGTCGGCCTGGAGGTACTCGGTGGCCCCCTCGGGCGTGCCGCGCAGCAGGGCCGCCGCGTGGGCCAGCACGATGGGGTCGTTGTCGCAGTAGACGACGCGGGCGTCGGGCGCGATCTCCTGGGCGACCTGGTGCAGGTTGGGCTCGGTGGGTATGCCCGTACCGATGTCCAGGAACTGCCGCACGCCCTGCCCGGCCAGCCAGCGCGTGGCCCGCTGCATGAACGCGCGGTTGACCCGGGCCATCACCGGCACCCTCGGGTCGAGGGCGAGCATCTGCCGGCCCATCTCCTCGTCGACGGGGTAGTTGTCCTTGCCGCCGAGGTACCAGTCGTACATCCGTGCGGGATGGGGCCTGGTCGTGTCGATCTCGACGGGGTGCTGTCCGGTCATGACGGACTCCAGAGGGCTAAGTCTGTGCTGCGGTAGGTGAACGGGTTCATGTCGGTGCCGATGCGGAAGAGGCCGACAGGGAAGGGGAGTGACAGGGGCAAAGGGCGTAAAAAGCAAGCCGTGCGCAGGGGTCAGGAGAGCAGGAAGTCCGCCTCTCCCGCCTTGGCCCCTTGAATGAAGGCCGTCATCTCGTCGGAGGTGTAGATCAGCGCGGGCCCGTCGGGGTCGGTGGACTGCCGGACGGCGATCCGGCCGTCGGCGAGTTTCATCGCCTCCAGGCAGTTGCCGCCGTTGCCGCCGCTCCACGGCTTGTGCCAGCCCTCGCTGCCCAGCTCACGCGCGGGCATGCCGTTGTAGATCCGCTCGCTGCGGATCCGCGGCTTGGGCTGGGACGTGATGCGATCCATTCACAGCTCCTTGCGGAGATCCCGGAGGATCTCCTTCGTGCGATGTGCCGTAGCGGCTTGCGCCGCCATGCGGTCCATGACCTCGAGGTGGGTCGCCACCTCGGAGCGCGCGTCCAGGTAGACGGCGCCGGTCAGGTACTCGCTGTAGACCATGTCCGGGAGTTCCGGCACGGCGAATCGGAACAGCACGAAGGGCCCGTACGTGCCGGGGTGCGGCCCGTTGGCGAACGGGACGACCTGCAGCGTGACGTTGGGCAGCTTCGTGGCTTCGAGCAGTCTGTCGATCTGGGCCCGCATCACCTCCGGACCGCCGACCGGGCGGCGCAGCACGGTCTCGTCCATGACCACCCACAGCCGGGGGGCGTCCTTGCGGGTGAGGAGTTCCTGGCGCTGCATGCGCAGGGCGACGTGCCGCTCGATGTCGTCGGGGCGGGTCTGGCCGATGGCGCCGGACTCCAGCACCCCGCGGGCGTAGTCCTCGGTCTGGAGCAGCCCGGGGACGAAGTGCGGTTCGTAGGAGCGGATGAGGGACGCGGCCCCCTCCAGGCTGACGTACATGGAGAACCAGCCCGGCAGGATGTCGTGGAACCGCTGCCACCAGCCGGGTTTGTTGGCCTCCTCGGCCAACTGGACGAACGCCTCGGCCTCCTCGTCGGAGACGCCGTACGCCTTGAGCAGCAACTGGAGGTAGGGGATCTTCAGCCCGACCTCGGCCATCTCCATGCGGCGGACGGTGGCGGGGGCGACGCGGAGGATGCGGGCCGCTTCCTCGCGCTTCATCCCGGCGCGTTCCCGCAGGTCCAGCAGGCGCCGGCCGAGGACGACCTGGCCGACCGTCGGCGCGGACCGCGGTTCGCTCACCGTTCCACCTCCAAGAAGAGCCCTCTGTCGCGTACGGCGGCCGTGGCGCCGCCGGGCCGGCCGCGACCGTGCGCGGACAGCCCGGCGGCGCCATTCGAAGACGTTTTCGAAGGTCGGCGCAGACCTCCGCCGCCCTGAACTGGCGCCGCTCGACATGCCGTTGCGAGCAGTGTGCCACGTCAGTCCAAAGCGTCACACCGCACTCTGCAATTTTCAGAGTGACACTTGCCAAGTGTTCACGGCGGGGCGATAGTGGCAAGCGTGATTCCGTCCGCGCCTTTAGGAACAGACGCCGCCACGGGCCGCCCCGGCCTCGGCGCCGCTACGGAAGCCGCCCCCGCCAAGGCCGCTGCCGAGCGCAGGTTCCGCTTCGAGCTGGCCGCCCACCCGGGTTCTCCCGCCCAGGCCAGACGTCTGACCCGCGCCCGGCTGACCAACTGGGCGGTGTGCGAGGACACCTGCGACACGGCCGCCCTGGTCGTCTCCGAGCTGGTCACCAACGCCGTCGTGCACACCGCGAGCAGACACATAGTGTGCGAGCTGCGGGACGGCGCCGACCTGGTGCGCATAGCCGTGCGCGACGAGGGCTGCGCGCCCGGCCAGCCGCATCCGTCGTCCCGGGACCAGCCCGAGGAGGAGCACGGGAGGGGACTGCTGCTCGTCGACGCCCTGTGCCACTCCTGGGGCGCGCAGGAGCACGGCCCCGGCCTGCTGGTCTGGGCCGAGCTGCCACGCCGGGCCGACGGACCGCAGGACACCGACGGATCGCAGGACACCGACGGAGCGCAGGACACCGACGGAGCGCAGGACACCGGCGAGCCGTACGTCGCCGACGAGCCGTACGTCGCCGGCGAGCCGCACGGCGACCTGGGCTGGGGGGCACGGCCCAAGCGGGTCCCTGCCGGGGACGGCCCGGGCGACGGTGCGGGCAACGGCCCGGGCAAGGGTTCCGGCGACCGCCCCGGGGAAGACTCCGGCGGCGAGAACCGGTCGCGGTCCGCGCGGCATGACCAGCCGCGCGGGCAGACACAGCAGACACGACAGGCACGCCACATGACGGGGGACGCATGGCTGTGAGGGCAGTGTCCGGTGCCCGGGTACTGAACCTGGACACGATGGTCCGGCTGCAACGGGGGGTGCGGGCCGCGGCGACACCGCGCCGGCTCGCCGTACCGGACGGCATGAGCGCCCCGCTGGGCTGCGACGCGGTGGCGGTGCCCGCGCTGCTCGGCCAGCAGGTGCTCCCCCGGCTGCCGCGCGTGGGGTGCGTCTACGCCGACGAGGCGCACTGGTGGTGGATCGTGCCCTCGGACTCCGACTACGCCATGGAGTGGCCCGCCCCGGCGCGGTACGCCACGGGCGCGGTGGTGCCCGACTCCCCCGAGGCGCCCGGCCTGATCCACCGGCCGGACGGTACGGTTCCGTACACCCCGCCGATCCCCCTCTATCTGGCGCTGTGCCGGCTGACGGGCACCACGCCGACCTGGTCGCGCCCGATCAGCGCGTAGCCCGCGGCACCGCCGGGCCGTACGGCTCAGGCGACGGCGTCGGAGGCGTCGCCGCCACCGCGGACGATCACCAGGAACATGTCGGTCGCGAGATCCATCACGACCTCCGCGGGCAGGCCCTCGGCACGCCGCGCGTGAGCGAACTCCTCCGCCGGCCAGGACCCGCGTGGGCCTCCGGCCGGGAAGCGTTCGAGCACCGTTCGCCCGTTCACCCTGCACCTCCGTCTTTGTCGCGCTCATAGAGTTAAACGCCAACGATGGGGTGAACGGCGTACGAAGTGACGGTACTGAGATCTAGTTGGCACTCGTTCACCGCAAAGGGTGAGCACCATCGCGGCCTTCCGGCCGTTTCGGTCGTTTTGCGCGCCGGACGCGCGCCGTCAGTCCTCGTACTCGTCGTGGTAGCGGACGCCCTCGCTGCCCGCGGGCGCCCCGAGAGCCGACGCGCGTCCCTTCGGTTCCTCCCACGCCTCCTGCCGGCCGAGGGCGGTCAGATCCAGCAGGCTGGTGGTCGAGCCGAGGCAGTCCAGGCCGCGCTCGTACGTCGAGTAGGTGTGGAAGACGCGGTCGCGGTCCCGCAGGAAACAGCTCAGGCCGGGTCGTTCGATCAGGTGCCCCTCGTGTTCGAGGGTCACCTCGAAGTCGGCGTTGAAGTCGCTGACGTACGACGAGTACCAGGGCACCGTCCAGCCCATCCGCGCCTTGAACGGCAGGATCTTCTGGTACGGGGCCCGGGAGACGGCCGCGAACGCCGTGCCGCGCGCCCTGAGGTGGGCCAGGTGCCCGATCTGGTCCAGGAACGCCGAGCAGCTCCGGCAGCCGGCCTCCCACTCGGGGGCGAACATGAAGTGGTAGACGACGAGCTGCTGCCGCCCCTCGAACAGGTCGGGCAGGGACGCCTTCCCGTCGCCGCCCTCGAAGACGTACTCCTTGTCGATCTCCACCATCGGCAGCCCGCGCCGCTCCGCGTTGAGCGCGTCACGCGCGCGCGTGGCCGCCTTCTCCTTGACCAGCAGGGCCTGCCGTGCCGCGCGCCACTCCTCGCGCGAGACGACCTCGGGAAGGGACATGGGGCTCCTCCTGTGCAGCGGTCCGTCGGGGTGGTGACCGCCGGCGGGAGCGGAACTCATCGCCGATCCGAGGTTTTCTTTCCGGACCACCACTGAGGAGGCGCGTTCCGCTGAAGGGACGCGCCTCCGCGTTCACGGGTCTCAGGTGTCGTACGTCTGGACGCGCCGGCCGTGTCCGCGGTCGGTCAGGGCGGGCAGCCGCCGCTCCAGTTCGGCCACGGTCCCGGGGACGTCGAGGGTGAGCAGCTCCCGGTCCCGCATCAGGACCCGGCCCTCGACGATCGTCGTGCGCACGTCGGAGGAGCGGGCGCTGTGCACCAGGGTGGCGGCCAGGTCGTGCACGGGCCGGGTGTGCGGTCCGGTGAGGTCGACGAGGATCAGGTCGGCCCGCCGCCCCGGCGCGATGCTGCCGACCGTCCCGCCCAGCCCCACCGCGCGGGCGCTCTGCAGCGTGGCGTGGTGCAGTGCCTGGCGGGCGGTGAGCCAGCGGGGGTCGCCCTCGGTGGACTTCTGGATCAGGGCGGTCAGCGCCATCGACTCCCACACGTCCAGGGAGTTGTTGGAGGCGGCGCCGTCCGTGGCCAGTCCCACGGGTACGCCGATCTCGCGCAGCGCGCGCACCGGCGTGGTGGTGGGCCAGGCGAACTTCAGATAGCCCCGGGGCGCGGTGGCGACGGCGACCCGGCCGACCGCCCGGGCCAGCACCGGCAGGTCGCGCTCGGTGATGCCGGTGCCGTGCGCGATGAGCACGTCGGCGCCGAGGATGCCGGTGCGGTCCAGGACCTCGATCGGGGTGACGCCGTGCCGGGCGAGGCTGGCGTCGGTCTGGTCGCGGTTCTCGGCGGCGTGCAGGTGCACGGGCAGTCCGTGCGCGCGGGCCAGTCCGGCGGTGGCGGCGAGGTCGGCGTCGGTGACGGTGTAGGGGGCGTGCGGGGCGAGGGCGGTGGTGATCCGGCCGCCGGCCGCACCCCGGTGCGCCAGCGCGAACTCCAGGGAGCGCTGCCGTCCCCGTGCGCCCTGCGAGGAGAAGTACGCCTCGCCCAGCAGCGCCCGCATCCCGCACTCGGCCACGACGGCGGCGACCGCGTCCATGGCGAAGTAGTGGTCGGCGAAGCAGGTCACGCCGGCCCGGATCATCTCGGCGCAGGCCAGCCGGGCGCCGAGCGTCACGTCCCGTTCGGTCAGGTTGGCCTCGACGGGCCAGACGACCTCGTTGAACCACTCCTCGGTGGGCAGGTCCTCGGCGAGCCCGCGCAGGGCGGCCATCGGGGCGTGCGTGTGGCAGTTGATCAGGCCGGGGAGGGCGACCTGGCCGCGGGCGTCGATCCGCTCGGCGGCGGCGAGGCCGGTCACGGCGTCGGCGGAGGTGACGGCGTCGATGCGGCCACCGCGGACGACGACGGCCGCGTCCTGCCGGAAACCGATCCGCTCCTCCTCGTCGTGGACGAGCACGGCACATCCGGTCACGACGAGGTCGGCGGCGTCTGCGACGGGCGTCATGGGGTCAACGTACGACGCCGGGGCGGGGCGCGGGAGGGCCGGGCCGGGCCGTACCGCGCGCGGGTCCGCCCCGGCGCCCGTACCGGGACGCGGGACCAGGACGTGGGGGCCCAGAACGCGGGCCGGGACGCGATAGGACGTGTACCCGGGACGTGCGCCGGGACGCGGGACCAGGACGTGTACCCGGGACGCGGGACCAGGACGTGTACCCGGGACCGGGGCGTCACCCGGCGAGTGGCAGGTCCGGGAGGCGTACTGCCGCGCGGTCGGATCGGTCGGCCAGCCGGTCGCGCAGCTCGGCGAGCCGTTCGAGGTGCTCGGGGGTGAGGCGGCCGGTGTGGTCGAGGTGTACGGCGCAGGCGGTGGTGGTGTCGACGAGCCGTTCGAGGGTGGCGGCGATCTCGTCGGCGCCCTCGGCGTGCCGGGCGAGGGCGGGGAGCTCCGCGGTGGCCAGGGCGATGGCGGCGCGGGCCTCGGCGAGCGTGCGGTACGCCTCGCGGCGCAGGGTCCAGCGGGTGGCGCGGTCCGTGGAGCCGCTGAGCACATGGGCGAGGTAGGCGTGCGCGGCGTCGCCCGCCGCGGTGAGCCGGGCGCGGACGCCGCCGCCACGCTGCCCCGGCACCGGCAGATGGCCGACGACCAGCACGATCGCGCAGGCCAGCAGGGTCTCGCCGATACGGCCGACGGACGCCTGGGGTTCGCCGCCGACCATGACGAGGGCGAGGACGAGCACGGTGACGACGGCCGTCTGCGCGGCGAAGTGCCGGGCGGCTACGGGGATCAGCGCACCGGCGAGGACGACGAGCGCGACCAGCCCCTCCGGACGGGGCAGCACGGCGGCGAACGCGGCGAAGACCAGCGCGCCGAGGACCGTACCGGCGGCCCGGCACAGCACCCGGGAGGCGAGCGGCCCGAGGTCGGGCTTGACCAGGAAGACGGCGGTCGCGGGCAGCCAGTACCAGTGCTGGTGCTGCCCGTACCACTGGGTGTGGTGCAGCGCCTGGGCGACGGCCGCGCCGGCCCCGAAGCAGAGGCCGACGCGCAGCCCGTACTCCCGCCCGGCGGCGCCGATCACGGTACGCGCCACGGAACGCGGTGACCGCCTGCGGGTGTGCAGGTCACCGCCCTCGCCGCCGTCGAACGCCTCGGCGGCCCGCAACAGGGCGTCGTCCAGGGCGCGCAGCCCCGGCGCGGACCGGGCCGGGGCGGGCAGCGGGCCGGTGTGGTTCGCGCCGCGCACGGCGGCGGCGAGGCGGCGGGGGCCCTCCGCCGCGCGCGCGGGGACGGGTTCCCCGGCCCAGGCCAGCGCGGTCGCGGCCTCGGCGAGCGGCAGCGCGGCGGCGTACTGCGCGTGCAGCCGGCGCTCGGCCGCCGAGGAGGCGTAACGGCGCAGCCGGGGGCCCGCGAGCGCGTCCTGCGCCTGGTCGAGCGCGGCGGTGAGCGCGGCGCGGCGGGCGACGGCGTGCCGGGTGCCGGTGGCGTCGAGGAGCGCGGCCACCGCGTCGTACACCTCGGCGACGGCCGCGCGTTCCCCGTCGAAGCGGAAGTCGCCGGTCAGCCGGCCGGGCGTGGGCAGCGCCAGCCGCAGCGCGAGCAGCCAGCCCGCTCCGGCGAGGAACGCCAGGGTGCGCGACCACCCGGTGTCCGGCAGCGGCATCCCGGCCCCCACGGCGGCGGTGACCAGCACCTGGGTGCCCACCCCGGACGCCACCGGCCCGACGGCGCTGACGGCGCCGGCGAGGAGTCCCAGGACGGTCAGTACGAGGGTCAGGGCGACGGCGCCGAGGTGCTCCCCGGCGTAGGTGCCGGTCAGCAGTCCGGCCGCCCCGGCGAGCGCGGGCACGCCGATGCGGCGCACGGAGGCCCGCCGGCTGCCCGGCCGGTCGTTGATCCCGGCCAGCATGGCGGCGATCACGGCGACGACGCCCAGGGAGACGTGTCCGGCCGCCAGGGCGGCGATCAGCAGCGGTCCTCCCGCCAGCGCCCCGCGGGTGACCGCGCTCCAGGGCACGGGACCGCGCTGGGCCCGCAGGGCATGGGCGAGCCACGGCGGAAGCGCGAGGGGGGTGGCGGGACGAACGCGGTGGGTCACAGTACGGGGGCTCCTGTCGTCCGGTCGAGGGCGGGGGCGAGCCTTCGGGCGACGGTGGCCGGGCTGGGTGGGTACCTTCCACGGTACGGGGTGTTCTTGTGGAGGAGGATACGATTCCGTTTCGGGCATGTGACACATGACCGGAAATCGCCGTTTCATTCCTGCTCGGCGGTGTTTCGTTCCCGCTGGGCTCGCTCCCGGATCCGGTGCCGGGCCCGCCGGTGCGCGGGACGGTCTTCTGCTCGCGTTACGTTCCCTGCCGGGCCGCTTCGACCGCGTGTCCGAGGAACGCCGCCGCCCGCTCGACCGCATCCGCCAGGGCGTCCGGCTCCGGCGTGAGGCCCGCCACGATCCCGTCGACCCCATCGAGCCCGGCCCGCCCGACCAGGCCCTTCTCGTTGGTGACCCACTCCCCGCGGGCCGCCAGTACCGCGTGGGCCGCCTGGGTCGCGGCCAGCGCGATCGCCCCCGCGACCTGGGCGAGGGCGCCCTTGGGGGCGTGGCCCGCCTTGGCGTAGGCGAGGGTGGCCTCGGCCGTGCCCCACCAGTGAGCGGGGGCGGTACGGCGCAGGGGCTCGGGGTAGGCGGGACGCGGCAGGTCGCCGCGGAGCACCCGGTTGATCGCCAGTTCGGCGACGACCAGGTACGTCGGGATGCCCGCCAGGTGGAACATCAGAGGTTCGACGCGGAACCGCCCCGCCCCGGCCTCCGTCAGCTCGTGCTCCACCACGTCGAGGTCGCGGTAGTGCACGTCGACGCGCCGTCCGTCGACGGTCAGCCAGGCGCCCCCGTTGAACACGCCGCCGCCCCAGTCGCCGACCCCGGAGACCTCGCCCTCCCAGCCGAGGGCGCGGAGGCCGGCCGGGTCGAAGGCGCCTCGGTAGTAGAGGGCCATGTCCCAGTCGCTGTCGGGCCGGTGGGTGCCCTGGGCCCGGGAGCCGCCGAGGGTGACCGCCCGGACGGTGGGCAGGGCGGCGAGCCGGTCGGCGACGAGGTCGAGGAACTTCTCGTCGGGGAGGCCGGGCACGGGGTGGGCTCCTTCCGGTGGTCCGGGTGGTCCGGGTGGTCCGGGTGGTCCGGGTGGTCCGGTGACCTGGTGATCCGGGCGCGAGGGCGCACTACCGTCCGTCGGCGGCGTACCGGTCCGTCGCCGCGCGCAGCAGCTCGGCCATGCCCGGGGCGCCCGCGTTGTGACCGACGTCGTCCACGAGGAGCAGTTCGCTCGCGGGCCAGGCGTGGTGGAGCCGCCAGACGGTGCCGAGGAGGTTGCCGGGGTCGAGGACGCCCTGGACGAGGGTGCCGGGGAGACCGGCGAGCAGCGGGGCGTCGCGCAGGACGACTCCCTCGTCGTTGCCGTCGCCCAGGAAGTGGTCGTTGCCCCAGTAGTGGGTCACCGTGCGGGCGAACCCCATGCGGAAGACCGGGTCCTCGTAGCGCGGGATCGAACGCGGCGGGGCGGAGGCCATCGCGGTCTCCCAGTCGGTCCAGGCACGTGCCGCGCGCTCCCGCACCCGCTGGTCGGGGGATTCCAGCAGCCGGTTGTAGGCGGCGGCGAGGTTGCCGTCCCGTTCCTCTTCGGGAACCAGGGCGAGGAACTCCTCGAACGCGGCCGGGAAGAGCTTGCCCAGTCCCTTGGTCATCAGCGTGACCTCGGGGTTCGAGCCGGTCGCGACCGCCGCGAGCACCAGTTCCGTCACCGCGTCGGGGTGCGTCTGCGCGTACCGCAGCCCGAGCACGGAACCCCAGGACACGCCCCAGACCAGCCACCGTTCGATGCCGAGGTGCCGCCGCAGCAGTTCCAGGTCGGCGATGAGGTGGGCGGTCGTGTTGACGCTCATGTCGGTGTCGTGGCGGGCGGCCGACGGTGTCGAACGGCCGCATCCGCGCTGGTCGAACAGCACGATCCGGTACGCGGCCGGGTCGAAGTAGCGCCGCAGGGCCGGACTGGAACTCGAGCCCGGCCCGCCGTGCAGCACGACGGCGGGTTTGCCGCGCGGGTTGCCGCTGGTCTCCCAGTAGATCCGGTTGCCATCGCCCACGTCGAGCATGCCGTGGTCGTACGGTTCGATCTCCGGACGGTGATCCATCGGAGCACGCTAACCCGCGCCGGGCGCTTGCGTCGCCCCGTTTTCACCCGGGCCCCCGGCCGGTCGCGGGCCCCCGACCGGCTGCGGGCCCCCGACCGGCTGCGGGCCCCCGGTGGTGGGCAGGCCCGCTGTCCGGGCCGCCTCGGTCAGCACCTCGCGCAGCATCGCGGGGGTGAGCCGGCCGGTGAAGGTGTTGCGCTGGCTGACGTGGAAGCAGCCGAAGAGGTCGAGTCGGTCGCCGCCGCCGGTGCTGTCGAGGGTGATCCGTGTGCCGTGGGCGAACCTGGGGCGCGGCCGGGGCACGTTCCAGTCCGCTTCGGCGAACGCGGGCAGCGCGGCCTGCCAGCCGAAGGCGCCCAGGACCACCGCGGCCCGCAGGGTCGGCCGCAGCAGTCGCAGTTCCCGCACCAGCCAGGGGCGGCAGGTGTCCCGTTCGCCGGGGGTGGGCTTGTTGGCGGGCGGGGCGCAGTGCACCGGGGAGGTGACGCGGACGCCGAACAGTTCGAGTCCGTCGTCGGCGGCGACCGCGGTCGGCTGCGAGGCGAGGCCCACGTCGTACAGGGCCTGGTACAGGACGTCACCGGAGCGGTCGCCGGTGAACATCCGTCCCGTACGGTTCCCGCCGTGGGCCGCGGGGGCGAGGCCGACGATCAGCAGCCGGGCGTCCGGCGGCCCGAAACCGGGCACCGGGCGTCCCCAGTACGTCCAGTCGGCGAAGGCCGCGCGCTTGGTACGGGCGACCTCTTCCCGCCAGGCGACCAGCCGGGGACAGGCCCGGCACTCCGAAACGCGCTGGTCGAGAACGGTGAGGCCGCTGGTGTCCATGCCTCCACGGTAGAACCCGGGCATCCGCGGCGGCCGGGCGGTTAAGGTCGGGGCATGGCATCCGAGCGTGACGAGGACAGGAACGACGCGGCACCCCGCCTGCCGGGCTCCACCGAGGCGACGGCCGACGACCGGCCCGACACGGCGACCGGTGCCGGTGCCGGTGCCGGAAGCGGTGGTTCCGAAGCCGCCGCCGCCGGAACCACCGCCTCCGGTGCCAGCGGCTCCCCCGCGTCCGCTCCCGTCGACCCGAAGGTCGCCGCCGCCATCGCCGCCGCCGAGGCGGCGGGGCCGAAGAACGGTGAGACGGTCCGCGTCGACAGTTGGATCTGGGCCGTCCGCCTGGTCAAGACGCGCTCCGTCGGCGCGACCGCCTGCCGGGGCGGGCATGTCCGGGTGAACGGCGAGCGGGTCAAGCCCGCCTACTCCCTGCGCATCGGCGACGAAGTACGGCTGCGGCAGGAGGGCCGGGAACGCGTCGTCGTCGTGAAGCGGCTGATCCGCAAGCGCGTCGGCGCCCCCGTCGCCACCCAGTGCTACATCGACAACTCCCCGCCGCCCCCGCCCCGCGAGGCCGTCGCCCCCGCCGGGATCCGCGACCGCGGCGCCGGCCGGCCCACCAAGCGCGACCGGCGGGAACTGGAACGCCTGCGCGCCCTGAACAGCCTCAAGAGCCGCCCCGGCGGCCACTGACCTGCCACCCGCCGCCCTGCCCCTTCCGCTCCTCTACCGCCCTCTCACGCGCGGCTGGCACGTCATGCCCGACGGAACCGGCAGGACCGGCAGGACCGGCAGGACCGACAGGACCGCAGGACCGACAGGACCGCAGGACCGGCCCCGCAAGGGCCCAGCACAGCAAGCAACTGGGCAACCAGGCGGCCAACGAGCCGTCCTGGCCGCGGACATGACCGATCACCCCCACCGGTAACCCCCCGGACACACCCCGGCGACACACCCCCTCAAAGATGATCACGGCGTTCCCCGGCCGCCCCGCCCGGGTCCGACTCATGCCGTGATGTCCCCGTCCAACCCCCTTGCCGCTCACGGGAGATGGCCACCGCACCGTCGACGTGAGCCGGAATCGCTGCTAGACCTGCACCGCACCACCCGTGCCGCCGGTATGCCCGTACCTCACGCGCACCGCCACGCGGCACCGCACCACCTCCATCCATCACCCAAGGAGGAGCATGTGAGAGCACGTCGTACGGCCGTCCGGGCCGCCTCGGCGCTCGTCGCCACCTTCGCCCTGACCGCCGGACTCACCGGACTCGCCGGCCCCGCCACCGCGGCGTCCGGCGGGGCGGCGTCACCGGCCACCGCCGCGGCCGATCCGGTCACTCACGACGAGAACGACCGCGTCCCCGAGGGCTCGGTCTGGACCCAGCACTACTTCCCGTCCTCCGACGGCTCCGGCACCGAACTCCACGCCGACGTCCTGCTGCCCGAGTCCCTGCCCAAGCACAAGAAGGTGCCGGTCATCCTGTCGGTCGGCCCCTACTTCTCGCACACCGGGCAGACCGGTCCCGAGGGCTTCACGCACACCGGCCCCTCGGCCCGCTTCCAGGACTTCATCGAGGGCGCCGACCTGTTCGACGAGGGCTATGCCTTCGTCATGGTGGACCTGCGCGGCTTCGGCGGCTCCACCGGCTGCCTGGACTGGGCCGGCCCCGGCGAGCAGGCCGATGTGAAGGCCGCGATCGACTGGGCGGCCAAGCAGCCCTGGTCCACCGGCGCGGTGGGCATGTACGGCAAGTCGTACGACGCCGTGACCGGTCTCATCGGCAACAACCTGGACCAGCGCGCGCTGAAGGCCGTCGTCGCCCAGGAACCCGTCTGGGACATGTACCAGTACATCTACTCCAACGGTGTGCCCCGCCCCAACGTGACCGGCACCGCCAACGCCTACAACGGCATCGCCACCCTGGACCCCCTGGCGGACGACGACCCCCGCTACCGGGCCAACGCCCGCTATGAGGACGCCCACCCGGAGTGCCTCACCGAGAACGCGGCCGGCTACCGAATATCCGACCAGTGGGACGAGCACTGGACCTCCCGTGATCTGGCGAGGATGGCGAAGGGCAGCGACACCCCGCTCTTCGTCACCCAGGGCTTCATCGAGAACAACACCAAGCCCGAGGAGATGGAGGAGTACCTCGACAACCACCACGGCCCCGAGCGCGGCTGGCTCGGCCAGTGGGACCACGTCCGCGGCGGTGACCGCGTGAGTGACGGCCGGCTGGCCATGGGCCGCGAGGGCTGGTACGCCGAGACGCTCTCCTTCTTCGACCAGTACCTCAAGGGCGTCAAGCCGTCCGTGCGCTACCCGGCCTACGCCGTCGAGGACAACACCGGCGCCTGGCGCGCCCAGCGGACCTGGCCGGTCGTCGAACGCTCCGTCACCCTGCCGCTGGGCAACGGCTCCTACGTGGACGACGGCGGCGCGTCCGCCCGGGCGGCGCTGACCGCGTCGGGCCGGCCCGCGCCCAAGGCGTCCCCCCAGCCGTCCGGCAAGTGGGACATGGAGAACGCGCCGAGGACGGAACCGACCGCCCCGAAGGGACTGGCCGAGGCGCAGGCGAAGCGCCAGCGGGCCGGTGATGTCACGTCGAGCTTCTTCGTGTGGTCCAAGCCGGTCAAGAAGTCCGTACGCGTCACGGGCACTCCGCAGGTGTCGCTGACCGCCAGGGGCGAGGGCAACATCATGCTCAAGCTGTACGACGTCGCCCCGGACGGCACCGCCGTCATGTTCGACGAGCAGGTGTCCCTGGTGGACTCGGGCCGGTTGACCGTCGACCTGAAGTCGACCGACTGGACGCTGGCGGCCGGGCATGTGCTGGCCGTGGAGATCGGGTCCATCCAGACCGGTTCGTGGCGTGACACGCCCTCCGGCGAGACCATCACCGTCAAGAACGCACGGCTCGCCCTGGACCTGGACGACCCGGCCGACGACATCCCCACGCAGGGTGCGCGCTCGCCGTTCCTGGACACCTACCTGAGCCAGTACACCGTGCAACTGCCGCCCGGTCGCGGTTCGTTCACCGTGGTCCCCGGTCGGCGCCTGTGACCCCGGCTCCGCCTCCGGGCCGGACTCCGGCCTGATCCCGTTCTCCGCCGTGCCCGTGGCTCAGGCCGCGGGCACGGCCCGTACCCATATCCGGTCCTCCGTCAGATAGCGGTCCACCCGCAGGCCCGCCTCGGCGAGGGCCGTCTCGAACTGCTCCCGGGTCAGCGGCCGGGCACGGAAGGTCTGCGTCCAGACCGCGTCGGGGAACTCGTACTCCGCGCGCACCGAGTGGACTCCGTCCCCGACCGGTTCGGAGGAGGCGATGCGCACGGTGAAGCCGCTGGGGTCCACGCGCTCGCGCGGCAGGTCGCGGTGGTAGTCCTCCCCCTCCCGCTGGATCAGCACACAGCCGTCCTCGGCGACGTGCCGGACACAGGCGCGCAGCAGGCCGCGCCGCACCTCGGCGTCGGCGGTGTGCACCAGGAACGACGCCAGCATCACCACGTCGAACCGCTCGCCCAGGTCCAGGTCCTCGATCGGGGCGCATATCGTCCGCGCCCCTCGGACCCGCTCCAGCATCTCCGGGGACTCGTCGACCGCGGTGACCGTGAATCCCCGCTCCAGCAGCGGGTGGGTCACGCGGCCCACGCCGCAGCCCAGCTCCAGGATGTGCGCCCCCGGGGGCACGGCGGCGGCGATGATGTCCGGCTCGGTACCGGCCGGAAGCCGCGCATACAGCTCGACCGCGCAACCGTCCGGGGTGATGGCCCCGGGGCCGGTGCCCTGATGTCCTGGTCGCATTTTCCGTTCCATGCCCGTCCAACGGCCCGCTCCCGCCCCGCCGTTCCCATCCCTCCCCCCCATCACTCGAACGAGTGAACGGCGCCCGAACGGCCGCCCGATGCTCCATGGGCAGGGGGGCAGAGGGACTCTCCTGGTGAACGTCCCGACGGGCGGGTACGTTCGTGATGAGGGAGCGCGGAGACGCAGAAGCGGTGATCGTGATGCGTACGGGCAGTGAGCCGACGACCGCGCGCAGTGCGCTGCGGGCACGATTCTGGCTGACCTTGTGGGGTCTGGTCTGGGCGGTCTTCGGGACGACGGCGTTCGCCCTCACCGGGCGGACCGGCTGGGCGGTGGCCTGCGGAGTCCTGTGGCTGATCATCACGGTCGACCTGACGGTGATCCTGCACCGGCTGCGGCAGGGCCCGCACTACCAGCCCGGCCCGGACATCCCCCCGTACCAGCCACCGGACGACGGCCCAGGTCCCGGCCGAGGTCCCGGCCCCGGTCCCGGTCTCGGCCCCGGCCCCCACGACCACCGACCGTGACCACCGTCCGTGACCACCGACGACAAAACGGCGAATCCGAGCCCCGCCAATCGGCGATCGGCGGTCAGCGGTCAGCGGTCAGCGCGACGCTCCGCCCCCTCCCCGCCCCTCCCCGGCACGGCCCGTCAGCCGCCGAACCCCGCCCGTCGCAGGTACTGCGGGTTCGGGTCGAGGGCGGCGGCCAGGCGGAAGTGGCGTCTGGCCTGGTCGGGACGGTTCTGCCGCTCATAGGTGCGGCCGAGCGCGAAGTGCGCGTAGGCGTTGTCCGGCTCGCGTTCCAGGACGACGGTGAACTCCAGCTCGGCGGGTCGCAGTTGCGCGGCGGCGAAGAAGGCACGCGCGCGCAGCAGCCGCGCGGCGGTGTTCTCCGGGTGCGCGGCGATCACGCTGTCGAGCAGTTTCACCGCGCCCCGCGGGTCCCGCGCGGCCAGCAACTGCTCGGCGGCACGGAAGTCGATCACGTCCGTCTCCGGCGTGCGTCCGGTCGATCCGCTGGTTTCGGGCACGGCTGAGTCCTTCCCTCACTGCAACCGTTCAACGCGCGCGCGGGGGCCGCTATTCCTGAAGCGCGCGGGGCGTCCGGGGTGCTCAGCGGGGCGTCTGCGCCCTGCGGGCCAGCTCGGCCCAGACCTCCTTGACGCGGCGCCGGAGGTCTTCCAGCGGTACGTCGTTGTCGATGACGATGTCCGCGATCGCCCGGCGCTGCTCGCGCGTCGCCTGGGCGGCCATCCGCGCGCGGGCGTCCTGCTCGGGCATGCCGCGCAGCCGGACCAGCCGGTCGAGCTGGGTGGCGGGGTCGGCGTCGACGACGATCACGAGGTCGTACAGCGGTGCGAGGCCGTTCTCGGTGAGCAGCGGGACGTCGTGGACGACGACGGCGTCCGCGGCGGCGGCCTCCTCCAGCTCGCGGGAGCGGTCGCGTACCAGGGGGTGCACGATCGAGTTGAGTACGCCGAGTTTCTCCTGGTCGGCGAAGACGATCGAGCCCAGCTTGGGCCGGTCCAGGCTGCCGTCGGCGGCGAGCACCTCGTCGCCGAAGGCCGCGACGACCGCGGCGAGGCCGGGCGTCCCCGGCTCGACCACCTCGCGTGCGATGCGGTCCGCGTCGATCAGTACGGCCCCGCACTCGACGAGCAGCCGCGACACCTCGCTCTTGCCGGCGCCGATGCCGCCGGTCAGGCCCACGGACAGCACGACCGCACCTCCACCGTCACGGGTCCCCGCGGCGGCGGGGACGACTGGCCGGCTCCGACACCGCGGACCGGAGCCGCCGGACCCGCCGCGGCCACCGGACGTGGCCGGATCCGCCGGGCGCGGTCCCGCGACAGCCTAACGGATCAGCCGTCGCCCTCCCGTTCGGCCAGGAAGCGTTCGAACTCGCGGCCGATCTCGTCGGCCGAGGGGATCTCGACGGGCTCGGCGAGCATGTTGCCCCGGGTCTCGGCGCCCGCGGCGGCGTCGTACTGGTGCTCCAGGCCCTGGACGAGCGCGGTCAGCTCCTCGTCGCCCTCCTGGATCTGCCGGTCGATCTCCGTCTGGGTGCGGTGCGCCTCGGTGCGCAGGGAGTGCGCGACCCCGGGCAGGACCAGTCCGGTCGCCCCGGTGATGGCCTCCAGGACGGTCAGCGCCGCGTCCGGGTAGGCGGAGCGGGCGATGTAGTGCGGCACGTGCGCGGCGACGCCCAGGACGTCGTGACCGGCCTGGGCGAGCCGGTACTCGACGAGCGCCTCGGCGCTGCCGGGGACCTGCGCCTCCTCGAAGGGGCTGCGGTGGCCGGGGACGAGGTCGGTGCGGTTGCCGTGCGGGGTGATGCCGACGGGGCGGGTGTGCGGGACGCCCATCGGGATGCCGTGGAAGTTCACGGAGAGGCGGACGCCGAGCCGCTCCACGATCTGGGTCACGGCGGCGGCGAAGCGCTCCCACTCGACGTCCGGCTCGGGGCCGGACAGCAGCAGGAAGGGCGCTCCGGTGGCGTCCTGGACGACGCGCACCTCGATGCCGGGTACCTCGTAGTCGTCCCAGTGGTCGCGCTTGAACGTGAGCAGCGGGCGACGGGCCCGGTAGTCCACGAGCCGGTCGTGGTCGAAGCGGGCGACGACCTGGTGCGGCAGCGAGTCGAGCAGTTGGTCGACGATCTGGTCGCCGGTCTCGCCGGCGTCGATGTAACCGTCGAAGTGGTAGAGCATGACAAGGCCGGCCGACTCCTGGGCGAGCGCCATGTCGACGACGGCCAGGCCCTTCGGCTCCCATGCGTACAAACCCTGCGGATCAGGCACTGTGGGGGTCCTCCTCGTCTTCCCCCTGGTCGAACGTCCGCGGCGGCGCGGGCATTCCCGCCGGTGCCCCTTGGAGGACGCGGATCGGAGCGGGCACGCGCGCGTGCGGCCGTACCTCGCCGGCTCCCCGGCGCACGGGTGGGACCGGTGGCGACGCCGTGGGGAAGGCGGTGCCGGACGCGGGAAGGCCCCGCTCCCTCCAGGGGAACGGGGCCTTCCTCGGGTCCGCTCGATACGGGCCGGGCAGAGCGTCAGCTCTGGCCGCCGGCCAGCTTCTCGCGCAGCGCGGCCAGCGCCTCGTCCGACGCCAGGGCGCCGGAGTTGTCGCCGCCCTCGGACGAGTACGAACCGCCGCCGCCACCGCCGGACGCGGCCGGAGCCGCGGCCTCGCCGCCCTCGGCGGCCGCCTGGGCGTCCGCCTCGCGGGACTTGATGACCTGCTGCTGGTGCTGCTCGAAGCGGGACTGCGCCTCGGCGTACTGGCGCTCCCACTCCTCGCGCTGCTTCTCGTAGCCCGGCAGCCAGTCGTTGGTCTCCGGGTCGAAGCCCTCGGGGTAGATGTAGTTGCCCTGGTCGTCGTAGGACGCGGCCATGCCGTACAGGGTCGGGTCGAACTCGACCGCCGTCGGGTCGGCACCGAAGGACTCGTTGGCCTGCTTCAGCGAGAGGCTGATGCGGCGGCGCTCGAGGTCGATGTCGATGACCTTGACGAAGATCTCGTCGTTGACCTGGACGACCTGCTCCGGGATCTCCACGTGGCGCTCGGCCAGCTCGGAGATGTGGACCAGACCCTCGATGCCCTCGTCCACGCGGACGAACGCACCGAACGGAACCAGCTTCGTGACCTTGCCGGGCACGACCTGGCCGATCTGGTGGGTGCGGGCGAACTGCTGCCACGGGTCTTCCTGGGTCGCCTTCAGCGACAGGGAGACGCGCTCGCGGTCCATGTCCACGTCGAGGACCTCGACGGTGACTTCCTGGCCGACCTCGACGACCTCGGAGGGGTGGTCGATGTGCTTCCAGGACAGCTCGGAGACGTGGACCAGACCGTCGACGCCACCCAGGTCCACGAAGGCACCGAAGTTGACGATCGAGGAGACGACGCCGGACCGCACCTGGCCCTTCTGGAGGGTGGTGAGGAAGGTCTGGCGGACCTCGGACTGGGTCTGCTCCAGCCAGGCACGGCGGGACAGGACCACGTTGTTGCGGTTCTTGTCCAGCTCGATGATCTTGGCCTCGAGCTCCTTGCCCACGTAGGGCTGGAGGTCGCGGACGCGGCGCATCTCGACCAGGGAGGCCGGGAGGAAGCCACGGAGGCCGATGTCGAGGATGAGACCACCCTTGACGACCTCGATGACGGTACCGGTGACGATCCCGTCCTCTTCCTTGATCTTCTCGATGGTGCCCCAGGCACGCTCATACTGGGCGCGCTTCTTCGAGAGGATCAGGCGGCCTTCCTTGTCCTCCTTCTGAAGGACGAGGGCCTCGATCTCGTCGCCGACGGCGACGACCTCGTTCGGGTCGACGTCGTGCTTGATCGAGAGCTCGCGGCTCGGGATCACACCTTCGGTCTTGTAACCGATGTCGAGCAGGACCTCGTCCCGGTCGACCTTCACGATGACGCCGTCGACGATGTCGCCGTCGTTGAAGTACTTGATCGTCTCGTCGATCGCGGCGAGGAAGGCTTCCTCGTTACCGATGTCGTTGACCGCTACCTGCGGGGTGGTGGCGGTGGTCTCGGTGCTGCTCGTCATGTGGGAAAGGGCTCCGGTACGGACATTGAAGTCGTAGGTACTGCTACGCCGGAGCCCGTTTCGCTCTGCAGAAGCCGGACAGCCAAGGAAGCGCCCCACCGGTCGCCCGGTATGGCGCCTCGACAACCGAGGGGACATACAACAGATGCGAGCGCAGCCTGCTACGTCTGAGGTGCGCAGGCCCGCAGCGCAACTTGTAGCATACGGGGGCAGCCGGGCAGGGTCAATGCGCGAAGCCGCACACCCGGGGCGGATCGCCGCATACCCGGCACAAATCGTGTCTCCCGAGGCCACGCGCGCCCCGCGGGCGCCCCCTGGTGACATCCGTGGGACACGGCTGTACCGAATTGCCGCAGAGTAGTACGAAGGAGCCGATCATCCAAGAGCCCGAAGGTCCCGAACCCGAGGCCACCCGACGTGCGGCAGGCGTGACGGAGAGCGTCCGCGCCAACCGGGGCTGGTGGGACCGCAACGCGGACGAGTACCAGGTGGAGCACGGCACCTTCCTCGGTGACGACCGCTTCGTGTGGGGCCCGGAGGGCCTGGACGAGGTGGAGGCCGAGCTGCTCGGCCCGCCCGAGGAACTGAAGGGCCGGGCGGTGCTGGAGATCGGCGCGGGCGCCGCCCAGTGCTCGCGCTGGCTGGCCGCCCAGGGGGCGCGTCCGGTGGCCCTGGACCTCTCGCACCGCCAGTTGCAGCACGCCCTGCGCATCGGCGGATCGTTCCCCCTGGTGTGCGCCGACGCGGGGGCGCTGCCCTTCGCGGACGGCTCCTTCGACCTGGCCTGCTCGGCGTACGGGGCGCTGCCCTTCGTGGCCGATCCGCGCGGGGTGCTGCGCGAGGTGCGGCGGGTGCTGCGGCCGGGCGGGCGGTTCGTGTTCTCCGTGACGCACCCGATCCGCTGGGCCTTCCCCGACGAGCCGGGACCGGAGGGGCTGAGCGTCGCCTCGTCCTACTTCGACCGCACGCCCTACGTCGAGCAGGACGAGGAGGGCCGCGCGGTGTACGTCGAGCACCACCGCACGCTCGGCGACCGGGTCCGGGACGTCGTCGCGGCGGGCCTGACCCTGGTCGACCTGGTGGAGCCGGAGTGGCCGGCCTGGAACAGCTCCGAGTGGGGCGGCTGGTCCCCGCTGCGCGGCCGTCTGATCCCGGGGACGGCGATCTTCGTCTGCGTACGGGACTGAGCGCGTGATCCGGTACGACGCCCTGGACGCCCTGCCGGTCCGCGAGGCCCTGCCCGCCCTGGCCGACGCCCTGGGGGCGCACGGCACGGCGGTGCTGGTCGCGCCGCCCGGCACCGGCAAGACCACGCTGGTGCCGCTGGTGCTGGCCGGACTGGTGGGCGAGGCGCCCGCGCGGCGCGTGGTGGTGGCCGAGCCCCGGCGGATCGCGGCCCGGGCGGCGGCCCGGCGGATGGCCTGGCTGCTGGGCGAGAAGCCCGGCGGAAGCGTCGGGTACACCGTGCGCGGGGAACGGGTCGTCGGGCGGCACACGCGCGTGGAGGTCGTCACGACCGGTGTGCTGCTCCAGCGCCTCCAGCGGGACCAGGAGCTGGCCGGGGTGGACGTGGTGGTGCTCGACGAGTGCCACGAGCGGCACCTGGACGCGGACACGGCGGCGGCGTTCCTCTGGGACGTGCGCCAGGCGCTCCGGCCCGAGCTCCGCCTGGTGGCCGCGTCGGCGACGACCGACGCGCAGGGCTGGGCGGACTTGCTGGGCGGGGCGCCGGTGGTCGAGGCGCGCGGAGCGTCGTACCCGGTGGAGGTGGTGTGGGCGCCGCCGGCCCGGCCGGTCCGGGCGCCGCACGGGACGCGGGTCGACCCGGCGCTGCTCGCGCACGTGGCCTCGGTGGTGCGGCGGGCGCTGGCCGAGCGGGACGGCGACGTGCTGTGCTTCCTGCCCGGGGTCGGCGAGATCGCCCGGGTCGCGGGGCAGCTCGGCGACCTGGCCGGGGCGGACGTGCTCCAGGTGCACGGGCGGGCCCCGGCGGCCGTGCAGGACGCGGTGCTGAGCGCCGGGGAGCGGCGCCGGGTGGTGCTGGCGACCTCGGTGGCGGAGTCGTCGCTGACGGTGCCCGGGGTGCGGGTGGTGGTCGACTCCGGGCTGGCGCGCGAGCCCCGGGTGGACCACGCGCGGGGGCTGAGCGCGCTGACGACGGTACGGGCCTCGCGGGCGGCCGGGCGGCAGCGGGCCGGGCGGGCGGGGCGGGAGGCGCCGGGCACGGTGTACCGGTGCTGGACGGAGGCCGAGGACGCCCGTCTGCCGCGTTTTCCGGCGCCCGAGATCCAGGTGGCCGACCTGACGGCGTTCGCGCTCCAGGCGGCCTGCTGGGGCGATCCGGACGCCTCCGGGCTGGCGCTGCTGGACCCGCCGCCGGGCGGGGCGATGGCGGCGGCGCGGGAGGTGCTGTCGGCGATCGGCGCGGTCGACTCCGCCGGCCGCGCCACCGAGCGGGGCGTGCGGCTGGCCCGACTGGGGGTGCATCCGCGGCTGGGGCGGGCGCTGCTGGACTCGGGGGACGCCGAGGTCGTCGCGCTGCTCGGCGAGGATCTGCCGCGGTCGTACGGGGACGATCTGGCCGCCGTGCTGCGGACGGCCCGGCGTGGGGACGACGCCTTCGCGGCCCGGTGGCGGGCGGAGGTCCGGCGGCTGCGGGGCGTCGCCGAAGGGGTCTCCCGCCCGGCCGCCCCCGACGGGCCCGGCGACGAGCGGCGGGCCGGGGCCGTCGCCGCGCTGGCGTTCCCGGAGCGGGTGGCCAGGAAGGACGGCGGCTCGTACCTCATGGTGTCCGGGACCCGGGCCGAGCTGTCCGAGGACTCCGCCCTGCACGGGGCGCCCTGGATCGCCGTCGCCGTGGCCGACCGGCCCCTGGGCAAGGGGCACGCGCGCGTACGGCTCGGCGCGGCCGTCGACGAGGACCTGGCCCGGCGCGCGGCGGGCGCCCTGCTGACCGAGCGCGACGAGGTCCGCTGGGCCGACGGCGACGTGGTGGCCCGGCGGGTGGAACGGCTCGGGGCCGTCGAACTGGCGGTGCGCCCCCTGCGCGACGCCGACCCCGGCCTCGTACGCGCCGCCCTGCTGGAGGGGCTGCGGCAGGAGGGCTTCGGGCTGCTGCGGTGGTCGGCGGAGGCGGCCGGGCTGCGGCAGCGGCTCGCCTTCCTGCACCGGCACCTCGGCGCGCCCTGGCCGGACGTCTCCGACGACGCCCTCCACGCGCGCGTGGAGGAATGGCTGGAGCCGGAGCTGAGCCGCGCCCGGCGCCGCGCCGACCTGGGCCGCCTGGACGCCGGTCAGGCGCTGACCCGGCTGCTGCCCTGGTCCACCGGGGACGCGGCGCGCCTGGCGGAGCTGGCCCCGGAGCGGATCACCGTACCCAGTGGGTCCAGAATCCGGATCGACTACGGGAACCCGGAGCAGCCGGTGCTCGCGGTCAAGCTCCAGGAGATGTTCGGCCTCCAGCGGTCACCCGAGGTCGCCGGGGTGCCGCTGCTGGTGCACCTGCTCTCCCCCGCCGGCCGCCCGGCCGCGGTCACCGCCGACCTGGCCTCCTTCTGGCGGGACGGCTACCGGGGCGTCCGCGCGGAGCTGCGCGGCCGGTACCCCAGGCATCCGTGGCCCGAGGACCCCGCCACGGCCGAGCCCACCCGGCACACCAACGCCCGGTCGCGGCGCTGAACGACGACGGCGGCGCCTCCTGCTGAGGGGGCGCCGCCGTGGTCGTACCTCCGGGGCCTACTCGGCCGGAGCGGCGGGCTCGGCCTCCTTCACCGTGAGGGTGATGTCGAGGGTGGCGCCGCCCGCGGTGGTGATGCGCAGGACGTACTCGCCGGGGGTGTCGTCCGCGTACAGCTCGGGCAGGGTGAGCCGGCCGGCGGCGTCGGTCTCCAGGCCGGTGAGGGTGCGGACGGGGTCGCCGTCGGCGTTCTTGAAGTAGGGGCCCTTGTCATTCTCGACGGGGTCGGTGGGCGACTTGATGAGCGTGGCGGTGACCGCGACGCCGTCCGCGGCGGCGCCCTTGTAGGTGGCCCGGACCTGTACCTGCTCGGCGAACTCGCCGCCCGCCGTAGCGGACAGGGCGGTGTCGCCGAGGACGGCGTCGGCGATCGGCGCGGTGACCTTCGCCCGGTAGTCGACGCCGGGGAGCGTCCGGCCGACGACGGTGGCGCGGACGGTGAAGTCGCCGGTCTTCTTGCCGGCCCGCAGCGCGGGGGCGACGGCCACGCCGGAGCTGTCGGTGACGGCCGTGGCGACGTTCTCGCCGGTGGCGAAGACGGCGTCGGTGCCGCCGAGGACGGTGAAGCGGACCCGGACCTTGCCGACGCCCTGGCCGGTCTTCGTCTCGGCGCGGGCGGTGATCCGCTCGGCGAACGTCTCCCCGGCGACCGCGGTGAGCGTGCCGGTGCCGGCGTTCTCCAGGCGGGCCACGGTCTCGGTGGGGGTCGGCGTGCCGCTGGGCGGCGGGGTCGGCGTCGGGGAACCGGAGCCGGGCGGGGTGCTGTCCCCGGGCTTCGGCGGCTGCGTGCCGGGGTCCGTGGGCTTGGTGGGCCCGGTGGGCTTGGTCGGTCGCGCCGGCTTGTCGGGCTCGGGCTGCTTGGCGGGGGGCGTGGTCTTGGCGGGCGTCTGGACCACGGGGCTCGGTGTGGTCGCACCGGCGCCGCCGTCGCTGCGGTCCTCCGGCAGCGAGCCGGTGCCGTCCGGGATCTCGTGGCTGCCCTTGCGGTAGTACTCCAGCCAGGACAGGACGGTGTTCAGGTAGTCCTGCGAGTTGTTGTAGCTGAGGATCGCCCGGTTCAGGTCGGCCTGGGTGGACAGGTCCCAGCCGTTGCGGCACAGGTAGTGGCCGGCGGCGAGGGCGGCGTCGTAGACGTTGTTGGGGTCCGCCTTGCCGTCGCCGTTGCCGTCGCGGCCGGCCCACGCCCAGGTGGACGGGATGAACTGCATGGGGCCGACGGCGTTGTCGTAGCTGCTGTTGCCGTCGTAGACGCCGTTGTCGGTGTCCTTGATAAGGGCGAAGCCGTTGCCGTCGAGCTGGGGGCCGATGATCGGGCTGACGGTGGTGCCGTCGGCGTCCACGCGGCCGCCGCGGGCCTGGCCGGACTCCACCTTGCCGATGGCGGCGAGGAGTTGCCAGGGCAGGTTGCAGCTCGGCTTGGCCTCGCGCAGCGCGGCCTCGGCCTTCTTGTAGGCGTCGAGGACGGTCGCGGGGATGCCCGCCTCGGCCGGGCCCCGGGCGACCGGGGTGCCGATGGTGGGTGCCGGGTTGGGGCTCTTGAGCGGCGGCAGGTCGGTGTAGTACGGCGAGTTGCCGGTGGCGTTGTCTTCGGCGACCGCGTCGGGCGCGGAGGTGGCGTCGGCGGCGGACTGTCTGTCGCGGGCGTCCGCCGTGACGTCCGGAGCCTGGGACGCGGACAGGGCCGCTACCGCGACCGCCGCCACGGTGGTGGTCACCGCGCCCTTGCGCAGCCTCCTGCCGAAATGCGCCGCCATAGAGTTGAACCCCTCCCGTGGACGTCGGTGCGTCCCTCGACGCCTGCTGTGGTCGTCCTTGTGGGACGATCCATCCGCTTCGTTGGTTGCCCTCGACCGGCGTGAGGACGTTCTCCGACGTACACCCCGACACGATGGGCCCTCGGCACCCTACGGCAACTCCAGGCCCCCGAACACCCGTTCACGCCTCATATTCACCTGTTGCTCACGTGCCGGAACGGCCCTGCGGACACGGGACGCTAGTGGCTGGTTCCCGGCAGTGCAAGGACGCGGCGGGGCGCTTGCGCCATCTGCCCGGCGCGCGGGGCCGGTTGCCGGTCAGGAGGCGGAATCCCCGGCGGGTGAGATGCGGGCGGGCGCCGCGGGCGCGGTGCCCGTGCGGGTGGGCGTGGTGCGCGGCAGCAGGCGGTGGGCGAGGGCCAGGCAGCCACGGGCCAGGCCGGTCCAGAGGTGCCGGACGGGGGTCTCGGGCGGGGGCGTGGCGGTCGGGCCGCTCCGGCGCACGCGGTTGCGGCGGGTGAGCGTCCGGCGCAGGCCGGCCGTGGTGCGGCGCAGCGCGGTGGTGACGGTCGCGGTGACGGTGGTGGGGACGCGGCCGGTGCCGGCGTCCGGCGCGACGGCCGGGACGGGCCCCGGCGGCACGCGGGCGGGACCGGCGGTGCTTGCCCGGGCCGGTGACGTCCGGTGGTGGAGCATGCGTATACCCATGCCTCGCATCCTGGGCGGAGACACGGACGGGGGCGTGTCCGCGGGGGCCACCTGAGTGACGGTCGCCGCGGGGCGTGGTGCGGCCTCGGGCGTTTCCGGCGGGCGGGTGCGGCGTCGGGGCGTTGCCGACGGGCGGGTGCGGCAACGGAGCGTTCCGGACGGGCGGGTGCCGCGTCGGGGCGTTCCCGCCGGGGCAGGTGCCGCGTCGGGGCGTTCCCGCCGGGGCGGGTGCCGCGTCGGGGCCCGCCCCGGACCGGCGGGAGAGCGGGGGGCGTTTCCCGGTGGGACCGGCGGCGCGTCTCCCGGTGCCCTCGGTCACGGCGGCACCGGCGCCGGGCGGCCGATCGCCCGGCGCCGCGAGGCCGGCCCCGCTAGTGTGCCGCCGACTCCCAGTCCCGTCCCGCGCCGACCGAGACGCCGAGCGGGACGCGGAGGCTCACCGCGGCGGCCATCTCGCGGCGGACCAGTTCCTCCGCGCGGTCGCGTTCGCCGGGGGCGATCTCCAGGACGATCTCGTCGTGGACCTGGAGGAGCATCCGGGACTTGAGGTCCGCCTCGCGCAGGGCCCGGTCCACGTTGAGCATGGCGATCTTGACGATGTCCGCCGCCGTGCCCTGGATGGGGGCGTTGAGCGCCATGCGCTCGGCGGCCTCGCGGCGCTGGCGGTTGTCGCTGTTGAGGTCGGGCAGATAGCGGCGGCGGCCGAACAGGGTCGCCGTGTATCCGGTCGCCCGTGCCTCGTCGACGACCCGGCGCAGATAGTCGCGTACGCCGCCGAACCGCTCGAAGTACGCCTCCATCAGGCCGCGCGCCTCGGCCGCCTCGATGTTCAACTGCTGGGAGAGGCCGAAGGCCGACAGCCCGTACGCCAGGCCGTACGACATGGCCTTGATCTTGCGGCGCATCTCCGCGTCGACCGCGCCGGGCTCGACGGAGAAGACTTGCGCGGCGGCGGTGGTGTGCAGGTCCTCGCCGGAGGTGAACGCCTCGATCAGGCCCGCGTCCTCCGACAAGTGGGCCATCACGCGCAGCTCGATCTGGCTGTAGTCGGCGGTCATCAGCGACTCGTAGCCCTTGCCGACCACGAAGCCCCGGCGGATGGCCCGGCCCTCGTCGGTGCGGACCGGGATGTTCTGCAGGTTGGGGTCGGTGGAGGACAGGCGGCCGGTCGCGGCGACCGTCTGGTTGAACGTGGTGTGGATACGGCCGTCCGCGGCGATCGTCTTGATCAGGCCCTCGACGGTCACGCGGAGCTTGGCCTGCTCGCGGTGCCGGAGCATGATCACCGGCAGTTCGTTCTCCGTCTGGCCGGCCAGCCAGGCCAGGGCGTCGGCGTCGGTGGTGTAGCCGGTCTTGGTCTTCTTGGTCTTGGGCAGGTTCAGCTCGCCGAAGAGGACCTCCTGGAGCTGCTTGGGCGAGCCCAGGTTGAACTCGTGCCCCGCCGCCGCGTGGGCCTCCTTCACCGCCTGCTGCACCGCCCCGGCGAACATCTGCTCCATGGCCTGGAGGTGCTCGCGGTCGGCCGCGATGCCGTGCCGCTCCATCCGGGCCAGCAGCGCGGAGGTGGGCAGCTCCATGTCGCGCAGCAGGTCCGCGGCGCCGACCTCCTGGAGCCGGGTCTCGAACGCCTCGCCCAGGTCGAGGATGGCGCGGGCCTGCACCATCAGCGCCTCGGCCTCGGCACCGTCGTCCGCGCCGAACGCCAACTGGCCGTCGGCCGCGGCGGCCGGGGCCAGCTCGCGGTGCAGGTACTCCAGGGACAGCGCGTCCAGGTCGAAGGAGCGGCGGCCCGGCTTGACCAGGTACG
The DNA here is from genome assembly GCF_014655295.1 of Streptomyces fumanus. GTDB lineage: Bacteria > Actinomycetota > Actinomycetes > Streptomycetales > Streptomycetaceae > Streptomyces > Streptomyces fumanus. The sequence continues at coordinate 70,391 of NZ_BNBI01000020.1, forward strand.
CGGCGAGCGCGGTGTCCATGGTGACGCCGGCCACCCGCCAGCCGTGCTCGGCGAAGACCCGCATCGCGCCCTTGGCGTTGTGGAAGACCTTGGGCCGGTCGGGGTCGGCGAGCCAGGCCACCCAGGCCGCCTCGTCGGCCTCGTCGGACTGGGACGGGTCGAACCAGGCGGCGGGCCCGCCGGCGGCGGCGAGCGCGACCTCGGCGACCGAGCCGGTGCCCAGCGCCCAGGTGTCGACGGTGGCCACGCCGAGCGGCCCGGTGCCGTGCTCGGCGAGCCAGGGGGCCAGCTCGCCGGTGCCGAGCACGGTGCCGTCCAGTTCGACGCCGTCGGCGACGACCGGGGTGGCCTCGGCCTCCTGCGCGCCGGGGTCGACGGCGTACAGGCGCTCGCGCAGCGAGGGGTTGCGGATCTCCAGGGTGTCCAGGATCATCGCGACGCCCTTGCGGTCGTACGCGGTCCGCTCCAGGTCGGTGACGCGGCTGGGCAGCTCGACCCGGCGCTCCAGCTCGGTGAGGCGGCGGTTGAGCTTGACGGACTCCAGGTGCTCGCGGAGGTTCTGCCCGGCCTTGCCCTTGACCTCGTCGGCGCGCTCGACCAGCTCCGCGAAGGACCCGAACTGGTTGATCCACTTCGCGGCGGTCTTCTCGCCGACGCCGGGGATGCCCGGCAGGTTGTCCGACGGGTCGCCGCGCAGCGCCGCGAAGTCGGGGTACTGGGCGGGCGTCAGGCCGTACTTCTCGAAGACCTTCTCCGGGGTGAAGCGGGTCAGCTCGGAGACGCCCTTGGTCGGGTACAGCACGGTGGTGTGCTCGCTGACCAGTTGGAAGGAGTCCCGGTCGCCGGTGACGATCAGCACGTCGAAGCCCTCGGCCTCGGCCTCGGTGGCGAGGGTGGCGATCACGTCGTCCGCCTCGAAGCCCGCCACGGCGAAGCGCGGCACGCGCATGGCGTCGAGCAGCTCGCCGATCAGCTCGACCTGGCCCTTGAACTCGTCGGGGGTCTTGGAGCGGTTCGCCTTGTACTCGGTGAACTCCTCGCTGCGCCAGGTCTTGCGGGAGACGTCGAAGGCCACCGCGAAGTGCGTGGGCTCCTCGTCACGCAGCGTGTTGGCCAGCATCGAGGCGAAGCCGTAGATCGCGTTGGTCGGCTGGCCGGTCGCGGTGGTGAAGTTCTCCGCGGGCAGCGCGAAGAACGCGCGGTACGCCAGTGAGTGCCCGTCCATGAGCATCAGGCGCGGGCGGCTGCCGCCGGTGGGGGTGTCGGTCGTCTTCGATGCTGTTTCTGCCACGTCTCCGATCCTGCCACGTGCCACTGACAGTCGGGTCCGCGCTCGCCGTGGCGGGGGGGGGGGCGGCGTCGTGCGGGTGCGGGTGCGTCGTGGCTGGTCGCGCAGTTCCCCGCGCCCCCCCAGGGCGCGCTCCGCGACCGCCCAGCCGGCCGGGCCGGCGGTGGCGCGGGCGGGCAGCGGGTCCGCGCTCGCCGTGACGGGGGTGCGGCGTCGTGCGAGTGCGGGTGCGTCGTGGCCGGTCGCGCAGTTCCCCGCGCCCCTCAGGGGCGTGTTCCGCGACCGGCCGGGCCGGCGGTGGCGCGGGCGGGCAGCGGGTCCGCGCTCGCCGTGGCGGAGGTGCGGCGTCGTGCGAGTGCGGGTGCGTCGTGGCCGGTCGCGCAGTTCCCCGCGCCCCTCAGGGGCGCGTTGTCCGTGACGCGTGCGAGGATCGGAGACGTACCTCACACGTACGCGAAGGAGAGTGCGCGATGGCCGCGAAGCCGCCCCAGAGCGATCCGGTCCAGGACGCGCCGCGGGTCACCGAGCCGCAGCACGCGGCGGCGGGCGTCCCGGCCATCGGCCACACCCTGCGGATCGCGCGGCGGCAGATGGGCGTGAAACGGACCGCGCTGACCCTGCTGAGCGTCAACCAGAAGGACGGCTTCGACTGCCCCGGCTGCGCCTGGCCGGAGCCGGAGCACCGGCACACCGCGGAGTTCTGCGAGAACGGGGCCAAGGCGGTCGCCGAGGAGGCCACCCTGCGCCGGGTCACCCCCGAGTTCTTCGCCGCGCACCCGGTCGCCGACCTGGCCGGCCGCAGCGGCTACTGGCTCGGCCAGCAGGGCCGGCTCACCCACCCCGTGTACCTGCCGGAGGGCGGCACCCACTACGAGCCGGTCACCTGGGAGCGCGCCTTCGACATCGTCGCGGAGGAGCTCGCCGCCCTGGACTCCCCCGACCAGGCGGTCTTCTACACCTCGGGACGCACCAGCAACGAGGCGGCGTTCCTGTACCAGTTGTTCGCCCGCGAGCTGGGCACCAACAACCTGCCGGACTGCTCCAACATGTGCCACGAGTCGTCCGGCTCGGCGCTGTCGGAGACGATCGGCGTCGGCAAGGGCAGCGTCCTGCTGGAGGACCTGCACAAGGCCGACCTGATCATCGTCGCCGGGCAGAACCCGGGCACCAACCACCCGCGGATGCTCTCCGCCCTGGAGCGGGCCAAGGCCGGCGGCGCGCAGATCATCAGCGTCAATCCGCTGCCCGAGGCCGGTCTGGAGCGCTTCAAGAACCCGCAGACCCCCAAGGGGCTCACCGCGGGCACCGCCCTGACCGACCTGTTCCTGCAGATCCGCATCGGCGGCGACCAGGCCCTGTTCCGGCTGCTGAACAAGCTGATCCTGGACACGGACGGCGCGGTCGACGAGGCGTTCGTCCGCGAGCACACCCACGGCTTCGCGGAGTTCGCCGAGGCCGCCCGGGCCGCCGACTGGGAGGAGACGCTCGCCGCGACCGGCCTCACCCGCGCGGAGATCGAGCGCGCCCTGGAGATGGTCCTCGCCTCCCGGCGCACCATCGTGTGCTGGGCGATGGGCCTGACCCAGCACAAGCACTCCGTGCCCACCATCCGCGAGGTCGTCAACTTCCTGCTGCTGCGCGGCAACATCGGCCGCGAGGGCGCCGGCGTCTGCCCGGTGCGCGGCCACTCCAACGTCCAGGGCGACCGCACGATGGGCATCTTCGAGCGCCCCGCGCCCGCCTTCCTGGACGCCCTGGAGCGGGAGTTCGGCTTCGCCCCGCCGCGCGAGCACGGCTACGACGTCGTCCGGGCCATCCGCGCGCTGCGCGACGGCGAGGCCAAGGTGTTCTTCGCCATGGGCGGCAACTTCGTCTCCGCCTCCCCCGACACCGACGTCACCGAGGCCGCCATGCGGCGCGCCCGGCTCACGGTCCACGTGTCGACGAAGCTGAACCGCTCGCACGTGGTCACGGGCGCGCGGGCGCTGATCCTGCCCACCCTCGGCCGCACCGAACGCGACGTCCAGGCGAGCGGCGAGCAGTTCGTCACCGTGGAGGACTCCATGGGCATGGTGCACGCCTCGCGCGGCCGCCTGGAGCCCGCGAGCCCGCACCTGCTGTCGGAGCCGGCCATCGTCTGCCGGCTGGCCCGCCGCGTCCTGGGCGGGCGCAGCGCGACGCCCTGGGAGGAGTTCGAGCAGGACTACGCGGCCGTCCGCGACCGCATCGCGCGCGTGATCCCCGGCTTCCAGGACTTCAACGCGCGCGTGGCCCGCCCCGGCGGCTTCGCCCTCCCGCACGCCCCGCGCGACGAGCGGCGCTTCCCGACCGCCACCGGCAAGGCCAACTTCACCGCCGCGCCGGTGGAGTACCCCGAGCTGCCCGAGGGCCGGCTGCTGCTCCAGACGCTGCGCTCGCACGACCAGTACAACACCACCATCTACGGCCTGGACGACCGCTACCGGGGGATCAGGAACGGCCGCCGGGTGGTCCTGGTGAACCCCGAGGACGCGGCGCGGCTCGGGGTCGCCGACGGCACGTACGTCGACCTGGTCGGCGAGTGGCGGGACGGGGTGGAGCGGCGGGCGCCCGGCTTCCGGGTGGTGCACTACCCGACCGCCCGGGGATGCGCGGCGGCGTACTACCCGGAGACCAACGTCCTGGTGCCGCTGGACGCCACCGCGGACACCAGCAACACCCCGGCCAGCAAGTCCGTGGTGGTCCGTCTGGAACAATCGGCGACCGACTGAGCGTTTGCTCAGTGCGTACAGTGCCGTGCCGACCAGAACGAACGGAGCCGGGCCCATGGGCGAGCAGCATCAGGTGCAGTTCCCGCAGGACGTCGTCGACGAGTACGCCGCGCTCGGCGTCGACCTGCCCGCCCTGTTCTCCGCGGGACACCTCGGCACCCGGATGGGCGTCCAGATCCTGGAGGCGTCGGCGGACCGCGTGGTCGGCACCATGCCGGTGGAGGGCAACACCCAGCCGTACGGGCTGCTGCACGGCGGCGCCTCGGCCGTGCTGGCCGAGACCCTCGGATCGGTCGGCTCGATGCTGCACGGCGGCAGCTCGAAGATCGCCGTCGGGGTCGACCTGAACTGCACGCATCACCGCGGGGTCCGCTCCGGCCTGGTGACCGGGGTGGCCACGCCGGTGCACCGGGGCCGGACCACGGCGACGTACGAGATCGTGATCACCGACGAGCAGGACCGGCGGGTGTGCACGGCCCGGCTGACCTGTCTGCTGCGGGACGCGGACCTGGCCGCGGCGGCCCAGGGCGGCACGGCCGGCTGACCGCGGTCCGGGGCCACGGACCGGTGCCGCGCGCATTGCTCCCCGCCCCCCGACGCCCTAGCGTCGGGGCATGGGACGGGGAGCGGCCCCCTGGCCGGGGGCGGGGGTGCTGGTGGCCGGGCTGACGCTGGCGGTCTGCGCGGCGGCCACGGGCTGCGGCGCCCCGGCACCGGACGGCGGTCCCGCACCGACGCCCACCCCCTCCACCACGGCCGTACGGCCCGAGCGGCTCTGCGAGCGCGCCGTCGCCTACTGGGCGCGGCGGTTGCTGGACGGCGACTCCTACGGGGACTACCAGTCGATGGGGCTCTCCAACCGCCAGTACGACATCCTGCGCGCGGTCCTCGAAGAGGCCCGGCAGGTGAAGGCCCGTCAAGGGCCGGGGCCCGCGCGGGAGTTGATCGACCGACGAGTGCACGCCGGATGCGCCCGCGCCTACCGGGACGGCGGTCCGACCGCGGGGCCCTGGGGATGAGCGGCACCGGCCCCGTCGAGGCGGGCGAGGGCACCCTCGCCCACGGCCCGCCGCCTGCGCCGCCCGGCCCCCCGGGGCGCCTCGCCCGCCGCCGCCGTACCGTCCTCGCCACCGCCGCGGCCCTCGCCGTCCTGGCCGGCGTCGGCTACCTGTACGCCGGCCGGCCCGAGTCCCGGCCCGACACCCCGCCGCCGTACCCCTCCCAGGCGGTCGACCTCGTCTACCTGGACCCGGTGGCCACCCCCCGCACCGCCACCGCCGGCCCGGGGTTCAGCTTCGCGGTGGCGCTCAGCGTGCGCTCCGGCCCGCCCGTCACCGTGACCCGTCTCGGCCAGCCCTACGCCGGCCTCTCCGTGGCCTCGTCCCCGGCGGCACCTTTCCAGACAAAACCGCATTCCGTCCGCCGGATCACCGTCACGCTGCGGGTGACGGAATGCGATAAAGCGCCCCGGAATCCCGGACTCCCTTTCCTCGACGTAACACTGCGTAATACGCGCGCAATACAAGTCCACAGCTTCATCCTGGGTCCGCGGTATGCGCAGCACCTCTCCGAAGCCCTTCAGGTCGCCTGCGGCAACAGAATCCGGTAATCACCAAAAAGCCCTGACACACCTGAACACTGCCGCCCGGTCCTGCGAGTTCTCAGCATGCGGACCGGGCGAATCGGCCGGAATTCTGCCCTTCTTCCCCGCCAGTACCGCTCTGCATTACCCCGTGTCATAACAAGAGCGTCACAGCCTTTGTCAGACCCTCCTCCGCGTTCCCCGCACCCGCTTAGAGTCACGGCCAGTCACCGCGCCGTCCGATTGCCACGTCGGCCCAGCGTTCGACTCGGCCGTCTCCACGGGGACGCGGCCGCGCCAGGGAAAGGACTGATCGTGCGTCAACGTTCGCTCATCGCCATCACCGCCGCTCTGGCGGCGGGAGCGCTCACCCTCACCGCCTGCGGTTCGCGCGACGACGACGGCGGCTCGGACTCCGGCAGCGGCGACGGCACCACCGTCGTCATCGGCGTCGACGCCCCGCTGACCGGCGACCTGACCGCACTGGGCCTCGGCATCAAGAACTCGGCCGACCTCGCCGCCAAGACCGCCAACAAGCAGAAGTACGTCGACGGCGTCACCTTCAAGATCGAAGCCCTCGACGACCAGGGCCAGCCCTCCGTCGGCCAGCAGAACGCCGCCAAGCTCGTCGCCGACAAGTCCGTCCTCGGCGTCGTCGGCCCGCTCAACTCCAGCGTCGGCGAGTCGATGCAGAAGGTCTTCGACAGCGCCCGGCTCGTCGAGGTCTCCCCGGCCAACACCGGCCCCTCCCTCACCCAGGGCCCGGACTGGCGCACCAAGAAGGTCCGCCCGTACAAGTCCTACTTCCGCACCGCCACCACCGACGCCATCCAGGGCCCGTTCGCCGCCCAGTACGTCTACAACGACGCCAAGAAGAAGAAGGTCTTCGTCATCGACGACAAGAAGACCTACGGCGCGGGCCTGGCCGGCACCTTCACCGAGGAATTCAAGAAGCTCGGCGGCAAGGTCGTCGGCACCGAGCACATCAACCCCGACACCAAGGACTTCTCCTCGGTCGCCACCAAGGTCAAGAACTCCGGCGCCGACGTCGTCTACTACGGCGGCGAGTACCCGCAGGCCGGCCCGCTCAGCAAGCAGATCAAGGAAGCCGGAGCGAAGATCCCGCTCGTCGGCGGCGACGGCATCAAGGACGACACCTTCATCAAGCTCGCCGGCGCCGGCAGCGACGGCGACCTCGCCACCTCCGTCGGCGCGCCCGTCGAAGAACTCGACTCCGCCAAGAAGTTCGTCGCCGACTACAAGGCCGCCGGCTACAAGGAGGACTACGCGGCCTACGGCGGCTACTCCTACGACTCCGCCTGGGCCATCATCGAGGCCGTCAAGAAGGTCGTCGACGACAACGGCGGAAAGCTCCCCGACGACGCCCGCGCCAAGGTCACCGAGGCCATGCAGAACGTCTCCTTCGACGGAGTGACCGGCAAGGTCTCCTTCGACGAGTTCGGTGACGCCACCAACAAGCAGCTCACCGTGTACGCCGTCGAGAACGGGGCCTTCAAGGCCGTCAAGTCCGGCACCTACACCGGCTGACCCAGCCCGCACCACAGCCCACCAAACCGCGCGGGGCGCTGTTCACAGGCGCCCCGCGCGGACTCGCATCCGGCCACATCCGTCGAACGCCCGAAAGTCACGGAGGACATGCGGTGAACGAACTGCCGCAGCAGTTGGTCAACGGCCTGCTACTGGGATCCATGTACGGGCTGATCGCCATCGGCTACACAATGGTCTACGGCATCGTCCAGCTCATCAACTTCGCCCACGGCGAGATCTTCATGACCGGCGCCTTCGGCGCACTCACGGTCTACGTCTACATCCTGCCCGACGGCACCTCCATGTGGATCGCCCTGCCGCTGATGCTGATCGGCGCCATGATCGTCGCCGTCACCGTCGCCGTCGGAGCGGAACGGTTCGCCTACCGTCCACTGCGCGGCGCCCCCCGCCTCGCCCCCCTCATCACCGCCATCGGCCTCTCCCTCGCCCTCCAGCAGGCGGTCTGGGCCTGGTACCCCGACGCGAAATCCGCGCGGACCTTCCCCCAGATCGACGGCGGCCCCTTCCACCTCGGCGACGTCACCATCCAGACCGGCGACATCTTCCTCCTCATCGCCGCCCCGGTCAGCATGGCCTTCCTCGCCTACTTCGTGATGCGCACCCGCACCGGACGCGGCATGCAGGCCACCGCCCAGGACCCGGACACCGCCCGCCTGATGGGCGTCAACACCGACCGCATCATCGTCATCGCCTTCGCCCTCGGCGCCCTCTTCGCCGCCGTCGGAGCCGTCGCCAACGGCCTCAAATACGGCCAGATCGACTTCCGGATGGGCTTCATCCTCGGCCTCAAGGCGTTCACCGCCGCCGTCCTCGGCGGCATCGGCAACATCTACGGCGCCATGATCGGCGGCGTCGTCCTCGGCGTCGCCGAGACCCTCGCCGCCGCCTACATCGCCGACGTCCCCGGCCTGGACCAGTTCGGCAGCCAGTCCTGGGCCGACGTCTGGGCCTTCATCCTCCTCATCCTCGTACTGCTGCTCAGGCCCCAGGGCCTGCTCGGCGAACGCGTTGCGGACAGGGCGTGACACCGATGACCACACAGACCACCACCCCGAAGACCCCCAGCCCCGCCACCCCCGGCGGCGCCACCGGCCTCATCGGCATACCCCCGCACCTCGGCCGCGCCCTCGCCACCGGCGGCGGCGCCCTCACCGTCGTCTCCACCTTCCTCGCCTGGACCTGGACCTCCGCCTTCCCCGGCGACCTCACCGTCTACGGCTACCCCGGCGGCCTCCAGGTCCTCGCCCTCATCGGCGGCGCCCTCACCGCCCTCCTCGGCCTCGCCTCCTACGGCGTCAAGGGCCTGCGCTGGCTCGCCCCCGCCGGCGCCGACCCGGCCGTCAAGTTCGCCGCCCTCGCCACCCTCGCCACCACCTGGTACACGGTCATCGCGATCAGCGCCCAGCTCGGCGGCGTCGTCAACCTCGAACCCGGCGGCTACCTCGCCGCCGCCGCCACCCTCATCGCCTTCCTCGGCGCCCTCGCCCTGCCCTTCCGCCACCCCGACCCCGACCCCTTCGACCCCGACAGCACCTCCTGGGAACGGTTCCGGCACACCACCGCCCAGCGCTGGGGGACCGTCCGGGCCGCCTTCGCCCCCGGCACCCCCCGCCCCGCCCCCACCCTGCCCTCCTGGGCCGAGATCCTCGTCATCGTCGCCGTCCTCGGCGTCGCCCTGACCGTCTTCACCTACGGCATCGGCACCGAGTACGACGAACTCTTCGTCGGCTTCCTCATCACCGCCGGCCTCGGCTTCGCCGCCCTGCACCGCTCCGGACTGATCGCCCAGGTCACCGAGATCACCGCCCGGCACCAGAACATCACCATCTGCGGCGCCTTCGTCGCCGCCGCCTGCTTCCCCTTCACCCAGACCGACGACCAGTACGCCACCCTCGGCGTCTACATCCTCATCTTCGCCACCGTCGCCCTCGGCCTGAACATCGTCGTCGGCCTCGCCGGCCTCCTCGACCTCGGATACGTCGCCTTCCTCGGCGTCGGCGCCTACGCCGCCTCCCTGGTCTCCGGCTCCCAGAGCTCCCCCTTCGACGTGCACTTCCCCTTCTGGGCCGCCGTCCTCGTCGGCGCCGCCGCCTCCCTCGTCTTCGGCGTCCTCATCGGCGCCCCCACCCTCCGGCTGCGCGGCGACTACCTCGCCATCGTCACCCTCGGCTTCGGCGAGATCTTCCGCATCACCGCCAACAACCTCGACGGCACCTCCGGACCCGACGTCACCAACGGCTCCAACGGCATCGCCGGCATCCCCGACCTGGACATCCTCGGCTTCGACTTCGGCACCCACCACGACGTCGCCGGCGTCACCATCGGCCGCTTCGCCAACTACTTCTTCCTGATGCTGCTCATCACCGCCGTCGTCGTCCTCGTCTTCCGGCGCAGCGGCGACTCCCGCATCGGCCGCGCCTGGGTCGCCATCCGCGAGGACGAGACCGCCGCCCTCGCCATGGGCATCAACGGCTTCCGCGTCAAACTCATCGCCTTCGCCGTCGGCGCCTCCCTGGCCGGCCTCGCCGGCACCGTCCAGGCCCACGTCACCTACACCGTCACCCCCGAGCAGTACCTCTTCGCCGGCACCACCCCGCCCAACTCCGCCTTCCTCCTCGCCGCCGTCGTCCTCGGCGGCATGGGCACCATCGGCGGACCCCTCATCGGCGCCGCACTGCTCTTCCTCATCCCCAACAAACTCCAGTTCCTCGGCGACTACCAGCTCTTCGCCTTCGGACTCGCCCTCGTGCTGCTGATGCGCTTCCGCCCCGAGGGCCTCGTCCCCAACCGCCGCCGCCAGCTCGAATTCCACGAAGAGGCCGACGCGCCCGCAGTCCTCGGCAAGACAGGGGCCTGACCACCATGACCACCGACACCACCACCCAGGGCAACGCCCCCGGCGCCACCACCCCCGGCCGGACCGTCCTCGACGCCCGCGGCGTCACCATGCGCTTCGGCGGCCTCACCGCCGTCCGCGGCGTCGACCTCACCGTCAACAGCGGCGAGATCGTCGGACTCATCGGCCCCAACGGCGCCGGCAAGACCACCTTCTTCAACTGCCTCACCGGCCTCTACACCCCCACCGAGGGCGAGGTCCGCTACCAGGGCCAGCTCCTGCCGCCCAAATCCTTCAAGGTCACCGCCGCCGGCATCGCCCGCACCTTCCAGAACATCCGCCTCTTCGCCAACATGACCGTCCTGGAGAACGTCCTCGTCGGCCGCCACACCCGCACCAAAGAAGGCTTCTGGTCCGCCGTCCTGCGCGGCCCCGGCTTCCACCGCGCCGAGAAAGCCTCCCGCGCCCGCGCCATGGAACTCCTCGACTTCGTCGGCCTCGCCGCCAAGGCCGACCACCTCGCGCGCAACCTCCCCTACGGCGAACAGCGCAAACTCGAGATCGCCCGCGCCCTCGCCAGCGAACCCGGCCTGCTCCTCCTCGACGAGCCCACCGCCGGCATGAACCCCCAGGAGACCCGCGCCACCGAAGAACTCGTCTTCGCCATCCGCGACCAGGGCATCGCCGTCCTCGTCATCGAGCACGACATGCGGTTCATCTTCAACCTCTGCGACCGCGTCGCCGTCCTCGTCCAGGGCGAGAAACTCGTCGAAGGCGACAGCGCCACCGTCCAGGGCGACGACCGCGTCGTCGCCGCCTACCTCGGCGAACCCCTGGACAACGACCCCGGCGCCGCCGAAGCCGCCGAAGTGGAAGCCGCCGAAGCCCACGCCGGGACCCACGCCGGCACCCCGGCCGACCCCGGCACACCGGCGGACCCCGACCCCGCGGCCGGACAGCAGAACAAGGAGACCGACCGATGACCGCGCTGCTCGAGGTCGAGGACCTCCGCGTCGCCTACGGCAAGATCGAAGCCGTCAAGGGCATCTCGTTCACCGTCGACGCCGGCGAGGTCGTCACCCTCATCGGCACCAACGGCGCCGGCAAGACCACCACCCTGCGCACCCTGTCCGGCCTGCTCAGGCCCGTCGGCGGACAGATACGCTTCGACGGCCGGTCACTGAAGAAGGTCCCCGCCCACCAGATCGTCTCCCTCGGCCTCGCCCACTCCCCCGAGGGCCGGCACATCTTCCCCCGCATGACCATCGAGGACAACCTCCGCCTCGGCGCCTTCCTCCGCAACGACAAGGCCGGCATCGAGCAGGACATCCAGCGCGCCTACGACCTCTTCCCCATCCTCGGGGAACGCCGCAAGCAGGCCGCCGGCACCCTCTCCGGCGGCGAGCAGCAGATGCTCGCCATGGGCAGGGCCCTGATGTCCCGCCCCAAACTGCTCATGCTCGACGAACCCTCCATGGGCCTCTCCCCGATCATGATGCAGAAGATCATGTCGACCATCGCGGAACTGAAGTCCCAGGGCACGACCATCCTCCTGGTCGAGCAGAACGCCCAGGCCGCGCTCTCCCTGGCCGACCACGGCCACGTCATGGAGGTCGGCAACATCGTCCTGTCCGGCTCCGGGCAGGACCTCCTCCACGACGAGTCGGTCCGCAAGGCGTACCTCGGCGAGGACTGAACCCGCACGGCAGCGGCCCGCGCCCTCCCGCCGCGGCGGGGGGACGCGGGCCGCTCGTGCCGCCCGCCGGGTCAGCCCTTGGGCGCCTTCTTCTCCTCGGCGTCCTGGATCACGGCCTGGGCGACCTGCTGCATCGACATCCGCCGGTCCATCGAGGTCTTCTGGATCCACCGGAAGGCGGCCGGCTCGGTCAGCCCGTACTCCGTCTGCAGGATGGACTTGGCGCGGTCCACCAGCTTGCGGGTCTCCAGCCGCTGGGAGAGGTCCGCGACCTCCTTCTCCAGCTCCTTCAGCTCGGTGAACCGCGAGACGGCCATCTCGATCGCCGGGACGACGTCGCTCTTGCTGAACGGCTTGACCAGGTACGCCATCGCACCGGCGTCCCGAGCCCGCTCCACCAGGTCGCGCTGCGAGAACGCGGTCAGCATCAGGACGGGGGCGATGCGCTCCTCGGCGATCTTCTCGGCCGCCGAGATGCCGTCCAGCTTCGGCATCTTCACGTCCAGGATCACCAGGTCGGGCCGGTGCTCACGGGCCAGCTCGACGGCCTGCTCACCGTCACCGGCCTCGCCGACGACGGAGTACCCCTCCTCCTCCAGCATCTCTTTCAGATCCAGCCGGATGAGCGCCTCGTCCTCGGCGATGACGACACGGGTCGTCAGCGGAGGCACGTGCGACTTGTCGTCATCGGGCACGTCGACGGGCTGGGGCGACTCGGGGGCGGTCACGTGGGCTCCTTGTTACGGGCCGGGCAGTACTGCTGCCTATGCAGCCTACCCAGAGGCGGTGACGGACGAGGACCCGGTACACTTCTCAGCGGTTACCCGGCCAGCCCGGTTGGAGGAACTGGTCAGACTCGCGGCACTCAAAATGCCGTGCCCTTTGGGCATGTGGGTTCGAATCCCACACCGGGCACACAGACACAAAGCGGAAGGTCACGTTCGCGTGATCTTCCGCTTTTCGGTGTACGCCCTCACGCCCGGCGGCCCACCCTGGTCGCATGATCTTCCACGGCGTCGAAGTACGACAGAGGGCCCTCGACCTGCTGCGCGGCGGTGTACCGAACTCCGCTGTCGCCCGGCAACTGAACGTGCCCCTGGGCACGGTCGGCTACTGGAAGCACAGGGACCTCGCCGAGCGAGGCGCGTGTCCGGGCAGGCCCGATCCGCCCTGCCCGAGGTGCGACGGGCGGGGACTGGACGAGCCCGCGTACAGCTACCTGCTGGGCCTCTACCTCGGCGACGGGCACATCAGCCACTACTCGGCACACCGCGTACCCAATCTCATGATCACCTGCTCGGACTCATGGCCGGGGCTCATGGACGACTGCGAGAACGCGATGCGGGCTGTCTTCCCGGACAACTCGGTCTGCCGCGTGCGGCGGACCGGCTGCCACAACGTGAAGGTCTACTCGAAGCACCTGCACTGCCTCTTCCCGCAGCACGGCCCCGGCAAGAAGCACGAGCGGCGGATCGTTCTCGAACCCTGGCAGCAGACGATCGTCGACGCCCACCCCTGGGAGTTCGTCCGGGGGCTGATCCACTCCGACGGCTGCCGGATCACCAACTGGACGACCCGGCTCGTCGGCGGCGAGCGGAAGCGCTACGAGTATCCGCGGTACTTCTTCACCAACGTGTCCGACGACATCCGCCGCCTCTACACCGACACCCTCGACACGCTCGGCATCGAGTGGACCCACTGCACACGCCACGGAAACCCCTACAACATCTCCGTCGCCCGCAAAGCCTCCGTCGCTCTCATGGATGCGCATGTGGGGCCGAAGTGCTGATCAGTCCTCGCCGATCCGGTGCACCCGGACCAGGTTGGTCGTGCCCGGCATCCCGGGCGGGGAGCCCGCCGTGATGATCACGGTGTCCCCCGGGCGGCACCGCCCGTAGCGGAGGAGGAGTTCGTCGACCTGGGCGACCATCGCGTCGGTGGAGTCGACGTGCGGGCCGAGGAAGGTCTCCACGCCCCAGGTGAGGTTGAGCTGGGAGCGGGTGGAGGGGACGGGGGTGAAGGCGAGCAGCGGGATGGGTGAGCGGTAGCGGGAGAGGCGGCGGGCGGTGTCGCCGGACTGGGTGAAGGCGACCAGGTACTTGGCGCCGAGGAAGTCGCCGATCTCGGCCGCGGCGCGGGCGACCGCGCCGCCCTGGGTGCGGGGTTTGGTGCGGTCGGTGAGCGGCGGGAGCCCGGCGGCCAGGAGGTCCTCCTCCGCCGCCTCGATGATGCGGGCCATGGTGCGGACGGTGTCGACGGGGTGCTTGCCGACGCTGGTCTCGCCGGAGAGCATCACGGCGTCGGTGCCGTCGAGCACGGCGTTGGCGACGTCGGAGGCTTCCGCGCGGGTCGGCCGGGCGTTGTCGATCATCGAGTCGAGCATCTGGGTGGCGACGATGACCGGTTTGGCGTTCCGTTTGGCGAGTTTGACGGCGCGTTTCTGGACGATGGGGACCTGTTCCAGCGGCATTTCGACGCCGAGGTCACCGCGGGCGATCATGATGCCGTCGAAGGCGGCGACGATGTCCTCGATGTCCTCGACCGCCTGGGGTTTCTCGATCTTGGCGATGACGGGGAGGCGGCGGCCCTCCTCGTCCATGACGCGGTGGACGTCGAGGATGTCGCGTCCGCTGCGGACGAAGGAGAGGGCGATGACGTCGAAGCCGGTGCGCAGGGCCCAGCGCAGGTCGTCCTCGTCCTTCTTGGCGAGGGCGGGGACGGAGACCGCGACGCCGGGGAGGTTGAGGCCCTTGTGGTCGGAGACCATGCCGCCCTCGACGACGCGGGTGCGGACGCGGGGGCCGTCGACGGCGGTGACCTCCAGGCAGACCTTGCCGTCGTCGACGAGGACGCGTTCGCCGGGGGTGACGTCGGCGGCGAGGCCGGCGTAGGTGGTGCCGCAGCCGGTGCGGTCGCCCTCGGCGCCTTCTTCGACGGTGAGGGTGAAGTCGTCGCCGGGTTCGAGGAGTACGGGTCCTTCGGTGAAGGTGCCGAGCCGGATCTTGGGGCCCTGGAGGTCGGCGAGGAGGCCGACGCTGCGGCCGGTCTCGTCGGATGCCTTGCGGACGCGCCGGTAGCGCTCCTCGTGTTCGGCGTGGTCGCCGTGGCTGAGGTTGCAGCGGGCGATGTCCATGCCGGCCTCGACCAGTGCTTTGATCCGGTCGTAGGAGTCGGTGGCGGGTCCCAGGGTGCAGACGATTCTGGCTCGGCGCATGGGACGAGCCTATGACTTACCGGCGGGTAGAGATTCGGGGGCGCGTGTCGCCCCAACGTCCTTTGGGTGAAGCCCTTTTGACGGGATTCGAACGGGTGGGCCGGGGGGCGGGTCGCCGGGGCGTCCGGGGGTCGCGTCACCGGATCGCAACCTGGGGGGTCTGTCGCCGGTGGTCCGCGGCGGCCAGAATCTACGCGCGTTACCCATGCGGGTCGTGATGTCCGTCGTCGAGGAGAGTCAGTCATGCCGTTGAACCGCCGGAAGTTTCTGCACAGGTCCGCCGTGACGGGGGCGGGGGTGGCGCTGGCGGGTGCGGCGGCGGCGCCGGCGGCCGAGGCGCGCTCCGGTCCCGGGGGCCGGAAGGCGAAGCGGTACGCGCTGACGGTGCTGGGCACGACCGATCTGCACGGGCACGTCTTCAACTGGGACTACTTCAAGGACGCGGAGTACACCGACGGCGCGGGCAACGCGCAGGGCCTGGCGCGGATCTCCACGCTGGTGAACCAGGTCCGTGCGGAGCGGGGCCGGGAGAACACGCTGCTGCTGGACGCCGGTGACACGATTCAGGGCACGCCGTTGACGTACTACTACGCGAAGGTGGACCCGATCACCGCCGAGGGCGGGCCGGTGCATCCGATGGCGCGGGCGATGAACGCGATCGGGTACGACGCGGTGGCGCTGGGCAACCACGAGTTCAACTACGGGATCGAGACGCTGCGGAAGTTCGAGGAGCAGTGCCGTTTCCCGCTGCTGGGCGCGAACGCGGTGGACGCGAGGACGCTGCGGCCGGCCTTCCCGCCGTACTTCATGAAGACGTTCCGGGTGCCGGGGGCGCCGCCGGTGAAGGTGGCGGTGCTGGGGTTGACCAATCCCGGCATCGCGATCTGGGACAAGGCGTTGGTGCAGGGCAGGCTGGCGTTCCCGGGGCTGGAGGAGCAGGCGGCGAAGTGGGTGCCGAAGCTGCGGTCGATGGGCGCGGACGTGGTGGTGGTGTCGGCGCACTCGGGGACGTCGGGGACGTCGTCGTACGGCGACCAGGTGCCGTACGTGGAGAACGCGGCGGCGGAGGTGGCCCGCCGGGTGCCGGGCATCGACGCGATCCTGGTGGGTCACGCGCACCAGGAGATCGCGGAGTTGAAGGTGGTCAATGAGGAGACGGGGCGGACGGTGGTGCTGTCGGAGCCGCTGTGCTACGCGGAGCGGCTGACGCTGTTCGACTTCTCGCTGGTGTTCGAGAAGGGGCGGTGGCGGGTCGAGTCGGTGCGGGCGTCGCTGCGGGACTCGGCGGCGGTCGAGGACGACCCGCGGATCACCAGGCTGCTGTCGGAGGAGCACGCGAAGGTGGTGGCGTACGTCAATCAGGTCGTGGGCACGGCGACCGAGACGCTGACGACGGTGGCCGCGCGGTACACGGACGCGCCGGTGATCGACCTGATCACGAAGGTGCAGGAGGACGTGGTCCGGGCGGCGCTGGCGGGTACGGAGTACGCGGCGCTGCCGGTGCTGGCGCAGGCGTCGCCGTTCTCGCGGACCTCCGAGATTCCGGCGGGCGAGGTGACGATCCGGGATCTGTCGGGTCTGTACGTGTACGACAACACGCTGGTGGCGAAGGTGCTGACGGGTGCGCAGGTGCGGGCGTACCTGGAGTACTCGGCGGAGTACTACGCGCAGGTCCCGGTGGGGGCGGCGGTGGACGTGGAGAGGTTGACGAACGCGGGTGGCCGGCCGGACTACAACTACGACTATGTGTCGGGGCTGACGTACGAGATCGACATCGCGCGGCCGGCCGGGTCGCGGATCCGGAATCTGGCGTACGGGGGTGTGCCGCTGGACGACGGGCAGCGGTTCGTGCTGGCGGTGAACAACTACCGGGCCAATGGCGGTGGGGCGTTTCCGCATGTGGCGTCGGCGCCGGAGGTGTGGTCGGAGTCGACGGAGATCCGGACCCGGATCGCGGAGTGGGTGACGGCGAAGGGGGTGCTGGATCCGGCGGACTTCGCGTCGGTGGACTGGCGGTTGACGCGGGACGGTGTGCCGGTGTTCTAGCCGGTGGGCCGGGGGTGAGCCGTTTCAGATGCCGTCCGCGAGCGGGGTGAGGACGCGTGCCTCGCGGGCGGTCGGCGTCTGGGGCGGGGGCTGTTCGAGGCCGAAGGTGGTGAAGGCGGTGCGGCGGGGCAGGGGGTAGGGCTCGGTGCCGGTGAGGGTGTTGAGGATGGTGGCGCTGCGCCAGGCGGCGAGGCCGAGGTCGGGGGTGCCGACGCCGTGGGTGTGGGTCTCGGCGTTCTGGACGAAGATCTGGCAGCCGGCGGCCTTGATCCGGGGGTCGAGGACGAGGCGGAAGCGGTGGTCGACGCGGGGGCGGCCGTGGTGGTCGCGGCGGAGGTAGGGGTCGAGGCCGGCGAGGAGGCGGTCGAGGGGGCGTTCGCGGTAGCCGGTGGCGAGGACGACGGCGTCGGTGGTGAGGCGGGTGCGGGTGTTCTGTTCGGTGTGTTCGAGGTGGAGTTCGACCTTGGTGGTGGTGACGCGGCCGGCGGTGCGGACCAGGACGCCGGGGGTGAGGACGGTGTCGGGCCAGCTTCCGTGCAGGGTGCGGCGGTAGAGCTCGTCGTGGATGGCGGCAAGGGTGCCGGCGTCGACGGCCTTGTGGAGCTGCCACTGGGCGGGGACGAGGCGGTCGCGGACGGGTCCGGGCAGGGCGTGGAAGTAGCGGGTGTAGTCGGGGGTGAAGTGCTCCAGGCCGAGTTTGGAGTACTCCATGGGGGCGAGGGCGGGGGTGCGGCCGAGCCAGTGCAGGCGTTCGCGGCCGGCCGGGCGGTGGCGGAGCAGGTCGAGGAAGATCTCGGCGCCGGACTGGCCGGTGCCGATGACGGTGACGTGGCCGGCGGTGAGCAGGTCGGCGCGGTGGTCGAGGTAGTCGGCGGCGTGCAGGACGGGGACGGCGGGGTTGTCGACGAGGGGCCGCAGCGGGTCGGGGACGTGGGGCTCGGTGCCGGTGCCGAGGACGAGGTGGCGGGTGTGGGTGCGGCCGGGGGTCCCGGGCCGGCCGTCGGGGTGGAGGCGGGTGTGGTCGACCTCGAACAGGGCGCGGTCGGGGTGGAAGCGGACGGCGTCGACCCGGTGGCCGAAGCGGAGGGCGGGGAGGTGCTCGGCGACCCAGCGGCAGTAGGCGTCGTACTCGGCGCGCTGGATGTGGAAGCGTTCGGCGAAGTAGAAGGGGTAGAGGCGTTCGCGTTCTTTGAGGTAGTTGAGGAAGCTCCAGGGGCTGGCGGGGTCGGCGAGGGTGACGAGGTCGGCGAGGAAGGGGACCTGGAGGCGGGCGCCGTCGATGAGCAGGCCGGGGTGCCAGTGGAAGGCGGGGCGCTGGTCGTAGAAGACGGTGTCGAGGCCGTCGAGGGGGTGGGCGAGGGCGGCCAGGGAGAGGTTGAACGGGCCGATGCCGATGCCGACCAGGTCGCGGGGGGTGTCGTCGTTCATCGGGGGGTGTGTCCTTCCACGAGGTCGAGGAGGGCGGCCAGGTCCTCGGGCCGGGTGTGCGGGTTGAGGAGGGTGGCCTTGAGCCAGAGGCGGCCGTCGAGGCGGGCCCGGCCGAGGACGGCGTGTCCTTCGGTGAGCAGGGTCCGGCGGACGGCGGCGACGGTGGGGTCGGGGGCGCCGGCGGGCCGGAACAGGACGGTGCTGAGGGCGGGCGGGGCGTGCAGGTGGAGGCCGGGGCGGGCGGTGACGCGGGCGGCGAGGTCCTGGGCGAGGTCGCAGACGCGGTCGATGAGGGCGCCGAGTCCGGTGCGGCCGAGGGTCTTGAGGGTGACGGCGATCTTGAGGATGTCGGGGCGGCGGCTGGTGCGCGGGGAGCGGCCGAGCAGGTCGGGCAGGCCGGCGTCGGTGTCGTCGGCGGCGCTGAGGTAGTCGGCGCGCTGGCGCAGGGCGGTGAGGCGGGCGGGGTCGCGGACGGTGAGGAGGCCGGCGGCGATGGGCTGCCAGCCGGTCTTGTGCAGGTCGAGGGCGACGGTGTCGGCGGTGTCGAGGCCGGTGAGGCGGGTCCGGTGCCGGGCGCTGAACAGCAGGCCGCCGCCGTAGGCCGCGTCGATGTGCAGCCGGGCGCCGTGGGCGGCGCAGCGGGCGGCGATCTCGGGCAGCGGGTCGATGAGGCCGGCGTCGGTGGTGCCGGCGGTGGCGGCGACGAGGTGGGGGCCGGGGGTGTCGCGCAGGGCGTGGTCGAGGGCGTCGGGGTCGAGGCGGCCGGCCGGGGCGGGGACGGTGACGGGGTCGGGCAGGCCGTAGAGCCAGGCGGCGCGGGGCAGCGAGTGGTGGGCGTTGGTGCCGTGCACGAGGCGCAGGCCGGGTCCGTGGTCCTCGCGGGCGAGGAGGACGGCGAGCTGGTTGGATTCGGTGCCGCCGGTGGTGACGAGGGCGTCGGCGGCGCCGGTCTCGTGGGCGAGGGCGCGGGTGACGAGGGCTTCCAGGGCGGAGGCGGCGGGGGCCTGGTCCCAGGAGTCGAGGGAGGGGTTGAGGGCGCTGGCGGCGAGGTCGGCGGCGGTGGCGACGGCGAGCGGCGGTCCGTGCAGGTGGCCGGCGCACAGGGGGTGGGCGGGGTCGGCGGCGCCGGCGGCGAGGGCGGTGACGAGGGTGCGCAGGGCGTCGGGGTCGCCGTGGTCGGGGAGGATGTCGCCGAGGGCGTGGCGGAGCTGTGCGGCGACGGTGTGCGGGCCGCCGGCCGGGAGCGGGCCGCGGCGGGCGGCCGTGCCGGTGCGCAGGGCGTCGAGGACGGTGTCGAGCAGGGGCCGCAGGGCGTCGGGGCCGTCGGGGCCCGAGGCGAGGGGTGGCGGGGCACTCATGGGTTCCTCCCGGGCGCGGGACGGGGGCCGCGTCCGGAAGGCCCAACGAGCGGTACCCGAATGGGGGCACTGTCGTGCGGGGAAAATGTGTCGGAGGGGGTGTAGGCTTCGGCCGGTTTCCGCCGGGCGGGCTCCCGTGCGGGTCGCCCGCGCCCCCTGAGGCGCGCGGGGAACCGCCCGAGCGACCACGGATCACCCGCGGCCGCCCCGCGCGGCGGGGGGTCACTCCCCGTGCGGAGCTTCCGCCGGGCGGGCTCCCGGGTCACTCCCCGTGCGGGAGCTTCCGCCGGGCGGTCTCCTACGCGGGTCGCCCGCGCGCCCCGAGGGGCGCGGGGAACTGCGCGAGCGACCACCGATCACCCGCAGCCGCCCCGCGCGGCAGGAGTCACTCCCCGTACGGGGATTCCGCCGGGCGAGCTCCCACGCGGGACGCCCGCGCCCCCCGAGGGGCGCGGGGAACTGCGCGAGCGACCACCGATCACCCGCAGCCGCCCCGCGCGGCAGAAGTCACTCCCCGTGCGCCTCCCGTACCCGCAGTGCGCGGCGCAGGTCGTCCAGTTCGTCGGTGAGGCGGCGGCGCAGGGACGGGACGGGGTCGGCGTCGCGCAGGCACTCCTCGCCGAGGCGGAGGGTGTCGGGGTCGACGGCGTGGGCGGGGAACGCCCAGCGGCCGGCCGCGTCGGCGATGGCGGGGCCGCGGCGGGCGGCGACGGCGACGGCGTCGGTGAAGTACCGGGGGACGTACGCGCGTACCAGGTCGGCCTGTTCCGGCTGCCAGAAGCCCTGGGCGGTGGCGGTGAACAGGTAGTTGGACAGGTCGTCGGAGTCGAACATGGCCGCCCAGGCGCGGGCCTTGGCCTCGGGGTCGGGCAGGGCGGCGCGGCAGCGGGCGGCGCCTTCCCGGCCGGCGGCGCTGGGGTCGCGGACGAGTTCGGCGGCGATGGCGGCCTCGTCGGTGGCGCCGAGGACGGCGAGCCGGGTGAGGATGCGCCAGCGCAGTTCGGGGTCGAGTTCGGGGCCGCCGGGGACGGTGCCGTCGGCGAGCCAGGCGGCGATGGTGTCGGGGCGGGTGGCGGTGGCGATGCGGTGGCGTACGGCGATCAGGCGGAGCCCGGGGTGGTCGCCGTCCTCGGTGCGGCGGACGATGTCGCGGCAGAGGCCGGTGAGGTCGGCGAGGGCGGCGGGCCGCTGTCCGGGGGTGAGGTAGCGGTCGGCGATGTGGGTGCCGGCGAAGGCGAGGACGCCCTGGACGAGGGCGAGGTCGGTCTCCTCGGGGAGGTGGGCGGTGGCGGTGGCCAGGTAGTCGCCGGGGGCGAGTTCGCCGTCGCGGACCATGTCGCGCAGGGCGTTCCACACCACGGTGCGGGTGAGGGCGTCGGGGAGCTGGGACAGGCCGCGCAGGGCGGTCTCCAGGGAGTGCTCGTCCAGGCGGATCTTGGCGTAGGTGTGGTCGAGGTCGTTGGGCAGGACGAGGGCGGGGCGGGTGCCGGGGCGGGTCTCGGGGGCGGCCTGGGGGACGTCCGTCTCGTAGCGTTCGCGCAGGACGAGGGTGCGGCCGTCGTTGAGGTCGCGGTCGTAGACGCCGATGGTGGCGCGGTGCGGGCGGCTGCCGTCGCGGTGCAGGGCGAGGGTCCAGGCGCCGGGGCGGGCGTCGACGGCCGCGGTGAGGGTGTCGACGCCGGTGGTGCGCAGCCAGGCGTCGGCCCAGGCGTGCACGTCGCGGTCGGTGGCGGCGGCCAGGGAGTCGAGGAAGTCGGCGAGGGCGGCGTTGCCGAACCGGTGCCGGGAGAAGTGGATGTTGATGCCGGCCAGGAAGTCCTTCTCGCCGAGCCAGGCCACCAGTTGGCGCAGGGCGGAGGCGCCCTTGGCGTAGGAGATGCCGTCGAAGTTGAGCAGGGCGGAGGCGGTGTCGGGGACGGCCTCGGGGGCGACGGGGTGGGTGGAGGGGCGCTGGTCGGCGTCGTAGCCCCAGGACTTGCGGGTGACGCCGAACTCGGTCCAGGAACCGGTGAAGCGGGTGGCCTCGGCGGTGGTCTGGTAGCCCATGTACTCGGCGAAGGACTCGTTGAGCCAGATGTCGTCCCACCAGGTGAGGGTGACGAGGTCGCCGAACCACATGTGGGCCATCTCGTGGGCGATGACCATGGCGCGGGTCTGGCGTTCGGTGTCGGTGACGGCGGAGCGGTAGACGAACTCGTCGCGGAAGGTGACCAGGCCGGGGTTCTCCATGGCGCCGGCGTTGAACTCGGGGACGAACGCCTGGTCGTAGGAGTCGAAGGGGTAGGGCTCGTCGAACTTCTCGTGGTAGCGGTCGAAGCAGGCGCGGGTGATGTCGAGGATCTCCTCGGCGTCGGCGTCCAGGTGGGGGGCGAGGGAGCGGCGGCAGTGCAGGCCGAAGGGCAGGCCGCGGTGCTCGGTGCGCACGGAGTGCCAGGGCCCGGCGGCGACGGCGACGAGGTAGGTGGAGATCCGGGGGGTGGGGGCGGCGGTCCAGTGGCCGTCGCCGGTGGGCTCGGTGATGCCGTTGGCGAGGACGGTCCAGCCTTCGGGGGCCTTGACGGTGAGGTCGAAGACGGCCTTGAGGTCGGGCTGGTCGAAGGCGGCGAAGACGCGCTGGACGTCGTCCATGAACATCTGGGTGTAAAGGTAGGTCTCGCCGTCGGCGGGGTCGGTGAAGCGGTGCATGCCCTCGCCGGTGCGGGAGTAGCGCATGGCGGCGTGGACGCTCAGCTCGTGCTCGCCGGCGGTGAGGCCCTTGAGCGGCAGCCGGTTGCCGTCGAGGGTGCCGGGGTCGAGGGGCTGTCCGTCGAGAGTGGCGGAGTGCAGTGCGGCGGGCTTGAGTTCGACGAAGGTGTCCGTGCCGGCCCGTGCCGTGAACCGGATGGTGGTACGGGAGTCGAAGGTGTCGTCGTCGCCGGTGAGATCGAGGGCGATCGCGTAGTGCTGGACATCGAGGAGCTGGGCACGGGTCTGCGCTTCGTCGCGCGTCAGTACGGACATGCGGGCCATGCTGCCCGATGCGGTGGGCGCGGCACAGGGGCGGGGTCCGGTACGGGGGTTATGTCCGGCCCCGGTGCAGTTGTTCGCGCTCCCCGGGGCGTTTTCCGGCGCACTCTGCGATGCGTTCCCCGGCGCGTTCCGGCGCGTGCGCCCCGCCTTGCGCCCCGTGCCGCTCCGGTGGGGCGGGCGCGTCGGGGTGGGGCAGGCCGGGGCGGGGCGCGTCCTGGGCGTGTGCGCGGGCGCGCAGGTCGCGCAGTTCCCGTTCGAGGGCGAGGCGGCGCTGGTGGGTGTCGTAGAGGTAGCGGACCTTGGTGCGCAGGATCCAGGGGTCCACGGGTTTGGCGATGAGGTCGGCGACGCCCAACTGGAAGGCGGCGGTGCTCAGGTGGTGGTCGATGCCGTAGCCGGTGAGCAGGAGCACCGGGATGTGCTGGGTCTGGGCGACCTTGCGCATGTAGCGGACCACGTCGAGGCCGCCGACGCCGGGCATCCGCACGTCCAGCAGGAGCAGTCCGACGTGGCCGCGCAGCACCTGCTTGAGCGCCTGGTCGCCGCTGGTGGCCCGGGTCAGGCGGTAGCCCAGCGGGGTGAGGGCGCTCTCCAGGGCGTAGAGGGTGTCCTCGTGGTCGTCGACGATGAGTATCCCGGCATCCGGCGGCATGGCCCGATGAGCCTCCCTCGTGCACGACCCGTACGGGTGGCGAGGAACCGGCGACGGCTGCCCGCCGGCCGGCTTGGGGGGTGCACAGCGCAGCATGCCCCGCGCACGCGCCGGTGTCACTCCCCCCTGCCGTCCGGGCGGGCGGCGGCGGCCGGATCAGTGCGGTGCGGGGCCCGTCGCGTGGCCGGTGTCCTCGGCGATCCGCTCGTGGTGTCTGATCACCTCGGCGATGATGAAGTTGAGGAACTTCTCGGCGAACGCCGGGTCGAGCCGGGCGCTCTCGGCCAGGGCGCGCAGCCGGGCGATCTGGCGGGCCTCGCGGTCGGGGTCGGCGGGCGGCAACTGGTGGCGGGCCTTGAGGTGGCCGACCTGCTGGGTGCACTTGAAGCGCTCGGCGAGCATGTGGACGACGGCCGCGTCGATGTTGTCGATGCTCTCGCGGAGCCGGGCGAGTTCCTCGCGGACGGCCGGGTCGACGGCATCGGTACCGGTGTTGCTGGTGGTCATGACGGGTCAGCCTACGGGCCGGGCCGCGGGGCGGGGAGTACCGTCTCACGGACCGGCGACGGTCCTTCGGCGCCGCCGTACAGTGGAGTCGGGTGCAGACGTCCCGGGGGTGGCGGCGTGGCGAACGACGGACCGGTCGAGCACGGCTACCCCCACCTGGAGACGGTGCGGGCCGCCGTCACCGCGCTGTACCGGCGACTGTCGTACGACAGCGTGCGGACCTTCCCGGTGAGCGTGGCCCCGGCGGACGTGGCGTTCTGCGACACCGACGACCTGCATCTGGGGGCGCAGCGGGTGGCGCGGGAGCTGGTGCGGCACTACCGGCTGCCGGACGCCCGGCTGATCGTCTCCTTCCGGGAGATGTCCCACGCGGCGAACGTGGAGCTGACGGCGGGCCCGGAGTACTTCGTGGAGCTGAACGACCGGTTCCGTACCCATCGCCGGGACATCGGCGCGGCCCTGGCGCACGAGGTGACGCATGTGTATCTGCACCGGCTGGGGCTGTCCTTCCCGGGGGTGCGGGACAACGAGATCCTGACGGACACGGTGACGACGTACCTGGGCGCGGGCTGGCTGCTGCTGGACGCCTACCGGGAGGACGCGGCGTCCTCGCAGAAGCTGGGGTATCTGACGCCGGAGGAGTTCGGGTACGTGCTGGCCAAGCGGGCGCTGGTGTTCGATGAGGACCCGTCGGTGTGGTTCACCAGTCCGCAGGCGTACACGGCGTATGTGCGGGGGCGGGAGCGGGCGCTGCTGGACGGGCGGCAGCCGCCGCTGACGGCGGCGGGCTGGGCGGGCCGGCGGCGCTACGCGCGCGACCGGCGGCACGCCCAGGACCGCGGCGCCGGGCCGGCCGGGGACGTGCCGTACGCGTTCACGCCGGACGGGCGGGGGCCGCTGCGGGTGTCGTTCCCGTGTCCGACCTGTCATCAGCGGATCCGGGTGCCGGTGCGGGGGCGGGTGCGGGCGCGGTGCGGGCTGTGCCGGACGGTGCTGGAGTGCGACACGTGACACCGGCCGGCGGGGTGGTGCGACGGCGCCCGCCCCGTCGTCCGGTCGGGGACAGGGGGCGGGCGCCGTCCGGTGTTCCGTACGCCGTTGTACGGGACAGTCGGGGGTGTGTCAGACCGCGAGGGCGCGGTCGGTCGGGCGGATCGGGGCGGGCAGGTCGCTGGCGCCGGTCAGGTAGCGGTCGACGCCCTTGGCGGCGGAGCGGCCCTCGGCGATCGCCCAGACGATGAGCGACTGGCCGCGGCCGGCGTCACCGGCGACGAACACGCCGGGCACGTTGGTCTGGAAGTCGGCGTCGCGGGCGATGTTGCCGCGCGCGTCCAGCTCCAGGCCGAACTGCTCGATGAGGCCGTTGTCCTTGTCGGGGCCGGTGAAGCCCATGGCGAGGGTGACCAACTGGGCCGGGATCTTCCGCTCGGTGCCGGGCTTCTGGACCAGCTTGCCGTCGGTGAACTCGACCTCGGTCATGTGCAGCCACTGGACGTTGCCGTCCTCGTCGCCCTCGAAGTGGGTGGTGGAGACGGAGTAGATCCGCTCGCCGCCCTCCTCGTGGGCCGAGGTGACCTTGTAGAGCATGGGGAAGGTCGGCCAGGGCTGGGTGAGCGGGTTCCGCTCGTCGCCCGGGCGGGGCATGATCTCCAGTTGCGTCACCGAGGCGGCGCCCTGGCGGTGGGCGGTGCCCACGCAGTCGGCGCCGGTGTCGCCGCCGCCGATGACGACGACGTGCTTGCCCTCGGCCGAGATCGGGGAGGTGACGTAGTCGCCCTCCTGGACCTTGTTGGCCAGCGGCAGGTACTCCATCGCCTGGTGGACGCCCTTGAGTTCGCGGCCGGGGACCGGCAGGTCGCGGGCGGTGGTCGAGCCGACGGCGATGACGACGGCGTCGTAGCGCTTCTTCAGGTCGGTGGCCTTCAGGTCGCGGCCGATCTCGACGCCGGTGCGGAACCGGGTGCCCTCCGCGCGCATCTGCTCGATACGGCGGTTGATGTGCCGCTTCTCCATCTTGAACTCGGGGATGCCGTACCGCAGCAGCCCGCCGATGCGGTCGGCGCGCTCGTAGACGGCGACGGTGTGGCCGGCCCGGGTGAGCTGCTGGGCGGCGGCGAGTCCGGCGGGGCCGGAGCCGATCACCGCGACCGTCTTGCCGGACAGGCGTTCGGGGATCTGGGGGGCGACGTCCCCGGTCTCCCACGCCTTGTCGATGATGGAGACCTCGACGTTCTTGATGGTCACCGGCGGCTGGTTGATGCCGAGCACGCACGCCGACTCGCAGGGCGCCGGGCAGAGCCGGCCGGTGAACTCGGGGAAGTTGTTGGTGGCGTGCAGCCGCTCGGAGGCGGCGGACCAGTCCTCGCGGTAGGCGTAGTCGTTCCACTCGGGGATCAGGTTCCCCAGCGGGCAGCCGTTGTGGCAGAACGGGATGCCGCAGTCCATGCAGCGGCTGGCCTGCTTGCTGATGATCGGCAGCAGGGAGCCGGGGACGTAGACCTCGTTCCAGTCCCGCACGCGCTCCTCGACGGGGCGGGACGCGGCGACCTCGCGGCCGTGGTTCAGAAAGCCCTTCGGGTCAGCCATTGATCGCCGCCTCCATCATCTTCTCGTGGGTCTCGGACTCGGAGAGTCCGGCTCGCTCGGCGGCGTCCTTGGCGGCGAGCACGGCCTGGTAGGTGCTGGGGATGATCTTCGTGAAGCGTTCGGCGGAGGCGGGCCAGTCGGCGAGCAGCTTGCCGGCGACGGTGGACCCGGTCTCCTCGGCGTGGCGGCGCACCACGTCGTGCAGCCACTGCTTGTCGGCGTCGTCCAGGGCGCGTACGGCGTCCAGGTTGCCGGCGTTGACGTTGTCCCGGTCGAGGTCGATGACGTAGGCGACACCGCCGGACATGCCGGCCGCGAAGTTGCGTCCGGTCTCGCCGAGGACGACGGCGTGGCCGCCGGTCATGTACTCGCAGCCGTGGTCGCCGACGCCCTCGGCGACGACGGTCGCGCCGGAGTTGCGGACGCAGAACCGCTCGCCGACCTTGCCGCGCAGGAACATCTCGCCGCCGGTGGCGCCGTAGCCGATGGTGTTGCCGGCGATGGTGGAGTACTCGGCGAGGTGGTCGGCGCCGCGGTCCGGGCGGACGATGATCCGGCCGCCGGACAGGCCCTTGCCGACATAGTCGTTGGCGTCGCCCTCCAGGCGCAGGGTGACGCCGCGGGGGACGAAGGCGCCGAAGGACTGGCCGGCGGAGCCGGTGAAGGTGATGTCGATGGTGTCGTCGGGCAGGCCCGCGCCGCCGAACTTCTTGGTCACCTCGTGGCCGAGCATGGTGCCGACCGTGCGGTTGATGTTGCGGATCGGGACCTGGGCGCGCACCGGCTGGGCCTCGGTGGCGCCGGAGGCGGCGAGCGCGTCGGCGGCGAGCTTGATCAGCTCGTTGTCGAGCGCCTTCTCCAGGCCGTGGTCCTGGACGGTGACCTGGTGGCGGACCGCGCCCTCGGGCAGCTCGGGCACGTGGAACAGCGGGGCCAGGTCCAGGCCCTGCGCCTTCCAGTGGTTCACCGCGCGGGTGACGTCGAGGGCCTCGGCGTGGCCGACGGCCTCCTCGATGGAGCGGAAGCCCAGCTCGGCGAGGATCTCGCGGACCTCCTCGGCGATGAACTTGAAGAAGTTCACCACGTACTCGGCCTTGCCGGAGAAGCGGTCGCGCAGCACCGGGTTCTGGGTGGCGATGCCGACCGGGCAGGTGTCGAGGTGGCAGACGCGCATCATGACGCAGCCGGAGACGACGAGCGGCGCGGTGGCGAAGCCGAACTCCTCGGCGCCGAGCAGCGCGGCGATGACCACGTCGCGGCCGGTCTTGAGCTGGCCGTCGGTCTGCACGACGATCCGGTCGCGCAGGCCGTTGAGCAGCAGGGTCTGCTGGGTCTCGGCCAGGCCCAGCTCCCAGGGGCCGCCCGCGTGCTTGAGCGAGGTGAGCGGGGAGGCGCCGGTGCCGCCGTCGTGACCGGAGATGAGCACGACGTCCGCGTGGGCCTTGGAGACGCCCGCGGCGACGGTGCCGACGCCGACCTCGGAGACCAGCTTGACGTGGATGCGCGCCTGGGGGTTGGCGTTCTTCAGGTCGTGGATGAGCTGGGCTAGGTCCTCGATGGAGTAGATGTCGTGGTGCGGCGGCGGCGAGATCAGGCCGACGCCCGGCGTGGAGTGCCGGGTCTTGGCGACCCACGGGTAGACCTTGTGGCCGGGCAACTGGCCGCCCTCGCCGGGCTTGGCGCCCTGGGCCATCTTGATCTGGATGTCGTCCGCGTTGACCAGGTACTCGGAGGTGACGCCGAAGCGGCCGGAGGCGACCTGCTTGATCGAGGAGCGGCGGGCCGGGTCGTACAGGCGCTCGGGGTCCTCGCCGCCCTCGCCGGTGTTGGACTTGCCGCCCAACTGGTTCATGGCGATGGCGAGGGTCTCGTGCGCCTCCTGGGAGATGGAGCCGTACGACATGGCGCCGGTGGAGAACCGCTTGACGATCTCGGAGACCGGCTCGACCTCGTCGAGCGGGATCGGCTGCCGGTCGGACTTGAAGCCGAACAGGCCGCGCAGCGTCATCAGCCGCTCGGACTGCTCGTTGACGCGCTCGGTGTACTTCTTGAAGATCTCGTACTTGCCGGAGCGGGTGGAGTGCTGGAGGCGGAAGACCGTCTCCGGGTCGAACAGGTGCGGCTCGCCCTCGCGGCGCCACTGGTACTCGCCGCCGATCTCCAGCGCCCGGTGCGCGGGCGCGATGCCGCTGGCCGGGTACGCCTTGGCGTGCCGGGCGGCGACCTCCTGGGCGATGACGTCGATGCCGACGCCGCCGATCTTGGTGGCGGTGCCGTTGAAGTACTTGGCGACGAAGTGCTCGTCCAGGCCGACGGCCTCGAAGACCTGGGCGCCGCGGTAGGAGGCGACGGTGGAGATGCCCATCTTGGACATGACCTTCAGCACGCCCTTGCCGAGGGCGTAGATCAGGTTCTTGATGGCCTTCTCTGGTTCGATGCCGGGCAGGAAGGTGCCGGCCCGGACCAGGTCCTCGACGGACTCCATCGCCAGGTAGGGGTTGACGGCGGCGGCGCCGTAGCCGATGAGCAGGGCGACGTGGTGGACCTCGCGGACGTCGCCGGCCTCGACCAGCAGGCCCACCTGGGTGCGCTGCTTGGTGCGGATGAGGTGGTGGTGGACGGCCGCGGTGAGCAGCAGCGACGGGATCGGGGCGTGCTCGGCGTCGGAGTGCCGGTCGGAGAGGACGATCAGCCGGGCGCCGTTGTCGATGGCGGCGTCGGCCTCGGCGCAGATCTCCTCGATGCGGGCGGCGAGGGCCTCGCCGCCGCCGTGCACCCGGTACAGGCCGGAGAGGGTGGCGGCCTTGAAGCCGGGCATGTCGCCGTCGGCGTTGATGTGGATGAGCTTGGCCAGCTCGTCGTTGTCGATCACCGGGAAGGGCAGCACGACGGTCCGGCAGGAGGCGGCGGTCGGCTCCAGCAGGTTGCCCTGGGGGCCCAGCGAGGAGCGCAGGGAGGTGACCAGTTCCTCGCGGATGGCGTCCAGCGGCGGGTTGGTGACCTGGGCGAAGAGCTGGGTGAAGTAGTCGAACAGCAGCCGGGGCCGCTCGGAGAGCGCGGCGATCGGGGAGTCGGTGCCCATGGAGCCGATCGGCTCGGCGCCGGCCTTGGCCATCGGCGCCAGGATGACGCGCAGCTCCTCCTCGGTGTACCCGAAGGTCTGCTGGCGGCGGGTGACCGAGGCGTGGGTGTGCACGATGTGCTCGCGCTCGGGCAGGTCGGACAGCTCGATCTCGCCGGCCTGCAGCCAGTCGGCGTACGGCTTCTCCGCGGCGAGGGCGGCCTTGATCTCGTCGTCCTCGATGATGCGGTGCTCGGCGGTGTCCACCAGGAACATGCGGCCGGGCTGGAGGCGGCCCTTGCGGACGACCTTGGCGGGGTCGATGTCGAGGACGCCGACCTCGGAGCCGAGGACGACCAGGCCGTCGTCGGTGACCCAGTAGCGGCCGGGGCGCAGGCCGTTGCGGTCGAGGACCGCGCCGACCTGGGTGCCGTCGGTGAAGGTGACGCAGGCCGGGCCGTCCCAGGGCTCCATCATCGTGGAGTGGAACTGGTAGAAGGCGCGGCGGGCCGGGTCCATGGAGTCGTGGTTCTCCCACGCCTCCGGGATCATCATCAGCACGGAGTGCGGCAGCGACCGCCCGCCGAGGTGGAGCAGCTCCAGGACCTCGTCGAAGGAGGCGGAGTCGGAGGCGTCGGGGGTGCAGATCGGGAAGATCCGGTCGATCTTCTCCTGGTCGCCGAAGAGGTCGGAGACGAGCTGGGACTCGCGGGCCGCCATCCAGTTGCGGTTGCCCTTGACCGTGTTGATCTCGCCGTTGTGGGCGACGAAGCGGTACGGGTGGGCGAGCGGCCAGGACGGGAAGGTGTTGGTGGAGAACCGGGAGTGCACCAGCGCGATCGCGGAGGCGAACCGGCGGTCGGACAGGTCCGGGAAGAAGGGCTCCAACTGGCCGGTGGTGAGCATGCCCTTGTAGACGATGGTCCGCGCGGACAGCGACGGGAAGTAGACCCCGGCCTCGCGCTCGGCGCGCTTGCGCAGCACGAACGCCCGGCGGTCCAGGGCGATGCCCTCCAAGGCCCCGTCGGTGACGAAGAGCTGGCGGAAGACCGGCATGGTCGAGCGGGCGGTGGCGCCGAGCAGCCCGGGGGCGACCGGGACCTCGCGCCAGCCGAGGACGGTCAGGCCCTCCTCGGACGCGATCGTCTCGATGCGCGAGACGGCGTCCTCGGTGCCGTCCTGCGGGAGGAAGGCGATGCCGACCGCGTAGCCGCCGGCGGCGGGCAGCTCGAATCCGGCCACCTCGCGGAAGAAGGCGTCCGGCACCTGGGAGAGGATGCCCGCGCCGTCGCCCGAGTCGGGCTCGGAGCCGGTGGCACCCCGGTGCTCCAGGTTGCGCAGCACGGTGAGGGCCTGGTCGACCAGCGTATGGGACGCCTCGCCGGTGAGAGTGGCGACGAAGCCGACGCCGCAGGCGTCGTGCTCGTTGCGGGGGTCGTACATACCCTGCGCAGCAGGGCGAGCATCCATGAACGACCAGTTTCGGCCATTCGCGGAGTGCTGGGACGGCTGGCGCGGCGTACGCATCGGCTCTCCCGTCGTCGTCATCTGGCATATGTACATGTGCCGAGGGACGACGCTGGCCCTCTGCGTGGCTACAAAATTTCGTGCAGGTTACATGATGGAGCGGTTCTCGGGAACCGGATACTTCGTTCCAACATGCGGACACCGCGGGGGTCGCGACGGGGGTTCCGCGCCCGGCGGTGGAAGGCTCTGGGGACCTCGGCGGACAGATCGATGCCCGTCGGTCCGGAAGGGCGGGAGGGGCGTCTTCGCCCGCCCCGCGGGTACGCCACGGGCCCCGTTGCCCGCAGCGCTTACGGCTCATGCCCGGCGGTCACGCCCTCGAAACCAACGAGTAACGGGTACTTATGCGGTCCCTCGCATAAGTCCGGGCCGGGCTATCCTACGGCCGTTCCGAACAGGTTGCCCAGGAGGTACGTCACACCGGCCGCCGCGCCGCCCAGCACCAACTGCCGCAGTCCGCTGAACCACCAACTGCGCGCCGTCACCTTCGCCACCACCGCGCCGGACAGGAACAGCCCCGCGAGCGCCACCAGCACCGCGGGCCACAGCGCGGTCGCGCCGAGCAGATAGGGCAGCACCGGCAGGACGGCGCCCAGCGCGAAGGAGCCGAACGAGGAGACGGCCGCGACGAGCGGCGAGGGCAGGTCGGAGGGGTCGATGCCCAGTTCCTCGCGGGCGTGTATCTCCAGCGCCCGCTCCGGGTCCCGGGACAACTGGCGGGCCACCTCGCGGGCCAGGCCGGGCTCGACGCCGCGCGCCTGGTAGAGGGCGGCCAGCTCGGCCTCCTCGTCCGCCGGGTGCCTGCGCAGCTCGCGGCGCTCGACGTCCAGTTCGGCCTCGACCAGCTCGCGCTGGGAGGCGACGGAGGTGTACTCGCCGGCGGCCATGGAGAAGGCGCCGGCGGCCAGGCCCGCCAGTCCGCTCAGCACCACGGTCTGCTGGCTGACGGCGCCGCCCGCGACACCGGTCATCAGGGCGAGGTTGGAGACCAGGCCGTCCATCGCGCCGAAGACCGCGGGGCGCAGCCAGCCGCCGTTGACATCCCGGTGGGTGTGGTTGTCGCGGTGCGCCTCGTGCAGCGCCGCTTCGGTCTCGATGATGGCCATGGAGGCTCCCCCAGCAGCTTCTTCAGCTTCTTTAGACGTATTCCACTTCTCGACAACATCGAATGTACGCCGCCCATTCCCTTCGCGCCAGCAAGGAAAGGCTGGGCTAACCTGCGGCTTTGCGCCGATTTGCTCATCCGTGATCATGCCCGCACATATGTCGACCGGGTGATGCTGCGGCCGGTCAGGCTGCGGCGGGCCGCGCACCGGGGACAGTTCCGCCGAGGGAGAGGAGGCCGCATGACAGCGACCGCGTCGACCGCGCCCCGGAACACGGCCGCACTCCGCGAACGGGCGCGCGGCGCACTGCTCGGCCTCGCCGTCGGGGACGCCCTCGGGGCCCCGGCCGAGAACCTGAGGCCCTCGGAGATCCGCGCTCGCTGGGGCCGCATCACCGGATACGTGGCCGACCGGCCCGCCGGCACCGACGACACGGAGTACGCGATCTTCTCCGGGCTGCTGCTCGCCCGGCACGGCGCGGGGCTCACCCCGGCCCATGTGGAGGCGGCCTGGCACGAGTGGATCGCCGACCGCGACGAGGGCCCGTTCCGGGGCGCCGGCTTCAGCGAACGCGGCACCCTGGAGAACCTGCGCCGGGGCCTGGCCGCGCCGATCTCCGCACAGCACCGGCACGCCTGGAGCGACGGGCTGGCCATGCGCGCGGCGCCCCACGGGGTGTTCGCGGCGGGCCGCCCGGCCGAGGCGGCCCGGCTGGCCGCCGTCGACGGCTCGGTCAGCCACGACGGCGAGGGCCTCTACGGCGGCCAGGCGGTGGCGGCGGGGGTCGCGGCGGCGATGGCCGGGGCGCCGGTGGTCGCGGTGGTGGCCGCCGCGCTGGCCGTCGTCCCGGACGACTCCTGGACCGCCCGGTCGCTGCGCCGCGCGGTGACCGCCGCCCACCGCGGCGAACGCGCGGTCCGCTCCGCGGTGGTGGTCGGCGGCTACCCCTGGACCGACCTGGCGCCCGAGGCGGTCGCCCTCGCCTTCGGGGCGTACGCGGCGGCCGGCGGCGACTTCGCGGACGCCGTGCTCACCGCCGTCAACATGGGCCGCGACGCCGACACGACGGCGGCGGTCGCGGGCGCGCTGGCCGGGGCGACGCGCGGCGCCGCGGCGATCCCGGCCGCCTGGGCGGCGGCCATCGGCCCGGCCCGCGGCACCTGTCTGCCCGCCATGGCCGGCCACCACGTCCTGGACCTCGCGGACCTGCTCACCCCACCCGCCCCCGACCCGGCGGAGACCCGCCGATGACCCGTCCCCGGCCGGCCCCGACTGCGTACGCCGGCCCGGTCGCCGCACCGGTCCCGCCGGGTACCGCTCCGGCCTTCCCCACGACGGCGGCGTACACCGGCATGCCGGTGGCGGCGCCGCCGCCCGCGCCCGCGTGCGGGGCCGGACGCGCGGCGAAACGCGAAGACGCGGCCGAGTCCGCACCCACCGCCGACCCCCGTCCCGCCCACCACCGCATCGAGGGGCTCCTGCTCGGGCTGGCCGCCGGGGACGCCGCCGGGTGGCCGGCCGCGCGGCACCGGGCCGCGCGGATGCCGGAGTGGACCCGGCGGCTGACCCGGGAGCTGGACACCTTCGCGGAGCAGAACGCGACGACCACGCTGCCCGTGCCCATCGCCCTGAACCAGCCGCCGGAGCCGCTGCGGCTGGGGCCCTCCGACGACGCGGAGTGGGCGGTGTTCGCCGCCGAGGCGGTGCTGCGGGCCGGGGACGACGAGGCGCTCGGCGACCTGGGCCGGGAGCGCCGGATGCGCGCGGCCATCGACCTGACCTGGAACGCCGTCGCCGCCGAGGTCGCCGCCGCCGCGGAGCGCGCCCCCGAGGTGGAGTCGGCCGTCCTGCCGCTGCGCGCCCGGATCTCCGTGCGGGCCGGGCTCGGCAACCTGGCCACCGGGCTGCGCCCGCCCGCCACCGGTCACGACAACCCGCACTACTTCGACGACGCCGCCTGCGTCCGGGCCTGTGTCCTCGCCGTCGCCCACCCCGGCGACCCGGACACCGCCGCGGACCTCGCCGAGTTCGACGCCCGCTACACCCAGGACGGCGACGGCGTGCACGGCGCGCGGGCGATGGCGGCGGCGCTGTCCCGCGCCCTCGCCGGCGCCGACGTGCACGCCTGCGTCCGCGCCGCGCTCGCCGAGCTGCCCGAGGGCACGGAGATCGGCCGCAACGCCCGCCAGGCGCTGGACCTCGCGGCGACCGCCGGCAGCACCTTCGCCCTGGTGCCGCTCCTGGAACACCAGATCGTCGACCACGTCTACAGCTACGGCATCGCCGCCGCCGAGACCGTCCCGGTCGCCCTCGCCCTGGCCACCGCCGCCGGCGGCCGGCTCGCGGAGGCGGTCCCGGCGGCGGCCTGTCTGTCCCGGGTCGCGGACTCCGCCCCGGCCCTGGCGGGCGCCCTCACCGGCGCGCTCGGCGGCGCCGCCGCCGTCCCCGCGCCCTGGCGGGACGCCTGCCGCACCCTCTCCGGCTGTGTGCTGCCCCAGCTCACCGGCACCGACCTGGTGGAACTCGCCGCGCTGCTCGCCGCCGCCCAGTTGCCCCGACCGGAAGGACCCAGCGGACCATGACCTCGACGGCAGCGGCCACCCTCGCGGAACGGATCACCGGCGCCCTGGTCGGCGCCGCGGTCGGCGACGCCCTCGGCGGCCCGGTCGAGGGCTACTCCCCCGAACAGATCCTGGAACGCCACGGCGGCCGGGTGTCCGGCGTCGTCGGTCCCTGGCACGGCGACGCCTGGCGCACCGCCCGCCCCCTCGCCCCGTACCACAAGGGCGACGGGCACGTCACCGACGACACCCTCATGACACACGCCCTGATCAGGGTGTACGCCACCGTCCGCGACCACCTCGACGCGTACGCGGTCGCGGAGCACCTGGTGCCCGACCTGATGACCACCCCGCGCTGGATCCCGGAGCTGGAGGCCGAGGCGCTGCCCCTCCAGCGGATCTTCCTCGCCGAGAAGTGGCTCGTCACGCGGCTGCACTACGGCCACGCCGACCCGCGCGAGGCCGGCGTCGGCAACGTCGTCAACTGCGGCGCGGCGATGTACATGGCCCCGGTCGGCCTGGTCAACGCGGCCCACCCGGCGGGCGCGTACGCCGAGGCGCTGGACCTCGCGGGCGCGCACCAGTCGTCGTACGGACGGGAGGCGGCCGGGGTCTTCGCGGCGGCGGTCGCTGCGGCCTGCGCGCCCGGCGCGACACCGGACTCGGTGGTCGCGGCCGCCCTGGCGCTGGCGAAGGACGGCACCCGCGCGGCCATCGAACGGGTCTGCGAAGTCGCCGCGGGGCATACGGAGTTCGAGTCGGCGCTGGCGCCGCTGCGGGCGGCGGTCGCCCCGTACGACACGGTGGGCCCGGACTACCGCGCCCCGTCGCTGGGCGCCCGTCGCCCGTCGCGGCTGCACGCGATCGAGGAACTGCCCGTCGCGCTCGGCATGGTGATCGTCGCCCGCGGCGACCACCGGCACGCCGTGCTGGGCGCGGTGAACTACGGCCGGGACTGCGACTCCATCGCCACCATGGCCGGCGCGCTGACCGGGGCGCTGGGTTCACCGGTCCCCGAGGAGTGGGCGAAGACGGTCGCGGAGGCCAGCCGCCTGGACCTGTGGGCGCCCGCGGCCACCCTCACCGAGGTGGCCCGGGAGGTCTTCACCCGGGACGTGCACCGGCGACGCGCACACGAACGGGCGTTCGCCGAGGTGGGAGGCGACCAGTGCCCCGCCTGACCCGGGACCGCCCCGCCGTCCCCGCCCACCACGTCCCGCACCACCCCGCCGTCCCCCTGCGGGCGCCCCGCCGGACCGGAGGTCACCCATGCTCCGGCTGACCTGGGTGCAGCCCGAGGATCTGGTCGGGCACGAGCTGCGGCAGGCCGCGCAGGACGGCCGGGACGCGACGGCGGTCGCCCGGCGCTGGCGGGCCGCCGGTGGCGGGGAGGCACCCGCCCGCGCCGGCGCCTCCCCCGAGCCGGCCTCCCCGTACCTGCGGTCGCTCGCCGAGGAGCTGCTCGACGAACTCGCCGGGCTGCCCAGCCCGCTGGCGGCGGACGAGCCGACCGGCCTGGCGGACATCCGGGCCCGCTGCCCGGACTGGCCCGCCCCGCTCCCGCCCGGCGAGCCGCTCGGTCCGCGCCGCCTGGAGGCCGCCTGGCTCGGCCGGGCGGTCGGCTGCCTGCTCGGCAAACCCGTGGAGAAACTCCCCCTGGACGGCATCCGCCGCCTCGCCCGCGCCACCGGCAACTGGCCCCTGACCAGGTACTTCACCGCCCGCGGCGTGCCCCCGGAGCTGGCCGCCGCGCACCCCTGGAACCGCCGCTCGGCGGGCACCTCCCTCGCCGAGAACATCGACGGGATGCCCGAGGACGACGACCTGAACTACCCCCTGCTCAACCTGCTGCTCCTCCAGCGGCACGGCCGCGCCTTCCGCACCGCCGACGTGGCCCGCCTCTGGCTGGACGAACTGCCGGCGGGCCGCACCTTCACCGCCGAACGCGTCGCCTACCGCAACCTCCTCGCCGGCCTCGACCCCCCGGACACCGCCCGGCACCGCAACCCCTTCCGCGAGTGGATCGGCGCCCTGATCCGCGCCGACGTGCACGGCTGGACCAACCCCGGCGACCCGGCCGCCGCCGCGGCCCAGGCCCACCGGGACGCGACCCTCACCCACACCGCCAACGGCGTCTACGCGGCGATGTTCACCGCCGCCGTCATCGCCACCGCCGCCACCGGCACCCACGACGTCCACGCCTGTCTGCGCACCGGCCTCACCGTCGTGCCGCCCGGCTCCCGGCTGGCCCGCGCCGTCCGCGACGCCCTGGACCTGGCCGCCGCCCACGACGACTTCGACACCGTCGTGGACGCCCTGCACGCCGTGCACTCCCCCACCCACCACTGGGTGCACGCGATCCCCAACACCGCCCTGATCGCCGCCGCCCTCACCCACGCCGGCGGCGACTTCACCGGCTCCATCCGCCGCGCGGTATCCGGCGGCTGGGACACCGACTCCGCCGGGGCGGCGGCCGGCAGCGTCGCCGCCCTGCTCACCGGCGACCCCGCCGCGCTGGGCGACCACTGGACGGCCCCGCTCAAGAACCGCCTCGCCACCTCCGTCGCCGGCCTCGACGGCACCGGCTTCGACGCCCTCGCCCACCTCACCCACCGGGAAGCCACCCGCCCATGACCGACACCGCCGCCCCCCTCACCGGCCTGCGCGTCCTGGACCTCGCCACCCTCTTCGCCGGACCCCTCGCGGCCACCCTGCTCGGCGACTTCGGCGCCGAGGTCGTCAAGGTCGAGCACCCCCTGCGCCCCGACCCGGCCCGGGGCCACGGCCCGGCCAAGGACGGCGTCGGCCTGTGGTGGAAACTGCTCGGCCGCAACAAGCGGACCATCACCCTCGACCTGTCCAAGCCCGGCGGACGCGACACCCTGCTGCGCCTGGCCGCCACCGCCGACGTGGTCGTCGAGAACTTCCGCCCCGGCACCCTGGAACGCTGGCGGCTCGGCTGGGACGACCTGCGCGAGGCCAACCCCCGGCTGGTCCTCACCCGCGTCACCGGCTTCGGCCAGTTCGGGCCGCACGCGCACCGCCCCGGCTTCGGCACCCTCGCCGAGGCGCTGAGCGGGTTCGCCGCGGTCACCGGCGAACCGGACGCGCCGCCGACCCTGCCGCCGTTCGGCCTCGCCGACTCCATCGCCGCCCTGGCCACGGCGTACGCGGTACTGACCGCGCTGGCCGCCCGGGACCGCACCGGCGAGGGCCAGGTGGTCGACCTGGCGATCATCGAGCCGATCCTGACCGTGCTGGGCCCCCAGCCCCTCTGGTACGACCAGCTCGGCCTGGTCCAGCCCCGCACCGGCAACCGCTCCGCGAACAACGCCCCGCGCAACACCTACCGCACCGCCGACGGCACCTGGGTCGCCGTCTCCACCTCCGCGCAGTCGGTCGCCGAGCGGGTGATGCGCCTGGTGGGCCGCCCCGAGCTGATCGACGAGCCCTGGTTCGCCACCGGCGCCGGCCGGGCCCGGCACGCCGACGTCCTGGACCCGGCGGTCGGCGACTGGATCGCCCGCCGCCCCCGCGCCGAGGTGCTCGCCGCCTTCGAGGCGGCCGAGGCCGCGGTCGCCCCGGTGCAGGACGTACGGGACGTGCTGGCCGACCCGCAGTACCGGGCGCTGGACACCGTCACCACCGTCGAGGACCCCGAGCTGGGCCCGATCCGGATGCAGAACGTGCTCTTCCGGCTCTCCGCGACGCCCGGCGCGATCCGCTGGACGGGCCGCCCGCACGGCGCCGACACCGAGGAGGTCCTCGCCGAGCTGGGCCTCACCCCGGGCGATCTGAAACTGCTGCGCGAGGCGGGCGCCGTATGACACCGCCGCCGCTGACCTGGCTGTACGCCCCCGGGGACCGGCCGCACGTGGTCGCCAAGGCGCTGGCGGCCGGCGCCGACGTGGTGGTGATCGACCTGGAGGACGCGGTCGCCCCCGACCGCAAGGAGTACGCCCGCGCGGCCACCGCCGAGCTGCTGTCCGGGCCGCAGTTGCTGCCGGTGCACGTCCGGGTGAACGCCCTGGGCGGCGCCTGGGCGGCGGCCGATCTGAAGGCGGTGGCCGGGCTGCCCGGCCTGTCGGGGCTGCGGCTGCCGAAGGTGACCTCGCCCGAGCAGATCGGCGCGGTCGCCGACGCCACCGGCGGCCCCCCGCTGTACGCCCTGCTGGAGTCGGCGCTCGCGGTGGAGCGGGCGTACCCGATCGCCGCCGCCCACCCGTCGCTGCGCGGCATCGCCCTGGGCGAGGCCGATCTCTGCGCCGACCTGGGGGTGGCCGGCGACACCGGCCTGGACTGGTCGCGCTCCCGGGTGATCGTCGCGGCGCGGGCGGCGGGACTGGCCCCGCCCTGCCAGTCCGTCCATCCCGACACCCGCGACCTGGCGGGCCTCGCCGCCTCCTGCGCGCACGGCCGCGCCCTGGGTTTCCTCGGCCGGGCGGCGATCCACCCGCGGCAGTTGCCGGTGATCGAGCGGGCCTACCGGCCCACCGCCGCGGAGCTGGAGGAAGCGGAGACGGTACTGAAGGCGGCGGCCCGGGAGCAGGGGGCGCAGGCGCTGCCGGACGGCCGGTTCATCGACGCGGCGGTGGTCGCGGCGGCCCAGCGCACGCTCTCCCGGTCCCGGCGGCCCTGACGCACACGCCGAGGGCGCCCGGAGCAGTGCTCCGGACGCCCTCGCCGACACGCGTGCGCGGTGCCGGTCAGCTCTTCTTCGCCGACCCGGCCCCGTCCTTGATATCGCCCTCGCCGACGGCGTCCCCGGCGGGCTCGCCGTCAGCATGCTCGCCCTCGGCGGACGCGGCCTCCGCGGGCTCCTCCACCGCGGTCTCCCCCGCGTCGGAGCCGGCCTCCCCGGCACCGGAGTCGGCGTCCGCCCCCGGCTCGACCACCGCCTCGCGCCCCGGCCGCTTCCGCGCCGACAGCACGATGTACGTGACCGCCAGCAGGAACACCACCAGCGCGGTCCAGTTGTTCAGCCGCAGGCCGAGGATGTGGTGGGCGTCGTCGACGCGCATGTACTCGATCCAGAAGCGGCCCGCGCAGTACGCGGCGACGTACAGCGCGAACGCCCGGCCGTGCCCCAGCGTGAAGCGCCGGTCGGCCCAGATCACCAGCAGCGCGACGCCGACGCACCACAGGGACTCGTACAGGAACGTCGGGTGGTAGGTGCCGGGGACCCGGCCGCCGTCCGACGAGGTGATCTTCAGCGCCCACGGCAGATCGGTGGCCCGCCCGTACAGCTCCTGGTTGAACCAGTTGCCCCAGCGGCCGATGGCCTGGGCGAAGGCGATGCCGGGGGCGACGGCGTCGGCGTACGCGGGCATCGGGATGCCCCGGCGCCGGGCGCCGATCCAGGCGCCCAGCGCGCCGAGCGCGATCGCGCCCCAGATGCCGAGGCCGCCCTCCCAGATCTTGAAGGCGTCCACCCAGTTCCGGCCGTCCCCGAAGTACAGCTCGTAGTCGGTGACGACGTGGTAGAGCCGGCCGCCGATCAGGCCGAAGGGAACGGCCCAGACCGCGATGTCGGCCACCGTGCCGGCCCGGCCGCCGCGCGCGACCCAGCGCTTGTTGCCGTACCAGACGGCGACGAAGACGCCGATGATGATGCAGAGGGCGTAGCCGCGCAGCGGAACGGGGCCGAGGTGCAGCACTCCGCGCGACGGGCTGGGGATGTAGGCAAGTTCCATGGCAGGGTCGACGCTACCGTGCCCGGCCGGGCCCGCGCCGGGCAGCCCGGCTACGGGTGCATAACAGGCGGGGCCGGCGGGGCGGCTACGCGTTGGCCTCCCGCACCATCTGCTCCAGTTTCGCGGGGGTCATCGAGCGGTCCCCGTAGATGCTCTTGCCGTCCAGCAGGACGGTCGGGGTGCCCTGGAAGTCGCCCTTCTGGAAGGCGGCGTCGGACTTCTCCACCCAGGTGCCGTGCGTGCTCTCGGTGACGCAGCGGCGGAACCGCGGGGTGGTGAGGCCCTCGACCTTGCCGGCCAGCTCGATCAGCTTGTCCTCGTCGGCGAAGGCGTCGTCGGTCTCGGCGGGCTGGTGGTCGTAGAGCACGTCGTGGTAGGCGGTGAACTTCCCGGCGTCCTGGGCGCAGGCCGCGGCGTTGGCGGCGGTGCGGGAGCCGCTGCCGCCCATGTTGCCGTCGATGATGGTGGCCAGGTGGTACTCGACCTTGAGCTGTCCGGCCTCGGTCAGCTTGTGGATGGTCGAGCGGTACGCCTGCTCGAAGCCCTTGCAGGCCGGGCAGCGGAAGTCCTCCCAGACGGTGAGCGTGGACCTGGCGCTCTCCTTGCCGACCGGGATCGCCAGTGCGTCCTTGCCCTGGGCGCCCGAGGGCGCGACGGCCGGGCCGGACGCCTCGCCGCCGCCCTCGTCCTTGCCCGCGCTCGCCGCGATCACGCCGATCACCGCGGCGAGCGCCAGGACGCCGGCGACGGCGGTGCCGACGATCAGTGCGCGCCGCCGCTTCTCCGCGCGCTTGTGCTTCTCACGCTCGACCGCCAGTTGCTCGCGGGCGGTGCGCTTTCCCTCACGGTTCTTCTCGCTCACACCCCGCAGAACGAACCGGGGAGGCGCACCGCGCCTCCCCGGCCCCAGGTCCACCCGTTCGGGTTACGCGGTTCCGCGCACGCCCTTCGCCAGCTCCCCGGCGAGCGCGCGGACGCCCTCGACGGCGGCGGCGTGGTCGGGGGCGTCCAGCATCCGCTTGACGAAGGCCGAGCCGACGATCACGCCGTCGGCGAAGGCGGCGACCTCGGCGGCCTGCCGGGGGTTGGAGACGCCGAGCCCGACGCAGACCGGCAGGTCGGTGGTGGCGCGGGTGCGCCGGACCAGGTCCTCGGCCTGCGAGCTGACCGTCTCCCGGGTGCCGGTGACGCCCATCAGGGAGGCGGCGTAGACGAAGCCGCTGCCGGCCGCGGTGATCTCGGCGAGCCGCCCGTCCTTGCTGCTGGGCGCGACCACGAAGACGGTGGCCAGCCCGTGCTTCTCGGCGTGCTCGCGCCACAGCGCCGACTCCTGCACCGGCAGGTCGGGCAGGATGCAGCCGGCGCCGCCGGCCTCGGCCAGCTCGGCGGTGAACCGCTCGACGCCGTAGCGGTCGATGGGGTTCCAGTACGTCATCACCAGCACCGGCTTGCCGGTGGCCGCGTGCGCCTCACGGACCGTGCGCAGCACGTCGGCGATCTTCACGCCGCCGCGCAGGGCGATGTCGTCGGCGGTCTGGATGACCGGGCCGTCCAGCACGGGGTCGCTGTGCGGCAGGCCGACCTCGACGATGTCGGCGCCGCCGTCCAGGGCGGCCTTGACGGCCTCGATGCCGCCGTCGACGGTCGGGAAGCCGGCCGGGA
Organism: Streptomyces fumanus; assembly: GCF_014655295.1. GTDB lineage: Bacteria > Actinomycetota > Actinomycetes > Streptomycetales > Streptomycetaceae > Streptomyces > Streptomyces fumanus. The sequence goes on from NZ_BNBI01000020.1 coordinate 112,522, forward strand.
GGTAGGCGATGAGGGCGGCGCGGCCCTCGGCCTTGGCGGCGGCGAGGGTGTCGTCCAGCAGCCGTACGTTCCCGCTCACTTGGCGTCCCCCTCGATCTCGGCGCTGCCGGAGGCGTTCTCGGCGACCTCGGCGTCGGTGTCGTACAGCCCGAAGTAGCGGGCGGCGGTGTCCATGTCCTTGTCGCCGCGGCCGGAGAGGTTGACGACGATCAGCCCGTCCTCGCCCAGTTCCCGGCCGACCTCCAGGGCGCCCGCGAGGGCGTGCGCGGACTCGATGGCCGGGATGATGCCCTCGGTGCGCGACAGCAGGCGCAGCGCCTCCATCGCGGCGGCGTCGGTGACCGCGCGGTACTCGCCGCGGCCGGAGTCCTTGAGGTAGGAGTGCTCGGGGCCGATGCCCGGGTAGTCCAGGCCGGCCGAGATGGAGTACGGCTCGGTGATCTGGCCCTCGTCGTCCTGGAGGACGTAGGAGCGGGAGCCGTGCAGGATGCCGGGTTCGCCCGCGGAGAGGGTGGCCGCGTGCTCGCCGGTCTCGATGCCGTGCCCGGCCGGTTCGCAGCCGATCAGGCGGACGGACGCGTCGGGGATGAAGGCGTGGAAGAGGCCGATGGCGTTGGAGCCGCCGCCGACGCAGGCGATCGCGGCGTCCGGGAGCCGGCCGGCCTGTTCCAGCACCTGGCGGCGGGCCTCGACGCCGATGACGCGGTGGAAGTCGCGGACCATCGCGGGGAAGGGGTGCGGGCCGGCGACGGTACCGAACAGGTAGTGGGTGTGGTCGACGTTGGCGACCCAGTCGCGGAACGCCTCGTTGATGGCGTCCTTCAGGGTGCGGCTGCCGGACTTCACGGCGACGACCTCGGCGCCGAGCATCCGCATCCGGGCGACGTTGAGGGCCTGCCGCCGGGTGTCGACCTCGCCCATGTAGATCGTGCAGTCCAGGCCGAACAGGGCGCAGGCGGTGGCGGTGGCCACGCCGTGCTGGCCGGCGCCGGTCTCGGCGATCACCCGGGTCTTGCCCATGCGCCGGGTCAGCAGGGCCTGGCCCAGCACGTTGTTGATCTTGTGGGAGCCGGTGTGGTTGAGGTCCTCGCGCTTGAGGAAGACGCGGGCGCCGCCGGCGTGCGCCGCGAACCGGGGGACCTCGGTGAGCGCCGAGGGGCGGCCGGTGTAGTGGACCAGCAGGTCGTCGAGTTCGCGGGCGAACTCCGGGTCCGACTTGGCCTTGTCGTACTCGACGGCGACCTCGTCCACGGCGGCGACGAGCGCTTCGGGGATGAACTTGCCGCCGTACGCCCCGAAGTAGCCCTCGGGGCTCGGGACCTGGCCCTCCGGGTCGGGGAGGAAGAACTGGCTGGGCATGGGTGTACCTCACGGTGAGTGTGTAGGGAGACACGGATCGCCGTGGGGGCGGGGTGGTCGGGCGACCGCGGCTCCGTCGTGGCGGGTCACGCCCACGCGACGGAGTCGCACCTTCACTGCAGCCCCGCGCCCCCGAGGAGGCGCCGAGGCCATCGCATCCCGTTCACCTGACCCGGCTCGTCGCCGATGACGTAGCGGACCCGGCGGCCGTGGACCCGGCGCGCGGGCGCGCGGCAGCCCCGGGGGCGGCAGCCGCGCGCGAGGCGGGCGTACGGGTCCCGGGGCGTGGTCGGGGTCGTCGGCAGGGGCATCGGGCCAAGCCTAGCGGGATCAGCCCCGGCCGTGCCGCAGTGCGGGGTGGGTGCCGGCGGCGACCAGGTCGGCGACGGCGGTCTTGGGGTCCTTGCCGGTCACCAGGGACTCGCCGACCAGGACGGCGTCGGCGCCCTCGTTGGCGTAGGCGATCAGGTCGTGGGGGCCGCGGACGCCGGACTCGGCGACCTTCACCAGGCCCTCGGGGATCTCCGGGGCGACGCGCTCGAAGGTGCCGCGGTCGACCTCCAGCGTCTTGAGGTTGCGGGCGTTGACCCCGATGACCTTGGCGCCGGCCTCGACCGCGCGGTCCACCTCGTCCTCGTCGTGCACCTCGACCAGCGGGGTCAGGCCGATGGACTCGGCGCGCTCGATCAGCGACTCCAGGGCCGACTGCTCCAGGGCGGCGACGATCAGCAGCGCCAGGTCGGCGCCGTACGCGCGGGCCTCCCAGAGCTGGTACGAGGTGACGATGAAGTCCTTGCGCAGCACGGGGATGTCCACGCGGGCGCGGACGGCCTCCAGGTCGGCCAGCGAGCCGCCGAAGCGGCGCTGCTCGGTGAGGACCGAGATGACGGCGGCGCCGCCCGCCTCGTAGTCCGCGGCGAGCGCGGCCGGGTCGGCGATCGCGGCCAGCGCGCCCTTGGACGGGCTGGAGCGCTTGACCTCGCAGATCACCTTGACGCCGTCGCCCTTGAGCGCGGCGAGCCCGTCCCGGGCGGCGGGTGCCTTGGCCGCGCGCTCCTTGAGCTCGTCGAGGCTGACGCGCGCCTGCCGCTCCGCGAGGTCGGCACGGACTCCGTCGATGATCTCGTCGAGCACACTCACGCGAGCGGCCCCCTTCCAGACGGTTTACTTCTTCACGGCCTCTCCCGATGGTATCCGCAGCAGGGCGGGGGCCACGCATCCGGTTGACGCCGGTCCCATTACCTGGGATTTCGCGGGGTGATCAAGGGTGGAGCCAGCCACCGAACGGCAGGTTCCGGACAACGGTGAAGACCAGCAGCAGCGCGCCCAGCGACCACAGGTGGACCGGTCCCGGTCCGGGCCGCGGCGGCCGGCCCCGGGCGGCGCGCACCACCCAGACGGCCCACAGCGCGGCGAAGCCCAGGTAGGCGGCGACGGCCAGGGCGTTGGCCTGGAGGGCGGCCGGCAGGTCGCCGTGGACGACGGCGTGGGCGCTGCGCAGGCCGCCGCAGCCAGGGCAGTACAGGCCGGTCAGGCTCAGCAGCGGGCAGGCGGGGTAGTGGCCGGGCTCGTTCGGGTCGACCGCGCCGACGTAGGCGAAGGCGGCGGCGACGGCGGCGAGCACCCCGGCCGGGACGGCCAGCCGGGCCGCGCGGCCGGGCGCGCGCGAGGGCGGGTGCGTGGGGTCCCGGCGGTCGGCGTCCATGTCCGGCATTGTGCCCCGCACGCGCGCGAGGGGCGGTCCCGGCACTCTCGGTGCCGGCCGCCCCTCGGCCGGGTCGTCCGCGTCGCCGCGCGCCGCCGGTCAGACTTTGATGCCGGCCGGCCGGTGCTGGCCCGGGTCGGTGGTCTTGTGCACGGGGTGCGCGTCCTTCGGCTGGCCCATGCCCATCATGCGCATGATGCCGCCGACGACCGCGCCGAGGAGGGTGAGCGCGATGCCGACCCAGAAGCCCACCGGCTGGGCCGCCACCATGAAGACGCCCGCGATGCAGAAACCGATGAAGGCGATGATGACACCGGTCCAGGCGGCCGGGGTGTGGCCGTGGCTGCTGTCCGCCATTGCATGCTCCTCGTTGCTGTGTACGTGTCTGAGCAGGACGCTCGGGCTCATTCTCGCGTACGCGCGCGCGTGCCGTGAGTTCGGGGTGCGCAACGCGGCACCCGGGTGACACGCCGACCCGAGTGCCCGCGCGGAGCCGGCCGAACCGCGCCCGGCGGGGTCGCTCAGGCGCCGGTGGGGTCCGCTCTAGGCGCCGGTGGGGTCCTCGCCGCGGTCCAGGGCCTTCCACAGGTCCTCGGGGCGGTCCGGGTCGGCGGGGCGGGCGGCGCGGCGGGGGCGGGGGGCGCCGGAGCGCTCGTAGCGGCCGGACATCGCGGGCCAGAGCCGGCCGTAGCGCAGGGCGAGGAGGCCGGCCAGCAGGATCAGGGCGCCGCCGGCGGCGGCGACGTAGGGCCAGGCGGTGTGGGTGAGGGCGTGCACGGTGGCCGAGGTGTCGCCGGCCGCCCGGGCGGCCTTCTCGTCCAGGGCGGAGCCGTCGGAGGCGCCGAGCAGGGCGGCGGCGACGGTCCCGGCGCCGCACAGCGCGAGCAGCGCGGCGACGGCGGCCCGGCCGGCCCGGCGGACGGCGAAGACGGCGACGAGCGCGGCGAGGCCCACTATGGCGAGCGCGGCGGGGACGCCGGTGACGTCACTGCCCTGGGCGGTCAGCGGGAAGTCGCCGCCGGCCACCGTCGCGGTGCCCTCGGACCACCGCTGCCGGGTGGCCAGCAGGGCGACGGCCGCGCCCAGGGCTCCGCTCAGCAGCGCCAGGGCGAGACTCCGGCGGCCGGCCCGGGAGGGTCGCGCGGCGTCGGGACGGGGGTGCGGTACGGCAGTCACGTACTCCACTATCGCCTGAACCCCGGGCGGAGCGTCACCCGGGGTTCACGTGAGAAGCGCCCTACCGGGCGAGCCGGTTCGCGGTGTGCACCGCGCGGAGCACCGCCGCGGCCTTGTTGCGGCACTCGGTGTCCTCGGCGACCGGGTCGGAGTCGGCGACGATCCCGGCGCCCGCCTGCACATGGGCGGTGCCGTCGCGCAGCAGGGCGGTGCGGATGGCGATGGCGGTGTCGGAGTCGCCGGCGAAGTCGAGGTAGCCGACGCAGCCGCCGTACAGGCCCCGGCGGGAGGGTTCGAGTTCGTCGATGATCTGCAGGGCGCGCGGCTTGGGGGCGCCGGAGAGGGTGCCGGCCGGGAAGCAGGCGGTGAGCACGTCGAAGGCGGTGCGGCCGGGGGCGACGCGTCCGGTGACCGTCGAGACGATGTGCATGACGTGGGAGTACCGCTCGACGGACATGAAGTCGACGACCTCGACGGAGCCGGGTTCGCAGACCCGCCCCAGGTCGTTGCGGCCGAGGTCGACCAGCATCAGGTGCTCGGCGCGCTCCTTGGGGTCGGCGAGCAGTTCCTCGGCGAGCGCCTGGTCCTCCTGGGGGGTGGCGCCCCGGTGCCGGGTGCCGGCGATGGGGTGCAGCATGGCCCGGCCGTCCTCGACCTTGACCAGCGCCTCGGGGGAGGAACCGACGACGTCGAAGCCGTCGAAGCGCAGCAGGTACATGTACGGGGAGGGGTTGGTGGCCCGCAGCACCCGGTACACGTCGAGGGCGCTGGCGGTGCACGGCGTCTCGAACCGCTGGGAGGGGACGACCTGGAAGGCTTCGCCCGCGCGGATGCGTTCCTTGATGTCCTCGACGGCCTCCCGGAAGTCGGGGCCGCCCCAGCGGGCGGTGTACTCGGGCAGCTCGGAGGGCGGCAGCGCGGCCGGGGGCTGGGCCACCGGGCGGGAGAGGTCGGCCTCCATGGCGTCCAGGCGGGCGACGGCGTCGGCGTACGCCTCGTCGACGCCGGTCTCCCGGTCGTTGTGGTTGATCGCGTTGGCGATCAGCAGGACCGAGCCCTCCCAGTGGTCCATCACGGCGAGGTCGCTGGTGAGCAGCATGGTCAGCTCGGGCAGCTTGAGGTCGTCGCGGTCGCCGGGGCCGAGCTTCTCCAGGCGGCGGACGATGTCGTAGCCGAGGTAGCCGACCATGCCGCCGGTGAACGGGGGCAGGCCCTCCTGGCGGGGGGTGTGCAGGGTCTCGACGGTGGCGCGCAGCGCGGCGAGCGGGTCGCCGTCGACGGGGACGCCGACGGGCGGGGTGCCCAGCCAGTGGGCGCGGCCGTCGCGCTCGGTGAGGGTGCCGGCGCTGCGGACGCCGACGAAGGAGTAACGGGACCAGGACCGTCCGTTCTCCGCGGACTCCAGCAGGAAGGTGCCGGGGCGTTCGGCGGCGAGCTTGCGGTAGAGCGCGACCGGGGTGTCGCCGTCGGCGAGGAGCTTGCGGGTGACGGGGATGACCCGGGTGTCGGTGGCCAGCTTGCGGAACGTGTCGAGGTCCATGGCCGCAGACCTTACTGATCCGCGGCGGGCGCGCCAGTGGCCGCGTCGTCCGTGAGCAGCACATCGGCGTCGAAGCAGGTCCGGGCGCCGGTGTGGCAGGCGGCGCCGACCTGGTCGACCTTGACCAGCACGGTGTCGGCGTCGCAGTCCAGGGCGACGGACCTGACGTACTGGACGTGGCCGGAGGTGTCGCCCTTGACCCAGTACTCCTGGCGGCTGCGCGACCAGTAGGTGCAGCGTCCGGTGGTCAGGGTGCGGTGCAGCGCCTCGTCGTCCATCCAGCCGAGCATCAGCACCTCGCCGGTGTCGTACTGCTGGGCGATGGCGGGCAGGAGGCCGTCGGGGCTGCGCTTGAGGCGCGCGGCGAGGTCCGCGTCGAGCGGGCTGGACGTGCTGGTCATGCCGACCATTGTGCCGGGTGCGGGGGGCGCGGTCCGGTGCCGTCCACTGTGCGGACCCGGGGCGCGGCCGTAGGCTGGCTGCCATGTCGACTTTCGCCAAGCGTGAACGGCTTCTGCTCGCCGATCTGTTGGAGACGGCGGGTCCGGACGCCCCGACCCTGTGCGAGGGGTGGCGCACCCGTCAGCTCGCCGCCCACCTGGTGGTGCGCGAGCGCCGGCCGGACGCGGCCGGCGGCAATATGATCAAGCCGCTGGCGTCGCGGCTGGACCGGGTGATGGAGGAGTACGCCGCCAAGCCGTACGAGGAGCTGATCCGGCTGCTGCGGTCCGGGCCGCCGCGGTTCTCGCCGTTCTCCCTCAAGCAGGTCGACGAGGCGGCGAACACGGTGGAGTTCTACGTGCACGCCGAGGACGTGCGGCGGGCCCAGCCGGACTGGGCGCCGCGGGAGCTGGACGGCGTCTTCCAGGACGCGCTGTGGTCGCGGCTGGAGCGGATCGTCCGGCTGCTGGGCCGGGGCATCCCGACCGGCCTGGTGCTGCGCCGCCCGGACGGCCGGACGGCGGTCGCCCATCGCGGTACGCCGGTGGTGACGGTGACGGGCGAGCCGTCGGAGCTGCTGCTGTTCGCCTTCGGGCGGCAGAGCGCGGCGGCGGTGGGGCTGGACGGGGACAAGGACGCGATCGCGCGTCTGCACGAGACGAAGCAGCTCGGGCTCTGAGGTCGGGTGCGGGCAGCGGGGGCCGGTCGCGCAGTTCCCCGCGCCCCTTTCGAAAGGGGCGCGGGGAACTGCGCGAGCGGCCACGACGTACCCGCACCCGGCGACGTCACCGCACCGGATGCCCCGCCTCCCGCAGCGTCTCCTTGACCTCGCCGATCCGCAGGTCGCCGAAGTGGAACACGGACGCGGCCAGCACCGCGTCCGCCCCGGCGGTGACGGCCGGCGGGAAGTCGGCGAGCCGGCCCGCGCCGCCGGAGGCGATCACCGGGACGGTGACGTGCTTGCGGACCGCGGCGATCATCTCCAGGTCGTAGCCGTCCTTGGTGCCGTCCGCGTCCATGGAGTTGAGCAGGATCTCCCCCGCGCCCAGCTCGGCCGCGCGGTGCGCCCACTCCACCGCGTCGATGCCGGTGCCCTTGCGGCCGCCGTGCGTGGTGACCTCGAAGGTGCCGGCCTCGGTGCGGCGGGCGTCCACCGACAGGACCAGGACCTGGCGGCCGAAGCGCTCGGCGATCTCCCGGATCAGGTCGGGGCGGGCGATCGCCGCCGTGTTGACGCCGACCTTGTCGGCGCCGGCCCGCAGCAGCTTGTCGACGTCCTCGGCGGTGCGGACGCCGCCGCCGACGGTGAGCGGGATGAACACCTGCTCGGCGGTGCGGCGCACCACGTCGTACGTGGTCTCGCGGTTGCCGGACGAGGCGGTGATGTCCAGGAAGGTCAGTTCGTCGGCGCCCTCGGCGTCGTAGACCTTGGCCATCTCCACCGGGTCGCCCGCGTCGCGCAGGTTCTGGAAGTTGACGCCCTTGACGACCCGGCCGTTGTCCACGTCCAGGCAGGGGATGACTCGGACCGCCAGGGTCATGACCGCAGTTCCTCCGGTGTGCCTCTGAATGCTTCCACTTCCACCGACACCAGGACCCGGGAGTCGATGAAGCCCTGCACGACCAGCAGGGTCGTGACCGGGCGTACGGCGTCGAAGAGTTCCTTGTGGGCCCGGCCCACCGCGTCGACGTCCCGCGCGTGCGCGAGGTAGACGCGGGTGCGGATCACGGACTCGACGCCCAGCCCGTAGGCGGCGATCGCCTCCAGGGCGCTGGTGAAGGCGACCTTGGCCTGTTCGTAGGGGTCGCCCTCGCCGTGGAGCACCTCGCCCTTGAACGCGGTCGTCCCCGCGACCAGCACCCGGTCGCCCGCCGCGACGGCGCGGGAGAAACCGAAGGACTCCTCCCAGGCACTTCCGCTCTGCACGCGCCGTACGGCTTCGGATGTCATGACGCCACAGCCTCCAGGGCCTCTTCCAGGGTGAACGCCTTCGCGTACAGGGCCTTCCCGACGATGGCGCCCTCGACACCGAGCGGGACCAGCTCGGCGATGGCGCGCAGGTCGGCCAGGGAGGAGACGCCCCCGGAGGCCACCACCGGCTTGTCCGTCGCCGCGCACACCCCGCGCAGCAGTTCCAGGTTGGGGCCCTGGAGGGTGCCGTCCTTGGCGATGTCGGTGACCACGTACCGGGCGCAGCCCTCCTGGTCCAGGCGGGCCAGCGTCTCGTAGAGGTCGCCGCCGTCGCGGGTCCAGCCCCGGCCGCGCAGGGTGGTGCCGCGCACGTCCAGGCCGACGGCGATCTTGTCGCCGTGCTCGGCGATGACCTTGGCGACCCACTCGGGGGTCTCCAGCGCGGCGGTGCCCAGGTTGACGCGGGTGCAGCCGGTGGCGAGGGCGGCGGCGAGGGTGTCGTCGTCGCGGATGCCGCCGGACAGCTCCACCTTGATGTCCATGGCCTTGGTGACCTCGGCGATCAGCTCCCGGTTGTCGCCGGTGCCGAAGGCGGCGTCCAGGTCGACCAGGTGCAGCCACTCGGCGCCCGCCCGCTGCCAGGCGAGGGCGGCTTCCAGGGGGGAGCCGTAGGACGTCTCCGTGCCGGACTCGCCGTGCACGAGGCGGACGGCCTGGCCGTCGCGGACGTCGACGGCGGGGAGGAGTTCGAGGATGGCCATGTCGCTACAGGGTTCCGATCCAGTTGGTGAGGAGCTGGGCTCCGGCGTCGCCGGACTTCTCGGGGTGGAACTGGGTGGCCCACAGGGCGCCGTTCTCCACGGCGGCCACGAACGGCTTGCCGTGCGTGGACCAGGTCACCTTGGGCGCGGTGAGCGCCGGGTTGTGGGTCTCCAGGGTCCAGTCGTGGACGGCGTAGGAGTGGACGAAGTAGAAGCGGGCGTCGGCGTCCAGGCCGGCGAACAGCTCGGAGTCCTCGGGTGCCTCGACGGTGTTCCAGCCCATGTGGGGGACGACGTCGGCCTGGAGCGGCTCGACCGTGCCGGGCCACTCGTCCAGGCCCTCGGCCTGGACACCGTGCTCGATGCCGCGGGCGAACAGGATCTGCATGCCGACGCAGATGCCCATCACGGGCCGGCCGCCGGCCAGCCGGCGGTCGACGATCCAGTCGCCGCGCGCCTGCTTCAGGCCCGTCATGCAGGCGGCGAAGGCGCCGACGCCGGGGACCAGCAGGCCGTCGGCGTTCATCGCGGTGTCGAAGTCACGGGTGATCTCGACGTCGGCTCCGGCGCGGGCGAGGGCGCGCTCGGCGGAGCGGACGTTGCCGAAGCCGTAGTCGAAGACGACGACCTTCTTCGGGGACGTGCTCAATTCCACACCTCCAGCCTCAGGATGCCCGCGACCAGGCACATCGCGGCGCCGACGGAGAGCAGCACGATGAGGCTCCTGGGCATCTGCTGCTTGGCGAAGGAGATGATCCCGCCGACCAGGAAGAGGCCGACGACGATCAGCAGGGTCGAGATGCCGGTCACAGCGCGCCCTTCGTGGAGGGCAGGATGCCGGCGGCGCGCGGGTCCCGTTCACAGGCGTAGCGCAGGGCCCGGGCCAGCGCCTTGAACTGGCACTCCACGATGTGGTGGGCGTTGCGCCCGTAGGGCACGTGCACGTGCAGGGCGATCTGGGCCTGGGCGACGAAGGACTCCAGGATGTGCCGGGTCATGGTCACGTCGTACTCGCCGATCATCGGCGCCATGGTCTCGGGCTCGGTGTGCACGAGGTAGGGGCGGCCGGAGAGGTCGACGGTGACCTGGGCGAGGGACTCGTCCAGCGGGACCGTGCAGTTGCCGAAGCGGTAGATGCCCACCTTGTCGCCGAGGGCCTGCTTGAAGGCGGCGCCCAGCGCGAGGGCGGTGTCCTCGATGGTGTGGTGGGAGTCGATGTGCAGGTCGCCCTCGGTCCGCACGGTGAGGTCGAACAGGCCGTGCCGGCCCAACTGGTCGAGCATGTGGTCGTAGAAGCCGACGCCGGTGGCGATGTCGGTCTTGCCGGTGCCGTCGAGGTCGATCTCGACCAGGACCGAGGTCTCCTTGGTGACGCGCTCGACGCGTCCTACGCGGCTCATGCCGTCTGCTCCTTCTTGAGTTCACGTACCGCGTCGAGGAACGCGTCGTTCTCCTGGGGGGTGCCGGCGGTGACCCGCAGCCGGCCCGGCACGCCGTTGTCCCGGACCAGGACGCCCCGGTCGAGGATCTTCCGCCACATCGCGTGGGCGTCCTCGAACCGTCCGAACTGGACGAAGTTGGCGTCGGACTCGGTCACCTCGTAGCCGAGCGCCCGCAGTTCGGCGACCAGCCGGTCGCGTTCGGCCTTGAGCTGCTCGACGTACTTCAGCAGGGTGCCGGTGTGCTCCAGGGCGGCCAGCGCGGTCGCCTGGGTGACGGCGGACAGGTGGTACGGCAGCCGCACCAACTGCACGGCGTCCACGACCGCCGGGTGGGCGGCGAGGTAGCCCAGGCGCAGTCCGGCCGCGCCGAACGCCTTGGACATGGTGCGGGAGACGACCAGCCGGGGGCGTCCGGCGAGCAGCCCCAGCAGCGACTCGCCGTGGCTGAACTCGATGTACGCCTCGTCCAGGACCACCATCGAGTCCTTCGCCGCCTGGGCCGCGTCGTAGAGCGCGCGGACCGTGCCGGGCGGGACGGCGGTGCCGGTGGGGTTGTTGGGGGTGGTGATGAAGACGACGTCCGGCCGGTGCTCGGCGATGGCCCGCTCGGCCGCCGCGAGGTCGATGGTGAAGTCCTCGTTGCGCGGGCCGGAGATCCATCCGGTGCCGGTGCCCCGGCAGATCAGGCCGTGCATGGAGTACGACGGCTCGAAGCCGATGGCGGTGCGGCCGGGGCCGCCGAAGGTCTGCAGGAGCTGCTGGATGACCTCGTTGGAGCCGTTGGCCGCCCACACGTTCTCCCTGCCGACGCGGTGGCCGGTGGTGTCGGTGAGGTACTCGGCGAGCCGGGTGCGCAGCTCGACCGCGTCCCGGTCGGGGTAGCGGTTGAGGTGCCGGGCGGCCTCGCGGACCCGCTCGGTGATGCGGTCGACCAGCTCCTCGGGGAGCGGGTAGGGGTTCTCGTTGGTGTTCAGCCGTACGGGCACGTCCAACTGGGGCGCCCCGTAGGGGGTCTGGCCGCGCAGCTCGTCCCGTACCGGCAGGTCGTCGATGCGGATGTCGCTCACTTGCCCTCGGGTACCTTCCAGTCGAACCTCGCCTTGATCGCCGCCCCGTGCGCGGGCAGGTCCTCCGCCTCGGCCAGCGTCACCACGTGGTGGGCGACCTCGGCGAGCGCGTCGCGCGTGTAGTCCACGATGTGGATGCCGCGCAGGAAGGACTGGACGGACAGGCCGGAGGAGTGGCAGGCGCAGCCGCCGGTGGGCAGCACGTGGTTGGACCCGGCGGCGTAGTCGCCGAGGGAGACCGGCGCCCAGGGGCCGATGAAGACCGCGCCCGCGTTGCGCACCCGGTCGGCGACGGCTGCGGCGTCGGCGGTCTGGATCTCCAGGTGCTCGGCGCCGTAGGCGTCGACGACCTTCAGCCCGGCGTCGATGTCGTCGACCAGGACGATCGCGGACTGCTCGCCCCCCAGCGCGGGGACGATCCGGTCCTCGACGTGCTTGGTGGCGGCGACCTGCGGCTCCAGTTCCCGCTCGACCGCGTCGGCCAGTTCGGCGGAGTCGGTGACCAGGACGGCGGCGGCCAGCGGGTCGTGCTCGGCCTGGCTGATCAGGTCGGCGGCGACGTGCACCGGGTCGGCGGTGGCGTCGGCGAGGACGGCGATCTCGGTCGGGCCGGCCTCGGCGTCGATGCCGATCTTCCCGGTGAAGTAGCGCTTGGCGGCGGCGACCCAGATGTTGCCGGGGCCGGTGACCATGGTGGCCGGGGGGCAGGACTCGGTGCCGTAGGCGAACATCGCCACGGCGGTGGCGCCGCCCGCGGCGTACACCTCGTCCACGCCGAGCAGGGCGCAGGCGGCGAGGATGGTCGGGTGCGGCAGCCCGCCGGACTCGGCCTGGGCGGGCGAGGCGAGGGCGATGGAGGGGACGCCGGCCTCCTGCGCGGGCACCACGTTCATGATCACGGAGGACGGGTAGACCGAGCGGCCGCCGGGCGCGTACAGGCCCACGCGGTCGACCGGCACCCACTTCTCGGTGACCGTGCCGCCGGGCACCACCTGGGTGGTGCGGGTGGTGCGGCGCTGTTCGCGGTGGACCAGGCGGGCGCGGCGGATGGACTCCTCCAAGGCCGCGCGGACCGCCGGGTCCAGTGCGGCGAGGGCCCGCTCCAGGGCCGCCGCGGGCACCCGGACCTGCTCCAGCCGCACACCGTCGAACCGCTCGGCGAAGTCGATCAGCGCCGCGTCGCCCCGATGATGCACGTCCTCGCAGATCGGGCGCACCTTGTCCAGGGCGGCCGCGACGTCGAAGTCGGCTCGGGGCAGCAGGTCGCGCAGGGCGGAGCCCTCGGGGAGGGCGTCGCCGCGCAGATCGATTCGGGAGATCACGGAACCAATTCTCTCAGACCCGCGTCGGGCGCCGTCCGCGCGTATCAATGGCTGATACAGCGCCGTCCACCGCTCCCGCAGATTTCCTTCACGCAGAGTGTTCAGTACGTCACTCAGCGGGCATGAACAGGTGTACGAGGGTAAGGATGAGTGAGGAACGGGGCAGGGAGTGAACGGCGTGACCGAGGGCCTCCGCCTCCGCGCGGCGAGCCCGCCGGACGGCCTGACGGCCACCGAGGCCGGGATGTGGGAAGCGTTCCGCAACGGCAGCGTGTACGACCTCAGCAGCGGCGACCCGGCCGTGGACGATCCGCACGGCCCGCATCTGTGGGGTCCGGAGCGCACGGTGCGGGCCCGGGTGGTGTGCTGGCTGCTGCTGGACGGACCGCCGGCGCTGGCCGGGCGGGTCTCCTCGCTGAAGCTGGTCGGCGTGCGGATCAGCGACACCATGGACCTGGCGGGCGGCACGGTGGTGCCGTACGTGGAGCTGCGGCGCTGCCGCTTCGACCGGGAGGTGCTGCTGCCGGAGGCCCGCTTCACCACCCTGCGGCTGGTGGACTGCGCGGTGCCCCGCCTGGAGGCGGCCCGGCTGCACACCGAGGGCGACCTCCATCTGCCGCGCTGCCGCTTCCCCGGCGGGATACGGCTGACCGACGCGCGGATCGGCACCGACCTGCTGCTCAACCAGGCGGTGGTGCACCACAACCGCGGCGGACGGTCGATAGCGGCCGACGGCATGACCGTGGGCCAGGACCTCCAGGCCGAGCTGCTGGAGTCGTACGGCGAAGTGAGCCTGCGCGGCGCCCAGATCGGCGTCTCGCTGAGCCTGCGCGGCGCCCGGCTGCGCAACCCCCGGGCGCGGCTCGCGCTGAACGCCCCGCAGTTGACGGTCGAGCGCACGCTGTACCTGACCCCGGCGGGCGTCGACAGCCCGCTGCTGGGCGGCCTGACCCCGGTGCGGGGCAGCCGCGTCCAGCGGTTCGCCTGCCAGGGCGGGATACGGCTGGACGACGGGCGGTTCGGCGACGCGGTCGACCTGGAGCAGGCGCGGTTCGTGCTCACCGAGGAGCAGGAGCTGTCGCTGCGCCGGGTGCAGACGCCGGAGCTGCGCTTCCTCGGGGAGCGGCCAGCCCTGGGGCGGGTGGTGCTGTCGGGGGCCCGGGTGGTCAACCTGATGGACCGGGCGGACAGTTGGCCGGGTCCGGGCCGGCTCCAGATGGGCGGCTTCACGTACGAGAACCTGGTGCCCCGGGGCGCGTTCCCGCTGAGCCTGCGGCTGGACTGGGTGGCCGCCGCGACCGCCGAGTACGACCCGGAGCCGTACGAGCTGCTCGCCGCGGTGTTGCGGGCGGGCGGCTCGGACGAGGAGGCCCGCGAGGTGCTGCTGGCCAAGCAGCGCCGGCGCCGCGCGGGCCTGCCGCTCGCCGCCCGGATCTGGGGGTACGTCCAGGACTGGACGGTGGCCTACGGGTACCGGCCGGGGCGGGCGGCGGTGTGGATGGCGCTGCTGTGGGCGGGCGGTTCGATCGCCTTCGCGCAGGCCCATCTGCCGCCGCTCAAGAGCGGTGAGCACCCGGCGTGGGACCCCGCCCTGTTCGCCCTGGACCTGCTGCTGCCGGTGATCGACCTGGGGCAGGTCGGGTCCTGGCGGCTGCGGGGGAGCTGGCAGTGGCTGGCGGCGGCGATGATCCTGGTCGGCTGGGTCCTGGCCACGGCGGTCGCGGCGGGCGCGACCCGGCTGCTGCGGCGGGGCTGAGGCACCGCACCGCTCGGGCAGGCACCGCGCCGGTGAGACTCCGCACAGGTGACGCGCGGCAGCGGTGAGACATCGCACAGGTCAGACGCCCCGCAGGTGAGACACGCTCACGTTTTACCGCGCTTTTACCGCCGGACGTACAACTTTCCGAAGGTTGCGCGAAGCCTCTGGCGCGGCCCCGACCTGCGGACTTTCAATGGTCGACACCATGGCTCGGCTTTCCGTGTTCCTCCGTACGGCCCGGCTGCGGGGCGGCTCGGCGCGCCCGGCCGCCGGGCTCCCGGCCGACGACGAGGCACTCCTCGACGCGCCCGACGACCGGCTGGCCCCCGCGCTGGTCGGCGCCGCGCAGGGCACCCACCGGGCCGCCGCCGAGCTGCTCGCCGCCACCCGCCGGGACGCCGAGTGGGACCGCCGGGACCGGTACGCGACCCGGCTCGCGGCGTTCGCGCGCTCCCGCCCCGACTGGCTGGACGCCTGGCGCGCCGCCGACCCCGGCGACCCGGACGCGGCCCTGGTCGGCGCCCGGCTCGCGGTGGACCGGCACTGGGAGTCGCCGGCCCGCACCGAACTGCTGGACCAGGCCGAACCGGCCGTCATGGCCGCCGCCCGGGACGGCGGGCCGGACCCGGTGCCCTGGCGGGTCGCCCTGGACTGCGCCCGCGGCCGGCGGGCCGGGCACGCCGAGTTCGCCCATCTGTGGGCCGAGGCGGTGCGCCGCGCCCCGCACCACTACGGCTGCCACCTCGCGGCCCTCCAGTACCTGGCCGCCGCCTCGCCCGGCGCGCACCGCGAGTGCCTGGACTTCGCCGAGACGGCCGCGCAGGACGCGCCCGAGGGGGCGCTGGTGCGGGCGCTGCCGCTGCGGGCGGCCTACCGCTGTCTGACCGAGGCCGGCCCGGAGGCGGTGGGACGGGACCGGCTGCACGCGGCGGCCGACCTGGCGATCGCGCTGTCGGCCGGGCTGCCGCCCGCCGACCCCTGGCCGGCCCCGCTGCGCAACCTGCTGCTGTACGTGCTGGTCCGGCTGGGCCGCCCGGCGGACGCGGCGGAACAGCTCCGGCTGACCGGCCCGTACGCCACCTCCTTCCCCTGGGAGCGGGAGGCGGAGGACCCGCTCGGGCGGTTCCTCCAGGTGCGCGACGAGATCCGGTCGGCGGTGTCCGGCCGGCCGGGAAACGGGCGCGGCGCTCACGCCGGCCCGGACGACCATTAGGCTTCTGCGTCGTGACCACCGTCCGGCTCCCGCTCTTCCCCCTGAACTCCGTTCTGTTCCCGGGGCTGGTGCTCCCGCTCAACGTGTTCGAGGAGCGCTACCGCGCCATGATGCGCGAGTTGCTGAAAACGCCCGAGGACGAGCCGCGCCGGTTCGCCGTCGTGGCGATCCGGGACGGCCACGAGGTGGCGCCCAGCGCCCCCGGGCTGCCCGACCCCACGGCGGTGCCCGAGCGCGGGGCCGGCGCCGGGTTCGGGCCCGACCCGGCCAAGGCGTTCCACCGGGTCGGCTGTGTGGCGGACGCGGCGACGATCCGGGAGCGGGCCGACGGCACCTTCGAGGTGCTGGCGACCGGCACCACCCGGGTCAGGCTGCTGTCGGTCGACGCCTCCGGGCCGTTCCTGACGGCCGAGCTGGAGCATCTGCCCGAGGAGCCCGGCGACGAGGCGGGCCCGCTGGCCGAGGGTGTGCTGCGGGCGTTCCGCCAGTACCAGAAGCGGCTGGCCGGGGCGCGGGAGCGGTCGCTGGCCACCGGCGCCGAGCTGCCGGACGAGCCCGGCGTGGTCTCGTACCTGGTGGCCGCGGCGATGATGCTGGACACGCCGACCAAGCAGCGGCTGCTCCAGGCGCCGGACACCGCCTCCCGGCTGCGCGACGAACTGACGCTGCTGCGCACCGAGACGGCCGTCATCCGTACCCTGCCGTCGTTGCCCGCGTCCGACCTGACGCGCGGCCCGACCAGTCTGAACTGACGCAACCGGAGAAGCTGCCCGCGATGGCGAAGAAGGCGAAGAAGCAGCAGGCGGGGGGCACCCCCGCGACGGTGGCCCTGACCGCCGCGGACGTGGCGTACACGGTCCACTCCTACGACCACGACCCCGCCCACCCGTCCTACGGCGAGGAGGCGGCCGAGGCGATGGGCGTCTCCCCGGAGCGGGTGTTCAAGACGCTGGTCGCCGACGTCGACGGCACGCTGACGGTCGCGATCGTGCCGGTCGCGGGCCAGCTCGACCTGAAGGCGCTGGCGACGGCGGTCGGCGGCAAACGGGCGGCGATGGCCGACCCGGCGCTCGCCGAGCGCACCACCGGCTATGTCCGGGGCGGCATCTCCCCGCTGGGCCAGCGCAAGAAGCTGCCCACCGTGCTGGACGCCTCGGCCTCGCAGCACGCCACGGTCTGCGTCTCGGCGGGCCGCCGGGGCCTGGAGGTCGAGCTGGCCCCCGCCGACCTGGCCCGGCTCACGGACGCGGTGCTCGCCCCGATCGGGCGTGCCTGACCCCTCGACGGACGCCCCATCCTCGGTTAAGCACAAGGGGCATGTCGAAGAGAACCCGCAAACGCAGGTGGCGCGTCCGCAAGCGCCGCGCCAACCACGGCCGCCGGCCCGCCTGACCGGCCCCTAGGTCGTGTCCGCAAAGTCCCTCCTGCCCCGCGACGCCTGGCACGCACTCTCGCCGCACCGGACACAGCCCCGAGTACGCCCAGTACGAGGGACTGCGTCC
>NZ_BNBI01000021.1 GCF_014655295.1 Streptomyces fumanus
CTGACCCCGATCCGCGGGTCCGCCGGTGCCCGCGAAGCTCCTCCCAGCCCCCGCGCGACGCAGTGGTCGCGCGGGCGGGCCGGCACCCCCTCGTACCCAAGGGCACACCGTGACAGCACACTCTCCGGCCGCCGCGCACCGCGGACGCTCCCGCAGAACCGTCGCGTCGTTCGCCGCCGTCTCCGTCCTGGTCGCCGGGGCGGCGCTGACCGGCTGCGGACAGCAACGCGACGCCGACGTGTACACCGTGATGAACTCCTCGACCGACGAGTCCTACCACCGCTGGGACGCGGAGGCGATGGCCCGCTGCGGCAAGCAACTGGGCATCACCATCGAGCAGCAGAGCGTCCCGGCGGCACAGGTCATGACCAAGGCGCTGCGGATGGCGTCCTCGAAGTCGCTGCCGGACATCGTCCAGTTCGACGCCTCCGAGATGCCGACGTTCGCCGAGGCGGGCGGTCTCGTCGACCTCAGGACGCTCGGCCTGAGCACCCGGGACATCCCCGAGGGCATCGTCAACTTCGGTTCGTACAAGGGTACGTACTACGGTGCCGCCCGGTCGGTGAACACCCTGGCGCTGTTCTACAACAAGGACCTCCTCGACCAGGCCGGCGTCGAGGTGCCCACCACCTGGGACGAGCTGCGCGCGGCCGCCGAGAAGCTCACCCAGGGCAACCGGTACGGGCTGGCGCTCAGCGCGGGCGGCGCGGAGGACGGCGTCTTCCAGTTCACGCCGTTCATGTGGTCCAACGGCGGCGACGAGACCGACCTGGACAGCCCCCAGGTCGTCCAGGCGCTCGACTACTGGAAGGCCCTCCTGGCGGACGGGTCGCTGTCGAAGTCGACCGTCAACTGGACGCAGGCCGACGTCAACGACCAGTTCATGGCCGGCAACGCGGCCATGATGATCAACGGTCCGTGGCAGGTCGAGACGCTCAACACCAAGAAGTCGCTGCACTGGGAGATCGCGCAGATCCCGGTGCCGAAGGCGGGCGGCGACTCGGTCGGCCCGCTGGGCGGTGCCGTGCTCACCGTGCCCAACACGGGCGACGAGCGGCGTGAGAAGATGGCCGGCAAGATCGTCGCGTGTCTGTCCAGCCAGCGGGAGCAGCTCACCTACGCGCTGAACAGTTGGATGGTCCCGGCCAACTCCAAGGCCGCCGCCGTCTGGCGCCAGCGGGTGCCGGAGCTGGACGCGCTCGCCGACCAGGTGGCCGCCGCCCGGTCCCGTACCGCCAAGCTGGGCGCCGGCTGGTCGAGCGTGTCGCTCGCCCTGCAGAGCGCCTTCCAGTCCGCCCTGACCGGCCAGTCCAGCGAGGCCGCCCTGAAGCGCGCCCAGCAGCGGGCCACGAGCGGGAACTGAGGAACCGCGACCATGACCACGTCCACTGTCACCGCACAGACGGCCGCGAAGGCCCCGGGAACGGCCGGCGCGTCCGACCCCGACCGGATCAGGCGCCGGCGCCGGCTCACCCAGTGGGGGTTCGTCGCCCCCGCGGTCGTCTTCATGCTGCTGTTCTTCGGCTACCCGCTCGTCCGCAACGTCGTGATGAGCTTCCAGCACTACACGCCGGAGACCTTCTTCACCGGTGAGTCGCCCTTCAACGGCACCGACAACTGGTCGAACGTGTTCCAGGACGCCCTGTTCGGCAAGGCGCTCTGGCACACCCTGGTGTTCACGGCCGGATCGCTGCTCGGCCAGTTCTCCATCGGGCTGGGGCTCGCCGTCTTCTTCAGCCGCCGCTTCCCGCTCAACGGTGTACTGCGGTCGTTGATCCTGCTGCCCTGGCTGGTGCCCATGGTGGTGTCCGGCATCGTGTGGCGCCGCATCCTGGACCAGGACACGGGTGTACTGAACTCGTTCCTGGACACGCTGGGCATCGGCGGACACACTCCATGGTTGACCGATCCACACATGGCCCTGCTCTCCGTCATCCTGGTCAACATCTGGATCGGCATCCCCTTCAACATGGTCATTCTGTACGGCGGTCTGCAGGAGATCCCGAAGGACCTGTACGAGGCGTCCGCACTGGACGGGGCGTCCGCATGGCGCACGTTCCGGTCCATCACCCTGCCGATGCTCAAGCCGGTCATCACCGTCGTGCTGGTCCTCGGCTTCATGTCGACGGTCAAGATCCTCGACCTGATCCTCGCCCTGACCGACGGCGGCCCGGCCGACTCCACCCAGACCCTGGGCACGCTCACCTACCAGAACTCCTTCGTCCAACTGGACTTCGGGGCGGGCGCGGTCGTCGGCAACGTACTCATCCTGATCTCCGCCGTCTTCGCGGTGTTCTACCTGCGGGCCAACCGCACCGAGGGGAAGTGACGGCCATGGCCTCTCCCACGTCCACGCAGGAGTCCGCCGGCCGGGCCACCACCAGGTCCCGGCGGAAGTGGGGCTCCACCGTCGCCGGCGTGCTCATCCTGTGCGTGATGCTGTTCCCGCTGTACTGGATGCTCAACACCGCGCTGCAGCCCGAGTCGGGGCTGCTGGAGGTCGACCCGGTGCCGGGCGGCCTGGACCTGTCCGGGTTCTCCAAGGCCATCAGCGACCAGGGCGGCAACCTGCTGACCTCGCTGGCGGTGTCGCTGGGCGCGGTGGTGATCTGCCTGGCGATCGCGGCCCCGGCGGCGTACGGGCTGGCGCGGTTCGGGCTGCGCGGCTCGAGGACCATCGTGTTCGGCACGCTGATCACCCAGATGGTGCCGGGCATCGTCATCGCCAACGCGCTGTACAACTCGTACGTCGATCTGGGCCTGGTGAACTCCTATTTCGGCCTGATGCTGGCGGACGCCTCGCTGGGCATCCCCTTCTCCATCGTGCTGATGCGATCCTTCATGGTGTCGATCCCCGGCGAGGTGATCGAGGCCGCGCAGATGGACGGTGCCGGCCCGGTGCGGACGTTCGTCAAGGTGGTGCTGCCGATGAGCCGGAACTCGCTGATCACCTCGGGTCTGTTCGCGTTCCTGTTCTCGTGGAGCGACTTCATGTTCGCGCTCACCCTGAACACCACCGACGAGGTCAAGCCGGTCACGCTGGGTATCTACCAGTACATCGGCGCGCACGTCGGCGACTGGGGCTCGGTGATGGCGGCGTCCGTGCTGTCGGCGGTCCCGGCGGCGATCCTGCTCGTGCTCGCCCAGAAGTACATCGCCGCCGGCATCACCGGCGGCTCCGTCAAGTGACCACCACGACCCCAGGAGATGGGCTTTCCCCGATGAGTGACTTCCCCGGCTTCCCGCCCGGTTTCGTCTTCGGTGCCGCGACCGCCTCGTACCAGATCGAGGGCGCGGCACGCGAGGACGGCCGCGGCCCGTCGATCTGGGACACCTACAGCCACACCCCGGGCCGGACGGCCAACGGCGACACCGGTGACGTGGCCTGCGACCACTACCACCGCTACCCGGAGGACGTGGCGCTGCTGCGCGACCTGGGCGTGGACTCGTACCGCTTCTCGATCGCTTGGCCGCGGATCGTGCCGGACGGCTCCGGTCCGGTCAACGCCAAGGGGCTGGACTTCTACTCGAAGCTGGTGGACGAGCTGCTGGCGGCCGGCATCGAGCCCGCCGCCACCCTCTACCACTGGGACCTCCCCCAGGCCCTGGAGGACCGGGGCGGCTGGCGGGTGCGGGAGACGGCGGAGCGGTTCGCCGAGTACACGGCGGTCGTCGCCGAGCACCTGGGCGACCGGGTGCCGCGCTGGATCACCCTGAACGAGCCGTGGTGCAGCGCCTTCCTCGGCTACTCCATCGGCCGGCACGCGCCGGGCGCCCAGGAGGGCCGGGGCGCGCTGGCCGCCGCCCACCATCTGCTGGTCGGCCACGGCCTGGCCGTCCAGGCGCTGCGCGCGGCCGGGGTGCGGGAGGCCGGCATCACCCTCAACCTCGACCGCAACCTGCCCGCCACCGACTCGCCCGCCGACCTCGCGGCGGTGGTCCGCGCCGACACCCAGCACAACCTGGTGTGGACCGAGCCGATCCTGGCCGGCCGCTACCCGGCCACCGAGGAGGAGACCTGGGGCGAGCTGATCACCGGGGCGGACTTCCGCCGCGACGGCGACCTGGCGCTGATCTCCCAGCCGCTGGACTTCCTCGGCATCAACTACTACCGGCCGATCGTGGTCGCCGACGCCCCGTACCGCGAGCCCGACCCGGCGCGGCGCACGGCCACGGACAACCGGTACGAGGAGGTCACGCTCCCCGGCGTGCGGCACACCGCGATGAACTGGCCGGTGGTCCCCGAGTCCTTCACCGACCTGCTGGTCCAGCTCAAGAAGCAGTACGGCGACACCCTGCCGCCGGTCCACATCACGGAGAACGGCTCGGCCGAGGACGACGTGGTGGCCGCCGACGGCGCGGTGCACGACGGCGACCGGGTGGAGTACCTGCGCGGCCACCTCACCGCGCTGAAGGCGGCGATGGACGCGGGCGTGGACGTGCGCGGCTACTACGTGTGGTCGCTGCTGGACAACTTCGAGTGGGCGTTCGGCTACGACAAGCGGTTCGGGATCGTCCGGGTCGACTACGAGACGCAGCAGCGCACCCCGAAGGACAGCTTCCGCTGGTACCAGGAGCTGATCGCCAAGCACCGCGCGTGAGGTGACGGGGCGCCGCCCGCTCGCCCCTCACGCACCGCGCGTGACGTGACGGGGCGCCGCCTGCGCCCTCCCTGACGCACCGCGCGTGAGGCCGTCGAGTGACGGGGGCGCCGCCCCCTCACTCCCCCACGCGTTCCGCGTACGCCGCCGGGTCCTCCAGCACCTCGCGGACGATCACGCCGGCCGCGCCGCGCGCCGCGTCCCCCAGCGGGGAGGCGGCGCGCAGCCGTTTGCCGTCCTCGGTCCACAGCCCGGACACCACGCGCAGCGCCAGTTCCCGTTCGACGGCGGGCGCCAGCCACTCCATCAGCTCCCGGTAGGCGCCGCCGAGCATCACCGCGTCGGGGTCGAAGAGGTTGACCGCGCCCGAGACGACGAGGCCGAGCCTCCGTCCGGCCTGTTCGATCGCCGCCAGCGCGGCCGGTTCGCCGCGCCGGGCCCGGCGTCCGAGGTCGGTGACGCCGCGTACGCCGGAGTCCGCGTCGATCCCCGCGGCCCGCAGCAGGGCGGCCTGTCCGGCGTACTGCTCCAGGCAGCCGCGGGCCCCGCAGCGGCAGAGCGGGCCGTCGGGTTCCAGGACCATGTGCCCGATCTCCCCGGCGAAGCCGTGGGCGCCGCGCAGCAGTTCGCCCCGCAGGACCAGGGCGCCGCCGACGCCGATCTCGCCGGTCAGATAGAGGAAGCTGCGCACGCCCTCGGTGCCGGCGCCGAACCACAGCTCGGCCAGGGCGGCGGCGTTGGCCTCGTTGTCGGAGCTGACCGGCAGCGCCCGGTGGGCGGGGCGCAGCGCGAGCAGGGCCTGGGCGAACAGTCCCTCGACGGCGACCCGCTGCCAGCCCAGGTTGGGGGCCTGGCGGACGGTGCCGCCGGTCACCAGGCCGGGCAGGGCGAGGTGGACGCCGGCCGGCAGCAGGTCCTGCTCGGCCGCCGAGCCGATGGCGCGGGCCGCCAGCCGGGCGGCGTGGGCGAGCACCTGGGAGGGCGGGACGCCACGGTTGTCGACGTGTTCGACGAGCCGGACCCGGTCGGTGCCGGCCAGGTCGACGACGCATACGGCGACGTAGTCGATGTTGATCTCGACGCCGAGGCCCGCCGGGCCGGTCCTGGCCACCTTCAGGACGGTGCCGGGGCGGCCCACCTGGCCGCTGCTGGTCTTGCCCCACTCGGTGACGAAGCCGTACTCCAGCAACTGTTCCACCAGGGACGACACCGCGGCCCGGGTGAGTCCGACGTGCGTGGCGACGCCGGCTCTGGTCGCCTCCCCCGCGTCGTGCACGGCCCGCAGGACCAGACTGAGGTTGTGCCGTCTGACCGTGGCCTTGTCGGCCTTGGGTCCGAGGGGGGTGAGGTGGTTCTTCATCGTGCTGTCGAGCGTATGCGACCGGGCCGGGCGTCGCCGTGGCGGTGCTGGCCGGCCGGGGTCCGGGGCGGACGGGGCGGCCGGGACGGAGGCGGCGGCGCGGGGATCGGCGCAGGGGGCGGCACCCTTGCCCCGTTTCCCGTCCCCGCCTAGCCTGACTTTGTGCCGCTGATAAACAAAACCCGTTCGCACAGCGCCGTGCCGGGTCCCCGTGCCGAACTGGCCCGGCTCCGTGCCGTACTGACCGTCTTCTTCGCCCTCGACGGCTTCGTCTTCGCCGGCTGGGTGGTGCGCATCCCCGACATCAAGGAGCGCACCGGCGCCTCCGCCAGCGCCCTGGGCCTGGCGCTGCTCGGCGTCTCGGCCGGGGCGGTCGTCACCATGACGCTGACCGGCCGGCTCTGCCGCCGCTACGGCAGCCACCCGGTCACCGTCGTCTGCGCGGTGCTGCTCTCGCTGAGCGTCGCCCTGCCCCCGCTGACCCGCTCCGCGCCCGTCCTCGGCGCCGTGCTGCTGCTCTTCGGGGCCGCGTACGGCGGGATCAACGTGGCCTTCAACAGCGCCGCCGTCGACCTGGTGGCCGCGCTGCGGCGCCCGATCATGCCGAGTTTCCACGCCGCGTTCAGCCTCGGCGGCATGGTCGGCGCCGGGCTCGGCGGGCTGGTCGCGGGCTCCCTGTCGCCGGCGGAGCACCTGACCGGGCTGACGGTCGTCGGTCTGCTGGTCACCCTGGTGGCGGGCCGCGTCCTGCTGCGCTGCCCGGTCCCCGCCCCGCCGGACCGGGCACCCCGCGCGCAGGCGCAGCCGCGGCGGCCGGTCCGCCGCACCCGCGTCCTGGTGGTCACCTTCGGCCTGATCGCCCTGTGCACGGCGTACGGCGAGGGCGCCATGGCCGACTGGGGCGCGCTGCACCTCAAGGAGGACCTGCACGCCTCGCCGGGGCTGGCGGCGGCCGGCTACTCCTGTTTCGCGCTCGCCATGACCCTGGGCAGGCTGACCGGCACGACCCTGCTGGAACGCCTCGGCCGCACCCGTACCGTGGTGGCCGGCGGCACGGTCGCCGCGGCCGGGATGGTGCTGGGCTCGCTGGCGCCGTCGGTGTGGGCGGCGCTGTTCGGCTTCGCGGTCACCGGGCTGGGCCTGGCCAACATCTTCCCGGTCGCGGTGGAACGGGCGGGGGCGCTGGGCGGCCCCGGCGGTGTCGCCACCGCCTCCACCCTCGGCTACGGCGGCATGCTGCTCGGGCCGCCCGCGATCGGTTTCATGGCCGACTGGTTCTCCCTGCCGGCGGCCCTCACCAGCGTCGCGGTCCTCGCGGCGATCGCCGTGCTGATCACCCTGGCGACCCGCCGCGCGGCGGACCCGGCCTGACCGGGCATCGGGCGCGCGGCTCCCGGCGGCGGCCCGCGTCCGGCCCCTGAAACCCGTTGCCTCCGGGCGCACTTCATCGGGCACACTCCCTGCCATGGAAACCGCCGCGTACATACATGTCCTGGACCGGGAAGGCCGGCTGCTCGCCGACGCCGCGGAGGCGGCGGGGAGCGCCGCCGAGGTGCCGACCTGCCCCGCCTGGCGGGTGCGGGACCTGCTGCGGCACACCGGGGCGGTGCACCGCTGGGCCACCGGGTTCGTCGCCGAGGGGCACACCGCGCCCCGCCCCCTCGGGGACGAGCCGGACCTGGACGGCACCGCGCTCACGGACTGGTTCCGCGAGGGGCACCGGCGGCTCGTCGACACCCTCGCGGCGGCCCCGGCCGGCCTGGACTGCTGGCACTTCCTGCCCGCCCCGACCCCGCTGGAGTTCTGGGCGCGGCGGCAGGCCCACGAGACGGCCGTGCACCGCTTCGACGCGGAGGCGGCCCGGGGCGGCGAGCCCACCGGCGTCGGCACCGCCTTCGCCGTGGACGGCGTCGACGAACTGCTGCGCGGCTTCCACGCCCGCGAGAGGAGCCGGGTCCGGGTCCCCGAGCCCCGGGTGCTGCGGGTGCGGGCGACCGACGCGGACGACGCCGTCTGGACCGTACGGCTGTCGGAGCGGGTGCCCGAGGCCGAGCGGGGCGTGACGGCGGACGCCGACTGCGAGGTGGCCGGTCCGGCGGCGGAGCTGTACCTGGGCCTGTGGAACCGGGTGCCGCTGCCGGGTGTGACCGGGGACGCCTCCCTCGCGGCCCTGTGGCGGGAGCGGTCGGCGGTCGGCTGAGGCGGCTTGCCCCGCCGCGCGGACGCTGTGACACTCCCCCCATGACCAGTGACGGGGGACGGCGGACGCAGGCCGAACGGGACGCGATCACCGTGGAGATCGGGTACGCGCTGTGCAGCGCGGTGTTCGCGGCGGCGGTGCTGTTCGGCGCCGTGGCCGGACCGGCGTACGTGTTCGGTCTGTCGGGCGGCGCGCGGACCACGCTGACCGGGACCGGGGCGACGCTGGCCGCCGTGGTGTTCGTGGCCCGGGTGGTGAGCGTGCTGGTCCGCTTCCGGGCCGGGACACGGTCCGGTCAGCCCAGCCAGCCCGGCCGGACCAGCCCGGACTCGTAGGCCAGCACGACCAGTTGGGCCCGGTCGCGGGCGCCGAGCTTGACCATGACGCGGCTGACGTGGGTCTTGGCGGTGAGCGGGCTGACGACCAGCCGGCGGGCGATCTCCTCGTTGGACAGGCCCATGCCGACCAGCGTCATCACCTCCCGTTCCCGCTCGGTCAGCCGGGTCGGCGCACCGGCCGCGGCGGGCTCCTTGGACCGGGCCGCGAACTCGGCGATCAGCCGCCGGGTCACGCCCGGCGAGAGCAGCGCCTCGCCCGCCACCACCGCCCGTACCGCGCGCGGGAGTTCCTCCGGTTCGGTGTCCTTGACCAGGAACCCCGAGGCGCCCGAGCGGATCGCCTCGAAGACGTACTCGTCGAGTTCGAAGGTGGTCAGCATCACCACCCGCACCTCCGCGAGGTCCGGGTCGCCGGTGATCCGGCGGGTCGCGGCCAGCCCGTCCAGCACGGGCATCCGGATGTCCATCAGCACCACGTCGGGCCGCAGCGCGCGGACCGCCCGTACCGCCTCCTCGCCGTCGGCGCACTCCCCGGCCACCTCGATGCCGGGCTGCGCGTCGAGCAGCGCGCGGAACCCGGCCCGCACCAGTGACTGGTCGTCGGCGAGCAGTACCCGGATCACCGGTCGTCCTCCCTCGTCCCCGCGGCGGCGACCGGCAGGACGGCGAGGACGCGGAAGCCGCCGTCGGGCCGCGGCCCCGCCTCGATGGTGCCGCCCAGGGCCGCCGCCCGCTCCCGCATCCCGGCGAGTCCGTTGCCGCCGCCGCCCGCGTCGGCCCCGGCCGGGGGCCCGTCGTCGTCGACCCGGAGCCGCAGCGCGCCCCCGGCCGCGTCGAGCCGCACGCGCGCGTGCCGGGAAGCGGAGTGCCGTACGACGTTGGTGAGGGCCTCCTGCACGATGCGGAACGCGGCCAGGTCGGTGCCGGGCGGCAACCGGGGCGGGCGGCCCCGGACCGCGACGGCGAGTCCGGCGGCGGCCGCCTGCTCCACCAGCTCGGGCAGCCGGTCGAGGCCCGGGGCGGGGGCGCGGGGGGCGTCGCCGGGGGCGCGCAGGGTGTCGAGTACCTGGCGCACCTCGCCGAGCGCCTCCTTGCTCTGGGCCTTGATGGTGCGGAGCGCGGCGCGGGCCGGCTCGGGGTCGCTGTCGAGCAGGGCGAGGCCGACGCCCGCCTGCACGTTGATGACGGAGAGGCTGTGGGCGAGGACGTCGTGCAGCTCGCGGGCGATCCGCAGCCGTTCCGCGTCGGCGCGGCGCCGGGCGGCCCGGGCCCGTTCGGCCCGGTCCCGCGCCCCCTGCTCGCGTCTGACCCGGGCCAGCTCCGACACGGCGACGACGGCCACCGCCCAGGCGGCGACGACCGCCTCCTGGCCCCAGGACGCGGCGGTGTCCCCGGTCGGCGGCAGCCACCGGTACAGCCAGTGGGCGATCAGTACGTGCCCGGCCCACAGCAGGCCCGCCGCCGCCCACGCGGCCCGCCGGTGCCCCGCGACGACGGCGCCGAAGCAGGCCACGGCGACGGCGAACAGCACCGGCCCGTACGGGTATCCGGCGCCCAGGTACACCAGGACGACGGCCGCCGTGCCGAACGCCACGGCCACCGGATGCCGCCGGCGCCACAGCGGCAGCGCCCCGGCGAGCAGCAGCAGCGCCCCCGCGAAGGCGTCCAGGGCGGCCCGCTCGCCCTCCTGGGCCCGCGCGGCGAAGCCCGACCCGACCAGTACGAACCCCACCAGCACGGCGGTCGACCGCCAGGGCGGGCGGGGCGTCCGCCGGCCGTCCTCCGCGGGGTCCGCCCACGGGGGACCGTAGCGCCACCACGGCCGCGGCGCCCGCTCCGGCGCCCGCTCCCGCTCTGCGTCCATGCCGGCCACGCTAGCCGCCGCGCGCCGGGGGCGGCGTCGTCCGCGTGGGGTGAGACCGCGTACTCCTGGGGGAGTACGGCGGGCCGACCGGGATCCGGGTCAGGAGGGGGTGGCCTCCGCGCCCGGGGCGCCACCGGACGCACCACCGGACGCGCCACCGGACGCGCCACCGGACGCATCGGCGGGCGCGGCGTCGGGCGCGGTCGCCGCCCGGCGGTCCATCGCGTTGAGGGCCCGCTGCGCGACCGGATGGCTGCGGACCAGCTCGCCGAGCGTGGTGGAGCCCTGGGTGATGTCCCGGAACGCCCGCCAGGCCGGCCGGAAACCGGTCAGGGCCGCGTGGAAGAGGCCGGGGCGGCGCTCGAACACGGACAGCAGGCGCTTGCCGACGCTCATCTCGACGCCGAGCCCGGCCTTGACCGCGAACGCGTAGTTCAGGGCCTGGCGGCGGGCGTCCACCGCGTCGTGCGCCTCGGCGATCCGCACCGCCCACTCCCCCGCCAGCCGCCCGGAGCGCAGCGCGAAGGAGATGCCCTCGCGGGTCCACGGCTCCAGCAGCCCGGCCGCGTCGCCGCAGACCAGCACCCGGCCCCGGGACAGCGGCGAGTCGTCGGCGCGGCAGCGGGTCAGGTGCCCGGAGGAGATGCTCGGTTCGAAACCGGCCAGGCCCAGCCGCCCGATGAAGTCCTCCAGGTAGCGCTTGGTCGCCGCGCCCTCACCGCGGGCGGAGATGACCCCGACCGTGAGGGTGTCGCCCTTGGGGAAGACCCAGCCGTAACTGCCGGGCATCGGGCCCCAGTCGATGAGGACCCGGCCCTTCCAGTCCTCGGCGACCGGCTCCGGCACCGGGATCTCCGCCTCCAGGCCCAGGTCCACCTGGTCGAGCTTGACGCCGACGTGGGCGCCTATCCGGCTGGCGCTGCCGTCCGCCCCGACCACGGCCCGCGCCAGCACGGTCTCGCCGCCTTGGAGCACCACCGCGGCCGTCCGCCGGTCCGGCACCGCCGAGCCGTGCTGCTCGACCCGCGTCACCGTCACCCCGGTGCGCAGCTCGGCGCCCGCCTTCTGCGCGTGCTCGACGAGCTGCTGGTCGAACTCGGGCCGGTTGACCAGCCCGAACAGCATCTGCTTGGAGCGGCGGGTGCGGGTGAAGCGGCCGTTGTGCGAGAACGTCACCGCGTGCACCCGGTCTTGGAAGGGCAGTTCGAAGCCGGGGGGCAGCGAGTCGCGCGAGGGCCCGATGATGCCGCCGCCGCAGGTTTTGTAGCGGGGCAGGTCCGCCTTCTCCAGCAACAGCACGCGCCGTCCCGCGACCGCCGCCGCGTAGGCGGCCGAGGCCCCCGCGGGTCCCGCGCCCACCACGACCACGTCCCAGACCTGACGCGCGTCGTCCGCCGAAGAGTTCTCGCTGCTCACGATGGTCTACTGCTCCGATCAAACCGCATGCCGCACCTGTCTCCCGCATCCTACGGCGGGCATCGCCGCAGGCCGCTGTGGGAGGATCGACAATCTGATCGACAACTTGATCGACTACCTGTACGACCCCGCAACGTCGCACCCACAAGGAGCGTGCCCATGTCCTCGAACCCGGTCGCCGAGACCGTCGCCTCACTGCTGCCCCGGGCGCGGACGGAGCTGGCCGAGCTGGTGGCCTTCAAGTCGGTGGCGGACTTCGAGCAGTTCCCCAGGAGCGAGAGCGAGGCCGCCGCCCGGTGGATCGCCGACGCGCTGCGCGCCGAGGGCTTCACGGACGTGTCCCTGCTCGACACCCCCGACGGCACCCAGTCGGTGTACGGGTACCTGCCCGGCCCCGAGGGCGCGAAGACGGTCCTGCTCTACGCCCACTACGACGTGCAGCCGCCGCTGGACGAGGCGGGCTGGGCCACTCCCCCGTTCGAGCTGACCGAGCGCGACGGCCGCTGGTACGGGCGCGGTGCCGCCGACTGCAAGGGCGGCGTCATCATGCACCTGCTGGCGCTGCGCGCGCTGAAGGCGAACGGCGGCGTCCCGGTGCACGTCAAGGTGATCGCCGAGGGCTCGGAGGAACAGGGCACGGGCGGCCTGGAGCGGTACGCCGAACAGCACCCGGAGCTGCTCGCCGCGGACACCGTCGTCATCGGCGACGCGGGCAACTTCCGGGCCGGGCTGCCGACGGTCACCTCGACCCTGCGCGGCATGACCCTGCTGCGCGTCTCGGTGGACACCCTCGAAGGCAACCTGCACTCCGGCCAGTTCGGCGGGGCCGCGCCCGACGCGCTGGCCGCGCTGATCCGCACCCTGGACTCGCTGCGCGCCGAGGACGGCTCGACCACCGTCGACGGGCTGGCCGGCGACGGCCGCTGGGAGGGGCTGGAGTACGACGAGGCGCAGTTCCGCAAGGACGCCAAGGTGCTGGACGGCGTGGAGCTGATCGGCTCGGGCACGGTCGCCGACCGCATCTGGGCGCGGCCGTCCGTCACGGTGCTCGGCATCGACTGCCCGCCGGTCGTCGGCGCCACCCCGTCCGTGCAGGCGAGCGCGCGGGCGCTGGTGAGCCTGCGGGTGCCGCCGGGCGTGGACGCCGCCGAGGCGACCAAGCTGCTCCGGGCGCACCTGGAGGCGCACACGCCGTGGGGCGCCCGGGTGGCCGTGGAGCAGATCGGCCAGGGCCAGCCGTTCCGCGCCGACACCGGCAGCCCGGCGTACCGGGCGATGGCGGACGCGATGGCGGTGGCGTACCCCGGGCAGGAGATGAGTTACGCCGGCCAGGGCGGCTCGATCCCGCTGTGCAACACGCTGGCCGCGCTCTACCCGGAGGCGGAGATCCTGCTGATCGGCCTGAGCGAGCCGGAGGCGCAGATCCACGCGGTGAACGAGAGCGTCTCGCCCGAGGAGCTGGAGCAACTGTCGGTGGCCGAAGCGCTGTTCCTGCGCAACTACGCGGCGGGCTGAGGACCGCCCCCGTCGCCGACCGGGACGCCCGCCTCCAGGTAGAGCGCGGCGCCCCGCTCGCGCGCCCGCAGCGCCCAGCGCAGCCGCTGGTAGCGGACCGGCGGGAGCAGCCCGGCGGCCTCCTCCTCGGTGACGAAGCGCCAGGCGCGCAGTTCGGGGCCGGGCAGGAGCAGCCGGGCGGCCTCGGCGGAGTCGAGGCGTCCGCCGTCGAAGAGCAGCCGCAGCCCGCCGTAGCCGGGGGGTGCGGGCGGCTCCCAGTCGACGACCAGCAGCGCCGGTACGTCGTCGAGACGGATGCCGGTCTCCTCGGCGACCTCGCGGATGCCGGCCCGGGCGGGGGCCTCGCCGGGTTCCACGACTCCGCCGGGGAACTCCCAGCCCGGCTTGTACGTGGGGTCGACGAGCAGGAAGCGGTCGTGCTCGTCGAAGAGCAGGACGCCGGCGGCGAGCGTCTCGGCGGTGGGTTCCGGGGTCTGCACGATGTCGCAGACGGGCACCTCGCCGCCGCCGACCGCGTCGGCGATGCGCACGGCGGTCTCGCGCGGGGTGAGGGCGCCGGTGTCGATCGGATGGGCGTCGGCCGCCAGCCAGGAGGCGAGGGCGGCCCGGTACGGGGCGATGTGGTCGAACGACCACTGCCGTACGCGGATGTCGCCGTCGGGCAGGTCGGGGGGTATCTCGCGGTGGGCGATCCGCTCACGCAGGATCGTTTCCGCCGGGGCCAGCAGTATGTGGTGGACGGCTATGCGGCGGGCGGCGAGGCCGCCGAAGATCTCGTCGCGGTACTCCTGGCGCAGCAGGGTCATGGGGACCACCAGCGTTCCGCCCAGTTCGGCGAGCATCGCGGCGGCCGTGTCGATCACCAGCCGGCGCCAGATCGGGAGGTCCTGGTAGTCGCCCACCTCGGCCAGGCGTTTGGGCGGCAGCAGGTGCGCCAGCCCGCCGCCGATGACCTCGGGGTCGAAGAGCGTGCTGTTCGGGATCAGGTCGATCAGTTCCCGTGCGGTGGTGGTCTTGCCCGCACCGAACGCGCCGTTGATCCAGACGACGGTCACAGGTCCCCCTCTTCTGTTGGCCCCCTGTGGCTTGCCCGCTCCACCCTGCCACGGAAACCAGGCCCAGTTGAGGGCGGGCACGACGGCGCCGACGCCCGCCTGCCGGGGGCGTCGGCGCCGCGGGGGCCCCGGAGCGGGGCCCGTCAGTCCCCGGACCGCTCGTCGTGGTCGAGGGGGGTCAGGTGGTCGGGGGCGTCGGCGACGGCGTCGAGGGCGTCGACCGCCGTGCCGGGGCGGGCCGGGGCCTCGGCGCCGGCGTGGGAGGGGGTGACGGCCGCGACGACGAAGCCGGTGGCCAGGGAGGCGAGGGCGAGCATGCTGCGCTTCTTCATGCCGGGTTCAACTGCGCGCACGGCCAGAAGGTCACCCCCGGCCCCGGCACGGACCGGACCCCGGCCCGGACACCCGCACCGTCACGCCCTTCGGTCAGGGACCCCGACCCGGCTGCGGACCGAGCCCGGCGCCCCTGGCTCGGACCCCCGCCCCGCCACCCCCACGAGGCCACCCGGCCACGGACCCGGCCCGGCGCCCCGGGGCGCCCCGGCTCAGACCCCCGCCACCGTCGCCCCCGCCGCCCGGCTCAGCGCCGCCGCGGCCGCGCCCACCAGGCCCGCGTCGGTGCCCATCCGGGCCGGGGCGACGGTCAGGCGCTGGACGAAGGAGAGGGTGGCGTACCGGGTCAGCGCCCGGCGCAGCGGGGCGAACAGCACCTCGCCCGCCTTGCCGACGCCGCCGCCGATCACGGCGATGTCGATCTCGACGAGGGTCGCGGTGGCCGCGATGCCGGCGGCGAGCGCCTGCGCGGCCCGTTCGAAGGAGGCGACGGCGACCGGGTCGCCGGCCCGGGCGGCGGCGGCCACCGCGGCGGCGGAGGTGTCGCCGTCCGGGCCGGGCCGCCAGCCGCCCTCCAGGGCGCGCCGGGCGATGTTCGGGCCGCTGGCGATGCGCTCCACGCAGCCGCGCGCCCCGCACGGGCAGGGGTCGCCGTCGAGGTCGACGCTGATGTGGCCGATGTGACCGGCGTTGCCGGTCGGGCCGGGGTGCAGTCTGCCGCCGAGGACCAGCCCGCCGCCGACGCCGGTGGACACCACCATGCACAGCGCGTTGTCGTGCCCCCGCGCGGCGCCCTGCCAGTGCTCGGCGGCGGTGATCGCCACGCCGTCGCCGATCAGCTCGACCGGCAGGTGCCCGGTGGCCGCCCGGACCCGCGCGACCAGGGGGTAGCCGCGCCAGCCCGGCACGTTGACCGGGCTGACCGTGCCCGCCGAGGCGTCCACCGGGCCGGCGCTGCCGATGCCGACGGCCCGGACGCGCGCCCACAGCGGGGCGGCGGTCAGCTCGCCGAGCACCTCCTCGACGGCCCGCATCACGGTGTCGCCGTCCTCCCGCGCGGGCGTGGCCCGCTGGGCGCGCACCAGGAGGCGGCCGTCGCCGTCCACCAGCGCGCCGGCGATCTTGGTGCCGCCGATGTCCAGCGCGGCCACGAGGTCGGTGTGCATCAGAGTCGGATCTCCCCCGTCGAGCATGAGAAACACAGGAGGACGGTGCGGGGCCGGCGCGTACCGGGCACGCGGGCCGCAGGGTCCGGTGGACAGTGTCCCCCGAGCCTGACAACGTTGTCCAGGCTCTATGCTCGACGCCACATCCTCATACAAACTCATGGGAGCCGCACCCCTCGTGCCGGGGGACGGCGCTCGCGAGCCCCGTGGACGACAGGAGCCGACCCATTCCCGTGGACGACAGGACAGGACACCCGACCGTGCCCCAGACGCCCCGCCGCGCAGAGCGCCCCCAGGGGAACCGCTACGGCAACCGGCCGACCATGAAGGACGTCGCCGCCCGTGCCGGAGTGGGCCTGAAGACGGTCTCCCGCGTGGTCAACGGGGAGCCGGGGGTGACCCCGGACACCGAGCGCCGTGTCCAGGAGGCCATCGACGCGCTCGGTTTCCGCCGCAACGACAGCGCGCGGGTGCTGCGCAAGGGGCGCACCGCCAGCATCGGCCTGGTCCTGGAGGACCTCGCCGACCCGTTCTACGGGCCGCTGAGCCGGGCGGTGGAGGAGGTGGCCCGGGAACACGGCGCGCTGCTCATCAACGGGTCCAGCGCGGAGGACCCGGACCGGGAGCAGGAGCTGGTCCTGGCGCTGTGCGCGCGGCGGGTGGACGGGCTGGTGGTGATCCCGGCCGGGGACGACCACCGGTATCTGGAGCCGGAGCTGCGGGCCGGGGTGGCGACGGTGTTCGTGGACCGTCCGGCGGGCGGCATCGACGCGGACGTGGTGCTCTCCGACAACTTCGGCGGTGCCCGGGACGGCGTGGCCCATCTGATCGCCCACGGGCACCGCAGGATCGGCTTCATCGGCGACATGCCCCGCATCCACACCGCCGCCGAGCGGCTGCGCGGCTACCGGGCGGCCATGGAGGACGCGGGCATACCGGTGGAGGAGTCCTGGATGTCGCTGGGCGTCACCGATCCGGAGCGGGTCCGGCGGGCCGCCGAGGAGATGCTCGCCGGCCCCGATCCGGTCACCGCGGTCTTCACCGGCAACAACCGGGTGACGGTCACCGTGGTCCGGGTGCTGGCCGAGCACCCGCGCGGGGTGGCGCTGGTCGGCTTCGACGACATCGAGCTGGCCGATCTGCTGCGGCCGGGGGTGACCGTGGTCGCCCAGGACGCGGCGGCGCTCGGCCGGACCGCCGCCGAGCGCCTCTTCCGGCAACTGGACGGCAGCCTGCTGGTGCCCGAGCGCATAGAGCTGCCGACCCGGCTGATCACCCGCGGCTCGGGCGAGCTGCCGCCGGCGGAGGGCTGACGGCGCGTGACGGACCGCACGCTGGCCGCGCTGGGGCTCGCCGAGGCGCCGCGCGAGCACCCGCTGCGCTATCCCGGGGCGTGGCCGCGGGAGTCGGGGCTGCTCGACGGGGACCGGCTGCTGCCGCTGGAGGTGCTGGTGCACCCGGACCGCACCCCGGTGGTGGCGATCGGCTCCAACGGCTGCCCCGGCCAGTTGCGGCACAAGATGGCCGAGTTCGGCATCGCCTCGCCGGTCCCGATGGTGAAGGCGGAGGTCACCGGCCTGGACATCGGGGTCTCGGCGCATGTGAGCCGCATGGGCTACGTGTCGGCCTCGCCGGTCGCCGCCCCGGGCACGGTCCGGGAGCTGTTCGTGCTCTGGCTGGACGCCGAGCAGTTGGCGGTGATCGACGCCAGCGAGGGCGTACCGCTGCCGGCCGGCAACTACCGGCGGGCCTGGCTGCCCGCGCCGGAGGTGCGGATCGCGCTGGCGGACGGCACGGTGCTGCCGGGCGCGTACGCGTACGTCAACCGGCACGGGGTGCTGCACGACGGCACCGGTGTGCCGCGCCGGCATCCGGGCCAGCGGGCGCTGATCTCCGGGCTGCTGGCCACCTCGGCCCGGTTGCGGGAGCTGTTCGGCAGCACGCCGGAGGAGTTCTGCGCGCGGGCCCGCGGCGACCGGCTGCTGTGCGCGCTCGGCACCGGGCTGCTGGCCGAGGAGGGCTGGGTCACGGCCTGTGGCCTGGAGCGGTACGTACGCGCGGACGCCGGCCGGCCGGAAGCGGGGCCGGCCGGCGGGGACGCTAGCGCGCCGAGGCGGTCAGGTCGCCGCGCCGGGGCGCCGCGAAGCGCTCCAGGTCGGCCCGGGTGAGGCCGGTGAGCCGGGCGACCTCGGCGGTGTCGAGGGCGCCGCAGTCCAGGCCGCGCAGCAGGTAGCCGCCGAGGGCCTTGGCGGTGGCGGGCTCGTCCATGACGTCGCCGCCGCCCTGGCCGGCGTAGCGGGCGAGGCGGGCGGCGGCCTGCTCGAAGCCCTCGCGGTAGAAGGCGAAGACGGCCGCGTACCGGGTGGGGAGGTGCCCGGGGTGCATGTCCCAGCCCTGGTAGTAGGCGCGGGCCAGGGCGCGGCGGGTGAGGCCGTAGTGCAGCTTCCAGGCGTCGTGGACCTGGGCGGTGGGGCCGACCGGGAGCACGTTGGTGGAGCCGTCGCAGACGCGGACGCCGGTGCCGGCGGCGGCGACCTGCATGACCGCCTTGGCGTGGTCGGCGGCCGGGTGGTCGCTGGCCTGGTGGGCGGCGGAGACGCCGAGGCAGGCGCTGTAGTCGAAGGTGCCGTAGTGCAGCCCGGTGGCGCGGCCCTCGGCGGCCTCGATCATGCGGGCGACGGTGGCGGTGCCGTCGGGGCCGAGGATGGACTGGCTGGTCTCGATCTGGATCTCGAAGCCGATCCGGCCGGGCGCGAGGCCGTGCGTCTCCTCGAACGCCGCCAGCAGTCGCGCCATGGCGGTGACCTGCTCGGCGTAGGTCACCTTGGGCAGGGTGAGGACGAGTCCCTCGGGCAGGCCGCCGGCCGCCATCAGGCCGGTGAGGAAGATGTCAAGGGTGCGGATGCCCCGGTCGCGGACGGCCGCCTCCATGCACTTCATGCGGATGCCCATATAGGGGGCGGCGGTGCCGGCGGCGTACGCCTCGGCGATCAGCCGGGCGGCGCGGGCCGCGTCCTGGTCCTCGTCCCGACCCTGGTAGCCGTCCTCGAAGTCGACGCGGAGGTCCTCGATCGGCTCGCGCTCCAGCTTGGCGCGTACCCGGTCGTGGACGGGCCCGGCGAGGTCCTCGGCCAGACCGAGGACGGCGGCGAGGGAGGCGGCGTCGGGGGCGTGTTCGTCGAGGGCGGCGAGGGCGGCGTCGCCCCAGGTGCGGATCGTGCCGGCGGCGAAGGCGTCGCCGGGGACGTAGACGGTGTGGACCGGCTGGCGGGTGCCGGGGTCTCCGGGGTAGCGGCGCGCCAGCTCGGCGTCGACCGGTGCGAGGGAGGCGCCGATCTCCTCGCCGACGGCGCCCGCGAGGCTCGTGGCCACCTTCTCCTGCTGCCCCATTCCCACACCCTCCATCGTCCTTGTTTTCCGCTTTATGGAATCAACAATCCGTAGAGTGAAGTTATCCGGCGGTCGTCCCGCCGGTCAACACCCCCCTGCGACGACGGCGCGAGGCCCCCGCGACCACGGACGGGTCGCGGGGGCCTCGGATGTGCCGCGGATGCCGGGGGGCTCAGCCCTTGCGGGCCTTGATCTCCTCGGTGAGCTGCGGGACGACGGCGAAGAGGTCGCCGACCACGCCGTAGTCGACCAGGTCGAAGATCGGGGCCTCGGCGTCCTTGTTGATCGCCACGATCGTCTTCGAGGTCTGCATGCCGGCGCGGTGCTGGATGGCGCCGGAGATGCCGGAGGCGATGTAGAGCTGCGGCGAGACGGACTTGCCGGTCTGGCCGACCTGGTTGGTGTGCGGGTACCAGCCCGCGTCCACCGCGGCGCGGGAGGCGCCGACGGCCGCGCCGAGCGAGTCGGCGAGCGCCTCGATGATCGCGAAGTTCTCCGCGCCGTTGACACCGCGGCCGCCGGAGACGACGATCGCGGCCTCGGTCAGCTCCGGGCGGCCGGTGGACTCGCGCGGCGTGCGCGAGGTGACCTTCGTGCCGGTGGCCTGGTCGGAGAAGGTGACCGACAGGGCCTCGACGGCGCCGGCGGCCGGGGCGGGCTCGACGGCGGCGCTGTTGGGCTTGACCGTGATGACCGGGGTGCCCTTGGAGACGCGGGACTTGGTGGTGAATGCGGCGGCGAACACCGACTGGGTGGCCACCGGACCGGAGTCGCCGGCCTCCAGGTCGACGGCGTCGGTGATGATGCCGGAACCGATGCGCAGCGCCAGGCGGGCGGCGATCTCCTTGCCCTCGGCGGAGGACGGCACCAGCACGGCGGCCGGGGAGACGGCCTCGACGGCGGCCTGGAGGGCGTCGACCTTGGGGACGACCAGGTAGTCGGCGTACTCGGCGGCCTCGTGGGTGAGGACCTTCACCGCGCCGTGCTCGGCGAGCGCGGCGGCGGTGTCACCGGCGCCGTTGCCCAGCGCGACGGCGACCGGCTCGCCGACGCGGCGGGCCAGGGTCAGCAGCTCCAGGGTCGGCTTGCGGACGGCACCGTCCACGTGGTCGACGTAGACGAGGACTTCAGCCATGGGACTTCTTCTCTCCTGCTCGGATCAGACGATGGGCGGTCGGCGGGGCGGGGCTCAGATGAACTTCTGGCCCGCCAGGAACTCGGCGAGCTGCTTGCCGCCCTCGCCCTCGTCCTTGACGATCGTGCCCGCGGTGCGCGCCGGGCGCTCGGCCGCCGACTCCACCACGGTGTAGGCGTTCTCCAGGCCGACCTCGTCCTCGTCGATGTCGAGGTCGGACAGGTCCCAGGACTCCACCGGCTTCTTCTTGGCCGCCATGATGCCCTTGAAGGACGGGTAACGCGCCTCGCCCGACTGGTCGGTGACGGACACGACCGCCGGCAGGGACGCCTCCAACTGCTCGGAGGCGGCGTCGCCGTCGCGGCGGCCCTTGACCGTGCCGTCCTCGACGGAGACCTCGGAGAGCAGGGTCACCTGGGGTACGCCCAGGCGCTCGGCGAGCAGCGCGGGAACGACGCCCATGGTGCCGTCGGTGGAGGCCATGCCGGAGATCACCAGGTCGTAGCCGGCCTTCTCGATCGCCTTGGCCAGCACCAGGGAGGTGCCGATGGCGTCGGTGCCGTGCAGGTCGTCGTCCTCCACGTGGATCGCCTTGTCGGCGCCCATGGACAGCGCCTTGCGCAGCGCGTCCTTGGCGTCCTCCGGGCCCACGGTCAGGACCGTGATCTCCACGTCGTCATCGGAGTTCTCCGAGATCTGCAGCGCCTGCTCGACCGCGTACTCGTCCAGTTCGGAGAGCAGACCGTCCACGTCGTCCCGGTCGACGGTCAGGTCATCGGCGAAGTGCCGGTCGCCGGTGGCGTCGGGCACGTACTTCACAGTGACAACGATCCTCAAGCTCACGCCGGCTCTCCTACTGCGTCGACATTTCCGTTGCTGCCTCTTGCAGGCAGCATAGGCGCCCCAAGCGGCCGATCCCGGGCGGGGCGTCCTGCGCCTCCACGCGGAATATTACTCGTCAGTACATCCAGTTCCTGCCCGCTAAGCAAGCGCTTTGAACTGTGACCTGTGCAACGCAGCGTAACCGGAACCCGACGGCCGCGCGGGACCGCCCCGGGGACCGTCCGCGCGCTCAGTCCCGCAGGCCGCCGAAGCGTCCCTGGTGGTACAGGAGCGGGCTGCCGGCGCCGGTGGGATCGCCGAGGAGGACCTCGGCCAGCACGATGCGGTGGTCACCGGCGGGGACCCGGGCGGTGACCCGGCAGACCAGCCACGCCAGCACCCCGTCCAGCACGGGTACGCCCTCGGGCCCGGTGCGCCAGGAGGTGGCCGGGCCGAAGCGGTCGGCGCCGCTGCGGGCGAAGGTGGCGGCCGTCTCCCGCTGGTGCTCGCCGAGTATGTGCACGCCGACGTGCTCGGCCTCGGCCAGCACGGGCCAACTGGAGGAGCCGGTGCCGACGCCGAAGGAGAGCAGCGGCGGCTCGGCGGAGACGGAGGTGAGGGAGGTGGCGGTGAAGCCGACCGGGCCCTCCTCGCCACGTGCCGTGATCACGGCGACGCCCGCGGCGTGCCGCCGGAAGACGGACCGGAACAGGTCGGGGGCGGCGAGCCGCAGGCGGGCCAGATCGGGGGTGGCCGTCATGCGCGGTGTCCTTCCGTGCTGCGCCCCCAGCCGGACGGAGCGGGACCGGAGGGCATGGGGGCGGAATGACGACGGTAGGGGCCGGGGGCCGGCGGGCGCCCGGTCCGGGGCGGCCGTCCCGCGTCCGGCGCGGCGGTGCTCACAGGGCCTGCCCGAGGGCGGCGATCAC
The DNA here is from genome assembly GCF_014655295.1 of Streptomyces fumanus. Taxonomy (GTDB): domain Bacteria; phylum Actinomycetota; class Actinomycetes; order Streptomycetales; family Streptomycetaceae; genus Streptomyces; species Streptomyces fumanus. The sequence continues at coordinate 22,125 of NZ_BNBI01000021.1, forward strand.
GTCCGCCTTGCGGGGCTGTCCGGCGGCCCGCCGGACCACCCGGCCGCCCGCGTCCAGTACCAGCACGGTGGGGGTCTTCACCACCTCCAGCGCGCGCACCAGGTCGAGCCGGGCCTCGGCGTCGATCTCGACGTGGGCCACGCCCGGCACCAGGGCGGCGACCTCGCCGAGCACCCGCCGGGTGGCCCGGCAGGGGGCGCAGAAGGCGGTGGAGAACTGCACGAGCGTGGCCCGCTCGCCGAGTTCGGCGCCCAGTTCCGCCGGATCGAGCCGGCTGTCCTCCTCGCGCACGCCTCTCCCTTCCGTCCCGTCGGTCCGTGACACGACAGCGCTCCGGAGGGCGCGGAGATTCCCGGCCGCCATGACGTGCGGGGACGACGTGACGAGAATCTCGCCGCGCGCGGGCACCAGGGCTGGTTCCCCGCCCGTTCTTCGGGCACGATCTGCGACAAGCCCGTAAACCTACGGATGCGTAACTTCCGACTGGGAGCCCCTTCCCAGCCAGAGCAGGAAAGGGTCCGTCCGACCCATGGCAGAACTTGTCTACCGCCCGGTCATCGGTGTGGCCCGCACGCTGTTCAAGGCGTGGGACCTCAAGATCGATTGCCGTGGTTCGGAGAACATCCCGCGCTCGGGCGGCGCCGTGCTGGTGAGCAACCACATCAGCTACCTGGACTTCGTCTTCAACGGCCTGGCGGCGCTGCCGCAGAAGCGGCTGGTGCGTTTCATGGCGAAGGAGTCCGTGTTCCGGCACCGGATCTCGGGTCCCCTGATGCGCGGCATGAAGCACATCCCGGTGGACCGCAAGCAGGGCGAGGCGGCGTACGCGCACGCCCTGGACTCGCTGAGATCGGGCGAGATCATCGGGGTCTTCCCGGAGGCGACCATCTCGGAGTCGTTCACGCTCAAGAGCTTCAAGTCGGGCGCCGCGCGCCTGGCGCAGGAGGCGGGCGTGCCGCTGATCCCGATGGCGGTGTGGGGCACCCAGCGGCTGTGGACCAAGGGCCACCCGCGCAACTTCAAGCGCCACCACATCCCGATCACCATCCGGGTCGGCGAGGCGATGGAGGCCGGCCGCGACCAGTACGCGGGGGCGATCACGCGCAAGCTGCGCGAGCGGGTGCAGGAGCTGCTGGAGGCCGCGCAGCGCGCCTACCCGGTGCGGCCCAAGGGCCCGGACGACACCTGGTGGATGCCGGCCCACCTCGGCGGCACGGCCCCGACGCCGGAGCAGGTCCGCGCGGCCGAGGCCCACTGACGGGCGGTCACCGGCCGTCCGGCAGCTCGGCGGGCAGGGTCCGCCACAGGTGCGGCCGGTCGGTGGCGGCCTTGAGGGCGTCCAGGACCGCCGGGAGCGGCGCGGCGTACAGCACCGGGTGGTCCGCCTCCCCCTGCTCCGGGTCCGGGGTGAAGGCCAGGTGCTCGCCGTCGAGGGAGAAGCGGGCGTCGACGCCCGGTTTGTTGCCGCGCGGGTCCTGCCGGTGCCAGGCGCCGTGGAAGCGGACGGCGACCAGGCCGTGCAGGACGTGTCCGCTGCCGTCGTCGTGCAGCAGGCGCTGGTAGCAGAGCGCGGTGGGGATGTCCTCGGCGCGCAGCAGCGCGGCGAGCGCGTGCGCCTTGGCGTGGCAGATGCCGGTGCGCTCGGCCAGTACGTCGGAGGCCCGCCAGGTGACGCGGAGATCACCGAAGTCCTGCGAGTGCGGCACCGTGTCGCGGACGAACTCGTAGGCGAGCCGCGCATAGGCATACGAGTCCTGCGCGTCCCTGGCGAGGCGCGCGGCCGTCTCCCGGACCCGGGGATGGTGGTGGTCGATGACCTCGTCGGCGGCGAGATACGCGGAGAGGTCGGGGTTTTCCTGGATCAGCTCCATGTCCGGAGAGCATAGGAAAGCGATCACCCGAAGGTCAATGACTTTTCAGGTGACCGCATATCTATGCAGAGCGGCTCAGTGCGCCATCTCCTCCTTGAGGGCGGCCACGAACGCGTCCACGTCGTCCTCGGTGGTGTCGAAGGCGCACATCCAGCGCACGTCACCGGCGGCCTCGTCCCAGAAGTAGAACCGGAACCGCCGCTGCAGGCGCTCGCTCACCTCGTGCGGCAGCCGGGCGAAGACCGCGTTGGACTGCACCGGGTAGAGGATCTCCACCCCGTGCACCGCGCGGACGCCCTCGGCCAGGCGCTGGGCCATCTCGTTGGCGTGCCGGGCGTTGCGCAGCCACAGGTCCTTGGCGAGCAGCGCCTCCAACTGCACGGAGACGAACCGCATCTTGGAGGCGAGCTGCATGGACAGCTTGCGCAGGTGCTTCATGTGCCGCACGGCGTCCTGGTCGATGACCACGACGGCCTCGCCGAACAGGGCGCCGTTCTTGGTGCCGCCCAGGGAGAGGATGTCCACGCCGACCGCGTTGGTGAACGTCCGCATGGGCACGTCCAGGGAGGCGGCGGCGTTGGCTATCCGGGAGCCGTCCAGGTGCACCCGCATGCCGCGGGCGTGGGCGTGCTCGCAGATCGCCCGGATCTCGTCGGGCGTGTAGAGGGTGCCCAGCTCGGTGGACTGGGTGATCGAGACGACCTGCGGCATCGCGCGGTGCTCGTCCTCCCAGCCGTACGCCTGCCGGTCGATCAGCTCGGGGGTGAGCTTGCCGTCGGGGGTGGGGACGGTGAGGAGCTTCAGCCCGCCCATGCGCTCGGGGGCGCCGCCCTCGTCGACGTTGATGTGGGCGCTCTCGGCGCAGATCACCGCGCCCCAGCGGTCGGTGACCGCCTGGAGCGCGACGACGTTGGCACCGGTGCCGTTGAAGACCGGGAACGCCTCGGCGGTGGGGCCGAAGTGGCCCCGGATCACGCGCTGGAGGTTGGCGGTGTAGTCGTCCTCGCCGTACGCGACCTGGTGCCCGCCGTTGGCCAGGGCCAGGGCGGCGAGCACCTCCGGGTGGGCCCCGGCGTAGTTGTCGCTGGCGAAACCGCGGACCTCGGGGTCGTGATGGCGACGCGCGTCGGTCTTCGGGGGGTTCACGGCTTCTCGGTCAGCCACAGACGGTTTCCGTTCACTTCCGCGGCGGGCTTCTGCCAGACTCCGGCGACCGCCTCGGCGAGGTCCTTGACGTCCGTGAAGCCCGCGAACTTCGCGTTGGGGCGCTCGGCGCGCATCGCGTCGTGCACCAACGCCTTGACCACCAGGATCGCAGCCGCCGAGGTGGGCCCCTGCTCGCCCCCCGCCTTGCGGAAGTGGTCCGCCAGCGCCAGCGTCCACGCCTCGGCGGCGGCCTTGGCGGCGGAGTAGGCGGCGTTGCCCGCGGTCGGCCGGGTCGCGCCGGCCGCGCTGATCAGGACGTAGCGGCCGCGGTCGCTGCGCTGGAGGGCCTCGTGGAAGGCGAGGGAGGTGTGCTGGACGGTGCGGACCAGCAGTTTCTCCAGCAGGTCCCAGTCGGCGAGGTCGGTGGCGGTGAAGCTCGCGCTGCCGCGCCAGCCGCCGACGAGGTGGACCAGGCCGTCGACCCGGCCGTGGTCCTTCTCGATCCGGCCCGCCCAGTCCCGGGCGGCGGCCGGGTCGAGCAGGTCGACCGTCTCACCGGTGACGGTGGCGCCGCCGTGCGCGGAGCGGGCCGCGTCGACGGCCTCCGCCAGCCTCTGCGGGTCGTTGTCCGAACCGACGACCGTCGCCCCCGCCTCGGCGAGCCGCAGCAGCGCGGCCCGCCCCGCGGGACCGCCGGCCCCGGCCACCGCGACCACCGCGCCGTCGAGAGTGCCGTTCCCCATCGTCGCCTCCAGCGATGCTTCGTCGGTGCGGTCGCTCACGCGGCGGCCCGCTCGGCGCCGTCCGCCGTGATGCCCCGGGTCGAGGCGATGACGTTCTTGAGCTTCTTGGCCAGCGCCTCGTAGAACATGCTCAGCGGAAACTCGTCCGGGAGCACGTCGTCGACGAGTTTGCGCGGCGGCTGGGTCAGGTCCAGGGCGTCGGGGCCCTTGGCCCAGGTGGAGCCCGGGTGCGGGGCGAGGTAGGTGGAGACCAGCTCGTACCCGGCGAACCAGTGGACCAGCTTGGGGCGGTCGATGCCGTCCCGGTAGAGGCGCTCGATCTGAGCGCACAGGCGGTTGGTGACCTCGGGGGCGCGCTCCCAGTCGATGGAGAGCTTGTTGTCGGTCCAGCGGACGACGTCGTGCTTGTGCAGGTAGGCGAAGAGGAGCTGGCCGCCGAGCCCGTCGTAGTTGCGGACCCGGGCGCCGGTGACGGGGAACCGGAACATGCGGTCGAACAGGACCGCGACCTGCACGTCACGCGCCTGCGGGACGCCCTCGCCGGCGAGCTTCACGGCCTCCTTGAAGGCGGTGAGGTCGCAGCGCAGCTCCTCCAGGCCGTACATCCAGAACGGCTGGCGCTGCTTGATCATGAAGGGGTCGAAAGGCAGGTCGCCGTGGCTGTGGGTGCGGTCGTGGATCATGTCCCACAGGACGAACGCCTCCTCGCAGCGCTTCTGGTCGTGCACCAGCGCGGCGACGTCCGCGGGCAGCTCCAGGCCGAGGAGGTCGACGGCGGCGGCGGTGACGCGGCGGAACCGGGCGGCCTCGCGGTCGCAGAAGATGCCGCCCCAGGAGAACCGCTCGGGGGCCTCGCGCACGGCGATGGTCTCCGGGAAGAGGACGGCGGAGTTGGTGTCGTACCCGGAGGTGAAGTCCTCGAAGGTGATGCCGCAGAACAGCGGGTTGTCGTAGCGGGTGCGCTCCAGTTCGGCCAGCCAGTCCGGCCAGACCATGCGCAGCACGACCGCTTCGAGGTTGCGGTCGGGGTTGCCGTTCTGCGTGTACATCGGGAAGACGACCAGGTGCTGGAGGCCGTCGCGGCGGTCCGCGGCCGGCTGGAAGGCCAGCAGCGAGTCCAGGAAGTCGGGCACCTGGAAGCCGCCCTCGGCCCACCGGCCCAGGTCCGTCACGAGGGCCTCGTGGTAGGCGCGGTCGTGGGGCAGCAGCGGCGACAGCTCGCGTACGGCGCCGGCGACCCGGCGTACGGTCTCCTCGGCGGTGGCACGGTCCGGGGCGCCCTCGGCGGTGAAGTCGATCGAGCCGTCCTTGGACTGCCAGGGCCGGATGCGCTCCACGGCATCCTTGAGCACGGGCCACGCCGGGTGCTCCACCACCCTGCTCACCGGAGGAACCTGTACCTCCGGACCCACCTGCACAAGAATTTCCGTCATGTTCCATCCTCCACGGGAGAACCTCGCGTAAGGACACCGTATGGGTACAGGCTTTCCCCCAGCAAGGGGAGACTCGGGAAATTATCCTGCCGCACCCCCTGGTTCACCGCACTTTTTCCTGTGGGTCATGCGGGACGGGTACGTCTTGTCGACGGACGGTTAGGCTGCGGCCCTGCCACCGCCGCCGTCCACGGAAGCGAGTCGCGTCGTGAACTTCCTGACCATCGGACACCGGGGCGTCATGGGTGTCGAGCCGGAGAACACCCTGCGTTCCTTCACCGCCGCCGAGCGGGCCGGCCTCGACATGATCGAACTCGATCTGCATCTGAGCAGGGACGGCGCCCTGGTCGTCATGCACGACGAGTACGTGGACCGCACCACCGACGGCACCGGTCCGATCGCCGAGCGGACCCTCGCCGAACTGCGGGCGCTGGACGCGGGGCGCGAGGAGCGCGTACCGGTCTTCGAGGAGGTGCTCGACGCGGTGTCGCTGCCGTTGCAGGCGGAGATCAAGGACGTGGCGGCGGCCCGCGTGCTGGCCGAGGTGATGACCGCGCGGGACCTGACCGGGCGGGTGGAGGTCTCCTCGTTCCACGACGAGGCGGTCGCCGAGATCGCCCGCCTGGTGCCGGGGGTACGCACCGCCCTGATCGCCAGCCGCTACGGAACGGACGTGGTGGACCGCGCGGTCCACGTCGGTGCCGCGACGCTCTGTCTGAACATCCGCCGGCTCACCCTGGAGATCGTCGAGCGGGCCCGGAAGGCCGACCTGCGGATCATCGGCTGGGTGGTCAACACCCAGGACCACCTGCGGCTGGTGCGGGCCCTGGGGCTGGACGGGGCGACCACCGACTACCCCGAGATCAAGCGGACCGGCCGCTTCACCGCGTGAGGGTCAGCCGAGCGGCTTGACCAGCAGCTCGAACCGCAGGTCGTCGCGGAGCGGGATGCCGAACCGCTCGTCGCCGTACGGGAAGGGGCTCGTCTCGCCGGTACGGCGGTAGCCGCGGCGCTCGTACCAGGCGATGAGGTCCTCGCGCGCGGTGATCACGGTCATCCGCATCTCGCCGGCGCCCCACTCGGCGCGGGCCCGCCGCTCCGCCTCCGCGAGGACCGCCCGGCCGAGACCGGCGCCCTGCAGGGCCGGGCTGACCGCGAACATCCCGAAGTAGGCGTGGTCGCCCCGGTGTTCCACCTGGCAGCAGGCGACGATCCGGCCGTCCCGCTCCACGGCGAGCAGCGTGCCGTCCGGTCCCTCGACGACCTCCCGCACGCCCTCGGGGTCGGTGCGCTGTCCCGCCAGGATGTCCGCCTCCGTGGTCCACCCGGCCCGGCTGGCCTCGCCCCGGTACGCCGACTCGATCAGCGCGACGAGCGCGTCGACGTCCGCTTCGGTGGCGTCCCGGAAGGTCAGGTCGGTCGGGTCGGTCACGGCGGTGTCCATGGTGCGGTCTCTCCGGTCTCTCTGGTCTCTGCGGCGGCACCGTCGAGAGTAGCGCTGCCGTTAGGCTCCGTTCGCATGGTTCATGTACTCAGCAGCCGTATCCTGCTCCGCCCCACGGACCCCGACCGCTCCCGCGCCTTCTACGGCGAACAGCTCGGCCTCGCCGTCCACCGCGAGTTCGGCACCGGACCGGAGCGCGGCACCGTCTACTTCCTCGGCGGCGGCTTCCTGGAGGTCTCCGGCCGGGCCGAGGCCCCGCCGGGCCCGGGGCCCCGGCTCTGGCTCCAGGTGGCGGACGCGGCGGCGGCCGAGGCCGAACTGCGCGGCCGCGGCGTGGAGATCGTCCGGCCGCCGGTCAAGGAGCCGTGGGGCCTGGTGGAGATGTGGATCGAGGACCCGGACGGCACGCCGATCGTCCTGGTGGAGATCCCGGCGGACCATCCGCTGCGCTACCGGCCCGGCATCTGACCTCGTCCCGGGCGGTGCTCCCAGCCCCGGTCGGTGCGGGTCAGCTCGGTGAACCCGGCGCCGGTCAGCTCCGCGATCGCCGCCCGGTCGGTCTCCGCCTCGTAGGCGGCGAGCCGGTCCACGCCGCACAGCTCCAGCCACTCGGCGGCGCGGGCGAGCAGCCGCCGCTCCAGTCCGGTGCCCCGCTCCCCGGGTTCGACGTGCAGGTTGCCGATGTCGGCGAGACCGGCGGCGCGGACGTGCCGCTCGGGCCGGGCCAGGCCGGTGTCGACCTCGATGAAGCCCAGGGCGCGGCGCTCGGCGTACGCGGTGAGGCGGGTGCCGCACTCCCCCACCGTGCGCTCGACGGTGACCCCCGCGCCGGCCGGGTCGGCGGGCAGGTCGCCCACCCGGGCCAGGAGGATCACCTGGGTGTCCCCGACGTGCCGGAAACCGGCGCGTTCCCAGGCGGCGCGGACGTGCGGCCAGGCGCGGGGCAGTCCGTGGACGACCGGCGCGGGCAGTGCCCCGTCGGCGTACCGGACGCGGACGTTCCAGCGGGCGAGCTGGGCCAGGCAGGCGTGGGCCAGCAGATCGGCGGCCCGCTCGGCGTCCGGCCGGAAGGAGGCCGGCGGGTGGCACACGAACCAGTCGACCGCACCGGCGTCCCGGTAGTGCGGGCCGACGTCGGGGTCGTCGCGGTAGCGCAGCAGATGGGCGGCGGCGAGGACGTGCCGGCGCTGTTCGGCGACGAGGGTGAGGCGCTCGCTCACCCAGGGGTCGGTGAGGAACTCGTCGGGCTGCCGCTCCAGTTCGCCGAGGACGGTGTTCACCGAGACGGAGACGCCGGGGACGACGGCGGCGATGTGCCGGTTGACGAGATCGGTGAGCTGATCGCGGTCGTCGCGGCGGAACGGGCGGACCGTGGGCGCGGGCATGGGGACCTCCGGGCAGGCTAGGCCGGTTCGGGAGGCCGCCACGCGGTGCGGTACGGGGCCGAGGGTACGTCGGTCCGGCCGCCGGGCACCACCGGTTTCCCGCCGTCAGCCGCGCGGGGCGACCAGGCGGCCCTCCAGTTGGACGAGGAGGTCGCCGAGGAGCGCGGCCAGGTGTCCCCGGTCGGGGGTGTCCAGGCCGGAGAGGGCGGCGGTCTCGTAGGCGAGCTGTTCGGGCAGGATGCCGTCGACCAGGTCGCGTCCGGCGTCGGTGAGGCGGACGTGCGCGACGCGGCGGTCGCGGGTGTCGCCGCGGCGCTCGACCAGGCCGCGTTCGGTGAGCTGCTTGAGGCGCTTGGTGACGGCGGCGCCGGAGGAGAAGGTCTCCCGGGCCAGCTCGCCGGGGGTCAGCTCGTGCCCGGTGCGGCGCAGCGCGCCGAGCAGGTCGAACTCGGCCCGGCTCAGGCCCGCCCGGCGCAGCGGCGCGTCCTCGGCCTGCTGGAGCAGGGCGGCGCAGCGGTTGATGCGGCCGATGATCTCCATGGGCCCGGTGTCCAGGTCGGGGTGGACGGCCCGCCACTGGCGGACCACCCCGGCGACGGTGTCGTTCTTGGCCGTGCCCGCGGGGTCGTTCCCGGGTACCGCGCGCCGGTCGGTTGCCGTCATGGCCGTACGTCCTCCGTTGTCGAGCCCGTGTCCTGGTCGGCGCGGGCCGTGCGACCGCGCACCGTAGCGGCGAGCGTACGGTGTCCGTCCCGCTCGGCGAGCACGACCCTCTCCTGGGGCAGGGAACGCTGCCACCACTCGCCGGCCGCGGCGTCGGCGGTGGCGCGCAGGTCGACCAGGGCGGCGGCCAGTTCGCGCCGGGCGGCGTCCAGGGCGGCGGGGTCGGGCGCGGGGGCGGCCAGCAGCCGGGCGGCGTGCTCGCGGGCCCGGTCGGCGGCGGCGACGGCCCGTTCGACGCGGGAGCCGGCGCGGCGGTTGGTGACGGCCACCGCGGCCAGGAAGCCGACCAGGGCGCCGACGAGGGTGTCGGCCACGCGCTCGGTCATCAGCTCGCCGGGGTCCTGGTAGCGGGTGAACTCGCTGATGAGCAGCGCCATCGGGGTCACGCAGACGCTGCCGAGCCAGTAGTTGCGGCTGATCAGGGCCTCGGCGCCGAAGGCGCAGACCAGGCAGATCAGGACGAGGAACGCCTGGTGCAGATGGGCGAGCGGGGCGAGGGCGGCGAAGACCAGCACCCCGGCGATGTTGCCGACGACGCGCTGGACGGCGCGGCTCCAGGTGAGGCTCAGGTTGGCCTGGTAGAGGGAGGCGGCGGTGACCAGCGCCCAGTAGGGACGGCCGACGCCGAGGGCGAGGGAGGCGTATCCGGCGAGGGCGCAGCCGACGGCGGTGCGGGCGCCGAGGGGGGCGAGCGGGCCGAGGCGGTGCCACAGCGGCTCGGGGCGGACACGCGCCTCGGCCCGGACGCCGAGGAGATCGTCGGCGCCGGCCCGGGTGCCGGCCACCCGCGGGACGCGGCCGGTGCCGCGCAGTTGCCGGGCCCAGGCGCGCAGGCGGGCCGGGTCGGTGTCGGCGGGGGCGGCGAGGGCGACCTCGGCGCGGACCAGGAGGTGTTCCAGGGCGTGCCGGGTGGCGGCGCGGGCGCCGGTCGCGGGCAGCGCGAACAGGGCCTGCCAGGCGGCCTGCACGGCGGCGTACCCGGCGGCGCGGGCGCCGGGGTGGCCGTCGTCCGCGGGGTCGGTGCCGGCGTACGCGGCGGCGGCGTCCAGGGCGGCGGCGGTGGCGCGGCGCTCGGGGCCGTGCGGGCGGACCAGGCCGGGTGCCATGCCGACGGCCCAGGCCCAGGCGCCGGCCGCGAGGGCCAGGGCGACGTGGCCGGGGACCTGGCCGATGCTCTGCGGTACGAAGAGGGCGGCGGAGGTGATGAAGGTGAGGACGACGTTGCCCGGGGGGCCGACCCGGGTGGCGTCGGTGAGCACCTTCTGCGCGGCGGCCAGCAGGGCGCCGACGGTCACCAGGACGACGGCGCTGCCGGTGAGGGAGGCGGCGGTCAGGGCGACGGCGAGGCCGCCGACCATGCCGAGGACCACCCACGCCAGGGTGCGGGCCCGGGCGGCGTAGGGGCGGTTGTGGGCGTAGAGGGCGCACATCGACCCGGCCATCGTGTACATCGCGAGGTCGAGCCGGCCGAGCGCGAGCAGGGTGAGGTTGGGCGGGGCGAGCGAGGCGACGACACTGAGCGCCGGCTTGAACCAGATGTCGGAGGGACGGCGGAGCCGCAGCGTGCCGACCAGGGGAAGACGGCCGCGGAGGGTGGGGGTCGCACTGCGCATACCTGTATTTTAGCAGGTGTTTTACTAGTGAAACACCAGAGAAGCGGCCCCCGGGTCCGGCCGTGTGCTCCGGCGCATGCACCCCGAGGTGCACCCTTGCGCTCGTATGCGCACCGCGTGGCCCGGGCATCCCCTGACCGACCCGTCCGGCTCCGGGCCGGACACCGTCCACGGGAGGCGCGCGTGCACGGACCGGACTCGTCGGCCTGGCTGCTGGTCGCGCTCTGCGCCGCGACCGGCGCCTACTGCCTGCTGCGGATGCGCAGCGGGGTCCCGGAGCAGCGCCGCGCCGCGGGCGGCGAGGCCCTCATGGGGTTCGGGATGGCCGCGATGGCGGTACCGGCCGCGGTGTTCAGCCCGCCGGCCTGGGCCTGGCCCGCGTACGCCGTGCTGTTCGCCGCGACCGGTCTGCGCGCCCTGTGGGCGGCTCGCGACAGCCGCCGCCATCTGCACCACCTGGTCGGCGCCGGGGCGATGGTCTACATGTCGCTGGTGATGGCCGGCTCCCCCGGCCATGCGCACGGCGGCTCGGGCAGCCCCCCGCTCACCGGCGCCCTGCTGCTCTACTTCACCGGGTACGTGCTGCTGACCGGGGTCCGCCTGGTGCCGGTCGCCGCGGTCGCCGACCCCGGCGGCGCGGTACGGGGCTGGGGGGACCGGCCGGAACTGGCCCGGGCCTGCCGCCTGTCCATGGGCATCGCGATGCTGGCCATGCTGCTGACCCTGTGACGCGCCGGGATTGGCCTCCGGGCGCCCCGGTCGGCGAGTATCGCGGGATGGAGACCTCGTCCGTCGACTCCCCGCCCCGTCCGCCGCGGTCCCGTGCCGTGCTCGGCACCGCCTGGCTCCTTGCCCTGTGCTCGGCGCTGCTGACCGTGCTGGTCGCCGCCGAGTGGGGCCCGCTGCTCGCCGTGGACGGCGACATCTCCCGCACCACGCACCGCTGGGCGGTGGACGAGCGGGGCCTGACCCAGACGTTCCGCGTCCTGACCGACTGGGTCTGGGACCCGCTGACGATGCGGCTGCTGTGCGCGGTGGCGGTGCTGTGGCTGGGGCTGCGGGGCGGTGCCTGGTGGACGGCGGTGTGGCTGGGGCTCACGGTGGCGCTGGGCACGGTGGTGCAGCAGGGGCTGAAGGCGGCGGTGGACCGGGCGCGTCCGGTCTGGCCCGACCCGGTGGACAGCGCGCACTACGCGGCCTTTCCCTCGGGGCACGCCATGACGGCGACGGTCGTGTGCGGCCTGCTGGTGTGGCTGCTGCACCGGCACGGCGCCGCCCGTGCCCTGCGGCGCGCGGCGCTGGCGGTGGCGGTGGTCTCCGTGGCCGGGGTCGGCCTGACCCGGGTCTGGCTGGGCGTGCACTGGCCGACGGACGTCCTCGGCGGCTGGCTGCTCGGCGCCCTGGTGGTGACGGTGGCGGTACTGGCGTACGGACGGTGGTCGCCGCAGCGGGCGGGCCGGGTGGGCGCGACGGCACCCTGACGCCGGCGGGGCGCCGTGGCGTCCGCTCAAGACCCTTGCACGGATTGGCGGGACGCGCCCCCGTACACCGCCGCAGTCAGTCGATGTCGGCCGTCCCGGGCGATCCCCCGTTTCGCCCGGGACGGCCGGCCGCCGGGATCGCCGTGGGACGGCGGGCCCGGTCCGCTGCCGAGTATAGTTGGCTGGCAGCCAGTCAACATAGGAGTTTTCCGCATGTCCCCGCGCAGCGCCTCGGTCAACGAAGAGCTGCGGAGGCGTTCGAAGGAGCGGCTCCTGCAGGCCGCGGTGGAACTGGTCGGCGAGCGCGGCTACGACGCGACCACCCTCGGGGACATCGCCGACCGCGCGGGATCGGCCCGGGGACTGGTGTCGTACTACTTCCCCAGCAAGCGCCAGCTCGTGCAGTCCGCCGTGCACCGGCTGATGCACCGCACGCTGGAGGAGGCGCTGGAGCGCGAGCCGCGCACCGGTGACGGCGCCGAGCGGATGGCCCGGGCCATCGACGCGATCCTCGGACTGGCCCGGGACCGGCCGGTGCTGATGCGCCAGCACATGGCGGGCCTGCTCCAGGCCGAGGGGTTCCTGATCTGCCCCGAGCAGCGCCGGCTGGCCGAACTGCTGCGCGACACCGTCGCCCGGCACGGCTCCCAGGACGTCGACGGCGACTACCCGATGCTGCGGGCCCTGCTGATGGGCGCCGTCTACGCCGCACTGGTGCCCGGCGCGCCGATGCCCGTGCCGGTGCTGCGCGCCGAACTCTTCAAGCGCTACCGGCTGGAGTGGGAGCGCGGCGTCCCGCCGGACGAGCCGGCGTCCGGCGGGACGGGCGACACGGATCTGTCGCGGTTCTTCGAGGCCGGACCGGAGGGTCAGTCGAAGTAGTCCGGCTGGGTCTGCACGTTCAGCTCGCCCACGCGGACCCGCTTGGCCGGGTCCGTGCGCCGGTCGGAGAGCTTCAGCACGTCGAAGCCCTTGGCGATGTCGTTGGAGTAGATGTAGCCGTTGTAGTAGTACGCCGACCAGGAGCCGCCGGTGACCAGCGAGGTGGTGCTCAGCGGGCCGCGCTCGAAGTAGGCGATCTCCTTCGGCCGGGAGGAGTCGGTGAAGTCCCAGACGGAGACGCCGCCCTGGTACCACGCCTGGACCATGAGGTCCTTGCCCTTGACCGGGATCAGCGAGCCGTTGTGGGCGACGCAGTTCTCGGTCTCGGCCTGGTGGCGCGGGATCTTGAAGTAGTTGCGGAAGACGAGCTTGCTCTTCTCGCCCCGGCCGACGATGTCGTAGATGCCGTCGGCACCGCGGTTCGGGCCGATCTCCGCGTTGCAGGTGGGCGCGCCGCCGCCGCCGAGCTCGTCGGTGAAGACGACCTTGTCGGCCTTCTGGTTGAAGGTGGCGGAGTGCCAGAACGCGAAGTTGACGTTGTCCTGGACCCGGTCGACGACCTTCGGGTGCTCGGGATCCTTGATGGAGAACAGGATGCCGTCGCCCATGCAGGCGCCCGCGGCGAGGTCCTTGGACGGCAGCACGGTGATGTCGTGGCAGCCGGTGGTCTTGGTGACACCCGGGTTGGTGGGCGCGCCGGGGTTGCCGCCGCCGTCCGGGCCCTCACCGGGGAACAGCACCGGGAAGCCCACGACGGCCGCCTTCTCGGGGGCGTTGCGCGGCACCTTGATGACCGAGATGCCGTCGTGCGGCGGCTGGCAGTCGGGGTAGGCGGCGTTCGGCGCGTACGAGGAGACGTAGATGTAGACGTCGCGGCGCTCGGGGACCAGCGTGTGGGTGTGCGAGCCGCAGGCGGTCTCGACGGCGGCGACGTAGCGGGGGTTGCGCTTGTCGCTGATGTCGAAGACCTTCATGCCCTCCCAGGACGACTTCTCGGTCGCGGGCTGGGTGGTGCTGTTGCAACTGTCGTCGCTGCGCGAGGAGTCGGTCGACAGGAACAGCAGGTCGCCGGAGACGGAGATGTCGTTCTGCGAGCCGGGGCAGAGCACCTGCGAGACCGTCTTGGGCTTCTTCGGGTTGCTGATGTCGAAGATGCGGAAGCCGTCGTAGTTGCCGGCGAAGGCGTACTTGCCCTGGAAGGCCAGGTCCGAGTTGGTGCCCGGCAGCACGTCCTTGGGGATGTTGGCGAGGTGCTCGATGTTGGCGGAGTGGACGATCTCGTCCTGGCCGGGTATCTCACCGTCCGCGATCGCGTCGCGCACTTCGGCCCGCACGCTCCCGGAGACCTTCTCGGACGCGGCGGGACCGTCCCCCGGGTCGGGGATCGCGGCCGCCGGTCCGGCGGTGAGCAGCGCGGACAGGAGGCCGGCGGCGGCCGCCGCGACTCCCAGGCGTCTGCGCCGCGTTCTCGGGTCGTTCAACAGGATCACTGTTTCCTCCCTGGTTCCCGTTCCCGGGGGAACGGTGCACGGACCTCCGCAGTATCGTCTTCGCCATGCTCATACCAACAGGGGGCAACAGAGCTGTAATGAAGTTTTTTGATCAGTGCGGCGCGGAAGCGTGCTAGGACGGTCATGGCACTCACGAGGTGTCGTCCGCTCCCCCTTCCACAGGAGGTCGTCGTGCTCTTCCGCCCCGCGTCCCGCGCGTCGCTCGTCGCGGCCTCGCTGACCGCCCTGGCCGTGTGCGGCCTGAGCGCCTGCGACTCCGGGGGAAAGGCCGATCCGGCCGGTCCCACGGGCCCTTCGGTGATCGCGCCGGGCAAGCCGGGCGAGGCCAACCGCACCCTGTCCGCCCAGGACGCCGACAAGCGGCGCGCCGACGACGACACCCCCAATACGGCGGACGTGGACTACGCGCGGATGATGATCCAGCACCACTCCCAGGCCCTGAAGATGACCGAACTCGTCCCGGAACGCGCCGAGTCGGGCAAGCTCAAGCGGCTCGCGGAGCGGATCGCCGCCGCGCAGGGACCCGAGATCACCGCGATGCGGGGCTGGTTGAAGGAGTACGGCAAGAAGGAGACGGAGCCGGGCGGGCAGGGCGGGCACGACCACGCCGCGATGCCCGGGATGGCGACCGAGGCGCAGTTGGCGAAGTTGCGGGCGGCGCGCGGCAAGGCGTTCGACCAGCTCTTCCTGACCCTGATGATCACCCATCACCAGGGCGCGCTGACCATGGCCGCGGAGGTCAAGGGGCAGGGCAACAACGTCCGGATCGAGGAGATGGCCGACGACGTGGTGGCCCAGCAGACGAGCGAGATCTCCCGGATGCGCGGCATGCTCTGACCGCCCCGGCAGCCCCCTGACCGGCCCCGGGGTCGGTCAGCGGCGGGCCCGGCGCGGGCTGAGCAGGCCCGCGTCGCGGGCCCGCCCGATCAGCCGCAGGGCCCCCCGGCGGCCGTGCCCGGTCGCGTGCATCACCGCGAGGACGGGATCGGTGCCGCGCTCCCGGGCGGCGAGGTACTCGTCCGCCACCAGTCGCTGTTCCGCGTCGCCGCGCGGCGGGTCGGGGCGGGCGTGCCGCCGGGCGCCCGGCGCGGCCGGCGTGGCCGCGGCCCCGAGTCCGCAGGCCGTGGCGAGCGGCCCTTCGAGCCAGTCGCCGAGCGCGGTCAGGTCGTCGAGGGAGAGCGCCGGCCGGGCCCGTACGTCCTCCAGGCGCACGGACGCCTCGGTGACCACGGCGAGGGCCTCGACCCGGGCGCCGTCGGCGAAGACCAGCCGGACGTCGTACCAGGAGACGGTGGCGGCGCCCTCCCGCACGTGCCACACGTTCCGCACGGACGTCTCGCCGTCCTCGGGACAGCGGTCGGAGAGCCGGAGGGCACGGTGAGCGCGGGATGCTTCGGGCACCCACGGAACGTAACCGCATGATCACACTCCATACGAACGGACACGCGTCGGGCACCCGCTCCGGCACCCTGTCAGCGGACCGCCTCCGGTGCGATGCTGGAAGCCGCAGGCGAAGGAGGTCCGCCGTGCTGCGTGTCGCCGTCGTCGGCTCCGGGCCCAGCGGGTGCTACACCGCCCAGAGCCTCGTCCAGCAGGATCCAGGGGTGTGCGTCGACGTCCTGGACCGGCTGCCCTGCCCGTACGGACTGGTGCGGTACGGGGTGGCGCCGGACCACGAGAAGATCAAGTCCCTCCAGGGCGCCCTGCGGACGGTCCTGGAGCACGAGCGGGTGCGCTTCCTCGGCGGCGTCCCGGTCGGCGCCCAGGGCGTGTCCTGCGCCGGGCTGCGGGAGCTGTACGACGCGGTGGTGTACTGCGTGGGCGCCGCCGCCGACCGCCGGCTCGGCATCCCCGGCGAGGACCTGCCGGGCAGTTGGTCGGCGACCGAGTTCGTCTCCTGGTACAGCGCCCACCCGGACGCGGCCGACGCCGGGTACGTGCGGGACGCGCGGTCGGCGGTGGTCATCGGCGTGGGCAATGTCGCCGTGGACGTGGCCCGGATGCTGGCCCGCGGCAGGGCGGAGCTGACCGGTACGGACATGCCGCAGGCGGCGCTGACCGCGCTGGCCGCCGGGCGGATCGCCGACATCCACTTGGTCGGCCGGCGCGGCCCCTCGGGGGCCCGGTTCACCACCAAGGAGCTGCGCGAGCTGGGTGCCCTGCCGGACACGGACGTGCTGGTGGACCCGGCGGAGGCGGCGCTCGACCCGGCCTACCGGGACCCCGCCGCGCTGCCCGGTGTGCGGCGGCGCAACGTGGCGGTGGTGCGCGACTGGGCGGGGGCGCCGGCCTCGGGTGCCGCGCGCCGCATCCGGCTGCGGTTCTTCCTGCGGCCGGTGGAACTGCTCGCCCGCGACGGACGGGTGGGCGCCGTGCGCTTCGAGCGGACGGCGCCGGACGGGCCCGGCGGGATCACCGGGACCGGGGTGTTCGAGGAGATCGAGGCCCAGATGGTGCTGCGGTCGGTGGGCTACCGCGGGGTGCCGCTGGAGGGGCTGCCGTTCGACGCGGCGACCGGCACGGTGCCGCACCGGGCCGGGCGCGTCCTGCGCGACGGCGCGGTCGTGCCCGGTGTGTACGTGGCGGGCTGGATCAAGCGCGGCCCGACCGGCGTCATCGGCACCAACCGGCCGTGCGCGAAGGAGACGGTGGCGTCCCTGCTGGCCGACGCGCCCGCGCTGGCCCGCGCGGGCGGGTCCCCCGATCCGCTGCCCGCGCTGCGCGCCGGGGGCGCCGAGCCGGTCGAGTGGCCGGGCTGGCGGGCCATCGAGCGGGCGGAGGCGGCCCTGGGCGCGTCCCTCGGCCGGAAAGTGGTGAAACTCCCCGACTGGGCGTCCCTGTTGGAAGCCGCCCGCACCGGGTCCGGTTAGGCGGCGAACGGTCCGGCCGGGCCGACACCTGGTGGCAACACCGCGGAAATCAACAAACTGTTCAAGGCGCCTACGTTCCTGGCTGTCCGGTGGTTCCGCCGCCGGCACCCGTCCCTTCCGCGCAGCCCAGGAGCGCCCATGGCACCGACGTCCCCCGTGCATCCCGTCGACGAGGTCCCGCCCGTACGGCGGTTGGCGGCCTTCGGCCTCCAGCACGTGCTCGCCATGTACGCGGGCGCGGTGGCCGTCCCGCTGATCGTCGGCGGGGCGATGAAGCTGCCGCCCGCGGACCTGGCGTATCTGATCACCGCCGATCTGCTGGTGTGCGGCATCGCCACGCTGGTCCAGTGCGTGGGCCTCTGGCGGTTCGGCGCCCGGCTGCCGATCATGCAGGGCTGTACGTTCGCCGCCGTGTCGCCGATGGTGATGATCGGGACGACCGGCGGCGGACTGCCCGCGATCTACGGGGCGGTGATCGTCGCCGGGCTCGCGATCATGCTGCTGGCACCGGTCTTCGGCAGGCTGCTGCGGTTCTTCCCGCCGCTGGTGACCGGCACGGTGATCCTGATCATCGGGGTGACGCTGCTGCCGGTGGCGGGCAACTGGGCCGCGGGCGGCTCGGGCGCGGCCGGCTTCGGCGCGCCGGAGAACCTGGGGCTGGCGGCGTTCGTGCTGCTGGTCGTGGTCGGCGTGCAGCGGTTCGCGCCGCCGTTCCTCGGCCGGATCGCGGTGCTGACCGGCATCGTCGTGGGGGTGGCGGTCGCGGTGCCGCTGGGCCTCACGGACTTCGGCCCGGTCGCGGACGCCGACTGGGTCGGGATCAGCACGCCGTTCCACTTCGGGGCGCCGGCCTTCGAGGCGTCGGCGATCGTGTCGATGCTGGTGGTGGCGCTGGTCTGCATGACCGAGACGACCGGCGACTTCATCGCGGTCGGCGAGCTGACCGACCGCCCGGTGGGGCCGCGCGCCCTCGCCGACGGGCTGCGCGCCGACGGGCTCTCCACCGTCCTCGGCGGCGTCTTCAACACCTTCCCGTACACGGCGTACGCGCAGAACGTGGGGCTGGTCGGGATGACCCGAGTGCGCAGCCGCTGGGTGGTCGCGGCGGCGGGCGGCCTGCTGGTGCTGCTCGGGCTGCTGCCCAAGCTGGGCGCGGTGGTGGCGGCGGTGCCCGCGCCGGTGCTGGGCGGGGCGGGCCTGGTGATGTTCGGGACGGTCGCCGCCAGCGGGCTGCGCACCCTCGCCCGGGTCGACTTCAAGGACAACCACAATCTGACGGTGGTCGCCGTGTCGGTGGCGGTCGGCGTGCTGCCGGTCGGGGTGCCGACCGTCTACGACCGGTTCCCGGACTGGTTCCAGACGGTGATGCACAGCGGCATCAGCGCGGGCTGCGTCACGGCGATCCTGCTCAACCTGCTCTTCAACCACCTGCCGGGACGCACCGCCCCGGCCCCGGCCTCAGCCCTCGCCGAGCCGGGCGGACTGCCGGGCGGCGGCGCCGAGCAGGGCGTCGAGCAGCCCCGGGAAGAGGTCGTCTAGGTCGTCCCGGCGCAGCCCGTTGAGCTTGGCGGTGCCCCGGTAGATCTGCCGGATCACCCCGCTCTCCCGCAGCACCCGGAAGTGGTGCGTGGTGGTCGACTTGGTCACCGGCAGGTCGAACTGCGAACAGGTCAGCTCGTCGGCGTCGCCGGCGAGCTCCCGCACGATCCGCAGCCGCATGGGGTCGGAGAGCGCGTGCAGCACGCTCTCCAGCCGGATCTCCTCGCGCGCCGGGTGCGGCAGGGCTCGGCTGCTGGGGGCGATGGCGGGCGTCACGGCGGCTCCAGTCGGTCCGGGAGGACCCCATTGTACGAGGAGAGTCGTAGTACCAGGCCGGAGTTCCGGTGCGGGTGGCTACGCCGGGCCGCAGCGGCGGACCGGCCCGGCACCGGAGAGGCACCAGTCCGGGACCGGAGTGGCACCGGCCGGGCTCCGGAGGGGCACCGGCCCGGCACCGGAGTGGCCGAATCCGTACTGCGCGAGGCGTTGACTAGAAAGCGCTTGCACTCTACGTTCCGTTCAGCAGTGTGACCCGCTCGCCAACATGGCGTACGTCATTCACGTACATGACCCATCGGGGGTCGGCGGCGGGGCGCGCTCGCGCGACACCCCCACATCCGACACGAAGGAAGCAGCACATGACGTCTGCGACACGACCCCGCGCACGCGGGCGCGCCCTGACCGGCGCGCTGGCCACGCTCGGCCTCTCGGTTGGCATGGTCATGGCAACGGGGACCGGTTCGGCCCACGCCGCCACCTGGCCGACCGCCAACGGCAGCCAGGGCGTCTCCTCCACCATCTCGGTGTCCGGCACCAAGGACTACGCGATGAAGCGCCTGTACGGCACGGGCGACCTGGGCTCCGGCGGCCAGGACGAGGACCAGGGACCGATCCTGGAGCTGGCCCCGGGCGCGGTGCTGAAGAACGTCATCATCGGCGCGCCCGCCGCCGACGGCATCCACTGCAAGGGCAGTTGCACCCTGCAGAACGTGTGGTGGGAGGACGTCGGCGAGGACGCGGCGACCTTCCGCGGCTCCTCCTCCTCGAACGTCTACACCGTCTCCGGCGGCGGCGCGAAGGAGGCCAGCGACAAGGTGTTCCAGTTCAACGGCGCCGGGACGCTGAACGTGTCCAACTTCGCCGTGCAGAACTTCGGCACCTTCGTCCGCTCCTGCGGCAACTGCTCCACGCAGTACAAGCGGACGATCAACCTGAACACGATCGAGGCGACCTACAAGGGCAGCCGGCTCGTCGGCATCAACACCAACTACGGCGACAGCGCGACCCTGCGGGGCATCACGATCGTCGGGGACACCAGCAAGAAGATCGTCCCGTGCCAGAAGTACATCGGCAACGACGACGGCGACGAGCCGAGCAGCAACGGCTCCGGCCCGGACGGCACGTACTGCAAGTACTCGGCGTCGGACATCACCTACAAGTGACCCGCCCGGAAGCGGCCGCACGCGCGCGTGCGGCCGCTTCCGCGTTCACGGCCGGGCGCCGGGGCCGCCGAGCCGCCCCGCCTGCTCGCGCTGGTAGTCCCGGTAGGCGTCGCGCAGGGCCGGGCCCGGCCAGTCGCCGGGCAGCAGCGCCTCGGGCAGCACGGGGTCGGCGAGCAGATGGCGGACGGCGGCGGCGTAGGCGGCCAGGCGGCCGGCCGGGCGGCGGGCCCGCCCGACCTCGGCGAGCAGGCGCCGCGCGGTGGCCGCCCAGGTCTCCAGCGGCCACAGGGCGGCGGCCAGTTCGCGGTCCGGGCGGCCGGGCCGCGCGGTGCAGCACTCGGCCACCTCGCAGAGGTCGCCGGGGAGCGGGCGGCACAGGTTGGCGGGGCGCAGCCAGACGCCCTCGCGCAGTTCGGCCAGGCGCAGGGCGGCGAGCCGGGCGCGCAGGTCGGCGCGGGCGGCGGGGCCGCGTCCCGTCGCGGTGATCACGACCATCTCCCAGTCGCCGTCCCACGCGCGCGTGCGGGGGCGTACCGCCTCGTCCTGGCGCCGCTGGCGCTCCAGGAGCCGGTCGCTGAGGCGGTAACCGGTCTCCGTGCGCCGCAGGTCGCCGGCGGCCGCCATCCGGCTGAGCGCCGCCCGCGCGGTGGAGGCGCCGATGCCGAACTCCGCGACCAGTTGGACCAGGTCCCGCCCCGGCAGTTCGGGCGGGTGCGCGCCCAGCAGCAGGCTCAGCACCACCGACCGCGCGGACAGCGGGCGCGGCCCGGGCGGCGCGGGCTCGTCGATCGACATGGAGCCGTACTGTACGGGGCCGGGTGTGTTGCAGTATTGCTGCGGTCGCAGAAGCGGTGCAACACTCGCCGTATGACGACACTCGCGCACGAGCCCGGACCGGTGCGGCCCGCGGGGCACGCCACCCACGAGGTCACCAACCAGCCCCCTCCCCTGGCCCCGTACGACGCCTCCGAGGACACCGCCCTGCTGGAGGGGCTGCGCCGGGAGGGCGCCGGGTGGGCGGAGGAGGAGCTGCGGCGGCTGGGCCGGCGGGCGGGCAGCGCGGAGGCGCAGGAGTGGGGCGAGCTGGCCAACCGGCACGAGCCGGTGCTGCGCACCCACGACCGGTACGGCCACCGGGTCGACGAGGTCGAGTACCACCCGAGCTGGCACCACCTGATGCGGGTGGCGGTCGGCGAGGGGCTGGCCGGCGCCGCCTGGGCGGACGGCCGGCCCGGCGCCCATGTGGCGCGGACCGCGGGCGGGCTCGTCTGGGGGCACACCGAGGCGGGCCACGGCTGCCCGGTGTCGATGACGTACGCGGCCGTCCCCGTGCTGCGCCGGGAGCCGCGCCTCGCCGAGGTCTACGAGCCGCTGCTCACCAGCCGCGTCTACGACCCGGAGCTGCGGGCGCCCGCCGAGAAGCGGGGCCTGCTGGCCGGGATGGGGATGACCGAGAAGCAGGGCGGCTCCGACGTCCGCGCCAACACCACCACGGCCACGCCGACCGCCGAGCCCGGCGTGTTCACGCTGCGCGGGCACAAGTGGTTCACCTCGGCGCCGATGTGCGACGTGTTCCTGGTGCTGGCGCAGGCCCCCGGCGGGCTGTCCTGCTTCCTGGTGCCGCGGGTGCTGCCGGACGGCACCCGCAACACCTTCCGCGTCCAGCGGCTGAAGGACAAGCTGGGCAACCGGTCCAACGCGTCCGCCGAACCCGAGTTCGACGGGACCGTGGCCTGGCGGGTCGGGCCGGAGGGACAGGGCGTCAAGACGATCATCGAGATGGTCAACTGCACCCGGCTGGACTGCGTGATGTCCTCGGCGACGCTGATGCGCAAGACGCTGGTGGAGGCCGGTCACCACGCCCGCTACCGCCACGCCTTCGGGGCCCGGCTGCTGGACCAGCCGCTGATGCGCAACGTGCTGGCCGACCTGGCGCTGGAGTCGGAGGCCGCGACGGCGCTGACGCTGCGGCTGGCCGGGGCGGCGGACCGGGCGGTGCGCGGGGACGCCGGGGAGGCGGCGTTCCGGCGGATCGCCACGGCCGTCGGCAAGTACTGGGTGACCAAGCGGGGCCCGGCGTTCACCGCGGAGGCCCTGGAGTGCCTGGGCGGCAACGGGTACGTCGAGGATTCGGGCATGCCCCGGCACTACCGGGAGGCCCCCCTGCTGTCGATCTGGGAGGGCTCGGGCAACGTCAACGCGCTGGACGTGCTGCGGGCCCTGCGCCGGGAGCCGCACACGGCCGACGCCCTGTTCGGGGAGCTCGCCCTGGCCCGGGGCGCCGACGCCCGCCTGGACGCGGCCGTGGCCCGGCTCGAGGACCTGCTGGCCGGGGCCGGTCCGGCCGGGGCGCGGCGGCTGGTGGAGCTGATGGCCCTCACCCTCCAGGCGTCCCTGCTGGTCCGGCACGCCCCGCCCGCGGTCGCCGACGCCTTCTGCGCCAGCCGGCTGGGCGGCGACTGGGGGCACTCCTTCGGCACCCTCCCCGAGGGCGCCGACCTGGACGCGGTGCTCGGCCGGGCGCTTCCGCACTGACCGGTCCGGACGATGCCGACCCGCGGCGGAGCCGGTCGCGGGGGTGGTTGTCAGTGGTGGGGTGCAGACTGGCCGGTGTCCTAGACGAAGGCGTCGACGCGGACGCCGCGGAGGTGATCGGCATGACCGAGGTACTGCTCGCCGTGGGCACCCGAAAGGGCCTGTTCATCGGGCGCCGGCGACGGGGCGCCTGGGAGTTCGACGAATCCCCCTGTTTCAGCGCGCAGGCCGTGTACTCGGTGGCCGTCGACACCCGGGGCGACACCCCGCGCCTGCTGGCCGGCGGCGACAGCGCGCACTGGGGACCGTCCGTGTTCCACTCCGACGACCTGGGCCGCACCTGGACCGAGCCGGCGGCGCCCGCGGTGAGGTTCCCCCAGGACACCGGTGCCTCCCTGGAGCGGGTCTGGCAGTTGCACCCGGCCGCCGCCGAACCCGACGTGGTGTACGCGGGCACCGAGCCGGCCGCGCTGTACCGCTCGGTGGACCGCGGGGAGAGCTTCGAGCTGGTCCGGCCGCTGTGGGAGCACCCGACCCGGTCGCGGTGGGTGCCGGGCGGCGGCGGCGAGGGCCTGCACACCGTCGTCACCGACCCCCGCGACCCGGCCGCCGTGACGGTCGCCGTCTCCACCGCCGGGGTGTTCCGCACCACCGACGGCGGCGCGAGCTGGGCGCCGTCCAACTCCGGGGTCTCCGCGGTCTTCCTGCCCGACCCGGACCCGGAGTTCGGCCAGTGCGTGCACAAGATCGCGCAGGACGCGGCGACCCCGGACCGGCTGTACCTGCAGAACCACTGGGGGGTGTACCGCAGCGACGACGCGGGGGCGCACTGGACGGACATCGGCGAGGGCCTGCCGTCCACGTTCGGCTTCGCGGTCGCCGCCCATCCGCACCGCGGTGACACGGCGTACGTCTTCCCGATCAACGCCGACTCGGACCGGGTCCCGGCCGACCGGCGCTGCCGTGTCTTCCGCACGGCGGACGCGGGCAGGAGCTGGGAGCCGCTCACGGCGGGCCTGCCCGGCGCCGACCACTACGGCACGGTGCTGCGCGACGCGCTGTGCACGGACGACGCGCAGCGCGCGGGCGTGTACTTCGGCAATCGCAACGGCGAGGTGTACGCGTCGGCGGACGACGGCGACAGTTGGCGGCAGTTGGCCGCCCACCTGCCGGACGTGCTGTGCGTCCGGGCCGCGGTGGTCGGATGAGGCGGCGGGCCGCCGCGGCGTCTCCCGGCGGCCCCCTACGGCAGGCGCCAGTCCACCGGCGCGGCGCCCTGGCGGACGAGGAAGTCGTTGGTGCGGCTGAAGGGGCGGGAGCCGAAGAAGCCCCGGTCGGCGGAGCGCGGCGAGGGGTGGGCGGACTCGATCACCGGGTAGCGGTCGAGGTGCGGGCGGAGGTTGCGGGCGTCCCGGCCCCACAGGATGGACACCAGCGGCGTGCCCCGCTCGGCGAGCGCGCGGATCGCCTGCTCGGTGACCTCCTCCCAGCCCTTGTCCCGGTGCGAGCCGGGGCTGTTGGGCCGGGTCGTCAGCGCCCTGTTGAGCAGCAGCACCCCTTGCCGCGTCCAGGGGGTGAGGTCACCGTTGGAGGGCTGCGGCAGGCCGAGGTCGCCGCGCAGCTCCTGGAAGATGTTGATCAGGCTGCCGGGCAGCCGGCGCACTTCGGGGGCCACGGCGAAGCTCAGGCCGATCGCCATCCCGGGCGTGGGGTAGGGGTCCTGACCGACGATCAGGACCCGTACGTCCTCGAAGGGCTGCTGGAAGGCGCGCAGGACGTTCGGCCCGGACGGCAGATAGGTGCGGCCCGCCGCGAGTTCGGCGCGCAGGAAGTCACCCATGGCGGCGATGCGCCCGGCCACGGGTTCCAGGGCCTTCGCCCAGCCGGGTTCGACGAGTTCGTGAAGGGGTCGTGGTGCCACAGCCGGTCACTCTACTGGCGGGGCGCCCCCGCCGGGCACCCGAGCCGGAGACCGTGACCGGCGGCGCTACCCTGGCCGGGCCGTGCGGGACGACAGCGGGGAGACCGAGTCCAGTGAGCCACCCCCAGCGCCGGTCCGAGCCGGGCCCGTCCGCCGGGGCCGACGGGTTCCTCGCCGTGGACTCCGGGGGCTCGGGCCTCCGGGTCGCCGCGGGGATACCGGGGCGCGGGCCGGCCGGGCGGCGGGTGACGCGGGAGCCGGTGCGGACCGGGCAGCGGGGCATCGACGCCGGGCACCTGCTGGCCCAACTGGTGCCGCTGGCGCGGGAGCTGGCGGCGCAGGCGGGGATCGGCCGGTTCACGGCGGTGGCGGTCGGGGCGGCCGGGCTGGCCACCCTCGGGGACGCGCTGCGCGCCGACCTCCCCGGCGCCCTGGCCCGGGACCTGGGGGCCCGGCGGGTCGCGCTGGCCGCCGACGCCGTCACCGCCTACGCCGGGGCCCTCGGCGTCCGGCCCGGCGCGGTGGTCGCCGCGGGCACGGGGCTGATCGCGGTCGGCACCGACCTGACCCGGTGGCGCCGGGCGGACGGCTGGGGCCATCTCCTCGGCGACTGCGGGGGCGGCGCCTGGATCGGGCGGGCCGGTCTGGAGGCGGCGCTGCGCGCGCACGACGGCCGCCGGGGCGGCTCGGCGGAGCTGCTGGCCCGCGCCCGGGAGCGGTTCGGGCCGGTGACCGGGCTGCCCGGCGCGCTGTATCCGCGGTCCGACCGGGCCGCCGTCCTCGCCTCGTTCGCGCCCGAGGTGGCCGCCTGCGCCGACGGCGACCCGGTCAGCGCGGGCATCCTGGGCGAGGCCGCCCGGCACGTGGCCGACGCGGCCGCCGCGGTCCACCCGGCCGGGACCCCGGTGACCGTCACCGGGGGGCTGCTGAAGCTGGGCGACGCCTTCGCCGTACCGCTGGCGCGGGAGCTGGCCGAGCGGCTGCCGGACGCGCCGCGGGTGGCGGCCGAGGGCGATCCGCTGGACGGGGCGGTGCGGATCGCGGAACGGCTCGCGACCGGCCCGCTCACCCTTCCGGAGGACGGGCGGATGCTGTCGGTGACGACCCTTCCGGGTGGCTGACTCCGGTCCCCCGGCGCGGCGAATCGTGCCCATGTCGTCCGATCCGTACATCACTCATCAGACAAAACCGGACGGATACCGCTCAGCTCCCCCCTCCCCGAACAGAGGAGCCCAGGAAGCCAGTAACATGCGGCGCCATGAGCTCCCCCACTGGGCCCGCGTCCGGCCTGCCCGTACGAATGCCGCGCCCCCGCCAGCCCGGACGGCACCGCCGTCCCGAACCCCTGGTGGCTCCCGAGGGCGCGCCCGCGCTCGTCCTCGCCGTGCCCGGGACGCCCAGTGACGCCACCCGGGGCCTGGCCGAGGAGGTCGTGAGCATCGCCCGCTCCGAGCTGCCCGGCCTGGACGCCCGGATCGGGTACGTGGACGGCGACGACGCGGCGTTCACGTCGCTGCCGTCGGTGCTGGCGCAGGCCGCCGAGGAGCGTACCGCCCGGCACGAGCAGGCCGTCGCCGCCGGGTCCGACGCCAAGGAGCCCGACGGTCCGGTCGCGGTGGTGGTGCCGCTGCTGGCCGGCCCGGACAGCGCGCTGCTGCGCCAGGTCCGCCAGGCCGTGATGGACAGCCGGGTCGCGGCCGAGCTGACCGACGTGCTGGGCCCGCACCCGCTGCTCGCCGAGGCGCTGCACGTGCGGCTCTCCGAGGCGGGCCTGGCCCGCGCCGACCGGGCGAGGCTGTTCACCGTGGCGACCGCCGCGGACGGCATCATCCTGGCCACCGTGGGCGGCGAGGAGGCGGTGCAGGCGGCCGGGATCACCGGCATGCTGCTCGCCGCGCGGCTGGCGGTGCCGGTGATGGCGGCCGCCCTGGACCAGGAGGGTTCGATCGCCTCCGTGGCCGAGCAGCTCCGCACCGCGGGCTCCCGGCAACTGGCGCTCGCCCCGTACCTGATCGGCCCGGAGATCGACGCGAGCCTGCTGGCGGAGGCGGCCAAGGAGGCCGACTGCCCCACCGCCGAGCCGCTCGGCCCCTACCCGGCCATCGGCAAGCTGGCGCTGGCCAAGTACACGACGGCGCTGGGCATCGCGCCGCAGCAGGCGCAGAGCGCGCCGGTGCGCTGACCGGCGCACCTCCGGTCCGGGGCCGCGGGGCCCGCTCCTTCTCGGGAGCGGGCCCCGCGGCGCGTCAGGCGCCGGCCTCGTCGAAGACCACGCAGGACGCGGCCGGGACGCGGAGCACGCCCGCCCGGCGGGGGGTGCCGGTGGCGGGGTCCGTGGTGAACCAGGTGACGTTGCCGGAGCGCTCGTTGGCCACGTAGAGCCGGCCGCCGGACTCGGTCAGGGCGCGGGGCCAGTGGCCGCCGCAGGGCACCGTGCCGGCCGGCCGCAGGGTCTCCCCCTCGACGGCGAAGACGGTCAGCAGGTCGGCGCCCCGGGTCGCGGTCCACACGAACCGGCCGTCGGCGGAGGCCACGATGCCGGACGGGAAGACGTCGCCGGACGGGGTGCCGGGCAGGACCGGGATCTCGGTGAGGGGCCGCAGCACCCCGTCCGGGGCGTCCCAGCGGCAGACGGTGACGGTCGGCGCGAGTTCGTTGACCACGTAGGCGCGGGTGCCGTCCGGGTGGAAGGCCAGGTGCCGGGGGCCCGAGCCGGGGCGCAGCGCGATCTCCCGGTGCACGGTGAGGGCGCCGTCGGCCAGAGCGCACACCCGTACCGAGTCGGTGCCGAGGTCCACGCTGACCGCCCAGCGCCCGCTGGGGTCGGGCTGCACCTGGTGGGCGTGCGGGCCCTGCTGACGGGGCACGTGCGGGCCGGAGCCGGTGTGCCGCAGGACGGCGGAGGCGGACCGGGCGAGGGTGCCGTCGGGCCGCAGCGGCACGGCGGTGACGCTGCCGGAGCCGTAGTTGGCGGTCAGGACATGGCCCCGGAAGAGGCTGAGGTGGGTGGGGCCGCTGCCGTCGACGGGGACCCGGGGCCCGGCCCGCTCGGGCTTCTCGCCGTGCACGCGGTAGGCGGCCACCGTGCCCTCGGCGGTCTCGCTGACCGCGTACAGCATGTCACCGCCGGGCGAGAGGGCCAGATAGGAGGGGTCGGGCAGGGAGTTCAGGCTGCCGCGGGCGGTCAGCGCGCCGCTGTCCGGGTCGACCGTCGCGGTCACGATGCCGGGACCCCCGGCCGCCGTGAACGACCCGATGAACGCCCGCCGCCTGTCGCCGTCTGCCACCGCTGACCCCTTCCGTCCCTGTGCCGTCCGGGGTGACGGTAGCAGCCGGTCAACCCTGGTCTAGACCGAGCGGGGTACGGGTGCGCAGCGGCGCGGCGAGTTCCGCCAGGGCGCGTTCCAGACCGTGCAGATGGGCGAGGGCGGGTCCGGCGGCGTGCTCGCGCTCGGCGCGTTCGGGGACGGCTCCGCCGCCGGTGAGAGCCTCGACCGCGGCCTCGACGCGCCAGCAGGCGGCGGCCAGCCGGGCGTCGTGCGAGGCTTCCGGGTCGGCGGCGACCGCGACCAGGCCGCGGATCTCCCGGGCGCACTCGTCGAGCAGGGCGAGCACCCGGCGGGCCCGCCGCTTGCGGTGCCGCATCGGGTTGAGCGGGTGCACCAGGGGCGCGACCGAGAGCCGGACCCGGCCGAGCAGCGCCTCCAGTTCGGCGACCCGGGGCGCCGGGTCGGCGCCCTCCGTGCCGGCCAGGCGGGCGGCGGCCTCGGCGGTGCAGGCGTGCACGCAGCGCAGGGCCCGCTGGATCCAGGCGTCGGTGACGGCGTGCGTGGTGACCGGCAGCAACAGCAGCACCGCGAGCGCGGCGCCGAGCGCGCCGACGGCCGTCTCGGCGAGGCGCAGGGCGAGCAGGCCGGGGGTGAGCACGCCGAGCAGGCCGTAGAGCAACTCGGCGAGGAGGGTGACGCAGAGCATCATCCAGGTGTAGGACACGGCGGCCGAGTAGAAGATGCCGAAGACGCAGCCCGCGGCGAGCACGGCCGAGGGCACGGCGGCGCCGTCCACGGGGACGGCGACCAGCAGTCCGAGGCCGATGCCGATGACCGTGCCGAGGACCCGGCGGAAGCCGCGGACCAGGGTCTCGCCGCGCGAGGTGGTGTTGACGAAGATCCACCAGGTGGCGCCCACCGCCCAGTACCAGCGCTGCCCGGAGACCAGGTGCCCGACGACCAGGGCGAAGCCCGCACCGGCCGTCGCCTGCACGGCCTGGCGGGTGGTGATCCGGGCGAGTCCGGTGCCGGCCGGCGGGGCGGGCACGGCGGGCGGCGGCAGTCGGCGCTCGTAGCACCACAGCCCGAAGCGGACCGCGGCGGCGGTGGCCACGGAGAGCAGCACGGCCGCGGACAGCTCGGGCAGTTGCCCGGGGACGGCGTGCAGGAACTGGGCGATGAAGAAGGTCATGAACGCGAACACGCCGAGGCTGTGGCCGCGCGGACCCCAGCGGCGGGCGTAGACGCCGACGCCGACCACGGCGAGGAAGGCCAGGTCCCGGGCGACCGGCTGGGCGTGCAGCCCGGCGGCGAGGGCGAGCACGGGCAGCCCGACGACGGGGAGCAGCGCGGTGGTGACCGCCTGGCCGCGCACGGTGGCGTCGGTGACGGTGAACAGGGCGAGCAGCGCGGCGAGACCGCCGGTGACGGCGCCCGGCAGGGAGTGTCCGGCGAGGCCGCAGAGGGCGACGGCCGACCCGATGCCGAGCACGGCCCGCCCGGCGAAGCGCAGCCGCACCCGGCCCGGGTCCGGCGCCACGAACATCCGCTTCAGCACTGAGTACCGCCCCCTCACTTCCCTCGGTCCCGGACGGCACGTGGACCGCCGACGGGGCGGCACGTGTTCCGGCATGAAAAAGGCGCCGCGGGGTCCGCAGCGCCATCGACCCCTCCATATCAACATCACTGCCACCAGTTGCTCAACTGGTCTCCGTAGAGGTGTGCCATTGGTACAGTGCTGACGGTCTTCCTAAGGCCAACGGGGAGCCATTGGCCGAGGCAGAGAGCGGAGAGCGGAGAGGGGACACCGTGGCGGTGGACGTGCTGGACACCCGCATCCTGCGGTTGCTGCTGGAGCAGCCGCGCACCAGCGTGCGCGAGTACGCCCGCATCCTCGGGGTCGCCCGGGGCACCGTGCAGGCCCGGCTGGACAGGCTGGAGCGGGACGGCGTGATCACCGGCACCGGTCCCAGCCTCTCCCCCGCCGCGCTCGGCCATCCGGTGCTGGCCTTCGTCCACATCGAGGTCACCCAGGGCCATCTCGACGACGTCGGGGACGCGCTGGCCGAGGTCCCCGAGATCGTCGAGGCGTTCTCGATCACGGGCGGCGGGGATCTGCTGACCCGGGTGGTGGCGCGGGACAACGCGCACCTGGAGGACGTGATCCAGAAGCTGATCAGCCTGCCCGGCGTGGTCCGCACCCGCACGGAGGTGGCCCTGCGCGAGCGGGTCCCGCACCGGCTGCTCCCGCTGGTGGAGTCGCTCGGCCGTACGACCGGGAAGTGAACCGCTCGTACGCGGGTCGATGCACGGGGCTCAGTGGGTGTGGGGTGTTACGGGCCGGGAGCAGCGGGGCGCGTCGCGGGACGGGAGTCGCGGGGCGTTGCGGGCCGGGAGCAGCGGGGCGCGTCGCGGGACGGGAGTCGCGGGGCGCGTCGCGGGGCGGGGGTAACGGAGGACACACGCGCGGCGGTGACTGGTTCGCCGTCGGCGTCCGTATCCCCCGGTGTCCGAGCCTGTCCTCACCCCAGGAGGAGCCATGCGCGTCACGCGCGCCACCGCGGGAACCGCCTTCGTCTGCGGTGCCCTGGTCCTCACCCTCACCGCGCTCGCCTACCCGACCGTGCTCGGGGTGCGGAACACGACCGGCGGCCCGGACCGGATCGTCGCCGAGACCCGCTACGGGCCGCTCACCGAGGCCGACCGGGACTTCGTGGTCAAGGTCCGGGCCGCCGGGCTGTGGGAGCACCCGCTCGGGCTGCTGGCCATGGAACGGGGGACGACACCGGAGATGAAGGAGGCCGGTGAGCACCTGGTCGTGGGGCACTCCCGGCTCGACGCCACCTGCCGCCGGATCGCGATCGAGCTGGGGATCACGCTGCCCAACCGGGCCTCGCCGCAGCAGCAGCGGTTCGTGGCCTCCGTGACGGGCAGCACGGGCAAGCAGTTCGACACCACCGCGGTCAACATCATGCGGGTGACCCACGGGCAGATCTTCCCGGCCATCGCCACCATCCGCGCCAACACCGGGAACAGCCTGGTCCGCCTGCTCGCCGACCAGGCCAACGACACCGTCCTGGACCACATCACGGTCCTGGAGAAGACCGGGCTGGTCAACTTCGACCAGACCAACTTCCAGCAGACCGCCGCGCCGAAGCTGCCCGCCGACCAGGTGACGCCGCCGGCGCCGCAGCCGGGCGAGCCGGTGCTGTCGCTGACCCAGCCGCCGGGACTGGACGTGAACACCACGTCCCCGGCGCCGAGCACCGACCCGGCCATGCGCTGACCGGACCCGCCAAGGGCGCTACGGGCGGCGGCGGGGCCGGCCGCCCTTCTGCCCCTTGGGGGCGCGGCGGGGGCCGCCGGTCTGCTGCGCGCGGCCGCCACCGCCGCGCTCCGGCTTCTTCGCGCCGGACCTCTTCGCGTCGGACTTCTTCGCGTCGGGCTTCTTGGTACCGGCCTTCTTCGTGTCGGCCTCGGTCCGCTGACGGCCCCGGGTGCTGTTGACGGTGCGGCCCCGGACGACGCCGATGAAGTCCTCCACCAGGTCGGTGTGCGCCTCCACCGGCCAGGACAGCGCCACACCGGAGGCGGGGGCGTCGGTCAGCGGGCGGTGGGTGAGGTCCTTGCGGTGGTGCAGCCGGGCCAGGGACAGCGGCACGACCAGCACGCCGATGCCCGCCGCGACCAGTTCGACGGCGTCCGCCGTGGTGGCGGGGCGTTCCAGGGCGGGCCGGCCGGGCGGCGCCTGCCAGCCGAGCACGTCGTCCAGGGGGTGCAGCACGATCTCGTCCGCCAGGTCGTCGACGCCCACCTCGTCGGCCGCCGTGACGAGGTGGTCCTTGGGGACGACGACGACCGTCGTCTCCGTGTAGAGGGGGATCGCACTGAGCACGTCCCGGTCGACGGGCAGCCGGACCAGTCCCGCGTCCGCCTCCCCGGCCAGCAGCGCGCCGGGCGCCTCGGCGGCGGTCACCTGGGTCAGCTCCAGCGGGACGCCGGGCTGCCGCTCGCGCCAGATCCGCACCCACTTGTCGGGCATCACACCGGGGACGTACACGAGGCGGAACGAGGGGGCGGCTGCCGGGTCTTCCGAGGCTGTCACCTGGCCAGGTTACCGGCCGTGGTCAGGGGTCGCGCACATGCTCGATACCCTGGAGGAATGACCGAGCACCAGAGCACCCAGACGATGAAGCCCGCGACCGCGGCGAAGAAGCTGGGTGTGTACCTCGACGCCACCCCCGCCGACTTCCGGGACGGCACGGTGACCCGCGCCGAGCTGAACGCGCTCCAGGCCGACCCGCCGCAGTGGCTGCGGGACCTGCGGCGCGACGGTCCGCACCCCCGGCCGGTGGTCGCCGCCAAGCTGGGCGTCTCCATCGCCGGTCTGCGCCGCGGCGGGGTCACCGAGGCGCTCACCACCGAGCAGATCGAGGCGCTCAAGGAGGAGCGGCCCGAGTGGCTGGAGCGGGAGCGCGCCGTGCAGGCCGACGTCCGCAAGGAGGCGGCCCGGGTGAAGAAGCTGCACGCCGAGCGCGCCGCCGGGGCCGAGGGCTGAGCCCCTCGGCAGGTCAGCCGCCCGCTCCGGCATCCGGTCCGGCACTCGGGCCGGCAGGCGGTCCGGCAGGCGGTCCGGCATCCGGTCCGGCAGTCAGGGCTTCGCGTACGGCGAAGCCGCCCCGCCCGTCGAAGGTCACCTCGTACACGGCGTCGAAGCCGTCGGCGGGGGTGGGGCGGCGCAGCCTGCTCAGGGTGGCGCGGACGCCGGTCTCCGGGACCCGGTCGCGGCCCGCGCGGGCGGCGTTGCGCCGGAGCGAGCCGGCGGGGTCGGGCGGGAACCAGTAGGCGGCGACCCGGGCACCGTAGGTGTGCCCGGCCGCCACCAGCGGGGCCCACTCCTGCGGGGAGGGGTTGGTGTTGTCGACCACCACCGGGCGGCCCTCGGCGAGCGCCCGGCCGACCTCCCGCATCTGCCGGGCCTGCTTGTGCCGGGCGCTCCTCGGATAGCGGTCCTTGCTCACCCGTACCCAGCGGCCGCTGAACCGCTGCCCGGCGAAGGTGGACTTCCCGGCGGCCTGGAGTCCGACCAGGACCGCCAGTTCGGGCATGTCCGTCAGACCCCGGACTTCTTCTCGGTCAGGCTCCACGCGTACTGCAGCCAGTCCGACAGGGCGACCGCGCTCAGGCCGGCGGTCACCAGCCGGGTGGCCCGGGGCGCGCAGGCGTACGAGGCGACGAGCCCGCCGGCCACCCACGCGGAGGTGCAGAACGGGCAGGTCATCAGGTCGCCGACGGCCCGTTGCAGACCGGTGCCGCGCGAGGTGTCGTTGACCTCGGGGCCACCGGCCGCGCTCTCCCGGCGGGTGAACGGTGCCCGCAGGAAACTGGTCACCTTGGCCTTGGACAGCAGCCGGGACGCCTTGAAGGTGGCCGTGGCCAGCAGCGCCAGGTCCCACGGCGGCACCCCGTCGGGCAGCCGCACCCCGCGCCGACGCGCGACCGCGGTGAACACCCCGGCCCCCGCCGCGAAGGTCGTCGCCAGGGCGGCGTACCCGCCGAGCGGCGTGTCCTCCTCCGCCCCGTAAGGCCGTTCACCGTCGGTCATGCGTGCCTCCTTCGCGGACCGTGCGGTCCTCCGTACGGCCGAACAGGTCCGCCCAGTCGGGCGGCAGTTGATCCAGAAGATGGCCGACCTGGCCCGCGGACACCGTCTCGGCGACCGTGGACAGGACGGCACCGGTGTCCCACTCCGCGGTGCGCGGGCGGGCCCCGGTCTGCTCCGCCACCCGCCGCAGGAACTCCTCGCGGTCGAACGGCTCGGGGCGTCCCCGCTCCAGGCGGAGCGCGTCGTCCAGCGGGGCGGGCAACTGCTCCGCCAGATCGGTGGCCTCCTCGGGCACGATCCGGGACGCGAGGACCCACAGCACCGCCTCGGTGACCTGTTCGGCCTCCTCCTGGCTGTGGTACTCGCCGCGGTCGCGGACCCGGGCCAGGAATTCGTCCGCTCTCATCACGTGCCTCCTCATGTCGATCCCTGCCCGGGTGCCCTCGGGTCGCGGACGGTAACCGGCTCCCGCCGATGCCCGGCGAGGGCCAGCGCGAGGGTCACCGGGTCGTCCCGGAAGAGGGCCTGACCGGCGGCGATCCGTTCCCGGCGGAGGGGACCGCCGGCGGTGAGGCGGCGCAGCGCGGCGAGCAGGGCCGGGCCGTCGGGCGCCGCCTCCGTCAGGCCCAGCGCGGCCATGCGCCGCACGCCGTCGGCGCCGTGCCCCGGGATCGGGCGGTGCCCGACGACCGGGAGACCGGCGGCGAGGGCCTGTACGGCGGTCTGGCCGGCGGCGTTGTCGACCAGGGCGCGGGCGGCGTGCAGCAGGCCGGGCATGTCGGTCACCCAGCCCAGGGCGAGCACCCCCGGCACGCCGGACAGCTCGCGGCGCAGCCGCTCGTTCGTCCCGCACAGCACCACGGGCAGGAAACCGTGCCCGGCCAGCATCCGGACGGTGGTGTCCAGGCGCGAGGCGACGCCCCAGGCACCGGAGGACAGCAGCACCGGCGGGCGGCCGGGCGCGTGCCGCGCGAACAGCCGCCGCCAGCCCTCCGCCCCGGTGCCCTCCGTGAAGCCCGGCGCCACCACCGGACCGCACACCGCGGCGGACGCCCCGATGCCCTCCCGCACCTGGCGGGCGGCGTCCTCGGTGAGGCAGAGGTACTGGTCGTTGCCGGGGTGCAGCCACTGCCGGTGGACCAGGAAGTCGATCACCAGGACGACGCTGGGCACGGGCAGCTCGCCCCGGGCCCGGAGATGGCCGGTGATCTGCGCGCCGACATGGAAGACGGGCACCACCACATCGGCGCCGGTCCGGTCGACGAGGTCCCGCAGCCGACGGCCGGCCAGCCGGGCGAGGGCGGTGTCGCCGGGGCGGCGGCCGGGGCCAGGGCGCAGGAAGAGGCGGTACAGGGCCGCGTAAGCCCAGGGGAGGTGGCGTACCGACGTCCGGTAGAAGTGCCGCAGCCCGGCGCCGAGCCGGTACGGCAGCAGGTCCAGGACATCGGCGGTCACCGCGTCGGCGCCGCGCTCCCGGGCACGGCGGACCAGCTCGGCGGCGACCGTGTCGTGCCCGGCACCCATGCGGGCGCTGAGCACCAGCAGCGTTCCGGCGGACGGTGCGGGCGGTGCGGGCGGGGGCGCGGGGCCGGCGGGGGACGGGGACGCGGAGACCGCAGGGGTCATGGGCGGGGACGGGGGCGGGGGTGAGGAGGCAGGCGGGGGCGGGGACTGCGGGCGGGGCGGGTCGGTGGGGCGCACGGGGGTCGGGGTTGCCCGCCCACCGCGGAGCAAACCGTACAAACAGGGACGTTTCACCTGCCGCTCGCCGGGAACTCCAAGACCGCCCGTCCCGCCGGACGCCGGAGCGACGACCGCCGGTCGACCGCTCGGCCGGTGACCGGCCCGCAGCCGAGGTGGTCCGTCATGGTCCCTGCGTTCTCCCGCGCCCGGTCTCTGTCCGCGCCGCCGGCCACCGCGCCCGGCGCGGACTCCGCGAAGGCCGTCCGGCACCCGGACCCGGCGGCCACCCGGACCCGTACCGCCCTGGTGACCGGGGCGTCGTCCGGGATCGGCGCGGCCGTGGCCAGGCTGCTGGGCGACGAGGGCACCTGGGACCTGGTGCTCAGCGGACGCGACCCGGCGCGGCTGCGGGCCGTCGCCGAGGAGGCGTCGGCCACCGCCTTCGCCGCCGACCTCACCGAGCCGGGCGCCGACCGGCGGCTCGCCGACTTCACCCTGGCCGCCGTGGGCGGCCCGGTGGACCTGCTGGTGGCGGGCGCCGGGATCGGCTGGGCCGGGCAGTTCCGCGAGATGCCCCCGCACGCCATCGACGAGGTGTTCGGCACCGACGTGATCGCCACCCTGCGGCTGGTACGGCTGCTGCTGCCGGGCATGGTGGCCGCCGGCACCGGCCGGGTGGTGCTGGTCGGGTCGCTGGCGGGCGCGGTCGGGGTGCGGGACGAGGCCGTGTACTCCGCCGCCAAGGCCGCGCTGGGCACCTTCGCCGACGCCCTGCGCTACGAGCTGCGCGGCACCGGTGTCGGGGTCAGCCATGTGGTGCCCGGGGTCGTCGACACCCCGTTCTTCGAACGCCGTGGCAAGCCCTACCGGCGGTCCCGGCCGCGCCCGGTCCCGGCGGAGCGGGTCGCCGAGGCGGTCCGCGCCGCGGCCGAGCGCGGTCTCGCCGAGGTGTACGTGCCGGGCTGGCTCCGGCTGCCCTGCCGGGTCCGGGGGGCGGCGCCGGGGCTCTACCGGTTGCTGGCCGGCCGGTTCGGATGAGCGGCGGTGAGCGCGGTGAGCGCCCTCACCGTCCTCCTCGCCCTGCTCGCGGCGCTGTCCAACGCCGCCGCCTCGGTACTGCAGCGCCGGGCCGCCGCCCAGGACGCCGCGGGCGCCGAACCCGGCCGTCCGGTGCGCTGGCTGCTGCGGCTGCTGCGCGACCCGTACTGGGTGGGGGGTGCCGCCCTGCTCGCGGTGACGACGGTGCTCCAGGCGGCGGCGCTGGCGGTGGGCAGTCTGGCCGTGGTCCAGCCGCTGATGGCGACCGAACTGCTGTTCACCCTGGTGGTCGGCAGCGCGGTCTTCCACCGGCGTCCCGACCGGCGGACCTGGCTGGCGTTCGGGGCTCTTGCGGTGGGGCTGGCGCTGTTCCTGGGCGCCGCCGCGCCCTCCGCGGGCCGGGACACGGCGTCCTCCGGCCGGTGGGCGGTGGCCGGGGCGGTGCTGCTCGGTGCGGTGGCCGCGCTCGCCGCGGCCGGACGGCTGACCCGGGGTGCCCCGCGTGCGGCGCTGTTCGGCTCGGCGTCGGCGGTGGCGTTCGGCGCGACGGCGGCGCTGCTCAAGGAGTTCACCGGGCGGCTTCCCCAGGGGGTGGGCACCGCGCTGACCCAGTGGCCGCCGTACGTCACCGCGGCCGTGGGCGCGATCAGCTTCCTGCTGCTGCAGAGCGCGCTGCGCGCCGGGACGCTGGCCGCCTCCCAGCCCGCGCTCACCCTCGGCGACGCCCTGACCAGCGTGGCGCTGGGCTGGGCGCTGTTCGGCGAGCAGATCGCGCTCGGGCTGCGGATCGTGCCCGAGGTGCTCGGCGTGGCCCTCATCGGCGTCGGCAGCGTGGGCCTGGCCCGCGCACCCTCGGTGCACGGCACGTGGGACACGGCGTCGCCGGCGGCGAACGGATCGGGCTTCGCCCCACGGCACCCCGAGGAACCACCCGCCACCGGTCCCGGGCGCCGGAAGGAGGGTGACGGATGAGCGGACGGGTGTCCGACGGGCGGGCGGTGCGGATGAATGGACGGGGGTCCGGCGGACGGGCGGTGCGAATGAGCAGACAGGCACCCGGCGGGCGCCCGCTCCGCGTACTGGCGCCGTGCGCCGTGGTGCTGGCCCCGTGCGCCGTGGCGCTCGCGCACATCGGGCCGGCCGCGACCTGGCTGCCGGGGGTGCGCCGCCGCTGGTGGCCCGGCCTGGCCGGACAGGGCCACCCCGGCCATGTCGCCCTCACCTTCGACGACGGCCCCGACCCGGTGTCGACGCCGCGCTTCCTCGACGTCCTGGACGACCTCGGCGTACGGGCGACCTTCTTCGTGCTGGGCGAGAACGTGTCGCGGTACCCGGCGGTGGCCCGCGAGACGGTCTCGCGGGGCCATGAACTCGCCGTGCACGGCTGGCGGCACGACCGGCCCTGGCTGCCGGCGCCGGGCCGGGACGCCCGCGAGCTGTACCGGGCCGCCCGCGTGGTGTACGACGTGACCGGTCACCGGCCGCGCTGGTACCGCCCGCCCTACGGCATCCTCACCTCCGGTCGCTGGGCCGCCGCACGCCGCTGCGGACTGCGGCCGGTGCTGTGGACGGCGTGGGGCAGGGACTGGACGGCGGACGCCACCCCCGCGTCCGTACGGGCCACCGTCGCCGCCGATCTGCGCGGGGGCGGCACGGTGCTGCTGCACGACACCGACCACGCCTCCGCCCCCGGCAGTTGGCGGTCCGCCCTGGGCGCCCTCCCGCACATCGTCGACGCCTGCCGCACCGCGGCCCTGACGGTGGGCCCGCTCACCGGACACGGCATACGCGGCGAACCGGCCGCCCACCGGGAGGGGCCGGAACCCCCGTACCCGATGAGGCCGGTCACGCCGCCGTCTCCGACAGGTCCCGGTGGATCGGGGTGGTCGCTCCCGTGAGCGGGACCCCCGTGCCCCCGCGGCGGAGGGCGATGATCTCCGCGGCGACGGACACCGCCGTCTCCTCCGGGGTACGGGCGCCCAGGTCGAGGCCGATCGGGGAGCGCAGCCGGGCCAGCTCGCGGTCGGTGAGGCCGGCCTCGCGGAGCTTGCGGAGACGGTCGGCGTGGGTGCGGCGCGAGCCCATCGCGCCGACGAACGCGACCGGCATCCGCAGGGCCTCGGTCAGCAGCGGTATGTCGAACTTGGCGTCGTGGGTGAGCACGCACAGCACGGTCCGCGGGTCGGTGGCGGTGCCCCGCAGATAGCGGTGCGGCCAGTCGACGACGACCTCGTCGGCCTCCGGGAACCGGGCCGGCGTGGCGAAGACGGGCCGCGCGTCGCACACGGTCACGTGGTAGCCGAGGAACTTGCCGGCCCGTACCAGCGCCGAGGCGAAGTCCACCGCGCCGAAGACGATCATCCGGGGCGGCGGCACGCTGGACTCGACGAGCAGGGTGAGGCCGCCGGGGCAGTGCGAACCGTCCTCGGACAGCTCGACCGTGCCGGTGCGGCCGGTGTCGAGCAGGGCCCTGGCCTGGTCCGCCGCCGTCCGGTCCAGCCCGGGGTGGCCGCCGAGGGTGCCCTCGGCCGGACCGTCGGACCGGACGAGCAGTGCCCGCCCGAGCAGGTCGGCGGGGCCCCGGACCACCCGGGCGAGGGCGGCGGCCCCGCCCCGGGCCGCGGCCGCCAGCGCCTGCCGGAACAGCTCCCGCTCGGCCGTGTCCGCGCGGACCGGCGTGACCAGCACGTCGATGACCCCGCCGCAGGTCAGGCCGACCGCGAAGGCGTCGTCGTCGCTGTACCCGAACCGCTCGCGGACCGCCTCGCCGTCCCGCAGGGCCTGGGCGCACAGCTCGTACACCGCGCCCTCCACGCAGCCGCCGGAGACCGAGCCGATCGCGGTGCCCCCGGCGTCGACGGCGAGGGCGGCGCCGGGGCCGCGCGGGGCGCTGCCGCCGACGGAGGTGACGGTGGCGACGGCGAAGTCCCGGCCCTCCTCGATCCAGCGGTGCAGCTCACCGGCGAGATCAAGCATGGCCGCCCGCCTCCAGGACGCGGTCGGGCCGGATCGGCAGGGTCCGGTGCCGTACGCCCGTGGCGTGCCAGACGGCGTTGGTGATCGCCGCCGCCGCGCCGACGATGCCGATCTCGCCGACGCCCTTGATGCCGACCGGGTCGTCCGGGTCGGGGTCGTCGACCCAGTCGGCCTCCACGCGGAGCACGTCGGCGTTGGTGGCGACGTGGTAGCCGGCGAGGTCGGCGCCGTAGAGGCCGCCGGTGTGGTCGCGGACCGCCTCCTCGTGCAGGGCCATGGAGATGCCCCAGATCATGCCGCCGACCAACTGGTTGCGCGCGGTGAGGGGGTTGACGATCCGGCCGGCGGCGAAGATGCCGAGCATCCGGCGCACCCGTATCTCGCCGGTGGTGGTGTCCACGGCGACCTCGGCGAACTGCGCCCCGAAGGAGTGCCGTTCCTTCTGCGCGAGGGAGGCCAGCGCCTCGGTGGTGTCGGACCGTACGGTGATGCCCTCGGGCGGGATGCCGGTGCCGAGGGCGAGCCGCTCGCGCAGTTCGGCGGCGGCGGCGCCCACCGCCCAGGCCCAGGAGCGGGTGCCCATGGAGCCGCCGGCGATCCCGGCCGGCCCGAAGTCGCTGTCGCCGATGTGCACCCGGACCCGGTCCGGCGTGGTCGCCAGGGCGTCGGCGGCGACCAGGGTGATGGCGGTACGGGCGCCGGTGCCGATGTCGGCGGCGGCGATCCGCACGGTGAAGGTGCCGTCCGGCTCGGCGGTCACCAGGGCCGTGGAGGGCAGGGCGCCGGCGCCGAAGGAGGCGGCGGCGGTGCCGGTGCCGAGCAGCCAGCGGCCCTCGCGGCGCACGCCGGGGCGGGGGTCGCGGTCGGCCCAGCCGAACCGGCGGGCGCCCTCGCGGAAGCAGGCGGCCAGGTTGCGGCTGCTGAAGGGCAGTCCGGAGACGGGCCCGGTCTCCGGCTCGTTGCGCAGGCGCAGGTCGATCGGGTCCAGGCCGCACTTCTCGGCGAGTTCGTCGAGGGCGGCCTCCAGGGCGAACGACCCGGGGGCCTCGCCCGGCGCGCGCATCCAGGTCGGGGAGGGCACGTCGAGGGGGACGACGTGGTTGGCGGTGCGGTGGGCGGCGGCGTCGTACATCACGCGGGCCACCCCGGCGCTCGGCTCGACGAACTGGTAGACGGTGGACGTCTGGTTGAGCGAGCGGTGCTCCAGGGCGCGCAGCCGGCCGTCGGCGTCGGCGCCGAGCCGCACCCGCTGCACGGTGGGGCTGCGGTAGCCGGCCAGCGAGAACATCTGACGGCGGGCCAGCACCACGCGCACCGGGCGTTGCAGCATGGTGGCGGCCATGACGGCGGAGACCTGGTGGACGCGGAGGCCCTTGCTGCCGAAGCCGCCGCCGATGTGCTCGGAGCGGACCCGGACCGCGGACTCGTCCAGCGAGAACATCTTGGCCAGTTCGCCCTGGACCCAGGTGGTGCC
Organism: Streptomyces fumanus; assembly: GCF_014655295.1. Classification (GTDB taxonomy): domain Bacteria; phylum Actinomycetota; class Actinomycetes; order Streptomycetales; family Streptomycetaceae; genus Streptomyces; species Streptomyces fumanus. Next base: position 62,709 of record NZ_BNBI01000021.1, read on the forward strand.
CTGGTTGGAGTCGACGAGTTCCAGCCGGCCGCCGTCCCAGTAGGCGGTGGCCGCGTGCGGCTCCATCATGCTGTGGTGCTCTTCGGGGGTGCGGTACTCGACGTCCACCACGTGCGCGGACGCGGCGAGTTCGGCCGCCAGGTCGCCCTTCTCGGTCACCGCGGGCATATGGCCGTCGGCGGGGCGGGCGTCGGGACGGTCGCCGTCCAGGGCGGTGTCGTGCGGCTCGGTGTCGTAGTGCACGACGAGCGCCTCGGCGGCCTCCCGGGCCTGTTCGGGCGTCTCGGCGACGACCAGGGCGACCGGCCAGCCGGCGTGCGGCACCCGGTCGTGCTGGAAGACGGCGGCGGTCGGGTCGGGGGCGCCGAGCATGCCGACGTAATCGGTCTCCACGCGCGGGGCGTTGCCGTGGTGCAGCACGGTGAGCACGCCGGGCATGTCCAGGACGGGCCCGGTCTCGATGGCGCGGATCCGGCCGCGGGTGACGCTGGAGAGCACCAGCCAGCCGTGGGCGAGGTCGGCGAAGGGGATGTCGCCGGCGTAGCGGGCGGCGCCGGTGACCTTGTCGCGGCCCTCGACGCGGGTGTGCGCGGTGCCGACGGCGCCTTTCCGGGTCGTACGGCCGGTGGTGGCGGTGGTCATCGGGCGGTCTCCTCGGCGAGTTCGGTCAGGACGGCCACGGCGAGGTTGCGCATGAGGGGCACCTTGTATCCGTTGTGGGGCAGGGGCCGGGCCGCGGCCAGCTCGGCGTCGGCGGCGGCGGCGAACGCCGCGGCGTCGGCCGGTGCCCCGGTCAGCGCCCGCTCCGCCGCGCGGGCCCGCCACGGCCGGGAGGCGACCGCGCCGAAGGCGAGGCGGGCCTCGTGGACGACGCCGTCGCGGACGTCGAGGGCGGCGGCGACCGAGCCGATCGCGAAGGCGTAGGAGGCGCGCTCGCGGACCTTGCGGTAGCGGGAGCGGGCGGCGACCGGGGCGGGCGGCAGGGTGACGCCGGTGATCAGCGCGCCCGGCGGCAGGGCGGTCTCCCGGTGCGGGGTGTCGCCCACCGGCAGGTAGAAGTCGCTCAGCGGCAACTCGCCCGGCCCGTCGGCGCTTTCGTAGGTGACGACGGCGTCGAAGGCGGTGAGGGCGACGCCCATGTCGGAGGGGTGCACGGCGACGCAGTGGTCGGAGGCGCCGAGGACGGCGTGGTTGTGGTGCTCGCCCTCGATCGCGGAGCAGCCGCTGCCGGGCTCGCGCTTGTTGCAGGGCCGGGTCACGTCGGTGAAGTAGCCGCAGCGGGTGCGCTGCAGCAGGTTGCCGCCGACGGTGGCCATGTTGCGCAACTGGCCGGAGGCGCCCGCGAGGACGGCCTGGGTGAGCGCCGGGTAGCGGCGCCGGACCTCGGGGTGGGCGGCGAGGTCGCTGTTGGTGACGGTGGCGCCGATGCGCAGCCCGCCGTCCGGGGTGGTCTCGACGCGGTCCAGGGGCAGTTCCCGGACGTCGACGAGGAGGGCGGGCCGCTCGACGCCGGTCTTCATCAGGTCGACGAGGTTGGTGCCGCCGCCGAGGTACCGGGCCTCGGGTTCGGCGGCGAGCAGCGCGACCGCGCCGGAGACGTCGTCGGCGCGGCGGTAGCCGAACTCCTTCATGCGGCGGCCTCCTCGGCGCCGTCGGCGGCACCGCCGGTGCGTTCGCCGGCGGCGCGGGCGACGGCCTCGACGATGGAGACGTAGGCGGCGCAGCGGCACAGGTTGCCGCTCATCCGCTCCCGGATCTCCTCGGGGGTCAGCTCGGGCGGTCCGGCCTCGGGCCGTACGTCGTCGGTGGCGGCGCTCGGCCAGCCCGCCGCGTGTTCTTCTATGACGGCGACGGCGGAGCAGATCTGGCCGGGGGTGCAGTAGCCGCACTGGTAGCCGTCGAGGTCGAGGAACGCCTGCTGCACCGGGTGGAGCCGGTCGCCGTCGGCCAGGCCCTCCACGGTGGTGATCTCCCGCCCGTCGGCCGCCACCGCGAGCTGCAGGCAGGACACCGCGCGGCGCCCGTCGATCAGGACCGTGCAGGCGCCGCACTGCCCCTGGTCGCAGCCCTTCTTGGTACCGGTCAGGTCGAGCCGCTCGCGCAGGGCGTCGAGCAGGGTGGTGCGGTGGTCGACGGTCAGCGGGTGCTTCTCGCCGTTGACCGTGAGGGTGATGGCACTGTGCGTCGACGGGGGCGCTGAAGCCATGGGCAGCCTTCTCTGTAGCCGTAGGGAGCTGGTCGTCAGCCGAGTCAGGAGGCGGAGGCGCTGTGCGTGGGGGGATCGGGTCGGGAGCGGGCGCGGGGTGCCGGGGGCGCGGTGTCCGCGGCTATGCTGGCCGCAACCGGACAATTGTCCGCTCACTGGAAAACGTAACGGACAGTTGTCCGCTTATCAAGGACGGGATTCGGCCACGAACCCGCGAGGAGGACGAGTGGGGCAGCCGGGGAAGGACGCGCCTCTGCGCTCGGACGCGCAGCGCAACCGCGAGCGGATCCTGGAAGTGGCGTTGGCCGAATTGACGCGCTGCGCCGACGCCCCGCTGAGCGCGATCGCCAAGAAGGCGGGCGTCGGGCAGGCGACCTTCTACCGCAACTTCCCCAGCCGTGAGGCCCTCGTCCTGGAGATCTACCGGCACGAGGTGCGGCAGGTCGCCGACAGCGCGCGGGAGTTGCTGGCCGAGTTGGAGCCGGAGCGGGCGCTGCGGGTGTGGATGGACCACGTGGCCCGGTTCGCCCTGACGAAGACGGGGCTGGCGGAGGCCATCCGGCAGGCCACCACCGGGCCGGGCCGGCCGGCCAAGCCGGGGCACACCCCGGTGACGGAGGCGATCGAGCTGCTGCTGCGGGCCAATGAGGAGGCCGGCACCATCCGTCCCGGTGTCAGCGCGGACGACTTCTACCTGGCCATCGCGGGCCTGTGGCAGATCGACCCGGACACCGACTGGCAGTCGCGTGTGACCCGGCTGCTGGACCTGGTGATGGACGGCCTGCGGGCGGGCGCACCCGGCAAGTGAGTCCGGGGCGGGTGAGTCCGGGGCGCTCGGCCCTCTCTCACCTGGCGCGTACCCGGGGTCGTCCGGGGCGCTCGGGCTCGCTGCCCGGCGCGCTCCCCCGTCGCCGCACGGCATCGATGTGACGCGTGCGCCGCTGCGTGCCCCCGTACGCCCCCGTGCGGCGGGAGAACCCGCAGGGCCCGGCGAGTTGGAGTGGACAGGAGGAGAACTCAGCAGCGGACCGGAGAGCGCTCACCGGCTCCGTCCGCGCGCCGCCACGACAGATGAGGTCCCACCATGCATGAAGCCTTACCCGCACCGGACCGCGTCCGGACGCCCGGCTCCGCTCCAGGCGGGGTCCCCTTCTTCGGGCACGCTATCGCACTGCTGTCGCGCCCGCTGGACTTTCTCCCATCCCTGCCCGCGCACGGGGATGTGGTGCGGATACGACTGGGTCCGCGCCGCGCCTGGGTGGTCTGCGACCCGGGGCTGGTCCACCGGATGCTCGTGGACACCCGCACCTTCGACAAGGGCGGCCCGCTCTACGACCGGCTGCGGGAGCTGATGGGCGACGGCCTGGTGACCTGCGGCCACGCGGACCACCGGCGCCGCCGCGAGCTGGTCCGCCCGGCGTTCACCCCCGCGCGGGTGGCGGGCTGCACCGCGCTGATGGGCGAGGAGGCCCTGTCGGTGTGCCGGGACTGGCGGCCGGGCGAGCGCGTCGACGTCACCGCGGCCGCGCTGTCCCTGACCACGGGGGTCATCGCCAGACTGCTGTTCTCCGGTTCGCTGGACGCCGCGCGGGCCGCGACCCTCCGGTCCTGCCTGGCCGTGGTGGTCCGGGGCCTGCTGGTCCGTACGGTCGTGCCGGTCGACGCGCTGTTCCGCCTGCCCACGCCCGGCAACCGCCGCTATCTGCGGGCGGTGCGCCGGCTGCGTGCCCTCGTGGACGAGTTGGTCGCCGAGCGCCGGCGCGGCACCCCCCGCGACGATCTGCTGGGCACCCTGCTGGCGGCCGAGGACGGCGCGGACGGACGGGCCCTGACCGGGCGGGAGGTCCGCGACCAGCTCATCACCCTGCTGCTCGCCGGAGTGGAGAGCACCGCGATGTGCCTGGCCTCGGTGTTCGCGCTGCTGGCGGACCATCCCGAGGTGGAGCGCCGACTGCACGAGGAGGTCGACGCGGTCCTCGCCGACCGGACCGCGCCGGAGCCCGGGCACCTGGCGCGTCTGGACTACACCCGTCGCGTGGTCACCGAGACCCTGCGGCTGCGCCCGCCGGGCTGGCTGTTCACCCGGCTCACCACCCGGGACACGGAGCTGGGCGGATACCGGCTGCCCCGGGGCGCGACCGTGCTCTACAGCCCTTACCTGCTGCACCACCAGGCCACGTCGTTCCCGGACCCCGAGCGGTTCCGTCCCGAGCGGTGGGCGCCGGGGCGGACGGCGGGACGGGCGGCGGGCGGTGACGCCCTGTTGCCGTTCGCCGCGGGCAGCCGCAAGTGTGTCGCCGACACGTTCGCCATGGCGGAGGCCACCGTCGCGGTGGCGGTCGTCGCCCGGCACTGGCGGCTCCGCTCGCCGTCCGGGCCGATCGGCCGGCCGCGCCCGGCGGTCACCCTGGGACCCCGGTCACTGGTGCTGGTCCCGGAGCCACGGACCCGGGTCCCCGTCGGGGCGCGGCCCTCCCCCGCCCTGTGACGCCCCCCCCCGCAGACCGGACCAGCGAACGGCAGGTGAGCGCAGCGATGACCACATGGACGATGAAGACGGACCCGTCGGACCGGGCCGCCCCGGCCGCCCCGCCCGAGGGCGCGGCGGGCAGCAGTCTCCAGGAACTGATCGAGGCAACCCTGCACATCCCCTACCCCTTCCGGTCCCATCCGCACGAGGACCGGGCGGCGGCCGGGGTCGACGCCTGGTTGAGGCGCTGGCGCCTGACCGACGACCCCGCGGTCGCGGACATGATCGAGCGCACCCGGCCCGCGCGGCTCGCCGCGTACAACGGGCCGGCGTGGGACACCGAGGTCCTCCAGCTCATGGCCGATCAGATCGCCTACCAGTTCGTCTTCGACGACCGGGCGGAGGAACTCGGCGCGCAGGGGCCGGACCGGCTGCTGCCCATGGTCTGCGAGAGCGTCGGCATCCTCCGCGACGACCAGCCGCCGAGCACCCCGCTCGGCGCGGCCCTGGCGGACCTGTACCGGCGCGTCCAGCGGCGGTGCACACCCGCCCAGGCGGCGCGCTGGGCGTGGCACAGCCGGGAGTACGTGCACGGGCTGCTGTACGAGGCGGCCGTCCAGAGCCGGGCGGTGCCGCCGGGGATCGGGATGTGCGCCTCGATCCGGGCGCTGATCGCCGGGGTCGAGCCGTTCTACCCGCTGTGCGAGGCGGCGCAGTCCCGGGAGCTGGCCCCGGAGGAGCTGCACCACCCGGCGGTGCGGCGGCTGGCCCGGCTGTCGGCCGACGCGGCGGTGTGGATACCGGACCTCTTCTCCGCGGTGAAGGAGCACCGCGCGGGCGGCGTGATCAACATCGCCCTCGCCTACCAGCGGGCCCACGGCTGCTCCCTGGCCCGCGCGGTCACGCTGGCCGCGCAGCGGATCAACGCCACCGTCGACGAGTTCGAGCGGCTGTACCGCTCGGTCGAACCGGAGCTGAGCCCGGCCGCCGTCGGCTACGTGGACGGCATGGCGGGCTGGATACGCGGTTGCTACTACTGGTCCCGGACCGTCCCCCGGTACGCGGACACCGGGGTGACGCCCGGACACCCGTGACGAGCGCCTGCCCCCCGTGACGGGCGCCCGCCCCCCCCCGTGACGTGCGCGCGCCCCCCATGACGGGCGCGCGCGACTCACGCGACGGCTGCACGAGGGCACGTCGCACCAGGGCACGTCGCACCAGGGCACGTCGCACCAGAACGGCCGGATCACAAGGGCGGCCAGGTCGCACCGGGACAGCCGGGCCGCACAAGGACAGCCGGGTCGCACAGGAACGGCAGGGTCGCACAGGGACGGCCGGATCGTGCAAGCACGGCCGGGTCGTGCGCGGCTCGTGCGACGGGTGAGCCGGGGCACGTCGCGCAGGGGCGGCCGGGGCACGCGCGCGGCACGCGCGGCGGACGGCTGAACCGAGCCACGTTACCCAGCAGAAGGGGACCGCACCCCAGAACGCCGGTGATTCACCCGTACTCGTCGTCCGCGTCTCAGGATCCGGGCTGGCGGGTGCGGGCGGGCGTACGCTCGGCGCTGTCCTAGGGCGACCGTCGACAGGAAGCAGCGCGGCAGATGGCGACTGGACTGCGGCAACCCCACACCGAGAGCCGGCCGTTGCTCGAACGCGGCGACGAACTGCGGGCGATCGACGCCGCGTTGGACCGACTGTGCGCGCCGGACGACGGAGTGCCGCGGGGCCGGCGGGGCGGAGTGCTCGCCTTCACCGGGTCCGGCGGGCTGGGCAAAACGACACTGCTGGCCCGGGCCCGCGTCCGCGCCGCCGCCCGGGGCTGCGCGGTGCTGTCCGGCCGGGGCGGGGAGAACGAGCAGGAGCTGCCGTTCCGTGTGGTCCGCCAGTTGCTGCAGCCCTCCCTCGCCGCGCTGGACGGACCCGCGCGCCGCTCCTTCCTGGGCAGTTGGTACGACATCCTCGCCACCGCCCTCGGCCTGGAGGCGTCCGGCACCACCCCGGCCCCGGACCCGGCCGGTGTGCGGGACGGCCTGGACTGGGTCATGACCCAGTTGGTCATGCGCCGGGCCCCGGTCGTCGTCCTGCTGGACGACCTGCACTGGGCCGACGCCGAGTCGCTGGGCTGGCTCGCCTCCTTCGCGCCCCGCACCGAGACCCTGCCGCTGCTGATCGTCGCCGCCTACCGGCCCGAGGCACAGGCGTCGGGCGCGGAGGCGTTCCACGCGCTCGTCGACGGCCAGGCGGAGCGCCCGCACGAGCTGGCCCCGCTCACCGAGGCCGCCGTCGCCCGGATCGTACGGGACCAGGTGGGCGAGGACGCCGAGGACCGGTTCTGCGCCGAGTGCTGGGCGGTCACCGGCGGCAGCCCGTTCGAGACGGTGGAGCTGGCCCTGCGGCTCGGCCAGGCCGGGCTGCGCGGCACCGGCGAGGAGCTGGCGGCGATGCGGGACATCGCCTCCGCGGTGAAGGGACCGGGACTGCTCCGGCGGCTGCGCCGGCTCGGCAGCACCACGGTCCGTTTCGCGTGGGCCGCCGCCGTGCTGGGCACGCCCGCCCCGCCGGAGCTGGCCGCGGCCGTCGCCGTGATCGGCAGCGAGGACGCCGCCGCGGCCACCGAGCGGCTGCGCGCGGCCCGGATCCTCGCGGCCGACCACGGCGGACGGGGCCTGGAGTTCGTCCACCCGCTGATCACCACGGCGGTCTACCGGGACATCCCGGCCGGACTGCGCACCGGCCTGCACAACGCGGCGGCCGAGATCGTCGGCGCCGCCGGGCTCGGCGCGACCGCCGCCGCCCGGCATCTGCTGGAGGTGCCCCGCGAGGGCCGGGCCGGCGCGGTGGCCTGTCTGCGCGAGGCCGGCCGGGAGTATCTGCGGGCCGGGGCGCCCGAGGCGGCCCGGCGCGTCCTGGTCCGGGCGCTCCAGGAGCCGCCCCCGCCGCGGGAGCGGGCCGCGATCCTGCACGAGCTGGCCATGTCCACCTTCCTCATCGACCCCGCCGCGACCGTCCAGCATCTGCGGGAGGCGCTGGCCGAACCGGACGTCGACCCGGACCTGCGCGCCTCGATCGTCTTCCGGCTGGCCCAGGCGCTGGCCCACACCGACCAGGTGGCGGAGGCCGCGGCGGTCGCCGAGGAGGGGGTGCGGCGGGCCGCCAACCCCCGGGTGCGGCTGCGGATGCAGGCCGACCACTTCGTGTGGAGCGCCTTCCGCACCGACGAGCCCGACCCGCGCGCCCGCTCCCGCAGACTGGCGAAACTGGCCGCCAAGCTGCCCGGCCGCGGCCTGGAGGAGCGGTACATCCTGGGCTTGCGCGCCTGGGACGCCATGGTGCGCGGCGAACCCCGGGACACCGCCTTCGGCCTCGCCGAGGAGGCGCTGCGCGGCGGGCTGAGCTGGACCGACGAGAACCGGGGCTTCGAGGTGCCGGTCTCGGTCGCCATGCTGTTCATGTACGCGGACCAGCCGGGGCGGTCGGAGGAACTGTTCTCCCAGGGCATCGCCGAGTGCGAGCGCAAGGGCTGGCGCGGTTCCCATCTGGCGCTGGGGCGGGCCCTGTTCGGTTACATCCGCTACCGGCGGGGCTGTCTGACCGATGCGGAGCACATGGTCCGCGAGGGGCTGCGGATCGCGGACCGGGTGGACGGGGCGCTGCCCGCGCAGTGGTTCGCCGTCGGCATCCTCGCCCAGACCCTGCTGGCCCGGGGCCGGACCGCCGATGCCCGCCGGCTGGTCGACCAGTACCACTACAGCGAGGTCGTGCCGAACGCCATCATCTACCCCGATCCGCGCACGGTCCACGCCGAACTGCTGCTGGCCGAGGGGCGGCCCGAGGCGGCGGTCCGGCCGCTGACCGAGGTCGGCGCTCTGCTGGAGGAGCGCGCCTGGCACAACCCCGCCTGGTGCCCCTGGCGGATCCGGCTGGCGTCCGCGGTGGCGCCCGCCGACCGCGACCGGGCGGTCCGGCTGGCCCGGGAGTCGGTCGCGCTGGCCCGGGACTTCGGCGCGATCTCCGTGGTCGGGCAGGCGCTGCGCGTCGAGGCGGAGGTGACCGGCGGTCCGGCCGCCCTCGACCTGTACGCGGAGGCCGTCGAGGCCCTGGAGCAGTCACCGGCGGCGTACGAACTGGCCCGGGCGCTGGTCGGGCACGGCGCCGCGCTGTCCCGCAGCGGGCGGCTCCAGGAGGCCGCCGACCGGCTCTACCAGGGGCTGGAGCACGCGGTGCACTGCGGGGCGGAGAGGCTGGCGGCGCGGGCCAGGGCCGAGCTGTCCGCGGCCGGGCTGCGCCCGCTGCCGCTGCGGTACGGGCAGTCGGACACGCTCACCGCGCGGGAGCGCACCGCCGCCGAGCTGACCGCCCAGGGCGATCCGGTGCCGGTGGTCGCGAAGGAACTCCGGCTGACCGAGCAGGGGGTACGGCAGGCGCTCTCCTCGGTCTACCGCAAGCTCGGCACCGACCGTGCGGGACTGCCCAGGGCCCTCCGCGACGCCCCACCGGAGCACGGGTGACCTGCCCATGTGCCGTACGTACGTTCCCTAGACGTACGTACGACTCCCGGCCTCCGTACCTACGGCTCCCCGCGCGAACCCCCCGTCACGCACCCGCCTCCCCGCCCGAGGTGACGCCCGCCGGGTCGGCGGCGCGGTGCCGGTAGCGGCGTTCCGGGCGGCCCGCGACGCCGTAGCGCAGGGAGACCTCGGCGGTGCCGGTGGTGTGGAAGTACTCCAGGTAGCGCCGGGCGCTGACCCGGGAGACGCCGGTCAGGGCGGCGCACTCGCTCGCGGACAGGGTGCCGTCGGCGCCGCGCAGGGCGGCCTCGATCAGCTCGGCGGTCTCCGCGCTCATGCCCTTGGGCAGCGCGGGCGGCGCGGGCACCGCCGCCCGGGCCAGCACCCGGTCCACGTCGGCCTGTCCGCGCACCACCGTGTCCCGCAGCCGGCCGCGCTGGACCGCGTACCGCTCCAGCCGGACCCGCAGGTCCGCGAAGTCGAAGGGCTTCAGCAGGTAGTCGACGACCCCGTGCCGTACGGCGCCGCGCACCGCGTCGGCCTCGCGCGCCGCGCTGATCACCATGACGTCGCAGTCGTGCCCGGCGGTGCGCAGTCGGGGGATGAGGTCCAGGCCGAACAGGTCCGGCAGGTACAGGTCGAGCAGGACCAGGTCGGGGCGGAGTTCGCCGGCGGCGGCGAGGGCCTGCCCGGCGCTGCCCGCGACGCCGACCACGCGGAACGGCGGGACCCGCTGGACGTAGGCGCGGTGGATCCGGGCCACCATGAAGTCGTCGTCGACCACGAGTACGCCGATCGTCCCGGAGGCACCGGACGTGCCGGATGGACCGGGTGTGCCGGGTGTGCCGGGTGTACCGCTCATCGTGCTGCTCCTTCCCCTGGGTCTCACCGCCGTGACGTTCGTAGACGAGCCCGGGGAGCGCCAGAGCGGTGCGCGGACCCGACCGCAATGACCACAACCTCCGTTGCCGACGCAAGGGGGACAGACCGCCGCGGCGCGGGCACCATGTGGGCCACATCACGCCCGACTCGACGACAGGTGGTGGCATCCGTGCGTCTGCGCACCCCCCTCGCCCTGCTGGGGGCCGCCGTGCTCGTGCTGGTGGGACCGCCGCTGCTGGACACCGGCGGCGGCACCGGCACCGGCACCCAGATCCCGGGCCTGCGCCTCATGGTCCCCAACACCCCCGGCGGCGGCTACGACATCACCGCCCGTACGGCGGCCAAGGACGCCGAGGACGCCGGGCTCACCCACAGCATCGAGGTGTTCAACCTGCCCGGCGCCGGCGGCACCGTCGGTCTGAGCCGGCTGGTCGGCGAGCACGGCAACGGCAGGCTGGCGATGTCGATGGGCCTCGGTGTGGTGGGCGCCGTCCGCTCCAACCACGCGCCCCGGACGCTCGCCGACACCACGCCGATCGCCCGGCTCACCGAGGAGCAGGATGTCGTGGTGGTCGCCAAGGACTCCCCGTACCGGACGATCGGGGACCTGGTCGGGGCCTGGCGGAAGGACCCGGGCGGGCTGCCGGTGGGCGGCGGGTCGTCGCCCGGCGGGCCCGACCACCTCGCGCCGATGCTGATGGCGCGGGCGGCGGGCATCGCGCCGAAGCGGGTCAACTACGTGCCGTTCGACGGCGGCGGCGAGCTGCTGGCCTCGATCCTGGGCAACAAGGTCGCCTTCGGGGTCTCCGGGGTCGGCGAGTACCTGGACCAGATCAGGGCGGGCGAGCTGCGGCTGCTCGCGGTCACCGGCCCGCAGCGGGTCGCGGGGCTGGACGCGCCGACGCTGAAGGAGTCCGGGTACGACGTGGAGTTCACCAACTGGCGCGGGATCGTCGCCCCGCCCGGCCTGTCCGACACCGAGCGGGACAAGCTGGTCCGGCTGGTGGAGGAGTTGCACGACTCGCCCGAGTGGCAGAAGTCGCTGGAGCGGAACGGCTGGGACGACGCCTTCCTCACCGGGGAGCGGTTCGGCGCGTTCCTGGACGCCCAGGACCAGCGTGTGGTGTCGGTGCTGAAGGAGCTGGGGCTGTGAGTCTCCGTACGCAAGAGCCCTCCGCCGGGCGGCGGTCGTGGCTGCGCGACCACTCCGAACTCGGCGTGTGCGGGCTGCTGCTGGCGCTCGGGGTGCTGGTCCTGACCGACGCGCTCACCATGGACGTGGATCTCACCCAGCGCGGTCCGGTCGGCCCGCGGACCGTGCCGCTCGCGGTGGGCGGCGGGCTGCTGGTGATCGCCGTACTGCTCGCCGTGGACGTGCTGCGCGGCGGCCGGGGCCGGGCCGAGGGCGGTGAGGACGTGGACCTGACCGAACCCGCCGACTGGCGGACCGTGACGCTGCTCGCCGGGATCTTCCTCGGCGCGGCCGTCCTGATCGAGCCGGCCGGTTTCCCGGTCGCGGGCGCGCTGCTGTTCTGGGGCGCCGCGTTCGCGCTGGGCAGCCGCCGCTTGGACCGCGATCCGCTGATCGCCGCGGTGCTGTCCCTGGTCACCTACGGCGTCTTCGACCAGTTGCTCGGGGTCCCGCTGCCCGGCGGCCCGCTGATGGGAGTGCTGTGACATGAACGCCCTCGACTCCCTGCTGCACGGCTTCGGTACCGCCCTGACCCCGCTGAACCTGCTGTGGGCCGCCCTCGGTGTGCTGCTCGGCACGGCGATCGGCGTGCTGCCCGGCATCGGCCCGGCGATGGCCGTCGCGCTGCTGCTGCCGGTGACGTACGGGCTGGACCCGGTGGCCGCGTTCATCATGTTCGCGGGCATCTACTACGGCGCGATGTTCGGCGGTTCGACGACCTCCATCCTGCTGAACACGCCCGGCGAGAGCGCGGCCGTGGTCGCGGCGATGGAGGGCAACCCGATGGCCAAGGCGGGCCGGGGCGCGCAGGCGCTGGCCGCCGCCGCCATCGGCCACTTCGCGGGCGGCCTGATCGGCACGATCCTGCTGGTGGCGCTCGCGCCGGCCGTCGCCGACCTGGCGGTGGACATCGGCGCGCCGGACTACTTCGCGCTGATGGTGCTGGCGTTCATCGCCGTGACCTCCGTGCTGGGCTCCTCCCGGGTCCGTGGCCTGGCCTCCCTGCTGATCGGGCTGGCCATCGGCCTGGTGGGCCTGGACCAGATGACCGGCCAGCAGCGGCTGACCTTCGGTTTCCTCCAGCTCGCCGACGGCGTCGACGTGGTGATCGTGGCCGTCGGTCTGTTCGCGATCGGCGAGGCGCTGTGGGTGGCGGCCCACCTGCGGCGCGGGGCGGCCGAGCCGATCCCGGTGGGCCGCCCCTGGCTCGGCCGCGAGGACGTCCGCCGCACCTGGAAGGCGTGGCTGCGCGGCCCGTTCATCGGCTTCCCGTTCGGCGCGATCCCGGCGGGCGGCGCGGAGATCCCGACCTTCCTGTCGTACGTCATGGAGAAGCGGCTGTCGAAGCATCCGCGGGAGTGGGGCAAGGGCGCCATCGAGGGCGTCGCCGGGCCGGAGTCGGCGGCGTCCGCGTCGGCGGCGGGGACACTGGTGTCGATGCTGACCCTGGGGCTGCCGACGACGGCGGTCGCGGCGGTCATGCTGGCCGCGTTCCAGCAGTACGGCATCCAGCCCGGCCCGCTGCTGTTCGAGAGGGAACCGGACCTGGTGTGGGGCCTGATCGCCTCCCTCTTCGTCGGCATGGTGCTGCTGCTGGCGCTGAACCTGCCGCTGGCCCCGCTGTGGGCGAGGCTGCTGCGCATCCCCCGCCCGTACCTGTACGCGGGCATCCTGTTCTTCGCGGCGGTCGGCGCGTACGCCGTCGGCGGCGAGGTGGTCGACCTGGTGATCCTGCTGGTAATCGGCCTGGTCGGGTTCGGGATGCGGCGCTACGGGCTGCCGGTGCTGCCCGCCGTGATCGGCGTCATCCTCGGCCCCGCCGCCGAACAGCAGTTGCGCCGTGCCCTGCAGATCAGCGACGGCAGCGTCACGGGCCTGGTCGACACGCCGTTCTCGATCACGGTGTACGCGGTGATCGCCCTGCTCCTGACCTGGCCGCTGCTCGGGCGACTGGTGCGGAGGAACCGCTGAGGACGGCCTCGACGAGGCCGGTGACGCGGGCGGTGCCCCGGCGGGGCCTCCCGGACCGCCGGTGACCGCGTCCGCTCGGTGGGCGCCGGGCTAGGATGGTCCATCCTTCCGCTCCGTTCCGTGCCGTCGAGCCGGAGCCGGAGCACCGGCAGGAGTCGAGGGTCGGATCGCGCGACCCGGCTACGTGGGGGGTCCGTTGGGGCGAGCGAGAGGACGGCGGCCCACCGTGGTGGTGCTGACCGCGCTGGGGGTCGAGTACGAGGCGGTGCACCGTCATCTGACGGGGGTCGGGGAGGTCGAGCTGCCGCAGGGCACCCTGCTGGACGTCGGCCGGATACCCGGCCTCGGCTGGGAAGTGGCCCTGGCCGAGACGGGCCCCACCAACACCCGGGCGGCGCTGGTCGCACAGTCCGCGATCGAGCACTTCGACGCCGATGCCGTGTTCTTCGTCGGTGTCGCCGGCGCGCTCAAGGACGGCATCGGTCTCGGTGACGTCGTCGTCGCCAGCAAGGTGTACGGCTATCACGGGGGCCGCGAGAGCACCGACGGGTTCCAGGCCCGGCCCGATGTCTGGGAACCGCCGCACGCCCTGGGGCAGCTCGTGCTCTCCGCCCGCCGCAAGGACCCGTGGGCGTTCCTCGGCCCGGAGGCCCGCCCCGCCGCACTCCCGCGGGTGCACTTCGAACCGATCGCCTCGGGCGACGTGCTGGTCGGCGCCCGGAACTCCGGCACGGTCCGCCGCATCCGCAGCCACTACAACGACGCCGCGGCCGTCGACATGGAGAGCCACGGCGTCGCTCACGCGGCGAGGATGCGCCCCGGGGTGCGGATACTATCGATCCGCGGCATCAGCGACCACGCCGGCCCCGGCAAGGCCGCGTCCGACGCCGCGGGTTCGCAGGAAAGGGCGGCGCGGCACGCCGCGGCCTTCGCGCTGCGGGTACTGCGCGACCTGCGCCCTTCCGAGCGGCCGGCGCGCCCGCGGACCAGCGGCCCCGCGGTCGTCCTGGTGTCCGGACCCGGCCGCGACCCGGCGGCCGAAACCTGGGAGACCCGGCCCGTCGTGCGGGTCGCAGAGCGGGAGTACCTGCTGTACCAGGGTCCCGGAGACCTCCTCCAGGAGTGGCGGGACGGTGACGTGGTCCGGCGGCAGGCGGTGGCCCGTGCGGCCGACCACGGCTCCCGGGGCGCGTACGTCTGGCTGCGCCAGGTCGAGTGGTTACGGCCCGCCGCCGGACCGAGCCGCCCCGGCCCGCTCGCCGCCCTCGACCAGGAGGCCAGGCTGTGCCGGACGCTCCGCGGCCCCGGCGTCGTACAGCTCGTCCGTGACGGGAACACCGCCACGCTCGCCCTGGCCTGGCCCGCCGACCGCCGGCTCGGCTCCCCCGCGAAGACCCTGCACGAGCTGCTGCCGGAGCCGCCCGCGCCGGCGGACCCCCTGCGGCTTTGGTCGGTCGTGAAGGGGATCGCCCAAGTGGCCGCGTTCCTCGAACGGTTGGCCGAGGAGAACCTCTCGCACCGGGCGCTGCGGCCGACCGCCCTCGTCATGGACCAGCCGCGGACGGTGCTGCGCGACCTCGGACTCGCCGCCGTACCGCCGCGGCCCGGTGAGTACGCCGGTCCCTGCCAGGCGCCCGAGCAACGGTACGGTTCCGCCGACCGTCCCGGTCCCGCCACCGACGTCTACCAACTGGGCGCGTTGCTGCACCACGCGCTGACCGGCCGGGAACCCGCTCCCGGCGCCTTCGGACTGCCGCCCTCCGCCTTCCCGGCCTCCGCACCGGCCGGCCTGGTCCGCCTGGTCACCGGTGCCCTGCGGCAGCGACCGGGCGAGCGCCCGCGGATGCGTACCCTCCGCCTCGCCCTGCTGTCCGCCGCCCGCGAGCTGGCCGCCGTCCCGCCGTCCCCGCGCTGAGGAGCGCCGATGTCCGCCGCCACCGTCGTTCTGCGTGCTCCGCTGGTGCTCGTCCCGGGACTGAAACTGGACGAACAGCTCCGTTCCAAGTCCCGGTCCAGCGCCGGGCTCCCGACCGAGGTCCCGGGAATCGTCGACGACCTGAATCAGCTCCCGGACGGCGTCGCCGCCAGCCTCGACCTGGGCCACAGCCGGCACAGACCGTCCCTGCTGGTGCACACGCGCGCGTACCGGCTGCGGCTGGAGGCGACGAACCGGGGCACCGGCTACTTCATCAAGCACATCGACCCGCTGCGTCTCGCCGACCACGCGCGTCTCGCCCGATCCTGTCTGCTGGTGCGCCCGCCCTCCTGGCGGATGGTGTTCGAACTGCGGGCGGTGCCCGACGGCTCGGACGCCCAGTGGGAGACCCTCGCGGAGGCATGGCAGCGCCTCGGCCGGACCCGGGCGCCGCAACCGGACGCCGCCGCCGTCAGCGACGCCCAGGCGCAGTGGCTCGGCACGGTGGACCGGCTGATCGACATGACCGAGGAGCACTCCGTCCGGGAGGAGCGCGAGACCGCCCCCTTTCCCTACCAGCGGGTGCGGAGCACCGGTGGCAGGCGCAACAGCACCACCCCGCAGTCGATGTACGAGTTCCGGCTGCTCGGCCCGGCCCTGCCGCCGGCCGGCGCCTTCGTGCGGGTCCAGGGGGACCTGGAGACCCGGGGCCGGGTGCACCGCGCCGCGGAAGGCTCCGTCACCGTCCGCTTCGACCAGCCCGTGTCCTGGGACCGGCTGCCGGAGCGCGGAGCGCTGGAACTCGTCCCGAGCACCGTGGTGTTCAGCAAGCAGCGGCAGGCCGTGGCGAGCCTGCGGACCGGAGACACCGAGAACCCGCACCTGCTGCGGGCCATGGTCGACCACCGGGTACGCGGCATTCCGCCGACCGGCGCGCGGCCCCGTGAGCGTCTCGACCCGGAGCAGACGGACGCCTTCCGCAAGGCGTTGACCACCGAGGACCTGCTGGTGGTGCTCGGCCCGCCCGGCACGGGCAAGACCCGGACCATCACCGAGATCGCCCACAC
Source organism: Streptomyces fumanus (assembly GCF_014655295.1). Taxonomy (GTDB): domain Bacteria; phylum Actinomycetota; class Actinomycetes; order Streptomycetales; family Streptomycetaceae; genus Streptomyces; species Streptomyces fumanus. The sequence continues at coordinate 78,923 of NZ_BNBI01000021.1, forward strand.
CGCCGCGACCACCACCGGTACCGGCGGCGGCAGGGTGCTCGTGACCTCCCACACCAACCGGGCGGTGGACAATGTGCTCGCCCGGCTGCCGAGGGACCTCGTGGTGATCCGCGTCGGGGACGACAGCAAGGTCCACGCCGATGTGAAACCGCTGCTGCTGGAGGAGCAGTCGGAGAACCTGTCGGAGGGCATCCGGCACACCATGGCCCACCGGCTACGGGCTTACCGCGAGGCGGAGGCCGCCGCGCTCTGGACGGCGGAGCTCTCCTCGCGGCTCGACCAGGTCGACGGCTCCGCCCGGGACGTACGGGACACGGCCGCGCGCCTGCACCACGCGGTCCAGGCCGCCACCGCACCGGCCCGCGCACGACGGGAAGCGCTCCGGCACCAGGACGACGAGCGCGAATCGGCCCGAAGCGCGCTGGCCGACCGGGCCGCACGGCTGCAGGAGAAGGTGCGGTCCCTGCGGCAGCGCTCCGACCGACCGCTGACCGGCTGGCTGCACCGCGCCCGGGCCCGCCGCGCCGACGAAGAGCTCACCGGCCTGCGGCCCGAGATCCAGCGGCTGGAGGTGCTCGGCCGGGAACTGCGCCGGCAGATCGAGGCGGAGACGGCCGAGGCCGACCGCGCGGCACGCGAGGACCCCGCCGTCGCCTCGGCCCGGGCCGCCCATCAGGCCGCGGAGCACCTGCTGGGCAAGAACCTCCAGTCCGCCTACGAGGCCGCCGGTGTGGCCGTCCAGGCGCTGAGCACGGTCGTACCGGACGTCTCCGCGCCCGCCCCGCCACGCGATCCGGCCGAGGCGGCCGCCGCACTGCACACCCTGCGTGCCCAGTTGGAGGCGTGGCTGCCCATCGTCTCGGCGCGTCACGCACTCACCCAGGAGTGGCGGACCGCCGTGGGCGAGGACCCGGGCCAACTGGTGCCCGAACTCGTCCGGTACGCCCACGTCGTCGGCGCCACCTGCATCGGAGCCGCGTCCCGCCCGGAGCTGTCGGGCGTCCCGTTCGACCTGGGGATCATCGACGAGGCCGGTCAGATCGGCGTCGCGGACGCGCTGGTGCCCCTGACCCGGGTCCGCCGGGGCGTCCTGGTCGGCGACGACCGGCAACTGCCGCCCTTCCTGGACACCGCGGTCGCCGACCGGGCCCGGGAGACCGGCGACCCCGGCCTGCTGAGACTGACCTCGCAGAGCGCCCTGGAGCAGTTGCGTGCCGGACTGCCCGCCTCGCACGTCGTCCAACTGACCCGGCAGCGCCGTATGCCGGCGGAGATCGCCGACTTCGTCTCGGTCAGCTTCTACCGGGGGGGAACTGCTCACCGAGAAGGACCACCGGCACACCGACCCCTTGTTCACCAGCCCGATGGCCTTCGTCGACACCTCGGTCCTGCCCGCCCGCACCCGTCGCGAGTCGCGGGGACGGGACACCGAGGGCCGGGGCCGCAAGGGGCCCTTCAACACCTGCGAGGCACGTCTGCTCGCCCGGCTCGCCGCCTTCTACCACCAGCGGGGTTCCGAGTGGGTGGTGATCGTCCCCTATCTCGCGCAGCGCACGGAGGTCGTCCGCCACCTCACCGCGCTGATCGGCGACTCCGAACTCGCGAACGCCTCCGTCGGCAGCGTCGACTCCTACCAGGGCGGGGAGCGCGATGTCGTCCTCTACGGCTTCACCCGCAGCAACCCCGAAGGACGCGTCGGATTCCTCAGGGAACTGCGCCGCGTCAATGTCGCCGTCACCCGCGCCAAGACCCAGTTGGTGCTGGTGGGCGACCTGAGCACCCTGCTCAACGCGGACGACCCCGGCTTCCGCACCCTCGCCGAGGAGCTGCACCGGCACCTGCTCGACCGCGGTGATCTGCGGGACGTCCACGCCATCACGCGTGCGCTCGACCACACCGCCCCGGACCCGGACCACGTGGTCCCCCGAACCCCGCGGAGCGGCCGGCCATGAAGACCGACACCCGTCTCATGCCCTTCCCCCCGGAACGCGTCCTGGAGGACGCCGCCTTCGGTCAGGGCATGGTGCCCACCCGGCTGCACGCCCTGCTGCTCCCGGTGTGGCAGGTGGAGATCCGCGCCGACATCACCGAAGGCGAGGACTTCTCCCTCATCGACCGGTTCCTGGAGCGCGGCCTGCGCCACGGCGCCCTGCACACCGTCGACGAACTCGCGGCGTTCTTCGCCCTGGACCGTGCCCTGGTCGCGCAGGCCGTCCGCTTCCTGACCGCGATCGGCCATGTGCGGGAGTCCGGGGGCCGGCTCTCCCTGACGCCGCTGGGGCAGCGCTCGGTGGACGACGACATCCGCTATGTGATCACCCACCAGGACCGCCGCAAGCTGTACTTCGAGGCCCTGAGCAGCACCCCGCTCCACCGGGACCACTACGACGAAGAGGTCGTGACCCTGCTCTCCGCCGACGCCCTGGACCGCGTACTGCGCGGCGGCGGCTATCCGCGCTTCACACCGATCCTCTCGGCCTCCGGCTTCGACCGCTCGGCCCTGGACCGGCTCACGCGGCGCAAGGACCGCGCCAGGTTCAACGTGCCCGTCGCGCTGGACGCGCTGGAGAGCCTCGGTGAGGAACGGGTCTTCCTGCCGGTCTACCTGGTACGCGGCCGGGACCGGGTGCTGGTCTACGGCCAGGCCAGAGCGGGGACCGCCCACGATCCGGAGCTGAGCGAGGTCTGCGCCCGGGCTCCGGAACTGATCAACGCCCTGGACAACGAGGAGACCGGCGAGGACGGCGACGAACGCGTCCTGCGGGCCGCCCGGAAGTGGCTCCGCGACCGGGACCTGCACACCGTCGCCCCGGAGCGGGACGACGACGGCACCTGGTCGGTCTCGCTGCCTCCCGCCGCCTTCGGCGAGAACGGGCTCCGCGAGTCCCGCATCGGCACCTACCAGGTGACGGGCACCCGCTTCTTCCGTGTGTGGTGCCGGGCGGAGACGCCCCGCAAGCACGCCCTGCTGGACCGCCTCAACCAGCGCCTGGGCGCCCGGCGCCAGGTCACCCGCCGGGAAGCGGAAGAACTCGTCGCCCGGCTGGCCCGCCAACTGCGCCTGGAGCCCCCCGGACTCTCCCGCCTGCGCGTCGGCGCCGGGAAGGCCGGTCTCACCGGCCTGGAAGCCCAGCTCTCCCAACTGGAGAACGAACCGGAGTGAGGCACACCCGGATCGCCCGTCCCGGTGCCGACGCACTCACGAGCGGCCCCGGACCCGGCGCTATCCGAGGAACGACAGCCGCACCTTGCGTTCGTGGTTCGAGACGTTCGTGTCGACCAGGCACACCGACTGCCAGGTGCCCAGTTCGAGGCGGCCGCCCACGACCGGCAGGGTGGCGTGCGGGGGGACGAGGGCGGGGAGGACGTGGTCGCGGCCGTGGCCGGGGCTGCCGTGGCGGTGCTGCCAGCGGTCGTCGGCGGGCAGCAGGGTGTGCAGCGCGGACAGCAGGTCGTCGTCGCTGCCCGCGCCGGTCTCGATGACGGCGATCCCGGCCGTGGCGTGCGGGACGAAGACGTTGAGGAGACCGTCGCGGCCGGCCGCCGCCTCCCGCAGGAAGGACGCGCAGTCGTCGGTGATGTCCACGACCCGCTCCGAGGAGCCGGTGGTGAGGTCGAGGACCCGGGTGGTGAAGGCATCTGACATACCTCCATCCTGACGCACCCGGGCGGCCGGGAAGATCCCCGCCGCCCCGGCTGTTGGTGCGAACGTGAACGACACGGGTGAGGTCGAGGTCGTCGTCATCGGCGCGGGCCAGGCGGGACTGTCCGCCGCGTACCACCTGCGGCGCACCGGGTTCCAGCCGGGGCGTGACGTCGTGGTGCTGGACCGCTCCCCCGGTCCGGGCGGGGCCTGGCAGTTCCGCTGGCCGTCGCTGACGTACGGCAAGGTGCACGGGATGCACTCGCTGCCCGGCATGGAACTGACCGGCGCCGACCCCGCCCGGCCGTCCTCCGAGGTGGTCTCCGAGTACTTCGCCGCGTACGAGCGCGCCTTCGACCTGCGGGTACGGCGGCCCGTCGGGGTCCGTGCGGTGCGCGAGGGCCCGGCGGAGAGGCTGCTCGTCGAGACCACGGCCGGGACCTGGTCCACGCGGGCGCTGATCAACGCGACCGGCACCTGGGACCGGCCGTTCTGGCCGCGCTACCCGGGGCAGGAGACGTTCCGCGGCCGCCAGGTGCACACGGCGGGGTACGCCGGGCCCGAGGAGTTCGCCGGGCAGCGGGTGGTCGTGGTCGGCGGCGGTGCCTCGGGCACCCAGCACCTGCTGGAGATCGCCCCGTACGCGGCCGCCACCACCTGGGTGACCCGGCGTCCGCCGGTCTTCCGGGAGGGGCCGTTCGACGAGGACGCGGGCCGGGCGGCCGTCGCGCTGGTCGAGGAACGGGTGCGGCGGGGCCTGCCGCCGAGAAGTGTGGTGTCGGTGACCGGGCTGCCGCTGAACGACGCGATCCGGGAGGGCCTGGCGACCGGGGTGCTCGACCGGCAGCCCATGTTCGACCGGATCACGCCCAACGGGGTGGCCTGGGCGGACGGGCGGCGGGTGGCCGCCGACGTCATCCTGTGGGCGACCGGTTTCCGGCCCGCCCTCGACCATCTGGCACCGCTGAAGCTGCGCGGGCCGGGCGGCGGCATCCGGCTGGAGGGCACCCGGGTGGCCGCCGATCCGCGGATCCACCTCGTCGGATACGGGCCCTCCGCCAGCACCGTCGGCGCCAACCGGGCCGGCCGCGCCGCCGTACGCGACATCAGGCGGCTGCTCGCCGGGCCGCGGCGACTCGCCGCGTGACCTCCCCGCGGGTCATCCGGCCGCGGCCGGAGCATCGCGCCGGTGCTCCTCGAACTCGGCCACATTGCGCTGGTGCTCCCGGTAGTCGGCGGTGAAGCGGGTGTCGCCCGGCCGGACCGTGACGAAGTACAGCCAGTCGCCCGGCGTCGGGTCGATCGCGGCACGCATCGCGGCCTCACCGGGGTTGGCGATGGGCGTGGGCGGCAGCCCCATCCGCTGGTACGAGTTGTAAGGGCTGTCGATCTTGGTGTCCTCCCGGGTGGTGGCCAGGGTGGAGCGGTTCAGGGCGTAGTTGAGGGTGGAGTCCAACTGGAGCGGCATGCCGCGCTCCAGCCGGTTGAAGATCACTCGGGCCACCTTGCCCATGTCGGCCTCGGTGGCGGCCTCGGACTGCACGAGGCTCGCGATGGTCACCGCCTGGTAGACGTTCATCGCGTTACGCTCGGCACCGGCCGCGACCGGGGCCCCGTTGAACCGGCGGTTCGCCGTGTCGACCATGGCCGTCAGCAGCTTCTCGGGGGTGGCCCCGTCGTCCAGCGGATAGGTGGCGGGGAAGAGATAGCCCTCGGGGTTCCCCTCCGCGTCCTCCGGCAGCTTCAGGTCGGCCTTGGCCAGGGACTTGCGGGTGGTGCCGGGCGGCAGGGCGAGCGCCTTGTCGACGGCCCGGTACACCTGGGCGGCGCGCCGGCCCTCGGGGATCACCAGGGTCTTCGGGCGGCCGTCCGTCTTCTCGCCCGTCGTGAGCAGCGGCACCGCCACGGCGGTCCCGGCGACGACGGCTCCGGCCACGATCAGCGCGATCCGGCCCCGGCGTGTCAGCCGGACCGTGGTCCTCCTGCCGGTCGATGTCCTCCTGCCGGTCGCGGACCTCGTGGCCGTGGATGCCTTCCTGCCGGTCGCGGACCTCGTGCCCGTCGATGCCCACAGGCCCGTCGATGCCCTCGTGCCCGCCGTGGAGCGGGTGCCCGCCGTGAAGCGGGTGCCCGCCGTGAAGCGGGTGCGCGCCTTGGAGCCGGGGCCCGCCGTGGATCTCGTGTCCGCCGTGGATCTCGTGTCCGTCGATGTCCCCGCATCCGTCGTCCTCGGGTCCGTCGTGCCTCTCGGGCCCCGGGTGCTGCGATGGCTTCCGGCACTTCGGGCGCTCCGATCTCTCCCGGTGGTCCGGTCTTCCCGGGCTCTGCGTGGCGGAGTGTTCATCTGCATGGGGGCACGGTAACCGCCACATCACCATAAACCCGACATCACCGGGCATATTTTCATCTTGTCGGCGTCAGCCGGGCATCCCTGCGGACCAGCGCCGCGTAGCGTCCGTCCCGCTCCAGCAGTTCCTCGTGCGTGCCCTGCTCGGCCAGCTTCCCGGAGTCCAGGACGACGATCTGGTCGGCGCCGCGGACCGTGGACAGCCGGTGCGCGATGGTGATCGTGGTGCGGTCGGCCATCAGCGCGTCCACGGCCTGCTGGACCGCGGCCTCGGTCCGGGTGTCCAGCGCGCTGGTGGCCTCGTCCAGGATGAGGACGGGCGGGTCGCGCAGGATCGTCCGGGCGATGGCCAGGCGCTGCTTCTCGCCGCCGGAGAACCGGTGGCCGCGTTCGCCGACGACCGTGTCGTAGCCGTCCGGCAAGGCCGCGATGTGGTCGTGGATCTGCGCCGCCTTCGCCGCCGCGACGAGCTCCGCGTCGGTGGCGTCCGGCTTGGCGAACCGCAGGTTGTCGGCGACGGAGGCGTGGAAGAGGTACGTCTCCTGCGAGACGACGCCGACCGCGCGGGCCAGGGTGTCGAAGTCGAGGTCGCGTACGTCCACCCCGTCGAGGGTGACCCGGCCGCCGGTCACGTCGTACAGCCGGGGCACCAGATAGCCGAGGGTGGACTTGCCGGCGCCGGTCGGGCCGACGACGGCGAGGCTGCCGCCCGCCGGGACGGTGATGTCGATGCCGTCCAGGACCGGCCCGCCCTTGCCGTCGTAGCGGAACTCCACGCCCTCGAAGCGGACCTCGCCCTTGATGCGGTCGAGCCGCACCGGGTTTTCGCGTTCGGTGATGTCGACGGGCAGGTCGAGGTACTCGAAGATGCGCTGGAACAGGGCGAGCGAGGTCTGGATCTGCACACCGGTCGACAGCAGGCTGACGGCCGGCCGGAACAGCCCCTGCTGGAGCGAGACGAAGGCGACGATCGTGCCGATGGAGACACCGGGGCCGCCGAGCTGGAGGGTCAGGCCCGCGCTCCAGTAGATGACGGCGGGCAGCGCGGCCATGACGATGGTGATGACGGCCATCCGCCAGCGGCCCGCCATGTTGGACCGCACCTCCAGGTCGACCAGGCGCTCGGACTCGTCGGCGAAGGAGCGGGTGAGCGAGCCGGAGCGGCCCATGGTGCGGCCCAGCAGGATGCCGCTGACCGAGAGCGACTCGGTGACCGTGGCGGCCATCGCGGCCATCTGCTTCTGCCGCTCGGTGGTGATCTTCTTGCGTTCATTGCCGACCCGGCGGCTGATCCAGACGAAGACCGGCAGCAGCAGGAGCGAGACGACGGTGAGCCGCCAGTCGAGGGCGAGCATCGCGACGATGGTGGCGATCACGCTGGTGGCGTTGGAGACCAGCGAGGTCGCGGTGGAGGTGACGGTGGCCTGCATACCGCCGATGTCATTGGCGATCCGGGACTGCACCTCGCCGGTGCGGGTGCGGGTGAAGAAGGCCAGCGACATGCGCTGCAGGCGCCCGTAGACGGCGGTGCGCAGATCGTGCATGACGCGCTGGCCGACGGTCGTGGAGATCAGGGTCTGCAGGACGCCGAAGACGCTGGTGAGCACCGCGCCGAGGATCATGCCCAGGGCGAGCAGGCTGAGCAGCCCGGTGCGGCCCTCGGGGATGGCGACGTCGAGGATCTCCTTCAGCAGGAAGGGCGTGGCGACCGAGACCAGTGACGCGGCGCCGACGAGCAGACCGACGACGGTGAGCCGGCCGCGGTAGGGACGGAACAGACGCAGGATGCGCCGCACCTGCCGGGGTTGCTCAGCGGCGTCGGCGGGCGGGGTCCAGGACGATTCGTGGTCGGGTTTCATGGGCTCCTACGGGAGTCGAGGCGGCGGGGACGGCCGTCGGTGCGGCGCCGCCCACCGGGGTGTGGGGATCGTAGGTCATTGTTACCTATACTCACAATGAACGTGGTCCTGATATTGTTCCCGCATGACCGCCACCGACGCCGACGGCCTCCTCGCCGATCAGTTGCTGCGGCTCACCCGCCGGGTGCACCGCATCCAGAAGCGGCACCTGGAGCGGCGCGGGCTCGGCATCACCCCGGCCCAGTCCCGGCTGCTGCGCACCCTGGCGCACTACGGGTCCCCGCCGCGCATGGCCGACCTGGCCGAGCGCCTGGAGGTGGTGCCCCGGGCGGTGACGACGCTCGTGGACGGCCTGGAGGCGGCCGGGAAGGTGCGCCGGGTGCCCGATCCGGCCAACCGCCGGGTGATCCGGATCGAGCTGACCGACGACGGCCACACCGCCCTGCGCGAACTGCGCCGCGTCCGCCGGTCGGCCGCCGAGGAGATCCTGGCCCCGCTGACGGCCGGGCAGCGCGCGGTGCTCGGCGGACTGCTGGACGCGCTGGTCGACGGCACGGCCGAGGGGCACGACGGCACCGCCGAAGGACACCACGGCACCGTCGCGGGGCAGCACGGCGACCTCACCCCCTGATCCGGGCAGCCACCTCCCGCCCCGCCCGGCGCGCCGTGTCCCGCCGGTCCCTGGGCGCACAGCGCCGGAACCGTGCGTCCACCCGTAAAACCGCTTGATTTCGAGCACACAGCGACGCGAACCTGTCACGGTTTGCTGCCTCTCGATGCCGCGTTCCGCGGCACACCTGACACGAGCCACTGGGACGTCATGCAGATCCAAGACCTTCCGTATCCCGACCCGGGCGTGCCGGACGCGCGCTCGGGCCCACGATTCCTCTGGTGGCTCTTCCGGAACCAGGCGGGCGGCCAGCTCAAGTCGCTGGCCTGGGGGCTGCTGCACTTCGTCTCCGTCTCCTCGTTGCCCTTCTGTGTCGGTCTGGCCGTGCAGGCCGTCGTCGACCGGTCCGGCACCCGGCTCGCCCTGGCGGGCGGCCTGATGGCGCTGGCCTGCGTCGGCAACGCCCTCGGCGACACCTTCCTGCACCGCACCGCCATCACCAACTGGATCACCGCCGCGGCCCGGGTCCAGCAGTTGCTGGCCCGCAAGGCGGCCCTGCTGGGCTCCGCGCTGACCCGGCGGGTCGCGGCCGGCGAAGTGGTGGCCGTGTCCACCGGTGACGTGGAGAAGATCGGCTGGTTCGTGGAGGCGGTCTCCCGCTTCACCGCCGCCGCGCTGACCATCGTGCTGGTCTGCGTCGGCCTGGTCGTCTACGAACCGGCTCTCGGGGTCGTCGTCGTCATCGGCCTGCCCGTGCTGGCGCTGGCCGTGCTGCCGCTGCTGCCCCGGGCCACCCGGCGCGCCGACGTCCAGCGCGAGAAGGCCGGCCGGGCCACCGAACTCGCCTCCGACACCGTCGCCGGACTGCGGGTGCTGCGCGGCATCGGCGGTGAGGAACTCTTCCTCGACCGCTACCGCCACGCCTCCCAGGAGGTCCGCCACGCCGCCGTCCGCAGTGCCCGCATGTGGTCCCTGATCTCCGCGATCCAGGTGCTGCTGCCGGGTCTGCTGCTGATCGCGGTGGTCTGGTACGGCGTCCACCTGGCCCGCGACGGCCGGATCGGCGTCGGCGAACTCGTCACCGTCTACAGCTCGGTCATGATCCTCACCTATCCGCTCCGGCACTTCGAGGAGATCGCCATGGCGTACTCCTTCTCCCGGCCGTCGGCCAAGCGGGCCGCCCGGGTGCTGTCGCTGGAGCGGGCCACCGACACGGGCGGGTCCCGCGCGGCCGGCCTGCCCACCGGGGACCTGTACGACCCGGCCACCGGTCTGCTCGCCCCCGCCGGCCGGCTCACCGCCGTGGTGTGCGGCGACCCCGACGCGGCCGGCCGGCTCGCCGAACGGCTCGGCGGCCACCCCTCCGAGGAGGGCCCGTCCGTCCTGCTGGGCGGGGTACCGCTGGACGAGCTGCCGCTGGACTGCGCGCGGACGGTCGTCCTGGTCCAGGACAAGGACCCGGTGCTGCTCTCCGGCACCCTGCGCGAGCTGCTCGCCGTGCCCGCCTCCGGCGCCGTCGGCACCGCGGAGGCCCTCGCCGCGGCCCGGTGCGAGGACGTACTGGCCGCGCTGGTCCAGGGCTCGGTCGGCACCGAGGACCCGATGGACGCCCGGATCACCGAACGGGGCCGCTCGCTCTCGGGCGGCCAGCGCCAGCGGCTCGCCCTGGCCCGTTCCCTGGTCACCGACCCGGAGGTGCTCGTCCTGGACGAACCCACCTCCGCCGTGGACTCGCACACCGAGGCCCGCGTCGCGGAGGGCGTGCGCGCGCTGCGGACCGGGCGCACGACCGTGGTGTTCACCTCCTCGCCGCTGCTGCTCGACCGTGCCGACCGGGTCGTGTTCCTGCACGACGGTGCGGCCGCGGCCGTCGGAACCCACCGCGAGCTGCTGCACTCCGAGGCCCGGTACCGAGCGGTGGTCACCCGTGAGACCGACGAGGAGACCGCCGCCCGCGAGGCGGTCACGCCCCTGGTGAAGGCCCGTGCCGAGGACAGCGGGCCGGAGTCCGCCCTGGCCGGCGGGGTCCGAGCCGACGACGACGTACTGCACCGACTGGAAGAGATCGAGGAGACGGCATGATCGGCGTCGCGCCACCGTCGTACGACCCGGCGGCCCCGACGACGGCGAGCACTCTGCCCGTCGGCGCCCCCGCGACCGTCCGCGCCTACGTGACGGAACTGCTGCGCCGGCACCGCCGCGCGTTCCTGCTCCTGATCACCGTCAACACCGTCTCCGTGATCGCCTCCATGGCCGGGCCGTACCTGCTCGGCGGGCTCGTGGAACGGGTGTCGGACCACGCTCGCGAACTCCATCTGGGTCTGACCGCCACCCTCTTCCTGGCCGCGCTCCTCCTCCAGGCCGCGTTCGTCCGCGAGGTCCGGCTGCGCGGCGCGGTTCTCGGCGAACGGATGCTGGCCGATCTGCGCGAGGACTTCCTGGTCCGCTCGGTCGGCCTGCCGCCCGGCGTCCTGGAACGGGCCGGCACCGGTGACCTCCTGTCCCGCATCACCACGGACATCGACCGGCTCGCCAACGCCATGCGCGAGGCCGTGCCCCAGTTGGCGATCGGCTTCGTCTGGGTGGTGCTGCTGCTGGGCGGTCTCGTCGTCACGGCGCCGCCACTGGCCCCGGCCGTGCTCCTCGCCGTGCCGCTGCTGGTGATCGGCTGCCGCTGGTACTTCCGCCGGGCACCGGCCGCCTACCGCTCGGAGGCCGCCGGTTACGCCGCCGTGGCCGCCGCGCTCGCCGAGACCGTGGACGCCGGCCGCACCGTGGAGGCCCACCGTCTGGGCACCCGGCGCGTCGAGCTGTCCGACCGCCGGATCAAGGAGTGGACGGCCTGGGAACGCTACACACTCTGGCTGCGCTCGGTGCTCTTCCCCGTCATCAACGTCACCCATGTGACGGTGCTGGCCGCGGTCCTGATGATCGGCGGTGTGTTCGTCCTCCAGGGCTGGATCGGGGTGGGTCAGCTCACGACGGCGGCCCTGATCTCCCAGATGCTGGTCGACCCGGTCGGCCTCATCCTGCGCTGGTACGACGAACTGCAGGTGGCGCAGGTGTCGCTGGCCCGGCTGGTCGGTGTCCGGGACATCGAACCGGACGCCGGTGACGCCGCGCTCGCGCCGGACGGACGCCAGGTGCACGCCGACCGGGTGCACTTCGGCTACCTCGAGGGCGTGGACGTCCTGCGCAAGGTCTCCCTGGAGGTCGCCCCCGGCACCCGGCTGGCGCTGGTCGGCCCCTCGGGCGCCGGCAAGTCCACCCTGGGCAGGCTGCTCGCGGGCATCTACGCTCCCCGGGCCGGCCACGTCACCCTCGGCGGCGCGGAACTCTCCCGGATGCCCGCCGAACGGGTCCGCTCCCACGTCGCCCTCGTCAACCAGGAGCACCACGTCTTCGTGGGCTCCCTGCGCGACAACCTCCGGCTCGCCCGGGGTGCCGCCACCGACGCCGAGCTGTGGGCCGCGCTGGGCGCGGTCGACGCGGACGGCTGGGCCCGGGGCCTCGACGAGGGCCTGGACACCGAGGTCGGCTCGGGCGGCGTGGCGCTCACCCCGGCCCAGGCCCAGCAGATCGCGCTGGCCCGGCTGGTGCTGGCCGACCCGCACACCCTGGTCTTGGACGAGGCGACCTCGCTCCTCGACCCGCGGGCGGCCCGGCACCTGGAACGGTCCCTGGCCCGGGTCCTGGACGGCCGCACCGTGATCGCCATCGCCCACCGGCTGCACACCGCCCACGACGCCGATGTCATCGCCGTCGTGGAGGACGGCCGGATCAGCGAGCTGGGCAGCCACGACGAGCTGGTCGCGGCGGACGGCGCCTACGCGGCGCTGTGGCGGTCGTGGCACGACTGACCCGCCCACGCACCGGAGGGTGACGCGGCACGGGACCCATGGGCACACGCCGGGGTCCCGGTGCCGCCCGGTGCCGTGGGACGGTCCCGGACGGGGAGGGAACGCCGGGAGTAGGCACTGGCTCCCGGGGCACCCGTGCAGCGGCCGGTCCGGTGCCGCGCGGCGCTCACCAGGCCGCGCGCACAGGCTCCGGTCCCGGTCCGTGCGGCGATGGCCCGGTGGAGGCCGTCGTGACGAGGGGCCCTGCCCCGCTTCCTGGAGGTGCCCGTGAACCGTGCCGACGGCATCGGGGGTGCCTCCGTCGCCGAGACCGCTGGGCACATCGTCGGCGAGGACTCCTCGCCCCGCTGGATTCCGGGTGACCGTCTCGGGGGCGGCCGGCCCGTCCGGACCCGTCGCTGACCCCGCGCCGCAGAAGGAGCAGCCATGCAGCAGGACAAGCACCCCGACTACCACCCGGTGGTCTTCCGCGACCGCGCCGCCGGTTACGCCTTCCTCACCCGGTCCACCGCGACCAGCGACCAGACCATCGACTGGGACGACGGCGAGACGTACCCGGTGGTGGACGTCGAGATCTCCTCCGAGAGCCACCCCTTCTACACGGGCAAGGCCCGGACGGTGGACACCGAGGGCCGCATCGCCCGCTTCGAACGCCGCTACGGCGGCGGGGACGGTCCGGGCTCCGCCGCCGGGACCGGCTGAATCCGGGGGTGCGGCCTGGCGCCCGGGGCGGGGCGTCAGATGACGTTGAGCGCCGCCGCGCAGCCCACCCCGCCGAGCACCATGAACGCCGGCATGAGCACCTTCAGCTCCACCCAACTGCCCGCCCGGAACCGCAGGAACTTGGGCGGACCCACCGGGTACCAGCGCTTGCGGCCCACCGGGACGGGCCAGAGTATCGGGCAGCCGGACACGGTCAGCGCGTCCCCGATGTCGTGCACCAGCGCCCCCAGCACGACGGGCAGCCCCAGCCACAGGTACTCCTGGCCCGGCGCGGTGAACAGCCAGTCCGCTCCGCCGGGCGTCGTGTCCAGCGTCCCGGCGAGGATCCAGGCGCTGGTCGCGGCCAGCAGCCAGACCAGGACGTCGCTGCTGGAGCCGCGGGCCGCCCGCCACAGCAGCCCCTCGATGGCCAGCACCATGTGGACGAAGAGGATCGCCAGCACCCCCCAGCGGTCCCCCACGACCGCCACTACCGAGGAGCCCGCGCCGATCAGGACCGCCCACAGCCAGGTGTGCGTCAGCGTCCGGTGTCCGCCGGAGCGGCGCGGGTCGCCCTGCTTCTTGGTGGCCTTGTAGACGGCGTACGACAGCTTGTCGACGATCTCGCACAGCCACCGCGAGACGGGTCCGAAGGCCCGCGAGATGGTGGCGGCCTTGTGGTCCAGGTCCGGGGCGAGCGCGGCGCCGGCGCAGATCAGCGCGCCGACCAGCAGGACGGGCCAGGGCATCGGGTGTCCGGCCGCGGCGGTCGCCGCGCCGACGCCGAGCCAGGCGGCGGCGCCCGACAGTGAGTGTGCTGGTCCCATCATCGGCGCTGCCCGCCCCATCCCTCGTGTGCCGCTGTCCGGTCGACCGGGCACGCTGACGCTCCGTCGGCGACCCAGCGTAGCGTTCGCGATCTTCGTCTCCGCAGCCGATTCCCGCATCGGGGCCCGGGCCAGGCAAGATGGGGGCGTGACCCTCATCGATCAGTTGCCGCCGACCGCCGACCCCGACGCCCTCTACGAAGCCTTCGAGGCGTGGTCCCAGGAACGCGGTCTCACCCTCTATCCCCACCAGGAGGAGGCGCTGATCGAGGTGGTCTCCGGCGCGAACGTGATCGTGTCCACGCCCACCGGCTCCGGCAAGAGCATGATCGCGGCGGGTGCGCACTTCGCCGCCCTGGCCCGCGACGAGGTCACCTTCTACACCGCGCCGATCAAGGCGCTGGTGTCGGAGAAGTTCTTCGAGCTGTGCAAGCTGTTCGGCACCGAGAACGTCGGCATGCTGACCGGCGACGCCTCCGTCAACGCCGACGCCCCGGTCATCTGCTGCACCGCCGAGGTGCTGGCGTCGATCGCCCTGCGGGACGGCAAGGACGCGGACGTCGGCCAGGTCGTGATGGACGAGTTCCACTTCTACGCGGAACCGGACCGCGGCTGGGCCTGGCAGATCCCCCTGCTGGAACTTCCGCAGGCCCAGTTCGTGCTGATGTCCGCCACCCTCGGTGACGTGTCCTTCTTCGAGAAGGACCTCACCCGCCGCACCGGCCGCCCCACGGCGGTGGTCCGCTCGGCGACCCGCCCGGTGCCCCTGTCGTACGAGTACCGCTACACCCCGCTCACCGAGACGCTCACCGACCTGCTCCAGGCCCGGCAGGCGCCGGTCTACATCGTGCACTTCACGCAGGCGCAGGCGGTGGAGCGGGCGCAGGCGCTGATGAGCATCAACATGTGCAGCCGCGAGGAGAAGGACCGGATCGCCGAACTGATCGGCAATTTCCGCTTCACCACCAAGTTCGGCCGCAACCTCTCCCGGTACGTGCGGCACGGCATCGGCGTGCACCACGCCGGCATGCTGCCGAAGTACCGGCGTCTGGTGGAGAAGCTCGCCCAGGCGGGTCTGCTGAAGGTCATCTGCGGCACGGACACCCTCGGCGTGGGCGTCAACGTGCCCATCCGGACCGTGCTGTTCACCGCCCTGACCAAGTACGACGGCAGCCGGGTGCGCACCCTGCGGGCCCGTGAGTTCCACCAGATCGCCGGGCGGGCCGGACGCGCGGGCTTCGACACCGAGGGGTTCGTCGTCGCCCAGGCTCCCGAGCACGTCATCGAGAACGAGAAGGCCCTCGCCAAGGCGGGCGACGATCCCAAGAAGCGCCGCAAGGTGGTCCGCAAGAAGGCACCCGAAGGCTTCGTGGCCTGGTCGGAGCAGACCTTCGAGAAGCTCATCGAGTCCCAGCCGGAGCCGCTGACCTCCCGTTTCCGGGTGACGCACACCATGCTGCTGTCGGTGATCGCCCGGCCCGGCAACGCCTTCGAGGCGATGCGGCACCTGCTGGAGGACAATCACGAGCCGCGCAAGCAGCAGTTGCGGCACATCCGGCGGGCCATCGCCATCTACCGGTCGCTGCTGGACGGCGGCATCGTCGAGAAGCTCGACGCACCGGACGCGGAGGGCCGGATCGTCCGCCTGACGGTGGACCTCCAGCAGGACTTCGCGCTGAACCAGCCGCTGTCCACCTTCGCCCTGGCCGCCTTCGAACTGCTGGACCCGGAGTCGCCGTCGTACGCGCTGGACATGGTGTCCGTGGTGGAGTCCACGCTGGACGACCCGCGGCAGATCCTGGCCGCCCAGCAGAACAAGGCGCGCGGCGAGGCGGTGGCCGCGATGAAGGCGGACGGTGTCGAGTACGAGGAGCGCATGGAGCGGCTCCAGGAGATCACCTACCCCAAGCCCTTGGAGGAGTTGCTCTTCCACGCGTACGACACGTACCGCAGGAGCCACCCCTGGGTCGGCGACCATCCGCTGTCGCCGAAGTCGGTGATCCGGGACATGTACGAGCGGGCGATGTCCTTCACCGAGCTGGTCTCGTACTACGAGCTGGCCCGCACCGAGGGCATCGTGCTGCGCTACCTCGCCAGCGCCTACAAGGCCCTGGACCACACCGTCCCCGACGACCTGAAGTCGGACGACCTCCAGGACCTGATCGAGTGGCTCGGTGAGATGGTGCGCCAGGTCGACTCCAGTCTGCTGGACGAGTGGGAGCAGTTGGCCAACCCGGAGGTGATGACCGCCGAGGAGGCCCAGGAGAAGGCCGACCAGGTGCGTCCGGTCACCGCCAACGCGCGGGCCTTCCGGGTCCTCGTCCGCAACGCCATGTTCCGCCGCGTGGAACTGGCCGCCCTCGACCAGGTCGACGAACTCGGCGAGATGGACGCCGACGCCGGATGGGACGCGGACGCCTGGGGCGAGGCCATGGACAAGTACTGGGAGGAGTACGACGACCTCGGCACCGGTCCGGACGCACGCGGCCCCAAGCTGCTGGTGATCGAGGAGCAGCCGCAGAACCGCCTGTGGCGCGTGCGGCAGATCTTCGACGATCCGAACGGCGACCACGACTGGGGCATCAGCGCGGAGGTCGATCTGGTGGCCTCCGACGCCGAGGGCCGGGCGGTCATCCGCGTCACCGACGTCGGCCAGTTGTGAACACAGGAGAACAGCACCCATGACGAACCCGGCCGAAAAGCTGGTCGACCTGCTCGACCTGGAACAGATCGAGGTCAACATCTTCCGTGGCCGCAGCCCGGAGGAGTCCCTGCAGCGGGTCTTCGGCGGCCAGGTGGCCGGCCAGGCACTGGTCGCCGCGGGCCGCACCACGGAGGGCGACCGCCCGGTGCACTCGCTGCACGCGTACTTCCTGCGCCCGGGCCGGCCCGGCGTGCCGATCGTGTACCAGGTCGAGCGGGTGCGCGACGGCCGCTCGTTCACGACGCGCCGGGTCACCGCGGTGCAGCAGGGCCGTACGATCTTCAATCTCACCGCCTCCTTTCACCAGCCTGAGCAGGGAAGTTTCGAGCACCAACTGCCACCGGCCCGCAAGGTGCCGGACCCGGAGTCGCTGCCGACGGTCGCCGACGAGGTCCGGGAGCATCTGGGCGCGCTGCCGGAGCAGTTCGAGCGGATGGCGCGTCGGCAGCCCTTCGACATCCGCTATGTCGACCGGCTGCGCTGGACCCCCGAGGAGATCGCCGGCGCCGAGCCGCGCAGCGCCGTGTGGATGCGCGCGGTGGGTCCGCTCGGCGACGACCCGCTCGTGCACACCTGCGCCCTGACCTACGCCAGCGACATGACACTGCTGGACGCCGTACGTATCCCGGTGGAGCCGCTGTGGGGGCCGCGCGGGTTCGACATGGCGTCGCTGGACCATGCCATGTGGTTCCACCGTCCGTTCCGCGCGGACGAGTGGTTCCTGTACGACCAGGAGTCGCCGATCGCGACCGGCGGGCGGGGACTGGCCCGGGGCCGGATCTACGACGTCGAGGGACGCCTGCTGGTGTCGGTCGTCCAGGAAGGGCTGTTCAGGGCGCTGTAGCGCGGACAGCGCGGGCTGACCCGACGGTGGTGCCGTCAGCTTCCGCGGCGGAGCCAGCCGAGCAGGCCGCGGGATCGGGCGGTGTCCGGGGCGGGTTTCCGGGGCGGCTGCCGCACGGGGGCGGGGCGGTGGGCGGCGGCCCCGGTGGCGGAGTGAGGTGTGCGCTGGCGCCGGGCCGCGGCGGGAGACGATGTGTGCCGGTGGCCGGCTGTGGTGAAGGTCGGTGTGTGTCGACGGCCGTGGTGTCCAGCGGGGTCGGGTGCGAGGTGGGTGGCCGGGGCGGGGACCGGCCGGGGTGCCGGGTGCTGGGCGCGTGCTGTGTGCACCGCTCGTGCCAGGTCCGTGCGGAGCCAGGCGATCTCGTCCGCGTCGGCCGCCGTCATGATCTCCTCGGCGATCCGGGCGGCGGGCGAGCCCGGTGAGCCGTGCACCGGCCGGACCGGCCGGAGCCGGTGGAGCTGCGAGCGCTCGTAGGGGTCCCTGATCACGTCCGCGACCTCCGCCGGGTCGAGCAGCGAGGCCACGGCCGCGGCCCTGTCCCAGGGGCCGTCGGCCTGTCGGAGCAGGAACCCGAGGCGCCGGCCCCGCCAGTTGCGCGGACGCAGGTCCAGGCCGTCCCGTACCTGGTCGCGCAGGCCCTCGGGCGTGCGGCCCGTCAGGACCGCGGCGTTGCGCTCGTCGGCCGCGAACCGCCGTAGCTCATCGGCCAGGTAGAGCCAGACCACGGCTCGATAGCGGTTCAGGTAGAAATTCACCGGCACCAGCAGGCCCAGGCGGGCCAGGCGGGTGAAACGGGGCCTGGTCACCTTCATGAGGTCCGCACCCTCCGTGGTGCCCACCGTCCGCACCTCGTCCCGCAGGCCGTCCCGGGTACGCAGGCGGTCCATCTCGGCGGAGGTGACGCGCCGGCCCCCTCCCCCGTCGTCGGGGACGGTGCGGATCCGTCCGAGGCCGACCGCGATGTCGAACTCACTGCGCTTCAGGCCGAGTTCCCGGGCCGCACGGCCCGGTGTGACCGAGGTGGCGCGGGCGGGCGGGCCCGGGTCGGTGATGGGCGTGCTCTCAGGCGTGCCGGTGTGGCCGGACATGGTGGTCTCCCCCGTGGAGTCTGTGCGCCGGGCGCCGTGTGCACCCGCCGGACAAAAACCGTAGCCGCTTCCGCGGAAGTCCCGCCGAGCCTGTGGATAACTCCACCGACACCGCCGAAGGAGACCGGAAACCGCCAGGTCAGGGCGTTACGGCAGGGTTCGTTCAGGCTGTCGGGCGTCGACGTCGAGGTGTTCGCCGACCCGGTTCACCAGCAGGGTCATCTCGTACGCGATCTGCCCCAAGTCGGCGTCCGCGGCGCTGAGCACGCACAGGCAACTGCCGGAGCCGGCCGCGGTGACGAACAGCACCGCGTCGTCGAACTCGATCATCGTCTGCCGTACCCGCCCGGCGCCGAAGTGGCGTCCCGATCCCTTGGCCAGGCTGTGCAGCCCGGAGGAGACGGCGGCGAGGTGCTCGGCGTCCTCGCGGCGCAGGCCCGTGCTCGCCCCCGTCACCAGTCCGTCGTTGGACAGCACCAACGCGTGCCGCACATGGTCTATGCGCTCGGTCAGGTCGTCCAGCAGCCAGCCGAGTTTCTGGTTCTGCGCCATCGTCCGCTCCCCGTGTGTTCCCCGTCCGAAGTCCCCCTTCCCCGGAGGGACCTGTCAGCCAGCCTTCACCACGGCCCGGCTCCGGGCAAGGAGGATGGGGCCATGGCACAGAAGATGACCGATGACGAGTGGCGGGCGTTCATCTCGAACGGCACCCGCACCGGAAAACTCTGCACCGTCCGCGCGGACGGCAGCCCGCACGTGGCGCCGATCTGGTTCCTGCTCGACGGGGACGAGATCGTGTTCAACACCGGCAAGGACACCGTCAAGGGCCGCAATCTGATCCGGGACGGCCGGATCGCCCTCTGCGTGGACGACGACCGGCCGCCGTTCCACTACGTCGTGATCCAGGGCCGCGCCCGTGTCTCGGAGGACCCCGGCGAACTCCGGCACTGGGCCGCCCGGATCGGCGCCCGGTACATGGGCGAGGACCGCGCGGAGGAGTTCGGCGCCCGCAACGGCGTCCCGGGAGAACTGCTGGTCCGGGTCACCGTGGACAAGGTCCTCGCGCAGAAGTCCGTGGCGGACTGAGCGCGCTCCGCGCGGCCGGCCGGTCTCACCGTGGCGGGCAACAGGACGGTGTATGTCCGCCCGGCTGCCCGCCGAGCCGGATCAGCGTGCGTCCGGCGTCCGCCGTCGGGGTGCGGGATCATGCTGGGCATGAGTGACGACCACACGCGCGTGCAGGAGTTCTTCACCGCCCGTGCCGCCGACTGGGACAGGAAGTTCCCGGACGACGGCCCCGCCCACGCGGCGGCGGTCGCCGAGCTGGGTCTGCGCCCCGGCGACCGCGTTCTGGACGCCGGCTGCGGCACGGGGCGGGCGCTGACGCCGCTGCGGGCCGCGGTGGGCGCCTCGGGGGTGGTGCTCGGGGCCGATCTGACGCCGGCCATGCTCCAGGAGGCCGTACGGGCCGGCCGGGAACGTGACGGGTGGTTGCTGCTGGCCGATGTCGCGGCGCTGCCGCTGCGCACGGGGTCGCTCGACGCCGTGTTCGCGGCGGGGCTCATCGCGCATCTGCCCGATCCGGCGGGGAACCTGCGGGAGTTGGCACGCGTGGTGCGCCCCGGCGGCTCGCTGGCCCTGTTCCACCCGCTGGGCAGGGCGGCGCTCGCGGCCCGGCAGGGGCGCCGGATCACGCCGGACGATCTCCGCGCCGAACCCAATCTGCGCCCGCTGCTGGCGGGTTCGGGGTGGCGTCTGACGTCGTACGTGGACGAGGACGCCCGTTTCCTGGCCCTCGCCGTCCGCGAGGACTGAGCCCTCACCGTCCGCGAGGACCGATCGTCATGGCCGGCCGGTGAGCGCCTCGGCGAAGGTGTCCTGGTCGTCGGGCATGACGTCGTACCCATGCCTGGCGCCGGACGGGGTCACCACGCGGACGAGCTGTCCCGGTCCCTGAGGACCATCCGCTCCCCCCCCATGGCTGACGACGCCCCCTTCTGCCGACGAGGCCGTTTCTCTACGTTGAGGAAGGGGAGGCAGCAACGGCGGCGAGGACAGCCGCACAGGCGGGAAGGTGATCAGCTTGCTCGGCGGAGTGCGCAACGCGTGGAGGAGATTGGTCGGCACGGTCGGCGTCCCGGAGAGCGGCGGGCAGGTCAGCCACGCGCACAACCTCTTCGAGGCTGCCGCCGCCTATGTCTCGGCGTATGCGGAGGACGATCAGGAACGGCTGGACGAGGCGGCGGGCTGGGTGTCGCCGGAGGCGCTGTCGTTCGGCGTGAACGAGCTGGCGAGCCGGGCCGTGGTGGCGCTCGCGCGGGAGCGGCACAAGCCCCCGCAGGACGTGGCCCGTGCGCTGCTGGGTCTGCCGGCCGCCTCCTGACGGGCTCGCGCCGAGTGGTCGTTTCGCCCCGTCCGGTCGGAAAACCGCAGCTAGCGCGCGTCGGGAGGTCGTGACAAGCGGTCTCGGGCGGCACTAGGGTGCGCGCCGATGGTCGAACCGATGGGGAGGCTGGCATGCCCGGGACGGACGAGGACGCCGTCACCGCCGAGGACGAGGCACTCTATGTGCTCACGGCGGTGCTGCTGACGCCGGCGAAGTTCCCGAGCGTGCTCGGCGACGACTATCCGGAGGCGTGCGCGGCACTCGGCCTTCCGCCGCTCGCGGACGGCTACGGCCTGGTGCTGGGGCAGGACGGTGCCGGGGCCCGGTGGACCGTCGTGATCGACGATGTGTCGCTGGTCGCCGTGGCCATCGCGTCCTGGGACTGCGGCATGGAGTACGAACTGTCGCCGGACGAGCGGACGGTCGTCGCCGCGCTGCCCGGCTGGCCCCTCGCGGTCGCCGTGGCGGCACCGGGCGTGCCGGCACCGCACGATCCCGTCCCGGAGGCCGACGGCCGGCCTCCGCTGCAGCCGCCGGACACCGCTTCCTGGGGGCCCGCGCAGCGACGTCTGGGGGCCGACGAGATCGCGCTGCAGTGGACGCAGTGGCGGGAACAGGTCGGCGACGCTCCGGATCCGGCCGCCGGGACCGGCTCGGTGGCCCCGGCGGCCGGAAGTCCCGGCGAGGAGGCGGACGGCGACGCCGAGGACAGCGCGGACAACGCGGACAGTGGGAGCGGCGCGGGCAGCGGGGGCAGCCCGGGCAGCGGGAGCGGCGCGGGCAGCGGGAGCACGGGGCAGGAGGGCAGCGTGGTGCGCCGGGTGCTCGCGCAGGCCCGTGCGTATACCGAGAGTCCGCCGCCCCTGGGCCGGGTCCGGTCGTCGTTCGCACCGGGCGGGGCGCGCACCCTGCGTGCCGACGGTCCCGGCTGGTCGCTGGTGGCCAGGACCGACGACATCGCGTTCATCCTGCTCGACGAGGAACCCGGCGAGGTCCTCCCGGTCCAGCGGGGACCGGAACTGCCGGGGCTCCTGGAGGCCCTGGACAAGATCGCCGTACGTCCCCTGTGAACCGGTCGGCGCCCCGGCACCCTTGCCGCGTCCCGAGGCGAGCCGTACGCCCTCTTCGAACCAGCCGACCTCCCGGCCCCTCCCGTCCCCAACCTCCTGTTCCCCCCACCCATGCCTCGCTCTCGTGCCATGTGTTCCCCACCCATGGTTGGGGCGGGGCGGGGCCCGCACGATGGGGCGGATTTCCGCTCCGCTTCCCCAACGTGCCCTGGAGGTCCCGATGTTGCTGTCCCGTGCCGTGCCGCCGTTCTTGGCCGCAGGGCTGGCGGCCGCGGTGCTCACCGCGCCGATGCCCGCCGCCGCGACGACGGGGGACCACTGCGCGCGTCAGGACCGTGTGCGCGTGCCGGGCGCCGCCGTGCAGCGCGACGCCTGTCTGCCCGACCTCACCACCGCCGGGCTGGCGGGCACCCCGTACACCGACCCGGCCGACCAGGCGGGCCTGACGGCGAGCGCCACACGCACACCGGCCGGCGTGCCGGGCATACAGATCGACGGCTACTTCCCGGACTCCTCCCGCTTCAACACCACGCACGGCTGGCGGCACGACGCGCAGTTCGTGATCCGGCTGCCGGACCGCTGGAACGGCGGCCTGGTCGTCACGGGCGCGCCGGGCACCCGGAAGCAGTACGCCACCGACAAGGCCATCTCCGACCAGGTGCTGGCCCAGGGGTACGCGTACGCGGCGACGGACAAGGGCAACAGCGGGGCGGACTTCTACCGGGACGGAGCCCGGCCCGGCGACGCGGTCGCCGAATGGAACGCCCGGACCACCCAGCTCACCCGGGCGGCCAAGCGCGTCCTGGCCCAGCGCTACGGACACGCGCCGCGCCGCACGTACATCACCGGCATCTCCAACGGCGGCTACCTCACCCGCTGGCAGTTGGAGAACCACCCCGAGCTGTACGACGGCGGCGTCGACTGGGAGGGCGCCCTGTGGACCGCGGACGGCCCCAACCTGCTCACCTCCCTGCCGGCCGCCGTGGCCCGGACGCTCGGCACCGCCCGGGACGAGGACCTGTACGCCGTGGGTTTCGCAGCCGGGTCCGAGTTCCTGTGGCCGTACCACGAGAAGGTCTACTGGGGTCTGACGCAGAAGGTGTACCGCGCCGAGTTCGATCCGGCCTACGACCCGGAGTGCCCCGGGGCGTCGGCCGGTACCTCGCCGGAGGAGATCCTGGCGCCGTGTCCGTCCGACGCGGCGTACGACTACGCCTCGCGGCCGGCAGCCGTGCACCGTGCCGTGGCGCGGGTGTCCCTGACCGGCCGGATCGGCCGACCGCTGATCACCCTCCACGGCGATCTCGACGCGCTGCTGCCCAAGGCGGCCGACTCCGATGTGTACGCGCGCATGGTCGACGCGAAGGGCCGGGGCGGCCTGCACCGCTACTACACGATCGAGGGCGGCACCCACGCGGACGGGCTCTACGACACCTACCCGCAGCGGCTGCGGCCGATCCTGCCCTGCTACCGGTCCGCCTTCGACGCGCTGACCGCCTGGGTGGAGCGGCACACCGCGCCGCCCGCGGACCGGGTGATCGGCAGGCCCGCGAACGGCGATGTGGTCGGCTCCTGTGCCCTGACCGGTACGGCCACGGCCCGGCCCTAGCCTCCGCTGCGGTGGCTCAGCGGCCCAGTTCCCTGCGCGTGTTCCGCCGCAGCCTGCGCCGCTGCGAGGGGTCCAGCGTGAGGTACGCGGCGGTCGGGACCCCCAGGACTATCAGGAGGGTGGCCCACCAGGGCAGCCAGAAGAGCAGGACGAGTCCGACTGCCACACCCCCTGCGGCGATCTTGGCGTTCTTCGACATGACGTCGCCTCCTTCGCGGCCATTGCCGCTCTCTGTTCTGAAAAACGGCTCCGCGCCCGCCGCGGTTCCGAGTTGCGACCCTGAGAGGGCCCTAAGTCCTGACCCCTACTCGCCCCCGAGAACGCGTGCGCCGGCTCTGCGCGGACGTGCCGGGCTCAGGGCGTCTCTCCCCGCATGGTGGCCCAGGAGCCCGCCGACCGCACCTGAGACGCCGTCCCCGTGCTGTACACTCGGCGACCCATCAGCTAGTCAAATTTGAGGAATACGTCATCGCCGAGCAGACGCCTCCTCCGGCAACCCTGTCGGAGATCTCCGAACTGGCCCGCTGTCACGCCGTGTTCGTGCCCGGTGACCCCGCCCGTGCCGGCCGGGTCGCCTTCTGGCGGTCCGACGGCGCGGCGCCTCCCGCCGTCGCCGCGGCTGACCCGGTGGGCCTGACGGTCGTCGTGGCCGCCGACGGCGGTGTCGAGGCGGTCGAGGTGCCCGCCGTACTGCTGTCCGTGCGGGCGGCGTTGCCGGTGCTCACGCGCGCGCGTGCCGACTCGGGCGGGGACCGGGCGGCCGTGTTCTGGGGCGCGGCGGCCGTGCACGCCCTGCACCTGGTGGCGCGCGGGCTGCTGCTGCCCGGCCTGTCCGCGGCCGACCACGACGCCTGGCGTATCGGTCCACTGCGGGCCGAGGACACGGAACGGCTCCGGTTGCTCGCCGCCGCGATGCCGCCCGAGGCGCACGCCGTGCCGGTGGACGGCACCGGTGCGCTGCGGCTGCCCGAGCCCGAACGCCTGGTGCGCGCCTTCCTGGACGCCGTCGCCGACACGCTCCCCCGCTCCCCCGCCGCCCCGTGGGTGACGGGCGGGCCCGCCTACGCCGCGCGGGAGCCGCTGCACCGCCCCGGGTTCCGCGCGTGGGCGGACGATGTCGCCGCCGGGCACGACGCGGGTGTCCGGCTGTCGCTGCGGGTCGAGGTGAGCGCGCCGGACGCCGAGGATCCGGACGCCGCCCCGGTGTTCCGGATCGTGCCGCAGGTGCACAGCGTGCGCGACCCGGCGCTGGTCGCGGACGCCGCCGAGG
The DNA here is from genome assembly GCF_014655295.1 of Streptomyces fumanus. Lineage (GTDB taxonomy): Bacteria > Actinomycetota > Actinomycetes > Streptomycetales > Streptomycetaceae > Streptomyces > Streptomyces fumanus. Next base: position 103,739 of record NZ_BNBI01000021.1, read on the forward strand.
TCTGGGCCGGCGTCGCGGGGGACGCCCTGGGCCCGCGCGCGCGGATGGACGCCCTGCTGGCGCTGCGCCGGGCCGCCCGTGCCTGGCCCCCGCTGACGCCGCTGCTGTCGGCGGCGGTGCCCGAGGCCCTGGAGCCCGCCGACGAGGAGATCTCCGAACTCCTCGGAGCCGGCGCCCGGGCCCTCGCGGGTGCCGGCGTCGACGTGCACTGGCCACGCGACCTGGCCCGTGGGCTGACCGCCCGCGCGGAGATCGGGCCGGCCGGCGGCGGGCCGGGACCGGGCGCGTTCTCCTCGGGCGGCGGGCCCGGGTTCCTGTCCGCCGACGCGCTGCTCGCCTTCTCCTGGCGGTTCGCCCTCGGCGGTGAGCGGCTCACGCGCGAGGAGCTGGACCGGCTCGCCGAGGCGGACCGGCCGGTGGTGCGGCTCCGCGACCGGTGGGTGCTCGTCGACCCCGAGGAGGCGCGGCGTGCCCGCGCCCGCCAGGACCGCAAGCTCACGCCGGTCGACGCGCTCGCCGCGGCCCTGACGGGCTCGGCGGAGGTCGACGGGGACCGGGTCGAGGTACGGCCCACGGGATGGCTGGCGGAGCTGCGGGAGCGGCTGGCGGACCCCGAGCTCCAGGAACCGGTCGGGCAGCCGGCCGCCCTCGCCGCGACGCTCCGCGACTACCAGCGGCGGGGGCTGAACTGGCTGGCCCGGATGACCTCCGCGGGCCTGGGCTGCTGTCTGGCCGACGACATGGGACTCGGCAAGACGATCACACTGATCGCCCTGCACTTGCACCGGCAGACCGATCCATCGGCCGCCGGGCCCACCCTGGTGGTCTGTCCGACCTCGCTGATGGGCAACTGGCAGCGGGAGATCGAACGGTTCGCGCCCGGCACGCGCGTGCGTCGCTTCCACGGCGCGCGACGCGACCTGGACGGCCTGGCCGACGGCGAGTTCGTGCTCACCACCTACGGCACGATGCGCCTGGACACACGGCAACTGGCCGGCGTGCCCTGGGGCATGGTCGTCGCGGACGAGGCCCAGCACGTGAAGAACCCGTACTCGGCGACCGCGCGGCAGCTCCGCGCCATCGGGGCACGCGCGCGCGTGGCGCTCACCGGCACCCCGGTGGAGAACAACCTCTCGGAGCTGTGGGCGATCCTGGACTGGACCACCCCGGGACTGCTGGGGCAGCTGGGCACGTTCCGCAGGCGGTACGCCCGGGCCGTCGAGGGCGGGCAGGACCCGGCCGCCGCGGAGCGACTGGCCCGGCTGGTGCGGCCGTTCCTGCTGCGCCGCCGCAAGTCGGACCCGGGGATCGCGCCCGAGCTGCCGCCGAAGACCGAGACGGACCACGTCGTGTCGCTGACGGCCGAACAGACGGGCCTGTACGAGGCGGTCGTACGCGAGGCGCTCCAGGAGATCTCCGGTGCCGGCAGCATGGCGCGGCGCGGGATGATCGTGAAGCTGCTCACGGGCCTGAAGCAGATCTGCAACCACCCCGCGCAGTACCTGAAGGAGGACCGTCCCCGGACCGCGGGCCGCTCGGGGAAGCTGGAGCTGCTGGACGAACTGCTCGACACGGTCCTCGCCGAGGAGGCGGGCGTCCTGGTGTTCACCCAGTACGTGCGGATGGCCGAGCTGCTCGAACAGCATCTGGCGGACCGGGGCGTGGCCTCGCTGTTCCTGCACGGCGGGACACCGGTCGCCGCGCGCGAGGCCATGGTGCGGCGTTTCCAGGACGGTGAGGTCCCTGTCTTCCTGCTGTCGCTGAAGGCGGCGGGCACCGGGCTCAACCTCACCCGCGCGGAGCACGTCGTGCACTACGACCGCTGGTGGAACCCGGCCGTCGAGGCGCAGGCCACCGACCGCGCCTATCGCATCGGCCAGACCCGGCCCGTGCAGGTGCACCGGCTGATCGCGGAGGGGACCGTGGAGGACCGGATCGCCGCCCTGCTGAGCCGCAAGCGGCAACTGGCCGACGCCGTACTCGGATCCGGTGAGGCGGCGCTCACGGAGTTGACGGACGCCGAGCTGGCCGACCTGGTGGAACTGCGCGGAGGGGATCGATGACCGGGAACACCGGGTACGACGAGGAGGAGCGGACGTTCGCCGCGCTGCCGCCCGCGCGGGGGCAGGGCTTCGCGCGGACCTGGTGGGGCCGGGCGTGGCTGAAGGCGCTGGAGGACACCGCCCTGGACGGCGAGCAGGTGCGGACGGGCCGCCGGCTCGCCCGCGCGGGAGCGGTCGGCGCGGTGTCGGTACGGCCCGGGCGCGTCACCGCGATCGTCCAGGACCGGGACGGCACGGGGCACCGCGCCGATGTCCTGCTGGCGCGACTGGACGACGCCCAGTGGGACCGTTTCCTCGGCATGACGGCCGAGCGGGGCGGCCATGTCGCGGCCCTGCTGGACCGCGAGATGCCCCCGCACCTGGTCGAGGACGCGGAAAGCGCCGGCATCGACCTACTGCCCGGGATGGGCGACCTGGAGCCGGAGTGCGACTGCGACGCCTGGGACCACTGCGGCCACACCGCGGCGCTCTGCTACCAGGTGGCCCGGCTGCTGGACCAGGACCCGTTCGTCCTGTTGCTGCTGCGCGGACGCGGCGAACAGGCCGTCCTGAAGGCCCTCCAGGCGTACGGCGACGGGTCCGCCGGGGAGGGCACCGCGCGGGCCGACGGGGTGGACGCCGCCGAAGCGTACGCGGCGGGCCACATACTGCCACCGCTGCCCGTGCCGCCGGCGCTCGGGGAGGAGCCGCCGGTGCCGCCGTCCCTGGACACCGACACCGCGCCGCCGCCCGGTGTCGACCCGGACGCGCTGACGTTCCTGGTGTCCCGGACGGCCGCGGAGGCCCGCCGCCTGCTCGCGGACGCGCTGCGCCCAGGGCACGGACACGAGGCGCCGACGGGTGAGTCGCCGGTCGCCCAGGACGCGGTGCGGCTGGCCGCGGGCGGGCCGGGACCGGCCGTGACGGCACGGCTCGCCGACGGGTCGGGGCGTGACCCGGAGGGCCTGGCCCTCGCGGTACGCGCGTGGCGGCTCGGCGGCCCGGCCGCCCTCGCCGTACTGGAGGAGGAGTGGACGCCGGAGGGGGAGACGCTCGCACGCGCGCGTGCCGCCCTGGAAACGGCCTGGGACCCGGACGAACGGCCTGCCCTGCGGGCCCGCGCCAACCACTGGACCGTCACCGGCTCACCGCACCAGCTACGGCTGGGCCGGGACGGCCGATGGTGGCCCTACCGCCAGGAGAACGGCCGTTGGACGCCCGTGGGCGACGCCGCCCAGGACCCGGCGACCGCGCTGGCCTCGGCGACGCTCACGTCCGGGGACGAGCCCTGACGGTCCCACCCGGCCGTCAGACACTCCGGGGGACGAGGGACGGGCCCAGCGAATCCAGGCCGCTCGGCAGCCCGCTGGGGAACTCCGACGGCAAGGACGGCAGCTCGCTCGGCAGCTCACTGGGGAGGCGGCTCGGAAGGTCGCTCGGGAGACCGCTGGGTAGCTCGGAGGGGAGGCCGAGCGACGGTGGCGCGCTTTTGCTGCTCTGCGCGGGCGGGGTGTCGTCGGGCGAGTCGTCGCTTCCCGAGGACAGGACCACGACGACGATGAGGGCGCCAGCCGCCACCAGCGCCGCGAGCAGCAGGATCACGGCGTTCCGGTGCTTGCCCGGGCCCCCTCCCCCGCCGGGGTCCGGCTCCGGACCCGTGCCGTATCCGGGGCCCGGGCCGGGACCGTCGGGCGGGGGTCCGTAGCCGCCCGGTGGGGGCCCGGAACCGCCCCCTGGAGGTGGTACGTCACCCGGCGGCCCCGGGGGCCGCGGCGGTGGTGTGGGTGGCATGGCCATACCGACCAGAGTCGCCCGGGTCAGCCCAGGACGCGACCCCCGCGCGGAAGTTGATGCGGATGCGCGAGGGGACACCGAGGTGACCCACACCCGGCCCGCCCGGCAACGCGCGCCGCGCACGACGCTGAGCACGGCGCGCGGTCCATGACGCGCCCCGGAGCTCGCGCGCTCCTGGCGCATGGTCCGAGGACTGCGCCCCCGGGCCGAACAACTCCCGAGGCGCGCGACAACACCGGGCCACTTCCACCCGCGCGTACGGACATCGCCACCCGCGCGTGCGGTCGCCGTCACGCGCGGGTGGCGATGTCCGTACGCCATCACGCGCGCGTGGGGCGTGATCACCGCCCCACGCGCGCGTGCCGTCAGTCCCGGACACAGCCCGGCACTTCCGTCAGGTGCCGCGTGCCGTCAGCCC
>NZ_BNBI01000022.1 GCF_014655295.1 Streptomyces fumanus
ACCGGACACAGCCCCGAGTACGCCCAGTACGAGGGACTGCGTCCGGCACGCCGAGAGCACGCACCAGACGCCGCGGGGCCCGCCCTCCGGGCGGACGAAGGGACTTTGCGGACACGACCTAGAGCCGCTTCGGCGGCTCGCCGGGGTGCGGGTACGGGTACGGCTCCGGGTCTCGGGGGCCGAACAGCGACGTCAGGCCGAGGTGGACGAGGAGCGCCGCGATCGGCCAGGCCAGCAGCGCGCCCTTGGCGCCGAGCTTCAGGGGCGCGGGGAAGGTCGTGCCCCGGCCCGCCTCCCGGGCGTGCGCGATGACGTCCCCGGTGGGGCCCAGCCACACCCCGAGCCGCCAGGCCAGCAGCGAGCCGAGCAGCCCCCCGACGCCGAGCCCCACGACGATCGGGACGCCGCCGCGCCGCCGCAGCACGAAGACGACCAGCGCGCTGAGCGCACCGAGGCCCAGACCGAGCAGGGTGAACGTGCCGTCGACGCCGATCGCCTGTTCGCCCTCGGAGTCCTTGAGGTAGACCACCCAGCTCTTGTCGACCAGGTCGCCGACGAGCGGCACGCTCGGCGCCAGCCACCACCACAGCACCCCGAGCAGCGCACCGCAGACGGTGACCGCCACGGTGGTCACGGCGGCCTCGCGCAGCTCGGTGCGCAGGCCGGGGCCGTCCGGTCCGGGCTCCTCGTGCGCGCCGGCGGGCGGCGGCACCGGCGGGCCCTGGTACGGCGTCTGCGCGGACGAGTGGTCGTTCGGTGGCGGAGGCGGCGTCAGCGGTGCGGTCACCCTGCCATCGTGCCAGGCCCGGCTGTGCGCCGCGTCACCGGACGGCGGCCCGCCGGTACGCCCAGGTCGCGACGGCCAGCGAGACCACGCCGACCCCCGCGCACACCGCGAGGTCGCCCAGCACATAGGCCCAGTCGGGATGGTCGCCGAAGGTCCGGGCGAAGGCTTCCACGCCGTACGTCGAGGGCAGCAGGTCCCGGGCCAGCTTCACCGCCTGGGGCATCCGGTCGGCGGGCAGCACGCCCAGCAGCAGCGCCGCCGACATGCCGAGCTGCCCGAGCAGCGTGGCCAGTTCCGGCCGGGGCGCGAGCAGGCCGAGGGCGGCGCCGAGCCCGGCGAGCGCGGCACCGGCCAGCGGGATCACCGCGACGAGGATCCACAGGTGGGCCAGCGGCAGCCCGAACAGCAGACAGCCGGAGACGGCCGTCACCACCGTCCCCGGCACGGTGAAGGAGGCGTACGCCCCGGCCGCGCCCAGCACCACCGCGGCCGGCGGCACCGGCAGGGTGGCGTAGTGGTCGAGGCCGCCGCTGCCGCGCAACTGGCCGAAGTACTGGGCGAGCAGGTTGAGCGCGACGAACGCCACCACCAGCACCGCCGACCCGGCGACCACGGCCCGCGCCTCGCCGCCGCCGTCCACCACCCCGCGCATCAGGATCATGATGCCGACGGACTGGAAGGTGGCGACGAACAGCAGCGGGATCCGCGCGACCCGGGCCCGGGACAACTGCGCCCGGTAGACGGCCGCCAGCGCGGGCCAGAGCCGCGCCCGCGGACCCAGCTCGGCCGGGCCGGCCGCTCCGTCCCCGGCGGCCAGGACACCGCCCGGCAGGACATCGGCGGGTACGACACTCACGTCGCGGTGCTCCTCTTCGCTCCGGCGGTCGTGCTGCGGGGTACGTACGGATGCGGGGGCCGGGGTGCTCAGGGCCCTGGCGTTCACGCCTTCACCAGCCCCTGCCGCGCGGCCCCGCCCAGCGCCAGGTACACGTCCTCCAGGCTGGGGGTGGCCAGGGTGAAGTCGTCCAGGGCGGCGAAGGCGGCGCCGCCGGTGACGGTGGCCACCACCGCGCGGGCCTCCTCGGGGGCGAGCCGCAGCGTCCAGCGGCGGCCCGACTCCACTGTCCGGTCGCGCAGCGCGGCGACCTCGGGGACGTGCAGCGGCGCGGCCTCGCGCCACACCAGGTCGACCCGGACCTCGCCGGCCACCTTCTCCTTCAGCCCGGCGGGGCTGTCGCAGGCGATGACCCGGCCCCGGTCCAGGACGGCGACCCGGTCCAGGACCGTCTCGGCCTCGATGACGTTGTGGGTGACCAGCAGGACGGTGGCGCCGTGCTCGGCGCGGCGCCGGTCGACGGCGGCCCAGACCGCGCGCCGTGCCACCGGGTCCATGCCGGTGGTCGGCTCGTCCAGTACGAGCAGCGGGCGCTGACCCACCAGCGCGGCGGCGAAGCAGGCCAGGCGGCGCTGGCCGCCGGAGAGCTTCTTCAGCGGGCGGGCGGCGAGCGGGGCCAGGCCCAGTTCGTCGAGGACGGCGTCCCGTTCGGCGCGGGCCCGGCGGGCGTCCAGGCCGCGCAGCCGTCCGGTGGTCTCGGCGGCCAGCGAGACGGTCAGCTCGTCCAGGGCGGTGGACTCCTGGCCGAGGTAGGCGAGGATGCGGGCGGCCCGCTCGGGGTGGCGGACGATGTCGTGGCCGAGGATCTCCACGCTCCCGGCGTCGGGCCGCATCAGCCCGGTCATCTGCCGGACCAGCGTGGACTTCCCGGCGCCGTTGGGTCCGAGCAGGCCGAAGATCTCACCGCGCCGGATGTGCAGCGTCACGTCGTCGGTGGCGCGGACCTCGGGGGTGGCGGGGGCGCCGCGGCGGCCGCGTACCGCCGGATAGGTCTTGGTCAGCCCCCGCACCACGCACACGGCATCGCCACCGGGTCGAAGTGCCTGTGCCGCGCGCGTACTCACAAGGGACGAGGGTACGGGGTCCGCCCTCGCGCACCGCGTCCGGGTCGGCCCATAAGGGTCGATTCGCGTGTCGCCCGGGCGGCGGGGCTCACCCGCCCGCGGCGGTGGGCTCGGTCGTGGTGCGCACCCCGATCTCGCGCCAGAACCCGGCCCGGATCGCGTACCGGTCGTGCTCGTCGATCTGGTCGTCCTTGTGGGCCAGCAGTCCGAAGCGGGCCGCGTAGCGCAGCAGCTCGCCGTCGATGCGGTGCGGGACGCGGGGGTACATCGCGGACAGCTTCTGCAGATGGCTCTGGTCGCCGAGGCGCTCCACCCACCGGCGGGCGAACACCTGTCCGACCTCGTAGGGGTCGCCGCCGACGGTGGTGATGTCCTCCTCCCGGTCGGCCCAGCGCTGCTCGGCGGTGGTCAACTGGGCGAGCGTCGGCATCGAGGCGGCCTCGGGGGGCTCGGCCGCCGGCCGGTCCACCCAGCCCTTGTCGGAGGACCAGCGCAGGGTCGCGGAGGCGGGGGGCTGGGCGGGCTGGGGGCCGGGGGCGCGCAGGGCGGCCAGGTCCTTGGGGGTGGGGACGCCCTTGACGGCGGCGCCCCGCTCCTCGGAGCCGTTGCGCCCGGGGCCGGGGGCGGGGTGGGGCTGCTCCCCGGCGGTCCGCTCGGCCGCGGCGGCCAGCGCCGACTCGGGCAGCGGCGCGGAGAGGATCGCGGCGATCTCGGGGCGGGGCGCGGGCGGCGGGGCGCACACCCCGGTCAGCTCCTTGGCGCGGACCGCCTGGGTGATCCAGGCCCGGTCCAGGACCCGGCGCTCGTCGGCCTCGGCGACCAGGTCCTCGGACTGGTTGTAGTTGTTGTCGGCGGCCTGCACGGCCCACAGGTGGACGGCGACGCCGTGCTCCTTGGCGGCCATCATGCCCGGCAGCAGGTCCCCGTCGCCGGTGACCAGGACGATGTCGGAGCAGGCGCGGTTGCGGGCCAGCTCGGTCAGCTCGGCGTGCATGGCCGCGTCCACGCCCTTCTGCGCCCAGCGGCCGTCGCTGCGGGTCAGCGCGCCCAGCCGGACGGTGACCCGGGGCATCACGCGCAGCCTGCGGTGCTCGGGCTGCGGGACCCGGTCGGGAGCGCCGTCGAACCAGTAGATCCGCAGCAGCGGCTGCTGGGTGTCGGACTCGGCGCGTTCGCGCAGGCCCTGGATGAGGGCGGTGTGGTCCACGGTGATCCGGGACCGGGAGGGCTCCCCGGCGAGGAGACTGGCGGCGGCCCCCAGCAGATACCCGGCGTCCACCAGGACGATGCAGCGGTCCACGCGATCCACCCTCTTTCCGGGAGGTTTGCTTCGGGCTTGCTTCGAGTCTGCCCGACCACGCGGGGGTTAACGGTCGGAACTCGATCTTCGGCGTGGCGTTTGCGGGCGGAGGGGACCCGACGGCCCGTGTCACGGACGGTAATTGCCCGACATGCGTTCTTTATCGGCCTGTGTGAATCTGAACGCGGCCCTGGCCCCTAACTTCCCACAGGAGGCACCACCATGGCCAAGAACCGGAACAACCGTGACCGTAAGCAGCCCCGGGCCGAGCGCGCCGGGCAGGGCACCCAGGCCGTCCTGGACCGCGAGGAAGAGCTGGCCCCGCCGCTGGCGACGCCGGACGAGGCCCCCCGCGGCAAGCGGCGCAAGCGCTTCGGCCACAACTGATCCGCGGGCCGGGGGCCGTTGCGGCCCGGGTACGCGGCGAGGGGCGCGTCCGGCACCGGACGCGCCCCTCGGCCGTCGCGGGAGGCCGGTCAGCCGGCCAGGCAGGACGGGCCGAGCAGCACCTTCAGGTCGCCGAAGAGGGCCGGGTCCGGCTTGACCCGGTGCCGGTCCAGCCGGAGCACGGTGGTCTTGGTCGGCCCCTGGAGCTTGATCCGGACCTCGCTGTCGCCCCTGTGGTGGGTGAGGATCTCGCCGAGGCGGCTGACCATGGGCGGGGTGACGCGGGTGGCGGGGATGGTGAGCACCACGGGCGCGTTGGCCCCCGCGTTGGACAGGTCGGGGACCTGGAGTTCCATCGCGACCAGCCGGGGCACGTCCTCCCGCTTGTCCAGCCGGCCCTTGACGAACACCACGGCGTCCTCGACGAGTTGGGTCGAGACCAACTGGTAGGTCGCCGGGAAGAACATGCACTCGATGGAGCCCGCGAGGTCCTCGACGGTGGCGATCGCCCAGGCGTTGCCCTGCTTGGTCATCTTGCGCTGCAGGCCGGAGATGATGCCGCCGATGGTGACCACCGCGCCGTCCGCGTGCTCGCCGCCGGTCAACTGGGAGATGCCCGCGTCGGCCTTGTCGGACAGGATGTGCTCCAGGCCGAAGAGCGGGTGGTCGGAGACGTACAGACCGAGCATCTCCCGCTCCTGGGCGAGCAGATAGGTCTTGTCCCACTCCTCGGTGGAGAACTCCACGTCCAGGCCGAAGCCCGGTTCGTCGTTCTGCTCCTCGCCCATGCCGCCGAAGAGGTCGAACTGGCCCTCGGCCTCCTTGCGCTTGACCGCGACCACGTTGTCGATCATCGGCTCGTACTGGGCGGTGAGGCCCTTGCGGGTGTGGCCCAGGGAGTCGAAGGCACCGGCCTTGATCAGGGACTCGGTGGTGCGCTTGTTGCAGACCACCGCCTCGACCTTGTCCAGGTAGTCCGGGAAGGAGGCGTACTTCCCCTTGGCCTTGCGGCACCTGATGATCGAGTCGACCACGTTGGTGCCCACGTTGCGCACGGCGGAGAGGCCGAAGAGGATCACGTCGTCGCCCTGGGCGGCGAAGTTGGCCTCGGACTCGTTGACGTTGGGCGGCAGCACCTTGATGCCCATGCGGCGGCACTCGTTGAGGTAGACCGCCGACTTGTCCTTGTCGTCCTTGACCGAGGTGAGCAGCGCCGCCATGTACTCGGCGGGGTGGTTGGCCTTGAGGTACGCCGTCCAGTACGAGACCAGTCCGTACGCGGCGGAGTGCGCCTTGTTGAACGCGTAGCCGGCGAACGGCACCAGCACGTCCCACAGGGCCTGGATGGCCTCGTCGCTGTAGCCGTTGTTGCGGGCGCCGGACTGGAAGATGGTGAAGTTCTTCGCCAGTTCGTCGGGCTTCTTCTTGCCCATCACGCGGCGCAGGATGTCGGCCTCGCCGAGCGAGTACCCGGCGATGATCTGGGCGGCCTTCTGCACCTGCTCCTGGTAGACGATCAGGCCGTAGGTGACGTCCAGGACCTCCTTGAGCGGCTCCTCCAGCTCGGGGTGGATCGGGGTGATCTCCTGCTGGCCGTTCTTGCGCAGCGCGTAGTTGATGTGCGAGTTCATGCCCATCGGGCCCGGCCGGTACAGGGCCGAGACGGCGGAGATGTCCTCGAAGTTGTCGGGCTTCATCATGCGCAGCAGGGAGCGCATGGGGCCGCCGTCGAACTGGAAGACGCCGAGGGTGTCGCCGCGCTGGAGCAGCTCGAAGGTGGTCGGGTCGTCGAGCGGGAGGCTCAGGAGATCGATGTCGATCCCCTTGTTGGCCTTCACCATCTTGACGGCGTCGTCCATGATCGTGAGGTTGCGCAGGCCCAGGAAGTCCATCTTCAGCAGGCCGAGCGACTCGCAGCTCGGGTAGTCCCACTGGGTGATCGTGACGCCGTCGGTGTGCCGCACCCAGACCGGGACGTGGTCGGTGATGGTCTCGCTGGACATGATCACGCCGGCCGCGTGCACGCCCATCTGCCGCACCAGGCCCTCGACGCCCTTGGCGGTGTCGATGACCTTCTTCACGTCCGGCTCGTTCTCGTACATCGACCGGACCTCGCCGGCCTCCGAGTACCGGGGGTGGCTGGGGTCGGTGATGCCGGACAGCGGGATGCCCTTGCCGAGGACGTCGGCGGGCATGGCCTTGGTGATGCGGTCGCCCATCGCGTACGGGTAGCCCAGCACCCGCGCGGAGTCCTTGATCGCGTTCTTGGCCTTGATGGTGCCGTAGGTGCCGATCATGGCGACCTTGTCGGCGCCGTACTTCTCCGTCACGTACCGGATGACCTCGACGCGCCGGCGCTCGTCGAAGTCGATGTCGACGTCGGGCATGGAGACGCGCTCGGGGTTGAGGAACCGCTCGAAGATCAGGCCGTGCGGGATCGGGTCGAGGTCGGTGATGCCCATGGCGTAGGCCACGATCGAGCCGGCCGCGGAGCCCCGGCCGGGGCCGACCGCGATGCCGTTCTTCTTGGCCCACATGATGAAGTCGGCGACCACCAGGAAGTAGCCCGGGAACCCCATCTGGATGATGACGTCCATCTCGTACTCGGCCTGCTTCTGGCGGTCCTCGGGGATGCCGCCGGGGAAGCGGCGCTCCATGCCCCGGCGGACCTCCTCCTGGAACCAGGTGACCTCGGTGTAGCCCTCGGGGATGTCGAACTTGGGCATCAGGTCGCGCTTCTCGAACATGCCCGTGGTGTCGACCATCTCGGCGATCAGCAGGGTGTTGGCGCACCCCTCCTGCCAGGCGTCGGAGGAGTCGATGGCGTACATCTCCTCCGTCGACTTCAGGTAGTAGCCGGTGCCGTCGAACTTGAAGCGGTCGGGGTCGGAGAGGTTCTTGCCGGTCTGGATGCACAGCAGCGCGTCGTGGGCGCCCGCCTCGTGGGCGTACGTGTAGTGCGAGTCGTTGGTGACCAGCGGGGGGATGCCGAGCTTCCTGCCGATCTCCAGCAGGCCGTCGCGGACCCGGTGCTCGATGTCGATGCCGTGGTCCATCAGCTCCAGGAAGTACCGGTCCTTGCCGAAGATGTCCTGGTAGTCGGCGGCGGCTTTGAGGGCCTCGTCGAACTGGCCGAGCCGCAGCCGGGTCTGCACCTCCCCGGAGGGGCAGCCAGTGGAGGCGACGATCCCCTCGGACCACTGGGAGATCGTCTCCTTGTCCATCCGGGGCCACTTCTGCAGCCAGCCCTCGGCGTAGGCGTCGGAGGAGAGCCGGAACAGGTTGTGCAGACCCGTCTTGTTCACGGCCCACATCGTCTTGTGGGTGTAACCGCCGGAGCCGGAGACGTCGTCCCGCTTCTGGTGCGGCTGGCCCCACTGGATCTTGCGCTTGTTCCGCCGCGACTCGGGGGCGACGTACGCCTCGATCCCGATGATCGGGGTGATCCCGGCCTTCTGCGCGGAGTGGAAGAAGTCGTACGCCCCGTGCAGGTTGCCGTGGTCGGACATGGCGATGTGGGTCATGCCCATCTCGTTGCACGCGTTGAACATGTCCTTCAGCCGCGCGGCACCGTCCAGCAGGGAGTACTGGGTGTGGACGTGCAGGTGCGTGAACGGCGGCTTGGACACGTTCGGCCTCCTGGGAGAACTGTCGGCGACGGACCGGGAACGGTCCGGGGGGTCAGCGTCGAAGTCTATGCCTCGCGGCTGACACTCCGGGGGCTCGCCCGCGTACCGTCGTGCGGGGGCCCGCGTGTCGCGCGGACCCCCGGGGGCGCGGGCACTCGCCCGGCCCCTCGCACGTTGACGGCGGTGGAGACCCGCTCCACCCGTGACGCACCACCCGCACCAGGAGGCACCCAGCGATGTCGGTCCCGCAGCTCGACGAGGAGCACCGCGGCGAGGAGATCCTCGCCGTCTTCGACACCGCCTTCGGCGCGCTGCTGGCCGCCGACCCGGCCGCGTTCCGCGTGAAGTTCCGCAAGATGGCGGCGTCGGCCTTCGCCTTCTACCGGGGCACGGCCTGCCTCTTCTACCACGACCTGGACGCGGAGAAGGACGGCGGCCCGTACCTGGACGAGCGCACCTCGCGCGTGTGGATCCACGGCGACCTGCACGCGGAGAACTTCGGCACGTACATGGACTCCACCGGCCGCCTGATCTTCAACGTCAACGACTTCGACGAGGCGTACGTCGGCCCCTTCACCTGGGACCTGAAGCGGTTCGCCGCCTCGGTGGCGCTGATCGGGTACGCGAAGGCGCTCAGCGACGAGCAGATCACCGAGCTGGTGCGGGTCTACGCGGGCGCCTACCGGGAGCGGATCCGCGCGCTGGCCACCGGCGCCAAGCGCGACGAGGTGCCGCCGTTCACGCTGGACACCGCCGAGGGGCCGCTGCTGGGCGCGCTGCGGGTGGCCCGCTCGCTGACCCGGTTCGGGCTGCTGGACTCGATGACGGAGATCCGCGACTTCGAACGCCGGTTCGCGCCGGGCGGCGGCTCCATCGAGCTGGACGCCGCCACCCGCTACAAGGTGCTCGCGGCCTTCGACGGCTATCTGGAGACCCTCCCGGAGTCCTCGCTGACCCGCCCCGACTCCTACCGGGTGAAGGACGTGGTCGGCCGGCGCGGCATCGGCATCGGCTCGGCCGGGCTGCCGTCGTACAACATCCTGCTGGAGGGCAACAGCGACGCCCTGGAGAACGATGTGGTGATCTACATCAAGCAGGCCCAGACCCCGGCCGTCTCCCGGCACATCACCGACCCGTCCATCCGCGGCTACTTCCAGCACGAGGGCCACCGCACGGTGATCTCCCAGCGCGCCCTGCAGGCGCACGCCGACCCGTGGCTGGGCTGGACCGAGCTGGACGGCGCCGGGCAGTTGGTCGCCGAGGTCTCGCCGTACGCCGTCGACCTGGACTGGGGCGACATCGACGACCTGGAGGAGATCGCCGAGGTGGTCGCCGACCTGGGCCGGGCGACGGCCACCATGCACGCGGCGGCGGACGACCAGTCCGGCGAGTCCCTGGTGCCGTTCTCCACCGAGCGGGCCATCGACGCGGCGATCGCGGCCGACGAGGAGGGCTTCGCGCCCCTCCTGGTCGACTTCGCCCACTCCTACGGCGCCCGGGCCCGCAAGGACCACCAGATCTTCGTCGACCTGTTCCGCAACGGCCGGATCCCGGGGCTGTGATCCCGGGGCGGTGATCCCGGGCGTTCACAGCCACCCTTTAGGGTTCTTTTACCGGAGCCCGTGACACACTCTCCTACGCCATGGACATATCCGGAACCCCGCTCAGAGCCGTCCGCGCGGCGCTGTTCACGGCACTCGTCGTGACCCTCAGCACCGCGTCGCACGTGCTGCTGTCCGGGGTTCCGCTGCCGTTGCCCACGGTGGCCGCGGTCGCCGCCGCCGTGTTCGTCCCGGCGTACGCGCTGGCCGCCCGGGAGCGCACCTTCGGGCGGATCGCCGCCCTGCTGATCCCGCTGGAGCTGGCCGCCGACACGGTCTTCACCACCGGCCAGCACCTCTGCTACGGCCGGGCGGGCGGTCCGGTCACCGGCCCGCTGCGCGCGGTCGGCTTCGACGTGCTGTGCGGCGACGGCACCGGGGTGCGCGCCGGGGTCACCGCCCCGCTGACCCGGGTCACCGGCGCCGACACCGACCGGCTCGCCGCCCTGCTGGCGCACGCCGGCACCGGCACCTCCTGGCTGCTGCTCGCCGCCCACGTCGGCGTCGGCCTGCTCGCCGCCGCCTGGCTGCGCCGGGGCGAGCGCGCGCTGGCCCAGGTGCTGCGGGCGGTGACCGCGACCACGTTCCGGCCGCTGCTGCTGGCGGTGGCCGCGGTCGCCGCGCGGCCCGTCCCGGCCGCCGGCCGGCCCGCGTACCCGGCCCGCCGGCCCGTGCGGGCCCGGGACCGGATCCTCGCGCACTCCCTGGGACGGCGTGGACCGCCGTGCTCGGTCGCCCTCGGGTGACCCGACCGACCCCCGAGCACCAGTCCCCCGCACGTCCCCCGCACACCCGCGTGTGCGAATCCCACGGAGATCATCACCATGAGCAAGCGGAACAGCCAGACGGCGAAGACGGCGGCCCGTGAGCGGCTGCGCCAGGAGCGCGAGCGCCAGGCCAAGCGGCAGAAGGCCAAGCGGCAGGTCATCGTGGCCTGCTCGATCGTCGGTGTGCTGGCGATAGCCGGCGGCATCGGCTACGCCGTCGTCCAGGCCAACAAGCCCGACCACTGGGACGCCGTCGCCGACGAGCAGCTCGTCAAGCCGGCCAACACCTCCGGCACCGACGGCACCACCGTCGTCATCGGCAAGGCCGACGCCAAGAAGACCCTGGAGCTGTACGAGGACCCGCGCTGCCCGATCTGCGCCCAGTTCGAGCAGACCGTCGGCGAGACCGTCGCCAAGGACGTCGAGGACGGCAAGTACAAGATCCAGTTCATCGGCGCCACCTTCCTCGACGACAGCCTGAGCGGCGAGGGCTCCAAGAACGCCCTGAGCGCGCTGGGCGCCGCGCTGAACGTCAGCCCCGAGGCGTTCCTCGACTACAAGTCGGCGCTCTACTCGGCCAAGTGGCACCCCGAGGAGACCGACGACAAGTTCAAGGACGACGCCTATCTGATCAAGGTGGCGGACACGGTGGACGCCCTGAAGGGCAACAAGGAGTTCCAGGCCGCCGTGAAGGACGGCACCTACGACAAGTGGGCGCTGGAGATGTCGGACAAGTTCGACAAGAGCGGGGTGTCGGGCACGCCCACCCTGAAGATGGACGGCAAGGCCCTGACCGGCTCCGACGGCAAGAACGCGCCCATGACGGCGGCCGAGTTCAAGACGGCGGTCGACGCGGCGCTCAAGGGCTGACGCCCCGGCTGACCACTGGCTGAAAAGCGGGCGAACTTTTCCGGTTCGCCCGCTCCCGGGGCTTACCGATCAGTAGCCTGCTCGCCCGTGACCAGTCGATACAGAGCAACCGAGCCGTCCCCGGGCACCCGCCGCGCCACCGAGCAGCCTCCGGCCGTCCGTGCCGCCGCGCCGAGCCGTCGTACGGTCGTCAAGGCCGCGGCCGGGGCTGCCGGCACCGCCCTCGTGGCCGCGCCGCTCCTCGCCGCGCCGCCCGTGGGGGCCGCCGAGGCCGCCCCCGCCTTCCTGCACGGCGTCGCCTCCGGCGATCCGCTGCCCGACGGGATCCTGCTGTGGACCCGGGTGACCCCGGTGCCCGAGGCCATACCGGGCTCGGGGGCCGGCCCGGACACCCCGGTCGAGTGGACCGTCGCCCGGGACCGGGCCTTCACCGACGTCGTCGCCAAGGGCACCGTCACCGCGAGCGCCGCCGCCGACCACACCGTCAAGGCCGACGTGCGCGGTCTCGCCCCCGCGACCGACTACTACTTCCGCTTCTCCGCCGGGGGCACCGACTCCCCCGTCGGCCGCACCCGCACCGCGCCCGCCGCCGACGCCGCCGTCCCCGGCCTGCGCTTCGGCGTGGTCTCCTGCGCCAACTGGGAGGCCGGCCACTTCTCCGCGTACCGCCACCTCGCGGCCCGCGGCGACCTGGACGCCTGGCTGCACCTGGGCGACTACATCTACGAGTACGGCACCGGCCAGTACGGCACCCGCGGCACCGTCGTCCGCCCGCACGCCCCCGCCCACGAGATCACCGGTCTCGCCGACTACCGGGTCCGGCACGGCCGGTACAAGACCGACCCCGACCTCCAGGCCCTGCACGCGGCGGCGCCGGTCGTCGCCATCTGGGACGACCACGAGTTCGCCAACGACGCCTGGTCGGGCGGCGCCGAGAACCACACCGAGGGCGGGGAGGGCGCCTGGACGGCCCGGCAGGCCGCCGCCAAGCAGGCGTACTTCGAGTGGATGCCGGTGCGTCCGGCGCTGGCCGGCACCACCTACCGGCGACTGCGCTTCGGCCGGCTCGCCGACCTGTCGCTGCTCGACCTGCGCTCCTACCGCTCCCAGCAGGTCACGGCCGGCTCCGGCGCGGTCGACGACCCGGACCGCACCCTCACCGGCCGCGCCCAACTGGACTGGCTCAAGGCCGGGCTCTCCGCGTCCGACACCACCTGGCGGCTGGTCGGCAACCCGGTGATGATCTCCCCGTTCGCGATCGGCGCGCTCTCCGCCGAACTGCTGGCGCCGCTCGCCGAACTGCTGGGCCTGCCCCGGGAGGGCCTGGCCCTCAACCCCGACCAGTGGGACGGCTACACCGACGACCGCCGCGAACTCCTCGCCCATCTGCGGGCGGGCGCGATCCGCAACACCGTCTTCCTGACCGGTGACATCCACATGGCCTGGGCCAACGACGTGCCGGTGCACGCCGGTACGTACCCGCTGTCGGCCTCGGCGGCCACCGAGTTCGTCGTCACCTCGGTCACCTCCGACAACCTCGACGACGCGGTGAAGGCCCCCGAAGGCAGCATTTCTGCGGTCGCCGCCCCGCTGATCCGCGCCGCCAACCGGCACGTCCACTGGGTCGACACCGACCGCCACGGCTACGGCGTCCTGGACATCACCGCCGAGCGGGCGCAGATGGACTACTACGTGATCTCCGACCGCACCGACCCGGCGGCGACCTCCGCCTGGGCCCGCTCCTACCGCACCCGCAGCGGCACCCAGCGGGTCGAACGCGCCTACGACCCGGTCTGAGCCCGGCGCGGTCCGGGCCGGCCCCGCTCAGGACTCCAGCGACTCCAGGAAGCCGAGCGCCACCCGCCAGGTGGCCTCGGCGGCCTCCTCGTCGTAGTCCGGCAGCCCGGGGTCGGTGTAGAGGTGGCCGGCCCCGGCGTAGCGGAACACCTCGACATCGGCGCCGATCCGGCCCATCTGGAGGTACCAGGCGCTGAGCCAGTCGTCGGTCTCGAACGGGTCGGGCTCGGCGACGTGCAGTTGGACCGGCAGGTCGGCCACCGAGGCGTTGGGCGCGATGTCCGAGGTGCCGTGCAGCAGGAGCAGTCCGCGCGCCCGGTGGTCGCCGAGGGCGAGGGTCTGGGCGACGGAGGCGCCCAGCGAGAACCCGGCGTAGACCAGGCCCCGCTCGGAGTAGGGCGCGGCGGCCAGCACCGCCCGCCGCAGCAGTTCCTCCCGGCCGATCGACTCGTTGTGCGCCATGCCCTCCTCCACCGTGTCGAACGTCCGGCCCTCGAAGAGGTCCGGGGTCCACACCTGGTGACCGGCGTCACGCAGTCGGCCGGCGGCCTGCCGCACGGCGGGCCGGAGACCGAAGGTCGAGTGAAAGAGCACGATGTTCATGGGGCCATCGTGCCAGCCGGGCCCGGCGGCGCGGCCCGCCCGCTACCCAGGACCGCCGGGAAGTCACATGTTCAGTGCCCCGCGGTCCCGGTTACGTTCGTGGTCATGGAGAACATACTCCGCCCGCTGATCGTGGTCGGCGGCTCGGTCGTGCTGACCCTGTTCATCGGCTGGGCGACCGATCTGCTGCTGCGCAAGGCCGACGAACGACATCATGAGACACCCCTGTGGGGGCTGCTGCGCCGCGCCCGCATCCCGTACCAGCTCGTCCTGTGCGCGGCCCTGCTGAGAGGCTCCTACGTGGAGGCCCGGGTCTTCCCCTCGCACCGGGCCACCATCGGGCACGTGCTGTCGCTGGTGCTGATCGGCTCGGTGGCCTGGCTGGTCATACGCATCGCCGCGGCGATCGTGGAGACCTCCTACGACCGGTACGCCCACGCCCGTGTCCGGCGCGACCCGGCCCGGGTGCGCCGGGTCCGCACCCAGGTGTCGCTGATCATGCGGGTGGTCACCGCGGTGGTCGGCGTGGTCGCCGCGGCCTCGATGCTGCTGACGTTCCCGGAGATGCGGACCGCGGGCGCCTCGCTGCTGGCCTCCGCCGGTGTCCTCGGCATCGTCGCCGGCATCGCCGCCCAGTCCACGCTGAGCAACATGTTCGCCGGGTTCCAGATCGCCTTCGGCGACATGGTGCGGCTCGGCGACACGGTGGTCGTGGACGGCGAGTGGGGCACGGTCGAGGAGATCACGCTGACCTTCCTGACCGTGCGCACCTGGGACGAGCGCCGGATCACGATGCCGGTGTCGTACTTCACCTCCAAGCCGTTCGAGAACTGGTCGCGCGGCACCCCGGAGATGACCGGCGTCGTCTACTGGCACGTCGACCACGCGGCGCCGGTGGACGCGATGCGCGACAAGCTCCGCGACATCCTGCGCGAGTGCCCGGCCTGGGACGGCCGCGCCTACGGCCTGGACGTGACCGACACCACCCCCAACACCCTGCAGATCCGGGGCCTGGCCACCGCCAAGGACGCCGACGACCTGTGGACGGTACGGGTCACGATGCGCGAGCGGATGGTCCGCTGGCTGGCCGAGGAGCACCCGTACGCGCTGCCCCGCGTCAACACCGCGGAGGCGTATCTGCCGCCCGGCCGCGACCGGCGGCGCGGCCTCTCCCCCGACGGGGTGCCCCGCCGCTTCCCGGAGCAGCCGGCCCGGGAGCACTGAACGCCGGGGACCCGGCACGGCTCAGCGCAGGCTGCGGACGTCCAGGTGGCGCAGGACCCGGTCGACGATCTCCGGATCGGCGCCGGGTTCGCTGCGCGCCGCCAGCACCTCGTGCCGGGCGGCGCTGAGCATCTCGCCCTGGATCCGCCGGATCCGGCGCAGCCGCCGCACCCGCTGCTCCTGTGCCTCGCGGCGTTCCTCGTCCCCGATGTCGGGGCTGATCCGCACCCCGATGTCGAAGGCCCGCCGCAGCATCTGCTCGGACAGCTCCTCGGGGAGGTCCTCGACCGCCTCGATCTCGCGCAGCCGCCGCTTGGCGGCCTTGGCGGCGCGCACCGCCAGGTCCCGCTCCAGCCGCTGCTCCCGCTCCGAGTCCGCCCGGACGCCGAGCCGGTCCACCAGCCAGGGCAGGGTCAGCCCCTGGAGCAGCAGCGTCACCATGATCACCGCGAAGGCGATGAAGATGATCTCCTCGCGGTGCGGGAAGGCGGACCCGTCCTCCGTCTTCAGCGGGATGGCCAGGGCGAGCGCGACGGAGGCGACGCCGCGCATCCCGGCCCACCACATGACGATCGTCTCCCGCCAGCTCGTCGGGATGTCCTCGTCCTGGTCCCGCCGGGAGTGCAGCCGCTTGGTCAGCCAGGTGGCCGGCAGCAGCCACAGCAGCCGGACCAGGACGACCACGACGACCACCGCGGCGGCCCAGGTGAGCAGCTCGGCCCAGTGCCCGGACGCGGTGCGCAGCGCGTTGTGCAGCTCCAGCCCGATCAGCCCGAACGCCACCCCGGTGACGAGGGTGTCGACGACGTCCCAGACGGTGTGCCCGGCGAGCCGGGTGAGCACGTCGTCGGCGTCGGCGGCGTACTCGGCGAGGAACATCGCGGTGGTCAGCACCGCCAGCACCCCGGAGCCGTGCAGCTCCTCGGCCAGCACGTAGGAGGCGTACGGCACCAGCAGGGTGAGGCCGATCTGGAGGGTGGCGTCGCCCAGCAGCCCGTGCAGCTTGTTGGCGCCCCAGCCCAGGGCCAGGCCGACGGCGACGGCGACGACGGCGGACAGCACCAGGTCGCCCCCGGCGCTCCAGGGCGAGAAGGTCCCGCTGACCGCGGCGGCGATGGCCACGTGGTACAGGACGATGGCCGTCACGTCGTTGAACAGCCCCTCGCCCTCCAGGATGGACACCAGGCGGCGCGGCAGCCCCAACTGCCCGGCGACGGCGGTCGCGGCGACCGGGTCGGGCGGCGCGACCAGCGCCCCGAGCGCGAAGGCGGCGGCCAGCGGCAGCCCCGGCACGATGGCGTGGGCGACGGTGGCCACGCACGCCATGGTGACGAAGACCAGCGCCACCGCCAGCAGGAAGATCGGCCGTACGTTGACCGCGAACTGCCGCCAGGAGGTGCGCCGCACGGCCGCGTAGAGCAGCGGCGGCAGCAGCGCGGGCAGGATGAGGTCCGGCGGGATGTCGACATTGGGCACGAAGTCCAGCAGCGCCAGGACGATGCCGAACACGGTCATCAGCACCGGCGCCGGGAGCCTGAGGCGGTCCCCGACGGGGACGCTCACCAGGGCCCCGAGCAACAGCAGGAAAAGCAGGCCCAACTGATCCACGGTCAGCGCTCCGGTGTGTCTCGGCGGTCACGGGGCAGACGTCCACCCTGTCACCACCTGCCCCGTCAGCCGGTGCGGCACTCTCGGGTCACAGCGCCCGGCGCATCGCCCGGTGCGGTATCCCGGCGTCCGGGAACTCCGGGCCGTACGCCGTGTAGCCCAGCTTCTCGTAGAAGCCGAGGGCGTGGGTCTGGGCGTGCAGGTCGACCGCGGCGAGCCCGCGTGCCCGTGCGGCCTCCTCGATCGCCCGGACCAGCGCGGCGCCGACGCCCAGTCCGCGGGCGGCCCGGGTCACGGCGAGCCGCCCGAGCGAGCCGACGGACGGGTCGCCGCCGGTCCTGCCGGCCGCCGCCGCGCCGTACAGCAGCCGTCCGGTGCCGAGCGGCACGCCGTCCGCGCCGACCGCCAGGACGTGCACCGCGCCGGCGTCATGGGCGTCGTACTCGATGTCCTCCGGCACGCCCTGCTCGGCGACGAAGACGTCCTTGCGCACGGCGAAGCAGGCGTCCAGGTCGGCCCGGTCCTCGGCGACGCGCACCCGGTAGGGCGGGGTCATGCGTAGGTCTCCTCCCTGACCCGGTCCAGGGCCTGCTGGAGGTCGTCCGGGTAGTCGCTGGCGTACTCCACCCAGTCGCCGGTGCCGGGGTGCTCGAAGCCGAGGCGGACGGCGTGCAGCCACTGACGGGTCAGCTTCAGCCGCTTGGCCAGGGTGGGGTCGGCGCCGTAGGTCAGGTCGCCGACGCAGGGGTGGCGGTGGGCGGCCATGTGGACCCGGATCTGGTGGGTGCGGCCGGTCTCCAGCTTCACGTCGAGCAGGGAGGCCGCGCGGAACGCCTCGATCAGGTCGTAGTGCGTGACGGAGGGCTTGCCGTCCGCGGTGACCGCCCACTTGTAGTCGTGCTGCGGGTGGCGGCCGATGGGCGCGTCGATGGTGCCGCTGGTCGGGTCGGGGTGGCCCTGCACCAGGGTGTGGTAGCGCTTGTCGACCGTGCGCTCCTTGAACTGGCGCTTGAGGGAGGTGTAGGCGCGCTCCGACTTGGCGACCGCCATCAGCCCCGAGGTGCCGACGTCCAGGCGGTGCACGATGCCCTGCCGCTCGGCGGCGCCGGAGGTGGAGATCCGGTACCCGGCGGCGGCGAGCCCGCCGATCACGGTCGGGCCGGTCCAGCCGGGCGACGGGTGGGCGGCGACCCCGACCGGCTTGACGACGACCACGACGTCCTCGTCGTCATGGACGATCTCCATGCCCTCGACCGGCTCGGCGACGACCTGGACGGGCGCGGGCGCCTGGGGCATCTCGACCTCCAGCCAGGCCCCGCCCCGCACCCGCTCCGACTTGCCGACCACCGACCCGTCGACCGTGACCTTCCCCGCGGCGGCCAGCTCGGCGGCCTTGGTGCGGGAGAAGCCGAACATGCGGGAGATGGCGGCGTCGACGCGCTCGCCCTCCAGGCCGTCGGGCACGGGCAGGGTACGGATCTCGGGAATCGTGCTCACCCGGTCGAGTATGCCGGACGGCACCGACACCGGCGTACGCGCGCCCGGTCCCGTGCGCTCAGTCCCGGTGGACGGTGCCGTCCGGGTCGAGGCCGCGGAAGGAGAGCAGCACGATCAGGATGCCGCCGCAGACGATCGCCGAGTCGGCCAGGTTGAACACCGCGAAGTGCTTGGGCGCGATGAAGTCCACCACCGCGCCCTCGAAGACGCCGGGCGAGCGGAAGATCCGGTCGGTGAGGTTGCCGAGGGCGCCGCCGAGCAGCAGGCCGAGCGCGACCGCCCAGGGCAGGCTGTAGAGCTTGCGGGCGAGGCGGGCGATGACCACGATCACGGCCGCGGCGATCACGGTGAAGATCACGGTGAACGCCTCGCCGAAGCCGAAGGCGGCGCCCGCGTTGCGGATCGCCTCCAGCCGCAGCCAGTCCCCGACGATCTCGATCGGCTCGTGGTGCTCCAGCCTGGCGACCACGATCATCTTGCTGACCAGGTCCAGCAGGTAGGCGCAGACGGCCACCGCGAACAGCACGGCGATCCGGCGCCTGCCCGCGGGCCGCGCGCCGGCGCCGCCCCCGGCCTCGCCGGGCGCGGTCCCCGCCCGCTCGGCATCGGGCTCCCGCTGCCCGTCCCCCGCCGCGTCCGGGGTGTCCGGCGTACCGATGATGCGCTCCGCCTCTGCCACGTGAGTCCCTCGACCTAGGTACCTGACTGGAGACGAGCGTACGGCACGCCCTAACGCCGCTCCTGCTTCTGCTTGCACTCCACGCACAGGGTGGCCCGGGGGAACGCCTGCATCCGGGCCTTGCCGATCGGCCTGCCGCAGTTCTCGCACAGTCCGTAGGTGCCCGCCTCCAGGCGTTCCAGGGCGTGCTCGGTCTGGGAGAGCATCTCGCGCGCGTTGGCGGCCAGCGCCAGTTCGTGCTCGCGCGTGATGTTCTTGGTGCCGGTGTCCGCCTCGTCGTGGCCCGCGCCGTCCCCGGAGTCCCGCATCAGGCCCTGCAGCGCCCGCTCGGAGGAGTCCAGCTCGGCGCGGAGCCGGGCCTCCTCGGACTCCAGCTCGCCGCGCGCCTCCTCGACCTCCTGCGGCGTCCAGGGGTCCTCGCCCGGACGCACCGCGAGGTCACCGGGGTCCACCGTGCCCCGCGCCTTCGGAACGGCGGACGTGGCCGCCGTGGCCGTGCCAGGAGTCTTCTTCGCAACCACTGTCGTGGCTCCCGTCTGCTCCGCGGCCTGCGCCGCCCCTTCACAAATGTGATCTTGCTCGCGAACCGTGCTGGGACGATAAATCGACTTCGGTCCCGCGGCAACGGGGCGCACCGCCCGATTCGCCCGCCTCGCGACCGCCGCTCGACGGACCTGCATCCGTTGTGCCCAGCTCACCGCCAGGTATGCGCCGCACCGGGCGCCCCGGCGCGCGCCCGCCCGATCGCCGCCCGGGGCACCACCGGCCGGAAACCGGTCGGCCGCTGTCCGCCGGGCGCCGTACACTGGGCGGAGCGAAAAGCGTGGATGGGGACGAGTAGCGGCGTAGGCAGCCCAGAGCGACCCGGGGACGGTGGGAGCCCGGGGGCGAGCGCGTCGTGAAGATCACCCCGGAGCCGCCGGAAGAAAGCCCGCCAGGGCGAGTAGACCCGGCCTCGCGAGCCCAATGAGGGGGTTCACCGGCGCACCCGACGCACCGGGAGCCAAGGAGGGTGGTACCGCGGGAGCACAGTGCTCTCGTCCCTCCGACGGAAGGCAGCACGTCCGCCGGAGGAATCGCGTTGAATACGCCGCCGCAGTACCGCCAGGTACCCGCCCAGGTCGACCTGCCCGCGCTCGAACACGCGGTGCTCGACTTCTGGCGCGAGCAGAAGATCTTCGCCAAGACCCTGGAGCGGTCCGAGGGACGCCCCGAATGGGTGTTCTACGAGGGTCCGCCCACCGCCAACGGCATGCCGGGCGCCCACCACATCGAGGCCCGCGTCTTCAAGGACGTCTTCCCCCGCTTCCGCACCATGCGCGGCTACCACGTGGCCCGCAAGGCCGGCTGGGACTGCCACGGCCTGCCGGTGGAGCTGGCGGTCGAGAAGGAGCTGGGCTTCAGCGGCAAGCCGGACATCGAGGCGTACGGCATCGCGGAGTTCAACGCCAAGTGCCGCGAGTCGGTGACCCGGCACACGGACGCCTTCACCGAGCTGACGACCCGGATGGGCTACTGGGTCGACATGGACGACGCGTACCGGACGATGGACCCGGAGTACATCGAGTCCGTCTGGTGGTCGCTGAAGCAGATCTTCGCCAAGGGCCTGCTGGTCCAGGACTACCGCGTCGCCCCCTGGTGCCCCCGCTGCGGCACCGGCCTGTCCGACCACGAGCTGGCCCAGGGCTACGAGACGGTCGTCGACCCCTCCGTCTACGTCCGCTTCCCGCTGACCTCGGGTCCGCTGGCCGGCCAGGCCGCCCTCCTGGTGTGGACGACCACCCCGTGGACGCTGGTGTCGAACACCGCGGTGGCGGCCCACCCGGAGGTCACCTACGTCGTCGCCACGAACGGCGAGGAGCGGCTGGTCGTCGCCGAGCCCCTGCTCGACAAGGCCCTCGGCGAGGGCTGGGAGAGCACCGGGCAGACGTTCACCGGCGCCGAGATGGAGCGCTGGACGTACCGGCGCCCCTTCGACCTGGTGGAGTTCCCCGAGCCGGCCCACTACGTGGTCAACGCCGAGTACGTCACCACCGGGGACGGCACCGGTCTGGTCCACCAGTCCCCCGCCTTCGGTGAGGACGACCTCAAGGTCTGCCGCTCCTACGGCCTGCCGGTGGTCAACCCGGTGCGCCCCGACGGCACCTTCGAGGAGGACCTCCCGCTGGTCGGCGGCGTCTTCTTCAAGAAGGCCGACGAGCGGCTCACCGAGGACCTCGCCGAGCGCGGCCTGCTCTTCCAGCACCTGCCGTACGAGCACAGCTACCCGCACTGCTGGCGCTGCCACACCGCGCTGCTGTACTACGCGCAGCCGTCCTGGTACATCCGCACCACGGCGATCAAGGACCGTCTGCTGGCGGAGAACGAGAAGACCAACTGGTTCCCGGACACCGTCAAGCACGGCCGGTACGGCGACTGGCTGGACAACAACATCGACTGGGCGCTCTCCCGCAACCGCTACTGGGGCACCCCGCTGCCGATCTGGCGCTGCGCGGAGGACCACCTCACCGTGGTCGGCTCCCGCGCGGAGCTGTCCGAGCTGTCCGGCACCGACCACTCGGCCCTGGACCCGCACCGCCCGTACATCGACGAGGTCACCTTCGCCTGCCCGCAGGACGGGTGCGGCCTGACCGCCACGCGCGTGCCGGAGGTCATCGACGCCTGGTACGACTCGGGTTCGATGCCGTTCGCGCAGTGGGGCTACCCGTACAAGAACAAGGAACTCTTCGAGTCCCGCTACCCGGCGCAGTTCATCAGCGAGGCCATCGACCAGACCCGCGGCTGGTTCTACACGCTGATGGCGGTCGGCACCCTGGTCTTCGACCGGTCCTCCTACGAGAACGTGGTCTGCCTCGGCCACATCCTCGCCGAGGACGGCCGCAAGATGTCCAAGCACCTGGGCAACATCCTCCAGCCGATCCCGCTGATGGACCAGCACGGCGCCGACGCGGTGCGCTGGTTCATGGCGGCCGGCGGCTCCCCCTGGGCGGCCCGCCGGGTCGGCCACGGCACCATCCAGGAGGTCGTCCGCAAGACGCTGCTGACCTACTGGAACACGGTCGCCTTCCAGGCCCTGTACGCCCGCACCACGGGCTGGGCGCCGAGCGCGGCCGACCCGGCCCCGGCCGACCGCCCGCTGCTGGACCGCTGGCTGCTGTCCGAGCTGCACGCGCTGACCGACCAGGTGACCCAGGCGCTGGAGGGCTACGACACCCAGCGCGCCGGCAAGCTGCTCTCCGCGTTCGTCGACGACCTGTCCAACTGGTACGTCCGCCGCTCGCGCCGCCGCTTCTGGCAGGGCGACCGGGCCGCGCTGCGCACCCTGCACGAGGTGATCGAGACGGTCACCAAGCTGATGGCCCCGCTGACGCCGTTCATCACCGAGCGGGTCTGGCAGGACCTGATCGTCCCGGTCACCCCGGGCGCCCCGGAGTCCGTCCACCTGTCCGCGTGGCCGGAGGCGGACCTGGCGGCGATCGACCCGGAGCTGTCGCGGCAGATGGTCCTCGTCCGCCGCCTGGTCGAGCTGGGCCGCGCCACCCGCGCGGAGTCCGGCGTCAAGACCCGCCAGCCGCTGCGCCGGGCGCTGATCGCGGCGACCGGCTTCGAGACCCTCTCCCCCGAGCTGCACGCGCAGATCACGGAAGAGCTGAACGTCGAGTCCCTGGCCTCGCTGAGCGAGGTCGGCGGTTCGCTGGTCGACACCACCGCCAAGGCCAACTTCCGGGCGCTGGGCAAGCGGTTCGGCAAGCGCGTGCAGGACGTGGCCAAGGCCGTCGCGGGCGCGGACGCCGCCGCCCTCTCCCTGGCGCTGCGCGAGGGCACGGCGTCGGTCGAGGTGGACGGCGAGACCATCGCCCTCGCCCCGGACGAGGTGATCATCACGGAGACCCCGCGCGAGGGCTGGTCGGTCGCCTCCGACTCGGGCGCGACGGTCGCCCTGGACCTGGAGATCACCGAGGAACTGCGCCGCGCGGGCCTGGCCCGGGACGCGATCCGCCTGATCCAGGAGGCCCGCAAGAACAGCGGTCTGGACGTCGCCGACCGCATCGCCCTGCGCTGGACGGCCACCGACCCGGCGGTCCTGGCCGCCCTGACCGACCACGCCGGTCTGATCGCCGACGAGGTGCTGGCGACGGACTTCGCCCAGGGCGAGGCGGACGACAGCTACGGCGCCCCGTTCACCGACGAGGGCCTGTCCCTGACGTTCCGCCTGCGCAAGGCGTAGCCGACGCGAAGAGACCCGGCCCCCCTCGCACGGGGGCCGGGTCTTCGCCGTGCCGCGCGTCCCGGGCACACAACAGGGCGGGCCCCGGGTGGAGAACCCGGGGCCCGCCCTGAACGGCGCCGACGACCAAGCCGTACTACAACCTGCTCGCCGTCGTCAGTTGTCGTCCTCGTCGATCAGGAACCCGCGCATCGGCGACGGCGCCTGCCCCATGGGCGAGGGCCCCTGCGGCCGCACCGGCGCCATCGGCTGCGTCATCGCCGGCGACATCTGCTGCTGCGAGCCGTACGACGGGCCGGTGGACCCGCCCGGGCCGCTGCCCATGGACTGGTTCCCGCCGTAGGACGGGGCGCTCGCGCCCGCCGGAGCCATCGACGGCGCCGGGGACGGCGGCAGCGAGGCGGTCGCCGGGGTGCGCGGCGGCGCCAGCGAGTCGTCGGCCTGCGTCTCCAACTGCCGGAGCTGCGACTCCAGGTAGGACTTCAGCCGCGTACGGTACTCGCGTTCGAAGCCGCGCAGGTCCTCGACCTTGCGCTCCAGCGTGGCGCGGGCGGACTCCAGGGAGCCCATCGCGACGCGGTGCTTCTCCTGCGCGTCCCGCTCCAGGGCGTCGGCCTTGGCGCGGGCGTCCCGCTCCAGGCCCTCGGCCCGCGAACGCGCCTCGCCGACGATCTTGTTGGCCTCGGAACGGGCCTCCGCGATCGCCTGGTCGGCGGTCTGCTGGGCCAGCGACAGCACGCGTGCGGCGCTGTCGCCACCGGGACCCTGGCCCATCGGACCGGGACCCCCCGGGCCGCCCATGGGGCCGCCCATGGGGCCGGGGCCCATCTGTCCCTGCATGGGACCGGGACCCTGGCCCATCGGCCCCGGACCCTGGCCCATCGGGCCGGGACCCTGCGGGCCGCCCTGTCCGCCGGGACCGGCGGGCAGTTGCGGGGCGCCGCTCGGCAACTGGGGCGGGCCTCCCATGGGGCCGCCCATCTGCTGCTGCGGCGGGCCCGATATGCCGGCGGGCACCGGAGCGCCGGGACCTCGCATGCCCTGCTGCGGCATCCCGCCCTGCTGGGGCATCCCGCCCTGCTGCGGCATTCCACCCTGCTGGGGCATCCCGCCCTGCGGCTGGTCCTGCTGCTGCTCGGGGGGCTTGCGCATGTTCTGCTGGTTCTGGGCGGCCGCGCGCGTGGCGGCGGCCAGCTTGGCGCGCAGGTCCTCGTTCTCGCGCAGCAGACGGGTCAGTTCGGCTTCGACCTCGTCGAGGAAGGCATCGACCTCGTCCTCGTCATAGCCTTCTCGGAGGCGGACGGTCGTGAACTGCTTGTTCCGCACGTCCTCGGGGGTCAACGGCATCTCTTCACCTCAACGTAGTCGTCGGCATTCGGCAAGCCCGTATCTCTCTCATCGCTCACAGCCGGCTCACGATCGAGATCAGGATGTAAACGATGATCATCAGTACGAAGAAGGACAGGTCGAGCGCCACGCCCCCGAGACGCAGCGGCGGGATGAACCGCCGCAGAAGCTTCAACGGTGGATCGGTGACAGTGTAGGTGGCCTCCAGTACGACCACCATCGCCTTGCCGGGTTGCCACGAGCGGGCGAACTGGAAGACGTAGTCCATGACCAACCGGAAGATCAGCACGATGAGGAAGCACATCAGCGCGATGTAGACGACATCCAGAACCACGCTCATGACCCGCGCTTCCCTCTCCCCTGATCCAGCTCACCGGTTGCTACGCCTCAGCTCTGGTTGAAGAACCCGCCCTCTGCGATGCGGGCCTTGTCCTCCGCCGTGACATCGACGTTAGCAGGAGACAACAGGAACACCTTCTGCGTCACCCGCTCGATACTGCCGTGAAGACCAAACACCAAACCGGCCGCAAAGTCGACAAGTCGCTTCGCATCTGTGTCATCCATCTCAGTCAGATTCATGATCACCGGCGTGCCCTCACGGAAGTGTTCCCCGATGGTACGGGCCTCGTTGTAGGTCCGGGGGTGAAGCGTGGTGATCCGGTAGGGCTCTCGTTCGGACACGACCTTGGGCATGATGACCGGTGCGCTCTTTTCCAGGCTTGCGCGTTCTTGTGTGATGGACGCCACGGGCGCGATACGCGCCGGACGTCCGGATTCCGCGGCGAGCGAAGTGGATCGGGCCACCGGCTCACGGGGCGCGGGCGGTTGCACGACGCGCACCTCTTCGTCCCTCGGGGACGGGTGCGATCCGTGCGGCGGGTGCGACGGCTCGTGGCGCCGGTGGTCCCGCTCGGGCTCCGGGTCGAGTTCCGGTTCGAAGTCGTCGTCGGGGTCGAACCCCCGGCCGTCGTACCCATCGTCCTCCACGAGGCCGAGGTAGACCGCCATCTTGCGCATCGCGCCGGCCATGCTCTGAGTCCTCCGCTCTGTGGTGGATCGGCTGACGACTGCCAAATGCCCGCGATCCACGAGGTCGTTGCGTCCGCCTTTCGACGGTAATGACCATATTTTCTGCTGTGGTCCGACTTCCTGGCGACGTTACCCGAGCCTGGGGCGGACTCCGAGTACCGCGCTGCCGACGCGTACATGTGTCGCTCCGGCGGCCACGGCCTGTTCGAGGTCCGCACTCATCCCTGCGGAGACCATGTTCGCAGCCGGATGAGCTCGGCGCAGGTGGGTCGACAAATCCATCAGCCGCTCGAAGGCGGCCTGTTGCCGCCCGGCGTACTCCCCCGTCAGCGGGGCCACGGTCATCAGGCCGTCCAGCCGGAGCCCCGGCGCCCCGGCGATCAGGCCGGCCAACTCCTCGATCCCCTCGGGGGCGACGCCGCCCCGCTCGCCGCGCCCGCTCGCCCCCGCGTCCAGGGCGACCTGGACCAGGCAGCCCAGTTCGCGGCCGGCCCGGACGGCCTCCTTCGACAGCGCGGTGACGAGCCGGGCACGGTCGACGGACTGCACCAAGTCGGCATAACCGACCACAGATCGTACCTTGTTGGTCTGCAACTGACCCACGAAGTGCCAGGTGAGCGGCAGATCCGCGCACTCGGCGGCCTTGGGCGCCGCGTCCTGGTCCCGGTTCTCGGCGACGTGCCGCACGCCCAGCTCCGCCAGGAACCGCACATCGCTCGCCGGGAACGTCTTGGTGACCACGATCAGGGTCACCTCCTCGCGCGCCCGGCCGGCCGCCGCGCAGGCGGTGGCGATGCGCTCCTCCACCTTCGCCAGATTCCCGGCGAGTTCGTCCTTACGGTCCGTCATGCCCCATCAGTCCAGCCACACATAGCCCGCCAGCCGCCCGGTGGTGCGGTCGCGGCGGTACGAGAAGTGATCCTTCGACTCCCGGGTGCACACCGGCGACCGCTCCCGGTCCCGCACCCCGAGCCGGTCGAGCTGGGCGTGCACCCCGGCGGCCACGTCGACCGCCGGCGTGCCCCAGCTCGTCTCGGCGTACGCCCCCGGCTCGACGGCGGCCACCTCGGCGCGCATCCGCTCCGGTACCTCGTAGCACCGCCCGCACACGGCGGGTCCGGTGCGGGCGACGACGCGGGCGGGGTCGGCGCCGAGTTCCGTCATCGCCCGTACCGCGGCGGGGACCACGCCGGCCACCAGGCCGGGCCGGCCCGCGTGGGCCGCGGCGGCGACGCCGGCCACCGGGTCGGCGAGCAGCACCGGCACGCAGTCCGCGGTGAGCACGGCGAGGGCGAGGCCCCGGGCGGTGGTGACGACCGCGTCGACCGACGGGACCGGGCGGTCCCCCCAGGGCGCGTCGACCACGGCGACCTCGGCGCCGTGCACCTGGTTCATCCAGACCACCCGGGCGGCGTCGAGGCCGAGCGCCTCGGCGGCCAGGCGGCGGTTGGTCCGCACGGCGCCGGGGTCGTCGCCGACCGCGCCGCCGAGATTCAGCTCCTCGTACGGAACGGCGCTCACCCCGCCCCACCGGTCGGTGAAGGCGAAGTGCGCGCCGTTCGGCGTGCTCGTCGCGGAGCGCTGTCCTATCACTTCAGGAAGTCCGGCACGTCCAGTTCCTCGGCCGCGCTGTCCGAGTAGGTCCGCGACGGCGGGACCGGCGGCGGGGTGACCGGGGGCAGGTCGCTCACCGGCTCCGGCACGACCGGCTCGGGCTCCTCCTTCGGCTTGACGCTGCCGAGGGAGCCGAAGGACGGGCGGCTCTCGGGCTGCCGGGCCGGGGCGGCGGGCTCCTCGCGCTTGGCCGCGGCGGAGCCCAGCACGGTGTCCCGCTTGGCGGGCGGCTGGCCCCCGTCGAACCCGGCGGCGATCACGGTGACCCGGACCTCGTCGCCGAGGGCGTCGTCGATGACCGCGCCGAAGATGATGTTGGCCTCGGGGTGGGCGGCCTCGCTGACCAGTTGGGCGGCCTCGTTGATCTCGAACAGGCCGAGGTCGGAGCCGCCGGAGATGGAGAGCAGCACCCCGCGGGCGCCGTCGATGGAGGCTTCCAGCAGCGGCGAGGAGATCGCCATCTCGGCGGCGGCCACCGCGCGGTCGTCGCCGCGGGCCGAGCCGATGCCCATCAGGGCGGAACCGGCCTCGGACATGACCGACTTGACGTCGGCGAAGTCCAGGTTGATCAGGCCGGGCGTGGTGATCAGGTCGGTGATGCCCTGCACACCGGAGAGCAGCACCTGGTCAGCCGACTTGAACGCGTCGAGCACGCTGACCTGGCGGTCCGAGATGGACAGCAGCCGGTCGTTGGGGATGACGATGAGGGTGTCGACCTCTTCGCGCAGCTCGGCGATGCCGTCCTCGGCCTGGTTGGCGCGGCGCCGGCCCTCGAAGGTGAACGGGCGGGTGACCACGCCGATGGTGAGGGCGCCCAGCGAGCGGGCGATGTTGGCCACGACGGGCGCGCCGCCGGTGCCGGTGCCGCCGCCTTCACCGGCCGTCACGAAGACCATGTCGGCCCCCTTGAGGACCTCCTCGATCTCCTCGCGGTGGTCCTCGGCGGCCTTGCGGCCGACGGCCGGGTTGGCTCCGGCGCCGAGTCCGCGGGTGAGTTCACGGCCGACGTCCAGCTTGACGTCGGCGTCGCTCATCAACAGAGCTTGCGCGTCGGTGTTGATAGCGATGAACTCGACGCCCTTGAGACCGACCTCGATCATCCGGTTGATGGCATTGACACCACCGCCGCCGACACCGATGACTTTGATGACTGCGAGGTAGTTCTGCGGTGCTGCCACGTCGAAGGCCTCTCGCCTCGAGTTACGTGTCGTCGGACCGGGAAGCAACTGCTGCCCCGCGATCCGGCGACTGATGCCGAATGGGACGGTCCGTAGCGCCGACCCGAACCCTAACCCTGAAGTTTAGGGTTACCAGTGTGTCCGTTCCTTGGAGTCTTCTGAACAGGACACTAAGTCGACAAGCCGCGCGCGTTCAACGAACACGCCGAACCTCCCGTTTTTCTTTTCACCCTATGTGATCAGCCGTAGCGGTGCCCAACCAGGGTGCTGGCCTGCACGGATGTGCGTCAACTACCCGTCAACTCCCGGATGACGCCGGGGCGGTGGGAACGCTGACGTCGAAGTGCCGCGCGTCCGGCTCCGCTTTCATCAGCGCGATCAGCGCGCGGGCCTTCGCGCGGCCCTGCTCGGCGCTGCCCCACACCACGGTCCGGCCGTCGGTCAACTCCAGCGCGATGTCGTCGTAGGAACCCACCGTGACCAGGCGTGTCTCGCGGGCGACGGGGGCCGGGACGCGGTCCGCGACCGCGACCGCCGCCCGGGTCAGCCGGTCCTCGCCGAACCGCCGCACACTGGCCGCCGCCGAACCCGGCCGGGACACTGCCATTTTCAGAACGGGGACGCCTTTCGGGGCGCGAGAAACCGTGGCGAAACGGACACCTTTCTTGTCCACTTCCACGTACTTTTCGCCTTTTCGCACCACCAGAACCGGGGTGCGCTCGGTCACTTCCAGTCCGATTCCGTGCGGCCAGTCCCGGGTGACCTCGGCCGTGTCGATCCGGGGCAGATTCCGCTTCAGCCGCGCCTCGATCGCCTCGGTGTCGACGGAGACCAGCGGCTCGCCGACCGGTACGCCGGCGGCCTCGCGCACCTGGGCGGGGGTCAGGACGGAGGTGCCGGAGACCGGGACCTGTTCCACCCGCAGCCAGTCGGAGCCGTACAGCAGCCAGAGCGTGACGGCGGCCAGCAGCACCAGGACGGCGGCCGGCCCGGCGACCGCGCGCGGCCGGGGCGGCCACAGACGCCGCCTGTGGGGCGGGCCGGACGACTCCCGCTGACGGTCACCGCGCCCGGCGGTGGTCGTTCCGGCCACGCTCCCTGCCTTCCGTCAGCCCTGACTAGCGGTGCGCACGGGCGGCGACCGCCTCGTACACCATGCCGACGAGGAGGTCGTCGGCGTCCCGGCGGCCGAACTCGGCGGCGGCGCGGGACATCTCGTACAGCCGGTGCGGGTCGGCGAGCACGGGCAGTACGTTCTGCTGGACCCATTCGGGCGTCAGTTCCGCGTCGTCGACCAGCAGTCCGCCGCCGGCCTTGACCACCGGCTGGGCGTTCAGCCGCTGTTCGCCGTTGCCGATGGGCAGCGGGACGTAGGCGGCCGGGAGTCCGACGGCGGAGAGTTCGGCGACGGTCATCGCGCCCGCGCGGCAGAGCATCATGTCGGCCGCGGCGTACGCGAGGTCCATCCGGTCCAGATAACTTACCGGGATGTACGGGGGCATCCCCGGCATCTGGTGGACCTGCGGCAGTTCGTTCTTCGGGCCGACCGCGTGCAGGATCTGGATGCCGGCCTGCTGGAGCCAGGGCGCGACCTGCTGGACCACCTCGTTGAGGCGGCGGGCGCCCTGTGAGCCGCCGGAGACCAGCAGCGTCGGCAGGTTGGGGTCCAGCCCGAACGCGGCGCGGGCCTGGGGCCGCACCGCCGCCCGGTCCAGGGTGGCGATGGAGCGGCGCAGCGGGATGCCGATGTACCGGGCGTTGCGCAGCTTGCTGTCGGGGGTGGAGACGGCGACCTGGCTGGCGTACCGCGAGCCGATCTTGTTGGCCAGGCCGGGGCGGGCGTTGGCCTCGTGGATGACGATCGGCACCCCCAGCCGCTTGGCGGCGAGGTAGCCGGGCAGGGCGACGTAGCCGCCGAAGCCGACCACGGCGTCCGCCTTGGTGCGCTCCAGGATCTGCTCGGTCGCCTTGATGGTGCCGCGCAGCCGGCCCGGGACGGTGATCAGCTCGGGGGTGGGCTTGCGCGGCAGCGGTACGGCGGGGATCAGCGCCAGTTCGTACCCTCGCTCGGGTACGAGACGGGTCTCCAGGCCGCGCTCCGTGCCCAGGGCCGTGATGCCCACGGTCGGGTCCTGCCTGCGCAGGGCGTCCGCGAGGGCGAGCGCGGGCTCGATGTGGCCCGCGGTTCCTCCGCCGGCGAGTACGACATGCACCGAAATTCACCGCTCTCCGGACGAGCGCGCCGCCGAGGCACGCCGTCGCATCGTGTTCCAACTCCGGGGACTCCCCTTGGACCCGGTGCCCCCGGCCCCCCGCTTTCTACCAAAGCGAGGTTGCCGCATCGCAAGCGCCGCCCGCGCAGCGGGCTCGTCGCGCGCGAAGGCGATCAGCAGCCCGATGGCGAACATGGTCGGCAGCAGGGCGGACCCTCCGTAGGAGAACAGCGGGAGCGGGACGCCGGCGATCGGCAGCAGCCCGAGGACCGCACCGATGTTGATCACGGCCTGGGCCGTGATCCAGGTGGTCACGCCTCCCGCGGCATACCTCACGAAGGGGTCCTCCGTGCGTCCGGCCACGCGGATACCCGCATAGCCTAGAGCCGCGAACAGGGCGAGTACCGACAGCGTGCCCGCCAGGCCCAGTTCCTCACCGGTGACGGCGAAGATGAAGTCGGTGTGCGCCTCGGGCAGTTGACCCCATTTCTCCACGCTGGCGCCGAGTCCGGAGCCGAACAGCCCGCCCGAGGCGAGGGCGTAGATGCCGTGCACCGCCTGCCAGCAGGAGTCGCCCGGGCCCGGGTCGGTGGCGCCGATGCAGGCGAGCCGGGCCATCCGGTTGGGGCTGGTCTTGATGAGGATCACGCCGAGCAGCGCGGCCACCGACAGCACCCCGGCGAACAGCCGGGTGGGCGCCCCCGCCAGCCACAGCAGGCCGAACAGGATCGCCGTCAGGATGATCGCGGTGCCCATGTCACCGCCCATCATGATCAGCCCGAGCAGCATGAAGGCGACCGGCGCCAGCGGCACCAGCATGTGCTTCCACTGGGTCAGCAGCCTCTTGTCCTGCTTGCGGGCGAGCAGGTCGGCCCCCCACAGCACCAGGGCGAGCTTGCCGAACTCGCTGGGCTGGAGCTGGAACGGGCCGCCGACGGAGATCCAGTTCTGGTTGCCGTTGACCGACCGCCCTATCCCCGGCACCTGCACCAGGGCCATCAGGAAGACGGCACCGGCGAGTATCGGGTAGGCCAGTGCCCGGTGCAGCCTGATCGGCATCCGCATCGCGGCGGCCAGCAGCCCCGCGCCGAGCGCGGCGGCCAGGAACTGCTTGCGGAAGAAGTACGAACCCGGCAGCGACAACTGCAGCGCGGTGATCTGGGAGGCGGAGTACACCATCACCAGGCCCAGCACGGTGATCAGCGAGCTGCCGCCGAGGATCAGGTAGTACGCGGTCAGCGGCCGGTCCCAGGCGCGGCGCAGCCTGGTGACGAGCCGCACCGCCGGGTTGTCGCGGGCCGGCCGCGGGGCGGGGGGCCGCCCGGCGGCGCGCTGCGCGGGCGGACGTCCGGTACGGCTACCGGGACTACCGGGCATAGCGGCCTCCGCTGTACGTCGGCCTGGACCGTCCCACGCGTCCCTCCCAGGGTCGCCCGGCGCAGGCGGCCGGGTCTACAGGGCGGCGAGTTCGCGAACGGCCTCCGCGAACGCGTCACCGCGCTGGTTGTAGTTGGCGAACATGTCCATGGAAGCGCAGGCCGGGGCCAGCAGCACCGTGTCGCCGGGCCGGGCGAGCCGCCGCGCCTCCTGGACCGCCTGGAGCATCGCCCCAGTGTCGGTCCGGTCGAGGTCGACGACCGGGACCTGGGGGGCGTGTCGCGTCAGGGCTTCGCGGATCAGCGCGCGGTCGGCGCCGATCAGCACCACCCCGCGCAGCCGGTGCGCCGCGCCCGCGACCAGTTCGTCGAAGGTCGCGCCCTTGGCCAGGCCGCCCGCGATCCACACCACCGACCCGTACGCCGCCAACGACGCCTCGGCGGCGTGGGTGTTGGTGGCCTTGGAGTCGTCGACGTACGCCACCTGGTCCACGTCCGCGACGTGCGCGATGCGGTGGGCGTCGGGGGTGAAGGCGCGCAGCCCGTCGCGGACCGCGGCCGGGGGGACGCCGTAGGCGCGGGCGAGGGCCGCGGCGGCGAGCGCGTTGGCGATGTTGTGCGGGGCCGGCGGGCGCACGTCGGAGACCTCGGCCAGCTCCTGGGCGTTCTTCTGCCGGTCGGCGACGAAGGCCCGGTCGACCAGGATGCCGTCCACCACGCCGAGTTGGGAGGGCGCCGGGGTGCCGAGGGTGAAGCCGATGGCCCGGCAGCCCTCCTCGACGTCGGCCGCGCGGACCAGGTCCTCGGTGGCCTTGTCGGCCGCGTTGTAGACGCAGGCGACCCGGTTGCCCTCGTAGATCCGGCCCTTGTCGGCGGCGTACGCCTCCATGGAGCCGTGCCAGTCGAGGTGGTCGGGGGCGAGGTTGAGGACGGCGGCCGAGTGGGCGCGCAGCGAGGGCGCCCAGTGGAGCTGGTAGCTGGACAGCTCCACCGCCAGCACGTCGTACTCCTGCTCGCCGGTGACCGCGTCCAGCAGGGAGACGCCGATGTTGCCGACGGCGGCGGTGCGCAGGCCCGCCGCGGTGAGGATCGACGCGAGCATCCGGACGGTGGTGGTCTTGCCGTTGGTGCCGGTGACGGCCAGCCAGGGCGCGGCGTTCTCGCCCCGCAGCCGCCAGGCCAGTTCGACGTCGCCCCAGACCGGGACGCCGGCCTCGCGCGCCGCGGTGAACAGCGGCTTGTCGGGCCGCCAGCCGGGGGCGGTGACGACGAGGTCGGTGCCCTCGGGCAGGGTGTCGCCGTCACCGAGGCGCACGGTGACACCGAGCTCCTCCAACGGGGCCGCCTGCGCCCGGGCGCGCTCGTCGGCGCCGTCGGCGACGACGGTCACGCGGGCGCCCAGGCCGCTGAGCACCTTGGCCGCCGGGACGCCGGAGACGCCGAGTCCGGCGACGGTGACGTGCTTGCCCTGGAAGTCCGGGGACGCCGATTCGGTCACTTGTCCGCTGCCCATCCCGCGTAGAAGAGGCCCAGTCCGACGATCACGCAGATGCCCTGGATGATCCAGAAGCGGACCACGACAAGGACCTCGGACCAGCCTTTGAGTTCGAAGTGGTGCTGGAGCGGTGCCATCCGGAAGACCCGCTTGCCGGTCATCTTGAACGAGCCGACCTGGATGACCACCGACATGGTGATCAGGACGAACAGACCGCCGAGGATGGCCATCAGCAGCTCGGTGCGCGAGCAGATCGCCAGACCCGCCAGCACGCCGCCGAGCGCCAGCGAACCGGTGTCGCCCATGAAGATCTTGGCCGGCGAGGTGTTCCACCACAGGAAGCCGAGGCAGGCGCCCATCAGCGCGGAGGCGACCACCGCGAGGTCGAGCGGGTCGCGCACCTCGTAGCAGGCGCCCGGGTTGGTGAGGGTCTGCGCGTTGGCGCAGGACTCCTGGAACTGCCAGACGCCGATGAAGGTGTAGGCGCCGAAGACGAAGACGGAGGCGCCGGTGGCCAGGCCGTCCAGACCGTCCGTCAGGTTCACGCCGTTCGACATCGCCAGGATCATGAACAGCGCCCAGACCACGAACAGCACCGGGCCGATGGTCCAGCCGAAGTCCGTGATGAACGACAGCTTGGTGGAGGCCGGGGTGTTGCCCCGGTTGTCCGCGAACTGCAGCGAGAGCACCGCGAAGGCGATGCCGACGATCAACTGGCCGGCCATCTTCGCCTTGGCCCGCAGGCCCAGCGACCGCCGCTTGACGATCTTGATGTAGTCGTCCAGGAAGCCGACCAGGCCCATGCCGACCATCAGGCCGAGCACCAGCAGTCCGGAGAAGGTCGGCGCCGCGTCCGCCTTGGGGTCCAGATAGCCGGTGATCACCTTGGCCAGGAAGTACGCGGCGACCGTGGCCAGGATGAAGGCGATGCCGCCCATGGTCGGCGTACCGCGCTTGCTGGCGTGCTCGCGCGGGCCGTCGTCGCGGATGTACTGGCCGTAGCCCTTGCGGGCCAGCAGCTTGATCAGCAGCGGAGTGCCGATCAGGGTCAGGAACAGCCCGAGGACACCTGCGAACAGGATCTGCTTCATCATCGGGCGGCAACCTCACCCTCGGCGCCGGTCTCCAGCAGCGCCGTGGCGACGCGCTCCAGACCCACCGAACGGGACGCCTTCACGAGCACGACGTCCCCCGGGCGCAGCTCGCTGCGCAACAGGTCGACCGCCGCCTGTGCGTCGGACACGTGCACCGACTCCTCACCCCACGAACCCTCGTTATATGCGCCCAGTTGCAGCCATTGGGCTTCCCTGCCCCCGACCGCGACGAGCTTGCTGACGTTGAGCCGGACGGCGAGCCGTCCGACCGCGTCGTGCTCGGCGAGCGCCTCGTCCCCGAGCTCGGCCATCTTGCCGAGCACCGCCCACGTACGGCGTCCCTTGCCCATGGCCACGAGCGCGCGCAGGGCGGCTCGCACGGACTCGGGGTTCGCGTTGTAGGCGTCGTTGACGACCGTCACGCCGTCCGGGCGCTCGGTGACCTCCATCCGCCAGCGGGAGAGGGAGCCCGCCTCGGAGAGCGCGACGGCGATCTCGTCAGCGGACATGCCCAACTCGTGGGCGACGGCGGCCGCGGCGAGCGCGTTCGACACGTGATGCTCACCGTACAGGCGCATGGTCACATCGCTTGCACCGGAGGGTGTGTGAAGCCTGAAGGAGGGCTGTCCGGTGTCCGTGAGTCGTACGTTCTCGGCCCGGACGTCCGCTTCGTCGGACTCTCCGAAAAGGATCACCTTCGCCTTCGTACGGGAGGCCATGGCCCGTACGTACGGGTCGTCCGCGTTGAGGATCGCGGCGCCGTCCTCGGGCAGGGACTCCACCAGCTCGCCCTTGGCCTGGGCGATCTGCTCCCGGCCGCCGAACTCGCCGATGTGCGCGGAGCCGACGTTGAGGACCAGGCCGATCCTCGGCGGCGTCAGCTCGGTGAGGTAGCGGATGTGGCCGATGCCGCGGGCGCCCATCTCCAGGACGAGGAAACGGGTCTCCTCGGTGGCGGTGAGCGCGGTCAGCGGCAGCCCGATCTCGTTGTTGAGCGAGCCGGGCGTGAACACCGTGGGCGCCCGGCGCTGGAGCACCTGCGCGATCAGGTCCTTGGTGCTGGTCTTGCCGGCCGAGCCGGTGAGCCCCACCAGGGTGGCCCCCAGCCGCCGTACGACATGGCGGGCGAGGGCGCCGAGGGCGGCCTGGACGTCGTCCACGACGATGGCGGGCACGCCGACGGGCCGGGAGCCGAGCACGGCCGCCGCACCCGCCTCGGCCACCGCGGCGGCGAAGTCGTGGCCGTCGGCGCGCTCGCCGACGAAGGCGACGAAGAGACAGCCGGGCCCCGCCTCGCGGGAGTCCCGGACGACCGGTCCGGTCACCATGGCGGACGGATCCGGTATGTCGTGCATCTGCCCGCCGACGACGTCTGCGATCTCGGCGAGAGAGAGGGCGATCACAAGTTCATCCCCTGGATCATTCGGGAGTTCATCCCTGGGTCTTCTGGATGGCTTCGCGAAGCACCTGGCGGTCGTCGAAGGGACGGACCACCCCGGCGATGTCCTGGCCCTGCTCGTGGCCCTTGCCCGCGACCAGCACGGTGTCGCCGGGCTCGGCCCGGGCGACGGCGGCGGCGATGGCGGCGGCCCGGTCCTCGAAGACGGCCACCTCGCCGCGCTCGTGCGCGGGCACCGACGCCGCGCCCCGGAGCATGGCGGCCAGGATCGCGAGGGGGTCCTCGGAGCGGGGGTTGTCGGAGGTCAGTACGGCGGTGTCGGCGTGCCGGGCGGCGGCGGCGCCCATCGGCTCGCGCTTGCTGCGGTCGCGGTCGCCGCCGCAGCCGAGGACCACGTGCAGCCGGCCCTCGGTGACCTTGCGCAGCGCCTTGAGCACCGACTCCACGGCGTCCGTCTTGTGCGCGTAGTCCACGACGGCCAGGTACGGCTGCCCGGCGTCGATCCGCTCCAGCCGCC
The DNA here is from genome assembly GCF_014655295.1 of Streptomyces fumanus. Classification (GTDB taxonomy): domain Bacteria; phylum Actinomycetota; class Actinomycetes; order Streptomycetales; family Streptomycetaceae; genus Streptomyces; species Streptomyces fumanus. Next base: position 36,199 of record NZ_BNBI01000022.1, read on the forward strand.
CCGGCACGCCCGGCACCGCGGCCACCCCGTCGGCGGCGCGCTGCGGGTCCAGGCCGGCCGCGGCCAGGGCGGTGATCGCGGCGAGGGTGTTGGCCACGTTGAACGGCCCGGCCAGCGGCGACCGGGCGGCGATCCGCTGCCCCTCGGGGCCGACCGCGGTGAACGTCGAGTCCAGCGGGCCGACCTCGACGTCCTCGGCCCGCCAGTCGGCGTCGGGGTGCCCCTCCGCCGAGTACGTGACGACCGGGACGCCGGCCTCCTTGGCGAGCCGGCGGCCGTACTCGTCGTCGGCGTTGACCACGCCCAGGCGGCTGCGCACGGGCGTGAACAACTGCGCCTTGGCCTGGAAGTAGTCCTCCATGCCGGAGTGGAACTCCATGTGCTCCGGGCTGAGGTTGGTGAAGACGGCGACGTCGAAGACGCAGCCGTCGACCCGGCCGAGCACCAGGGCGTGGCTGGAGACCTCCATGGCGACGGCCTCGGTGCCGCGTTCGCGCATGACGGCGAAGAGGGCCTGCAGGTCGGTGGCCTCGGGCGTGGTCCGCTCGGACTTGATGCGCTCGTCGCCGATGCGCGTCTCGACCGTGCCGATCAGTCCGGTGGACTTCGCCGTGCGCAGACCGCCCTCGACGAGGTAGGCGGTGGTGGTCTTGCCGGAGGTGCCGGTGATGCCGATCTGGAGCAGATCGCGGCCGGGGTGGCCGTAGATCGTGGCGGCCAGTTCGCCCATGTGCCCGCGCGGGTCGTCCACGACCAGCACCGGCAGGCCGGTGGCGGCGGCGCGGGCGGCGCCGGACGGGTCGGTCAGCACGGCGGCGGCACCGAGGCCGGCGGCCTGGGTGACGAAGTCGGCGCCGTGCGCGCGGGCGCCGGGCAGGGCGGCGTACAGGTCGCCGGGGCGGACGGCCCGCGAGTCATGGGTGATGCCCGTGACCTCGGCGGTGCCCTCCGGCGCGGTGACCCCCAGTTGGCCGGCGAGTTCCGCGAGGGGTGTGGCGGAGACCTGTACCGGCCGGGGCGGTCCCGGATGGCTCACGGGTTGGCCCTTCTGGGTGGTTCGGGACTGATCAGGCTGTGGCACGGCGGTGAGCGTACCGGGCTGACCGGCCTCCGGGCGAAGCGAGGGGCGGGGGCCGTGCTGGTTCCCGGGATCGGGGGTGATCGTTGTCACGGGTGGTTCCTGGTGGCTCGGTACGGCATCGGTTCGATCAGGGCTGGAAGGTGACCGGGAAGCTCTCGGGCGCGGCCCCGGTCGGCGGGACCTGGAGGGTCTTCAGCGCGAACTCCATCACCCGCTTGTAAACCGGTCCGCAGATCTGGCCGCCGAAGTAGCTGCCCCGGGTGGCGTTCTGGATGGCGCAGTAGACGGTGACGCGGGGCTGGTCGGCGGGGGCGAACCCGGCGAAGGACGAGGTGTAGCCCTTGTACTTGCCGGTGGCCGGATCCACCCGGTTGGCGGTGCCGGTCTTGCCCGCCACCCGGTAGCCGGGGATGCGGGCCTTGGTGCCGGTGCCCTCCTCGTCGTCGACGACCGACTCCAGCATCCGGGACAGGGTCTTGGCGGTCTTCTCGCTGATCACGCGGGTCTTCTTGGGCTTGGCGGCGGCGGTGAAGCGCCCGTCGGGGCCGGTGGTGCCCTTGACCAAGGTGGGTTCGACGCGGACGCCGCCGTTGGCGATCGTGGAGTAGACGGAGGCCGCCTGCATCGCGTTGAGGGAGACGCCCTGGCCGAAAGGAATCGTGTACTGCTGCGAGGTCGACCACTGCTCGGGGGCGGCGAGGATGCCCTTGGTCTCGCCGGGGAAGCCCAGGCCGCTGTAGCTGCCGAGGCCGAACTTGCGCAGGTAGGAGTAGAGGACCTGGTTGGCCTCCCGCTGGTTCTCGCCGAGTTCGCCGGTGGCCAGGATGGTGCCGATGTTGCTGGACTTGGCGAGCACGCCGTTGAGCGTGAGGTACCAGGTGGGGTGGTCGATGTCGTCCTTGAACAGCCGGTCGCCGCGGTGCAGCCGGTTGGGCACGGTGACATGGGTGGTCGGGGTGGCGGCGTTCTCCTCCAGCACGGCGGCCATCGACATCACCTTGGCGGTGGAGCCGGGCTCGAAGGCGTCCTGGAGGGCACCGTTGCCCAGGGCGTCGGGGTCGGCGTGGGCGAGGTCGCCCGGGTCGAAGCCGGGTGAGTTCGCCATGGCGAGGATCTCGCCGGTCCGGGTGTCCTGGACGATGACGTAGCCGCCGTCCGCCGCCGACTCCTCCACCTGGTCGCTGATGGCGTCCTGGGCGGCCCACTGAATGTCCCGGTCCAGGGTCAGCTCCACGTCGCGGCCGGGCACGGCGGGCGTCTCGTTGGCGCCGACGGTGGGCACCTGGTGGCCGCCGGACTGGGCGTAGCGGATCTCCCCGTCCTGGCCGGCCAGCGTCTTGTCCAGCTTGCGTTCGAGGCCGCCGCCGCCCTGGCCCTCGGCGTCGACCCAGCCGATGACGCCCGCGGCGAGGTCGCCGTTGGGGTAGATCCGCTTGCTGCTGGGGTCGGCGAAGACCCCGGCGAGGACGTTGACGGCCGACTTGTCGGTCTCGGCCTTCTTGGTGAGCGCGCTCTTGAGGTCCTTGATCTGGTTCCACACCTGCGGGGTCCTGGCCCGGGCCAGCCGCACGTAGCGCAGGTCGCGGTCGTTCGGGCGGAGCCTGGCGACCAGGTCCTCCTCGCGCTCGCCGAGGATCGGCGCGAGGAGTGCCGCCGCCTGTTCGGGGCCGTCGCCGACCTTCAGCTCCTCGCGGGTGAACATCGTGGGGTCGGCGGTGATGTCGTAGGCGTCCACGGTGGTGGCCAGGGCCACGCCGTTGCGGTCGGTGATGCCGCCGCGCTCGGCGGTCAGGGTGTGCACGACGTACCGGTTCTGCTCGGCCTTGGCGGTGTAGGTGCCGGCGTCGACGGCCTGCACCTGGAGCAGCCGGACGGTGAAGGCGATCAGCACCAGGGCCAGCACGAAGCCGATCAGACGCAGCCGGGGCCGGGGGCTGCCCAGGCGGATGGACCGGGGCGGGGCCGGGCGGCGCGGCGGGGCCGGGCGGCGGGCGGGGCGGGCGCCGGGACCGGGCCGGCGTCCGCCGCCGGAGCGCACCGGCCCGGCGGGTCCGGGCACGCGGCGGCGCGGCGTCTGCCTGCCGGAGTCGTTGGCCACTTCCGTCACCTGCCGGGGGTCGGGGTCGGGGTCGCCGGGACCGGTCGCGCGGTGAGCGCCTCCGGGGCGAGGACGAGGGGCGCGCTCGCGGCCGAGGCCGGGCCGGGGACGCCCTTGACCTTGCCGTCCGGGGAGAGGAAGGCGGGGTCGCCGCCGGGCACCATGCCCAGTTCCCGCGCCCGGCGCTGCAGGGCCTGCGGGGCGGAGTAGGCGTCGACGTCCCGCTGCAGGCCCTGTTCCTCGTCGGTGAGTTCCTTGGTCTGCTGCTTGAGGTCGTCGAGCTGGAACGATCCCTCGCTGAGCGCGGAGTTCAGCACCAGCAGCCCGATCAGACCGCCGCCGAGGAGCAGGACGACGAGGAGGACGAAGGGGGCACGGGCGGCCTGTCCGCCGCCCGCCGGGAAGAGCCGGGCGAGCCGGGCGGCCCTGCCCTTCAGTTCCGGTTTGCCGCTCACACGCCCTCCCCTCGGTACGGGCCGCGTCCGCGCCTGGCCTGGCTCACTCGGCGTCCTCCCTGATGCGCTGGGCCCCGCGCAGCCTCGCCGGGGCGGCCCGCCGGTTCTCGGCGATCTCCTCCTCGGTGGGAAGTTCGGCACCGCGCGTGAGCAGCTTGAGCCGGGGGGCGTACCGCTCGGGCACGACGGGCAGTCCGGGCGGGGCGGTGGTGGCGGCGCCCGCCGCGAAGACCTGCTTGACCAGCCGGTCCTCCAGCGAGTGGTACGACAGCACCGCGATCCGTCCGCCCACGGCGAGCGCCTTGACGGCGGCCGGGATCGCCCGCTCCAGGACGGCGAGTTCGCCGTTGACCTCGATGCGCAGGGCCTGGAAGGTGCGCTTGGCCGGGTTGCCGCCGGTGCGCTTGGCGGCCTGCGGCAGGGCGGCGCGGATCAGCTCCACCAGGCGGGCGCTGTTGCTGAACGGCTCCTTCTCGCGCTCCCGCACGATCGCCGAGACGATCCGCTTGGCCTGCTTCTCCTCGCCGTACGCCCGCAGGATCCGGACGAGTTCGCCCGGCGGGTAGGTGTTGAGGACCTCGGCGGCGCTCATGCCGGTGGTCTGGTCCATGCGCATGTCCAGCGGGGCGTCTTGGGCGTAGGCGAAGCCCCGGTCGGCCTCGTCGAGCTGCATGGAGGAGACGCCGAGGTCGAACAGGACGCCCTGGACGCGCGGGAGGCCGAGCCGGGCGAGGACCTCGGGCAGCTCGTCGTAGACGGCGTGCACCAGGGTGGCGCGCTCGCCGTAGGGCGCGAGCCGCTCGCCGGAGAGCCGGAGGGCCTCCTTGTCCCGGTCGAGGGCGACGAGCCGGACCCCGGGGAACCGCTCCAGCAGCGCCTCGCTGTGGCCGCCGAGTCCCAGGGTGCAGTCGACGACCACGGCTCCCGGCTCCTGGAGGGCGGGCGCCAGCAGGTCCAGGCACCGCTGGAGCATCACCGGGACGTGTCGACTCTGGCTCAAGGGGGGTCGGCCTCTCGGGTCCGGCACGGCGTCACGTACCGCCGGGTCCCCGCCCTCCGGTGAAGGGGAGACCTGCCGGCGCCTGCGAGCGTCGGCCGGCCGGGAGCGGGAGGAGGCCGAGCCGTACGTACGCGCCGCGCACGTGGGGAGACCTGGCGGGACAGTCGCAGGTCTCCGGGGTTCCAGTCCAGCGGGGAGAGCCTCGCCTCCCGCTTCGCGCCACTTTAGTCCACCGGCACTCGCGGTCAATCAACCGGCCTGCGCGTCGCGGGCCCGGGCGGCGGGAAGCGGACGGCGGCGGCCGCTCACCCGGACGGACCCGGCCGCACCACTCCTGTGGCCCAGCTCACAGCGGCGTCTCGCGGTGTCCGCCGTCCCCGCGCACGGCGCGCCAGGTCGGCGGCCGGCCAGTACCGTCATGAACGGGGACGGCTTCCGCGGGACAGTGAATCGATAGGACGTGCGAAAGGCCGCAAGAGCTGACATATCGCTGGCAGTTGTCCACAGGCGAGTGACACGAATCGGTAACGGCGGCAAGAATGCCTGAAGCGGTGCCGTGCGGAACTTTTCCCGCCCGGTGTCCGTGTTCGGGGTGGGCCTGTCCGCGGTACGGGGCATCGGTCCGGAAAGAGCTGGGGTGACCCCGCGCCTGTCAGCGGGCGCGGGGATGGGCCGAGGAGGGCCGGGTGACGACCTATGACGATCGGGCGAGCCATGGGGGTCCCCCCACCGGAGTAGGTCCGCGGGTGGGGGACGATCTGACCGCCGTGGTCGAGCGGGTCCGCGGTTCGGTGGAGGGCGTGATCGAGGGCAAGCCCGAGGTCGTACGGCTCGCGCTGACCGTGCTGCTCGCCGAGGGGCATCTGCTGATCGAGGACGTCCCCGGAGTCGGCAAGACCATGCTGGCCAAGGCGCTGGCGCGGTCCATCGACTGCTCCGTGCGGCGCATCCAGTTCACGCCCGACCTGCTGCCCTCGGACATCACCGGGGTGTCCATCTGGGACCAGCAGCGCCGGGACTTCGAGTTCAAGCCCGGCGCGATCTTCGCGCAGGTGGTGATCGGCGACGAGATCAACCGCGCCTCGCCGAAGACCCAGTCCGCGCTGCTGGAGTCCATGGAGGAGCGCCAGGTCACCATCGACGGCAGCACCTACGAGCTGCCCAGCCCGTTCATGGTGGTGGCCACCCAGAACCCGGTCGAGATGGAGGGCACCTATCCGCTGCCCGAGGCCCAGCGCGACCGGTTCATGGCCCGGGTCTCCATCGGCTACCCGAGCCCGGAGGCCGAGTTGCAGATGCTCGACGTGCACGGCGGGGTGAGCCCGCTGGACGACCTCCAGCCGGTGGCGCACGCCCACGAGATCGTGAAGCTGATCGAGGCGGTGCGCGGCGTCCACGTCTCCGACCCGGTCCGGCGGTACGCGGTCGACCTGGTCGCCGCCACCCGCGTCCACCCCGACCTCAGACTCGGCGCCTCGCCGCGCGCCACGCTGCACCTGCTGCGCGCGGCGAAGGCGACCGCCGCCCTGAGCGAACGGGAGTACGCGCTCCCGGACGACGTGCAGTCCCTCGCCGTCGCCGTCCTGGCGCACCGGCTGCTGCCCACCGCCCAGGCCCAGCTCAACCGCCGCACCGCCGAGCAGGTCGTGCAGGAGATCCTCCAGCGCACGCCGGTGCCCGCGGCGCCCCAGCAGCCGAGCGGCTTCGGCCTGGGCCGCGGCGGTCCGGCCTATCCCCAGCAGCCGCCGCGGAGGCTGTGATGACCGCCGGGGGGACGGGCCGGGCGGCGGACGGGGCGGACGGGCCGGACGGGGCCGGCGGCAAGGGCGGCGTCCGCACGGCGCTGGCCGGCCTGACCACCCGTGGCCGCTCCTTCCTGGCGGCCGGTGTCGCCGCCGCGGTCTGCGCCTACGTCCTCGGGCAGAGCGATCTGCTGCGGGTGGGGCTGCTGCTGGCGGTGCTGCCGCTGGTGTGCGCGACGGTGCTGTACCGCACCCGGTACCGGGTCGCGGGCAGCCGCCGGCTCTCCCCCGCGCGCGTGCCCGCCGCCGGCGAGGCCCGCGTCCACCTGCGCATCGAGAACGTCTCGCGGCTGCCCACCGGCCTGCTGATGCTCCAGGACCGGGTGCCCTACGTGCTCGGCCCGCGCCCCCGGTTCGTCCTGGACCGGGTCGAGGCGGGCGGCCGGCGCGAGGTGTCCTACCGGGTCCGCTCCGACCTGCGCGGCCGGTATCCGCTCGGGCCGCTCCAGTTGCGCCTGTCCGACCCGTTCGGCATGTGCGAGCTGACCCGGTCCTTCTCCACCCACGACACGCTGACCGTGATCCCGCGCGTGGAGCCGCTGTCGCCGGTGCGGTTCGGCGGCGAGGCCAAGGGGTACGGCGACGGACGCCGGCGCTCGCTGGCGCTGGCCGGCGAGGACGACGTGATCCCGCGCGGCTACCGCTACGGCGACGACCTGCGCCGGGTGCACTGGCGGTCCACCGCGCGCTACGGCGAGCTGATGGTGCGCCGCGAGGAGCAGCCGCGGCGCTCCCGGTGCACGGTGCTGCTGGACACCCGGGGCGTCGCCTACGCGGGCGCGGGACCCGACTCGGCCTTCGAGTGGGCGGTGTCCGGTACGGCGTCGGTGCTGGCGCACATGCTGGAGCGGGGCTTCTCCGTCCGGCTGCTCACCGACACCGGCAGTTCGCTGCCCGGCGAGGGCGGTGGCGGCTTCGCGGGCGCCAGCCAGGAGACGGCGGACGCGGCCGGGCTGATGATGGACACCCTCGCGGTGATCGACCACTCCGACGGCACGGGCCTGTCCCGCGCCTACGACGTGCTGCGCGGCGGCAACGAGGGGCTGCTGGTGGCGTTCTTCGGCGACCTCGACGAGGAGCAGGCGGCGGTGGCCGCGAAGATGCGCCACCGCAGCGGCGGCGCGATCGCCTTCGTGCTGGACAGCGAGACCTGGCTGCGCGAGCCGACGGACGTGCCCGGCCCGGCCGACGACAGCGACCAGCGGCTGCGCCGGCTCCGCGAGGCCGGCTGGACGGCCGTCCGCGTCCCCCGCGGCGCCGCCCTGGACACCCTGTGGCGCACGGCCGACCGGACCCGCGCCGGCCTGACGGCCGCGGGTGGCGGGGAGGGCGTGCGATGAGCGGGCGGGCGAGTGCCCGTGTGCCGCGCGGCGGGGCGTGGCGGCGGGGGCGGGCGATGAGCGGCCGGACGGGCTCGGTGCCGGACGCCTCCCGGCGGCAGCGCCCGCCCGCGCGGCGGACCGGCGGGGAGGGGACGCGATGAGCGGGCGGGCGAGGCTGGCGCTGGGGGCGTGGGCGGCGACGTTGATGGCGTCGTGCGCGCTGCTGCCGCTGGTCGATCCGGCGACCTGGATCTTCCAGGCCGCGTTCCTGCTGGCGATCCAGTCCGGGGTGGGCGCCGCGGCCCGCCAGGTGCCGCTGCCCCGGCCGCTGACGGTCGCGGCCCAGGCCCTGGTGGGGCTGCTGGCGCTGACCCTGGCCTTCGCCCGTGAGCAGGCCCTGGCCGGACTGCTGCCCGGCCCCGGCACCTTCCGGCACTTCGCCGATCTGCTCCGGCAGGGCGGCGACGACATCGCGCGGTACGCGATCCCCGCGCCGCTGGAGTCCGACGGCATCCGGCTGATGCTGATCGGCGGCGTACTGGTGATCGGCCTGCTGGTGGACACCCTCGCGGTCACCTTCCGCAGCGCCGCCCCGGCCGGGCTGCCGCTGCTCGCGCTGTACTCGGTGGCGGCGGGCCTGTCCGAGGGCGGCACCGACTGGCTGTGGTTCCTGGTCGCGGCGGCCGGCTATCTGATGCTGCTGCTGATCGAGGGCCGGGACCGGCTCTCCCAGTGGGGCCGCGTCTTCGGCGGCGCCCCGCGCACCCCGGGCGGCGAACCGGCCGCCGCGACGGCACCGGTGCGCACCGGGCGGCGGATCGGCGCGGTCGCGCTCGGCGTCGCCCTGGTCGTGCCGCTCGCCCTGCCGGCGATGGACGGCGGGCTGCTCGACGGCACCGGCACCGGCGTGGGCTCCGGCGGCGGGGGCGGCGGCACCATCTCGGCGGTGAACCCGCTGGTCTCCCTGCGCGACAGCCTGAACGTGGACGAGGACCGCCAGGTCCTCTCCCTCCGCACCAGGACCAGCGACATCTCCGACCTGTATCTGCGCATCGTCTCCCTGGACGACTTCGACGGCACCACCTGGAAGCCGTCCAAGCGGCAGATCGTCTCCGTGCCGGACGGCACCTTCCCGCTGCCCACCGGCCTCAGCCCCGAGGTCGAGCGCACGGAGATCACCACCGCCATCTCGGCGGCGGACTGGTACGCCCAGGACTGGCTGCCGATGCCGTACCCGCCGAGCGGTGTCCGGGTCGGCGGCGAGTGGCGGTACGAGCCGGTCGGCATGACCCTGGTCGGCGACCACGGCCAGAACACGCGCGGTCTGACGTACCAGGTGCGCAGCCTCCAGGTGCGGCCCACGGCGGAGCAGCTCGCCGCCGCGCCGCGGCCCCCGGCCTCCCTGGAGAGCGAGTACACCGAGCTGCCCGACTCGCTGCCGCCGGTGGTGGCCAGGACCGCGCGGGAGGTCACCGAGGGCGCGGCCACCGCCTACGACCGGGCGGTCGCGCTCCAGGAGTACTTCGCGATCAACGGCGGATTCGAGTACGACACCGACGTGCAGGTGGGCAGCGGCTCCCAGGCCATCGCCCGTTTCCTCAAGGAAAAGCAGGGCTTCTGCATCCACTTCTCCTTCGCCATGGCGGCGATGGCCCGTTCCCTGGACATACCGGCCCGGGTCGCGGTCGGTTTCGCGCCGGGTTCCCCGCAGACGGACGGCTCGGTGTCGGTGAGCCTCAGGGACGCCCACGCCTGGCCGGAACTGTACTTCGAGGGCGTCGGCTGGACCCGCTTCGAGCCGACCCCCAACCGCGGCTCGATGCCGGCCTACACCGTGCCGGACGCCCCGGGCACCTCCGTACCGGACGTGGCGCGGCCCTCGCGGGAGGCGTCGGAGGCGCCCTCCGCGTCGGCCTCGGCGAGCGAGAGCTGCACCGCGCAGCAGAAGAAGCTGGAGGGCTGTGCGAGCGAGTCCCCCGAGGCGGCGCTCGCCGCGGGCGACGACGGCCCGAAGTGGTACGCGCTGCTGCTGTGGGCCCTGGCGGGCCTGCTGGTGCTGGCGGTCCCGCTGTCGCCGATGCTGTGGCGGGCCCGGGCCCGGGCGGTACGGCTCGGGGCGCACGGCCGCGGCGCGGCGGACGCGGCGGCGCACGCCCTGGCGGCCTGGCAGGAGCTGACCGACACGGCGTGGGACTACGGGATCGCGCCGGACGACTCGCAGACCCCGCGCGGGGCGGCGGCCCGGATGATCCGGCTCGGCAGGCTCGACCCGGCTGCGGCCGAGGCGGTGCACCGGGTGGCGGGCGCGGTGGAGCAGGTGCTCTACGCTCCCCGGCCGCGCCCGGCGGCGGGCCTCGCGGACGACGTCCAGCGGGTGACGGCGGGGCTGCGGGCCAGGTCCGGCCGGAGCACCCGGCTGCGGGCCCGCTTCGCCCCCCGCTCGGCGGTACGCGCGGCCTGGGCGGCCTCGGCCCGCTGGACCGCCCTGCGCCACCGCGTCCGGGCGGCCCGCCCGACCCTGCCCCGCCGACCACTGCGCCAACGGGGCTGAGCCCGGGGCCCGGCGGCCCCGCGCTCGCTCCCTGCGGGGAGTGCCCCGGCTGTGCCGCTGCTCAGGGCGCGGGCGCGGGGCCGGCGTCGTTCTTCGCGTCGCGGGCGCGGGCCGCCATCTCTGGGGTATGCGTGAGAGGGGTGACCACCTCGCCGGTGGTCACCCCTCTCACGTACGTCTTTCCTGGCGCCGCCCGCCGGGCTAACGGCCGCCCTGCTGCTCGTCGCGGCGGCGCTGCCAGCGCTCCTCGATGCGGTCCATCATGGAGCGCCTCGGGCGTCCCTGACGGCGGCCGTGCGGCGCCGCTCCGGCGGCGGGCTGCTCACCCGGTTTGGGAGCCTTGCGCCATCCGGTCACCGCCAGGACGGCACAGCCCAGCATGACGAGGAATCCCACCACACTGAGCCAGACCTGCTGGGCGACCATACCGGCCATGAGGAGCGCAATACCTACGAGGAAGCCCGCGACCGCCTGGTAGACCCGTCGCCGGGTGTACGTACGCAGCCCGCTTCCCTCGAGCGCTGTCGCGAACTTGGGATCTTCGGCGTACAGCGCTCGCTCCATCTGCTCGAGCATGCGCTGCTCGTGCTCCGAGAGCGGCACGGAGTCCTCCTCATCGTGCAGTCGCCGGGGCGACCCGGGGGGGTCCCTTCAGGATAGGCAGGGAATCGCCCCCGTGAAACCCGCCCCTCTACGCCAATTGGCCAACCGGACTCCGTCATGGCCGTCCCGGCTCGCTGAGGTTCCCATTCCCCGGCGGCCGACCCGTCATGCCGAGCGGTCTCCCTCGATCATACGGCTCCGGGCCCCCGTTCGGGGGTCCTGTGGCGTACTCCATGTGCCCGCAACCCGCTGATCAACGGCCGGTCCCGGGGGTGACTCAGGCCCCTGTCGTCCCGTCCGCCCCAACGGTCTCACCGAGCACATGGAGCTGGGTGGCCACGGAGTGGAAGGCCGGCAGTTCGGCCGCGGCGGCCTCCAGCTTCAGCAGCGCGTCCAGGGCGCCGGGTTCGGTGTCCACCAGCACGCCGGGGACCAGGTCCGCGAAGACCCGCACCCCGTGCACGGCAGCCACCCGGAGGCCGGCGCCCTCGACCAGTCCGGTGAGCTGTTCGGCGGTGAAGCGGCGCGGCACGGGGTCACCCGAGCCCCAGCGTCCGTCCGGGTCACCGAGGGCCTGCCGGGCCTCCGTGAAGTGCCCGGCGAGGGCGCGGGCCAGCACGGCGCCGCCGAGCCCGGCGGCGAGCAGGCTGAGGACGCCGTCGGCGCGCAGCGCGGCCACCGCGTTGCGGACGCCCTCGGCGGGGTCGTCGACGTACTCCAGGACGCCGTGGCACAGCACCGCGTCGTAGCCGCCGCGCTCGGCCACGTCGAACAGGCCGTGGGCGTCGCCCTGGACGCCGCGCACCCGGTCGTCGACGCCGGCCTCGGCGGCCCGGCGCTCCAGCGCGAAGAGCGCGTTGGGGCTGGGGTCGACGACGGTGACGCGGTGCCCGAGGCGGGCCAGGGGCACGGCGAACTTGCCGCTGCCGCCTCCGGTGTCGAGGACGTCCAGCGCCTGCCGGCCCGTGGCCTTGACCCGGCGGTCGAGGGCGTCCTGGAGGACCTCCCAGACCACGGCGGTACGGAGGGAGGCGCGGGGGCGCGACGGGTCCGACACGGCAGTTGACTCCTCGGCGCGAACGGGGTGCCGCCCCGGCCGGGTCCGGCGGGGGCGGGCGGGCTTCAGGCGCCCTCCACCCTATTGCCTCGGCCGCCGTGCCTGGTCACCCCGGTGGACGGGGCGGGCCGGGCGGGCTCACCCCGCGTCCGGTATGCCGCGGCCCCGGGCGCCGGTGCCCGGCCGGTCGGTGTCGGGGCGGGGCTGCGGGAGGACCGGCTGGAGGACGAGCATCCGCTCCACCAGACGCAGGAACATCGCCACGTCCCGGATCAGGTCGTCGGCGTCCCGGCTGCTGGCCGCGCCCTTGATGCCCGCCTCGGCCCGGGCGCGGCGCCGGGCCCCGGACGCGAACAGCGCGCTCCACTCGGACAGCTCGGGCGCGATCTCGGGGAGCACCTCCCAGGCGCTGCGGATGCGGGCGCGGGCCCGGGGCGTGGTCTCGGGGCGCCCCCGCGCGGCGAGCACGGCGGCGGCGGTGCGCAGGGCGGCGAGGTGCGCCTGCGCGTACCGCTCGTTGGGGGTGTCGAGGACGGTGGCCTCGTCCAGTCCGGCGCGGGCCTGGGCGAGCAGGTCAAGGGCGGCGGGCGGGGCCGTGGCCCGGCGCAGCACGGGGTGGACGTCGCTCGCCGGCCCGGTCAGTGAGGGGGCAGGGCCGGCGGCGCGGCGCCGACGGGCGGCGGCTGCGGACGAGTTGGCCATGACGAACCTCCTGTCGTCGCTGTGACAGCACACGGAGTGCTGTATGTGCCCATCGTGCGGTATGCCACTGACAATCCGTTCTGACCTGGTCTTTTGCCCCTCGGGCGGCGATTCAGTCCCGGGCTCCGGCGCGGACGGGGCCGACGAGCCGCGGGGCGGCGGGGCCGCGGGACGGCGGGGCGGCAGGGCCGCGGGGCCGCGGGACGGCGGGCGGCAGGGCCGCGGGACGGCGGGGCCGTGGGGCCGCGGCGAGGGCAACGGGAAAGCGCCGGTCCACGATGGCCGCGTCCCCCGCGGGCCCTCGCCGACCGGCGCTCCCTGTTGCTCCCCCGTACGTTCCCCCGTCGGACCCCCGTTTTCTCGGTCGTCCCCCGGGTTCCCCCTGTCTCGCTCCCGCCGACCGCGGCCGGCGGAAGGAGCGGATCGCGGACCCGGTCCGTTCCGGCGCCCCGTGTCGCCGGTGCCGGACCGTGCCCCTCTCCGTGCCCCCTACTTTCCCGTCCGCGCAGGTCGCGGCCCATCCGCGCGACTACTCAACTCCCCGGCTAGGTACGCGTACTCACCCCTGCGTACCCCGCCCCGCACGGTCCGGGATCGCCGCAGGTCAGGGGCCCGGCGGGCCGGGCTGTCGGTGGTGGCCGATAAAGTCCCCGGCATGGCACGGATTGCGGTGATCGGCGCCGGGATGGGCGCGATGGCGGGGGCCGCCCGGCTGGCCGTCGCGGGCCACCGGGTGGTGGTGTACGAGCGTACGCAGACGTACGGCGGGGCGGTGCGCGGCTTCGAGCGGGACGGCTTCCGCTTCGACACCGGCCCCGGTCTGCTGCCGCTGCCCGCGGTCTGGCGGGACCTGTTCCTGAAGACCGGCAGGGAGCCGCTGGAGAGCCACGTGGAGGCGGTGCAGGTCGACCCGTCCGCGCGGCACGTGTTCGCGGACGGCACCGAGGCCGCGCTGCCCAACGCCTCCCGCGCGGGCGTCGTCGCCGCCCTGGACACGGCCCTCGGGGCGGGTGCCGGGCAGCGCTGGGGCGACTTCCTGGTGCGGGCCCGGGAGTCCTGGGACCGCACCCGCAGACCCCTCCTGGAGGAGCCCCTGTGGCCGAACTGGCGGGTGCTGGCCGAGCGCGAGCCCTACCCGGCGGTGCCGCACAAGCGGCTGCTGCGCACCCGGCGGGCGGGCACGCTCGCCGAGATCGGCGCGTGGGAGCTGCGCGACCCCCGGCTGGCCGCCCTGCTGGAGAGCCACGCCCTGGCGTACGGCCTGGACCCGCGCACCACCCCGGCGAGCGCGGCCGTCCTGCCCTACATGGAGCACGCCTTCGGCACCTGGTACGTCCGCGGCGGGATGCGTGAGCTGGCCCGAGCGGTGTACGAGCGGTGCCTGGCCCGCGGGGTGGAGTTCCGCTTCGGCACCGAGGTCACGGCGGTCGTGGAGAAGGACGGCCGGGCGGCCGGCGTGGAGCTGGCCGGCGGCGAGGCCGCGGAGGCCGACTTCGTGGTGGCCGGTGTGGCACCGGACGTCCTGGACCGCGTCGCCGGCGGTCTGGCGGAGCGCGCTGCCGGTGAGGTCCCGGCGCGGCGGTCGGCGGCGAGCCGGCTCACGGTGCTGCTGGCACTGCGGGGCGCCCGCCCCGAGGGCACCGCGCACCGCACGGTGGTGCACGCGCCGGACCGGGACGCCGAGTTGGCGTCCGTGTTCGACGGGGCGCCGGGTCCGTCCGCGCGCCCGACGGTGACCGTGCTGCGGCCGGACGACCCGGCGCTGGTCCCCGACGCCGGGCACGAGGCGGTCGTGCTCTCGGCGACGGTACCGGCGGCCTTGGGTGCCGCCGCGGACCCCGGGAGCCGGTCCGGGGATCCGGCAGCCGGGGCCGAGGAGCTGATCACCGCGGCCACGCGCGCGATACCGGGGCTGCGCGACCGGCTGCTCTGGCACGAGGTGCGCACCCCGGCCGACATCGAGGCGGCGACCGGCGCGGCGGGCGGCGCGGTCCCGGCGCCGGCGCTGGCCGCGGCCGGCGGACGGTTGCTGCACCCGGCGAACGGCACCCGCACACCGGGCCTGTTCACCGTGGGCGGCTGGTCGCACCCGGGCGGCGGGCTGCCGCACGCCGGGATGTCGGGCGCGCTGGTGGCCGGACTGATCGTGGAGGGACCGGAGTTCCGGGGCTCGCAGTGAGAACCCGCACCCCGTGACGGACCGTCAGTTCCGACTGAACTCCCGCCCCGGGGCTCGCGGGGAGATCCGAGCCGCGCCCGCCCCGTGGCTCTCCGTCAGGATCAGAAGCGGTACTGCTCGTCGAACCCGTGCCCCTGGCTCTGGCCCTGGTTCTGCCCTTGGCCCTGACCCTGCCCGTCGCCGTGGTACGGCGGGTACGGCTGCTCGGGCGGGAGTTCGCCGCCGTAGGAGCCGTCGGTGCTGCGCTGCTGCGGCACCCAGACGCCGCCCGCCGGGGTCTGGTCGCCGTAGCCGCCGGTGGCGTACGGGTCCTGCGGGTAGCTCTGCGGGTACTCCTGCGAGCCGTACGGCGGCTGCGCCCCGGCGCCGGTGTCGTACCCGGTGCCGTACGGGGCCCCGCCGTAGGTGTGGGCACCACCGATGTACGGGTCGGAGTAGGCGGCGTACTGCTGCTGGTCGGCGCCGTCGTAGCCGTACCCCTGCTGGGGGTAGCCGGAGGGGTCGTAGGCGTAGGAAGCGTCGGCGGCCGGGGCGTGCTGGTCGTGGCCGTAGCCCGCGCCGCCGTAGGTGTCGTAGGAGGCGGAGTCCTCGGGCATCGGCTGCGGTGCGTAGACGGCGGTGGTCTCCGCGGCCGTGGGGTCGGCGGGGCGGGCGGGGGTGAAGACGTCGTCCCGGTCGTGGTCGTGGTCGTAGGCGCCGGCGCCGTGGTCCGGGGCGGGGGCGTCGTGGCCGGGGGCGGCCGCGTCCGGTCCGGGGACCTCCGACGGCGGTTCCTGGTGGCCCCGTTCGGGGCGGCGGCGCTTGCTGCCGACCAGGCCGGCCGGGGCGTTGACCGCCCAGCCGGAGGCGAAGCCGCGGCGGAACGACAGGGTGACGTAGGTCTGGCCGACCGCGAAGGCCGCCGCGCCGAGTCCGATGACCACGACCGACGCGATCGCCACTCCGGCCACCACACCGAGGAAGCCGGCGAAGGCGAGCAGCCGCCAGCGCAGCCGTGCCTTGTACTGCAGCAGCACCTCACCGAGCAGCCACAGCGCGACGATGCCGAACGCGATGTAGAGGACCGTCCAGCCCATGTACGCCCCTCTCCCAGTGACCGCTACGCAGTGTGTCGCATGTACGTGCGGCCGGTCTAGGCCCGCGGTGGCTGGTGCAGGCCGAGGTTCTCGTAGATCTCCAGCGTCGCCGTGGAGTTGTTGAGCGTGATGAAGTGCAGTCCGGGCACACCCTCGGCCAGCAGTCGCGCGCAGAACTCCGTGGCGAACTCGATGCCAATGGAGCGTACAGCGGTCGGATCGTCCTTTGCTGTGAGGATCCGTTCTTTCAACGCGGCCGGGAACGAGGCGTTGCTGAGCTTGGGCAGCCTTTCCAGCATTTTCACACTGGTCACCGGCATGACCTCGGGGATGATCGGGGTCGCGCAGCCGGCCGCCGCCACCCGGTCGCGCAGGCGCAGGTACGACTCGGGGTGGAAGAACATCTGGGTGATCGCGTAGTCGGCGCCGGCCCGGCACTTGTCGACGAAGTGCCCCAGGTCGGTGTCCGGGTCGGCGGAGCGCGGGTGCATCTCCGGGAAGGCGGCCACGCCGACGCAGAAGTCGCCGGACTCCTTGATGAGTTCGACGAGCTCGGCGGCGTAGGTCAGGCCCTGGGGGTGCGGGACCCAGTCGGCCGTGGGGTCGCCGGGCGGGTCGCCGCGCACGGCGAGCATGTTGCGGATGCCCGCGTCGGCGTACTGGCCGATGATGTTGCGCAGCTCCGCCACGGAGTGGTCGACCGCGGTGAGGTGGGCGACGGGGGTGAGGGTGGTGTCGGCGACGATCTGCTGGGTCTCCCGGACCGTGCCGGCCCGGGTGGAACCGCCCGCCCCGTACGTGACGGAGACGAAGTCCGGAGCGACCGCCTCCACCCTGCGCAGCGCGCTCCACAGGTTCTTCTCGCCCTTGGCCGTCTTCGGCGCGGAGAACTCGAACGAGTACGTCGTCTTGCCGGACGCGAGCATGTCACGGACGGTGCGTGCGCGATCAGTCCTGGTGGACGCGGTTCCGAGGGCCATACCGGCAGGTTAGCCAGGGCGCGCCGGTCCCCCAACCGGAAGCGAAGGATTGTCCGAATTGTCGATTAGTTGTCCACCCCTTGGACAGCGGGGGCGGAGCGCAGTTTCTTGGCGAACTCGGCCGCCGCGGCGCCCGGGTCCTCGGCCTCGGTGAGCGCGCGGACGACGACGACCCGGCGGGCGCCCGCGTCCAGGACCTGGTCCAGGGTGCCGAGGTCGATGCCGCCGATGGCGAACCAGGGGCGGTCGGTGCCCAGCCCGGCGGCGTAACGGACCAGGTCCAGGCCGGGGGCGTGGCGGCCGGGCTTGGTGGGGGTCGGCCAGCACGGGCCGGTGCAGAAGTAGTCGACGCCGTCCTGCGCGGCCGCCGCGGCGGCCTCGGCCTCGGCGTGGGTGGAGCGGCCGATGAGGACGTCCGGCCCGAGGACGGCGCGGGCCGCGGGCACCGGCAGGTCGCCCTGGCCGAGGTGGAGCACGTCGGCGCGGGCGGCGTGAGCGACGTCCGCCCGGTCGTTGACCGCGAGCAGCTTGCCGTGCCGGGCACAGGCGTCGGCGAGGACGGCCAGGTGCTCCAGCTCCTCCGCGGCCTCCATGCCCTTGTCCCGCAACTGCACGATGTCGACGCCGCCGGCCAGCACCGCGTCCAGGAACTCCGGCAGGTCGCCCTGGCGCTTGCGCGCGTCGGTGCACAGGTACAGCCGGGCGTCGGCCAGCTTCTCACGCGCGGTGGCGCCCCCGCTGTCGGCGGTTTCGGGCATACGGGACTCCCCCTCTGGTCGGTGGCGCGCCGGCGGGCGGCACCGGTCGGCGGTGGCGCACCCGGCGGCGGCGCCGGATCAGGACGGCGCACCCGCACCGGCGCGCCACGCGGTGGTGGCGCCCGGCGCGGGCGGCGCCGGTCTTCGGCGGCGCACCGGCCGGGCCCCCTCGGGGGCGCGGCCCGTACGCCGGGTGGTCGGTCGGGTCAGACGGCGAGCGCCTGGGCGCGGCGCTTCACCTCCGTGCCGCGATTCTCGCTCAGCGCCTGCGCGGGGGTGCCGGGCAGGGACGGGTCCGGCGTGAAGAGCCACTCCAGCATCTCCTCGTCCGTGAACCCGTCGTCACGCAGCAGCGTCAGGGTCCCGGTCAGGCCCTTGACCACTTTGTCCCCGTCGATGAAGGCGGCGGGCACGTGCAGCGCGCGGTTCTCCCCGCGGCGTACGGCGATGAGCTGGCCCTCCTTGACCAACTGCCGGACGCGGGTCACCTCCACGTCGAGCATCTCGGCGATGTCGGGCAGGGTGAGCCATGCGGGGACGAGAGCATCGATCTTTGCGTCAATCTCGGTCACGTATCCAGCCTGCCATCTGCCACTGACACTAGGAAGCCGGACCCGTCCGACCAGGGCGGACGGGCTACGCGACGGCCGCCTTCAGCGGCCGGGCCGGGTCGGTCAGCAGCCCCGGGTCCAGGGGCGTGCCCGCGTCGATCAGCCGCTTGCCCTGGGCGAGGTCGCGCGGGCGGCCGACCGCCAGCAGGGCGACCAGGCGGTCGCCGCGCAGCCAGCACACCGTCCAGGCGGGGCCGGACGGGTCGCCGCGCCACAGCGTGGTGTCGGCGGCGGTGTGGTGACCGGCGTACTGCACGAAGCGGCCGAACTGCTCCGACCAGAAGTACGGCACCGGGTCGTACACCGGCGGCTCCTCGCCCGCCTCGGCGCCGACGATGCCGGCGGCCACCGTGCGCGGTCCCTGCAGGGCGTTGTCCCAGTGGTGCACGAGCAGCCGCTCGCCGTACCGGCGGGAGGGGAAGGACGCGCAGTCGCCGACCGCGTGGACGTCCGGCACCGAGGTGCGCAGTTGCTCGTCGGCGAGGACCTCGCCGTGCGCGCCGAGCGCGATGCCGGACCCGGCCAGCCAGGCGGTGGCGGGGCGGGCGCCGATGCCGACGACGACCGCGCCGGCGGGCACGCGCGTGCCGTCGTCGAGAACCACCGCGCCGGGCTCGACGCGGGCCACGCGCGCGTGGGTGCGCAGCACGGCGCCGGCGTCGGCGTACCAGCCGGCCATCGGCGCCGCGACCTCGGCGGGCAGCGCGCCGGCCAGCGGGCGGTCGGCGGCCTCCACGACGGTCACCGCGCAGCCCGCCTCCCGCGCGGCGGTGGCGAACTCGGCGCCGATCCAGCCCGCGCCGACCACCACGATGTCGTGCTGCCGGGCGAGCACCGGGCGCAGTTGCTCGGCGTCGTCCAGGGTGCGCAGCAGATGGACGCCGGGGACGCCCTCGGTGCCGGGCAGCCGGACCGGTTCGGCGCCGGTGGCCAGCACCAGGGCGTCGTACGGCACCGGGCCGGCGGAGGTGTCCAGGAGGCGGGCGCCGGGGCGGACGCCCAGGGCCTCGCAGCCGAGCCGGAGTTCGATGCCGAGCGCCTCGAAGTCGACGTCGAAGGCGGAGCCCTCGGCGGTGCCGAGGAGGACGGCCTTGGACAGCGGGGGCCGGTCGTAGGGCTGGTGGGGTTCGGCACCGATCACGGTCACCGTGCCGGTGAACCCCTGTTCGCGCAGGGCGACGGCCGTCTGCACGCCGGCCATGCCCGCTCCCACGACGACCACGCGCCGCCGCGCGGACGCCGTCCGTTCCTGCGTCTGATCGCTCACCTGATCACCATAGACACCTGACGGTCCGTCAAGCAGGGGGCACGGTGAGTGAGGTGTTGCACAGCCCTCCGCCGGGCCCGCCGCCGGGACACTCCCTTACCGGCGCGGGAAGCGAGCGGTTAGGGTGGCCGACGTAACGCACTCGCGGGAGCCCGGACGCACCGGGCTGAGAGGGAGGCTGGCGGCCTCCGACCGTACGAACCTGATCCGGGTCATGCCGGCGAAGGGAGGGGCTGGACGCCCATGCCGTCCGAGCGATCCACACGCACCCCGGACGTCCTCGTCGTCGGGGGCGGCATCATCGGCCTGGTCACCGCCTGGCGGGCCGCGCAGCGCGGGCTGGCCACGGCGGTGGTCGACCCGGCGCCGGGCGGCGGGGCGGCCCGGGTGGCGGCCGGGATGCTGGCCGCCGTCACCGAGCTGCACTACGGCGAGCAGACCCTGCTCGCGCTGAACCTCGCGTCGGCCCGCCGCTACCCCGCCTTCGCGGCCGAGCTGGCCGAGGCGACCGGGCACGACCTCGGGTACCGCCGGTGCGGCACCCTGGCCGTCGCGCTCGACGCCGACGACCGCGCCCACCTGCGGGACCTGCACGCCTTCCAGGTGCGTTCGGGCCTGGACGCGCAGTGGCTGTCGGGGCGTGAGTGCCGGCGCCTGGAGCCGATGCTCGCGCCGGGCGTGCGCGGGGGGCTGCGGGTGGACGGCGACCACCAGATCGACCCCCGGCGGCTCGCCCGCGCCCTGGTCACCGCCTGCGAGCGGGCCGGGGTGGTCCTGCACCGGGTGCGCGCCGAGCGGCTGACCGTGGTCCGGGACCGGGCGGCGGGCGTGGTCACCGAGGACGGTACGGCGCTGGCGGCCGGCCGGGTGGTGCTGGCCGCGGGCAGCCTCAGCGGACGGCTCCCGGGCGTGCCGGAGGAGGTCCTGCCGCCGGTACGGCCGGTGAAGGGGCAGGTCCTGCGGCTGGCCATGCCGGCGGACCGGCCGCCGCTGCTGCACCGCACGGTCCGCGCGGTGGTCCGCGGCAACCCGCTCTACCTGGTGCCCCGGGAGAGCGGCGAACTCGTCGTCGGCGCCACCAGCGAGGAGCTGGGCTGGGACACCACGGTCACCGCCGGCGGCGTGTACGAGCTGCTGCGCGACGCCCACGAGCTGGTCCCGGGCATCACCGAGCTGCCCCTGACGGAGACCCTGGCGGGGCTGCGGCCCGGCTCCCCGGACAACGCGCCGCTGCTCGGCCCGACCGCGCTGGACGGGCTGCTGCTGGCCACCGGCCACTTCCGCAACGGCGTGCTGCTCACCCCGGTCACCGGCGACGTCATGGCCCATCTGCTGACCACCGGCGGGCTTCCCGAGGAGGCCCGCCCGTTCACCCCCCGGCGCTTCGACACCGCCGCCGTCCCCACGGAGCAGCCCGTATGAACATCTCGGTCAACGGGGAGCCGCGCGAGGTGGCTCCCGGCACCGCCCTGGACGCCCTGGTGCGCACGCTCACCGAGGCGCCCTCCGGAGTGGCCGCCGCCCTCAACGAGACCGTCGTCCCGCGCGCGCGGTGGTCGTCCACGGCCCTGGCCGACGGCGACCGCGTCGAAGTCCTCACCGCCGTCCAAGGAGGCTGACCCATGGCCGACGACCCCTTCGTCCTCGGTGGTACGTCTTTCACGTCCCGTCTGATCATGGGCACCGGCGGGGCGCCCAGCCTCGATGTGCTGGAGCGCGCGCTGGTGGCTTCCGGGACCGAGCTGACCACGGTCGCCATGCGGCGCGTGGACCCGTCGGTGCACGGCTCGGTGCTGTCGGTGCTGGAGCGGCTCGGCATCCGTGTGCTGCCCAACACGGCGGGCTGCTTCACCGCCGGGGAGGCCGTCCTGACCGCCAGGCTGGCCCGCGAGGCCCTCGGCACCGACCTGGTCAAGCTGGAGGTCATCGCCGACGAGCGGACCCTGCTGCCCGACCCGATCGAACTGCTGGACGCGGCCGAGACCCTGGTCGACGACGGGTTCACCGTCCTGCCGTACACCAACGACGACCCGGTGCTGGCACGCAAGCTGGAGGACGTCGGCTGCGCGGCGATCATGCCGTTGGGCTCGCCGATCGGCTCGGGCCTGGGCATCCGCAACCCGCACAACTTCGAGCTGATCGTCGAGCACGCGCGCGTGCCGGTGATCCTGGACGCCGGGGCCGGTACGGCGTCGGACGCGGCGCTGGCGATGGAGCTGGGCTGCGCGGGGGTCATGCTGGCCTCGGCGGTGACGCGGGCGCAGGAGCCGGTGCTGATGGCGGAGGCGATGCGGCACGCGGTGGAGGCGGGCCGGCTCGCCCGGCGGGCCGGGCGCATCCCGCGCCGGCACTTCGCCGAGGCGTCCTCACCGACGGCCGGCCGGGCGGTGCTGGACCCGGAGCGCCCCGCCTTCTGACCGGAACCGGCGGCCCCGGCGCGGCTCGGCGCGGACGGGCACGGACCGGCACGGGCCGGCACTCACGGGCCTCGGCACCGGCACGCACGGGCACGGCCCCGGGCACCAACCTCGACACCGGCACCGACCGGTCCGGCCCCGCGTGGGTTGCGTCACAGCTCCGCTCCAGTACCGGCCCCCGGCGGCCGGGCCGGACCCCGTGTCGGTGGCGGCTCGTAGACTCACCTGCGTGGACACGACCCTGCAGGACCCTCTGGTCGGGCGGCTGCTCGACGGCCGGTACCGCGTCGACGCGCGGATCGCGGTCGGCGGGATGGCCACGGTCTACCGGGCCGTGGACACCCGCCTGGACCGCGTGCTCGCGCTGAAGGTGATGCACCCGACGCTGGCGGCCGACGGCGCGTTCGTCGAGCGGTTCATCCGCGAGGCCAAGTCGGTCGCCCGGCTCGCCCACCCCAATGTGGTGCAGGTCTTCGACCAGGGCACCGACGGGGGATACGTCTACCTGGCGATGGAGTACGTCTCCGGCTGCACCCTGCGGGACCTGCTGCGCGAGCGCGGGGCGCTCCAGCCCCGGGCCGCGCTGGACATCCTGGAGCCGGTGCTGGCCGCGCTCGGCGCCGCGCACCTCGCCGGGTTCGTGCACCGCGACATGAAGCCGGAGAACGTGCTGATCGGGGACGACGGCCGGGTCAAGGTCGCCGACTTCGGACTGGTCCGGGCCGTGGACACGGTCACCAGCAGCACCGGCGCGGTCCTGGGCACCGTCTCCTACCTGGCGCCCGAGCAGATCGAGCAGGGCACCGCCGACCCCCGGGTCGACGTGTACGCGTGCGGTGTCGTCCTGTACGAGATGCTGACCGGCGCCAAGCCGCACCAGGGGGACTCCCCCGCCCAGGTGCTCTACCAGCACCTCAACGAGGACGTGCCGCCGCCGTCGGCCGCCGTGCCCGGCCTGGCGTTCGAGCTGGACGAGCTGGTCGCCTCGGCGACCGCCCGGAACCCGGAGGTCCGCCCGTACGACGCCGTGGCGCTGCTCGCCGAGGCCCGCCGGGCGCGCGGCGCGCTCACCGACGAGCAGTTGGACGCCGTACCGCCGCAGGCGCTGGCCCAGGCGCACGACAACGCGGACGACCGCACCAGCGTGCTCCCGCGCTCCCTGGCCGTGCGGCCGCTGCCGGTGAACGAGGCCGACGAGGTCACGGACGCGTTCCACCGCACCAGCAGACTGGCGGCCCCGCCGCCGGAGCCCCCGCGGCGCGGCGGCCCGGGGGTGCGGCGCGGTCCGCTCGCCGTCGTCGTCGCCGTCCTGCTGGCGCTCGGCGTCGGCGCGGGCGTCTGGTACATCAACTCCGGCCAGTTCACCAAGGTCCCGCCGCTGCTGGAGAAGACCGAGGCGCAGGCCCGGGACCGGCTGGCGGACGCGGGCCTGGCCGTCGGCGACGTGGAGCACGCGTACAGCGACACGGTGAAGCGCGGGGCGGTGATCAGCACCGACCCGGCGGCGGGCACCCGGATCCGCGGCAACGACTCCGTCTCGCTCACCGTCTCCGACGGCCCCGAGACGGTGAAGCTGGCCGATCTGAACGGCTACAAGCTGGACCGGGCCCGGTCCGTGCTGAAGCAGGACGGGCTGGAGCCGGGCATGGTCACCCAGGCGTTCAGCGAGGACGTGCCCAAGGGCTTCGTGGTCGCCACCGCCCCGAAGGCGGGCACGACGGTGCGGGCCGGTTCCGCGGTGGCGCTCACCGTCAGCAAGGGCCGAGCGGTGGAGGTGCCGGACGTCACCGGCGAGGACCTCGCCGACGCGCGGGCCGACCTGGCGGAGGCCGGGCTGAAGGTGAAGGTCGCCGCCGAGCGGGTCACCTCCGACGACCACGAGGCCGGTCAGGTCGCCCGGCAGACCCCGGCCGACGGCAGCCGGGTCGCCGAGGGCGGCACGGTGACGCTGACCCTGTCCAAGGGCCCGGAGCTGGTCGAGGTCCCGGACGTGGTCGGCGACAGCGTGGACGACGCCAAGGAGGAGCTGGCGGCGGCCGGGTTCGAGGTGAAGGAGGACCGGGGGCTGCTCGGGCTGTTCGGCGACACCGTCAAGAGCCAGTCCGTCGAGGGCGGCGACACCGCCCCGAAGGGCTCCACGATCACCCTGAAGATCCGCTGACCCGGCCCCGTACGCGGTCGGCCCGGGGACCCTGGCATCCTGGGTCGGGAGATGAGTACGTCACCCCCGCCCCCGCCAGTCCCCCGCAACCCCGTCGGCGCGCACGTCCCCGTGGCCGGCGGACTGCACTCGGTGGGCCTGTCCTACGCCCGTGACCTGAAGGCCGAGGCCGTCCAGGTCTTCGTCGCCAACCCGCGCGGCTGGGCCACCCCGGCGGGCAACCCCCGGCAGGACGAGGCGTTCCGCGCCGCCTGCGCGGCCGGGTCGATCACCGCGTGGGTGCACGCCCCGTACCTGATCAACTTCGGTTCGCACACCGAGGCGACCGTGGAGCGGTCGGTGGAGTCGCTGCGGCACTCGCTGCGCCGGGGCCGGGAGATCGGCGCGCTCGGCGTGGTCGTGCACACCGGCAGCGCCACCGGCGGCCGGGACCGGTCGGTGGCCCTCGCCCAGGTGCGCGAGCACCTGCTGCCGCTGCTGGACGAGCTGACCCACGACGACGACCCGTACCTGCTGCTGGAGTCCACCGCCGGGCAGGGCGCCTCGCTGTGCTCGCGGACCTGGGACTTCGGCCCGTACTTCGAGGCGCTGGACGCCCATCCGAAGCTCGGCGTCTGCCTGGACACCTGTCACATCTTCGCCGCCGGGCACGACCTGACCGGCCCGTCCGGCGCCCACCAAACGCTGGACCTGCTGGTGGACACGGTCGGCGCGGGCCGGCTGAAGCTGATCCACGCCAACGACTCCCAGGACGTGGTGGGCGCCCACAAGGACCGGCACGCCAATATCGGCGCCGGCCACATCGGCGAGGACCCGTTCCGCGCGCTGATGACGCACCCCGCGACCGAGGGCGTACCGCTGGTCATCGAGACACCGGGCGGCAAGGAGGGCCACGCGGCGGACGTGGAGCGCCTGAAGAAGCTCCGGGACGGCTGACGCCCCGCCGGACCCGGGGCCCTACAGCTCGGGCCCCTCCCCCGGCTCCTCCTGGTACGAGTACCGCTGCTCCCGCCACGGGTCGCCGATGTTGTGGTAGCCGCGCTCCTCCCAGAAGCCCCGGCGGTCGGCGGTCATGTACTCGACACCGCGGACCCACTTGGGGCCCTTCCAGGCGTACAGGTGGGGAATGATCAGCCGGAGCGGGAAGCCGTGCTCGGCGGTGAGCAGCTCGCCGTCCTTGTGGGTGGCGAAGAGGGTGGTCGCGGCGGCGAAGTCGGAGAGCCGCACATTGGCGCTGTAGCCGTACTCGGCCCACACCATCACATGGGTGACTTCGGGGGCGGGCGGGGCGAGGTCGAGCAGCGCCGCGGCCGGGATGCCGCCCCACTCCGCGCCGATCATGCTGAACTTCGTCACGCAGTGCAGATCGGCCACCACGGTGGTGTACGGCAGGGCCGTGAACTCCTCGTGGTTCCAGCGGTGCTTCCCGCCGTCGGCGGTGGCGCCGAAGACCCGGAACTCCCAGCGCTCGGGCCGGAACCTGGGGACCGGTCCGTAGTGCGTGACCGGCCAGCCGCGCTGGAGCCGCTGTCCCGGTGGGAGATCGGGCTGTGCCGGTCCCCCTGACGCCCCTTCTCCCGGTTCCTGTCCCAGCGGCTGACCCATGTCCCCATCCTGACAGACCGGTGGCGATGCCCTCGAACGGGGCCCCGGCAAATCGCCTGATAAGCCGCAACTACCGCTAAGCATGTCCTTACTTACTAAGTCAAGACTTACTGGACGATCTTCGCCACCGATGCAATCATGCGGCGCAACCTGCCCGTTCCCGGTGGAAGGAGCCTCTGCGATGCAGGGCGACCCCGAGGTCATCGAATTCCTCAACGAGCAGCTCACCGCCGAGCTGACCGCGATCAACCAGTACTTCCTGCACTCGAAACTCCAGGACCACAAGGGCTGGACCAAGCTCGCCAAGTACACCCGCGACGAGTCCTTCGACGAGATGCGGCACGCGGAGCTGCTCACCGACCGCATCCTGCTGCTGGACGGCCTGCCGAACTACCAGCGGCTGTTCCACGTCCGGGTCGGGCAGACGGTCACCGAGATGTTCCGGGCCGACCGGGAGATCGAGGCCGAGGCCATCGACCGGCTGCGCCGGGGCGTGGAGGTGATGCGCAGCAAGGGCGACATCACGTCCGCGAACGTCTTCGAGGCGATCCTCGCCGACGAGGAGCAGCACATCGACTACCTGGACACCCAGCTCGAACTGATCGAGAAGCTGGGCGAGCCCCTGTACCTGTCGACGGTCGTCGAGCAGTCCCAGCCGGACTCCACGATGCCGTGAACCGGGCCCCGCGGGATCGTTAGGCCGCTTCGGGAAGCTCCGCGAGGGCCGGCGCGCCCTGGTCGATCAGCTCCCGGCGCGGGCAGGCGCCCCGGCCGAGCAGCGCCTGGATGCGGCGGACGCAGCCGCCGCAGTCGGTGCCGGCCTTGCAGGCGGAGGCGATCTGCCGGGGCGTGCAGGCGCCGGCCTCGGCGTGGGACCTCACCTGTTCCTCGGTGACTCCGAAGCAACTGCAGACGAACACGCCGGTTCACCTCCCGGGCGGGGTCAGGGTCGTGCCGTACCGACTGTCGACCGGAGAACCCGCTCTGGCCGGTGAGGCAAACCTAACCTTACCCAGGGCGCGGGTGGCGGGAAAGCGGAGGGGGCGCGGATCGTGTGTGACCCGCGCCCCATTCCCGCCCGCGAACGGGCCGGTGTCACTGATCCCGGTACATCTCCGCCACCAGGAACGCCAGGTCGAGCGACTGGCTGCGGTTGAGCCGCGGGTCGCAGGCCGTCTCGTAGCGCTGGTGCAGGTCGTCCACGAAGATCTCGTGGCCGCCGCCCACGCACTCGGTGACGTCGTCGCCGGTCAGCTCCACGTGGATGCCGCCCGGGTGGGTGCCGAGCGCCTTGTGCACCTCGAAGAAGCCCTTGACCTCGTCCAGCACGTCGTCGAAGCGGCGGGTCTTGTGCCCGGAGGCCGCCTCGAAGGTGTTGCCGTGCATCGGGTCGGTCACCCAGGCGACGGTCGCGCCGGAGGCGGTGACCTTCTCGACCAGCTCGGGCAGCTTGTCGCGGACCTTGTCGGCGCCCATCCGGACGATGAAGGTCAGCCGGCCCGGCTCGCGCTCCGGGTCCAGGCGCTCTATGTACCGCAGCGCCTCCTCGGCCGTGGTGGTCGGGCCGAGCTTGATGCCGATGGGGTTGCGGATGCGGGAGGCGAACTCGATGTGCGCGTGGTCGAGCTGCCGGGTGCGCTCGCCGATCCACACCATGTGCGCGGAGACGTCGTAGAGCTGCCCGGTGCGGGAGTCGACGCGGGTCAGCGCCGACTCGTAGTCGAGCAGCAGCGCCTCGTGCGAGGAGTAGAACTCGACGGTCTTGAACTCCTCCGGGTCGGTGCCGCAGGCCCGCATGAAGTGCAGCGCGTTGTCGATCTCCCGGGCGAGCTGCTCGTAGCGCTGGCCGGACGGGGAGGAGCGCACGAAGTCCTGGTTCCAGGCGTGCACCTGGCGCAGGTCGGCGTAGCCGCCGGTGGTGAAGGCGCGGACCAGGTTCAGCGTGGACGCCGAGGCGTGGTACATCCGCTTGAGCCGCTCGGGGTCCGGGACCCGGGCCTCTTCGGTGAAGTCGAAGCCGTTGACCGAATCGCCCCGGTAGGTCGGCAGGGTCACGCCGTCGCGGGTCTCGGTGGGCTTGGACCGCGGCTTGGAGTACTGCCCGGCGATCCGGCCCACCTTCACGACCGGCACGGACGCGGCGTAGGTGAGCACGGCCCCCATCTGCAGGAGGGTCTTCAGCTTGGCCCGGATGTGCTCGGCGGAGACCGCGTCGAAGGACTCGGCGCAGTCGCCCCCCTGGAGCAGGAACGCCTCTCCGCGGGCGACGGAGGCCATGCGGGCGCGCAGTTGGTCGCACTCGCCGGCGAAGACGAGCGGCGGATACGTCTCGAGCTCGGCGATCACATCGCGCAGAGCCTCGGCATCCGGGTACTCGGGCTGCTGCGCCGCGGGCAGGCTTCGCCACGTCGCCTGGGCGGCGACACTTCGGGAATCAGCGTTCACGGTCACCCGCCCAACAGTACGCGGTCGGTCACGGCGTCCACCACGACGCCCATTGGGTGAGACACGCACCGTCCGCGCGGCGGCCGGGTCGTGTACCGTGCCTGGCATGTTCGCGCACTCGACCCAGAACTGGTGGTGGACCGCTCCTTCGGCGGCCCGCTGACTGCGCGTATCCCGACTTCGCGAAGGCCGCCCGAGAGGCGGCCTTCGGCGTTCCACGGCCCGGGTCGTCTCTCCTTCCCCCGCAATGCTCCCGGAAGGAACCCGACCGATGAACCTGCTCGACCTGCTCGACGACCCCCGCCCCTTCGCCCTGCTGCGCCGCCGCCCCCCCGGCCGGGACCGGGACACGGTGGAGGTGCTGCTCGGCCCGGTGGCCCGGCACGACCGGCTCGCCTCGCTGCCCGGCGAGTGCCTGGCGCTGGTCCCGTTCCGCCAGATCCGCGAGCGCGGCTTCGACGTCCGCGACGACGGCACCCCGCTGCTCGCCCTGACCCCCGAGGAGCGGTACGAGGTCCCGCTCGCCGCCGCCCTGGAGCAGCTCCCGGACCGCGCGGTCCGGGTCGAGGGCGGGGGCTTCGACGTCGGCGACGAGGAGTACGAGGAGATCGTCGGGCGGGTGCTGCGGGAGGAGATCGGGCGGGGCGAGGGCGCCAACTTCGTGATCCGGCGGACCTACCGGGGCGTGCTCCCGGGGTTCGGCCGGGCCGGCGCGCTGGCGCTGTTCCGGCACCTGCTGGCCGGCGAGCGGGGCGCGTACTGGACCTTCCTGGTGCACACCGGGGACCGGACGCTGGTCGGGGCGAGCCCGGAGGTGCACGTCCGGATGAGCGGCGGCACGGTGGTCATGAACCCGATCAGCGGGACGTACCGCTATCCCGCCGAGGGGCCGACCCCGGAGCACCTGCTCGGCTTCCTCGCCGACCGCAAGGAGATCGAGGAGCTGTCGATGGTGGTCGACGAGGAGCTGAAGATGATGTGCGCCGTCGGCGACCGGGGCGGGGTCGTCGTCGGGCCCCGGCTGCGGGAGATGGCGCACCTCGCGCACACCGAGTACGAGCTGCGCGGCCGGTCCTCGCTGGACGTGCGGGAGGTGCTGCGGGAGACGATGTTCGCGGCGACGGTGACCGGCTCGCCGGTGCAGAACGCCTGCCGGGTCGTCGAGCGGTACGAGCACGGCGGGCGCGGCTACTACGCGGGCGCGCTGGCGCTGATCGGCCGGGACGCGGGCGGCGCGCAGACCCTGGACTCGCCGATCCTGATCCGGACCGCCGACATCGACGCGGCCGGGCACCTGCGGGTGCCGGTCGGGGCGACGCTGGTACGCGGCTCCGACCCGGCAGGCGAGGTCGCGGAGACCCACGCCAAGGCGGCCGGGGTGCTCGCGGCCCTCGGGGTACGGCCGGGCCGGCCCCGCCGGGAGGCCGCCCGGCCGGGGCTGGCCGAGGACCCCCGGGTGCGGGCCGCGCTGGACGGGCGCCGCTCCTCGCTGGCGCCGTTCTGGCTGCGGATGCAGGAGCGGTCCGGCGAGCTGACCGGGCACGCCCTGGTGGTCGACGGGGAGGACACCTTCACGGCGATGCTGGCGCACGTGCTGCGCTCCGGCGGGCTGGAGGTCACCGTCCGCCGCTACGACGAGCCGGGACTGCGGGCGGCGGTGCGCGGGCACGCGGGGCCGCTGGTGCTGGGGCCCGGCCCCGGCGACCCGGCCGACCCGGCCGACCCCAAGATGCGGCTGCTGCGCGGGCTGACCGCCGAGGCGCTGCGCGGCCACCGGCACGGGGTGCTCGGCGTCTGCCTCGGGCACGAGCTGATCGCGGCCGAGCTGGGCCTGGACATCGTGCGCAAGCAGGTGCCGTACCAGGGGGCGCAGACCGAGATCGACCTGTTCGGGCGGCCAGAGACGGTCGGCTTCTACAACAGCTTCGTGGCGCGCTGCGACGCGGAAGCGCACGAGGAGCTGGCCGCGCACGGCGTCGAGGTCAGCCGGTCGGCGGGCGGGGAGGTGCACGCCCTGCGCGGACCGGGCTTCGCCTCGGTGCAGTTCCATCCGGAGTCGGTGCTGTCGCTGAACGGCGCGGCGATCGTGCGGGAGCTGGTCGGTCAGCTCCGCGGCACCAGCACGTTGGCCGAGCGGCGTCCGGCCCGGTAGTCCAGGACGTTCTCCGCGGTGGCGGCGACGATCTGGCCGACGGCGTCCTTGGTGTAGTACGCCTGGTGCGAGGTGACCAGGACGTTGGGGAAGGTGACCAGGCGGGCCAGGGTGTCGTCCTCGATCGCTTCGAGGGACTTGTCGAGGAAGAACAGGCCCGCCTCCGCCTCGTACACGTCGAGGCCGACGCCGGTGAAGCGGCCCGCGCGCAATTCGCCGACCAGGGCGGCGGTGTCGACCAGGCCGCCGCGGCTGGAGTTGACCAGGATCGCGTCGTCGCGCATCGACTTCAGCGCGGCGGCGTCGATCAGGTGCCGGGTCTCGGGCATCAGGGGGACGTGCAGGGTGACCAGGTCGGCCTCGGCCAGCAGCCGGTCCTTGGGGACGTAGGTCATCCCCAGGTCGCGGCAGACGGGATTCTCGGTGACGTCCCAGCCGAGCAGCCGCATCCCGAAGCCGTGCGCGATCCGGGTGAACGCCTCGCCGATCTTCCCGGTGCCCAGGACGCCCGCGGTGCGGCCGTGCATGTCGCGGCCCATCAGGCCGTGCAGCCGGAAGTCGAAGTCCCGGGTGCGGGTGGAGGCGCGCACGATCCGCCGGTTGACGGCCATGGCCAGCGCCCAGGCGAACTCGGCGACCGAGTACGGGGAGTAGGACGAGACACGGGCGACGGTCAGGCCGAGGCGCTCGGCCGCGGTGAGGTCGATGTTGTTGAAGCCGGTGGAGCGCTGGGCGACCATCCGGGTGCCGCCGGCCGCGAGGATCTCCAGCACGCCCGCGCCGAGGTCGGCGTTGACGGAGGTGGAGATGATCTCGTGGCCGGCCGCGATCGGGGCGGTGTCCTCGTTGAGGAAGACGTCCAGGCAGCGGACCTGGGCGCGGCCCTGGAAGGCCCGCTCGATGAGGGGCTGCTCGTCGGCTTGCACTCCGAAGGCGAGGATCTCCACGGCCGCTCCCGGTTCGCTGGGCTCTGTCCCGGATGTCCGGACGTCCGGGGCATCCGGGTACCCGAATATACGGGCGGTGGCCCGGCGGCGCCGGTCAGCCGAAGAAGACCCCGACCTCCGCGTACAGCTCCGGGTCGACCGTCTTCAGCCGGGCCGTGGCCTGCGCGATGGGGACGCGGACGATGTCCGTGCCGCGCAGGGCGACCATCGCCCCGTGGTCGCCGTCGTGCACGCAGTCGATGGCGTGCAGCCCGAAGCGGGTGGCCAGCCAGCGGTCGAAGGCGCTCGGGGTGCCGCCGCGCTGGACGTGCCCCAGCACGGTGGTACGGGCCTCCTTGCCGGTGCGCTTCTCTATCTCCTTGGCCAGCCACTCCCCCACCCCGGAGAGCCGGACGTGCCCGAAGGAGTCCAGCGACTGGTCCTTGAGCACCATGTCGCCGTCCCGGGGCACCGCGCCCTCGGCGACCACCACGATCGGCGCGTACGACGCCCGGAAGCGGGAGGTCACCCAGGCGCAGACCTGCTCGGTGTCGAAGGGCTGCTCGGGGATGAGGATGACGTTGGCGCCGCCGGCCAGCCCGGAGTGCAGGGCGATCCAGCCCGCGTGCCGGCCCATGACCTCCACCACCAGCACCCGCATGTGGGACTCGGCGGTGGTGTGCAGCCGGTCGATGGCCTCGGTGGCGATGGAGACGGCCGTGTCGAAACCGAAGGTGTAGTCGGTGGCGGACAGGTCGTTGTCGATGGTCTTGGGCACGCCCACGCAGGGCACGCCGTACTCGTCGGCGAGCCGCCCGGCGACCCCGAGGGTGTCCTCGCCGCCGATCGCGATCAGCGCGGACACGTCCAGGTCGGCGAGGGTGTCCTGGACGCGCCGGATGCCGTCCTCGCGGCGCAGCGGATTGGTCCGCGAGGAGCCGAGGATGGTGCCGCCGCGGGGCAGGATGCCGCGCACGGCGGGTATGTCGAGGCGGACGGTGTCGCCCTCCAGTGGACCCCGCCAGCCGTCCCGGAAGCCGACGAAGTCATAGCCGTACTCCTGTACGCCCTTGCGGACGATGGCCCGGATGACGGCGTTGAGCCCGGGGCAGTCGCCGCCTCCGGTCAGTACTCCGACCCGCATCGCGCAACCCCTTTGCCACGGTGGGTGGTTGGGGCTTCACTGTCCCGCGCCGGGTCAGGCGTCGTCCAGACCCCGTTCGATCGCGTACCGGACGAGTTCCACGCGGTTGTGCAACTGGAGCTTGCCCAGGGTGTTCTGGACGTGGTTCTGCACGGTGCGGTGGGAGATGACCAGCCGTTCCGCGATCTGCTTGTAGCTCAGGCCCTTGGCGACCAGGCGCAGCACCTCGGTCTCGCGGTCGGTGAGCCGGGGTGCGCCGGGGGCGTCCGTGTCGGGGGCGGGCGCCGGTTCGGCGGCCAGGCGGCGGTACTCGCCGAGGACCAGTCCGGCCAGGCCCGGGGTGAAGACCGCGTCGCCGGCGGCGGTGCGGCGCACGGCGTCCTGGAGCTCCTCCGTGGAGGCCGACTTCAGCAGATAGCCGGTGGCGCCGGACTTCACGGCCTCCAGGACGTCGGCGTGCTCGCCGCTCGCGGAGAGCACCAGCACGCGCACCGCGGGGTCGGCGGCGACGACCTCCTTGCAGACCTGGACGCCGGGCTTGCCGGGCAGGTTGAGGTCGAGGACCAGGACGTGCGGCGCGGCGGCCCGGGCCCGGCGCACCGCCTGTTCGCCGTCCCCGGCGGTGGCCACCACCTCGAAACCGGACTCGGCCAGGTCGCGGGCGACCGCGTCCCGCCACATGGGGTGGTCGTCGACCACCATGACCTTGATCGGCCCCCGCTGCTCAGTCATCCGCCGCCGCCTTCCCCCGCGGGTACGGTACGCCCGCCCCGTCCTTCGGTACCTTCAGTTCGACCTCGGTGCCCTGTCCCGGCACGGAGATCAGCTCGGCCGAGCCGCCGAGGTCGCGCAGCCGTCCCCGGATCGACAGGGCCACGCCCATCCGTCCCTCGCCCTCGGCCTGGGCGAGGCGGCCCTCGGGGATGCCGGGGCCGTCGTCGCGGACGGTGACGATCACCTCGTCCGGTTCGTCCTCGACCAGGATCCACGCGCGCGCGTGCTCGCCGGCGTGCTCACGTACGTTGTCCAGGGCGGCGCCGACGGCGGCGGCCACCTCGCGGGCGGCGGGCGCGGGCAGCGGCACCGGCGCCCCGGGCTCGGCGAGCGCGACCCGGGACCCGGCGTACGGGGCGAGCAGCGCGCGCAGGTCCACGGGGCCGTCCTGGGCGTCCGGGCCGGGTTCGTCCACCGCGCGGACGACGGCGCCCTCGGCGCGGTCCTCCGACAGTTGGGAGACGGGCGTCAGGCCGCCGGAGACCAGGGTGCGCAGGGCGACCTCCTGCTCGCCGGCGAGCCGGCCCAGCTCGGCCGCCTCGCCGCCGATGACCGCGCCGCGCCGCTGCACCATCGCCAGCACCTGGAGCACGCTGTCGTGGATGTCCCGGGCCAGGCGCTCGCGTTCCCGGGTGGCGGCCTCGATCTCCAGGGCGCGGGCGAGGGTGCGCTCGGAGGCGCGGGCGACCTCGACGACGTAGCCGATGGCGATGGCGGCGACCCAGACCAGGATCACGTTGTGCACGGTGTCGCGGGCCGGGGCGCCGCGTTCGAGCAGGTTGGCGGCGGCGACCAGGGTGGAGGCGACGGCCGCCCAGCGCCAGCCGCCCTTGACGGCGAAGGCGAGGACGGACCCGGCGGTCCATATCGACGGCAGGGTCGGGCCGCCCGCGACGATCCGCTCGTGGGCGTCGGCGAGCGGGGTGAGCAGGATGCCGGTGAGCGCGACGGCGAGGTCGGCGGCGAGGAACCGCCGGGTGCAGGCGGCGGCGCCGGCCACCTTGGGCAGGGTGGCCAGCGTCCACCCGGTCAGCACCGCGAAGTAGCCGAGGGCGAGCCAGGGCCGGGTGAACTCGTGGTACGCGGTGGCGAACAGGCCGATCGCGTACACCATGGCGAGCACGCGGTAGGCGGTGAGCGCGCGCCACAGCGGCAGCTCGACCGACATCCGCAGGACCCGTTCGCGCCTGGCCATCTCCCCCACCCCCCGGCCGGTCCGGTCAGGACCCGGACCCCGGGCCCTCCGTCCGGTCCGGCGCGGCCTGTTCCTTCTCGGCCTGTGTCTTTTCGGCCCGCGCCTTCTCGGTCCGTTCCTTCTCGGCCTGCTCCTCGGCCTTTTCCTTCTCGGCCTGTTCCTGTTCCGCGCGGGCGAGCGCGGCCTTGGCCGCCTTGGCCGCTTCCTTCTCGGCCTTCGCCGCGTCCGCGAGCTGCCGCTTCATGGCGGTCGCGTACATGTCGACGTACTCCTGGCCGGAGAGCTTCATGATCTCGTACATGACCTCGTCGGTCACCGCCCGCAGCACGAAGCGGTCGTGCTCCATGCCCTGGTAGCGGCTGAAGTCCAGCGGCCTGCCGATCCGGATGCCGGGCCGCATCAGCTTCGGCACCACCTTCCCGGGCGGCTGGATCTTCTCCGTGTCGATCATGGCGACGGGGATGACGGGCGCGCCGGTGGCGAGCGCCACGCGCGCGAGGCCGCCCGGCTTGCCCCGGTACAGACGCCCGTCGGGCGAGCGGGTGCCCTCGGGGTAGATCCCGAACAGCTCACCGCGCTCCAGGACCTCTATGCCGCTCCTGATCGCCGCCTCGCCCGCGCCGCGCGCCCCGGAGCGGTCCACCGGGAGCTGGCCGACGCCCTTGAAGAACGCGGCGGTGAGCCGGCCCTTGAGGCCCGGGGTGTTGAAGTACTCGGCCTTGGCGATGAAGGTCACCTTGCGGTCGAGGACGGCGGGCAGGAAGAACGAGTCGGAGAACGACAGGTGGTTGCTCGCCAGGATGGCGGGGCCCTGCGCCGGGATGTGCTCCAGGCCCTCCACCCAGGGCCGGAAGGCGAGCTTCAGCGAACCGCCGACGGTGACCTTCATCGCGCCGTACAACAAGCGAGTGCCTCCTGGTGTGTGTCGCTGTCGACCTTAACCCGCGGGACCGTCAAAGGCCCCTGCGGCCCTGGTCGGTGTCAGTGCGGTCGCGTACCGTGAAGTACCCGCGCACGACGTGCCGCACCGAGCCCGCCCCCTTGACGACAGGAGACCGAGCCATGCCGGTCCTGCCCGGCGCCGAGCCGTTCCGCCACGAGGGCGGTGACGTCGGCGTCCTCCTCTGCCACGGCTTCACCGGTACCCCGCAGTCGCTGCGCCCCTGGGCCCGGCACCTGGCCGGCCACGGCATGACGGTCGCCCTGCCGCTGCTGCCCGGCCACGGCACCCGCTGGCAGGACCTGCAGATCACCGGCTGGCCCGACTGGTACGCGGAGGTGGACCGGGAGCTGCGCGCCCTGCGCGAGCGCTGCGCGCGGGTGTTCGTCGCCGGCCTGTCGATGGGCGGGGCGCTGGCCCTGCGGCTGGCGGCCCGGCACCCGGAGGTCAGCGGGGTACTGGTGGTCAACCCGGCCAACCGGCTGCACGGCCTGGCCCCGCACGCCCTGCCGGTGCTGCGGCACCTCCTCCCGGCCACCCGGGGCATCGCCAGCGACATAGCCAAGCCGTCCACCGCCGAGCTGGGCTACGACCGGGTGCCGCTGCACGCGGCGCACTCGCTCCGCGCCTTCCTGCGGCTCGTCGACGCCGAGCTGCCCCGGGTCACCCAGCCGCTGCTGCTGATGCGCAGCCCCCGCGACCACGTGGTGCCGCCGGCCGACTCGGCCCGCGTCCTGGGCCGGGTGTCGTCCCGGGACGTCACCGAGGTCCTGCTGGAACAGAGCTACCACGTGGCGACGTTGGACCATGACGCGGACCGGATCTTCGCGGAGAGCGTCACGTTCATCGCCCGGCTCGCCCCCGGCCTCGTCAAGGAGCCGGAGTCCTCTCTCGGCAAGGAAGGGACGGCCGCAGGTGGCTGAGCACGACTCCGACCGCGAGGAACGCGGAGAGCGCGAGGACCGGGACGGCCGCGACGCCCCGGACGGGCCCGCCGCCGCGCGGGAGCCGGGCGTGCCCTTCGACGAGGAGGCCGCCTGGGCGGCGATCGTCGCCGGGTACGGCGAGGAGCCGCCGGACCCGCCGGGCGCCAAGCCGTTCAAGTCGGTGGAGGACCTGGCGCTGCTGGAGCCGGAGACCAACGACCGGCCGGCCGGGCGGTCCGAGGAGAAGGCCGACAAGCCCGACAAGCCCGAGGAGCCCGGGCCGGTCCGGAAGCTGGGCGGCTCGGTCTCCTTCGCGCCGGGCGTCGGGCCCCGCGACTACAGCCCGTCCGAGCCCGCCGAGGACGACTTCGACGCCGACGACGAGGGCCACTTCGTCCCGCCCGAGCCGCCGCCGCTGCCGCAGGGCGACACCACCGCGAAGTTCGCCTGGCTCGGTGTGCTGGGCGGCCCGGTGCTGCTCCTGCTGGCGGTGCTGCTGGGCTGGGACATGACCTGGTGGCTGACCACGCTGTGCGTCGGCGGCTTCCTCGGCGGCTTCGTCACGCTGGTGCTGCGGATGCGCCCCGACGACGAGGACGGCGACGACCCGGGCCGGGGCGCGGTGGTCTGACCCCCGGGCTGCGGCGCGGGGACCGCCCGCTACGACGCGGGGATCCTGAGGGCGGCCAGGACCGGAAGGTGGTCCGTGGCCGCCCTCAGGTCGTCCTCGCGCACGCCGGGCAGGCCGAGCGGGACCCCGCAGCCGAGCACCTCGATGCCGGGGGTGGCGAAGACCGCGTCGATGCGCTGGTGGGGGTCGGCGGGGGTGGAGGTGTGCTCGCCGCCCCAGGGCGCGGTGGCCCAGCAGTCCTGGAGGTCCTTGGCGATCCGGCGGAAGGCGGGGCCGTCGGGGCGCTCGTTCAGGTCGCCGCCCGCGACGGCGTGCGGGGCGTCCAGGCCGGCCAGCTTCTCCAGGACCATGCCGCTCTGCTCGTACCGCTCGTCCTTCTGCAGGGAGAGGTGGCAGCTCAGCACGCCGACGCGGGCCGCGCCGAAGCGGACGACGGCGGTGGCCAGGCCGCGGCGGTGCAGGCCGGGGGTGAGCGGGAGCAGCACGTCCTCGGTGCGCTCGACGGTGGCCCGCAGGGAGCACAGCAGCGCCGGTCCCGCGGCGGTGCCGCCGCCGGAGAGGATCACCTGGCCGGAGGCCGCGGCGAGCCGGGCGAGCTTCTTGCGCCAGCGGAAGAACCGGGGCGCCTCCTGGAGGAGGACCAGGTCGGGGGCGCAGGCGGTGATCACGCGGGCGAGGGCGTCGGTGTCGTCGCGCAGCGAGCGGACGTTGTAGCTCAGGACGCGGACGACGGCGGAACCACCGGGTTCCGTACGGGAGTCGGGGAGGTTGTCGAGCGACGGCATGGTGATCAATGTACGCCCCAGGGGGGGAGGGGCGCGGGGGGTGTGCGCGGCTGCCGGTCCGTCGTGGCTCGCCGCGCGGTTCCCCGCACCCCTCAGGGCACGCGATCACCCCGGTTACATGATCGGGTCGGGCTCCCTGGCCAGGTCGGCCGCGCCCACCAGGCCCGCCTTGTTGCCCAACTGGGCGGCGATCACGTCGGCGACCGGGCGCCAGTGGGCGCCGACCAGCCAGCGCTTGTACGACTTGCGGATCGGGTCCAGGACCAGGTCGCCCTCGTCGGAGAGCCCGCCGCCGACGATGAACGCCGACGGGTCGAACAGCGAGGCCAGGTCGGCGAGGCCGGCCCCGGCCCAGCGGGCCAGCTCCCGGTAGGAGTCGACGGCGACCGGGTCGCCCTGGCGGGCGGCGACCGAGATGTGCTTGCCCTCGATGCCGTCGGGGGTGCCGTCGCCGAGGGCGAGCAGGGTCTCGGCGCGCTCCGGGGTGGCGTTGGCCCGCTGCTTGGCGTACCGCACCAGGGCGCGGCCGGAGGCGTACTGCTCCCAGCAGCCCTGGGAGCCGCAGCCGCAGAGCAGGCCGTCCGGCACCATCCGGATGTGGCCGAACTCGGCGGCCACGCCGAAGTGGCCGCGGCGCAGCTTGTTGCCGATGATGATGCCGCCGCCGAGGCCGGTGCCGAGGGTGATGCAGATGACGTTGCGGTGGCCCTTGCCGGCCCCGAACCTGTACTCGCCCCAGGCGGCCGCGTTGGCGTCGTTCTCCACCACGACCGGGAGGCCCACGCGGGCCTCGACCTTCTCCTTGAGCGGCTCGTTGCGCCAGTCGATGTTCGGCGCGAAGTAGACCGTGGAGCGCTGCCGGTTGACGTATCCGGCGGCGCCGATGCCCACGCCGACGATCTCGTGCCCCGCGCGTGCCCCCTCCACCGCCGAGGCGATGGCGTCCACGATGGCCTCGGGCGTGGTGGGGGTCGGCACCTTGAAGGTCGAGAGGATGTTGCCTTCCTCGTCGACCACGCCGGCCGCGATCTTCGTGCCGCCGATGTCGACGCCGATGGTGAGTCCCATGAATCCCTCAGTTTCGGTCGAGCCCCGCTACGGCCAACCGTACCCGAGGCGCCGCCGCCGAGGGCCGTCAGTCCAGGTCGATGCGCTGGCCGCCGCCGGTGCCCGCGTCGCCCTCGCCGGGCCGTTCGCCCAGGTCACGGGGGTGGTGGGAGTCGTGGGACGCGGTGTCGCGGGTGGTCCAGCGGCTCTCCTGGCGCTGGACGGCCGAGCGGTAGGCGGCGAGCAGTTCGCCGCCGGCGGCGGCGAGGTGGTCGAAGACGTCCGGGTTGCGCTCGATGACGGGTTCGACGGCGGCCTTGGCCTGCTGCACGACCTGCCGGACCACCTGCTGGGCGGCCGGTCCGGCGACCGTGCCGAGCAGCGGGGACTGCAGGCCGGACAGCTTGTCGGCGACGGTGTCGACCAGGCGGCGCAGCTCGTCCGCGGCGGAGCCGGGGGGCGGTCCGTACCGGGCGCGGCGGCGGTCCCGCTCGGCCTGGAGGTCCTCGGCGCACGCGGTCGCCCAGGCGTCGGCGTCGGCCGCCCGCGCCGCGTCGCCGGCGTCGTCGCGGGCGGCGTCGTCACGCGCGGCGCCGTTCGGGGGGAGCTGATCGCTCATGACGGGCTCCTGACTACGGTTCGTCCCTACGACGTTACCCGAACGGCCCCGGCCGGTTCAGCGCCCGCTCGGCCACAGCTCCGGGTCGGGCGCGAACCGCACGCTCAGCACCCCGTCGCGGAGCGCGGCCCCCTGGACGGTGCAGCGGCGCAGCGCGGAGGGCAGCGGAACGATACGGCGGTACGGTCCGGCGGCGACCGCCAGTTCGTCGCCGCGCCGGACGAGGTCGAGGTCGTCGCGGGTGGCGCCGGGCAGCGGGAGCCGCCAGAGCAGGACGCCGTCGGCGGCGAGCCGGTCGGTGACGGGCCACTCCACCGGGGCGGGGCCGGGTCCCGGGGCGGGCGCGGCGAGGGCGGCGAGGTCGTCGGTGCCGCGCGGGTCCCGGCCGAGGTGGGGCAGGGCGGTGACGTCGTGGGCGCCCCGCCAGTCGTCCAGGGTCTTGCGCTGCTGGGCGACCGGGCCGGCCAGCCAACTGTCGGCGGGGGCGTCCTCGGGCAGGACGCGGTTGGCGACCAGCCGTTCCACGGGCAGCCCCCGCAGGGCGAGGCCGAGGGCGGCGCCGCGCACGGCGTCGGCGGCGGCCGGGCCGGGCTCGGCGACCAGCAGGGCGCTGGTGCGCCGGTCGGTGAGGACGGCCTCGGTGGCGGCGAGTTCCAGGTCCCAGCGGGCGGCGTTCTCGTACAGCGCCTCGGTGGGCATGGGGACGCCGGCGAGGCGGCCGAGGACGGGGCGCAGGGCGCGGGCGGCCTGCCGCTCGGGCGGGAGCAGGCGGCGCAGGTAGCGGCGGAGCTCCTCGGGGAGGGCGAGCAGGGCGAGGGCGCGCGGGGCGGGCGGCAGGTCGACCACCAGCAGGTCGTGCCCCTCGGCGAGGGCGGCTTCGCGCAGGGCGCGCAGCAGGGCGAGTTCGTCGGCGCCGGGCAGCGGGGTGAGTTCCTCGGGGTCGAGGCGGCCGGCGCCGAGCAGGTCGAGGGCGGAGGAGGCGCGGTCCTGGAGGGTGGCGAGGGCGTCGCGGAAGCCCTGGGCGGGGTCGGGCCGCCAGACGGTGAGGTTCTCCTCGACCGGGGCCGGCGCCGGGCCGGTGGGGGTGCCGAGGGCGGCCCCGAGGGTGTCCTCGCGGTCGGCGCCCAGCAGCAGGGTCCGGGTGCCCGCGCGGGCGGCGGCGAGCGCGGTGGCGGCGGCGACGGTGGTCCGTCCGCCACCGCCCGGGCCCGTGATCAGGAGGGTGCGCATGAGGCTGAACGGTACCTTCGCGCACGGTCACGGGGCCGTGCCGGCTTCCGGACGGGGCGGCCCACCCGGGCCACCGGGGCGGCCCCGCAGGCCGCCGGAGGCTACTTCGAGCCCGACTCCACCCGCTTCTT
This sequence comes from Streptomyces fumanus, assembly GCF_014655295.1. Taxonomy (GTDB): domain Bacteria; phylum Actinomycetota; class Actinomycetes; order Streptomycetales; family Streptomycetaceae; genus Streptomyces; species Streptomyces fumanus. The sequence continues at coordinate 76,869 of NZ_BNBI01000022.1, forward strand.
CAGTCCCGCCAGCGCCCGGTCGATGATGACCTTCTCGGCCTTGCGCTTGATCATGCCGAGCATGGGGATCTTGACGTCGACGGTGAGCCGGTAGGTGACCTCGGTGCCGGTGCCGGCCGGCCGCAGCAGGTAGGAGCCGTCCAGGGAGCGCAGCATCTGGGACTTCACCAGCGTCCAGGAGACCTCGTGCTCCCCGTTCCAGGTGTACGCCAGGGTCTGGTCGTCCTTGATCGCTCCCGCGTCCATCACCAGCCGGACCTGCTCGGCGCGGCCCCGCGCGTCGGTCGCGAGGACCTCGGCCTCCTTCACCTCGCCGGTCCAGTCCGGGTAGCGGGCGAAGTCGGCGATCACCCCCATGACGTCGGCCGGTGCCGCCTCGATCGTGATGCTCGAGCTGGTGTGTTCCGCCATCGCGGGGGCTCCTCCAGATGCGGGCCGGTAGGGAAGTCGTCGCGCACGCGTGCGTGCGGTGTGAAGGCTACCGCGCGGTGAGCGGCCCGCCGTCACCCCCGCCCACCTGCGCGACTACCACTCCAGCACCCAGGGCCGCCCGGTCGCCGCGAAGTGCCCGACGTTCACGCACTCGGTCGCCCCGATCCGCATCCGCCGGGCCAGCGGCTGGTGCACGTGCCCGAACAGCGCGTACCGGGGCCGGGTGCGGCGGATGGCGTCCAGCAGGGCCCGGCTGCCCCGCTCGAAGCGCCGCGCCACCGTGTCGTAGACCAGTTCCGGCACCTCCGGCGGGATGTGCGTGCAGAGCACGTCGACCTCGCCGACCGCCTCGATCTTCGCGGCGTACTCCTCGTCGCCGATCTCGTACGGCGTGCGCATGGGGGTGCGCAGTCCGCCGCCGACGAAGCCGAAGACGCGGCCGCCGATCTCCACCCGCTGCCCGTCCAGGACGGTGGTGCCCGCCCCGGCGTACTCGCCCCACAGGGCCGGCAGGTCGACATTGCCGTAGGTGGCGTACGTCGGGGTGGGGAAGGCGGCGAACAGCTCGGCGTACTGCCGGCGTACCGCCTTCTCGATCACCGCGGTGCGGTCGCCGTCGATCCCCGCCCACAGTTGGGCCCCGAACTCCCGGGCCTCCGCGAAGCGGCGGGCGGTGCGCAGCTCCACGATGCGGTGGGCGTTCTCCACCCCGAACAGGTCGGGGAATATCCCGCGCGAGTGGTCCGCGTAGTCGAGGAAGAGGACGAGGTCCCCGAGGCAGACCAGGGCGTCGGCGCCGTCACCGGCCCGGGCCAGGTCACGGGCGTTGCCGTGGACATCGCTGACGACATGGACGCGGGTCGGTGTGGGTGCCATGCCGATCAAGGGTAGACAGCGGGCGGCAGTGGTGAACAGAAGCGGTCGGACCTGCGGTTACTGGCTGGTCGGCCGGCGTGTCGGCTACTGTGCGCCGGAGGAAACCCCAGCCGTGTGACGCAGCGAACATCTCGCCGGGTCCCCCTGTCGAAGACGCCATACCGGCGGGTAACGTCCGGGCAGTCCAGTCGTACTCAGGATTTCACCTGGTGAATCCCCGAGTACCCGCCCCAGCCTTGGACCGCACCGTCGCAGCACACAACGTCGTGGCGCCGGCGCCTTATGAGGAGCAGCAGTCTTGCGCGAGTTCAGCCTTCCGGCTTTGTACGAGGTCCCTGCGGACGGCAATCTGACCGACATCGTCCGCAGAAACGCCGCGCAGCACCCGGACGTCGCCGTCCTCGCCCGCAAGGCGGACGGCATCTGGCAGGACGTGACCGCCCGGGCCTTCCTCGCCGAGGTGCACGCCGCCGCCAAGGGCCTGATCGCGGCCGGCGTCCAGCCGGGCGACCGGGTCGCCCTGATGTCGCGGACCCGGTACGAGTGGACGCTGTTCGACTTCGCCATCTGGAGCGCGGGCGCGGTCACCGTACCGGTGTACGAGACCAGCTCGCCGGAGCAGGTGGAGTGGATCCTCGGCGACTCGGGCGCCACGGCCTGCGTCGTGGAGTCGGCGGCGCACGCCGGCACCGTGGAGTCGGTGCGCGACCGGCTGCCCGCGCTGAAGCACCTCTGGCAGATCGAGGCCGGCGCGGTGGAGGAGCTGGGGCGGCTCGGCCAGGACGTCACGGACCGCACGGTCGAGGAGCGCGGCTCGGTCGCCAAGGCCGACGACCCGGCGACCATCGTCTACACCTCCGGCACCACCGGCCGGCCCAAGGGCTGTGTGCTCACCCACCGCAGCTTCTTCGCGGAGTGCGGGAACATCGTGGAGCGGCTGCGCCCGCTGTTCCGCACCGGCGAGTGCTCGGTGCTGCTGTTCCTGCCGCTGGCGCACGTCTTCGGGCGGCTGGTGCAGATCGCGCCGATGATGGCGCCGATCAAGCTGGGCTGCGTTCCGGACATCAAGAACCTCACGGACGAACTGGCCGCGTTCCGGCCGACGCTGGTGCTCGGCGTGCCGCGGGTGTTCGAGAAGGTCTACAACTCGGCGCGGGCCAAGGCGCGGGCCGACGGCAAGGGGAAGATCTTCGACCGGGCCGCCGACACCGCGATCGCCTACAGCCGGTCCCTGGACACCCCGGCGGGCCCGTCCCTCGGGCTGCGGATCAAGCACAAGGTCTTCGACAAGCTGGTCTACGGCAAGCTGCGCGCGGTCCTCGGCGGGCGCGGCGAGTACGCCATCTCCGGCGGCGCCCCGCTGGGCGAGCGGCTCGGCCACTTCTTCCGCGGCATCGGCTTCACCGTGCTGGAGGGCTACGGGCTGACCGAGTCCTGCGCGGCCACCGCGTTCAACCCCTGGGACCGGCAGAAGATCGGCACGGTCGGGCAGCCGCTGCCGGGCTCGGTGATCCGCATCGCCGACGACGGGGAGGTGCTGCTGCACGGGGAGCACCTGTTCAAGGAGTACTGGAACAACCCGGCCGCGACCGCCGAGGCGCTGGCCGACGGCTGGTTCCACACCGGGGACATCGGCACCCTCGACGAGGACGGCTATCTGCGGATCACCGGCCGCAAGAAGGAGATCCTGGTGACCGCGGGCGGCAAGAACGTCGCCCCGGCGGTGATCGAGGACCGGATCCGCGCCCACGCGCTGGTCGCGGAGTGCATGGTGGTCGGCGACGGGCGGCCGTTCGTCGGCGCGCTGATCACCCTGGACGAGGAGTTCCTCGCCCGGTGGTGCGCGGACCACGGCAAGCCGGCCGGGTCGACGCCGGCCTCGCTGCGCGACGACCCCGAGCTGCTCGCGGCCGTCCAGGCGGCGGTGGACGACGGGAACGCGGCGGTGTCCAAGGCGGAGTCGGTACGGCGATTCCGGGTGCTGGACGCGCAGTTCACGGAGGACTCGGGGCATCTGACGCCGTCGCTGAAGCTGAAGCGGAACGTGGTCGCCAAGGACTACGCGCACGAGATCGAGGCGATCTACGCGAAGTAGGGCGCCTCAGGGGTGCCGGGGGCGGTCCGCCGGCGGCCTTCCGTCGATCGTGGCCGCTCGCGCGGTTCCCCGCGCCCCCTTCGGGCGCGTGTGCTACAGCAGCGTTTTCAGGTGCTCGGCCAGCAGGTCCCAGCGCCACTTCTCCTCCACCCAGCGGCGGCCCCGCTCGCCCATGCGGCGGCGCAGTTCCGGGTCGGCCAGGAGCGTGACGAGGCGGTCGGCGGTCTCGGCCGGGGAGCCGCCCCGGACGACCCAGCCGGTCTCGCCGTCCAGTACGGCGTCGGGGGCGCCGCCGGAGTCGCCGGCCACGACGGGCAGGCCGGTCGCGGAGGCTTCCAGGTAGACGATGCCCAGGCCCTCCACGTCCAGGCCGCCGCGCCGGGTGCGGCAGGGCATCGCGAAGACGTCGCCGGCGCCGTAGTGGGCGGGCAGCTCGGACCAGGGCACGGAGCCGGTGAAGCGGACGGACGCGGCGACGCCGGTCTCCGCCGCCAGCCGGCGCAGCTCCTTCTCGTACGGGCCGCCGCCGACGATCAGCAGCACGGCGTCGGGCTCGGCGGCCAGCACCCGGGGCATCGCGCGGATCAGCGTGTCCTGGCCCTTGCGCGGCACCAGCCGGGACACGCACACCACCACGGGACGGCCGGTCAGACCGAGCCGGGCCCGGACCTTGTCGCCGCCCGAGCCGGGGTGGAAGGTCCGCTCGTCGACGCCGGGCGGCAGTTGCGTCATCCGCGCGGCGGCCCCCGGGGTCAGCGCGGCGGCGATCCGGGAGCGCGTGTACTCCCCGAGGTAGGTGATCGTGTCCGTCGACTCGCCGATCCGGCGCAGCAGTTGCCGGGCGCCGGGCAGTTGGGCCCAGCCGGCCTCGTGGCCGTGCGTGGTGGCGACGATCCGCTCGGCGCCGGCCCGGCGCAGCGCCGGTGCCATCAGCCCGAGGGGCGCCGCCGCCCCGAACCACACCGACGTGCACCCGTGCTCGCGCAGCAGCCCGACCGCCCGCCGGGTCGCCCCGGGCGTCGGCAGCAGCATCGTCGTCCGGTCCCGTACGACGGTGAAGGGCTGCTCGGCGTCGAAGGCGGCGGTGGCCTCGATGCCCTCGCGGGTGCGCTTCCAGGTGGAGGCGTAGACGACGACCCGCTCGGGGTCCAGGCGCAGCGCCATGTTGTGCAGGAACGCCTGGATGCCGCCCGGCCGGGGCGGGAAGTCATTGGTCACGATCAAGGTCTTGTGCATCGCGGCCGACCCTACCGAACCGGCATTTCACAGCTCCTCCCGACCACATGTGTGGCACGCACACAGCCGTTCGGGACATCATGTCCCCATCGAACGCGGCCGAACGGCGGGCAGGGGACACGTGAAGACGACGAGCACGCTGCGGTCCCCGGCCTGGCTCCCGGCGGTCTGGTGCGCGACCCGGCTGGCGCTGCTGCTGTTCGTGTTCAAGGTGTACGTCTTCCCGGGCCCGGACGTCACCGTCGACGTCTCGGTGATCTACCGCAACTGGTACGAGGTGCTGCGCACCGGAACGTTTCCGCTGGGCGATGTCACCTGGCAGTACCCGCCCGCCGCCGCCCTCGCGCTCCTCTCCCCCGGGCTGCTGCCGTTCCTCGATTACGCGTCCGCCTTCTACGTGCTGGCCTGCGTCGCCGACCTGGCCGTCCTCGCGCTGCTGATGCACGGCGGCCTGCGGGACGGCGGGACGCTGCGCGGCGCCTGGGTGTGGGTGGTGGGCGTCCCGCTGCTGGGCCCCACGGTGTACGCCCGCTACGACGTGATGGTCACCGCGGTCGCCGTCGCGGCTCTGCTGGCCGCCGCCCGGCACCCCAGGGCGGCCGGCGCCCTGGCGGCGCTGGGGGCGCTGCTGAAGGTGTGGCCGGTGCTGGTGCTGGTCGGCGTGCGCCGGCGGTCCTCCTGGGCCGCCGCGGCGGTCACCGGCGCGGTGCTGGCGGGGGCGTTCGCGCTGGCGATGCCCGGGGCGTTCGCGTTCCTGACGTACCAGCGGGACCGGGGCACCGAGGTGGAGTCGCTGGGCTCGCTGGTCTTCCACCTCGCCCGGCACTTCGGCTGGGACGGGCAGGTGCTGCTCAACTACGGCTCGGTGGAGTTCCTCGGCCCGTACGTGGACGCGGTGAGCACCGGGGCGCTGGCGCTGACCGGGATGGCGTTCGGCTGGCTGCTGCTGTGGAGGCTGGCGGCGGTGCGGTTCACGGAGCGCACGGCGGCGGACGCGGCGTTCGTGGCGGTGCTGATGTTCACGGTGACCAGCCGGGTGATCAGCCCGCAGTACCTGGTGTGGCTGGTCGGCGTCGCCGCGGTGTGCCTGTGCTTCCGGGGGAGCCGGATGGGGATTCCCGCCCTGCTGGTGCTGGAGGCGTGCCTGATGACGGTGCTGGAGTTCCCGGTGTGGTTCGCGCACGTGGTGGCCAGCGACCTCACCGGGGTCACCCTCATCCTGACCCGCAACGGCCTGCTGGTCGCCGCGGCGGTCATCGCGGCCCGCGTCCTGTGGCGCGACACGACCACCCCCGAGCCGCCCCGCACCCGGCCCGGCCCCTCCGCCCGCACCGACGCCGACGCCGAGACCCCGGTCACCTCCTGACCCGCGCGCCCCGGCGGCTCAGCCGAACTCCGCCCGCAGGTACGCCCGCCACCCTTCGGTGAACTCCTGCGGTGTCGTCCCGAGCACCTCGGCCAGCGCGTCCTCGACCGCGCCCGCCCGGCGCTCGTGCGCGCCGACCGCGCGGTAGAACGCGTCGAGGCGGGCCTCGCCCCACCGGCCGGCGATCAGCCGGCAGGCCGTCCAGCCGCTCTCGTACGCCCGGGCCAGCTCGTCCGCGTCGCCGGTGAAGCCGAAGTCGTCGTCGTCCGGGAGCGCGCCGGGCAGTCGGCCCTCGGCGACCGCGCGGGCCAGTTCCGGCGCGGCCTGGGCGGGGGTGCGGGCGCTGCCCCGGTAGCCGACCCAGTCGGCGTACCCCTCCGACAGCCACAGCGGGGTGGCGGCGCCGGTGTGGGCGCGGGTGGCGACGTGGGCGGCCTCGTGGGTGAGCACCACCTGCTTGCCGAGGGAGCCGAGCAGCCCGAACGCCTCGGGGTTGACGATGATCCGGTCGGCGGGGGCGTCGGCGGCACCGCCGGTCTCGCCGGTGGTGACGGCCGCGATGCCCCGGTAGGAGGAGGCGGGCGAGCCGAGCAGCCCGGCCATGTCCTGCAGGGACTTCGGTACGAGGATCACCAGCCGCCCGGCCCAGTCGCCGTCCCAGGCGTCGGACACGGCCGGCACCGCCCGGTCGGCGAGCGCGGCGAAGGAGCGCAGTTCGGCGTCGGACCGGCCGACGCCGAGGACGAGGCTGTGCCGGCCCCGGACCACGTGGACCGTGCCCTGGTCCCAGGGCTGCTGGCCGGACCGCTCGGCGGGCCGCTCGGAGGTGACGTACCACTGCCCGGCGCGGTGGGCGAGCCGCAGGGTGCGGGCGGCGGTGACGGCGCCCCGGTCGTGACCGGCGAGGCGGTAGCCGAGCTGTACGTCGGCGGTGGCGCGGTCGCCGGTGCGGCGCACGTCCCGGACGCGGTAGCTCCAGTCGGCCAGCGGCACCGCGCGGACCCGGCCGAAGCCGGTGCGGGTGCCCGTGGCGGCGTACCCGGCGGCGTCGTGGCCGAGCAGGGCCGCCGCCCTGCGGTCCAGCACCCGCTGCACCTCCGCGCGCACCGGATCGGCGGCGGGCCCGCCGCCGCAGCCCACCAGGGCGGCGAGCAGCAGACACAGCACCACCACGAAGCACCCCGGCACCCGCCCACGACCAGCCATCTTCCCGATCGTACGGGCGCCGGGCCGCCGGGGTGAGAGGGCGTGGGGGCCTCCGCGTGAGTGCTAGGGCCGCGTCACCGAGGAGACCGGCATCATGCCGACCGGGTCGTAGCGGACCGCGGCGCCGGGGTAGGGGGCGTGGATGACCTGGCCGTTGCCGACGTACATGCCGATGTGGCTGGCGTCGTCCCGGTAGGCGACCAGGTCGCCGGGGCGGGCCGCGGCGAGCGGGACCCGGCGCCCGGCGTCGGCCTGCGCCTGCGAGGTGCGCGGCAGTCCGACCCCGGCCTGGGCGTAGGACCACTGGGTCAGGCCCGAGCAGTCGAAACCGGTGGGGCCGTTGGCGCCCCAGACGTAGGGCCTGCCGAGGGCGGAGCGGGCGGCGGCGACGGCGGCGGCCGCCCGGCCGGAGGCGGGGGCGGTGCCGCCGGGGCCGCCGAGCTCCGCGCGCTCGGAGCGGGAGGCCCGGCCGTAGGCGGCGCGCTCGTCGGCGGGCAGGGAGTTGAGCAGGCGGCGGGCCTGGGCCAGCTTGCGTTCGACGGTCCTGCGGTGCGCGGCGACGGCCCGGCGGCTCCGGGTCAGCTCGCCCAGCTTCTTCGTCGCCTCGGCGCGCTCCTCGGCCAGGCCCCGCATGGCTCTCTGCAGGCTGCGCAGCTCGCCGGCCTGGCGGGCGCCGATCCGGTCGAGCACGGACGCCTTGTCGAGGTAGTCGTCCGGGTCGGCGGAGAGCAGCAGCGCGACGGACGGGTCGATGCCGCCGGAGCGGTACTGGGCGCCGGCCAGCGAGCCCAGCGCGTCCCGCAGCGTGTTGATCCGCTCCTGCTGCCGGGCCACCCGGTCCTGCGCCCGGCCGACCTGGACGCGCAGCACGTCGGTGCGCTCGTCGGCCCTGTTGTACGCCTCGGTGGCCCGCTCGGCCTCCTGGTGGAGCCGGTCCACCTCGGCCCGGGTGTCGTCGGCGGGCGAGGCGAGGGCCGGTACGGCGCCCAGGACCGCGGCGGCGGCGGAGAGGAGGCCGGCCACGGCGGTGGCGCCGCGGTCGAACCCGGTCGGTGCAAGGCGGCGATGGGACCCCACGGGAAGCCGCACTCCTTCCGCTGGCGGACGGGGAAACGCGGCAGACAGTAGCCCCGCGGCGGGGCGCCGACCAACGACCTCGGCCCCCGCGCGACACGACGCCCCGCCGCTGACGCAGGTCAGCGGCGGGGCGCGGGGTCACAGCGCGGAGGTGTGATTCGCCCGTTCGGGCGGCATCCCGGAGTGGGCGTGACGGGCCCGGCGGGTCAGACGCGGACGCCCCACATGAAGGGCCCGCCGATGGTGCTCATCGACTCGTAGCGCACGACGGTGCCGGTGCGCGGGGCGTGCAGGACCTGGCCGTTGCCCGCGTACAGACCCACGTGGTGCAGGTCGTTGAAGAAGAAGACCAGGTCGCCGACCTGGAGGTCGCTCTGGCTGGTGATGCGGGTGCCGATCTGGGACTGGGCCTCGGAGGTCCGGGGTATGGAGACGCCGGCCTGGGCGTAGGCCCAGGAGGTCAGGCCGGAGCAGTCGAACGAGGACGGGCCGGTGGCGCCGTACACGTACGGGCTGCCGATCTTGCTCTGGGCGGCGGCGAAGGCGGCGCCGGCCCGGCCGGAGCCGGCCTTGACGGGGCCGTTGCTGTCGGCGGCGGAGAGCACCTGGCGCTCGGCGCTGCGGGTGGAGCGCTGCTCCTCGTCCTGCAGGGCGGCCCGCTCGGCGGCGGTGAGGCTGTTGAGCAGCTTCTGCGCGGCGGCCAGCTTGCCCTGGACCTCCTGCTTCTTCCGGCCGAGTTCCGTGCGGGTGGCGGAGAGGTCCTTGAGCTTGTCGGCGGCCTCGGCGCGCTGCTGGGCGAGGTCGCGCTGCTTGTCCTGGACCTTCTTCAGCGCGTCGACCTGCTGGGCGCTCAACTGGTCGAGGGTGGACGCCTTGTCGAGGTAGTCGTCCGGGTCCGCGGAGAGGAACAACTGCACGGAGGGGTCGATGCCGCCGGAGCGGTACTGCTGGCTGGCCATCGAGCCGAGGCCGTCGCGCAGCTCGTTCAGCTCCTCCTGACCCCGGGCGACGTTGTCCTGGATGGTGGAGATCTCCTTCTGGAGCTTCTCCTGCTTCTCCTTGGCCCCGTTGTACTTCTCGGTGGCCTGCTCCGCCTCTTCGTAGAGCTTGTCGACCTTCGCCTTGACCTCGTCCTTGGTCGGCTTCTCGCTCGGCGCGGCGTTGGCGGCCTGCGAGCTGAGCACGACGGCGGCTGCGGCGGCGGTGGTGAGCACGGTGACGCGCGCCCTGCTGGGCTGCTTGGGTCGACGGTGGGACGCCACGGAGGCGAACTCCTTCGTGTGAGTGATCACCCGTTCGCGGGTTCGAAGGCAGACCCTAGTGACCCACTCGTGATCAGTTCAAATCCTCCGCCGAAAAATCCCGGTTACGCACCGCAATTCTTCGCTCAACTCACGTGCGGTGATACCGGGTTGACACTACGTTGCGTGACGGATCGGTCAATTCCGGCATTGAGCCGGTACGTTGCGCTTGGGGCGCAGGTGCCGCAGGTGTCAGGAAAGCCGCTTGAGGAGCATCGCCGAGGCCACCGGCCGCGCCCCCGCCCGGGCCACCCCGTCGGCCACCTCCCGGTCGGTGGAGGCGACGATGACCGGCCGGCCCGGCGGCTCGGCGCGCACCAACTGGCGGATCAGCTCGTCCGCGGTGACCCCCGGCTTGGAGAACAGCACCCGCACCCCGCGCGGCGGCGCCAGCAGCACCGGCGCGACCAGCTCGGCCCCGTCGAAGACACAGGTCACCTCGGCGCCGGTCTGCGCGGCGAGCTGCGAGAGCTGCCCGAGCAGCCGCAGCCGCTGCTTCTCCAGCGGCATCTGCGGATAGCCGGTCTTGGTGACGTTGTAGCCGTCGACCACCAGATGGGCCTGGGGCAGCGCCAGCAACTGGTCCAGGACGGCCGGGTCGTGCTCGGACAGCGCCCGGGCGGCGATGTCCTTGGGCGTCATCCGGCCCGGCTCCACGGCGTCCACGGTCTCGGCGGGGCGCACCGAGACGGGCGGCAGCGCCAGCTCGCGGCGGAGCCCCTGGGTGGCGTCCAGCAGCGTGTCCAGCAGCAGCCGGACCCGCATGTCCTCGACGCTGCGGCCCTCCCGGGCGGCGCGGCGGGTGGCCTCCAGGGCGGCCTCCGCCTCGCCGAGCCGGGCCTTGAGCCGCCGGGTCTCGCTCTCCGCGGCGGACAGGTGCGCCTGCCCGTCGGCGCGCGCCGCCTCCAGCTCGGCCCGGGCCTTGCGCAGCGCCGCCTCGCCGCGCCGGACGTCGCTGAGCGCCGAGCGCAGCTTGCGGTGCAGCGACTCGGCCTCCTTGCGGGCCGCCTCCAGCTCGGCGCGGAGCCGCTCGGTCTCGGCGCGGCCCTGCTCCCGGGCGCGGTCCAGCTCGGCGCGGAGCCGCTCCAGCTCGGCGCGGGTCTCCTCGTCGGCGCGCTCGGCGTCGGCGCGCTGCGCCTCCTCGCCCGCGGCGGCCACCAGCTTCACCCAGCCGGCCGGCCGCAGTACGTAGGCCGCGGCCGCCACGTCGAGCGGGTCCGCGGCCGGGGGCGGGGCGCCGGAGTCGAGGGCGCCGGCCAGTTCCGGCTGGGCCTCTCTGAGCCGCTCGCCGATGCGCTGGCGGAACAGCGGGTCGGTCTCCAGGGCGGCGGCCATCGCGTTGCCCGCGAACTTGGCCCGCCGGCTCGGCGTGAACCGGGCGAACTGCCGCAACTGGGCGGGCAGTTCGGCCGGGGTCAGCGCGCCGAAGCCGTCCGAGACGAGCTGCACCACCCTGCGGCGCACCCCGTCGGGCAGGGGACGGTCGAGCACCTCAGCGGTGCCGTCGTCCGGCCCCCCGCCGTGTGTCTGCGCCATCCGTCACCCCAATCGCGTGCGGGGCCCGCTCCGCCTAGGAGCCGGCGCCCGGCCTGTCCACCAGTTCCACCTGGTCCACCGCGTTGCACCAGCGGCACCGCACCGACTCGATGCTCTCACTGACCACCTCGCGCTCCTCGACCTTCGGCTCGCCGGCCAGATCGAGGTGGACGTACTCCACGACCTTCGACGAGCGGGTCACGTCGAAGCGGGTGAGGTTGCCGCAGAGGGTGCAGCGCCACCGTGTGGTGTCCGTGGGCAGGGGAACCGTCACTGTTCGCTCTCTTCCAGTGTCGCCCGGCGCACCGGCCTCCCCGGTACGTGTGGCTCGTAACCCTACGGCCTGGCGCGTGTCCGCCGCCCGCCTGTCCACGGCGGCGAGGCGGTTCCTCCCGTTCCGTCCCGTTGCGCCATGCTCTGTAGCCATGATCCGCAACTGGAGCACGGCCCTCGCGCACCGCGTCAGAACGGCGGGATCCGGCCACACCGCCCGGGGGACGGCGGCGCCGGTGACGTACGGACTGATCGTCCTGTGCTGTCTGCTCTTCCTGGTCAGCCCCGCCGCGGGGGTCAACCCGGCGTACGGCTCCGGTGACGGGCTGCTCGCCGCGCAGCGCGCCTATTTCCGGCACTGGGGGGTGATCCCCACCGACCTGTTCGACGGCTCCCCGAGGGCGCTGCTGACCCCCGCCACGGCCCTCTTCGTGCACGGGAGCTGGGTGCACCTGCTCGGCAACATGCTCTTCCTCTACGTGTTCGGCGCGATGACCGAGGAACGGATGGGCCGGGTGCGGTTCACCGTGTTCTACGTCGGCTGCGGGTACCTGGCGCTGCTGGGCTACGCGGTGGCCAACTCCCGCTCCGAGCAGTCCCTGGTCGGCGCCTCCGGGGCGATCTCGGCGATCCTCGGGGCGTTCCTGTACCTGTTCCCCCGGGCGCGGGTGACCAGTCTCCTGCCGTTCCTGTTCTTCCTGCCGCTGCGGTTCCCGGCCTGGGTCGTGCTGCCGTTCTGGGCGGCCCTGCAGTGGCTGGCGGCCGGGCGGGCGGGCGACGGCCCGGGGGTGGCGTACCTGGCCCACCTGGTCGGCTTCGGCCTGGGGTTCCTCGTCGCCTGGGTGCGTTTCGGGCGGAGGACTAGAGTGAGGAGCACCCCAGCGCCCGTCCCCGAGGGAGAGAACCAGCCGTGATCACCGCGATCGTCCTCATCAAGACCAGCGTGGACCGGATCCCCGAGATCGCGGAACGGATCGCCGCGCTGGACAGCGTCAGCGAGGTCTTCTCCGTCACCGGCACCTACGACCTGATCGCCATGGTGCGGGTGCGGCAGCACGAGGACCTGGCGGAGATCATCCCGGGCCGGATCAGCAAGATCCCGGGCGTGGAGGGCACGGACACGCATGTGGCGTTCCGCACGTACTCGCAGCACGACCTGGAGGCGGCGTTCGCCATCGGCCTGGAGAGCTGAGCGGCCCGCTGCCGGCAGCGGGCCGCCACCCGGCTCAGGCGACCGCGGCGGAGGTGTCGGGCACGCAACGCCCGCCCTCGGTGCGGTAGTTCCACCGGGCGCCGTCCCGGACGAGTTCGCGTACGGCGGTCACGAACCGCTCCACGTGCTCGTCGGGGGTGCCCGCGCCGAAGCTGACCCGGACGGCGTTGAGGGACGTCTCGCCGGGCGCGGCCTCGGGGGCGCCGCACTCGCCCTGGGTCTCCGGGTCGCTGCCCAGCAGGGTGCGCACCAGCGGGTGGGCGCAGAACAGGCCGTCGCGGACCCCGATGCCGTACTCGGCGGAGAGGGCGGCGGCGAAGTGGCTGCTGTTCCAGCCGTCGACGACGAAGGAGAGGACGCCGACGCGCGGGGCGCCGTCCCCGAACAGGGAGAGCACCCGGACCTCGGGCACCCCGGCGAGGCCCTCCCGGACCTTCTCGATCAGGTACCGCTCGCGGGCGACCAGCGTGTCGAACCCGGCCTCGGTGAGGGCCTTGCAGGCTGCGGCGATGGCGTAGGCGCCGATCACGTTGGGCGAGCCGGCCTCGTGCCGGGCGGCGCCCTGGTGCCACTCCACCTCCACTCCGCCGTCCGCGCGCCGGGCGACCCTGCGGCTGGCGCCGCCGCCCGCGAGGTAGGGCTCGGCGGCGCCCAGCCAGTCGGCGCGGCCGGCCAGCACGCCGGAGCCGAAGGGGGCGTACAGCTTGTGCCCGGAGAAGGCGACCCAGTCGACGTCCAGGTCGGTCACGCTGACCGGGTGGTGCGGGGCCAACTGGGCGGCGTCCAGGACGATCCGGGCGCCGTGCGCGTGGGCGGCGGCGGCCAGTTCGCGCACCGGCCACAGCTCGCCGGTGACGTTGGAGGCGCCGGTGACGCAGACCAGGGCGGGGCCGTGCGGGTCGCGGTCGGCCAGCGCGCGCTCCAGGGTGGCGACGGCCTCGCCGTGGCTGCGCGGGGCGTCGAGGTAGGTCACGTCCGCGCCGCGCCAGGGCAGCAGGGCGGCGTGGTGCTCGGTCTCGAAGACGAAGACCCGGCAGTCGGCCGGCAGCGCGGCGGCGAGCAGGTTCAGCGAGTCGGTGGTGGACCGGGTGAAGACCACCTGGTCCCCCGCGCGGCAGCCGAGGAACTCCGCGACAGTCCGGCGGGCGTTCTCGAACAGGTCGGTGGACAACTGCGACAGGTACCCGGCGCCCCGGTGGACGCTGCCGTAGTACGGGGCATAGGCGGCCACGTCGTCCCAGACCCGCTGGAGCGCGGGGGCGCTGGCGGCGTAGTCCAGCGCGGCGTAGGCGACCTCGCCGCCGGTGACCAGCGGGACGGTGACATCCCGGCCGAGGACGGGCAGCGGAGCGGAGACAGCGGTGGGCACGGACATGGCGGACTCCCGTGAGAGGCAGACGCGGAGAAAGATGAAAAGGGGTGTGCGGAGGCGGGGCTCTGCGGCCCTAGCGCATTCGCTTGCTCACGGAAGGCTCCTCGACGACCAGGACCCCTGGCGGGCGAGGGGTCCGCGCTTGCCGTGGACCTTGCTGTCCACGGCCTGGTCTTCACCCGGGGCACCCCGCCACGGACGGAGGGTTGCCGGACAGTCGGCCGGGGCCTGATGACTGTCACTCATGACCTGGTGCAGAAACGTACGGGAGGTGATCGCCGTCCCGCAACCCGTGTCCGGATCGCGGGACGTACGTCACAGGGGGCGGGCCCTCAGGCGTGGCTGGCGGCGACCCAGCGCTCCAGGACCCGGCGGGCGGCGCCCGAGTCGATGGCCTCGGCGGCGCGGTCCATCCCGGCCCGGATCCGGTCCGTGAGCGGTCCGTCGCCGGGCTCCAGGGCGACCAGCGCCGCCGCCGCGTTGAGCAGGACCGCGTCCCGTACCGGGCCGGGCTCGCCGGCCAGCAGCTTCCGGGCCACCTCGGCGTTGTAGGCGGCGTCGGCGCCGCGCAGCGCCGCCACCGGCACGATCTCCAGGCCGACGTCCCGGGGGTCGAAGGTCTCCTCGGTGACCTTGCCCTCGCGCACGGTCCACACCCGGGAGGTGGCGGTGGTGGTCAGCTCGTCGAGGCCGTCGTCGCCGCGGAAGACCAGCGCGGAGTTGCCGCGCTCGGCGAAGACCCCGGCGATGATCGGCGCCATCCGGGCGTCGGCCACGCCGATGGCCTGGGAGCGGACCCGGGCCGGGTTGGTCAGCGGGCCCAGGAAGTTGAAGACCGTCCGGATGCCCAGTTGGCCGCGGGCCGCCGCCACATGGCGCAGCGCCGGGTGGAACTTCACGGCGAAGCAGAAGGTGATCCCGGCCTCCTCGGCGACCTCGGCGACCCGCCGCGGGCTCAGCTCCAGGTTGACGCCGAGCTGCTCCAGTACGTCGGAGGCGCCGGACGCGGAGGAGGCGGCGCGGCTGCCGTGCTTGACGACCTTGGCGCCGGCGCCCGCGACGACGATCGCGGACATGGTGGAGATGTTGACCGTCTTGGCGCCGTCGCCGCCGGTGCCGACGATGTCCACCGTGTCCCCGGGCACCTGGATCACGTTGGCGTGCTCGTACATGGTGCGGACCAGGCCGGTGATCTCCTCGACGGTCTCGCCCTTGGCGCGCAGCGCGACCGCGAACCCGGCGATCTGCGCGTCGGTCGCCTCGCCGCGCATGATCCGGTCCATCGCCCACGCGGCCTCGTCGGCGGAGAGGTCGCGGCCGTCCAGCAGGCCGTTCAGCACGGCGGGCCAGGAACGGCCCGCCGCGGTGTCGCCTCCAGCGGGGGTCACAGCGCTCATCAGCCGCTCCTGGGTCGTGTGTGCGGTCGGGAGAAGTCGCCCCCACCCTATCCAGCCCGGGGGCACGCCGAAGGGCCCCGTCCGAACACCGGACGGGGCCCTTCGTCGTCGTGTGGCGACGCGGGGAGATCAGTGGTGGCCGTGGCCGCTGGTGATCTCCTTGTACTCCTCGACGGTCGGCTTGGGGATCTGGGACCCCTCGCCGTAGTACGCCTTGCTGAGCTTGGCGCGCAGCTTCTGGCTGCCCTTGGCCTTGCGCTCGACGCCGTTGTCGTCGACCGCCGGGCCGATCTCGGCGGGCCGGTACTGCTCGTGCGCGGTGAGGGTGTAGAGCTGCTCCTGGCTGAGCGGCTCGTGCACCTCGATGAACTCACCGTGCGGCAGGCGCTTGATGATGCCGGCCTCGCGGCCGTGCAGCACCTTGTCCTTGTCCCGGCGCTGCAGGCCGAGGCAGATCCGCTTGGTGATCACGAACGCGACGACCGGGCCCACGAAGAAGCCGATGCGGACGAACCAGGTGACCGCGTTGATCGACAGGTGGAAGTGGGTGGCGATGATGTCGTTGCCACCACCGATCAGCATGATCATGTACGCGGTGACCCACGCGACGCCGAGGCCGGTGCGGGTCGGGGCGTTGCGCGGCCGGTCCAGGATGTGGTGCTCGCGCTTGTCGCCGGTGACCCAGGACTCGATGAACGGGTACAGCGCGATCGCCGCGAGGAACAGACCGAAGATCGCCAGCGGGATGAACACGCCCAGGACCAGGGTGTGGCCCCAGAAGTTGATCTCCCAGCCCGGCATGGCGCGGACCAGACCCTCGGCGAAGCCCATGTACCAGTCGGGCTGGGCGCCGGTGGAGACCTGGTCGGGCCGGTAGGGACCGAGCGCCCAGATCGGGTTGACCGTGGCGATGCCGGCCAGGATCGCGATGACACCGAAGACCAGGAAGAAGAAGCCTCCGGCCTTGGCCATGTAGACCGGCAGCAGCGGCATGCCGACGACGTTCTTGTTGGTCTTGCCGGGGCCCGCGAACTGCGTGTGCTTGTGGTAGAAGACCAGGATCAGGTGGGCGACCACCAGGCCGAGCATGATGCCCGGCAGCAGCAGGATGTGGATCGAGTAGAACCGCGCGACCATGTCGTCGCCCGGGAACTCCCCGCCGAACAGGAACATCGAGATGTACGTGCCCACGATCGGCACGGACAGGATCGCGCCCTGGGTGAAGCGGACACCGGTGCCGGAGAGCAGGTCGTCCGGGAGCGAGTAGCCGGTGAAGCCGGTGAACATGCCCAGGACGAACAGCAGGAAGCCGAACAGCCAGTTGATCTCACGCGGCTTGCGGAACGCGCCGGTGAAGAAGACGCGCATCATGTGCACGAACATGCCGGCGAGGAAGACGATCGCCGCCCAGTGGTGGATCTGCCGGATCAGCAGACCGCCCCGGACGTCGAAGCTGATGTCCAGCGTCGACTTGTACGCCTCGCTCATGAGCTGACCCTGCAGCGGGACGTAGCTGCCGTGGTACTCCACCTCGTTCATCGACGGGTGGAAGAACAGCGTCAGGTACACACCCGTGAGGATGATGATGAGGAAGCTGTAGAGGCAGACCTCGCCCAGCATGAAGGACCAGTGGTCCGGGAAGATCTTCCGCATGTTGGCCTTGGCCAGGGAGTAGATCCCCAGCCGGCCGTCGGCCCAGTCGGCGACGCGTTCGCCGGCCGGTGCCTTCCCGCGAGAGCGGGCCGTGGTGCTCTCTTGAGTGCTCATCCGCGCTCCCAGAATGCAGGACCGACGGGCTCTTCGAAGTCGCCGAGCGCTTCGAGGTAGCCCTCGTCGTTCACGCCGATCCGCAACTGCGGCAGGGCGTGACCGGCGGGACCGAAGATGACCCGGGCACCGTCGGACAGGTCGAAGGTGGACTGGTGGCAGGGGCAGAGCACGTGGTGCGTCTGCTGCTCGTACAGCGAGATCGGGCAACCGACGTGGGTGCAGATCTTCGAGTACGCGACGATGCCCTCGTGCGACCACTCCAGCTCGCGCTTGTCCTTGATGTCGTCCGGCTGGATGCGGACGATCATCAGGGCGGCCTTGGCGATCTCGTTCTGGAACGCGTGGTCGTGCTCCTCCAGGCCCTCGGGCTTGGCGAAGGTGAGCGAGCCCACCGCCACGTCGGAGGGGCGCAGCGGCTCGTTGGTGTTCATGTTCACCAGCAGCTTGCCCTTGGACCACAGCGTGTGGCGCAGCTTGTCCTCGGGCAGCGGGCCGAGGTCGCGCAGCAGCACGACGCCGGAGAGGGGCACCAGCGCGACCGCGCCGAGCATGGTGTTCCGGATCAGCTTGCGACGGCCGATCACGGACTCCTTGGCGCCCTGCTTGAAGTCGGCGTGCACCTTGGCGCGGACCTCGGGGGACGCCTCGATCGGGTGGCGCTCGTCGGCGACCTCGACGTCGGACATCAGGGTGCGGGCCCAGTGGACCGCGCCCGCGCCGATGCAGAACAGCGCCACGCCCAGGGTGAGGCCGAGGGCGAAGTTCAGCGCGTTGATGTGCCCGAGCGGGAAGACGAAGACCGACTTGTCGTGGTCGATCGCGACGTAGGACGCGATGAAGCCGATGGTGGCCAGCATCGAGACCGTGAACATCAGGGCGACGCTGCGCTCGGAGCGCTTGGCGGCCCGCTCGTCGACGTCCTGGATGCGGTGCTCGTGGGGCGGCAGCCCCGGGTCGGCGAACGGGTGCTTCTCGTCCGCCAGCTCGCCGTGGGCGGTGGCCTGCGCGGCCGGCAGGTTCTCTTCTGGAATGTCTTGGCTACTCATGACTTCTTGGCCTTTGCGGTCCGAGCGGCGACCCACACGGCGACGGCGATGAGGGTGCCGAGGCCGAAGATCCAGCCGAAGAGGCCCTCGGCGACCGGCCCGATGCCGCCCAGCTCGAGGCCGCCCCGGCTCACGGTGTCCTCCCCGTTGACCGCGTCGAGGTACGCGATGATGTCCTTCTTGTTCTGCTCCGTGAGCGTGCTGTCGGGGAACGAGGGCATGTTCTGCGGACCGGTCTGCATGGCCTCGTAGATGTGCTTGGCCGACACGCCTTCCAGGTTCGGCGCGAACTTGCCGTGGGTGAGGGCACCGCCCTTGCCCGTGAAGTTGTGGCACTGCGCGCAGTTGGTGCGGAACAGCTCACCGCCCTTGGCGATGTCCGCGCCCTCCGGGCCGTACTGCTCCTCGGTGGGGATCGACGGGCCGGCGCCCAGCGAAGCGATGTACGCGGCGAGCTGGTCGATCTCGGCCTGCGAGTAGATGTTCTTCTTCTTGGGCACCTGGGCGCCCGGCTGCTGGGCCGGCATGCGTCCGGTGGCCACCTGGAAGTCCACGGCCGCGGCGCCCACGCCCACCAGGCTGGGACCGTCGGTGGTGCCCTGACCATCGGTGCCGTGACAAGTGGCGCAGCCGACGGAGTAGAGCTGCTTGCCCTCTTCGATGGCGAGGGACTGGGCCGTTTCATCGGCCTGCGCCTTGTCCGCGGGCGCGAACACGGCGTAGAGCCCCCCGGTGCATGCCAGCGCGAGGAGTAGGACGACGAGTGCCGCCAGCGGATGGCGTCGTCGTGCGGAGAGCTTTTTCACGGATTACCCCGGTGTCAGGATCTTCTGCGTCGATGCTTCTGGAAGGGCGCGGGAGCGGTCCGCGCCTACTTGATCATGTAGATCGTGGCGAAGAGGCCGATCCAGACGACATCGACGAAGTGCCAGTAGTAGGACACGACGATGGCGGCGGTCGCCTGCTCGTGGGTGAACCTCCGGGCCGCGTAGGTGCGGCCGAGGACCAGCAGGAAGGCGATGAGACCGCCCGTCACGTGCAGGCCGTGGAAGCCGGTGGTCAGGTAGAACACCGAGCCGTACGGGTCGGACGAGAGCGACAGGCCCTCGTGCTTGACCAGCTCGGTGTACTCGAACACCTGACCGCCGATGAAGATCGCACCCATGACGAAGGTGACGATGAACCACATCCGGAGCTTCTTCACGTCCCCGCGCTCGGCGGCGAACACGCCGAGCTGGCAGGTGAGGGAGGAGAGCACCAGGATGACGGTGTTGGTCCCCGAGAACGGGAAGTTCAGGGCATCTGCCTTCTCACTCCAGAAGTCGGGACCGGTCACCGATCGCAGGGTGAAGTACATCGCGAAGAGGGCCGCGAAGAACATCAGCTCGGAACTCAGCCAGATGATGGTTCCGACGCTGGTGAGGTTCGGCCGATTGACCGACGGGTGCGCGTGCCCGGTATCTACTGTCGTTGCTGTCGCCACGACCGACATTATGTCGGTCGCTTATCCCGCCCTCACTCCCGGGGGTGCCGTTCGGAGTGTCCGCCCGGCCTGTACTGCCCGGATGGCCCAGCGAAGCGGCCGTTCCGGCCGTGTCCGGGCCGCTGTTGACGGGGTGTGGGAGGGAGTAGCATCCGGCGCAACGGGCTCCTACGTATCGGAGGAAGCATGCAGCCGACCGCCACGGTGCTGGTCTACAGCGACGACTCCACCACCCGCGAACAGGTACGGCTCGCCACCGGCCGCAGGCCGGCTCCGGACGCCCCCGTGGTGGAGTTCGTCGAGTGCGCGACGCCGGCCGCCGTCCTCAAGGAGCTGGACAAGGGCGGCATCGACGTCTGCGTCCTGGACGGCGAGGCCGTGCCGATGGGCGGCATGGGGATGTGCCGCCAGATCAAGGACGAGGTGTTCCGGTGCCCGCCGGTGCTGCTGCTGATCGCGCGGCCGCAGGACGCGTGGCTGGCGACCTGGAGCCGGGCGGACGCGGCGGTGGCGCTGCCGGTGGAGCCGGTGGAGTTCGCCGCGGCCCTCGCGGACCTGCTGCGGCAGCGGAAGCTGCAGAGCGCCTGACCGGGCGCCCGCTCAGGCGGCCGTCGGGCGGAGGCGGGAGGCGTCCTCCGCCCGCGGGGCGTCGACGCCGCCGCCCAGGACGGCGCTGCCGGTGCGCCACTTGTCCCAGTCGAGGTTCCAGTCGCCGAAGCCGTTGCCGAAGGTCTCCATGGTGTCGCCGAAGGAGTTGACCACCTCGACCAGGTCGCCCTCGCGGACGGTGTCGAAGAACCACTCGGCGTTCTCGGTGCTCATGCCGGTGCAGCCGTGGCTGACGTTGGCGGAGCCCTGGGAGCCGACCGACCAGGGGGCGGCGTGCACGTACTCGCCGCTCCAGGTCACCCGGGTGGCCCAGTGCACCGGCAGGTCGTACGCCTCGGAGGAGCCCTCGGCGATGCCGACGGTGGTGCTGCGCATCCGCACGAAGGCTTCCTTGCCGAGCACCACCTTGACGCCGTTGCGGGTTTCGAAGCCGGGCTTGCCGGTGGTGACGGGGATCTCCTTGATCTCCTCGCCGTTGCGGTAGACGGTCATCGTGTGCGACGAGGCGTCGGTGACGGCGATGACCCGGTCGCCGGTGGCGATCTTCAGGGGCTTGGCGGTGCCGCCCCACATCCGGTCGCCGATCTTGATGCCGTCCAGGGTGCTGCGGGCCCGGACGGTGGCGTGGGCGGGCCAGTAGTCCCGGGGCCGGTAGTGCAGTTCCTTGTCGTCCACCCAGTGCCAGGCGCCCTCCACGGCGGGCGTGGACTCCACCTTCAGGGCGCGTTCCACCACCGCCCGCTGGGCGGGGTCCCGGACCGGCCGGCTCAGCTCCGCGGTGATCGGCTGGCCGACGCCGTACGTGCCCGCCTTGGGGCCGAAGGCCACGTCCAGGCGCTGCTTGGTGGCGGGCCGGCCGGTGTCGAAGGTGAGGACCTTGCGGCCGGGCGCCCCGTCCGGGCTCTCGGTGCTGACCCGGACCGTGTACGAGGCGTCGGCGGCCAGCGGGGCGGTGCTGTGCCAGCGGGTGCCGTCGGCGGAGAGTTCGCCCGCCAGGTAGCGGCCCGCCCGGTCCACCGCCGTGACGTCCGTGATCCGCCCGTCCGCGCCCCTGGCGACGACCTCCAGGGGTTTGTCCGGGTCGGCCTTCTTCCCGCCGCCCGCGGGCCCGTCGAAGGAGATCTGGCCCGCCGCGTCGTAGGGCCTGGCCGCCAGCGGGTCGTCGTCGCCGCCGCAGCCCGCGCAGGCCGCGCCGAGGACCATCACCAGCAGCGTGCAGTGGACGGCGGCGCGCCCCCGTGCCGGGAAGTGAACTGAGTGGCTCATGGCCTCAACGTAGGAAGGTTCCCGGGCGGCGGCACGGCGGGTCGCCCGGACGGGTGACGCGGCCGGGCACACGAAGGGGCCCGGACGCTCCTGACGGAGTGTCCGGGCCCCTCGCGGTGCCCGACCGTGCTACTGGGTGCGGTTCTCACCGCGGTAGTACTCGAAGACCCAGCCGAACAGACCGAGGAGGATCAGCGGCGCCGAGAAGAACATCAGCCACCAGCCGATGGCGATGCTCATGAAGGCGAACGCGCCGCCGATGCCGAGGAAGAGCGGCTGCCAACTGTGCGGGCTGAAGAACCCGACCTCGCCGGCGTCGTCCGCCACGTCCGCGTTCTTGTTGTCCTGCGCGCCCGCGTCGACCCGCTTGGCCGTGAAGCCGAGGTAGAAGCCGATCATGATCGCGAGCCCGAAGGCCAGGAAGAGGGCCGTGGTACCGGCCGGCTCCTTCGACCACACGCCATAGACGACCGCCATGACGAGGATGAAGAGGCTCAGCCACATGAACATCTTGCCCTGGATCTTCACTTGCCGGCCTCCTTGCCGCCAGCGAGGGCCTTGTCGTCGTGACCGACGTTCTCGAGCTGGTCGAGCGCGGAGATCTCGGGGTGGTGCAGATCGAACGCCGGGGATTCGCTGCGGATCCGCGGCAGGGTGAGGAAGTTGTGCCGCGGGGGCGGGCAGGAGGTCGCCCACTCCAGCGAACGGCCGTAGCCCCAGGGGTCGTCGACGCCGACCGGCTTGCCGTACTTGGCCGTCTTCCAGACGTTGTAGAAGAACGGCAGGATCGACAGGCCGAGCAGGAAGGAGCTGATCGTGGAGACCGTGTTCAGGGCGGTGAAGCCGTCGGCCGCCAGGTAGTCGGCGTACCGGCGCGGCATGCCCTCGGCGCCCAGCCAGTGCTGGACCAGGAAGGTGCCGTGGAAGCCGATGAACAGCGTCCAGAACGTGATCTTGCCGAGCCGCTCGTCGAGCATCTTGCCGG
>NZ_BNBI01000023.1 GCF_014655295.1 Streptomyces fumanus
GGCTTTCGGCTCTGCCCGCGGCGCGGTCGGCTGCTTGGGCGTCTTCGGTGGCGGCGTTGGCCACGCTTTGCGCCTGGGCTGCGGCCTGAGCCGCGTTCTGGGCGTGTGCCTGGGCCACCGCCAGTTGCTGTTCGGCGATCGTCTTCGACGACTGCCCCTACGGCCAGTCCGGCGGCGGAGTCGGTGGTGATGTAGGGGGAACCGAGCTGGATGGCGTCGTTGGCCGGGTCGGCGACCTGGGCGGCGGCGTTGCCGGCGTCGGCGGCGGCCTGTGAGGTGGTGTAGGCGTGTCCGGCGGCTTCGTTGGAGCCCTTGACCGCGGTTGCCGCTTCGGCGTTGGCCGCGTCCGCCTGGTCCTTGGCGTCGGCGGCGTGCCGTTCGGCTTCATCGGCGAGTTCGTCGGCCTCGCGGGCCGCGGTGGCGGCGGTCTTGGCCGCGGCGATGGCTTCCGCCGCCGCGCTGGTGGCGGTCCGTAGCGCCGCGTCGGCTTTCAGTGGCGGCCTGGGCGCCGTCGGCGTCGGCGCGGGCCCGCTTGGCCGCGGCCTCCGCCCGGGTGGCGGCGGCGTCCGCGTCGGCCGCTGCCTGTGTCGCCTTGTCCGCCTCAGCGCGGGCAGAGGCCGCTGCGGCTTCCGCGTCGTCGGCTGCGGCATCGGCGTCATTGGCGGCCTGCCGGGCCGCTTGCGCGTTGTCCTCGGACTCCGATGCCTGGGCGTATGCCTCCTTCGCGTCGGCCTTGGCGCGGGCGGCGTCAGCCTTCTGCTCGGCGTCCCAGGCGTCGTCGCGCAGTTCCTTGGCCTTGTCCCGGGCGGCCTCGGCACCTTCGCGTTTGCGCGTGGCGATGGCGTCCGCGGTCTTCGCCCGGTCCCTGGCGTCGTCGGCCTCGGTGGCGTAGCCCTCGGCGGCCTTTCTGTGCTGGGCGGCTTCGGCCTGCTTCTGGGCGGCCGTCTCCTTCTCCGCCTTGGCGGTGGCCTCCTCCTTCTCCGCGCTCAGCCGCTTGGCGTGCGCGGTGGCAGCTGCGGCCTTGGCGTCGGCCTCGGCCTGCTGGGTCTCGGCGAGTTTGGCCTTCGCGGTCTCCCGGGCCTTCTTGGCAATGGCTGCCTGGGCGGCGGCGCCGGCAGCGGCGGCCTTCGCCTGGTCCTTGGCCGCTGCGGCAGCCTCGGTCCGGTACGCGGCCCGGGTCCCGGCGGCCTGCGTGACCGCCCTGGCCGTGATGGCGGCGCTGTCCCCGGCGGCGGCCTTCGTGGCCTCCAACGCCGTCTGGCCGGCCTGGTACATCGCCTCCAGAGCAGCGGCTGACGCCTTGGTCACCTGCGCCTTCTGCAGGCCGACCAGCAGCCCGCGCCCCCGGGGCACGCCGTCGCGGTCGGCGACGGCGTAGGCGGCCTGCAACTGTGCCTCGCTCTCGGCGGCAGCCGCGTTGGCCGCTTCGAGCTGGGTCTTGAGCGTGGCGAGCTGCACGGTGGCTCTGCGCTGCGCGAGAGTTAGGTTCCTTGCAGCCTGGAGGAACTGTTCCCTTGTCGGGTAGTCCAGGTCGTCCGTGCCGTTGTGCCCGTCGGGCACCAGGTCGAACTTCTGCGGGTCGGTGTCGTTGCACGTCCACATCCAGGCGTCCTGGCTGTTGGCGTATGTGTGCATGTCCAGACACTTGCCGGTGCCCGTGTTCTTCAGCGTGGTCGTGGCGCGGGCGGTGTACTGCCACCGCTGGGCGCCGCTCTGGTTGCACGTCCACTGCTGTACGACGGTGCCATTGGCGGTCCCGGAGTTCTTGACGTTCAGGCATTTGCCGGAGTTGACGTTGACCAGGGCGTCGCCCTCGATCCGCCAGTCCTGGTTCGCGCCGCCGTCGCAGGTGTACATCTGCACCACCGCGCCGTCGGCCTTGGAATCGCCGGCCACTTCCAGGCACTTGTCGGACGCGGCGTGGATGTGCACGATCAGCGGGCTGTTACCGATCCAGCCCGGTCCGCCGGCCGACCAGTAGTCCTGCCAGCGGGCGAGGTGGTCGGTGACCTCGGGGCTCTGGTTGAGGCCGCCCTGCGCGAGCGCGCTCATCTCGGAACCGCCGACCCGCAGCGCCTTCGCCATCAGACACTGGTCCTGCCGTAGCTGCTCGGCGGCCTCGGCGTCGAAACCGACATAACTGTCGGCCACCACGGTGGCGTCGGGCGAGCCGTCCGGTGCGGGCTCGGGGCCGAGCAGACCCGCCAGCACCGCGCCAGCAGCCACCAGGGGAATGAGAGGTCTGGAGACGGAACTCAGCCTGGGTAGACGGCAACTTACGCGGGAACGTGTGTGCTGTGACGATCTATCGAAAAGTATTTCGGGCGGTCTGTGACGGCGTCTAAAACGCAAGGGGGCATCCTTTGCCAGAGACGGATGCGGACGAAGTCACCGGCGTCGAACGAGAGCCAGACACCAACCGACATGCACACCGGCACGCTGCGACGGCCGCCCCCGCGGCATGACGAAGCCCCCTCGACGATGGTTCCCCCGGCCGCGTGATGACCGCGCACCGGTGAAGCAGCTCATCCCGCCCGGTGCGGCGGCCCATTCACCCAAGTCCCCGGATCGCCCAACCAGATCACCGATCGACACTTGGCTTGATCCACATCGACACACGCCATGTAATGAAGATGTGCTCACCATGTGTTTCTGGTGGGGAGGGATAGCGAAAGAGTGAATCTAGATGTAGAGGGCATTGGCTGGAACCTGTCATTCACATGAAGCGGCGCAACCAGCGCGAACGGTTCGTGGTCGACCGACAACCCTCGTGCCGCCGACCGGCGGGTCCAGCCGGTTTCCGGGTCGGGGCACTGCAGAAGCGCGGCGGCACCTACGCCGCTGGGCGGGTGGAGGCGACCCCGGAACTGGCGTTCGTCCTGCTGCGGCTCGCCGAGGACATCATCTGGCCGTCACGACCGTGGACGGGGAGACCACCGATCCGTGCGCGGACTCCTTCGCTCTGGACGAGGTCGGGTGCGTGCTGCTGTCCACGCTGCGGGACTGGCCACGGGACTTCCCCACCATGGCGGTGTTGGGCATTGCCCGCAGCACCATCCGGTTCACGGCGAACGTCATCCAGGACCCCGACTACCCGGACACCGCCGACACCCTGGAGGCGATGCGCGACGAGCGCTGGTACTGGCGCACGCGTTCCACTCCACACCCGATACCCACCGGTAGCCGCACCACCGTGGAAGTGGGAGCCGAGCACGGTATCGACCGGTCCCGGCCGGTGGGCTCCACTGAGCCCCCGCCAACTTGAAGTCGCAGGTCAAAGGGTTGGTGTGACCGATCCTCGGCGTACTCGTGCTGATCCCGGGCGACTGTCTGAGTAGTAGATCGTCCGTCAGCGCGGGCAGCGCCTGAGTCGAAAGGCAGTCGACGGAATCATCCTGCGCAGGGGATCATGCGTAGGTGTCGCCGATCGAGGCCGCAACCGATGACCTGCAAGACCTCGCTGTTCTCTGGAGTATCGGCGAGGCCCATGCTCACGATGTCGTCGAGGCTGCCTGCGCGGCACTCGTCGCCGGACTGGACAGCCCGGCACTGCGCGTTCTGGCCGGATACACACGTGCCGAGGCGGAGTACGACGTTCCCGACCTGCTTCCCGTAGTACTCGACGAGCTGGACCTTGTGTTCTACCCGCGCGACAGCGAGGCCGGGCAGGACGCTGCCGTGCGGGCGCTCGCGCACCAGATGCTGGGGGGCCGGCTGACGCCGCGAGAGCTTGCTCTGCGCATCCATCAGCGGTTCGGCCACCAGCTCCCCCTGGCCGAGCGCCTTGCTGAGCTTGATGACGAGTACGACATCGTTGAGTACGGGAACAGGACGTTAGCGCAGCTCGATGCCGAGGTCACGGCCGAAGCTCAGCGTCTGGCGCATGGTCGGCCCGACCAGAACCGACATTCGTAGCGATCGAGTCCTGAACAAGCGGTCGTCAGCAAAAGTAGGTAGCTGAACTGTCCGGTTCTTGCTTGCCGTAGTCCGGCAGCCTTCTACGATCCGGTGCATGCTGGATCCCGAGCTGCTGGAACGGATCACCGCGCGGCGCGCGGAACTAGACGAACTCGAACAGCATCTGGTCAAACATCTGGCGGAAGGGCGGGCCGAGCGGGACGAACTCGCCGTCGCCGAACGCGTCCTTGAACGGATGACCGGACAGCTCGCCGACGAACGCGCCCAGGCTGCGCCGATGCCCGCGCAGGTGGGCGGCCGGCCGGTGATGCTGATCCCGCACCGCGAGCCGGGGGTGGAGGAGGACGCCCTCCCGTGGGACTACCAGCGCATCATCGCCGCTGTGCGGCAGGCCGCCGGACCGGTCATGGCCCGTGAGGTCGGCGAGGTGGTGGGGGTGGACATCAGCGTGCGGTCCAGGCTGGAACCGCTACGCAGCAAGCTGGTGAGGCTCGTCGATCACGGCTGGCTGCGCAAACTGCCTGACGGCCGGTTCGCCACCCGCCTGTGACCAGCAAGACCGCCACTCGGAGCAGCTCGGCACGGCCGTAACCGGGGTGTTCCCGGCGGCCGTTGGAATCGTGCGACGAATACCGAAGAGCGCACCGAGAGCACCTGCCCGCTTGTCTACCAGTGCCGTCTGCCGCTGTCCACGAGCACCGTCAACCACCTCGCCGACCTGCTAGGCGCCATCTGAAGGCCGTTCGCTCCAGGTGGCGCATCCTGCCGCCCGGGAAGATCGCGGTGATCGTCCCCTGCGGGTGGGAGTGCGCGGAGCGCGCCTTCGTAGAACACGGCGGCACAAGCCATCGTCCACGGTGCAAGGGGAGCCGTTCGGGTGGCGCGGTCGTGTCCGCAGGTGCGGGGCGCTCGTTGACCGGCAGGCCAGTGAGCAAGGGAGGCCGCCGGTGGGGCGGATCAAGAAGAAGCGCCCAGCGCGTGACGCGCGCCGCCAGCCCGGGGTCCGGTCGCATGCGGCCCCGCCGTTCCCGCAGGCGGAAGTTGAGCGGGTCACGGCTGTGGGACCGCGCGATCGACACCGGGCTGATGGCAAGCGGCACGGACGTGAAGTACCACTTCACCCCGGACGGCAAGGTGCTCTCCGTCGCGGTGGGCAGGAGCGGGCAGGTGCTGGCCAACGGCGAACGGCTCACGCCGTCAGTGGCCGAACGACTGCGGGAGCAGATGCCGCTGCTGGCGGGGATGGTCACCTTCTACGAGAACAACCAGCTCGCCGGCCGCGGCCTGGACGGTGCGCCCGATGACGGCGTACTGCCCCTGCTGCCGCCCTCCGGCCCCAAGGCAATGCCGACGGTGGATGAGGAAGCCCTGACCAAGGCGCAGGCCGCCACCGCGGTGCTCGTGCGCCAGGGCAAGGTCGCCGAGCCGGTGGGCGCGATGGTGATTCCAGCCCAGAGGGGCGGAGTACTGTTCGCCGTTGGAGCCCGGGACGGCGAGCTGTACGTCAACGGGCGGCCGTTGACCCGGCAGTGGGCCGACGCGCTGCGGGCCGAGGTGCCAGAACTCGCCTCAGACATCGACCGGCTCCAGGCCATGCGCGCGGAGTGGCTGGACAACCCGCCCCAAGACCGGACACTGGCGCTGGTCGGCGGCTGCACTGACCCCAACCGCCACACCTCGCACTGAAACCGCCACCGCTGGCGGGGCGCTGACCGTGTGGCGTTGTCTGCTAGTCGCGGGGTCGGCGGCCACGGCGAGTTCACCGGTCCTGGCCTGTGCACCGCGTACGGTGAGTTCGCCGTGCACCGCACGGCACGGGGAGGGGCAGGCGGCGGGTATCGGGAACACACCGGGAGGAAGAGCGGGATGACGCAGGCCGCGGCGAGCGAGCTGGACGAACGGGTCCAGGACGCCGGTGGACTGTGCGCCTGAACGCCGCCAGCCGGGGCAGTGCGGCCGTGCGCATCTCGTGCAGCCGCCCCGCCTGCGCCGAGCAGCGTCTGCCGTCCGCGGCCGCCATCGCTCACCTCAGAGCCCACCTGCGCGCCGCTCCCGCCCCAGGGCTGGGGCGTACTGCGCATGCAGGGCCGAGGGCTGCCACACCCATCTGCCCGACACTGGTCGGCATGCGCGTGCCGAAACCTGGCGATGCGGCGGCCCAGTGGTCCTGGCCGTGATCACCGACCGGGAAGGACGGTGGTGGCACGCCATGGAGTGCTGCTCACGGTGCGCGGCCGCCACCCCCGGAGCAAAACCGTGGCCACCTCCCAGGCTCCCGGGCCGCAGACCACCGACCACCCGGCCCCCGCAACCACGGCCGCAGGCGCGGGCACTCCGCAGTTCTCCGACCGCCAGGCCGTGGCCGGGACGGGGCTTCCGGCTCCCCGCTTGGCACCTGCGCGGCGCCGCCCACCACAGGTGAAGATCGCCCAGCGTGTCGTCCCCCGCAACCTGCGGCCCGTCGCCCTGCGAGACGAGCTCATCGAACTCGGTGACCTCTTCCGCGCCTATCAGCAGCGCACCGAGCCCGACCTTGCGCTCCTCGCCGACCTCCACGAGCGCAAGGCTCGGGCCTTCACCACCTGGGCCGAAGTCAGCGGCATCGTGAGCCTGCGACTGGACGCCCGGCGCGCCGAGCAGGCCGCCACCGCCGCCCGCTTCCAGTACCAACAGCGCACCGGCGGCACCGGGGACAGTGACGAGCCGGCCGTGTCGCGCCTGTTGACCATGCCGACACAGGGGGACCACGCGCGCTCTGTCCTCGCGTACGTGGCCGACCACAGCCCGCTGCCCGGCCCGGAGGCACGGCTGCCCGTGCTCATGCTGACCCTGCACACCGCGCACACCGGTACCGGCAACCTCGTCGGCCAGGACATCACCGCGCTGGGCCTGACCGACCCGGAGGACCTGGTCGAGAAGCTGACCGGCTGCGGCTGGCTCACCCTGCCCGGCACCGCCGACGACCTGCTCGCCTCCCGCGGCCCGAGAACCCCACCCCGATCACCTTCCCCTCCCTGGTGCCCCACGAGGACAAGGCGAGCCCTTTCACGTTCGGCAAGAAAATGCGGGCCAAACTCTCCGGCTGGGTCCAGAAGGTCATTTCGGACAAGAAGCTCCGCAAGGCCAAGACCACCGCCGATACCCGGCTGCTCGCACTGACGCTGGCCACCCAGACCGACGCCTCAGGGATCCTCGGTCCAGGCGGCCAGGCCATCGCCTTGAACGCTCTCACCGCATGGGTCCCGGTCGATTCCGGCGAGCTGCAGCACCTGGTCGACCAGCTGACACAAGCGGACTGGCTCACCGACACAGCCCTCACCGATGCCCAGCTCACCGGGCAGCTGACCGAAGGCGTGCTCCTGCTCACCTGTCCCCTCCGGGCTTGAACCACAGGGCCCGTCCGAGTGAACCGGTGACGGTGTCGTCCGTGCCCGGCCGTGGTTGTGCCGGATGCTGGGGAACTGGTCCGAGGCGGGCCACGTTCCGACCGCCGCCCGATCCGGCGTACCGGAACGCAAGGAGCGTGGCATTGCACCGGCCTGCACCACCGTGATCACACCCAGCAGCTCGTCAGTGTTCGCCGGCGTGCCGGGATCGGGCCGAGGCGCGTCAGAAAGGCACTGTCGTGAGCGACCGCTCCTCGTGGGAGTCCCGCAAGCTCCGCTACTGGGCCGAGTGCAGTGGGCAGTCCCGCCGCGCCGGCCTTCGAAGCAGCCACCCGGCGCCTGCGGCCTCGCCGGCGCAGGCGCGGCTGGAGAGCCTCGTCCTCGAGCATCTGGGCACCTCCCCGAGTCTGTGCGCGCACCCTTTCGGCATCGCCTCACTGACCAGCGCCACCACGTCCCTCACCCTGCACCTCGACGCCTACATGGGCCAGGAGCGGTACTCCTTCCCCGAGCACTGTCTGAGTCGTCTGCTGCCCGCGACTCCCTCACCGGGCAGCGGGGACGATGTGCCCGGCATCCCCGGCCTGCGAGTGAGCGGCATCGATTCCAGCGGCCGACAGCTGCACCTGCATACGGTGAGAGACCCAGGGCACGCGGCAACGATCGTGCTCGTTCTGCCCCGTGGCCGGGGGGAGGGCTGGGCCGATGTCGAGCGCCAGCACCGGCACTGGTACGAAGACAACGGGCTGCGACCGCTGTGGACGGCCCCGCACCTTGATCCCGTGGAATCCGAGGACGGGAAGCTGCTGGTCAGCCTGGGCTGGGCAGGAGCGCGAGTCGTCCGAGTGCGGTGGTGATCTCATCCGTCCAGGGCCAGTGCCGGGTGAGGCGGTGGATCGGCTACCGGCCGGTGGTGACGATCTGGGCGGCTGCGGAGAACAGGCGGAACGCAGTCGCCGGGGTTCCCAAAGCCTGGCCTTGCCGGTCAGGGCGAGCATGGGCATCCAGACCAGCAGGTCGAGAGCGATCTGGATGATCTCCAGCCAGACCTTGTTCTGGGCGGTGTGGTGCAGGGGCAGGTTGCGCAGGCCGGTCGCGCGGGCGGCCCGGATATGGTCCTCGGTCCGGGCCCGCAGCCGGTGACGGAGTTCGAGTTCGGAGATCGGCTGGTCAGGGGTGTTGGTCGCGAAGCACGTGATCCGCATGCCGTCCGCGTCCGTGATCCTCAACTGGGCCCCGGGATGCGGGGCGAGGGCCAGTTGAGCGGCGGCGATGTGGTCGGCAGCGGTGTTTGAGCCTGCCCTGGAGGGTCCTCCAGCCATCGCGCTTGGCCGCACGGTTACCCGGAACAGGTCTGCGGGGCTGACCCCAACGAACTGGCGCAACACCGGTTGAGAACCGCAGGACGGCGATCCTGGGCCGAGGAGAACGTCGGGCGGGTGCTGACGACCCCCACGACGAGCCGTTCTGCCCGAGGACCGGCGCCCACCGCCGTCGGTGGATCGCTATGACCAGATGCTGACCTGCCAACCGAAAGGTTACGCATGACCGACAGCACCGCCCTCTTCGACGTCGGGGTCCCGCAGCCCCCGCAAGGACGCGGCCGCGGCCGGCGCGGTCGAGACCGTGATCGATGAAGCCTGCCGGACTCTGCACCTGCGCACGATCCGCTCCCGCATGGAGGGGCTGGCCGCTACCGCGCTGAAGGAGCGGGCCACTTTCAAGGACTTCCTGGCCGACCTGCTGGAAGCCGAGTGCCTCCAGCGCGAGGAACGCAAGAAGGCCCGGCTGGTCAGGGAGGCCAATTCTCCCGTCCCAGGCGGCTTGAGGACTTCGAGTTCGACAAGAACCCGAACATCGTCCCCGAGCAGGTCAACACCCTCGCCGACCCGGCCCGGGTGAAGGCCGGCCTGCCGCTCTGCCTGATCGGCGACTCCGGCACCGGCGAATCCCACCTGCTGATCGAGATCGGCACCGCGATCGCCGAGGCGGGCCTGCGGGTCCGCTACACCACCACGGCCAACCTCGTACACGAGCTGGCCGAGGCCGCAGACGAAAACAAGCTGAACCGGGCGCTGGCCCGATACAGGCGTGTTGACCTGCTTTGCCTGTACGAGTTCGGCTACCTCGACCTGGACAAGACCGGCGCGAGGCTGCTATTCCGGGTCTTCACCGAACGCGAGGAACGACGGGCGATCGCCATCGCGTCGAACGCCCCGTTCTGAAGCAGACCTTCACCGACCCGCGGCTCTGCTCGGCGATCGTGGACCGGGTCACCTTCAACGCGCACATCGTCGAGACCGGCACCGACAGCTTCCGTCTGGCCCAGACCCAGAAGAGACGCCGCCAAGGCTGACAGGGCCGGTCAGACACAATCCCATCATGCGTGAGCACGCGTCGGCCCCGGGAAACAGGCTCCGGGAGCGGGTTTGTGGGCGACATACTGGCCGCTGTGACGACTTACGAGACCAAGACGCGATGAGCACACCGACCCTGGTCGTCGTGAGCGGCGGCCCCGGCACGGGGAAGACCACGCTCGCCCACGAACTCGCCCGTGTCCTCGGATGCCCTGCGATCATCCGCGACGAGATCAAACAGGGCATGGTCATGTCCCGTCCTGGCTACCAGAGCGGCGGCGACGATCCCCTCAACTACCCGACCCTGGACGCCTTCTTCGGAGTACTGAAGGTGCTCTTGAAGGCCGGCATCACGGTGGTCGCTGAAGCGGCCTTCCAGGACCGGCTGTGGCGGCCGAACCTCGAGCCGCTCACTGGCCTCGCACATCTCCGCGTCATCCGCTGCAGCACCGACGCCGACATTGCCCACGACCGCATCATCCAGCGCGCCAAGGAAGACGCCCACCGGGCCGCCCATGGCGACCAAGACCTGCTCGACTCCATCGCCGCCGGAGGACACTCTCTCGACTCCTTCGTCCCGATCTCCTTGGACGTCCCCACCCTGACCGTGAACACCTCACACGGCTACCAGCCAGCTTTGCCGGACATCGCAGCCTTCGCCCGCGCATTCGCTGGCCAGACGCCATGGAGCTGCGCGACATCACGCCTGGAATCTCAGTAACCGACAAGCTCATGCACAGAGGCCGTCACCCCTCAGGGGCGCCGACCTCTTCCATGCTGAGCCCGCCCGTTCTCCGCCGACCGAGCCAATGCCCATGCCCGACGTCCACCGCGGATCGGAGAATCCGACGGTCCCGGATCGAACACGGGTCGAGATCCTGCGGTCCGCCGAGCCTCTCGGGGGCCCTCCGTCCGGTCCGGATCCGATGCGTTTCACGCTACCGTCCCGGCCCCCCACCACGGCCCGAGAACCCACCCAAACGGGGGTGGAGCCAAAACAACTTGCCGGAGCCAGGTTGACGCCCCCACCCGGGCCCCGTCACACCTCAAGTGGAGCCACTTCCAGTGTCGGGGTGGAGCCAAAACAACCTGTCACAAACATGCGGGGTCTCCTCTTCCTCTCCGCAGTCGGCGCAGGTGGCCTTCCTCGCAGGTAACGGTTGCCCTCGCCGTCGCCCGCGGGCACAGGGACAGGGGCCGTGCGTTGGAGGACGTCCCGGAGATGGTGGTCGGCTCCGTCCGGCGGGCGGTGGAGCTGCCGCGTGGGCCTTACGCGTGCGTGCGAAGGGGTGCCCGGAAATTCAGGCACCCCGCCGGCCGTCTCTCTCCCGGCGGGGTGCTCCTGGTCACTCTGAACGGCGGCCAGGCCGCTTACTGGGCCCAGTAAGCACTATCTCGCTCCTCCGGCTTGCTCTCGGCGGGGTGCTCGCTGGTGACTGCTGGCTGCGGGCCTGCTCACTACCACGTGTAGGTGCCGCTGTTGGGGTACCGAGGCGTTCCGTTCGCGCCGTCCTGCACCCACACCTTCACGGAGATCTTGGCGCCGTACACGGGGCGAGGATAGAGGTACTGTTCGGAGCTGCAGGATCCGTATCCAGATGTGGTTTGGAGCCGGAGAACCTGCGTGGAATACCGGACTTCGGCTATCGCTCGCATGCCATCAGAGTCGTCGTCGCAGACCTGCCACCCACCTCCGGAGTCCCGGTTGACGTAGACAGACGCAGAGCCGTTGGTAGTGCTGAGGACATAGTCGAATGCAGCCTTCGACTCGGATGCCTGAGCGGGCACGGTGGTAGCCCCGAGAGCGAGCGTTCCGCTGAGAGCAGCGGTCGCGAGAGCCTGACGTAGACGCATGTGAGATCCCCTCGTCGAAGGAAGTGGTGTTCGGGCTTGCACCAGCACTGCACTGGAGGATCACCCCTGTCTTGGGCGTGATTCATCGACCCAGCGGGCTGTGCTCTGGCGACCGTTTGATCAGCCAGGCATAGACAGGCTGCTGGCCAACGACAGAAGAAGCAACGAGATCAGACCAGCCCGGACAGTCGGCGAACTGTCCGGGCTGGTCCGGGCCTTGTCCGGATCGTGTCCCGGACAGATCTATCGCAGTAACTGATCGTTCCAGGATGAGTCGAGCCGTGGATCTTGTGTTCTTCCAAGGGCTGACCACGGGAGCGCGCGACGCCGGAACGGGTGTCGTACCGACCCGACGTCTCAGCCTTCACCGATCCCGATCCCGACGCCGCGGCCGCCAACATCGACCTCGCCCACCAGCACCTGACCAGGGAACGCCTAGAGGCTAAGCGCCCGTGTCGGCCGCTCCACCGCCTCCGCGATCGACGGGTCGACGGCGGCTCGGTTGCACAACGGCCTGGTGCGCGGCGAGCGCCCGAGCTTGCGGTATGAAGCAGGCCCGGTGGAAAGCCGCCGCTATCGGCTGGGCGGTCAACGGGCCACCAGCGGTCAGGTCGCCGAGGCGTCGCCTGCCGCGTCGCCGTGGGCGTCCTTGCGCGGTCGGCCGCGGGGCTTTTCCGCGGGCCAGTGCCCGCTGAGCCGCCTCAGGAAGCTGTCCGGGTCGGCGACCAGTGCGTTGAGGCACGCTACGACGAAGCCCTGCATCTCCCGGCCGCGGTTGTTCAGCGCCTGCGTGGCCCCCTGTTTCAGGGCTTCTCCGGGCCGGACGATCATGCCTGGGTCTCTGTGCCGGTCGCGTCGCTGAGGGGTCACGCGAAGAATTTTCCCATAAGTGGCTTGCCACTTATTGTGTGGAGGGGCCTGGCCGTGACGATCAGCGAATACAACAACCCCGCCCTCTACCGGGCCGCCCTCGTCGGCGCGGCGCTCGGCTCCGGCATCGGCCACGACGCGTCCGACGCCGACCTCGACCGGGCCGCCGTCGCGGCGCGGGCCTGCGCGCGCCGGTGCTCGCCGCGTCGCGCGAGGCCGTGCGGTTCGCCCTTCAGTGCCCGGTGGACTTCATGGGCGACGACAGCAACCAGGACATCGCGCAAGCCCTGTTCGACGCCGCCAGCGAGCGCCACCCGCTGGTCGTCCTCGACCACCAAGGCCGCCCGGTCGTGATGGTGCCGCGGCCCGTCGGGGAGCCGGCATGAGCGCCGGACCAGTGCGACAGCCGAGACGCGCGAGATCGAATTCGCCCCGGCACTGCCGGACGGCCTGCGGGCGGAGCCAGGCACCGGCTACCTCCAGCCGGGCGGCCTGGTCGTGCCCACCGGGTGGTCCCGCCCGCTGGACGGCGCACCCGACGAGCGGCGCCAGCACCCCGCCTACGAGGGCAGCAGCGTCCAGTGCTGGAACATCTCCACACCCGACGGGCACCGCGCGAGCCGCTTCCCCTACCTGGCCCGAGCAGACGCGGCCCCGGCCGCGGCACGCATCGCAGCCGCCCTGCCCGGCGGGGCGTGGCCCTCCGATGCCGACACCGCGGCGCTGCTGCCGCTCGCCTGGAGGCATCCGGCATGCCGGCCATGCTGCCGCTCAGCTACAGGGGCAAGCCCAACTGGGGCACCGGGCTCGGGGGGGGACATCGCCGACTTCTGGATGCCCGACACCCGGGCCGCCTACGAGCGGATGATCGACGCCCACGGGCGGATCCCGAAGAACTGCCAGGCGTGCGCCAGGACGGTGCGTCAGCAGAAGCGTCTCGGCTGGTTGCCGCGGACCAGTCACTGGCCCCTGTGGTCGGTGCGCGGCCACCGCGGACAGCGCGTCCGTCCGCACTGCCACTGCGCGGCCTGCATGCGCACCGACGTGCGCATCGGCTCCTTCGGCCCCGCCACCGATGACGTCGGCGGCACCATCCTCGGCTCCACAGCGATCTACCCCTTCAGCGCCGTCCCGGGAATCGTCAATCCCTCTGTCGACCGCGGCGAGCGTCCCTTCGCCTGGTTCACGTACTTCGTGGAAGAGGCCGGGCACGTCGTCGTCGACGAGCGTGCCGGCGTGAACCTGTGGCCGACGGGCGTGCGGCACGACGACGCACTGCTCTGCGAGACCGGAGTCACCGGCGAGTTCCGCCTCGACACCACCACGCCGCAAAAGGAGTGATTGACCGCTTAGGTCAATTCGGCGTGTAGAGGAGGCTTGTCTCACAGCACTTTCACCGGAGCGGGCCCCCGAAGGCTCCGACGACCCTGCGGCGGACGCCGTGAGACGGTGCCGGTACTGCGGTCTGCAGACCGTTACGCTGCGTATCC
This sequence comes from Streptomyces fumanus, assembly GCF_014655295.1. Taxonomy (GTDB): domain Bacteria; phylum Actinomycetota; class Actinomycetes; order Streptomycetales; family Streptomycetaceae; genus Streptomyces; species Streptomyces fumanus. Next base: position 13,876 of record NZ_BNBI01000023.1, read on the forward strand.
CGATGCTGCCCAAGCAGGTTCCGTTGGACAGTCGCCGACGGGCCCTCCCTGCTGTTCTTGACGCATGTGAACCCTTACCCGGACGTTTTGTGTGGCTGTTACTCAACCGTTCTTGAGGTTCACGAGCGCTCAAACAGTCTTACTGGCACCCTCTTCTTGTGGATGCGGGGACTTCAGCGGTTCTGGGTGCCGGGGTGGGAGTAGTGGGAACAACCCTGGCAGCGATCATTGCCGGGATAGCGGGACAGCGCCAGGTGCGAGCTGAGCATCGCCACTGGCGTCGCCAGCTGCGCCGTGATGCTTATGCCGCCTTCACGGTCAAAGCTGATGAGGTCTATGAGGCACTGCGCGGTGTCGAAGCTGAGTTAGCCAGGCCAGGCCATGATCTCGACGGGCTGCGCGGAGCTCTTGACAAGACCCGCAGGTTGGTTCGAGGAGATTTGGCCGATGCTCAGACTGCCGTCGAGCTTGAAGGGCCGGAGGAACTGACTCGCATGGCTGGTGAGTTGACCAAGTCTCTGTCGGCCTGCGTCGCGGCGATACAAGCGAGAATCATTGGCCGAGAGGGCAGTGACGCGCTCGGGGCGAACGAGTCGCATCGCATCCGGAGTTTCCTCAACCATGCATCGAACAAGCGAGAGCAGTTTGTGAGGCATGCTCGCAAGGCCATCGATGTGTGAGCGTGGGGTAACCCGCACGCTGACTCCGCCCACGCCCGTGGCCCCGGACTGCTGCCGGGGCCACGGGCAACATGGCCGAGTCCGTTGGCCACCGACCTTCGCCGACCCTGGGAGAAGCCGACGGAGCCACGAACTGACGCCCGGTCGAGTCCTCAGAGGGTTCAAGAACCTGCGCGCCAGGACCGGTTCCCCGGCCGGTGCACCGAAACCTTCCCAGCCCGGCCCTGGGAGGCCGCCGGGCTCGAAGAACCGCTGCCCAGCCACCCGCTACGACGTGGACAGAGTCCTCGCCGCGACGTCCAGGGTGTCCGGATGTTCCTGCGGGAGGAAGTCGATCAGGTCCTGGCACGGTCAGACGGGAGCGGTGGTCACCTCCGCGGAGTCCTGCGCCTGGGCGGGCAGGGTGATGGGAGCGGTCCCGGAAGGTGCGGCCGCAGCGGCCTCATCGCCCCGGGACAGGCCCAGGCGCAGATGGACGAGCCGGGCGATGTCGACGAGCGTGCTGTTGCGGTTGCGCAGCAGTTCCATGGGCGGGATCTCGACGCCGTAGCGGCGCTGGAGGGTGACCAGGAGCTCGGCTCCCATGAGGGAGTCCATGCCGTAGCTGTCGACGCGCTGGTGGGGGTCGAGCTGTTCGGGTTCCATGCGCATGACCTCCGCGAGGATCTGGCGCAGGTTGTCGGTGAGGTAGTCCACCGCGTCATCGGCGGACATCTGGCTCAGCCGTCGGGTGAGTTCCTCCTTGCTGATCTCGCCCACGGTTCCGGCCGGTACCAGTGCGGACAGGCGCGGGCTGCGGACCACGGTCATGAGGTTGCGTGCGGTGTCCCAGTTGACGGAGGCGACCGTGGCCGTCTCGGCGCCCGACAGGAGCAGCGTCTCCAGGTGGGCGAAAGCCCGCGCTGGAGTGAGCGCGTTCAGCCCCACGGCCTCCAGGGCTGTGGTCATCCCGGTGCGTGCGACGTATCCGACGTCGGCGATGGCTCCCCAGCCGACGGCCAGGGCGGGCTCGCCCGCTTGCCGACGGCTGTGCGCGAGGGCTTGGAGGTACAGGTTCGCGCCGCTGTAGGGGCCTTGGCGGAGGTTGCCGATGGTGGCGGTGCCGGAAGAGTACAGGAGGAAGAGGTCGCAGTCGCGGTCGCGCATGAGGGCGTCCAGGACGACGGCTCCGCCGATCTTGGGTTGCATGACGGCGGCCATCCGGTCGGCGTCGAGGCTGAGGAAGTCGTCGTCGTCCAGGTGCATGGCGCAGTGGACGATGCCGCGCAGCGGGTGTCCGCCGTCGTCGATGCGCTGGGCCAGGTCGGTCATGGCCGCGGTGTCGGCCGCGTCGGCGGCGTAGGCCGTGGCGTGCACGTCCAGTTCGCGAAGACGGGTGAGGATGTCGTGTGCCTCGGGGGCCTCGGAGCCCCGGCGGCTGACCAGGGCGAGGTGCCGGGCCCCGTGGCCGGCGAGCCAGGCGGCGGTGGCGGCGCCGAAACCGCCGGTGCCGCCGGTGACCAGATAGGTGCCGTCAGGGTCGAGCCTGAGGGGGGCGTTCGGGCGGTGTTCTACGAGGGGGGCTTCGTCCAGCGGGTCGAAGGTGACGACGACCTTGCCGATGTGCCGGGAGTACTGGAGGCGGCTGAAGGCATCCTGGACGCGGGCCGCGGGGTAGACGCTGTGTGGAAGAGGGCCGCAGGCGCCGGACTCGATCGCCTCGACCACATCGTCGGCGAGCTCGCGGAGCACATCGGGGCTGTGGATGAGTTTGGTGAGGTCCACGCCGAAGAAGGCGATGTTGTTGACGAACGGACGCAGCAGCAGCGGCTTGTTCTCGTACATGTCCCGTTTGCCGAGTTCGATGAACCGGCCGCCGGGCCGCAGAAGTTCCAGGCTGCGGGTCAATGCCTCACCGGCCAGCGAGTTGAGGACGACGTCGACACCGCGGCCCGCGGTGAGCTCCTTGACCTGTTCGGCGAAGTCCAGGGTGCGGGAGTCGAGCACGTGCTGGACCCCGAGGGTGCGCAGGAAGTCGCGCTTCAGGTCATTGCCCGCGGTGGCGATGACATGGGCGCCCAGGGCGTGGGCGTAGCGCACTGCCGCGAGGCCGACGGCCCCGGCACCGCCATGCACCAGGACCGTCTCACCTGGTTGGAGCCGGGCTAGGGTCTTCAGCCCGTAGACGACGGTGGCGGCGGCCACGTACACCGTGGCCGCCTCGGTGAAGTCCATGGTGTCCGGTACGCGCAGCAATCCCATCTCGGGGGCGATCGCGTGGGAGGACAGGGCGGCCAGGGCCGGGCCGAAGACCCGGTCGCCGGGCGCGAAGCGGGTGGTGTTCTGCCCGCAGGCGAGGACGGTGCCGGCGCATTCCAGGCCGACACCGTGTTCTGACACGGTGGCCACGAATGCCTCACTGGGCAGCAGGCCCGTGGCTTTCATGATGTCGCGGTAGTTCAACGCGGCGGCACGCACCTCGATGAGGATCTCATCGGGACCCGGCTCCGCGAGCGTCACTTCTTCCCATGCCAGGTGGAACGACAGGCCGGGGTTGCGGACTCGCAAGGTGTACGGCGTGCCATCGGTGGCCGGGGTGGCCACAGGGCGGTGCTGCTCGCGGGGAACGAAGCGGCCCTGGCGGGTCAGGACGATCTCGTCCTCGTCGGTCTCGGTGAGCAGTTCGCGTGCGAGGCGCCGTGCGTCCGCGGCTGGGTCGTCACTGGGCTGCAAGGCGATGCGCCGGCAGCCGGCGTCGGGGTGTTCGTTGGCGACAGTGCGTGCTACGCCCCAGGCCGCCGCGTCGAGCGGATGAGGGGTGGCGTCGGCGGTCGGCATCGCGCCGCTGGGCCTGGTCACCAGCGTGAGTCGCACCTGGACGCCGGGGACGTCCTGGCCTGCGAGGAGACAGGTTCGCATCGTCTCGGCCCGGCGGACGGCGAGGGCCGTGGCACGGCTCGCTTCCTGCTCGGTCGGCTCTCCTAGGATCATGACCACGTTCACCGTGCCGGCGGCCGAAGCGCTCGCCGCCGCCGTGAGAGCCCGCAGCCACTCCTCGCGAGTGTCGAAAGCGGCCGTCAGCCCGGTGTGACAGGCCCCGTGATCGGTGAGGAGGTCCGCCAGCGCGGCGCCCACTGCCTGCGCGTGCCCGGACTCGCTGATGACGAGGTGGGTGCTGTCAGGCGCGGACGCGGGCGGCAGAGGGGGCATGACGGAGGCGGGACCGGCGTCCGCCTGAGCGAGCAGGACGGACATCTGGTCGTGGGTCGCCGTTCCGGGTTCCGCGCCGAGTTGGACCACCTCCTGGTATCCGCAGCGCTTGAGCAGGGGAGGCCATTCGTCGCGGGGCAGCAGCAGGGAGCGCGGGCGCACATCGGTGTCGGTCTGGCCGTAGAAACTGTCCAGGAAGCCGAAAATGACGGCGACCAGTTCAGGGTCGTGGACCTCGGTGGCGAGCAGCGCTCCGCCGGGTGCCAGGAGAGCGCGGACGTGGTGGAGCGCGGTACTCAGGTCGCGGGCGGCGTGCAAGGAGAAGCCGGCCACCACCAGGTCGAAGCCAGCCGGGTGAAAGTCCTGTTCCGCCGGGTCGGTCTCCAGGTCGAGCGTGCGGTAGTCGATGAAGTCGTAGGTTGCGAAGCGGGACTGGGCGCGGGGGAAGAACAAACCGGCAATGTCGGTGAAGCAGTAGCGGGTGCGCTCCGGTGGCAGCAGCGGCAGCAGCGCGGCCGTGGTTCCTCCGGTGCCCGCCCCGACCTCCAGGACGCGCAGCGGCCGGTCGGCCGGCCAGGACCGCACCACCTCGCGAACCAGTGCCTGCGCCATACGGTTGTGCAGCCGGATCAGGGGTGACAGGTCGTAGAAGGCTTCCAGCGCCTGTGCCGACGCTTCATTGGCCAGGAGTTCGAGCGGATCGCGGCTGCCGAGCATGAGCGCGTCGACGTGCTGGAACTGATGCGTGACCAAGGCCAGGAAGTCAACGTCGGCGGGGCTGGCATCCAGCCCCAGCCGCACGATGTCCGCCGGCGTCTCCGCGGTGGCGCGCAGCCGGTACCGCCCGTCGTCCCCCCGCGTCATGAATCCCTGCTCGAGCATGGCCGGGGCCATCAGGTCCACGGCCCGCAGATGGGCTTCCTGCAAGCCGAATCCCACCAGATCCGCGGGGAAGAACGGAACGTCGGGTTCCGGCAACAACTCGCTGAGGCATCGCGCCACGGCGAGCGCCATCGCACGGCCGGGAAGGTGAGCACTCCTGTCGTAGCCGGCCTGGCGCCATGTTCCGGCCAAGTGTGCGACCCGGTCGCGGCAGGCCGCGGCGAGGTCGGCGGGAGGGGGCAGCGGAGAGGTCGCACACGGTTCGTCCTCGTGGGGAGCGGCGCGCAGTACGGTGTGGCTGACGGTGAGCGGCGTCTGGTGGGCGGCGGCGAAGCGACGCAGGCGGCAGCCGTCGAGCCGGGCGGCGACGGTGCCGTCCGGGTCGGTGAGGGTGATGTCCCAGCAGACTTCGTCGTCGGTGCGGGAGCGCTCTCGTACCAGCACGGTGCCGGTGGGGGCGGGCGTCTTCCAGACCCGTACGGCGTCGATGAAGGAGGGAAGGTAGGACTGACCGTCGGCGATCCGGTCGGCGAGCAGCGGGGCACCGGCCTGAAGTGCTCCGTCCAGCAGTCCGGGGTGCACGGTGTACGGGCTTCCCGGGGCTTCGCAGGCGTAGTGGGCGAGGACCTCTCCGTCGCCGACGCGCAGACCGGTCAGGGTGCGGAAGGCGGGGCCGTAGTCGAGTCCGGCGCGGGCACAGTCGGTGTAGTGGACGTCGGCCGGGATCCGCCGCGGGAACCGGTCGTCGTCCAGATCCGCGGACGGGCCGGGTGGCTGCGGACGGACGAGCGTGCGGACGCGGGCGCGGACGTGCGGGCGGGGCTCGGGGGAATGCTCGTCGGTGCTGGAGACGAGCAGGATGCCGGCGTCGGGGTCGAAGGAGGTCTGCACCCGCAGGGCGGAGGTATCGGGCCACGGCAGGACGAGCACGGCCTGGATGTCGAGGTGTTCCACTTCCACCGGGCCGCCCAGCGCGGCGCGACCGGCGGCCAGGGCCATCTCCACGTAGCCAGTGGCGGGCATGACCACGGAGCCGGCCACCTTGTGGTCGGCGAGCCAGGGCGCCAGCACGGCGTCCGGGTTACCGGACCACACCGGTGTGGGCGCCTGGCCGCGGATGCCCAGCAGCGGATGCTCCAGCGCCCCGCCGGCCCAAGCCTCCTTCTCGCCGCTCCAGTGCCGCTGGCGCTGCCAGGGGTAAGCGGGCAGTTCCACGGCCCGCCCCTGGCGCGGGAAGTAACGCGTCCAGTCCGTGCCGGCCCCGGTCGCGATCAGGGCCGCGCGGGCGGCGGCCAGGCTCTGCCGCCCGTCCCGCTCGCGCCGCACGGTGCCCAGGACGGCGGTACGCATGTCACGGCGGGCGCGGGCGATGCGGCGCAGATAGCCGCGTAGCACGGGGTGCGGGCCGATCTCCAGGAACACGTCCGTGCCGCTCACCAGGGCGGCCTCGACGGCGGCGGCGAAGGCGACAGGCTCACGGACGTTGCGCCACCAGTAGTTTCCGTCCAGGGCCTGGCCAGCCAGGCGGGAGCCGGTCACTGTGGAGTGAAACGGCACCAAGGCCCCGCCGGGCTGAAGGTTTTTCAGCGCGGCGGCCACGGCGGTCTCCTGGCTGTCCATGGCGGCGCTGTGGAAGGCGTAGTCGAGCCCCAGATCGCGGAAGAAGACACCGCGTTCCTCCAGGCGACGGCCCAGGTCGGCGAGCGCCTCCGGATCGCCGGCGAGGGTGGTGTCATCGCCCGAGTTGACACCGGCGATCTCCAACTTCCCGTCGTAGGAGGCGATTTCCCGCTCAGCGTCCCGGGCGCCGAGGCCGACCGCGGCCATCCGGCCGCTGCCGGCGGTGGCGGCCTGTGCCTGACTGCGCGCCACGATCACCTGTGCCGCCTGCTGCAGGCTCAGCGCGCCGCAGGCGTGGGCGGCGGCCACCTCACCCACGCTGTGCCCGAGCACCAGGGACGGCTCCACGCCCTGCTCCCGCAGCAGGGCGACGATGCCGGTCTGGAGCGCGAACAGCAGTGGTTGGGCGAACTCGGTCCTCTCAAGGCGCCACTCGTCCACGGGACGCTGGAACTGTTCGGCCACCGACCAGCCCAGTCCGGGCCGCAGTTCCTGGTCCAAGGTGAGCACCGTCTCGCGGAAGACGGGCTCGTGGGCGAACAGATCGGCGCCCATGCCGGGCCACTGCGAGCCGTTGCCGGAGAACACGAACGCCACCTGCCCGGCCTCGACCGCCTCCACCGGCACATGCGCGTCCTCTTGTCGCAGCCGCGCGGCCGCCTCGGCCGCCCCGCGGGCGAGAACGGCGGTGCGGTAGGGATGCCAGGCACGCCGGCGGCACGCCGTGAAGGCCAGATCGTAGAACTCCTCCTCGTCGGCGTCGTCAAGGCGCGCGGCCATCCGGGAGACCGCCTCGTCCAGGGCCTCCCGGCTGCGCGCGCTCACCAGCACGGGCAGTCCTTCCGCCGGGCCCGCAAGGTCGCCGCACGCCGGCTCGGGGCCGCCCGGCACCGGCTCCGGCGGTGCGGCGGGCGGAGCCTCGGCCAGGATGGTGTGGGCGTTGGCGCCGCCGAAGCCGAAGGAATTGACGCCGATCACCGGCCGTCCGTTCTCGGGCAGCGGCCGTGCCTCGGTGACCAGGTCCAGGCCGAGGCCGGTGAAGTCGATGTCCGGATGGGGCGCGTCGGCGTGGAGTGAGGCGGGGATGCGGCGGTGGCGCAGCACCAGCAGCGCCTTGCAGATCCCTGCCATCCCGGAGGCCGGCTCCAGGTGCCCGAGGTTGGTCTTGACCGAGCCCATCGGCAGCGAGCCGCTGATCCGGCGCACGCCGAGAGCCCGGCCGATGGCCTCGGCCTCGGCAGGGTCGCCGACCGGGGTGCCGGTGCCGTGGGCTTCGAAGTAGACCAGTTCGTCGGGGTGCACCCCGGCCGTGCTGTAGGCCCGGCGTAAAAGGGCTTCCTGCGCCTGAGGGTTGGGCAGGGCGAGGCCCATGGTGCGTCCGTCGCTGTTGCTCGCGCTGCCCAGGATGACGGCGTGGATCCGGTCCCCGTCGGCGCGCGCCCGTTCCAGCGGCTTGAGCAGCAGCACCCCGCCGCCCTCGGCACGTACGAACCCGTCAGCGTCCGCCGAGAACGACGCGCAGTGGCCACGCTTGGAGAGCATCGCCGCCTGGGAGAAGCCCACGTAGTGGAAGGGCGCGAGAAGGATGTTGGCGCCGCCGCACACGGCGAGGCCGCTGGTGCCTTCCCACAGGGTGTGACAGGCCCGGTCGAGCGCCACCAGCGCGGACGAGCAAGCGGTGTCCACGGCCATGCTGGGCCCACGCAGGTCGAAGGCGTGCGACAGCCGGTTCGCGGCGATGGACGAGGCGCCACCCGCCATGGTGTACGCGTTCACCGACCGTACGTCCAGGAACTGCAGCGGCCCGTAGGAGGCGTCCGAAATGCCCACGTACACGGCCGTGTCACTGCCCGCCAGACGGGCCGGGTCGACGGCGGCATCGTCCAGGGCCTCCGCGGTGAGTTCCAGGAGCAGCCGGTGCTGGGGGTCCATCTGTTCGGCTTCCTTCGGGGAAATGCCGAAGTAGGCGGCGTCGAAGCCGGAGATGTCGTCCAGGAACCCGCCGGCCGCGGTGTAGCTCTTGGCCGGGCGCGGCACCGCGGGGTCCACGAACCGGTCGGTCTCGAACCGGTCGGCCGGCATCTGTCCGACCACACTGCGGCCTTCGCTCAGCACCACCCACAGGTCGTCAAGATTGCCGATACCGCCCGGCAGGCGACATGAGACCCCGATGACGGCGATGGCTCGCTGATCGGGCAGGGCGCAGGGATCCATGGATACGACCTTCCGCAGGTAGGGGGGCGGGCCGGCAGACCATGCCGACCAAGGGCAGCACGCGGCATGCATGGTATCCACACAGTTACGCGACGTAATCGATGCTGGCAGTGCACACTCAAGCCCCATGCGACACCAAACGGCGTGACAACGGCCCGGTCCGGTCGTGTGCGACGGTACGTTCCCCGTCGTGGCGCCGTCGCGGGTTCACCCGAAGCGGTGACCGGCCGGTCGTACGGCGCGCTGCACTCGTTCCGGCGGTGATGGTCTTTGGGCTTCGGCATCCGGCATGTCCGACGGATCGCAGCCTCTACCGTTCCCCCCGCACCCCACCGGCATCGACCGGTCTCACCCCCGTACCAAGGAGCCGACCCTTGTCCATCCTGATCACCGGAGCCACCGGCTTTCTGGGCAGCCGCATCCTGTGCGAACTCCTCACCGACGCCAGTGACGAACCGATCACCGTGCTGGGGCGCGGCACTCCGCAGACGCTCCGGGCGCGAGTGGAAGCGGCACTGACCTGGCTGTCGGACGCCACGCCGCCCGACGGCGCCTTCGACCGGCTGCGCTTCATCAGCGGCGACATCAGCCAGCCGGGACTGGGACTGACATCTGAGGACCGTGCGCAGGTTCTGGACGGTCTCCGGCAGGTGTGGCACAGCGCGGCCCTGCTCACGCTCGGGGACGACCCCGCCCCGCTGCACCGCACCAACGTGCTGGGCACCTGCAACGTGCTCGACCTCTTGGAGGCCGCGCCCACGGCACATCTGCTGTACGTCAGCACCGCCTACGTCGCCGGCCGCCGCAGCAACGGGCACGTCCTGGAGAATGACCTGTCCGAGGACAGCGGCTTCATGTGCCATTACGAGGAGAGCAAGTACACGACCGAACGTCTTCTGCACGCCTGGGCGGCCAGGAAGGGACGGGAGGTCACCGTGCTGCGTCCCAGCCTGCTGATCACCGACCGGCCCATCCCCGCGGGCCTGCCGGCACAGCCGGTGAACGTCCTCACCCAATTGATCGACCAGTTGGCGAACGGCTGGACCGCCCGCGTCCACGGTGTCAAGGAGTTCCTCAAAGGCGGCCTGCGCGGCGACCGGGTCCATATCCGGCTGGAAGCCGATCCCGAGGGCACACTCAACCTGCTGCAAGTCGAGTACGCGGCCCGCGCCATGGTCCGGGCCGCGGCCACACCTCCCGATGGTCCAGGCCGAGTACGGACGCTGCACGTCACCCACCCGCAGGAGACCCGCTTCCAGACTGCGCTGGACGCCCTGTCGACGCGCTACCCCGGCTCTTCGGTCCGTGTCTGCGCCCGTCTCACCAACCCCACACGGCAGGAGCGCTCGCTGGCCGCGGAAGCCTGGCGCATGCCGGGACTGAACATGCTGCGCCGCACCTACGACCGCACAAACCTCCTGAAGGCCGTCGGCGACCTGCCCGACCCGGAGCCCATCGACCACGCCTACCTCGTCCGTGCCTTGGGCGCGGCGAAGGCGCTCCAGTCGGCCTGAGCCGTCCGGCGACCCGCCCCGTGCGCCTTCTCGTGTCGCAGGCGCGCGGGTCAGTCGTCCGGGCAGTTCCCTGGGTGCGGGATGATGGTGGTGCGGGCCGTGGTGGCCCATTCGGCGCGCGACCACAGGCCGGTGGCGTGTACGTCGGTCAGCCGCAGGTAGGGGATGGGCACGGGTGGTACCGCGGCCGTGGACAGGGTCAGGGGCAGCAGTCCGAAGACCCGGCCGCTGAGGCTTGCGGCCCGCAAGCGCACCTGTCCGGAGAGAGTGATGCGCCGCGCGGCGGTGCAGGAGCCGGGCGTGCTCTGGGTGCCGGGGTAGGCGATGCGGGCCTCGTCCAGGACCACGCGCCGGGCATGACACACCCCCTGAGGGTATGGCCCGCACAGCAGACCGGTGACGGTCAGGCCCTCGGCTCGCAGCGTGGCTCCCCCGGTGGACGTGGTGCCGGGGAGGGTGCCGCGCAGGCAGGTCGCGAGCTGGCGGGCGGCGTTCGTCAGCGCGTCGTCCGGGGGTGGGGTGCGGGGAAGGTCTTCCGCCGTGCAGGGCTGGGACGTATCGGAGGAGTTGGCGGAAAGATCGCGGTCGGGGGCCGAGGCGGACGGGGCCGTCGGCGGGTCGCCTGGTGCCGGGGCGGCGCCCGCCGGTGCGGAAGGCGTTCCCAGCAGGTGCGCGACCGGGAGCAGCAGGGCCGGGAGCAGTGCCGCGCGGCGCAGGGCCCTCACGTCCTCACCCGCGGACCGGCGACGGCCCCCTGCGTCGGCTGTGGTGTCGTAGCGTCGCCGCCCGGTCGCCAGGCGTAGGCGAGTGCCCCGCCGAGCAGCGCGAGGATCATGCCGAGCAGGAAGCCGCCGAGGTTGGCCAGCGGGTAGGACAGCAGTCCCAGAAAGACGGCGGCCGCCCCGCTCGACGTGCCGGTCGCCGGGCGCGTCCACAGCCGGACGGCGCAGCCCAGCAGGGCGGCGGCCAGCAGCAGCGCGCTGGCCCCGCTGAGCCCCTGCACGCTCAGCAGGCTGGGACGCGCCAGGGGGAAGAGACCGAGTTCGACACCGCCGGCGGCGATGAGGAGGCAGGCGGTCACCGGACGCGGGCGGCCGCCGGTCAGTCGCACGGGTGCGCACCTCGCCGTACCGACATGCCGGCGTCCGCGAGCGAGAAGGTGCCAGCGGTCAGGGACCAGGCGTTCAGCCGCAGGTTGTCGATGGTCAGGGTGCGAGCCTGCTGCCCGTAGGTGCCGGCCTGACCGGTGACCCCGGAGGAGTCCAGGGTGGCGGCGTCGCGGCCCATCTCCACGGAGCCGAAGGTCATGTTTCCGGTGAGACGGGTCAGGTCGAGCACCATGTCCTCGGCGCGTACGGGTTCGTCGGAGCCGGAGCGGATGACGAGGGTGACCGTGCCCAGCGGGGTGCGGGCGACCGCGGACTGGCATAACCCGCTGATCCGGGCGCTGCGGATGCCGACCACCGCGGCGGCGTGCCGGGTGCCCGCGCCGTCGCGGCGGAACGAGGCGAACTGTGTGGCGCCGGTGGCTTCCAGCCGTTGCGCGGTAACGGTGAAGGGCGTGCCCGCGACGGCGAAGGACACCGGGAGTTCCGCCGCGGTCGTGGTGGCAACGGTCCCGGCGGCCAGCAGTGTGGCGACGAGGGAGGCGAGCGCGAAACGCCGCCGGTCGATACGGCGGGGCCGGGACCGCTGCGGCCGGTACGCGGACCGCCGGTGGCGTAAGGTCACTCTCATGCCGCACGTCTCTTTCTCCACGCGGGACGTCGCTCCATCCCGCTGTCCGCCTGCCCAACGGGACACGGCCCAACGCGTCACCGACACTCACCCACTCGGGTGATCAGCCGGTGTCGGCGGTGGCCGGGCGGCCGGGCTCGGGCCGGACGCGGTGTCCGCCGGGACATACGGGTCCGGGTGCGGTAACGGCGTATCCGCGACGAAGCCCGCGGCCTGGACGTGCCCAGCGAGCTCGGGCGCGGCCGCGGCGAGGACGTCATCGAACTGGGCGAGGACGCTGCCGCCGTCGGCCGGGGCGGCCATGCCGCGCTCGGTCATCATCAGGCTGATCGCCCTGCCGAGCCCGAGCGGCTCGCGGCCGTCGCGGCGTACGACCGCGCCGGTGCACCGCTTCGGCGTCTCCTCCCAGGCGGCCCGTTCACCCGTGCCGCTGCCCGGGCCGCGACCAGGGCCTGACGCGCGAGGCCGACCCCGCTCAGCTCGGTGCTCACGCGATCACCGCCCCGGCCGCCTCGCCGTCCAGCGGGCGGGCGGCGAGTTCGGACAGCCGGTCCGTCCACGGCGCGGGTGCGGTCTGCTCGGTGCGCGCCACCGGCTGCTCGCGCAGCTGCTCCAGCCACGTCGCCAGCAGGTGCTGCGCGGTGCGCTCCCGGGCCGCGTCGGCGGCCTTCGTCGCGGCCGCCACGGCGTCCGCACCGTGCGGGCTGTGCTTGTACCAGCGGCGCCCCTGCTCGGCCTTGTACGCCCGCCGGGCCTCCGCCTCGGCTTCCTCGGTCCGCCCCAGCCGTCCCAGGGCGCTGCTGCGGTACTCCGGCAGCGCCTACTCCACGGTCTGGAGCGCGGCGAAGGCGAGCGCGGACGCCGCAAGGACAGGGTCCGCCTCCAGCGAGCCAGGGTCCATGAGGTCCAGGAACTCACGCCGCGTCCGCTCTAGTCGGCCTCCAGCGAGACGCGGACGTGGGCGGCGACGGCGGCGGCGTCGTCCGCGGCGTCCAGCCCGGCCTCCACGATCGCCGCCTCGGTCCGGCGCCGGAACCCGCAGTCCTCGCACAGGCCGGCCGCTGAAGTCCGCAGTCCTCGCGCGGCAGGGCCTGGCGCACCGCGTCGGCGGCGGCCGCGGCCTGGCGCTCGCGCTCCGCCCCGCTCCTGCGCAGCCGCACGGGCCGCGTCACGGCGGGTCTGCTCCGCGCGGGCCTGCTGACGCCGCTACACGAAGTCCTCCGCCTCGATGGCCGCCTGCTCCCGCAGCCGCGCTTCGCGGACACGGCGGCGCTCGCCCTCGGTCAGGTCGGGCAGCTCCTGGTCGACCTCAGTCGCGATCTTCGCCCGCCGGGCCCGCCGGATGTGCACCACGCGGCGCGAGCAGGGTGCGCACCTTGTGCCTGGTAATCGGCGTGGTGCGCCCACAAGGCCGGGACCGCTGGCCTTGGACTCCGCACCGCCCAGACGGTCACCCGCCCGAACCGGCGGACTCAGTACCCCGGACCCCGGCTCCTCCACGTAAGCGACGTGCGCGATTCTCGATGGACGCCAGGCTGGCACTGCCAGACTCACAGACTCCGTGGGTTGCCGGGGGGGTGCCTCTATGTCTTTCGTCAAGCGGTGCGAGGGCTCTTGGGCTCGTAGAAGGTTCCGTCGCGGAGCATGGCGAACAGGACGCTGATGCGGTGGCGGGCGAGGCGGAGGAGGGCCTGGGTGTGGGTTTTGCCTCGGGCTCGGCAGCGGTCGTAGTAGGTCCTTGAGGCGGGATCGTGGAGGGCTGCCAACGCGGAGAGGAACATCGCCCGTTTCAGTTGCCGGTTGCCGCCTCCGGGGGCGTGGTCGCCATGGATCGAGGTCCCCGACTGGCGGGTCGCCGGGGCGAGGCCGGCGTAGGAGGCCAGGTGGACGGCGCTCGGGAAGGAGCTGCCATCGCCGACGGTGGTCAGGAGGACTGCCGCGGTCCTGACGCCGATGCCGGGCATCGAGGTCAGGACCTGGGAAAGAGGGTGGGCCTCCAGCAGCGCCTCGACCCTGGCCTCCAGGGCCCGGCGTTGTCCGTGGACGGCGGCCAGCGACTTCGCCAGCGACGGGACGATCACGTCGAGAGTGCCGGTGCCGGGGACGACGGCAGTCTGCTCGTCGAGCGCGGTGAAGATGTCGTCGACCAGCCGCTCGGCCATGCGCGGTGCCCTGGGGCGGATGACCTCGACCAGCCTGCGGCGGCCTGCCTTGCGCAGTGCCTGCAAGGATCCGTAGCGCTCGAGAAGCCAAGTGACCGCCTGGTGGTCCAGGCGGGGGCCGAGGACGTGTTCGAGGCTGGGGTGGAACTGGGTGAGCAGGCCGCGGATGCGGTTGGAGGTGCGGCTGGCCTCTCCGGCGAGGTCCTGGCCGAAGCCGACCAGCATGGTCAGCTCCGCGGTGACCTCGTCGGCGGGGTCGAGGGTGTGCAGGGTGTGGGGCATGGTGCGGGCGGCGTCCGCGATGATCGCGGCGTCCTTCGCGTCGGTCTTGGCCTCGCCGGGGTAGAGGTCGGCGATCCGCCGCATGGCGAGCCCGGGCAGGTAGGCGACCTGGCAGCCGGCGTTGCGGGCGACGGTCAGCGGGAGGGCGCCGATGGAGGCGGGCTGGTCTACGATCACCAGGACGGTGCCGAACTTGGCCGTGAGCTTGTCGAAGACGGCCCGCAGCTTCGGTTCGCTGTTCGGCAGCGGCTTGTCGAAGACCGTCTTCCCGGCCGGGGTCAGACCGTGGCCGTGATGGGTCTGTTTGCCGACGTCCAGGCCAAGGAAGACGCCCACCCCGTCGATGCTGATCACCGTGCCCCCACATGCGTCGATGCGTGCCGGCCTCAAGGGCGGGGGTCGTTCGCGCGCAGCCACGTTATGCAGGGGGCAAAAGTCATGCCGGGCCCGGAGGCCAGCGGTCCTCTTGCAGGACCGCGAAGAAGATAACGGGGGGTTGCGGTGGGGTCCTGGCGTCGCCGGCGACGCCAGGACCCCGCGCCGCCCGTGACCGTGCGCTGCGGGGGATCAGCGCCAGGCGGCGTCTCGGGGGGTGGTCAAGGAGCCAGGGCCCGTGTCACGGCGAGGAGCAGCAGGATCACGTAACGCTCGAACCATCCCAAGGTGGTGAAGAGATTGATCTTCAGCAAGGGCTGGCGCATTGATCTGTCCCAGATGCGCTGGTCGCCGCGGCCTGCCCGGCAGCCTGGGTTACGAGCCGTCCAAAACTCGAATCATGCCGGTCGGAGCGGCCATAAGGTCATGTCATGACGACCGTTGACGACATGGGCTACGAGTTCCGCACTGCCCGGCCTGAGGACACGAGGTGGCCGTCACCGAGAACGGGTTCGCCCTCCACGAAATCCCGGTGGACCCGCCCATCCACAAGGTCTACCCAGCCGAGAACACCGACGACGCCGATGCCCCCGCGGCCGAGGGGGATCCGAACAGCCGCACCTTCGTCGCCGTCGGCACCGACGGCAGTCTGGCAGGCTTCGCCACTGTCTCCTACGCTTCGTGGAACCGACGGCTGGCCATCGAGGACATCGAAATCGCTCCGGCACATCGGGGTCGGGGCGTCGGCCGCACCCTGATCGGTCACGCCGTCAAGTTCGCCAGTGAGTCCGGTGCCGGCCACATCTGGCTTGAAGACGCTCTACGACGGCACACCCTCATCGGGCGAACAAGCCCTCTACATGAGCATGCCCTGCCCTTGAGCAGCCTGCCGACGGCTGACAGCGAAGGCCCGTACGTCGCCTGACGCGACCGTCATCCCCCTGGGGAAACGTGACCGTGAGGGTGGGGAATTTTCTGATGCCGAACCCACTTCAGGTGGGGGATTCCATGATCGTCGACACTTCGGACGCACGCGTCAGGTGGCGACTGGGCCGCGTGCTCGACCATCCGCGTACGCCCAAGCTCCTGGCCGGTGTGACACTCGCGGGCTCGGTGACCCTCGCGTTGGCGCGCGGCAACCGCCGTGTGCAGATCATGGCGGCGACGGTGATCGGCGCCTGCAACCGGCTAAGCGAGATCCGCACCCCGTACGGCCGGGACGGGGCTGACCAGATAACGGCGGTCATCACGCAGTACCGCATGCTCACGGCACTCGTGCCCGATCCGCAGGCCGCCGATGACCTTTTCCTGCGCGCGGTCAACTTCCAGGCGGGGCTCAGCTACGCCGTCTCAGGCGTCTCCAAAGCCTTCGGCAGCAGCTAGCTTCAAGGCGACGCCCTACCCGAGATTCTTCAGACGGAGGCGTACGGCCGGGGTCCTGCCGCGCAGTTGCTGCGGAGGCGCCCGCTGCTGTGCCGGGCGCTGACCGTCGGCACGGTCGCCTGGGAGGCGGCCTTCCCGCTCGTCTACCTGCTGCCACGCAGACAGGCGGCCTCGCCTTGCACGCGGACAAGCTTTTCCACGCAGGTTTCGCAGCCACCATGGAGCTGCCACGGTTCGTGCGGGGCTTTCTCGGGTCCCACGGAGCCGTCGACTACGTCCTGGACACCCGGGGGCAGCGCCGCACCTTCGAGAAGACCGTCCTCGGCATTGCCGGCGGAGCCGCCGTCGCGAGCGCGCTGATCGCCCGTGAGCGGCGCAAGGTCGCTGAGCAGCGCCGGCTCGGTCCCAAGGGGGCCTGCTGGACGCGGACCGATCCGACCGCCGGCGGTTCGGCAAGTTCCTCAAGTCCCAGGTGCACACCCTCTTCGCCGCGGTGACGGGCATTTACGAGTGGGCGCCGAACCTGGTGTCGTCGAGACTGTCTCCCGGCGGAGCACTCGCGGCGTGGGTCGATACCCACCGGTCCCTGTCCGGCCGCACCGTCCTGGACCTGGGCGCCGGTACTGGCGTCTCGGCCCTGGCGCTCGCCGACGCCGGCGCGCAGGTCGTCGCGGTCGGCGCGTCCCGCCCTTCGCTCGACGTACTGGAGAGCCGGCGCGGTGACCGCAAGGTCGACGTGGTCGAGGCGGACTTCCGGGACCTGCGACTGGACGCCACCTTCGACATCGTCACGCTGTCGCGGAACACCTTCTTCCTTGCGCAGAGCCAGGACGAGAAGATCGAGCTGCTCCGCAGCGTCGCACGGCACCTGAAGCCATCGGGTGGCGCCTTCTTGGACTGTACCGACCCTGCCGAGTTCCTCCGCACGGGCGGGGACGCGACCTCGGTGACCTATCCCCTGGGCCGCGAACGAATGGTGACGATCACACAGACATCTGACCGTGCCACCCAGGCGGTCATGAGTATCTTCCTGGTTCAGAGCGCCACGGAACTCACCGCCTTCCACGAAACGGCCACCTGGGCGACGCTTGCCGAGATACGGCTCCTGACGCGGATGGCCGGCTTGGCGGTGACCGCCGTCAACGGCTCGTACGCGGGCGAGGAGTACCGTTCGCGGTCCCGGGAGATGCTTGTGGTTCTGGAGCGGAAGTGCCCGTAGTTCCTGTACTGGCGGCGGACGACGCGACGGTCGCGCTGGGCGAGACCACATTGCTCGCGTCCACCACGTTCGAAACCGGACCGGGCGAAGTGTGGTGCGTCACGGGCGGCAACGGCACGGGCAAGACCACACTCCTGCGGGCCTTCCTGGGCAGCCGAAGCCTGACCGCCGGATCGGTCCGCGTACGCGGTGAGCGCGCCGACATGTCCAAGCCGGCGCACCGCCGCTGCCTGGCCTCACTGGTCGAGCCCATCCCCGTGGCCCGGGACATGACCCTGCGCGAACAGGTGACCCTGGTCGCCGCCTCCTGGTACGGCAACGCCCCGGAGACCACCGAGCGCGCCGAGCGGATCATCGAGCGGCTGGGGCTGTCCTCGCTCGGCGAACGGTTTCCCCACCAGGTCTCCTCCGGGCAGTCCCAGCTCTTCAGCCTCGCGCTCACCCTGGTCCGGCCCGCGGACGCCGTGCTCCTCGACGAACCCGAGCGGCATCTCGATCGTCACCGGGTGCAACTCGTGGCGGGTCTGCTCGCCGAACGGGCGAGTACGGGCACCGCGTTCCTCGTCGCGACCCACGAACCCGTCCTGATCGACGCGTGCGACGGCCGCGTGGAGCTGGGATGACGAAGCAGGACGTACAGGACACCGTGGTCTCGAGGACCGACGCCGCAGACCGCGTCCACGCCGTTTGGCACCGCTACACCCGCCGCGGCGACCGGGCCTCGGTGCACAACCGCGCATACACCGTCTACCTCGTCGCTCTCGCCGGTACCTTCTTCCTGGCGCCGGCCCTGCACGCGGCGAGCGGATCGCCGGGGCTGATCTCCTTCGGCGGACCCACCAGGGCGACCCCCGCGCTCTGCCTGCTCGTGGTGGTCGTGTGCTGGGGGGCCCAGCTCGCCGGCCGGTTCTGGGGACCACTGGTGCTCCAGCCGTTCGTGCTGCATGTCTTCATGTCCACGGACCTTCCCCCGGCGCACTACCTGTGCAGCCTCGCCCGGCGCCGGCTCATGTACGCAGGGGTGGGCCTGCTGCTGGCGACCGGAACAACGGCGTACCTGGCGACCGACCTGTTCGACCGGACGGACACCGTGGTGCCCGGCGGCGCAGTCGTGGCCGCGCTCGGTGTTCTCGCCGCTTCGACCTGGCTGTGGGGCCAGGTCCGGCCGTTCCGCGACAACCTGGTGCTCACCGGCGCCACCGGCGCCGGGGCGCTGCTCCTCGGCCTGGCGGGCGGTCAGGGCGGGGCCGGTCCGCTGTGGCTCGTCGCCGCCGCGGCGGCGGCCACCGCCGTGCTCCTCGGCCGCTCCGCCTTCCGCGCCTTGGCGACCGTGGACCTGGCCCGGCTGGCCCGAGAGTCGGCGCGCGCCTCCCAGGCGCAGACATACGTGCTGACCGGCACGCTCCACCACGCGCTGGACCTGTACCGGCCGGAGCCGCGCGGGTTCACCTCGGCACTGCTCCGCCAGGACGGACGCCTGCGCGGGTACGCGACCCAGGGCGCGGTGCGGGCCCTGCGGACCCCGGGCCGGGCGGCCGCAGCCGTACTGCTCCTACTGACCGGCGGAGCCGTCCTGACCGCGGGCACGGCCCGGGCGGACGGCAGCACGGCCTCGACGCTGTGGATCGCGGGAGCCGTCTGCTTGTACCTCGGCTCCGGCTGGATCGGTGAGACGTGGCGCGGGCTGCGCGATGAGCTGACCCTCGCCCCGCTGCTGGGCCAGTGGTGGGGCGGCGCCGCGGCCCGCGCACTGACCTGGCCCGTCCTCGCCGTGACGGCCGGGACCTGCCTGGGTGGCGGTCTGGCCGTGCTGGTCGGCCGGCCAGTGTACGACGGGCGTCCGGCTCAGACCGCGTTGCTCGTCGCGGGGACAGCCGTGCTGGTGCTCGGCGCGCGGTTCCTGCGCGAGATGAAGACGCACCTGCCGCTGTCACTGCTGCTCCCGATCATCACGCCGTTCGGAGACCTGTCCGCGCTGATGCTCGTGGCGTGGCAGTTCGACGGGTTCGTCGTCCTGCTGGCCGGTGTCGCTGTGGCGAACGCCGTGCCGTCGGCGCCCGGCGCGGCGGCGGTCGCCGCCTTGCTGACGGCCTGCTGCATCTGGGCGGGCCTGCGCCGCACGGGCTGGGCCCACCGGGGACTGCTCCGTCGCCTCCGACGGTCCTGAAAGAGCGTCTCGCCGCGGCAGAAGTGTTCGGCGTCACCGCCAAGTCCAACCGCTGCAAAGCCGACCAGGACCCTGCCACCTGGCAGCCGCCCGGGGGAAAGCTACCGCTGCCGGTACTTCACCGAGTGGGTGGCGATCATGACCCGGTGGGGACTGGCCATCGACGAAGCGGAGCAGCAGGCACCCGGCCAGCTCGCCGAGACGTGCCCGAACGAGCCCGTCACCGTCGAGCCCGGACGCTGACCCGTTCATGCCCGTCTGCCCGGCCCACTGCAGGGTCCACGGGCAACATGGCCGAACTCACCGGCAGTACGCCCGCTTACTGTCCAGGAAACCCCGCGACCACCAGCCTGCCTACCACCTCGGGTACCACTCCTGCTGTCTCCCGCTTGCTGAATCTGGTCTTCAGCCGCATCGCCACCCACTGGTCCGGGCCGTCAGGCTCCCCGCGACAATCCCTCGACGACGCCGCGGCGCTCATCGTGGAACGGCGGCGTCTCGTTCGGCGGCCGCCGTCATGGCCTCGTGGAACGCGACGGGGACGACGATGACAGGACGCCGTGCAATGCGTCCTTCAGTCGGCTTCTACAATCCCGTGAGGCCAGAGGCGGCCACGCCGGACGGTGCCCTGGTCCCGGGCCTGGCGGTGGTAGCCGAGAAGGCCCGCGCGGCTCGGGTGCGGAAGCGGTTGAGGTAGTACGTCACCCGGGCTTCTCGTCCGTCGGTGTTGTCGGCGGCGATGGCTGTTTCCCAGCGCACACGGGGACTGCCTCTTCGAACATGCCGCGTACGGTGGCGGGTTCGTACTTTTCGGAGGTGACCTCCACCAGCAGCCGTTCGGGGTCCTGTGACCGGTCGTCGGCCGGGAGGGGTTCGGACGCGCTGTCCAGCGGGGCCCGGTTGGGCAGCGTGTCGGTGGTGTCGGTGGTGTCGGTGCTGGGTTCGGGGCGAGGGCTCGTGCCGGAGGCCGCGGCGATGATGATGTCTAGTTGTTCGGCGAAGTTGCCGGCGGGGACGGGGATCTCCACGTCGGGGTGGCGGTCGTAGCCGATGGAAACGGCCGTGGCGACGAACTCGATGACGGCCTGTGCGGCAGGTGTGCCGGCGACGCGGAACGGTGTCGCTGAGGCGGCTGAGGATACGCAGGATCACGGGGAAGCTGGTATCGGTGGTCACCATGCGGTAGGCCGGGGCGTCCTGGCCGCAAGCTGCATCGTCCTCCCTGCTTGGGTGGACCGCGGCCTGGGCCTGCCACAGGGCGGCGGCGTGGGTATCGCCGCGGGCAAGGTGCTGTAGGTAGAGGCAGTAGGAGGCGGGGGCGTCGTCGGCGCCGCCGGCGTACTGCCACCAGAAGCGGGCGCCTTCCTCGGCCCCGGCGAGTTGCAGGACACAGCCCAGGATCCAGGCGGCCCGTGGCTGGGGCAGTTGGTCGGTGAGGAAGTCGGCGAGCTGTGCGGCGGTGCAGTGGGTGACGACCGCCTCGCACAGGGCGGCAAGGCTTCGTGCGGCGTCTTCGTCGGCCGGCGCGCGCCTGCCGTCGTCCCGCCCCGGCTGGCCGTCATCGAGGAGCCCGGCGTAGGCCAGGTCGTCGTACGGAACGACGTCGCAGGGAACGTGGGGACGGCGCAGCAGAAGCGACTGGGCAAGGAGGTCGTCGATGGTGCTCATATCGGAGGGATCACTCCTGGGAATCGATGTCGGGGCAGAGCTGGCGCAGGGCCCCTCGGGCGTGACGGTCCAGGCTGTGGGTGATGGCCGGGGCCAGGCCGACGATGCCGGGCACGGCGTCCGGGTCGACGCCGCACAGGCTGCACAGGACGGTGATGTCCATCTGGTCGGCGGGCAGGCGGGTGATCGTGTCGAAGAACTGTGCGAGGACGTCGATCCGGTCCAGCCGGGGGGGCGAGGTCCGGGATCTGTGCCTGGACTGCGGTGGAGAATGCCGCCGGGCGCAGGTCGGAGCGGCCGTCCGGCCGCTTCGCCGCGGCCGCGTGGACCCGGGAGCGCAGCAACTGCCAGGCGTAGCGGGGCGTGTTGGGGCTGGCGGTCGCCTCCTCCCAGGTGAGCCAGAGGATGTCGAAGGTTTGGGCGACCATCTGCTGGGCGCGGCGTTCGGTCCCCAAAAACGCTTGCGCGTAGGCGGTGTAGGGCTGCCACACGGCCTGGGTGAGCCCGAGATGGGCGACGGGCTGCTCGTCCGGGCCGAGCGGCTGGACGTCCGAGATCCGGCGGCGGATTCAGGCGGCGTCCTTCTCGGGCTCCACCGCGGCCGCCGTTCACAGCCGGCGCACCGGGCCGACGGGAATGTCCAGAGCGCGGACGACGCTGTAGGTGATCTCCCAGCCCGGGTAGTAGCCCTTGCCGCGCAGCAGTTCCGACAGCCTGGTCTTGGAGTAGCCGGAGCGGACGACGAGATCGTCCGGGGTCAGGCCGCTGGCGACGAGCCGGTTGCGGACCGGTTCCAGCCAGGTGCGGTGGACCGCGCCGGCCTCGTCGCAAATCGGCTCCGGCGGGCGGCCGCGGCGGCTAGGTGGATCTCCGTGGCTGCTCGGGGACCTGAGGCGGCTTCTTCATCACGGCTCCTCGCTCCCGGCCGGCGCGGCGCCCGCGGAAGCCGCCGGCGCCGTGTCCGGCCGCGCTCCCGGGCCGCCGCCGATCGCGGAGACGATCTGTTGGATGAGAAGCCCCAGCGAGGGCAGCAGCGCGGCCACGGCCGCGAGCTGGCCCAGCACGGTCATCACCGTGCTCCACGCGAGGACCGCCGCCAGAACGGCCACGGTCATCACCTGCCTGTTGGTCATTGCACCTTCCCTGGGAGGAAGAAGAGGTTCGGAAAGCGCTCCTCCGCGGCGGTGCTGATGCGCCGCGGAGGAGCTGGACCACAGCATGGTGCGCCGGGCGCACACCACTCAACGTGATCATGAACTTACGGAACAAAGGCGTGCGGCGACCGGACCCCTTACTCCATCAGTGCCCCGAGTACGGGCAAATCCAGGCGGAATGAACGCTTTTGGTGTCGGAGCCGTACTTTTCGTTGAGACGCTGAGAAGATGGCGCACCATGGAAGACGGCGCCCATCCCCGGCGCCCGCACCTTCCGGTTCGGAAGGCCACGCGGCCCCCTTGTGCTGAAGAACGACCGAAGGGGACCGCTCCGCTTCCGTCCAGCAGTCCACGCGCTGGGCGCAAGCGGCGGGCCGCAATGCCATTCCCGCGCCTGAGACGACATTTATGGGAGCCCCGCCAACTGCGGCTCCGGCTGTTCTCCATGTGCGTCCAGCACGCAGGCGGTCGGCTTGCGTCCAGCACGCAGGCGGTCGGCTCGCCCTCGCGGCCTTCAGCCTGGCGGACCAGGTGTCGCAGGAGACCGTTGAGCTGGTCGAAGACACCCTCTGCCAGAACAGGGTGTGCATGCCGCAGGGACTTGATGGACTGGGACGATGAAGATCCTTTCGCCTCGTGCCCTGCGGGCCCTTGGACGGTTCAACGCCGCTTATCCGTGGGATCACAACGCTCACTACCATCGCTGGATCCTGCGGCAGTTGCCGAGGCGCTTCGGTCTCGCCCTGGACGTCGGTTCCGGCAGCGGTGATCTTGCAAGGCTCTTGTCCGGACGAGCCGATGCTGTGCAGGCCGTCGATTCTGATCCGGTGATCACAGCCCAGGCCCAGAAGCTGATTCCGTCCGGGCTCCCCGTCACCTTCAGTGTCACGGATGCAATAGCCGATTTCCCTGCTGGCCCTTACGACGTCATCACGTGCGTCGCCACAATCCACCACCTGCCGTTCGCCCAGGCGCTCATCCGATTCCGCCGCCATCTGGCTCCGGGAGGGACGCTGGTGATCGTCGGCTTGTGCCGCGCCGAGACC
Source organism: Streptomyces fumanus (assembly GCF_014655295.1). Lineage (GTDB taxonomy): Bacteria > Actinomycetota > Actinomycetes > Streptomycetales > Streptomycetaceae > Streptomyces > Streptomyces fumanus. The sequence continues at coordinate 37,168 of NZ_BNBI01000023.1, forward strand.
ACCGTGGACCACTTGCTCGGTGCCGTCGCCATTCCGACCAACGCCGCCATGGGCTGGCTGAAGAACAAGGGTCGCCCCTCGCCGCGGCCCGTCTCTATGACGGCCCCTACTCGCTCAGCGGACATGACCTTCAACGAGATCATCCGTGAAGCCAGAGACATCCTGCCCGGCGCACGGCTTCGGCGACGGTAGTTCTGGCGCTATACGCTTGTATGGCATAAGCCCTGAGTGGCCCGTGGCTTCCTCGACCAAGTGTCGGTGCGGGGGGCTGAGCCTGTTCCACATGCGCGAGGCCCGGGGCTGGGCCCTCCTGGGCGACACCGGCGCGACCGACCGGGCGATCGTCAGGGCACACCACCTGTACGCCAAGGGGCCGGCGGACGCCGATCCGGCCTGGCTGGACTTCTTCCAGCCAGGCGAGCTGGCCGGGCTGGAAGCGCGGCCAGGGCCGATCTGGGGCAGCACGAGCGGGCCGCCGCCGGCGCCGAGCAGGCGGTCCTGCTGCACAGCGCCGCCTTCGCGCGCAACCGCGCCCTGTGCACGGCGGACGTCGCCATCCAGCATGCGGTGAGGGAGCGACCCGAGCCGGAGGCAGCCGCCGACGCCGCGGGCCGCGTCCTGGCATACCTCCCCGAGGTGCGCTCCGACCGGCTGCTGCAATCGCTGCACGCCGTCGCGGGCGCGCTGCAGAGGCACAGCCGCGTCCCCGCGGTCGCCGACTGGATCGAGGAGTACCGCGCCATCACCGCCACCGGAGGAGGACAGGCGTGACCACCCCCCGCACCCGCACCCGCACCCGCACCCGCACCCGCACCCGCACCCGCACCCGCACCCGCACCGACATCGTGATCCGCACCTACGGTCCGGGGCAGGTTCCGCCACTGGTCGACACGATCGCCGACCTGTGGGCCGACGCCCACCCGGAGATCGTGGACACGCCCGGTGCGCAGAGCGACGGCCTGTCCGTGCCGGCGCTGCGCCGCCAGGTCCTCGCCCACGTCCGCAACCACAGTGAGGGCTTCACCCTGGTCGCGGCGTACGCGCATGGCACGATGGCCGGCTTCGGCTACGCCTTCCCCTGCACGCCGGAATACTGGTTCGGCCACGAGCTGCTGCCCCAGATCCCAGACCGGGTCCGCGCCGGGCGCCTGATGGGACTGTGCGAACTGGCCGTCTCCCCCGCCTGGCAGGGCCAGGGCATCGGCACCCGGCTGCACACCGCACTCCTCACCGCGATCAACCCCGAGTACGCGTCCCTGCTGGTACGGCCTGACAACACGGCCGGCCGCGCACTGTACGAACGGCTCGGCTACCGGTACGCGGGCGCCTACCACAACGAACCGTCCGGCCCGGTGTACGACCTGCTCCTTCTGCACGTAGCGGAATCCTGAACGCCGCTCCCGGGCGAGCGCCTGCTTCCGAGGCCAACAGGGCATGTCGAAGTCCGTTTCACGGTTCGGTGGCACGGTATACCTGCGCCAAGGCCAGCGGGGTTGAGGCTGCCGAGTTGGCAACAAAGAAGGACACCGTCCAGCGCAGCACAGGTTCACCGGCTGTTCGGCCCCCGGCCGGGCCGGGACTGTGAGGCCGTTCGGCCCATGAGCGGGCCCATAAGGCGGTGCCTCGTACCGGCACGACGCACCTGCCGGCCAGGTCCGCGCTCGACCGGTCGGACATGGGCGCGACAGCGCCAGGCCGCTCCGGCAGCCGCGGTCCGCCCAGCGTCCACGCGGCCGGCACGGCATCCGGGCGGTGCCGACGCCGGCTCCCGCCGTTCACTTGCTCGATGCACCGCAGAGTTCTTCGGCGACGGCGGCCGCCCAGGTCTCGATCGCGGTGAAGTCGCGGAAGTCACCGCCCTTGCCGTTGCGCACGATCATCCGGGCCATCCGTCCCTCGGCGCCCTCGGCGAGGCAGCCGCCGAAAGTGACGTGTTCCCGCACTCCCAGAGAGGCCATGGCCCTCTTCACGCCGGGCACGGGCTGGATGTCCCGCTCGGCGGCCGTGGCGTCGAGCGGACCGCTGCTGAAGAACCACACCGGCCGTTGGGCCAGCGCCCCGCGGTGCCGCCGTACGAAGCGGCGGGCGTCCTTGTGCCAGCGTCCCGCGTACAGACCACCCCCGACCAGCACGGCTTCGTAGGGTGCCAGGTCCGGCACGGACCGGGCGGGCAGCGCTTCGGCCGCCAGTCCCCGCGCGCGCAGCACCTCGGCCACGGACTCGGCGATCCGTGCCGTGGATCCGTTGGTCGTCCCGTAGGCGAGCACCTTGTCCCGCATGATGTCCAGCCCCTTACAGCTTGCGCAGCCAGTCGTCGGCGACCCCGTGCGACACCCGTGCGTCGTTCTCGAGCCGGGAGTCCTCGAAGCGGTGGGTGAGCCGGTCCACGACGTCGATGACTCCGTCGATCGTCCGGGTCATGGACACGGCGATCTGGGTCTCGCTCTTGCGTTCCAGCTCGCCGCGCAGTGTGACGACGCCTCCGGTCACACTGACGTCGATGTCGGCGGGGGCCAGCCACAGTCCGCGCTCCAGTACCTCGTGGATCACCTCCTCGCGGATCTCCGCGTCCGTGCGCAGGAACATGCCCAGCAGGTCGTGCCGGGTGACGATGCCGGCCAGGCGGTCGTCCTCGTCGAGCACGGGCAGCCGGTTCACCCGGTGCCCGACCATGGTGCGGGCGGCCTCGATGACAGTGTCCTGCGCGTGCACGGTGACGGCGGGGGCGGTCATCAGCCCGCCCGCCGTCCGGGCCCGGGCCTTCGCCGCGCGCCGCCGGGCACCGGCCGTCAGTGCCGGGAGCCGATACCGCGGGGCCGGGTCGTACGGCAGCGGCGTCTCGGCCTGGTGGACCATCAGGTCCGTCTCGGAGACGACGCCGATGACGTGCTCGTGATCGTCCACCACGGGCAGTCCGCTGATCCGGTGGTCGGCGAGCAACCGGGCGACCTCCTTGAAGGGGGTGCCGTACCGGGCCCGGACGACGTCGACGGTCATCACGGAGCCGACCTTGGGGTGCCTCATGTCCGTTCCTCCTCAGCGCAGTCGGCGCAGATAGGGGTCCTGCGGCCGGCGTGGCAGCAGGCGTAGCCGGGTGTCCAGCACGGTGATCCCGCCGGGTGTGGCGAGGACCGGGTTGAGATCGGCCTCGGCGAGCTGCGGCAGGTCCGCGGCCATCCGGGACAGCCGGTGCAGCACCTGTTCCAGGCCCTCCAGGTCGACGGGGCCGCCGCCGAGCGCGCCGAAGAGCACCGGTGCGCAGTGCGGGGCGGCGATCAGGTCGTGCACGTCGTGTTCGGTGAGCGGGGCGAGGCGGGCCGCGTGGTCGGCGAGCACCTCGGTGGCCGTGCCGCCCAGCCCGAACACGACGAGCGGACCGAAGACGGCGTCCTGGACGACACCAGCGAACAGTTCGGTGCCGCGCTCGGCGAGCGGCTGGACGACCACACCGGTCATCAGTCCTTCGAAGCGGGTCCGCAGATCCTGGAAGGCCGCCCGTACCTGGGTCTCGTCGCGCAGGTCGAGGTGGACGGCATTTTGCAGGCTCTTGTGCACCAGTCCCGGCCAGTGGGCCTTCAGGACCACCCGTCCGTCCGCGCCGCGCAGTTCACCGGCGGCGCGTACGGCCTCGTCCTCCGTCTCGGCCCAGCCCCAGGGCAGTTGGGGAATGCCGTAGCAGGCGAGGAGCGCGGCGCAGGTGTGCGGGTCGGGCCAGCCCCCGTCCGGGTGCGCGGTGAGGAAGCCCTCGGCCAGTTCGCGGGCCCGGACCGGGTCGATGCCGTCCAGGGCCACCACGGTTCCGGCGGGCCGGGCGAGCCAGGCCGCCCGGCGGACGGCATGGGCCAATGCCCCCGCCGCCGCGTGGAATGCCGCGTACGACGGGACCGTGCCCCCGTCGGAGGCGGGCAGCAGGGTGACGGGCAGGGCTTGTTCCAGGCGTACGAGGAGGGCGGGTTTGGCCCGGCGGCCGGGTCCGCGGGTGACGGCCCGCACCAGGTCGTCACCGGTGGCGGCGGCGACTGCGGTGGGCACGAGGGCCACCAGGACGGCGTCGACGCCCGGATGGTCCATGAGCCGGTCCAGGCACGCGCCGAGCGCGTCCTCGGTGACGGCGGCGGTGGTGTCCACGGGGTTGCCGGTGGCGGCCCCGGCGGGGAGTACGGCGAGCAGGTCGTCGACCAGCCCGGGGGTGAGCGGGGGCACGGTGAGGCCGGCCTCGGCGCAGGCGTCCGCGGCCAGGACGCCCGCGCCGCCCGCGTTGGTGACCACGACGACGCGGGAGCCCGTCGGGAGCGGCTGGGCGTGGAACAGGGCGGCGGTCTCCAGCAGTTCGCCGATGGACCGGGTCGCGGTGATGCCGGCCTGCGTGAACAGGGCCTGGCGGGTCAGCGCACCGGTGGCCGCGGCGGCGGTGTGGGACGCGGCGGCGCGGCGGCCGGCGTCGGTGCGGCCGGCGTCGACGGTGAGGACGGGCATCCGGCGGGTGACGCGCCGGGCGGTGCGGGAGAAGGCCCTCGGGTTGCCGAAGGACTCCAGGTGCAGCAGGGCCAGGTCGGTGCGGCCGTCGCTCTCCCACCACTGGAGCATGTCGTTGCCGCTGACGTCGTACTTGTCGCCGAGCGAGACGAATGTCGAGACGCCGATGCCCAGCCGGGACAGCCCCTCCAGCAGGGCGATGCCGACGCCGCCGGACTGCGCGGCGACGCCCGCGGTCCCGGGGGCCGGGTGGACGGCGGCGAAGGTGGCGTCCATCCGGAGGGCCGGATCGGTCTGGGCGATGCCTAGGCAGTTGGGGCCGACCAGACGCATGCCGTGGGTGCGGCAGGCGCTGAGCAGCGCCTGTGCCTGGCCGGGGTCCAGGTCGGCGCTGACCACGACCAGGGCCCGTACCCCGGCCTTGCCGCATTCCTCGGCCACGGCGGGCACGGTGTCGGCGGGAGCGGCGATCACCACCAGGTCGGGAGTGACCGGCAGTTCGCTGACCGACGGGTGGGACGGCACGCCCAGAATCGCTTTGGCGGCCGGATTGACCGCGAACAGGCGTCCGGTGAAACCGCCCTCGTGGAGATGGTGGAGCAGGGCACGTCCCACCGAACCGGGCCGCCGGCCGACCCCGACGACGGCGACCGTCCGCGGCGTCAGCAGCGGCGTCAGGCTGGCGATGTCGGCGGCCCGGCCCCGGGCTTCGGTCGCCGCGAGATAGGTCTCCTCCTCGTCCAGCGCGATGACGCAGTGGGTCTCGGGACCGTCGGGACGCCGGACCACGCTGAGGCCGAGGTCGGTGAAGAGACGCAGCACCTCGTGGTTCTCGCTCAGGGCGTCGGCGGTGAAGGCGGTGATGCCGTCCTGCCGGGCCGCGGAGACCAGGTGCTCGACGAGCAGTGTGCCCACGCCCCGGTGGTGCAGACCCTCGGCGACCGCCAGGGCCAGTTCGGCGGTGCCGGGCGCGGTGGCGTCGGCGTGGTACTCGGCCAGACCGATGACCTGTTCCGCCCGTTCGGCCAGCAGGGCCCGGTGGCCGCGCCGGGCCGGCCCGCAGACGTGGTCGGCGGCCAGGCCCGCGGAGCGGGGACTGACGGCGAAGAAGCGCATGCGGAGGTTCTCCGGTGACATCTCCTCGTAGAGCCCCTGGAGCTGGTCGTGGTCCGCGGCTTCCACGGCCCGGATGCGGACGGTGGTGCCGTCCGCGAGGAGGGCGTGGACCGGTGGGCGGTACGGCGTGTCGTCCTTCATCACGGTTTTCCTCCGAGTCCGGGCCGGTCGGTCCCTTCCGACGCTTCGAGCATCCGCCGCGGCGAGCGCGGCTCCCATGGGCTGACCGGGTCCGGTGGGAGGGCCGGTAGGCCCCGGTTCCCGGCGTCCGCCGCGCGACGGGCCGGTGGTTCCCAGGCCCGCGCCTTGGCGGGTACGCCGGGCGATCGACTTGGTGCGAAGCGGCAGGGGCTGCCGGGCGGGCGCGGCCGTCGGCGGGTGTGCCGGTGCGGTATTCCGTCCGTCGGAACGCCGTCGGCGGCCCCGGTCGCGAGGGCCCGCGCAGTCACCCGGTCCGGGCCATCAACAGGGCGCACACGTGCGGTTCGCCGCCGGCCGGAGACGTACGCCGCGGCTCCGACGCGGGGCGGGGCCCGCCCTGTACGGGGCGAGGGGATCAAGAGGACTGCCGTGGTCCGTTCGGTCGCCTTCCTCCGACCGCCTCTATGCCGGAGTCGTCCCCGGGCCCGACGAACCGGGCTCCGGGCCGAAGGTCCCGGTTCACGCAGCCGCCGGCCGAGGACGACTCCGTAGCCCGGTCGACACGCCACGGCGGCCGCCGACGTGGACGGGCCGCGGCCCGGCAGCCAGGGACGGTCATCGCGCTGCGGTGTCCGGCTCCCCTCCCACCGGTACCTGCCACACCAATCGCGTTCCGCCGCTCTCCGCAGTGGTCGTCTGCATGTCGCCGCCGAGCTTGTGGGCTCGTGCCGCCATGTTGTCGAGTCCGCTGCGGCGGCCTCCGGGCGGGATGCCGACGCCGTTGTCCGTGACCGTCAGGCGCAGCTTCTTGCCGTCGGTCTCCAGGATCACGTCGGCACGGTCCGCCCGGGCGTGCCGGGCGACGTTGGTGAGGGACTCGGTCAGGACCGCCATGACGTGATCGGCGGTCTCCTTCGGCACGTGCGTGTCGAGCAGTCCCTCCATCCGGACGCCGGGAGCGAAGCCCAGGACCGGTGCGGCCTCGCCGACCGCCCTTACGGCGCGGGCGCGCAGGCCGGACGCCGTCTCGTCGTCCCGGGTCCGCAGCCCGAAGATCGTCGACCGGATGATTTTGATGGTCTCGTCGAGGTCGCCCACCGCGCGCTGCACCCGCTCGGCGGCTCCCTCGTGCTGGATGAAGCGGCCGGCGCTCTGCAGTGTCATGCCGGTGGCGAACAGCCGCTGGATGGCCAGGTCGTGCAGGTCCCGGGCGATGCGGTCGCGGTCCTCCAGCAGGGCGATCTGCTCGGCGTCCTGGCGGCGTTCGGCCAGTTCCATGGCGACCGCTGCCTGGGCCGCGAACACCTGCAGCGGCGCGATCTCCTTCTCGGTGAGTTCGGACCGGCCCGCCTCCCGGACCAGCAGCACCACTCCCCGGACGTCGTCACCCGCGCCGATCGGAACGGCCACCGCCGGCCCCAGGCCCCCGAACCGCGGTGGCCCGCCCGAGATCCGCGGATCGTGGGAGACGTCCGGACTGCTCACCGGCGCACGCCGCACGAATGCCTCGCCGACGAGGCTGCCCTCCACGGGCAGCACCGCCCCGCTCAGCACCTCGGCCTCCCGCCCGATCGCCAGCTCCACCACCAGCGTCCGGGTGTCCGCGACGGGCATGGCCACCACGGCCAGGGCGGCGGCGGTGATCTCCCGGGCCCGTTCGGCGATCAGCCGCAGCACACCGGTCTGGTCGGCACCGGACATCAGGGTGTGGGTGATTTCGGCGTTCACCTGGAGCCAGCGTTCGCGCAGCCGGGACTCCTCGTAGAGGCGGGCGTTGTCGATCGCCACGCCGGCCGCCACGGCCAGCGTGGCCAGCACCGATTCGTCGTCCTCGTCGAACTGCTGGCCGCCGCGCTTCTCCGTCAGGTACAGGTTGCCGAAGATATGGTCGCGCACCCGGATGGGGACACCGAGGAAGGTGTTCATCGGGGGGTGATGGGCCGGGAAGCCGTACGAGGCCGGGTGGTCGGAGAGCTTGGGCAGGCGCAGCGGCTCGGGGTGGCGGATCAGCTCGCCCAGGATGCCGTGGCCCTCCGGGTAGGGGCCGATCCGCGCGATCTGCTCGGCGTCGACGCCGACGGTGTGGAAGGCGGACAGCCGCTTGCCGTCGGGCCCGATCACGCCGAGCGCGGCGTACTCGGCGTCGACCAGTGCCGCCGCGGCCTCCACGATGCTGCGCAGCGCCTGTTCCAGGTCGAGCTCCCGGCCGACCGACAGCACCGCTTCGAGCAGGCTGTGCACCCGGTCCCGGGTCCCCCGCGCCGCGTCCAGCCGGGCCTGGAGCTCCTCCAGCAGCTCGTCCAGCCGCAACTGCGGCAGCCGTACCCGAGCCGCGCCGGCTTCCTCGGCACCTCCCACGGCTGACCCTCCAACGCCCCACCGCACTGCCGGCAGTCATGCCGCTTGCCCTGCAACGGTATCCGCTCGAACGGGCTGATGGTACGGGGTCGCTCCCGGCGGGGGCCGGGCGAAATGGTCAGTTCCGGGGCAGCCGGGCCGCCACGTAGGAGGTGAGGTCGAGCAGGCGGTTGGTGTAGCCCCACTCGTTGTCGTACCAGCCGAAGACCTTGACGAGGTCACCGTGGGTCTGGGTGAGGGGGGCATCCAGGACGCAGGACGCCGGGTCGCCGACCACGTCACGCGAGACGATCGGGGCGTCCGACACCCGCAGCACGTCCTTCAGCACTCCCTCGGCGGCCTCCCGGTAGGCGGCGTTGACCTCCTCCTCGCTCACCGCGCGTTCGAGGACCACGGTCAGGTCGGTCAGCGAGCCGTCCTCGACGGGGACGCGCACCGCGCTGCCGTCCAGCGTGCCCGCCAGCTCCGGCAGGACCAGACCCACGGCACGGGCGGCACCCGTGGTGGTGGGAATGATGTTCACCGCCGCCGAACGGCCGCGGCGCAGGTCCTTGTGGGGGCCGTCCAGGACCACCTGGTCGTTGGTGTAGCCGTGGATGGTGGTCATCAGGCCCCTGACGACGCCGAAGTGGTCGTCGAGGACCTTCACCATGGGGGCCACGCAGTTGGTGGTGCAGGACGCGTTGGAGATTACGTGGTGCTGTTCGGGGTCGTAGGTGCCCTCGTTGACGCCCATGACGATCGTGGCGTCGACGTCCTTGCCCGGCACGGACAGCAGGACCTTGCGCGCGCCGGCCGCCAGGTGCAGGCCGGCCCGCTCGCGGGTGCGGAAGCGGCCGGTCGACTCGATCACCACGTCCACCCCGAGGTCGCCCCAGGCCAGCGCGGCCGGATCACGCTCGGCGGTCACCCTCATCCGGTGGCCGTCCACGGTGATGGAGGTGTCGTCGTGCTCGACGGCGCGGTGCAGCCGCCCGTACGTCGAGTCGTAGGTCAGCAGGTGCGCCAGCGTCGCCGGGGAGGTGATGTCGTTGACCGCCACCACCTCCAGCGGGGTGCCGGTGCCGGCGGTCCGTTCCAGGACACAGCGCAGGTAGTTGCGGCCGATGCGGCCGAAGCCGTTGATGCCCACACGCACAGTCATGTCTTCCGTCCTCCCCTGAGGCAAGGTACGACGCCCGGGGTCGTCCCGGGATCGCTCCCAGCCTCGCGGCCGGGTTCCCGCCCGGACAGGGGCCGTGCGGGGGCGGTCCGCGGGACCTTCGGCCCGGTACGGCCCGCCGCCGCGCGCTCGGACGGCGACGGCGACGGAGCTGCCCTGACGAGGACGGCCGGCCCGCCGCGACGGCGGGTGTGCTGCCGGACCCGAGCACGTCCGCCGGGGGGGGCCGCGCGCACCGACCGGGCGGCCGGCAGGTACGAGGACACCGTTCCGGTCCGGAAGGGTAGCCCGACGTCCGCCGTCGACCGGGTCGCCGACTTCTACGGCGGCTACATCGACGGGCTGCACGACTCGGGCCACGGCCGGCTCACCGACGCCCTGCGCGTCCATTACCTGACCGCCGAGCTCCGGGAGAGGCTGGCCCGCTGGGAGGCCGGCCGTCGTCCGGACGTGTGCTCCGCTTCCGCGGAGTGCCGGCGGCCTGGGAGGTCGCCTACACCGACAGCGCAATGGGCAAGTGCCGGACCCGTGTGACGCTCACCTGGCGGGCTTCGGGCAACCGTGTGCACCGCACCCGCCTGACGGTCCAGTCGGACCTGGCCACACGGCTCATCTCCGACATCCGGCCCGGCGACTGACCCGGCGCCGGGCCGGCCGTAGCGAGCCGGCCGACGAGTCGCCGTCGACGACCGGTCCGCGCGCCCGGCAGCCGGCCCGTCGCACCGAAGCGGGTCCGGGGCCGGTACCACGCTCTCGGCGCGTGGCACCGGCCCTCGTGTTACCGGAACGGGGAGCGGAAGGGACCACCCGCTTCCCGCGGGTCCTGGTTGCGCGGTGCGCGGCACCCGTCCGCTTCTCCACGTCCTTCTCAGGTCCTTTCCACTGATGCCAGGAAAGCACCGCGGCCCGCGCGGACGGTGGGGCCGAGCGGGTCCGTCCGGCCGTGTCGCGGGTCCGAGCGGCCCGGCGGCGTGCGTCACGGCAGCATCAGCCGGCATGTTCCCCCGGGCGGGGGGCGCTCACGGTCCGTTCGGCGAGCCGGACGTCGATCGGCGTCCGGTCCGACTCCGGCACCGTGACCTCCCGTTGCCCGTGCTCCTTCCTCAGTAGTGGGGAACGACCGCGACCGGGCAGCCGGCGTGATGGATCACCGCGTGGGCGACCGGACCGGTGCGCCTGATCGACGCGTCCTCGGTGACACGACGGCCGACGACCACGAGTCCGGCCCCGCTGGCCGCCCGCACCAGGGCACTTGCGGGCCGGGCCGGCACCACCCGTTCCAGGACCTCGACGTCCGGATACTTGTCGCGCCACACCCGCAGCACGTCGGCCAGCAGGTCCTGCCACTCCCCCGCCTGCCTCGGCTCGTCCAGCAGACCGATCTCGCCCGGTCCGAGGGTGAGCGGGCCGGTGGCCCGCCAGGCGTGGAGGGCCTTGAGCCGTGCGTGGCGGCTGCGGGCCTCGGCGAAGGCGAACTCGAGGAGTTCGTCGCACGGGTACTCGACGTCGACGCCGACCACCACGTCCCGGTACGCGGTCCGCACGGAGGCGCCGCCGTCGGCCGACGGAAGATGTTCGTCCGCCGCCTGCTCGCCCGCCCGCACGAGCACGACCGGGCAGGTGGCCCTGGCGACCACGCCCAAGGCCACCGACCCCACCAGGAACCCGGTGAAACCGCTCAGCCCCCGGGAGCCCAGCACCAGCAGCTCGGCGGTGCCGGCAGCCGCCAGCAGGGCCGTCGTCGCCGGTCCCGCGACCTGTTCGTCATGCAGGCGTACTTCGGGACAGGCCGCTCGGACCCGCTGTTCCGCCCGGCGCAGAACGTTCCTTCCCGTATGGCGCCGGACCGCGTCCGCGGCTGCTCCGGCCCTCGCCCGGGGGTACCGGTTCCAGGCGTGCACCAGCCGCAGCTCCCGGCCGCGGCGTACCGCCTCTCGCGCCGCCCACTCGGCCGCCGCGAGGCTCTCGGCGCAACCGTCGACTCCGGCGACAACGGGTGCGAGCATGACGTTCACCTCCCTGAAGCGGGTGTTCTCCGCGCTGTCAGCGTCTCGCCGCCGCCGAGCCCCGGAAAGGGGCCGAGGGTCCCTGTCGGCGGTCGTCGGGCCCTTTGGGCCTGCGCCACCGCCCGGTGCCGGGCCGGACCTCCGCTCGCTCCCGCCCGGGACCCGCCTCATCGGGGCCGGTCGGCCCACCGGCGCCGTCTCGTCGGCCGGTGCCGTCTCCCGCGCTCCGCTGCCATCTTCGAACGGACAGCGGGACGAGGCGGGGCGCGCGGACCAGTACGGCTCTGCTCACGGAGGTGGATCGTCATGAACGAACCCTTGGTCGTCGTCTGGGTCGGCCCGTCCGCTCCCGGCCGCGCCGTGGCCGACTGGGCGGCGCACGAGGCCCGTCTGGCCGGGCGTCCGCTCCGTCTGGTCCCGGCCGCGGGACCGGAACCGGTGCGGGACGCCGCGCTGATCGTCCTGGACGCCGGGGAGGCCGGACGCGCCCCGGCCGCGGCCGACCGGGCGCTCGTCGACGCGACCGCCTGTCCGGTGGTGTTCGTCCCGGCCGGCCTGCACGTCGAGGCGCTGGTGCGCCGCTCCCGCGACGTGACGCTCGGCCTGGACGCCCGGAGGCCGGCGGACGAGGCGGTCGGCTTCGCCTTCGCCGCCGCCCGGACGCGGCGGCTGCGGTTGCGCGCCGTCCACGCCTGGGCACTGCCGCCGCGTGCCGCCGCTTCGCTCTTCGGCGTACCGGAGGACAGCCGCGCCGCCTGGGAGGACCAGGAGGTGCAGATGCTGTCCGACACGCTGCGGCCGTGGCGCGCCAGGTACCCGGACGTCCGGGTACTGGAAGACGTGCGTCTGCTTCCGCCGGCCCGCTCCCTGGTCGCCGCCTGCCATGACAGCGAGCTGGTGGTCCTGGGGCGGCACCCCGGCCAGGGGTCCGGAGCGCCCGCGCGGCTGCTGGCCCGGCAGGCCCGGCGTCCCGTCGCCGTCGTCCCGTCTCCTCTCGCCGGACGTCCGGGTCCGCGGTCCGCGCCGTCCGGCCGGCACGGTCGGGAGAGCGGATGACAGGCGGTCCCGTCGGGTCCGGTGCGGCGGGGTACCGGTGGTGCCCTGGAAGGCACGGCGGTCGGCGGACCGTCGAGCGCGTGGTGCCGTGCCTCGCTCGCCTGCCGGTGGAGGACCGCGTCCCGCGCGGGCCCAGGTGGGGCCGGACGACCCTGCAACGGGGCCCTGCGGCCCGTGTCCCGGTACCCGGCCGCGCGGGACGCTGATGACAGGAGCCCGACGGCGCGCGGTACCGGGCGGCGTCGTGGACATCGGGTCCGGACGGGCTCCGGGCGCGGCGCGCGTTCGTCGCGGCGCGGTCCGACGGAACGTCACCGGCCGAGGAGGCCCAGGACAGGAGAGGACCGGAACAATGACCACGACCATGGCCATCACCCTGACCACGGCCCTGCCGGCCGATCACCGCGAGCGCCTCATGAGCGAAGCGCGCGAAGTCTCCTTCGAGGCGGGTGCCCGGTTGTTCGAGGAGCGCCGGCGGGCCGACCGGTTCTGGGTGATCCGCAGCGGCACCGTCACGCTCGACGCCCGGGTTCCCGGCCGCCGGGCCGCCGTGATCGATTCGGTGAGCCACGGCGAACTCCTCGGCTGGTCCTGGCACTTCCCCCCGTACCGGTGGCATCTGGGCGCCGAGGCGCTGAGTCCGGTGCGGGCCTGGGAGTTCGACGCGGACACCATACGGGCGATGTGCGCCGAGGACCCGGAGTTCGGCCGGTCGATCAGCTTCTGGGTCGGCTCGGTGACGGCCCAACGGCTGCACGCGACCCGCACCCGGCTGCTCGATCTCTACGCCCCTTACGGCAGCGGGCACCGGGTGTGACCGGTGCGCACAGGAGGATTCTCATGTCACGCAGTCCGCACACCGTGAGCGACGTCATGACGCACACCGTCGTGGCGGTGGGCCGCGGCGCGTCGTTCAAGGAGATCGTCAGACTGATGCGGCAGTGGAAGGTCAGCGCCCTGCCCGTGCTGGAGGGCGAAGGGCGCGTCGTCGGCGTCGTCTCGGAGGCGGACCTGCTGCCGAAGGAGGAGTTCCGCGACAGTGACCCCGACCGGCTCACGCAGTTGCGGCGGCTGCCGGACCTGGCCAAGGCGGGCGCCCTGACCGCGGGCGAGCTGATGAGCACGCCTGCCGTCACCATCCAGGCCGGCGCCACGCTGGCGGAGGCGGCTCGCGTCATGGCGCTGCGGCGGGTCAAGCGTCTGCCCGTGGTCAGCGACGGAGGCATGCTCGAAGGCGTGATCAGCCGCGCGGACCTGCTCAAGGTCTTTTTGCGCTCCGACGAGGAACTCGCCGAGGAGATCCGCCGGGACATCGTCGTCCCTCTGCTCCCGGCCTCCCCCTCGTCGGTCCGGGTGACCGTCTCGGACGGCAGGGTGACTCTGACCGGCCGACTGCGGGACCCGTCGCTGGTGCCCGTCGTCGCCCGTCTCGTCCGCGCGGTCGAGGGCGTCGTCGACGTCGACTTCGATCCCACGGGCGGCGACGCGGTGGGCCGGTCCGCCTGACCGACCGGGCCGGCACCCGAGTACGCGGGGAGGGGCGGGTGCCGGCCCGGTCACGCATGAGCCCGTCGGCCCGACGGCGGACGGAAGACACCGATGCCCCCGCGGACGCGGTGCCGGCGGCTCAGGGCGGCAGCTCCACGCCGTACAGGGTGCGCCCGCCGACCAGTTCCCGGCCGGTGACCAGGTCGGCCTCGATGCGGATGAAGACCTCCACGGGCCAGGGAACCCACGACCGGGGTCCGGTGCGGACCAAGTGCGCGTGCTCGTCCGGGTCGGTCACCACCGAGGCGGGACCGGTGACGACCACGCTCCAGCCCGACTGGGCCGCCACGTCGACCTCGTCGGCCTCGAAGGCCACCACGGCGCCGTCGACGGCACGGACCAGCTCGGAGGAGGCGGAGGTGCGCAGCAGCACGGCACCGTCCTCGGCCAGGAGGAAGTTGACCGGCAGCACGGCGGGCAGGGCGTCGCGCGTGTGCACGATGCGGCCCACCGCCGCCCGGGCCAGTCGGCGCAGGCTCTCCTGCCGGTCCAGTTCGCGGAAACCGTCATTGCGGTACATCAGCCGGTCGTCTTCCCGTGTGTCGTCCGGTGCGGCCTCCCATCCTTCCCGCGGCCGGCGGCCGGCGGCGAGGGCCGGCCGTCCCCGGCCCGCCGCCGAACGTCCCTGACCCGGCCGGAGAGCCAGGTCCGGTCGGTCCCTCGACGTCCCTGCTCGGCCCATGACATGACCGCGTCCCGGCTGCCGGGTTCGGAGCAGGAGCGTACGTGCACGGGGCGGACGCTGGTGAGCACCGAGGTGCGGCGCGGTGAGCGTGTCACGGTGTGGCTGGACGGCCGGGACCGGCTCGTTTCCACGCCGACCGGGCGGGTCGACGCCGCCGTTGAGTCCGCGCTCTTCGGCCTCGGCGCCGCTCTCGTCGTCTCCGGTGCCGCCTTCGGCACGGCCTCCCTCGCCCGCCGGCGCCTGGACCGGCGGCGCCTGGCGCAGTGGGACGAGCAGTGGCGGCTGGTCGGCCCGCGCTGGAGCCAGCGGGCGGGCTGACGGTTCGCGACGGGAGGTGGCCTCGTCTCCGCGCGCCCCCGGTGAGAACCACCCGACCGGCTCCTTTCCGGGGGCCGGTCGTCCCTGTACGGACCGGCCGTACCGCGTTGCACTGGTATCAGCGTGGCGGAGCCGTCACGGCGCCGCCGTAGCCCGTAGGAGGTGGCGTCGTATGCGCGCGAGGAACATGACCGGCGACCGGCTCACTCCGCAGGCGGAGCCCGGCGGCCATCTGGTGGGCCGGCGTCCCGCCCCGCCCGCCGGCCCCCTGGCGACCGCCGGGCCGGCTCCCCGCCTCCCGTCGCGGGGGTACGCCGTAGAGGTGCCCGCCGGGGCGCTGCGTCTGGCGGGAGCGCTGGAGGTGCCCGTCGGCGCCCGGGCCATGGCCGTGCTGACCACGGGCAGCGGCCGGCATCGGCGGGAGATGTCCGCCGCACTGCGCCGCGCGGGCCTGGGGACGCTGGTGCTGGAGCTGCTGCACCCGGCGGAGTCGGCCGTCGGCCACAACGCCTTCGACATCGTCCTGCTGGCCCGCCGCCTGGGCGCGGCCTGCGACTGGCTGCACGGGGAGACGGGACTCCCCGTGGGCTGCGCCGCCACGGGCACGCGGGCGGCCGCCGCGCTGGAGGCGGCGGCCGGTCACGACACCGTCCGTGCCGTGGTCTGCCTCAGCGGACGGCCGGAACTGGCACGCCCGTCCTCGCTGGACCGGGTTCCGGTTCCTGTCCTGCTCGTCACCGGTGGTCGCGGCACCCGGCTGCTCGGCCGCAACCGGCTGGCCGCCGACTGGCTGCGCTGTCCGCACCGCGTGGTCGAGATACCCGACGCAGCGGACCCGGTCTTCTCGGGCGACGCCGCGTGCCGCGTCCTCGCACTGGCGACCGGCTGGCTCACCGGTCACCTGGGCGGCGGCACCACGGCTCCCGCGCCACCGGCTCCTCGGACATGGACGTGACCGTGTCCCCGGTGGCCGAGCCCGCCGGTCACCGGGGACACCGGCCTACCGGGCTCCGGTGCGCGGTCCGGCCCGGGGAACGCGCACGCCCTGCGGAACCACCCCGCCGCCGGTGAACACCGGTGGGCACGGCACGTCGTCTTCACGGCACCCGGGCCGCCGCGCCGGTGCACGGAGGTCCGGTCACCCGCTCCGCGCCGTCCGGCGGCGGGCGGGCGCACGGTCACACCGTGTCGGGCACGACCGCGACCGGGCAGGCGGCGTGGTGCAGAACCGTGTGACCGACCCGTCCGAGACGGTGCCCGAACTGACCGGGGCGGCGCCGGCCGACGATCAGGAGGTCCGCCTCGTGCGAGGCGGCAAGCAGTACCCGGCGGGCGGAGCCCTCGGCCGTGTGCCGGCGCAGGTCCACGCCGGCCGGGGCGTCGGCGAGCGCGGCCTCCAGGTGCTTGACCGCCCGTTCCTCGTACAGGCGCTCGGGCGTGCCCGTGAGCAGCGGGTGGTCGACCGTGTCGTGGGTGGGGCACCGCCACGCCCGTACCGCGTCCAGGGCGGCCCCGCGCCGCAGCGCCTCCTCGTAGGCGAAGCGGACCGCCGTCGTCGGCGTGTCGGCCGCGCCGACGACGATCCGGCCGTGCCGGCCTCCGGCAGCGCGGTGGTCGTGCCGGCCGCTGATCACGACGACCGGGCAGTCCGCCTCGGTGGCCACGGTCAGGCTGACCGAGCCGAGCAGCAGGCCGGTGAGTTCGCCGCGCCCGCAGGTGCCGACGATCACCATCGAGGCGTTGCGGGCCTCGCGCAGCAGGACGTACTCCGGTTCCTCGGCCACCGCTTCGGTGGTGACGGAGAGGTCCGTGTGGTGGTGGCGGGCGTGGCGGGCCGCGGCGGTGAGGATGTCCGCGGGGGTCACGCGCTCGGACGGCTCGCCGAGTTCCCGGGCGAGGGCGGTGCCCTCGTAGCGTTCCCAGAGGTAGGCGTGGACGATCCGGAGGGGAACTCCGTGCAGGGCGGCCTCGTCGGCCGCCCAGTCGACGGCCCGCAGGCTCGCTTCGGAGCCGTCGACGCCGACGACCAGGGGCAGGTACACCGTTCTCAGCCTCCCGCGCCGAGGTCGAACACGATGCGGGCCTTGACGTGACCGCGCAGCACCTCGTCGACGGCCTCGTTGACGGCGGCGAGCGGGCGGGTCTCCCGGATGACCCGCGTGCGGCCCGCGGCGTGCAGTTGGAAGACCTCGGCGAGGTCCTGCCGGGTGCCGACGATCGAACCGATCACAGAGGTCCCGTTGAGGACGGTGTCGAAGATCGGGACCTGGAGGGTGCCGTGCGCCGGCAAGGCCACCATGACGAGCTTTCCGCCGCGCCGCAGGCCGGAGTTGACGGCCGCGAAGGCGGCCGGGTTCACCGCGAGGGCGAGGGCCGCATGGGCGCCGCCGTGGCGCTTCAGCTCGGCGCCGACATCCTGGGTGCGGGCGTCGATGAGCAGGTCCGCGCCGAGTTCCCGGGCGAGTTCCAGCTTGTCGTCGGTGACGTCGATGGCCGCGACGGTGGCGCCGGCGATCTTCGCGTACTGCACGGCCAGGTGCCCGAGCCCTCCGACGCCCGAGACGGCGACGAACTGGGCGGGCCGCACGTCCGCGACCTTGAGGGCCTTGTACGTGGTGACGCCCGCGCAGGTCAGCGGAGCGGCGTCGAGGGCGCTGACGCCCTCGGGCACCAACTGGGCGAAGTCGGCGGCGGCGAGCATCTTCTCGGCGTAGCCGCCGTCGCAGCCGTAGCCGGTGTTGACCTGGCTCTCGCAGAGGGTCTCCCAGCCGGACAGGCAGTGCTCGCACCGCCCGCACGCCTGGCCGAGCCACGGCACGGCGACGCGCTGTCCGACGGTGAGGTGGGTGACGCCGTCGCCGAGCTTCTCGACGAGGCCGACGCCCTCGTGGCCGGGAACGAACGGCGGGGTGGGCTTGACCGGCCAGTCGCCGTGCGCGGCGTGGATGTCGGTGTGGCACAGCCCGGACGCCTCGACGCGTACGCGGATCTGGCCAGGGCCGGGCTCGGGATCGGGGCGGTCCTCGATGACCAGCGGAGCGCCGAACTCCCGGACGACGGCTGCCTTCATGATGTTCTCTCTTCCTGCGGGCCGGTCGTCGTCAGTCGTGCGCGACGACGGCGACGGGGGCGGTGGCGTGGTGCATGACCGCGTGGGCGACGGAACCGATGTGCACGCCGAACGGACTGCGGCGCACCCGCCGGCCGATGACGACGAGCGAGGCGTCGTGGGACGCGTCGACGAGGTGGCCCGCGGGGCTGCCGAGCCGGGAAACCTCCTTGACCTCGACGTCCGGGTACTTCTCCCGCCAGGGCAGCAGCGTCTCGGTCAGCGCCGCCGTCTGCTCGCGGGTGATGTCCTCGCGGGGGTCGACGCCGGCGGCCAGGCTGTAGACGTAGTACGGCGGCAGGTTCCAGCCGCGCAGGACGGTCAGCGGGGCCTCGCGGCGCCGCGCCTCCTCGAAGGCGAAGGCGAGCACGGTCCCGTCGGGGCTGTCGGTGTCCAGTCCGAGGACCACGGGGCGGAAGCCGGTGGCGGTGGAAGGGATGCCGGCGGGGTCCTTGAGGTGTTCGTCGGCGGCCTGTTCGCCCGCTCGCACCAAGACGACGGGGGTCTCGGTGCGGGCGATCACCGACTGTCCGACGGAGCCGACGAGGAAGCCGCCGAGTCCGCCCAGGGCGCGGGAGCCGAGCACCAGCAGACCGGCGTCGCGGGCGGCTTCCACGAGCACGTCGGCCGGGGCGCCGGACCGCTGCTCGGTGGTGACGCGGAGTCCGGGGTGGCGCAGCCGCAGTCCTTCCGCGGCCTCCCGGGGGATCCGCTCGGTCCAGTGCGCGTGGGTCTCCGGGCCGAGGAGCGGGGCCTGCGCCATCGGTTCCGGCACCGGCTGCCACACGTGCAGCAGCACCATCGGCAGGTCCCGCAGCACCGCTTCGCGGGCGGCCCACTCGGCAGCCGCCCGGCTCTCGGTGGAGCCGTCCAGTCCTACGATGATCGTGTCGGGCATCAAGCCCACCTCCTGTGGCGTTCGTTGCGCTTCCAGCGTCTCTTCCGGCCCTCGCGGCCGGACAGGGGCCGTTGGTCCCGGGGAGGGACCGACGGACCCCGTCGGGCGGGCTGGCGGGGTCCGCCGACCGACCCCACCAGCCCTGTTCAGCGCAGCCACCCGTGGTCGCGGACGAGGGGCAGGCGGGCCCACAGGCGGCCGAGACCCAGCGCGTCACCGGCCGACATCACGGCCAGCGCGATCAGCACCACGGCGTAGACGAGGTGGTAGTCGGCGAACGGGTTCGTCGACATGCTCGCCGACCCGTCCGACAGATGCTTGGCCGGCGGCCACTCCGCGACCCACATCAACGCCATCATCACCGTCCCCGCCGCAGCCGCCAGTCGCAGCGCCACCCCAGCGGTCAGGGCCAGCCCGATCCCCAGCAGACCCAGCATGAACAGCCAGTCCGCCCAGGCGTCTCCCGCCCACGAATGGAACGTCGACTCCATCGGACCCACCGCCACGTTCCCCAGGAACCCCTCGGTGGGCGAGCCCCCGTCGACCCAGCCCTTGCCGGACTGCGTCGCGTAACCGAAACCGAACGTCTTGTCCAGGAACGCCCACAGGAAGACGAACCCCATCAGCACCCGGGCAGAGGCCAGGACATACGCCCGCGCGGTGAGCGCCCCGGCCCCCGCCGACACGGCCGGCTCAGGCCCGGAAGCCGCGTGATGCCTGCGCAAGGACGGCAGGTGAAACCCTCCACTGCGATGAGTGGGCTGATGCACGGCCATGATGATGATCCCTCCGGGAAAGGTCCGGTCGGTGCCTGACACCACTCACTCTTCCGGCCGGCGCCGGTCCCTGCCCGGTGCCGATGGTCCGCACTGCGCGGCTCAACAGCCCCATCGGGCAGGGACGTTCGGCCACCGCCGGAACGGGAGGGCCGAACGGGGCCGCGCCGGGCCCGAACAGCCCCTCGCGGCCGCGCGGGCGCGGGCCGAGGCTGGGAAGGGCCATCCACCAGCTCTGCCGGTCCCGGGCAGAGGCGGGAAGGAGTCCCGATGAGCGCCACGTCACTCGATGCCCCGGTCCTGGAACGACTGGTGGCGGCAGCCGCGGCCGCGCCGTCCCTGCACAACACGCAGCCCTGGCGGTTCGGCCTCGATCCGGGCACCCGCACCGTGCGGATCGACGCCGCCGCGGACCGGATACTGCGCCACACCGATCCGGTGGGACGCGCCGTGCACCTCTCCGTGGGCTGCGCCGTCCTCAACCTGCGGGTCGCGGCGGCCCATTTCGGCTGGCAGCCGGTGACCCGCCTGCTGCCCTGCCCGGACCGGCCCGCGCTGCTCGCCCAGGTCCGCCTCGCCGACACGACGCGCGGCGCACCGGCGGACGGTCTGTTCGAGGCCGTGTGGCGCAGGCACAGCAGTCGTTTCCCCTTCTCCGGGCGCCCGCTGCCCGCGGACCTGCTCGCGGAGCTGACCGAGGCGGCCCACATGGAGGGCGCGGTCCTTCGCTTCCCGGGGCCGAAGGGAACCGATCGGCTGCTGCGTGCCACGTGGGAGGCGGAGAGCCGCAACCGGGCGGACGCCGACCGCGCCGCCGAGAGCCGCCGTCTGGTGAGCGGTCCGCGTCCCCCGTCGCTGGGACTTCCACCGGCGGCCCTGGGGCAGCAGGACGCACGGGACCGGATGCCGATGCGGGACTTCGGTGCCCACCGGCACCCGGACGTGCTGCCCGCCGGAACCTTCGAACCGCACCCGACCCTCGCGCTGCTGTCCACGGCGCACGACCGGCGGGCGGACTGGCTGCGGGCCGGGCAGGCCCTGGAACGCGTGTTGCTGCTGGCCACCCGACGCGGGGTACGGGCGTCCCTCCTGCACCAGGCCATGGAGTGGCCCGATCTGCGCGGACGCCTCCACGGCCGCTCGGTCGACGGCCGGCGTGAGCACGCGCAGATGGTGATCCGGCTCGGGTACGGCCCCGAAGGGCCCGCGTCACCGCGCCGCCCGGTCGAGGAGGTCGTGGAGGGCCACGGGTGAGCCCGCGCCGCCCGGTCCGTCGGCCAGGACCAGGCGGAGCCCGTCGGGCCCCGGCCGGCACGGAACCGGCCAGGGCCCCACGGATGCCCGGCGCTCGACCGGCGCCCCGGCCGGCGTCCGACGCCCGGCGCCCGGCGGCGCCTCCGGGGCCCGGCAGCGCGTCCGGTGCTCCAGGGGTGCTCTGCGCTCGGCAGGCGTCCGGCGCTCCGACGGGCGCCCGGGGACAACGCGCCCAGTACTCGGCTGGCGCCCGGGGAGCTCGGCAGCGCGTCGGCGCAGCGCTCGGCCGGGGCCCTGCGGCGCGCGTCCGGCGGGTGCCGGTCAGATCGCGTCGGCGCGTCCGTGTTCCTTCGCGCCCTACAGGTCGGCACCCTGCGGACGCGCGCCGGGCGCGCACCTGGACCTCGGGAGGCCGGGCCAGTGCGTTGCCCACCGTGCAGTGCGAGACCACCGCACGCAAGGCGGTCAGCCGCTCTGCGGGCAGGGACGGGGCGTCTACGGTCACCGACAGGGCGGCGACCCGCGCGGGACGGTCGTCGGCCATGCGGAACTCCGCCCGGACGGTCAGGCCGTCCCGGCCGAGGCCGTGTCGTTCCAGGTACCGGCCCGCCTAGCGCGCGGCGCAGGAAGCGACGGACGCGGCGAACAGCTCCACGGGAGTGGGGGCCGTGTCCTTGCCGCCGTCGCTACGGGGCTGGTCGGCGGTGAGGACGTGACCGCGTGCCCGGACCCCGAAGGCGTCGCCGCCGACGGGCGTCACGCGGCCCGGCCGGCCGGTGCCTCCGGGACGGGCTCCACCGCGGCCGCCTGGTAGAGCAGCAGGCCGGCCAGGTGCCGGGCCTCCTCGGCCGTCAGCGAGAGCCAGGGTGCCGGGCCGTCGTGCAGGCACGGGAGGAGTCCAGGGCATGGCGTCTCGCTGCCGGGTGACTCGCCCACGGGCGCGGGGCGCGCCCGGCGAGCGAGCCGCCCCCCGCCCGCCCGAGCCGGGCCGGGCCGGGCCGGCGGACCGGGACGGCCCCGGCGGTCCGTCCGGTCACCTCCCATCCGCCGCCGTCGCGGGCCGGAAGAACCCGACTGCGAGCCGATGGTCCCGTATGCGACCGGACACCCGGCGGCCGGAGGCCATCGCGCACCCGGCAGACCACCGGCCTTCGCCCACCGTCGGCACGGCAGGCGCGAGCGGCCGCGGACCCGGTGGCCGTCCCCCCTGGTGTCCGGGGACGGCTACCGGTGCGCGCGGGCCCGCGCGGCGCGGGCCGGACGGTACCGGCCCTCAGTGCTCTCCGCCCCGTGCGCGGTCGCGGGCCTGGGTGGCGATCACGGCGGCCTGAATACGACGCTCCACCCCGAGCTTGGCCAGCAGGCGGGAGATGTGGTTCTTCACCGTCTTCTCCGCGAGGTACAGCCGCTGGCCGATCTGCCGGTTGGTCAGTCCCTCCCCGATCAGTTCCAGGATCTCGCGTTCCCGGTCGGTGAGGCCCGGCAGCGCCTCCGGTTCCTCGGCCGGCTGCTGCCCGCCGCCCCGCAGCCGTGCCATCAGCCTGGCCGTGGCGCTCGCGTCGAGCAGTGACTGGCCGCGGGCGACCGTCCGCACGGCCGCGACCAGGTCCGAGCCCTGGATCTGCTTCAGGACGTAACCGGCGGCACCCGCCATGATCGAGTCCAGCAGGGCTTCCTCGTCGTCGAAGGAGGTCAGCATCAGACAGGCCAGGTCCGGCATCCTCGACCGCAGCTCGCGGCATACGCTCACCCCGTCCCCGTCTGGCAGGCGCACATCGAGCACAGCCACGTCGGGACGCAGGGCCGGGACCCGTACCAGCGCCTGCTCCACCGTCGCCGCTTCGCCGACCACCGTGATGTCCGGTTCGTCGTCCAGCAGGTCGTGCACTCCTCGCCGTACCACCTCGTGGTCGTCCAGGAGAAAGACCTTGACCGGGCCCCCCGTGGTGCCGTCCTGCTCGCTGTCCGCCATCGAATGCTCCTCGTGCTGCCTTGGTATCTCCTGCGATCCTTCCTTCCCCCAGGGGCCGAGGTCCAGGGCCGGCCGGCCCTGTTTCCGACGCGTCAGTGGGCCACGAGGCCCCGTCGGCGGAACCGGTCCCGCACCCGCTCCACCAGTGTCCGGTCGGGGACCGGGGTGTCCCGCAGCGGAAAGGGGATCTCCAGGGTGTCGTACTTGGCGGCGCCGAGCTTGTGGAACGGCAGGATGTCGACCCGCTCCACGCTTTCCAGGCCCGAGAGGAAGCCGGCCAGCCCGTCGACGGCGTCGTCGCCGTCGGTCCACCCCGGCACCAGGACGTACCTGATCCACATGCGCTTGCCCATCCGGTCCAGACGGGTGGCGAAGTCGAGGGTGGGGGCGAGGGCGCCGCCGGTCAGCTTCCGGTAGGTGGTGACGTCGAAGGACTTGATGTCCAGCAGAACGAGGTCGGTGTCGGCCAGGAGGGCGTCCGAGGCGCGGGCGCCGAGGAAGCCGGAGGTGTCCAGGGCGGTGTGCAGACCGGCCTCCTTGCAGCGGCGCAGGACCGCCGCGGTGAAGGCCGGCTGGAGCAGGGGCTCGCCGCCGGTGACGGTCACGCCGCCGCCGGCCGCGGCGACGAAGTCCCGGTACTTGCCGATCTCCGCCGCCACCTCGTCGACGGTGGCCTTCTTGCCGTCACGCATGTGCCAGGTGTCCGGGTTGGCGCAGTACAGGCACCGCAGGGGGCAGCCGTTGACGAAGAGGACGAACCGGGTCCCGGGGCCGTCCACGCCGGTGGAAAGGTCCCAGGAGTGGATCCGGCCGGTGACCGCCCCGGGGGCCACGGTGCTCACAGCGAACCGTGGAAGGTGCGGCTGATCACGTCGAGCTGCTGCTCACGGGTGAGCCGTACGAAGTTCACGGCGTAGCCGGAGACCCTGATCGTCAGCTCGGGGTACTTCTCCGGGTGCTCCATGGCGTCCTCCAGTACCGCCCGGTCCAGGACGTTGACGTTCATGTGGTAACCGCCCGCGAACATGTAGGCGTCGAGGATGCCGACCAGGTGACCGGCGCGTTCCTCGGGAACGTGGCCCAGTCCCTCCGGAGTGATCGTGGTGGTCAGGGAGATACCGTCGCGGGCCGCCTCGTACGGCAGCTTCGCCACCGACAGCGCGGAGGCGGCCACCCCGTGCCGGTCACGGCCGTTCATCGGGTTGGCGCCGGGGGCGAAGGGCTGTCCGGCGCGGCGGCCGTCGGGGGTGTTGCCGGTGTGCTTGCCGTAGACGACGTTGGAGGTGATGGTCAGCACCGACTGGGTGTGTTCGGCGTCGCGGTAGGTGGGGTGCTCGCGCACCTTGGCCATGAAGGTCTCCACCAGGTCGACGGCGAGGGCGTCGACGCGGTCGTCGTTGTTGCCGTACGCGGGGAAGTCGCCCTCGGTCTTGAAGTCCACGGCCAGTCCGGTCGTGTCGCGGATGGTCCTTACGCGCGCGTGCTTGACTGCGGAGAGGCTGTCCACGGCCACCGAGAGTCCGGCGATGCCGCAGGCCATGAACCGGTGCACCGGGTGGTCGTGGAGGGCCATCTCGATGCGCTCGTAGGCGTACTTGTCGTGCATGTAGTGGATGACGTTGAGCGCGTCCACGTAGGTCTCGGCGAGCCAGTCCAGTATCCGGTCGTAGGCGGCCGTCAGCTCGTCGTAGTCCAGGTATTCGCCGGTCAGCGGCGGTGCCGCGGGGGTGATCTGCTCCCCGGTCATCTCGTCCCGGCCGCCGTTGACGGCGTACAGCAGGGCCTTGGCGAGGTTGACGCGGGCGCCGAAGAACTGCATCTGCCGGCCCACCGCCATGGCGGACACGCAGCAGGCGATCGCGGTGTCGTCGCCGGTGTGCGGACGCAGCAGTTCGTCCGACTCGTACTGGACGGCGCTGGTGTCGATGGACACCTGCGCGCAGAACGTCTTGAACCCGGCCGGGAGCCGGGGCGACCACAGCACCGTCAGGTTCGGTTCCGGGGCCGGCCCGAGGTTGTAGAGGGTCTGCAGGAACCGGAAGGAGGTGCGGGTGACCAGGGGGCGGCCGTCGGCGCCGATGCCGCCGATGGATTCCGTCACCCAGGTCGGGTCGCCGGAGAACAGCGCGTCGTACTCGGGGGTGCGCAGGAACCGCACGATGCGCAGCTTGATGACGAAGTCGTCGATCAGTTCCTGGGCGCGTCGCTCGTCGAGGATGTCTTCGTCGAGGTCGCGCTGGAGGTAGACGTCCAGGAAGGTGGAGGTGCGGCCCAGGGACATCGCGGCGCCGTTCTGTTCCTTCACGGCGGCCAGGTAACCCAGGTAGAGCCATTGCACCGCCTCGTGGGCGGTGGTGGCGGGCCGGCTGATGACGCAGCCGTACGTGGCCGCCATCTCGGTCAGTTCGCCCAGCGCCCGGATCTGCTCGGCGAGTTCCTCGCGGTCGCGGATGACGTCGGCGGTGGACGGCAGGGTGTCGAGGCGGGCGCGTTCGGCGCGCTTGGCCTCGATCAGCCGGTCGGTGCCGTAGAGGGCGACGCGCCGGTAGTCGCCGATGATCCGGCCGCGGCCGTAGGCGTCGGGCAGGCCGGTGATGATGCCCGCCTTGCGGGCGGCGCGCATCGCCGGGGTGTAGGCGTCGAAGACACCGTCGTTGTGGGTCTTGCGGTAGGTACCGAAGACCTTGGTCACGAACGGGTCGGGGGCGTAGCCGTACGCTTTCAGGCTGTTCTCCACCATGCGCAGGCCACCGTTGGGCATGATCGCGCGCTTGAGCGGGGCGTCGGTCTGCAGGCCGACGATCAGCTCGCGGTCGCGGTCGATGTAGCCGGGGGCGTGCGAGGTGATGGTGGAGGGGGTGGCGGCGTCCACGTCGAGCACGCCCCGGCGCCGCTCCTCCGGGAACAGCGCGCTGACCTTCTCCCAGACCGCGCGGGTGCGGTCCGTGGGGCCGGCCAGGAAGGAGGCGTCGCCTTCGTAGGGCGTGTAGTTGGCCTGGATGAAGTCGCGCACGTCGATGCGCTGACGCCACCCGCTCCCGGCGAACTGCCGCCAGGCGTCGGCGGTCCGGGGGCCGGCTGTCACCGTCGCGGTCATCACAGGTCCTCTCGTCGTGCGGTCTGGTCACTGTCGATGCTGGTCGCCGGGGCCGGTGGCCAGGAGTGCCGGACAGGGCACCGGGCGGGGCCCGTACGGCCTGGGCGGGCCGGGACCATCGGTCCCGGCCGGCTTCGCACGGCCCGGGCCCGCCGGGCCGCGGGGTGCGGTGGCCGTCCGCTGTCGCCGGCCGGGGCAGGCGAACCGTCCCCGGAGGCGGTGCCCCGTTCCAGGGCGGCGGCGCGAGCGCCGCCCGGTCAGTCGTGCGGGACCACCGCCACCGGGGCGGCGGCGTGGTGCAGCAGCGCCTGGGTCACCGGCCCGATGTGCGCGCCGACCGCCGACCGGCGGATCCGCCGGCCCACGACCACCAGCGCCGCATCGTGGGAGGCGTCGACCAGGTGGCGGCCCGCGCCGCCGATCGTGGCCTGGGCGCCGACCTCCACGGCTGGGTACTTCTCCTGCCACGGCCGCAGCACGTCGGCGAGTTCGTGCCGCACCCGCGTGACCATCTCGTCGTTCAGCTCGGGCATGAGCGCCCCGTCGTAGTAGTAGGGCGGCAGCGTCCAGCCGTGGACGATCCGCAGTCGCGCCGCGTGCCGCGCAGCCGCGTCGAACGCGAAGTCGATCACTGCGTCGCTGGGCTTGTGCAGGTCCAGGCCGAGGACCACGTCGCGGTGTCCGGCGGCGGGGAGCTCGGCCGCCGGGTCCGGCGGCAGCGGCTTCGGCGTGCCGTGCGCGACGGAGCGTACGAGGACCACCGGGTGCTCGCACGCGGCCAGGACGGCGAGGGAGACGGAGCCGGCGAGGAAGCCGGCGACCTTGCCCAGACCACGGGATCCCAGCACCAGCAGTTCGGTGTCCCCGGCGGCTTCCAGCAG
This sequence comes from Streptomyces fumanus, assembly GCF_014655295.1. Lineage (GTDB taxonomy): Bacteria > Actinomycetota > Actinomycetes > Streptomycetales > Streptomycetaceae > Streptomyces > Streptomyces fumanus. The sequence goes on from NZ_BNBI01000023.1 coordinate 64,021, forward strand.
CGCCGGGACGGGCAATCCCGCGATCGTGTCCGCGTCGATCCGCAGTCCGGGACACCGGCGGGCGACACGGGCCCGCGCCTCGTCCAGTATGCGCCGTGCCCACGCGCGCTGCAGGTCGGTCGGCGGCACCGGCACGCCGAGCCCGGTCGCCGGCGCGTAGGCGGGTGGCTGCCACTCCCAGGCGTTCACCAGCCGCAGGGGCAGGTCCCGGAGCTGTGCCTCGCGCGCGGCCCAGACGGCGGCGGCCAGGCTCTCCGGCGAGCCGTCCAGTCCGACGGTGATGGTGCGGGTCATGGAGTACCTCCTTCGGGTTGCTCCGAGTCTTCGTCCCGCGCGTCCGGTACGGGCAGGGCCGACCGGTCCCGGCCTGGCATCCGACGGTCCCGGCGCCACGCGCACGTGGACCTGCGCGGGGCGCCGGGACATCGGCGGCGGCCGGCGCACCGGTCCGCTCGCCGAACCGCGCGGCGGCCCCGGCCGGCCTCAGTCGTGCGGGACGACGGCGACCGGGCACCCGGCATGGTGCAGGGCTGCGTGGGTGACCGGACCCGTGTGGGCGCCGAGCCGGTGACCGGCGATGCGGCGGCCCACCACGAGCAATGCGGCGTCGTGAGCGGCGCGCACCAGGGCGACGGCCGCCCGGTCCTCGGTGACCGTCTCGGTCACGGGGACGGTCGGGTATTTCTCCTGCCAGGGGCGCAGCGTCGCCGTCACGGTGCGCTCCTCGTCGGCCAGCGCCTGCGCGTACGGCCGCGGATCCGGGGCCGGGCCCTCGGGCGCCACGGCCGCCAGGGGTACCGAGGGGCCGGGTGCGGGCCGGGCCGGTGTGCGGAAGGCGTGGACCACCTTCAGGCCGGTCCCGCGCCGGCGGGCGGCGTCGAAGGCGAACTCGATCAGTTCGTCGCAGAGGCGGTCCGTGCGCAGGCCCAGCACGATCTCGCGGTAGGGCGTCTGCGGGATCTCCTCCGGTGCGACGCCGTCGGCGGCCGGCAGGTGTTCGTCGGCGGCGCTCCGTCCCGCCCTGACCAGCACCACGGGGCAGGCCGACCGGCCGACGACGCGCTGGGACACCGACCCGGTGACGAACCCGCCCACGGGGCCGAGGCCGAGGGAGCCGAGGACCAGCAGGCCGGCGTCCGTAGCGGCGGCGAGCAGCGCGGCCACCGTCGCCTCGCACACCAGGCGCGGGGTGACCCACAAAGCGGGGTGGGCGGCGCGGACACTGCGCACGGCCTCGTCCAGGAGGTGCCCGGCCCAGTCGTGCTCGTTGCTGTCCAGGGGGATGTACGGCGCGGGACGGGCGTGGCGGTGCCAGACGTGCACCACCTGAAGACCGGTCCCCCGCCGCTGTGCCTCCTGGGCCGCCCAGTGCGCGGCGGCGAGACCCGCGGGCGATCCGTCGACCCCCACCACGATGTCGTGCTGCATGACGTGTCCCCTCCTGAGTCGACGGACTTCCCGACGTCTTCAGCCTCGTCCCGGCCCGTCCCGGGAGCCACAGGCCGTAGAGCCCCGGTTCGGGCCCTTTCGGCCCACCGCGGCCCGCGGGACAAGGGCGCGGACCAGGGCCGGGCAGTCCCCCGGTCGGGACGGCCGGCACCTCGCACCGGGCACACCCCCGTCCGACCCTGGAAACACCACGCCCACAGATGAGGAGCCGGCGTCATGGTCCGTTACGTGTACGACTTCACCGAGGGCGGCCGTGACATGGCCGGCCTCCTCGGCAGCAAGGGCGCGAACCTCGCCGAGATGACCCGGCTCGGGCTCCCCGTGCCGCCCGGCTTCACCCTCACCACCGAGGCGTGCCGTGCCTTCCTGGCGGCCGGCAACGAGCCCGCCGGACTGTGGGAGGAGGTCTCCGCGCACCTGTCGGCCCTGGAAGCGTCCGCCGGGCGGTCGCTGGGGCAGCCGGACGATCCGCTGCTGCTGTCCGTCCGCTCCGGCGCGAAGTTCTCCATGCCCGGCATGATGGAGACCATCCTCGACATCGGCCTCAACGACGAATCCGTGCTCGGTCTGGCCGAGGTCTCCGGCAGCCGGCGTTTCGCCTGGGACTCCTACCGCCGCCTGGTCCAGATGTTCGGCAGCACGGTCATGGGCGTCGACGCCGCACACTTCGAACGGGCCCTCGCCCACCTCAAGGACCTGCGCGGCGTGAAGGACGACGTGCACCTGAACGCGTCCGACCTGGCCGAGCTGGTGGGGACGTACCAGAACCTGATCCACCGGGAGACCGGCGAACACTTCCCGCAGTCTCCCGCCGAGCAGTTGCGCCGGGCGGTCCTGGCCGTCTTCGCGTCCTGGAACGGCGAACGCGCCCGCCTGTACCGGCGCCGCGAGCACATCGCCGACGACCTGGGCACCGCCGTCAACGTGCAGCGCATGGTCTTCGGCAACCTCGGGGCCGACTCCGGCAGCGGTGTCGCCTTCACCCGCGACCCGGCCACCGGCCGCCCCGGCCTCTACGGTGACTACCTGCCCGACGCGCAGGGCGAGGACGTCGTCGCCGGCATCCGCAACACCGTGCCGCTGGCGGAGCTCAAGCACCTGGACCGCGCCGCGTACGACCGGCTCCTGGCCCACCTGAGCACTCTGGAGCGGCACTACCGGGACCTGTGCGACATCGAGTTCACCATCGAACGCGGCACCCTGTGGATGCTCCAGACCCGCGTCGGCAAGCGCACCGCCGAGGCCGCTTTCGTGCTCGCGGCCGAGCTGGCCGACGAAGGGCTCATCACCCCGGACGAGGCGCTGGCCCGAGTGAGCGGCGAGGGCCTGGCCCGGCTGATGTTCCCGCGTTTCGACACCTCCACGACCGGTACCGCACTCGCCCACGGCGTCCCGGCCTCGCCCGGCGCGGCGGTCGGGACCGTGGTCTTCGACTCCGCCCAGGCGGTGCGCCGCGCCGCGGCCGGCGAAAAGGTGGTCCTGGTCCGTCAGGAGACCACCCCGGACGACCTGCCCGGCATGATCGCCGCTCAGGCGGTCCTCACCAGCCGGGGTGGCAAGACCAGCCACGCGGCCGTCGTCGCCCGCGGCATGGGCAAGGTCTGCGTGTGCGGCGCCGAGGAACTCACCGTGGACACCGGGACCCGGCGCTTCACCGCCGCGGACGGAACCGTGGTCGAGGAGGGCACCGTCGTCTCGGTGGACGGCTCCGCCGGAGCGGTGTACGCGGGTTCGGTGCCGCTGGTGGACTCGGCAGTGATCCGGTATCTGGAGGACGGCCGGGGCGGCGAAGGCGACCGGGGTGTGGTCGGCGCCGTGGGGCGCGCGCTGGCCCGCGCAGACGCCGTGCGGCGGCTGGAGGTGCGGGCCAACGCCGACACCCCGGAGGACGCCGTCCGGGCCCGCCGGTTCGGAGCGCAGGGCATCGGCCTGTGCCGCACCGAGCACATGTTCCTCGGTGAGCGCCGCAAGCTGGTCGAGGAGATGATCCTGGCCGGCACGGACGCCGAGCGCGAGGGCGCGCTCGCGGCCCTGCTGCCCCTGCAACGGCAGGACTTCACCGACATCCTCCAGGCGATGAACGGTCTGCCGGTCACCATCCGGCTGCTGGACCCACCGCTGCACGAGTTCCTGCCCGACCGCACAGAGCTGGCGGTGCGCATCGCCGCCGCCGAGGCACGCGGCGAGGAACCGGACGCGCACGACGTCGAACTGCTGGCCGCCGTCAACCGCATGCACGAGGAGAACCCGATGCTCGGTCTGCGCGGTGTGCGGCTCGGGCTGGTGGTCCCGGGCCTGGTCGCCATGCAGGTGCGGGCGATCGGCGAGGCCGTGGCCCGGCGTCTGCGGGCCGGTGGCGACCCCCGGGCGGAGATCATGGTGCCGCTCGTCGGGGACGTCCGCGAACTGCGCCTGGTACGCGCGGAGGTACGGCGGGTGCTGGCCCGCGTCTCGGAGGCGACCGGCGCGCCCGTCGACTGCCCCGTCGGCACCATGATCGAGCTGCCCAGGGCCGCCCTGACGGCGGGCCGGATCGCCGAGGAGGCCGAGTTCTTCTCCTTCGGCACCAACGACCTGACCCAGACGGCCTGGGGTTTCTCCCGTGACGACGTCGAGGCGGAGTTCTTCTCCGCCTACCTCGACAAGGGCGTCTTCCCCACGTCCCCCTTCGAGACCCTCGACCGCGAGGGAGTCGGCCGGCTGGTCGGCATCGCGGTCACCGAGGGCCGCGCCGCCCGGCCCGACCTGAAGATCGGGGTGTGCGGTGAGCACGGCGGCGACCCCGGCTCGGTGCACTTCTTCCACGCCACTGGGCTGGACTATGTCTCCTGCTCCCCGTTCCGGGTGCCGGTGGCACGGCTGGAGGCCGGCCGGGCGGCACTGGAGGGGACCGAGGGCAGCGACAGCAGGTGAGGTACCGGGCCCCTCGGCCCTGTGACCGGGGGCCGGCCGCCCCGCCCGCCGGGACCGGCCGCCCCTGGGACCGGGCCGGCGGACGCAGCAGCCTTGGATCGTTGCCGACGATCACTGAGGAGTGGAACACGTGACTGCCAAGGACATCGGTCCCCGTGACGTCCTGCACACGGTGCGGGTACGCACCGACGGCGAGACGGACGAGGAGTCCCTCGCTTACCTCCGGGAAAAGGTCGGTACCGCTCTGGACCGGCCCGGACTGCCGCCCGTGAGCGGTCAGGTGCGTGTCGTCCGGGCCGCGGCCCACCATGTCGCGCTGCCCTGGTCGGCTGGCGCGGAGATCCGGATCGGGAACCACCTCGTCGTCGTCCACGCCCGCGAGAACACCGCGACGGAGCTGGCCGACCGGCTCCACGACCGGCTGCGGGACAGCGTCGAACGCGTCGCCCACCGCGGCGACACCGCCCGCCGGTCGGCCGCCCCGCCCCCGTGGCGCGGCGGCCCGCGCCGGTAGGCGCCCGCCCGACCCGGCGGAGGACCGGAGCCGGATGCGGCTCCGGTCCTCGCCGCCACGCTGGTAAGGAGGACCCGCCTTGACCGCTCACACCGTCGGCGAAGTGATGACCAGGGACGTCGTGCAGGCACACCGGACGACACCGTTCAAGGAGGTCGTGCGGTTGCTCGACCACCACCGGATCAGCGGACTGCCGGTGGTCGACGCCGACGACAAGGTGCTCGGCGTCCTGTCCGGCAGCGACCTGGTGCGCACGCAGGCACACCGGGACGGCACCGCCCCCTCCCCCGCCGTGACGGCGGGGGACGTGATGTCGAGTCCGGCGATCACCGTGCACCCGGAGCAGACCGTGCCGGACGCGGCCCGGCTCATGGAGCGCCGCCACGTCGAACGGCTGCCCGTCGTCGACGAGGAGGACCGCCTGATCGGCATCGCCACCCGTCGCGACCTGCTCCGTGTCTTCCTGTGCGCGGACGACGAGATCGGCCGCCAGGTGACCGAGGAGATCATCGCCGGTGTCCTGGGGCTGGCCCCGGACGCCGTCCGCGTCCTGGTCCGCGACGGTGTCGTCACCCTCGCCGGCCGGGTGGAACTGCGCAGCCAGGTGCCGGAGGCCGTGTACGCGGCCTGGCGCCTGGAGGGCGTGGTCGGCGTCGTCAACGGCTTGTCCTTCCGCGTCGACGACTTCGCGGCACCGCTCGCCTCCGCTCGCGCCGGGGGCCGTGAGCCGGCCGGCGGCCCGCGCGTACGGCGGCTCGCCCCGGCCGGGCCTACGGTCCCTGCCGGTCCGGGCCGGACGGACGGAGAAGAGGGCCCTTCGGCGCCCCCTGCCGCGCCGGGCCCGGCAGCACAGTGAAGACGTGGAACGCCGCGCCACCGAACCGCGGCCCTGATGACGGAGGCACCCCACCATGACCCGACAGGACGTGCGGACCAAGGACCGCGTCGGGACCGACGCCCCGTCCGACACCGCGGTCGCCGTGGACCGTCTGGTCACGGCCGGCCTCAAGGCTCTCGCCGACTACGAGTCCCTCACCCAGGAACAGGTCGACCACATCGTCAAGAAGGCGTCGGTCGCCGCCCTGGAGCAGCACACCGCCCTGGCCCGCCTGGCGGCCGAGGAGACCGGGCGCGGGGTCTTCGAGGACAAGGCCGCCAAAAACATGTTCGCCTGCGAGCACGTCACGCACAGCATGGGCCACCTCAAGACCGTCGGGGTCATCGGCCGGGACGACATCGAGGACATGGTGGAGATCGCCGAACCGGTGGGCGTGGTGGCCGCGGTCACCCCCGTCACCAACCCGACCTCGACCACGGTGTTCAAGGCACTGATGGCGCTGAAGACCCGTAACCCGGTGATCTTCGCGTTCCACCCCGCCGCGCAGCGGTGCAGCTCCGAAGCGGCCCGCGTGGTGCGGGACGCGGCCGTCGCCGCCGGAGCACCGGAACACTGCGTGCAGTGGATCGAGGCCCCCTCCGTCGAGGCCACCCGCACGCTCATGCATCACCCGGGCGTCGCCCTGATCCTGGCCACCGGCGGCAACGCCATGGTCAAGGCCGCCTACTCGGCCGGCAAGCCGGCCCTCGGGGTCGGCGCCGGCAACGTCCCCGCCTACGTCCACCGCAGCGCGAACCTGCGCCGGGCCGTCAACGACCTGGTGCTGTCCAAGTCCTTCGACAACGGCATGATCTGCGCCTCCGAGCAGGCCGTCATCCTGGACACGGAGATCTACGACGCCGCGATCACCGAGTTCCGCGCCCTGCACGCCCATCTGGCCACCCCGCAGGAGAAGGTGAAGCTGGAGACCTTCCTGTTTCCCGCCACCGGCGGTTCGGGCGCCGGCTGCGAACCCAAGGTCAACGCGGCCGCCGTCGGGCAGAGCCCGGCCTGGCTCGCCGAGCAGGCCGGATTCTCAGTGCCCGCCGACACTTCGGTCATCCTGGTGGAGGCCGAACGGGTCGGCCCGGACGAGCCGCTGACCCGTGAGAAGCTCTGCCCGGTCCTCGCCGTACTGCGCGCCGAGGACGAGCGCCGCGGCTTCGACCTGGCGGCCGACATGGTCGCCTTCCACGGCCAGGGCCACAGCGCCGTCATCCACACCGAGGACCGCGCGGTGGCGGAGGCGTACGGCATGCGGATGAAGACCGTACGGATCATCGTCAACTCGCCGTCCTCACAGGGCGCGATCGGCGGCATCTACAACGGTCTGCTGCCCTCGCTCACGCTGGGGTGCGGCTCCTGGGGCAGTACCTCGGTGTCCAACAACGTCTCCGCCGCCCAGCTCCTCAACGTCAAGCGGGTCTCCGCCCGCCGCAACAACCTCCAGTGGTTCAAGGTCCCGCCGAAGATCTACTTCGAACCGCAGGCCATCCGCTACCTGACCGCCATGCCGGACGTCCACCGCGTCACCATCGTCACCGACGCCACCATGACCCGCCTCGGATTCGTCGACCGGATCAGCCGCGTCCTGCAACGGCGCCGCGAGCCGGTCACCCTGCAGATCATCGACAACGTCCAGCCCGAACCCAGCATCGACTCCGTCCAGCACGGCGCCGACCTCATGCGGGACTTCCGCCCCGACACGATCATCGCGCTCGGCGGCGGCTCCCCCATGGACGCCGCCAAGGTCATGTGGCTGCTGTACGAGCAGCCCGGCATCGACTTCGCGGACATGCGCCAGAAGTTCTCCGACATTCGCAAGCGCGCCTTCCGCTTCCCCACCCTCGGCGAGCAGGCCCGCCTGGTCTGCGTGCCCACCACCTCCGGCACCGGCGCCGAGGTCACCCCGTTCGCCGTCATCTCCGACCCCGCGACCGGCAAGAAGTACCCGCTCGCCGACTACGCCCTCACCCCCAGCGTCGCCATCGTCGACCCCCTCCTCACCACTGCCCTGCCGCCCGCGCTCGCCGCCGACAGCGGCTTCGACGCCCTCACCCACGCCATCGAGGCGTACGTCTCCGTCTACGCCAACGACTTCACCGACGGCCTCGCCCTGCACGCCATCCGCCTCGTCTTCGGCCACCTCAAGGCAGCGGTGAACATCCGCGAGAACTCGGCCGAGGCACGCGAGAAGATGCACAACGCGGGCACCATCGCCGGCATGGCCTTCGGCAACGCCTTCCTCGGCATCGTCCACGCCATGTCGCACACGCTCGGCGCGACCTTCCACATCGCGCACGGCCGCACCAACGCGGTACTGCTGCCGCACGTCATCCGCTACAACGGCACCGTCCCGACCAAGCTGACCGGCTGGCCCAAGTACGAGAGCTACCGCGCCCCCGAACGCTTCCAGGACATCGCCCGCACCCTCGGCCTGCCCGCGGCCACTCCGGCCGAGGGCGTCGAGTCCCTCGCCGCCGCCGTCGAGCGGCTGCGCGACGCCGTCGGCATCGAGCCGACGTTCCAGGCCCTCGGCGTCGACGAGCGCGCCTTCCTCGACGCCCTGCCCCAGCAGGCCCTCAACGCCTACGAGGACCAGTGCGCGCCGGCCAACCCGCGCATGCCGATGCTCGACGACATGCAGAAGCTCATGCGCACCGCCTACTACGGCTGAACGACTAGCCGGTCGCGACCCGGGCGAATCCGCCGTACGGGGCCGTACGGCGGATTCGCCACGCCGTCCGGCGATGCCGAAGAGGTCCGAAGGGCCCCGGCGTACGGACCATCGGGCCCTGTCACCGGGCGCACGCCTGGTCTTGGCTGTCCGTATGACGCACGAGCACTTCCACGGCGGCCCGATCCGCTCCCAGTACACCGTCGGTGACACGACCGTGCTGGAACTGCGGAGACCTCGACATCGCCGTGGCGCCGATCCTCACGGCCCGGCTGGACGCCCTCACCGCGCACCCGCGTCCCGATCTGGTCGTGGACCTCGGTCCGGTGCCCTTCCTGGACTGCTCGGCGCTGGGAGTGCTGTGCAGGGCGCGCCGACGGATCCGCGAGCGGCACGGCGGGCTGCGGCTGGTCTCCGGCGACGACCGTCTGCGCGTCGTTCTGGGCCACACCGGGCTGGCGAACGCCTTCTCGATTCACGCGTCGCTGCAAGACGCCCTGCGTTCCCCGCGGAACGCGGCCCTCGCCGACGGCCTCGCCCGCGCCGCGGCACCGGAGCGCGAGAGCGTGTCCTGCGGCTCCTGACGTACGGACGCCGCACGGCGGCGCGGCGTCCGTACGCGGAGCCGGCGGGTTCACTGCCGGGTCCGCCGGGTGGCGCGGTGCAGCCGCTTCGCTCCGCGCAGGGTCGGATCAACCAGCAGCACGGTGGCCGCCGTAGCCAGGCAGAGGGCCCACTGCCGCGCTCTCGGATGTCTGCCATGAGCCCTACATCGAAACTGAGCCCTGGGGCATCGACGACGGCATCCATCGCACCTTCGTCCGGTCCCTCGTCGCCGTACGCCTAGCCGTCAGTGAAACGGCCAAGACCATCTGCATCTACAGCATCGAGTACCTCGCCTGACCGCCGCGTTACCCCACGTTCGGCAAAGCGGCGGGCGGCTCCGGCGGCGATTCCTCACCCCGCCGGTCCGCCGCCAACCCGTTCTCGGCACGCAGAGCCGTCAGCCACGGCCACAGATCCGGCAGAGCCTGCCGCGGACAACCCAGACGATGCTCGATCCGGCACTGCTGATCCCGCGCTGCCGGAAACGTCCCGTACACCGTCACCCGGCCGTCCGACAGCTCAATCCACCGATGCTCCGCCGGTACCAGATGCGCCAGCACCCGCACCCTCGGCTCCAGCAGCACCCAGTCGCCCTCCAGCGTCGCCACCCGATCCTGCGGCAGCCCGCAATACGGGCACGCCGACTGGCCAGTGCCGATCCCTCGCGGACGCTCCTCGATAACCCCCATATGGCGAGCCTGCGGGCGCATGCCAGCCGCGAGTAGGGCGCAAACCAGACGGGACCGGAGAGGAGACCGCGCCGGGCGAGAGCAGGCCCGTCACGAGAGGCGGTCGCCATTGCAGAAACCGCACCCAGGACGGCTGTAATACCGCCAGCGTTCCTTCTCGTGGTCTGCAGGCGAGGCCGCACTGAGTGCCTGAGGCCAGGCCGTGTTGGACGCAGTTCACCCGCAGACTGACACCCAGCCGGCCTGTCCTCGACACACGGCCACGCAAAGGAGGTGAAGGAAAACGGGTACCCTCGCGTGCATCACCGCAGGTCTAGAAGTGTCGTCCCCGCGCCCGCGGGGATGGTCCCTTACGCAGGTCGGCAGTGCATGGTTGAACCGTATGCGTGCGCAAGCCGTTTATGACTGCATGCCCTTGAAGAAGAGGGACAGTAGGCGGCTGCGTCATGGCCGCGCTTCCACGGGCAACGACGGGAAGAGGTACTCATGGGACTGACATTCAAGACCTCGGTAGTAGGAGCAGTCCTCGCCTCCACCGCCGTACTGGCGGCTCCGGGAACCGCATCGGCTGATGAACCCGTGACCCGCTGTGAAGAAGGCCAGATCTGCCTCTACGACGGCCACAACCTCACCGGGAGCAACCTGCAGCTCCAGTACCGGGTGGACATCCCCAACCTCGGCTGGGCGTGGAACGACCGAGCCAGCTCGGTGTGGAACCGCGGCGAGGGGTTCGTCTGCATCTACACCGATGCCGACTACCGCGGCTACCACTACACCATAATGCCGGGTGAGAAGCAGGAACTTCTGTTCCTCTACGACAACGCAGTGAGCTCCCTCGAGTACGGCGGTTGCGGGGCCCCCTGAGCCGGCTGACCGACCCGAACCCGCTACAGTAACGGCCTGGACTACCTCGTGAGCGTCGTGGAGTGCCCGGAGACGGACGCTCCCAGCCAGCGGGATCTCAAATACGCGGTCCTGCACCTGGCCTCCGGGGCGGAAGTCCTTCTCAAGACCCGTCGACAGATGGAGCACTGGATGCTCGTGTTCTCCCACCCCGGACGGGCCGTCCGTGACGAGGTGGAGAACGGCACGCTGACCATCTGTTCCTACAAGGAGGCGCGCGAACGGCTGGAGAACATCGTCGGAATTTCCGGTGGCGAAGCCGGACGCCGAGGCGCTCGACAAGCTCGCCAAGGTGCGCGATGCCCTGCAGCACTACGGTCTGGTGGGTCAGGCCGCGAACGACGAACATCCCGTCCTCAAGGGCGATGGTCCTGAAGACCGTCTACGCGTACGGGCTTCGCCGGCAGGAAACCTGCGGCCTCGACCTTGCCGACACGCGCCGAAACGCCAAAGTGCCGTCCTACGGCCGCTTCGGCGGGATATTCGTGCGCTATGGCAAGGCGTCCAAGGGAGGCCCGCCCAAGCGGCGTCTGGTGCTGACCGTGCCCGAGATGGACTGGTGCGTCGATGTCCTCGAGCAGTACTGGAACGAAGTACGACCAGCGTTCTCACCGGGCCGCCACCCTGCCCTGTGGGTCACCGAACGGCGGGGACGTATGTCTCTCAGACGTCTCAACGACGCCTTCGACAACGCCCGACAGGATGCTGACCTCCCGAAAGAACTCGACCTTCACTCGCTGCGGCACATTGTCTCTGCTTAGTTTCCGTGTGGTGATTGGCATCAACTGGGCTGGCGCCCGGGGGGGGTTGGGCTTTGCGCTGAGGCGCGTGGTGTTTCTACTGTCGGCGCTCATGATCATGAGCTTCTTCTCGTCCCAGGGCTGGGAGTCCTGGGACGCCGAGCATCGGCCGTTGATCCCCGAGGGGATGCCTGTGCCCGCCGACGACGACCTGTGCTTCGAGGACGGCCCGGCTGCGCCGCGTCCGGCGGCAGTGTCGAACCGGTGGTTGCGTGAGCTCCCGACCAGCGGAGCGCCAGCGTCGAGCTCGTGGGAGAACTACGCGCGGGCGGTCAAGGAGTGGATGGAGTTCCTGGACGAGCATGGCGTGGGTCTGTTCGACTCGCGGGTACGGCTGAAGGCCGCGTTGAGTCGGTACGCCGAGCACTGGGCGGCGGGACCGTTGAAGGCTCGGTCCGTGGCGACGACGTGGGGGCAGCACATGAGCATCCTGTCGTTGTTCCATCGGTGGGCGATCAACGAGGGGTACGCGACGGCCGAGCCGTTCACCTACCGCTCCGCGCGGGCCCTGTTCGCCGGGACCGGCCGGGAGGTGAAGGTGAACCTGGCGGTCCGCCGCACCTCGAAGCCGCACGTGACCGTCAAGTACCTGGAGCCGGACTTCACCGAGCTGTTCCGCAAGGGCCTGCGGGGACTGGCCCCGGACGGCTCGCAGGACACCGGCTTCCACGGCCGGGAGATGACCCGCAACGCGGCCGTCGGGGACCTCGCGCTGGCCACCGGGCTGCGGCTGCAGGAGTTCACCTACCTGCTGCAGTGGGAGATCCCCGCGCTGCCGCCCGAGCCGACCATGGTGCCGATCCCGTTCCCGGTGCCGGCCGGGATCGCCAAGGGCAGTAAGTTCCGCAACACCTGGGTCTCCTACGAGGCCCTCGCCACGGTGCACGACTACGGGGAGCTGGACCGGGCCGCCACAGCAAAGGGCACACGTTGGCGGCCGCCGCGACGGTGGGGTGAGCCGTTGATGGTGACCGAGCCCGACGAGAGAGGCGGGCTGATCAACGGCATCCGGCGGCCCTGGGCATCGCTGACCCCGGCAGAACGCCGTCGGCTGGTCGCGCCCAAGGGCGGTTCGTGCCTACTGGCGGTGAAGAACGGCGGCGGCCCGTTCACCGCGTGGGCGACGGTCTTCGAGCGGACCTCCAACCGGATCCGGGCCCGCTTCGAACCGCGGTTCCCGCACGTTGGCCCCATCGATCGAAGTGCGCAGGCTCTGGGCCTACAGAGACGTCCTGCCCGAGGCCATGCGGCTTCCGGATGCCCCACCCTGGGCTGGAGAAGACACTCAGGACCTGTTGGCCGGGAAGCGTTCACGGAGCATGGACAACCGGACCCGCCGGATCGGCGAGCCCACCATGCAGATGCTCCTGAGCTGGGCCATCCGGTTCACCGAAGACTTCGCTGGCGACATCCTGGCCGCTCACGCCGAGAGTGTCGGACTGCACGCCAGGACGACCATGGGGCGACGGCGATCTGGCCCCAGACACCATCGACAGCCCAGGCACCTGCCGGGAGAGCTGGCACCCAAGGTCACCGCCTACCTGGAGGATCTACGAGCCAGAGGCGAGGCCCTTCCCGGCCGACGCCTGGACAACGGCGACCTGGTGATCAACTGGCGCTACGTCGCCGCAGCCTTGAACTGCGCGGAGTCGTTCAGCCAGACCACAACCGCCCGTCTGGTAAGAGAGTCAGGGCTGCCCATCCGAGAATTCACCTACCTCGAAACGCCGATCAACGGCGTGCTCGACGGGCAGCCGTAGAGGCAGGAGCGGATTCGGTTCGACGAGGCTCCCCAGCTCGCACGCCTGCTGAGCACGGCCTGCTTCGTCATCATCGCCTACCTCTCCGGCGCCCGCGTCGGAGAAGTGCTCAACCTCCGCCGCGGACGCGTCAGGCACGACTCCGACACAGATCTGTGGCTGATGGAGGGCCTCTACCTTCAAGGGCGCCGAGGACGGCGAGGGCAACAAGGTCCCCGAGGGGCAGCCCCGCGAGGATCCATGGGTCGTCATCGAGCCAGTCGCACGAGCCGTCACCGTGCTCGAACGACTTCATCCCCACACCCTCCTGTTCCCGACCAGGATCGAGCCGCACCGCTGGCGCTTTGAGGGCGAGAAGCGTCAGGGGCAGGCACGCCGGGACCAGTCAATCATCCTTGACCTGGCCAAGTTCATCACCTGGGTGAACGACTACTGCCATCGCCTGCGCCGAGACGACGGCATCCCTGACGACGGACGAGGCCGACTGAAGCCCAGCCGATTTCGTCGCACACTCGCCTGGTTCATCCGGCGCAGGCCACGGGGGCTGGTCGCTGCCTCGATTCAACATGGGCATGCGCACACCCAGATGCTCCAGGGTTATGCAGGCAGCTATGAGTCCGGCTTCCCAGACGAGTACGCCTTCGAGGACTGGCTCTACCGTCTCGAGTGCCTCAGCGATGACGAGCAGGCACTTTCCGAAGGAGAGCACGTCAGCGGCCCTGCAGCCGACACGTACCGCTCCCGCATCAGCGGGGCGCACCGCGAATTCGCCGGACGCGTACTCACCAAGCAGCGACAAGCTCGCGATCTGATGGGAAACCCGCTGCTTCAGATCCACCACGGCGAGGGCATGACCTGCGTCCTGAACCCAGCCACAGCCGCCTGCCAGCTGCGAGGCACGGTCGACGATCCCCTCGTCACGCCCGACACAGACGACTGTCGGCCTCAGTGCCCGAACATCGCCCGCACCGATCGAGACGTCGAGCACGTCAAGCGCAGGGCGGCCGAACTCGCCGAAATCATCGCCGATCCTCTGGCACCGCCGATCCGTCACGAGCGCGAGCGGCACGAACTGGGCCGCCTGAAGTCGATCATCGACGCCCATCAGCGAGGAGCCGCAGACCGATGAGCGCCGTCTTCCCGCTCGACAACGAAACAGACACCGTCCGCCGAGCGATCCTCGCCGCGATGAACCGGCTGCTCGCCGGCACCCCGCAGTCAGTGTCTTTCGTCAGCATTCCTGGGCGCTGGACGCCACGGTCGGCCCGCGGATTATGGGGCCTGGGGAGCTGTCCTGGCTGGAGCGCGTCGTGTCCGCCCTGGTTGGCACAAACCTGAGCGGTGCCGAGCGGATGGATGCGGCTGTCCTGCTCGTCGGGCATGTACGCGGCATTGCCCAGCAGGCCCGGGCAGTCGGCCCCGCAGGCAATCCCGAGGCCCAACTGGGCGCCATTCTCGGCGATCTGATGCAGGCGCACGGTGCGCGATTCCCCGCGCTCGCTGAGGCCCTCACTTCAGCAGCCCAGTCGGACGGGCAAGATCAGGCATGGGACTTCGGCCTGCAGCGAATCCTGGACGGTTTGGCTGCACTCATCGATCAGCGTGCAGGCTGACCGCGGCTCGGATCACAGTCGGCTGGCTTCCCTGCTCGTCACCACACAGTGACAGGAGCTGGTCAGGTGCTCTGCCTCGTTTCGCTGAACTGCTGGCCGTTTCAGGCGGCCTGGCCGAAGTCGGTGGTCAGGTCCTGCTCACGTAGCGAGGTGAAGTCCACGTCTTTGTCTCGTACGCCTCACGCCGGATGTCGATCTCGGGCGTGGGGCACTCGCCGAACCAGTTGATGTGCTCGTTCATGTTCGGCGCGGCATGCCCCAGGACCCCCGAAGCGACCTTCCACCCCTCATCGAGGAAGACAACACTACTGTTGCTCGGCTAACGAGGCTTTCACCGCTCTCACCTGGACAGCCCCATCACCGGGACAGTCAACTGCCGTGCACGAGATGGCGGAAGAAACGCCGCGATGTACGCGGGCAAGCACACCGGTCAGTCGGTGCTCGTCGACCGCTCCCACGCCACGCGGCCGTCCGTCAACGGCCGGCGCGCCGGGCGGCCCGGCACCCGCACTCTGGGAGCTGCCGCGTGAAGCCGCCGATGCTCTACGCCCCGGATGCCATCCGGGGCATCACCATCAAGCAGCCCTGGGCGGCCTGCATCCTCCACGGCGGCAAGCGCGTGGAGAACCGGCCCCGGGCCTGGGCGCCGGGCTGGCGTCTGCTGCACGCCGGAGCCGCGACCGACCGGGCCGCGCTGTGCGATCCGCTCGTGGCCCGCACGGTCCGCGGCCTGGAGCTGCCCACCCGTGCGGTCCTCGGCCTGGTCCGCATCACCGGTTCCCACACCGATCCCGGCAAGACGTGCAGCCCCTGGGCGCAGCCCGGCCGCGTGCACGTCGGCCTGGACGACGTGCACACGCTGGCGCTGCCGGTCCCGTGCGACGGCCAGCTCGGCCCGTGGCGCGTCCCGCTCGCCGTCTACCAGCGCGTCCTTCTCCAACTCCCCCCGCACGTGCACCAGATCCTCCCGGCGGCCACGTCATGAGCCGCGGTATCGGTCAGCCCACCCACTTCCTCGACCCCGACCCGCGCTTCCCCTTCCCGCACAGCCCCACCCCCACCCGCTGCCAGACGGAGCCGAAGCTGTTCGACTTCTCCCACGGTGACCGCTCCGGCAGCACCCGGGCGGCGACGGAGAAGCGGCTGGAGCAGGCCGGCACGGCATGCTCCCGCTGCCCCATCGCGCGGGACTGCCTGAAGTGGGCGCTGGTCAACGAGCCCCTCACCCGGATCGGCATCTGGGCGGCCACCACCCCGGGCCAGCGCACCGACTTGCGCAAGCGCATGGCCGACCGGCTCGGACCGGCCTGGATCGACGTCCTGGCCGAGCGGGACCAAGCCCGCCGTGAGCGGGCCGCCGCCGCCCGGCACAACCCGCTGACCGTGAACCAGGCGCGCATCGTCCGCCTGGACCGCGAGCTCAACGGACCGATGCGCCGGCCGCTCACCCCCAAGGAGCAGCAGCGCAACCGCGACCGGCTCATGGCCGGCCTCAAGGCCGCGTAGAGGGCCGGGATGTTCACCGACTGGCACGAGGCCCTCCAAGCCTCCGACGGCCTGCCCCTTCACCCCACCAGCACCGAGCAGGAAGCCGCCGCGGCCCGCACCCTGGCCCGCAACGCCACCAGCAAGGAGGACCTGGTGCTCCTCCTGGACGCGGTCGGTCTGCCCGGCGACGACGACACCCTCACCGCCCTCCTCCCTCTCCTGAACAACCCCGACGAAGGAGTCCCCGACATGCAGCAGAACCCGGCGGCCACCCCTGCCGACGCGTTCAAAGCCACGGCCCTGTCCATGTACTACGCCGACCACCCCACGGCTGAAACCACTGAGGCGACCGGCCTGTCCGACCACGAGATCACCGCCCTCGTCAGCGCCCAGGAGCGCGAGATCGACACCATCGCCGACGGCGATGGCGCGCCGGCCGCCACCAGCGCCGCCACTCCGGCCGGCCCGGCGGCCGACGACTCGGTGGAGCAGTTGCTCGCAGGGCCGAGACGCACCCCACCGCCGGCATCCGCAACAAGGCCGCCCGGGTCCGCGCCGACGTGGCCGAGCTGACCGCGCTGCGCGCCGCCGACGACGCACAGCGCGAGGCCGAACAGCGCGTCGCCCAGCTCACGGCCGAGCTGGAGAAGGCCAAGGAGGACCTGCGCGCCGTGACGGCCGGCGCCCACCCCTCCCCCGCCGTCGCCGCGGCGGCCGCGCCGGCGCCCGTCCGGCCCGGTCTCGGCAGCGGACGCACCCGGCAGGAACTGGCCGCAATCCGCACCTGGGCGCGCGCCCACGGCTACCGGGTCGCCGACGCAGGCATGATCCGCAAAGCTGTGCTCAAGGCGTACGACGCCGCCCAGCAGGCCCCGGCCGCGAAGGCCAGCTGACATGGGCGACGCCGACGCGATCGTCCTGGACGGCTTCCTGGACGAAGAGACCGTGCCCGGCGGCCCGCACGGGTCGACCGCCCGCTTCCGTCTCCCCGACCAACGAGCGGACGGACGAGATGATCCTGCCGTGCAGCGTCGCCGACCCGCAGATGGCGCACCAGGCGCTGCACGAGCTCGTCCCCGGCGACCAGATGCGCGTCACCGGCTACCTCCGGCTGCCCCGCACGCCGCACGAGCCGATGTGGCTGGTCGTCACCGAACTGACACTGCTGCAGCCCGCCCCCACCTTCACGGAAGCCTTCACCGCGATGCTGGAGCGCTACGGCCCCTACGTCTGCTACACCGACGCCGACACCGACCAGGTACCGGTGTGGACCGAGGACGGCACCTGGGTCGGCGTCGCCGGCACCCCCGCCGGCCTCGGCCAGCTGCTGGAGGCGTGCGAGCAGCGCCACGGCGCCGGCGGCGAACAGCCGTAGGACCCAGGCTGCCGATACGGCCCGAAAGCTGCCGGGTCAGGCCGAGCGGGAGAGCTGGGCCGGTGAGATCGAAGGACTGAACCTCACTCGCCCTCCTCCGCTCCAAGCGCGACGAGTCCCAGCGCATGGCACGGCGCCCCGCTAGACCTCGGCATTCCTGCACGCTGCCGCCCGAAGGAGTCGGAACGACCCTCCTCATGCCGACGCCTGGAACGGACCATCGCTCACCGAAGGATGACGTTCACGCCCCGTTCCTCCAAGATCTCCAGGATCAGCTCGAACAGCGAAACCTCGCCATCGCCGGTGGGCACGCGCTCTGTCAACTGCGCTCTGGCCTCGGCCGAGGAATCCCAGTGCAAGGTGAACGGAGCGGTGGCGCCCCAGCCGCCTGTCAGACAGTCGTCCAGAGCATCGAGGTTCCAGCCGAAGTAGCCGCCCGGCCCATTGATGGCCTCGCCGATCGCGCAGTAGAAGCTGTCCCTGTCAACGATGTGCCGGCCGTCCAGGGTGAACACCTGGCCTGCAGGAGTGTCGGGCCGTCCCTGACGTTGGTACTCCCGAGACCACAGCGCCACCGACAGCCACGCATGGCGGTCTTCGGGCGCAAGATCGTGCCACATGCCAGTGCGAGTCAGGTGTCCCGCACGGATCAAGTCCCACACCCGCTCCGCTCCAGGCAAGGCGTTCTCGCACCACAGCGTCACCGTGAGGTCTACGAGGCCGACTCCACAGGCGGATCGCTTGACTCTGACGACCGTGACCTCATTGACGAAGTAGGACCCCATGGTGGCGCCGTCGCCGTCGAGGAGGTCGAACCAGGCGTTCCCCGCCACGGCACGACGAGCGCCGACGTGGCCAACGCTCTTCAGTAGACCGCCCTGCGGCAGGCAACCCACGAGGCGCACTCGGCGTGCTCCCTCTTCATCCGCCAGCGGCGTGAACAACCCCTCGGCCTCGTGAGCCGACCCCCAGAAGTCAGTGTCGTCCTCGTCCGAGGTCAGCGCGTACTTCTGCCCTTCGCCACCCCGCCTTGAAGTTCGCATCACACTCCCCATGAGGGCGCCGATCTTACCGGCGCCCCGCGACGCGTCAGGCGGTCGCGGATGCCACCACCACCCCGCCCCTTCAACTCATCCATCTAGGGGGCCCCTTGCCGACCCACATACCTCCGTTCACCCGTGAGAGTGAAGTGCAGAGAAGTGAGGGCGAATGCGGCCGGGGCACCCACCTCGGCCGCTGCCCCAACCGCCACGGCGAACCCGTCTACGGCACCGGCAGTACCGCCTGCCTCACCACAGCCCACCTCGAAGAACTGCGACCTCACGGCCGACCGCACCGTGCTCGCCCCCGGCAAGGCGTTCCTCGACACCACGAAGGCCGTCGCCGACGACACCACCGTCGATCTTGCCTTCCCCGACACCTCCGCAACCAATGGCCTGCTCACCTTGCGCACCGAGAACAGCACCACCACCCTGCGCGGCCTGGTAGGCGACCTGCCCAAGTACCGGAACCTCTTCCCCACCGAGTTCAACCACACCGCCACCGTGGACATCGCCGCGCTCAAGGACGCCGTTCAGCGCGTTGCCCTGGTCGCCACCGAAGAATTTCCGCTCAGGCTCACCTTCGCCGCCGACAGCACCCTCGTTCCGGAAGCCGGCACCAGCGACGACGCCCAGGCCGTCGACAACGTCGACACCAGCCTCGACGGCGATGAACTCACCGTGGCTTTCAAGTCCGCCTTCCTCCTGGACGGCCTGAACGCTCTCACGACCGAATCCGTCGACTTCCACTTCACCACCAGCACCAAGCCCGCTGTCCTGCGCGGCCACGGCAGCGACGACCAAGCGCTGCGCTACCTGCTCATGCCGACCCGCCTCACCGGCTGAACCGCCCAACCCTCACGCCTGCGAGGTGGGCCGTCGACACGACTTCGGCCCGCCCCGCAGCACCACCAGCCCCTGCCGAAGCCGTCGCCCCACCAGGAGAGCCTTCATGACGAACGGCACCACCCACCTCACCCGCCTGCGCTCGCGGATGCTGGCCACCGCCTACAGCAACGCCGACTCCTGGACCCAGCGCACAGCCTTCCTCACCGACCAGGCCGTGGCCGCGCTCGCCCACCGCGACCCCACCGCAGCCGAAGCCCTCGCCACGTCACTGATGCGCGCCGAACCCCTCCACGACACCAAATCCTGGACGCGGCCGCTAAGGCCGGAATCGACACCAGCATCTGGGAGGAGCGCCGCGAGAAGATCCGGGCCTACGCCCGCGACGCCTACGAACTGTCCCCGACGTCCGATCCGGAAACCGAGGCCAAGCGGATCTGGGCCTCGCTCTACGACAACTACCCGCAGATCGCAGCCGCCTTGGCCGCCTTCCTCCGCGAGATGCCAGCCACCTGGCGCGAGGACCTGTTCACCACCGGCCCGCCCCCCCCCCGCCGCCCGCCCCACGGCCTCGGAGCCTCCCGGACCGGAGACCGCACCGCACGACCCACTGGACTGGGAAAACTGCCCTGCCTGCGCCGAAGCACAAGACCAGTGCCGCTACCACCGCGGCGTCTTCACCGGCATGGAGTACCAGCGTGACCTTGTCACCACGGCCCTGACCGATCACGCAGCCATCGACGAACTCACACAACGCCACGCCGAACTCGAGGCGAAGGCTGCCCAGTCGACAGCTTCCGACGCGAGCACATCCACCACCTAATGAAACCCGGGGCGAACGCGCACCTCCGGGCCGGCCGCCCCGCCGCCCGTCACTCACCTACGGAAGGAACCGCCGTGCCCCGTCAGGCCGACACCACCACCAGCCGCCCGCCGATCGTCGTGTTGTGCGGGTCGACCCGGCACTGGGACGCCCTCGCTGAAGCCAACCTCTACGAGACCGTCGCCGGCCGCATCGTCCTCGCCCCCGGCTGCAACATGCAGCAGCCGCACCCGCTGTGGCAGGACCCGGAACGCGCCGAGCGGCTCAAGCAGCAACTGGACGAACTGCACCGCCGAAAGATCGACCTGGCCGACGAGGTCCTCATCGTCAACCCCGGTGGCTACATCGGCGACAGCACCCGCAGCGAGATCGACTACGCCCGTAGCCTCGGCAAGCCCATCCGCTACACCCACCCCGCAGGTTCAGGCGAGGACGCCCGTGGCTGACAGCACCACCATCGAGTGGACCGACAGCACCTGGAACCCGGTGACCGGATGCAGCGGGTGTCCAGGGGATGCGATCACTGCTATGCGAGAACGTTCGCGGAGCGGTGGCGTGGCGTGCCTGGTCATCCGTTCGAGCAGGGCTTCGACGTCCGGCTGTGGCCGGACCGGCTGGGACTGCCGCTGCGCTGGCGCAAACCCAGGCGCGTCTTCGTCAACAGCATGTCGGACGTGTGGCACGAGGCCGTGCCGGACGAGTTCATCGCGGCAGTGTGGATGACGATGTTCTGGACCTCGGCCGACGGGCGGCCGGGACACTGGGTCGGTGCCGGCAAGCACCGCGGTCTGCCCAGTTCCCTGCCGACGCACACCTACCAGATCCTGACCAAGCGTCCCGGCCGTACGCGCAGTTGGGTCCGCCGATGGGGCAACCGTGAACAGCGGGTTGCCTGGATCGAGGCGGCAGCCGAGCGCGGCTGGTGCGATCACGAGGACGTGCGCACGGCACCATGGGCGCCGGCCGTACTGCCCAATGTGTGGCTGGGTGTCTCCGTGGACGACCAGACGTGGGCGGACCGGCGGATTCCAGCGCTGCTGGAGACGCCCACCTCCGTCCGCTTCCTCTCCTGCAAGCCCCTGCTGGGACCGGTCGACCTCAAACGGGCCGTCATTTCCCTGGGAAGCGAACGCGGCCACGGGCTGACCGCCTCCTACGTCACGTCGGGCCACTGCTGCCAGCGTCGCCTCCACGGCATCGACTGGGTCATCGCCGGCGGCGAATCCGGCCCTCTCGCCCGGCCGATGCACCCCCAGTGGGCACGAACCCTGCGTGTCCAGTGCGCGTGGGCCGGGGTGCCGTTCTTCCTCAAGCAGTGGAGCGCGTACGCACCCGAAGACCACGGCCACGACCGCGGCCGCGCCGTTCTCATCGACACCCAGGGACGCGACTGGGACGGAACACCAAGCAGTGCCCCGCCGGACGCCGTCCGTATGCGACGCGTCGGCAAGAAGGCCGCCGGACGACTGTGGGACAACCAGACCCACCAGGCCATCCCCGTCTGAGACGGACAACAGGCCCCGATTGTTGTTCCTCGGTTGGGGAGAACAGCCGGGCCTGTTGTTCTCATCGCGCCGTCTGGCGAGCCGAACCCGTCGTCTGACCAGACGTCTTACCGCTTATCCCCACTCATCAGCATGCCAGGAAACGCCGCCGAACTCAGTGCCCGGGTCCGCCACGACGAGGCGATCCGACGCGATCGCATCAACGCAGTCCTCGACCTGGGCAACGTCATCAGTACCCACCGCCAGGTGATGTGGAAGCGTGGCGACGCCACCCGCAGGCGCGCCGGCACCGAGCGGCTCGAGGCCCTGCGCGACGAAAGCCACATGACCCGCCGCAAGTGATTACGGCGTAATCACTCACGATCCACGCCTGGCTGAGGTGCCACAGCCGCGAGACGACCTCCTGCTCTGGCCAGCGGACCACCAGATCAGCAGTCGTCGGCAGCAAGGTCACAGGAGGCGGTGCCCCAGTTTCGCCGACTGCCGGTTGTATCCCTTGGTGTCCCACCATTCCTCCAGCAGGGCACGAACGAGGTGCACGAGCTGCCGCAGCCGCTCGGGGTCGGGGGCCAGTGAGTCGAGAACGTCCGTGAAGGACTTGTCCTCCCAAGGCAAGGCAACGGCCCAGCGTTCGTCGGGCATGCCTTGGCGCTGTACCCGCAACTGGTAGGTCAGCAGGGTGTGGCCCTGGGGGAGGCGGTCGACCGACAAAGCCGCGATGTCGAAGCGCACGCTGCCGTCTCCCGTGGTGTAGGAGCGGGCCAGGGCCTGCTCGGCAGGTGTTTGAGCCGTCATGACTGCCTTCCTTCCCGTGTAGGTGGAGAAGCCGCCGCGGCCGTTCGGCTTACCGGACCAGATGGCCGCGCTGATCTTCTTGTCCATGGTCTTGTCCCAGCCGTGGCGAGCCTTGATGTGCTTCCATCCCCACGTCTTGGTGCCGCAGCGCAGTGTGTAGAACTGGGGGCCGCGGTAGTACTTGCGGACGATGTGCTTCCGACTCTTCTTCTTGCACGTGGCACCAATGCTGTCGGCGGCCGGGCCGACGACCCTTCCATCTGAGGCTGGTGCAGCGGAGACGGATCCCACAGGTATGAACAGAGCTGCTGTGGTAGCCGCAGCAGCCAGTGCAGAGTTAGTCGTCCAGAAAGCAGTGCGACGCAAGCTTCCCCCCATAGGAAGGCTCCCGTGGTCAGCGGGAGCGCGTGTTTTGTTTGGTCCTCGGTCTCGGACCGTGCCCAACCCAACATGGTGTGCCGAAGCCGAACAAGGAGGTTCCCAGCCGGTGATGGGCCGCTGACCACTTCACCGGCCTACCATTTATACGCAGCAGCACCCCCGGCTCATCGAGGCACCGGCCCGCCCCGACCCTCTGTGCCCGGGTCTGCACGGTGTGGCTGGAATGATCGGAGCTGGCGATGGTGAACCGCCGCAGCGGTCCGGAGCGCGGGCCTGAAAAGGTTCCGCCCAAAGTAAGTCTGGATGAAGCACAGCTCGACCTTGTTTCTCGCCCAGCGGCGGGTGTGCGCCAACCACCGCGGCAGTTTCTGTAACCATCGCCAGTGTCCGGTCCTCAATCACGGGCTCTCGTAGACCCTGCCGCAGCCCCTAGGCCGTGTCCGATGGGTCCTGTGACTACGCTTGCGCTGGATCGTTTCGGTCGGTGTGGGGCGGGGTGATCTTTCAGATGACGAGTGGATGCGGCTGGAGCGGCATCTGCCGCGTAACCGCGGTCGAGGCGGACGTTGGCAGTGCCACCGTCGCGTGATCAACGGCATCCTGTTCCGGCAGCGGACCGGTCTGCCCCGGCGGGATCTGCCGCCGCAATTTGGCAAGTGGAAGACGCTTCACGATCGTCATCGCAGATGGTCGGCGGACGGTACGTGGGAGAAGATCCTGCGAGCCGTCCAAGCTGACGCCTCTGCAGAGGGCCGGATCGACCGGAGCACGGTGAGCGTCGACTCGACGTCTTGCCGAGCACACAAGCACGCAGTCGGCGCCCTCACCCGCGCGCCACGAATCCCGGGCCGCCGCAGTCGCCCGGCCAGGCACCGTTCCGACGAGGGCCTGGGCCGCTCCCGCGGAGGCTGACCTGCAAAATTCACCTGGCCAGCGAGGGTGGTCGTCGTCCGTTGGTCTTCGTTATCACGCCCGGACAGTGGGGTGACGCCCCGCAGTTCATGCCTGTGTTCGAACAGGCCAAAGTCCCAAAGCCGGGCGGCGGACGCCCTCGCACGCGACCAGACCATGTCGGAGGAGACAAAGCGTATTCCTCGCGCCGAAACCGACCGGTACCTACGGCGTCGGCGAATCAAGCACACCATCCCCGAACCCAGGGAACCATCGAGCCAACCGCCAACGGCGGAGCAGCAAGGGCGGCCGGCCCACCGGCTTCGACACAACGGTCTACCGGCGCCGCAATGAGGTCGAGCGCACCATCAACCGGCTCAAGACGTTCCGCGCGGTCGCCACCCGGTAAGACAAGCGGGCCTTCGTCTTCCACGGCACCGTCACGGTCGCGGCGATCCGACTGTGGCTCCGCCCGTAGCCATCGCTTCCGCGGCTATGCCTCTTCCGGGACCAAGGCGCCGAGCTCGACTTCCTCGAAAACGCGTGACCACCAGGCTTCATCATCCTCGAACACCTTCGGATCGCTCTGCCGGGCCCGCTCAAGCACGTCTTCGACGTAGTCCTCGTAGTCGTCGTCCGCGTCGCTCTTTCCCGAACACGTGAACGCCTCCCACACCTCCAGGACGTTCTGCAGACCGGCAACCGAATAGTTGACCAACCCGTACTGCTGATCCCCATCGCCTTCATAGCCGCGGGCCATCCACACCTCACCACTGTCGATCAGCAGCCAGTACGTGTTGACACCGTCCTCGAACGCACCGAGGAATGCAGCCCGACCCTGCGGAAGGTCGCGGACTTCCAGCTCCCGACCCGAGGCCCGCACGAACATGCGCTTGCAGTCGGCCGGCAACCCTCGCTCGACCAGCCCAGACACCGCCTCGCCGTCCACACCCAGGCGCGCGAGGGAACTCGCGTCGTATGGCAGCCACAGCACGCTCGGCAACCGACACCCCCTACTCGATCCGTCCATCCGATCCTCTCAGACCGCTTGGACGACCCATCGGACAGGACCTAGTAATGCTTCGTTAGGTTGTGGGCTGTCTGCGGCTGCTCCGGGGGCTGGGCAGGGGTCGGCCGCAGGTGGTGCAGGTACCGGTCCAGCACCTCAGCAGGTCCTAAAGAACGCCGAGGACCTGGTAGGGAGTCAGGCCGGCATCTGGGCTTCTGGGTCGAGCCGCCACAGGGTGAGGAAGGCTTGTGCGGCGGTGACCAGGGTGACGTGGTGGTGCCAGCCGCGCCAGGTGCGGCCCTCGAAGTGGTCCAGTCCGAGGCCGTGCTTGGGCTCGCGGTAGTCGTGCTCGATGCGCCAGCGCATCTTCGCCCACCGCACCAGGTCGGCGACCGGGGTGGTGGCGGGCACGTTCGATATCCAGTAGCCCGTCGGAGTGTCCTGGCCGGCCGGCCATTCGACCAGGAGTGTCCGCGGGGGCAGGACGCCGTCCCACTGGTTACGGCCGCCGCCGGCCTCCTGGGCCGCGGCCAGGGACTGCTTGCCCGCGGGCCGCACGGTCAGCACCGCGAAGCGTGAGGTCATCGTGCCCTTGCTGCCCTGCCTCCAGGTCACCTCGGTGAACCGGTCCGAGCCCGCCGTAAGCAGGCTGGTGCGGCTCGATGTCCTCCGGGTGGGCGACTTCTTTGCCGTTCAGGGCCAGGACGTAGGACAGTCCTCGTTCCTGGAGGCCGAGCCGGAAGGGGGTGCTGACGCCGTAGCCGGCGTCAGCGACCACGACCGGCGCCTTCAACTGCCACTGGGCGAGTGTGTCCAGCAGGCCGAGCGCCAGACGCCACTTCTCCCGGTGCACCACGTCGTCGGGAATTCCTGCCCTGCGGCATGGGTCCGGCTCGTCCGTCCACTCACGCGGCAGATACAACTGCCACTCCAGCGGGCACGAGGCGGTGTCGGTGGCGGCATGGACACTGACCGCGACCTGGCAGTTGGCCCGTTTGCCGACCGCTCCGCAGTACTGGCGGGCCACACCCACCGACGCGGTGCCGCACTTGGGGAACGACACATCGTCGATCACCCACACCTCAGGGCGGATGGCCTCGGACAGCCGCTCGGCGATCCGCCGCCTGACCGGTAAGGGATCCCACGGCGACTGGTTCACGAACTGCTGCAGGGCCTGCATGTTCCCGTCCGGCAGACGCTCGGCCATCGGCTGGATCGACTTGCGACGGCCGTCCAGCATCAGACCTCGCAGATAACACCCGCCCCACCGCCGCTGATCCCGCCGCGGCACCGAGGCGAACACATCGGCAACGAACTCCGATAACTCACCCCGGAGCCGTTCCACCTCCCCCAACCTCATAACGAGGAAGATGCCCACCACCAAGCGAGATCACCCGACCTAACGAAGCACTACTAGGGCCTGTCGTTTAGATCACCGGGTGAACGGACCGGAGGAAGATGCCTGCGATATGGAGTCCGGCCAGGTAGGTGGTGGCGGTCTTCTCGTAGCGGGTGGCGATGCCTCGCCACTGCTTCAGGCAGTTGATGCACCGCTCGACGGTGTTGCGCTGCTTGTAGGTCTCGCGGTCGAAGGCCGGTGGCCTGCCGCCTCGGCTGCCCCGACGTAGCCGGTGTGCGCGCTGGTCGGCGGGGACGGGACCACTACCTGGATGCCGCGCTTGCGCAGGTGCTCGCGGACCGCGCGGGAGGAGTACGCCTTGTCGGCCAGGACCAGATCCGGCCTGGTACGGGGCCCTCGCCGCGAGGGACGCGCAGGCGGGCTATGACGTCGGGGAAGGCGGGTGCATCACCGGCCTGGTCGGCGGTGAGATGGAACGCCAGCGGCCGGCAGCGGCCGTCGGCAGCCAGGTGAATCTTCGTGGTCAGTCCGCCGCGGGGCCGGCCGATGGTGTGGTCGCCAGGTTCGCCGGCCGGGGCCCCTTTTTGCGGGCCCCAGCCGCGTGCTGGTGGGCTCGCACGATAGTGGAGTCCCCCGACACGGTCCAGGCGAGATCCTCGTCCGCGTCGGCCTGGGCCACCAGCGCGGTGAAGACCCGCTCCCAGGTGCCGTCGATGGCCCACATCCGCAGCCGGTTGTAGACGCCCCGCCAGTTGCCGTACCTCTCCGGCAGATGCACCCACTGCGTACCGGTCTGGAACTTGTAGGCGATCGCGTCGATCACCTCACGGTGGTTCCGTCACCGGCCACCCCGCTTCGGCGTCCGGTCCGGGAGCAACGGCTCGATCCGCGCCCACTGCGCATCAGTCAACGGCACACCCGGACCAACGCTGGCCGCCGAAGCCGCCCGCTATGCCGCGGACGCACGCGCCTCGGCCAAACAAGCCCTGGACTACTCGGCCGAAGCCGCCTCCTACGCTCCCAGGCAGCGCAATCCCTCAAGCGCACCATTGCCTACGACCAGCAAGCGACCGAAGACGCCCAAGCAGCCGACCGTGCCGCGGGCAGAGCCGAGAGCT
>NZ_BNBI01000024.1 GCF_014655295.1 Streptomyces fumanus
CACACCCTTGGGACGCCCCGTCGACCCCGACGTATAGATCACATACGCCGCATCAGCCGCCCGCAACGGCACCCTCCGCTCACCATCCACCGGAGCCACCACCGACCGCCCCGCCACCGACCCCACAACACCCGGATCGTCCACCACCAGCCGCCCGGCACGCTCCCCCACCACACCCGCCGTCGCCCGCGAACACACCACCACCGCCACACCGGCATCCGCCAGCACCAGCGCGACCCGCTCCGCCGGATACGCCGGATCGACCGGCACGAACGCCGCACCCGCCTTCACCACACCCAGCACCACCGCCACCCACTCAGCCGAACGCTCCAACACCACCCCCACCCGATCCCCCGGCCCCACACCCCGAGCCATCAACTCACGCGCGAACCGATTCGCCCGCTCCTCCAACTCCCCATACGTCCACCCCACACCCCCGAACTCCACCGCCACCACACCCGGCGTCCGCACCACCTGCGCCTCGAACAACTCAGGCAACGTCCCCCCGGACACCACCCGCCCCGAGTCGTTCCACTCCTCCACCACCAAACGCCGTTCCTCGGCCGAGAGGATGTCGAGCCGGGCGAGCGGGCGGGCCGGGTCGGTGGTGATGGCGTCCAGGATGCGCAGCAAGCGGCCGGTGATGGCCTCGGCCGTCGGTGCGTCGAGCACGTCGGGGCGGTACTCCACCCGCAGTTCCAGTCGGGCGCCGCCGGGGCGCACCGCCAGGCTGAGGGGGTAGTGCGCCACGCTGGTCTCGACCGGGTCCGCGGTGGCGGGCAGGCCGCCCGGTTCGAGCACGGCGGCGGGGTAGTCCTCCGACACCACGATGGTGTCGAAGGCGCCGCCCGGGCCTGCCGCCCGCTGAATCTCGGCGAGCCCCAGGTGCTGGTGGTCGATGAGCGCGGCGCGCTGCATGTGGATGTCGGCCAGCAGGCCGGCGACCGGGGGCCCGGGGTCGAGCCGGGCGCGTACCGGGACGGTGTTCATGAACAGGCCGACCATGTCCGCCACGGCAGGCAGTTCCGGCGGGCGGCCCGCGACGGCGGTGCCGAAGACGACGTCCGTACGTCCGGTCAGCGACCCGAGCAGCAGCGCCCAGGCCGCCAGGACGACGGAGTGGGGGGTGAGGCCCTGGCGTCGCGCCACCGCGCGCACCGCCGCCGTCAGCGCCTCGTCCGCCGTCACGGTCACGTGCCGGGGGCGGACCGGGGCCGCGTACCGGGCGGTGGGGGCGACCAGGGTGGGTTCCGTGGTGCCGGCCAGGGCACGCTGCCAGGCGTTGCGGGCGGCCTCGGGGTCCTGCCGGTCGAGCCAGCGGAGGTAGTCGCGGAACGGCCGGGCGGGGGGCAGGGCGGTGGCGTCGCCTCCGGCCGCGTAGATCTGGGACAGTTCGCGGAGCAGCACCGGTACGGACCAGCCGTCCACGAGGATGTGGTGGGCGGTGAGGACCATCCGGTAGCGGTCGTCGCCGAAGTCGATGAGCAGCAGCCGCGCCAGTGGGGGTGTCTGTGGGGAGAAGCGGTGGCCGAGGTCGTCGGCGGTGAGCCGGTCCGCGGCCGCGGCCGCGTCGAGGGGTGTGAGCCCGGCGAGGTTCTGTTCGCGGAACGGTGCCGTGACCTGGCCGACGATCGCCTGGACCGGGCGGTCCTCGCCGGGCAGGTGCCGGAACGCGGCGCGCAGACCGGGGTGCCGGTCGAGGAGTGCCTGCCATGACGCGCGCAGCAGTTTCCGGTCGAGGGGGCCCGCGAGGTCGAGGGTGGTCTGCACCAGGTAGACGTCGCGGGCCCGTTCGTCGTAGAGGGCGTGGAAGAGCAGCCCTTCCTGGAGCGGTGACAGCGGCCATGCCTCGACCACGTCGGGGCCCAGCTCGGCCAGGCGCTCCGCGGGGAGGGGTGACAGTGACCGGGCGGCGGTCTCCGCGGGGACGGAGGCGGCGGCGGTCTCGGCGAGTGCGGCGAGCAGCGCGGGGGTGCCGTGTTCGAGGACCTGGCCGATGGTGAGCCGCAGGCCCGCCTGCCGGGCGCGGGTCACCACCAGCATCGCCGTGATCGAGTCGCCGCCGAGCGCGGTCAGCGAGTCGTCGGCGCCGACCGCGTCGAGGCCGAGCACGTCGGCGAAGAGCCCGCAGAGCTGTTCCTCCGCCGCGGTCGTGGGGCGGCGGTGGGCCGCCGGGGCTGCGTGTCCGGGCGCGGGCAGCGCGGCGCGGTCGAGCTTGCCGTTGACCGTCACCGGCAGGGCGTCCAGCGGTACCACGGCCGGCACCATGTAGTCGGGGAGGCGGGCGGCGGCGTAGGCGCGCAGGGCCGCCTCGTCCACGCCGCCGTCGCCGGGCACCACGTAGGCGACGAGCCGTGGTCCTCCGGTCCGGTCGGTGCGGGTGACGACCGCGATGTCCCGTACCGCGGGGTGGAGCGCCAGGACGGCCTGGATCTCGCCGGGTTCGATGCGGAAGCCGCGGATCTTCACCTGGTCGTCGTTGCGGCCCTCGTGCAGGAGCAGGCCCTCGTGGGTCCAGCGGGCGCGGTCGCCCGTGCGGTACATCCGTTCGCCCGGCGCGCCGAACGGGCAGGCCACGAAGCGCTCGGCGGTCAGCTCGCCGCGTCCGGCGTAGCCGCGTGCGAGCTGTGCGCCGGCCAGGTACAGCTCTCCGGACACTCCCAGGGGGACGGGGCGCAGGAACTCGTCGAGTACGTGGCAGCGGGTGTTCCAGACCGGTCGGCCGATGGGCACCGTGTCGCAGGGCGCCTCGGGCAGGCAGGCCCAGTGGGTGACCTCGACGGCCGCCTCGGTGGGCCCGTACAGGTTGATCAGCGGCAGCGGCAGGCTCCGGTGGAAGTCGGCCACCAGGTCGGGGGGCAGCGCCTCGCCGCTGGCCAGCACCCGGCGCAGGCTGCCGCACCGGCCGCCGTCCCGTACCTCCAGTACGAAGGCCCGCAGCATCGACGGTACGAAGTGCGCCACCGTGACGCCTTCCCGTTCGATCAGGCCGGCGAGGTAGCCGGGGTCCCGGTGGCCGCCCGGACGTGCCACCACCAGGCAGGCTCCGGCGGTCAGAGTGCCGAAGAACTCCGGGACGGATACGTCGAAGCCCACGGAGGTCTTCTGCAGCACCCGGTCCGCGCCGGTCAGCGGGTAGGCGTCGTGCATCCACAGCAGCCGGTTGGCGATCGAGGCGTGCGCGACCGTCACGCCCTTGGGCCGTCCCGTCGATCCGGAGGTGTAGATCACGTAGGCGGGGTTGGCCGGGCGCAGCGGCGCGCGGCGGTCCGCGTCGGTCGGGGGCACCGGCGGGCGCGCGGCCAGCGAGGACCGGACGGCGGGGTCGTCCAGTACCAGGCGCTCCAGGCGCTCCGCGCCGGCGGTGACCGGTTCGGTGCCGGAGGTGCACACGACGAGTTCCGGGGCGGCGTCCGCGAGTATCAGGGCGACGCGTTCGGGGGGCGATCCGGGGTCGATCGGCACATAGGCGGCACCGGACTTGACGATGGCGAGCAGCGCGACGACCAGCTCCACCGACCGTTCCAGCACCACGCCGATCCGGCGCTCCGGGCCCGCCCCTCGCCTGATCAGCTCGTGCGCGAGCCGGTTGGCGCGGGCGTCCAGGTGGGCGTAGGTCAGGGTCTCGGCCTCGGACACCACCGCCCGGGCGTCCGGGGTGCGGGCGGCCTGCGCCTCGAACAGCTCCGGCAGGGTGCGGTGCCGCAGCGGTCGCGCGGTGTCGTTCCACTCGGCGAGGAGCAGCGCGGTCTCCCGGTCCGGCGGCAGGTCGACATCACCGGCCCGGGCGCCCGCGGCCAGGTCGGACAGGACGCGCAGGAACGCCGTCCGGTGCCCGGCGGTGCGCCCGTCGGCGTCGGTCGCGCACCACACGTCGAGGTGGGCGCCCGCCGCATTGCCGCGGACCAGGAAGGTCAGCCCGTCGGCGGGGCCGGCCGCCAGGTCGCGGGTGCGGGCGGGGATCCCCGCGAAGTCCAGTTCCCGGTCGGCGAGGACGATGTCCACGACGGGGCCGAAGTGCGGCCGGTCGCCCGCGGGCCAGCCCAGGTCGCGGTGGAGGTCCTCGCCGCGGTAGCGCTGATGGCCGGCGGCCTCCCGCAACTCCGCCGACAGCAGCGCCGTGAGGTCCGGGAGCGTCGCGCCGGGGTCGACGGAGACGCGGACCGGCAGGGTGTTGGCCGCGGTGCCCGGGGACCGTTCGGCCAGCGGCCCGGGGCGGCCGGGCAGCCGGACGCCGAACACCACGTCGCGGACCCCGGCCCCCCGGGCGAGATACGCCGCGGCGGCGGCCACGATCACGTGGTACGGGTCCGCCCCGACGCTCTCGGCCAGCTTCCGCAGCCGCCGCTCCACCGCCTCCCCCACGGGGGCCGGACCCGGATCGTCGTCCGGGTCCGCGGCATACGGGGCGAGCGACACGGGTTCGGGGTGGTCGGCGAAGCGGGCGGTCCAGTACTCCCGGTTCCGCACGAAGTCGGCCGACACCCGGTAGGTCTCCTCCTCGGCCAGCAGCTCCTCGGGGGAGGCGAAGGGCGACGGGCCGCAGGTCACTCCGGCGCAGAGGGCCGTGTAGTGCTCGGCGGCCCGTCGTTCGAGCAGCGGACGGGCCTGACGGTCCACCAGCAGACGGTGGTGGCGCAGGTACCACAGCCAGCGGTCGTCCGCCGTCCGGAGCACGGCCTGGGCGAGCAGCCCCGCGGGCCGGGCGCGTTCGGCGTCCATCCAGCGCCGGGCGGCCGCCTCCGGGTCCGGTGCGGCGCGCAGGTCGACGACGGGGATCTCCCGGTCGTACGGCAGGCCCACGAGGTACGGGCCGTCCGCGGTGTCCTCGACCTCCACGTCGAGCCCGGCGTCCGCGACCGCCGCGCGCACCGCCCGCACCAGACGCGGCGCGTCGACCGGCCCGGTCAGCTCGGCACAGCCCGCGAGGTGGTACGCGGTGTCCGGCGCACCGCCCCGCTGGGCCAGACGGATGTCGTACTGCGCTGCCGACAGCCGACGGCGGCTGCTGCCTTCACTCATGCGGGTGCCCTCATCTGGATCGACCGGGAACTGTCTCTACTGGACCGGCGGCGGGCCCAGCCGGTGCGGGGCTCCGCCGGCTCCGCGGGGCGGCAGGGGGCCGGGGGGCGGGCCCATTCCCGGGCCGGGCGGCGGACCCATGCCGGGGCCGGGGGGCGGGCCCATGCCGGGGCCGGGGGGCGGGCCGGGGTGCGGGCCCATGGGGAGCGCTCCGGCGGTGGCGGGCTCCGGTACCCGTTGCGGCTCCGGTGCCCGTTCCGGTTCCGGTGCCGGGCGGGCCGCCGCGAACTGGGTGCGGCACAGCTCGGCGTAGAGGCCGTCGGCGTCGAGCAGTTCCTCGTGGGTGCCCTGTTCGACGATCCGGCCGCCGTCCACCACCAGGATCTGGTCGGCCTCCCTGATCGTGGACAGCCGGTGCGCGATCACCAGCGAGGTGCGGCCCGCCAGCGCGGTGCGCAACGCCGCCTGCACCTGTGCTTCCGACTCGGAGTCCAGGTGCGCGGTGGCCTCGTCGAGGACCACGATCGGCGGGGCCTTGAGCAGCAGCCGGGCGATCGCCACCCGCTGCTTCTCGCCGCCCGACAGCCGGTAGCCCCGGTCGCCCACCACGGTGTCCAGGCCCTCCGGCAGCGAGGAGACCAGGTCCCAGATCCGGGCCGCCTCGCACGCCTTGCGCATCTCCTCCTCGGTCGCCTCCGGCCGTGCGTACAGCAGGTTGGCGCGCAGGGTGTCGTGGAACATGTGGGCGTCCTGGGTCACCATGCCGACCGTGTCGCGCAGCGAGTCCAGCGTCACGTCGCGCACATCGACACCGCCGATGCGCACCGCGCCGGAGTTCACGTCGTACAGCCGGGGCACCAGGTGGGTGAGGGTGGTCTTGCCCGCGCCCGACGGCCCGACCAGCGCGGTCAGCTTGCCCCCGGGGGCGGTGAAGGAGACCTCGCGCAGGACCGGCGGGTTCTCGGTGCGGCCCGGTGCGGGCAGCGCGATCGACTCCAGGGAGGCCAGCGACACATCGGCGGGGGTCGGGTAGCGGAACCCCACCTTGTCGAAGGTGATGTCCGGTGCCGTGTCACCGCTCGCGGGCAGCGGCCGGGCTCCCGGGCGCTGCGAGATCAGCGGCTTGAGGTCCAGTACCTCGAAGACGCGGTCGAAGCTCACCAGCGCGGTCATGGCTTCGGCCTGTACGCCGGAGAGCTGGTTGATGGGGGCGAACATCCGGCCCAGCAGGGCCGCCATCGCCACCAGGGTGCCGATCGGGAAGGACCCGTCGATGGTCAGCACACCGCCCAGCCCGTACACCACCGCGGTGGCGAGGGAGGCGATCAGCATCACCGTGATCAGCAGCATCTCGGCGTACACCGAGGTCACCACGCCGATGTCGCGCACCCGGGCCGCGCGCCGCGCGAACAGGCGGTTCTCCTGCTCGGGACGGCCGAAGAGCTTGGTCAGCAGCGCGCCGGCGACATTGAACCGCTCCATCATGAGCGAACTCATCTCGGCGTCCTGCTGCATCGATTCGCGGGTGAGCCGCTGCAGCCGCCGCCCGACCAGCCTGCCGGGCAGCATGAACAGCGGCAGCATCACCAGCGCCGCCAAGGTGAGCGCCCAGGACAGGTAGACCATGGTGCCCAGCACCAGCAGCAGGGTCAGGGTGCTGGAGACGGCGGTGGACAGCAGTGAGGTGACGGCCCGCTGCGCCTGGATGACGTCGGTGTTGAGCCGGCTCACCAGCGCCCCGGTCTGCGCCCGGGTGAAGAACGCCAGCGGCTGGCGCTGGACGTGCTCGAACACCTGGGTGCGCAGGTCGTAGATGAGGTGTTCGCCGATCCGCCCGGACAGCCAGGCCGCGACCAGTCGGCCCAACGCCTCGGCCAGTGCCAGCGCACCGGCCAGCACCGCCATGGTGACCACCACGTCGGTGTCCCGCGGGATCACACCGTCGTCGATGATGACCTTGAGCAGCAGGGGGACCGCCACGGTGATGCCCGAGCCCGCGACGGTCACCGTCAGCAGCAGGGCGGCCCGTACGCGGTACGGCCGGAGATAGGGCAGGATCCTGCGGACGGTGCCGGGCCGGACCCGCTGCTGGGTCACGTCCTCCCCGCCCATCCCGCGGATCATGATGGGCCCTGGGCCGCTCACGAGGTGGTCTTCTCGTACGTGGCCTGCTCCTCGGCGGCCTGCTCCTCGTACCGCCGCATCTCCTCGATGAGGCTCTTGGGCCGCATGTCGGTCCAGTTCTTCTCGATGTACTCCAGGATCGTCCGGCGGGTGTCCTCGGCGTGGGCGATCTCCCAGCCCGCCGGGACGTCGGCGAACGCCGGCCACAGCGAGTACTGCCCCTCGTCATTGATGAGCGCCAGGAATCGTCCGTTCTCATCGTCGAACGGGTTGGCCATGATCTCCCCCTGCGGATTATGAATAGCAGTCGTGGAAATGCGCGGTCACGGTAACAAGGCCGATATGGCACCGCAAGGAATGGGGTGATGGACATCGTCTAACCGATTGCCCTGACCGGTTGGACGCCCCGGACCTCCCGATTGAATACAGGAAGGAATTGCGGCTCGGCGACGGAGGGTTCACCGCGACCAGGCGATTGCTGCCGGCGAGTTCGGTGGCGGGCCGGCCGCGGCGGCGGACCGCCGACCCGCTGCCCCGCCCTGGATTCCCTGGTGAATCCGCCGGAAATCCCTGTTGCTTTCCGGCCTCAGCATCACACGCCCCCGGCGGTTCGACAACACCGTCCAATTGAGCGCGGTCAGCGCTTGGACGTGAATGAGGAGGTTGCGGTCCGGTTTCCCGCCGGTCACCTACGCCGTTCGGCCCGGGCCGTTTTCGGATGATCGGCGGGCGTGCGGGCCGATCGGTCGTCCTAGTCCTGCGGCACTTCGTGATGATCTATCCGCGCGGCGATGTCCCACCAGATTCCCGAGCATTCACGGGCGAGCCCGGCGACGATCTTCCTGGCGTGCGGCGGGACGTTGTCGATGATCTCCTGCCACTCCGCGCCGGTGAGGATGTGGATGTTGAGCATCCGCAGCAGGGTGCGGCCGGTCTCGCTGAACCGCATCGCGGGGTCCGCCTTGAGCCGGTTCACCTCCGAGACCCGCTCCGCGGCGGTGCGGGTCTCGGCGGCCGCCGCTGCGGGCGCCGCACCGCCGCCCAGCGGGAGGCCGGTGTCCTCGGGCTGCCGCGCGCGCCGCGGACGGGGCTTGGTACGCGGCTGCGGCAGCGGCTCCTCGCCTCGGCGGATCCGGTTCCGCACGTCCCTGGCGGTCTCGGGGGAGATCCCCGCGACACGGGCGATCTGCCGCAGCGACAGGCCCGGGTTCTCCCTGATGATCTTCCCGGCGCGTTCCCGTCCGATCGCGTTGTTGACGGGGCGCACTCGCCCGTCCTGACCGATCCGGCTGCCGTGCGCCACCGCGCCCCCGGCCGTCCGCCGGCGGATCTCGCCGACCGTGCCCGGTGAGAGGCCGGCGACCGAGGCGATCATCCGGTCCGACCACTGCGGGTGCGACACGATGATGCGCGCGGCCGCGCTCTTGCGGTCCGCCATCGTCAGCGGCAGGCCGTGGGTGATGTTCGACTCCACCGCCAGCACGAAGGCATCGGACTCGGAGCCGACGAAATAGGCGATGGCGATCTTTTTGTCGCCGCGGAGTTCAGCCGCGCGTAATCTGTGTACGCCGTCGATCACCCGCATCGTCGACCGGTGGACCACTATGGGAGGAAGTGGCGCTCTCACTTCCGCGAGGGCCCGAATGTGATCCATGTCCTCACCCGAGCTGCGCGGCGAAGCCGCCACGGACAGCGAACCGATCTCGACTTCGACGACCATCCCCTGATCGAATTGCGCCTGGCCAGGCTGCATTGCAAGCCCCTCCTTTGATGTACGCACAAGCACGTGACCCGCGATGAATGAACGATTCGCGGGCGCAGCCACAGAACAGAAAGGCTGGACACCGACAATCCGCGACGGCGGAGTCAGGCCACCCGGTAAGAGAAATCGACCACGCGCGACGTGAGGCGCGTACAGGCGCCGCGACCGCGGACATCATCCGATGAAGATCGCGGCTGGCACAGTTCGTTGTTCGTGTGGACCTTACGCACGGCTGAGTGCATCAAAATCCCCCGTAGTGCCACGCGCGGACTGCGATCCGAAAGGCAGTCCGTTCGCCGAAAAGGAACTGTAACACCGTCCATCCCGTCCGATACCTGGACAGCGGCCGCCGTACGCCCGGTTTCCGGGTTCGCCGCGGGGGCGGGGATTCCTTTCACTTGCCGTGCGCGGGATCCGCGTCGGCCCACGCCAGCGGCGTGCGGGGAGGCTGAGCGCGTCCTCCGGTTCATGCCGTCCCGGCAGCTTCGGCCGACAATCCGCCACGGTCTGTAAACCCGGCGTCACCCGCCCGCGTGGCAGCGAGGGTCAGCGTAGACGGAAGTGTCCCGCCGGCGGGACACCAGCGGGACACGCACGGGTCTTCCTACGGGAAAGTCTTGTCCATGGAAGCGGAAACTCACGCTCCGGGAGAGGGTGTCCGGGAAGCGGCCGGAACATCGGAGTCCGCCGGTTCGTCGGCGGCCTCGTCCAGTCTTCGCACCATCCAGTCCAGCAGGTCGAGACCGGCCGCTTCGGCCGCTCTCTGCCACCGGACGCCGCGGTCACGCGGGACGCTGATCCGGATGGCGGTGTCGAGCGCCGCGCGGTCGGAGTAGCGGTGGGCCCGTAATCGGCGCCGCAGCTCGTTCCGGGACCAACCGCCGCGCTCGGCACGGGAGAGCCATTCGTCCCGCTCCGCCACAGGCATACCGGCAACCTCGGCATGATGCTGGAAACTCAGCCGTGCGCGCCGCTCGGAAGGGGCGTACTTCCCGGCCACCCAGGCGTAGTTGCGCAGTGTCTGGTAGTCGAGGCCGGTCTCCGCCAGGGCACGGCGATAGCGGTCCGGGTACTCGCTCCGCCCGTAGATCAGCCAGTCGCCCATCCACCACGCCGACGAGTCCGCGACGACGAACATCTGCCGCCCCAGATGACGCCATTGCGCCAGCGGCAGGCCGGGCGGGAGCGACATCGCGGTGCGCCGCGTGACCAACTGCCCGTCCAGTGAGACCAGCCCGGTGTGCCGCACCGGCAGCTCCGCCGGCCCTCCGGTTCGACGGCCCTGTCCTCCTGACGTCCCGCCCATTGCCATCCCCCCTCGTCAGCGCCCTCATCCTCGACCGCAGCCGGTATCCGCGCGGTAACAAGATCACCAACGGCGGCGGGCCCGGAAGCGTGGGGGGTGTTACGGAGCGGTTACCCGCCTCCGGTTGTACTGGTCCGGTGGAGCGGTCGGCGCCGCCGAGCACACCGAGGAGGATGCATGGTCACCGCGATCCGACGCTGTGCCGAGTGCGGCGCGGAGTTCGTCTGGACGAGCCGGACCCCGAACCGCAGATTCTGCGACGCGGGCTGCCGCGCCCGGTGGTGGCGCACCCATCGCGCCCGCACCCGGGAGCCGGACGGCACCGCGGACGGCTCCACCTGCGCCGCCGCGTCCCGTCTGAGCGCCACCCACGAATGCCCCAACTGCGGCCAGCGCATCACCGTCATCAACCTGCTCGTCTCCGACGCCCCCTAGGGCCTGTCGTTTGGATCAGGCCCTAGCCCCCATGGGCGCCGCACGGCCCGAACCAGCCGGGCGTATTAAGGTGCGATCCGAAAGATGTACGTCTCTGTCCGGATGCCGGAGCAGCGGGCTCGGGACGCGTACAGCGCACTGGAAGGAAACGAAGCCGTGCATGGCGAGTACAAGGTGCCCGGCGGCAAGCTGGTCGTCGTGGATCTGGACGTCGAGGACGGCGTCCTGCGCAACGTGCGAGTCGCCGGGGACTTCTTCCTGGAGCCGGACGAGGCGCTCCTCTCGATCAACGCGGCCCTGGAGGGTTCCCCCGCGTCGACGGACGCCGCCGGGCTGGCCGCCCGGATCACGGCGGCGCTGCCCGAGTCGACCGTGATGCTCGGGCTGACGGCGGAGGGTGTCGGCACCGCCGTCCGGCGCGCCCTGGCCCACGCGACCGAGTGGAGCGACTACGACTGGCAACTGGTGCACCGGGAGCCGCAGGCACCGGCCCTGCACATGGCGCTGGACGAGGTGATCACCGCCGAGGTGGCCGCCGGGCGGCGCGCCCCGACCCTGCGGGTGTGGGAGTGGGCCTCGCCCGCCGTGGTGATCGGCAGCTTCCAGTCCCTGCGCAACGAGGTGGACCCCGAAGGGGCCGCCAAGCACGGCATCACCGTGGTGCGCCGCATCTCCGGTGGCGGGGCCATGTTCGTGGAGCCCATGAGCACGATCACGTACTCCCTGTCCGTGCCGGAGTCCCTGGTCTCCGGCCTCTCCTTCGCGGACAGCTACGCCTACCTCGACGACTGGGTGCTCGGCGCCCTCGGCGACATGGGCATCCGCGCCTGGTACCAGCCCCTGAACGACATCGCCACCGAGGCCGGCAAGATCGCCGGTGCGGCCCAGAAGCGCGTGGTCGGCCCGGACGGCGGCCCCGGAGCCGTCCTCCACCACGTGACGATGTCCTACGACATCGACGCCGACAAGATGCTGGAGGTGCTCCGCATCGGCAAGGAGAAGATGTCCGACAAGGGCACCAGGAGCGCCAAGAAGCGCGTCGACCCGCTCCGCCGGCAGACGGGCCTGGCCCGCGAGCAGGTCATCGAGAACATGGTCGCCTCCTTCCGCAGCCGCTACGGGCTGACCACCGGGGACATCACGGCGGAGGAGATGGCCCGCGCGGAGGAACTGGTACGGACGAAGTTCGCGACCGAGGAGTGGACCGCGCGCGTGCCGTGAGCACCGCCCCCGCCGGGCGCGGGCCCGAGCGCCGGTACGGGGCCGGTGCCCGGGTCGCGGCACCGGCCGCCGGTGCACGGCCCGGCACACCTGCGTCACCGCCCGCGTACGGAGCGAGTTCGGCCTTCCGCCGCACAGGGAGACGTGTGACACTGACGTCCCGTCCGCAGTGCGGACCCCCTCCGCACCGTCCCCCACGAGAAGTGCGCCGTGCGTTCACTGCCCCTGCCGCTCGCCCTGACCGCGCGCCTGGCCCCGGTCGCCGTGCTCGCCACCGCGGGCTGGGCGCTCTCGTCCGGCCCGGACACCACCTCGGCCGCCACGCCCGGGCCGTCGCCGGAGTCCGCCCGGCCGTCCGCCTCCGCCTCCGCGCCGGCGACCGAGACCGCGGCGAAGACGTACGCCGCGGCCCCCGACCCCTGCGCGAGCCTGGCGAAGAAGACGGTCACCGCGCTGGTGCCGGGGGCCAAGACGGCCGGCAAGGAGATCCCGTCGACCGACGCCGAGGTGCGCCGCACCTGCTCCTGGAACGCGCTCAAGGGCTACGACTACCGCTGGCTCGACGTCTCCTACGAGCTGTCGGAGACGGACGACGCCGCGCTGACGACGTACCGGGAGCGGATCGCCGACGACAGCGGCGGCGGCGAGGTGCCCGGGCTCGGGGACGCGGCGTACTCGGTGGTGAACCTGACCACCGAGGACAAGCAGCAGACCCGCGAGGGCACGGTGGTGGTCCGCGCCGCCAACGCGCTGGTGGTCATCACGTACAACGGCAGCGACTTCGAGTCCAAGAAGGCGCCGAGCACGGAGACGATCAACAAGGGCGCCATCAAGGCGGCGAAGGAGGCGGTGGCGGCACTGTCCGGGGCGGCCACCGCCGGCTGAGCGGCGCGGGGGTCGGGGTCAGTCCCGCAGGGCCGGGATGACGTGTCTGCCGTACTGCTCGATCACGCTCTCCCGGGCGTCGTGCATCGCGTACACCGCGAACTGGTCCACGCCCAACTCGCCCAGCGTGCGCAGCTTTTCGACGTGGGCGGCGGGCGGGCCGAGCAGGCAGAAGCGGTCCACGATGTCGTCGGGGACGAACGCGGTGTCCGGGTTGCCGGTGCGGCCGTGGTGGGCGTAGTCGTAGCCCTCGCGGGCCGCGATGTACGCCGTCAGCTCGTGCGGGACCAGCTCCGAGTCCGCGCCGTACCGGGCGACCAGGTCGGCGACGTGGTTGCCGACCATGCCGCCGAACCACCGGCACTGCTCGCGGGCGTGGGCGAGGGCCCCGGGTGAGTCGTCGGGGGTGACGTAGGCGGGGGCGGCGACGCAGATCGTCACCTCGGCCGGGTCGCGGCCGGCCGCCGCGGCGGCGTCCTTGACGGTCTTCACCATGGACGCGGTGAGGTAGGGGTCGGCGAGCTGGAGAATGAACCCGTCGGCCCGCTCCCCGGCCAGCTTCAGGGCCTTCGGCCCGTACGCGGCCATCCAGACGGGCAGTTCGGCGCCGGGCCGGACCCAGGGGAAGCGGACCACCGTGCCGCCGCCGAGGTCGGCCTCCTCGCCCCGGCCCAGCGCCCGGATGACCCGGATCGCCTCGCTCATCCGGGCCAGCGTGTCCGGTCGCCGCCCGGCCACCCGCATCGCGGAGTCGCCGCGGCCGATGCCGCAGACCGTGCGGTTGCCGAACATGTCGTTGAGGGTGGCGAAGGCGGAGGCGGTGACCTCCCAGGTGCGGGTGCCCGGGTTGGTGACCATCGGACCGACCGTGAGCCTGGTCGTATGGGCGAGGATCTGGCTGTAGATGACGAACGGCTCCTGCCAGAGCACGGCCGAATCGAAGGTCCAGCCGTAGCGGAAGCCGTTCCGCTCGGCCCGTTTCATCAGGCTGACCACCCGGGAGGCCGGCGGGTCGGTCTGCAGGACGAGTCCGAAGTCCATGGGCGCCGCTCCTGGTTCGGTGACTGCGGGCGGGTACGGGATCGGGGACTAGCTCAGATACTGGCAGGTGGAGCGCGGCAGGTAGACGCCGTGCCCCTTGCGCCCGGTGAACTCCCGCCGGTTGACGACGAGTTCGCCGCGCGACAGCACGGTCTCCACCCGGCCGGTGAGGCGCCGGCCCTCGTACGCCGAGTAGTCGACGTTCATGTGGTGGGTCTCGGCGGAGACGACCTGTTCGGCGGCCGGGTCGTAGATGACGAGGTCGGCGTCGGAGCCGGGCGCGAGGGTGCCCTTCTTCGGGTAGAGGCCGAACATCCGGGCCGGGGTGGCGCAGGCGATCTCCACCCAGCGGCGGCGGCCGATGTGCCCGTCGAGGACGGCCTGGTGGAGCAGGTCCATGCGGTTCTCGACGCCCGGCAGCCCGTTGGGGATCTTGGAGAAGTCACCCCGGCCCAGTTCCTTCTGCCCGGCGAAGCAGAAGGGGCAGTGGTCGGTGGAGACCACCTGGAGGTCGTTGCCGCGCAGGCCCCGCCAGAGCGCCGCCTGGTGCTCGCGCGGCCGCAGCGGCGTGCTGCACACGTACTTGGCGCCCTCGAAGTCCGGTTCGGCGAGGTTGTCGGTGGACAGGAACAGGTACTGCGGGCAGGTCTCGCCGAACACCGGCAGCCCCTCGTCCCGCGCCCGCGTCAGCTCCGCGACCGCCTCCGCCGCCGACACGTGCACCACGTACAGCGGCGCCCCGGCGACCTGCGCGAGCCGGATGGCGCGGTGCGTGGCCTCCGCCTCCAGCAGGGCCTTGCGGACCTCGCCGTGGTAGCGGGGGGCGGTCTCGCCGCGGGCCAGGGCCTGTTCGACCAGGACGTCGATGGCGATGCCGTTCTCCGCGTGCATCATGACCAGCGCGCCGTTGCCGGCGGCGCGC
The DNA here is from genome assembly GCF_014655295.1 of Streptomyces fumanus. Taxonomy (GTDB): domain Bacteria; phylum Actinomycetota; class Actinomycetes; order Streptomycetales; family Streptomycetaceae; genus Streptomyces; species Streptomyces fumanus. Next base: position 14,719 of record NZ_BNBI01000024.1, read on the forward strand.
TGCATGGCGCGCAGGATCTGACCGTCGTCGCTGTAGAACACCCCGGGGTAGGCCATGAACTGCTTGAAGGAGGTGACCCCCTCCTCCACCAGCAGGTCCATCTCCTTCAGCGTCTCCTCGCGCACATCGGAGACGATCATGTGGAAGCCGTAGTCGATGGCGCAGTTGCCCTCGGCCTTGGCGTGCCAGGCGTCCAGGCCCTCGCGCAGCGATTGGCCCTTGGTCTGGACGGCGAAGTCCACGATGGTGGTGGTGCCGCCCCAGGCGGCGGCGCGGGTGCCGGTCTCGAAGGTGTCGGAGGCGGAGGTGCCGCCGAACGGCAGCTCCATGTGGGTGTGGACGTCGACGCCGCCCGGCAGGACGTACTTGCCGCGCGCGTCGAGGACCCGGTCGGCGGTGAACGCCTCGGCGGCCGGGGTGCCGGTGGCGGCCAGGGCGGCGATCCGGCCGTCCTCGATCAGGACATCGGCGTGGATCTCGTCCGAGGCGGTGACGACGAGGCCGCCCCGGACGACGGTACGGGTGCTCATGCTGCTCCCTTCGGTGGGGGCCCGGCGGTCACAGGCTCAGCAGGGCGCGTTCCAGGATCGCGGCGCCCTGCTCGGCCTCCGCGACGGTGAGGGTGAGTGGCGGGGCGATGCGCAGCGCGGTGGTGCCGTGGCCGCCGCCCTTGCCGATCAGCAGCCCGCCCGCGCGGGCCTCCTCCAGTACGGCGGAGGCGGCGGCGGGGTCGGGCTCGTCGGTGCCGGGCCGGGTCAGCTCGATGCCGACCATCAGGCCCCGGCCGCGGACCTCGCGGACGTGCGGCGCGTGGGCGGCGGCGGCCCGCAGCCGTTCGATGAGCAGTCCGCCGACCCGCCGGGCGTTGCCCTGGAGGTCGTGTTCCAGCAGGTAGGTGAGGTTGGCCAGGCCGGCGGCCATGGTGACCTGGGTGCCGCCGAAGGTGGAGATGCTCTGGGCGTCCAGGCAGTTCATGATCTCGGCGCGGGCGACGACCCCGCCGATGGACATGCCGTTGCCGATGCCCTTGGCGAAGGTGACGATGTCCGGCGGGCCGCTGCGGCCGTGCGCCTGCCAGCCCCAGAAGTGGTCGCCGGTGCGGCCCCAGCCGGTCTGCACCTCGTCGGCGATCCACAGCACGCCGCGCTCGTGCAGCACCTCGCGGAAGGCGGCGTACAGGCCGTCGGGCGGGGAGGTGAACCCGCCGACGCCCTGTACGGGTTCGGCGATCAGCGCGGCGGGCGGCCGGGTGTGGCCGAGCAGGTCGGTCAGGTCCTCGACGCAGGCGGCGATGAACTCCCGGTCGTCCAGGTGCGCGTACGGGCCGCGGGTGCGCACGCCGCCGTGCACGTACAGCGTCTGGAGCGGGGACAGGGAGGTCGGGGACCAGGCGCGGTTGCCGGTGAGGCCGACGGTGCCGAAGGAGCGGCCGTGGTAGCTGTTGCGCATCGCCAGCACCGTGTTGCTCCGCCGGTACGTGGTGGCCAGCAGCAGGGCGGTGTCGTTGGCCTCGGTGCCGGAGGTGGTGAAGAAGACCCGGGCGTCGGGGATGCCGCTCACCTGGGCGATGCGCTCGGCGAGGTCGACCATCGGCCGGTTCAGGTAGAGGGTCGAGGAGTGCAGCAGCCGTCCGGCCTGCTCGGCGACGGCCTTGGTGACCTCGGGCAGGGCGTGCGCGGTCATGGTGGTGAGGATGCCGCCGAAGAAGTCGAGGTACTTGTTGCCGGCCGCGTCCCAGACGTGCCGGCCCTCGCCGTGGGTGATCTCCAGCGGCTCCTCGTAGTAGAGGGTGAGCCAGTCGGGCAGCACGGCCCGGTGGCGGCCCAGCAGGTCGTGGGTCACGGCCGCACCAGCCCTTCGTAGGCGTCGGGGCGGCGGTCGCGGTAGAACGCCCACTGCCGCCGCACCTCCTCGATCAGCCCGAAGTCCAGGTCCCGGACGAGGAGTTCCTCCTTGCTGTCACCGGCCGGGTCGCCGACGAACTGCCCGCGCGGATCGACGAAGTACGAGGTGCCGTAGAAGTCGTTGTCGCCGTACTCCTCCTGGCCCACGCGGTTGATCGCGGCGACGAAGTACTCGTTGGCGACGGCCGCCGCGGGCTGCTCCAGCTTCCACAGGTGGGCCGAGAGGCCCCGGTGAGTGGCCGACGGGTTGTAGACCAACTGGGCACCGTTCAGGCCGAGTTGCCGCCAGCCCTCGGGGAAGTGCCGGTCGTAGCAGATGTAGACGCCGACCTTGCCGACGGCCGTGTCGAAGACCGGCCAGCCGAGGTTGCCGGGCCGGAAGTAGTACTTCTCCCAGAAGCCCTCGACCTGCGGGATGTGGTGCTTGCGGTAGGTGCCGAGGACGGTGCCGTCGGCGTCGATGACGGCGGCGGTGTTGTAGTAGAAGCCGGACCCCTCGACCTCGAAGACCGGGGCGACGATCACCATGCCGGTCTCACGGGCCAGCTCCCGCATCCGGCGGACGGTCGGCCCGTCCGGCACCGGCTCCGCCCAGCGGTAGTGCCCGGGGTCCTGGACCTGACAGAAGTAGGGGCTGTTGAAGACCTCTTGGAAGCCGATGATCTTCGCGCCCCGGCGGGCGGCCTCGCGCGCGTGTTCCTCGTGTTTCGCCACCATGGACTCGGTGTCGCCGGTCCAGGTCGCCTGTACCAGAGCGGCACGTACGACGTTCGCCATGAGCTGCTCCTTCGACGCGACGTCAGAGCCTCTACGCCCGTAGAGCAGGGCGTAGAGGGACGAACGTAAGCCTCCCGGGCGGGCTTGCCAAGACCATCGTCACCGCGCCGCGGTCTCGTCCGGGTTTCGCACTCCGCTGGAGGAGCGGCCGTCCGCCGAGGTCAGATGGCGAGTCCGGCCACCCGCAGGGCGTGCACCAGGTCCCAGTGGGTTTCCTCGGAGACGTCCCGGGCGGCGCGCAGCAACAGCGGTACCAGGCGCGGCGGGTCGGGTTCGGCGCTCAGCGCGGCCTCCCGCGGGGCGTGGCCCCGGACATAGGCGTCGAGCAGCACCCGGGCCTCGCGGTCGCGGCCCTCGGCGACCAGGGCGAGCACGCCGTGCCCGATCTCGGCGGCGGGGCGGGCGGTGCCGTGCCGCAGGATCTGCTCGCCGTCGGTGCGGTGGCCGGCCGCGGTGAGCGCGTCGGCGGCGGCGACCAGGCGCCCGGCGGGCAACGAGGCCGCCTCCCACAGCAGGGTCGCCCAGTCGGCGCCGAGCCCGGCCTCGCGCAGCGCGGCGGCGAGCAGCGGGAGACGGGCGGCGGGCCAGTGCGCGGCCTCCGCCAGCAGGGCGTGCGCCTCACCGGTCCGCCCGGCCCGGCGCAGCCCGGCCAGTCGCGCCACGGCCCCGGCGACCGCCGCCCGGCCGTCACCGGTCACCGGCTCCACCGGGGCGGGCCGCTCGGGCGGCTCGTCCGCCGCCCCGGCGAACCGCGCCCCGCGCGGGGCGCGCGCACCGGCGGACGGCACGGCGACGGGGGGTACGACGGCGGGCGGTACGCCGGCGGGCGCGTCCCACTCCCCCGCCGCAGCCCCGGCGAAGCGGGCGCCGCCCTGGGTGCGCCTGCGGGGTTTGCGGTGCGTGTCGGGGCGCGGGGCGGGGTCGGACGGTGTGCGCGGACGGGGGTCGGGGCGGGCGTGGGCCGGTGTGCCGCCCTCGTCGTCCCCCTCCGGCCGGGCCGGCCGGTCCAGCCGGTCCAGCCGGTCCAGCCGTGCCCGCAGTTCCGCGCAGCGGGCCGTCGCGCGGGTGTGGTCGTCGCGGGCCCAGGAGAGGTCGAGGCGGAGGGCGTCGGCCTCCGCACGGCTGGTCGCGGCGGCGAGGCGGCGGCTGAGCGCGGCCTGCCGGTCGGCGGCGTACCGCTGCTCGCGGAGCATCACGTCGAGCCGGTCCGCGAGGGCGTCCCGGGCGCCGGGCAGGGCGTCCCGGGCGGCGAGCGCGGCGTCGTGCAGGGCGCGGGCCCGGCCCGTCTCCGCGGCGGCCGTCGCGGGCGCGTACCGGGCGGCGAGGTCCCGCAGCAGCGCCTCCACCACGTCCCAGGGCGGCACCTCGCGCCCGTCGAGACAGGCCCGCATACCGTCGGGGTCGCGCTGCCAGAACACCCCGCACCAGCCGTCGCCCTGGTCCAGGCGGTCCAGCAGATCCGTCAGGTAGTGCGCGAACTCCCGTACCCGGCCCGGCAGTTGTTCCACGGCCATCGATCGACTCCCACCCCACTGGAGCATCCGGTCCGGTCGGTAGGGAACACCAGCCGTGTTACGGCGCGGCTACGGGGAGTTTTCGGCGGGCGACCTCGGGGCGCCCGCCGGCCTCCACCGATCCGGCCGCCGCCGGCCCGCCGCCGTGCTCGGCGCGCCCGCCGACGTCCTCCGATCCGCCCGCCGCCCGCGCCCGTACTCCTCGGCGGGCGCTGCGGATGCCCGGGTGCGGCGATCGTGCCAAGGTGGTCAGGAGCGCGCCCCGGCGGTGTGTAACCGGCTCCGCCCCGGGTTACCCGGCCCCGGCACGTCGACCAGCGAGGGCGTCCCGGACCGGCGCGGGACGCCGGATGGGAAGGCCATGACCAGCGGCTTCACCGGACCGGGGGACTACGACCCCTTCGCAGAGTTCTTCGCCCGCTTCTTCGGCGGACCGCGCCAGGGTCCCCGCCGGATCGACATCGGCCGGCTGCTCAGCCAGCCGGCCCGGGAGCTGGTGCGGGGCGCCGCCCAGTACGCCGCCGAGCACGGCAGCCGGGACCTGGACACCGAGCACCTGCTGCGGGCGGCGCTGTCCAAGGAACCGACCCGGAGCCTGCTCAGCCGGGCCGGCGCCGACCCCGACTCGCTCGCGTCGCAGATCGACGAGCGGACCGGCCCGGCGCAGCACAGCCCCGCCGACGCCCCGCCGCCGACCTCGCTCTCCCTGACCCCCGCGGTCAAGCGCGCCCTGCTGGACGCGCACGAGCTGGCCCGCGCCTCCGGCACCGGGTACATCGGCCCGGAGCACGTGCTCAGCGCGCTGGCCGCCAATCCGGACTCGGCCGCCGGGCACATCCTGAACGCCGCCCGGTTCGCGCCCTCGGGCCTGCCGCCGGAGGCCCCGGAGGCCGGGCCGGCCCGCCCGGAGGCCCAGCGGACCTCGAACACCCCGACCCTGGACAAGTACGGCCGGGACCTCACCGACCTCGCCCACCAGGGCCGGATCGACCCGGTGATCGGCCGGGACGACGAGATCGAGCAGACCGTCGAGGTCCTCTCCCGCCGGGGCAAGAACAACCCGGTGCTCATCGGTGACGCCGGGGTCGGCAAGACCGCCATCGTGGAGGGGCTGGCCCAGCGGATCACCGACGGGGACGTGCCGGACATACTGATCGGGCGGCGCGTGGTCGCCCTCGACCTGACCGGTGTGGTGGCGGGCACCCGCTACCGGGGGGACTTCGAGGAGCGGCTGAACAGCATCGTCGGGGAGATCCGCGCCAACTCCGACCACCTGATCATCTTCATCGACGAGTTGCACACGGTGGTCGGCGCGGGCGGCGGCGGGGAGTCCGGTTCGATGGACGCGGGCAACATCCTCAAGCCCGCCCTGGCCCGCGGCGAGCTGCACATCGTCGGCGCCACCACCCTGGAGGAGTACCGCCGGATCGAGAAGGACGCGGCGCTGGCCCGCCGCTTCCAGCCGATCCTGGTGCCCGAGCCGACCACCGTCGACGCCATCGAGATCCTGCGCGGCCTGCGCGACCGGTACGAGGCCCACCACCAGGTCCGCTACACCGACGAGGCGCTGGTGGCGGCGGTGGAGCTGTCCGACCGCTATCTCACCGACCGGCGGCTGCCGGACAAGGCGATCGACCTGATCGACCAGGCCGGTGCCCGGGTGCGGCTGCGGGCCCGGACCAAGGGCACGGACGTACGGGCCATGGAGCGCGAGGTCGAGCAGTTGGTCCGGGACAAGGACCAGGCCGTCGCGGACGAGCAGTACGAGCAGGCCATGCAGTTGCGGGACCGGATCACCGAGCTGAAGCAGCGGATCTCCGAGCAGGGCGGCGACGGCCTGGCCGACGAGGGCCAGAACCTGGTCGTCGGCCAGGAGGCCATCGCGGAGGTGGTGTCCCGGCAGACCGGCATCCCGGTGGCCAGCCTCACCCAGGAGGAGAAGGACCGCCTGCTCGGCCTGGCGGAGCACCTGCACGAACGGGTGGTCGGGCAGGACGAGGCGGTCCGGGTGGTGTCGGACGCCGTACTGCGCTCCCGGGCCGGGCTGTCCAGCGCCGACCGGCCGATCGGCAGCTTCCTGTTCCTCGGCCCGACCGGTGTCGGCAAGACCGAGCTGGCCCGCGCGCTGGCCGAGGCCCTGTTCGGCAGCGAGGACCGCATGGTCCGCCTCGACATGAGCGAGTACCAGGAACGGCACACCGTCTCCCGGCTGGTCGGCGCCCCGCCCGGGTACGTCGGCCACGAGGAGGCCGGGCAGCTCACCGAGGTGGTCCGCCGCCACCCGTACTCGCTGCTCCTGCTGGACGAGGTGGAGAAGGCGCACCCGGACGTCTTCAACATCCTGCTCCAGGTCCTGGACGACGGGCGGCTCACCGACGCACAGGGCCGCACGGTCGACTTCACCAACACGGTGGTGGTGATGACCAGCAACCTGGGCTCGGACGTGATCACCCGCCGGGGCGCCACCCTGGGCTTCGGGCCGGGCGGCGCCGAGGCGGACGAGGAGGCCCGGCGCGAGCAGGTGCTGCGTCCGCTGCGCGAGCACTTCCGGCCGGAGTTCCTCAACCGCATCGACGAGATCGTGGTCTTCCGCCAGCTCAGCGGCGAGCAGTTGCGGCAGATCACCAGCCTGCTGCTGGAGCAGACCCGGCGGATGGTCGCCGCCCAGGGCATCACCGTGGACTTCACCGACGCGGCCGTGGACTGGCTCGCCGAACGCGGCTACCAGCCCGAGTACGGCGCCCGCCCGCTGCGCCGCACCATCCAGCGCGAGGTGGACAACGAGCTGTCCCGCCTCCTCCTGGACGGCCGGGTCGCCCAGGGCGGCCGGGTGACGGTGGACGTGGAGGACGGACGCCTCGTCTTCACCACGCCGGGCGCGACAGCTCCCTAGGGGCGCGGGGAACCGCGCGCCAAGCCACCACGTCACCGCACGGCACGACTCACCGAGCGGGCCGCACCACCATCGCCGACCCGCCCCCACGCCGCACCGTCTCCGCCGCGGCCAGCCACCGCCCGTCCGGCAGACGCTGCACCCCGGTCGCCGCGCCGATCTCGGGATTCACCTTGAACGCGTGCCCGAGCGCCGCCAACCGCGCCCGCAGCGGACTGTCGTACAGCCCGGGCTCCAGCTCCGTCTGCGCCGCGTTGCGCTGGCTGGCGCGGGGCGCGGCGATCGCGTCGACCAGCGGCAGCCCCCGGTCGAGGAAACCGGTGAGGGTCTGCAGCACGGTGGTGATGATGGTCGCGCCGCCGGGCGAGCCGACCGCGACGACCGGCTTGGCGTGCCGGTCGAGCACGATGGTGGGCGCGATGGAGGAGCGCGGCCGCTTCCCGGGGCCGGGCAGGTTCGGGTCGTGGACCGCGGGATTGGCGGGGGCGAAGGAGAAGTCGGTCAGCTCGTTGTTGAGCAGGAAGCCCCGGCCGGGGACGGTGATGCCGCTGCCGCCGGTCTGCTCGATGGTGAGCGTGTAGGCGACGACGTTGCCCCACTTGTCGGCCACCGTCAGGTGCGTGGTGTTCTCCCCCTCGTACGTCGTCGGCGCCGCGGTGCCGCCGGGCGCGCAGGACGCCGGGTGCCGCGGGTCGCCGGGCGCGAGGGGGCTGGTGAGCACCGCGTCGTCCCGGATCAGGCAGGCGCGTGAGTCGGCGTACCGCTGGGAGAGCAGTTCCTCCGTCGGTACGTCCTCGAAGGCGGGGTCGCCGACCCAGCGCCCCCGGTCGGCGAAGGCGATACGGCTGGCCTCGATGTAGCGGTGCAGGTACTGGGCCTCGCTCGCCCTGGAGAGGTCGGTGCGCTCCAGGATGTTGAGGGCCTCGCCGACGGTGGTGCCGCCGGAGGAGGACGGGGCGATGGAGTACACGCCCAGGCCCCGGTACGAGGTCCTGGTCGGCGCCTGGAGCTTGGCGCGGTAGGCCGCGAGGTCCTTGGCGGACAGGTCGCCGGGGCGGGCGTTCCAGTTGGAGCCGGGGTCCACGGGCGGCTTGTTGACGGTGTCGACGATGTCCTGGCCGAGGTCGCCCCGGTAGAGCGCGTCGACGCCCTCCCGGCCGAGTTCACGGTAGGTGCGGGCCAGGTCGGGGTTCTTGAACGTGGAGCCGACGGCCGGGAGTTCGCCGCCCGGCAGGAACAGCTCGGCGGTGTCGGGGAAGTAGCGGAACCGGGTCTCGTTGGCGGCGGTCTGCGACCGGAAGGTCTCGTCGACGGTGAAGCCGTCGCGGGCCAGCTTCTCGGCCGGTTTCAGCACCGTGCCCAGTGACCGGCTGCCCCACAGGTCGAGGGCCTTCTCCCAGGTGGCGGGCGTGCCGGGGGTACCGACGGCGAGGCCGCTGCTGACGGCGTCGGCGAACGGGATCGGCTTGCCGTCCTCCAGGAACAGCCCGGCGTCGGCGGTGCGCGGCGCGGTCTCCCGGCCGTCGATGGTGCGCACGGTACGGGACTTGGCGTCGTAGTACACGAAGTAGCCGCCCCCGCCGACGCCGGCGGAGTAGGGCTCGGTGACGCCGAGCGCGGCGGCGGTGGCGACGGCGGCGTCCACGGCGTTGCCGCCCTTGCGCAGGACCTCGATGCCGGCGGCGGAGGCGTCCGCGTCGACGCTGGCGACCGCGCCGCCGTACCCGGTGGCGACCGGGACCTTCGCGGCCGGCCCGGGACGCGCCGCGGCGACGGGTGGCGCGGTCGCGCCCACCGACACGACGGCGGCCGAGACCGCCAGAACCGTCAGCTTCCGTGTGACAGGACGACGCATCCGCACCTCCAGGGAAACAGCCCGTCCGGGCAGCTTAGTTCATCGCCATGACCTCGTCAGGAACCCGCCGGACACGGTCGCGCCCCCCGGGCGTCGACGGACGGGCGGTCCGCCGCCCGGATGGCGGCGGAGCCCGGCCGGCCGCCGGCCGGCCGGGCTCCTCGGGGTCACGCCGCGGTGGCCGGGAACCTCAGAAGGACAGGCTCCAGCCGTCTAGGTATCCGGGGTCGACGGTGAAGATGCCGGGAGTGTTGTCGGTGACGCGCAGCTTCCACGTGCCGTTGGCGGGCAGGGCCGACGCGTCCACGGTGAACGTCTGGTGGAGTTCCGTGCCGTAGTCCCAGACGAAGTCCTTCACCAGGATCACCGTGCCGTCCTCGGCGACGAGGTCGATCACCTGTCCGCCGATGAAGTCGTGGACGAGGTCGACGGTCACCTTGAGGTCGGCGGGCGCCTTGCCGGTCCGCCCCGTGACGGTGATGGGTGACTCGACGGTGACCCAGTTGGGGATGTCGACCCGGGCCGGATTGATGAAGAAGTCCCCTCCGGAGGCCAGCACGGACCAGGTGAAGGCCAGGGCGCGGGTCTCCGCGGCGGAGTTCGTGACGGTGACGACCGTGGAGAAGTCGCCCGCCGTCGTCGGGGTTCCGCTGATGACCCCGGTGGCGGTGTCGATGCTCAGTCCGGCGGGCAGGCCGGTCGCGGCGTAGGTGAGAGCGCCCGGACGGGTCGAGACCGCGTCGATCCGCAGTCCGGTGGGCTGGCCGACCGCGGACTTCTGGGTGGACGGGACGACGGCCGCGATGTTGTTGACGTACGAGGGGCCGACGTTGACGGCGGCCCAGGCATTGCCGACCGCCGTGTACGCACCGTCGTCCACGCCGAAGAGGTCCGCCGCGGCCCGGAGGGTGGCGGCGCGGGCGCCCGCGTAGTCGGTGCGGCTGGTCATGTAGACCGTCAGGGCCCGGTACCAGATGGCGGCGGCGTTCTCGATGCCGATGCCGGCGACCGGGTTGCCGTCGTAGGTGGGGCTGTCGTAGGCGACGCCGTTGATGGTCTTCCGGCCGCTGCCTTCGGCGAGCAGGTAGAAGAAATGGGTGCCCACCCCGGAACTGAAGTGCGGGTCGAGCTTCTTGGTCTCGGAGCTCCAGTAGTCCTGGGACGTCCCCTTGGAGGAGGCGTCCTTGGAGGGCTGGTCCATGTACCGGATCGGCCGGCCGGTGCCGCGCAGGTCGATCAGCTCGGCCATGGTGTAGTCCGGCGTGTCCAGCGGGTTGTCCGCGGCGAACTCCACGGCTGCGGCCATGATGTCGCTGGTCGCCTCGTTGAGGCCGCCCGACTCACCCGAGTAGTACAGGTTCGCGGTGGTGTAGGTGACGCCGTGGGTCATCTCGTGGGCCGCGATGTCCAGGGACGTCACGGGCCGGGCGTCGCCGATGCCGTCACCGTAGGTCATGCAGAAGCAGAGGTCGTCCCAGAAGGCGTTGGCGAATCCGCTGCCGTAGTGGACCCGGGAGCGGGCTCCCACCCCGTCGCCGGCTATGCCGTTGCGGCCGAACCGGTCCCGGTAGAAGTCCCACGTCTTCTGTGCGCCGTACGCGGCGTCCACGGCAGCCGTCTGCTCGTGGGCGGCGGTGCCGTCGCCCCAGCGGTCGTCGTCGTCGGTGAGCAGGCTCAGTGTGTTGTCCGGGGCGTACGAGTAGGTCCGGTGGTTACCGCGCGCCGGGTCGGTCAACTCGTACGCGGTGCCGTTGTGGACCGAGCCGATCCGCACCGGGCCGCTGTACTGGCTCCGGCCCTCACCGGCGTGGATCTGCTCCGCGCTGTGCAGTCGCTCGCCGGTGGTGGCGTCGGTCACCACCTGGAGGCGGCTCGGGGTGCCGTCCTGCTGGACGCCGGTGACGAACGTCTCCCAGGCGAGGACGGGTTCGCCGGAGCCCGCCCAGACGACCTGACGGGGGGCCTGCGCGGCGGTGGCCCCGGCGGTTCCCTGCTCCTTGCCCGCTGCCAGCGCCTCCTTCTTGGCGGTGCCGACGGTGACGGTGGGCTTGACCGTGTCGACGGCGATCCGCGCCGAGGTGGCTCTGGTGACGGTCTGGGAGTCGCCGTGCTGGTGGACGACCAGGTCGCCGCCGAGCACCGGGAGCCCGGCGTAGGTGCGCTCGTAGCGGGTGTGGACGGTGCCGTCCGCGTCCTTGACGACGTCTCTCGGCAGGAGCTTCTCACGGTCGCCGAGCTTGAGCCGGCGGGCGGTGGCGGCACCGTCATCGGCGGCCGACTTGAGCAGCTTCTTCCGTTCTTTCGCGGAGAGTTCGACGCTTCCGGACCCGGGCTCGGGCCGGACCTCGATCCGCCGGGGTGCCCGGTCGTCGTCCGCGGCGAAGGCGGCCGGGCCCGCAGCCGTGGTGACGGGGAGCAGGAGCGCTCCCACGGCGAGCGCCGCGGTCAGGGCCGCGCGCCTGCGCGGAGCGGCAGCGCTCCGGACACGGCGGGACCTGGATATCGGGAAGGGTCTTAACGATGGCTGTCTGTCAGTCATTTCGGCAGCTCTCCCTGTGTCCGGCCGTACGGGTGACGGCCGGTGGCAACGCTTTCAAACAATGAAGCGAACAGGGAGAGCGCAAAGGCCAGTTGTCCTGAACTCATCGACTGACCGATCGAGCGGTCAACACACCAGAACAGGAACCCACCTCAGGCGACAATTTCCCACATGGGGCCTTTGACCAGTGCTTTCGACGACGCAACCGCGCCACACGGATCTCTTCGCACCGCCGGCGGGCGCCCCCGCAGCCCACCGTGAGCCGGGATCTCCTTTGCGCCACCCTCGAATCCCCATGTCACCTGACGGTCATTCAATTGTCACAGGACGAAGGACGAGCGGACTTTTTCCTTCTTCATCCTCAACTACTTGAAGGGGGGGGCGCCGCGAGCCGCCGTGCCCGGCAAGGGCGCCGCGGGGTCCGTACCCCACCCGCCGGCGCAAGCTGACCTTCTCCCCGGCAGGAGGAGTGATCTGCGGCTCGGCGCCGGGCGGGTCCGGGTCCGTGGGGCGCCCCGCGGCTGCCCAGCCGCGTCCTGGCTGCCGCAACGTACCGAGCGCGGGCGGCGCCTCGCACCCGACACGCACCTTCCGGGCATAAGCCGTATTTACGGCCGGTGGGGTCGGACCGTCGTACCACGGCCGCGCCGCACGCCGGTGCCCCGCGCGTCAGTTCTCCGCGACCTCCGCGTACACCTGGGACAGCTCGGGCGCGCCGCTGGCCGCCCACTCGTGTCCGGCGGCGACGACGTCGAACTCCCGGCCGGAGGCGAGCCGGACGACCGGGTGGCCGTCCGCCCACAGGTGCCAGGCGGCCCCGGGCACGGTCCGGACGATGACGGTGCCCAGGTAGAGACCGGCGTCGTTGCCGAGCCGGTGCAGGTCCTCCTCGTCGTCCCGCCAGCGCGGCACCACCTGGTCGAGCTCCTCCAGCGACGCCGGGGAGTCGTCCAGCCGGACGCCGTCCCGGGCGGCCTGGGAGCGGAGCAGTTCGCACTCGGCGAGCAGATCGGCGATGCCCTCCGGGTCCAGTGCCCCGGGGTCCTCGCGCCGCCTGCCCAGAAAGGGGATGTTCATGTTCTCAGCCTGTCATTCGTACGGCCGTACGCACCACAGGCGCGCGGGTCTTCGCTTCCGGTGGAGTTCATCGCCCGTTACGGCATGGCGTGTTGACCCGTTCCGGGACGCTTCCTAGCTTCTCGGTGCGGCTGTCCGTCGAACGGGAGGAGCCGGGGGTGGTCCGGTGGGTTCGTGGTGGGGCGCTCACGCTCGCGCTGCTGGTGCTGCTGGGCCCCGCCGCCCCCGCACCGGCCGCGGAGGGGCGGGGCGCGGGGGGCCGGGGTGCCGAGCGGCCGGCCGCCGAGGGGCGGGGCGCGGCGGGGCGCCCGCTGGAGCGGTACTTCGACAACCGGGCCGTCAGCGACGACGCCCGGCCCGGCCTGGCCGACTTCGACGGCGCGGGCGCCTCCCTGCCGGCCCGGGACCTGGCCGCCGCGGGCTGGACGCCGGGCCGCGTGCTCACCGTGCAGGGGGCCCGGCTGACCTGGCCGGCCCGGCGCCCGGGCGAGCCGGACAACGTACGCGCCGCCGGGCAGCGGGTCCGGCTGGCCGGGCGCGGTGACGCCCTGGCGTTCCTGGTCGCGGGCACCTCGGGCACCGAGGTGGGCGGCCGCGGCGAGGTGGAGTACGCGGACGGCGGCCGCTCGGCGTACACGCTGACCGCCCCGGACTGGCGCACCGGCCCGCTCGCCACCAAGGCCGTCGCCCTGCCGCACATCAACACCCCGTCCGGCCGGCTCGCCGAACGGGCCCGGCTGTACGTGGTGACGGTGCCGGTCGCGCCCGGCCGCGCGGTGGCCTCGGTGCGCCTGCCGCACGCGCCCGGCCTGCACGTGTTCGCGCTGTCGGTACGGGATTCCTCGCGGGGCTGGACGGGGAGCTGGGCGGCGTCGGCGTCCGGGTATCCGGCGGTGGGTCCGTGGGCGGACCGGACACTGCGGCTGGTGGTGCGCGCCTCGGCCGGCGGGTCCCGGGTGCGGGTGCGGTTCGACAACACCTTCGCGGCGGCGCCGGTACGGATCGGCGCCGCGACCGTGGCGGTGCGGGCGTCCGGCGCGGCGGCGCGGGGCAGACCGGCGGCGCTGTCGTTCGGCGGCGCGGACGGGGTGGTGATCCCGGCCGGGGCGCAGGCATACAGCGACCCGCTGCGCTTCACGGTCCCGGCCGGTGCGGACCTGCTGGTCAGCTTCCATCTGCCCCGGCGGGTGGCGGCGCTGCCGGTGCACCGGCTGGCGGTGCAGCGGTCGTACCTGAGCGGGGCGGGCGACCACACGGCGGACGCCTCGGGGAACGCGTACACCCCGGCCCTGCGCAACTGGCCGCTGCTGGCCGGGGTGGACGTCGGGGGCGGGCCCGGGTCGGTGGTGCTGCTCGGGGACTCGATCACCGACGGCGACCGGTCGACCGTGGGCGCGAACCGGCGCTGGCCCGACGTACTGGCCCGGCGGCTGCGGGCGCAGCGCGCGGTGCCGCGCTACGGGGTGCTCAACCAGGGCGTCTCCGGCAACCGCGTGGTCACCGACCGCTACCCCGGCGACGGGGTCTCGGCCGACCAGTCCGGGGTGAGCGCCGTGCACCGCTTCGACCGCGATGTCCTCGCCCAGACCTCGGCGCGGACGGCGGTCGTCTTCGAGGGCGTCAACGACCTGCTGTCGGGCACCGACGCGCGGAGCGTGATCGCGGGCCTGCGCGACCTCGCCGAGCGGGGGCGGGCCAGGGGGCTGCGGATGCTCGGGGCGACGGTCCTGCCCTGCGGGGGCCGGTCGGGGTGCACGGCCGCCGTGGACGCCGAGCGGGCCGAGGTCAACGCCTGGATCCGCGGCTCCGGGGCCTTCGACGCGGTGCTGGACTTCGACGCCGTGCTGCGCGACCCGGCCGACCCGGACCGGATGCGGGCCGGCTACGACAGCGGCGACCACCTGCACCCCGGCGACCCGGGCCTCGCGGCCCTCGCCCGGTCGGTGGACCTGCGGCTGCTGTCCCCGTGACCCCGGCCGGCCGGGAATCCGGTGACGTGAACCGGTGCCGCGCGGCGGTCGGGCGGCGCGGCTCCGGCCCGGGCCGCTACACGTCGAGGTCCACCACGACGGGGGCGTGGTCGGAGGCGCCCTTGCCCTTGCGCTCCTCGCGGTCCACGTAGGCGTCGGTGACGGCCTTGGCGAACGGCTCGTTGCCGTAGACCAGGTCGATGCGCATGCCGCGGTTCTTGGGGAAGCAGAGCTGGCGGTAGTCCCAGTACGTGTACGGGTGGTCGTACTTCAGGGGGCGCGGGACCACGTCGGTGAGGCCGGCCTCGCGCAGGCCGGCCAGGGCGGCGCGCTCGGCCGGGGTGACGTGGGTGGAGCCCTCGAAGGCGGCGCGGTCGTAGACGTCGTCGTCCGTCGGCGCGACGTTGTAATCGCCCAGCACCGCGAACGGGCGGCTGCCCGCGGCGTCGCCGGCGACGGCGGCGCGCAGGGCCTCGAACCACTGGAGCTTGTACGCGTAGTGGGGGTGGTCCACCTCGCGGCCGTTGGGCACGTACACCGACCAGACGCGGACCGGCCCGCAGGTGGCGGAGACCGCGCGGGGCTCCTGGACGCCGTCGTAGCCGGGGTCGCCGGGCAGGCCCTTGACCACGTCGTCGAGGCCGACGCGGCTGAGCACCGCCACCCCGTTCCACCGGCCGGTGGCGTGCACGGCCGCCTCGTAGCCCTGGTCGCGCAGCGCGTCGAACGGGAACTGCTCCTCGGCGACCTTGGCCTCCTGGAGGCAGAGCACATCGGTGCCGCTGCTCTCCAGCCAGGCCAGCAGCCTCGGCAGACGGGCGGTGATCGAGTTCACGTTCCAGGTCGCGATACGCATGTCCCACAACCTACCCGCCGCCACCGACAACACCGTCTCAGACCTGTGCGGTCTCCCCCGGCGCCAGCCGCAGGTGCTCCGCGCCGCCGCCGAGCGCGCCGATCTGCCGGTCGTAGATGGGCCGGGCGAGGTCGGTGAGCAGGGCGTCGTGGATGTCGTACGCCCGCCGCGGCCGGACCTCGCGGACGTACTCGATGACCTCGGAGATCTTGTTCCAGGGGGCCATCACGGGCAGCATCAGCGTCTCGACCGGGGTGCCGGGGACGGTGAGGGCGTCGCCGGGGTGGAAGACCTTGCCGCCGTCGATCAGATAGCCGACGTTGGTGATCCGCGGGATGTCCGGGTGGATCACGGCGTGCAGCTCACCGTGGACCTGGACGTCGAAGCCGGCGGCGGTGAAGGCGTCGCCGTGGCCGACGGTGTGCACCCGGCCCGGGAACGCGGCCGAGAGCTGCTCGGCGACCGCGCGCAGCGTCCAGATCTCGGTGGCCGGGTCGGCCTCCAGCGCGGCGCGCAGCCGGGACTCGTCGAAGTGGTCGGGGTGCTCGTGGGTGACGAGGATCGCGTCCGCGCCGAGCGCGGCGTCCGCCTCGCTGAAGCCCCCGGGGTCGAGGACGAGGGTCCGTCCGTCCTTCTCCAGGCGGACGCAGGCATGGGACATCTTCGTGAGCTTCATGCCTCCATCCTGACCCCGGGGCCCGCACGGGTCACTCGGAGGGGGTGGTCTCCTCCAGCACGACCTGCTGGGCGACGCGGAACGCACGGCTCGCGGCCGGTACCCCGCAGTAGACGGCGGCCTGGAGGAGCACCTCCTTGATCTCGTCCGGGGTGAGCCCGTTGCGCAGCGCCGCCCGCACGTGCGGGGCCAGTTCCTCCAGGTGACCGCCCGCGATCAGCGCGGTCAGGGTGACGCAGCTCCGGGTGCGGCGGTCCAGGCCGGGCCGGTCCCAGACCTCGCCCCAGGCGTACCGGGTGAGCAGTTCCTGGAAGTCGCCGGCGAAGTCGCCGGCCTCGGCCAGCACCCGGTCGACGTGCGCGTCGCCGAGCACCTCGCGGCGGACCCGCATGCCGGTCTCGTACCGGTCGGGCCGGCCCTGGGTGTGCGGCGGGGCCACGGGCGGGGCGATCTCGGCGACCGGCGCGGACTGCGGCGGTACGACGGCCGGGGCCGGCTTGGGCGGCACGGGCGGCATGACGGTCTGGCCGGTGGCGTCGGCGGCGGGCTGCCAGGCGGTGCCGAAGTGCCGGACCAGGAGGTCGGTGACGGCGGCGGGCTGCTCGACCGGCACCAGGTGGGAGGCGCCGGGGACGACGGCGAGCCGGGAGTCGGGGATGCCGGCCACCAGGGTACGGGCCTCGGCGGGGCCGGTGACCCGGTCCTCGGAGCCGACCAGAACGAGGGTGGGCACGCCGACCCGGCCCAGTTCGTGCCGTACGTCGAAGGAGGCGAGCGCCTCGCAGGCGGCGATGTAGCAGCCGGGGTCGGTGGTGCGGACCATCTGCACCGCCCACTCGGTGATCGCGGGCTGCGCGGCGGCGAACCCGCCGGTGAACCACCGATCGGGCGAGCTGCGCGCGATGGGGTCCAGCCCGTTGGTCCGCACGATCACTCCGCGCTGCCGGAACTCGTCGGCGGTCCCGAACCGCGGCGAGGCGGCGATCAGCGCGAGGGAGGCGAGCCGCTCGGGATGCCGCAGCGCCAGCTCCACTCCGACCGCGCCGCCGAGCGCGCAGCCCGCGTACCCGAAGCGGTGCACGCCGAGACCGTCCAGCGTGGCCAGCAGCCGCGTCGTGAGGTCGCCGACGGAACCGGCCGGGCGGGCGGGCGCGCCGCCGTGCCCCGGCAGATCGAACCGGAAGACCCGCCACTGCTGCGCCAGCTCGGGCACCTGGCGGTCCCACATGTGCCATGTGGTACCCAGTGAGGGACCGAGGATCAGGACCGGGGCGTCTTCTGGCCCGTCAAAGCGGTATTGCAGGGTGTTCGACGGTGTCTCACTCACGCCTGGCACCCTCTCACGTCTGACGGACGCCCCTGTAACGCGGGGTACGGGGAGCCTGTCCGACCAGGTTGAAGACCTCGCGGGCGGCATACCTCTCAGCCGGGTGAAGACGTCAGCACGCGCACCGGCACCTTCGCGATGGAGCTGACCTCGCTCTGGCGCGTTGACCGCCGAAGGTGGTCAATTGCGGCGGAGGATGGCTGCGTTGAGGGCGGTGGCGAAGGCGCACCACGCGGTGTACGGGAGGAGGGCTCGGGCCGCCGTGGGGTCGACGCGGGCGGTGCGGCGGAGGAGTGAGGCGTTGCTGAGGTCGAGCGCCAGCGTGCCCGCCAGTCCCGCGCGAGTGTTGTGGCAGCGGTAGAACAGCCAGGTCCAGCCCGCGTTCAAGGCGAGGTTCACCCCGAAGCCGGCGGCGACGCGAACGCGTTCGGGGCCGCGTGTCCGGCCGAGCGCGTGGCCGCCGGCGAAGGCGACGGTGGCGTACAACGGGGTCCACACCGCGCCGAAGGCCCACGGCGGCGGCTGCCAGGAGGGTTTGCGCAGGGACCGGTACCAGGCGCTGTCCGGGTCGACCGCCGCCGCACCGGCCGCCGCGGCGACGGTCACGGCGGCCGCGGCGGCGCCGTACCGCCGCCACCGTCCGCCGCGAGCCTCGTCCTCTTCGCTGAAGGTCATGTCCGTGTGCCTTCCCCGCCGCGGCCCGTCTACGGCCACCGGCCGCTCACCGCACCTCGCCCTTGACGTACTCGTTGAGTGCCTGGCCGGGACGCAGGCGGGGCTGGGCGCCCTCGACGTGGAAGTCACCGAAGCCGAGGACGGTGACGATCTCGCCGCGTCTGAGGCCGTCCGCGATGGCCCCGGGCACGGTGACCGTGCCGAACAGCGCGTCCACCACCCGTTCGACCTCCGCCGGGCTCAGCTCCTCCCCCGTCTCCGCGGTCTTGCGGACGGTCGCCTCGATCAGCGCGTTTTTGTCCATGACGCTCCTTTTGAATGCGGTACGGGTGTTGGTGAGGGACGTCAGTCCGTCAGGCGCCGGTCGGTGACGACCGGCAGCTCCGGCGTCATCGAGCGGGCCCGCTGCCACATGCCGGCCGCCTGCACGGCGGGGCGCTGCTGCTCGCCGTGCAGGGCGTTGAGGACGCCCGGGCAGCCGGTGAGGGCGGGCACCACCCACTGGGCGGCCAGCGAGGTGGCGCTGCGCCGTGCCGCTGTCGATGGGGTCCTCGGCCGCCTTCTCGGCGTCCCGGGGATCGGTGGAGGCGGTGAGCGTGATCTTCTTGCCGAGGGCCCCGGTGTAGGCGGTGGCGGCCAGGGCGGCGCCGGTGACGACGGTCTTGGCGACGGTGGCGGCGGCCACGCCCCGCTGGGCGGCGACGCGGGGCGCGTTCGCGGCGAGCAGCCCGCCGCTGCCGCACAGGTGCGCATCGATCGCGGCGCCGCTCACGGGCGTCCACGTCGCCCGGCCGGTACTGGCGACGCGGACGCCGGCGGCCCACATGCCGCCCTCGGCCCGCGCGGCGCCGTTGAGCCCGACGGCGCCCATGAGGGACCCGCCGAGCCAGGCGGCCAGCGCCCGTGGTCGTGCAGGCTGCGCATCAGGGTCGTACGTTGGGCCATAGGGGTTCCTCGGAAGGCGGCTCGGGAGCACGACGGACCGCCCGTCGCCTTGCCCACCGTCCCTCACCCACTTCGGGGCCGCCATTCCATCTGGTACGAACGGGCCCGGTCCGGGTCAGCCCCCGGAGCGCAGGCCGGGGACGATGGCGTCGACGATCAGTTGGACCGCCCCGCGGCGGAACGCGTCCCCGTTATGTCTCCCGCGGTCCTGCAAGAGGACCGCCGGCCTCCGGGCCCGGCGTTGTCCCCCGGTCGAACCGATGACCTGGGGGTGGTGTCACCGGGCCCGTGAGGCGCCGTTGGAGACGCTGATGAGAGGTCCGACTACCGTCTGGCCTGGCCCGTGTCTCCTCCCCCAACGCGTCACTGTGCTCCAACCTCCGCGCGGGAGGCCGGAAGGCCAGGGTCACCAGCGCCACGGCCGCCGTCACGAGGAACGCGGTCCGCACGCTGTAGTGGTCCGCCACCGCTCCAAGGGTGGCGGGCCCCGTCAAGGTCCCGATGCCGAGTGCCAGGACGGTCGCGCTGAAACCGGTCGACGGCTGTTCTGGGAAGACCCGGTAGCTCCACAGCGCGAGCAGCGAGGACGTGGCCATGAAGGTCGGCCCGTACAGGACGGCCGAAGCGAGGACCGCGGGGAGAGCGCCGGGAGCCAGCCCCAGCAGCGCGATCGCGGCCGCCAGCGCGATGAACAGCACCGCTTGGCCGAGTCGCAGCCCCAGCCGTACGAAGAAGGCGCCGGCGAAGACGCTGCTGATCCCGGCCAGCCCCATGATCGTCCAGAACAGCGGCGCCATCGGGGAGTCGTCTCCCGCCGCGTCCGATACGGCCTCCAGGGCGAAGGCCCAGTAGAAGGCCCCGATGAGACCGTAGACGAACGCGGTGAGATACAGCGTCGCGGACGCCGGGCGCAGGAACCAGCGCACGGTGACGGTCTTCCCGTCGCCGTTCCCCTTGCCTTCATGGCGTCCGGCGGGCAGGACCCGTGCCGCGTACCAGGCCATCGCCAGCGCGACGAGCGCGAACCCGAACCAGGCGTACCGCCAGTCGGCTCCCCGGGTGACCAGGGCGAGCGGCCCGGCCAGGGTGACACCGAAGGCGGTACCGCTGGGGATGAGAGCCATGACCCGTTCGCGGGTGCGGTCCGGCAGCAGGCGGTCGGCGGTGTCGGAGAACGGCGCCCAGGAGAAACCCGAGGCCATTCCCGCCACCACGAGCCCCACGACGAGGACCCACGTGGTCTGGGCCACCGCCACGGTCACCATGCCGACCCCCGCCGACACTCCTGCCGCGACCACCATCGGGCGGGGACCCAGACGCGAGACGAGTGCCCCGACCAGCAGCAGCGCCACCACGTACCCGACGTACGACACGCTGTTGATCAGACCGAGGACCGACGTCGAAAGTCCGAACCGGTCACGCAGGTCAGGGAGGAAAAGCCCGTAGCCGTACCGGGCGAAACCGTACGCCACGGCCTGGGCCGCCACACCCACCCCGCCGACCTGCCAGGCTAAACGCGATGCAGAGGGTTCACGCCCGCTCACGTGGTCACTCCTCGAGTTCGGGGCGATCCGGAACGCCCCGGTTATCCAGTTGCAGCCCTCATACACCGGGGAGAGGCCAGCCGTGTACCACGGTGCGGCGATGGCACATGGCCGCCTTGTCAGCGCGGCCGACGGAGGAAGTCCAAGAGTGTGGCGGTCAGTTCGGCCGGTGCGTCCTCCTGGACCAGGTGACCGGCACCGGCGATCAACTCCAGTCGCGCGCCGGGGATCCGGGTGGCCAGTTCCCGTCCCCGCGCCACGGGGATCCAGGTGTCCTCCTCGCCCCAGCAGACCAGCACGGGGATGTCGAGCTTGCCGTACTGGTACTGGACCTCGTCGGTGTGGCGCTGGTCGGCCTGGTCCATCTGACGGTAGAAGGCTGCCTGACCGGGCTCGTCCAGCCAGGGCTGGACGAGCCGTTCCAGGACGGCGGGACGAAGGCCGACGCTGCTGGCACAAGGTTTCCGCGTTCGGCCCAGCCAACGGACGGGCTGCGCGACGTTCTGGCGTCACCGGCGCCCCTCCACAAGCGGACCGGCTTCGAGGCGACTTATTGCAAGTAAGATGCAACAACGCTTGATGAGCAAGAGGAGGGTGAGGTCCGATGATGGCCCGACGGATACAGGTAGCCGCTGCCGCAGCGGCGCTGCTCACGGGGGTCACCGCCTGTTCGGCTCCCCACGGGGGCACGGACGATGCCGGGGCAGCCGATTCCCTTGTCATCGGGGTGGCCTCCGAGCCGGACACCCTCAGCCCCCTCCTCGGCTACGGCAAGGACGGCAACTCGAAGATCTTCGACGGCCTCCTCGCCCGCGACACCCACCTGAAGCTGAGACCGGCCCTGGCGAAGGCGCTGCCCAAGGTCACCGACAGCGGGCTCACGTACACCTACACCCTCCGCGACGGCGTGAAGTTCAGCGACGGCGAGCCGCTGACCTCCGCCGACGTGGTCTTCACGTACGACACGATCCTCGACGCCAAGACCAACAACGCCAGCCGCACCGAGCTGGACGCCGTCAAGGACGTGCGGGCGGACGGCGATGACAAGGTCGTCTTCACCCTCAAGTACCCGTATGCGCCCTTCGCCGGCCGTACGGTGCTGCCGATCGTGCCCGAGCACATAGCCAAGGGGCAGGATCCCAACACCGGCGCCTTCAACACCGAGCCGGTCGGCACCGGGCCGTACGTCCTGTCCGGCTGGAGCAAGGGCGAGAAGCTCACCCTCAAGGCCAACCCCCATTACTGGGGCGGCGCGCCCAAGGTGAAGAAGGTGACCATGGCGATCGTCAAGGACGACGACGTGCGCGCCACCCGGCTTCGCTCCGGCGACCTCGACGGCGCGGTGCTCCCGCCCAACCTCGCCGCGACCTTCAAGAACGACGGGGCCAGGAAGACCTACGAGGCGAAGACCTACGACTTCCGCGCCGTCGCCCTCCCCACCGCGAACAAGGTCACCGGGGATCGCGCCATCCGCCAGGCCCTGGACGCCGCCGTGGACCGCCGGACCATGGTCGACGAGATCCTGGACGGCGCCGGCCGTCCCGCGTACGGTCCTCTGCCCGTCGACGACCCCTGGTTCGCCCAGGGCATCGAACGCGAGCAGGACCTCGCCAAGGCCCGGCACATCCTCGACCGGGCGGGCTGGAAATCCGGCGAGGACGGCATCCGCGCCAAGGACGGGCAGCGGGCCTCCTTCACCCTCCTCTACCCCTCCGGCGACAAAGTCCGCCAGGACCACGCCCTCGCCTACGCCTCCGACGCGAAGAAGACCGGCATCGAGGTGAAGGCACAGAGCGCCACCTGGGAGGTCATCGAGCCGCGGATGAAGGACACCGCCGTGCTCGCGGGCTTCGGCAACAACGGCGACCCCGACTACGGCCTCTACACCCTGCTGCACTCCTCCCTCGCCGGTGACGGCTTCAACAACATGGCCCGCTACGACAGCCCGGTTGTGGACAAGGCACTCGACACCGGCCGCCGCAGCTCGGACGCGGCGATCCGGAAGGCCGCCTACGACAGCCTCCAGCGCGAACTGGTGAAGGACCCCGGCTACACCTTCCTCACCCACATCGACCACGTCTACGTCCTCGCCGACCACTGGGACGGACTGACCACGCAGGTCGAGCCGCACGAGCACGGCTTCGCCAGCGGCCCGTGGTGGAACCTCGCGGCCTGGGAGCCGAAGAAGTGACGTCCTCCCTGCCCTGGGGAGCGATGGCACGCCTGGTGGGGCGGCGACTGCTGTTCGCCGCACCCATCCTCCTCGTCGTGACCTTCGGCGTCTTCGCGATCGCCGCCGCCTCCCCCTTCGACCCCGTCAAGGCGTACGCGGGCACGGCCGCCCTGGGCGCGGACGCCGGGACCCTGGAGCGGCTGCGGGAGAACCTCGGTGTGGACGAGCCGTTCGCCTCCCGCTGGTGGAACTGGCTGACCTCCGCCCTCAGCGGCGACCTCGGCCAGTCCGCGGTCATGCGACAGCCGGTCGCCCAAGTCATCGCAGAACGCCTCGTGTGGTCCACGCTGTTGTGTGCCGTCGCCTTCGCGGTGGCCGTGCTGGCCGGCACCGCGCTCGGAGTGCTGGCGGCCCGACGTCCCGGATCCGCGCTCGACCGCGTCGTCACCTCGCTCGCCTACGCTCTTGAGGCGGCACCCGTCTTCTGGCTCGCCCTGCTGGCCATCTGGTTCTTCGCCCTCCAGTGGGGCGTGCTCCCGGCCGGCGGCCTCACCGACACCGCGAGCGAACAGGTCACGCCGGGGCAGGTCGCGACCCACCTCGTACTGCCCGCCGGCGTGCTCGCCGTCTCCCAACTGCCCTGGTTCACCTTGTACGTCCGCCAGGGCGTCGGGGACGCCCTGGCGGAGGACCCCGTACGCGGCGCCCGCGCCCGCGGGCTGAGCGAGCGCACCGTCCTGCTCGGCCACGCCCTGCGCTCCGGACTGCTGCCCGTCCTCACGCTGATCGGCTCCCGCGTTCCCGAACTCATCACCGGTGCCCTGCTGGTGGAGAGCGTCTTCGGCTGGCCGGGCATCGCGGCGGCCACCGTGGAAGCGGCCACGGCCGTCGACTTCCCGCTGCTCGCCGCGCTGACCACGCTCGCCACCGCCGCCGTACTCCTCGGCAACCTGCTCGCCGACCTGCTCTACGGCCTGTTCGACCCGAGGGTGAAGTTCAGTGACATGTGAATCGCCTTCCAGGCCCACGTGGCGGTCGTACGGCACCGACCGCCGCTCCACCCGCACGGTGCGGGTGCGTCTGTCTGCCGTGCTGGTGACCGCAGCCGTGCTCGCCGTGCTCCTCGTGCCGCCACTGGTGCGACTCGACCAGCAGGCCGTCGACCTCGGCGCGAGGCTGCTGCCGCCGAACTGGTCCCACCCCTTCGGCACCGACGACCTCGGCCGGGACCTGCTCCTGCGCTGCGTCTACGGTCTGCGCGTCTCCCTGCTGGTCGGAGTGGTTGCGGCTTTCACCGCGACCGTGATCGGCACGGTCGTCGGAGCCACCGCGGGAGCACTGGGCGGCTGGGTCGACCGAGGCGTGATGCGGGTGGTCGACACGTTCTCGTCCGTGCCCCATCTGCTGCTCGGGATCTTCATCGTCGCCCTGTTCCGGCCCGGCGTGTGGCCCGTGGTGGTCTCGGTGGCGCTCACCCACTGGCTGTCCACCGCCCGTATCGTACGCGCCGAAGTGCTCTCCCTGCGCTCGCGGCCGTACATCGACGCGGCCGTGTCCGGGGGCGCGTCCCGGTGGCGGGTGGCGGTACGGCATCTGCTGCCCGCCGTGCTGCCGCAGGCCGCGCTCGCCGCCGTCCTCATGGTGCCGCACGCCATGTGGCACGAGTCGGCCCTGTCCTTCCTCGGGCTCGGCCTGCCCACCCACACCGCCAGCCTCGGCACCCTCATCCAGGGTGCCCGGGGTTCACTGCTCGCCGGGCAGTGGTGGCCCACCCTCTTCCCCGGCCTGTTCGTCATCGTCCCGACCCTCGCCATCGCCGGTCTCGCCGGAGCCTGGCGGGAGCGGATCAACCCCCGCCGCCGATCGGAGCTGATGCTGTGACCAGCCGACCCCCTGTTCTGTCGGTCCGCGGGCTGTCGGTGCGCTTCCTCATGCCCGGCGGGCGGCGGATCGCCGCCGTCACCGACGCCCACTTCGACGTGGCGGCCGGCGAATGCCTCGCCCTCATCGGCGAGAGCGGCTGCGGCAAGTCCGTCCTCGCCTCCGCCCTCCTCGGCCTCCTCCCCGCCAACGCCCAGGCAGCGGGCGAGGCCCGCCTCGGCTGCCTGGATCTGCTCACCGCGGACGAGCGCACTCTCGCCCGCAGGGTGAGGGGGCGCCTGATCGGGCTCATCCCGCAGAGCCCGGCCGCGCACCTCACTCCCGTGCGTACGGTCCGCTCCCAACTGGAAGAGACCGTCGCGGCGTTGACCGGCACCCGAGGACGGGCGGCCGTACGTGTGGCGTCCGAGACGGCCGCCGAGCGCGCCGCCTTCCCCACCGGCCACCTCGACAGCCACCCGCACGAGCTCTCCGGCGGCCTCGCCCAGCGCGCCGCCACCGCCCTCGCCCTCGTCGGCGGCGCACCGCTGCTGCTCGCCGACGAACCGACCACCGGTCTCGACCGCGACCTGGTGGACCACACGGTGGACGAACTACGGCGCCACGTCGACTCCGACGACCACGAGGACGGCACCGGCCGGGCCCTGCTGATGATCACCCACGACCTCATGGCCGCCGAACGCATCGCCGACCGGGTGGCCGTGATGTACGCGGGCCGCATCGTCGAACTCACCGACGCCCGAACGTTCTTCGGCACGCCCGGCCCCCGGCACCCCTACAGCCGCGGCCTGCTCCAAGCACTCCCCCAGCGCGCCTTCACCCCGGTTCCCGGAATGCCACCCGAACTCGGCGACCTCCCCGACGGATGCGCCTTCGCCCCACGCTGCGAGCGCGCCTCCGAAGCCTGCACCGCCCTGCCATCGATGAGCGGCCAAGTCGCCTGTCACCATCCGCACGTACCGGAGGACCTCCGTGCTTGAACTCCGCGCCATCACCGCCGGATACCACACGAAGGCCCCGGTGGTGCGCGGCGCCTCGCTGACCGTCGCGCCAGGTGAGTCCGTCGGTCTGCTCGGCCCCAGCGGCTGCGGCAAGTCCACCCTCGCCCGGGTCGCGGCTCTGCTGCACCGCCCCGACTCCGGCACCCTCCTCCTCGACGGCGAACCCGTACGGAGCTGGCGCCACCGCGCCCCGCGCGCCCAGCGCACCGCCTTCGGCGTGGTCTTCCAGCAGCCGCGCCTCTCCGCCGATCCCCGGCTGCGGCTCACCGACCTGATCGCCGAACCGCTGCGGGCCACCGGCCGCCGCGGTGGTATCGAAGAGCGCGTCTGTGAACTGGCCGCATCCGTCGGCCTCACCCCCGACCTCCTGGACCGCCGTCCCCACGAGGTCAGCGACGGCCAGCTCCAGCGCGCCTGCCTCGCCCGCGCCCTCGCGCTACGCCCGCGCTGGCTGATCTGCGACGAGATGACCGCCATGCTGGACGCCTCCACCACCGCCGCGTTGGTGGCCGCCGTCGAGGACTACCGCGCCACGTCCGGTGCCGGCCTGCTCGCCGTCGGCCATGACCAGGTCCTGCTGGACCGCTGGTGTGACCGCACGATCCATTGGGAGGACGTCACCGGCCGCACCACGCCGACAACGGGACGGCTCCCGCAGGCATCGGGCCGGCGGCAACCGTCCGTTGTGCCGCCTGCCGGTGAACGGTGAGAAGACGATCACGAGCAGGCAGGACGCTCAGGATGTACTGCGGCGTCAGGAAGCGAGCAGAAGGCTGTCACCGCGCTCCTTGGCGGCGGCGTAACGTCTGGCCACGTCCTGCCAACTGACGACGACTCCTGTCCGGTCGTCCCGCCCGTCAGAGGGCGGGGCGGCGTCCCAACTGTCTCCACAGGGTCGGCCTCGCCGCCGAGTTCCTTGCCGTTCCGGCCGGGCGACGCTGCGGGGCTTCTCGCAGGTCTCCTCGATCTCGCGTTCGGGGCTGGACTGAGCGGTGACTCCCGCGCCCGCGCGCAGCCACGTCTCGTCGCCCTCACCGATGAGTGTGCGCAGGACCAGGGCGGCGTCGAAGGCGCCGCCGCTGCTTTCCCGGAAGACCGCGCCGCCGTACAGACCGCGGGGTCCCTCCTCGTGCATCAGTCGAAGCGCCAACCGTTCGTCAGACCCGGTGACGTCTGCGCGGTTCAGTCCGTCCCGAGGCACTCACCGGGTGAACCTCCCCGGCCGACCCGTCGTTGGAGGCGGATAAAGAACCCCGAGTCAGAGAGTTGGTTACCGTGCAGAAGAGGCTGAAATCCCTGATGGGAACCGCGCTGGCCGGCGTCGCCTGCTCCGCTGTGCTGGTGGCGACGCCCGCGCACGCGGAGCAGCAGTACACCGTGCAGAGCGTAGCCACCGGCCGATGTCTGTCCGGACAGGCCGACCGCACCGTCCGCCAGGGCCCGTGCGACGCCAACGCCAAGTGGATGGAGGTCTACCGCCGCAGCAGCACGACACCCGACATGGCGGGCCAGATGCTGGTGCACGTGGCCACGGGCATGTGCCTCGACCACAACTACGACAGGACGGGCATCGAGCCCTACCTGTCGCCATGCAGCGTCGACGACTACGGTCAGCTCATCGGCATGATCTCCAAGGGCGGCAACCGCATCAGGATCGGCGCCGCGGACGGGGAATGGAGGCTGACCGCCTGGAACACCGGGTCGGTCAGTTTCGAGCTGTACCAGGACTCCAACGACAAGCAGCTCTGGGCGACCATCTGACCACCCGCCACCCGTCCCACCGGGGGCTGTAAGGTCCCCGCCCGCGACGCCGGGTCCGACGAGCGGCTGCGGTGCCCCGTCCGCGACGCGGCCGCTCGTCGTCATGCCCTGGCACACCAGCCGGTCCTGGGGAAGCTCAGACAGCGTCCCACTTCTGCTTGTTGACGACGTCCACGTCTCCGGCCGGCCTCACGGACACCCCGCCGTCGTTCCACCCCGTCAGCCGTGTACCGAAGGCGACCGGCGACATCGCGCCGTCGCTGCCGAACGTCCAGACCTGGCCCAGGTCCTGGTCGGAGCAACCCGACAGATAGACGCTGCTTCCGTTGGTGTCCAAGCAGAGTCCTGTCGCCTCGTGCCTGATCATGGCGAAGCCGTACCTCGGGTCCACGACCGACGTGGTCCATCCGGTCCGAGGGCTCGACGTGCCGGCGAGTGAGCAGTCGTACTGGCTCACCGTGCGGTCCTTCCCGGCCAGACACAGACCTGTGTGGCGGTTCTTGTAGATGTGTGCGGTGTCGGCCTGACTGGGAGTGACGGACATGACGACGAGGGCGACAGCGCCGGTGGCCGCCGTAGTCAGTGTCTTCAGCTTGTGGTTCACGACATCCTCCTCGGGAAACAGCATCGCGTCGGCAGCAGTGACCGTTCGATCCCTGCTACGAGGGCTGTACCGACGTGGTTCACCGAGTGTTCGGTCCGGTGCTTCGTGTCCGGTTCCGGGCCGGCAGGGGGTGTTCAGAGGGCCTGGAGCTGGGTGAGGAGTTGCAGGGTGTCGGAGTTGAGCCAGTACTCGACGAACCTGCCGTTCTTCATGCGCAGGGTGTCGGTGCCGGTGAAGGTGACGGTGGTGCCGGGCTGGGCCTTGGCTCCGGGGAAGCCGCCGGCGTAGGTGCCGGTGGCGGTCCAGCGTACGGAGGCGCGGTCGCCGGCGGCCAGAGGGTCGATCTGCAGGGAGAAGCGCAGGTCGGGGAAGGCGGCGCGGGTCTGCGAGATCCAGGCCACCAGGCCGTCCGCGCCGCGGATGCCGCTGCCGTCGCCTCCGTCGAGGAGGGCGGCGTGGACCGTGAAGCGCGGCGAGATGATGCCCGGGGCCTGGGTGTAGTCGCCGTTCCACAGGCGCAGCCACGCATCGAGCATCGCCTCGGTCTGCTTCACGGTGCCCCGGTGGTGCTGCGCCGTGACCGAGTGGGCGGCGGGGGTGGCGGACGGGACGGACGCCGCGGCGGTCGTGCCGCCGACGGCCAGGGCTGCCAGCGCCGCGGGGACGAGCAGACGCATCCGGTTGCGTGCGGTGATGTTCATGATGGTTCCTCGCTGATCAGTGGGACGAAGGGCGGTGTGAGTCGGTGCGGGTCCGGCTGGGGTGTCAGTCGGTGCAGGTGGTGCCGGGGGCGGGCAGAGAACGGGTGGTCAGGTAGCGGTTGGTGGCGTCGCGCACGCACTGGGAGAGCAGGAACATGCTGTAGTCGTCGCCTTCGCGGCTGAGGACGACGCTGCCGGGCAGTTGGGCCGCCATGGCGGGGCCCGCGCTGTGTGGAGCGAGCGCCTGGTGGGTGGACTGCACGATCAGCGCGGGGGGCGCGCCGTGGACGGGGGCCCCGGCCGGAACGGGGTGCGCGGGGAGGGGCCAGCCGAGGCAGCCGGTGAGGGCGGTCCAGGAGCGTACGGCCCCGCCCAGGTGCGGGGAGATCCGTGCAAGGTCGGTGCGCAACCGGGTGAGCTGGTCGAACGTCGTCACCGGGCGTGCGGTGTCCAGGCAGGCGGGGACCTGGACCTGGACGGGGTCGAGGGTGTCGTCGGGTTCGTAGGTGAAGTCGGTCACGTCGCCCGCCTGTGCCTTGACGACGGCTCGCGCGAGGGCGGGCCAGGTGACGCCGGAGAGGGTCAGGTAGTCCTGGGTGGCGGTGCGGATGTCCTCGCCGGTCAGTGTCCGGCTGCCGTCGGCGGTGGGGATCGGGGTGTGGTCGGCGCGGGCGACGAGAGCGTCGTACTCGGCCGCGGCGTCCTTGCCGTGCAGGGCGCAGTCGGTGGCCGCCGCGCACCAGGCGGTGAAGCGGTCGAACGCCTTCTCGGCTGTGGCCGCTTCGCGGCGGATGCGTTCGGTGGGCGTGGTGGTGTCGTCCAGCGCCGTGTCGAGGACCATGGTGCGCAGCCGGCCGGGGTAGAGGTCGGCGTAGGTGCGTCCGAGCAAGGTGCTGTAGTGGATGCCGTACCAGTCGAGCTGCTTCTCGCCGAGGCCGGTGCGGACGGCTTCGAAGTCCCGTGCGGTGCTGGTGAGGTCGGTGTGGGCGACCAGCGGGCCGTTGCGTCGGAGGCAGTCGGCGGCGAAGGCACGGTTGTGGGCCACGAGTCTGTCGAACGCGGCCCGGTTGCGCGGGAAGTGGGTGACGCCGGCGGGCTTGAGGGGGGTGGCGCAGCGGATCGGCGTACTGTGCCCGACTCCGCGTGGGTCGACGGCGACCAGGTCGAAGTCGCGGCTCATGGCGCCGGCGAACGAGGGGAAGCCGATGCGCATGGCGAGGCGGAGTTGTTCGATCGACGATCCGCCGGCTCCGTCGTTGAGCAGGAGCGTGCCACGGCGGTGCGCCTGGTCGTCGGCCGGGCGGCGGACCATGGCGAGAGTGAGGGTTCCGGCGCGTGGGTGGGCGTGGTCGACGGGGACCCGCAGTGTGCCGCACTGCATTCCCTCGAACTCCGTGTCGGAGCAGGCGCTCCAGTCGATGCGGCTCGCGGGGGTGGCCGCCCGGCCCTGGGCCGGTGCGGCGGCCGCCGGCGTGGCGAGGGCGGCCGTGGCGAGGAGGGTGGCGGTGAGGATGCGCCGGATGTGGGCGCGCGGTCTGGGCATGGGGCTGTTCTCCTGGGGACGCGCCGGCGGCGCGGGTGACGGGGGGACCGTGCGGGGACGGGGGCACGTGGGTGTGCCGGTCTCCGCGTGGGGCGGTCAGGCGTGCAGGACGACCTTTCCGGCGACGGTGCCGGACTCGGCCAGGCGCATCGCCTCGGCGGCTCGGGTGAGGGGCAGTTCGGCGGCGATCCGGGCGGTGATCTGGCCTCGCCGGAGCGCCGTGAAGACCTCGGTGAGGTCGGCACGCAGCCGGGCCCGGAACCGGTTCTTGGACAGGGCGCGGCCGGCCCAGACGTTGAAGAAGTAGGCACGGCGGCCGTTGGGCAGAGTGTTCCAGAGCCACACCCGGCCGAGCAGCTTGAGCACGGGCCACTGCTTGGAGCCCTCGTCGTCGCGGGTGGAGGCGCTGCCGTAGGACACGAGGGTGCCGCCGGGCGCGAGCAGGTGCCAGGAGTCGACGACACTGCGGCCGCCGACGTGGTCGAAGACGGCGTCCACACCGCCCGGGGCCAGCTCACGGACCCTGGCAGGGAGGTTTTCGGTGCGGTAGTCGATCGGCGTCACGCCCTGTGCGCGCAGGGCGGCGTGGTGGCGCGCGGAAGCGGTGCCGATCACCCGCGCACCCGCTGCGTGGGCGAGCTGGACGAGGACCGAGCCGACTCCGCCGTTGGCTCCGTGCACCAGGACGGTCTGCCCGGCACGGACGCGGGCCTTGCGGTGCAGCATCTGCCAGGCCGTGATGCCGTTGATCACCACGGTCTCCGCCTCCACGGCGCCGATCCCGTCCGGCACGGGCACCACGTCGGCGGCGTCGACGACCACGTGGCTGGCCCAGCCGCCGACCTTCAGCAGGGCGGCCACCCGGGTGCCGGCCAGGCCCGCGGTGACTCCCTCGCCGGTTTCGACGACGGTGCCGACCAGGTCGTATCCGGGGACGAACGGAAAGGGCGGCTGGTCGTAGTAGCGGCCACGGCGCATCTGCTGCTCGGCGAAGGAGACACCGGTCGCCTCCATCCGCACGACGACCTGCCCCGGAGCGGGGGCCGGGACGGGCCGTCGCCGCACCTGGAGGCCCTCGGGCTCGACCTTGCCCGGCAGTACGACCTCGACCATCGCTCCAGCGTTCATGACGACCTCCATCGACTTCCACCTCGTTAGCGGGTGGCGCTTACGTTAGAAGTTATAACTGGCCGCTTGTGTGACAGTCAAGAGCGTTCGTAATAGGCTCTAACCAGGAGCCCGCACCGAGCGACTCGCCCGGCTTCCGACAGCCGGTCACCGATCCAGGGAAGAAAGGACACCCGCATGACCGTCGCGGGCACGCAGACACCACGCGAGCGTTACCGGGCCCAGCTCCGGGCCGAGATCAAGCAGCGCGCCTGGGAGCAGATCGCCACCGCCGGGGCGCCGGGACTGTCACTGAACGCCATCGCCAAGCAGATGGGCATGAGCGGCCCCGCGCTCTACCGGTACTTCGCCGGCCGGGACGAGCTGATCACCGAACTGATCCGCGACGCCTACCGCAGCCTCGCCGACGCCCTGCGCACCGCCGCCGCGTCGGGTGCGGACCTGGCCGGACTGGGACACACGCTGCGCGCCTGGGCCCTGGAGGACCCCCAGCGCTACTTCCTCGTCTACGGCACACCAGTGCCCGGCTACGAGGCGCCCGAGGACACCCTCGTGATCGCCTCAGAGATCATGAACGTTCTCCTGGACGCCGCCCAGCCGCCCGGCACCGCCGCGAGCACCCCTCCCGACGGCCACCCCGACACCCGCCTGGAGGCCCACCTCGCCCAGCACCGCCAGTGGGCGGCCGACCACCCGGCGGCGCCGGCCGCCCTCCGCCGCGCGCTGCGCTTCTGGACCCGCCTGCACGGCATCCTCTCCCTGGAACTGGCGGGCCACTTCACCGGCATGGGGCTCGACCCGGCCGAACTGTACGACAGTGAACTGCGCCATCTGAGCCAGTAGACGGCGGTCACGGCAGGAGGCGGGGCGACGGAGCCGCCCCGCCGAACCGCAGAAGCCGGCCGGCCGAGCGGGCGTGATCAGAGCGTTCCGGTGTTCGACCGGTGGCCCGCAGTGAGGGACCGGACCGGGGCGGCTCGCCTCACAGGGGTCCCCAGGTCTCGGCCTGCCGGCATAGCTGACGCTGCACCAGTGCGACGGACGGGTCCGCGGGTCCGCGGCGCGTGACGAGGTAGAGGGTGTTGAGCGGCTGGATCTGCGTATGGTGCAGCAGTTCGAGCGAGCCGGCGGCGAGTGCGGGGTCGGCCAGGTAGCGCGGCAGTACGGATATCCCGGCGCCGGCGATGACGGCGGTCAGCACGGCCCGCAGGTCGGGCACGATCATCGAGACCGGATTGGGTGGCCGGCGGCCGAACTCGCTTCGCCAGTACCGGCGGATGATCGGCAGTTCCCCGCTGTAGGCCACGATCGGCAGATGGGCGAGTGCCGCCAGCGGGTCTTCGGCCAGCCACTTCCGGTCGATCGAACGGGCCGTCGTGGGGGTCGCCACCAGGACGAACTCCTCATCCACGAACGGCATGGCGGTGAGAGCGCGCCGGCCGGCCGAGGGCCGGACGGAGGACACGACCAGGTCCAGTTCGCCGTCGGCGAGGCCGGTCAGCAGGTCCTCGGCCAGTCCGAGCGTGAAACGCAGGTGCAGGCCCCCACTGGCCAAGGGCGCCAGCGCCGGGATCAGCCGGGAGGCGGTCAGCTCCCCTGCCGCGCCGAGCCGGACCGTGCCGCCACGAGCCTGGCCGTCGGCGTCCTGCGCCAAGGCGCCCCGCAACTGGTCCAGCGGAGCGGCGACGCGCCGGGCGAGCTCGTGCGCGGACGGCGTCGGGACGGCCCCGCGCCGGGAGCGTTCGAAGAGCACCGTGTCCATCTGGTCCTCCAGACGCGCCAACTGACCACTGACGGCGGGCTGGGAGACACCCAGAGCCGCGGCGGCGGCGGTCAGTGAGCCGCGGCGGTAGATCTCCAGGAAGGTCGCCAGCAGATCGAGGTCGCTCATGCAAGGAGGCTACATAAGAATGCTTATGGAACGCGCCGACCGACTACGGGATTTTGATGGAAAGTAGAAGGCGTCCGACACACACCGACTCACCGGAGCAGCCCGCCATGGCGAAAATTCTCATGATCATCTCGGCCGCGGACACCCTGATCCTGGCCGACGGCAGCGCTCACCCCACCGGCTACTGGGCGGAGGAAGTGGCCGCGTCCCACAAGGTGCTCGTCGAAGCCGGCCACCAGGTGGACATCGCCACCCCCGCCGGAACCCGCCCCACCGTGGATCCCATCTCGCTGGACGAGCGGGGCGGTGTGGAGGCGGCCGACGGCGCCGAGTTCCGCACCTATCTGGACTCGATCGCCGCGAGCCTCGACACGCCGCTCAACCTCGCTTCGGTCAAGGCCACCGACTACGACGCGCTCTACCTGCCCGGCGGTCACGCGCCCATGGCCGACCTGGCGGACGACCCCGCACTGGGCACCCTGCTCACCGAGGCCGACCAGCGCGGTCGGACCATCGCCGCGCTGTGCCACGGCGTCGCCGCTCTGCTCAGCGCGACCGACGCCACCGGGACCTTCCTGTTCGCCGGCCGCAGCCTCACCGGCTTCACGAACGACGAAGAACGCCAGGGCGGCCTCGGCGACGCCACGCCGTGGCTCGTCGAGGACCGCCTCAGTGAGCGCGGTGCGCACTTCCGGGCTGGCGCCCCGTGGTCGGACACCGTCGTCGTCGACGGCAACCTGATCACCGGGCAGAACCCGCAGTCCAGCGTGACCACGGCGAAGGAAGTCCTCGCGGCCCTGCGGAGCGCCTGACCGGCAGCCGCCCGACCGCACGAGGAGGGCGGCGGAAGCGGGGCGGTACGGGGGCCCCGCGACCGGGCGGGTGCACCGGCGGCACGGGTACCTTCGCCGATGGACGGCCGACTGCCGGCGAAACGTCCCGCTGTCACTCACCGCTGTAATACGAGGGCGGCATCACTGGCATCGGTGGCAGGTCGCGGGCGAAGTCGTGCCAGTACTGGGCCGTTTCGCTCGTCCGCTTCACCTCCCGGGCCGGCCCGGGAGGAGCCGGCCAGAACTGGAGGAGGTAGTGGTCCACCGGGGACCCGCCGCCAGCTCCGGTGTCCGCCTCCCTTCCGTCGTCCATGCCCGTGGCGCAGTACCGGACCCGGTAGGCCGGCTCCGGGAGGGCGAAGTCCGAGCGTCGCCGGCCACCCCACTCGACCAGGCTCGCACTGGGCGAGATGGGGGTGAAGGACACCTCGACCACCTCCTCCCAGGTGTCGTCGACGGGCGGTGGGGTCTCGTGCAGTTCGAGCGAGAGACCTACCCGGCCCGTATGCAGACCGGTCGCCAGGAGAAGCGTCCCCTTTGCCGCCGCACCGCAGAGCCCGACGCCCTGTCCGGCGTACGCCGTCATCAAGTCGGGGCCGCGCCTGCTCTCCAGGCTGCTGACGTAGAAGTGGTTGTAGTGGACGTCCACCGCACCGCTGAACTGCTCTCGCACCACCGGCCTCCTTCGCGGGCGCAAGCTGCTGACATGCCGAGCCGTGTCTCGCCGTACTGCTTCCGGCTGGATCACCCCAGCGGAGATCACCCGGCCTCGGCGTTGCCGGTGTCGGTGTCGGTGCCGGTGTCGGGCGATGTGCGGAACCGGTGGTAGAGGGGAGCGCACAGGGTGGCCAGCAACATGCCACACGCGATCTGGAAGGCCCAGCGGAGCAAGCCGTCCGGAGCACCGGGGACACGGTCCAGCAAGGTGTGGGTGAACGGGTAGGCGACCATCGCGGCGGCCAGCACCCACCACCAGGGACCGGACCATCGACCTCTCGCGGTGGCGGTGGTGCCGAGGGCGATGACGATCACGAGGGCCATGAGAGCGGTGAGGAGGGTGTGCACGAGAACTGCCTTCCGCCGGAGACGGCTTGTAGCTGATGCGGGGGATGAGGGGATGGCCTGAGCGGCTCCTCCACTCCCTCTCTCGCTACGGCCGACTCCCCTGACCGGTTCGACGCGTCGTCGCACTTTCCTCCGACCTCGACAGGTCACCTCGGGAGGTCGCCGAGAGGGGTCGGCATGAAGGGGCGTGGCGACATCGATCTACATGACATTCATTTTCATGTATCGTCTGTCCCGCTTACCGATCACACCCGGAGGTCCTCATGGCCGTACCCAAACGCAAGATGTCGCGCAGCAACACCCGGCACCGTCGCGCCCAGTGGAAGGCCACGACACCGCAGTTGGTGACGGTCACGGTGGACGGTGTGCCGTACCTCGTTCCGCAGCGACTGGCCAAGGCGTACGAGCGCGGTCTCCTCCGCCCGGAGGGCTGAACCCGGCGTGACCCACGCCCCCTCGCCGCGCCTTCCCGTCACCGTCCGGCCCGGTACACATCTGTGCCGGAGAGGCCGCTCATGGACGACAGAAGAAGCCGCTACGGGTTCGGACGCTTCGACGATCTCCTGAGCCTCACCGGCGCGTTGCCGCGCACCCGTCTCGTCGATCGATGTACGACTCCGGCACCGTCACCATCGGCCGCCCGAGGGACAGATCGTGTGCGCGCCGGACCTCCGGCGAGCGGCCCGGCCGAGGAGGCAGCCGCCGACGATGAGCGCCGTGGCGAGGGCCCATGCCATGACGCCCGGCGCGGGCCGGCGCCTGCCGTACACCGTGGGCACCGGCTCGGGGGCCGGGACGGTGGACAGCAGCGACATCACCCACGCGTCGCTCTCCTGTTCCGCCCGGCAGGAGCGGCAGCCCCGCAGGTGCAGGCCCACCAAGAAGTCGTCCTCGGCGGCCAGGCCGCTGAGTGCCCGGACGGCAAGGCTGTGCCTCACGTGCTCGCAGTCCACGGTTGCCTCCCGGCTCCTCGGTTTCCGTGTTCATCACCGCCACGGCCACGCCGGACCGCCGGTTCGCCCGGCCCCGTCCCAACTGCGGCCGGTGCTTCGCGCAGGGCGCCGCCCGCCAGGGGAGTACAGGCGGCGTCCTCTTCGGGAGAACGGGTGCGTCGGCGATCCGGTTCACCGCCGGTACGGACGTACGTTCCGCGCCGGGTCCCGTATGTCACGTCGCCGTGACGGTGGTGTCCGGATCGGGTGACCCCATCGAACCCGTTCGTGGACCGGCCCGTCATGCAGGTCGAGAACGCAAGCCCACGGCACCCGCCGCGGGCCGCTCACCGACCGAGAGGTACCACCCGTCATGAACCGCCGCCTGCGCGCCGCCCTCACCGTCTGCGCCGCCCTGACCGCCGGAGTGCTCGTGACCGCCTGCGAGAACGGCGGCACCGACGCGTCCGACGCGCCGGCCACGACCGCCACCGCCACCGCCACCGGGGCCACCGGCTCGGGCGCGTCGAGCCCCGCCGCCGGCACATCGGGCGATACCGCCGGCAAGTCCGGCAGCGGCACCGGGACGGACAGCGGGTCCGACTCGTCCGCCGGTGACACCGCCACCGCCGAGGCCGCCGCCGGGTCCGGGTCCGGGTCCGGTGTCGGCCAGAGCTGCGGCACCAATGACCTGTCCTGGTCCGCCAAGCCCATGACCCAGGCCGGTGGTTACTACCAGATCAGCGTCAAGGCCAAGTCCGGCATCACCTGCGTCCTGCCCGGCGGCCTGCCCGTCATCGCCTTCGGCTCCGGCGGCACCGAGGCCGGCCCCGCCGAGCAGGTCGCGGGCGAGGAGATGACCCTCAGCGGTGCCAAGACGGCGTACGCCGGCGTCAATCCGAACAGCACCAACAGCGACACCGGCGTGGAGTACACCACGGTCATCGTCTCCGTCAGCCAGGACGACCCCAACCCCATCTCCCTGAAGGTGCCGAACGTCGTCGTCGACAAGCCGATCGTCACCAACTGGCACACCGACCCGGCCGACGCCGTCCCGTTCACCTCCTGAACCGTGCCGCGAGCTGAACCGACCGTCATGTCATGGTCGTCCGGCTCCCAGGCGCTGAGCCGGTCGAGGACACGCCGGTCTCCGTCGACACGCGGGGAAGCCGCCTCCCCAGCTCCTGGGCCTGCCGCCGGGGACCGCGAAGTCCCGTGGGTACTACGCGATGCGGTCCCGCGAGCGGGCGCTGAGCGCCCGCGGGGTCCCCCGGAGGATCTGCCACCGCGGGTCCCGCGACCGGTGAACCGCACCCGCGACCGGCCCGTTGAAGGGGATGCTCGGGTCGTGGGGGCCCGTGCACGGATTCCCGGTCTCTCCCCGGGGCCGGGAATCCGGCTTTACGGTGTGCGGCGAGCGGACGTTCCGGGTGCGAGGCCGCGGCATACGGTCCTCAGGCCGGGACCGCCGGTCGGCACGGGGCGTGAACTGAGGCCCCGAAGTGCGCGTTGGTGGGTGTCTGAGGGGTCGTGACAGCGCCGGACGGCGCGTCCGCGGGCTCCTCACCCGACCATCACACACCAGGGACCTCATGACTCAGAGAACCAGACGGCTGCCGAACACCTACCGAGTGGCCACCGCGGCCGCCGTGGCCGGGACCGCGCTGCTGTCCCTCGCGGCGCCGACGCAGGCCGCCCCGGACGGACCGAACTACGTGGCCATGGGCGACTCCTACGCCTCGGGAGCAGGGCTCTCCAAGGTGAAGGACACGGCGTGCGACCGCACCACGGGCAGCTACCCCACCACCCTGTCCGGTACCCCCGCCGGCAAGAACCGCGCCTTCAAGGACGTCACCTGCAGCGGTGCCACCACCCGGAGCATCTGGAACCACCAGGGCTCCACGCCACCGCAGATCAACGCCCTGACGCCGAACACCAAGCTGGTCACGCTGACGATCGGCGGCAATGACATCGGGTTCACCGATGTGCTGGCCACCTGCGCGCTCGTGGCCTTCTCGGACCCCGACGGCAGCCCCTGCAAGAAGTACTTCACCAACGGCAAGGACGTGCTCGGAGAGCGCATCAACACCCTGGAAGGCCGGGTCGGTGGTGTGATCACCGACATCAGACGGCACAGCCCCGACGCCAAGATCGTCGTCGTCGGCTATCCGGCGCTCTTCCCCGACAACGGTGTGGGGTGCGCCGAAGTGCCGTTCGCCCGACAGGACTTCGCGTTCCTGCGGGACACCACCAAGAAGCTCAACCGTGCGCTGGCCCGCAGGGCGGCGGCAGGCGGCACCGGTGTCGTCTACGCGGACACCTACACGCCGACCATCGGCCACGACATGTGCCAGCCCCGTGATCGCCGGTTCATCGAGTCCCTGGCTCCGGCCAAGGGAACTATGGCGGCACACCCGAACTCGCTGGGTCAGTTCGTCATGGCAGCGGCGGCGTACGACCGCATCATCAACTCGTAAGCGGCATCGCGCCGAACCGACGGCCGTCCGCCACGCAGGCCATGCGTGGTGGGCGGCCTGGCCGTCGTCCCCTCCGAGACCGTGCCGGGCTCATGCCCGCTCCGTCCCCGGAAGGCCGTCGCGCCCGCAGTGAGCATCGTCGAGTAGCGGTGAGCACAGGGAAGGACTGGCCGGTCCGCGGTGCCGGGGGCGAGTGTGGTGGCACTACCGAACCACGCACGTACCGGGCGGTCCCGGAACCGCCCTCGTACGGACGCCCTCAAGGACGGGAACTCCCATGACCGTGCAGACGTTGCCGCACAAGAGCCGGAGTAGTGGAGCCGTGCTGGCCGTGTTGTCGGCCTCGCAGTTCCTGGTGACGCTCAACACCTCGATCGTGAATGTGGCACTCCCGGCGATCGGCGCGGACCTCCACCTGTCGTCGTCCGCGCTGACCTGGATCGTCAACGCCTACTTGATCGCCTTCGGGGCGCTGCTGCCGGCCGGGGGGCGGCTCGCGGACCTCTTCGGCAGGCGCCGGGTCTTCGCCGCGGGGCTCGTGCTCTTCACGGCCGGTTCGATCGCGGCGAGCATCCCCGCCGGGGGCGCGCTGCTCATCGCCGGCCGGGCGGTGCAGGGCGTCGGCGCGGCCGTGCTGTCCCCGGCGGCCCTGGCCATCCTGCTGTCGGTCTCGCCCGCGGGTCCGGCCCGTAACAAGGCACTGGGCGTGTGGGGCGCGGTCTCGGCGGCGGGCGGTGCTGCCGGGGTGCTGTTCAGCGGGGTGCTGACCAGCGGCCTCGGCTGGTGGGCCATCTTCGCCGTCAGCGCGGTGATCGGCCTGCCGCTCCTGCTGGCCGTGCCGGCGCTGGTCCCGGGCGACGTCCGGCGCGCGGACGGCAGGCTGGACGTGCTCGGGGCACTGATCATCACCGCGGGTCTGCTGCTGCTCGTGTACGGCCTGGGCAGGATCGACTGGTCGCGGCCGTCCACGACGCTGGTGGCGGCCTCGGGACTGGCTCTCCTGCTTCTGCTCGGACCCGTCGAACGGAGGGCGGCCGAGCCGCTGGTCCCCCCGGTGCTCCTGCACAGCCGGTCCGTGGTCGTGGGCAATGTCCTCATGTTGCTGCTCGGCATGGTGTGGGTCGCCACGTTCTTCTTCCTCCCCCTGTACCAGCAGCGGGTGCTGGGCTACTCGCCCTTGGTCGCCGGTGTCACGCAACTACCGCTCGCCGCCGCCCTGATGTCGGCGTCGACGCTGGCGGGCCGGGTGAAGGGCACGCTCGTGCCGGGGCTGCTGCTCCTGGCGGGCGGGCTCGTCTGGCTGGCCCGGGTGCCGGTGCGCGGTGGTTTCCTGGCCGACCTCCTCGGCCCGACGCTGCTCATCGGCGTGGGCCTGGGCCTGGCCTTCGTGCCGCTCACGGCACTGGGGGTGGCGGGTGTGAGCCCGGACCACGCCGGGGTGGCCGGTGGGCTGATCAACACCACCCGGCAGGTCGGCGGGGCACTGGGCCTGGCCGTCCTCACCAGCGTCGCCGCCGGTGCCACGGGCGGGGGTACCTCCCCGGCCCACCTGGCCGACGGGTACCGCTCCGCACTGCTCACGGCATCCGGGCTGGTGCTGTTCACCGCGCTGGTGGCGGGGGCGTACACCGCCTGGACGCGGCGGCACAGCGCCCGGCCGGCCGTCGCGAGCGGGTGAACCCGAGGTGCCACGAAGCCCTCGAGTCCCCCGTGAACCGAACCACCCAGTAGGCCGTTCGGGGGAAGAGCCAGGAGCAGACCGACTGGGAGAGGTCGTCATCCCCTCATGCGCCCGTACAGAACCGACCGGGTCATCCCCATGGGCCGAACCATCGCCGTGTGTCTCGCCGGACTCATCTGCGCGACGCCGATCCTGACGGCGCCGCCCGCCTCCGCCGGCACCGGCACGTCCGGCACCGGCACGTCCGGCACCGTCGCGGCACAGGCCGTCAGCGACCCCGGCGCCGACCTCACCGACAACGGCGGGGCGATCAGCGCTCAGTACGAAGGAGGAAGCAGCGCGGAAGCCCACACCGCGCTGATCGACAACGACACCGCCACCAAGTACCTCACCCACCACCCGACCGGTTGGGTCCAGTACCGCTCCCCCGCTCCGGCCGCTGTCGACCGGTACACCATCACCTCGGCAAATGACGCCCCCGACCGCGACCCGTCCGACTGGACACTGCAAGGGTCCATGAACGGCACCGACTGGTCGGTGCTCGACACCCGGGTGGGCCAGACCTTCGCGTCGCGGCACCAGACCCGCGGTTTCCCCGTCGCCAACAGCACCGCGTATCCGTACTACCGCCTGGTGGTGTCCCGGAACGGCGGATCCCCCGCTCTGCAGATGGCGGAGTGGCAACTGTGGAGCGGAGGCGACGGTGTCCCGAAGGCACCGACCGCTCTCACCGCCTCCGCCGTGGGGAACGAGGTGGACCTGGCCTGGACGGACAACGCGTCCGACGACACCGGCTACAGCGAGACCGGGTACCGGATCGAGCGCTCGACGGACGGAACGACGTTCACCCCCCTCGTCACCGTCGGCGCGAACATCTCCTCCTACACCGACAGCGGCCTGTCGACGGGCAGCACGTACCACTACCGGCTCCGGGCGGTGGGGACGGGCAACGTCCTGTCCGACTACTCCAACACCGCCCGCATCCTGATCGATCCGGCGAGCGAACCGATCGACATCACGGACCTGGCCGGTACGGTGAGCGACCAGTACGGCGTCACCGGGTCCGAGGGCCACGACATGGCCGTGGACAACAGCGTGTACAGCAAGTACCGCACCCGA
Organism: Streptomyces fumanus; assembly: GCF_014655295.1. Classification (GTDB taxonomy): domain Bacteria; phylum Actinomycetota; class Actinomycetes; order Streptomycetales; family Streptomycetaceae; genus Streptomyces; species Streptomyces fumanus. The sequence continues at coordinate 56,061 of NZ_BNBI01000024.1, forward strand.
CACACCGCCACCTGGCTCCAGTACGCGTCGGCGGCTCGGTCCGTCGTGACGGGCTACGCCCTCGTCTCGGCGAACGACGCCCAGGACCGGGACCCCCGCAGTTGGACTCTCCGTGCCTCGACCGACGGTACGACCTGGGCCGTGCTCGACACCCGGGCGGACGAGTCGTTCACCGACCGCGGGCAGCGCAAGAGATACACGTTCGCCAACAAGGTGCCCTATCGGTACTTCCGGCTGGACGTCACCGCGAACAACGGTTCCTCCAGCACCCAGTTCGCGGAGTGGGAGATCCTCGGCACGGGCAGCACCACGAGTGACATCCCCCTGCCGGAAGCCCCGAGCGCGCTCACGGCGACGGTCCCCGCCGGTGACCAGATCGTGCTGTCCTGGACGGACAACTCCCGGTGGGAGAGCGCGTACCGCCTGGAACGGTCCACCGACGGGACCGACTGGAACTGGTCCAGGACCCTCCCGGTGGGAACGACCCGCTACACGGACCTGGGGCTGTCCGGCAACACCACGTATGTGTACCGACTGCGCGCGGAGAACACCGCGGGTGCGTCCGCCTACACGAAACCCCTGCCGGTGACCACACCGTCGGCGGAATTCCCCGCGACCTGGCAGGAGGACTGGCTCGACCACACCGAGCTGCTGACCCAGGTGCACACCGACGCGGACGTGTCGATCTACTTCGACAAGGACATGGACCGCTCACAGACCTGGATGAACTCCTACGTCACCAACCTGTGGAAGTACACGAAGCAGACCTACGGCGGCTTCGGCAATGCGCGACTGGCCGCCATCTTCCACCAGAACAAGTACCGGGGCGGGCACATGGCCACGGCCTTCGATCCGGCACACCACTACCGCAACGTGATCGATCTGGGGCTCTCCAACTGGGCCGAGAACGACCCGACCACGCGGGATGTGACCTCTCACGAGATGGCGCACATCGTCGAGTTCTCCGCCAACGGCATGTCGGGCTCGCCCGCCTTCGACCTCTGGGGGGACAGCAAGTGGGCGGAGATATTCCAGTACGACGCCTACCTCGGCACCGGGCGGACCGCTGACGCCGAGCGGTTCTACAACAACGCCATCAACAAGACGGACAGCTTCCCCCGGGCCGGTACGGCCTGGTTCAAGAACTGGTTCTTCCCCATCTGGCGCGACCACGGCAGGGGCAAGGTGTTGAACGCGTTCTTCACCCTGCAGTCGGCTCACTTCGCCCAGCACAACGGCGTGTACGTACGGGACATGAACATGGGCGAGTTCGTGCACTTCTGGAGCGGTGCGGCCGGCGTCGACCTCAAGGCACGGGCGACGACCGCCTTCGGCTGGCCGAGCGAATACGAGGCACAGCTCCGGCAGGCCCGGCTGGACTATCCCGACATCACCTACGCGTCGGCGGCGGCCTGACCCCGCGCCGCATCACCGGACCGGTGCGTCGAACCGGTATGCGTGCCGCCGCGTTGTCCAGGCTGAACGAGGAAAGGACCCAGCATGACTTCCGCCGCAGAGGCGACCACGTCCGTGGACCACGTGCCCGCAGGATCGGCCCACCAGGTCGAGGTCCACTTCGAGGATCTCGACGCCACGGGTGTGCTGCACAACTCGCGTTACCCCCTGTTGGCGGAGCACGCCTTCTCCGCCTTCTGGCGCAGCCACGGCTGGCATCCCGACCCGGCCCGCTCCGCCTTCTCCGACTCGGTGCAGGTCGTGCGCACACAGAGCATCACCTATCACTTCCCGATCACGGAGCCCGGCCCGGTCACGGTCCGGTTCTGGTTCGACCGGGCCGGACGCACCAGTTACACGTACGCGTACCGGATCGAGTCCACCGACGGCTCGACGCTGTACGCCGACGGGACCCGGGTGCAGATCAACCTCGATGCCAAGACGCTGGCGCCCAAGGAACTGAGCGACGGCATACGGGCGATCGCCGCCCCCTACCTGCGGGCGGCCTCGGATACGCCCGCCGACGGCCGGTGAGCACGGCCCGAAGCGGCGTCCACCGGTCGATGTGACCCCGACGGCCCGTCCTCCCTGCGGGGAGCGGGCCGTCCGCCCGCGCCCCGCGAGAGGACATGGCGTCACCGCGTGACGAGGCGTTCGAGTACGCGCCCCGTCTCCGCCACCGGCAGTCCCCGGGCGACACCGGTACATACGGTGCGAGGAGCAGTGTCCGGCTGGAAGCGGGCGAGGGCGTCCAGCAGGCCGTCCGCGGCCGCGTGGTCCGGTCGGCCGGCGTCCCCGGACAGCGGGAACGCGCGGGCGCAGTACAGGGCGTAGAGGGGCTGGTAGCGGGCGATCAACCGCTCGGTCAGCGCTACCGCTCGCAGTGTGGCCTCCGTCGCGGACCATCGTGCCGCGGCTCCCTGGTGGCCGGAGCCGGTACCGACCGCTTGTACGATCCCGGCCAAGCGGCCGGAGTACACGGCGAACCGGTCGGCCACGGCTCGGGGTTCGGTCCTGGCGAGGTCTGCCTCGACGAAGGTGACCCGGTCGCCGCGGTCGCGCAGCGCGGCGGGCAGGTGGAAACGTCGGGCGACGAGGACGATGTCACCGTCGGTGTGGTCCAGCAGCCAGGAGGATATGCCGCTGCCGAGGGCTCCGGTGTCCCCCATGACCAGATGGACCGGCCGGGCGGGCCACGGGGGCGACGGGTCGCCCGGGTGGGTGTGCGCGGGCAGGAGCGGGAGCGTGTGGTCGGGTGGTGCGGGGAGTCGCGGGGCCGGCTGCCACCAGTAGTCGCGGCGCAGCGCGAGCCGACGGGGTGGCGGACAGCCGGTGGCGGCCTCGGCCATGACCGTGGCCAGGGCCGGCGCCCAGTCCCGGGTGTCCGGGCCGGACAGATCGACCCAGTGACTGTCGCCCGGGAGAGCCGGGTGCTGCCCCTCCTTGTCGGCCCCCTGGGCCATGGCGCCGGCGAGCAGGGCGAGCCCCGGGTGGCGCACCGGACCCTCGACGGGCTGGGCGTTGTGCGACAGCCACCACACGCGCACCGGCGGAGTCCCGGACATACCGCGCAGTGCCGTCAGCAGGGCGGTCGGGGCGTCGAGACAGGCTCGTCGGGCCTCGTCGAGGGAGTGTCGCTCCAGCGTGCCGGGGACCGCGAGGGGCAACCCGTGCAGCCAGTCCAGGCCCGCGGGCTCCCGCGCGGCCAGCTCGGTGAGGAGCGCGCGCAGCGAGCCGGGATCGAAGGGGTCGACCTCGTAGAGACCGTCCGTCCGACGGGAGTAGGCGGAACCCGCGCAGACCCGGACGATACGCGCGTGGGTGGCCTCGAAGGGCTGCCACTGCGCGGCGGCGGTGGCCTCCCGTGTCAGTGCCACCAGGACACGTCCCGGGGCCGCTACCGTCGGCGGGGCGGCGACCGCGCGACGCAGACGGACCCACGCGGGCGGGTGCGGCCGGTGAGCCTCGGTCAGCCGCGCACCGGTGCGGTCGGCCGGGTCGGGCCGCCGAGCCGGCCGAGCGGGCGCGGACCGGTGGCCGGACGTATGCCGATGCCGCTCGGGCCGCGCCAGGATCAGGTGACCGCCCCCGCACAGAGTGACGGCCGCCCGGTGAATCATCGCGTCGACAGGTGGTCCCTGCCATATGAATTCTGCCGGGACCGGGTCGCACCGCTGTCGCAGCCCGGGCGGGACCTGGCGGGACGCCCGGGGGTCGGTGGCAGCAGCGGTGGGGAAGACGTACAGCGGGCGGGGTGCCGCGCCCGGCGGTGGTGCGACGGGGACCGCGACACCGGGCAGGCGGGGGTCCGTGACCGGCAAGGATCCGTCCAGGGGGTTCAGCAGGTGCCGGCGCGGTCCGGCGGGGGTCACGTCGTCCAGTTCGGCTGCCTGCTGCGGTGTCACCAGAACCCATGACGGGCCGGTCCTTGCCAGGGCCTGGCGCAGCAGCTCGGGTGGATCGGCAGGGTCGAGCGGCACGGTGGTGATGTTCAGTCCGGCCAGGGCCAGGAGCGCCACCACGTGTTCGAGCGTGGGCTGCATGTACAAGGCGACGCGGGCCAGGTGGTCCGCGTCCGCCGAGGGTGGCGGGCAGTGGTCCGCGAGGTCCGCCGCCAGGGCCATGACGTGGCTCCGCAGCTCGGTGTAGGTCAGAGTGCGGCCGCCGCCCGTCAGCGCCGGCGCGTCCGGGGAACGCCGGACCTGCCGTGCGAACTCCTCGGCGACCTCGGTCGTGGAGGGCGGGACATGGCCGTCCTCAGCACAGCCGGGAGCCCCCAGCGCCCGCCGTTGGTCCGCCACCGGCTCGGCCGGGGGCCCGGGCGAATCTGCTCCGAGCCTTTCCAGGGCCTCGACGAGCGACCCCGCTGCCCGGGGCTCGCGGGCGTCGTCCCGCGCGCTCTCGCCTTGGTCCGTGGCGGATGCCGGGCAGAAGGCACTGAGGAGAGACGGGGGCCGGTCGTCGGTCATCGTGTTCCTCCGGTAGCGGCGTGGCCGGACGGGCGGATCACCGAAGACGGCGGTCGAACGACGCGAGGCGATGATCGCCGGCAAGGCCGTTCTCCCCCTCGTGAGTCCGGTGCGCATCCGCCGCTGTGCCGGTCGAAAGCGCCGCCCGGTGAGGGGAGACGGGCCGGGGCGGCGCCTTCCTTGTGAAGCAACGTCCTGATGACCGATCGGGTTCGAATCCCGGTCCGCAGCTCCGGCAGGGCACGCCGGAACGAGGTCGCTCCCGTGGCAGCAAGGCGACGGCAAGTGCCGGTCAAGCCCCTCCTCCCACACTGGTGACGCCCTCGACGAGGGGCATCGGACCGAAGAAATCGGGGGCACCACCTCATGACGCAGACCGCCTTGGAAACACCGCCGGACACCTTCGTCACCGGAGCCCGTGACGTGCTCCGCGTCGAGGACCCGCTACGCACCGACGATGCCGGGGCGGACTGCGAACGCTTCGTACGCACGATCTACGAGCGGCACGGCCGCGCGCTGCTGCGCTTCGCGGCGCGTCTGCTCGGTGGTGACTGGGATCACGCCGAGGACATCCTCCAGGAGGCCACGCTCCGAGCCTGGCGTCACATCGGCCTGCTGGGCCGGCAGCAGGAGGAAGGCTTGCGCCCTTGGCTTTTCACCGTCGTGCGCAACCTGGTGATCGACGACCACCGGGCGCGTGCCATCCGGCCCGCCACCGCTTGCACCCTGGACCAGGTCGTCATCCCCATCGACGACGAGGTGGAACGCACCCTGACCCGCCACACGGTCACCGACGCCCTGCACGACCTGACCGTCCAGCAGCAGCAGATCATCCACCGTACGTACTTCCTGCGCCAGAGTGTCGCCGAGGTGTCGCAGGCGCTCGGCATCCCCCAGGGCACGGTCAAGTCCCGCACCTACTACGCCATACGGGCCCTGAGGACCGCGCTGCACGAGCGGGGTGTCAAGGCCCCGGGGGAAGTGAGCACCACTTGAGCAGCACTCGGCCTGTGAAGTGAGCAGTCCTTCCCGCGAGGGTGGCGGCGAAGTGAGAGAGGTGCCGCCATGGAGTTCCGTCTGCTGGGTCCGTTGGAAGTCCAACGAGACAACGAGGTGCTGGACCTGGGCCCGCCCAAGCGGCGTGCTCTGCTCCTGCGCCTGTTGCTGGCGAACGGCCAGACGGTCGGTGTGGACCGGCTCTGCGACGACTTGTGGGACGGGAGTCCCCCGCCCAGCGCCATGTCCTCGGTGCACGCGCACATCAGCCGGCTGCGCATGGTCCTGGAACCCGAACGGGCACGCAAGGAGCAGGCGAAGGTCCTGCGCAGCGTCCCTACCGGGTACGCCCTGCGCGTGCCGCCGGACATGCTGGACTCGGTGCGGTTCGAGCGGATGGTGCAGCAGGCACACGCGCTGTCCTCCCGGGGCCGCATCGGCGAGGCCCGCCAGGAGGCCGAGCGCTCACTCGGCGTGTGGCGCGGCGCCCCGCTCCTCGACGCGTACCAGCACCGGTTCGCCGAGGGAGAAGCGGCCCGGCTGGAGGCGCTCAAGCTGTCCGTCGAGGAACTGTGCACCACCCTGCTGCTGCAGGAGGGCCAGATAGCCCAGGCGATCATCGGCGCGGAGCGGCTCATCGAACGCGATCCCCTGCGCGAGGCGTCCTGGGCGATGCTGATGCGCGCCCTGTACTTCGCCGGGCGGCACGCCGAGGCACTCCAGCGCTACGAGACCGTCCGCGCCCTGCTCGCCCGCGACCTCGGCCTCGATCCGGGACCCGCCCTGCGCGAGACCCAGATGGCCATCCTCCGGCACGACACCACGACACTGCGACCGCCGCCGCAAAGGATCCTCCTGGCCGCGGCCCCCCCGGGCGAGACCGTGACCCCGCCGAACGCCGCTGGCCCGTCGCTGCCGGGCAGGGAGCGGGAACTGACGCGGTTGTCCGGGCTGCTGCGGGACGCCGCCACGGGACACACCCGCTGGGCGGTGGTGACGGGGGCGCCGGGGACCGGCAAGACGCGCATCGCCGACGAACTCGTCAAGTCGGCCGCCGCAGCCGGTTTCGACACCGCGTACGCGCGGTGCACGGGGAACACCGGTCCCCAGTCGGGCGTCCGTGACAGAACACTCGACCGGCTTGTGCGGACGATGGACACCCTGACCGACACCGCCGAGGCCAGACCCGCTTTCTGCGTGTTGGAGGACGTCCACCGAGCCTCCGCCGACGTGCGGGAGTTCCTGTCGTCCTACGCGAGATCGGTGCGTCATGCCTCCTTGTGCGTCCTGCTCACGGCGTCGGACGCACCGGGCCCCGATACGGAGCGGCTGCTGGCCGAGCTGGCGGTCTGTGATGCCGAGCAGATCGAACTCGCTCCGCTGACGGAGAGCGACGTACGCCAGATCGTCTCCACGGAAGCGGACGGGGCCGTACCGGCCGACATGGCACCCGAGATGTTCGCCTTGAGCGGTGGCAATCCCTTCCTGCTGACGCAACTGGTGAAGCAAGCGGCGAGCCGCCGGGACACACCGGACGAGCGCCTGCCCGTGCCTCCGGCGATCCAGAGCATCGTCCGCGCCCGGCTCGCCGGACTGTCCCCCGCGGCACGACAAGTCGTCGAGTGCGCGGCCGTGTCCGGAGACGAACCCGACATGGAACTCGTCTCCCAGCTCGCGGAGATGCGCATCGGCGTGGTCCTCGAACTGGCTGACCAAGCCGTGGCGGCTCGACTGCTGTCGTGGGACGAGAGCCGGCTGACACAGGCATCGGGCGGTTACCGCTTCACGGCGGGCGTGCTGTTGCGCGGCGTCCTGATGCAGCTCAGTCCGGCGCGGCGGCAGATCCTTCATGCCAGGGCCGCTCGCCTGCTGGCCGCGCGGACAGGCTGGGACGACCAGGACATCGCCACCCATGTGGTGATGGCGGGGCCGGCCCTGCCGGCGGAGGAGAGTGAGCGGGCCCTGCGGTTCGTGTCCGCGTCCGTCGGCCTTCCGCGCGCGGTCGCCGTGGGGAGCGACCGGAGGGCGTGAGTGCCGGCCCGGGCCGCCGGGACGGAGTGCTTCCGGGTCCGGTCGGCCGGTCACCGCCGTGAGCGAACCGAGATCACCACTCACTTCCGTACACCGGACCGGAACGCCTTTCCACCGTACACACCAGTGACCGGAACACGACAGAAGGAGCAGGAATGCATCTGACGCGACGAAAGATCCGGGCGTTCTCAGCCGTTGCCGCATTGGCGGGAGCGATCGGCCTGGGAACGGCCCATGCGCCCGGCGCCATGGCATCGGCCGCCGATTGCCCCGACAAGAAGTTCTGCCTGTGGGAGCACGCCGCCTATCAGGGTGCGATCGCCTACTCCAGCAATCCGCAACCGGACCTCCACGGCTTCAACGACAAGGCGACGTCGTTCTGGAACCGGACCGACGGATGGATCACCGTCTACGACGAGACGAACTACCGAAAGGTCTGCTGGGAGATCCCCCCGGGGGGTTACAGCGCGCAGGGCGGTCGAGACTACATCCCTGACGCGTGGGTGAATACCGCGTTCAACGATATGGCGTCGTCGTTCAAGCCCGGCCGCTGCGTGGAGGACGGGGTGATGCTGCGCTGGACCTTCGCCTGACCGGAGAGGGCCGCCGGCAGAGGGTGCCGGGACGGTGGCGTGCCGTGGGATGAACCCGTGCGACCGGGCGGTCGTTGAGCCAGGCGAAGCGCGGGGTTGTCGACGGCACGGGAAGTGACCATGAACTGTGAGCAGGTACGGATCGATGTGGCGACCGAAGCGGTGACCGGAGAAGCCCAGCCCGACAAGGACCTGCGCGACGCGCATCTCCTTCGGTGCCTGCCGTGCTGGCTGGAACGGGCGGAGCTGCGCGGAGTCGTGGCCGTCCTGTCCGTCATGGTGCCGGACCAGTCACCCGGCCCGCACCGGTTCTCTCACTGACCGCCGGGACGGTGGCCGGCTTGCTCACGGAAGACGCCGCCGGCGGTCTCGGGAACGAGACCGCCGGCGACGTTCTGCGGCAGGCTCAGCACCCCGAGGTCAGCGACGGGGAGACACGCCACTTCTGCTTGGCCGGGGTGTCGGCGTCGTTCTTGGCGCGCATCGACACCCCGTCGGTGTTCCAGCCGGTCGTGTACCGCCCGCCGATGCTCACCAGGTAGACCGTGCACCCGCCCGCCGAGGGCGTCCGCCAGCGCTGCCCGGGGTCCTTGTCCGTGCAGGGCGAGACGTACAGGGTGTCCTCGTTGGTGTCCAGGCACATGCCGGTCGAGGGGTTCTTGAAGAGCGAGTAACCGCCGCCGAGGACGAGCCGCTGCCACTTGCCGGGGCCGCAGGCCGCGTCGGCGATGAAGCGCTGAGACTGTTTCTGGCTCAAGCAGGCGCCGGTGTGGGAATTGGTGAACAGTCGCGTGGCCGTCTCCCACCGCGGGGCGGTGCTCTTCTGCGAGCTCGCGGACCTCGAGGAGTCGGCATCGGAGGCCGGTGCCTCGTGCGAGTCCGCCTTCTTCTCGTCGGTCGCCTCCTCCTCCTTCTTCTTGCCTCGCGGAAGGGAGGCTGCCGCCTCCTCCTTTCCCGTGCTCGGGGTGGGAGCCCCGCCGTCGGTGCGTACCCGCTCGGCGTCCTTGGGCGCGTCGTCCGCGGCCGCGGCCTTTTCCTCGCCTCGCTTCCGGGCGTGCGGAGAGGTCGTCTTCGGCGCGGGGGTGTCACGGGAGGAGTCCGGTGCGTACACGCCGGCGGTCGGGGAGTCGCCGCCGACGATCGCCTCGAAGTCGTGGACCGGCTTGTCCGGGGCGGAGGCGCGGTCCTCCCGCTCCCCCTGGGTGGCCAGGAGGAGCGGCACGGCCAGCAGGACCAGGCCCGTGAGCGCCGCGGCGGCCAGCATCGGCTTCTTCGGCCGGTACGGTGAACCGGAGTCGCCGTCCTCCTCGGCGGGCGGCCGGGACGAGTCGGAGGCCGCCGCTCGCAGTCCCTCCCGTTCGGTGTCGCCCTCGCCCCGGGCCTGGCTCTCGGGCTGCGCCGCCGCCGGTACGCCGGAGCGCGCCTCGGCCTCGTCCGCGGTCCCGGCCCCGGGTTCCGCTGCCGTCCGGGACCGCTGTGGTGTCTCCTCGGCGGCGGGGGAAGCCCCCGAGGTCGTCGCCCTTCTGCCGAGGGCCGCGGCGGCCGCGCCGCGCAGACCGGTGCGCGCGGTACGTCGTGGACCGGCGGGGGTCGGGTCCTCCGCCGGAGCGTCCGCCGGGTCGCCCGGCCGGGTGCGGTCGGCGCGGCTCCGCAGCCCGGACAGGTCCTGGTCCGGTCCGGCGGGCACGGCGGGCAGCGCGACGGCCCGGCGGATCGACGGCGCCGCCGCGGCCGCCGCCGCGGGTTCTCCTCGCGCGGCTCCCGACGAGCGGGGCTGTGCGGACATGTCTCCTCCTGAAGGGTAAGGACGGGTCGAGGGCGGCGGGTCCGGGCGCGCCGTCGTCACACGAGAGGCCCACGGGCCGCGCACCCGGCTCGCCTCACCGCGCCGGCCCGCTGAGCTCGGGCTGCTCCGGCAGGTCCTCGGGCAGCAGCATGCGCAGGTCGTCGATGCTGCGCGCGGCCGTGGTGCTCAGCCGTCTGGCCTGCCGGGTCATCATGGTCTCCAGCAGTTGCCGGGCGGTGCGGGCGTTGCCGAAGGCACGGTCGCGCGGCAGTGCGTCGATCACGGCCCGCAGCATCCGCCGGGTGGGCTCGGGGCACTCGTAGCCCAGGGCGGTGGCCATGTTCTCGGAGATGGTGAGCAGTTCGTCCGTGGTGTAGTCCTCGAACTCGACGAAGCGCGTGAACCGCGAGGAGAGTCCGGGGTTGGAGGCGAGGAACCGCTGCATCTCCCGGGTGTAGCCGGCCGCGATGACGACCACGTCCTTGCGGTGGTCCTCCATGAGCTTGAGCAGGGTGTCCACGGCTTCCTGGCCGAAGTCCGACGAGGCACCGGCGGGCGTGAGCGTGTACGCCTCGTCGATGAACAGCACGCCGCCCAGAGCGCGTTCGAAGACCTCGCGGGTCAGTTGCGCGGTGTGGCCCACGTAGCGGCCCACCAGGTCGGCCCGGGACACCTCGACCAACTGACCGCGCTCCAGGACACCGAGCGAGTGCAGCAGCTCCGCGTACAGCCGGGCCACCGTGGTCTTGCCCGTGCCGGGCGAACCGGAGAAGATCAGATGCTGGCCGATCTGCGGGACGGGCAGTCCGGCGGCCTCCCGCTCCCGGGCGGTGGCGAGCAGGCTGACCAGGTCGGTCACCTCCCGCTTGACGGCCGCCAGGCCCACCATGCCGTTCAGCCGGTCCAGGAGTTCCCGCCGGTCGCCCGGTGCCGGGCGGTCATCGGCGGCGGCCTCCGACACGTCCTCGGGGAGCAGCAGCCGCAGGTCCCGCTCGGTGGGGTCGGTCATGCCGGCCAGCCGGGTCGCCTGCCGGTCCAGCATGTCCTCGAACACCCCGCGTGCGGCGCGCGCGTTGCCGAACGCGGCGTCCTTCGGCATGCGTTCGTACAGCTCGGCGAGTGCCCGCGGGGTGTCCGGCGCCAGCTCGTACTGGAGCTTCTCGCACATGCTCTCGGTGATGGTCACCAGCTCGGGCACCGAGTAGTTGGCGAACTCGATGGTGCGGGTGAAGCGTGAGGCGAGGCCGGGGTTGGCGGCCAGGAAGTCCCGCATCTCGGCGGTGTAGCCCGCGGCCACCACCACGACTTCGTCGCGGTGGTCCTCCATGAGTTTCACCAGGGTGTCGATGGCCTCCTTGCCGAAGTCGGCGCCGGAGCCCTTGCTGTCGGAGAGCAGCGTGTACGCCTCGTCGACGAAGAGGACGCCGCCCAGGGCCTTGTTGAACGCCTCGGTGGTCTTGATCGCCGTACCGCCGATGACCTGGGCGACCAGATCGGCGCGGGAGACCTCGACGATGTGGCCCGAGGTGAGGAACCCGAGCTGGGCCAGGATCGCGCCGTAGAGCCGGGCCACCGTGGTCTTGCCGGTGCCCGGGGGGCCGGCGAAGATCAGGTGCCGGCTCGACGTGGGCACGGGCATCCCCAACTGGATGCGTCGCTGGGTGAGTTGATTGAGGTTGACCAGGGCGCGGACCTGTTGCTTGACCCCGTCGAGGCCGATCAGCCGTTCCAGTTCGGCCAGCGGGCCGTCGTCCTTCTTCTTGGCGGAGCGCGCACGCCCGGACGACTCCTCCTGGGGCTCCTCCGGCGGGCCCCACTGGTCGGGCTCGCCGTTGTCGGAGCTGGTGACGCCGTCGACCTGTACGCCGTCGCCGAGCGGGGACTGCCGCAGGCCGGCCCCCTTGTTGCCGGACGCGGACCCGCCCGTCACGGTGACCTGGGAGGTGCCGGCGGCCCGCAGGCCGTCTCCGGAGCAACCGGTGATGTCCGTCCGGTCGAGCTCCGCGCGGCCACCGTCGGCGACGCGGACGCCGTGGGCCCGCGCTCCGGTGATCCGGGTGCGCAGCATCTGGAGCCGGGCGTCCCGGTCGACCATGACACCGCAGCCGGCGCACTCCTCGATCACGCAGTCGCGGACGGTGGCGGTGGCGTCGGCGGCCAGGGCGATGCCGGCCTGGGCGCCCTGGAGCAGGGAGCTGTCACTGAGCGTGGGGCGGCCCCCGTCGGCGACGTACAGGGCGTGGCCGCCGGGTTCGAGGACCGTGCAGTGCTCGAAGCGTCCGCCGGCGTCCTCGGTGACCTCGATGCCGTGGGCGGCGGGCCGGGTGACGCGGGCGTGGCGTACGTAGGGCAGGGCGCCGGAGTCGACCAGGATGCCGGCACCCGCCGCGTCCAGCACGTCGAGCCGGTCGATCTCCGGTGCGCACTGGTCGGAGAGCTGCACGGCGGCCCGGGGGCCGTCGCTGCCCCGGACCACGATCCGGCTGAGCGTGGGTGTGCTGTGCTGGGTGACGCGCACGGCCGGGGCGGTGGAGGAGACGAACTCGCAGTCCTCGAACGTGCCGCGCGACCGGTCCGTGACCAGCAGGGCGCCGCCCTTCGTCCGCGCGGTACGGCAGTTGCGCACCAGCGGGTCACCGCCCTCGGCCAGCGCGATGGCCGGCCCGCTGCTGGTGGTGACGGTGACGTCGTCCAGGACCGGGCGGGCGTCACTGGTGACGTAGACGCCGACCTCCACGTCGTGCACGGTGATGTGCGCCAGGCTGGTGGCGCTGTTGCCCTCCAGGGCGATGGCCGGCTTCTCGGTGCCGGAGATGTCGCAGTTCTCGATCGTGCCGGCCGCGTCCCCGTTGGCGAGGACCCCGTTGCCGCGCGCGGCACGCAGCACGCAGTCGCGCACGGTGGTGCGGGCCTCCTCCGACAGCACCAGGGCGGAGGTGCCGAGGTTCTCGATGACGCAGTGCTCGATGACGCTCGCGGTCGGCGCGGTGTCGACGACGCCCGCCCCGTGCGTGTTGGTGACGCGGCAGTGGCGCATGGCCACCGAGCCGCTCTGCCGGGCCAGCACCGCCGTCCAACCGGAGCCGATGACCGTGCAGTTGTCCATGGCGACCTGGCCCCGGGGGGCGTCCACCACGGGTACCTCCTTGTCACCTCCGCGCAGGGTCAGGTCGGTCAGCATCACCGCGTCGGCGACCAGGGTGACGGCCGCGCCCCGGCGCGGACAGATCTCGACGCTGCCGGGTTCGCCCTCGGCGACGATGGTCACCCGCGTCCGGACGGTGAGGTTCTCCGGATAGCGGCCCGGACCGACGCGGATGAGCGCTCCGGTGCGCGCCTGCGCCAGAGCGTCAGCGATCGTCCGGAACCCTTCCGTCCTTTCCGGATTGACCGTGAGCAACTGGCGAGCCACGCGGGATCTCCTCGTTCGTCGTACGGACGGCCCCGCATACCGCGCGGCGGGCCGGGCACCTGTGCGCGCGTCCGCACCACCGATACGTACGGGGGTGACGCGCAGGTCCGATCAAACAGGGACCGGCCTTCCGGGGGCGTGCCGCCCGCTTGCCGAACGCTTGTCGTCCGCTTTTGCGCCGCCCGGCCCTCATTACGATGCACCCCATGCGACGTGCCACCTCCCGCCTCCTGCGGTCGTGCCTGAGCGCCACCGCGGTCGTGGCCCTGACGGCCGGTCCCCTCACCGCGGCGGTTCCCGCCGCCGCGGCCGGCAAGGCCGTTCACCTGCCGGTTCTGGGCGGGCCGCGCACCGGTGACGACGGGTGCGCCAAGGCATCCGGACGGCGCGTCGAAGACACTCCCTGGACCCTGAACAGCCTCGGACTGCCCCGCTCCTGGCGACTCACCGAGGGTGCGGGGGTGACGGTCGCCGTCGTGGACACCGGCGTCGGGCAGCGGGTGCCGGCCCTGCGCGGACGGGTCACCGCGCTCGGGGACGCGGGGCGGGACTGTGCCGGACACGGCAGCTTCGCGGCCGGTGTCATCGCCGCCGCCCCCGTCGAGGGCAGCGCCTTCGTGGGTGTCGCGCCCCGGGCCCGGATCCTCGCCGTCCGGGGAACCGACGAACGCGGGACGGCGACACCCGGCCGCGTCGCCTCCGGCATCCGGGCCGCCACCGACGAGGGATGCCAGGTCGTCTACGTGGCCAGCGCCTTGCCGACGGGACGCGCGGAACTCACCGCGGCGGTCGGGTACGCCGCCGCCCACGACGTGGTCGTGGTCGCGCCCGCGGCACCCGACACCGCGCCCGAGGACCCGGACACCGACCGGCCCGACACGACCGCCCGCCCGTACTTCCCGGCCTCCGTCGCCCAGGCGCTGTCCGTCAGCGACTACGGGCCCGGCGGTACGAGGCCCGAATCCGCCCCGGAGCCGTTCGCGGCGGACCTGGCCGCACCGGGGGACGATGTGGTCGGGCCCGGTCCGAGCGGCAGCGGGCACTACATCGGCTCCGGCTCCTCGCTGGCCGCCGCCCACGCGGCCGGGGCGGCGGCGCTGGTGCGGGCGCGGTACCCGGAGCTGGACGCCGCCGACGTGGTCGGCAGGCTCCAGTCGACGGCCTACCCGGCCGCGCCGCCCCGGCTGGACCCCTACGCGGCGGTCTCCCTGGTGCTGCCCGGACACCGGTTGAAGGCCGCCGCGCAGCCCGCCGTCCAGGTGGCACCGCCGCCCTCGGACGTACCGGGGCGGCGCGCGACGGTGATCGCCGTCGGCGGCGGGATGCTCGTGCTCGTGCTGGCCGCCGCGGCGGTGGTGGTACCGCGCGGCCGGGCGCGGCGGTGGCGTCCCGCGGGTACGTGACGGCCGGTGCCGCCGGGCCCGCCGGACGGCCGCGGGGAGCGCCCGGGACCGCTGAACCGACGCCGGCCGGTGGTCGTTGGCAACGATGAGCGTCCGTGGCCGACACGGACCGGCAACGTTCGAGGAGCCATGGCACAGGACGAGGACACCCGGCGCGAAGGAACACCGGGCGGGGACTCCCACGACGAGGACAGGAGCGGGGACGACGCGGGTCACCACGCCATGCCGTACCCGGACGCCGAACCCCCCGCCCGGACCTCCACCGTGAGCGATCCGGTCGTCACCGGGGCCGCGGTGCCCGCCGGCGGGAGCGCGGTGGATCCGGCACCGTCGCGGGGCCGGACGGCTCCGGCGCTGCCCGAACCGGCGAGCGGGACGTGACCTGGTCGATCGCGGCGGCGTCCAAGCTGGTCCGCGCTCCGAGGCGGCGTACGGACCGGCCGGGCGACGGGCCGAGCGGGCCACCGCCGGCGCCCCTGACCGTGCGGACGGACGGCAGCCTCATGGTCGTCCGCGAGGAGACCTCCGGCCCCGTCCGGGACGGCACCGCCGACCTGCACAGCGCGTTGCGCACCGACCCGGACGCCGTCACGCTGATGGTGACGGCGACCGGTCACCCGGACCTGTGGCCCACCCTCGCCGAAGCGCTGGACGCGGTCCGCGACCTGGGCCGTGACACCGTGCGGCTCGTCATGTCCGGGGCGGGAGCGGACAGCGACGGCCGCCCGGCACCGGCGCGGCACATCTCCCGCACCTGGGGGCTCGACGTGATCGCTCCCGCCGGCACCGTGCTCGTCAACCCCGACGGGTCGCTGTTCGTCCACGGGCGGCGGCATCCGCACGGAGGCTGGTGGCGGTTCGCTCCCGACGGCGAGCCGTGCCCGCAGGGCCGCCGCGCGCCCGCGCCCACCTGGGAGGACGAGGTGGCGGCGCTGCCGGCCATGACCGCTCGGGGATGCGTGGTCGAACAGGTCCCCGCGGGCGTCGTGATCGGTCCGGGCCGGGAACTCCCGCGGCACGCGGCCGACATCGGCCATGCCGTACCGATGGATCCGGACCGTCCGTCCCTGCTCATCGCCACCGGCCCCGCCGGGACGCATCCCCCCACCCAGGAGATCGCGAGCCTCCTGTCCGCCCTGCCGGCTCCGCTGCGCGCGGCGGCCCGGCTCGCGCCGGCGGGCCCCACCGACCTGCTGCCCGTCGCCCAGGACGTGGCCGATCTGACGGGCGCGGAGGTGGAGGTGCTGACGGCGGCACCGCTGTACACCCGCCACGACGGACGGGACGCGCCGCTCCGGCCCGTGCTCCTCGGCCCCGACCGCGCCCCGACCTGGCGGCCCTTCGTCGAGTCCCTGATCTGCACGCCCGCCGCCGACCCCGATGCGGACACCTCGCCCCCGCCGCGGCTCGGCACCTGGCAGTCACCCCTGCCGGAGCTGGAGACCACACCCTCGGGGGGTGCGATCCGGATCTCGGGCAACTGGCGGGCGAGGGTGACACGGACCGGCATGACGCTGACCACGCGGAGCACCGACGTGCCCCTCGGGACGGTACCGCCCGATCCCTCGCGCATGGTGATCGAGCTGGGTGAGCCGGACGAGGACCTCGACGACTCCGTACTGCCCGCGCTGTACCGCCTGTTGATGGAGCTGGAGGCCGACGTCCGCGCCCACACGGTGCTGCGGGTGCGCGGCCGCTGCGCCGACCTGGGCGCCCGGCTGCGTCGCTTCGCCGTCCGGCACGGGGTGGCCCTGCTGTCCGTCGGGGCAGGCGGCCGGCCCGGGGGACCGGGACACCGGCCGGCCGCGACACCGGGGGCGGGGGCCGGGGCGGGGGTGCCCGCCGTGGTTCCGGTGCGTGCACCGGTGCCCGCTCCGGCGCCGGCCTCCCAGGGCGGCTCGGCCGTCGCCCCGTCCGAGCCGGACCCGCCGTCCCCGATGCGCCCGGTGCCGACGGTGACGCGCGAGGACACCGTCCCCGCGCCCGGCCCGCCCGGGGCGTCGGCGAGGAACCGGCCGGCCACGGCACCGGCCGTACCGGCGCCGCCCGAGGGCCCGTCGACGCCCGCCGCCCGGGAGGAGACGTCCCCGCCCACCGCCCCGACGGCACCGGACCCGACGCGGAACGGTCCGGCACCCGAGCGGCCGGTGGATCGTCCGGAGCCGGAGCGGTCCGCGAGCCGCCCGCCCTCCGGTGGCGCGCCGCTGCCCTTCACGGCGGCGCACCGCAGCACCGACGCCGAGCGCCGGGCGTTGCGGGAACTCGCCGGCGAGCAGTGGCAGGCGCAGTACCGGGCGATCGTACGAGCCCTGTCCCGGCTCCCGGCGCTGCGGGACCTCGACCAGGAGGCCCTCCGTGCCGACCTGGTGGCCACCCGCCTCTATCTCACCGCCGAGGAGGGCGCCTTCCACTGGTCGGAGTTGGACAGCGCGCTGCGCCTGGGCGACGGGCGGCTCCTGCCGTACGCCGCCTGCCTGGCCTCGGGGCTGCGGCGGCTTCCCGCGTACCGGGGAGTGGTGGTGCGCGGCGGCCGGCCGGCCGCGCCCCTCCCGGAGCCCGGCCGGACCCTCCGCCTCGCGGGCCCGGTCAGTGCCCTGCCGCTGAGCGGCGGCGGTCCGGGAGCCCGGTACGCGATCTGGTCGGCGACCGCCCGACGGGTCCGCTCCCTCCTCGGCCCCGGTTCGGCCGGGAGCGACGAACTCGTCTTCGCCCCCGGCACCTGCTTCCGGGTGCTGGAAGTACGTGGCGGGGAACCAGGGCCCCTGGTCCTGCTGCGCGAACTCCCCTCCGGCGAGCGGGAGTCGCCCGAGCAGGACCGTGCCGTGCTCGACCGGCTGCGTGCGGCCCTCGATCAGGACACCCCCCGTGCGAACCGGCCGGAAACCTGGCCCGACCGCTGTGCGGGAGCGTTGGGGGAACACTGAGCCCTCCCGCCCCCGCGCACCGGCGGACGGTCCGCCGCCCGGCGGCCGTTCAGCAGCCGTCCAGCGGGGAGGGCGACACGCTCCACGTGTACTTGGCGGCCTTGTCGGCCTTCTCGGCGGGGACCAGGCTGACGGAACCGGTGTTCCACCCGGTGACGTACTCGCCGAACTCCTCGCTGGTGAGCGTGGCGGCGCACGCTCCGGCCTTCGGCATCCGCCAGAGCTGGCCCGGGTCCTCGGCGGTGCACGGCGAGACGTACAGGGACTCGCCGTTGCTGTCGAGGCACATGCCGGCCGAGGTGAACCGGAGGAGGAACACCCCGTCACCGGACGCCTGCCGCTGCCAGCCGTCCGCTCCGCACTCGCCCTGGACGACCGTCCGCTCGGCGCCCGCCACCAGGCACTTGTCCGACGCGGTGTTGAGCAGGCGACGCACGGTGCGCTCCCAGGAGGCGGTTCCGTCGCCGTCGGCTGCCGTCTCCTTGTCCGCCTCGCCGGCCCGCCCGGCTCGGTCGTCGCGGCCCTCGTCCTCGGTGGCCGGACCGGATCCGTCCGCGTCGGGTGTGGGGTCGGGGGCGGCCTTCTCCGTCTCCGGGTCCGGCTCCTCGGCGTCCGGTGAGCCGGTGGGCGAGCCGCTGGACGAGGGCTCCGGTGCGGTGCCGGTGGCCGGTCCGCCGGTGACGGGGGCGCCCTCGCGGTCCGCCGACAGCACATCGGACGCGGTCGAGCGGTCCTGTCCGTCACCGGTGTGCGTGAGCGCCAGGGGGACGCCCAGCGCGGTGGCACCGGCCAGGGCCACCCCGGCCAGCACCCACTTCTTCCGCCCGCGCCCGCTGCCGGGCCCGCCGGGAACGTCGTCGGCGCGCTCCGCTGTCGCGGGGCCGGCGAGCGGCGGCACGGAATCACGACCGCCGCCCGGGGCGATGGATCTCGCCGTACGGGCCGCCCGTGCCCGGCCGGGTGCCCGGCCGTCCTGGCCCACCGCCCAGGGCGCTCTGGTCCAGGGGATCTCCGCCGCCAGGGCGACGGCCGTCGGGTCCGGCCCGTCGGACCGGGCCGCCCCGGTGTCCGCGTTCCCGGACGCGTCGGACGTACGGGGTCCGGAGCCGTCGTCGGTCCGCTCGTTCCGCGACCGTCCCGATGCCCCGTTCAGGGCGGCCGCGGCGATCGAACTGTCCGGCGCGGCACCGCGGCGGGGAAGAGCCGGACGAGCGGCTCGCCCTTCTGTGCCGGACCGGTTGCGGCCGGGGGCGCCGGCCTCGGATTCGAAGGACATGGGGACTCCAGGTTCGGGGCTGCGGGGCAGGGCGGCGGGGTCGGGATGCCGCACGCCTCCTCTGGGGCAACGGCGAGGCCACCGGTTCGGTTCGACGGCCGGGACACGCCCGTAACCTGCGCGTTTTAGGATGCGATCGTGAACACGCGTACGAGGAGCCTGGCGAACCGTCTGCAGTCCGTTCGCCGGCAGACCTTCGTGGGACGGACCTCCGAACTGACGGTCTTCCGCCGTGCCCTCGACGGTGACCAGGGGGTCGGTCCCGTCCTGTTCGTGCACGGCCCCGGCGGCGTCGGCAAGTCGACGCTGCTGCGGCGGTTCGAGGACGAGGCACGGCAGGCCGGCCGGCACATCGTCTGGATCGACGGCCGCCGGGTGAACCCGTCCCCCGCCGGGTTCGAGGCCGAGGCGGGTGACGCGGTCACCGCGGCGGGCGTGGTCCTGTTCGTGGACGGCTTCGAGCACTGCGACGGACTGGAGGGCTGGCTGCGGGAGCGTTTCCTGCCCGGTATGCGTGACGACGCGCTCGTCGTCATCGCCGGACGCAAGCCGCCCAGCGCCGACTGGCTGTGCGACCTGTCCTGGAGCGGACTGCTGGAGGTGCTCCCGCTCGACGTGCTGGACCGGCGGACCGCCGCCGCGCTGCTCGAACGCCGCGGTGTGCCCCCGGAACGGCGCGAGGCCGTCCTGGCGTTCTCGGGCGGCCACCCACTGGCCCTGAGCCTGGCGGCGTCCGTGTCGCCCGAGGGGTGCGAGGACACCACGGGATGGACCCCTGGCCCCGACGTGATCGCCACGCTGCTGTCCACCCTCGTCGGTGAACTGCCGTCCCGGGGGCACCGGTTGGCCCTGGAGACCGCGGCCCATGTGCAGACGACCACCGAGCCGCTGCTGAGCGCAGTGGTCGGCGAGGACGAGGCCGCCGCGCTCTTCGCCTGGCTGCGCGAACTGCCCTTCAGCGAGTACGGGCGGCACGGCCTGTTCCTGCACGACCTGGTGGCCGACGTCCTCGACTACGACTTCCGCTGGCGTGATCCGGAGAACTACGAGCGGATGCACGTCGGCGCGGGCCACTACCTGCTCGACCGGGTCAGGACCGCCACGGAGGCCGAGGCGATGAACGCGGTCCGGGCCCTGACCTACCTCAAGCGGTACGGGCCCATGGAGCCGTACTTCAAGAAGATCGACCGCGAGGGAGACGCGTACGAGGACGTTCTGCGCCCGGACGACCACGAGCGGATCGTCCGGATGGCCCTGGAGACCGAGGGGCCCCGGTCGGCGGAGATCGTCCGCTTCTGGATCCAGGAGCAGCCCGGCGCGTTCCACGTGTACCGCAGTGCTCGCACCGGTGAGCTGGTCGCCTTCATGCTGTGGCTGCGGCTGACCGATCCCGAGGTGGGCGTCACCCTGGATCCGGTCGTCGCCGGTGCGTGGGACCGGGTGAGGGAGCTGAGCCCGTTGCTGCCCGGCCAGCACTTCCTGCTGTGCCGCTTCCTGATCTACCCGCAGGCGTACGGCACGGTGTCCAGCGTCGGGCACCTCATGCAGCTCCGCATCTGCTGCGACTGGATCCGCTCCCGGGGGCTGGCCTGGTCGTTCATCACCTCGCCGGACGCCGCGCTGTGGGGGCCGCTGATGGACCACCTCGGACACGAGGAGCTGTTCAGCACCCCCTGGGACAAGGGCCGCACCTTCACCACGTTCGGCTGCGACTGGCGCGTGACACCGCTGGAGATCTGGTTCGACCGGACCCAGCCGGGAGCGCTCGTCGACCCGCCGCCCGCGCGGACCGCGGACGACAGACTGCGCAAGGTGCTCACCCGCACGGAGTTCGAGGCGGCCGTGCGCCAGGCCCTGCGGGATCTGGACCGGCCCCAGGCTCTGCGTGACAGCGCCTTGTTCGCCAGCCGGCTGGCCGCCCGTTTCCGATGGGCGGACCAGGCCGATCCGGCGGAGGCGCTGCGGAACATCATCGTCGGCGCCGTGGACGAACTGCGGCACGACGCCAAGGCGGAAAGGCCCTGCCGCGCGCTCACCGTGACGTACCTGCAACGGGTCACCACCCAGGAGGCGGCGGCGGCGCGCCTGGGACTTCCCTACAGCACCTACCGCCGCCATCTCGCCGAGGGCCACAAGCGGCTGGTCGAGCATCTGTGGCACTGGGAGCTCGGGGGAACCCCCGCCGGGTGACGTGCCCAGGGCGCCGCGTGCCGCCACCTCGTGGACCCCGGTGTCTTCGGCGAGGGGCCGCGGATCGGTGCGGTGAACCGAAACCGCCAAGCGCTCGTAGAGATCAGTGTCCAGGTGCTCACGAGCGCCTCGGACCCCGGGCCCCGACGGTCGATCCCCCGTCGTCGGGGCCCGAGCCTTTTCCTGTGGGTCTCCCGCGTGCGGCGCCGCGCGCCGCAGCCGGGGCGGACGCCCGCGCGGGGCAGTGAGCACAGCCGGACATCGATGAGTACTGATCCGGGCTAGGCGCGGGCTTCCCGGGCGCCGACGATTGAGATGTGCCCGCGGCTCGACGGCGCACCGCCCGCTTCGACGGGCTTCCCGCCGCACCGCATCCGCGAGGGCCGTGCCACGCCACCGCCCAGCGGCCGCGCACCACGTCTGCCACGTCCCCGGAGGAAGAGAGTCATGAAGCCGTACCTGACGGGTCACTACACCCCGCACGTCGACGAGATCACCGCCCACGAGCTGACCGTGGAGGGCCTGCTTCCCCCCGAGCTGTCCGGCCGGCTCATCCGCAACGGTCACAACCCCAAGCCCGGTGTCACGCCCACCCACTGGTTCAAGGGCAGCGGCATGGTGCACGGCATCCGGCTGCGCGACGGGCGGGCCGAGTGGTACCGCAACCGCTGGGTGCGCACCCCCGCGCTCGACGGTGCGCCGTACATGACCGAGACCGGTCCCGAC
Organism: Streptomyces fumanus; assembly: GCF_014655295.1. Taxonomy (GTDB): domain Bacteria; phylum Actinomycetota; class Actinomycetes; order Streptomycetales; family Streptomycetaceae; genus Streptomyces; species Streptomyces fumanus. Next base: position 77,822 of record NZ_BNBI01000024.1, read on the forward strand.
CTGACGGCCAGCACCGCGGGCACCCATGTCATCGAGCACGCCGGCCGGCTGCTGGCGCTGTGCGAGTCGAACCTGCCGTTCGAGCTGACGCCGGAGCTGGAGACGGTGGGGGCCTACGACTTCGACGGCAAGCTGACCAACGTCATGACCGCCCACCCCAAGCACGACCCGGTCACCGGCGAGCTGCACTTCTTCAGCTCCTCCCCCTTCCCCCCGTACCTCACCTACCACGTCTCCTCGGAGAAGGGGGACCTGATCCACAGTGCGGAGGTGCCGGGTGCCACCGCCTCGCTCAAGCACGACTTCGCCGTCACCGAGCGGTACGTCGTCTTCGTGGAGGGCACGGTGACGTTCGACCACACCGAGACCTCCGGTATCCCCTACGCGTGGAAGGACGAGCACCCGGCCCGGATCGGGGTGATGCCCCGCGGGCAGGGCGGCGCGGCGGCGATCCGCTGGTTCGACATCGAGCCCGGTTCGATGCTGCACGCGGCCAACGCCTACGAGGACGAGCTGGGCCGGATCGTGCTGGAAGGCCCCACCGTGGACCGGGAGGGCTTCCGGACGTCCTGGAACTGGTGGGTGGGCGCTCCCGAACGGGGAGCCGTGCCCAACTCCCGTTCCTTCAACCGGCAGTGGATCGTCGACCTCGGGTCGGGAACCGTGAGCGAGCGGGTCGTCGACGACCTGGTGGTGGAGTTCCCCACCATCAACGAGGACCGCGCCGGCCGCTCGCACCGCTACCAGTACGCGATCTCGTTCCCCGACGACCGGGGCATCGGCAACTTCGGCATCGTCAAGTACGACCGCACCACCGGCGAGCGGCAGGTCCGGCACGTCGGTGACGGGCAGCTTCCCAGCGAGGCGGTCTTCGTGCCCGCCGAGGGCGGCACCGGGGAGGACGACGGTTACCTGCTCACCGTGGTGAGCGATCTGCACGCCGACGCCTCCAGCCTCCTCGTCCTCGACGCCACCGACGTCCTGGCCGGCCCGGTGGCCACCGTCCACCTGCCCCGCAGGGTGGTCGCCGGCATCCACGGCTCCTGGGTCCCCGACCACTCCTGATCCGCCTCCGCGGCCGCCGGACGACCGACGGCCGGAACACCCACCGACGGAAAGTGACACCGTGAAGGACATCGACCGCAGCGCCCCCGTCATCGTCGAGCACCGCGTCGTCATCGCCGCGACGCCCGAGACGCTCTGGGACCTGCACACCGGCATCAACAACTGGACCGACTGGAACCCCGGGATCGACAAGGCGCACCTGGAGGGTGACTTCGCCGAGGGCAACACCTTCCACTGGGAGACGGCGGGCCTGACCATCGCCTCCACCATCGCGGAGGTCCAGCCGCGGCGCCGTACGGTCTGGGGCGGCCCGGCGCACGGCATCGACGGCGTCCACATCTGGTCCTTCGAGCCGCACCCGGAGGGAACCCTCGTCACCACCACGGAGTCCTGGGCCGGCGCACCGGTCGAGGCCGACCCGGCGGGTATGCGGGCCGCGCTGGAGGGCTCGCTCCTGGCCTGGCTCGACGCCCTCAGGGAAGCGGCCGAAGGCAGCCGTGGCTGAGCCGCTGTTCCTCCTCGACATGGTGCTCGCGCTGATCCTGCCCCTGGCGGGCGTTCAGCTCGGGCGCCACGCCGGCCGCCTGCGAAGCGGCCGGCCGGTGCGGCGATGGCCGCTGTACGCGGTGCTGGCCATCGCCGTGGTCCGGGCCGCGGTGGCCGTACTGCTGCTGCTGACCTCGGGCTGGGCGGTGGCCGGCCAGCGTGTACTGCTCGGCCTGCCGGTTCTCGTGCTTCCGCTGGGCTGGGCGCTCGTCGCGGCACGGCGGGGCGGGCCGGCCGCCACCGCGTGGCACACCGCGGCCATGGGCGCGCTGGCCTCCTCCTTCCTCCTGTTCGTCCCCCCGGGCCCGCAGGACTTGACCGTCGCGGCCCTGGGGTGCCTGGCCGTCCTCGGCGGGGCGGCGGCGGTCTCCCGGTTCAGCGCGGCGCACCGCGGGCCGGCCGCCGGGCGCCTCGCGCGCCTGCCCTGGCAGGGCCTGATCGCCTCGGCGGGTGTGGCCGTCGTGCTGACGGGCCTCGCCACCACCGCCCCCTCGGACCACTCCGGCCCTCACGCGTCGAGCGCCGACTGGGGAGGCGGGTCGCAGGTGGCGCAGGCCGCCCCGCACCACGGCGGGCACCACTCGACGGCTCCCGCGTCGGCGGCCCGGTCCGTCAGCACCCTCACCGGACCCCGTGACACCACCCCCGATGTCCGTTTCCACCTCACCGCCGCCCGGGGGAAGGTACGCCTCTCCAGTGGCAGGACGGTCGACGCGCTCCTCTTCAACGGCCGCGCGCCGGGCCCCCGCCTCACCGTCCACCAAGGCGATCTGGTGGAGGTGACGCTCAGCAACAAGGACGTACGCGAAGGCGTCACCCTGCACTGGCACGGGGTGGACGTGCCCAACGCGGAGGACGGCGTGCCCGGGGTCACCCAGGACGCGGTGCCGCCCGGCGGCGAGCACGTCTACCGTTTCGTACCCGACCGGGCCGGCACCTTCTGGTACCACACCCACCGGGACGCCGACTCCACGGTCCGGCGCGGCCTGTTCGGCTCCCTCATCGTGGAGGAACCCCGGGGCGGGCAGCCGGCGGCGTCCGGGCACGTGCGGACGCTGTTCACGCACGTGTGGCCGGGCTCCGGGGTCAGCTTCGGTACCCATGACACGCCGATGCGCGAGGCCGTACGACCGGGCGACCCCGTCACCTTGAAGGTCGTCAACAGCTCGGAGGAACCCCAGAGGCTGCTCGTCGGCGGTGTGTCCTACCGGGTGACCGCCCTGGACGGCAACACCGTCGATCACCCCGGCCGGTTGCCCAGCGGCACCGACCTCCTCCTGCCCGCCGGCGGCCGCTACGACCTGGCCTTCACCATGCCCACGGGTACCGTGACCGTCCGCGCCGCGGAAGGGGAGGCGGCACTCGCGCTCAGCCCGGACGGACACGGCGCACCCGCCCGGCTGGGCGAGGGAACCCTGTTCGACCGGCTGACCTACGGCAGGCCCGCACCCGGCGCCACCACCGTCCCGGACCGCTACGACCGTGACTTCGACGTCGTCCTGGACAGCGGGTTCGGCTTCGCCGACGGACAGTTCACCTACGGCAACACCATGAACGGCCGGATGGCACCCGATGTGCCGACGCTCATGGTCACCGAGGGGGACCGGGTCCGCGTACGTATCACCAACCGCAGTGTCACCGATCATCCGATGCACCTGCACGGGCACCGCGTCCAGGTACTCTCCCGCAACGGCACACCGGCCACGGGCAGTCCCTGGTTCACCGACACCCTCAACGTGGCGCCCGGTGAGAGTTACGAGGTCTTCTTCACCGCCGACAACCCCGGCATCTGGATGGACCACTGCCACAACTTCAGCCACACCGCCCAGGGCATGATCATGCACCTCGCCTACAGCGGTGTCGTGTCCCCGTACCACGGGACGAGCCACTGATCGCCGGGCCGGCGGATCACTGCGGGGTGAGCCGCCGGCGCAGCCGTACGGTCGTCTCCGCCAGCCCGTTGTCCAGGTGCCGCCGGTACGTGCTGAACGGCGTTCCCAGCCGGGCCGCGGCCCCGCGCTGGGTGGTCGGCCGCCCGAGGTAGGTGGCCGTCAGCGCGTGGTGGTACTTGGCGGTGGTGAGGTCGGCGCGCAGCGACTCGACGGTTTCCAGGACGTGCCCCCGCAGCAGTTCCAGGCTCTCGCGCGGGGTGCCGGCGGGCAGCAGCCGCAGCAGGGGGCTGGCGGCCAGCACGTCCTCGTGGCGCCAGGCGCGGAAGACCTCGCGCACCGCCTCCTCCCACTGCTCGTCGCTCAGCTCGGGGCCGCCCGACGGCGAGGTGCCGGGGGCGGTCTCGGGGGCCGCGGGCGCGGTGACGGCTTCGGTGTCGGGGCCGAACAGCATGCGCCGGGACAGCGTCTCCAGCCACAGGTCGACCGGCAGGGTCTGCCAGTCCATGACGAACACGGTGTGCGGACGGCCGTCGGGGGTCCGGCCGGTGTCCACCGTCCGGTGGCCGAGGAAGGCCATCTCCTTCTCCCAGAACGCCCGGTCGGACAGGACGCGGCCCGACCAGGCGAGCCGGTCCGTGCGCAGCCAGTCGGCGAGGACGGTGAGCCGCATCAGGTCGAAGGCGGGGCTGGGCCGCTCCTTGCCGTCCCGCTGCACGAGGTACCGGGCCAGCCGCAGGACCCCGGAGCCCGGTGCCGGCAGCGCCTCGGAGTGGTCGCGCCGCAGCGCGGCGACCACGGGATCGGCGGCGGCGTCCTCGGCGGTGAACTCCTCGCAGGCGAGGTGGGCGAGGAAGCCGAGGGGCTCGCCGGTCGCGGAGTTCCAGTAGAGCCGGAACGCGTGCGGCTGGCGCTCCAGCCAGTACTCGACGTCGGTGACCGGAGCCCCGTCCCGGGCCGTGGCGGCCATGCTGAGCAGGGTCGGCCGGTCCTGCGGGCGGTAGGGCGTCTCGTACACCTCGCCGTTGCCGCGCCACGAGTGGTAGGCCATCTTGAACGGCCCGTGGTGCAGCAGGTAGTTCGCCGCGCGCGCGGCCATCAGCACGGCCGGACCGGAGGCGGAGCGGACCTGCCGGACGGCGTAGTCGCGTACGGCGTAGTGCATCTTCCGGTAGCCGGTGAAGTCCCGCCATCTCAGGTCAGAGTCGAGGGCCTCACGGACGACGTCGTGCGGGTACACCCCTTCCTGGCCCGACTCGACGAACGGCAGCCCGCGCAGCCACTCGAAGAGCACGACGGCGTCCTCCTCACCGAAGACGTCGCGCAGCAGTTCCTCCGAGGTGGTCATGGCATGGGCGCACACCTCCAGGGCGTGCCGGTGCATGGGGGACGGGGTGGTGCCCACCAGACGGCGCAGCAGCATCTCGACCACGTTCGGGGTGGGTTCCCAGTCCATGGACGAGGCCATACGCCGTGATACGACGGCCGCGGTGAGGCTCAGCGCCAGCGGATAGCGGCCGGCGAAGGAGATGACCGACTCGTGCAGGTGGGGCGGTACCCCGCGGGCCCGGATCAGGTGCAGCGCGTCCTCGTGCGTCAGGTCGCCCAGCGGGATGACGTGCAGGGTGTCGTCCCACGCGGAGTCCAGGTACCAGTCGCTGGACGGCGCCTCACGGCCGGCCACGACCACGGTGGTGTCGTGCGGCAGAGCGGGCAGGTAGCGTTCGCGCAGCCACTCCTCCAGTCCCTGGCACCGTTCGAAGGTGTCGATGACCAGGACCGACGCCTCCGGCACCGCCCCCACCGCCGCCTCGAACGCGGCCGGCGAGGGATCGAGCCATCTGCCGTCGACCTCGACGACGGTGCGTCCCCGGCCCCTGGCCTCCTCGACGAAGCGTCTGAGCAGGCTGCTCTTGCCGACACCGCCGGGACCGTGGACGTAGAACACCCCCAACTGGCTGGTGTCCCCCGCCACTTCGCGGAAGAGTTCCAGCTCCTCCTGGCGGCCGACGAACACCCGCTTGCGGTCGCCTGCGGCACGCGATGCGGTGGATATGACGTTTTCCATGGACGCTCTCCTGATACCGGCGGTCTGTCCCTTTCGCCTTCGAGTACGACGAGATCCACCGAACGGTTCGGGAGCCACGGCGCACCCGCGCCGTCCCCGTGGCCGTTGGTCCGCAGTCGTGAACCTGGTCGGCACAACCCCCGTTGAGACGGTGTCGGCACCGTTGTGGCGGCGCCGGCGGCCATCGCCGTGGACTTCCCTTCGGAGACCTTCGTAGTTTCTGATCACCATGTAGTGCCCCGGTTCATGGTCCGGGGCGGCGAACCGGAGAGCGCGAGCACCCGGTTCGCCGCGCCCTTCGACAAGCACACGGCAAGACTCCGTCAAGCCGGGCCACCTACCTTCGGCTTCTGCCACTTGGCCACTTCGACGCACGCTTGTCCCTTCCGCACGTTCTCGTGCGCGGGTCCGGGTGGCGATGCTCTGCTGGACGTGAGGGTTGTCGATGCTGCCTGATGACTACATCGAGTTCTCGGACGAAGCGCGGGTGCTGTGCTTCATCCTGATCGGTGAATCGCCCATCCAGGCCAACTCCCGCGCCGCGTTGGAGAGCTCGC
>NZ_BNBI01000025.1 GCF_014655295.1 Streptomyces fumanus
CCCCGTACACCGTCGTGTCGGTCACCAGCACCGGGACGGTCCCGTAGGGCAGGACCTCCCCCGGCGCCAGGACGCGCGCCTGGGCGCCACCAGCGCCGTTGTCGAGCATGGCGGCAACCGTCGCCACTGCAATGCCGTTTCCGTCGACGGGCATCAGCGCGTACCGGAACACAACCGGCGTGCCGGTGCCCGGGGTCGTAGTCACCGGTTGGGCGGTCAAGCCAACTCCCCCTGAATGCAGGTCCTTACGTCACGTTATTGGGCTCTTGGGACCACTGAGGCTAGCGTGAACCCCTGTCAGACCCAGGTGGGGAAGGAAGCAGCATTCCGCCCGCAGCACGAAACCCCCCGGCTCCTTCACGCGAATCCGTCACCGACCCTACGCGAACCGTAATCGCGGGCACGGCCCGGCCCGCCCAAGGGAGGCGCACACGCCAAGCACCTCGTGATCTAGTACGGCAGCAACACGACCGGCACGACAGCGAAGAGAGAACAAACGGGGGGATAACGCGTGAAGGTGCTCGTTGGAGTTGCCGCCGCGGTGATAGGGCTCGTCCTGGTGGTGACTCTCGGGATCGTGGGAGTGGTGATCGCCGACGACGACGCCTCGGCCACCGAGACGGCCGACGGAGGAGGCGGCCTGCGCGGCGTACCCGAAGAGTTCCGCAAGTGGATCCTCGCAGCGGACAAGGCATGCACGGACCCGGCAATGGTCCCCTCCCTGCTTGCCGCGCAGCTCTACCAGGAGAGCAAGTTCAAGACCAGCCGCGAGGAAGCCACCAGCCACGCCGGCGCCCAGGGTCCCGCCCAGTTCATGCCCGCGACCTGGGCCACGTGGGGACGGGATGCCGACGGCAACGGCGAGGCATCGCCCTGGGACATCGGCGACGCGGTCATGGCACAGGGCCGCATGATGTGCTCCCTGCTCAAACAGGCCCGCAATAGCGGCTACCCCGGAGACGTACGGGCGCTCGCACTGGCCGGGTACAACGCAGGCTGGGGCCGCGTGGAGGAGTACGGCGGTGTGCCCCCGAAGTCCTTCGCCGGCGGCGAGACCTACCACTACGTCCAGACCATCCTGTCGACCATGCGCCGCTTCGAGGGGCCCGGCCTGCTGACGGTCTCCGGGTCCGGCACCGGAGCGGCCGCCCTGCGCAAGGCGGCCACCCGAATCGGCACCCCGTACGCCTACGGAGGCGGCGGCCCCGCCGGCCCGTCGACCGGCTTCTGCGACGGCACCAACGGCTACCTCAACGGCCGGTGCGCCGCCAGCAGCACCGTCGGCTACGACTGCTCCAGCCTCGTGCAGTACGCCTACTGGCCCACGGTGAAACTGCCCCGGACGGCCGACGCCCAGTACGGCGCGACCAGCAACCGGCCCGTCTCCCGCACCAACCTCAGCCCGGGCGACCTGTTGTTCTGGGCGCACGGCGGCAGTGGCACCATCTACCACGTCGCGCTCTACGCGGGCGACGGCAACGTCCTCCACGCACCGCGCACCGGCCGCCACGTAGAGGTGGCACCCCTCACCTCGGCGATGCCGCAGGGCGACTACGTCGGCGCCACCCGTCCCTGACCCGAAACGACGTGTGCCGCAGACCGGATGCCGGTCTGCGGCACACGTACATCGGCCGTTCTACCGGGTCTTGCCACTCTGCGGCGCGGGTCCGGCCTCGCGGTGCGCGGCCACTCCGGGCGTGGTCGGTGCCGCCCCCTTCGCGGCCTTAGTAGGGCCCACACTCGGCGACGTCGATCGGGCCGCCGCCGTACTCACCGTCGGCCCCGGCCCCGCCGGCGTACCGACCGGCTTGCGCAGCGCGTCAACGGCGGCCTGGACCAGACGCCGCCCCACCTGCGACTGCGGGCCCTCCTGCCACGAGGTGTCCGTCGACAGCCGGGCCAGGTGCTCCGCGACCGGTTGCCCCTTGCTCTCCATGTCCGCCACCCGCGCGGCGACCAGAGGCCACTGACGCGCCGACAGCAGGAGGTCCGCCTCCCGCTCCGCCCCGGGCAGCGCCCCCCGCACCATGCGCCCGAACCGCTGGTTCTCTGAAGGTGAGATCGACAGTTGCCGGAGGGCCCGCTCCCGGTCTCCCAGGTCGAGATCCTTGGGGATGTCCAGCCCGACCGTCAGCGGCCCATACGACAGCGTCGCGTCCCGGCTCGTGGTCGGCACCTCGGCCGCCGAAAGTACCTTGGCAATGGCCTGGTCGACGCCGACACCCTCCTCGTGCGCGGCCCCGAGGATTGCCCTCACGTCGACTCCGCGCTCATTCAGCGTCGCCATCGTCCTGGCCATCTCCGGCCACGCCGGGGAGGACAGGATCGCCTCACGCACCGGTCCCGCCGGCAGCGTCTCACGCAACGCCTTCGCCCACTCCTCGGTGCCCTCGCGCGCCACCTTCTCGGCGTTCGCCACGACCTGGTCCCGCACCGTCACGGTGATCTCGCCGACGCGCGGCAGCATCGTCTCCAGATCCACCCCGGCCCGCTTGAGCGCCATGAGCTGTTGAGCGAGCTGGGGCCAGTCCGCACCTTGCAGCAACGCCGCGGCGATGTCGACCGGGAGGAACTTCTTGACTTCCTCCGATGCTTCCGCCGCTGCCTTCTCGGCGTCCGGGAGTTCGTCCTCCTTCCCGGCCCTCTTCTGCTGTTGACGGCGCACCGCGTCCGCGATGGCCATCACCAGACGGAACGCCATCACGGAGGTCTGCACCGCCTCGGCGGCGGCCTCCGTGAATGCCTCCCCGGAACGCTCCTCTGGCGTCGGCATCGACATGTTCGCTCCCCTCGTCACCGGGCCCGTCGCGGGCCCTTGCGCTGTTCGTCACCCGGCGGCCGACGTGTCGGCCCGGGCACCCCCGTCTTGCGCGGCCCACTGCTGCGGCCGGTGCCGCCCGTGGGCGTCGGCGACGGGCTCTTGCCGGTGGCCGCCGCCGTTGCACCACGCTGGCGACTCCACCCGTCCAGCCGCCATGTAAGCACCTCGGCGACCGAGTCCGCTGAGGCCAACTCCCTCCGGGCCGCGACTGCGGAGAGCACCTCGACCGGGTCCTCCCCCATCTCCTCGACCGCGATCAGGCGCGTGCGCAGTGCTGGCCACGCCGGGTCTGCAAGTATCGCAGTCGCCCGCTCGGGCAGAGCCTGCTGGAGCACGCCAGCCATCGGCCGCTCACCGGAGACGGCTGGTGCACGGCGGGGCCCACCGGGTCGTGCGGCCGCCCGCTTGGGGCGGGGCCGGTACTCCCGGGCAGCAGCCGCGCCGGCGGTCACCTCGACCGCCTCACGCAGCAGTCGACCGGCCCGCCCCGACGCCTCCGCCTGCGCTCGGTGCTCCTGCGCCTGGTGCCAGCGCCGGGACGCCTCGACCGCCTTCACCAGGGCTAGGAGGAAGCCGAGCGCGGCGACCGCGTCACTGCGGCCCGCCGCAGCCGCTGACTGTGACAGCAACTGCGCCGACTCCCGGTACAGCGTCCGCGCCTGGCTCTCCAGGGCACGGTCGCCGGGCACCCGGGCGGCCCGCTCGAACTCGTAGGCAGCGTCCTTGATCTCGCTGCGGACCAGACGCGGTGAGATGACGGCGGCAACCACGATCAGGTCCCCGAGTGCGGCCACCTCCCCGGCTCCCTCATGCAGCCCTTCGGCGCCGAGCTGGACGGCGGCCGCGCGTACTTTGCTCTCGGCTACCCGCCACAGCTCCGCCGGCGCGACGCGAGGCAGCGGAATCTGCTTGCTCCACCGCTCGCGCACCCGAGGCAGGGACAGGTCCGGCGCAAGCCGGGCTCCGGAGAACCAGATAGGTGCCTGCTCCGGATTGCGGTCCCCCGGCATCGCGACGGAGTAGCCGGTCACGTTGCCGTCCGGGGCAATGCGCTGCTTCACACGCAGCCCGGACGTCCCCAGCCGAGCGAAGAAGTCAGCCTCATTCATTGCCGCCGCTGCCACCTCGCGCACCGTTCGTTGCAGGGTCACGCGCGGCGCTTCCTTCAGGCCACGGCGTTCCGCCTTCTCCAGCTCTCCGGCCTTCCGCCACTGCGCTGCGGTCTTGTCTCCGTGCTTGAGCCGACGGAGTCCGAACAGCACCTCGAAAGCGCGAGCCGCAGTCTGCATTTTCACGATGTCTTGGCGCAGGTTCGGTTGCCGTCCGTCCTCCCGGACCTTGGTCGCCACGAGGTGAATGTGGTCGTCGGCATGCCGGACGGCCACCCACCGGCATGCCTCGTCGTCATTGTGCTCGGCGATCCCGGCGGCATGCATCATCTCGCGTGCCACCTCGGCCCACTCCGCATCACTGAGGATGCGGTCCTCGGGAGCGTTGCGGACAGCCACGTGGTACACGTGCAGCTTCGGTCTCTTCCCCCGCATCGCGAAGACGGGGGCGTCCAAGAGCAAGGCGAGATCCGAGATCGTCATGTCCGACGACCGGCCCGGGTCATCGACGTACGGGTCCCATGCCGCCACCATGTGCGGGTCGGTGTGCTCATCGCGCCGCCCCGGCCCATAGAGGTAGTGCAGCAGACCGTAGGTGTCGCTGCCCTCGTCCAGCTTCTCGGGAATCACCCGCCCCGCTCCTTCCTCTCTCTCATCACCTGGAGCGTGGCCTCGTCCAGGCGTCGGATCGCCGCCAGCAGTGCCTGGTGTACCGCGAGCATCTCTCGGTCGGTCACGACGCCGTCGGAGTTCAGCACCTTCGCGATCTGGTTGTAGTTGACTCCGATCCTCCTGAGCTGCTTCCGCGCCTCGATCAGCTCTGCGACCACGGCCTTGGCGTTGACCGGCGTAGGCACGACGATCTCCTCGGCAACGTCCAGGGAGACGCGCCCGATCCAGGACGCTGTTGCCAGACGCTCGCGTTCAGCAGCCGCTTTCACGATCGCGTGTTCGTCCTCGTTGTAGGACACCTTGATGCGTGTCTCACGAGCGCCGCCGGCCTCGCGCTCGCGTCTCCGCGCAGCGGGGCGCTGACGTGTCTTATCCGCTGTCGGCTCTGCCACCACAGCCCTTTCCGATCCGCCCCCGGGGTCCGTGCTCGGACCCATGACCACCGGCCGCCACCCTAATGGAGGGCGCCCGGCATCGCCGCTTACTGGGCCCAGTAAGCACTACCTTGCTACCGGTGGCTGATGCCGTCAGTAGCCGCACGCGGTGTTTGTGGTCGACCGTCAAAAATCCCTGTGTCTGGGGCGGTAAGCATGCTCTCGCTGCTGCCCCACCTACCGTGCCAGTACGATCACGGCATGGCCAGTGCACACGACATCATGCAGCGAATGAGGGAAGTCCAAGCGGCCCGCGAGAAGGCGTTCGAGCCGCTGGCGGAGATCCTGGGACAGCGGGCTGAACTCCAGCGTCAGTTGGAGGCGCTGGACGCGCCGTACGCCGAAGCGTTTGCCGCCGCAGAGGCGGCGGGCTGGACTGCGGAGGAGCTGAAGGGAATCGGCGCCGAAGAACCCGCGAAGCGCCCGAGTAGGCGACAACGGAGCAAGCGGGCCGCGGCGAAGAAGGCGGCGACGGAAACGACGTCCGCGGACTCCTCGACCGATTCGCCGGCGGCTGCGGTACCGACGCAGAACGGTGCCGCGGGACTTGAGACGGCGGCCGCTGGAAGCACAACCGGCTGACGCGAAGAACGCAGGGAAAAGGGCCCCGCTGCGCGGGGCCCTTTACGTTGTGCAGGCATCCCCCCGGCCTCTCCAGTGTCCGGCCGGACTCCTCCGCGTCAAGGCGCCCCAGGGTCCGGCGGGCGGCCCGGGCCGTCTCGCGGGTGCGGCCGGGAGGGTGGGGCGTTCCAGAAAACTGGAACACGCAACGGTGCCCCGGAACCCTCAAGGGTGGGATTTCCGGGGCACCGTCTCCGGCCGCTGCCCGCGACGGGGGTGGCGCGGGCAGCGGGGGTCGAGTGCGGGCTACGGCCCGCTGGTCCGGCGGGCGCTCACAGGTCGCCCGACTCGATCATTTCGGCGCGGGTCCGGCGCACGGTGAGCTTGCGCGGGTCCTCCGCCGGCCACTCCGTTCCGCCGCCACCGTTCGCCGGTCGGAGCCAGATGACTCCGCCGCGGATGTCGGTCACGATGGCCCGGGTCGTGCCTTCCAGTACCTCGTCGCCGACCGTCGGCGCGGGCTCGGTTTCGGTCTTGGTCTCGGTCATCGGGTCACCTTCATCTCTGCCCAGACGCGCTTGCCCCACGGACGTCGTCCGCTGCCCAACAGGTCGTAGCCCCACCGGTCCGCCATCTCCTCGACCAGGGCGAGCCCGCGGCCGTTGATGTCGTCCGGCCCGGCCTCGCACAGCTCCGGCAGACGCCGGGGTTCCCGGTCGACCACGGCCACATAGACCCGGTCGTCGTAGGGGCGGTTGATGATGACGCGAACGCAGTCGCCGCGAGCATGTCGCACGGCGTTGGCGAACAGCTCCGTCAGCAGCAGTGCCGCGCCCTCGCTCGCCTCGTCCATGTTCCAGGCGCCCATGGCCACGCGGGCTAGGCGCCGCGCCTTCCCTGCCGTCTCAGGGGTGCGCGTCATCGTCTCGCTGTAGCCGGGGTATCCCGCTGCGCGGGACTGGGTGGTCGTGTCGGGCATCGCCGAACCTCGGGGGTAGCGGGTGGGTCGAGACACGACCGTAAGAGCAGAAGGGGGTAGCGACAGGTACAGTCGCTACCCCCTTGCGAAGGGGTACAGGTTGTACCCCTAGGCGGCCACGCCGAGTTGACGCGCGAGGCCGCGGGCGTCGTCCCGGATGATCGCGCTACCGTTCTCCGCCAGTTCCGCCGCCGTACCGCGTGCGAACAGGTTGAAGCAGGCCGTCTCGGGGCTCGCCTCGTATGCCTTCTTCAGCAGGTGCACGACCGCCACCGTCTCGCCCGCGAGGCCGTAGGCGCGGGCTGTCTCGATGAGGTGGAAGCTGCGGCGGGTGGCGCTCTGCATCGAGCCGAGATCGATGTGCGTGGCCGCGTCGACCGCCGCGCCGGACCGCACCAGGTCGTTGTTCATCGTGATCGCGTAAGCGTCGACCATGCCCCGGCCGAACATCAGCCAGGGGTGCACGTACGCGTCGCCGAGTCGCTTGGCGGCGGCGTCGGCACGGTCCCAGTGCCGTTCGGCGTTGCCCTTCTGGCCGACCTTGGCGAACGACAGGCAAGCGGCCAGGTGCAGCAGTCCGCCGAGCGCGATGTCCTCCGGGCCGCGTTCCGGGTCGAGCAGCCGAACCGACTTCATCGCCAGGTCGACGCGCGCCTCGTGCCGCTCTCCGGCGTCACGGAAGACGTGGTTCAGGTACCACGCGGAGGCGGCCATGGCGCGCGGGCTGTCGGCGTCCTGAGCCATCGTCATGGACCGGTCGCCGGTGAGCATCACCAGCTCGGGTGCGGGCTGGAACGACAGGTAGAGCTGGGCGAGGTGGTATCCCTGCGCGAGCAGCACCTGGGACCGGCGCCTGTCGGCGCCTTCATGGGTGCGGGCAGCATGCTGGAGGTCGGCGAGCAGGGCGGGCAGCACGTTGGCGACGCGGCTGCGGTGGTCGCCGAATCCGTGCCATGCCTGCCACGCGTTCTGTACGCGGGTGGCGAGCACCGCCGCCGGCGCGGGCTCCTCGTCTCGGGTGAGCAGGTCGTAGGTCGTCAGGGCCTCCTTCACCCGCAGCAGTGAAGGGTGGGCGGCCTTGGTGTAGGTGGCGGCCGCAATGCGTTCGTCGCCGGTGAGGGCGGCTAGGTCGTCCACGCCGAGCGCCTCCGCGAGGCGCAGGAGTAGCGGCAGGCGTGGCATGCCGAGTCGGTCGTTCTCGATCGCCTTGACCCATTCCGTGCTGCGGCCGACCAGACCGGCGAGCACCGGTCGCGTCTGGCCCTTCCGCTCCCGTTCGCGTCGGACCCGCTGGCCGAACGTGAGGGGCGAGCCATTTTCAGCGTCGTGCGCCATGATGGACTCCGTTCTGACGTCGCACTCAGGACGGTACCGGTGCGCGAGCATTCGGGGACACCGGTCTCCGGGTCGAGTACCTCGAAGGGGACCGGCAAGCCCCGGTGGGCCACTGATCTCCAGTGGCCCGCCGGGGCTTCGTCGTGAGGATGGGTCAGGCTGCGGGGAACAGCTCCAGTTGCTCGATCGCCCGTTCTTCGGTGCGTGGGGCGGGCAGTGGCGCCGGGTCGGTGTCAGCGGCCTGCTCGTCCAGTCGGTAGAGCGTGGCCTGGTAGGTGGCCGTCGGCTCGTACCAGTCCTCGCCCTGGATGGCAGCGGAGACGGCGGCGCCCATGAAGGGACTCACCGGGTCGGCGATCATCTGGGCGATGTTGCGTACGCCGCGGGCGTTCTTGCGGGTCGGGATGTAGGTCCACGGGTAGTCCCGGGGGAAGCCGACCAGCACGCCGAGTTCGGCGGCGGTGATGGTGTTGGTGCCCTCGCCCTGGGGGACGTGCGCGGGGCGGAATTTGATGCTGTACCAGGGAGCGGTGACGCACGGGCCGACGTCGTTGAGCGGGAACGATCCGCCCCCCTTGGGCTTGCCCGTCTCGGGGTTGATGCCACGCTTGCCGCGGGTGTCGGCCCACCAGTCGGCCGGGAGGTTGAGCGCGGCCGCGACGGTCACCGTCGGCAGGGCGGGGCGGCCCTGGTAGGGCTCGATACGGCGGTCGAGTTCCGGCGTCCAGTCGGGCAGGGCTCCGGTGCGCTTGAGGACGTGCGCCCACATCGCGCGGGCCGCCTTGTCGCCGTCCACCTCTTCGGCGTAGCGGGGCCGCCCGTAGCGGGTGGCGACCATCCACGCGCGCTCGCGGTGGGTGGCGGCGCCGTAGTCGGCGGCGTCAGCGACCTGCCACGAGCACCAGGCCCACCCGAACCCCTCGACGGAGGTGATCTCGGACTGGATCGCCTCGGCCAGGGCCGGGGACTGCTTGAGCAGGTTGGCACTCTGCTCCATCGTGATGGAGATCAGCGGGGCGCCGATCTGGACGAGGCACATCGGCCAGATCAGCATCTCAGCCATGAGCGCCGTACGGTCGTCGGAGACGACGCTGGCCGCCCACTTGCGGAAGTCGGCGGGGCTCATGCAGGGGGGCAGGTGGCCGCCGCCGCACAGCTCGCCCCAGCCGTCGGCGTCGGGGTGGTCCTCCATGCCGTCCAGGACGTCGCCGCCGAAGTAGCCGTGCGGGCCGCCGTAGAGGCTGCACAAGTCGTCCACCTGGAGGTAGCCAAATGCCTCGCTGGCCTGCCACATGATGGACTGAAGCTCTGCGACCTCGTCGGCGTTCCACCCGGCGCGCTTGCCCGCGCCGGAGAGGGTCTGGCACGGCGGGGAGCCGTGGACGCGGCGCACTCCCCGCAGGGCCGGGTGACGGGGGTCGAGGGTGCGCACGTCGGCCTCGATCACCCAGTGACCGGCGGCCCGGGCGGTCGCCGCGGCGTCGCGGTTCCACTCGATCAGGACCCAGTCGCCGCCGTTGTCCACGAGGTTGCGACCGGCGGACATGCCGCCCGGGCCGCCGAACAGCTCGATGCCGCGCTCCGGGTCGCCCTCGGCCCACGGCCGGGCCCAGTGCGGCGGGTAGGGAGAGGCAAAGTCGGTGCATGCCTGGCAGTCGGCGCACTGGGTGCCGGTGCCGCAGACGATGCAGTCGGCGCACGTCCAGCCGTCCCACTCCAGCACCGCCGGCCGGAAACCGTTGGCGTACGGGCGGCCGTCCTCATCCAGCGCCGGTTCGGGGGCGGCGTCGCGCACAGGGGTGCTCACCATGACCGTCCTTGATCGTTGAGGTTTTTCGGTGTGGGCCCGGGGCCCGGCGGCCGGTTGGGGATTCCCGCCCCCTTCCGACGTAGACAATACTCTCAAGTTTTGAGGCCCGAGTCAACCCTTGGCACCCCACAAAGTCGCAGGTCAGAGGGCTTTTTGATGAGGTTCACGGGATCGCTCACCACCCCTCCGGCGGCGCCGTACAACGGGCCGGTCGGGGGGCTCCCTCCTCGGTCGGGCAGGCGCAGCCGACCGCGGGCCGTGTCGGGGTGCCGGGCTCGCCGAAGGCGACCGCGCAGCGGCTTGGCCTGGCGGCCCGGCGCGGGCTGTGGTCCCCTCCGGGGGCCCGTCCGGGGAGGGAGCCCCCCGACCCCACCCACCGATCACATCCCACCGGCCCGCAGTTCGCCGCGCTCCCCCCGCCCCCTCCGAGGGAGGGCCAGGGGTGTGGGGGCGGAGCCCCCGCTGTCTGGGCCGGTACACGCCGACCGGCGGCACCACGGACTCACCTCTTAAGAGGGGATGTCGCGGCGGATCGGCGGCAGGTACGGCGACGGCCCGCGCTCCCCGATGGTGGCGGGGTGCGCGGGCCGGTGTCGGCGCGGTGCCTACCGCTGGGCCTGCTTGCGGGCCTGGGTGATGACCCGCTTCCAGGTGTCGACGGACTGGCCGTGGCGCTCGGCGAGGGCGGCGGCCACCTCGCCGGCCTTCCGGCCGGGCATCGCGGCCAGCGCCTCGGCGGCCAGCCGGACGCGCGGGTCGGGCGCCGTCACCGCGCGCTTCTTGGGGTCGGGGCCGGGCGGGCGACCGCCCTTGGTGCCGAACCCGCTGGCCGGGTCGTCGGCGAAGGCCCAGAGCTGAGCCCGGGTGCGGTACTCGCGGGTGCGGGTGGCCAGCTCCTCGACGCGGACCGGGGCGGGCCACTCCGGCGGCGGATTCCTGGTGTACTGGGTGATCCGGGCCGGGTCGACGCCGAGCACGCGGGCCTGCCCCGCCGGCGGGAGCTGCTCGTCCGGGTCGCCGTTGCGGTCGACGCGGGACAGGTCCCGGGGCCGTTCGCGGTGCCGGGCGAACCACTCGTCCCACTCCTCCAGGTCCCAGTGCATGACGCCGTCGATCTCACGGGCGTCGGGGTGCCCGTTGGCCCGGCGGTCGCGCCACAACCGCTTCAGCGTGGTGCCGCCGTAGCCGCTGTGCTCGATCAGGTCCTCACGGTTCGCCCACTGGCGGCCGTCGTCGGCGGTCTTCACAGGTGTGCTCCTGGTGGTCTCGGTCGTGGATACGATGGTGACTGGTTCGGTTATGGGTCTGTTGAGGGCCCTCGGTGGCCGGACCATGGCCCGGCGGGATTCCCACGCTTTTGCGCCCCGCCGGGCCGCTCAACGTCCGGCTCCGGGTGGCCCCGGCCGCCGTCAGAACAGGGTGTACTGCGCCTCGTCCGCAGGGTCGGGGGCACGGCGTCCCCGGCTCGGGGCGGCACTCCGGTCCGTCCGCGCGGCGCTGTCCGCCTTTGCTGCCCCAGGCTCGGGCTTCGCCGCAGCCGACCGCTTCGCCCGCCGCCGGCGCCGCGCGGGCGCGTCGGGGGCCGGTCCGTCCTTGGCGCACGGGCAACGGCACCACCACACACACGGTGCGCCGTCGGGCCGCAGAATGAGCTTGGCGACGACGCCCTGCCCACCAGCGCGGTACACCCAGCCGGTGTTGTCATCCACGTGCGGCCCTCCTTCCTGGCGGTGGACACACAGGTCGCAGCGGCGCGCCAGGCAGTTCCAGCAGGTACCGCGCTCGCACGTCGACCAGCGCCAGAAGCCCCACGGGTACTTGCGGTCGATCTCCGTCATGAACTCGGGCCACACCTGCTCACGGACCCACGCTCCCTCGTCCTCGGTCATCGGCGAGGGGTTGGGCACCGGGTCGATGATGCCCAGGATCAAGCCGCCCTGGAGGTTCAGCAGGGCGGTGTCCCGTACGGTCTCAAGTTCCTGCGTCGTGAGGGTGCGCTGCGGTCGGCGGATGACGTGGTCCATGCTGCGGTCCTTCGCGGGTTGAGGGATTCGGTGTGGTGCGCGGCCCCGGCGGGGGAGCGGGATTCCCGCCCCGCTCCCCCGCCGGCCACGGCCGTCAGCTCCGGGCGCGCTCGATGATCTCGCGCAGGCTGATCGACTTCCTGAACTGGTGGCCCATCTCCTGCTCGGCCTCGGCGTACTCCTCGAACAGCTCCGGGTTGAGCTGCGCACTGCGCACGAGGTCGTCGGTGTGCGCGAGCGGGCAGGCCCGGCAGCTCAGCCGCCGCATGCCCTGGTCGTAGGCTTCGTGGTGCTCGATGCCGTTCTCCTGGTGGACCTGCCAGACCTGTTCGGTGCTGAGCTGGTGGACCGGGAGCCAGGTCGTCACGACGCGCAGCGTGCCCTTGCCGCTCATGCGGTTCCGCTCCAGCACCGGCTTCTTGGCGCGGGCCCGGGACTCCTCGGCGCGCATGCCCATCGCGTACCCGGCACGGACCGGGCGCCCGAGCCGCAGCTCGACGCCGACCTCGTCCACGTAGTCGCGGCCAACCGCGGTCTTTGTGTCGCTCGTGCAGTAGCGCGCGAAGTGGCCCGGCCAGTTGCCGTGGGAGCGAATCCGCTGCCACAGCGAACCCCACAGCTTGCTGCGACGGACGGCGAAGGGGACTGCGTACTGCTTCGCGTGCGAGCGGGCGACTTCGAGCGCACCAGGCCACTCGACCAGGTGGCCGCGCTCGGTGGTGCCGAGGTCGCAGTGCAGGATGCGGACCTTGTGGAGCTGGCCCGCCTTGTCGGCGCGGGTGCAGACCTCGTGCGCCGTGGCCCCGCTGTCCTTGCCGCCGCTGTCGCCGACGACCACAACGTCGTGGGCGTCGAAGTCGAACTCGACGGCCTCCGCGGGCGCGGCCGGCGCGGCGGCCGGCGCGGCGAACAGTTCCATCTGAGCGGAGACGCACCCGGCGGCGCACGGTGGGGTGAAGGGCTTCTTCGTCACGGTCTTCTCCTGGTTGAGGCTGTTCGGTGTGTTCGGGCCCGGGCGGAGGAAGCGGGATTCCCGCCCCGCTCCCTCCGCCCGGCGGCCGGTCAGTCGCCGGTCCGGTCGGCCCGGGCGTAGTTGTGGAAGTCGTCGCTGACCGGGACGTCGGTCGGCTCGGTGACGGGGGCGCACACCCAGGTGTCCAGCGGGCCGGGCGTCTCCTGCTGGCCGCTGAGCCACCGGTGGACGTCGGGCTGGACCTCGAAGAGGGTGCCGTCCTCGCCCTCGGCGTAGAACTCGGAGTTGCCGCCGAATCCGTACTCGTCCGCGTACTCCCAGACGCAGACCAGGTACGGGCCGCCCTCGTCCGTGATGCGCCCGAAGACCGACCGGACGTCGTCGGCGCTGTAGCCCAGCTCGAACACCCCGTGCAGCTCGGCGAGCTGGGTCAGCGGGTCCGGCGATGCCTGCGGCGTGGTGATCCAGTCGGCGATGGCCTCGACGCACGCGGCGAGCTGATTGGCCGGGCACTCCAGCAGCGTGCGCTCGGCGCCGGTGCCGTCGCCCGTCAGGACGTGCCAGTTGTAGCCGTTCACGGGCGCCCGGTCGACGGTGATCTCCTCGCCGTCGGGACCGGTGTAGAGGTAGAGCACGGCGTAGGGCTCGGCGAGCATGTGCGGGAAGCCCTGGCTGGTCTGGTCGTACCCGACGACCAGCCACGTGTTCCCGGCGTCACCGTCGCGGTGCGCGGTGATGCCCCATTCGGCCAGGGCGCGGGTCGCGGCGGCCTCCGCCGTCTCGGCCTCGTCGGTCTTCTCGGCGTGGTCCTGCGGGGGCTCCTGGTCCTCATGCTCACCACCGTGCGCGACGATCAGCTCGCGCACGGCCTCGACCGGCACGTCCCCGTAGACCGTTTCGCCCGGGCCGCCGGTCAGCCAGTCCTCCAACGAGTCGCCGTTTTCCCACGCCTCGGTGTCGGGAGCGGTCAGGCCCGGGAACAGGAAGACACTCTCCGCCTGGTCGGCGCCGGGGTGAATCACGAGGGTGAGCATGTGGCCGTCGGCGAGGCGGATGCCGTCGTAGACGCCGTTGGTCCCGCCGGCCGCGAGGCTGTCGAGTCGCGGAGTGCTGGTCATCGTGGCTGTTCCTTCGCGTTGAGGTGTGTTCGGTGTGGGCCCGGGGCCCGATGCCGGGAGGGGATTCCCGCCCCCTTCCGACGTAGACAATACTCTCAAGTTTTGGGGTCCAAGTCAAGCTCTCCGCAGCTCAGACCCCCTCCCCCGGCCCGCCGCACGAGCGGCGGGCCGGGATGGACGGCACGTCAGCCGTGGGAGAGCTGGGCGAGGTCGGCACGCTTGCCGTGCAGAGCGAACACGGCCTCCAGCAGGGCCAGGGCGACCGCCTCGGTGGCGGCTGTGGCGAGGTGGCCGTGCAGGGCGTCCAGCGCGGCCACAAGCTGGGCGTCCTCGTCGGCGAGGCTCCAGCCAGTCAGGACGGGGAGGGCCGGGACCGTCAACGGACGGCGGTCCAGGGCGTGCGTGACGTACTGCCCGAAGCCCACCGGGAAACCGGTGCCCGGAGTCTCGGCGGCGGTGGCCTCGGCGTCGGCCAGGGCGAGCCGGGCGCTCTCGCAGATGCCGCCCGGGCGGGTCGGCTCCTCCTCGTAGAGCGACAGCATGACGACGTCGAGCAACTCGGCGACATTGATCAGCTCGCGGCCGTTCCAGGCGGAGGCGACCAGTGTGCGGCGGCGGGCGATGTCGGCGAGCGCGGCGGCCCGGACGGCGGCGGCGCGGGCCTGCTCGGTCGGCTCGAAGACGGTCATGTCGGGTTCCTTCCAGGGGGTTGAGGCTTCTCGGTGCACCCCGGGCGGCGGCGGGATTCCCGCCCCGCCGGCGCCCGGGCGGTCTGGTGTGGCCGATGCCGCCGGGCCCGGGGAGATCCGGGCCCGGCAGACGACGGGCTACTTCCGGTAGGCGGGGATCAGCGCGCGGACCCTGTCCTCGCCGATGCATCCGCCGTCGTGACGGTGGGCGGACGGCGGGTTGCCGTTGCGCCCGCGGTGGTGGCTCCAGTAGCGGACACCGGACCAGCCGCACAGCTCGCACAGCAGGTACCACGGGTTGTCCGACCCCGGGAAGCCGTGGAGCACGGGCCGCCAGCGCTGCTCGGCCAGACCGGCGAACGCGGTCTTCGCCCCCGCGCGGTTGCGGTCACTGGCGGGCATCCGCGGGTGCAGCAGGGGCACCGGGCCGTTCAGCGGCTGGGGCGCCTCGGCGAGCAGCAGGTCCAGCGCGACGGCCGCGACGCGACCGGCGGCGTACTCCTCGGCGAGGTACGCGGCGGCCATGTCGATGCCCTTGGTGCCCTTGGGCGGGCGGCGGAGGTTGTGCTCACCCTCGCTGGTGACGACCAGCCAGTCACGGTGCCAGCGGTAGGCATGCCCGATGACCCGGTTCTCTCCGATGATCACGGGATAGCGGCACTCGATGTCCGGCTCTCCGATGCGGGTCTTCAAGGTCGTGGCGCTCATGGTTGCTCCTTGTTGAGGTGGTTCGGTGGCCGGGCCCTGCGAGCGGGCGGGGATTCCCGCCCCCGCCCGCTCGCAGGGTGTGATGACCGGTCAGAGCTGCTCGGCGGCGGCGAGCTGCATCTGGAAGATCTCCCAGTCCGGGCCGCCCTTGGCGTGGACGAGACCGGCGTACAGCAGCACCGCCTCGTCGTCGGTGAGGGCGCGGACGCCGCGCTCGGCGAGGAAGGCGTCGATGGCCTCCAGCGGCTGGTCGGCGTAACGGAAGTTGTCCGTCAGGCCGTGGATACCGCTGGGCTCGCCGTCCTTCCAGAGCTGGACGGAGAAGGTCCGCAGCATCCGGTCGTAGACCGGCCGCAGCTCGGCGTTGACCGACTCGATCGCCGTGCAGTCGATGATCGGCAGGCGGGTGATGTTGGTGAGGTCCAGCATGGACATGGCCTTTCGTTGAGATTTCTCGGTGTGGGCCGGAGCCCGGTGCCGGGAGGGGATTCCCGCCCCCTTCCGACGTAGACAATACTCTCAAGTTTTAGCCCGTAGGTCAACTCTCGACACGCCCAAAACAGCAGGTCAGAGGCTATTTTGAAGAGAATTCCAGGGGTGATTCCGGCGCCTCGACAGGACCGGAATTGCCCTCGGCGGAACGCCGCACGACGGGCCGGTCGGGGGGTTCCCTCCGCGGCGGGGCAGGCGCAGCCGACCGCGGGCCGTGTCGGGGTGCCAGGCTCGCCGAAGGCGACCGCGTAGCGGCTTGGCCTGGCACCCCGGCACGGGCTGTGGTCCCCTCCGGGGGCCCCGTCGCGGAGGGAACCCCCCGACCCCACCCACCCCAGCACCGCCCACGGGCCGCAAGATCAAAAACGGCGGCCCCCTCCCCTCTGTGGAGGGCCGGGGGTGTGGGGGCGGAGCCCCCGCGTGCTTAAACCCGCACCCACCCCGTCACCCCCGCCGGCGTCGCCGCCATGAACGCCGAAGGGCCCGGCGGACGGGTGTCTCGCCGGGCCCCGGTCGGGCTGGCCGGGTCAGTAGAGTTGCACGCGGGTGAGGACGATGTGCGGCGGGTGGGCGTCGGCGACGATGACGTACTCAGCGATGCCGAGCGAGCCGTCCGCGCCGAGCGGCATGCGCCGCTGCTGCGGCCACTTCGCCGACGCGGTGCTGCCCGGCACCTCACCTCTCGTCTCGTTGATCACGACCGTGGCGGCCACGATCGCACCGAACACCGCGCCGGGCAGGCTCTTGTCCATGAGGAGTTCGGTGACCTCCTCCGACAACACGCAGGGCAGACCCGCCGGCTCCTCGCCGTGCGGCTCACTCAACGGGCAGGCCCGCCGAGCGGCGGCGCTCGATCACATCGCCGACCGCAGTCGTGGGCAGCGTCCCGTCCAGTGCGGCCGCGGTCAGCCGATCCCCGGCCGGGTCGGTTTCCAGCATCGCCTCGCACCACCAGCGCCGCAGGACGCCTTCCGCCTCCTCGGGCGCGGCGGCCAGCAGTTCGCGGTAGAACTCCATCCGCTGCGCGCCATCGAGGACAGCCGCGATGCCCTCGGCGTTGCGCGGCACCCGCTCCGGCCCGTGCGGGTGGATCGGCTGTGCAGTCATCGCGTGCCCCTCTCGGTCTGCTCCGAGTCTGCCCGCTCACGGCGGCCGCCGTCGACCGGCTGCGCGGGAACCGCGGCCCGCCCCGCTTCCCACTCGGCTCGGCGTGCGACCGCCTCCTCGGCAATGGCTTCGGCCAGCTCGGCCCACAGCCGGAGGATCGCGCCAGCGTCCGTGTGGCCGATCGACGTCACGTTCACAACCTCGCGGACCTGGGCGAAGGAGCGATCGGCGATACGCAGGTCAGAAGCCCGTACCGAGGTCACGGGCGCGGGCATAGTGCCCCTGGAAGGCCACAGTTACGGTGCCCGTCGGGCCCTGCCGGTTCTTGCCGATGATCAGGTCCATCTCGCCCGCTCGTTCGTGCTCCTTGTCGTACGCGTCGGGCCGGTGCAGCAGGATGACGGCGTTGGCTTCGGCCTCGATCGCCCCCGACTCGCGCAGGTCGGCCATCATCGGCTTCTTGTCCTCGCGCTTCTCCACCTCACGGTTGAGCTGAGCCGCGGCGATGACGATAATCCTGAATTCGCCGGCCAGTTCCTTCAGACCCCGGCTGATCTCGTCCACCTCGCCGGTGCGGTTCTGTCCGCCTTTGCCGGATGCCTTCATGATCTGGAGATAGTCCACGACCAGGACGCGCGGGAGCTTGCCCTGCGCCTGGAGCCAGCGCAGCCGCGAACGGAGCCGGACGATGGTTGCCGCCGGACCGTCGTCCACCACCAGCGGCGCCCCGTCGATCCGCAGAGCCGCGTCGTAAATGCGCTGCCGATCGTCGTTCTGGTACTGACGGTCCTTGACCCGGTTCAGCGGGACGCGGGCCTCGGCCGCAATGATCCGCTCCATGAGCTGGGAGCGGCTCATCTCCATGGACGACACCAGCACCTGGCTGCGGTGCTCGATCGCCACGTGCCGGGCAATGTCGAGCAGCACCACGGACTTACCGATCGCCGGTCGGGCTGCGATCACGATCAGGTCGCCGGGCTCCATCGGGAGGGTGGCCTGAAGGTCGGCATACGGCAGGGGCAAACGCTCGGGCGGCGGCGCGTCCATGCTGGCGAGGTATTCCTCCAGCATGTCGCTCACGGCCGCGACCCGGTCCAGCCCTCCGCCGGCGCCGAGCTGGGCCGCCGACTGCATCTCGGCCTGCGCCGCGTTGACGACATCGGAGACCTCGCCTTCGGCCGCGTAGCCCATCTGCACGATCCGGGTGCCCGCCTCGATCAGGCGCCGCAGCTTGAACCGCTCGACCACGATCTCCGCGTAGTACGAAGCGTTTGCCGCCGTCGGCACTGCCTGCACCAGGGTGTGCAGGTAGGACGCGCCGCCGATCCGCTCGATGTCGCCGGACTTCGTCAGGTACGCCGCGACCGTGATCGGGTCGACCGGCTGACCCTTCCCGTACATGTCCATGATCGCGTCGTGGATGGTGCCGTGCGCGGGGCGGTAGTACGCCTCGCTGGTCAGACCGGTCTCGCTGACCTCGCCGATCGCGTCCTTCGACAGGAGCATGCCGCCGAGCGCGCACTGCTCGCCGGGCACGTCGTTCGGGGGTACACGCTCGAACGGAACGGGCTGCGGTCCCTCATCGAACAGCGAGCCGCCCTCGTCCTCGATGCCGTCGTGCTGAGTGGGTACGCTCATTGGTGAATCCCTTCTGACTGGGTGATTCGAGCGGCGGCAGGGGCCTTTCCACGGGCTCCCCTGCCGCCGTTGTGCTGCGGAGGAGGCTCTAGGCCAACACCGACTCCCTGGCGTTGCTGGGGTGACTCGGGTGGCACTCGCACCGGACCAGGCGGCCGTCGTCACCCTCGCGCATCCTCTGGCCGGGCTGGCGGGGCTCCATGCCGTCGTTGCACTTGCCGCACCAGTCGGGCATGGCCGGGCGCTGCCCGGGCACCACGGTCTTCGGCGGGACGAACCGCTCCAGGTGGCGCTCCAACGAGTACCAGTTAGCCCGGCTGCCCATGTCGGCGGCCGCGGCGACCAGGTGCTCGACGTCGATGCCGTCGGCGAGCAGCGCAGCCGCGTCTCGGATCATCGCAACCCGGCTGCGGGCCGGTACCCCGTGACCGTGCTTCTGGCGGGAGGCGATCCATGCCTCCGCCACCCGCACGTCGTCGTGGGTGTCCGGCTCCTCGGCGGCAGCCGAGGGGGCGGTGTCGTTCTCCGGCGAAGCCGAAGTCTCCTCTCCTCGTTCCGTCCCGGTCCCGGCCGTGACGGAGGGGACCGTTGGGGCACCCGGGTCACCAGAGAGAGAAGCTTCTTCGAGAGAGCTTCTTAGAGGGTGATCGTTTTCGCTGGTCAGGGGAAGATCCGTTCCAGAAATCTGGGCTGGCGTTCCAGTTTTCTGGGCTGGCGTTCCAGTTTTCTGGAACGAGACAGTCTCAGGGGCTCCGACCTGCGGCGTTCCAGTTTTCTGGAACGGCTCGCCGTGAGCGTCGACCAGCCGCACCCGAGCCCGGATCTGACCGTTCGGCGTGGTCTCGATCTCAGTGAGGTGGGTGGGCGGCGCCGGCGGGTTCTCCCGCCAGTCCGGCCGATAGGCGTCGAGCTTGTCCCACGCGTTGCGCCACCCGGTGTACGCGGCGTCGGGGCGCAGGTCGTTGACGATGAAGCCGCGGGAGATGCCCTTGGCGGCCCGCTGCTTACCCTTGAGCTGGCTGATGCCCTCCACCTCCAGCGCGTCCTTCGGCACGACGAGGTTGAGTTCCTCCAGCGTGCCCAGGGTCTCGTACATGGTGGAGACGCTGATCGGCTTGTCCTTCGGGCCGGGCAGCAGCCAGCAGAGCTGATCGATCGTCATGCGCCGCATGCCGCCGTTCCACGGCTCGTCCCGCCTGCGAGACGCCTCGGCGATCATCGACCGCAGCAGGCTGTAGAGCCGGTACGCGGTGTGCGTCATCCCCGGCATCAGCATCACGTAGTCGCGGATCTGCGTGTACGACCAGTAGTCGGTGATGGTGCCGGAGAACTCGAACAACTCCTCGTCGTCCGGCTGAACGGCGGCGGCCAGGGCCTTCTTCGGGCGCTTCACGGCGTCACCGCCTCGGCGACCGAGCCCGCAACGGACGCGACCGTGAGAGTTGGCGTCGCGACGCTGCGTGGCGTCGGGTGGATCTCGAACATCGTGTGGGGTCTCCCCTAGAGGTTTGGGGAGTCGCAGACCGGCAAGTGACAGAAAAAGAGACGTTGAGCGGGGGCACGCTGCTGCGTGTTGGGCCTACTCGTTCTATCCTGGGAGTGGTGACCTCGGGCCTGTGGCTAGGCTCGGGCCCCGGCGTCATCGCCGACCTAACGACTCGCGCTGTGGAGGCTGGGAGTCGATCTAGATGGCCGTTCTGCTGGCAGGCAGGGCGGCCATCGGCGTATCAGGGCGCGGGTCCGGCTGGGCGGGCGACCGCGCCAGCGGATGAACCGGCGACGCGACGGCACTGAACGTGGCATCCACCGATCTTGCCCCGCACCCTGCCCACCGGTGAACGCGTTTTCCGTGTGGGGGGAAGGGCGCCCGCGTGGGGGTGAAGGGCGATGCGGCTGGGCACGTCATGTCTGGAGCCTCAATTTCCGTGGGCTTCACCGCGCGCACGCGGTTACTCGGATGCGGTGCCATCATGCCCTCTCCCGTTCGGCGACGGCGCCGAACGGGACGTCAGCCGGTGTGTCGCACCAAGACCTGACCGGAACTCAGCCGGTCGCTGCGCTGCCCAGCCCGAAACCACTTCGGGATCGTCGGCGGTCCGGACGTGGGTGAAGCCGCGTTCGAGGTAGTAGGCATGGAGCCGCCGGTTCGTGCTCCAAGCGTCCAGCCGGAGCCACTTGGCCCCCTGCTGGACAGCCTCTTCACCCGCCCAGTCCAGGAGTGCGCTGCCGAGTCCCATGCCGGCGTAAGCACGGTCCACGGCGAGCTTGTGCACGTACAGGGCAGGCTCCGCGATCTCTTCCGAAGTCCACAGGCGGGTGTCAGCGTCACGGTCCAGGGTGATCGTGGCCGCAGCGTCAGCACGCGGCGTTTCGCGGATCATGAAGACCTCGCCGCGACGGATCGAGCCGAGAATGTGGTCGGCTGGGAAAGGCTTGGCCCACTGGTCGGTGCCGAGGTCCTGCAACCACGCGGACGCGTCGGCGCGGAACTTGATCAGCCGGGGAAGGTCGGCCTCCTCGGCAGGAACGATGATCACGGGTTCCCCCACGGGATGCGAGGCGCGTTCGCTTCAGCCCCGCGGTGGGTCTCGAACACGATCACGTGCCGGTCGCCGGGGATGAGGTTCACGGTGACCTGAACCGCGTTGCCCTCGCTGTCGAAGGTGGTCGACAGGTGCTCAGCGACAGGGACGCCCGCCCCAAGCTGAAGGCGCTGCACCTCGTCCGGCATAGGCATCCGGAGGTAGAACTCGTGGAAGCCGTAGACCAGCTCGTGCCCCAGCTCCCCCAGCACTGCGTTCGTACCGCGCGCAACGTCGCCAGGGTGCATGAAGTCGGTCCCCTGGACGAGCGAAAGGCGCACGTACGAGTCGTTGAGGTTGTACGGGACGTCATCGAGCTTGCGCACTCGCCGGCGGGCCGCAGCCAGCTCGCCCGGCTCAAGACCCAGACGCTCGCGGATCATGTGAGACGGGTTGACGATCGAGACCTCGATGTCCTGTGACGGCGTCCGACCGTCCTCCTCCTGGACCAGGTTCGTGAAGACGTCGATCTCGGGCGGCTTCTGCCTCAGCTCCGCCTGGGGCCGGTAGACGAGCCGCTTGCGCTGGATGACGAAGTAGCCCTTCGGGCGGCGAGCCTCGATCAGACCTTCGTGCACGAGCACGCCCAAGCCTTGCCGGATGGTCTGCCGGGAGCGGACTCCGTGCAGCTCACCGTACTTCTCAAGAAGTTCAGCCTCGGTGGGCACCTGGGAGCCGGGCGGGAACGTGCCGTCGGAAATCTGACGGCGGAGATCATCAGCGATCTGTTGGTAGACGGGCGCGGGCTTCATGCCGTCATGTGTACAGCTCCACCTCACGCATTGTCCAGTCAATGTGTGGAGACTGGTTGATGTGCTTGACGTGGCGCTCAGCGGATGCGAGAGTCGTCCTCGCAACGCATTGTCTGGTCAATGCAATCCGGCCAGATGATCTGTGATGCGTGGATGATACGCACTGCTTACGCCGCATAGCGGTTCGGAACCAACGTCGAATGACGGAAGGCCGGTGCAGGGGCGTCCGCTTCTTGAGAACTCAACAGCGTGCCGAAGATGAGTAATTGGGCCGGAATTCCGCCGGGCCTCCTCCTATGGAGGGGCGCCCGGCGGCATTCAAAGGCACAGGTCATGAGGGGCGTGCCCGACTGGTTCGGGCTCTCCGGAGACAGGGGTTCGAGTCCCCGCTCGCCTGCCGCGCCGTCCTCCGTACGGCGCGACCCCCGACACGGCGATTGCAGCGCCATATGTGCCGGGGGTCCACGGATCTACCAGCGAAGGAACCGATCCGCATGACCATCATGCCCGCCGACATGCCCCTGTCGTCCACCGGGATCGCCCAGGAGGTCCAAGAGACCGTCAACGAGGTCTTCCCGCTCTACGCCTCGATCCAGAAGCTGGCCCGCCTCGGCGTACGTGTCGCTTTCGAGGTGGCGCCCTCGCGCATCGTCGCCACGATCACCGTCACCGCAGACGCGGTGACGGTCCTGCCGGCGCTGCTGGAAGAGATCGACGACGCCCGTCCGGTCCAGTCGGGCACCGGGCAGCTCATCGTTCTCGGCTCGATGTGCGAGCGCACGGTCACCATGAAGGTGGTGATCCCGCCGACGTGGGTGAGCCCCAGGGAACTGGCGGTGTTGACCGGCACCGCCGACGCCGACCCCTCCGACCTGCTGTGAGCACCGCGTCAGAGTCTGCCGAGGCGGCTCGCAAAGCAGAGGAATCACGACAGCAGGCACAAGCCGACTTGCAGCGTCACGGCCAGGCCATGACCAAGCTCGGAGGACGACGGTGACGGTGAACGCCTCCGGCTTGCTGGCCCGGCTCCGCCTGCGGCTGACGCTACTGATGTGGACCGGCGTGGCGATGCTGTTCTACGTCCTCGGTGAGCTGCTGTGGGCGGTGCAGAACCGTACTCCTGCGCGACTGGAGGCGCTCACCGACTGGGTGGACGACCGCTGCTCGGTCATCGAGTCCGCGTGTAGGCGGGCCGGTGACCACGCGCTGGTTGAGCGCGCCAGCAGCGCCGTGGAGTGGATCTCGACCGCGGCCAATGCTGTTGGCCGCACCGCCGCCCGCCGCGTGCGGGGCTGACGGACCGAACACCGAGGTGGCCGCCGGGAGGCGGCCACCTGCATGAGAGGAGGTCGGTGTGGGGGCCCGAAAGCCAGCCCGCAACGCCAACGCCCGGAAGACGAAGCCGCCGCGCCGCCCGGCCAAGGTGGCGGCCCCGCCGCCGAAATCGGGGGCGCGGGAAGACAGCGAGGCCCTCGCGGATCTCCGTGACCGCGCCGCCGACGTGATCGACGGCGCCCGGTGGACGGGGGCTCAGGAAGCGGCGGCGCTCATCCAGGCCGCCAAGAGCGAGGTGGAGCAGATCCGCCGGGTGGCGGCCGCCGACGCCAAGCGCGTCCTGGTGGACGCCGCCGAGGAGGCCGGGGAGCGGCTGCGCCGAGCCGAGGGCGACGCGGATACTATCCGCGCCGGTGCCCGCAGCGACGCGGAGGCGATCCTCGACCGGGCCCGGAGCGAGGCAGCCGTCGGGACCGAAGAGGTCATGGCGGCCGCCGAGGGGCAGGCCAAGAGCCTGCTCGCCGACGCCGAGAAGCAGGTGAGCGTTGTGCTCGCCGAGGCGGAAGACCGGGCGAACGCCTTGGTGGAGCTGCGCCGCGCCTCGGCGGAGGCCGCCTACCGCAAGGCCCTGGACGACGCCGCCCGCATCCTCGGTGAGGCGCAGGACCAAGCGGTGGAGATCCGGACGGCGCGGGCCGCCCTCGACTCGGAGCTGGAGCTGACACGTCGGTCGGCCCGGCTCGACCTGGACGAGGAGCTGAGCGCCCGCCGCGCGGAGATCGACGCCGAACTCGCGGCCTACCGCGAGGAGGTGGACGCCGCCCGGGCGGACATCGAGAGCCAGTTCCGTCAGCTCGGCGAACAGCACGAGCGGGAGCGGCAGGCGCAGCGGGCTCGGCTCGCAGCCGAGTTCGAGGCGCTGCGTCGGGACGCGGAGGAGGAAGCTCGGACCGCCGCCGGCGCGGTGCGCAAGGAGGCGGACGCCAAGCTCGCGGACGCCAACCGCGAACTGGACGCCGCCCGCGAGGCCCGCCGCATCGCCGAAAAGCGCGCGGCCAGCCTTAAGCGGACCCGGGACCGGGGAGAGGTCATCAAGCAGGGCAGCATCTGGATCGCGCTCGCGGCCGTGATCGCCCTGACCGCCTCCGGTGAGTGGGCCTTCGCCCGGATGGTCGGACTGGGCAGCACCCCGTTCGGAGACCTGGGATGGGCAATGCCGGTCGGCCTGGACGTCTATGCGGTCACGGCTTTCCGCATGCGGAAGGACGTGCCGTACGCGCTCGGGCTGATGGCCGCCACCAACATCACCTACCACGTGGCCGACATGACGGGCACGGGCGTGACGGTGGTCGACGGCAAACAGCACCCGAGCATCGGGCTCATCGTCGTCGCGGTCCTCGTCGTCGTCGCCATCGTCTGGCGGGTTCACCGCCTCCTGGAGAACGACCACGAGGAGAAGGCGACGGTGCCCGCCAAGCCCGGGGCGGACGCGGCCGACCCGTCCGCCGAACGGGGCGAGCCGGACCGTACGGCGAGCCCTGAGCCGCACCGTACGGACCCTGCCCGTACGGACCGTACGGACACACCCCGTACGGACCGTACGGCGGCCCGTACGGCAAAGACCCGTACGGACCGTACGGCGGCCCGTACGGCAAAGACCCGTACGGACCGTACGGACGCTCCCCGTACGGGCGGCCGTACGGCGGCGGCCCGTACGGACGCAGAGGCGATCGAGATCCTGCGGGGCCTGCCCCGCGGGGAGGACGGGTTCGTCACCGTCAACGCCGCCCGTACGGCCGTCGGGTGCAACCGCGACCGAGCCGTACGGCTGCTGGACGAAGCGGGGCTCTTGAGCCCCGCGGACCGAGAGAAGCACCTCGCCGCTCGCTGACCCACGCGGCGCGTACGTCGCGGACCGGGCCCGCCACTGCCCCCGAGAGTCGGCGGGCCCCAACCCCCTGAGAGGAGATCACCCGTGCCCGAGATCGAGCACATGAACAACGAGGTCCTGAACCGGGTGCCGGCGGAGTTCCGGCCCCTGCTCAACCTGGACCACCTGACCACCTGGACGCTGGACCGGCAGCGCGTACACAACGACGACCACAGCGAGTACGAGGCGGCCCGGGCGATGTTCCAGGCCGTCCTGCGCTCCCAGCACGTGGAGGGAGACGGCAGGTGGTCGGCCCTGCGGCGGGCCCGGAAAGTCGAGAAGCACCTAAACCGCCTGGTCAAAGGCTCGCGGGAGGCGGCGCGGGGGGCGGAGGGTCTGCGCACCGCGTACGCCGACTACGTCCGCACCATCCAGGCCCTGCCCGGTCAGCGGGCGGCCAAGGCCAAGGCGAAGGCCGACCGGCGCGACCAGGTGAACACCTTCGCCACGAAGTCGTTGAACAAGACGATCGGCGCGATGACCGCCCGGCCCGACAGCGACACCGAGGAGAGCAGCGAAAGCGCAGGTCAGGACGCCGTTGAGGCGTCGGGCGGCCGCGCGGTCCGGGGCGTCAACGACTTGTTCGACCGCAAGGGAGCCTGATCAGTGCCGCAGGTGCCCTCGATCTCCGAGGTCCGGCAGGCCCGTCGCTCCGCCCACTGGGCGGAGCGGCAGGCCCGGCAGGTCCAAGCGCGCGGTGACGCGGGTCTGGCAGATGCCTGGTGGGACCGGGCCCGCGCGATCTGCAAGGCCAATCCGGAATTGTGGAATGACCTCGCGCGGACGCTGGAGAACTGGACCGGCCGTCACGACGGCGGTCACGGCGCGTAAGCGTCATCACCATCATCATCACCCGGGGGCGGGCCGGTTTTTGGGGGTCAAGGCGGGCGCGCGGGCGCACGGGCGCGCGGGCGCGCGAGGATCTCCTATCCGGTCACCCTCTGTCAACCTGGAGAGCACGTGGCTGATGACCCTCGGGACGACAACCGGAACGGCAACGTCGTCTCCTTCCGATCTCGGGGTGGGGCCCCGCCGGGGCTCCCCCCGATCCCGGGCGCCGCTCCCCCGGCGCCCCCGGCCCCGCCCGCCGAACCCCCTCCCCCGGCTCCCGGGCCGGAGACGGGCGGCGGCGACGGGATGGTGATCCCGGTCCGGCGGCGCCGGTCGGTGGCCGACTCCCTGGCCGACCTCACCCCGACGCTCCCGCCGACGCCCGGGGCGACCGGCAGCGCGGGCACCGTCGCTCTCCGCTCGGAGGGCACGGTGTCCGCTCGTCGGGACGACGGTGACGACGAGGCGGACGGCCCCGGCGTCGCCGCCCTCGGCCTCGCGGCGACCCTGGCCATCGCGCTCGCCGCGCTGCGGGGCACCGCGACGGCCCTGACGGAGTGGCGCCAGCGGCGCCAGGAACGGGCGGAGGAGCTGGCCCCGCTGCGCGAGGCCCGCCTCAAGCACCGGCTCGCGGGTGAGGAAGCCGCCGCCAAGCACGCCCTTGCCATGCAGAGCATCGGCGACAAGGCGCAGCAGCGCGGCAAGTCGATCCCCTCCAGCCAGGACTTCGGCCGCAAGTCGCTCGGCGGCGGCCGCGGCTCCCTCATGGGAGGTGGCGGCAAGGGAGGCGGAACCGGCGGCAGCAAGGGCGCCGGCGGGACCGGGCCCGGCCGCAGCGGCAAGGGCGGATCGGGCAGTGGGCTGACTCCGGGCGGCAAGAAGACCTCACCACCGAAGACGTCCACCGGGCTCGGCTCGGTCGGCGGCAAGGGCAAGGGCAAGGGCGGCTCGAAGACTCCGGGCTCCGGGAAGAACGGCTCGTCCGGGAAGAACGGCAGCAGCTCGGGGTCGGGGATCAAGTCGCCCTCGGGCGGCAAGTCCCCCAGCTCGCAGAAGTCCAGCCCGGCACTGGAGCGAGCCCGCGGCCGCCAGGATCGGGCCGTCGCACGGCAGGACGGCAAGAACCAGCGGCAGGCGGCCCGGCAGGCGGCCCGGCAGGACACCAAGGACCGGGTCCGCAACGCCCGGGCCGACGCGAAGCAGGCCCGCAGGGAGCAGGTCCGCCAGGACCGCTTCGAGGCCAAGCAGCAGGCACGCAAGGCCCGGGCCAAGGCCCGTCGGAAGGAGAAAGAGACGGCGGCCGCCGCCGACGCGGACCGTACGACGCTCGGGCAGGCCGTAGCTAAGGCGGCACGGCACCGGTTGAAGAAGCGCCGCAAGAACCTCGCCCCGCCGGTGCTGACCGCGGTCAAGCGTAAGAAGTCGAAGAAGAAGGGAGGCAAGAGCGGCGGGTCAGTACCGGCCGGGCCGAAAGTCGACCTGACCAAGAAGCCGAAGCCCGGCGGCGGCACCACACCCAAGGTCGACCTGACCAAGAAGCCGAAGCCCGGCGGCGGCACCACACCCAAGGTCGACCTGACCAAGAAGCCGAAGCCCGGCGGCGGCACGAAGAGGTCCCGGCCCGACAGGAAGAAGGTCCGGGTGAAGCCGAAGTCGAAGAAGCGCGGCGGCTCCGCCTCGGGCACCGGCCCCGCCGACCGGCGCAAGGCCAGCCGCAAGGAGCGGGCCCGCCGCACGAGTGAACGGGCCCGAGCCAAGGCGGAGGACACCGCCGGATCGGCCGGGAGCGGCTGGAAGTTCTACACCCCGCCGCCGCGCGGGGAACGGCGCAGCGCCTACGACTCCATGCGGGACACCGACCCACAGCAACAGGAGGTGTGGGTGACTGAGCAGGTCTTCCCGCCCGGCTACCAAGCCTCCCCGCGTGAGCCCTTGACCACCGGAACCCGCGGCCTCCCCGCCGGAAACGGCAGTCCCACCACGAACATGAAGGAGGCGCCAGTGGGCAACGCGCCCGCCGTGCAAACCGGAGCCGTCACGACCGCGATGGACGACGGCATGGACCCCGAGCACGCGACGGAAGTCACGCTCGATGACGTTGTGGATTTCCTGGACGAGGTGGTCTCGGAGGCGTTCGCCGCGCACGATGAATGCCTCCAGCTCTCCGGGAAGGCCAAGGAGCTGATGTACACGCTGGACGAGGTGTCCGTCCGGCTGGCCGCCAAGCACAACGTCAGGGGCCGCGTCACCGCCTGGGCGATGCGCAAGCTCGCCGACTCGATGGAAGTCCTCTCCCGCAAGGCCGAGGGGATGTCGGTCAAATCGCTCCACGCGGCCGAGACGTGCGAGATCGCGAAGACCGAGATGGACGACGCGTACCGGCCGCTCACCCAGGCGACCGCTGATGCGGGCCTTCGCACCCCGTCCGCCCGCGTGCACAACGAGAACTAGGAGGTCACCTCGTGTCCGGAGAAATCGTGCCCGGCCAGGTCGTATCCGGGTCGATCGTCCCCCGCGACAGCTACGTCCCTGCGGTCCCCGCCGGCGGCGACAACCTCCCGGCGATCCCGGACAGCAACCTGGGCTTCGTCAGCCTCGGAGCTGCCGTCATCACGCTCGCCGCACGGGCGCTGTGGCTCAAAGAGAAGATCTGGATTCTCCAGAGCCTTTTTCGCCGCAACGCCGATAAGGCGAGCCACATGTCGGAGATGTGTGACGCGGCAGAAGTCGAGCCGCGATTCACCGCTCTCATCATGGAAGGCGCCAACTCGCTGCGGGAAGTCGCCGAAGAATCGGGCGACCTGGTGAACGCCGCCGACCAGATGCAGATGGACGCGCAGGGCTTCGCCGACTCCCACCAGAGCGAATACGGCGGGATCTACGAGACCGTGCAGTCCATGGGCGTGCAGCAGCCAAAGCCCGGATTCAACGAAGTCAAGTAACCGAACAGCCGCCCCGGCCGTGTAGGCGTCGGAGCGGAAAGCCCCGCGGGAGGGGCCCCGGCGAAAGCGCCGGGGCCCCTCCCCCTTTCTTTCCTCCCGGAGGGGAAATGACGATGACGACGACCGACGTCGCGAAAGCCGATGCCGCCGCCGGTGAGCGGGGGCTGACTCGGAAGACCGCCCGCCGCCTCGCCTGGGCGGAGCGCACCGTGTACGCCGCCGCCGGCACCTGGGCCGCCGTCGGCCCGGTGACGAACGTTCCGTGGTGGGCGCACGGCGCGGCCCTGACCACCGGCGCCCTCACCAGCGTCGGCCTGTGGAAGCGCAGCGACACCGACGACTGGACGCGGCGGCTCACCTCGTCGCTGCGGGCCCTGCCCGTGCTCGGCTGGACGGCCGCCTACACCGGCGGCCTGCTGGTTCCCGTCTGCGACTACCCCAACGGGTGGCCGATGCTGGGCGCGGCCGCCTGGACGGCCGTGATGGTCCCCATGACGCCCTGGACCCGCTCCAAGAGCCTGAAGCGGGCCGTCGACAACCTCCCCGTCCTAGCGGGTGAACCGGAAGTCGTGGACGCCGAGCCGGTCACCTTCGCCGACCACATGCGGGCCCTGTGGAACCAGTCGCAGGCCACCGGAGACACCACCCTGGAGGGCATCCGCCAGTACGACCCCGACGGGCCGGACTTCGAGGCGATCGTCCTGGCCCCCGCCGGCCACACCGTGCCGCGCACCCTGGACGAGCGGGCCATCGCCGGGGTCTTCGACGTGCCGGTCGACGCGGTCGACACGGCGCCGGTCCCCGGGTACGGTCCCGGCCGCCTCGCCATCCAGGTCGCTCCCGACCTCGCTAGGACTCGGCGTGCACGCGAGGCCCTGGAGGTGGAGGCAGAGGACCCTGGTGCCTCCCTGGAACGCATCTGGGCCGAGCACGTCAACTGCACGGGCGGCGCCGCCCCCGGCGTCGACTTGGTCGCGCACGCGATTGGCGAGGACCAGATCCGGCTGCTGATCGCGGCCCCGCGCGGCAAGACGCTGCGGGTCAACCACGAGGCCCTATGCTCCGCGCTCGGGATTGACGACATCTCCCGCCTGGTCATGGAGGGGGCGGGCCCGCGCGAAGCGGTCGTCTACATCTACCGGGCCAACCCCCTGCTGCACGTCCGGTCGCCCACGGTCGAGGACCTGACGATGGACGACCGCGGGCGCATCTCGATCGGCGTCGCCCACGACGGGAGCGCCGCCAGGATTCAACTGTTCAACTTCGACACGGGCAGGGCGCAGCACGGCATCACCGCCGGAACCACCGGCGCGGGCAAGTCGGGCCTGATGCGCATCCTCGGCGCTGCTCAGCGAATCTCGGGCATCATCTCCTGGATGGCCGACGTCCAGGGCGGCATGTCGATGCCGGAAATGGAAGGCCGCATCGACTGGATGGCCAAGGGGCCCGTCGAGACGATGCAGCAACTCCGGGCGCTGCACGCGGTCAAGGAATACCGCGAGGCCCACTCGCGCGGCCGCGGCGACTTCGACTTCCACGGCCGGTGGCGCCTGATCCAGTGGACCGGTGACGAGATCAACCGCCTGCTGAGCAGCCTGGACCAGGAGATCCGCAAGGAAGCCGCCTGGATGATCGGCGACCTCCAGAAGACCGGCCAGAAGGTCGGCATCGGCGTCGACCTCGCGGTCCAGTCGCTCCACCTCAAGGAGCTGGGCGACAACCACGAGATCCGCGAGAAGGGCAAGGAGGGCCACGTCTTCCTGCTGCGCACCGCGTCCTCCTCCACCCAGGGCATGGGCCTGGACGGCATCGCGCCGGTCGGCGCGCACGTCTCCCCTATCCCGGAGCGGATCTACGAGGGCGCCGGGGCCAAGGAGCTGTTCGAGGGCACCGCCGCCACCGAGGGCGTGCCCACGCCCGGCATGGGCTGGCTCATTACGGAAGGCAAGGCCATCCTCTTCCGGACCTTCGTCTTGAAGAAGGTCAACGGCCTGTACCCCCAGCTCGAAGAACTGATGGACGGCCGCCCGATGCCGACCCTCACCCCGGAGGAAGCCCGCGCCGCCGGCGCCGCGTACGCACGCCGGGACACCGCGGCCGCCGGGGACACAGGAAAGACCGCAGACGGCCCGCCACGGCCCCCGCAGGGGACCGGCGGCACCAGCACCTCCAGTACCGAGCCGGGGCCTGCCACGGGGCCGCAGAGGGCCGCCAGCAAGGCCACAGAGCAGGGTGCCGAGGAACTCTCCGAAGCGCCGTCACCCATGGAGGCCGCCAAGGCGAAGGCCCCGACGATCCGCGAGCGGATTCTCGCCGCCCTCCAGGGCCATCCCGAGGGCCTGGGGCTCCGGGAGATCCGCACCGCCGTCGGCTGCGGCACCGAGGGCGGACCCGCCACCCGCAGCGTGAACAACGAGGTCAGCACGCTCGCCAGCGAAGGCGGCCTAGTCGCACTCGGCAAGGGCGTCTACCGCCTGCCCTGACCGAGAAACGGCAGGGGACCGGCCGATCTTGACGGAGTAGCCGGTCCCCTGCCCACTCCCCCGACGCATCGAAGGAGCCACCCCAGTGAACCACCCCGACCGCCCCGCCGGCCGCGCGCTCAGTGAAGCCGAGGCGGAGGCCGAAGCCGCTCGCCTCATCGCCGAGGGCTACAGCACCAACGCCCCCGTCGCCACCTTCTACAAGGACGTGGCACCGGTCCCCGCCGTCGGCACCGCCCCGCCCGAGCCGCAGCCCGGCCGGACCGCCATGAGTCAGCGCGCCACCGACACCAGCGTCCTCATGCTGGCCGGCGCCGGGTCGGTGTCCATGGTCAGCGTGTCCGCCGGAATCCTGATGTACCTGTCCCAGTACGCCGACCCCGTCGTCTGCGGCGTCGTCCTCGGCGCCCCCACGGTCGTCGTGCTTGCCCTCTGCCGCCTCGTCCGCCGGGCCAAGGACGTCGTGGAGGCCGCCCCGCCCGTCATCCACCACCACTACAAGGGCACGGTGATCCAGGACAACAGCGAGGTCACCACCCACACCCGCGGCGTCATCGCCAACACCCACAACCGCTTCGACCGCTGAGGAGACCGATCGTGAAGCGACCCGGGAACGTCCTGGCCACCGTCCTCGAAACACACGGCGGGCGCTGCGCCTGCCACGGCGCCTGCGGCAAGACACACACGGGTGACGGCGAGCGCTGCAACGCCACGAGCAGCGGAAAGAACAAGCCCCTGCTGGCCGCTCCTCAGACCCCGCACGCCACGGACGTGCAGAACGCGGCCGCGCCCCTGAAGGAGCTGCGGCCCTGGTGCTGGCCCTGCTGGCGCGAGGCGCTCGCCGCCGAGCGGGCCCGCACCAACGAGCAGCGCGGACAGGAACTGATGGACATGCAGATCGGCCTGTTCGACGTCGACACCGACACCGCGGCGTAGCACCCGCCCCACCGGCACAGCAGCGGCCGCGCACCCCGACGGGGATGCGCGGCCGCTGCGCACGCCCTTGACCGGCTCAGCAACCACGTAAGGGACTCGACTCGATGAACTGCCCCGACAGCCTCGGTGCTCGCCTGGACGCGGCCAACGCCACCGTTCTTGCCGAGATCTCCCGTACGGACGCCAAAGCCAGCGTCCTGCTCACCAGCTTCTCCCTGCCCCTCGCCGCGCTCGTCGCGGTCGTCCCCGGGCGCGACTTACCGCCCGTCGTCGGCCTCCTCGTCGGTGTCGGCGCCGTCGGCCTCATCGCCGCGATGGTCGTCGTGCTCGGCGTCGTCCATCCGCGCCTGTCGGGCGCCGCACGCGGCAGCTTCCTCTACTGGTCGCTGTGCTCGTCCGACGACCTGGTGAAGGACCTCCAGACCCCGGCCGACCGCGTGGCCCAGGTCATCCACCTCTCACGGATGGCCCGCCGCAAGTACGCGGGCCTCCGCCTCGCCGGGACCATCACCCGCGCCTCGCTCGTCGCCCTCGGCGCCGCACTGCTCGCCGCCCTCATCACCTGACCCGGAGGAGAACCGCATGGCAACCGACCTCGACCCCCCCCACTACCACCCGCCGAGCCGGACGCCGGGTGATCGGCACCGCCCACGGACGGACTGACTGATGACCGGTCGCACGGTGTCCGTCGGCCTGTACGCCGCGCTGCACGTCTGCTTTCCGCACGGTGGGCTGCCCGGCTGGCTTACCGCCGCCGGCCCCCGCTGCGGAACCGGCGCCACTCCGATCCTGGTCGGCGCCGACCAGGCAGATGAACTCGCCGAGCTGGTGGTCCTCGCCTGGTGGGAACTCCTCCAGGACCCGGGCGACGACCCATTCACCGAGCTGTTCACCGCGGCCTGCGCACGACATCTGAGCTGACACACCAAGCGGGCCCCGTCCTTGGACGGGGCCCGCTTCTTTGCGTTCGGGGTCGTTATGCTGCCGCAGGTTCAGGGGTCTCAGTGCCTGCCTTTAGGGCTTCCGGCTTGTCTGCGGCCTCGACCGTCCT
Source organism: Streptomyces fumanus (assembly GCF_014655295.1). GTDB lineage: Bacteria > Actinomycetota > Actinomycetes > Streptomycetales > Streptomycetaceae > Streptomyces > Streptomyces fumanus. The sequence continues at coordinate 33,253 of NZ_BNBI01000025.1, forward strand.
GTCTTGCGGCTCTGCCGCCTCCCCAGATCCCCGCTTCGGCTTTGCAGGTTCGGTGAGCTGCTCTCGGCACTTCGCGATCTCCGCTTCGAGCGCATTGAGATAGCGCTCGGCGGCCGCCCTGTCTTTCCGGGCCAAGCGTCTGACCCAGGGCATGGAGACCGCCTTTTGCGCCCTGGCGGTGATGTCGACTTCCCCCTCGATCTTCTCGTCGCTCCAGTTGTCCAGGAAGGCATGGATGGCCGCCTTGGCGACCTCCTTGTCGAACTCCTCGCCCTTCGGGAGCGCATTGACGGCTCCTCGAAGTACCTCGGCCGTGACCGGGACGTCCGAAGCGGCCACCGTCGCGTAGACGAAGACCGCCTCCTCAACGCTCCACGTCTCGCGCACGGAGACCAGCTCCCATACCTGGGCCTGGTTGGCCTTCTTCGCCTGCTCCAGGGACAGGCGGGGCGTTCCAATTGGAACCGAATCGTTCGATGCCAAATCGAACAAAGCTTCCGCGACCTGCCAGGTGCGGATCAGCTTGCCTGCGTAGTTGGCCTTCATCCCCCATCGGGTCCAGCAGTAGTCCTCGAAGCTGTTGTGCTCCGCGCGGTACAGCCGACTGTCCCGAATGATCTGCAACGCCTTGCCGGCCAACCAGAAGGCCCACTTCAACGTGTCGACGGCCGCCTCGCACTGAGCGAGTGACTGTCGTTCGTCGGAGGTGAGGGTCTTGGGCTGTGCCGAGATGGGGCGGAACAGGTTCGGCAGAGCCCGAGCCATGTCGATGGCGCTTCTGAACTCGAAGCGCTCCTGGGCCGACCCGCCACGCTGGCGTCCCATCAGATCAGTCCTTCCACTGCCAGGGCCAACTTGTAGAAGTCCTCGCGCGCCCGGAGCGCCGTGCCGCTCTCCGGGTACTGGATCACGGTCAGTCCGGCTTCGGGCGCCTTCGCATGGATCTTGTAACGCCGGATCGCTTGAGGCATGTACGGGTAGCCGCGCACCTCGCACCACTCCTGCATGTCCTTGAGATCGGCTCGCGTGCGATCTGCCCCGGAGTCCCAGTTGTTGATGACCACCCTGAACTTGATTCCGTGTGGACGCAGCAGGCGCTCGATGGTGTATTCGGCTGGGCCGTGGGTCAGCGTTTCTACTGGAACGACCGGTACCAGGGCGAGGTCGGTAAGGGCCAGAATTTCGCGCATCGCCTCGGCCGCTGGCCCGCTTCCCAGCGGGTCCTCTGCGTCCAAGTCCTTCGTCGGGTCGATGTCGGCGAAGCCGGGGGTGTCGACGATGATCCTGGTGACCGCGGGGTCCTTTACGAGGGCGGGCAGCTCGCCCAGCTTGCCGCGCGTGATGACGTAGTCGAACGGAAGGCGTTCCTCTGGCACCTTCCGCGCCCACTCGTCAAGGGAGCCCTGGAGGTCGATGCCGGCGGCGACGATCGGGCATGGGCAGTCGGGGTCGCTTGGGTCGGAAGGGGGGTTGTTCTCACCCAGAACGGCCGCCACGTTGACGCCGATGGTGGACTTCCCGGCACCGCCCTTCTGTTGGAAGGTGGTGATGACCTTGGCGCGGTGTGGCTCGGGATTGTCATGGGGGGGCATGTGACCTCCGTGGGCTTCCCCTGGTGGGTACTCGGACGCCGTCATATTGCCAGAGGTCGAGCCGTCGACCGAGCATCAGTCGTCAGGGGTGAGCGGAGCCCGCGAGAACCCGCTCGTTGTTCTATTTCGAGTCGAACGGGAGCGTTCCAATTGGAACGGCGTGGAAACGATTGTTTCTGCTCTCAGGTCTGCTCAGGGATCTCGGGCTGACTCGCTTCCGTGGCCCGGTCGATGGCCGCGCGGAGCAGATCCCCGGTGGTGAGGACCTTGGCGCGGAGACGGTCGCGGATCTCCAGTGCAGACTGTGGTGCGGAAGGCCGCCCGGCTGCGGACATGAGGGCGAGTTCGGCGGGGATACCGTCGCGTTCGGCTTCGCGCAGGGTGACATCGACCCCATCGCCCCAGCGGTCGGCCCAGTCCTGGAGAGCGTCGACGGCGTCCTTGCTGGTCCAGTACGCGGCGCGGCGTACGGTGTCGCCGAGGCTGTAGGGCAGGTTCACCGACACGCGATGGGTGTACCCGCCGTCACCCATGGGTGTGCTCGGTGGGGTGCCCCACGGGCGGCCCGGCGCCTCGACCTCGCCCTCCGGGGGCTTGGGCCATTTACGGTCCAAGCCGCGGGCGCGCAGCTCCTCGCGGACGGCGCGGGTCACGATGTCGTCCCGGGTGCCGCCGAACTCACCGGTCCGTCGCATCCGTGCGACCTGGGCCCGGATGTCCCTGCGGACGGCTGCGGCAGCGCGCCGCGACATGCCGGGCAGGATCAACTCCTTGCGGCGTGCGGCGATCCAATCCTCCTCGCGGTCCCGCTCGTCCTTGCGGCGCGCGTTCAGTGCCTTCAAGGCGTTCTCGGTCACCGCCACGTGGAACTTCATGCTCACCCTCGCCATGGTGGAAATGTAGCCAGATAATGGAGCCGCGTGCTGCTGTCGCCGTGATGTGAGGGGCCGTCAGGCAACTTGCGGTGCGGCAGGGGAAATCCGCTGTTGGTGAGCCGTAGGGTCAAAGAGGATGGATCGTGTCCGGTTGCCGTTGAGTATCCGGGCGAGGCCGGGGGAAGCTCCCGGGTTCGTCCGTGGTGGCGGTGTGCTGGACAGGGTCGAATGCCTGTGCCCTACCAGCATCACGGGGGAGAACGCGTATGAGCATCGGGGGAGTGGAGCCGCCGCTCCGCGAGGACAAGGAGAACCGTAGTGACGCAGCTCAGCAGGCACGGGCAGACGGCTCGGGAGTATTGGGAGACGTACCGGCCGCAGGCCCTGGAGTCGCTGGGGAGCCCGGAACAGCAGGCAGCGTTCTTCCAGGAGCTGGACCTGCGGGTGGGGGAGAAGATCGGGCAGATGACGACCGAACTTCTCCAGAAGCTGCCGATGGAGCAGCGCGCGGCGGCCCGGCGGGCGACCCGGTCGCAGGCGCAGGAGCTGGTGTACGCGGAGGAGATCTGGCTGGAGAAGGAGCCGGGGACGGAGCACCGGGAGATGTAGCCCCGCTCCGCTTCCGGCCGGAAGGTCAGCGGGACCTCGCGCCGGCCGGGCAGGGGGAGCGGGCCCGGGCCAACCTCGCAGCCCTGGAGGCGCTGCGCGTCCTGGAGCGCGAGCAGCGCCCGGCCACCGAGGAGGAACAGCGGACCCTCGCGCGCTGGTCCGGTTGGGGCGCCCTGCCCGTCATCTTCAACCCGCGGCTGGCGCGGGCCGCGTTCGACGCGGATGAGCCCTTCGAGCGGGCCGTAGCGCGCTGGGATGCGGTCAGTGACCTGCGCGAGCAGATCCGGGAACTGCTCACCGAGGACGAATGGGCGGCCGCCCGCCGCAACACCATCAACGCGCACTACACCGACGCCGACCTGGTCCGCTCGATCTGGGGGGCGGTCCGCGGCCTCGGCTTCGTCGGCGGCCGCGTCCTCGAACCGGGTTCCGGCAGCGGCAACTTCATCGGCTTCGCGCCGATCCTGACCGCGACCCCGGTGCAGATGACCGGCGTGGAGGTCGAGCCGACCACGGCGGCCATCGCCCGCCACCTGTACCCGGATGCTGAGATCATCACCAGCGGCCTGGAAGAGGTACCGCTCGCCGACGGCGGGTTCGACGGCGTCGTCGGCAACGTGCCCTTCGGCCGCTACAAGCGGTTCGACAAGGTCCACAACGCCGACCTGTCGCTCTCGATCCACGACCACTTCGTGCTGAAGTCGCTGTACGCGACCCGGCCGGGCGGCGTCGTCGCGCTCATCACCTCGCGCTACACCATGGACGCGGAGAAGCCGGACGCGCGTGAGCGCATGTACCAGCTCGGTGACCTGGTCGGCGCGGTCCGGCTGCCCGCCCGGGCGCACGCGGCGGCGGCCGGGACGGACGTCGTCACCGACGTGCTGTTCCTGCGGCGCCGGATGCCCGGCGAGGAGCCGGGGGACAAGACGTGGCTGACCTCCCGCAAGCGGGTGCTGCCCGGCCATGACGACGAACTGGCGGTGAACTCCTACTTCGACGCGCACCCCGAGTATGTGCTCGGCGAGCTGCGCGCGGGCTCCCGGGAGTGGGGGCCGGAGGTCACTGTCGTCGGCCGTACCGACCAGGCGCCGGCGGAATCCCTGGCGGCCGCGGCCGCCGCCATCGCGGTGGAGGCCCGGGCCGCCGGGCTCACCGCGGCCGCCGACCAGCGCACCGAGCCGGTGCAGACGATCGTCACCGGCGGCACCGAGGGAGCGCTCGGGCTGGACGCCGAGGGCAACCCCACGATCATCGACGGCGGCCGCCCGGTCCTGCTGGAGGTCCATCCCGACCAGCGCGACCAGCTTGTCCAGCTCATCCGCCTCAAGGGCCTGACCCTGAAGCTGTACGAGACGGAGGCGGACACTCCCGAGCCGGGTGAGACTCCGCAGCTCGCGGCGCTCCGCGCGGAGCTGCGGGTGGCCTGGCGGGACTACCGCAAGAAGCACCCGCCGCTGACCAAGCCGCGCCAGCACTACGTCTTCACGCCTCCCGAGGCCCGCGAGCAGGCCAAGGCGCAGGGCCTGAAGGAGGTGCCGGCCGCGTGGAAGCAGCGCACCGCGTTCGCCTGGATTGACGACGATCCCGACGCCTCGCTGCTGTTCGGCCTGGAGGAGTGGGACGAGCGCACAGGCAAGGGCACCGAGCAGAAGGTGCTGCTGACCCGCGTCCTGGAGCCGCGCGTCCTGCCGGCCCGGGCCAACAGCCATGAGGACGCCATCGCCCTGGCGATGGAGTACGACGGTGGGCGCCTGGACATGAGCCGGGTCGCCAGCCTCCTGGGGCTGGATGAGGAGAGCGCGGCCGCGCAGTGCGCGGACGCCGGGCTCGCCTACCGCGACCCGCTCCAGGGCGACGCGTGGGAGCCCCGGCACCGCTACCTGTCCGGCAACGTGCGTGTCAAGCTCGCGGCCGCCCGGGAGCGGGCCGCCGAGGACCCGACGTTCCAGGGCAACGTCTCCGCCCTGGAACGGGTCCAGCCCGCCGACTTGGCGCCCTCCGAGATCAAGGCGAAGATCGGCGCCCCGTGGATGCCGGTCGAGACCTACAACGACTTCCTCGCCCATCTGGGCTTCGAGGACGCCAGCGTGCTGCACGCGGGCGGCACCGTGTGGGAGGTCCGCGGAGCGAAGCACGGAGACCTGGCACGCACCGAGTGGGGCACCAGTGCCAGACCGACACAGGACCTGTTCAGCGCACTGCTGCGGCAGGCCGACTCGACCATCCAGGTCACCTACCGCGACCACGAGGGCCGGACCTACGTCGACAAGGCCGCCACGGACGAGGCGCAGGAGAAGGCCCGGCTGCTCGCCGAGGCTTTCGAGGACTGGGTGTGGGCCGACGAGACCCGCGCCGCCAACCTTGCCAAGATCTACAACGAGCAGTTCAACAACCTGGTGCTGCCCGAGTACTCGGGCTCCGCGCTGACCCTTCCCGGCCTGATCAGCGGCTGGACGATGAAGGAGCACCAGAACGCCGCGATCCGCCGGATCGTCAACGAGCCGACGGCGCTGCTCGCCCACGTCGTCGGCGCGGGCAAGACAGCGACCATGGCCGCCGGCGCGATGGAGCTGCGCCGAACCGGCCTGGCGAGTAAGCCGTGCCTGATCGTGCCCAACCACATGCTCAAGCAGTGGTCCCGCGAGTTCCGGCAGCTCTACCCGAACGCGAAGATCCTGGCGATCACCGCGAGCGACCTGAACAAGAAGCGCCGCGCCAAGTTCATGGGCCGGATCGCGGGCGGCGACTGGGACGCCGTGATTCTCACGCACGAGGCGTTCAACCGGGTGCCCCTGCGGCCGGACACCCAGCGCGCCTACCTCGACCACGAGATGAAGTCGCTGCGCGATCAGCTCGACATCGCCGCTCAGGCTGGGATGCACCGCAACACGGTCAAGCAGATCGAGGAGAGCCTGGCCAACGCGGAGGCCAGACTCCAGCAGCAGATCGAATCCATGGGCGACGACAACGGCGTCTACCTGGAGGACACCGGCGTCGACTACGTCTTCCTGGACGAGGCGCACGAGTACAAGAACCTGCGCACCGTCTCGGCGATCCCCGGCGCCGCGATCCAGGGCTCGGCGAAGGCCACCAAGCTCCACATGGTGCTGAACTACCTGCGCACGACCAATGAGTCCAACCGCGTGGCGACCCTGGCCACCGGCACCCCGATCGCCAATTCGGTGACCGAGGCATACGTCCTCAAGCGCTACCTCGCCCCGCAGATCCTGGAAGAGATGGGGCTCGACGCCTTCGACAACTGGGCCGCCACCTTCGGCGAGGTCGTCTCCCAACTGGAGCCCGACCCCAAGGGCGACGGGTACAAGTACAAGGCGCGCTTCAGCCGCTTCTTCAACGTGCCGGAGCTGATGTCGGCATACAGGTCGTTCGCCGACGTGCGGATGGCGGAAGACCTGGACCTGCCCACGCCGCCTGTGCTGGAGAACGAGGACGGGCAGCGCGGCGAGACCGTCCTCATCCCGCCGACGCCGGCACAGCGCCGCTTCATCGAGGAGCTGCCGCACAAGCCCTGGGTGCGCAAGCCCGGCGGCGTCCTCAAGGCCCTCGGCGAGGGCTTGCGCGCCTCCGTCGACCTGGACCTGGTCGACGCCACCGAGGCGCTGCACAACCTCGGCTTGAATATCACGGCCGACCAGATCTCCAGCGAGGACCCGGCGGGCGGCGGGCGCGTGCTGGACATGGAGAAGGTTGCCGACCTCGCCGACGCCGCCGCTGTCGACATGCGCAGCGTCGGTGGCAGCAAGGAGATGGGCAGCAAGATCCCGTATGCGGCCGAGAAGATCGCGGAGATCTGGCAGGAGACGAAGGACATCGTCTACCCGGTCTCGGGGGACGACCCGACCCCGCAGGAACTGCCCGGCGGCCTCCAGCTTGTTTTCCTGGACGAAGGCACCCCCGGCAGCACCGCCCGCTACGCCGCCGACCTGTACGCGGACCTGCGCGACGAACTGGTGCAGCGGGGGATGCCGCGCGAGTCCATCCGCTTCATCCACGAGGCGGCCACCGACCGCAAGAAGGGGCAGTTGTTCGCCGACTGCCGCTCCGGACGCGTCCGCGTTTTGGTCGGAAGCACGCAGAAAATGGGAACCGGGACCAACATCCAGGACAGGGCGGTCGCGCTGCACCACCTGTCCTACCCGTGGCGGCCGGCGGACATGGCCCAGCGTGACGGCCGTATCGAGCGGCGCGGCAACCTCAACGCCCCGTGGATCGACAACACCCCCGACCACGTCCGCATCCTGTACTACATCACCGAGCGCACCTTCGATGAGTTCCGGCTGACCACCCTCGCCCGCAAGGCGAGGTTCATCGGCCAGATCCAGCGCAAGGACTTCAGCGCCCGGGAGATCGAGGACATCGGCGCCGACGCCATCAACCTCGGCATGCTCTCCGCCTTGGCCTCCGGCGACCCGGCGATCCTGCAACTGGCTGAGGCCACCGCCGAACGCGCCCGGCTCCAGGGCCTGGCCCGAAGCTGGGACCGCCAGCAGGACACCCGCACGCAGCAGCTCGGCGACATTGACGACTTCCTCGTCCGTGCGGACACCGCCCTGGAAGGCATGCGTGCCGCGGCCCCCAACCGGCGCCCGACCACCGGCGACGACTTCGCCATGACCGTGGGCGACGCCACCTACCGCAGCCGCGACGCGGCCGCGAACGCGCTCGGGGCCAAGATGGTCGCCATCGCCCAGGACCAGTCGCTGCGGCCCGGCGAGCGCGTGCCGGTCGGCACCTTCGGCGGGCAGGACTTCCACGCGGAGGTCGCCTACGGGGCCAGCGGCCGTCGGCAGATGCGCCTGCGCTTCGCCTGGGGGTACGTCGTACCGCTGGGCCAGCGCGAGGACCGTGCGCAGTGGCAGGCATCATCCGTCACCCAGTCCAACGGTCGCGGCGCCATCCAGAGCCTGGAGCACTTCCTCAATCACCTGGACGACGACCTCGCCAAGCTGGAGCAGTCGGCCGAGTCTCTGCGTGCCCGCCGCGCGGAGATCGCCTCCAACCTCCGCCCGAAGGACGAGAACCCCTACCGCATCCAGGCCCGTTCCAAGGAACGGGAGGAGAAGGCGCTGGGCAAGCTGGTCGTCGCCAACAAGAAGGAGGCCGCCCTCGCCGAGCGGGTCGAACGGGCCGCGAGCGTCAACGAGAACGCGGCCGAGGAGGTCAACGAGGAACTCGAAGCGCTGCGCGAGCACATCGCCAAGCTGCGCCAGACCATCACCGACGAACACGAGATCCAGGCCCGGGCCCGTGGCCTGACGCAGGACGAAACCCGCTCCGACGACGCCGACGCGGGGACGGCCGAAGGCGAGGCACCCGCCGAACCCGCGGCTGCTACCGGCACTGCGCCGGGCAAGAGCGGCCCGGCAGAGCCGTCGGCTCCCGCCACGGACCAGCAGGACGCCACCCCGCCGGCCGAACCGGAGGATCAGCCGGGCCCCGCTCCGTCCGGCCCGGCCGCCGAGCCCGCGCACACCACCTCCGAACCCGTCCCACCTGAGGCGGCATCGTCGCCGGACGGCGATCCCGAAGAAGACCTGAGTGCAGCACTGGCCAACCTCTTCGGTAGCGCTGTTCCCGGGGAGGGCGAGACACCGGAGGGTTCCGAACCGGAGCCTGGCGACGACGATCCGGTCCTGGAGCAGCTCATCGCCCAGGACATGGCGGCCATGGCGGGGCAGGGCTGGACTGAGGTCGTGCAGCCCTTCGGCAGTCAGCAGGAGGCCGCAAACGAGCGGGACCGGGTGCACGCCGCCTATGAGCGGTGGGCGGCGACCCAGACGGCACTGCCCATGCTGGTGGATGCCCAGGGCGAACTGGAGGGGGAAGAATCCGACGTCACCAACCCCGCCGGCTACGTCGCGTCCTGGCACTACCGCAGCCGGGTGGCCGCCACCACCGCGGGGCCCACGGGCGGCCGCATGGTGGTCGAGCAGTTCGAGGGCCTGGCAGAAGCTGCCCGGCGTGCGGACACCCATCTGTTGGAGCAAGACGGATACGTCTCTGACTCCGACCGGGCCCGCCTGTTGCAGGTGGCGAACAGTGCTGCCCGATACGCGCAGCGGCTGGCCGCCACCTTGGATGTCCTGGCGGTGCAGCGAACTCAGGACCACCCCGCCGCAGCGCGCATGCACGAGGTGCGGGCGCTGGAGAGCGCGATGGAGTACCTCGCCGACCAGGGGGCCACCTTCCGCCTGGACCGGCGTGGCAGCACCTTCACTGACCGGGAAGCCGCCGGCGCCTACATGCGGGATGAACTGCTGGGTGCCTTCCGCCAGTTCGCCGAGCTGCCTCCCGAGCGACAAAACCTGGACGCCGACGCGCGCATTCTCTACGGGCGCATCCGGGGCATCCCCTTGTACATGGGCTGGCATGACCTCGGCACTCCCAAGGCTCGGGTCGTGCTGGGCTTCGACCAACTACCCCTGTTGGCACGCGACGGCTTCACCACCGCCGCTCTGGAGGCTGTGACGCCAGCGGAGCTGATCGACCGCCTCGACGGCAAGCTGGCACCTGACGCCCTGAAGGCGATCCGGGACCGCGAACTGGCCGCGGTTCAAGACCTGCTGGCCGCCGACGTGGAAGGGGAGAACACCACGGTGGCCGCCGAGACACCGGCGCCCTCAGCGGCGACTGCGGAGCCGCAGGAGGCAGCACCGCTCCAAGACCTGATCGACGCCCTCGGTGACCGCGTGTCGGTGACACACATCGGCGGTCAGGCCGAGCCTGCCGCCGAGGCGGCCACCGGGGAACCGGAGAGCCCGGCAAGCGCGCCGGAACCACAGCCTGACCCGGAGCCGGAGCAGCACACCGGCCCCTCCCCGGCCATGGCCCGGTGCGCGGCCGTCCTGCGGTACTACGAGCCGCTGTTGCAGCGCCACAAGCTGTCCGGCCGTGACGTCGTCGCCTACATCGACCGGCCCGGCGTCGGGTTCTCCTACGACCCGGACAACCCGCTGCCCGAGCTGATTCACCAGATCGGCAAGGTCGCCGAACGCGTCGGCGGCTCCTACCGCGTCAGCTACAACGAGTGGGTCAACCACCAGGTCGGCGAGCGCCGCCAGCAGCAGAGCGACGACCTGACCAACCTGAACCTGGACCTGCTCACCCTGTACCAGGGGGAGACTGACCCCTTGTTCATGGTCGATCTGGAGGCGATCCTCGCCGCCCCGCCCGGAACCGTCATCGAGCTGCCGTCCGAGGCACAGATCGAGGCGGAAGAAGCGGCCGCCGCCCGTATCGTGATTGACCACGACGCGGAAGGTACCGAGGTCCGCAACACCCCGCGCGGCGGGGACCAGCGCATTCGGGACGCGCTGAACGACTTGAACTTTCAGTGGTCGCGCCGTCAGCAGAAGTGGTACCAGCGCCGTGCCACCCCCTTCGAGGACCGTGACGCGGCCGTACGCGGCCTGCGCGCAGCCTTCGAGCGGCTGGGCGTCGCCTACACCTACAACGGCCCCGACCAGCAGGACACGGAAGGAACCACGGAGGCCGCCCCGCCGGCCGCCGCCGAAACGCAGACCGAGCCCGCCGCACCCGGTGACACCGGGGTGCTGGAGAACGAGCCGGGTAACCCGGAGGCCGACGACACCGACACGGACACCCCGGCGGCCGAGGACGCGGTGGTCGTGCAGACGCCGGACGGGCCCGGCAGGGTCATCGGCACCGACGATGGCGACCTGGTGCTGGTCACCACCGAGTCCGGCACCCGGGTCTGGGATCGCGGTGACGTGCAGTGGCCTGACGGTTCGGTCCAGCCGGAGGACACCGACCGGGCCGCCAAGGAGCGGCAGAACGCTGCGGACGCCGCGCAAGCCGCGACCTCCGAGGGCATCGAGCTGCGCTACGGCAACGGCAACCGGCTGGTCGATCTGGACTCCGAGGCCGGACACGGCACCGTGGTCGACGCCGACGGCGCGGTGATCGGCTGGGTCCGTGCCCGCATTGGCGACGACGGCCGCCGGTACTGGTGGGCGCAGGACGCACGCGGCGGTTCCCCCGACGACATGCCTTACCACGAGTCGCTGCCGCCCACCGCGGGCGTACCGGCGATCCGGGCGGCCGGGAGCATCCGCTCCGAACTGCACGCGGTCAAGGAACCGGCACGCCGCAGCCCCATCCCTGCCGAGTACGCCGCCCGCGAGGTGCGGCTGACCACGGCTCAGGTCCGGGAGCTGCGCCGCCTGGTGCTCGATGCCACCTACTCGGACGGCACCCCGATCGAGCCGCCGGAGTGGGTGGCCTCGCACCGCAAGTACGTCCTGACCGTCGGGCAGATGCAGGCCCTCGGTGACGCGGCGCAGGCCGCCGCCGACGCCTTCCCCGGCGTCACCGCCGAGGAACGGCGCACCGCCCGCGTGCTGCGCAACGCCGCCGAGCGCTTCGAGTTCGAGGTGTACGACACCGCCCGGTGGCGGGCCACCATCCCGCCGATCGGGGAGACGGACCCCTACGCCGGGCCCTACCAGCCTCGCCCCCGACCGGAGGCGCCCGAGGCGGAGCAGCAGACGACGGACGCGCCCGCCCCGGCCCCTGAGCCCGCGGACACCGAGACGCAGGCATCCGCCGCGAACGAGGCGGACCCTGCGGCCCTGGCGGACGCCGGCGCCCCGGAACCGGCCGAAGCTCCGGAGGAGGCGGTACTCGCCGACCCGCAGACCGAGGACACTCAGGCGGCACCCCAGGACGCGGTGGTGGACACTCCCGCGCCGGACCCCGCACTCACGGAGGCCGCCGCGCCCGGGCCGCCGACCGACGCAGCACCCGAGGGCGAGGGAGCCGAGGACGACGAAACGCAGCTCGACCTCTTCCCCAGCGAGACGCCGGAGCCCCCGGCGTCCACGCGTCGGCCCGACAGCCGGCGGCGCGTCAGCCGCAGGGAGCCCGCCATCCACCCGGGCGCCGAGGGCGGCCCGGACGACGGACGCCTGGGCGTCTACGGGCACGCCGGGCACGGCGAGTGCAACCGGTGCGGCGCCCCCGACACCGACCGCTACACGATGGTGTGGGCCTGGCACACCCGCACCGAGACCGGCGGCGCCATGGCCGCCGAGTGCGGGAGCTGTGTCGAGCTGACCACCGGCCTGACCTACAAGGAGTACCGGCGCCTGGCCGACGCCGCCGAGGCCCGGCGCGGCGGCCGGCGCATCGTGCCGACCCCGCACGCGCAGGGTGACGTCACCGGCAGCCGCACGGCCGAGAACGAGTGGACCTACGTCCACCAGCCCACCGGCAAGCGGTACCGCCTCGCCGAGGAAACCCCGAGCGGATACCGGGGCTTCGTCCTGCGGGACCTGTACGGCATCTCCCAGGGCACCGGCGTCTCCACAAGTTCCGGCTACGAACTGGCCGAGCGGGCGGCCCTGGGCCGCACAGCACAGACCCACCCGAACGACAGCGACGACTGGGTGTTCTTCGACTACCGTGCCGACGCGGGCAAGCTGACGCTCTACGAGGGCGAGAGCATCAACACCGACCACCCCAACAGGCCGCGCCGCAACGGTGCGCCGTTCGAACACGGACCGCGCTGGGACATCACCGTCGGCGGCTCCGACTACCAGGTGGAGATGGTCTACCAGCAGGGCCAGCCCGGACAGGACGGCCACCGGCTGGAGGTCACCGCCCCCGACGGCACGAGCGCCCGCCACGTGCAGTGGGACGGCGTGCTGGAGTGGGCACGCGAACGCGTCCGTGCCCCCGAGCCGGAGCGGGCGGCCGCGCCGCTGGCCGCGCCCCTGGCCGAAGTGGAGGAAGCCCTCACCGCCGCAGAGGGCATCCGTGAGGCCATCCAGCGCGGCAGCACCACCACGGCCCTGGTCCAGGCACGCGAGGCATGGGACCGGGCACGGTCCCACTACGAAGCCGGTCGGCTCGCAGAAGGAGACGGCCACCTCGCCACGGCGCGCAGTCACGCGATCCTGGCCCGGTACGGGGAGAGCAGTCACGCCGACGTCCGGGACGCCGTGCGCCGGTTCCATGACGCAGTGGACGAGGTCCTCTACCCGGGCGGCGCGGGCTGGCGGCCGGCGGTGGGTGACTACGTCCGCGCCCGGCACCGCTTCGTGTCCGAGTCCGAGGGCTTTTGGATGAAGGTCACCGCGATCGGGGCCGACGGCATCCACGTCGAGTCCGGCTGGACCGGCGACGCCAAGGCCGTCGTGCAGCCCACCGACCTCGGGCCGCACGCTGATCTGTTCTGGCAGGAACAGCCCTTCCGCGCCCCCGGCGAGCCGAGGGCGTCGGACCAGGAACGGCGTGACCTTCTCGGCCTGCCGCCGCAGCCGGTGCCCGAACTCGCCCCTGCGCGGCCGCAGAGCCCGCCCGCCGACCTGGACGAGGAGCAACTCGACCTCTTCGCCGGAGCCGCGGAGGAGGCGGCACCGGCGGCCGACCCGGTCGACACCACGGCGTCCGACACCGAGGCTCCACGCGAGGGCAGCCTGGGCCTGGTCGACGGCGAGACGCTGACGTACCGCGGCCACTGGGACGGCCGCTACGAGATCACCCTCCCGGGCACCAGCTATCTGCTGTTCCTGCCCAGCATCGAGTACCGGCGCACGAAGTTCGCCGTCGCATCGAACGAGGACCCGGACGCCATGTCCCCGAAGCGGCTGCGCCGGTTCGAGGAGGCAGAGGAGATCATGCCCTGGGTGCGGGCCCACGCCTCCGCGCAGCAGAACGGCTACGTCTTCCGTGACGGTGCATGGCGTGAAGCCCCGCAGAGCGTCGCACCGGAGCCGCCGGCGGACATCGCGGCCACCGAAGACGAACAGCTCCCCCTCCGCGGGACCGACGACACCGCCCCCGGCCCGGACACGGCCGGCGAGAACCCGACCGCCCTCAAAGCCTCGCCTGGCGAGGAGACCGCCCCCAACGCGGCGCCGGACGACGCCACCGCGCCGCAGGGTGCAGATGAGGACCCCGACCAGCAAGACCAGGAGGAAGCAGTGGCAGACGAGCCGGAATCCAGCTCCGTCGCGACGGACGTCCCGGCCGTCGCCCCGGCCGTGGAAGACCTCTCGGCGGAAGCCGCCGTGCAGGAGGAAGCAGAGCCTGCCATGGACGTCGAAGACCCGCCCGCTCCCCGGGCTTTCACCGAGACGTTCCCACTCCCCGCCGATGCCCGCTACCGCCTCCGGCTGACCACGGTGGAAGGCGAGGGCCCCCGCGAGGGCGAGCTGCAATACGGCGATGTCACCGTCGCCGCTGTGCGCCTGTCTGCCTCGGGGCGCTGGTTCGCCCGGCTGGCGATCGACGGTATGCCCGCCGACGTCACCGAACTCAACGGCTCACCGATGGACGCCGCACGCCAGGGCGCGGTGATGTTCGCGGTCGCCACCGGGGAGCCATACGGCGACCCACCGGCTGCGGTCAACGTCCGGGGAGCGCAGTCGCGTGCGGACGCACTGCGTGTCGAACTGCGCACCGCCGCCGAGCAGCACCTGCGCACCATCACCGTGGCGGCCGCGCGAGCGAGCGAGAACTACGGGCAGAACCCCCTGTTCCAGGCCCTGAGCCGTCAACTCGGTCGCCTCGGTGCCGCTGACGTGGAAGATCACGGCTCGCTACAGATGGCAGCGAATCTCCGCGCCGTCCAGGAGGCGGTCAACGCCTGGGGGGCCGCGCTGCCGGCCGACCCCACCCTTGACGAGCGGCAGCACTTGGCCTTCCCGCTCATGAACCTGCTGCACGAGACCACGCGTATGCAGGTACGCCTCCAGGCCACCCTGGACGCGATGCTGGCCGACCGCGCCGCCGCCCGGGAACGGGAAGCCGCGGCTGCCGCAGCGCGGGCCGAACCCGTCCGCGACGACACCGTGCAGCAGGCGGCCCCGGCGGCGGAGCCGGAACCTGCTCCAGACCCGGCGGCCGCCGAGACTGCGGAACTGCACGAGCCTGCCGACACACCCGGTCCGGAGCGGGCTCCCGACGCGCCCGACCAGCTCGCCCCGCTCCCCGACGCCCCGGAGGACACCGAGACGGCCACGCCTGCCCAACCCGCCACGCCCGACAGCCCGGCGGCCCTCGGCCCGGACGGCGCCGCCGAGCCGGGTAAGGAACAGGTACCGGCCGACATCTCGCAGCGCGAGGGCCGCGTCGAACGCACTGGGCCCACCGAACCCGCGCCGCCCGCCGCCCCGGAGTCGGACGTCGACCTGCCGCTGTGGACCGGCCCGACGGGGGCCTCCGGCCCGGAGGAGGACCGACCGCTCGACATCGTCGCCGACTTCGCGGCCGTCCAAGAGGCGTGGGACGAGCACGTGCCCGCCGACAAGGGCACGAGCGCGGACCTGTTCGCCACCGTGGAGGACGAACTTCAGCGGTTGGAGGCGCTGTTCGCTGACGCCCTCTCCAAGCTGTACCCGCCCGCCGAGGTGCAGCCCGCCCCCACCGCCCCGGCGGCTGCGGCACCTGCTGAAGCGGAGAAGGCACCGGACCGCAAGCAGTCGGCGAACGCGGTCAACGTGGCGCTGCGGGAGGCAGACGCCCACGCGCCGGCGCTTCAGGACCTGCCAGAGTGGCAGCGCATCCAGAGCGTGCGGGGGGCCTTCGGCCACCTGATGCACGTCATGAAGGAGCGAGCGGGCGAGCACTTCGGCAAGCTCATGGCCGACGGACGCGTCGCCGACTTCGTGCGTCGCGTCTCGATCAAGGCGTGCGAGACGGTCGCCGGGTGGGCACAGGCCGCCGCCGACAAGCTGCGCCGCCCGGACGAGCGCGGTACGGCCAGGCGCGAGGAACTGCCGAGCGCGGAAGCACTGCTGCGACTGGGAGATGCGGCCCTTGAATATCGCGGCCCGCGGCGCGCGGGCGGCGGCAGTACCCCGCCCTCGGCGAACGGAACGGCCGCCCCGGTGGACATCCCCGCGATGCGCAAGATGGGAGAGGCTCTGAACCGGCCGATGCCCGGGGCCAAGCGGGTATCAGCAACCGCAGCACGGGGCCGGTCGACCACCATTAAACAGCGAGGAAAGAACCCTGCACCCGGCAGCGGCGCCGAGCAGGCCGGCCACCTTCGCCGCGGCGGCGCTGAGCAGCCACAGGCGCGCAAGCCCACCCAGCGCTAACTGGCCATCGCTCCAATTGGAACAGTTCGAAGCCGAAGCCCGGGCACCTACGCGGCGCCCGGGCTTCGGCCCACGGTGGTCTATCTGGCCAGATAACCCGCGCGCTCCCACGGTCCCCCAAGGTTCTACCGGTGAGGGCTCATCGGCATGGCGCGGAACGTCGCGGGGCCCGGCATCAGCAGCATGGAGAACTGCTGATGGTGCCGGACCCCCGCCGGGCTGTTCAGGCGCCGCGCAGCGCCCCCGGGTTGCGGGACCGGTGTTCCGCTGTGTGCGTGAACGGCACCGGGCGGGCCCTTGATGGACCCGCCCGGCAGCGGTGATCTGGAAGGGAGCGTCAGTCGACGTACCAGGACCGCTTGGTGCCGCACTTCTTCGGCTTGGCGCTGCCCTTCTGCACGCAGGCCCGGATCTTGTGCGTGCCCTCGAACAGGGTCGGCTTCTTCCAGGAGCACGAGCCGTTGTTGCGGGTGTCGGTGACGGTGACGAGCAGGCGGTCGTCCTTGGAGAAGACCTGGGTGACGGCCTGGTAGCCGTCGCTCTTGATGTCGCAGGCGTAGACCCGCTCGGAGCCGTAGTAGTACCAGCCCTCGGCGCCCTTGCCGCTGGAGTACACGTGACCGGAGCTGGCCGCGGAGGCGGGCGAGGCAGTGAGGCATCCGGCGAGGGCGACGGTCGCGGCCGCCACGACCGCGCCGGCGTGGGCAGGCGGGAGCTTGAACATCTGGGGCATTGCTGTGTCCTCGGGATGCTGCGTTCGTTCTTCGGTGGTGAGGGGGGCTGTGCGGCCCCGACGCTGCTTGCGTCAGGACTAGATCGGATCAACGACGACGTCCGGGGCGGAGAAACGGGGCTCGGACGAATACCCGCCACGCCCTAGGCCGGATTCGCCCGTTTCTCAACCCCCCTCTTAAGAGGTGAGTTTGAGGGTGAATGCCGGAAGCCCCGTGTGTCGGAGTGTGCGATCTGGTCAATTCCGTAAGGCGCCTTGCGTAATCTCCGTAAGGTGCCTTACGGTGTGAGGATGGAAGAAATGAAGCCCGCAGGACCCGCCGGCGTGCCCGCGCGGGTGCCCCCTCGCTACAAGGAGCTGGTGGAGCAGTGGGGCCCGGCGGTCGGGGTGGAAGACGCCCGCACGCGCTGGGGCAAGCTGGTGGCCGCCGCCGAGACCGGCACGGTCACCCTGATCGCCATGGACACCACGGCGAGCCTCGGCTACCCGACATGGGCCGCCCTCGCCCCCCTGGACAAGGTCGCCGACCCCGGCCGGTGCCCGGTGTGGCCGCTCACCTCGGCCCGCCCCAAGCTCGCGGACGTGGTGCTGGCTGCCACCCGCTTCCCCGACGGGGCTCCGCAGATCCTCACCCGCCACCGGCGCCCGGTCGTCGCCCTGGTCGCCGCCCTCACGCTGGTCGACCTGCCCCCCGACGGCGAGCGCATCGACATCGACACCTTCCTGCAAGAGGGCGGCACCATCACCCTCGCATTCGACCCCGGACAGGACGGCGCCACCGACGAGGACGGCGACCTGCTCCAGGAACCGATCCCCGAGCGCTACATCGCCCGCGCCATGGAAGCGGACGGCCGCGAGATCGGACAGGGCGAGGGCGACAGCGTCGCGGAGGCCCTGCTGCGCCTGTGGCGCCCGCCCGCGCACGTGTACTCCAGCGAGCCGCCGTTCGACCCCTGGGGCTCCCCGCCCGTCACCGACCTGCCCGAATCCGCCGAACGGTTCTGACCCCTCACGACAAGGAGCGACGTGACCACCACCTTCAAGCCCCTCGCCGACTACGGGCCGCGCCAGTTCGGCGACCGGCTCGGCTTCGCGGAGTGGCAGGTCGAGCGGGCCTTACGCCTGGGCCTCATCCCGCCCGCCGACCGGGGCGGCCGCTGGTCGGCGGACGTCTTCAACGAGGTCACCGCACGCCTCGACGCGGTGCGCGCGGAGGTCGGCACTCTGCCCGACGTCGGTGCGGACCGCGCGGAGAAACACCTCGCCGAGAAGTTCGTGGGCTTGACCGTTCACCCGGGCACCGCCGCCGAACTCGCCCGGCGGGGCCACCTTCCGCGGCGCGGGGAGTACAAGGGACACACGCTGTACTGCGGGCTGACGCTGGAGCGCTTCACCGACCGCCGCAAGGTCGCCCGGGCCTCCGCCGCCGGCCGCACCTACACCCGGGACGACGCTGCGGCCGCCCTCGGGCTGCGCGCAGCCGACTTCGACCATCTCCTGCGCGCGGGCCTGCTCACCCACTCGGAGACCACCGTCTCCTCCTGGTACAAGGGCGTCGTCGTCCGGCTGTACCGGCAAGCCGACCTCGACCGGGTGCTCCGCTCGTCCCGGGTCGACTGGGATGCCGTCCGTGCGACACCGAAGGGACGCCGGTCCCCGCTCGCCAAGCTCCCCACGGCTACCTCACGCGAGATGGGGCGCACGGGCTGAGGCTACCGTGTGTACGCATGTGAAGACCTCCGGGACGCCCGGAGGTCTTCGTTTGTGAAGGGCGGAGCACGGAGCCGGTCGGGCCGGGGCAGATGCCTCGGTCTAGAATCGAACGCGTGAACGACAAGCCGTCTCGTCTCGATTTGCTCCACTTCGCGCGCCGCGTCGTGGTCCAGCAGGCGACGGCGGCGCTGGCCCAGATCGACGGGTGGATCGCTGACGAGGAACGGCGCGATGCCGAACGCCGACAGGCAGAGGAGCGGCGGCCGCCACCTCCGGCCTGGCTGATCCAGTACGGCCTGAACCGTGCGAACCTCGACGCCGTCCACCTCGGCGGTTGCTGGGCCGCAGCCAAGAGCGGCCGGTGCCGGCCAGTCAGCCGGGAACAGGCCCTCGATGCCCTGCGGCAGCACGTGACGCCGTGCGTGCACTGCCGCCCGGACACAGAACTGGGCGTGCTCGACTGACGCGGACCGGCGCCCGTGCGGGAACTCGCCCACACGTGAGCCTGGCAACAGCCCACCGCGCGCACAGCAGCCGGGCCCGCCCTACGTGGTCCAGGCCCGGGAACAGCTCCGGACGGGCTTGTACGGGGTGAAGCCGGTGGCCGCTGGGGGCCTTCGCCGGCCAATGCAGTTGCTTTAGGGAGGTGAAGAGGGTTGAGCACGAGGCACGGGCCTGCCAGCGCCGCGGTACTTCTTCACCTTCTTGGTCTGGTTGGCGGCCCACCGCCCCGGCTCGACCTTGCTGCGGCCACTCCGAGTTCTGAGAATCGGCCACCGTGACGGTTTCTTGATCGCTCGGGGCCAGTCTCGGCCCGACCGAGGCGGCAGCAGTCGGGTACGTGCTTCGGCGGCGGCCTCAGCCCAGGCACCCATCACCTTGCGGTGGCCGGCGCCGTGCTGGAGCGGCACGCTACGGCGGGCAATCCGGACACAGCGCAGGTAGGAGAGCCGGTCCGGGTCCACGACGGGGCCGTTGGCCGCGGCGTCGTGCGCGAACCGGCGGACGGCCTGGTGGACCGCGAGCAGGGCCCACAGTTCCTGTCGCACCGCTTCAGGGGTGCGGGATCGGAGTGGTCCACCGGGCCCCAGGTGGTTCTTGATCTCGTCGAAGGCCAGCTCGATCTCCCAGCGCTGCTGGTAAAGGGCGATCAGCTCGTCCGCCGGGTACTGCTGGGTGTCCAGCAAGGACGTTCCCAGGTGCACCACCTTGTCGTCCTTGGTGAAGGTGATGACGCGGTAGGTGGTCTCCTTCGGCAAGACCCGCCCTTCGCGGGCGGCCCGGAGCCGGACGTCCTTGCCGGGGCGCATCAGCGACAGCCGAGAGCCGTCCGGAAGGTCAGCCTGTGTGGTGCCGAGGTGGTTGGACTGGAGCCTGACCAGCAGGTGAGCGCCGGAGGAGGTGAAGGCGTTAACGAACTCAACAGACCAGAACCCCCGGTCGGCGACGACGAGGTCGCCGGGGCCGGTCGAGCTGGCCAGCGGGTAGGCCAGGCGGCGTTCGCCGTCCCGGTAGCCGCCCAGACCGGCGTCCAGGACAGCGTGGGTGCCGATCTCCGCGAGCACGGCGGCCCGCACCTGCGGGAAGCCGAACGGCGTGCCGCCGGTGGAGGGGCCGTCGAAGGTGTCGCCGTTGCTCACCGAGTCCGGCACGTCGAACTGCGTGCCGTCCAGGGCCAGCAGGCGCAGGCCGCGCCACCAGGCGCCCGGCGTCTCCAGGGTGGCCAGTGGACCGGCTACCTGCCGGAATACCGTCTCCAGCACTTCTTCACCAAGTCGGTTGCGTGCCCGGCACAACGATGAGCGATTCACCTTCGCTAGGGCACGACTCCCGGGTATTCCGCTGGTCAGCATGCGTACCACCTCTTCGTACGACTCCCGGGCGAACAGACACAGGCCAAGCACGAAGTACACAACGAGCCGGGCGGGTAGCAGGCGGCGGCGTTGCTCGCTCCGCCCGTGTTTGACGACGGCCGCGTCCACCAATTCCGGCGTGAACACCTTGGTCAAGATCCCTATACGCGACCGGCACCCCGGCCCCCACCCATCCACGAGCTGAGCAACGACACACCCCGTTCAAGAGCAACCGCACTGGCCTTACGAGCCGTTGACGGAGGCGAGTAGAAGCCTGCATACCGGGTGCATGTGGCTGGCCAGGTGCGCAATGATCGCGCATGTGGATCCTGCCGTCACCTCTGCACTGATCGCTGCGCCCGTTGCTGTTCTCGCAGCGGGGGCTGCTTATGCCGCCGGCCGCCTGCAAGCCCGAGGAGCACACCACGGGCCGATTGACGCAGTACGTCGACAGCACCAGCGCGACGCTTACGCGGCCCTTCTTCAGGCTCTCCGAGAGTTCGCGAGCGCAACCGACGTGGACCGCTGTAACAGGCAGGCTTATGAAGAATTTCAAGCCGCAGGGGTTCTCGTTCCTGATCTGGCCCTACAAGCGGTTCGAGTCTGCCAACTGCTTGAGGCAGCTCCCATCGAGCCAGTGCGGGCCGCCTTTGCCGTAGTGGAGTTGGAGGGGCCGGAGAGCGTTACAGAGTCCGTCCGTGCAGCTCACGACCATGCGGAAGGGCTCGTGGCAACTGCGGCCTGGGGGGCCAGGGGCGCGGCAAGACGGGAGACCGTCAACGAGCTCTACGACGATCGAGAGAAGCTGGACGAAGCAATCCGCACCTTCACCGCAGCAGCCCAGGAAGAACTCAACCGACGTCCTTAAATCGTCGACGGTTACGACGGACGCTAGGAGTTCGTCGGCTTAAGGCAACTGCATTGGCCTTCGCCGGCCCCCAGACCCCCGCTCCCCGCGGCACCGACCGGCGCGGGCAGGAAGAGAGGGGTTGCGCTGGGTGCGCGCCGGACGGCACCGCGGCCTGTGCCGTCCGGCGGGCGTGATCGGGCGTCAGAGCGGGATGCAACCGACGCTCAGGTGCCAGTACGGGCCGCCGTACGGCCCCAGGTGACGACCGAGGGTCATCAGGTCGGTGTCGGGCAGGCCGGTCGACACGGCCACCACCGCGGCGTCCCCTCGTACAGCGTGCCGCCGAGTTCCCTCTTCACAGGCCGATCCCCTCGGTCGCGTTGTCTGCCCACTTGTCGCCCTCGTCCACGTACTCCCAGAACACCGGTGAGTTCTTTGACCAGCCGCCCTGGGTCCGCAGCTTCTCCGACCGCTTGCCCTTGCGGCGACCGGTGGTGACCAGTCCTCGGCGGCCGGAGTGCCCGGTGATCCGCCGCCCGGTCATCCCCGCGTACTTCGCGGAGCGGGTCATTGCCCGGCCGCAGCCGTCGGGCGACAGCCGCCCAGCGCCGAGGTTTCCCCACTGATCGACGGGCAGGTACGCGGGTCCGTCGGGCTCCGCGCCGGCGGCGAGCTTGGCCTCCTTCCACGCGAGCCAGCAGCGCACCGCGCAGGTGTCGGCGTTCTCGCCGTAGGAGACGACGACGTCGCGGGCTGGCCGGCCCTTCACGCTGGGCACGTGGACTTCCAGGCCCTCCGCCACGAGACGGATGCCGGTGTCGTCCAGCTTGCTCAATTCGCTGTTGCGGCCCGCGATGGCGAACCGCATGGTGTGCAGGCTCCTGTCCCGCAGCCGGGCCAGCTCCGGCACGATGAGCACCTGGCGGCGTCGGGCGTCCGGCTGCGGGGCACGCTCGCGCGGCGCGGTGTTCATCTTCCGCAGGTCGGCCGGGGTAATCGCGGCGGCCTTCCCGCGGCCGCGCCTCTGCCGCTCCTCGTCCAGTTTGAGCGGCTTGAGTGCCTGTGTGGCCGCCGCCCGGGCAGCCTTGGGCACCTCGTAGCCATGCCTGCGGGCCTCGGAGGCCACCCCGGTCACCCGGCGCTCGATGCTGTTCGGGGCGGCCTCCTTGACCTCGTCCAGCCACTTTACGAACGCCACGTAGGTGCCGACCGTGATGGCGCTGTCCGGCAGGCGGGTGCCGGTCTGGTCTTCGAGCCACCGGTGGAACTCCTGCCACAGCTCCCAGTCCCGGGCGTACCCGGTCTTGGTCTTGTGTGGGCGGCGGTCGTACAGGTCCTCGACGGCCTTGGTGTCCAGCGCGGCCAGGACGGCGGCCACCGGGTCGTGCACGGCGACCTCGCCGGCGCCGGGGACGTCGTCCTCCACCAGCTCGGCGTCGACCACCTCCACCGGCTCCAGTGCGGTCCCGTACTCCTCGGCGGTCGTCACTCGGCGACCTCATCCACCGTGTCGGCCAGCTTGCCGACCCGCTCGGCGGCGTGGCTGATCCGCTTCGCCTCGACCTTGAGCTGCGAGCCGTCCTCGTCGTGCTCCGTGAAGTCCGCCGCGACCTCGCCCACCAGGTGGGCCAGCTCCGCCAGAACCTCGGCGACGTCCTTGAGTCCGGGACGCAGCTCGCCGCGCTCCAGGTGGTAGGCGGCGCGCGGGAGTTCGCCGTACGCGGGCAGGTCGTCGCGGGTGGCGACGGCGGCTTGCTCCTCGTCCTCCGCGGGGAAGGGCACGTACACCTGGGTGAGCATCAGTCCGGGCTGGGTGGTCTCCGCCTCGGTGGTGAGCCCGGAGACGGTGGCGACCAGCCGGGGGTGGATGGTGTGCACCTGGTCGGGTTCACCGGGCAGGGCCCGGTGGTGGTCGTCCAAGGACAGCGGCATCTCCTCGGGGAGCTGCTCCAGCAGGGCCCGCAGTTCGCCGACGGTGTCCACCATCGGCGCCGCGGCGACCGCTGCCCGCAGCCGGGGCGCCTGCTTTGCACGGGCGTCACGGGCCTCGTCGGCGGACCATCCGAGGCCGAACGCCACCCACCGCATCACCGCGTCGTACGTCTCCTCGTCCAGGCCGACCAGCACGTCCGCGTTCTGCGCGAGGTGCTGGTGGTAGAGGGTGCGCTGCCCCTCGGCCCACACCCGCAGGTCGTCGACCGCCGCCAGCACGGTGGTGTCGAGCGCGGCCGCCACCTGGTCCCACGTCGCCCCGAGCCGCAGCGCCTGCGCAACCATGCCGCCGCGCTCGGTGCGCACGGCCCGCCGGATCGCTTCGCCCACGGCGAGCTGCGTCAGGGCGTCGCCGACGACGGCGTCCTGGTCGCGGTCGTGTTCGGTGTGCAGCCGGGCACCGGCCTCGGCGCGGTGCTGCGCGAGGACCGTGAGCGGTGTGCCGGCCGGAACGTCTCTGGGGCGGCGGACCGTGTTCTCGGAGGTGTGCTGGTCGGTCATGCCTTCTCTCCGAACGGTGCGGGGACGATGCGGCCGCGCTCGCGCAGCCACAGGTGGACCGCCTTCTCCTCGGCCCGCGACCGGTCGAAGGCGCGGTCACCGGCGGGGGTCAGGTCCTTGAAGGCCAGGCGGGCGCTGCGGGTCTGCGCCCACTGGCACAGCTCCCACTCCGGCTGGCCGGTGGCGCTGTTGTACGCGGCCGGGGGCAGCGAGCCGTCCCGGGCGAACGCGTCCCGCTCACCCTGCCGCTGCTCGACCTTGGCCTCGGCGGCGGCGAGCGCGGCCCGGGCCGCCTCGACCTCCTTCTGCGCCTCGGTGATCCGGTCCTCGAAGTACGTGGCGACGACGGCCGTGCCGTCGATCTGGTCGGTGGCACTCACTGCTCCTGGTCCTCCTTCGTCTCGGTCGCGGCGGCCGTGTCCAGTTCCGCCGCCACCCACTTCGCCGCCGCGGCGACGGACGTGAACGGCTTCTCGCCGCTGGTCTTCGCCCAGACCGCGTAGCCCGACAGGCCACGGGCGGGCGGGCGGAATTCGGGCCCGATGGCCGCGTGCCAGACCGTGCCGCCGCGCTTGCCCCGGCCTTCGGTGACGGCGCCGACGATGTCGTCCTCCGACAGCCGGTCGACCTTCTGGAGGGAGCAGAGGTAGGCGCCGGGGCCAGCGCCGGGGGCCATCCACTTCAGCAGCGGTGGACCGGGGTAGAGCCACAGTCCGGCCACCCTCTTGGGGGGCTGGCCGTAGCCGATGCGCGCCGTGGTGGTCGTCTCGGTGCTGTGCTCCTCGCCGCTGATCAGGCGGACCGTGTCGCAAGACCGGCACAGCAGCCGCACGGTGATCCGGTCGTAGTGGTCCTGGTGGCCGCACTCCTCGTTGGGGCACGAGTGCTCCGGGCCCTCCCGGCGCGGGCGCAGCTTGTCGGACACGATCTGGTGATCGATCTCCCAGACGGGCTTGGCGCAGTCCGCCCGGTGGGCGAACGGCTGCCACTCCAGGTGGGCGGCGATGGCGTCGGAACTGCTCATCGGGCGGCCTCCGTCGTCGCGCCGGCGGGGAGGAAGGCGTCCCACTGGTAGTCGGCGGTCCCGGCGAACAGAGCGCCGTAGCGATCCATCCGGCCCTCGTCGCGCTTGGCGGCCGCGTACTGCTCCAGGGCCCGCCCCAGGTCGAATGCGACGTGGCCGGACACCGGGTGGGCGAGGTCGAGCAGGCTGTCGGTGAAGCAGCCGGGCCGGAAGATCCGGGCCGCGTCGGGGTCGGTCTGCTGGAGCCAGTGGAGGTTGACGTCCTGGATGTCGGCGGCCAGGTACTCCTGGAGCGTCTCCTGGTCGTCCTGGTCGCCGACGGCCTGCTTGCTGGCCCAGGCGCGCTCGAAGTCCATGCCCGGGTGCGGGCCGCCGCTCTCCTTCTCGTAGGACTCGGCGGCCGCGCGGCACTCCGGGGCGGTGCACAGGGCCAGCGCGTACGCGAGCACGCCCGGTCCGCCGTGCAGCGACTCCACCAGCACGCCGCCGTCGTGCTCCCGTACGGCCGTGCAGGTCGCGGCCTCGTTCAGCTCGTCCAGCACGATTCGGTAGAGGGCGGGCAGTCCGCGCTCCTCGATGAGGTCTTCGCCCCATCCGAGAGTGGCGGTGTGCACCACGGCGGCGGTGCCGTCGGGCAGGGTGACGGAGGTGAGCATCATGGCGGTCACTTCCCATCCGCGGTGAGCCACCGAAGGGTGCCGGTGATGGTGTCCTGTACGGCGTCCTCGCTGCCGGAGAGGAGGGCGTCCAGCAGACCGAGACCCGGGGTGTCCTTGCGGTAGACCAGCACGAGAGCCGCGTCGTCGTCCGGGAGCGTCTCCGGGAGCGTGTGCAGCGGCATCATCGGACCGGTCGTGATGCGGGCGGCCCGCACCTCGCCGGCCGCCACGGCGCGGGGCCGGTGCCCGATCCGGTGCACCAGGTCGTGCGTAGGGTCGTCGTCCTCCCGGCACCCTCCCGGGCCCGGGCACGGCCGGGGCTGCGGTTCGGCGCCGTGGCGGCGGGCCAGCTCCCCGCACAGCTCCGCGAGCCGCCGCACGCCGAGGGTGCGGGTCTCGCCCGCAGCGACGGAGCGGGCCAGCGTCTCGGTCTCGCGCACCAGGTGCTCGGGCGCCATGTGGAAGGCGTTCGGCAGGTCCAGGTGTTCCCGGCCCTCGGCCGTGAGCGTCGGGGTCATCGAGCCCCGGGCCGGTCCCACCCAGGTCACGGTGTCGGGGGCGGTATCGAAGTCGGTGACGCGGTGGGGCTCGAACCGGGTCTTGCCCTCGGACTCGACCGGGTACGGCTTGCGGCCGGTGCGGATCAGGCGCTCCATCTCCGCCCGCGCGGCCTGCGGGGTCTGATCGGGGAACAGGCCGGACATGCGGAAGAGGTCGGCGGCCTCGTCCAGCGTCAGCACGATGCGGTCGCCCTGACCGCCGGTGCGCTCCTGCTGGACGGACAGCAGGGCGGCGAGCATGTCCGTGGCCGATGCGGCCGTCTTGCCGGGGGTGGTCTTCTCCAGCTCGGCGCGGAGTCGGAGGAGTTCGACGGTCTGGTCCTGGAGCTTGGTGGCGGCCCAGTTCTGGGCGGCCTCCGCCTCGACGTCCTCGTCGGCGTCCCGGCGGTAGCGCTCGGCGACGGCGGCGCAATCGTCCTCGGTGCACAGCACGCGGGCCACCGCCTCGGCGGAGCCGTCGGGGTGCTCGGTGACCTCGACGTCGGGCTCGGCCAGCTCGGCGGCGACGCACGCGGAGACCATCCGCAGGAGCCCCTGGGCGTTCTCCCTCAGTGCGGTGAGGCGGTCGGCGGTGAGCGGTACGGAGACCGCGCCGACGCTCCAGCGCACGCGGTGCAGGTGGACGGTGTAGCGGTGGGCGGGATCGCCCGGCGCCAGCAGGGGGACACTCAGGGACATAAGGAAATCGGCCTTTCCGGTGACAGGAATCGGCAGGTCGGTGGGGTCCTCGTAGAAGCGCACGGCCTCCAGCGCGTCCCGGGCCACCTGTGCGGCGTCCTGGTAGCAGCTCCAGCCGTCGCGGGGCAGGTCGTACCGGCCGCGCGTCTCGTAGGCGGCCATCGCTGCGGTGGCTTCGGCGTGGGCCCGCAGCGCCTTGGCCCGCTGCTCCTTTCGCTCGGAGGCCAGGGCCACGCCGGTGAGGTGTCCGTCGGCTAGCAGGCGGTCCTGGAGCGCGGCGGCCGCGCGATAGCCGATGCGCAGGCGGCGTTGCAGGGTCGACTGGGAGACGTGCCCGAACTGGGTGGCGAGGTGCACCGCCGCAGCGTAGTCCCGGCTGTCCGCCTCCGTGCCGATCCGCGTCATGGGCAGTCACCCTCTCGCGTGAGAGCAGCCCGGGCGACTCGGGCGAGGCGGTCGAAGTCGGCACTGGTGAGCGGACCGCCGTCCGGACGGACGTAGTCGATGGTGAGGTGCGACCGGACCTGCACCCGGAACAGTTCAAGCTGCCCCGGATACGGACGTGTTGACTCAGCCGCCGGCGCGGCCGGGCCGTTCACCGGTGCCCCGGCTGCGGGACCTGGTGGGCGAGGGAGCGGGCCAAGGTATCGGCGATCGTGTCGAGAGCGGCCCTAAGGGCGAGATGGTCGGCGCCGGTCAGCTCCCCGAGCGGCCTGGCGGTGTCCAGCAGAGTCCATCCCTCGGGGGCGGCGTCGCGCCGCTCGGCCTGGCGGATGCCGACCTCGACCCGGTCGCCGTCCAGGTGGAGCAGCCGCACGGTGGCGTCCTCCACTACCCACTGCTCGGCGGCGAGCCGGTCCGAGATCCGGGCCAGGGCCCGTCCGGCCAGGTGCTCCCCGCTCACCCCCTCGGCGGCGAGGACCTGCGCGTGGTGCAGGGCCGCGCGCAGCCGATCGACCAGGTCGTGGACCAGTTCGTCACGGCCCCACTGCCGGTGGGCGTCGCTGTCCCGGTCGAGCAGTTCGGCGATGCGGAAGAAGGCCCTGGTCAGGTCCCAGGCCGTCTCGGCGAGCGGGTCGGCGCCGGCGCCGAGCATCGCCGGGCGCACCACGGAGTCCATCAGCAGGGCGAGTTCGTGCACGGCGTCGGCCGCCAGCGGCGTGTACTGCGGCGTCGGTGCGGGCGCGGCCTCCTTGTCGGTGGGCTCGATGCCGCGGGCGCGCAGGTCCTCGTACACGGTGTCGCGGGAGACGCCCGCGGCCGCGGCGAGACCGGCGATGGTGCGGGTGCCCGCCCACCAGGCGGCGGCCATCAGGTCGGCCCGGTTGTCCGGCAGCCGCTCCCGGCGGGCGGCCCACCCCCGCAGCGCGGCGAGGGAGGCGCGCACCATGTCCGCCTCCTCGTACGTGGCGACCGGCAGCAGCATGCCGCCCGCCTCCTCGACCCGGGCGCGCAGCCGCGCGGTGAACTCCGGGGGCGCCGCGGCGGACGTCTTGTCCGGGCCGCCGGCGGTGAGGGCCGCCGGGGCGGGGGGCGGCTGCGGCGGGGCGGCATCCCCGCGCGGTACGCCGTCGTCGTGCTCGGGCACGTCGTCTCCTCCATCCGAATAAGTGTCGACTGACTCGACACTTACCGGACCATAGTGTCGAGTCAGTCGACATGTCGAGCCGTTCGACACTTTCGGGTCCTTCGCGGACCGGGAACTTGACGCCGCCTCGTGTCCGGTTTGTCGCCTCGGATATGGCACATTATCCGAGCCGAGACGCACCGTGCCACCATATCACCCGAACGAGTGTAGAAATCTCGCCAACTTCTCCGGGGTCTATACGGAGAGGGGTCCGGCGGGTCATACTCCCCATGTACGCCCCGGAGAACCGGGCAAGTATCTGTCGGAAGGTCTCATGAAGATCACCATTGAAGGCGCCTCGGAGGAGTTCGAGCGGAAACTGCTCGACCTGCTCGCCGAGCACCGTCACGAACTGGCGGTCACCGCGGACACCGAGTGGACGGTCGAGCGCGCCGAACGCTACCTCCGTTCGCTCCCCGCCGGCGCCCGCCGGTTCGCCGAGATGGTCGTGGTCGACGGCGACGGCTACGCCGATGCCGACACCCTGCGCAGCGTCCTCGGCAAGCTCAACGGGCCGACGGTCGCCCTGTCCCGGGCCATCCCGCGCGGCGTGCGCGAGGGCTGGTGGCCGGAGGGCACCCGGGCGCCCATCACCGTGGTGTACGACCCGGAGAACCCCTCGTGGCAGAAGGCCAAGGGGTACGAGATGACCAGCGAGAACGTTCCCGTCTTCCGGTCCGCCATCGCCCGCATGGCCATCGCCAAGGGCGCCGCAGAGGCCATGGGAATCACCCCGGGCGGCCCCGGCAAGACCACCACCAGGGTGCGGATCGTCGCCGACCCGGGCGTAAACCTCGTTGACGCGGACGGCGGTTCACTGCCGCACGACGACGAGGACGAGGACGACGGCGTGATGGAGTGCCACGTCTGCCTCCAGCCGTACGAGGTGGACGAGGAGGGCACCGCCTCCCACCTGGACACCAGCCGCGACGCCAACCACACCCCGAGGAGCTGACCATGGGCGCCAGCACGGCATGGGGGCACGCGGTCGTCCCGCTCACCGGCGACAAGCTCGCGCTCGCCATCGAGCTGGGCGAGACGTGCGGTGCCCGCGGCTGCGCGAAGTCCCCGACCTGGGTCACCTCCTACAGCTACGTCACCGGGCGGGCCGGGCGCACCAGCAAGCGGCACCAGCGGGTCTGCGCCGACCACGCCCTCAACTTCGCCGACAAGCACGACCTCCTGCTCACCCACGACGCGCGCCGCGCGGCCGCGGGCGACTGGGACAACTACGAGGAGGACCAGCAGCCGTGACCACCCGCATCCCGCGCAACGCCAAGCGGGTCTTCTACGCCACCGAGAGCACCACCCGGACCACGCCCGACGGGGAGGTCATCCGGTGCGCCGGGCGCGAGCAGCGCTCCACCACCTTCCGCGAGGCGCGGAAGTTCCTGGACGACCTCGGCGTCCCGGGCGGCGTCTCCGTGTGGACCGCGCGCAGCCAGCAGACCAACGCCTACGCCGACCGCCGCGCGGACGGCACGTGGGTGGCCCTGGACCGGCTGACCGGCACCTGGGAGCCGCTGCCCGAGGAGACCGCGACGGAGGGACCGGCATGAGCCTCCGCACGATCCTGCTCGCGGTGCTGCCGGCCGGACTGCTCGGCATCGCCACGGCGGCCGCCGTGTGGCTGCCCGGCGGCGGTGACCTGTCCTGGACGCGCTTCCTGCTCGGGTGCGCGCTCTGGCTGGTCGCCCAGATCGGCGGCAGCGCCGTCCTCGGCTACTTCGTCGGGCGCCGCTGGGGGCTGGGATGATCGGCTACGACATCACCCAGGACCCGGCGTACGTGTGCCTGCCCCGGGGCGAGTTCGAGTGGCTGCGCGCCTGCTACTGGTCGCCGATGACCGGCATGCGCGACGTCGCCGCGAACCTCCTGATCGAGTGGGGTCACCGTCCCGAGGACCACCCGGAGGTGGTCGACGCGCTGGAGATCGAGCTGTCCGGCGCCCTGGTCGAGACCGCGTCCGACGTGATGCGCGAGCACGGTCTTCCCGACCGCCGCGTGCAGCCGGAGGGGGCGCCGACGGAACCCGTCTGGAAGTGCCCCGACTGCGACACCAACAACGCCCGCCGGGCGGACGCCGTCTGCCTCGTCTGCGGCCGCGACCGCCCCGCCTCCCGGGTCCGCATCAACCTGCCCGCCGCCAACCCCGTCCATGAGGAGACGACATGACGTTATCGCCCGACGCGCTGACCACGGCGGACACGCTGTGGCAGCACCTCATCGAGCACCAGCCCGCGGTGGCCGCCGCGCTCGCCATGCAGGTGCGCGCCCTGCCCGAGGACTGGTCGCAGCGCGTCCTCGGCGTGGCCCGGCCGCACGCCGCGCTGGAGCTGCCCGCCACCGGCGACGTGCCCATGGAGATCGAGCCGTACGACGCCGCCGACTGGGAGAACTGCCCGGCCTGCGGTGAAGTGGCGGACCAGCTCTGCCGCTACCACGAGGGCTACACCACCGGCTACGAGGCGCTGAACCAGCCGCTCACGGAGGCCGCCCGCGTCGACCCGAAGGTCACCGTCGCGGACGCCTTGCGGCGGCTGACCGAGGCGGAGGAGGCCGCCGAGCGCGGTGAACTCGCCGCCGCCGTGGAACGGATGACCGGGAGGCAGGGGTGACGACGACCAGGGGCTTCCTGTTGTGCCCGACGTCGGCACCTGCATGACCCGGAACGCGCTGCGGCCGGCCAACCGGCGCATGCCCGACGACTTCACCGCCGTGCACCACATCGAACCCACCCCGACAGGAGCCACCGTGTACCCGCCTCCCGCACCGAACGTCCGCTTCGCCTGCGTCACCGACCCGACACGACGGCACGCCTACTTCCTCGCCACCGCCGAGGAGGACTTCGACCGCCTCGTGGCCGCGTACCAGCGCGAGGACGACCTCACCGTCACACCGTTCGAGACGGAGTTCGCCGACCCCACGATCGACCCCACGGTCTACAACGAGACTCGGGTGTGGATCTCCCACGCCCGGCAGGAGAACGACGGTCCGGTGATGGTGCAGGTCGGCTCGGTCGAGAACGGCCAGTGGGTCAACTGGAACCTCCCCGCCGTTCCGCGTCCGCCCGTCCCCGTCCTGCTCCGGGAGAGCGTCACGCAGGCGGCAACAGCCACTGCCCCCAACGACGCCCTCGCCCCCGAGAGGATCGCAGACGCCGTTGCCGTACTGCGCAAGGCGCAGGAAGGCGACCAGGACGCGCACCAGGACCTCGCCGCCTACTTCCCGGAGTACGAGGGGCTGGTGATGCAGACCGACCACGCCCGCTACCTCGAACTCGCCGCCCGCGCCGGTCTGGTGGCCACGCACCTCCTGCTCCTCCAGAGCGGCGGGAGGTGGCTGGCCTCGGTGGACACCTACACCGCCGACCTCGGCATGCCGCTCGCGTCCGTGGCCCTGGGGGACTACGCCAGCAGGAGCGAGGCGGTCCGGGAGACGGTGCGCGCCGCGACGGACAACGGATGGGCGCTCGCCCCCGAGCACGAGTGGTCCGACTTCGACTGCGGCGGCGGGGAGATCCACATCCCGATCCACGCGCGGCCGACGCACTGACCCTTCCCGCATCTGACCAGCGAAAGGACCGTATCCGATGCGTACCTGCACCCGCATCCAGCGCCGCCGCGACCGCGGCTGGCGCAAGCCCGAACGGTGCATGATCGTGGACCGCACCTCCGACTTCGGCAACCCGTTCACCGTCGCGCAGCTCATGGACATCGGCTACAAGGAGCCGGAGGCCCGCGCGACGGTCATCGCCGAGTTCCGTCCGTGGCTGCGCGGAAGCCGCGCCAACTGGACCGCCGACGAGAGCGACCGGCGCCGGGAGAAGATCCTCACCCGGCTGCCGGAGCTGCGCGGCATGGACCTGGCCTGCCCGTGCGAGCCCGGCGAGCCGTGCCACGGCGACGTGCTGCTGGAGTGGGCCGCGCTCTCCCCGCTCGCCCTGGAGGTGCGCACCGCCGCGACCCGCGCCCGGGTCGACCGGCAGCGCGTCCATCACGGCCTGGAGCCGATGTACGACGCCGACGCCCTGGCCGCCGTCCTGACCCGCGACGTGGACCTCGACTGCCTGGTCGACTTCGACCCGGGCGACGGCGTGCCGCAGCGCTGCGACAGCCGCACCTGGAACCACTACCTGAAGAAGCAGCGGCTGCACGAGGACGCGGTGACGGTCCGGCTGGTGGAGGTGTTCGCGTGAGCGCGCCCGAGGAGAACCACGCCGAGCGCGCCGCGCGACTGCCGTTCGTCGCCCGGCCCGCCGCGCGGGAGGTCGTCGTCATCGACGCGGAGCCCGAGGACAGCGACGCGGACCGGGCCACCCGGCTCCCGTTCGTCGCCCGGACCGCCGACGGGGAGCCGGAGTGAGCGCGCCGGACGAACTGCCCCGGCTGGACCGGGCGGAGACGTACGCCAAGACCGTGCACCGGATCTACGGCGACCGCCGGGCGGCCCCGCCGGCGCGGGAGCTGCTGCTGGCCGTGGCGTACGCCCTGTTCGTCGCCCCGGGCGAGCCCGGGAGGGTGCTGAACACCGCCGCCCGGGCCCTGGGCCGGAACCCGGCGACCGGGCGCCCCCGGTTCGACGCCCTGGTCGCCGACGACGCGCCCCGCTACGAGCCGCCCCGCGCGGCCGCCGACTGGGGCCCCGGGCAGGCACCGGGCTGCGAGGCACCGCGCCTGCGGCCGTACGTCTACCGGCCGCGCCGACCCGCCACAAGCCAGGACGAGGCGGCCGCGGTGCCGCTGCGGCCGCTGCCGGAGCCGGTCGTACACGTCGGCCCGGGCTACGTCCCGCCGGTCGACGTCCGCAACGAGCGGCAGATCTGCGGCGCCGACTCCCACCACAAGGTGCTGGAGCTGGACCCGCGCACCGGCTGGGTGCTGCCGCACTGGTTCTGCAAGCGGCACGTCGACCACGCCGAACGCGTCGCCGAGCAGGTCCGCGAGCAGAACGCGGCCGCCCCCGAGCCGATCCCGAACCGCGGCGGCCTGCTGTCGGCGTACTTCAAGGCGCCGTGGGAGGACGTCTACCGGCACTACGCCCCGGCGAGCTGGAAGCCGCCCTCATACGGCCTCTCCGCCGACGACTGGCCCGACCCGGGCAACCCGCCCCCGGCCCGATCCCCGCGCCGCCTGCGGGCCGTCTGAACCGCACCATCCACCCACCACCTCTCTCCCGGAAGGACACCCCGCATGACCAGCTCCCTCGACACCCTCGCCAGCCAGGCTGCCGCGCAGCTCAGCGAGCCCGACACGTGGTTCGGGCTCAGCGGCCACCGGGTGACCGGCGAAGCCGTCGCCCACCACCTGGAGGCCGCGGCCCACCTGATGGAGCGCGAGAACTGGGACCCCCAGCTCTACGCCCCCTTCACCGGCCACCACCTGTCCGACGCCCTCGCCAGCACCGCCAAGGACGGCCAGGGCGACGCCGACACCCGCTTCATCGCCCGCACGGTGATGGAGACGCTGCTCCAGGTCGTCATGGGCGCCCCGTACGTCGACTACGAGATCTGGAGCCAGCACTCCACCCGGACCCTGGAAGAGGTCGTGACGCTCTGCCGCACGGCCGCCAAGATCGCCCGCCACGTCGGCCCGGAGCAGCCCGGCACGGGCACGCCGAACCCCCCGCTGCCGTAGGCGCAATTTATCTGGCCAGATAGAACACCCTTCACCGCTGGGACTTCCGGTGCTGGCCGGTGGGGAGGGTTCGCACTCCGCCTGACCCCCTAGGTGCTGCACCTGGTGCACCACGGCGGCGCGGACACAACGACGCGGGCCCCGGCTCCCCCTCGAAGGGGGACCGCCGGGGCCCGCGGGTTATCTGGCCAGATAGACCACCTGCGTCAGCGCTGACCGGGGAGCAGGGATGACGGCACCGACGGGCGTCCCGGAGCCTCTCAAGAGACCTCTGCCTGTGCTTACTGCCAGGACACCATCCCGGGACCACGACGGCACCATCACGATAGCCCTGCACCCGTGTCAGGTGGACTCCTCCGGCGCGAAGTTCTCCATGCAGTCGCCGCACATGATGTTGCGGCGCTCCAGCGTCTTCGGCGAGACCCGGATGACCGCGGGCGATGGCTCGCACTTGCAGACCGCCTTGACGTAGTTGCGGTCCTCCTTCTTCCCGGTCGGCGCCTCGCCGTCCCCGCCGGCGTCGGCGGTGTCCGCGTCGTCGGTGGTCCCGCCCTTGCCGTCGCCGCCGCTGCCGCCGCGGGTGCGGGTGGCGAAGATGTCGGGGGTGCGGGTGGCGCGCATCGCCTTGTCGAGTGCGGCGATCTCCTTGGCGTAGGTCTTCGCCGCCTCCTCCCCCAGCTCCGTACCGGCGAAGCCGTACTTCTTCTTCCACTTCTCGCCGACGTCGGGGCGCTGGACGAGTCCCATGGCCTCGGCCATCTCCCGGAACTCCTTGTTGTGGTACTGGCTCGCCGAGCAGTCCTTGACGCCGCGTGCCTCGTTGGCCGCGTGGGTGGCCTCGTGCAGGAGGTAGCCAAAGACCTTGGCCGCGCCGTCGGCGAGTGACTCGGCGGTGACGAACACCTCGTGGTGGACGTCGTCGCCCTCGCGCAGCTTCCACCGGCGGGGCGCGAAGTGGGCCAGCTCGACCGCGCTCGCGCGGCCGCCGGTGGCCATGCTGATGACGGCCTCGGGAACGTCCTTGTGCCGGGCGCGGATCGCGTCCCAGGCGTTCACCAGGGCGGAGGTGACTCCGGCGGCAATCGCGGCGACCGTGACCTCGGCGGGCAGGTCGGACACGGCCTCCAGGGTCGGGGCGGGTGCGGGCTCGGGGATGTGGGCGACGGCTTCGGTGGTCATGGATCCACCCTAGCTGAAACTCACCTCTTAAGAGGTGAGTTTTGAGGGTGAGTTGGCCGCGTGCTGGCCCAACTCAGGTCTGTTGGCGGCGCCCTGACGGTGCCGTCCGGTATGCAGGAGTCCTGAACTACCCGGCGAAGGAGTCCCGCGTGTACGTCGACATGGCCGCCCTCGATGAGGAGTGCACCCGTCTGGCCTGCCTCATGGCCGACCGCAGCATGGAACATCTCACCGTCCCCGACGCGCGGTCCCCGGAGCAGCAGGGCGCCGACCTGGAGGCAGAGTTCTCCAGCGAGCTAGAGCGGTCCTTCGCCCGGATCGTCACGGCGGGCTCGGACCCGGAATGCATCCTGCCGAGCATGCTGATGGCCATGGCCGGGAGACTGGCCATCCTCGCCACCGACGTGTCCCTGCTGAGCGACCAGGACACAGACGCGGCAACGGTGATCCGGTCGATCGGCGGCCGGTAGCGGGGTCGGGTGATGCCGACGGGCCGCCGAGAGACGTTCCCCGGCGGCCCGTCGGCATGTGGCGCTGTATCAGTCCACGGCGTGCGTCCAGGCGCTGGGCACCAGGCCGGGCATGCGGTGGTCGATCTGGTGCTCACCCTTGGTGCAGCCTGCGAACGGGCCAGTGGAGGCGCGCAGCTCCCGCAGGGCGGGGTCCAAGTGGTCACGGTGCCAGACCGAGGGTCCGGTGTACCCGCAGGACGCCGGGTCCGTCAGCTCCTGCCAGGCCAGCCACACCGCGTGGAGGCGGGCGATGGCCACGGGGTGCTCCCACCACAGGTGGCACCACCGGGCATCGACGGACGGCTCGGCAAGGTAGCCGGGCACCAGTACGCCCTCCACCCACTCGATCAGGGCTCGCAGCTCGTCGTCGTACTCCGGCGGGTCCAGCAACAAGATGAACGGCGGGTACTGCCACTCCTCTTCCTCGTCGCCCTCGCCGGCCGTTTCCTCCTTGTCGACCAATGCCTCGCCCGGTTCCCCGCCCTCACCCCCGGTGAGCTGCTCGACCAGGGACGTCAGGCTTGCGACCTTGGTCTTAAGGTCCTCGATGTCCTCGAACATGCCGATGGGCACGTTCAGCTCCGGGACGCCCTCGGGCTCATCGGCCACTGCGTGCCGCCTTCCTCTGCTCATACGCGGCGACCGCGCGCTTGGTGATGGCCTGCTCCTCGGCCTTCATCTGCGGGCCGATGTGCTCCATCAGCCGCTCCGCGTACCAGGGGCGCAGGCTGATCTGCGCCACCGGCATGCCGGTGGCCAGCAGCAGGGCCGTACCCCGCTTCATGGCGCGGATCTCGGCCGGGTCGAGCACCTGTTCGCGCTGCTCGCTCCAGCTCCGGCTGCCGCCGTCCTTGGACTTGGAGTACGAGCCGCGCTCGACGTAATGGGCGCCAGTCAGCGTGGACACGTCCTGAGCGAACTTCGCGTCGTCCATGCCAACACCGATGATCTTTTTCGTGGCCGCGCTCCACATGGAGTCCATGCCGACCTCGCCCCACGCCTTCACACCCTGCCGGTAGCTCTGGAGGATCACGAACGGGGTGATCCCGCGAGATCCGAGGTGGGAGTACAGGTCGGGTAGGTCGGCGATACGGCAGATGTTCGCGGCCTCGTCCAGGACGGCGCGCATCGGCTCCGGCAGGCGGCCGCCGTGGCGTTCGCCCGCCTCGGCCCCGGAGGTGAACACGGCGTCCGCCAGGGCGGCCACGACCGCGCTCGCCGGGCCGCCCTTCTTCGACAGCAGGTACAGGGTGTCCTTGCTGAGGGCGAACTCCTCGGGGTCGAACCGCGGGTGGTGCTTGTCCGGTGTGACCCACGCGAGCACCTTCTCATCACGCAGCGCACTGACCGCAGTTCGGGCATTTTGATAAATTCCGGACTGGGTCTCCGCGGCAATGTTGATCGAGGAGTCCACCTGCTCGGCGAGCACCGGCTCGTTCGCGTACAGGACACGCAGCGGCGCCTTCTCCTTCGGATCGGACAGCCACTTCATGACGTCCCGGACACTGCCGCCCTCCCAGTACGCGGCCCGGAACAGACCCACGAGCAAATCGCCGGCGGCCTGGCTCCAGAACGGATCGGCTTGCTCGCTGGTGATCTGGTTGACGAAGTGGGAGGCCAGGCGCTCGGCGCCCTCCAGCGTCTCCGCCTGGGCGATCATGTCCCACCACATCTGCCGCTCGGCCTGGGCCACACCCTGGGTGTCGAGAATCCAGGCGTGACCCACCGTCGAACGGCTCGCCAACGTCGCCGCGTAGACGTCGGCCTTGTTGCTGGTCATCAGCAGGGCGCCCGGGGCCTCCTCCGCGACCGGGATGGCGAGGCTGGTGGACTTTCCCGCGCGGGGCGCCATGATGGCGACGAAGGTGTCCTCGTCACTGCCGCGCAGCTCGACCCCGGACGGCAGGTGGTCGCCGAGGAGAACACCCCGGTCGCGGGCGGGAAGCTCCTTAGGGTTGATGCCCTGCAGCGAGGCCCGCAGCCGGGTGGCGGTCCGGGCCGCGTGTTTCGGCGTCAGCTCGCGCACCTGGTGCAGCGTGGCCAGGCTGGAGGGGTTGCGGAACCACTTGAAGGCCGAGCGCAGCCCCCAGATGATGAACACCACGACGGCCAGGTCCGCCACGGTGGCACCCACGACGGACGCGGTCTGGGAGTGCGGCCACGCCGTCGACCAATCGGTGACCATCTGGAAAGCGCCCACCAGGGAGGTGGGGAACGGGGCGGCCTCGTTCCCGGTCAGCACGGCGCCAGCGGCGGCACCGGCCCACGTCGACACGGACAGCGTCACGGCGCCGCCGAGCAGGATGCCCCCGGCCGCCCATGCCCGGTCGTTCTCCGTCATCATGCGCGTCCACCTCCCGTAGCGGTCGCCCGGCGGCGGTTGTTGTCCGTGCGGTAGAGCCGCAGCTCCGTGGCCGTCAGCTCCAGCGCGGCCGCGATCCCGGGCCGGGTGCCGATCTTGATCAGGTACTTGCCGCGCCCGGGGTGCCGGGTGCCTTCTTCCTCCAGGGGGGCGCTGTCGCCGGCGTCGTCGTAGGTGGGGTCGATGTCGAGCCCGGTGCTGGTCGCCGACGACCATGAGCCGATCATCATGCGCTCCTGCTCGGTGAGGCTGCGTTTGCCGGTGACCCGGCGCAGTTCCTCCTCGGAGGATGCGCCGATCACCCATGTGTCGCACCGGTCCATCAAGCCGCGGGCCTTGGCCCGGTCGGTCTCCGTCGGCAGCGCCTCGACGTCCAGCAGTGAGTGGGTGACGTAGATCGTCACATCGTTCGTGGTGCGGTTCAGCCGGGAGATCGCGTCCATCGCGTCCACGAGTCCGGGTCCGGAGCGCAGGGCCCGCCACATCTCGTCCATTGGCAACACGAGGGAGCGGTCCATCATGCCGATGCTGCGGGCGCTGTCGATGGCGCTGTAGGTGTACGCCCACGTGGCGATCATGCCCGCGCTGACCACATCGTTGCCGCGGGCCCGCAGGGCGGAGATGTCCACCGACACGGCCGGGGCGCCGATGTCCAGAGGGGTCGTCGTGGGTCCGTCGAACAGGCCCTTGAGGGGGCCGCCGATGAGGTTGTCGAGTCCGGCGATGACGCTCCTCGTCAGGTCCTGGTACCGCTCGCCCTCCGCGGCGAGCTTGGTCCGCAGCTCCTCGGGGGCCGCCCGCAGAACCTGCACGACGTCGGCGACCACCGGGTCGCTGCCCGACTCCTGAGCTGCGGAGGCGACCTGCACGGCGGTGTCCAGCGCGCTGCGCTCGATCTCGTTGGGGGACCGTCCCAGTCCGTGTTTGGTCGACAGCAGCGCGACCAGCGTCTCCAGGCGCCGGCCGTTGAGGACGTCCAGCAGGGCCTCGCGCCGTTCCGTCGTCAGCGACTGCACGCGCCCCTTCAGCGGGCCGCTGTCCAGGGGGTTCAGGCGGCCGATGCCGTCGCCGATCCGGACCACCGACCCGCCCAGCTCGCGGATCATGTCGCTGTACTCGCCCTTGACGTCGCCGGGCACCACGGTCATGAATCCGTACGCCGTGTAGACCATGCACACGCGCTTGACCAGCGCACTCTTGCCCGCGCCCGGCTGGCTCATCACCCAGACACCCGGGTTGGTGGTCAGCTTGCCCGTCCACCCGGACGGATCAATACACACCAACTCGCCGGTCAGCAGATCCCGGCCGACGGGCACGCCGCGCGGCGGCAGGCCCGACCCGAGCAGGAAGGGGTAGATGCCGCCGGCCTGGCTGGTCGGCCCGGTGTAGACGGTGCCGGTGTCCTCGACCGGCGCGCGGCCGCTAAACCGTCCGCCCCAGCCCAAGCGCGGGGCGAAGCGCCCCTTGAGCCTCTTCTCGGCCCGCCGCTCCTCACGCGTCGGGCTCTGTTCGACCACCTTGACCACGCGCTTGGGCGTGGTCAGCGGCACCGGCTTTGGTTTGCGTGCCATCGTCAGTCCTTCACCAGCGGCGAGTATCCAAGAGGCAGACCGGCCGCGAAGATCGCGGCCTGTGCCCCGTACGCCGGCCGCATCCGGATGCCCCGGGTCGCCTTGACCGCCCGGGCCAGTTCCTGGCGGGCGGCGGGCAGGTCGGCGGTGCTGCGGGCCGTGACGGTGACCATCAGCGTCCAGTCGACCACCTGGGCGCCTGCGGCCATCTGGGCGGCAGCCTTCTCCGCGCGCTGGGAGTCGGCCCGCTGGCTCCACTTCGCGCGGCCCTTGACCTCGGCGGTCGCCTGCTCGCGCTGACGGGCGTGGGAGATCTCGCGTTCCAGCACCGCCTCGCCCTCCAGCGGGTCCAGGACCCGGTAGGCGATGGTGATGCGCCGCTGGTAGCGGCCGGGGGCCAGCAGCGGCAGCAGCACGGAGTAGGGGATGGGGCGGCGCGGCATCTCGCGCAGCACCCAGCTCACCGACACCCCGCCGTCGTGGGCGTAGGTCTCCCAGTCGTCGTCGGCGGCCTGCGGCCCGCACTCCGACCACGACAGCTCCTCGAACTCCTGGTCGCGGGCGTTGAAGACGTCGGGGTCGTACGCGCTGCGCACGATCCGGCGCAGGTCGATGTCAGTCGCCCTGCGCTCGATGTCCGTGCCCGTGCCGGACAGGTCCAGGGAGTCCACCACCCGCAGCGCTTCGGCGACCTGCTCGGCGAGATCCGCCGGCGGGGTGGCCGAGGCGTGCGGGTCCACCGTGACGCTCATCCACGGAGCGACGCTCGCGGTGGCGTGCGGGGTCGTGCGCACCAGGTCGTCGATGACCTTCTTCGCCAGCGCGGGCGCGCCCGGGTCCTTGCGGGCCCTGACGTCGTCACCTAGCGCCTCTCCGGCGCCGGGGGTGATCTGGATGGTCACGCTGGCGCCCTTGACCTGGTCGTCCGTGCTCATCGCGTCCAGCACGGACGACCAGGTGCGCAGGCTGCTCTGCACGGCTCCGGTGGGCGCCATGAGGCTGCCGCCCGGCGCGAGCAGGGTGGTGACGGTCATGTAGCCGGTCGCGCGGTCGTGCACGACGCCGACGGCCCGTCCGGTCGTCGGGTCGTGCGCTCTGATCAGGGTGCTGCTCGCGCCGACGCCCGGCAGGTCCAGGGCGTACGGGTGGGGCAGGAGAAGTCGCCGGTAGGAGGTGGCGTCGAAGCGCGACGCTCGTTTCCAGGCCACCCGGGCCCAGTAGTAGGACAGGGCGGACATGCCGTGACGGCGGGCGGCGGCCAGCACGAAGAACGCGCCGGTCACCGGCAGGGTGACCAGCAGGGAGATCGGCATCTGCGTGGCGATCAGGCCGTCGGCCGTCAGTACGGCGGCCGCGAGCATCGTCGCGGTCCGCGACAGCCCGCCGAAGCCGAAGCTGCGGCGGGCCCGGAAGCCTTCGACCATCAGGGTCTGCGGCACTTCATGGGCTGTCACTGCTGGTTCCCTCCGCCCATCTGTCCACTGCCGCTCTGGACGGCGTCGTTGACGCCGTCCAGGATCTGGATTCCTGCTCCGACGACGCCCGCGCCGGCGGCGGCTCCACCGGCGGCCGCCGTGCCGCCGCCGGACGCGGTGCCGTTCGAGGTTCCGGCCGCCTTGCCGCCGGTGGATGCTGCATCGGCACCGGGGGCGCCCTCGGGCCCGGTCTGGCCCGGCACACGGCCAGTCTGGTTGCGGGATGCCTGTGTCTGGGCGTCGCTGCCCTGGCCGCCGTCCTTCCCGGAACCGCCGTCGCCGCCCTGGCCCCGGCTCCGGGGGCCCATGTTCTGCTCGACCATCTGCATGTGACGGATGGCGTCCGCCTGCCGGTCGCCTCCCTCGCCGGCGCTGCCCTTGTCGCCCTTCGCGCCGCTCTTGCCACCGAAGTAGCTGGCGGCCGCAGACAGGGCGCCGCTCGCGCCCCCTGCGCTGAGCCCGGCACCGGCCGCCGCCCCGAAGGGGGCGAAGACCTTGGTGAGCGGGCCGGGCGCCAGCACGGCAAGGACCAGCGTCGCGCAGCCGCGAAGCCACTCGGTGAGTGTTTTGGCCTCACCGAACTCGGCGAACCCGGTGCAGATGATGACGGCCACCATGGGCTTGTAGGCCACGATGACCATGCCCGCCGTGATCAGGGCCGGGGCCCATTTCCGGGTGGCCTCGCCGCCCGTGCGTCCCCCGCCGGCCACAGGGATCAGCAGGCAGATGATGGGGATCGCGCTCAGCCGCAGGAAGATCATCACCATCTGGACGAAGCCGACCAGCAGCAGCACCAGGACAATGCACAAAAGTGTCATGGGGTTGGACACGCCGGTCGGCAGCATCACCGTGACGATCCGGTCGTATGCCTCTGCGTCGTTCTTGAAGACAGCGTTCACCAGTCCCGCGCTCAGCGCATCGCCGAGGACCAGGAGCGACGCGAACAGGCTGACGCCGAGGAAGGACAGGACGAAGTTCTCGACCCATCCGGCCATGGCCCGCCCGGCGTACTTGCCCTGCCCGGTGAGCGCCATCCTGCCCAGGTTCCAGATCACCCCGGCCACGGCGATCACCAGCCCCAGCCAGGTCAGCATGCCCGCGAGCGTCGTATCCCCGGTCCACAGTCCGGTGCCGGCCAGGTCAACCGACGGTCCGAGCAGGGCGAAGGTGAGCGTCTTCTTGATGACCCACTTCGCCACGTCAACGCCGGACTTGATGACGTCACCGAGGAGGGACTCCATGATGTTGTTCCACTCCTCCCTGACCTTCTCCTCGCCGACCTTGCCGACCGCGTCGCAGCCGCTCCAGCCGGTCACGCTTCCCGGGCGCCCGGGCGCCTTGCCGCCGGCGTTACCGGGCAGGATCGTGCCGAGAATCGGTCCGGAGATGATCCGGCATCCGGCTTCGATACTGTCGCCGATCGGGCCGTCCGCCCGGGCGGTCTGCGGCGCGGACACCGACAGGCCGAGCACGGCCACCAGCGCCAGCAGCAGGGACGCCAGACGACGCCCGGTCACGACGCCTCCCGGATGGCTGTCCACCCAGCCGTGTTGAAGGCGGCGTCACCGGGAGCGACGATCTTCGGCTGCTCCTTCTGCGCGTCTCCCATCGCCCGCTGGGTGGCCGCGCCGGACAGCTTCCAGTCGCCGTCCTCCCACACCACGGCGTTCAGGATGCGGG
Organism: Streptomyces fumanus; assembly: GCF_014655295.1. Taxonomy (GTDB): domain Bacteria; phylum Actinomycetota; class Actinomycetes; order Streptomycetales; family Streptomycetaceae; genus Streptomyces; species Streptomyces fumanus. The sequence goes on from NZ_BNBI01000025.1 coordinate 76,022, forward strand.
TGTAGTCCACCGACTCCTTGGCCATCTCGCCCCCCTTCTGCGCCGCCCGGGACAGCAGCCACACGCTGACCTCGTCCTTCGAGGCGTTCACGACCTTGAAGCCGATCACGTTGCTGCGCATGTACGCCCCGGACGGCAGCGGCTCGCCCACGGGGACGCCCATCTCCTGGTGCAGGGACTTGTCGGTCTGGATCGCTGCCAGCTCGATCTCCTCGGCGTGCGCATCGCTCCGGTCTGCCTTGGAGACGTAGGAGTGATAGATCCGCATCTGCTCGTCGACGGTGTCGCGGCCGCCCTCGATGCTGACCGTGTTCAGGGCCGCCGCCGCGGCGACGGCGCCCTCGGTGGTGTGCGGGTAGCCGACCTGGCTGCCGCGCTCATCGGTGCGCTCCCCCCGCGGAAGCGCAGCCCACTGCTCCGGCTCGGTCCAGTCGTTGGGCGGCGCGTACGTCGCCGACGGGCCGGGTGCGGACGCGCTCGGGGTCGCCCCGCCCTTGCTCGGCGTGCCTGAGTCCTCGTCACCGCCGGCCAGTACGACGTAACCCGTCAGGGCGAGAACGGCCGCGAGGACACCGCCCGCGAGCCAGGTCCCTTTGGTGTTCCACGTTCCCCTCGTGCGTCGCATCGCCGCCTCAGCCTGCGATGCCGTTGAGGATGGCGATCAGCGAGCTGGACAAAATGACGGCCGCGAGTCCGCCACCCATCCACTTGAAGGGTTCGGAGCCGCCGCCATTCCGGCTCTTGTCCGACACGGCCAGCTTGTAGACACCGAAGCCGACCCCGCCGACGCCGGCGAGGATCAGCAGCCACAACCCGTACCCGAAGATCTCGGCGACGGGGCCGTTCATGCCCGGGATGGGGGTGGGCTTCGCGCCCGGGATGAGCGCCGCCAGGTTCGCCATGGTCATTTCCCTTCGATCGTGCGCCGCAGCCGCGCGGCGGCGGTCTGGACGTCCTTGTACTCCAGGGCCTCCTCGGGCCCCTTCACGGATCGCAGAACGGGCAGGTACGGCAGTCGCACGACGCCGGCCAGGCGCCCCTCCAGGGCCCTGACCGTGAAGCGGGCGTCCTGCACCGGACGCGTCGGGGCGTCAGCCACCCACACCAGCCAGGGCCTGGGCAGCGGCCCCCAGCGCAGCAGGGTCTCCTCCAGGCGCGTCACCCCGTACACCGTCGTGTCGGTCACCAGCACCGGGACGGTCCCGTAGGGCAGGACCTCCCCCGGCGCCAGGACGCGCGCCTGGGCGCCAC
>NZ_BNBI01000026.1 GCF_014655295.1 Streptomyces fumanus
TCCACTCCTCCACCACCAAACGCCGCTCACCCTCCGACAACACCTCCACCTCACCGACCCGCACCCCCGGGTCACCCGCCATCCACTCCAACACCCGCCCCAGACGAACAGCCAACCCCTCGGCCGTCGCCAGATCGAACAGGTCCGCGGCGTACTCCAGTTGTCCCACGATCCCGGCCGGGGCCCCGCCCTCGGCACGGTGCTCCGCCAGCGTCAGCGTCAGGTCGAACTGCACAGTGATCGCCTGGTCCGGCACCGGAAGAGGACTCACCTCCAGGCCCGCCAACTCCAGGGGCCGCTCCGCCTGCGGGACGTTCTGGAGGGTGAGCAGCACCTGGAACAGCGGGTGGCGTGAGGGTGACCGGTCCGGGTTCAGGTCCTCCACCAGCCGCTCGAACGGCACGTCCTGGTGGGCGTACGCGGCCAGGTCGGCGTCGCGGACGCGGGCCAGCAGCTCGGTGAGAGTCGGGTTGCCGCTGAGGTCCGTACGCAGCACGAGGGTGTTGGCGAAGAACCCGGCGAGCCCTTCGAGCGCCGGGTCGTCGCGCCCCGCGATGGGCGCGCCCATCGGGATGTCGGTGCCGGCGCCCATGCGGGACAGCAGGATGGCGAGCGCCGCCTGCGCCACCATGAACATGGTCACGCCGTTCCGCTGCGCCAGGCTGGTCAGGCGTCCGTGCAGCTCCGTACCGATCTCGATGGGCACCATGCCGCCCTGGTGGTTCCGCTCCATGGGCCGGGGGCGGTCCACCGGGAGCGCCAGTTCGGCGGGGAGATCGGCCAGCGCCGTACGCCAGTGGTCGAGCTGTTCGCTGATCCTGCTGTCGGGGTCCTCGACATCGCCCAGGACCTCGCGCTGCCACAACGCGTAGTCCGCGTACTGCACCGGCAACGGCTCCCACCCCGGCACCTCACCCCGCACCCGCGCCGCATAGGCGGTCTCCAGATCCCGGGCCAGGATGCCCATGGACCAGCCGTCGACCGCGATGTGATGCGCCACGATCACCAGCACCGACTCCACCGGCGACAGCACCAGCAGCGAAACGCGCCATGGCAGTTCCACCGCCAAGTCGAAACCCCGGGCGAGTTCGTCGACGATGGCCGCGTCCAGGGCGGCTTCCTCGATGCGGTCGATCCGGAGCGCGGGATGGCCCGCGGCCCCGCGTAGCACCTCCTGGTACGGGTTCCCGTCCACGGCGGGGAAACGGGTGCGCAGGCCCTCGTGCCGGTCGGCGATGTCGCCCAGCGCCAACTCCAGGGCTCCGGCGTCCAGTTCACCCGTCAGCCGTACCGTCAGCGGCACGCTGTAGCCCGCGCCGGTCTCCAACCCGTTGAGGAACCACATGCGCTGCTGCGCGTATGACAACGGCACGGTGTCCGGGCGCTGCCGGACGACGAGCGCGGGACGCTCACCGGCGCCGCGCACCCGGTCGGCGATCCGGGCGAGGCCCGCGACGGTGGGGTCCGTGAACAGGTCGCGGACGCTGACCTCGGCGTCCAGCACCGACCGTACCCGCGCGATCAGCCGCATCGCGACCAGGGAGTCACCCCCCAGGGCGAAGAAGGAGTCGTCGGCACCGACCCGCTCCAGACCGAGCACCTCGGCGAACAGGCCGCACAGCACCTCCTCGGTGGGGGTGGCGGGGGCACGACCGGTGGTCCGGCTCGCCAGGTCCGGGACGGGGAGAGCGGCCCGGTCCAGCTTGCCGTTCCTGGTCAGCGGGATCGCATCGAGCGCCATGAACGCCGACGGCACCATGTACTCGGGGAGCTTCTCCGCGACGTACCGGCGCAGCTCCTCCTCGTCCACCTCGCCGACGACATACGCGACCAGCCGCTTCACGCCGGGCTGGTCCTCGCGGGCGATCACCGCCGCCTGCCGCACGTTCTCGTGAGTGGTCAGTACGGCCTCGACCTCGGCCGGCTCGATGCGGAAGCCCCGGATCTTCACCTGCTCGTCAACCCGGCCCGCGAACTCCAGCAGCCCGTCCGCGCTCCAGCGGGCCAGGTCCCCGGTGCGATACATCCGTTCGCCGGACTCCCCGAACGGGCAGGCCACGAACCGCTCCGCCGTCAGCCCGGCACGACCCGCATACCCACGCGCCACACCCTCGCCCGCGACATACAGCTCACCTGCCACACCCGGCGGCACCGGACGCAGGAACTCATCCAGCAGGTAAGTACGCGTGTTGTCCATCGGGCGGCCGATCGGCACCGCCGCGGGTACCTCGTCCCCCGCCGTGAACGGCAAGTGCGTCGTGAACGCCGTGTTCTCCGTCGGCCCGTACGTGGTACGCACCACCAGGTCCGGGTGGGCCGCGAGCAGGGTCCGGATCGCGGACGCGGAGACCACATCGCCGCCGGTCAGCACCTCCCGCACCCCGGCGAAGATCTCCGGCGACTGCTCCGCCAGCACCCGGAACAACCCCGACGCAGCCACCACATGCGTCACCCGATGCTCAGCGATCAACGCACCACGCTCAACCGCATCCACCTCCCCCGCCGGCACCACCACCAACAGCCCACCACGCAGCAACGGCGCCCAGATCTCATACGTCGACGCATCGAACGCATGATTGGCCTGCACCAGCACCCGCTCCAGCACATCCGCACGCCACGCACCATCCGCGCAGAACGCCACCACATTGCGGTGCGTGACCGCCACACCCTTCGGCACCCCGGACGAACCCGACGTATACATCACATACGCCAACGCACCCGACGACACCCTGACACCCGGGTTCGCATCCACCGGCTCGAACACATCGGCATCGGTGACGACCACCGACACCCCCGCCTCCGCCACGATCGACGCCAACCGCTCCTGCGGATGCCCGACGTCCAGCGGCACATACGCCGCCCCCGCCTTCAGCACCCCCAGCAACACCGGGATCAGCGCGGCCGACCGCTCCAACCGCACCCCGACCAGCGACTCCGGGACGACCCCCCGGTCAATGAGCCCGTACGCCACACCGTTCGCCCGCGCGTTCAGCTCCGCATACGTCCACGACACACCCCGCCCCACCACCGCCACGGCATCCGGCGTCCGCGCCGCCTGCGCCTCGAACCGGTCCACGAGCGTGCCGTCGGGCACCGCACGACGGGTGTCGTTCCACCCATGCAGGACCAACCGGCGCTCCGCGTCCGACAACACCTCGACATCCGCGACCCGCACCCCCGGGTCCGCGGCCACCTGCTCCAGCACCCGGGCGAAGCGTTCCGCCAGCCCTCTGGCGGTCGCCTCGTCGAACAGGTCGACCGCGTACTGGATCTCGCCGCCCATACCCGCCGGGGCGCCGTCGTCGGTGTGTCGCTCGGCGAGGGTCACGGCCAGGTCGAACCGGGCCACGGCCGTGTCGCCCATGGGCTCTGGTGTCACCCGCAGCCCGGCCAGGTCCCAGTCGTCGTCCGCCTCGGCGTCGGCGTCGATGGCGTGCTCCACGGCCAGCATCACCTGGAAGAGGGGGTGCCGGGACAGCGAGCGCGTGGGGTTCAGGTCCTCCACCAGACGTTCGAACGGCACGTCCTGGTGCGCGTAGGCGACCAGGTCGGTCTCCCGCACCCGTCCCAGCAGCTCGGCGAAGGACGGGTCGCCGCTGACGTCCGTACGCAGTACCAGTGTGTTGAGGAAGAAGCCGACGAGGTCTTCTACCGCGGCGTCGTCGCGGCCGACCACGGCGGTGCCCAGGGGGATGTCGGTGCCCGCGCCCACCTTCGACAGCAGCAGCGCCAGTGCGGCCTGAGCCACCATGAACATCGTGACGCCGTTCTCCCGGGCCAGCCCGAGGAGGCGGGCATGGGTCTCGGCGTCCGTGCGCAGGGGCACCACGCCGGCCCGGAAGGAGGATTCCGTGGGGCGGGGGCGGTCGAGGGGCAGCGGCAGTTCCTCGGGCAGGCCGGCCAGGGTGTCGCGCCAGTGCCGCAGTTGTCCGGCGATCACGCTGTTCTCGTCGGAGAGTTCGCCCAGCGCCTCGCGCTGCCACAGCGCGTAGTCCGCGTACTGGACCGGCAGCCGCTCCCAGTCGGGCGCGGTGCCCTCCCTGCGGGCGGCGTAGGCCGTGCGCAGGTCGCGGCTGAGCAGGCCGGTGGACCAGCCGTCGACCGCGATGTGGTGGGCGACGACCACGAGCACCGCCTCGGCCGGCCCCAGGGTGAGCAGCCGGGCGCGCCAGGGCAGTTCGCGGCTGAGGTCGAAGCGGCGGTCGAGTACGGCGGCCACGGCGTCCGCCAGGTCCCGTTCGGTGACGTCGGCGGTCTCCAGCCGGGGCCGGGCCTCCTCCCCGTCGAGGATCCGCTGGTACGCGACGCCGTCCGAGTCGGGGTAGACGGTGCGCAGGGTCTCGTGCCGGTCGGCGACGTCGGCCAGCGCCGCCTCAAGGGCCGCCACGTCCAGCTCGCCGGAGAGCCGCAGGGCGAGCGGTACGTTGTAGGCGGCTCCGGCGCCGGCCTCCTCGAGCTGGTTGAGGAACCACATGCGCTGCTGTGCGTACGACAGCGGCACCCGCTCCGGGCGTTCCCGCGCGGTGAGCGACGCCCGGGCGCCGCCCCGCAGCCGGGCGATGCCCGCCACGGTGGGCGAGTCGAACAGGTCGCGGATGCCGACCTCGACGCGCAGGACGGACCGGATACGGGCGATGAGCCGCATGGCGAGCAGCGAGTCCCCGCCCAGGGTGAAGAAGGAGTCGTCGGCACCGACCCGTTCCAGGCCCAGGATCTCGGCGAACAGCCCGCACAGCAGTTCCTCGGTGGGGTTCGCCGGGGCCCGGCCGCCCGTCTGCGCGGCGAAGTCCGGGACGGGCAGGGCGGCACGGTCCAGCTTGCCGTTGACGTTCAGGGGCAGCCGGTCGAGCGGGACGAACACCGCGGGGACCATGTACTCCGGAAGCCGCTCGGCGGCGTACTCCCGCAGCGCGGACTCGTCCGCCTCGCCCACGATGTACGCGACCAGGCGCTTGGCGCCCGGCTGCTCCTCCCGGGCCAGCACCACCACCTGTGCCACGTCCTCGTGGGCCGCGAGTACGGCTTCGATCTCGCCGGGTTCGATCCGGATGCCCCTGATCTTGACCTGGGCGTCGACCCGGCCCGCGAAGACCACCTCGCCGTCGTGCGTCCAGCGGGCGAGGTCGCCGGTGCGGTACATCCGTTCGCCGGTGAACGGGCAGGCGACGAAGCGCTCGGCCGTCAGGGCGGGCCGTCCGACGTAGCAGCGGGCGAGCTGGGTGCCGGCGACGTACAGTTCGCCGGTCACGCCGGGCGGGACCGGGCGCAGGAAGTCGTCCAGGATGTAGAGGCGGGTGTTCCAGACCGGTGCCCCGATCGGTACGGGCCCGTCCTGGGGCCGCCCCGGCGGGACGGGACGGGCGGTGACCATGATCGTCGTCTCGGTCGGCCCGTACGTGTTGTGCAGCGGGATGTCCAGCGCCCGGTGGTACTCCTCGACCACCTCCTCCGACAGCCACTCGCCGCCGGAGAGCACCGTGCGCAGGGTCCTGGCCTTGTCGCCGACGTGCTCCTGCTGGAGGAAGGCGGCCAGCATCGACGGGATGAAGTGGGCGGCGGTGACGCCGGCCCGTTCGACCAGGTCCGCGAGGTACCGGGGGTCGCGGTGGCCGTCCCCGCGGACCAGCACCAGGGCCGCTCCGGTGACCAGCGGTACGAAGAACTCCCACACCGACACGTCGAAGCTGAACGGGGCCCGCTGCAGTACGCGGTCGCTCTCCCCGATGCCGTAGTCGCCCTGCGTCCACATCAGTTGGTTCACCAGGGACGCGTGGGAGATCAGCACGCCCTTGGGCCTGCCGGTCGATCCCGAGGTGAAGATGACGTACGCCGGGTGCGCGGTACGCAGTGCGCTCCGGTCCGGGGCGGTGCGCGGCGCCCCGGGGCCGGGCCGCATGCCGGGCCGCAGGATCAGCAGCAGGTCGGCGTCGGCCGCCATGAACTCCACGCGGTCGGCCGGGAGGTCCGGGTCGATCGGCAGATAGGCCGCTCCCGCCTTCAGGATCCCCAGAAGCATCGCCGCCAGCTCGGGCGACCGCTCCGTGACCACCCCCACCGTGCGCTCCGGCCCGGCGCCCAGCCCGATCAGGTGGTGCGCCCAGGCGTTCGCCCGGGCGTCGAGGTCCGCGTACGTCCAGGTGACGTCCTCGTGCACGACCGCAATCGCGTCGGGGGTGCGAGCCGCCTGGTGCTCGAACAGCTCGGGCAGCGTGCGGTCGGGCACCGGCCGGGCGGTCTCGTTCCACTCCGAGATCACCAGGCGGCGTTCCTCGTCGGCCAGCACGTCGAGGTCGCGCAGGCGCAGGCCGGGGTCGGCCGCGACCTGTTCCAGGACCCGTACCAGTCGTTCGGACAGTGTCAGGACCGACTCGTGGTCGAACAGGTCGGCCGCGTACTGGATCTCACCGGCCATTCCTGCCGGGGCTCCGCCCTCGTCACGGTGTTCGGTGAGGGTGATCGACAGGTCGAAGTGCGCCTCCAGCGCGTCCTCGGACAGCGGCGTGGGACGCACGTCGAGGCCCGGCAGGGACAGGGGCTCGCGGGTCTGGGAGGCGTTCCGGAGGTGGAGCATCACCTGGAACAGCGGGTGGCGGGCCAGCGAACGCGCCGGGTTCAGGTCCTCGACCAGCCGCTCGAACGGCATGTCCTGGTGCGCGTACGCCGCCAAGTCGGTCTCGCGCACCCGTGCCACCAGTTCGGTGAAGGTGGGATCACCGGCCAGGTCGGTGCGCAGGACCAGGGTATTGAGGAAGAAGCCGACCATGTCCTCCAGCGCGGCGTCCCCGCGTCCCGCGACCGGAGTGCCGATCGGGATGTCCGTCCCGGCACCCACCTTCGACAGCAGAGCGGCCAGCGCCGCCTGGGCCACCATGAACATCGTGACGCCGCAGCGCCGTGCGATCTCGGTGAGGCGCGCGTGCACGTGGGCGTCGACGCGCACCGGGGCCAGCCCCGCCCGGAACGAGGGCTGCGTGGGCCTGGCGCGGTCCACGGGCAGGACCAGTTCCTCGGGCGCGCCGGCCAGAGTCCGGCGCCAGTGCGCGAGCTGGGCCGAGATCAGGCTGTTCTCGTCGTCCAGCGTGCCGAGCACCTCGCGCTGCCACAGGGCGTAGTCGGCGTACTGGACGGGCAGCGCGGACCAGCCCGGCGCCCGGCCCTGCTTGCGCGCGGAGTACGCGATGCCGAGGTCACGGGTGATCAGCTCCATCGACCAGCCGTCCACGGCGATGTGGTGCGCCACGATCACCAGGACCGACTGCGTCGGCGACACGGTCAGCAGCCGGACCCGCCACGGCAGCTCGCCGGACAGGTCGAAGCCGCGGCGCATCTCGTCGCCGATGGCTTCGGCGACCCCGGCCTCGTCGGCCTCGGCGACGGTGAGCCGGGGGCGGCCCGCCGCTCCGGTGAGGATCTCCTGGTGGGGCTCGCCGTTCCGGTCGGGGTAGCGGGTGCGCAGGCTCTCGTGCCGGTCGGCCACGTCGCCGAGGGCCAGCTCCAGGGCCGCGACGTCCAGGTCACCGGTAAGCCGCAGGGTCAGCGGTACGGTGTAGCCGGCGCCGACGCCGGCCTCCTCCAGCCGGTTGAGGAACCACATCCGCCGCTGCGCGAACGAGAGCGGCACGATGTCGGGCCGCTCCTGCGGCAACAGGGCGGCGCGCTTGCGCGTCTGCTCGTCCTCGGCGAGCCGGGCCAGCCCTTGGACCGTGGGCGCGGCGAACAGGTCACGGACGCTGACCTCGGCGTCCAGCACCGACCGGACGCGGGCGATCAGCCGCATGGCGAGCAGCGAGTCACCGCCGAGGGTGAAGAAGGAGTCCTCCGTACCGACTTGTTCCATGCCGAGGACTTCGGCGAACAGGCCGCACAGCACCTCCTCGGTGGGGGTGGCGGGGGCGCGGCCGGTGGTCCGGCCTGCCAGGTCGGGGGCCGGGAGGGCGGCTCGGTCGAGCTTGCCGTTCTTGGTGAGCGGGATGGCGTCGAGTGTCACGAACGCCGACGGCACCATGTAGTCGGGCAGGCGGTCGGCCGTGAGTGTCCGTAGCGCGGGCTCGTTCGCGTCGCCGACGACATACGCCACCAGCCGCTTCACGCCGGGCTGGTCCTCGCGGGCGATCACCGCTGCCTGGCGCACGTTCTCGTGGGCGGTCAGTACGGCCTCGATCTCGGCCGGTTCGATGCGGAAGCCCCGGATCTTGACCTGTTCGTCGGCGCGGCCCGCGAACTCCAGCACGCCGTCCGCGTTCCAGCGGGCCAGGTCCCCTGTGTGATACATCCGTTCACCGGGCTCGGCGAACGGGCAGGCGACGAACCGCTCGGCCGTCAGGCCGGGACGACCCGCGTACCCGCGTGCCACGCCTTCGCCCGCGAGGTACAACTCACCTACCACACCCGGCGGTACGGGACGCAGTGAGTCGTCCAGGACGTAGGTGCGGGTGTTGTCCATCGGGCGGCCGATCGGCACCGCCGCGGGGATCTCGTCCCCGGTGGTGTAGGGCAGGTGCGTGACGAATGCGGTCGTCTCGGTGGGGCCGTAGGTGGTACGCACCACCAGGTCCGGGTGGGACGCGAGCAGGGTGCGGATCGCGGACGCGGAGACCACGTCACCGCCCGTGGAGACCTCCCGTACCCCGGCGAAGATCTCCGGCGACTGCTCCGCCAGGACCCGGAACAACCCCGCCGTCGCGTGCACGTTCGTCACACCATGCTCCGCGATCAGCGCACCACGCTCCGACGCCCCGGTGTCGCCCGGCGCAAGCACGACCAGCTTCCCGCCGTGCAGCAGCGGCACCCACAACTCGTACGTCGAGGCATCGAACGCATGGTTCGCCTGGAACAGCACGCACTCGACCACATCCGCACGCCACGCGGCATCCAGGCAGAACGCCACCACATTGCGGTGCGTGACCGCCACACCCTTCGGCACCCCGGTCGAACCGGAGGTATACATCACGTACGCGAGGTTCTCCGGTCCCGGCTTCACCTGGGGGTTTTCAGTGACTGGGGCAACATCCTCATCGCCGGTGAGCGTCACCGCGACCCCCGCCTCAGCCGCGATCGCCTCCCGCCGCGCCTCCGGCAGAGCGGGGTCCAGCGGCACATACGCCGCACCCGCCTTGAGCACACCGAGCAGCGTGGGCACCAGCTCCGCCGACCGCTCCACCCGCACCCCGACCAGCGACTCCGGACCGACACCCCGCTCAATGAGCCCATACGCGACACCGTTCGCCCACGCGTTCACCTCCGCATACGTCCACGACACACCCCGCCCGACCACCGCCACCGCATCCGGCGTCCGTGCGGCCTGCGCCTCGAACCGGTCCACGAGGGTGCCCTCGGGCACGGCACGACGGGTGTCGTTCCACTCCTCCAGCACCTGGTGCCGTTCGTCGGCGGACAGCGTCTCGATCGCGCCGACCCGCACTTCCGGATCCGCAGCCACCTGCTCCAGCACCCGCACCAGCCGGGCCAGCAAGCCCCGCGCCGACGCCTCGTCGAAGAGGTCCGGGCGGTAGTCGAGCCGGAGGGACATGTCGGCGTCCGGCAGCACGGCGAGGATCAGCGGGTAGTGCGCGGCATCCGCGCTCTCGACGCCGACGACGTCCAGACCGCCGGGGCTGGGCGGTCCGGCGGCGTCGCGCAGGAAGTTCTCGAAGACCAGGAGGGTGTCGAAGGTCGCCCCGGGTCCGGCGGCGCGCTGGACTTCGGCCAGTCCGAGATGCTGGTGGTCCATGAGCCCGGTCTGCCGGGCCTGCGTGTCGGCGAGGATGTCGAGGAAGGAGAGCGCCGGGTCCAGCGTGACACGGACGGGGAGGGTGTTGATGAAGAGCCCCAGCATGCGTTCCACACCCGGGATGCCCGCGGGGCGTCCGGAGACGGTGGCGCCGAAGACCACATCGCGCCGGCCGGTCAGCAGGCCGACCAGCCAGCCCCACGCGCCCTGCACCACGGTGTTCACGGTGAGTCCGTGCGTCCGGGCGACCTCACGCAGCGCCTCGGCCTGTTCCTGGCCGAGGGGTTCGACCACGTACTGGGGCGGTACGGGTTCCGTGCCCCGGTCCACGGGCGCCACCAGGCTCGGCTCCGTGACCCCGGCCAGGGCGTCGGCCCATGCCGCGCGTGCGGTGTCTCGGTCCTGCCGTTCCAGCCACGCCAGATAGTCGCGGTAGGGCGTCACCGGGGGCAGTCCGCCGGCGTCGCCGCCCGCCGCGTACACCTCCGACAGTTCCTGGAACAGGATCGGCAGTGACCAGCCGTCCAGCACCAGGTGATGCATAGTGATCACCAGTCGGAATCGCGGTCCGCCCATCCGGATGAGCACCAGGCGCAGCAGCGGCGGCACCGCCACGTCGAACCCGCGGTCCCGTTCGGCCTCGGCCAGCCGTTCGGCCTCGGTGGCGGGGTCGGGGTGGTCGGACAGGTCGACCTCGCTCCACGGCAGGGTCACGCCCGCCAGAATGACCTGGACGAGCCGGCTCGCCCCCGCGGGCTGCCGGAAGCTCGCCCGCAGGCTGGCGTGCCGGTCCAGGAGGGCCTGCCAGGAGGCGCGCAGCACCTCGGTGTCGAGCGGTGCCGCGAGTTCGAGGACGCGTTGTTCCACATATACGTCCCGGGCCCGCTCATCGAAGTTGGCGTGGAAGAGCAGTCCCTCCTGCAACGGCGCCAGCGGCCAGATGTCTTCAATGCGCACCCCGGTCATAGCGTCCCCCTCGCCCCAGCTCTCAGACCCGCCTGCAACGGACGGTAATCCACGCTCGGTATTTCATCGAGTCTGTCCAAATGACCAGGGACCCGCCTGGTCCGATTCCCCGAGGAATTGCCCTGCGATCTCGTCGATCTGGTCCTGCTCCAGTGAGACGAGTGCGAAGTCGGACGGTGTGTGGCCGGGGCCGTCCTCATCGGTGACGTGTGCGGCGATCCCGGTGAGCATGGCCACCCAGCCGTCGGCCAGCTCGGCCAGCTCGGACTCGGTGAACAGCCCGGAAGGGCAGGTCAGGGCGAGGTCCAGCGCTGATCCGGCCGCTTGGTCGCGGACCAGGGCGCTCGCGTCCAGCTCGTGCGCGGCGGCCGTGTCGGCTTCTGCGGCGCCGCCCAGCGCCGCCTCGCCGACCGGCTGCCAGAGAGTTACGGAATCAGCCTTTCCGGCTTCTTCGGGGGTCGCGTCAATGGCCGTTCGACCCAAGTAGTTGAAGCCGATGCGGGCCGTCGGCAATGCGGCCAGTACCGGGGCGGTGGCCGGATTCAGATAACGCAGAAGACCAAATCCAAGACCGTCACCCGGAACCGCCCTCAATTGTTCCCTGACTCGCTTGAGGAGCAGACCTACCGCTGCCTTCCCCGAGCGTACTCCGAAGAGGTCTGCCGCGCCGATGTCCAACCGTGCAGGGTGTGAACCGGTGAACCAGCCCACGGTCCCGGTGACGTCCAGGTCCGCGGTCAGCGGTTCCCGGCCGTGGTCCTCGATGTCGACCAGCAGCCCGCCGCCCGTGCCCGCGCCGCGCCGGCGCCGCCACTCGGTCACGGCCGCGACCAGACCGGCCAGCAGCACCTCGTCGGTCCCCGTCTGGAAGTCCGCGGGGATCCGGTCCAGCAGCGCCGCGGTGGCCGACTCGGGCAGCGTGCGCGCTGCGCGGTGGGTTCCGGCGGCGACGGTGTCCCGGCGTGGATCCAGCGGACGGCTGCCCAGCACCGGGTTCGGACCGGTGAGCAGCCGCTGCCACTCGGGCAGTTCGTCCACTCTGCGCCGGCTGACGGCCTGTGCCGCCAGATGCCGTGCCCAGTGGCGGAAGGAGGCGCCCGTCCGCGGCAACTCCGTGCCGGGGTCCGCGTACGCGGCGGCCAGGTCCCGGAGCAGGATCCGCCAGGAGACGCCGTCCGTGACGAGGTGGTGTGCCACCAGCAGCAGCCGTCCCGGGGCATCAGGTCCCGCGTCGAACCAGACGGCCCGCAGCATCGCACCCGCCGCCGCGTCGATCTCCGCCACGGCGTCCCAGGACCGTGCGTCCACCAACCGGTCGAACGCTTCCGCGTCCAGCCCGGCGGCGTCGGTCCGCGCGACGGAGGTCGCCTCGGTCGCGGACGGCACCTCCAGCGTCCACGCACCGTCATCGGGAGTGACGAGTCTGGCGCGGAGCATGTCGTGCCGGTCCATGAGGGTGCGCAGCGCCTGTTCCAGCCGCTCCAGGGTGAGATCCGCCGGGGTGCTCACCACCGTCGACTGGCAGAAGGCCCCGGTCAGCGCCGCCGCGCCCGACCGCTCCTTCACCTCAAGCATCCCCGGGGTCAGCGGAACCGTCCCTGTCGCCACGTCCTCGGGCTGCTCCGCCGCCTCGTCCGCCAGCTCCGCCACGCGGGCGAGGGCGGCGGGGGTGCGGTGTTCGAACACCTGCCGCGCTGTGATCACGACGCCGGCACTGCGGGCCTTGGACACGACCAAGATCGACATCACGGAGTCGCCGCCGAGGGTGAAGAAGGAGTCCTCGGCGCCGACCCGTTCGAGACCGAGGACTTCGGCGAACAGGCCGCAGAGGAGTTCCTCGGTGGGGGTGGCGGGGGCACGGCTGGCCGTCCGGCCCGCCAGGCCCGGGGCGGGCAGGGCAGCCCGGTCGAGCTTGCCGTTCCTGGTCAGCGGGATGGCATCGAGCGTCACGAACGCCGACGGCACCATGTACTCCGGCAGGCGCTCGGTCACCCACTCCCGCAGCGCCGGTTCGTCCGCCTCGCCGACGACGTAGGCGACCAGCCGCTTGACGCCCGGTTGGTCCTCGCGGGCGATCACCGCCGCCTGCCGGACACCAGCATGCGCGCTCAGTACGGCCTCGACCTCGGCCGGTTCGATCCGGAAACCCCGGATCTTGACCTGCTCGTCAGCCCGGCCGACGAACTCCAGCACACCGTCCTTGCTCCAGCGAGCCAGGTCCCCCGTGCGGTACATCCGACCTGACTCCTCGAACGGGCAAGCCACGAACCGCTCCGCGCTCAGCCCCGGACGGCCCGCATACCCGCGCGCCACACCCTCGCCCGCGACATACAACTCACCTGCCACACCCGGCGCCACCGGACGCAGGAACTCATCCAGGACGTAGGTACGGGTGTTGTCCATCGGGCGACCGATCGGCACCGCCGCGGGGATCTCGTCCCCCGCCGTGAAGGGCAAGTGCGTCGTGAACGCCGTGTTCTCCGTCGGCCCGTACGTCGTGCGCACCACAAGGTCCGGGTGGGCCGCGAGCAGGGCCCGGATCGCCGACGCGGACACCACGTCACCGCCCGTGGACACCTCCCGCACCCCGGCGAAGATCTCCGGCGACTGCTCCGCCAGCACCCGGAACAACCCCGCCGTCGCGTGCACGTTCGTCACACCGTGCTCGGCGATCAGCGCACCACGCTCGGCCGCGTCGATGTCACCCGCCGGCGCCACCACCAACCGGCCGCCGCGCAACAACGGCACCCAGATCTCGTACGTCGAGGCATCGAAGGCATGGTTCGCCTGGAACAGCACGCACTCGACCACTTCGTCGGTCCAGGCCCTGTCCTGGCAGAACGCCACCACATTGCGGTGCGTGACCGCCACGCCCTTCGGCACCCCGGACGAACCAGAGGTGTACATCACGTACGCCAAAGCCTCCGACGGCACCCTGACACCCGGGTCGGCATCCACCGGCTCGAACACATCGGCATCGGTGAGAACCACCGACACCCCCGCCTCAGCCGCGATCGCCTCCCGCCGCACCTCCGGCAGACCAGGGTCCAGGGGCACATACGCCGCCCCCGCCTTCAACACCCCCAGCAACACCGGAATCAGCTCCGCCGACCGCTCCAACCGCACCCCCACCAGCGACTCCGGACCGACACCCCGCTCGATGAGCCCGTACGCCACACCGTTCGCCCGAGCATTCACCTCCGCATACGTCCACGACACCCCCCGCCCCACCACCGCCACCGCGCCCGGCGTCCGCCCCACCTGCGCCTCGAACAACTCCACCAACGACCCACCCGGCACCACCCGCCGAGTGTCGTTCCACTCCCGCACCACCAGCCGCCGTTCCGCGTCCGAGACCACCTCGACGCCCCCGACCCGCACCCCCGGATCCACCGCCACCTGCTCCAACACCCGAACTAAACGAGCCGCCAGCCCCCTGGCCGTCGCCTCGTCGAACAGGTCGACCGCGTACTGGATCACACCGGCGATACCGGCAGCCGCTCCGTCCCCGTGCCGGTACTCCAGGTGGACCGACAGGTCGAACTTGGCGACCGCTGTCGCACCCCCGGTCATCGGGGTCACGTCGAGGCCGGGCAGTGTCCACGGCTCGCCCTGGCCCTCCGCGTCGTCGACCGCGAGCATGACCTGGAAGAGGGGGTGGCGGGACAGGGAGCGGGCCGGGTTCAGGTCTTCCACCAGCCGCTCGAACGGCACGTCCTGGTGGGCGTACGCGGCCAGGTCGGTCTCCCGCACCCGCCCCAGCAACTCGGCGAACGACGGATCACCACTGACATCCGTACGCAGCACCAGCGTATTGACGAAGAACCCGACCATGCTCTCGACCGCGGCCTCATTGCGGCCCGCCACCGCCGTGCCGAGCGGAATGTCCGTACCCGCGCCCACCTTCGACAGCAGCACCGCCAGCGCGGCCTGCGCCACCATGAACATCGTCACGCCGTGCCGCCGCGCCAGCTCCGACAACAGCGCGTGCGTCTCGGCGTCCACCTCGACGGGCACCGCGCTGCCCCGGAAGGACGACGCCGACGGCCGGGGCCGGTCGGCGGGCAGGGGCAGTTCCTCGGGGATGCCCGCCAATGCCGTACGCCAGTAGCCGAGTTGTTGGCTGATCACGCTGTCGGTGTCCTGGAGGTCGCCCAGCGCTTCGCGTTGCCACAGCGCGTAGTCCGCGTACTGGACCGGCAGCGGCTCCCACTCGGGGGCCCTACCGGCGCACCGTGCCGCGTACGCCTCCCCGAGGTCACGGGCGAGTACGCCCATGGACACGCCGTCGACGGCGATGTGGTGCGCGACGATCACCAGCACCGACTCGACCGGGGACACCGTCAGCAGCCGTACCCGCCAGGGCAGTTCCGCCGTGAGGTCGAATCCGCGCCCGGTCTCGTCGGCGATGATCTGTGCCACGTCCGTTTCCGTGGCCGGCTCGGTGCGCAGGGGCGGGCGGTCCCCGGTGATCTCCTGGCGGGGTGTGCCGTGGGACTCGGGGAAGACGGTGCGCAGGCTCTCGTGCCGGTCGGCGAGGTCGCCGAGTGCCGCCTCCAGGGCCGGCACGTCCAGGTCGCCGGAGAGCCGGAGGACGGAGGACACGTTGTAGGCGGCGGATCGCTCCGGCTCCTCGAGTTGGTTGAGGAGCCACATCCGCTGCTGTGCGTACGACAGCGGAAGCGCGTCCTGGCGGGCGCGGGGCACGAGGGCGGTCCGCGTGGTGCCGTGGCTCTCCTCGGCGAGGCGGGCCAGGGCCTCGACCGTGGGGGCGGCGAAGAGTTCGCGGATGCCGATCTCGGTGTCCAGCGCGGCGCGGACCCGGGCCAGCAGCCGCATGGCCAGCAGTGAGTCGCCGCCGAGGTCGAAGAACGAGTCGCTGGCCCCGACCCGGGCCAGCCCCAGGATCTCACCGAAGAGTCCGCACAGGACCTCCTCGGTGGGCGTGCGCGGCGCCCGGCCGCGGGCGAGGCCCGCGAAGTCCGGGGCCGGGAGGGCGGCACGGTCCAGCTTGCCGTTCACGGTGACCGGGAGGGCGTCCATCGGGACGACGGCCGCCGGGACCATGTGCTCCGGCAGTCGCGTCGCCGCGAACGCCCGCAGCTCCGCGCCGTCCACCGGACCGGCACCGGAGCGGGGGACCACGTACGCCACGAGCCGCCGCGTGCCGGATTCCTCGCGGGCGATGACCGCGGCCTGGCCCACCTGGTCGTGGGCGGTCAGCGCGGCCTCGACCTCGCCGGGCTCGACGCGGAAGCCGCGGAGCTGTATCTGGTGGTCGGCGCGGCCGAGGTGCTCCAGCGTCCCGTCGGCCCGGTACCGGGCCAGGTCGCCCGAGCGGTACATGCGGCCACCGGTGAACGGGCAGGCCACGAAGCGCTCGGCGGTCAGTCCCGGCCGGTCCAGGTAGCCCCGCGCGAGGCCGCGGCCGGTCACGTACAGCTCGCCGGTCACGCCGGGCGGTACGGGCCGCAGCCAGTCGTCCAGTACGTGGACGCCGAGGTCGGGGATGGGGCCGCCGATGACGCTGCCGGGCCGGGCGGCGCACAGTTCGGCGTCCAGGGGCTGGTAGGTGACGTGCACGGTCGTCTCGGTGATCCCGTACATGTTCACCAGGACGGGGTCGGGGTGGCGGCGGTACCAGTCGGTCAGCCCTCCCGGTTCGAGGGGCTCGCCGCCGAAGACGACGTAGCGCAGTGCCAGGTCGTCGCGGGGGTGTTCGGCGTCGGCCGCCATGAGCTGCGCGAAGGCCGAGGGGGTCTGGTTGAGGACGGTGACGCGTTCGGCGGCGAGCAGTTCCAGGAACCGGTGCGGCGTGCGGGAGGTCCGGTGGGGTACGACGACGAGGCGGCCGCCGTGCAGCAGCGCGCCCCAGATCTCCCACACCGAGAAGTCGAACGCGTAGGAGTGGAACAGGGTCCAGGTGTCGTCGGGCCCGAATCCGAACCACTGCCGGGTCTCGGTCAGCAGCCGTACCACGTTGGCGTGCGGGATCGTCACGCCCTTCGGGCGGCCGGTCGATCCGGAGGTGTAGATCACGTAGGCGGGATGGCCGGGGCGCAGCGGCGCGCGGCGGTCCGCGTCGGTCGGGGCGGTGGCGGGCCGGGCGGCCAGTGCTGCGGCGGTGGCCGGGGTGTCCCAGACCAGGGTCGTGATGCCCGCCGTGTCCGCCGGTGTGGTCGTCGTGGTGCACAGGACCAGGGACGGTCGCGCGTCGGCCAGCGTGTACGCGATCCGCTCCGCCGGGTAGCCCGGGTCGACGGGGACGTAGGCGGCACCGGCCTTGACGATTCCGAGCAGTGCCGTGACCAGGTCGGCGGACCGTTCCATGACGACCGCGACGCGGCTCTCCGGGCCGATGCCCCGGCCGATCAGCTCGTGGGCGAGCCGGTTCGCGCGGGCGTCCAGTGCGGCGTAGCTGAGGGCGGTGCCGTCGCAGGTCACCGCGGTCGCGGACGGGTCGCGTACCACCCACTGCTCGAACAGCTCCGGCAGGGAGGTCTCGGGGACGGGGCGATCGGCGAGCCGGCGCGTGACCCGGAGCCGTTCCTCGTCATCGAGGATGTCGACCTCGCCGACCGTCACGGCCGGGTCCGCCGCGACCTGCTCCAGCACGCGGACCAGCCGCGCCGCCAGCGCGTGGACGGTCGGCTCGTCGAACAGGTCGGCCGCGTACTGGATGTCGCCGACGAGGCCGGCGGGGGCGCCGTCGGCATCGCGGCGCTCCCCGAGCGTGACCGACAGGTCGAAGCGGGCCGCCGTGCCCTCGTCCGGCGGCACGGCGGTGACCCGTAACCCGGGAAGCCGCAAGGGCTCCTCGCCGCGCGGGATGTTCTGGAAGTTCAGCACCACCTGCACCAGCGGGTGCCGGGCCAGGGAGCGCGGCGGGTTCAGCTCGTCCACGAGGAGTTCGAACGGCAGGTCCTGGTGGGCGTACGCGGCCAGGTCGGTGTCCCGGACGCGGGCCAGCAGTTCGGTGAAGGACGGATCGCCGCCGACATCGGTGCGCAGCACCAGCGTGTTGAGGAAGCAGCCGACCAGGTCTTCCGTCGCCGGGTCGCCGCGCCCGGCGACCACCGTGCCGACCGGGATGTCGCTGCCCGCGCCCATCCGCGCCAGCAGCAGCGCCAGCGCCGCCTGCGCGACCATGAACACGGTGCCGCCGCCCCGCTGCGCCACCGCCGCCAGCCGGGCGTGCGTCCTGGCGTCCACTGCGATCGGCACCGAGCCGCCCCGGAACGACGCCACGGCCGGCCGCGGGCGGTCGGTCGGCAGCGGCAGCTCGTCGGGGAGCCCGGCCAGGGTCTGCCGCCAGTGGCCGAGCTGGCCGGACAGCAGGCTGCCGGGGTCGTCGAGGCCGCCGAGGACCTCGCGTTCCCACAGGGCGTAGTCGGCGTACTGGACGGGCAGCGGCGCCCAGCTCGGCGCGCTGCCGTGCACGCGCGCCGCGTAGGCCGTCCCCAGATCGCTGAGCAGCAGCCCCATGGACCAGCCGTCGACGGCGATGTGGTGCGCGACGATCACCAGCACCGATTCCGTCGGCGACACCGTCAGCAGCCTCGCCCGCCACGGCAGTTCGCTGGACAGGTCGAAGCCGCGGCCCAGCTCCTCGGCGAGGGCCGGGCGCAGCGCCTCCTCGGAGACCTCGTCGGTGCGCAGCCGCGGGCGCCCCTCCGCACCGCTCAGCACCTCCTGGCGCGGCACTCCCTCGTCGTGCGGGTAGCGGGTACGCAGGCTCTCGTGCCGGTCGGCGACATCGCCCAGTGCGGCGTCGAGGGCCGGGACGTCGAGTTCACCGGTCAGCCGCAGGGCGAGCGGCACGTTGTAGCCGGCGCCCGCCCCGGCGGCCTCCAGCCGGTTGAGGAACCACATCCGTTGCTGCGCGTACGACAGCGGCAGGGTCCGCGGACGTTCGACGGGGGCCAGGGCGGCGCGACCGCCGGTCTGCCCGGCCCGCACCAGCCTGCCCAGCTCCGCCACGGTCCGCGCGGTGAACAGCTCGCGGACGCTGACCTCGGCGTCCAGCACCGACCGGACGCGGGCGATGAGCCGCATGGCGAGGAGTGAGTCGCCGCCGAGGTCGAAGAAGGAGTCGTCGGCGCCGACTTGTTCCAGGCCGAGGACCTCGGCGAACAGGCCGCAGAGGATCTCTTCGGTGGGGGTGGCGGGGGCGCGGCCGGTCGTCCGGCCCGCCAGGTCGGGGGCGGGAAGGGCGGCTCGGTCGAGCTTGCCGTTCTTGGTCAGCGGGATCGCGGCTACGGGGACGAAGGCGGCCGGGACCATGTAGTCCGGAAGCCTGTCCGCGACGTACCGGCGAAGCTCCGTTTCGTCCGTCTCGCCGACGACGTACGCCACCAGCCGCTTGACGCCCGGCTGGTCCTCGCGGGCGATCACCGCTGCCTGGACCACGTTCTCGTGGGTGGTCAGGACGGTTTCGACCTCGGCCGGTTCGATCCGGAAGCCACGGATCTTCACCTGCTCGTCAGCCCGGCCGACGAACTCCAGCACACCGTCCTTGCTCCAGCGGGTCAGGTCCCCCGTGCGGTACATCCGGCCTGACTCCTCGAACGGGCAGGCCACGAACCGCTCCGCCGTCAGCCCCGGACGGCCCGCGTACCCGCGCGCCACGCCCTCGCCCGCGAGATACAGCTCACCTGCCACACCCGGCGGCACCGGACGCAGGAACTCATCCAGGACGTAGGTACGGGTGTTGTCCATCGGGCGACCGATCGGCACCGCCGCGGGAATCTCGTCCCCCGCGGTGAACGGCAGTTGCGTCGTAAAGGCCGTGTTCTCGGTCGGCCCGTACGTGGTACGCACCACCAGGTCCGGGTGGGCCGCGAGCAGGGCCCGTATCGCCGACGCGGACACCACGTCACCGCCCGTGGACACCTCCCGTACCCCGGCGAAGATCTCCGGCGACTGCTCCGCCAGCACCCGGAACAACCCCGCCGTCGCGTGCACGTTCGTCACACCGTGCTCCGCGATCAGCGCACCGCGCTCCGACGCCCCGGTGTCGCCCGGCGCGAGCACGACCAGCTTCCCGCCGTGCAGCAGCGGTACCCACAACTCGTACGTCGAGGCATCGAACGCATGGTTCGCCTGGAACAGCACGCACTCGACCACATCCGCACGCCACGCGGCATCCAGGCAGAACGCCACCACATTGCGGTGCGTGACCGCCACACCCTTCGGCACCCCGGTCGAGCCGGAGGTGTACATCACGTACGCCAAAGCCTCCGACGGCACCCTGACACCCGGGTCGGCATCCACCGGCTCGAACACATCGGCATCGGTGAGGACCACCGACACCCCCGCTTCAGCCGCGATCGTCTCCCGCCGCACCTCCGGCAGACCAGGGTCCAGGGGCACATACGCCGCCCCCGCCTTCAACACCCCCAGCAACACCGGCACCAGCTCCGCCGACCGCTCCAACCGCACCCCCACCAGCGACTCCGGACCGACACCCCGCTCAATGAGCCCGTACGCCACACCATTCGCCCGCGCGTTCACCTCCGCATACGTCCACGACACCCCCCGCCCCACCACCGCCACCGCACCCGGCGTCCGCCCCACCTGCGCCTCGAACAGCTCCACCAGCGACCCACCCGGCACCGCCCGACGGGTGTCGTTCCACTCCCGCACCACGAGCCGCCGTTCCGCCGCGCTCAGCAGCTCCACCGTGCCCGTCCGCTGCCGGGGATCGGCGGTGAACTGGGCCAGGACGCTCACCAGGCGGTCCAGCAGCCCCCGCGCCGACTCCTCGTCGAACAGCCCGGGCCGGTAGTCCAGCCGCAGCTCCATGTCGTCCCCCGGTGAGACGACCAGGGTGAGCGGGTAGTGCGACGCGTCGTCGCCGCCCACCTGGGTGATGTTCAGGCCGCCGGGGACGTGTTGCGCCGACGGGTCGCCGGGGAAGTTCTCGTAGACGATCAGCGTGTCGAAGGTGGCGCCCGGTCCGGCGGCGCGCTGGACCTCCGCCAGGCCGAGGTGCTGGTGGGCGAGGAGTCCGGACTGCCGGGACTGCACCTCGGCGAGGGTGTCGGTGAGCGGGCGCGCGGGGTCCAGTGTCACCCGGACCGGGAGGGTGTTGATGAACAGTCCGAGCATGCGCTCGACGCCGGGCAGTTCCGCCGGGCGGCCGGCCACGGTGGCGCCGAACACGACGTCGGTGCGGCCGGTGAGGGTGCCGAGCAATTGTGCCCAGGCGCCCTGGACGACGGTGTTGAGGGTCAGCCCGAGCGTGCGCGCGGTGTCGCGGAGCCGGCCCGCCAGGGCCTGGCCGGTGCGGGTGCTGAGGTGGTGGGGGAGGACGGGGGCCGGGGTGTCCTGGCCGGCGGGGACGAGCAGGGTCGGCTCCGTGATCCCGGCCAGCGCTTCCGCCCACGCGGCGCGTGCGGCGTCCTGGTCCTGGCGGTTCAGCCACGCCAGGTAGTCGCGGTACGAGGCGACCGGTGGCAGGCCGGACGGGTCGCCGCCGGCCGCGTACACCTGGGACAGTTCGTGGAACAGGACGGGCAGGGACCAGCCGTCCAGCACGATGTGGTGCATCGTGACCAGCAGCCGGTACCTGGAGCCGTCCAGGCGGATCAGCAGCAGCCGCAGCAGGGGCGGGACCGCGAGGTCGAAGCCCCGGGCGCGTTCCTCGGTGGCCAGCCGGTCGGCTTCGGCCTCCGCTTCGGGCAGCGGGCGGTCCGACAGGTCCGCCTCCCGCCAGGGCAGGGCCGGGGCGCGGACGATCATCTGGACGGGGGCGCCGGCGCGGCGCCGTGGGAAGGCGGCGCGCAGGTTGGCGTGGCGGCGCAGCAGTGCCTCCCAGGAGGCGCGCAGCACCGCCGGGTCCAGTGGGCCGTCCAGGTGGACGGCGTGCTGGCCCACGTAGACGTCTCGGGCGCGCTCGTCGTACTGGGCGTGGAAGAGCAGGCCCTCTTGGAGGGGCGACAGCGGCCAGACCTCGGCGAGCGCTGAATTGTTCACCGGTGTGTCCTCCGGACGGTGTTCAGGTAGCCAAGTGGTCGGCCGGTCAGTGAGGTACTGGGTCGGCCGGTCAGTGATGTGCTCAGCCGGTCAGGTGGTCAGTCCGCGGTCTCGAACGTCTCCGCGATCGCGGCGAACTCGTCCAGTTCGTCCTGGCTGATCTCGGCGAGCGGGAAGTCCGAGGGGGTGTGGCCGCCGCTGCCGGGGGCGGCCATGTGCGCCGCGAGGCCGTTCAGCATGGCGGTCCATTCGACGACGAGGTCTTCCAGGGCAGGGGTGTCGAGCAGGCCCGTGGGGCTGACCGCGGTCACGGTCAGGTGCGGGCCGTCGGGCAGGTCGTGGACGACGGCGGTGGCGTCGAGGGTGTGGGTGACGGCCGTGTCGGCGGCCGCGCCGCCGTCCAGGAGCTGTCCGTCGGGCCGCCACTGACCGGGGCCGGCCGGTTCGCCGCCGGGGCCGGACGCGGGGAACCGGCCCAGGTAGGTGAAGCGGACCTGCGGCCTCGGCAGTGCGGCCAGCACGGGGGCGGTGGCCGGGTTGAGGTGCCGCAGCAGGGCGTGGCCGAGGCCGTCGGCGGGGACGGCGCGCAACTGCTCCTTGACGCGTTTCATCAGCACGTCCACGGCCGGTCCGCCGGACCGTACGCCGGCGAGGTCGATGGCGCCGGTGTCGAGGCGTACCGGGTAGGCGCTGGTGAACCAGCCGGTGGTGCGGGTCAGGTCCATGCCGGGGCGCAGTGGTTCGCGGCCGTGGCCCTCGATCTCCACCAGGAGCGAGCCGGTGGCGGCGCCACGGGCGCGTCGCCGGCTGCCCACCGCCGCGGCCAGGGCGGCCAGCAGGACGTCGTCGGCGCCGGTGTGGAAGGCGGTGGCCAGGCCGTCCAGCAGGGCGGTGGTCGTGTCGGGGGGCAGGGTCACCGACATGGCGTGCATGCCGGCCGCCAGGGAGTCCCGGGCCGGGTCCGGGCGGCGGGAGCCCAGCAGCGGGTCGGGGCCGGCGAGGATGTCGCGCCAGGCCGGGAGTTCGGCCACGCGGGCCTGGCTGGTGGCCTGGGTGGCCAGTTCCCGGGCCCAGGCCCGGAAGGAGGTGCCGACGGGGGCGAGCCGGGCGTGCGGTGCCGTGTAGGCGGTGACGAGGTCGGAGAGCAGGATCCGCCATGAGACGCCGTCCACGGCCAGGTGGTGGGCGACGAGCACCAGCCGGCCGGGGGTCGCGGGTCCGGCGTCGAGCCATACCGCGCGCAGCAGCACGCCTGCCCGGGGGTCGAGTTCCCCGGCGGCGCGGTCGGCCTCCCGTGTGATCAGGTCGTCCCATGTCCCGGGGCCGGTGGCGGCGACGCGGTGGACGCGGATCGTGGTGCCGGGCGGTGGTATCTCCAGGCTCCAGGTGCCGTCGGCGGTGCGGCGCAGGCGGGCTCGCAGGGAGTCGTGGTGGTCGAGGACGGTCTGGACGGCCCTCTCCAGCCGGTCGTGGTCGAGTCCGGGCGGCACGGTCATGACCGTGGACTGGGAGAACCGGCCCGCGAGGTCGGTGCGTTCGGCCATGTCCAGCATGGCGGGGGTCAGCGGGACGGTGCCGAGCGGGTCGTCGTCCGGTTCCGGCGGGCCGTCCTGGGCGGTGAGTTCGGCGACGCTCGCCAGGCCGGCGGGGGTGCGGTGCTCGAACAGTTGCCGCGCCGAGATCCGCACGCCCGCGCGCCGGGCCCGGGCGACCACCAGCATGGAGGTGATCGAGTCGCCGCCGAGGGCGAAGAACGAGTCCTCGGGGCCCACCGCGTCCAGGTGGAGGACGTCGGCGAACAGGGCGCACAGCAGTTCCTCGGCCGGGGTGGCCGGGGCGCGGCCGGTGAGCGGGGCGGCCAAGTCGGGGGCGGGCAGCGCCGCCCGGTCCACCTTGCCGTTGGCGGTGACCGGGATCGCCTCCACCGGCACGATCGCCGCGGGGACCATGGCGTCCGGCAGCCGCTCCGCCGCGAACGCGCGCAGTGCCGCCGCGTCCACGACGGCGCCCGGGGCGGGCACGACGTAGCCGACGAGGTGCTTGGTGCCGGGTGTGTCCTCGCGGGCGA
Organism: Streptomyces fumanus; assembly: GCF_014655295.1. GTDB lineage: Bacteria > Actinomycetota > Actinomycetes > Streptomycetales > Streptomycetaceae > Streptomyces > Streptomyces fumanus. The sequence continues at coordinate 23,742 of NZ_BNBI01000026.1, forward strand.
CGACGGTCGCGCGGGCGACGTCCCGGTGGGCGGCGAGCACCGCCTCGACCTCGGCCGGTTCGATGCGGAAGCCGCGGATCTTCACCTGCTCGTCGGCGCGGCCGGCGAACATCAGCAGTCCGCCCGTGCCCCAGCGGGCGAGGTCGCCGGTGCGGTACATGCGCCCGTCGACCGGGTCGAAGGGGCAGGCGACGAAGCGTTCCGCGGTCAGTCCCGGGCGTCCGGCGTAGCCGCGTGCCAGGCCGGTGCCGGCGATGTACAGCTCGCCGACGACGCCGGGCGGCACGGGGCGCAGGAAGCGGTCCAGGACGTACGCGGACGTGTTGTCCATCGGGCGGCCGAGCGGCACCGCCGCCGGGACCCCCTCGCTGGCGGTGAAGGCGACCTGGGTGGTGAACGCGGTGGTCTCGGTCGGGCCGTAGGTGGTCCGGACGACCAGGCCGGGGTGGGTCTCCAGGAGGGTGCGCACGGCGGTGGCCGACACCACGTCGCCGCCGGTGGACACCTCCCGTACGCCGGTGAACAGGTGCGGCGCCCCCTCGGCGAACGCGCCGAACAGGCCGGCGGTGGCGTGGACGTTGGTGACGCGGTGTTCGGCGATCAGCCGGGCGCGTTCGGCCACGTCCACCTGGCCGGGCGGGGTGACGACGAGGCGGCCGCCGCGCAGCAGCGGTGTCCACAGTTCGTAGGTGGAGGCGTCGAAGGCGTGGTTGGCCTGGAACAGGACGCACTCGGTCACGTCCTCGGTCCAGGCGCCGTCCAGGCAGAACGCCACCACGTTGCCGTGGGTGGCGGCCACGCCCTTCGGGACGCCGGTCGAACCGGAGGTGTACATCACGTACGCGAGGTTCGCGGGGGAGATCCGGACGCCGGGGTTCTGCTGGACCGGGGCGAACCGGTCCTCGTCGGTGACGACGACCGACACCCCGGCCTCGGCGAGCACGGACCGGCGGCGCCCGTCGGGGTGGGCGGGGTCCACCGGCACGTAGGCCGCTCCGGTCTTGAGCACGCCCAGCAGCACCGGCACCAGTTCGGCCGAGCGCTGCCGCACCACGCCGACCAGGTCCTCCGGGCCGACGCCCCGGCCGATCAGCTCGTACGCCACCCCGTTGGCGTACGCGTTCAGCTCCGCGTACGTCCACGCCCGGTCCGGTCCGATCACCGCGACGGCGTCCGGGGTCCGGGCGGCCTGCGCCTCGAACCGGTCCACGAGGGTGCCGCCGGGTACGGCACGGCGGGTGTCGTTCCACCCGTACAGGACCGTCCGCCGTTCCTCGGGGGACAGGGTGTCGAGGTCCGTGATCCGGGTGTGCGGGGCGGCGGCGAGCTGTTCCAGGATGCGCGCCAGGCGGCCCAGCAGCGCCCAGGCGGTCTGTTCGTCGAAGACGTCGGAGCCGTAGTCCAGCCGGAGTTCGAGCGCGTCCTCCACGGGGGTGACGACCAGGGTGAGCGGGTAGTGGGAGGCGTCCTCGCCGCCGCCGCCCGCGACGTCGAGGCCGGCCAGGCGCAGGGGTCCCTCGGAGTCGCGTGGGTAGTTCTGGTAGACGAGGAGGGTGTCGAAGACCGCTCCCGGTCCGGCGGCGCGCTGGATGTCGGCGAGGCCGATGTGGTGGTGGTCCAGCAGGGCGGACTGGGCGTCCTGCAGTCGTCTCAGTGTCGTGGCCAGGGTGTCCTCGGGTGCCGTGGTGACGCGTACGGGGACCGTGTTGATGAACAGCCCGACCATCCGTTCCACGCCCGGCAGGTCCATGGGCCGGCCGGAGACGATCGCGCCGAACGCCACGTCGCCGCGCCCCGTCAGTTGCCCGATCAGCAGTCCCCAGGCGGCCTGGGCCGCGGTGTTCAGCGTGACACCGAGGTCAGCGGTCACCCGGCGCAGCCGTGCCGCGGGCTCGCCGTGCAGACGGGTGGCGACACGTGTGGGCAGCCGGGGTTCGCGGTCCGGTGCCGCGGGCCCGACCAGCGTGGGTTCGTCCAGGCCCGCCAGGGCCTGCCGCCAGGCCGCGCGGGCGGCGTCCCGGTCCCGGCCGCCGAGCCACACCACGTAGTCGCGGTACGAGGTGACGGGCGGCAGTACGCCCGCGTCCCCGCCGGCCGCGTACACCTGGGAGAGTTCGTCGAACAGCACCGGCAGCGACCACCCGTCCATGACGAGGTGGTGCATGGTGATCACCATCTGGGCGCGTCCGGCGCCGAGCCGCACCAGCAGCAGCCGCAGCAGGGGCGGCGTCTCCAGGTCGAACCGGCGGGAGCGTTCGCCGCGGGCCATCCGGCCGGCTTCCTCCTCGGCCTCGGCCAGGGGCAGCGCGGACAAGTCGGCCTGTTTCCAGGGCAGTTCGACGCCCCGTGCGATGACCTGGACCGGGTCGCCGGAGCCGCGGCGCTGGAACCCGGCGCGCAGGCTGGCGTGCCGGTCCAGCAGGGCCTGCCAGGAGACCCGCAGCACCCCGGGGTCCAGGGCGCCGGTCAGGTGGACCACGCCCTGGACGACGTACACGTCACCGGCGTCCTCGTCGTATCCGGCGTGGAACAGCAAGCCTTCCTGCAGTGGCGACAGCGGCCACACGTCCTCGATCCGCACCTCGGTCACCGTGTTCCCCCTCCATCGGCGAGCTTGATCTGGAACTCCTCGATCTCGTTCTGGTCGAGCGTCACCAACGGGAAGTCGGACGGCGTGTGGCCCGTGTCCGCGTCGGCGCGGTGCGCGGCCAGGCCGGTGAGCGTGTCCGCCCAGAGCGCGGCCAGTTCCCGCAGGTCGGCCTCGCCCAGCAGCCCGGCCGGGGACGCCAGCGTCAGTGTCAGTTCGGGTCCGTCGGGGCGGTCGAGCACCACGCCGCCCGCCTCCAGCGCGTGCGTCGCGGCCATCGCCGGGTCGGCGGCGCCGCCCACGGCCGAGTCGCCGACCGGCGCCCAGTGCTGGGTGCCGTCCCCGGCCGTGAACCGGCCCAGGTAGTTGAACCCGACCTGCGGCTCGGGCAGGTCCCGCAGGGCCGGCGCGGTCTCCGGGTCGAGGTGGCGCAGCAGGCCGTGGCCGAGGCCGTCGCCCGGTACGGCCCGCATCTGCTCCTTGACCCGCTTGACGAGGTCGCCCGCCGCCGGTCCGCCCGCCCGTACCTCGGCCAGGTCGGCGGTGCCCGCGTCGAGCCGCACCGGGTGCGAGCTGGTGAACCAGCCGACCGTGCGGCTCAGGTCCATCCCCGCGGTCAGCGGCACCCGGCCGTGGCCCTCCAGGTCGACCAGGACACCGGTGGCGTCCTGGCCGCGGCGGCGGCGCCAGGCGGCGAGCGCGGCGGTGAGCCCGGCCAGCAGCACATCGTCGACGCCCGCGTGGAACGCGGCCGGGACCCGGGTCAGCAGCTCCTCCGTGGTGTCCGCCGGGATGCGGCGCTCGGTCTCGTGCACGCCCGCGGCGACCGTGTCCCGCGCCGGGTCCAGCGGGCGTCCGCCCAGCGGCGGCTCGGCGAGCGACCGGATGCGGACCCACTCGGGCAGTTCACCGGCCCGGCGGGTGGCCTCGGTGGCGAGTGCGCGGGCCCACCGCCGGAACGAGGTCCCGGCGGGCTGCAGTGCGGGCTCCAGTCCGTCCGCCGCGGCGGCGCAGGCGGCGGCCAGGTCGGGCAGCAGCACGCGCCAGGAGACGCCGTCCACCGCCAGGTGGTGGACGGCCAGCAGCAGCCGTCCCGCGCGGTGCGGTCCGGCGTCGAACCACACCACCCGCACCAGCGCCGACCGGGCGTCCAGGTCCGCCATGGCCTCGTCCGACCGCTCGGCGATCACCTCGGCCAGCCGATCGCCGTCCAGGTGCGCGGCATCGACACGGCGGACGCAGTCCCCGGCCGCGACCGTGCCGCGCTCGGGCACCAGCAGATACGGCGGCTCGTCGGCCGGGACGGTCAGCCGGGCCCGCAGGACGTCGTGGTGGTCCAGCAGCGCCTGGACGCCCGCCGTGAGCGCGTCGAGCCGCAGCCCGGCCGGGACCGACACCAGCATCGACTGGCAGAACCCGCCGGACAGCGCGGCCGGCCCGGACCGTTCGTACAGCTCCCGCATGACGGGGGTCAACGGAACCGGACCGGTCGGCACGTCGGGCTCCGCGTCGGCGGCGGCCGCGTCCCCGTCCGGGCTCCGGTCGGCGGCGACCCGGGCGAGGGCCGCGGCGGTGCGGTGCTCGAAGATCTGCCGGGGGGTGAGCACCAGACCCTTCCGGCGGGCCCGCGCCACCACCAGCATCGAGGTGATCGAGTCACCGCCCAGCGCGAAGAACGAGTCGTCCGCCCCGACCCGCTCCAGGCCCAGCACCTCGCTGAACAGCCCGCACAGCAGCTCCTCGCGGGGACCGGCCGGGGCGCGGCCGGTGGCCAGCCCGGCGAAGTCCGGGGCGGGCAGCGCCGCCCGGTCCAGCTTGCCGTGCGCGGTCAGCGGTATCGCGTCCAGGGACACCAGGGCGGCCGGAGTCATGTGGTCGGGCAGCCGGTCGGCGACATACGCGCGCAGCCCGGCGGTGTCGACGCCGCCGGGACCGGCCGGGACGACATAGCCGACCAGCCGCTTGGTCCCGGAGTCGGTGCGGGCGATCACCGCCGCCCGCGCGACGTCCGGGTGCCCGGTCAGCACCGTCTCGATCTCCCCGGGCTCGACCCGGAACCCGCGGATCTTCACCTGCTCGTCGGCGCGGCCCGCGAACACCAGGTCGCCGCCGGTGCTCCAGCGCGCCAGGTCCCCGGTGCGGTACATGCGGCCCCCGGTGAACGGGCAGGCCACGAACCGCTCGGCGGTCAGGCCGGGCCGGCGCACATACCCGCGCGTCACGCCCGCACCCGTCACGTACACCTCGCCGATCACCCCGGGCGGCACCGGGCGCAGGAACTCGTCCAGGACGTACACCCGTACGTTCGCGATCGGGCCGCCCAGCGGCACCACGTCGGGCACCTCACCGGGCGGGCTGGTCCAGCAGGTGACGTCCACGGTGACCTCGGTCGGCCCGTACTCGTTGTGGAAGGCCCGGCCGGGAGCCCACCGCCGCAGCAGGTCGGGGGTGCACTCCTCGCCCGCCGTGACGATGCAGCGGACCCGGCGCAGCGCCGGGCTGTCCGCCTCCTGCGCCAGCGAGTCCAGCACCGACGGGGTGAACGTCGCGGCGGTCACCTCCAGCAGCGCCAGCTCCTCGGCCAGATCGACGTCCCGGCGGGCCACGCACAGCGTCGCGCCGCAGGTGAGCGTCGGGAAGATGTCCGCCACCGAGGTGTCGAACGACACCGAGGCGAACTGCAGCACCCGCTCCCCCGGCCCCCAGCCGTACGCTGCCGAACGCCAGGTGACGTAGTTCACCGCGCCCGCGTGCGGCACCGCCACGCCCTTGGGTACGCCGGTCGACCCGGAGGTGTAGATGACGTACGCCGGGTGCGCGGGACGCAGCGGCCTGACCCGGTCCGCGTCGGTGGGACCGGTACGCGGGCGTGCCGCCAGCGCGGCCCGCGTCGCCGGGTCGTCCCACACGACGCGCTCGATGCCCGCTTCCCGTACGGCGTCGCCGGTCGCGCTGGTGCACACCACCAGCGCCGGACGGGCGTCGGTGAGGGTGAACGCGATCCGCTCGGCCGGGTAGCCGGGGTCCACCGGGACGTAGGCGGCGCCCGCCTTCAGCACGCCCAGCAGCACCGCGTACAGCTCGGTCCCGCGTTCCATGACGACACCGACCAGGTCCTCGGGGCCGACGCCCCGGGCGATCAGCTCGTGCGCGACTTGGGCGGCCAGCCCGTCCAACTCGGCGTACGTCAGCGCGGACCCGACGTCGGTCACGGCGGTCGCGCCGGGCGTGCGGGCGGCTTGCGCCTCGAAGAGGGTCGTCAGGGTCGCCTCGGGGGCGGGGGCGGGGGCGGGGGTGGGTGCGGGGGCGGGCGCGGGGGTGGGTGCGGGGGTGGTGATGTCGGTGTCGGCGGCGGTGGCGGTGGCGGTAGCGGTGGTGGTGGCGTTCCAGTCGTGGAGGACCTGCCGCCGTTCCGTCGCGGTCAGCGGTGTCAGGGCCGCCACCGGGGTGTCGGGCCGGGCCGCGATCTGCCGCAGCAGTTCGGCGAACCGCGCCGCCACCGCCTGGACGGTCGGGGCGTCGAAGGCGTCCGCCCGGTACTCCAGCCGGACCTCGACCCGCTCCCCGGGCGTCACCACCAAGGTGAGCGGGTAGTGCGCGGCGTCCTCCCCCTCGACCGCGCCGACGGACAGCCCGACCGGCCCCGGCGCGGACGACGGGAAGTTCTGGTAGACGACGAGGGTGTCGAACGTGGCCCCCGGCCCGGCCAGCCGCTGGATCTCGGCCGGCCCGATGTGCTGGTGGGCCAGCATCGCCGACTGGCGGGACTGGAGATCGGCCAGCAGGCCGGCGATCGGCCGAGCGGGGTCCAGGGTGACCCGTACGGGCACCGTGTTGATGAACAGGCCCACCATGCTCTCCACGCCCGGCAGTTCCGCCGGCCGGCCGGCCACCGTCGAGCCGAACACCACGTCGGTACGGCCGGTGAGCACACCGAGGAGCACCGCCCAAGCGCCCTGGACGACGGTGTTCATCGTCACGCCCCGGTCGCGGGCCATCCGCTCCAGCGCCCGCGCGGTGCCGGTGTCCAGGTGGGTGACGAGGTGCCGGGGCAGCGTCTCCACCGCCCCCGGCTCGACCGGCCCGGCGAGGGTCGGCTCGTCCAGCCCGGCCAGCTCCTGCCGCCAGGCATGCCGGGCGGCCACGCGGTCCCGGCGGTCCAGCCACGCCAGGTAGTCGCGGTAGGGGGCGGCGGGCGGCAGGCCGGACGGGTCGCCGTTGGCGGCGTACAGGTGCCACAGCTCGCCGAAGAGCGTCGGCAGTGACCAGCCGTCCAGCACGATGTGGTGCATCGTCACGACCAGGCGGTGGCGGTCCTCGGCCGTCCGGATCAGCACCAGGCGCAGGAGGGGCGGTCGTGAGAGATCGAATCCACGGGCGCGCTCGGTGGCGGCGATGCGCTCAGCGTTCCCTTGGTCGTCACCGGCGGTGAGGTCCACCTGCCGCCAGGCGGGCGTGAGGCCGGAGCTGATCACCTGGACCGGCCGGTCCTGCCCGGCCGGGGTGACGAACGCGGCGCCCAGGTTGGTGTGCCGCGCCAGCAGAGCCTGCCATGACGCGCGGAGCCTGGCTGCGTCCAGTGGGCCGGTGAGTTCCAGCGAACGCTGCCAGACGTAGGCGTCGTTGCCGCCACCGTCGCCTTCGCCGTCGCCTTCGCCTTCGTCTGTGCGGTCGCCCGCGTATCCGGCGTGGAACAGCAGCCCTTCCTGCAGCGGGGCGAGCGGCCAGATGTCCGTCAGGGCGGGGTGCGCGGCCTGGAGTCCGTCGACCTGTTCCTGGGTGAGGGTCACCAGGGGGAAGTCGGACGGGGTGTGCCCGCCCGCGGCCGGGTCGGCGGCGTGCCCGGCCAGCCCGCCGAGCATCGCGACCCAGCGTCCGGCCAGGTCCCGCAGCACCGCCTCGTCCAGCAGCCCGGCCGGTGCGGTGAGCGACAGGGTCAGCTCGGGACCCTCCGGCCGGTCGAGCACGACGCCGCCCGCCTCCAGCGCGTGGGCCAGCGCCATGTCCGGGTCCGAGGAGCCGCCCAGTGCCGACTCCCCGGCGGGCTGCCAGGCGCCGTCCGCCGCCGCGCCGAAACGACCGAGGTAGTTGAACCCGACCTGCGGTACGGGCAGTTGCGCCAGGGCGTCGGCGGTGTCGGGGGCGAGCCGGCGCAGCATGCCGTGGCCGAGGCCGTCCCCGGGCGTCGCACGGAGCTGCTCCTTGACGCGCTTGAGCAGCACGCCCGCGTCCGCGGCCCCGGCCCTCACCCGGCCGGGTTCCGCACCCGAGGTGTCCAGCCGGACCGGACGGGAGCCGGTGAACCAGCCGACCGTCCGGGACAGGTCCATGTCCGGCGTCAACGGCTCCCGCCCGTGCGCCTCGACATCCACCAGCATCCCGGCCGCCGTGTCGCGCCCGCGCCCGCGCTGCCACTCCGTGAGCGCGGCGGCCAGGCCGGCCAGCAGCACCTCGTCGACTCCCATGTGGAACGCGGCGGGTATGCGGCGCAGCAGGGCATCGGTCACGTCGCTCGGCGGGGTCAGCGACAACCGGTGCGTCCCCGCGCGGACCGTGTCCACCGCCGGGTCGAGCGGCCGGTCGCCCACCAGCGGATCCGGGCCCGAGAGAATCCGGGTCCACTCGGGCAGCTCCGCGGCACGCGCCGGTCCGGCCGCCAGTGCCCGCAGCTCGGTGGCCCAGCGCCGGAACGAGGTGCCGACCGGCTCCAGGGCGCCGGGGTCGTCGTAGGCCGTCGCCAGGTCGGGCAGCAGCACCCGCCACGACACCCCGTCCACCACCAGGTGATGCACCACCAGCAGCAGCGTCCCGGGCCGGCCGGGACCGGCGTCGAACCACGTCACCCGCAGCATCTGCCCGGTGTACGGATCGGGGTACTGGGCTGCCTCCTGCTCGATGAGGTCGCCCAGGTCACCGAGGTCGCCGTCCCGGTCGGACACGTCCACCCGCCGGACCGGCACGGATGTCGGTCCGGGAGGCGGGACGTCCAGATGCCAGGTCCCGTTCTCTGTGGGATTCCCCGGGGGGCAGAGGCGGGCGCGCAGCATGTCGTGGTGGTCCACGACGGCCCGTACCGCCCTCACCAGGCGCTCCTCGTCCAGGCCCGCGGGAACGGTCACCACCATCGACTGGGTGAACGCCCCGCCGAGCGCCGCCGGACCCGACCGCTCCAGCACCTCACGCATCACCGGCGTCAACGGCACCACACCGGTGCCCACATCGCCGACGGCACGCGCGCCTCCCAGCTCCGCAACGCGGGCGAGGGCGGCGGGGGTGCGGTGCTCGAACACCTGCCGCGCCGAGATCACCACACCCGCGCGACGGGCCCGGGACACGACCAGCATCGACATGATCGAGTCGCCGCCGAGCGTGAAGAAGGAGTCGTCTGCCCCGACCTGTTCCAGGCCGAGGACTTCGGCGAACAGGCCGCAGAGGAGTTCTTCGGTGGGGGTGGCGGGGGCGCGGCCGGTGGTGCGGCCTGCCAAGTCCGGGGCGGGGAGGGCGGCTCGGTCCAGCTTGCCGTTCCTGGTGAGGGGGATGGCTTCGAGCGTCACGAAGGCGGCCGGGACCATGTAGTCGGGGAGCTTGTCGGCGACGTACCGGCGAAGCTCCGTCTCGTCCGTCTCGCCGACGACGTAGGCGACCAGGCGCTTCACGCCCGGCTGGTCCTCGCGGGCGATCACCGCCGCCTGATCCACGCTCTCGTGGGCGGTCAGTACGGTTTCGACCTCGGCCGGTTCGATGCGGAAGCCGCGGATCTTGACCTGCTCGTCGGCGCGACCGGAGAACTCCAGCACGCCGTCCTTGTTCCAGCGGGCCAGGTCCCCGGTGCGGTACATCCGGCTGCCGGACTCGTCGAACGGGCAGGCCACGAACCGCTCCGCCGTCAGCCCGGCACGGCCCGCATACCCTCGCGCCACTCCCTTGCCCGCGAGGTACAGCTCACCGGTCACGCCGGGTGCCACTGGACGCAGGGTGTCGTCCAGGACGTAGGTACGGGTGTTGTCCATCGGACGACCGATCGGCACCGTTGCGGGAACCTCATCCCCCGCAGTGAACGGCAAGTGCGTGGTAAACGCTGTGTTCTCCGTCGGCCCGTACGTGGTACGCACCACCAGGTCCGAGTGGGACGCGAGAAGGGCCCGTATCGCCGACGCGGACACCACGTCACCACCCGTGGACACCTCCCGCACCCCGGCGAAGATCTCCGGCGACTGCTCCGCCAGCACCCGGAACAACCCCGCCGTCGCGTGCACGTTCGTCACACCATGCTCGGCGATCAGCGCACCCCGCTCGGCCGCGCCGATGTCACCCGCCGGCGCCACCACGAGCCGGCCCCCACGCAGCAGCGGCACCCAGATCTCGTACGTCGACGCGTCGAAGGCATGGTTCGCCTGGAACAGCACGCACTCGACCACATCATCGGCCCAGGCACCGTCCAGGCAGAACGCCACCACATTGCGGTGCGTGACCGCCACACCCTTCGGCACCCCGGTCGACCCGGAGGTGTACATCACGTACGCCAGCGCCTCCGGCGGCACCGCAACGCCGGGGTTGTCTTCCACCGGCTCGAACACATCGGCATCGGTGAGGACCACCGACACCCCCGCCTCCGACACGATCGACGCCAACCGCTCCTGCGGATGCCGGGCGTCCAACGGCACGTACGCCGCGCCCGCCTTGAGTACACCCAGCAGCGTCGGCACTAGCTCCGCCGACCGCTCCAACCGCACCCCGACCAGCGACTCCGGGACGACGCTCCGCTCGATGAGCCCATACGCCACACCGTTCGCCCGCGCGTTCAGCTCCGCATACGTCCATGACACACCCCGCGCGACCACGGCCACGGCATCCGGCGTCCGCGCGGCCTGCGCCTCGAACAGGGCGATCAGGGACTGTTCCGGCACCGCACGAGCAGTGGCATTCCACTCCTCCAGCACCCGGTGCCGTTCGTCAGCGGACAGCATCTCGATCGCGCCGACCCGCACCACCGGGTCCGCAGCCACCTGCTCCAAGACCCGCACCACTCGTCCCAGCAGTCCCCGCGCGGACGCCTCGTCGAGCAGGCTGGGACGGTAGTCCAGCCGGAGTTCGCGGGTTTCCGGGATCATGCCGAGAATCAGTGGGTAGTGGGCCGCGTCCTCACCACGTATCTCGGTGATGTGCAGGCCGTCGTCGGTGGTGGGCGGCTGGTCGGTCTCGGGGAGGTTCTCGTAGACGAGGATGGAGTCGAATACCGCGCCCGGTCCGGCGAGGCGCTGGATCTCGGCGAGGCCGAGGTGCTGGTGGGGCAGCAGTGCCGACTGCCGGGCCTGTAGGTCCGCCAGCAGTTCCAGGATCGGCGACGAGGGGTTCGACGTCACCCGCACCGGGACGGTGTTGATGAACAGGCCCAGCATGCGCTCCACGCCGGGCAGCTCGGCCGGGCGGATGGCCGTCGTCGCGCCGAACACGACGTCGCGGTGGCCCGCGAGCATGCCGACGAGGAGCCCCCATACGCCTTGCATGACGGTGTTCAGCGTCAGACCGTGCAGGCGTGCCACGTCCCGCAGACGGGACGCCAGGTTCTCATCGAGCCAGGTGGTCACATGGGCGGGAGCATCATCGGCGTCGGCGGTCGCCAGTTGGGTCGGTTCGGTCAGCCCTTCCAGCGCCTCCGCCCAGGCCGTCCGTGCCGCGTGCCGGTCCTGGCGGTCCAGCCAGGCCAGGTAGTCACGGTAGGGGGCGACCGGTGGCAGGCCGGACGCGTCCCCGCCCGCCGCGTACACCTGCGACAGCTCCTGGAAGAGGATCGGCAGGGACCAGCCGTCCAGCACGATGTGGTGCATCGTCAGCACCATCAGGTGCCGGGTCTCGGACAGTTTGAGCAGCAGGACCCGCAGGAGCGGTGCCCGTGTCACGTCGAGTGGACGGGCGTGGTCCGCCGCGGCCAGGCGGCGTGCCTCCGTATCGGCCTGGTCCCCCAGGTGTGACAGGTCCGTCTGCTGCCAGGGCATCGTGACGTTTCGCGCCGTGACCTGGACCGGGCGCTCGCCCCCGAGGTCACGGAAGCCGGAACGCAGGCCCGGGTGGCGGTCCAGCAGTGCCTGCCAGGAGGCGCGCAGCAGCTCCGCGTCCACGTGGCCGGCCAGTTCGAGGGAGCGCTGCTCCACGTACACGTCGCGCGCCTGCTCGTCGTAGCCCGCGTGGAACAGCAACCCCTCCTGCAGTGGCGACAGCGGCCACACCTCGTCCACGTCCGGGGTGTCGGCGTCGAGTTCGTCGACCTGCTCCTGGGTCAGGGTGACCAAGGGGAAGTCGGACGGGGTGTGTCCGCCGGCGTCCGGGGTGGTCGCGTGTGTGGCGAGGCCGCCGAGCACCGCCGCCCAGTTCGCGGCGAGCATGTCGAGCGTGCGGCGGGTGATGCGGTCGGCGGGGCCGCTCAGCAGCAGGGTCAGCTCCGGGCCGTCCGGCAGGTCCCGGACGAGCCCTTCGGCGTCGAGCAGGTGCGAGGCGGTGCCGTCGACGTGCCCCACCGGCCTCAGTCCAGCGGCCGTCGGCAGCCAGGAGCCCTCCGCCGCGGCGAAGCGGCCCAGGTAGTTGAACCTGATCCCAGGGGTCGGCAGGGCGGCCAGCTCCCACGCGGTGGCGGCGTTGAGGTAACGCAGCATGCCGTACCCCAGGCCGTCCCCGGGAGTCGAACGCACCTGCTCCTTGACGCGCTTGAGCAGCGTGCCCGCAGCCACGGCACCGGCCCGTACGCCCATCGGATCGATGCCGGGCAGATCGAGCCGGACCGGGTGTGTGCTGGTGAACCAGCCCACCGTCCGGGACAGGTCCATGTCCGGCGTCAAGGGTTCCCGGCCGTGTCCCTCGATGTCCACCAGCGTGCCGCCCGCGGCCTCCGGCCGGTGCTCGGCCACGGCCGCGAACAGCCCGGCCAGCAGCACCTCGTCCACGCCGACGTGAAACGCGGCGGGGATGTGCCGCAGCAGCGCCGCCGTGACCCCACTCGGCACCGTCAGGGACACCTCGTGCGTCCCGGTGCCGTCGGCCTCCGGCTCGGCCAGCTCCACGTCGGGGCCGGACAACAGGGCCGTCCAGTAAGGCAGTTCGTCGACTCGGGACCGGTCGGCCGCCTGTGTCTGCAACTCGGTGGCCCAGCGCCGGAACGAGGTACCGGCCGGCTCCAAGGCGCCGGGGTCGTCGTAGGCCGTCGCCAGGTCGGGCAGCAGCACCCGCCACGACACCCCGTCCACCACCAGGTGATGCGCCACCAGCAGCAGCGTCCCGGGCCGGCCGGGACCGGCGTCGAACCACGTCACCCGCAGCATGACCCCGGCGCGCGGCGCGAGCCTCTCCGCTTCCCGTTCCGCCAGTTCGTCCAGGTCCTGCGGTGCCGTCGCCGCGTCCACACGGCGGACACATGCCTGGGCGATCTCCGCCTCCGCCGCACCCGCGCGCGGCACGACGAGCCGCCACGGCTCCGCGCCCGTCGGCGCCTCCAGTCGGCTGCGCAGCACAGGGTGGTGGCCGAGGACGGCTCGCACCGCCGCCACCAACCGCTCCTCGTCCAGGCCGGCGGGGACGGTCACCCACATCGCCTGGCCGAAAGCGCTCGACAGCGCCATGGACCCCGAACGCTCGGCCAGTTCCCGCATGACGGGCGTGAGGGGGATCGTCCCGACGGCGTTGTCCGCGTCCTGGTCGGTCCGGCGGACCGGAACGGAGACCCGGGCGAGGGCGGCGGGGGTGCGGTGCTCGAACACCTGCCGTGCCGAGATCACCACACCCGCGCGACGGGCCCGGGACACGACCAGCATCGACATGATCGAGTCGCCGCCGAGCGTGAAGAAGGAGTCGTCTGCCCCGACCTGTTCCACGCCGAGGACCTCGGCGAACAGGCCACAGAGGAGCTCCTCGGTGGGGGTGGCGGGGGCACGGCCGGTGGTGCGGCCCGCCAGGTCGGGGGCGGGGAGGGCGGACCGGTCGAGCTTGCCGTTTCTGGTGAGGGGGATGGCTTCGAGCGTCACGAACGCGGCCGGGACCATGTAGTCGGGGAGCTTGTCGGCGACGTAGCGGCGAAGCTCCGTCTCGTCCGCCTCGCCGACGACGTAGGCGACCAGGCGCTTCACGCCCGGCTGGTCCTCGCGGGCGATCACCGCTGCCTGGCGCACGTTCTCGTGGGCGGTCAGTACGGCCTCGATCTCGGCCGGTTCGATGCGGAAGCCCCGGATCTTGACCTGTTCGTCGGCGCGACCGGAGAACTCCAGCACGCCGTCCTTGCTCCAGCGAGCCAGGTCCCCGGTGCGGTACATCCGACCGGAATCCTCGAACGGGCAAGCCACGAACCGCTCCGCGCTCAGCCCCGGACGGCCCGCATACCCACGCGCCACACCCTCGCCCGCGACATACAACTCACCTGCCACACCCGGCGCCACCGGACGCAGGAACTCATCCAGCACGTAGGTACGCGTGTTGTCCATCGGGCGACCGATCGGCACCGCCACGGGTACCTCATCGCCCGCCGTGAACGGAGCCTGCGTGACGAACGCGGTCGTCTCAGTGGGCCCGTAGGTGGTACGCACCACCAGGTCCGGGTGGGCCGCGAGCAGGGCCCGGGTCGCCGACGCGGACACCACGTCACCGCCCGTGGACACCTCCCGCACCCCGGCGAAGATCTCCGGCGACTGCTCGGCCAGCACCCGGAACAACCCCGCCGTCGCGTGCACGTTCGTGACACCATGCTCGGCGATCAGCGCACCACGCTCGACTGCGTCGATGTCGCCCGCCGGCGCCACCACCAACCGGCCGCCCCGCAGCAGCGGCACCCACAACTCGTACGTCGAGGCATCGAAGGCATGGTTCGCCTGGAACAGCACGCACTCGACCACATCATCGGCCCAGGCACCGTCCAGGCAGAACGCCACCACATTGCGGTGCGTGACCGCCACACCCTTCGGCACCCCGGTCGACCCGGAGGTATACATCACGTACGCCAAAGCCTCCGACGGCACCCTGACACCCGGGTTGCCATCCACCGGCTCGAACACATCAGCATCGGTGACGACCACCGACACCCCCGCCTCAGCCGCGATCGCCTCCCGCCGCACCTCCGGCAGAGCGGGATCCAACGGCACATACGCCGCCCCCGCCTTCAACACCCCCAGCAACACCGGCACCAGCTCCACCGACCGCTCCAACCGCACCCCCACCAACGACTCCGGACCGACACCCCGCTCAATGAGCCCGTACGCCACACCATTCGCCCGCGCATTCACCTCCGCATACGTCCACGACACCCCCCGCCCCACCACCGCCACCGCACCCGGCGTCCGAGCGGCCTGCGCCTCGAACAACCCCACCAACGACTCACCCGGCACCACCCGCCGAGTGTCGTTCCACTCCCGCACCACCAGCCGCCGTTCCGCGTCCGAGACCACCTCGACGCCCCCGACCCGCACCCCCGGATCCACCGCCACCTGCTCCAACACCCGAACGAAACGATCCGCCAGCCCCCTGGCCGTCGCCTCGTCGAACAGGTCGGTGGAATACTCCAGCTCCCCGGCGAGCCCGGCCGGTGTGCCCGCCTCGTCGCGGCGTTCGGCAAGCGTGACGGACAGGTCGAACTTCGCGGGGAGCGGCAGGGAGGGCATCTGCTCGACCTCCAGGCCGGGCAGATCCCAATTGGCGGCGGGAGCGTTCTCCAGGTTCAGCATGACCTGGAAGAGGGGATGGCGGGAGAGCGAACGGGCCGGGTTCAGGTCCTCCACCAGCCGCTCGAACGGCACGTCCTGGTGCGCGTACGCGGCCAGGTCCGTCTCCCGCACCCGCTCCAGCAGCTCCACGAACGACGGATCACCACTGACATCCGTACGCAGCACCAGCGTGTTCAGGAAGAAGCCGACAAGGTCGTCCAACTCGGCGTCGCCCCGCCCCGCCACCGGCGTACCCAGGGGAATGTCGGTGCCCGCGCCCACCTTCGACAGCAGCACCGCCAGCGCGGCCTGCGCCACCATGAACATCGTCACGCCGTGCCGCCGCGCCACCTCCGACAGGCGTACGTGCACGTCGGCGTCCACCTCGACCGGTACGAGACCGCCGCGGAAGGACGGCACCGCGGAGCGCGGGCGATCGGTCGGCAGGGGCAGTTCCTCCGGCAGGCCGGCCAGGGTGTCGCGCCAGTGGCGGAGCTGGGTCGCCATGGCGTTGTCGGGGTCGTCCGGGTCGCCGAGTGCGTCGCGCTGCCAGAGCGTGTAGTCGGCGTACTGGACGGGCAGCGGCGTCCACTCCGGCGCGCTGCCCGCCCGCCGCGCGGTATAGGCGGCGCGCAGATCCCTGGCGAGCACGTCCATGGACCAGCCGTCGACCGCGATGTGGTGCGCGACGATCACCAGCACCGACTCCACCGGCGACAACGTCAACAGCCGGACCCGCCACGGAAGCTCCCGGCGCAGGTCGAAGGCGGCGGCCACTTCTGCGGCCAACGCGTCATCCAGGTCACTGGCGTCGACCGCGCCGACCGCCAGCTCCGGACGACCGGCCGCACCCCGCAGCAAATGCTGGCGCGGCAAGCCATCGGCACCGACACCCGCACCCGCATCCGCGTCCGCCCCCGCACCGGCGTCCGCATCCAGATCCGCACCGGCCTCAGGAAACACCGTACGCAAAGCCTCATGCCGATCGGCGACATCCCCCACCGCCGCCTGCAGCGCGGCGACATCCACCTCGCCCGACAGCCGCAGCGCCACCGGAACGACGTAGGCGGCGCCCTCCCCCGTCTCCTCCAGCCGGTTCAGGAACCACATCCGCTGCTGCGCGTACGACAGCGGCATCGGGTCGATCCGCTCCCGTGCCGTGAGCGCGGGCCGTCCGGCTCCGCCTCCGTCGCCTTCGACGATCCGGGCCGCGCCCGCCACCGTGGGAGAGGCGAACAGCTCCCGGATGCCGACCTCGACGCCCAGGACGGACCGGACACGGGCGATCAGCCGCATCGCCAGCAGCGAGTCCCCGCCCAGGTCGAAGAACGAGTCCTCCACCCCGACCCGCTCCCCGCCCAGAACCTCCGCGAACAACCCGCACAGCAGCTCCTCAGCCGGAGTCGCCGGGGCCCGGCCGCCCACCTGCCCGGCGAAGTCCGGAGCCGGCAGAGCAGCACGGTCCAGCTTGCCGTTCTCGGTCACGGGGAACGCGTCGAGCACCACCACCGCGGCCGGAACCATATGCCCCGGCAACCGCCCCGCCACGAACGACCGCAACTCCCCCGGGTCCGGGTCCACGCCCACGCCGTCCTCCGGAACGACGTACCCGACCAGCCGTTTGACGCCCGGCTGATCCTCCCGGGCGATCACCACGGCCTGCCGGACCCCCTCGTGCGCGCTGAGCACGGCCTCGATCTCGCCCGGCTCGACCCGGAAGCCCCGGATCTTGATCTGCGCGTCCGCACGCCCGGCGAACACCAACTCACCCTCAGCGGTCCACCGCACCAGATCTCCAGTCCGGTACATCCGCTCACCAGGCCCACCACGCTCTCCGAACGGGCACGCCACGAACCGCTCCGCCGTCAGCCCCGCACGACCCGCATACCCACGCGCCAGACCACGACCCGCCACATACAACTCACCCACCACACCCGGCACCACCGGACGCAAAAACTCATCCAGCACAAACACCCGCGTGTTCCACACCGGCCGCCCAACCGGCACCACCCCACCAGAAGACAACGGCCCCGACATCGCCGCACACACCGTCACCTCCGTCGGCCCATACGCATTCACCATCCGCCGACCCACAGCGAACCGCTCCACCAACTCCGGCCCACACACCTCCCCCGCCACCACCAACGTCTCCAACGAACCCGGCAACCCCTCCTCACCAGCCAGCAAAGACGGCG
>NZ_BNBI01000027.1 GCF_014655295.1 Streptomyces fumanus
CACACCCCGCTTCTGCTCAACGACACCACCTGGGCCGGCACCCACACCCACACCGACTCCGGCACCACTGAGCTCCACACCACCACCAGCGACGTCACCGGCGCCCACACGGCCACCAACGGCAGCACCACCGGCACCCCCCGCCTTCACCCCACTGCTGGTCCGTCCCTGCCCACCACCGACTTCGGCGGCTCCACCACCAGTCCTCCTTCCACCACCGACTCCATCGCCCCGCTCACACCCCCGCCCGCCGACCCCGACGCCATCACCGTCATCGGCACCACCCGGCCCCCCTTCACCAGCCCCGTCACCACCACGCCGTTCACCCCGCCACCCACGCTCACCGAACCGACAGCCGGGTCCCCGATCCCCCCGCCCACCAGCGGCACCATCCCGACCACCACCCTCTTCACCGGCAACGGCACCCCCGTCACCGGAACCCACCAGGTTCCCGACACCGAGACCGTCGGAACCCTCGGCTCCCCCGACAGCGAACCCACCGGCCACCTCGCCCCGGCACCCCCCACCAGTACGGGCACAAGCACACGCACGGGGGCGGGCACCGGAACAGCCACCTCGACCCTCACCGGCCCCCCATCCCCCGCCACCCCCCACACCCCAGTTCCTCAGGGAGACACCACCTCCAGCGGCACCACCCCCAGGACGGCCGCCCCGGGACGCGGCGCCACCACGGCCGACGCACCCCCCGCCGACGCCCTCGCGGGTGAATCCCCCTCGGTCGATCCCCTTGCCCCGGTCGCACCCGAGGACGTCACCCTGCACGTCCGCAGAACCGCCGACGCCGGTGGCGACTGGACCCGTGACGTCACCCTCACCCTGCCGGTCACCGCCGAACCGCCGCTCACCGCGGAACAGTTCGCCCACGTCCAGCAGACCGTCCGCGAGCGGGTCGCGGCCCACTTCGACGCCGGCAGCCGGCTCCCCGCCTCGCAGGACCGCCTGCACACCGATGTCACCCTCGTGCCGGCCGCCCACAGCGCCCCTCACACCCCCACCGTCGTCACCGGTTCGACCCGGACCGGTGACACCGGACCGGACGTTCATCTCCTCCTGGGCCAAGCCGCCGTCTCCCCCGACAGTCCGCTCGCCCTCGCCCAGCAGCTCCTCCAGGGCGCCGGATTCGCCCACCCCGCCCCCCAGCGCGACGGCCAGAAGCCGGGCCTCGACCAGGTTCTGCCGCCGCCGGCCGAGACGCTCGCCGACATCGAGGCCGCCACCGACACCGTGCTGGACGCCCTTGACGACCTGGCCTCTGCGGCACCGGACCGGGCGACGGAAGCGATCCTGACCCAGTCGGGCGAGGTCCGGCTCCCGACGGAATCGTCCGCGGACACCGGCGTGCTGACGGCACTGTCCTCGCCGGGTGCCCTCGGCCAGGACACGCTCGGCCGGACAGCCCCGCCCCCGACCCCGGCGGACGCACCGGGCATCGCCGACGCCACCGCCCCGCCGTCCGCGCCGAGCGTGCTGACACAGCACGCCGATCCCCACCAGGACAGGGCCACCGAGCTTTCCCAGAACCTGGACACCGTACGACCGTACGGCGAGGCGCCGGGGCAGTTGCGCCGGAACGTCAACGCCCCTCAGCAAGCGAGACTGGAGCGGTCGTGGCCCCGTAACGAGGACGGCTCCTTCCAGCGCTTCCCCGATCCCCGCGGGCGGTTCTACGCACTGGCCGGTCCCGTCCGGGCGCTCAACCGCAGCCACGTCCGGAACTCCCTCGCGACCGACCTGGGCTCCGCAGAGTGGGTCCAGCGCCTGAACGGGCCGCGCACGGACAGCACCGAGTGGCTGGCCAACTGCATCGACGTGACCCGCAGCGTTCTGCTGTCCTGGCACGGCATTCCCACGGCGGCCGCGCCGGTCGTGGCGGGAGTCACCGAAAGCGACGGACCCCGCGCGACCGCCCGCTGGCTGGGCGCCCAATGGCGATCGCCGCAGTACGTCGACAACGGGCAGTCGCGGTCCGATCAGGCGTGGGCCTCGGTGGCCGAACGTCTCAGGAGGGGTGGTCACGGCTCGTCCGCCCTCGTGGTGTTCAACACGCCCAGGAGGTCGCAGACCGAGGGCGCCGCCTCCCACGCGGTCAACGCCGTCAATCACCACGGCCGTATCTACTGGATCGACGCGCAGCGCGGCCGGGTGAGCGAGCGACCCCTCTACCAGGCCGGCTTGTTCCAGTCCATCGAACTCGACCCGCAACTGCGCTGGCTGGAGCCGCCGGAGGCGCCCGGCCCGATGCCGGTCTCGACCGTGCTGAACAACGCCTCCTTCGCCACGCCCCGGGACCTGGCCCACGCGGCCGGATTGCAGGCGGCCGCGCACGGCGACCCCTTCGGGGCCGCTACCGGACCCGAGGCCGATCCGCTCGAACACGCGGACCGCTCCCTGTTCGAGAACTGGCGTACCCACTCCGCCGCGCACTGGTGGGTGCGCCGGTCCAAGGCCCTGGGCGCGGTGGACGACGCCGTGCGGACCCTGCTGGCGGACAGCGAGAAGGAGCCGGGGAACACCGATCTCGTCCGGCGGCAGTCGCGGGCCCTGCTGGCCGCGATCGACGCGTGGAAGTCCGCCAAGCGGGGCCGCAGCCGTCGGATGAGCGCCGTGGACCGGCTGACCGCCGGGGTCTCCGACGTGCTCGACCGGATCGAAGGGCGCACCCGGGACACCGTGGCCGCGCAGGCCGGTGCCCTCGCCCGGGCCCGGGCGGAGGAGCGCGAGGTGCTGGGCTGGCGGCTGCCCGGTTACCTGGCGAGTATGCGGGCCCGCGGTCGCGCCACCCTGCACGACGTCCCGGCCGGTGACGTGCACTGGCTCAGACAACGGATCGAGGTGAACACCGGCGGCCCCGCGACGGAGATCATCGAGGCGTTCGACAGCGATCCCGCGTCCTTCATCGGGCAGGGACGGCCGTTCCAGGTCAAGGGCCGCGGCGGCTGGTACGACGTCGTGGTGGCCGTCCGGCGCGACCCGACGGAGCCGCGGCCGAGGATCACCACCGTGCCGTCGGGAGACCTCGGCCCGGAGGACGTGACGCGGCACTTCACCCTGACCGAGAACGGTACGGGCGTCGCCGACCAGGTCTCCCGTACCCGGGGGCCGGTCCTGCGCGGCATGGGGACCGTGCTGGTGCCGACGCCCCAGCCCGGCCTGCTGGCGGGGGCATCCGCGAACGTCAACGTCGGATACGGCCTGGTCGGCCGGGCGGACACCAGGACCACGGGTCTCGTCGACGTCAACAAGGTCACGGGGCGGGACGGCAGCGTGGCCGTGCCCCGGCGTACCGAGCTGAGGGTGCGGATCAGCCGGGCCGGCGGTCCCGCGCGCACCTTCCGCGCCCAGAGCCGGGGCACCCTCCTCGTGCCGACCGGGGATCTGGTGCCGGACCCGCCGACGCCCTCGGAGCCGGCACCCGGGCCGACGACGGAGTTCACGCCGCTGACGCCCGAGCAGAGCCGGCGGGTCGCGGCGTCGCCCTCGATGAGCCCGGTGGCCACCGACCCGGGCAGCCCGTACCAGGGCGGCGGGGGCCTGTTCGACCTGATCGCCTCCCGCGTCCATCCGGCCGTCACCGCCGGGGGCAGCCCCGGTCGCCGCCTGGCGTTCAGCATGGCCACGGGCGACCACCTCACCCGCACCGTCCGCCGGATGCTCACCGGGCCCCTGCCGTCACAGGATCTGTCCAGCGCCGACGGCGGTACGAGGGCGTCCGTCCGGCTCACCGCGGAGATCACCTCGGTGCGGCCGCTCCCGCTGCGGCGCGCGGTCGGCGGGGTCACCGAGGACGGGCGGCCCAAGGGCAAGCAGCCGGTGCGGGGCGACGACGTACCGCAGGAGCCGCCCCCTCCCGGCGGGCAGCCGTCGAACCTGCTCAGGCCCCGGCAGAAGGCGGTGACCTCGCACACCACGACGACCTCCCGGTCCTCCGAGGTCGTCACCATGGCCGGTCCCGGTGTCGGTGTCGGGGCCGGCCCCGGGGGGCCGAAGGCGCGCCTCTTCCTCCAGCCGGGCCTGGAGTGGAGCGAGGCGGTGTCGGTCTCCACCACGCGCGCCCTCACCCTGAAGCACGGCGTGGACATCGGGGAGCACGAGGTCCTCTACCTGGCGCGGGTCCGCGTGCGTGCCGAGGGGACCGGCCCGCTGTCCCCGGCGCAGCGGCTGCACGGCGGCCGACCGCAGGACATCACCGTACTGTTGTGGTTCCGGCTCGCCACGGCGGAGGCGGTCGAACTGGAACTGCCACTGCCGCCGGGGGTCGAGGCGCCAGAGAAGCTGTTCGACGACCCCGGTTTCGTCCGCATCATGCCGGCCGGGCCCACCGGCTCGACCGTGAGCATGACCGGAGTCGACACCACCGCCCTGCTGAGGAACGTCGAGCAGATCTTCGCCTCGGACCGCAGGCTGCACGGGCTGCTTCCGCGCGAGGACGGTCGGCGCGCGCGTCTGACGGACCGTCAGGATTGGACGGTCAACGCGACCGACCACGCCAGGATGCGGCAGAACAGTTGCATCCTCACGACCGCGCTGTCACCCGCCTACCTGCAGACGCACAAGCAGCAGCTCCTCACCACGGGTGTCATCGCCCGCCTGGTGCGCAAGCACCTGGACGTCACCCAGACCGTCGTGGTCCGGGTCACGGGGCGGCTGGCCGAAGCCCCCGACTACCGGGGCGACCGCGCCGACCGCGACCTGGTCACCTCCGCGTCCGTCACCCAGTCGGCGGCTCACGGGCGCTCCACGACGACCGGCGCGCTGGTCGTACTGCGCGGCAGCGCCAAGCCGGTCCCCGGCCACCTCTATGTCACCGGTCTGGCGGGCGCCGTCGCCCAGTCCGCGCGCGGCAACCAGGCCGTGCTCACCATTGCGGGCGGTTACGAGAACCAGGGCAAGAGCCCGACCGCGGTCTGGGACGGTCATCTGGTCCTCGACGTGGAGATCACGTCCGTGGAACGCAAGCGCCTGTGGCGGCGTGCGGTACTTCCCGGCCGCCCCGGCCGGGACCAGCCACCAGTGGAAGTGATCGTTCCGCTGTCCGGCGGCACCGAGGAGAACCGCGGCCTGAGCGCGCCGATGCCGGTCCGGTTCTTCGCCCCCACCGGGTTCACCCTGCGTGAGGAAGCCACCGGGGCCACCGGGTCCGGGGACTTCGCCGGGCCCGCCCCCAGCGAGGGCTCTCCCGAGCCCACTGTGCTCGGTGACTTCCCCGAGCTCCTCCTCGAACCCGCCCCGCACGAAGACTTCACCGCGCGCCTGGGGAAGGCCGGGTTCGTCCTGCGCGAGGACGCCACCGGGTTCCGCGTGGTCGAAGCGTCCACCGGGCTCGAACCGGCCAGGAGACCCAAGCCGTTCGACGTACCGCCGGCGTTCGGGGTCAACTCCCTCTTCGACGAGCACTGGTGGAGCCCGGAGGGCCCGGAACTGCCCTCGTGGCTGGTACTGGACTCCCTGCGCACCGCCGCCCCCGAGGCCCTGCCGGACCTGGCGGGAGCGCTGCTGGTCGAGGCGTCCGGCGAGGACGACGCCGCGCTGACCACCCCGGGGCTGCTGCCCGCGGTCAGGGTCGAGGACACCTTCGGCCCCGAGGGAAGTACCGTCGGACTGCAGGTCGGCGGCGGCCAGGTGTGGACGCTGCGCGACCTGAGCTTCACCCGGCGGCTGGACTCGCTGTCCGGGGCGCTGGGAGCCAGGCTGCACGCCGTCTCCCCCCGTGTCGTCGGCATGGGCGAGGGTCCCGCCGTGGAGGCATCCGTCTCCGGCGGGCACTCCGCCTCCGGTGAACGCAGTTCCGTCTTCGCCACGGTGCTGGCGCTGCTGCTCCAGGGAGCGGGGAACACGTCGCCGGACGCCTGGGTCATGGCCGGTCCCGGCCTGTACCGGGCCCGGGCCGCCGGCGAGTCACGGTCCACGGCCGTCTCCGCCTCGCTCACCAGGACCGCCGTCTCCGAGCCGGGCGGCCGGATGTGGCTGGTGCAGGCCGACCTCGTGGTGGTCATGGCCGCCGAGGTCTCCGCGAAGCACAACCCGCCCCGCACGGTGGCCCGGGGACTGGAGCTGCCCGGTGCGGTGGTGGCGTGGGTCAGTGAGGAACAGGCCCGCCGCGCCGGTCTGGGTCCGGCGCTCGACGCGCACCTGGCGGCCGCCGAGACCCCCACCGGCTCGCTCGTCCCGCCCGCCCTGCCCCGGCCGGCGGTCGCGGACAGTGCGGACGGCAATCCCTTCCTGGCCGGCACCGGGCCGCTCGGACTGGGTCTCGTCCAGCACTTCCCGGCCCCGCGCCGCGTCCTGCCCCTGGTGCGGGAGAAGCTCGCGCACCTGACGGACCGCAACGTCGCGGACCTGCTGCTGCCCGACCGGGTGACGCGGGACCGGTACGGCAACACTCAGCGGCTGACGCAGGTGCTCGGCGCGCTCGGCGGTGTCTCCCTGCTGTCGGGAGCCATGGACGGCGGTGTCCCCGTGCCCCTGTACGACCGGTCGGGCCGGGTCGTCTTCGAAGCCCGGGTCGTCGTCACCCGGTCGCGGGGCGCCTACCTTGGGCCGTCGGGCAGCCGGCAGTCGATGATGTACACCACCTCGGCGAGCGCGGTGCGGAGCACCGGCCGCACGACGGTGTCGCGGCGGGCGGTCCCGGTGTTCGGTCTTCCCCTCGGTTATCCCGGCGAGCACGACGGCCCGCGCGGGGCGGTGGCCGGTGGCGTCCTCGCGTTCCCGACGGCGGCCACCGTCCTCGGCCAGGAGGAGAACCGGGACAGGACCGGCGGCGTCCTCGTCCTCACCCCCGCCCACGCGCCACGCGTCGACGTGCGGTTCCCGGTCACGGTGTCCCTGGAACTGCACCGTCCGGGCGGATCCGCCGGCCTCCCGCCCGGCACGCGGACGGAACCGGCCGCCGTCGTGGAACTGGCCACCCGGCCCACCCGGGGCGACGAGCGCGGCCTGGACTTCCGTATGCTCCGCTCGGACCTGCTGGCCCTGTCCCGGCTGAGTCCCGCGCGGCAGGCCCCGCCGCCGGTGGTCCTGCTGGGTGACGAGGCACCGTCACGCGACCGGTGGCGGTCGTCCGGCTCGCCCGTCCCTCCCGAGGCCCAGGTCAACACCTTCCAGGGCACCGAGCTGGTCCGGGGCGCACTCGCCGACCTGGTCCGGGCGCTGCGGGGAGCGTCGGGGTTCACCACGGTCGGGACGGCCGCGGCGACGACCCTGCGGGCGGCGCTGTCCACGGAGTGGCTGATCTCCGCGCTGCCCGCGCTCGCCGCCACGGGTGCCGACATGCCGGAGGCGTACGTCCCGAGACTGCTCACGGGAGAGGATCTGCGGTGGACGGCCGACGCCCGGCTCCGCCACGGCAGGGTGCTCGGGACGGGCGAGCGCATGGTCTTCGAGTTCGACGCGGACGCGCACCCGGACGTATGGCAGGAGGGCGCCTCCGGTGCCGTGCTGCGCTCCGCCGAGGCGACCGACCTGCACGCCGGCGGCGGCTGGACGCGCCAGCGGGCCACCGACGCGTACCAGGGGATCGTCCTCCCGGGTGCCGCGGTGCGGGAGCAGGCGCAGGTGGGCGAGAGCCGGTCGCCCGGCCTGGCGCGGAAGCGGCAGGTCCATCTGCCGTCGGTCCTGGTGGAGTTCACCGCGGACATCTTGCTGACCGCCGGACTGCACCACCGCGCGGGTTCCCGGTTGGGCCGGCGGGACGCCGGGGGCAGTGCGGAGGCGGCGCTGCCGCACCCGGTGGTGGTACGGATGTCCCTGCCGTCGGCCCGGCAACTGCTGGACGCGGGGCACCTCACGGACCCGCACGCCCTGCTGCCCGGTCCCGCCCCGTCCGCGCCCTGGCACTCCGAGGTGCTGCTGCGGCGGGTCACCTCTGCCGGGGGCGCCCTCGTCGGCGTGGCCTCGTTGGGTCCCGAGGAGTGGGAGCGCCGGCGGCCCGCGCTCGAACGGCTCGCCGAGGTGGGTACGTACACCACCGACGGCCCCGGCGTCGGCGAGCGCGCGGCCAGGCCGCTTCCGCTGGCGTCGAGTCCGCGCTTCTTCCTCGTGACCGGCCGCGCGGACGGCCGGCCCCAGGTGGCCGACCGGGACGGAACGCCGCGCGTGCTCGGACATGGTGACTACGACGGGTTCGTGAGGTCGCGCGCCGATCTGCTGAGGCTGCCCAGCGGTACGGTGCTCACCGTCGTCCGGCCCGGCTCCACCGGTGACGGCCCCGCCCCCGCCGACCCGGCCACCGTCCTGCCCGACCTGCGGGCCGACGAACTGCAGCGGCTCGCCAGCGGTACCGGACTGGTCGTCATGGACCCGGTGTGGGGCGTGAGCGACCCGTCGGCCGACACCGCCGGCGGTGAGCCGGTCCTGCGCCTGCGTCCCGCCCCGGACGGGAGTCCCGGACACTGGCGGCTCTTCTTCCCCGGTGCGGACGGCACCGGCTTCGTCCCGGGTGCCGAACCGGACACGTTCATGCCCTCGCCGGCCGCCGTCCCCGAGCTCTCGCCGGCCGTTGTCCCACCGTCGTCGGACAGCGTCCTGTCGGTGCTGTCCGGCCCGCCCGTGATGCGCGGCGCCCTGCCCGCCGGTCCCGGCATCGAGGACGCTCCCCTCCCTGCCGACACCTCCGGCACCGACGACGCCCCCCTCCCTGCCGACACCTCCGGCACCGACGACGCCCCCCTCCCTGCCGACACCTCCGGCACCGACGACGCCCCCCTCCCTGCCGACGACCCTCCCGTCTTTCCGGCGAGCCAGGCACCCGGCACGCCCGGCGCCACGGTCCTCGCCCTCCGCTGGGGCGTCTCCGCCGGCCTGCTCCGCGAACTGCGCGGCAGCGGCCTCGACCTCGCCGAGGTGCGGGCCCTGCGCCGCGAACTCGGCGTGGGCATCGGCGGCGACACCACCCGGTTCCTGCAGTGGCTGGACGTCGTCGGTCGCGTCCCCGCCGACCTCACCCGCCTCGCCGCGCGGCACGGCACCGACGCCGTCACCCTGTACCGGCTCGCCTCCGCCATCATGGCCACCCCGGAGCACATGGACCGGATCATGGACGCGGAACCCCAGGTGAGCCCCGACCGGTGGCCCGACCGCCTCGCGCTCTACGTGCCCGCCGAACTGCGCACGGACCACCGGGAACTCGGCTGGCTGACGGCGATCGCCGACCGGCACGAGATGCCCGTCCACACACTGCCCGACCTGGCTGGCCTGCTGCGCGAGGCGGGTCTGCCGGTGGGGACGTCCGCCGACGACCACACCGTGACCTCGCTGGCCGCGCGCGCGGCCCGCCGCCCGGTGCCGCTGCCCCTGCCCCATCGCGCCACGGGCATACGGGTGTCGGACATCCGTACGGGCCATTACGCCACGGAATGGCGGGTCTCCCGCGAGCGGCTGGCCGTCCTCCCCGACCCCTTGTGGTGGGACCTCCCGCGCGTGGATTCCCTCCGCCGGATCCTGGACGTCGGCCCGGGACTGGACACCCTCCACCTGCTGGACTGGATCGAGGCCATCGGGCGGGTCCCCTCCGACCTGCCGGAGCTGGCCCGGACGTACGGTTTCGAGCCCTCCGTGCTCTACCGCGTCTCCTGGACGGTCATGGCCGATCCACGGCATCTGCTGGCGGCCGTGGCCCGGGACGAGGGCGGTGTCATGGACCGGTTGCGCACCGAACCGCACCTCCTGGCCACCGAACTGCGCGGCGGTTACGTCGACGCCGGTGACTACCGCGGACGCGCGTGGCTGCCGGCCCTCGCCGACGCACACCGGCTGACGTTCACCCAGCTCGTGCGTCTGGTGCCCCTGCTGAGCGCCGCCGGGGTCCGTCCGGGCACCGAGCCGGCCGACCCTGCCGTGGCCGAGCGGGTCGACGAGGTGACGGACCGGCACGACCGGTCGTCCGACCTGGAGACCCGGCTCGGCCGGATGGCGGCCCTGCGGGCACAGCCCTGGCTCGACGCCGAGGCCCTGCACGGCCTCCACCGGTACCTCGGGATCGCCGGCGGGGAGGACACCGCGCGGTTCCTCCGGTGGATCGACGCCATCGGCCGCGTACCCACCGAACTCACCGCACCGGCTCCGGCACCCGGACTCGATGCCCTGGACCTGTACCGTCTCGCCGTCATCGTGCCGGCCGACCCGCGGCACCTGCTCGGCGTCCTGGCCCAGGACCCGCTCGGCGGCACGCCGGACTCGTGGACGGGTGTCCTGGAGCAGGTCGTCGCGGACCTGCGCGGCGGCGACTACCTGACCCGCGACGACCTCGCGGGGCGGGCCTGGCTCATCGCGCTCGCCGCGCACCACCGGTTGAGCCTCGCCGATCTCAGGCAGCTCGTGCCCCGGCTGCGCGACGAGGGCGTTCCCCCGCGTACGGCTCCCGACGACCCGCGTGTGACCGGCCTGGTGAACCGGACCGCGAACCGGCCGCCGGCGTATGCGAGCGGGCGCCCGCCGTCGTACACGGAGAACCCTCCTCCGTATCCCGTCGGGGAGCGGACGCCGCCCGGGGCCGCCGGGGGCGGTCACCGCTGGTATCCGCCCGCCCTCGCCGCCGCCTGGTCCCTGTTGGAGGGCGAGGTCCGCTCCTTGGTGCAGCAACCGTGGTTCGACGCCCAGCGCGTGCACGACCTGCGCACCCGGCTCGGCATCAGCGACCCGTACGACATGCGACGACTGCTGAGGTGGCTGGGCGCCATCGGCCGGATCCCCACCGACCTGGCCGGTCTGGCCCCGTCGCTCCGGCTCGGCGAGGCCGAGATGTACCGGTTGTCCAGCGTCGCACTGGCCGACCCGCTGCACCTGTCCCGGATCATGGCGCTGCGGCCGGAGCGGTCCTTCGCGCGATGGGAGGCCGTCCTGCGCGCAACGGTCGACGCACTGCACGGCGACGGCGCGATCCCCGACGACACCTTGCGGGCCCGGCTGTTCGAGCTGGCCGCCCACTTCGGGCTGGACGTCACCCAGCTCAGGCGGGTGGCGCACCTGCTCAGGCAGCGGCGGATCCCGTACCGCACCGGCTTCGACAGCCCGGCCCTGATCGAGGTGGTCAACGAGGTCGGACGGAGACGCCCGACCGGCAGCCGGATGCCGGATTCCGCCCGGCACTCCGCCGGCACCCGCCTCCCCGACACCGTCCGGCCGTCTGCCGACCCCGTCCCCTTCGACGCATGGTCGCACCGCCGCGCCGGCGCGCCCGTCGCCACCCTCCGCACCGAGATCTTCGACCCGCGCTACCGGTACGCCGTGGACGCGCCGACCATGACCCGCAACGATGTCACGGCACTCCGTCGGCGCGTGCGGCCCGCCGCCGAACTCCGCGTCCGCCCGCGGCTGTTCGATCCGTCCGAGCGGTTGCTGCCCGGCAGGGCCACCTGCATCCGGGCCCGCATCCGCCGGATCCAGGCCACCGACGGCCGCTGGGTCCGCGATGTCACCGTTCCGCTGCCCGTCGCCATCCGGTCCGGTACCGACCTGACCGCCGAGCATCTGCAACAGCGCATCAACCGCCTGCTCGACACCTATGTCAACACCGGTTACGTCCTTCCCCTCTCGGGCGACCAGCTCCACGTCCACGTCGCCGTCACCTCCGCCCCGGACCACGAGGCCATCACCGTCACCACCGGCCCCGACCCCGACCGCTCCGACCAGTTCCAGTTCCACCTGCACTCCGGCGGCGACCCCGAGCTGACCGCGTACGACGACAACGTGCTGCTCCACGAGGTCCTGCACTACGTCGGTGTCACCGACCGCTACCAGGACCCCCTCGCGCTCTTCCGCCGTCGCCCCGACCAGGCCG
Organism: Streptomyces fumanus; assembly: GCF_014655295.1. GTDB lineage: Bacteria > Actinomycetota > Actinomycetes > Streptomycetales > Streptomycetaceae > Streptomyces > Streptomyces fumanus. The sequence goes on from NZ_BNBI01000027.1 coordinate 11,798, forward strand.
ACACCGGCGGCGTCATGGCCGATGTCACCACCCCGGCCGCGGCCCACCGGTTCCCCACGCGATACCTGACCCAGATCGAGACCGCCACCACCTCCGGCCCGGTCCTGCGCGACCACCCGCTGGCCGCCGACGCCGGCCTCCCCGCGGTCGACCTGTCCACCGTGGGCGGCGACGGACCGCCCCCGTTCCAGCAGGCCGCCGCGCCACCGGCCGCGCACCTCGCCACCTCGTGGGGCGTCTCCCGGCAACTGGCGGAACGGGTCACCCGCAACACCTGGTTCGACCAGGCCACCGCCGACCGCGTCCGCGACGAACTCGGGGCCCTCGACGGCCCGGCGGGCGAGCGCCTGCTGCGCTGGATGGACGCCATCGGCCGCATTCCCACGGACCTCGGCGCCCTCGCCCGCCCACGCCGTCTCTCCCCCGCCGGGCTGTTCCGCATCGCCTCGTCGGTGATGGCCGACCCCCGCCATCTCCTCACGGTCGCGGCCGGGGACGGCAGCCTCGACAGACTCCGGACGGACGCCCGGGCGGTGGCCGACTCCGTGCGGGGCGATTACGTACCCGAACACGACTCTCGCGCACGCGCCTGGCTGATCCAGCTCGCCGCCCATCACCACCTGACCTTCCCCCAGCTCGCCACCCTGGTGCCCCGGCTGCACCGCGGCGGCATCCCGCCCCTCACCCACCTGGACGACCCGGACCTCACCGACATGGTGGCCCAGACAGTCGCCGAGGTGCCGGAGGCCGACGACCGGGACGACACTCCGGACGGCCCCCGACCTGGGTACGACCTGTCCACGCTCGGCGGTGACGCCGTCCCCGCCGGCCGCGCGGGACCCGGTCCGGAAGCGTCCGTGCGCCCCTCCACGGTCGACCGCGCCGGCCCGCCCCCGGCCGGTGACGGCAGACCCGACGCCGCGCGGCTCACACCGGCCGCGCACCTCGCCGACTCGTGGCACGTCCCCTTGGACGTGGCGGAACACCTCACCCGTCAGCCCTGGTTCGACCGGGGCCGGGCGGACGCCCTCCGCAACGAGGTCGAGGTCCCCGGCGGCTCGGACTCACTGCGCCTGCTGCTCTGGCTGGACGCCATCGGCCGCATACCCACGGACCTGACCTCCCTCGCGAGGCGGTACGGACTCGCCCCCGGCCACCTGTACCTCGGCGCGCGGCTCGTGATGGCCGACCCCGAGCATCTGCTGACGGTCGCGGCCGGCGACGGCAGCCTCGAACGGGCGTTCGGCAACCCGGTGGGGACGGCCGAGGCGGTGCGCGAACACTACGTCGGGGAGAGCGATCTGCGCGCACGTGCCTGGCTGATCGCCCTGGCCGCGCACCACCGACTGACCCTCACCCAGCTCGAAAGCCTGGTGCCTCGGCTGCACGCCCGCGGAATCCGGCCCCTCACCCCCCTCGACCACCCGGTACTGACCGAGATGGCGGCGCAGGAGAAGGAGGAACTCCCGCCGTACACCCCGCCCGCCGGTGCCGACGCCACCGGTACCGGCGAACCCCTTGTCGACCTGTCCACTCTCGACGGCGGACACCTGCCGCTCATCGGGTCGGCCGATGTGACACCGGCCGCGCACCTCGCCACCTCGTGGGGCGTCTCCCGGGAACTGGCGGAACGGGTCACCCGCAGCACCTGGTTCGACCAGGCCGCCGCCGACCGCGTCCGCGACGAACTCGGGGCCCTCGACGGCCCGGCGGGCGAGCGCCTGCTGCGCTGGATGGACGCCATCGACCGCGTCCCCACGGACTTGGCGGCCCAGGCACGGGAACACGGTCTGTCCGTCGGCGCGTTGTACTCCGTCGCCTCGTCGGCGATGGCCGACCCCCGCCATCTGCTGGTGTGGGGCGAGGCCATCGGCGGCGTACCGACGGATCTGGAGGACCTCGCGCGAGAGCACGGCCTCTCCCCCCACGACTTGTACTTCATCGCTTCGTCGATGATGGCCCACCCCCGTCGTCTGCTGACGGTCGCGGCCAGGGACGGCAGCCTCAGCACGCTGCAGACGGGCACGCAGGAAGCGGCCGACCGGGTACGGGGTGACTACGTCCAGCGGAGCGACCGTCGCGCACGCGCGTGGCTGATCGAACTGGCCGCTCACCACGGGCTGACCCTCGCCCAGCTCGAAGTCCTGGTGGGCCGGCTGCACGAGCGCCGGATGCCGCCGCTCACCGCGCTCGACGACCCGGCGCTGACCGCGATGGCGGCCCAGGTGTCCGGCCGGACGCCGGAGGCCGGCGCCTCAGAGGACACCACGCCCGCGTACGACCTCAGCACGCTCAGCGGTGCCGTCGGCCGGCCGGACGGCCACGACCTCGTCGCCCCGGCCGGTACGGCAGCCACCGGCCGGGCACCCGAGCCCGCCCCGGCCGGCCCGTCGATGCCCCGCCGCAAGCCCGTCCCCGGCCCGGCGGTCCGCTCCCAGCAGCCCGTGCCGGGCCCGGCGACGCCCCACCGCAGACCCGTCCCCGACCCGGCGGTGCCCCGCCGCAAGCCCGTGCCGGGCCCGGCAGCACTCTCCCGTAGACCCGTCCCCGACCCGTCGGCACCTCGCCGCAAGCCGGTACCGGTGCCCGCGCCGGTGGCGACCGTCGCCCCGCCGGTCGGCTTCCGGCGTACCGGTCCGCTCGGTGCCGAGGTGCACGGCACCGCCCTCACCCTGCACGAACCGGTGGACACGGAGGGCGGGTTCACCACCGCGCTCCTGCACGCGGTGCGGGTCGCCGCGCCCCGGGCGGTCCCCGGGGCGGACACGCCCGGTGCCTTCCTCGCCTGGGCGGCGGCACGGGTGACCGCGGACGACCTCGCGGACAGCCCCCCGCCGGCCCTGGCACCGCCGGCCGGTATCCCGGTACGCCTGCTCCTCGACGCTGGGGTGAGCCTGACTCCGGCACACCGCACACAGGCCGTACTGCTGGGCGACGTACTGCCCGTCGCCGATCTCCCGCTCTCTCCCGTGGAGCGGGCCAGGCTCTTGCTGCTCGCTCCCTCCTATGCGTCGGAGGAGCACTTCTCGCTGTTCCTGGCCGCCCTGACGGCACGGCTGCTGGGCATCCGGATCACCGTGGTGGACCGGACGGGGAACGTCCACCTGTTCGGCCGTACCGGCGCGGAGCCGGAGGACGACGGCCCCGGTGCCGTGGTGGTGGACGACGGGCAGACCCCTCTGTTCGGCGTCCCCGTTCCCAAGGGGTCCCCCGGGCCGCGGCGCGCCGACCGCTCCTGAACCGGGAGGACGGCCTCTCAGCAGGCGGAGAGGCCGTCCTCAGCGCACACCAGGGCGCCGAGCCCCTGTCTGCGGTTCAGTCCCGGCTCTCGGCACCGGGACCGTCCACCCACGCCGTCTGGATCTCGACGGTCTTGCGCCGGGCGATGCGCCGGCCCCGCCCGGCCGCGAGGTTGCGGCCCTTGACGTTGCCGAAGACATAACCCTCGCTGGGCGGGCAGGACAGCAGGACGCCGGGGGTGTTCGCCTCCTGGAGCCGGCGCAGCAGCGGGTCGTTCAGACCGCGCGCGGATCCCGCCGCCGCCCGGGCGACGATCAGGTGCACCCCGAGTTCCCAGCCCATCGCCACATGATCGAGCAGGGGGGCGAAGGGCTGGTTCATCGGGCTGCCGCCGATCAGGTCGTAGTCGTCGACGAGGACGAACAGCCGCGGCCCCTTCCACCAGTCGCACGACCGCATCCGCGAGGGCGCGATCTCGGGGCCGGGGAGCCGGGTCCTCACCGCCCGGCCCACGCCGTCGATCAGCTCCTTGAGCGAGTCCATGGAGATCGCGTGCCCGAGCCGGTACGCGTCGGGCACCGCCTCCACCAGGGTGCGGCGGAAGTCGACGACCATCAGCCGGGCCTCCTCCGGTGTGTACCGCTCCATCACGGCCTTCGCCACCAGGCGCAGCAGGTTGGTCTTGCCGCTCTCGGTGTCACCGACCACGATCATGTGCGGGTTCTCGGCGAAGTCGTGCCAGACCGGAGCCAGCCGGGTCTCCTCCACACCGACCGGTACCCGGAAGTCGCCCTGCGGGGACGGGAGTTCGGTGACCGGCAGGGTGGTGGGCAGGGTGCGCAGCCGTGGGGCGGAGGGCCCCTGCCAGCTCTCCCGTACGGCGGTGACGAGTGACGCCACGCCTTCGGCCAGGTCGTCCGCGTCCTCCACACCGTCGATCCGCGGGAGCGCGGTGAGGTAGTGCATCTTGTCCTTCGTCAGGCCGCGGCCGGGCATCTCGGGTACGGTGGCCGCCCGCCGGACGTCGATGTTCGAGTCCATGGCGTCGCCCATGCGCAGTTCCAGTTGGGTGCCCGCCTGGTCGCGGACCGCGGAGGACAGCTCGACCCAGCGGGCCGTGGTGACGACGAGGTGGATGCCGTAGTTCAGTCCTCGGGTCGCCAGGGCGTTGATCTCCGGGACCTGGCGGTCGTAGTCCTGCCGCACGGTGGACCAGCCGTCGATCACCAGGAAGACGTCTCCGAACGGCTGGTCGGCGTAGTCGCCGTCCGCGCGGCGCCTGCGGTAGGTGGCCATGTTGTCGATGCCGTGGTTCAGGAAGAACCGTTCCCGCTCCTCCAGCAGGGTGCCGACCTCGGCCAGGACCCGGTTCACCCGCTCCGCGTCCAGCCGGGAGGCGACCCCCGATACATGCGGCAGTCCGTCCAGGCCCGCCAGGGTGCCGCCGCCGAAGTCCAGGCAGTAGAACTGCACCTCACGGGGGGTGTGGGTGAGGGCGAGCGCACACATCAGAGTCCGTACCAGCGTGCTCTTGCCGCTCTGCGCGCCGCCGGCGATCGCCACATGGCCGCCGGCCGCCGAGAGGTCGACCATCAGCAGGTCGCGCATCTGCTCGAAGGGACGGTCCACCACGCCCACCGGCACGGCCAACTGGCCGCGTCCGGGCCAGTCCGTGGCGGTCAGGCCGTACCGCTCGTCCGTGGTGAGCGGCGGGAGGATCTGGTCGAGCGTGGTGGGCAGGTCCAGGGGCGGGAGCCAGACCTGGTGGGCCGGGGGGCCGGAGTCGCGCAGCCGCTCCACGGCGACCGCCAGCAGGGACGGCCCGTTCTCGTCGGTCCGCTCCTCCTCGGGGCCGTCCGTCCCGCCGGCCGGCTCCCTGGGGACGATCCACTCCGCCGACCAGGGCACTACCTGGCTGACCGCTCGCGCCTGGTTGACCGCGCCGCGCCGGCGCACGTAGGGGCCGGAGGAGTACGCGGCGCGGAACCGGGTCAGCAGGTCGACGCCGGTCTTCAGGTACCCGCTGCCGGGCTCCGACGGCAACTGGTAGGCGTCGGGGACGCCCAGCACGCCACGGCTCTCCATGGCGGAGAAGGTGCGCAGGCCGATGCGGTAGGACAGGTGGCTCTCCAGTTGGTGCATCCGGCCCTCGTCCAGCCGCTGGGAGGCCAGCAGCAGATGCACCCCGAGGCTGCGGCCGAGCCGGCCGATCATCACGAAGAGGTCCATGAAGTCCCGCTGCGCCGCGAGCAGTTCGCTGAACTCGTCGACGACGATGAACAGGCTCGGCAGCGGTTCGAGAGGCGCTCCCGCAGCGCGCGCCTTCTCGTATTCGAGGGCCGAGGTGTAGTTGCCCGCGGACCGCAGCAGTTCCTGGCGGCGGATCAGCTCGCCGTGCAGCGCGTCCTGCATCCGTCCCACCAGCGCCGTCTCGTCGGCCAGGTTGGTGATGACGGCCGAGGTGTGCGGCAGTTCGTCCAGGCCCAGGAAGGTGGCGCCGCCCTTGAAGTCGACCAGGACGAAGTTGAGCGTCTCGGAGGAATGGGTGAGCGCGAGCGCCAGCACCAGGGTGCGCAGCAGCTCGCTCTTCCCGGAACCCGTCGCACCGATCAGCATGCCGTGCGGACCGCTGCCGCCCTGCGCGGATTCCTTGATGTCCAGCTCCACCGGGGAGCCGTCCGCCCCGACCGCGATCGGCACCCGCAGCCGCCCCGGGCCGGTGTGGCGCGTCCACAGGTCGGCGGGCACATGGTGGTGCAGGTCGGCGATGCCCAGGAGGGACGTCAGCTCCAGGGTGGTGGCGAGCGGCTGGGCCGTGTCGGCGCCCGGTCCCATGCTCATCCGGTGCGGGGCCAGTTGCCGGGCCAGCGCTCCGGCCGAGTGGGGACCGAGGGCGTCCGGCGTGCCCAGGTGGGTCGACTGTTCCTTGCGGTCCCGGTCGGTACGGACCAGGGACAGCGACCGCTCCGCCACCTCCAGGCGCAGGGTGACGCGTCCGGGCCGCCAGGACAGCGCCCCGTCGACGTCCAGGACCACGGTGTTGCGCAGCCCCGCCCCGTCCAGCCGGTGCCCCTCCGGCACGGTGACACCGTCCAGCACGATCACCGTGTACGGCTCCTCGCGTCCGACCGGCGCGTCCGGCGCGAACGGGGGGCGTTCCCAGAACTCCGCGCCCAGCAGTCCTTCCAGTGCGTTGAACTCCGAGACGATCAGCCGGGCCGGGCCGGCGCCGTCGGTCTCCTGCGGGTGCAGGCCGTGCGGCAGCCACTTGACCCAGTCCCATTCCGCGCGCCGTTCGTCCCCGACGCACAGCACGATCCATACGTCGTCCGGTGCGTGGAAGACCGCGAGCTGGGCCAGCAGCGCGCGCACGAGGGCACGCTTCTGTTCGGGTTCGCCGCGGAACAGCACGCGGGCCCAGGCGCGCAGATAGACGGCGATGGGCTGCCGGGGAATCGTGGAGTAGGCGCGGATGAAGCTGCGCAGGGCATGGGCGCTCAGCGGCTCCAGGTCCTCCACGGGCTGGGTGGACAGGGGGTTGAGCCGGAGGTTCAGTTTCTGGTCGCCCACCGCCACCCGGACCTCGGCGAAGTCCGGGTCGCCCGGCCGGCGTTCCCACAGCCGGCTGGTGCCCACCAGCGACCACAGCACATCGGGGCGGGGGTGCTGCCAGGCCAGCGCCTTCTGCTGGGCGACGACGGCACCCCGTACCTTCTGGCGTATCTGGCTCAGGTACCGCAGGTAGTCGCGCCGTTCGCCTTTCAGACGCTGCTTGCGCTCGCTGGCCCGGCGCATGAACTGGCCGATGATCATGGCGGCGGAGCCGAGGATCATCAGGCCCATGGCCAGGTAGAAGAAGGCTCCGCCCGTGCCGCCGCCCATGCCCGGCCGCATGAACATCAGCATCATGGACACCGACATCATGGCCATGGGGAGGTAGTTCCAGACGGCGGAGCTGTCGGGCACCGATTCCGGCAGCGTGGGCGGCTCCTGAAGGCTGAGCTCGCCTTCGGGCATGTCCGGGCCCCGGCGTCGGGCGGGCCTGCGGAACAGGACGACACTCAACGAACAGTCTCCTCAATGAGATGAACACGGCTGACCGCACCGCCGGGAAGGCGGTGTTCCCGGTGGTGTGCGCACACGGCCCGGGACATGCCGGGGCCTCGCGCCTCTGTGCCTGCGGGCCGGGGCGGCGCGGGCGTGCCCGCCCACCCCGCGCACCGGCCCGGGTGGTGGCGCCGTGCGCCGGGCCGTCCCGGCCACCGGGTCGCCAAGGGCGGGTTCTCGGTCCTAAGATCTTTTCGGCGGCGACCCCGCGTGCGTTTCCCTCCGGCCGTTCGTGCCCGCGCACATGGTGTCCGCCCTCTTCGCCTCTCGTACCTTTCCGTTCTCCTTCGCGCGTCCTCGAAATGCGCAACGTCCACTTGCGGCATCCCGTTCACCGGGCCCCGCCCCGGACGTCTCCCGTTCCGCACGCGTGCGGATCGTCGCGGCGCGGACCTCACCGCGCCCTCACGGAAAGCGAGCCCTCGCATGACCGACAACGCCCTGTCCGGGCTGTGCCGCCTGACCGTGCGCGCCCCCGACAAGACGGTGGACCTGTCCGTGCCCGCCGACATCCCGGTGGCCGACCTGCTGCCCGCCCTGCTGGCCTACGCGGGCGACGGGCTGGCCGAGGCCGGTGTCGACCACGACGGCTGGGTCCTGCAGCGCCTCGGCGGCAAGCCCCTGGACCACGAGGCCACCCTGGAGGCCCAGCACGCGCGGGACGGTGAGGTGCTGTATCTGCGCCCGCACGCCGAGGCGCTGCCCGAGGTGCACCTGGACGACCTGGTGGACGGCATCTACACCACCATGAGGGACCGGCCCTTCGGCTGGACGCCCGTCGTCGGCAAGCGGGTGCTGCTCACCGCCGGCGCGCTCTGCCAGCTTCTCGCGCTGACCGTCCTCGGCCTCTCGGACACCTCCGGTACGGTCACCGCGCTGGCTGCCGGCGCCTTCGCGCTGCTCACCCTGGGCGGGGCGGCCGCGGCCAGTCGCGCCATCGGCGACGCCGGGGCGGGCACCGCCCTCGGGGCGATGGTGCCCGCCTATCTCGCCGTGGCGGGCTGGGTGCTGCCCGGAGGGGACCTGACCGGACCCGGCCTGCACGAGGTGCTGGGCGCCCGTCTGCTCGCGGCCTGCGCCTCGGCCGCCGCGGGAGCGGTACTGGCGGTCGCCGCCGTCGCCGCGTTCGCCACCGTGTTCCTCGCCCTGTGCGCGGTGGCCGTGGCGGGGGCCGCCGCCGGTGTGCTGCTGCTCGTCGCCGACATGCCTCCCGAGCACGCGTCCGGTCTGCTCGCCGTCACCGCCGTGGTCTTCGGCGCCTTCGTGCCGTCCCTGTCCTTCCGGCTGGCCGGTCTGCGGATGCCCCCGATCCCGACCAACGCCGAGGAACTCCAGGAGGGCATCGAACCGCACGCGCCGAGCGTCGTCGCCGAACGCTCCGTGCTGGCCGACGGCTGGATGACGGGCCTGTACGCCGCCGCCGGCACGATCTGCGCCGCCTGCGTGGCCGGGCTCTCGGTGCGCCCGACCCTGGCCCAGAACGTCACGACCGCCGTACTGTCGCTGCTTCTGCTGCTGCACGCCCGCGTGCTCGGCAACACCCTGCAGCGGCTGTCGCTCACGGCGCCGGGGGTGCTCGGTGCCGTGTCCCTGGTCCGTACGGCCTTCCTGGGGGCCACGCCCGGTCAGCAGTTGCTGCTGGTCGCCGCGCTCCTGGCGGTCACCGCGGTCCTGACCGTCGCCTCCTGGACGGTGCCGGGCAACCGCCTCGTCCCCTACTGGGGCCGGGCCGCGGAGCTGGCCCACTCGGCGGCGGCCATCGCCCTGCTGCCGCTCGCGCTGTGGGTGCTCGGCGTCTACGGGGCGTTGCGCGCGCTCGCCGCCTGACCGGAGCTGACGGACGAAGGACGAGGATCCCCATGCAGACCAAACGTGACCAGGTCCAGGCGCACATGTTCCTGATGAGCAGGCTGACCACCAGCATGCTGCGCTCCGATCCCGATGCCCCGGAGAGCCCGCAGGGACGCACCAACCGAGGTGTGGCGATGGGCGTGCTGATCGCCGTGCTGGTGTCCGCCGGAGCCTTCGTCTTCGGCCTGATCAAACCCGGCACCACCGGCTCCTGGCGCGAAGCGCGGACGCTGGTCGTCGACGAGGACACGGGCGCGAGCTACCTCTACCTGGACGGCAGGCTGCGGCCCGTCCGCAACCACACCTCGGCCCGGCTGCTGGTGGGCGGCGAACTGAAGACCACCACCGTGCACAGCGACTCCCTGGACGGGGTGCCCAGAGGAGCCCCGGTCGGCATCACGGGCGCCCCCCAGACCGTGCCCGACCGGCTCGACCCCGCCCCTTGGCTGGTGTGTTCCCGCACCGGCCTGGGCGGCTCCGGCAGCCGCCCCGGAACCGCGATCGCGGTGGCCACGCAGGCTCGGGGCACCGACCTCGACGCGGGGTCCGCCCTGCTGGTACGCGCCCCCGACGCGTCCCTCTACCTGGTGTGGCGGGGCACCCGGCTCCGGCTGGACACCGAGCACGGGGCCGTGGCCGCGCTGGGTTACGAGACCACGGCTCCCTTCCCGGTCACCGAGGCGTTCCTCAACGCCCTGCCGCTGGGCCCCGATCTGACGCCGGTGACCGTGGCCGGGCAGGGACGCCCGGGGCCGCGCCTCGACGGCCGGGAGACCCGGCTCGGCCAGGTGTTCCGGGTGGCCGCGCCCGGCTCCGGCACCCGCTACTACGTGCTGCGCCAGGACGGGTTGGCGCCGCTGACCGCCACCGAGGCGGCGCTGACCCTGGGGTCCTCCCCGGCCGACGGCGGCGGGACGGGGGCGCGGGTGCTGGGCACCGACGCCTTGAGCGGCCACTTGGCGCCGGGGGCGCGCGGCGAGCGGAGTTCCTCCGGTGTCCTTCCCGCCACGCCGCCTCGTCCGGTCCGGGCGGCCACCGGCCAGAGCGCCTGCGTCCGGGTCTCCCCCGGTACCGACCGGATGCGGTCGAGCGTGTCGTTGCTGGACACCCGGCGACTCGGCCCGGCGGCGCAGACACCCGCCGAGGCCATGACCCCGGCGTGCGTGCCCGCCGACCTGATCACGGTGCCGGCCGGCCGTGGCGCCCTGGTGCGGGCCCTCGGGGCCGGCGGCACGGCGATGGGAGACACCGTCTACTTGGTGACCGACACGGGCATGAAGTACCGGGTTCCGACGGCCGGGGCGCTGGAGGCGCTGGGCTTCGCCTCGTCGGACGTGACGGTCATGCCCTCGGCCCTGCTGTCGTCGCTGCCGACGGGACCGGACCTGTCACCGGCGGCAGCGGCTCTGGGACGGTCCACCACCACCGCCCCCCGTTGCGGTCCCGTCGCCGGTGCCGGCCACCCGGCCGGCTGACCGACCGGCGGGTGCGGGCCCTGGCCGACCCGGGCGCAAGCGGTGACAAGGCGACGGCAAGAGACGCACACGTCCCCGTCCCTAGCCTGGCGCGAGAAGCGGCGGCCCTGGTCCGCGGACCCCGTACACGCCCCGCACCGGACAGCGGCCGCGCCGGCCATCACTCCACGGAACGAGGTGGGACGACGTAATGCGTCAGTCAGAGGAAAGCGCGACCCGGAACGGCATCCAGGCACTGGAGATGGCCTTTTCCGGCATCACCCGCTGTGCCCAGGACGTCGAATCGACCCGTATGACGCTCTCCAGCCACTACCAGGGCGCCGACGGCGGTTCCTTCCAGAGCCTGGTCAAGGCGTGGGAGGACCAGGCGGCGGTCATCCTCAAGAACGTCGAGGACATGATCGACAAGCTGAACGAGACGCTGCGGGAGAACGGCCTGCAGCAGGGCGCGAGCAACGAAACCATCGAGCGTACCTACCAGGAGTCCCAGGCCGTCTTCGACAGCCTGGTCGGCTGATCCAACGGGCTCCGGCACAGCAGGGAGAAGTCTGATGAGCGACAACTTCAGCGACGGATTCATCTACGTCGACTACGCCCACATGAACAATGCGGCCGATGACCTGGTCGCGCAGACCCGGGCCATCGAGAGCACCCTGGCCAACCTGGACATGGAACTGGCCACGCTCAAGCAGTCGTGGGCCGGTGAGGACCGCGAGCAGTACGACGAGAAGCAGTTGGCCTGGAACAACGCGGTCAAGGCCATGGAGCAGATGCTCACCCGCAACGCCGTCCTGCTGACGGACGTCTCGCAGAACTACCAGTACAGCGAGCGTTCCCTCAGCCAGATGTGGTCGTCGGTACGCATCGGCCGCTGACGGCAATCACCACCCGGGGACCCGGACGCCCTGTCCCGGGGCGCCGGGTCCCTTTCCGATCACCAGACGTGTGGAGCTGCATCATGCCGGAGAAATCGGGGACCAAACTGGCCCTGGACAAAGAGGGGATCAACCGCTTCCTCACCGAGGACGTCAAACCGTTCCTCAAGGCGATCCTCGACCTGAGGAAGGCCGAGGGGGACACCCCGTCCATAAGCCAGCTCCTCGGACTGGAGCAGTACGACGACAAGAACCTGTTCGGCCTGACGATGCCCCTGGCCCTGGGACTCATGACCAACGACCAGGGCGGCGGCGTGGTCAACGGCCCGCACCTGAACACCGAGGTGGAGGAGGTCGCGCAGTCCATCCTGGAGGTGATGGACCAGCAGGAGGAACTCTTCGAGGAGTTCATCCAGGGGCTCGAGGCCACGCTCAAGGAACTGTTCGACTCCCGGGACGTCAGCCTGGAGAAGATCGACGGCGAGAAGTTCCTCGACCATCTCACCGACGTCGACGCGATCATGCAGGAATCCGGCAAGAGCACCACCGAAGACGACTGACCGGGCCGCCACCCGACACGCGGTTCGGATCCTGATACGTGGAGACCATCCATGGTTGCACCCGCCCATTCCACCGACGACTTCTGGCACCAGGCGATCACCCTGTTCACCGGTTACCCGGCGCCGGAGCGGAAGAGCCTCTTCGACAAGCTGGTCGGCAACGACAACATCCCCCTCATGGAAGTGGAGATCACCGACTCGTCCGCGACCGCGGAGGACAGCCTCTACGAGGTGACCAGCAACCTCTACTGGCGGTCGAGCAACTCGGGTGCGTCCATCGAGGAGAAGAACATCGTCGTCCCGTTCTACGCGCCGATGAACGGTTCGCAGGATCCGGCGCCCGGCACCCGGGTGAAACTCCGTCAGGCGAAGATCCGGCTGCTGGGCAGCTCGGCCGCCTCCAGCCCTCCCATGGGCGGTGTGGACTCCTCGCCCGGTGACTTCGGCACGTACGACGATCTGGCGCTCAAGCAGTACAGCTACGGCGGTGGCATGGCGCTGCGCCAACTGCTAGACGAGCACACCACCGCCGGCTTCGAGTGGAACGGCCTGCAGGTCCCGCTCGGCAGCGCGGTCGATACCCGGACCTTCGAGCGCGCCGCGGACGCCTTTTCCCGTGCCGCGGCCTTCTTCGAGAACCAGAGCAAGACCCTCGACTCCTGGGAGAGCCGCCTGGGGCCCGACAACCCGGTGTGGCGCGGACAGGCCGCCGGAGTGTTCCGCGATCTCATCCACAAACTGAACAAGATGTACGGCAGTTACCAGGAGGACATACCGCGCGTCGCCGCCGCCGGGTCGAAGCAGGGGAAGCAGTTGATGGAGGCGCAGCGCACCTTCATCAACGCGATGCTGAAACTGCACCACAAGTGGGACTGGTGGCAGATCTGGCGGGGGAACCCGCTGCGCTGGCTGCACGACAATCTGCTCGACCTCACAAAACAGATCTGGGAGAACAACATCACCCAGGTCAAGTGGGAGGACGAACCCGACCAGGCATTCACCGCCCCCGGGACGATGGTGCAATCGGATCATCGTGCGGGGGCCACCGTGCTGGTCACGGAGCCCGGCTTCCGCATGTCCCACGACCTGTACGGCCGCTACGACGACCTGGGCTCCTGGAAGCTCATCGGCGAGCAGGGCATCAGAGAATGGCAGAACTCCGTCATCACGGACCTCGGCGTTCCCGCCCGTGACGCGATCATGGAAGTGCAGCGGGCCTTCGGCATCTCGCTGGAGCGGGTCAGGGCCAGAAGCGAGAAGAGCCTCGCGGACGACCTCATGGCGGACACCAACAAGAAACTGCAGGACGAGCAGAAAAAGAAACAGGAGGAGCAAGAAAAGAAGCAAGAAGAATACCTGAAGGAGCAGGAGAAGAAACAAGCCGAGGCGGAGAAGAAGCAGGAAGAATATCTGAAGCAGCAGGAAAAGGAGCGGGCCGAACAGGAGAAGAAGCAGGAACTGTATCTGAAGGAACAGGATAAGAAGCAGGAAGAACGCGAGCGCAAGCAGGCGGAAAAAGAGGCCGAGGCAGAACGCAAGCAGGAACTCTACCTGCAGAAGCAGGAGAAAGAGCGGGCCGAACAGGAGCGCAAGCAAGAAGCACGACAGGCCGAAGCGGAACGCAAGCAAGGGGAACTGCAGGCCGAGCAGGAGAAGAAGCAGGAAGCCTACCTGAAGCAGCAGGAGCAGCAGCGGGCGGAGCAGGAGCGCAAGCAAGAAGCACAGCAGGCCGAAGCAGAGCGCAAGCAAGAAGCGTTGCGGGTCGAGCAAGAGAAAAGGCAGGAGCAACTCCAGGCCGAACAGGAACAGAGGCAAGCCCGGCAGCAAGCCGAGCAAGAGGCCCAGCAGAAGGAGTACGCGGCCGCACAGAATCTGGCTATGGCCAACGCCAAGGCCGAGCAGGAGAAGGAACGGGAAAGGCAGACCCGGCTCCAGCAGGAGCAGGAGGCCAAGCAGCAACAACTTCTCAAGGAACAGGAGAAGAAGCAAGCCGAGCAACAAGCCGAGCAGGAAACCAGGCAGAAGGAACAGGAAACCCGACAGCAGCAACTCCTCGAAGAGCAGAAGAAGGAACAAGCCGACCAGCAAGCCAAACAGGAAGCCCGGCAGAAGGAACAAGAAACCCGACAGCAGCAACTCCTCGAAGAACAGGAGAAGGAACAAGCCGACCAACAAGCCAAACAAGAAGCCCAACAGAAGGAACAAGAAACCCGACAGGCCGAGTTGGAGCGCGAACAGGAGGAGCGCGAGAAGGAGTTCCAGCAGCGACTCGACGAGCAGACACCCTCGCTCGGCATCCCGGATTTCCGGGACAGCGAGACCGTTCTGAATCCCGATGGCTCGCTCACCACCGACTTCGCGGACGGCAGCTTCACCACGGTCGACCCGAAGGAGCACACGGCGGTCACCGTGGCGCCCGACGGCAGCGTCGACATCACGGACCTGCCGGACGGCAAGACCCTGCACAACCCCGACGGCAGTCGGACGACCATCAACCCCGACGGAACGGTGACCACGGATTACCCCGACGGCCGCTCCGTCACCATCAACCCCGAACGCGGCCTGGTGGAGACCGTCTATCCGGACGGTACGTCGGAGATCGCGCCGCTGAGCCCCGGGAGTTCGCTGCCCGACTACCGCGACGGCAGTACGGAGTACACCTCCCCGTACGAGGACCAGTTGTACGACGACCAACCCGGTGACGAGTCCTCCTTGCTCGGTCGGGCGAACCCGGCCGCCGCCGACCCGATGAGTCCGACCAGTCCCATGAGCCCCATGCTGCCGACCGGAACCATGCTCTCCGGGCAGACCTCCGGCTCGAACGGAGAGCGGTCACGGACCGTCCTCGCCGGCGGTCGGACCACTCCCGCCGTCAGGACCGGGAGTCCGATGTACGACGAGGTGACGGCTCCCGGCTACAACACGGCGACCTCGTCGGGGATGCCCTACCTGCCACCGATGGGCGGCAGCCCCGGAGCGCCCGGACAGGGCCAGACGGAGACCAAGGACCGGGCGCGCTCCGCCTGGGAGCCGGAGGAGGAGGACGTCTGGGGGACCGACGAGGGAGGCGCCCCCGCTTCCATCGGCAGATGACACCTCGACGGAAACACGCGAACGACCGAAGGGCAGGACATTGGACGACGAGATACTGAAGAGGCTGGCCCAGGCGAAGGCGGAGATGGAGGCCACCAAGGCCGCCGTCGCCCGAGCGGAACAGGAACTGAGACGGACCTCGGTCACCGTCGTCTCACGGGACCGCTCCGTCGAGGTCACGGTCGGGCCGCAGGGCGAGATCTCCGCGCTGCAGTTCCTGGACGGCAAGTACCGGACCATGGGCGCCCCTCACCTGGCCGCCTCCATCCTCGAAGCGGCCGGTGAGGGCCGGGCCCAGATGGCGCGCCGGGTCATGGACGCGTTCCAGCCGCTCCAGCAGCCCCTCCCCTCGCTGCCGGAGGAGTTCGCAGTCGTACCGGGAATGGAGTTCGACTGGCAGGAGGTCTTCGGATCGATGCTCGATCTCGGCGACCCGGGAGCGAAGGACCGGTCGGCCTCCGCGAAACTCCGCGACGAGATCGTGGAGGACCCGGAGCATGGCTGATTACGGGCAGTATCGCGGTGATGTCACCGCGTTGCGCAGCGGCGCGAACCGCTTGGAGGGCATCCGTGCCGACTTCCTCGCTCTGCAGAACGACTTCTGGCAGGAGGTCAGGCAGTACGACGGCTGGTACGGGACCACCGACGAGTTCGCCACCACCACCGGTCCGCAGTACGAGAAGAACAAGGAGTCCTGCCTGTCGGTGCTGGGCACGATGGTGGACATCGTGGGGGGACTCGTCACGGCGAAGCTCAGCGAGATGCGCGCTGTCCAGCAGCCGCAGAACTACGCGATGGACGAGATCAATCTCGCCGGCCTCGACGCCGAGGGCGGCACGGACACCGGCCGCCGCTAGGTCCGGTCCGCATACGAAGTGACCACGAACGGACAGCCGACCGGTCTGTCAGGTGAGCACCACCTCGTCGCACCGTGGACCCGTCGTCAACCGGGAGAAACGAAGCGATGCGCGTGCTGGTGATCGGAGCAGGCCCGACAGGACTGGCCTTGGCGGTGATGCTGGCCGGGGACGGGCACCGGGTGACCGTGCTGGAGCGGGACCCCGGGCCGCCTCCGGGCGGTCCCGAAGCCGCCTGGGCCTCCTGGCCGCGTCCCGGGGTCAGCCAGTTCCGGCACCCGCACTTCCTGCTGCCGGCGGTGTTCCGGACGCTGCGGGCGGAAGTACCGGACGTGCTCGTGGAGTTGGCGCGGATGGGGCTCCGGCCGGGCAATCTGCTGGACGGCGCGCACCGTCTCGGCGTCCTGGACGGCGCCCGCCCGGGGGACGAGCACTTCACGATGATGGGTGTGCGCCGCCCGCTGTTCGAGACCGCCCTCGACACGGTCGCCGCCCGGACACCCGGGCTCACCGTGCGCCGGCGTACGGCGGTCACGGCACTGCTGGCCGGCCGGGAGCGGGTGCCGCGGCGGCCCCATGTCAGGGGCGTGCTCACAGCGGACGGCGAGGCCGTGCTCGCCGATCTCGTCGTCGACGCGGCCGGCCGCAACTCGCCGGTGGGCCGTATGCTGCGCGATCTGGGCGCACCGGGTCCCGTGGAGGAACGCGCGGAGTCGGGCTTCCTGGCGTACACGCGTTACTTCCGGGCCGCCGACGGGACCGAGTCCGACGTACCGCTCTGGCCCAGCAGCCACTACGAGAGCGTCTCCACCATCTCCTGCGCCGTGGACGCGGGCACCCGGTCGGTGTCGTTCGTCGTCTCCCGCCGCGACCGCTCGCTGCGGGCGCTGCACCGCGAGAAGGCGTGGGACGCGGCGCTGCGCCTGTTCCCCGCCGAGGCCCGCTGGATCCGGACGGGCCGGCCCGTCACCGGCGTCCTCGCCATGTCGGGCATGGAGAGCCGGCACCGCGACGCCGTCGTGGACGGTCTGCCGGTGGCCACCGGCGTACTGAGTGTCGGTGATGCCTGGGCGACGACCAACCCCCTGTTCGGATTGGGCATGTCGCTGGGTCTGCGGCACGCCGCGCTGCTGCGCGCCCTGCTGCGCACCGAGGACGCCGACGAGCCGCGACAGCTCGCGCTCGGCTTCGCCGAGGCCACCGAGAGGACCCTGAGTCCGGTCCGCCGGCACCTCGGGGTGTGGGACCGCCACCGCCTGGCCGGGATCGACCATCTGTTGCGTCAGCCACCCCGCCCCTATGAACCGGGCGACGCGGCCTGGGACTTCAGAAGGACCCTGGACGTCGTGAAGCTGCGCGACCCCGAGGTCCTGCGCGCCGTCGCCGCCACCGCCGCCCTGCTGGTCACACCGGAGGCGGCGTTCGGGGACCCGGCCTTGGTCGAGCGGGTCCTCGCCCTCGGCCGGCGCACACCCGCGCCATGGGTGCCCGGGCCGTCCCGGGCGGACCTGCTGGCCGCGGTGGGGGCCGGATGAGGCCCGGACCGGGGAACCGGCGCACCCGCACCACGGCCCGGCTGCTGTCGGCGGCCTTCACCGTGTTCGCCGCGAAAGGCTACGGACGGGTGTCGATCGAGGACGTCTGCGCGGCGGCCGGTTACACCCGGGGCGCCTTCTACTCGAACTTCGGCAGTCTCGGCGCGCTGTTCCACGCCCTGTACGAGGAGCGGGCGGCCGTGCTGTGCCGCCGTGTGACCGCGGTCCTCCACGAGGCCCGGACCGGAGCCGCACCTGCGATGACCGAACGGGTGTCCGAGGTGCTGCTGTCGGAGCCGAGGTGGCTGCTGCTGGAGGCGGATTTCCGGGCGTACTCGGCCCGTCGTCCCGAAGCGGCACGTGCGCATCGGGACGCGCGCCGCAGGCTGGCCGAGACGATCGCCGGCGGACTGACCGCGCACCGCGCATCTGCCCCGGCCGGCCACGAGGAGGCGGTCCGCGCGGTCCTGGAGGCGTACGACGCGGTGACCGCGCAGTTGCTGCTGGACGGTGACGCGGAACGCGCTCGTGAGCGACTGGCGTACCTGCTGTCCGCTCTCACCGGTCGGGGCGAAGACGGCGCGGGCCGGCGGGCCGGTCCCGGCCGCGCCGGTCAGTCGCTCCCCGGGTGCGGGTCCCGCGCCGCCGGGCGCGACCGGTCGGCCGCCGCCGGATCGCCGTAGATCTCCTCCCGCCACAGCGCGTCGCTCAGCCGGGCGATGCCTCCGGTGAGGTGTCTGCGGTAGGTGCTGAACGGCAGCCCCAGCCGCTCGGCGACCGCCTGCTGGGTGGGAATGCCCTTGGTGAGGTACGTCTGGGAGACCGCCCGGTAGTACTTCTCGCCGCCCCGTTCCGCCCGCAGTCCCTCGACCGCGTTCTTCAGGACGTCCGGCAGCGCGCGGCCCGTGCCCGCGGTCAGTCTGCTGCGCGTGAGCGGGTTCGCGGCCCATTCCCGCGGCCGGAAGAAGGTGCGCAGCGCCTCGCGCAGGGCGGCGTCGAACTCGGGGCGGGACAGGACGGTGAAGTCCGCGCCCCGCCGCGGTTCCTCGCCGCCCGCCTCCTCGGCGGTGCGCGGTTCGTCCCGGACGTGGGACAGCATCAGCCGGGTCTTCTCCTCGGCCCAGGCCCACACCGGCTGCACCCGCCAGTCGATGGCGAACAGCGTGTAGGTCAGACCGCCCACCCGCGGCCGCTCCGCGACGGGCTGGAGGCCGAGACTGGTCATGTACGGAGTCCAGAAGGCCCCCGCCCGTACCACGATGAACATCCACGCCACCCGGCCCTCGGTCTTCGCGACCTCGGCCAGGGTCCGCCACTGGTGGAGGTTCTCCACCGGGGAGATCTTCGGGTACTCCGGTGACGTCACCGAGAACCGGGCCACCGCCACGTGCTCGCCGTCCCGGACGGGCTGGGTGGCCCGCGCGTGGTTCCAGGCCGCCTCGGCCACTGGGTCGGGGAACTCGTTCGGCGCCTCGGTGAGCCGCAGCCAGGCGGAGAAGCCCACCGCCTCGTTCTCACGCGCGGTGCGGCACACCCGGAACGCGTCCGGCCGGCGTTCCAGCCACGCCCGCGCGAGAGCGGCCGACTCCGGGCCCTCGACCTCGGTCACCAGTTCGTGGATCCGAGGCCGGTCGGCCGGTTCGTACGGGGTCAGCCGGACCTCGCCGGCCCCCCGCCACCTGTTGAAGTCGGACATGTACCGGTCGTCGCGGTACAGGTAGAGGAAGGACCGCACGGCGGCCAGCGATCCGGTCACCGGCGAGGTGCGGATCTGTTCGAAGAGATGGCGGCTCAGACGGCCGTGCAGTTCGGCGTAGCCCTCCGGGTCGCGCCAGCGCAGGTCCTCCTCCAGGGCCTGGCGGACCACGTCGTGCGGGAAGAGCCCGTCCTGGGTCGACTCGATGAAGGGCAGGTCGCGCAGCCAGGCGAACATCGCCGCGGCGTCGTCGCCCAGGACGACCCGCAGCAGTGTCTCCGTGGTCACCTGGGCGCGGGCGCACACCTCCAGGGCCCGCCGGTGCAGCGGCGAGGGCACCTCCCCGACCAGCCGGGACAGCAGGGTGCCGACGACGTCCTGGCTGGGCTTCCAGCGGCTGGCGTCGGCGGGTTCCCGTACCGCCACGGCGGCCGCGAGAGCGAGGGCGAGCGGGTGCCCGCCGGTGAACGCCAGCAGCTCCGCCTGGCTGTGCCGGGGCACTCCACGGGCGTGCAGGAGGGCGGTGGCCTCGTCCGGGGACAGGTTGCGCAGCGCCATGGGGTACAGCAGGTCCGCCCACCCCGGGTCGGACGTCCACTCGGCATCCGGTGCCTGCCGTCCCGCGATCACCGCCACCGCGTCGCCCGGCAGCCTCGGCAGCAGCTTCTCGCGCAGCCACCCCTCCAGCCCCTGGCAGCGTTCGAAGGTGTCGATGAGCAGGACCGTGCCGTCACCGGTGCACGCCGCCTCGGCCTCCCTCTCGAACGCCTCCGGCGTCGGCTGGACGGTCCGGCCGTCGATCTCCAGCACCGGCCGGCCGGCCATCCGCGCCTCGGCCGCGAAACGACGCAGCAGCATCGACTTGCCGATGCCTCCCGGCCCGTGCACGAAGATCACGGCAGGGGCGCCCTCGTCACCGGCCAGGGCGGCGCGGAACACCGCGAGTTCCGCCGTACGCCCCCGGAACATCCGGTCACGTCCGCGCTGCAGCCGGCTCGCCATGCCGCTGGGAACGCTGCTGGTCATGTGGGAACCCTTCCGCCATCGCCGTTTCCCCCGCGGCGATCTTCCTGCTGGTCACCGGCTCATTCTCACCCACTGGCCGATGTACCGGATCCGCACCGTACGTGGCTGTCGACGGGCGGCGCGCACTCGAAGGTGCGGCTGGCACTGGAGCTGCTGACCGCCTCACCCGGCGCCGACGACCAGGCGTGGGACATGGTGGCGGAGGTGAGTGTTCACTTGAGTGGCGCGACGCTGGAGAGCGATCAGGACCCGCGGATACGGCTGACTCCGCCGGAGGCCGGCTGGTACCGACTGCGGGCCTCGGCCCGCGGCCGGAACGCGGCCCAGGAGGACGACGCGGCAGTCGAGGTGCACCGAGTCGTCCGATTCCCCCTGGGGCGGCCGGTCCCCTCAGATTTCCCGGAACACCTGGTCCTCGCCCGCGGCATCAGAGAGGTCCGCGCGATCCGTCCCGGGACCGCCGGATCGCCGGACCGGTGGGGGCACGTCATCGCTCACCGGCTCCGCGTCGGGACCCGGGCGTCCTCGTCGCCGAGCGCTTCCCGCAGGTCCGAGACCGTCACGATCATGGAGACCGGCGCGGTGGGGCTGAGACAGAGCAACTGGTACGCGTCCGCCGGCAGCCGGGACAGGAGGTCGGAAGCGGACATCGTCTCGTGGTCGGGCAGTTCCACGCCGGCCAGGTCGGGCGACATGGTGAAGACCGCGACCGCCGGGCTGTCGTCGGGCGCGGTGGTGACCGCCGGCTCGCCTTCGGGTCCGAGGAGCACCACGAGCTCGGTGCGGGCCAGGAGACGGGGAACCTCCTCGACCGGTCCGGAGCCGGTGGCGGCCCGCCGGATCGCGGTGTCCAGGGCGTCGGCGGGTTCCGGCCAGCCGAGCGCCTCGGGAGAGGGCCGGTACGCCTCGTTCTCCTCCCACTCCACGATCTCGCCGGCGGCGTCCGAGCGCCACCGGCCGAGCACGGCCCACGACGGCGCCGGGTTCGCGCCCCGCCAGCTCGGATCGGTCAGATAGAACCAGTGGTCGGGGGCGGTGCGGGCGGCGATGAGGACGGCCTCGGGCGGTACCGGGATCTCGTCGCTGCCGCGGAACCCGGTGAGTTGCCCGACCGCAAGGCCGTCCACGGACTGCGTGGTTCCTGGCACCTCGCTCGGTACGGTCATGGCGAAGTCCTCATTTGTCGTGATCTGTCGCGCCCGCTGCGCCGGAGGCCGGATGCCAGGGCGAGCCGGCCGGCTCGCCCCGTGCTCTCTCCACGCGTGGCGGGCCGATCCGGTTCACTGTCGGCTCCGGCCGATCAGCGGCGTCCCGGAACGTCCACGTCCGGGAGGCCGCTCCCCGTCGACCACAGGCAGAACGCCTCCAGCGCGGCCGGACTCCCGGCGAACCCGGCCGTCATCGCGTCGAGCACCAGATGCAGCAGGGCCCGGTACTGCTCGGCCGTGACATCGACGTCCGGGTCCAGACGCAGCACCCGCACCATCAGGGCGTCCAGTTCCGGGACCGACAACGGCCCTGGCCCGGTACGGCCGGTCGCCGGACGCACCCTCTCCAGCGCCTCGACCGCCCGCACGTACCGGGCGGCGTCCGGGTCGTCAGCCAACTCCGGCCCCAGCAGCTCTTGGAGCAGGGACCACCGCGGGTCGCCCGCACGCTCCCGGCCGGCCGCTCCCCCGCTGTCCCCTGCGCCCGGCCCGGCAGCGGCATCCAGGGTGAGCGCGGCGAAGACCAGCTCACCGCGGGACGGCACGGCCGGGGCCGGCTCGGGGGACGGCTCCGCGGGAGGCGAGGTCGCCGTGCCGACGCTCATCGCGTCCGACTCGGACTCACTCGCCATCGCAAGGCCCGGATCAGGACCCGGCTCACTGTCCGGGTATGCCCCGGGGAGCACGTGCTCGTACGGGGCCGGCGAGGCGGTGGACCTCGTCACCACCGTAGGCGCCGGTGAAGGGGATACCGGCCCCGGCAGCGCGGACCGGTCGGCCAAGGGCACAGGTGTCAACGCCGCACTGCTCGGATCCGTGGCTTCCGGGGCGAGCGTCAGTGCCCTCTCGGCCATCGGGGGCTGCGGAGCGGAAGCCAAGGGCCCGATCTGGACGCGACGGGGGACGGACTGCGTCCAGAATTCCGCGGGTGACTGGTCGAGCCGACTGCTCACGACGATGGTGTGCTGCGTGGGCGAACCGTTTCCGGTCAGGTCGACGGCTGCGTCGTGAGACCAGACATGCCTGCCCTGGCCGGTGGAGATGGCTCCCGGGAGGCTCCCGTCGGCGGCGTTCGGCACGATCAGAGCGATGGGGTGCTCCAGCGGGACCGCCGTCAGTGCCGGGTCGTGGGCCAGCAGTTGCACGACCTCGTCGTCCGGAACCACCGTGGCCGAACCATCGGGCCAGCGGATGCTCACCGCGCCACCGACCGTATGGGCATGCAGAATCCAGGGAACAGGCAAGCCGGGACCCGCCCACGGTGGGACGACACGCCGAGGCTTCATACCGCTGCCACCCAGCGGATCGCGCTCCTCCACCCTCGACGTATTCACCCTCGCGACCTGTTGGCCGGTCCACGTACGGCCCTGGGCCACTCCCTTGGCATCGACGACGAGTGTCCGCGGTTCCAGCGCTCCCCTCACTTCGAGGTCGAAGGCGGCCAGCGCGGCGGGGTCGGACACCTCACGGCCCGCGGCAGCCGCGCCAGCCACCCGCCAGAGCAACCGTTGGCGCATCCCTTCGTCCACCTGGGCGGACGCGTCCAGGTGGAGAACCCTGATCGCCAGCGCCGCGACGTCGGCGGTGCCCAGCACCTCGAAGGCCCGGACCACGGCCCAGTACAGCCGGGCGACCTCCCCCGGTCCCACCGGGGCGGAGGGGTCGAGCCGGAGCACGTCGCGCGCCAGAGACGTGACGTCGGCACTGCGGCTCAACTCGTGGGCCGCCCTGTCCAACCAGGGCAGTGGCGTGAACGCGCTCAGGGTCGTGCCCGGGTCCGCCGCGACAGCGTCCCGGCTGCGTTCCAACAGCGCCCGGTATGCCGCGGCGTCCGGCCCCGCACCCGGACCGCCGGCCTGCCGGCCCCGGGCTACGGCGTGCCGCAGCAGCCCCAGCGTGAACGGCGTCACCGGGCCGAGAACCGGATCATTGGCCCGCATCACCTCCAGCGCGCCGATCCCCCGCAACAGCTCCTGGTACGCGCCGCCCGGCACGTCCCGGTCGGCCTCCACGTCCGTACCGAACGTCAGACGCAACGCACGCACCAACCGCAAGGTCCGCCCACGCACCTCCTCCGGCACCGGACCCGCACCACCGTGCAGGCCCGCCACCCGCGCCAGCCCGTCCAGCTCCGCCGCCGTCGGCTCCGGCACGAACAGCACCACCGCACCCGGCCGCCCATCAGGCGTGGTGTACATGGTGCGCATCGCAGGCGACAACCTGAATCCGTTGACCCGGGAAAACGCGAGAACTCGCTTCCTGGTCTCGTTGGCCACGTGCTGTCCGACCGCCACGGTCGCCAGCGGATCGCTCACGAAGGGATCGGGGGCATGATTGCCTGCGCCGTCAAGGCCGTCGGGGGCGTCCGTCGCTGCCGCGCTCCAGCAACTCATCATGTGGATGACGGCGTCCGCCGGGAGTGCGGCCACGCTGGGGCGCCGCTTCAGGAAACGCCCGAACTCCGGGCCGGACACGTGCTTGGACTGGCCACTCCTCATCGGCATGACCGACCGGCCCGGGAAGCCGTGCATGGAGAGGTAGTACCTCACGGCGGACCGGATGTCCGGCCGCAGGTCCTGCTCCGCGACTGCCGGCTTGGGCTCAAGGGGCACGACGTGGAAGATCTTCGTCGCCTGGGGAAGCCGGCTCTCGCCGGTCTCCCAGACCTGATCGTCGTTTCCGATCAGGGATCGACCGGTGGTGAGGCCGTCAGTGACGATGGTGCGGGTGTACACGTCGCTGTCGTGGAACACCGTCCCGTCCAACGCCGTCACCACACCCCCAGCCGACGGGCGCAGACCCGGAAGGCTGGGAATCCACCGGCCGAGCGGCCGCTCGCGGCCACGGTCGAGCAAGGCGATGGTGCCCTCGTCGCGCGTACCGCCGGGCCCCAGACGGGCCTCGCCACTGGCCGACCACACCGTACGGCCCAACCGGTCCGCCAGCGCACGCGGCAGATCAAGACCCTGCCCACCCGCGTCCGGCACCACCAGCACCACCGGAACATCCGCCGGCAGCCCCGCCAACTCCGGATCCCGCGCCAGCAACTCCACGAACTCCGCAACCGACAACCGAGCCCACGGACCACCGGGCCCCGGCACCCACACATGGTCATGCCCGCCCTCGGCCACCACCACGAACGGAGCCGGACCACCAGGCGCTTCCCAGGGCGCCGCGTCATCACTGGTCTGCATCAACCCACCCCGGCCGTCCGGCGCGAAGACCCGCGTACGGTCCGTGGCCACACTGCGGACCGGCGTCACCGACCAGTTGAGTCCCCCGGACCGCCCGCGCGGGCCCCAGAGACGCGCGCCGGGGGCGAACGGAGCGTCACCGAGACGGAACACGGACAGCTCCGCCAGGCTGTTGGCCCGTCCTCCTCCGTCCACCCGCATCGCGCGCCACGTCAGCTCGAACAGTTCCTGCCGCTGCGCCTCGGACACGCTCGCACCCGCGTCCAGACGCAGCACCCGACGAACGACCGCGTCCGCATCCGGTGTGCCGTCCCGCAGCTCCGGATCACCCAGCCGCAGGGCCTCCAGCCGATCCGCGACCGCACGGCTGTCCGCCTCGACGGCGTGGAGCACGGCACGGACATGGGCCCGCAGACGGTCGACAGCACTCATGCGGCTGCTCCGGCCGCCCTTCGCCGCCTTCCACTCCGCGGTGGCGCGCAGGATGGCACCGAGCTGCCGCCGGTTGAGATCGTGATTCCCCGGCAGGTTCCGGCCGCCTTCGACCCACGTCCGCACCGCCGCGTCCACCGAGCGCAACGCCGGTGAACGCCTCGCCCTCGGGCTGTCCGACTCGGCCAGCCAGTTCTCGACGATCGCGGTGTCCCCCGCGGCCGGGTCCGCGTTCCCGGGTACCGGCACAGTGCTGCTGCCGGCGGGTCGGCCCGGGCCGGGATCGGCGGACGGCCCCGGCTCGGCGCCGACGCCCGGTGCCCGGCTCGGCGGGAACTCGGGGGTCCCGTCCGTGCGGTGGGTCCCGTCCGTGAGGTACGGTGCCGCGTCCGTCCGGGTCGGCGCAGGTGGCGTAAGCGGTGTCGGCGGTGCGGGCGGTGCTCCCAACGGGTGGTCGCGCACGACCGGTCCCGAACTGGTGGCGGTCTCGATCTGTGCCAGATAGTCCTGCGGCAGCGACGTCCCGAGTGGGGCCGATACGTCCGCCATCACACCGGAGCCGAATGCCTTCCGCGGGTGGTTGCGGAACAGCGCCGTCGGATCGAATGCCCGGTCGGTCACCCCGATGTAGTGCAGCAGCTCGTGCAGCAGCACGCCGTTGTTCACAGCATCCTCCGGCCCGCCGTCCTCGGCCCGGAGGTTGAAGTGGAACTGGTCGGACCCGGCCGGCCGGGGGCTCACCGTCAGCTCGACGGCCTCTTGGTCCTGCGGAGCCACCACCAGCTCGACCCCCACGTGCATCTGATCGCCGGAGACGGGCAGCACGAAGCCCGTGTTGAGGTGGTCGTCCAGCAGCCTGGTCATCCGCTCCTGGAGAGCGACCAGCGCGCCGGTGTCCATCCCCGTACCGAGCCTCACCGGCAGGACCACGGTCAGGTCCCGTACCCAACGGCCGTCCTCCGCCTGCACCCGCCGGATCTCGGCCCGGACGTACGTCGCCTCCCCCGCCAGCAGGTGCGGACGGTCGCCGCCCCGGTCCGGAGCGGAACTCGGGTCGTAGATCTCCGTCCGCAGCCGGGCGGGGACCGCCCCGGCGCGACGGTGTTCCCACAGCGCCTTCGGAACGGCGTTCGCCGAGGGTGTCACGGACTCGGGCACCCGGAGCCCGGCCGCCGGGGGTTCCTGCGCGGGCGCGGCGGCGGTAGGTTCGCCGGCGCCTTGTTCCGGCGCGGGCGCCGGGCGCAGCGCGGCGGGGGTCAGGTACTCGCCCAGCCAGTGCATCTGCTGGTCGTCGGCTGTCTCGGTGTCGATGTGCAACAGCTCCCGGGCCGCGGGCGGAAGTTCCACCCGCACTTCGCCCTCCGGCTCCTCGCGCCGGTCCGTCACCGCCACCACCCTCGACGCGAACTCCGGGCGGTCCGCGAGGAACCGCAGCACCGCCTCCCAGAGCAGGTCCGGTTGCGGATGCCTGCTCACCACTGGCGCGACCTGGGTGAGGTGGAGATCGCCCTGGCGGTTGTGCAGGTCGCGCACCAGCGTCTGCACGACCATCTGCGCCACCCGCAGCGTGTCGGCGCGTCCCGGCACGGCGGTCTCCTCCGCCGGGCGATCCGGTGGGTCGATCCAGCTCAGCGCGCTGTCGACCTGGATTCCGCCGAAACGGGGCAGGTCTTCCGAGGCAATGCCCAGATTCCAAGCCAGTACGTTGATCACACCGGGCCCCGTACGCATCATCACGGAGTTCCGGCGGATACGGCCCTGGCCCGTGGTGAACGCCTCGGGGGGCACCTCCGAGAGGTCGGACATCAGCTCGGCCTGGGGGACGGTATAGAGCTGCTTGATCTGCTCCAGGTAGAGCCCGGCGAAGGGATGTCCCTTGGGCATGACCAGTGCGGAGTTCCCGAGCGTGTCCCCGTCGCTGTCGATGGCGTACCCGTACGGGGAGGTGACGGCCGCCGCCGCGTGGCTCGGGTCGTGCAGCAGGTTGTCACCGTCGACGTAGATGCCGCCGAAGCGGTTCAGGATCTCCAGCCGGAGGATGTCACTGGCCGCCGCGTACCCCGGCCCCACCTGCTTCGCGGTCTCGGCCCGGTAGAAGTCGTGCAGGCTCATGGGCGACTCGGAGTTGAACACCTCGTCGACGTTGAGCAGGACCACCTTGTGGTCCCGTGCCCAGGCGAGCATGTCCCGCGCCTCCGCCAGTTCCGGACCGTCCGAAGCCGCAGGCTCCGCCGTGGCCCGCTCGAACAGAGCCCGCGGAACGTCGGTCCACACGACCGCCCGTGCCATCCCGTCGTACCGCTCGGACATCCACGCCACGTTGTCGCGGAACACGGCCGTCTTCCCGGTGTCCCGCAGCGGGCCGCCGAGCCAGATCGAGTGGATGACGTTCGGCATGTCCGCCCTGGCGGGCAGCGGCGGCAACGGCACCGTCGCCCCTGGCGCCCAAGCCGTCCGTTCCTCCCCCGACCGCACCGTGACCAGCGACCAGCCCTCGGCCGGCGGCAGCGCCGCGGGCGACATCTCGTCGGCCGACGGGGCCGGCCGGACCATGTCGAGCCGGTCGAAGAAGGTCACGATCTGCTCACCGGACAACGACGAGTAGTCGTGCCCCGCCAGGAACCACGGCGGCGGTGCCGGTCGGCGGATGCCGAACAGGTCCGGCCCCAGCAGTTCGGTGCCGGGCACCGGCTCCGGGCCGGTCCCCGCTGCCGCGACCGCGGAGTCGCGCAGGTCCGCCAGCAGTTCGTCCGCGCTCGTGTACGGGCCGGTGAGCCGCCCGGCGCCCGGCGCCCGGCTGGGCGGGAACGGACCGCCGAGCGGATCCGGGTCGGACCCCTTCGGGAGGTCGTCCTCTCCTCGCGACGCGCTCGACCCGGCACCGCGCACCTCGGTCCCTGGTCCGGCTGGTCGCTTCGAGGTCACCTCTTCGCCAGTTCCCGGCGGGATGTGGTGCGGGTCCCCCGCGTCCGGCAGGCCGGACGTGTGCGGCCTGCCGACGGTGCCGGCATCCGAGGTGACCCCGCTCACCGGCGTCACCGCACCGTTCACGAACCCCACGTCAACGCCCGGTCCGGAATCCGCGACGGAGATCGCACCGTCCCCGACGCTGGTGAACGAGGACGCATCACTGACATCGCTGACGAACGGCGCCCCACCACTCACATCACTCGGGCGGCTGTCGACGGTGCCGTAAGCGACATCGCGGTGGGGCATGTCGACGGCCTGCTGGGCCAGTTCGGGCACGCCCTCCCGGGACGTTCCAGGCGCGGTCCACAACGGCACTGCAGGACGCGCGTCCGGCGCCAGGGCCCGCAGCACGTGATCGGGCCCGGACCACGCCTTCGTGGTGGGTGAACCGGTGGACTCGGAGAAAGGCAGAACGCTGCCGACGGAGGGAGCGGCAGAGATGGTTTCGGTGCTGGAAGCAAGGGGAGTTACCGCGATCCCGGCGGTGATGGTGTTGGTTGTGGCGAGGTCGGTGGTGTGGGGTGTTGCGGTGCGTGGGTTGGCCGAGGCGGGGGTGGTGGTGTTCCGGTCGGTGCTGGTGAGGCTGGTGGT
>NZ_BNBI01000028.1 GCF_014655295.1 Streptomyces fumanus
CCCGCGGAGCGGGTATCACATCGCTACGCGATGTGCAAGCGAACAACCGCGCTGCGCGCGGTTGTTACGCTCCCGCTCCGCGGGAGCGCTGGCGGGACGCTGCGCGTCCCGCGCAACCCGACTGCTGCGCAGTAGGGTTGACGCTCCGTCCGCTGCGCTCCCGGAGCGGACGGACTTCGTCCGAGATCCGGCCCTCCGCTGACGCTCCAGGCCGGCCGGGCAGGTCCGCTGCGCTCCCCTGCCGTCAACGGTCCTTCCGGCTGCGCCTCCAGTCCCTTCGGGCCCGCTGGCGCGGGCCTGGCTGGCTGCGAGGAGTGGGTGGCCGCTCGTTCATGTCGGGTTTCAGCGTAGTGCATATCTTTTTTTGATGCAGCATGTAGAGTTGGGGAAAACTAGTCACCACCCTCAAGGCTGTTTGAGCTCGACGGGGTGAGCAGAGTCGATGGGGTGCTGAGTGATGATCAGGGACGGGATTCCTGGTGGGCTTACGCGCAGGGCTCAGTATTTTGTTCGAATCCATGGTTACCGAATTCCTGACCCTGGTGTGGAGCAGCACCGGGCCCAGTGGCGGGAGCATGGAATCCCCGCAGCAGAGATTGACCGTACTGTGGCATACCAGGAAATGTGGGGCGGGATTGCCCTCCCTCCGTCTCCGCACTATGACGGTGGCCCCAGTTCGTTCAGCGCGGACGTCCCTGAGGGGTCGGAGGCGGAGGGCTGGTGGTTCGGGGCCGGGCTGCAGCGCACCGCGCTTCCCTACGCCTTCATGGTTGGCCCCGAGGGAGAGTTCGGCATCCATGCCGGCACCTGGGTGCCTCTGCACGGCAGCATCGAGGGATGGGTGGAGTCGGTGGCCCTCGCGGACCACGCCCGCCGGTGGGCCCGCACTACCACTACGGTGACCGGTGAAGCCGTGGAGGCGCTGCAACTCGATGGCTTCGAGCCGGTCTTGGAGGTTGCCGGACGCTCAGACATCTGGTGGCGAGGAGCTGACTCTCTTGTGGCCGTCTACCGCGGGGAAGCTGAGTGCATGTCGGCACCGCAATGCCGAACCGCCACGGTCTACTCCGGGCTCGATGAATGGGGCCTCAAAGGACTCGGTGCTTAAAAGGGACCACCCGCATCGGTGAGACAGCCTGGCTAACAATGCGATCTCGGCAAGAGGAATTGATGACAGCGCATTTCGGTATTCAGAGGGTCGTGCTCAGAGAACACCAGGTGGATGCGACTGCGCGTATCCGTGAGTGGGTTGGTTTTCCTGCAAGGTCCTCTGTGCCCGCAGAAGGGGCGCGCGCCACGGTGGTGTCCGCCACGGGGTCCGGCAAGACGATCACAGCCGCGTGGGCTGCGCTGGAGTGCTTCCGCGGCGGGCGGGTCCTCGCCATGGTCCCCACTCTTGATCTGCTCGTGCAGACCGTTCAGGCGTGGCGGAGAGTCGGACACAACGGGCCGATGGTCGCGGTGTGCTCGCTGGAGAAGGACGACGTCCTGGAGCAGTTGGGCGTGCGGACCACCACGAATGCGATCCAGTTGGCGCTGTGGGCGGGGCATGGGCCGGTGGTCGTGTTCGCCACCTACGCCTCCCTGGTGGACCGTGACGACCCGGAGGACCCTTTGGGTCTGCGGAAGGTCCGCGGGCCGCTGGAGGCTGCTCTGGCGGGCGGGGAGCGGCTGTACGGACAGACAATGGCCCCGTTCGACCTCGCCGTGGTCGACGAAGCCCATTCAACCACTGGTGATCTTGGTCGGCCGTGGGCGGCGATCCACGACAACACCCGCATCCCGGCGGACTTCCGGCTCTACCTGACCGCCACCCCCCGCATCCTCGCCTCCCCCCGGCCACAGAAGGGCAGGGACGGCCAGGAGCTGGAGATCGCGACCATGGCGTCCGACCCGGACGGCCCATATGGCGAGTGGATCTACGAACTCGAGTTGTCCGAGGCGATCGAACGCGGCATCCTCGCCGGGTTCGAGATCGACGTGCTGGAGATCCACGACCCCTCCCCCGTCCAGGAAGTATCCGAGGAGGCGCAGCGGGGCCGGCGGCTGGCGCTGCTGCAGACTGCGCTCCTGGAGCACGCCGCCGCGCGGAACCTGCGCACGATCATGACCTTCCACCAGCGAGTGGAGGAGGCGATGGCGTTCGCGGAGAAGATGCCGCAGACGGCCGCCGAGCTGTACGCGGCCGAGGTCTCCGACGGGGCCCTGGCCGACGCGGACGCCCTGCCGAAGTCGTCGATCGACGCGGAGTTCTACCAGTTGGAGGCCGGCCGCCACGTACCCCCGGAGCGAGTGTGGTCGGCATGGCTGTGCGGCGACCATCTCGTCGCTGAGCGACGGGAAGCCCTACGGCAGTTCGCCAATGGCATCGATGCCGCGGGCCGCCGTGTACACCGGGCCTTCCTCGCCTCCGTCCGAGTGCTCGGCGAAGGCGTCGACATCGTCGGCGAGCGGGGCGTGGAGGCGGTGTGTTTCGCCGACACCCGCAGCTCCCAGGTCGAGATCGTGCAGAACATCGGCCGCGCCCTGCGCCCGAACCCCGACGGCACGACCAAGGTGGCCAGGATCATCGTGCCCGTCTTCCTTAAGCCCGGCGAGGACCCGACCGACATGGTCGCCTCCGCCTCGTTCGCACCCCTCGTAGCCGTCCTCCAAGGACTCCGCAGTCACTCGGAACGCCTCGTCGAACAGCTCGCCAGCCGGGCCCTGAGCAGCGGGCAGCGGCACGTGCACGTGAAGCGGGACGAGGACGGGCGGATCATCGGCACCACGGCCGAAGGAGAGGGCGAGCAGGACGAGACCGAGGGCGCGGTGGAGTCAGTGCTGCTGCACTTCTCCACCCCGAGGGACGCGGCGACGATCGCGGCGTTCCTGCGTACCCGGGTGTACCGGCCGGAATCCCTGGTCTGGCTGGAGGGCTACCAGGCACTGCTGCGCTGGCGGAAGGACAACCACATCGTCGGCCTGCACGCCGTGCCCTACGACACTGAGACCGAGGCCAGCGCCACCAAGGCGTTCCCTCTGGGGCGGTGGGTCCACCAGCAGCGGCGCGTGTACCGCGCGGGCGAACTCGATCCCCACCGCAAGACCCTGCTCGACGAGGCCGGGATGGTGTGGGAGCCCGGCGACGAAGCCTGGGAGACCAAACTCGCAGCCCTGCGCTCCTACCGGCGCGCCCACGGCCACCTCGCCCCCAGGCGCGACGCCGTATGGGGCGACGCCGACAGCGAACTGGTCCCGGTCGGGGAACACATGGCCAACCTCCGCCGCAGGAACGGCCTCGGCAAGAACGCCGAACGCGCCGCAGTACGCGCGCAGCAGCTGACCGCGATCGACCCCGACTGGGACTGCCCCTGGCCATTGGACTGGCAGCGCCACTACCGCATCCTCGCCGACCTCGCCGCCGACGAACCCCACGGCCGACTCCCCGACATCGCCCCCGGCGTCCTCTACGAAGGCGATGACCTCGGCAAATGGCTTCGGCGGCAACGTCGCAGCTGGGCGGAGCTCTCCGAGGAACAGAGGCAACGGCTCACAGCGCTGGGCGTGAACCCCGCCGAACCTCCCGCACCGGTCCCCTCCGCAAAGGGCGGGGGGAAGGCAGCAGCCTTCCAACGCGGTCTGGCTGCCCTCGCCCAGTGGATCCAGCGCGAGGGCGCCCAGAAGGCAGTGCCGAGGGGACACGTCGAACGCGTCGTCATCGACGGCCAGGAGCACCACCACAAACTCGGCGTATGGATCTCCAACACCAAGAGCCGCCGGGACAAACTCACCCATGACCAGCGCGCCGCCCTCGCCGAACTCGGAGTCGAGTGGGCGTAGCAGCAGGTCTGTCGGGTTGCTGAAACGTGGCGTGCCCTGAGGGACGCCTGGCGTCCTCAGCGGTTTGTGTTCTCCTCTCGGATCATCCGCCGAAGGCTGGTACGCGCTGCCGCCAGGTCTGTTTCCAGGGTGCCCACGCGGGCGTGGAGCCGGTGGTTGTCGTCGGTGGCTTGTTGGAGGCTGTCTTCGAGCCGTTGGTTGTTCCGGGTCAGTTCGTCGATGCGTTCGGTCAGGTGCCTGGTGTCGAGGGCGTCGAGTTGCTGTCCGAGCTGGTGCTGAATGGCCTGCCGCATTCGGTCTCTGTCTTCTCTCAGAGTCCGGATCTCTTGCCTGGCGAGCTCGAGTTCCGTGCGCAACGTGGCGGTAGTGCTGCGGGTAGGGGCGCAGAGGGTGGTGGGGTGCTGGCGTTGTTGTGCGGCTTCGATGTGCTCGCGGATGCCTTCGGTGTAGGTGAGCCAGGTGGAGACGCCGGCAGTGCGGGCGACCGCGGCGTGGGTGATCTTCTTGCCCTGCTGTTCCAGGGTGGCAAGTGCGGTCAGGGCTCGCTGGCGTTTGTCGAGGCTGGCGCGGCGGCGGGCCTGGGCGAGGGTGTGCGGGTTGCCGTGAGGGTTCATGTCGGGTCGGTCCTGGAGACGGGTGTAAGCGGCAGGAGGGCGTGTGTGTGGCCGGCGCGGGCTTTGCGCAGGATGGTGCTGGCTTCTTCGATCTCCTGGCGTTCTGTGGCGGGGAGGGCGGCGAGGCGGCGGCGCATGCGGTCGGTGACCTGCTCGAAGGCGGTGATCTGGGCGGTGAAGGCACTGATGACGAATTCGGCGGCGTCCATGGCCTGGGCTGTTTCGCGGTCGGCGCGTAGTTCGTTGAGATGCTGTTCGATCGCCGGGAGGTAGGAAGGATCGGGGCGGTAGAAGCCGCAGCCGGCGCACTGGAAGCGGATGGGGCAGGAGCCGCCTGCGGCTTTGACGTTGCTGGGTTCGGTGCATCCGCCGTAGGGGACGGCGACGGAGCGCAGTTCGTAGGCGGCCTCGGAGCTGGGCCTGGGGCGACCGTGGTTGTCGACGACGTGGGCGGCGAGCTTCGTGACGGCGTCGCGTTTTCGTTTCAGGGAGACGGTGTAGTAGCGCTGGGTGGTACTGACCGACTTGTGATCCATCAATTCGCGCAGGACGTCGAGCGGGGTCCCTGCGTCGGCATGGCGTTGCGCGTAGGAATGGCGGAAGGCGTACGCGTAGATGAGGGTGCGGTCGAAGGGCAGCGGATTGCCCTGGGTGTCTGTGCCTTCTGCGTGCAGGTGGGGGATGGAGTTGACCCAGTGGCGCAGGGTCTCGCTGAGGTAGCTGGTGTGCAGGTAGGGACGGGTTGCGAGGTGGGTTAGGGCTGGGAAGAGGTAGTCGGCGCCCGCAGGCGGAAGGCTGGGCTCGAGTTGCTTTCGGCGTTCTTGCCAGGTGCGGATGGCATGGGCGGTGGGTGTGGTGACGGGCAGGCGCCTGCGGTGGCGGCGGGCCTTGTGGTTGTTCCAGACCAGAGAGATCTGGTCGTTGCGGGTTTCCAGGCAGTCACGGGGCAGGGAGCAGACTTCCAGGGGCCGGCGTCCGGTGTCTTTGAGCAGGATGTACAGCGTGCGGTACATCAGCTGCGGGTCGTCGGGGGCGAGGGAGCGCTGACCGCGGGCCCGCCCCAGGCCGAGGAGGTGGAGGTGGACATCGAGCTGGCGGATCACCGGTTCGGGGATCGCCTTGCCGATCTCGTCCTCGTTGGCTTCCTCCTCGGGGATGCGGTGAAGGGCAGGGTCGCGGACGAAGGCGGCCGAGAGGGTGCCGGCGGTGCCTGAGCGTCGGCCGTAGTCGATCAGAGCGAAGAAGTGGCTGGCGATGGACATGCGGTAGTTCCACCCGGCCGGTGCGCCGTCCAGCTTCAGTGCGGTGCGGAACGCTTCGACCACAGCGGTGACGTCGTCGTAGCGCAAGCCGGCAGGGTCGTCGGTTGCGGGCCGTGAGGCGAGAGCCCGGGAGGCAAGCTCGACGCCGCGCAGGGTCCGGCCGAACTCGTCCGCGTCGGGGCGCTGCTGGAGGGTCCAGGTGCGCAGCAAGCCGCGCAGCCACGGCTGCCGGATGGTGCGCAGGTCAATGGTCTTGGGGCGGCGGATGCCAGCCGGGGTGCGGGAGCGCTGACCGAGCGCACGCAGGTCCAGGACGTCGTCCTGCGCCGGCGCGGTGCCGGTGTACTGCGCGTGACCCGCCCGGACCGCCGTACGTACGCGGCCGAGCATCCGCAAGACCGCGACAGTGGAGCGCGGGCACATCTGCTGGTCCGTGATGTCGCCGATGAGCGTGCCGGTCTCAGCCAGGTCCCGCACCATGCGGCGGACCTGCGGAGGCTCGAAGATCCGCAGCCATGGGTCCACCTGCTGCAGGCCGTAGAGGACCTCCCAGCGCAGCGGCTCGGGCAGCGGCAGGAGACTGAACTGGTGCGGGGCGAGGTACGGGGGCTGCTGCGCCGCCCACGGCGCAACGTCCGCGTCCGGGTGGGTACGGCGGTGCTCGCGGAAGCGCTGCGCGTGGTGCCGGCACAGGCCCCGGCCGTACAGGCCCGGCAGCGGGCAGGCGGGAGCCGGGCAGGCAGGGGTATCGGCGTAGGGGACGGCGGTGTCCTCCCACCGACCGACGGCCTTGCGGGTGGTGTGGGTCTTCCACTGGGTGTAGTGCGTGGCGCACAGTTCCTTGCAGTGGCGGGGCCGGACACAGCGCTGCCCGTCCTTCGTGAAGCTGCACTGCTCCGGAACACCACCGAAGGCAACCCGGTTACGCACCGGCACGAAGGCCCGCGCGAACTCCGCGGCGGGCAGCGGCGACCGTTTCTGCTCCTCCTTGCAGAACGGGCAGAAGGTGTTGGCCGGTGAGACCACGGTGTCGCACGCCTCCGTACGGCACAGCGCAACCGAGCTGCGCGGCTCGTGGACGCTGCCGGTGAACAGCCAGCAGTCCTGCCGCCATTCACTCGTCCGCCAGGCGGGATCGAGATGGCCTCGCAGCCATGCAGCCCATCCCCCGTTGCCGAGTTCCTCCGCGTTTTCGGTGCGCGATGCGGGCAGCCGCGAGAGAGCGGGCACGATGCTCATCGGTACTCCCTCAGGGAGCCGACGCGTTCAACCGCTGCCCGTGCTTCGACGCCGTCGACGTGCCGGTAGCGCTCCATCGACAACGGACAGGCGTGGCCCAGGAGCCGCTGGACCACGTCGCGGTCGACGCCGTCGCGCAGCCAACGCGTCGCCGCCGAGTGACGCAGCATGTGCGGACGGCACGCATGATCGACGGTGCGGGCCAGGCGGTCGAACATCTCCTTGGCATTCGGGTACGACATCGCCCGGCCCAGCGGGTGGCGGAACAGGTTCACGAAGACCATCTCCGACTCCGCAGCCTCGGCCACGTTGTCGCGTTCGTACTGGTAGTCGGTGTAGAGGGCCACGAGGTCGGCGGTGACCGGCACGAAGCGGTGATGCCGGGACTTCGCCAGAGCCCGGTTGGGGTTGTCCATGCGGCGGCGGACATGCACGTGCGGGCCATCCACGCCGCAGCCCACAGCGCGGGAGGAGGCCAGCAGGTGCATATCACCTCGGTGCAGCCCGAGCGCCTCACCGATCCGCAGCCCCGTACACGCCAGCAACGCGATCAGAAAACGATCCCGGGCGCTCGGAGCCGCATCGATCATCCGGCGGATCTGCTCACCGCTGAGGTCCTCATAGCCCGGCTCGGTGACCTTGAAGCGGAACACGGCCGCCCCGACCGGGCGCCGCCGGCCCGACTCGCCGGTATCGAAGTCGGGCGGGGTGAAACGCAGCAACTTCGGCCGGGACAGCAACGCCGTCGTCTCGGCCGGCACCCAGCCGTGCACAGCGCCGAACCGCAGGAACTCCCCCACCACCGTCATGACCGCGTTTGCCGTCCCCCGGGAGCGGTAACGGACCGGACCCGGCCGCACCCGGCCGGCCCGGGGTGGAAGAGGCGTCCCGACCAGCCACTGCTGCAGGCCAGCCAGATCCAGGAAGCCGGGAGTCCGCCAGTCCAGCCGCCGCACCCTGCAGTAACTCAAGTACAGAGCCACCCGCCCGGCATACGCGCGCTCGGTGTTCGGCGAACACCCCCGCGCCCGCAACGACGCAAGGAACGCCACCGCCTCGGTCTGCAGATCAAACGAACCGGCGTCGACCACCACCCACCGCACCACACCGGTCACGGGAGAAACGGCACGCTCCGCCACAAAGTCGGCATCCACGTAACAAACACAACCATCGCCCACACAACGGCGTATGACACTCCAGCCCGTACCATCCCCGCAGGCGACAACCCAAACAAACATCCCCCACCCCAGGTCAGCCCCGAGATAATCTCCCTGCCTGAGGCCAAGTACGTCCGGGAGCTGCGGAATGGGTATGCGTGCCAGCGAGCAGGAACAGACCGGTGGCGCAGGGGTCTCCCGGGTCATAGCCGACTTCACAGACCTCGGCTGGGGCCCTTCGGAAAACACCCGCCATGACCTCGGTATCGATCTATTCCTGCAGGTGCGCGATGAACGGCGTTTCGACCGAAATATCCTGATGGCGGCTCAGGTCAAGTCAGGGCCTTCGTATTTCAACGCACCGACCAGCGACGATCAGGGCGCCTGCACCGGATGGTGGTACGCGGAAAGCGACGCCAGGCACTTCGAGGACTGGGTCCAACACGCCCTGCCCCACCTGCTCGTGATGCACGACGACGCCACCCGCACCTCGTACTGGGCGCATGTGACCAAGGAAGCGATTCAGAGCACGGGAGACGGCTTCAAGATTCACGTCCCGATCCACCAGAAGGTGGAGCTCGGCAATCGTGAGAAGTTGCTGGAGGTCGCCGCTTCTACAAAACAGCAGCCCGCGCTTCAGGGCACCTCGTTCGCTGCAGGAGCCAAGGCAGTAGCTCCAGGACGGGCACTGCGCCACGCCTTGCTGACCCCCCGGCTCATAGCGCCCCACCGCAACACCGGCTACGAACGCATCCTCGCTCCCGAGGAAGCCATCGCCCTGATCACCCAGGGACGTGTCCAGGACCTGCAGTGGTACATCGAGAAAGACTCCAACCCTGACCTGGCTGCAGCCGACAGCGGTTCCCGCCTGTGGGAATGGCGGTTCTTCTCGGCCTACTACAGCGCTGTGATGGATGCGGACATCCAGCCGCTCCTCGACCTCGCCGCAGCCGCCTGCCCCGCCCCGATGACTCCCGGCAAGCGTCGCAGGAAACAAAGGACAGAACAGGCTCATCGAATCGCGGCCTGCGTTGTGACCAGTGCCGTCTTCCTCACGGCCGCCGAGCGCCTGACGGAGGCAGAAACTCTCCTGGAGGCGGCGGGCGAGGACCTTCTCCCCATCGACCAAGCCTGGGTACTCATGCATCGAGCGATCGTGATGAGTGAGCGAGGAGATCTCGACACTTCCCGTCGCCTGGCCGCTGCAGCGCTGCGGACCGTCGCACTGGATCTTGATGACGTCACCGCGGCTGCAATCGGCGCATCGGCTGCCGACTTCCTCTTTCGCACCTCAGGACGGGAAGCAAAAAATCTGGGTGCCACGATGACGGCCGTCGACACTGCCGCCTCCTGGTGGCGCTCTCAATCCGTTGCCTGGGCTCTTGAAGAGCATGAGGAAAAGGCATTCCGCGCCTGGGGAGAGGGCGAAGACCCCGGCACCTGGCCATCAGCCGAAGCGCAAAACCGCCTCCTCAGCGCGTGGCTGAGCGCCTCCCTGGCGGGAACACGGGGCCCCTCGGCCGCCGCCCTCGCCCAACGTGCCCGGCACGAGATCATTGAGCACGAAGCGGCATGGCGCAGTGACGCGGCGACGGAAGTCAGCGTGCGGGACAGTCAGCCTCGCCAGACTCCGACCAGCACTCACGCCCGCGGCTTGGAGGACACGCTCGACGAATTGAGACGCTTCGGCTGCACCAAAACTCTGCAGACCGCCGTTCAGCGTCTATGGGCGGCTGGGCCCGCCAGCCCGGTACAGGCCGTGGTGCAGCGGTCGGTGACCGCACCATGGACCCACACCAACGCGCCCGCAAAACTGGCCCTTCTGCGGCACGCTGGAGACCTCCTCACGCCTGAACTGGCAGATCAAGCAGGTCGCCACTGCCTGACCGTGCTTGAAGACCCCGAACCCTTCGCGCAGCGCGTACGACCGTGGTTCTCCATTGATCACTACACGCACAGGGCCCTTTGGCGGGTGCTGTCCGCGGCCTGCGACGCCGTCCACGCGGAAACAGCGGACGTGCTCCTGCGCAGTCTGCCCGACCGGCCGGGCGAGCCTGCGGAAACCGACCTGATAAAACTCGCTGCGCACCTGAGGCCCTCTGCCGTCACAGCCTTCTCCGGCCAGCTACGCACAGCCGCAACAGACCACAGCAGTCCAGCCATGTCTGCCGCGCTCCTGGGCGTGCTGATCGCCGGTGGCGACTCTGCGGCCGAAGCCGAGCTGTTGCGCCGCACCGAAGCCGGCGACATCGACGCCATCGGCGAAGTGCGTTCACCAGCGGACCTCTCCCCTCGCACCGGCAAGCGGGTGATCGACCTGGCCGCCTCTCACTGCCGTCAGCAACTCGATGAGGCCCACCAGAACAGATGGGGACTCGGCGGCTGGGACTGGGCCCGCCTCCTGACCCTGTGCAACTTCTTCTTCCCTGAGCATGCCTGCTGGGACCCCATCATCGACATCGTGCTCGATCACCAGGTCGCTCAAGAGCACAAAGCAGGAGCCGTCCGCGCCCTCACCACACGCGCGGACCAGCTCCCCGCCCCGGTCGCCACCCGGCTGCAGGCTGCCTTCGAGACCGGACTGCCCACGATCAGGGGCGTACCGGGCCTGCTCGACGAAGCCGGGGACCTCACCGAGGCATCCTTCGCCCTCGGCCTCGCTCTCGGAGCGGTCGACAGCACTACCGCACTCCAACGCATCCTCACCTGGCTGCGCGGCTCTGCCTCACAACGCCAATCCGCCGCCCGCCTCGTCTCCGCCCTCAGCCATCACGCGGACGAACCCATCATCCAGGGAACACTGGTGGCTCTCACCGGCGATCCGCAGTACCAAGTCCGCGCCGCGGCAGCCTTCTCCCTCACCCGTGGTCTCCAGGACAACCCCCCACTGGCCGTCACCACAGCCATCACCACGGCAACGAATGAACCCGGCTGCCGTGTACCACTCGCAGTCGCCCACGCCCTGGACAACACACGAGCCCTAGAAACTCACCACACCCTGCGAAGCGCACTCCAGCAACACATGTCCGCCCTTGTGCGCTCAGCAGCCAATCCCCCTGCGATCCCGCTGTTCGATGTCGAGCAATGACAGACGCCACTCGCCACAAAACCTGAGCCAGAACCTGAGAACCGACAGCAGATGTCCATGACTTCGGGAGGCACCGCCGTCTGACGCTGTTCGATTGCGGCACCAGCGATCGCGTTCCCGTGCCCAGGGCCGTGGCGCTGACCGTTGCTGCCCTTCACGCCCAAAAGGTCAAGGCGAACGCTGCAATCCGCCGGGACTCGGATCCTGCATGTCGCTGTGGTCACTCACGGGAGGTACAACGTCGGCTATGAGTCCGCATGGAGGGACCCGATTCCGGCGATGGCGACCGGGAGACGCTCTACGATCACGATCATGTCGAATACATCGCCCATACCCGTCCTGCGGGGGAGCCGGGGCACCGTCCTGCGTGCCCAGGGCACGACGTTGTTCCTGGGCCGCCCGCACGAAGAAGTGCGCATTCCTCTGGTGGCGATCGAACGGATACGCGCCGAGGGTCGCTCGGTCACCATCGAGCTGATCGCGAAGGCTGGGGTGACGCCGGCTGTTCACCGGGTCGGCGGTGTGAGCGAGGCAGCAGCCAGGGTTTTCGCCGAGGCCGTGAACCGCGCCCTGCACGAGCGCGCCGAAGAGGATGTGGTCGTCGATGGGTCCGGCCTCGTCGTCACGCGAGTCCTGACCGAGTCCCCGGCGGAGAGGAGGCAGCGTGTCGTGAGGCGGGCAGTGCTCACCGTTGCCCTCGTGATCGTCGCCCTGGCCCTGACCGTAGGGCTCCGCGAAGGCGGGCTGAGCGGCGTTCTCCTGGCAGTCGCCACCTTGATCCAAGGTGCGATAGCTGCGGTGGCCATCGCAGGCGGTGGCGCGGGGATGTGGGCAGCGTTCAGGGGGTGGTACCTGACCCGGCATGGCATCACCGTCGAAGCGAAGAACGCCGCTGATACACCTGACCGGCTCGGCAGTTCGGGGACGTATGTCTACACGGACACTGCGGG
The DNA here is from genome assembly GCF_014655295.1 of Streptomyces fumanus. Classification (GTDB taxonomy): domain Bacteria; phylum Actinomycetota; class Actinomycetes; order Streptomycetales; family Streptomycetaceae; genus Streptomyces; species Streptomyces fumanus. Next base: position 12,133 of record NZ_BNBI01000028.1, read on the forward strand.
TGTGAGCCGAACTGTGGGCGGCAGTACCGGCGCCGAGAGCATCCAGGTCGCCTACGACCCGCAGGACCCGAAGAAGGCGGTCGTTCAGCGCTCAAGGCGTCGCACGGTGGTGTACATCGTCCTCTCCTTGGGCTGCTTGTGCTTGGGCTTTGCCCTCGGCGGCGTCGTGATCACGGCGCTTATCACTAGCTGAACGTGCCCACAGAGGAGTTTGGCCGAGTTGTCAGAGGCGTACTTCGTCCACGCAGGTTGACCCCAGGTGCCGACAGCTTGGCTGCCGCACACCGCCTGCCAAACCTCGGCGGTCTCCTGTCAGGGGTGAAACTCAGCAACGTTCGAAGCTTCGGTGTGCTCTGGTGCCTCCCGAAGTCGTGAACATCTGTTGTCAGTTCTCACAAACAAAGCCACCACCGCGGGGGCACCCACAGCCGACCGGTCGAAGGGCAGGGTGTAGGGCGTCAGCGTCTGCGCGTAGGCGGCGGCCGCCTTCAGAAGCGCGTCCGTGTCGACGTCGGCCCCGTGGCGAGAGGACCGGCTGCCGAGCCGGTCCTCTCAGGTGCCGTCGCAGTCGAGTCGCTGGAGGAAGAAGCGAGACCGAGCCGACCGGCTGCGCCTTCCGAAACGGCACCTACAGGCGGTCGGAGTCCGCTCCTTGGAAGTAGAGGTAACCGTGGGAGGCGATCGCGAACTCGGCTGCCGCAGCCAGCTTACGGATCGTGCTGTTCATCTTCTCGGCAGGTAGTTCGTTCAGTTCGGCGACGAACCGCTCGAGTTGTACTTCGTTGAACATGGTGTCGCCGTAGCGGCTCACCGCGTGGAGCAGACTGTCCTCGGGGGATGCCTCGCACAGGGACAGGAAGGTCCCCCTATGGTCCTCGTGCATCTTGGCCATGCGCGAGTGGATCTGGTCTTCCACGTAAACGACAAGGGGCATTCGTTTCGTCTTCCTCGGTGCTGTCTCGGGGGTATGTCAGGGATCGGGGGGCGAACTCATTTCGCCCCCCGATCCACGGGTGCGGGTTTTAGTCTCCTACGACGTACAGGTAGCCGTGACACGAGACCGCTTGCTGCGCCAGCTTGGCAACTTCACGCAGTACTTGTGTCTGACTGCCCTCAGAGAGTCCGGTCAGGTAAGCCTCGATTTGCCGGCACTGCATCTCGTTGAACATCGTGTCCCCGATTTCTTGCACGCCTTGCAGGACACTGTTTTTCGGCGCCTCGCGGCACAACGCCAGAAAGCTTCCGTCGGCGTCAGCAACCTTTTCGGATACCCGCTCGTGCCGGCTGTTCTGCAGATGAATCTCCAAATTCCTTCTCCTGGTCATTCGATGGGCTTCTCGACCGGATACATGGTCCTGACGCTCCCCCACTTGTCCTGAGCCAGCAGGAACCACGAAGTTGGTTTTTGGCCAGTCTGCTCGGACGTGCGGCCAATCAGTCGGCCGGCGTTCACGATGCGTTCGTAGTGGCCACTGGCGTTGGGCCCGATAGGTTTGACGCTCTCGGACATGTAGACCAGCTCGTCGAGATCCACGTTGGCGTCGAACACGCCCTTCTGCCATGTGATCAGCGAGCCCCCCCTCCACGTGCTTGCTGCGCACATAAGCCTCCCCTACATCATCAAGCAGCGGAGGCATGCACTCATCGGCACTGCCTGCAGTCGCCGCGATCCGAGTGCCTGCGACCTTGCTGGACACCGTGCAGCTCTTCCGCAGGATTTCCCTGATCTTGCTCGCGATGCCGGAGACCACGCCCTCACCGAGTGGCAGAGTCTTCAGGCCATTCCAGGCATTGACGAAGCCGATGCCAGTCCTGGCCGCGGCGTCCACGGCTCTGACGGCGTCCGCGATGGGTCTGAGGATCTTGCTGGCGAAGAGGCTGGCGACGTCGACGGCGGCCCAGGCGCAGCTTCCCCAGCTTCCGTTCTCGCCGCCGGGGGTCACCTTTTGGGCGCACTTGATCCAGCTTCCGAAGAGGATGTCGATCGGGTCGACGCCCTGCTGGTACTCGGCGATGGTGATGGTGTGGGTGACCTGGGTGGACA
>NZ_BNBI01000029.1 GCF_014655295.1 Streptomyces fumanus
GGAAGGCCAGCAGCACCAGCACACCGGTCAGCAGCACGTTCCAGGTGAAGATCGGCATCCGGAACATCGTCATGCCGGGCGCGCGCATGCAGATGATGGTGGTGATGAAGTTGACCGAGCCGAGGATCGTGCCGAAGCCGGAGAAGGCCAGACCCATGATCCACATGTCGCCGCCGATGCCCGGCGCCCGGCGCCTGGGTGCACGAGGCACTGACCCGGCTCTCCCCGGGCGACCAGGAGGTGCTGCGCCTGACGGCCTGGGAGGAACTGGGCGTCGACGAGGTCGCCGCCGCGCTCGGCTGCGGCAGCCGGGCCGCGGCGATGCGGCTGCACCGGGCCCGCCGCCGGCTGCGCGCCGAGATAGACCGCATGCGACCGGCTGCCGCCGCCGACGCGACCGTCCCGAAGGAACGACACTGCCATGGCTGACGAACTGGACCTCCTGCGCCTCGCCAACCCGGTGCCGCCCGACGGCCCCCGTTTCGGTGACGCCCCCCTGGACCACCGCGCCGAACAACACCTCGACCGACTGCTCACCGCCCCGCCCGCCGCCCGGGCTGCCGGCCCGCTCGGCGGTGGGCGGCGGCCGCGGCCCGCGCTGTGGGGACTGGCCGCCTCGGTCGTCGTCGCCGTGACCGCGCTGGCGTTGCTGCTGAGCGGCCCGAGTACGCCGCCCGCGGTCGCGGCGCCCCGCCCGCTCGCCGTCCAGGCCGGCTCTGTCGCGGTCTCGCTCGACCGGCTCGCCGACCGGGCCGCGCGGACCGCGGCGGACGGCGCGCCCGCCCTGCGCAAGGGCACTCATGTGCAGTCCTGGAGTCTGAACCTGTCCGACGACCGGCCGCCCATCACGCTCCCCCAGGAACGCATCGTGCGCTGGACCGCGGACGGCTCGCACACCGAACTGGTGGTGGCGACCGACCCGCGCCGTCCGGGCCGGCCGGTCCTCACCGACGAGGGCGGCGTCCCGCGTCCCGTCGACGACGGCCATGTCATCAGCCGGGAGTCCTCTCCACCGAGCTGGAGCGACGCTCCGCCCGAGGCGCCCCCGCCGCACGACGCGGGACGGCTGCGCGCCTATCTGGCGGAGATCGAGTACGTGACGACAACGCTCTCCACCACCGCGCTGCTGAATGCCGTGCGGGAGTTGCTGGACCACTGGACCCTCGGCGCCCGCGAGTCCGCGGCGCTGGCCCGGCTGCTGGCGGACACCGGGGAGCTGCGGCCCGTGGGCGAGGTGACGGACCGCCTCGGCCGGACCGGGCAGGCTTACGTGTACGAGCGGTCCGGCACCCGCCGCATGCTGATCATGGACCCGGTGACCGGAGCCGTCCTCGGCCTGGAGACCACCTTCACGGCGGCCGACCCGGAGTACGGCGTGCGGGCCGGCGACGTCATGGAATACAGCGCCTGGATGCGCTGAACGCGTCGGCCCGGGCACGAGAGGGCGTGCCGTCCGCACCTCCAGCGGACGGCACGCCCTCAAGTTCGTTCAGCGCTCCGACGCGAACCGTACGAATTGTCCCCAGCCTTCGCGGCCGACGGCGAAGGACGGGCGAGTCACGTCCTTGGTGTCGCGTACGTGGACGGCCTGCTCGGTGACGGCGACTTCCACGCAGTCGTCTCCCTGGGTGCCGCTGTAGCTGGACTTGAACCAGGCGAGTCCCGACGTACCGCTGCTCATAACTCTCCTCGCAGTCGCTCCAGCAGGTCCCGGGATTCCTTGGGGTTGAGGGCCTGCGAGCGCAGTGTGTCATAGCGTCGGCAGAGCAGACTCATCTCTTTCGCGTCGGAGATCAACCGTCCGTTCCGCTGCCCTTCGGAGTAGCCGAGCCGCCGCCCCTCCGAGGTCTCCAGGATTCGCACAGGTCCGTCCAGGCACCCGTGGAACTCCAACTCCACCGGCACTACTTGCAGCGTCACGTTGCGCTGCGCGGTCAGCTCCAGCATGTGGTCCAGCATGCTCGCTTGAACCTGCGCCCCACCCAGCCCGCGCCGGAGCACCGCCTCCTCCACGATGAAGCCGAACGGCACGGTCGGCCGCTCCCGCATCATCGCCTGCCGTTCCATTCGGGCCGACACCTGCGCCTCCGTCTGCTCGTCGGTCAGCAACGGGATGCTGTTGTCGAACACCGCCCGCGCATACGCCTCCGACTGCAACAACCCCGGAACCAACCGGCACTCATACGTGCACAGGCTCACCGCCTCCCGCTCCAACCGAGCCCAGCGCCGGAACCACGCCGCCAGCCCCGCCTCCCCCCGCGTCAGATGCCGCGCGGCCTTCCGCAGCGCACCCGTGTTGCCGAGCGCCTCCTCCGCGCGCTCCACGAACGCCTCGTCCGGCATCCGGCGCCCCAACTCCACCGACTCGACCGTGTGCTTCGAGTACTGGACCCTCGCACCGAGGTCGGCCCGGCTCAGCCCCGCGTGCTCACGCAGCGCCTGGACGACGGCCCCGAACGTCCGCAGGCTGTCCGACGGATGCGGCTCCCGCTCACACTCCCCCGCCGGTGCCGCCCGCTCATCGCCGGCGCTCCCATCCGCCACCTCCCCCTCGACCCCGACCACATCCATCCGCCGCCCCTTTCCTCGCTGCGCACCGCACCGCGACGGCTGTCTCTCCCGCCGCCCGCGTCCACCCCCAGCCTGACGGATCATCGGACGTACCGTCCACTCTTCGTGTCCGTACGCTGACTCAGCGTACGGGGTGCCACACTCGTCCCCGCCCCGGTCCGACCGCCACTCTGAGGTCACGGAGATCCGGGACAGGCCGTCCGTTTCCCTCGCTCACCTGCGGAAACGCCCAGACGGCACGTCCGCTCCGTGCACTCCCGCCCGCCACGGGCGGCGGCGGCCGGACCCGGCCGCGTCAGACGAGCTGGAAGGTGCAGTCATGCGGAACGGAACCCACCTGTACGCGCTCGACATCAGCGCGGCCTCGTTCACGAAGGCGTGCGGCGGCCCCTGCACCGAGGGGTGCGTGACCCTCGCGCGGATCGGCGAGGACGCCTGGGCGCTGGGCGACAGCAAGCGGCCGGACGCGGCGCCGCTGCGGTTCACCACGGAGGAGCTGGACGCCGCCGGTATCGACCCGGCCCGCTTCGGCCTCGGCGCCTGATCCTCCCCATCCCTCCCCTGTCGTCGGCCGGACCGGGCTCCTCCCCGCGTCCGGCCGACGCTCCGCCCTCCGGGAGCAGCACGTGCACCACCACGCCTACCTCTGGACCGGCCCGAAGGCACGCTTCGACGACGAGGCCCTGCGGCGGCCCCCGCACCCCGACCCGCCCCCGGCCGGGGGCAGACCGGAACTGACCGAGCGCTACCGCCTGGTGGCCGCGGAGTTCCGCACGTCGGACCTCCCGCCCCTGGAGACGTCGTACTGGCTCGTCAAGCCCCGCTCGCTGGTGCGGGGCACCTGGGAGGAGGCGAAGGAGGCGGCTGCCTGGCTGGGTGAACGGCTGGCCGAGTACGCTCCCCGGTTCGCCGCGGAGCACGACCGGGACACCGCGCGCCTGGCCCAACTGGTGGACGCCGCCGCCGAACGGCTGCACGCGGGCGGCGACGTGTCGTACGGTCACTACCTCGAACGCCCCTCGTACCTCGCGCTCGCCGTGGTGACGTGCTCCCCGAACCGCGCGGCCCCCGAACTGCCGTGCCCCTGCGCGTAGCAGGACGCTCGCGACGGCTCCGTACGCTCACTGAGCGTACGGGGTGCGGGTATCGCCCCCGCCTGTCGCCTCCCGCCACGCTGACGCCATGAACCAGGCAACACCTCACGTCGGCGCCCCTGTGGGCACCTTCACCCAGATGCTTCCGTCCACACGGCGCGGCGCCCGGCTCGCGCGGCTCCTCGCGGTGACCGAACTGCGTTCCTGGGACGTCTCGCAGGGCCTCACGGAGCGTGCCGAACTCGTCGTAGCGGAGCTGGCCGCCAACGCCGTCCTGCACGGGCGCGTACCGGGCCGCTGCTTCCTGCTCACGCTCGCCCTCGACCCGGCCGCCGGCCGCCTCCGCGTCGAAGTCAGCGACGCCCGCGGGGACCTGCGCCCGCTTTCCTCGGGCGCGGAAGCCGACCCGCTCAGCACGACCGGCCGCGGTCTGTCCCTCGTGGCCGCCCTCGCCGACCACTGGGACTGCGTGCCCTACCCGCCCAGCGGCAAGACGGTCCGGGCGGACCTGTCCGACCCCGGCGCCTGAGCACGCGCAGCAGTTCGGTTGGGCGGCAGGGCAACGCGGCCGTCAGGCGGCGCGGGCCTGGAGGATGCCTTCGACGCCCTGGAGGAACGTCTCGCAGACCAGTTCGGGGTCGGAGAGGCAGCCGGAGGCCATGGCACCGTCCCGCAGCATGACGAGGTGCCGGCCGGCCGGTCCGGCGGGTGCGGAACCGGTCTGGGCCAGCAACTCCGTGACCGTCTGCTGGAACCACTGCCGGTGAGCCAGGACCGCCTGGTGCACCGGGTGCTCCGGGTCGGGGTACTCGGCTGCCGCGTTGAGGAAGGCGCAGCCGCGGAAGCCCGGGGAGCGGATCCCCGCGGTGATGGCCCGGCACACGGCACGGACCTTGCCGGCCCCCGACTCCTCGGCCGCCTGGGCCGCCTCGACCTGCGCCCGGAGGTCCTGGTCGGCCTGCTTGAGGTAGGCGAGGACGAGGTCTTCCTTGCCCGTGAAGTGGCGGTACATCGTGGCGCGGGTGACCTGCGCCTCCGCCACGATCCGGTCGATGCCCACGGAGTGGATCCCCTCGGCGTAGAAGATCCGGGTCGCTGTGTTGAGCAGCCGCTCGCGCGCTTCCGACTTGCCGGCTTCTCTGGTCCTCTGGCTCATGCGTCCAGGTTATCGAAGGGGAAGAGAGAACGATCGGGCTCATCGGCCCGCCGACCCGGCTCCGTGAGCACCGGCCCGCCAGGCAATGAAGTAGAACGTTCGGTCTTGACAGCGGGTCGGCGCCCTTGTCAGTGTGTGCAACAGAACGTTCTTTCTCTCTCTGAAAGGGATCATCGTGAGCGTCATCGCTGCTCCGTCCGGCACCGCTGAGACGGCCTCCGCCCTGCGGCGGCTCTACTTCGTCCGGTTCGCGTTCGCCATCGTCTGGGCCCTGGTGATGTTCACGATGGCCGAGGAGATCACCCCGGCCGGGGCCGTGCTCCTGGTGCTGTACCCGCTGTTCGACGTGGGTGCGGCCGTCTACGACGCGAAGGTCTCGCGCAGTACGGGATCGCCCGCGCCGCTGTACGTGAACGTCGCGGTCAGCCTCGTCACGGCGATCGGCCTGGGCGTCGCCTGTGCGTCGGGTATCCCGGCCGTGCTGCGCGTGTGGGGTGCCTGGGCGGTCGTGGCCGGTCTGGTCCAGCTCATCGTGGCCGTCCCCCGCCGCAAGCTGGGCGGCCAGTGGCCGATGATCCTCAGCGGTGGCATCTCGGTGCTGGCCGGAGGGTCGTTCATCGCCTCGGCCGGTGCCGACGACCCCGCGCTGACCAGTGCCGTCGGCTATGCCGTCCCGGGCGGCATCTTCTTCCTCCTCTCGGCCCTGCGCCTGAAGCGCGCCGCCCAGAGGCGCTGAATCGGCCCGCCCGGAGGCATGGGCGCGTCTTGGGGTACCTGACGGGGAACGTGATGGAATGTCGTGGCCCGAACAACGGTCGCCGTGGAGGCTGAAGGCGTGGACGACGTGAACGCACCGGACAGCGGAATTCTCCTCTTCCGCAACACCATGCGCATCACCGAAGGGCATCTCGCCCCTTACCGGGAGGCCGTGGAGAAGGCCGTGCGGTTCGTGGAAGAGCACGGTCCCCAGGTCATGGTGGAGGTGTTCATCGACGAGCGGAAGCTGCTCGCGCACAGCTTCCAGATGTACCGGGACTCGGCTTCCGTCCGTGCGCACTGGAAGATGTCCGAGCCGTACATCCAGGAAGTGATGAAGCACTGCCGGGTGGAGCGCTTCGAGGTGTTCGGGGAGCCCGACGCCGATGTGGCGGCGGGTGTGCGGAAGTCGCTCGACGACGAGGTGTCGCCCTCGTTCGCGGCCCGCTTCACGGGATTCACGCGATTCGACGCCTTGCGGTCCGCACAGTAGCGGCCCGTTCTCCCGCCGGCCCCCGGCCGCGTGCGCAGGGCGCGGCCGGGGGCTCGTCCGTCGTGGTCCGCCCGGTCAGCCCACGACCGTCCAGGTGTCGCCGCCGGCCAGCAGTGCGGCGAGGTCGCCCTTGCCGTTCTGTTCGACGGCGGTGTCGAGTTGGTCGGCCATCTGTGTGTCGTAGACGGGCCGGTCCACGCAGCGCAGGA
>NZ_BNBI01000030.1 GCF_014655295.1 Streptomyces fumanus
TCCACTCCTCCACCACCAAACGCCGCTCACCCTCCGACAACACCTCCACCTCACCGACCCGCACCCCCGGGTCACCCGCCATCCACTCCAACACCCGACCCAGACGAACAGCCAACCTCTGCGCCGTCGCCAGATCGAACAGATCGGTGGCGTACTGGATGCTCCCCACGATCCCGGCCGGAGCGCCGTCGGCGTCCCGCTGTTCGGCCAGAGTGAACGACAGGTCGAACTTGGCCGCCCCCGCCTCCGTGTCCGTCCCGTCCGTGCCGTCCGTGCCCTCCGTCCCGTCCGTTCCGTCCGAGCCCGCTGTCCTCGCCAGCGGGCTCGTGCGCAGGCCGGGCAGGTCGAGGGTGGCCGCCTTCTGCGGGATGTTCTGGAAGGTGAGCATCACCTGGAACAGCGGATGGCGGGCCAGCGACCGCGCGGGGTTCAGCTCGTCCACGAGGCGTTCGAAGGGCATGTCCTGGTGGGCGTACGCGGCCAGGTCCGTGTCGCGGACGCGGGCCAGCAGCTCGGTGAGGGTCGGGTTACCGCTGAGGTCCGTACGCAGCACGAGCGTGTTGACGAAGAAGCCGGCCAGGTCTTCCAGCGCCGCATCGTCGCGTCCCGCGAGGACCGTACCGAGGGGGATGTCGGTGCCCGCGCCGAGCTTCGACAGCAGCACCGCGACAGCCGCCTGCGTCACCATGAACATCGTGACGCCCTGCTGGTTCGCCAACTGAGTGAGACGCCGATGGGTACCGGCATCCACTCGCACCGGCACGAAGCCGCCCCGGTACGAGGCCCGTGCGGGTCGGGGCCGGTCGGTGGGCAGGGACAGCTCGTCGGGGAGATCGGCCAGCGCCGTACGCCAGTGGTCGAGCTGTTCGCTGATCACGCTGTCGGGGTCGTCGACATCGCCCAGGACCTCGCGCTGCCACAACGCGTAGTCCGCATACTGCACCGGCAACGGCTCCCACCCGGGCACCCCACCCCGCACCCGCGCGGCATAGGCGGTCTCCAGATCCCGGGCCAGAATGCCCATCGACCAGCCGTCGACCGCGATGTGGTGCGCCACGATCACCAGCACCGACTCCACCGGCGACAGCACCAGCAGCGAAACGCGCCACGGTAGTTCCACCGCCAAGTCGAAACTCCGTCGCATCTCCCTGTCGACGATCTCCCATATCCGGGACTCGTCGATGCCCTCCTGGATTCCGAGCTCCGGATGCCCGGACCGGCCACTCAGGACCCGCTGGTGAGGGACCCCTTCGACCTCCGGGAAGAGAGTGCGGAGCGTCTCGTGCCGGTCGGCGACATCGGACAGCGCCAGTTCCAGAGCCGTCACGTCCAGCTCGCCCGACAGGCGCAGTGCCAGCGGTACGTTGTAGCCCGCGCCGGCACCGGCCTCCTCCAGCCGGTTGAGGAACCACATCCGCTGCTGGGCGTACGACAACGGCACGGTGTCCGGGCGCTGCCGGACGACGAGCGCGGGACGCTCACCGGCGCCGCGCACCCGGTCGGCGATCCGGGCCAGGGCCGCGACCGTGGGGTCCGTGAACAGGTCGCGGACACTGACCTCGGCGTCCAGCACCGAACGGATGCGGGCGATGAGCCGCATGGCGAGGAGTGAGTCACCACCGAGGGTGAAGAAGGAGTCGTCGGCGCCGACCCGCTCCAGGCCGAGCACCTCGGCGAACAGGCCGCACAGCACCTCTTCGGTGGGGGTGGCGGGGGCACGGCCGGTCGTCCGGCCCGCCAGGTCGGGGGCGGGCAGGGCGGCCCGGTCCAGCTTGCCGTTCCTGGTCAGCGGGATCGCATCCAGCGTCACGAACGCCGACGGCACCATGTACTCCGGCAGCCGCTCGGCCGCGTACTCCCGCAGCGCGGACTCGTCCACCTCGCCCACGACATACGCGACCAGCCGCTTCACGCCGGGCTGGTCCTCGCGGGCGATCACCGCCGCCTGTCCGACACCAGCATGCGCGCTCAGTACGGCTTCGACCTCGGCCGGTTCGATCCGGAAGCCCCGGATCTTCACCTGCTCATCGACCCGGCCGACGAACTCCAGCAGCCCGTCCGCGCTCCAGCGAGCCAGGTCCCCGGTGCGATACATCCGTTCGCCCGACTCGCCGAACGGGCAGGCCACGAACCGCTCCGCCGTCAGCCCGGCACGCCCCGCATACCCACGCGCCACACCCTCACCCGCGAGATACAGCTCACCCGCCACACCCGGCGGCACCGGACGCAGGAACTCATCCAGGACGTAGGTACGGGTGTTGTCCATCGGACGACCGATCGGCACCGCCGCAGGCACCTCGTCCCCGGAGGTGTAGGGCAGGTGCGTGGTGAACGCCGTGTTCTCCGTCGGTCCATACGTGGTACGCACCACCAGGTCCGGATGGGACGCGAGCAGAGTCCGAATGGCCGACGCAGACACGACATCGCCGCCGGTCAGCACCTCCCGCACCCCGGCGAAGATCTCCGGCGACTGCTCCGCCAGCACCCGGAACAACCCCGACGCAGCCACCACATGCGTCACCCGATGCTCAGCGATCAACGCACCCCGCTCAACCGCATCCACCTCCCCCGCCGGCACCACCACCAGCAGCCCACCACGCAGCAACGGCGCCCAGATCTCATACGTCGACGCATCGAACGCATGGTTCGCCTGCACCAGCACCCGCTCCAGCACATCCGCACGCCACGCACCATCCGCGCAGAACGCCACCACATTGCGGTGCGTGACCGCCACACCCTTCGGCACGCCGGACGAACCAGACGTATACATCACATACGCCAACGCACCCGACGACACCCTGACACCCGGATTCGCATCCACCGGCTCGAACACATCCACATCGGTGAGCGTCACCGCGACACCCGCCTCCGCCACGATCGTCTCCCGCCGCGCCTCCGGCAGACCGGGGTCCAGGGGGACATATGCCGCCCCCGCCTTGAGCACGCCGAGCAGCGTGGGCACCAGCTCGGCCGACCGTTCCAACCGCACGCCGACCAGCGACTCCGGGCCGACGCCCCGGTCAATGAGTCCGTACGCCACACCGTTCGCCCGCGCGTTCAGCTCCGCATACGTCCACGACACCCCTTGCCCGACCACGGCCACGGCATCCGGCGTCCGCGCCACCTGCGCCTCGAACCGGTCCACGAGCGTGCCGCCGGGCACCGCACGACGGGTGTCGTTCCACCCGTGCAGAACCATCCGGCGCTCAGCGTCCGACAACACCTCGACATCCGTGACCCGCACCTGCGGGTCCGCGGCCACCTGCTCCAGCACCCGCACCAGACGGGCCGCGAGGGCCCGAGCCGTGCCCTCGTCGAACAGGTCGGCCGCGTACTGGATCTCGCCGCCCATACCCGCCGGGGCGCCATCGTCGGCGCGCCGCTCGGCGAGTGCGACCGACAGGTCGAACCGGGCCACGGCCGTGTGATCCAGCGGCTCGGGGTGGACACGCAGGTCCGGCAGTTGCCAGGGGTCCTGCACCTCGGTCACGTTCTCGACCGCGAGCATGATCTGGAAGAGGGGGTGCCGGGACAGCGAGCGGACCGGGTTGAGGTCCTCCACCAGCCGCTCGAACGGCACGTCCTGGTGCGCGTAGGCGGCCAGGTCCGTCTCCCGCACCCGGCCCAGCAGCTCGGTGAACGACGGATCGCCGCTCACGTCCGTACGCAGCACCAACGTGTTGACGAAGAACCCCGCCAGCTCCTCCAGCGCCAGGTCGTCCCGGCCCGCCACCGCCGTGCCGAGCGGTATGTCGGTGCCCGCGCCCACCTTCGACAGCAGCACCGCCAGCGCCGCCTGCGCCACCATGAACATCGTCACGCCATGCCGCCGCGCCACCTCCGACAGGCGTACGTGCACGTCGGCGCCCACCTCGATCGGCACCGTTCCGGCTTCGAAGGACGACTCCGAGGAACGGGCTCGGTCCACCGGCAACGCGAGTTCTTCCGGCACGGCCGCCAGCGCCTGGCGCCAGTATCCGAGCTGCTCGCTGATCAGGCTGTCCGTGTCGTCGAGGTCGCCGAGGACCTCGCGCTGCCACAGCGCGTAGTCCGCGTACTGCACCGACAGGGGCTCCCACCCCGGCGCCTCGCCGTGGCTGCGCGCGGCGTACGCGCTGCCGAGGTCGTGCATGAGTACGCCCATGGACCAGCCGTCGACCGCGATGTGATGCGCGACGATGACCAGCACCGACTCCACCGGCGACAACGTCAACAGCCGCACCCGCCAGGGCAGTTCCCGGGACAGATCGAAGCGGTGCCGGGTCTCGGCCGCGACGGCTCCCGGCACGTCGTGCTCACCGACCTCGCTGATCCGGACCTCGGGTCGGCCGGCCGCGCCTCGCAGCAGGTGCTGGCGGGGCAGGCCGTCGGCGTCGGGGAAGATGGTGCGCAGGCTCTCGTGCCGGTCGGCGACGTCGCCCACCGCCGCCTTGAGGGCCGCCACGTCCAGGTCGCCGGTCAGGCGGAGTGTGAGCGGAAGGTTGTAGGCGGCTCCGGCGCCGGCCTCCTCCATCTGGTTGAGGAACCACATCCGCTGCTGCGCGTACGACAGCGGCAGGACCTCCGGACGCTCACGCGCGCTGAGCGACGCCCGGGCCGCGCCCCGGACCCGGGCCACGCCCGCCACCGTGGGAGAGGCGAACAGTTCGCGGATGCCGACCTCGACGCCCAGGACGGACCGGATACGGGCGATCAGCCGCATCGCCAGCAGCGAGTCCCCGCCCAGGTCGAAGAACGAGTCCTCCACCCCGACCCGTTCCACGCCCAGAACCTCGGCGAACAACCCGCACAGCAGTTCCTCGGTGGGGGTCGCCGGGGCACGACTGCCCGCCTGCGCGGCGAAGTCGGGGGCGGGGAGGGCGGAGCGGTCGAGCTTGCCGTTCTCGGTCACGGGGAACGCGTCGAGCGGGATCACCGCGGCCGGGACCATGTGCCCCGGCAGCCGCCCGGCCACGAACGACCGCAACTCCGCCGGGTCCAGGGCCGCCGTGCCCTGCTCGGGGACGACATACGCGACCAGGCGGCGCACACCGCCGTCGTCCCGGGCCACGACGAGCGCACGGCCGACCGCCTCGTGCGCGTTCAGCACCGCCTCGATCTCGCCCGGCTCGACCCGGAAGCCCCGGATCTTGATCTGTGCGTCCGCGCGCCCGGCGAACACCAACTCACCCTCAGCGGTCCAGCGCACCAGGTCCCCGGTCCGATACATCCGCTCACCAGGCCCACCACGCTCTCCGAACGGGCACGCCACGAACCGCTCCGCCGTCAGCCCCGCACGACCCGCATACCCCCGCGCCAGACCACGACCCGCCACATACAACTCACCCACCACACCCGGCACCACCGGACGCAAAAACTTATCCAGCACAAACACCCGCGTGTTCCACACCGGCCGCCCAACCGGCACCACCCCACCCGACACCCCACCCGACACACCGCCAGAAGACAACGGCCCCGACATCGCCGCACACACCGTCACCTCCGTCGGCCCATACGCATTCACCATCCGCCGACCACCAGCAAACCGCTCCACCAACTCCGGCCCACACACCTCCCCCGCCACCACCAACGTCTCCAACGAACCCGGCAACCCCTCCTCACCAGCCAGCAAAGACGGCG
>NZ_BNBI01000031.1:1881-5080 GCF_014655295.1 Streptomyces fumanus
GGTGGGTGGCTGGTCGTTGTTTGAGAACTGCACAGTGGACGCGAGCATCTGTGGCCAAGTTTTTAAGGGCGCACGGTGGATGCCTTGGCACCAGGAACCGATGAAGGACGTGGGAGGCCACGATAGGCCCCGGGGAGTCGTCAACCAGGCTTTGATCCGGGGGTGTCCGAATGGGGAAACCCGGCAGTCGTCATGGGCTGTCACCCGCTGCTGAACACATAGGCAGTGTGGAGGGAACGCGGGGAAGTGAAACATCTCAGTACCCGCAGGAAGAGAAAACAACCGTGATTCCGGGAGTAGTGGCGAGCGAAACCGGATGAGGCCAAACCGTATGCGTGTGAGACCCGGCAGGGGTTGCGTATGCGGGGTTGTGGGATCTCTCTTTTACGGTCTGCCGGCCGTGAGACGAGTCAGAAACCGTTGATGTAGGCGAAGGACATGCGAAAGGTCCGGCGTAGAGGGTAAGACCCCCGTAGTCGAAACGTCAGCGGCTCGTTTGAGAGACACCCAAGTAGCACGGGGCCCGAGAAATCCCGTGTGAATCTGGCGGGACCACCCGCTAAGCCTAAATATTCCCTGGTGACCGATAGCGGATAGTACCGTGAGGGAATGGTGAAAAGTACCGCGGGAGCGGAGTGAAATAGTACCTGAAACCGTGTGCCTACAAGCCGTGGGAGCGTCGGACATCAAGCTTGCTTGGTGTCTCGTGACTGCGTGCCTTTTGAAGAATGAGCCTGCGAGTTTGCGGTGTGTTGCGAGGTTAACCCGGGTGGGGTAGCCGTAGCGAAAGCGAGTCCGAACAGGGCGACTTTAGTAGCACGCTCAAGACCCGAAGCGGAGTGATCTAGCCATGGGCAGGTTGAAGCGGAGGTAAGACTTCGTGGAGGACCGAACCCACCAGGGTTGAAAACCTGGGGGATGACCTGTGGTTAGGGGTGAAAGGCCAATCAAACTCCGTGATAGCTGGTTCTCCCCGAAATGCATTTAGGTGCAGCGTCGTGTGTTTCTTGCCGGAGGTAGAGCACTGGATAGGCGATGGGCCCTACCGGGTTACTGACCTTAGCCAAACTCCGAATGCCGGTAAGTGAGAGCGCGGCAGTGAGACTGTGGGGGATAAGCTCCATGGTCGAGAGGGAAACAGCCCAGAGCATCGACTAAGGCCCCTAAGCGTACGCTAAGTGGGAAAGGATGTGGAGTCGCAGAGACAACCAGGAGGTTGGCTTAGAAGCAGCCACCCTTGAAAGAGTGCGTAATAGCTCACTGGTCTAGTGATTCCGCGCCGACAATGTAGCGGGGCTCAAGCGTACCGCCGAAGTCGTGTCATTGCAGCAATAGGGCCAACGCCTGCTGTGATGGGTAGGGGAGCGTCGTCTGCCGGGTGAAGCAGCCGTGTAAGCGAGTTGTGGACGGTTGACGAGTGAGAATGCAGGCATGAGTAGCGATACACACGTGGGAAACGTGTGCGCCGATTGACTAAGGGTTCCTGGGTCAAGCTGATCTGCCCAGGGTAAGTCGGGACCTAAGGCGAGGCCGACAGGCGTAGTCGATGGATAACCGGTTGATATTCCGGTACCCGCTGTGAAGCGTCAAACATCGAATCCAGTGATGCTAAGCCCGTGAAGCCGCCCCTGATCTCTTCGGAGTGAGGGGGAGTGGTGGAGCCGGTGACCCGAGCTGGTAGTAGGTGAGTGATGGGGTGACGCAGGAAGGTAGTCCATCCCGGGCGGTGGTTGTCCCGGGGTAAGGGTGTAGGCCGTGCGGTAGGTAAATCCGTCGCACACGAGGCTGAGACCTGATGCCGAGCCGATTGTGGTGAAGTGGATGATCCTATGCTGTCGAGAAAAGCCTCTAGCGAGTTTCATGGCGGCCCGTACCCTAAACCGACTCAGGTGGTCAGGTAGAGAATACCGAGGCGTTCGGGTGAACTATGGTTAAGGAACTCGGCAAAATGCCCCCGTAACTTCGGGAGAAGGGGGGCCATTTCCGGTGACGGCACTTGCTGCCAGAGCTGGGGGTGGCCGCAGAGACCAGCGAGAAGCGACTGTTTACTAAAAACACAGGTCCGTGCGAAGCCGTAAGGCGATGTATACGGACTGACGCCTGCCCGGTGCTGGAACGTTAAGGGGACCGGTTAGCTTGGATTCGTCCAGGCGAAGCTGAGAACTTAAGCGCCAGTAAACGGCGGTGGTAACTATAACCATCCTAAGGTAGCGAAATTCCTTGTCGGGTAAGTTCCGACCTGCACGAATGGCGTAACGACTTCTCGACTGTCTCAACCATAGGCCCGGTGAAATTGCACTACGAGTAAAGATGCTCGTTTCGCGCAGCAGGACGGAAAGACCCCGGGACCTTTACTACAGTTTGATATTGGTGTTCGGTTCGGCTTGTGTAGGATAGCTGGGAGACTGTGAAGCTTGGACGCCAGTTCAGGTGGAGTCGTCGTTGAAATACCAGTCTGGTCGTGCTGGATGTCTAACCTGGGTCCGTGATCCGGATCAGGGACAGTGTCTGATGGGTAGTTTAACTGGGGCGGTTGCCTCCTAAAGGGTAACGGAGGCGCCCAAAGGTTCCCTCAGCCTGGTTGGTAATCAGGTGTTGAGTGTAAGTGCACAAGGGAGCTTGACTGTGAGACCGACGGGTCGAGCAGGGACGAAAGTCGGGACTAGTGATCCGGCGGTGGCTTGTGGAAGCGCCGTCGCTCAACGGATAAAAGGTACCCCGGGGATAACAGGCTGATCTTCCCCAAGAGTCCATATCGACGGGATGGTTTGGCACCTCGATGTCGGCTCGTCGCATCCTGGGGCTGGAGTCGGTCCCAAGGGTTGGGCTGTTCGCCCATTAAAGCGGTACGCGAGCTGGGTTTAGAACGTCGTGAGACAGTTCGGTCCCTATCCGCTGTGCGCGTAGGAGTCTTGAGAAGGGCTGTCCCTAGTACGAGAGGACCGGGACGGACGAACCTCTGGTGTGCCAGTTGTTCTGCCAAGGGCATGGCTGGTTGGCTACGTTCGGGAGGGATAACCGCTGAAAGCATCTAAGCGGGAAGCCTGCTTCGAGATGAGGACTCCCACCCCCTTGAGGGGTTAAGGCTCCCAGTAGACGACTGGGTTGATAGGCCAGATATGGAAGCACCGTAAGGTGTGGAGTTGACTGGTACTAATAGGCCGAGGGCTTGTCCTCAGTTGCTCGCGTCCACTGTGTT
>NZ_BNBI01000032.1 GCF_014655295.1 Streptomyces fumanus
CCGCGCGGGCTGGAACTTCGGCGAGACCACCGAGGACTTCGCGGTCTCTTATGAGGTGGCGCCGGCGGCGACCGCGTTCCCGCCGGGCGTGTACCGCAACATCTCGGGGAATCTGGCGTTGGCGTACGGGCTGATCGCGGCTTCCCGGCAGGCGGATCTGCCGTTGTTCCTGGGCTCGTATCCGATCACTCCGGCCTCGGACATCCTGCACGAGCTGAGCCGGCACAAGAACTTCGGGGTACGGACCTTCCAGGCGGAGGACGAGATCGCGGGGATCGGTGCGGCGCTGGGGGCGGCGTTCGGCGGGTCGCTGGCGGTGACCACGACGAGCGGGCCGGGGGTGGCGCTGAAGTCGGAGACGATCGGGCTGGCGGTCTCGCTGGAGCTGCCGCTGCTGGTGGTGGACATCCAGCGCGGCGGCCCCTCCACCGGCCTGCCCACCAAGACCGAGCAGGCGGATCTGCTGCAGGCGATGTACGGGCGCAACGGTGAGGCACCGGTGCCGGTGATCGCTCCGCGCACCCCGGCCGACTGCTTCGACGCCGCTCTGGAGGCGGCCCGGATCGCGCTGGCCTACCGCACCCCGGTCTTCCTGCTCTCCGACGGCTACCTGGCCAACGGCAGCGAGCCCTGGCGGGTTCCCGAGCTGGAGGAACTGCCGGATCTGACCGTGCAGTTCGCGCAAGGCCCGAACCACACCCTCGCGGACGGCACCGAGGTGTTCTGGCCCTACAAGCGCGACCCGCACACCCTGGCCCGCCCCTGGGCGATCCCGGGCACGCCCGGCCTGGAGCACCGCATCGGCGGCATCGAGAAACAGGACGGCACCGGCAACATCTCCTACGACCCGGCCAACCACGACTTCATGGTCCGCACCCGCCAGGCCAAGATCGACGGCATCACCGTGCCCGAGATCGAGGTGGACGACCCGGACGGGGCGCGGACGCTGGTGCTGGGCTGGGGCTCGACGTACGGGCCGATCACCGCCGCCGTGCGCCGCATCCGCAAGGACGGCGGCCGCATCGCCCAGGCCCACCTGCGCCACCTCAACCCCTTCCCGGCAAATCTTGGCGAGGTCCTCGCCCGCTACGACACAGTGGTGGTGCCGGAGATGAACCTCGGCCAGCTCGCCACCCTCATCCGGGCCAGGTATCTGGTCGACGCCGTCTCGTACCACCAGGTCAACGGCATGCCGTTCAAGGCGGAACAGCTCGCCACCGCCCTCAAGGAGGCCATCGATGACTGAGGCACTGCACCTGGTCCCCAAGGCCACCGCCCAGCAGTCGATGAAGGACTTCAAGTCCGACCAGGAAGTGCGCTGGTGCCCCGGCTGCGGCGACTACGCCATCCTCGCCGCCGTCCAGGGCTTCCTGCCCGAACTGGGCCTGGCCAAGGAGAACATCGTCTTCGTCTCCGGCATCGGCTGCTCCTCCCGCTTCCCGTACTACATGAACACCTACGGGATGCACTCCATCCACGGCCGCGCCCCCGCCATCGCCACCGGCCTCGCGGCCTCCCGCCGGGATCTGTCGGTGTGGGTCGTCACCGGCGACGGTGACGCGCTGTCCATCGGCGGCAACCACCTCATCCACGCCCTGCGCCGCAACGTCAACCTCAAGATCCTGCTGTTCAACAACCGCATCTACGGCCTGACCAAGGGCCAGTACTCCCCCACCTCCGAAGTCGGCAAGATCACCAAGTCGACACCGATGGGCTCCCTGGACGCGCCCTTCAACCCCGTGTCCCTGGCGATCGGCGCGGAGGCGTCCTTCGTCGCCCGCACCGTCGACTCCGACCGCAAACACCTCACCTCGGTGCTGCGCCAAGCCGCCGCCCACCCGGGCACCGCCCTGGTGGAGATCTACCAGAACTGCAACATCTTCAACGACGGCGCCTTCGAGGCACTCAAGGACAAGCAACAGGCCCAGGACGCCGTCATCCGCCTGGAACACGGACAGCCCATCCGCTTCGGCACCGACAACACCAAGGGCGTCGTCCGCGACCCCGCCACCGGCGACCTCAAAGTCGTCACCGTCACCCCCGAGAACGAGGCACAGGTCCTGGTGCACGACGCCCACGCCCAGTCCCCGACCACCGCCTTCGCGCTGAGCAGACTCGCCGACCCCGACACCCTGCACCACACCCCGATCGGCGTCCTGCGCTGCGTGGACCGGCCCGTCTACGACACACAGATGGCCGACCAACTCGACACCGCCGTCGAACAGAACGGCAAGGGCGACCTCGCCGCACT
>NZ_BNBI01000033.1 GCF_014655295.1 Streptomyces fumanus
AGGAGGTCGAGCTGTCCTGGAAGATCCTCGACCCGATCGAGGAGTACTGGGACAAGAACGGCACCCCGGCCCAGTACCCGGCCGGGACCTGGGGCCCCGAGGAAGCCGACGAGATGCTCGCACGAGACGGACGGAGCTGGCGCCGGCCATGAAGACGGACCTGACCGACACCACGGCCAGCAAGATAAACAAGGCACTGGTCCAGGGCCGCCGGGCCATCGGCACCCCGGCCGTCGGCATGGTGCTCACGCTGGTCGTCGTCACCGACGAGGAGAACGCCTACGACGCGCTGAAGGCCGCGAACGACGCCTCGCACGAGCACCCCTCGCGCACGCTCGTGGTCATCAAGCGGGTCTCGCGCTCGCCCCGGGACCGCACCAAGTCCCGGCTGGACGCCGAGATCCGCCTCGGCGCGGAGGCCGGCACCGGCGAGACCGTCGTTCTGCGGCTGCACGGCGAGGTGTCCGAGCACGCCCAGTCGGTGGTCCTGCCGCTGCTGCTGCCGGACGCCCCGGTGGTGGTGTGGTGGCCGGTGAACGCGCCGCTGGACCCGGCCAAGGACCCCCTCGGCGCGCTCGCCCAGCGCCGGGTCACCGACACCTACGCCTCCGAGGAGCCGGTACGGGACCTGATCGCCCGCGCCGCCGCCTACACCCCCGGCGACACCGACCTCGCCTGGACCCGGATCACGCCGTGGCGCTCGATGCTCGCGGCGGCCCTGGACCAGGTCGACTGCGAGGTGCGGTCGGTGGAGGTCGAGGGCGAGGAGTTCAACCCGAGCTGCGAACTGCTGGCCATGTGGCTGGCGGACAAGCTCGGCGTGCCGGTCGAGCGCGCGCACTCCGCCGGGCCCGGGCTGACCGCGGTCCGGATGGAGACGGACTGCGGGCCGATCGTCCTGGACCGGGCGGACGGCACGCTGGCCACGCTGAGCATCGAGGGCCAGCCCGACCGCGCGGTGGCGCTCAAGCGCCGCGACACGGCCGAGCTGATCGCCGAGGAGCTGCGCCGCCTCGACCCCGACGACACCTACGCCGCCGCGCTGCGGTACGGGGTGGAGCGGCTGGCCGGGCCGGCCGCCGGGGACCCCGCGGGGGACGAGCCGGTCGCCGTGCCCGCTCCGGTGGAGCAGGCCGCGAAGGCGCCCGCCAAGCGGGCGGCGCAGAAGAAGGCACCGGTGAAGAAGGCGGCGGCGAAGTGAGCGCGCACACTCCCCAGTTGGTCGTGCACCGCGACAAGGAGCTGATGGCCGAGGCCGCCGCGGCCCGGCTCATCACCAAGGTCGTGGACGCGCAGACCTCCCGGGGCCACGCGTCCGTGGTGCTGACCGGCGGCCGCAACGGCAACGGGCTGCTGGCCGCGCTGGCCTCCTCGCCCGCCCGGGACGCCATCGACTGGGGCCGCCTCGACCTGTGGTGGGGCGACGAGCGGTTCCTGCCCGAGGGCGACCCGGACCGCAATGTCACGCAGGCCCGCGAGGCCCTGCTGGACGCGGTGCCGCTGGACCCGGAGCGGGTGCACGCGATGCCGGCCTCCGACGGCCCGTACGGCTCCGACGTCGACGCCGCCGCCGAGGCGTACGCGCAGGAGCTGGCGCGGGCCGCCGGGCCGGAGAGCCACGCCGCCGTGCCCTCCTTCGACGTCCTGCTGCTCGGCGTCGGCCCGGACACGCACGTCGCCTCCCTCTTCCCGGAGCTGCCGGCGGTGCGGGAGACCGAGCGCACGGTGGTCGGCGTGCACGGCTCCCCCAAGCCGCCGCCGACCCGGGTGACGCTCACCCTGCCGGCGATCCGGGCCGCCCGCGAGGTGTGGCTGCTCGCGGCCGGTGAGGACAAGGCGCAGGCCGCGGCGATCGCCCTGTCCGGGGCGGGCGAGATCCAGGCCCCGGCGGCGGGCGCGGTGGGCCGTGCCCGCACGCTGTGGCTGCTGGACTCGGCGGCGGCCTCGCAGTTGCCGCGCTCGCTGTACCCGCCGGCCTCGGCGTGACCACGGGCCGGACGGCCCGGCCACGGACCCCCGCCGCCCCCACGGGCGCGCGGGGGTCCGCCGTTTCCGGCGGGCCTGCTCACTTCCGGCCGCGCAGCTCCCGGTAGGCGCCGACCAGGGCCTCGGTGGAGGCGTCCAGGCCGGGCACCTCGGCGCCCTCGGTGAGGGCGGGTTCGACGCGCTTGGCGAGGACCTTGCCGAGTTCGACGCCCCACTGGTCGAAGGAGTCGATGT
>NZ_BNBI01000034.1 GCF_014655295.1 Streptomyces fumanus
GGAGACCGGGTAGCGGGACTCGCGGCGCACCGCCATGAAGATGCGCGGCATCACCGGGAAGTGGAACGCCATGTGGCACTCGTCGCCGCCGGAGCGGAAGTCGCCGAAGTAGTCCACGACGTCCTCGGGCCACTGGTTGGCCTCGGCCAGCAGCACGGTGTCCGGGTAGAGCGCGTCGATCTCGCTGCGGACCCGCTTGAGGAACGCGTGGGTGGCGGGCAGGTTCTCGCAGTTGGTGCCCTCCTCGGCGTACAGGTAGGGCACGGCGTCCAGCCGGTAGCCGTCGATGCCGAGATCCAGCCAGAACCGGAGGGCGGCCAGGATCTCCTCCTGCACGGCCGGGTTCTCGTAGTTGAGGTCCGGCTGGTGGGAGAAGAACCGGTGGAAGTAGTACTGACCGCGCACCGGGTCGTACGTCCAGTTGGACGCCTCGGTGTCGACGAAGATGATCCGCGCGTCCGCGTACCCCTTGTCGTCGTCGGCCCAGACGTAGAAGTCGCCGTACGGCCCGTCGGGGTTCTTCCGGGACTCCTGGAACCACGGGTGCTGGTCGCTGGTGTGGTTCATCACGAAGTCGATGATCACCCGCATGCCGCGCTGGTGGGCGGCGTCCACGAACTCCACGAAGTCGGCCAGATTGCCGAACTCGGGCAGCACGGCGGTGTAGTCGGAGACGTCGTAGCCGCCGTCCCGCAGGGGTGACTTGAAGAACGGCGGGAGCCAGAGGCAGTCCACGCCGAGCCACTGGAGGTAGTCGAGTCGGGCGGTCAGGCCCTTCAGGTCGCCGACGCCGTCGCCGTTGCTGTCCTGGAAGGAGCGGACCAGGACCTCGTAGAACACGGCGCGCTTGAACCAGTCGGGGTCGCGGTCCTGGGCGGGGGTGTCCTCGAACGTGTCCGGTACGGGCTCGTTGACGGTCATGAGGTGGTTGACCCTCCGTTCTGGGGCGCGGTGGACGACCGCTGGACGTGGAAGACGTGCGCGGGGGCCCGGCCGGGCTCCAGTCGCACGTAGTTCGTCCGGCCCCAGTGGTAGGTCTCCCCCGTGAGTTCGTCCCGCACCGGCACCGACTCGTGCCAGTCCAGGCCGAGTTGCGGCATGTCCAACGAGATCGTCGCCTCCTGGGTGTGGTGCGGATCGAGATTGACGACCACCAGGACGGCGTCGGGGCCCGAGCGCTTGCTGTACGCGATCAGCGCGTCGTTGTCGGTCCGGTGGAAGCGGAGGTTGCGCAGCCGGTGCAGCGCGGGATGGGCGCGCCGGATGGCGTTGAGGCGGGTGATGAGCGGGGCCAGGGTGCGGCCCTCGCGTGCGGCGGCTTCCCAGTCGCGGGGTTTGAGCTGGTACTTCTCCGAGTCGAGGTACTCCTCGCTGCCCTCGCGCAGCGGGGTGTTCTCGCACAGTTCGTAGCCGCTGTAGATGCCCCAGGTGGGGGAGAGGGTGGCGGCGAGGACGGCGCGGGCCTCGAAGGCGG
>NZ_BNBI01000035.1 GCF_014655295.1 Streptomyces fumanus
CCGCCTTCGAGGCCCGCGCCGTCCTCGCCGCCACCCTCTCCCCCACCTGGGGCATCTACAGCGGCTACGAACTGTGCGAGAACACCCCGCTGCGCGAAGGCAGCGAGGAATACCTCGACTCCGAGAAATACCAGCTCAAACCCCGCGACTGGGAAGCCGCCGAACGCGAGGGCCGCACCCTGGCCCCGCTCATCACCCGCCTCAACGCCATCCGCCGGGAGAACCCCGCCCTGCGGCAACTGCGCGATCTCCACTTCCACCACGCGGACAAGGAAGAGGTCATCGCGTACTCCAAACGGCAGGGTTCGAACACGGTTCTGGTGGTCGTCAACCTCGACCCCCACCACACCCAGGAGGCGACGATCTCGTTGGACATGCCGCAACTCGGCCTGGACTGGCACGAGTCCGTGCCGGTGCGCGACCAGCTCACCGGCGAGACCTATCACTGGGGCAGGGCCAACTACGTGCGTCTCGAACCGGGTCACCGGCCCGCGCACGTCTTCACGGTTCTGCGACCGTCCAACCCGCAGATCGGAGGGTCACCCACACCATGATCGTCAACGAGCCCGTACCGGACACGTTCGAGGACACCCCCGCCAAGGACCGCGACCCCGACTGGTTCAAGCGCGCCGTGTTCTACGAGGTCCTGGTCCGCTCCTTCCAGGACAGCAACGGCGACGGCGTCGGCGACCTCCGGGGCCTGACCGCCAAGCTCGACTACCTCCAGTGGCTCGGCGTGGACTGCCTCTGGCTCCCGCCGTTCTTCAAGTCACCCCTGCGGGACGGCGGCTACGACGTCTCCGACTACACCGCCGTGCTGCCCGAGTTCGGCGACCTCGCCGACTTCGTGGAGTTCGTCGACGCCGCCCACCAGCGCGGCATGCGGGTGATCATCGACTTCGTGATGAACCACACCAGCGACCAGCACCCGTGGTTCCAGGAGTCCCGCAAGAACCCCGACGGCCCCTACGGCGACTACTACGTCTGGGCCGACGACGACAAGCAGTACCAGGACGCCCGGATCATCTTCGTCGACACCGAGGCGTCCAACTGGACGTACGACCCGGTCCGCAAGCAGTACTACTGGCACCGGTTCTTCTCCCACCAGCCGGACCTCAACTACGAGAACCCGGCCGTGCAGGAGGAGATGATCTCCGCGCTGAAGTTCTGGCTGGACCTGGGCATCGACGGGTTCCGGCTGGACGCGGTGCCGTACCTGTACCAGCAGGAGGGCACCAACTGCGAGAACCTCCCGGCGACCCACGAGTTCCTCAAGCGGGTCCGCAAGGAGATCGACGCCCAGTACCCCGACAAGGTGCTGCTGGCCGAGGCCAACCAGTGGCCCGAGGACGTCGTGGACTACTTCGGCGACTACCGCTCCGGCGGCGACGAGTGCCACATGGCGTTCCACTTCCCGGTGATGCCGCGCATCTTCATGGCGGTGCGCCGCGAGTCCCGCTACCCGGTCTCC
>NZ_BNBI01000036.1 GCF_014655295.1 Streptomyces fumanus
GACCGGCGGCTCCCGCGTATCGCGGGGCCGTCGGGCCTGGTCATCTTCGGCGTCACCGGCGACCTCTCCCGCAAGAAGCTCATGCCCGCCGTGTACGACCTCGCCAACCGGGGTCTGCTGCCGCCGGGCTTCTCGCTCGTCGGCTTCGCCCGCCGCGACTGGGAGCACGAGGACTTCGCCCAGGTCGTGCACGACGCCGTCAAGGAGCACTCCCGCACCCCCTTCCGCGAGGAGGTCTGGCAGCAGCTCATCCAGGGCATGCGCTTCGTCCAGGGCACCTTCGACGACGACGCCGCCTTCGAGAAACTGCGCGCCACCATCGAAGAGCTGGACCAGGCCCAGGGCACCGGCGGCAACTTCGCCTTCTACCTCTCGGTGCCGCCCAAGTCCTTCCCCGTGGTCATCCAGCAGCTCAAGAAGCACGGCCTGGCCGACCAGAAGGACGGCTCCTGGCGGCGCGCGGTCATCGAGAAGCCCTTCGGCCACGACCTGAAGTCGGCGGAGGAACTCAACTCCATCGTCCACGAGGTCTTCGCCCCCGACCAGGT
The DNA here is from genome assembly GCF_014655295.1 of Streptomyces fumanus. Classification (GTDB taxonomy): domain Bacteria; phylum Actinomycetota; class Actinomycetes; order Streptomycetales; family Streptomycetaceae; genus Streptomyces; species Streptomyces fumanus. Next base: position 549 of record NZ_BNBI01000036.1, read on the forward strand.
CTTCCGCATCGACCACTACCTGGGCAAGGAGACCGTCCAGAACATCCTGGCGCTGCGGTTCGCCAACACCATGTTCGAGCCGATCTGGAACCGGTCCTATGTGGACCACGTGCAGATCACCATGGCCGAGGACATCGGCATCGGCGGCCGGGCCGGCTACTACGACGGCATCGGCGCCGCCCGCGACGTCATCCAGAACCACCTGCTGCAACTGCTGGCGCTGACCGCGATGGAGGAGCCCGCCTCCTTCGACGCCGACGCGCTGGCCGCGGAGAAGACCAAGGTGCTCGGCGCGGTCCGGCTGCCCAAGGACCTGGGCCGCGACACCGTGCGCGCCCAGTACGCGGCCGGCTGGCAGGGCGGCGAGAAGGTCATCGGCTACCTCGAAGAGGACGGCATCGACGGCAGGTCGAAGACCGACACCTACGCGGCGATCAAGGTCGGCATCGACAACCGCCGCTGGGCCGGGGTCCCGTTCTACCTGCGCACCGGCAAGCGGCTGGGCCGCCGGGTGACCGAGATCGCGGTGGTCTTCCAGCGTGCCCCGCACTCCCCCTTCGACCAGACGGCGACCGAGGAACTGGGGTCCAACGCGATCGTCATCCGGGTCCAGCCCGACGAGGGCGTCACCGTCCGCTTCGGCTCCAAGGTGCCCGGCACGTCGATGGAGATCCGGGACGTGTCGATGGACTTCGCCTACGGGGAGTCCTTCACCGAGTCCAGCCCCGAGGCGTACGAGCGGCTCATCCTCGATGTGCTCCTGGGCGACGCCAACCTCTTCCCGCGCACGGAGGAGGTCGAGCTGTCCTGGAAGATCCTCGACCCGATCGAGGAGTACTGGGACAAGAACGGCACCCCGGCCCAGTACCCGGCCGGGACCTGGGGCCC
>NZ_BNBI01000037.1 GCF_014655295.1 Streptomyces fumanus
AGGAGGTCGAGCTGTCCTGGAAGATCCTCGACCCGATCGAGGAGTACTGGGACAAGAACGGCACCCCGGCCCAGTACCCGGCCGGGACCTGGGGCCCGGCCGAGGCGGACCAGATGCTGGAGCGAGACGGACGGAGCTGGCGCCGGCCATGAAGATCGAGCTGACCGACACGACGGCGGGCGCCGTCGCACGCGCCCTCGTGGAGGGCCGCCGGGCCATCGGCACCCCCGCTGTGGGCATGGTCCTGACGATGGTCGTCGTCACCGACGAGGAGAACGCCTACGACGCGGTCAAAGCCGCCGGGGACGCCTCGCGGGAGCACCCCTCGCGGACCCTGGTGGTCATCGGACGGCAGGGCCGGAGGACCCATGACCGGCCACGTCCCCGGCTGGACGCGGAAGTCCGCCTGGGGGCGGAAGCCGGTACGGGTGAGACGGTCGTCCTGCGCATGTACGGCGAGGTCTCGGAGCACGCCGACTCGGTGGTGCTGCCGCTGCTGCTCCCCGACGCGCCGGTGGTCGTGTGGTGGCCGGTGGACGCCCCGGACAACCCCGCCAAGGACCCGCTGGGCGCGCTCGCCCAGCGCCGGATCACCGACCTGTACGCGGTCGGGAACCCGATGGAGACCCTCGGCAAGCGGGTGCGCGGCTACGCGCCCGGCGACACCGACCTCGCCTGGACCCGGCTGACGCCGTGGCGCTCCATGCTGGCCGCCGCCCTGGATCAGGCCCGGGTGAAGGTCACCGCCGCGGTCGTGGAGGCCGAGGCCGACAACCCGGCCGCCGAACTCCTCGCCCGCTGGCTGGAGGCCCGCCTCGGCGTCCGCGCCGACCGCCGGGTCAGCGGCGGCCCCGCCGTCACCACCGTCCGCCTGGACACCGCCGCCGGCGAGATCGTCATCGACCGGCCCGAGGGCCCGGTGGCCACCCTGACCCTGCCCGACCAGCCGCCGCGCCCCCTGGCGCTGAAGGTGCGTTCCACCGCGGAACTCATCGCCGAGGAGCTGCGGCGCCTCGACGCGGACGAGATGTACGCCATCGCCCTCACCGGCCACGGCCCCCACCGGACCCACTGAGACACGGTCTCGGAGAAGGAAGCAATCATGCGGATCGGTCTCATCGGTCTAGGCAAGATGGGCGGCAACATGCGCGAGCGTCTGCGCAACGCCGGCCATGACGTCATCGGTTACGACACCAACCCCGAACTGTCCGACGCGGACAGCCTCGCCGACCTCGTGGACCGTCTCGAAGGACCCCGCGCGGTGTGGGTGATGGTCCCGGCCGGCGGCCCCACCCAGGCCGTCATCGACCAGCTCGCCACCCTGCTCAAGCCCCGGGACATCGTCGTGGACG
>NZ_BNBI01000038.1 GCF_014655295.1 Streptomyces fumanus
CGGGCGCCGAGGAGGTGGTCCATGGCGAGCTGGTCGAGGTGTTCGAAGGCCATGCCCCGGGCGGCGGCGGCCTGCGGGTCGAAGGACTCATAGGCGCTGGTGTCGGCGAGCAGACCGTCCAGGCCGTCGGCAGCGGTGGGCTGGGCGAGCTGGTCCAGCCGCGCCGCGGCCAGCGCCGCCCGCACCTCCGGGTCCGCACGGAAAGCCGCCGCCCGCTCCTTGAGGATGAGGTAGTTGCGCATACAGCCAGCCGCCGACGCCCACACCCCGTCGAGGTCCTCCGTACGCGGCGGCTTGAAGTCGAAGTGCCGCGGACCCGTCCAGCCCGCCGACTCCAGCAGATCCACCAGCCAGAACGCCGAGCGCACATCGCCCGCACCGAAGCGCAGGTCCTGGTCGTACTTGATCCCCGACTGACCGTTGAGATCGATGTGGAACAGCTTGCCCGCCCACAGCGCCTGCGCGATACCGTGCGGGAAGTTCAGCCCCGCCATCTGCTCATGACCCACCTCCGGGTTCACCCCGAACAGCTCCGGCCGCTCCAGCCGCTCGATGAACGCCAGCGCATGCCCCACCGTCGGCAGCAGAATGTCCCCACGCGGCTCGTTCGGCTTCGGCTCGATCGCGAACCGCAGGTCATAACCCTGCCGGGTGACGTACTCGGCCAGCAGATCGAACGCTTCCTTCATCCGCTCCAGCGCATCACGCACGTCCTTGGCCGCACCCGACTCCGCGCCCTCACGACCGCCCCACGCCACATACACCTCCGCCCCCAGCTCCACCGCCAGGTCGATGTTGCGGATCGTCTTGCGCAGCGCGAACCGCCGCACGTCCCGGTCGTTCGCCGTGAACGCACCGTCCTTGAACACCGGATGCGTGAACAGGTTCGTCGTCGCCATCGGCACCTTCAGCCCCGACGTCTCCAACGCCTGCCTGAACCGCTTGACCCGCGCCTGACGCTCCGACTCCGACGCCCCGAACGGGATCAGGTCATCGTCATGGAACGTCACCCCGTACGCGCCCAGCTCCGCCAGACGCCCCACCGACTCCACCGGATCCAGCTCCGCCCGGGTCGCATCCCCGAACGGATCCCTGCCCTGCCAGCCAACGGTCCACAGACCGAACGTAAACCTGTCCTC
>NZ_BNBI01000039.1 GCF_014655295.1 Streptomyces fumanus
AGGCCGGGCACCTCGGCGCCCTCGGTGAGGGCGGGTTCGACGCGCTTGGCGAGGACCTTGCCGAGTTCGACGCCCCACTGGTCGAAGGAGTCGATGTTCCAGATCGCGCCCTGCACGAACACCTTGTGCTCGTAGAGGGCGATCAACTGGCCGAGGACGGACGGGGTCAGCTCCCGGGCGAGGATGGTGGTCGTCGGGTGGTTGCCCTGGAACGTCTTGTGCGGCACCAGTTCCTCGGGCACGCCCTCCGCGCGGACCTCGTCGGGGGTCTTGCCGAAGGCCAGGGCCTGGGTCTGGGCGAAGAAGTTGGCCATCAGCAGGTCGTGCTGGGCCTTGAGTTCCTCGCTCAGCTCGGCGACCGGCCGGGCGAAGCCGATGAAGTCGGCCGGGATCAGCTTGGTGCCCTGGTGGATCAACTGGTAGTAGGCGTGCTGCCCGTTGGTGCCCGGCGTGCCCCACACCACCGGCCCGGTCTCCCACTCGACCGGCCTGCCGTCGCGCTGGACCGACTTGCCGTTGGACTCCATGTCGAGCTGCTGGAGGTAGGCGGTGAACTTCGACAGGTAGTGCGAGTACGGCAGCACCGCGTGGGACTGGGCGCCCAGGAAGTTGCCGTACCAGACGCCCAGCAGGCCCAGCAGCAGTGGGGCGTTGGACTCGGCGGGCGCGGTGCGGAAGTGCTCGTCGACGAGGCGGAAGCCGTCGAGCATCTCCCGGAACCGGTCCGGGCCGATGGCGATCATCAGGGAGAGGCCGATCGCCGAGTCGTAGGAGTAGCGGCCGCCCACCCAGTCCCAGAACTCGAACATGTTCGCGGTGTCGATGCCGAAGTCGGCGACCTTCTCCGCGTTGGTCGACAGGGCGACGAAGTGCTTGGCGACCGCCTTCTCGTCCCCGTCCAGCCCGGCCAGCAGCCAGGAGCGGGCCGAGGTGGCGTTGGTGAT
>NZ_BNBI01000040.1 GCF_014655295.1 Streptomyces fumanus
TACATCGAGTTCTCGGACGAAGCGCGGGTGCTGTGCTTCATCCTGATCGGTGAATCGCCCATCCAGGCCAACTCCCGCGCCGCGTTGGAGAGCTCGCGGGTGTACGTCCGGCTCTCCACCGACCTGGAGACACGCGCCGGGGACCTGAACGACTCGGTGAGGGACATCCGCGACGCCCTGCCGGGCAGCGCGGGCGAGGAGTACGAGCGTTCGGTCGCCAAGATCACCGGCGGCGGCAGGAGGGACGGCCTGCTCTCCGCCGTCGGTGACTTCGCCCTGCAGATCGGCGACGGACAGCGCGTCTACGCACAGATGATCTTCAAGGCCAAGGTCGGCATGGAGTTCGAACTGGCCCTGTGCGCCATGCTGCTCGCCTCCCTGGCCGCCATGGCCTTCTTCACCGCCGGTGCCTCCCTCACACAGACCGCCCTGGTCAAAGCACGCACCCGCCTGCAACTGCTGACCATCATGCACTTCCTCAGCCGCCACAACCGGCTCGTGCCCGGCCTGAGCGAAGCGGTCGAAGAAGGACTCCTGGAATTCCTCACCCAGCTCACCGTCATGAGCGCCGCTCCCCCGGAACTGCGCCCACGCAGGATCGACTGGCGCGACATCGCCCGCAGCGGCACCCTCGGCCTGTTCGCCGGCCTGTTCACCGACATCACCCGCAAGTTCCTCGACCCCTTCACCCGCCTGCCCAAGGACACCCCCGGCGGCAAGTTCAGCCGCGACCTCCTCGACGGCATCGCCGACGGCGTCTCCGAAGCCCTCGGCGAAACCCTCGGCGACTTCGTCAACACCGGCATGTGGGACAAGAAATGGGAGTTCCGCACCACCGGCATGCTCGGCGCCGGCATCAGCGGCACCGTCACCAGCGTCCTCGGCAGCGGCCTCACCGACCTCGGCACCAGCCTCGCCCAATGGAAATACCAAAACCTCAAC
>NZ_BNBI01000041.1 GCF_014655295.1 Streptomyces fumanus
GGCGGCTGCCCGCCATCGCCGCCATGGGCTTCGACGTCGTCTACCTCCCGCCCATCCACCCCATCGGCACCACCCACCGCAAGGGCCCCAACAACACCCTCACCGCCGGCCCCGGCGACGTCGGCGTGCCCTGGGCCATCGGCTCCCCCGAGGGCGGCCACGACGCCGTCCACCCCGATCTGGGCACCCTGGAGGACTTCGACGACTTCGTCGCCCGGGCCCGCGACCTGGGGCTGGAGATCGCCCTGGACTTCGCCCTGCAGTGCTCCCCCGACCACCCCTGGGTCGACAAGCACCCCGAGTGGTTCCACCACCGCGCCGACGGCACCATCGCCTACGCCGAGAACCCCCCCAAGAAGTACCAGGACATCTACCCCATCGCCTTCGACGCCGACATGGACGGCCTGGTCAACGAGACCCTGCGGGTGCTGCGGCACTGGATGGCCCACGGGGTGCGCATCTTCCGCGTCGACAACCCCCACACCAAACCGGTCGTCTTCTGGGAACGCGTCATCGCCGCCGTCAACGCCGACGACCCGGACGTGATCTTCCTCGCCGAGGCGTTCACCCGCCCCGCGATGATGCGCACCCTGGCCCAGATCGGCTTCCAGCAGTCCTACACCTACTTCACCTGGCGCACCACCAAGCAGGAACTCACCGAGTACCTCACCGAACTGTCCGGTGAGACCGCGGCCTACATGCGGCCGAACTTCTTCGCCAACACCCCCGACATCCTGCACGCCTACCTCCAGCACGGCGGCCGGCCCGCCTTCGAGGCCCGCGCCGTCCTCGCCGCCACCCTCTCCCCCACCTGGGGCATCTACAGCGGCTACGAACTGTGCGAGAACACCCCGCTGCGCGA
>NZ_BNBI01000042.1 GCF_014655295.1 Streptomyces fumanus
GCGCCCAGCCAGTGCTGGACCAGGAAGGTGCCGTGGAAGCCGATGAACAGCGTCCAGAACGTGATCTTGCCGAGCCGCTCGTCGAGCATCTTGCCGGTCCACTTCGGCCACCAGAAGTGGAAGCCGGCGAACATCGCGAAGACGACCGTGCCGAAGACGACGTAGTGGAAGTGCGCCACCACGAAGTACGAGTCCGAGACGTGGAAGTCCAGCGGCGGGGCCGCCAGCAGCACACCGGTCAGACCACCGAAGAGGAAGGTGATCAGGAAGCCGGTGGACCACAGCATCGGCGTCTCGAAGGAGAGCGAGCCCTTCCACATCGTGCCGACCCAGTTGAAGAACTTCACACCGGTCGGGACGGCGATGAGGAACGTCATGAAGGAGAAGAACGGCAGCAGCACACCGCCCGTGACGTACATGTGGTGCGCCCACACCGTCACCGACAGACCCGCGATCGCGATGGTCGCGCCGATCAGGCCCATGTAGCCGAAGATCGGCTTGCGGGAGAAGACCGGGATGATCTCACTGACGATGCCGAAGAACGGCAGCGCGATGATGTACACCTCGGGGTGGCCGAAGAACCAGAACAGGTGCTGCCACAGCAGCGATCCGCCGTTGGCCGGGTCGAAGACGTGGGCACCGAACTTGCGGTCCGCCTCCAGCGCGAACAGCGCCGCCGCCAGCACCGGGAAGGCCAGCAGCACCAGCACACCGGTCAGCAGCACGTTCCAGGTGAAGATCGGCATCCGGAACATCGTCATGCCGGGCGCGCGCATGCAGATGAT
>NZ_BNBI01000043.1 GCF_014655295.1 Streptomyces fumanus
TGGGCGCACTTGATCCAGCTTCCGAAGAGGATGTCGATCGGGTCGACGCCCTGCTGGTACTCGGCGATGGTGATGGTGTGGGTGACCTGGGTGGACAGTTCCTTGGTCGGGTGCTGGCCCAGGTACACCGTGGCGTCGGTGGGGCAGGTGTACTGGGAGGCGCCCATGTCCTGTGCGGTGCACAGGTACAGGTCGAGGACCGCCTTGAACCCGATCTTCGTGGTGATGGTGCAGTCGCCGTTGTAGAAGAGCTTGTCGATCCAGCCGTCGCAGCCGTCGGACTTCTGCACGATCTGCGGGTCGCCGGTCTCCACCAGGCGATCGACGACGTAGAACATGCCGCCGATGGGTGCGCCTGCTGCGTCGGGGACGGTTCCTGTCCCGATCTGCTGGGCGTTGTCCTTCTTCTCGGCCTCGTCGGCTGCCTGCTGGGCCGATTCGGCGTAAGCCTGGGCGTCCTTGGCGGCTTGTTCGGCGGCTGCTGCTTCGACGGCCGCGTGGTCGGCGGCGTCCCGGGCCTCTTTGGCCGCCTGTTCCGCTTCGGAGGCGGCGGCCCGGGCCGCTTCGGCGTCCAGGGCCGCTTCGTCCGCGGAGGCGCGCGCGTCGGTGGCGT
>NZ_BNBI01000044.1 GCF_014655295.1 Streptomyces fumanus
CGCGGTGGCCAACTCGACATCCTCGATGGACCGCCAGGGCTTGCCGGGTTTGATCAGCTCGGTCTTGTATAGGCCGTTGATCGTCTCGGCTAGTGCATTGTCATAGGAGCTTCCGACCGCTCCGACCGACGGTTGGATGCCTGCCTCGGCGAGCCGCTCGCTGAACCGGATCGATGTGTACTGAGATCCCCTATCCGTATGGTGGATAACGTCTTTCAGGTCGAGTACGCCTTCTTGTTGGCGGGTCCAGATGGCTTGCTCGATCGCGTCGAGGACCATGGAGGTGGCCATCGTGGAAGCGACCCGCCAGCCCAGGATCCTGCGAGCGTAGGCGTCGGTGACAAAGGCCACGTAGGCGAACCCTGCCCAGGTCGACACATAGGTGAGGTCTGCTACCCACAGCCGGTTAGGTGCTGGTGGTCCGAAGCGGCGCTGGACGAGATCGGCGGGACGGGCTGTGGCCGGATCAGCGATCGTGGTCCTGCGGGCTTTGCCGCGGGTGGTCCCGGACAGGCCGAGTTTGGTCATCAGCCGTTCGACGGTGCATCTGGCCACCTCGATG
>NZ_BNBI01000045.1 GCF_014655295.1 Streptomyces fumanus
ACACCCGGATCGTCACAGACCAGGCACTCCAGACCCGTACCAGGCAGAACGCCGGCCGTCGCAGCGGAACACACCACCACCGCCGGTTCCGCATCCCGCAAAACCAAGGCGATCCGCTCGGACGGATACGCCGGATCGACCGGCACGAACGCCGCACCCGCCTTCACCACACCCAGCACCACCGCCACCCACTGGGCCGAACGCTCCAACACCACCCCCACCCGATCCCCCGGCCCCACACCCCGAGCCATCAACTCCCACGCAAACTGGTTGGCCCGCTCCTCCAACTCCCCATACGTCCACCCCACACCCCCGAACTCCACCGCCACCGCACCCGGCGTCCGCACCACCTGCGCCTCGAACAACTCCGGCAACGTCCCCCCGGACACCACCCGCCCCGAGTCATTCCACTCCTCCACCACCAAACGCCGCTCACCCTCCGACAACACCTCCACCTCACCGACCCGCACCCCCGGGTCACCCGCCATCCACTCCAACACCCG